>CAWCDJ010000001.1:0-1615206 GCA_963794265.1 Bryobacterales bacterium
GTGTTCGGCGACAATTAGATTCCGGGCTGACGACAATTAAAACTCCCGCTCGACGACAACTAATGTGACCATCGAGAATCGCGCTCAGCGAGCGCCAAGGGATGGTCACGGACAGCAGGTGAGGAGGCTGAGAAAGTTGTCGAACACGGAGAAGAATCAAGAGATTGCGGCGTCGAAGGCGGGGATGGACCCGACCACGGCGCGGCGATATCTGGGCTGGAACGGCTGCCCAGCGAGCTGAAGAGGGAGCGGCCGTGGCGGACCCGCGAGGACCCTTTGGCGAGGTATGGGAGCGGTTCAGGCGGCAGATCCAAGAGAGTCCCGGGCTGGAAGCCAAGACGCTGTTCGAGTGGCTGCAGCGGGAATACCCAGGACGGTTCAGCGACGGGCAGATCCGGACACTGCAACGGCGGATCAAGCTATGGCGGGCGACGGAGGGGCCGGCGCAAGAAGTGTACTTCGGCCAGAAGCACGTGCCGGGCGGCTGTGCGCGTCGGACTTCACGCACATGACCGAGCTGGGGATCACGCTCGCGGGGCAGACGTTCGAGCACCTGGTGTATCACTTCGTGCTGACGTACTCGAACTGGGAGACGGGCACGATCTGCTATTCGGAGAGCCTGGAGAGCCTCAGCGAAGGATGGCAGAACGCGGTATGGGAATTGGGCGCGGTAGCGGCCGAGCACCGCACCGACAGCCTGTCGAGCGCGGTGAACAACATGAGCAACCTGGAGGAGTTCAACCGGCGCTATGAAGGGTTGATGAGGTATTACGGGGTGAAGCCGCAGCACACCAACCCGGCGAGCCCGAACGAGAACGGCGATGCCGAGCAAAGCCATCACCGGTTCAAGCGAGCCGTGGAGCAGGCGTTGCTGCTGCGCGGCAGCCGCGACTTTGCGGGCCGGGCGGAGTACGCGCAGTTTCTCAAGGACCTGTTCGCGCAACGCAACGCCGGCCGGCGCGAGCGCTTGGCGGAAGAGATGGCGGTGATGCGGGAGTTGCCGGCGCGGCGGATGGAATCGGCCAAACGGGAGCGGGTGAAGGTGGACTCGGGCAGTCTGATCCACGTGGAGCGGAACTCGTATTCGGTGAACAGCCGGCTGATCGGCGCGCGGGTGGAAGCGCGGGTATACCTGGACCATGTCGAGGTCTGGTACGGGCAACGGAGCGTGGAGGACCTGCCGCGGCTGCGCGGGCGGAGGAAGCATCGCGTGGATTACCGGCACATCATCGAATGGCTGGTGCGGAAGCCGGGCGCGTTTGAGAACTACCGGTATCAAGAGGATCTGTTTCCGACCAGCCGGTTCCGCATGGCTTATGATGCGCTGCAGGAAGCCGCGCCGGGCCGGGCGGGGAAAGAGTACTTGAAGATTCTGAAGCTGGCGGCCGAGGAGGGCGAGGTCCAGGTGGACTGAGGCATTGCGCGAACTGTTGGAAGAGAAGGCGGAGGCGGCGATCACGGTGGAGGCGATCGGCGAAGTGCTGGCCAAACTGGACACCATTGCGCCGGTGACGATGGTGGAAGTGGCGGCGGTGGACCTGGCGAGCTTCGACCAGTTGTGCCCGGCGATGGAGGTGCGGCAATGAGCGCGGCGGCCGATGTACGCCCGGCGCTGATCGGGCATCTGAAGGATTTGCACCTGCCGACGGTGCGGGAGTGTTACGAGGAGACGGCGCGGCGGGCGGAGCGGGAGACGCTGAGCTATGAGCAATATCTGCTGGAGGTGATCTCGCGGGAATGCGAGCAGCGGCGGAAATCCAAGGTGCAGCGTTTGCTGAAAGAATCGGCGTTGCCGCTGGAGAAGTCGCTGCAGAACTTCAATCTGAAGCGGTTGCCGGCGAAAGCGCAGCGGCAGTTGCGGACGCTGCTGGAAGGAGGCTTCCTGGATCGGAAAGAGAACGTTCTGGTGTTCGGGAATCCCGGTTCGGGCAAGAGCCATCTGTTGACCGCGCTGGCGCAGGAACTGGTGGTGGTGCGGGAGCGCAAGATGCACTTCACCAAATGCGCGCTGCTGATGCAGGATCTGCTGGCGGCCAAACGGGATCTGCGGCTGAGCCGGGAGATCAAACGGCTGGGCCGCTACGAAGGTTTGATCATCGACGATCTGGGATACTTGCAGCAGAGCCGGGACGACATGGAAGTGGTGTTCACGTTGTTGGCCGAGCGCTACGAACGCGGCAGCGTGCTGATGACCAGCAACCTGGCGTTCTCGAAATGGGAAGGGATCTTCAAAGACGCGATGATGACGGCGGCCGCCATCGACCGGCTGGTGCATCATAGCGTGATCATCGAGCTGAACATCCCGAGCTACCGGGTGGAGCACGCCAAGAAGAATCAGCAGGCCGCCGGCGAAGCGGAGGCACAGTGAGGCCTCAGCGGCGCCGCGAAGACCGGAAGGCGGAGAGAGCTGTGGAAATGCCGGGGCTGTGGAAAGCGTGGAAAGCCAAAAGCAGGCTTCCCCCTCTTCCCACGAGCCCCTTGGAAATCCCGCCAAAGGCAGGCGCGATTCCCACATTTCCACAGCTCCGGCGGCGAGGGCGGATGGAAAAGTGGAAAACCAAAAGCAGGTTTCCCACTTTCCCACCGCCCCGAGATATATATCGAAAGGCAAAAACAGAACGACGGCGGGCGGGCTATCGCCCTCCGCCCGCGGCGGCGCTCCGCGCCGCCTCAGGAGGTAATTGTCGTTGATCGGGAGAAATAATTGTCGTAATGACCGGAAAGAATAGTTGACGCCGGACAACCTCGAACGGATTGGATCACTCGCGTATCTAGCGTTACATTTTTGTCGCTTTTGACTTGAATCCGCAGGCCTTCCTCCGTTCCCCGCCTTCATAGGGCGGCCAAAGACTTCCTTGAGGCTTGATTCGAGGTAAGGACTCGATGATTCCATTTGGAGGGTGAATCTCGCGGGTTTGTTTCGCGCACGACCCCGGGTCCGCACCACGAGAACGGGACCGACGTTGAGGTGGAGTTGGCATTTGAGGACGGAAGTCTGCGCAACATAATCGCCGAATGAGAACCGGGTCCACACATTCATGTCTCAGCTGGAGGAAGAATGCAAGTACCTGGGGGCGGGCTAACGGCCATGAAACGCCCGGGCGGATGGTTGGTGCCAACTCGCATTTGCGCGGACGCTTGCTCGAACGGCAACGTGGTCCAGCACCAGCTCAGAGGTCGCGTCATTTTGCGAAATTCCGGTACGAACGGCGGTGGTGCGAAGCCGGAACCCCGAGGTACCCCCTCCGGCGGACGGAAGGGAAACCGACCCCGTTTGACCCCGTTGACCCCGGAGAAGGACGGAATCTGAGGTGAGCGACGCTGTCCGGCTACGACTATCCCGGAGAATTCCCGATGCGTAGCGCCCGGCGATGTTGAAGAAGTCGATCTACGCGATCACCGAGAGTTCGTGCGCCGACAATCCATTCGTCACCGCTGCAATGGCCACCGCGGGCGAGAATGGCTTCTGCAGCCACGTGCAATGCCTGACGGAGACGCCACAAGCGCCGGTGCATTCCATGTGAATGCCGGACATGAGCACCGAGACGACACCCGGCATGTCCTTGCGGATCCGGCTCACGGTCTGATGGCCGTCAATTCCCGGCATGGAGACGTCCGAAAAGCACGGCGTCGAAACTACTGCCTTGGCAGATCGCGAGCGCCTCTTCGCCACTCTTCGCAGTGGTGACTTCGTGGCCTGCCTTGCGGAAGACAGCGGCAAGCAGTCCGCCCTCGTCGTCCATGATAAGAATTCGAGGCATCCAAATTCATTGTACGTAATCGCACAGGCCGATTTTGCACCGCGCGGAACGTAGCCCATGCGACGACTTCTTGCTCGGATGTTGCCAGTCGCGCTTGCCCTGTTATTACTGACCTCCCATCCAGTTCGTGCCGGTTCCCCGGCCTTCCATACTGCCGAACCTGGACGGGTCGATGTGATCGCCCGGGAACACCAGGGCTTCGTCGTGCTTCGCCAGCAGGAACATCTCGATCCGTTTATCCGCCCAACTCCGCCGCTCTCTCGGTGCCCGCCGGGCGTACGTGCTCCACTCAGCCTGCGTTGAGGCAATCCACTTGCTATCGAGAGATCGATTCTCGTTTGGACCGCGCCAGAAGAGATTGCTCAAAGCGTGCATGAAGCAGCCGTCCGGGCGATCGGGTCCGTGAAGTTCGGACGGCATCAGAATCGTCCAAACGGCCTGCGGAATGATGTGATCTACATCCGCCCAGTATCTCGCCTCGCCCTTTTGCGAATCGTGCCGTCTCAGATATTCTAATAAGCCCGGATGCGATGAGGCAGTTGCTTCTTCAAGCAATAGGTGATAGTCGCCGTTGCTTGCGTATCGGCCAAGACGACAATCAGTGGCACACCGCCGGACAAAATCTTGAGCGTGGATCGGGATTCGTTTGGCCAGAATCATCCTCCACCTCCTGAGCGGAGATTCTACCCTGGCCTACGACTGCTGGCAATGGGTTTCTCAGCACGAGTTTCTCAGCAAGTCATTCCAGACGCAAGACGTGGGCTTGTTCGGTGTCGCCGAATCGAACACCGTGTGCGACCTGGCTCTCCGACAACTCAGACGTCCAATCGTGTGAGTCGGTCCGGTAGACAGCCGAAATTCTGTGGCGATTCTCCACAATCCGAGCGATAACTAACCGCGTAATGTCGCATTCACAGGAGAGTCGGTCCCGACGCTCAGCCACGCCGCGGTTCTCGCTCGGACACCTCGTCGCAACCCGCGGAAGCTTGGAGGCCCTGGAGCTTGCGAATCAGGATCCGCTCAGCCTTCTCGCCCGTCACGTCGTAGGCGATTGGGGCAATATCGACTATGAGGACCGTCAGGCGAACGAACGGGCGCTGGTGCAAGGCAACCGGCTCTTGTCGGCCTACACCCTGGCCGACGGAGTTCGGATCTGGATCATCACCGAGGCAGATCGGTCTTCCACGACGATCCTACTGCCGGGCGAGTACTGATCTCCAGGGGCCGGAATTCATCTCGGATTCACAGAAAAGAGAAGCATGAGAAAGAAGGTTTGGATCTCGCTACCGAATGACTACTGAAGCTGACCCGGCGGATGCCGCGGTCGCGAGCTTCCTGAAGGAAGGCCTGAAGAGAGAACTCGAAGTCGACACGGCCGCGTTCGTGATGAAGTGGCTCATGGACCGGGACGTCCCGTTCAGCATCGATTTCGAATCCGCGACCGTGGATCGGGATGCGGTCCTCGGGGCTTTGCCGAGGCGACTGCAGAAGGTCCTGGGCTACAAGGCGACGGCTACCACGGAAGCGGGCGCCGGAGACGAACAGGGTGAGGAATCCGGTGAGAGATGCCGGAGACAGTTGAAGATCCAGACGGTCAGACCACTGAAGCCAAGGTTGGCGGGGCGGAGGCAGATTCTCGGGGCGGAGTCGCCGAATGCCTCGAAGTAGCCGGGACCGACCACGAGGGAAACTGACCAGGAGCTCTTGCCGCTGCGGAAGGAAACCGGGACCTCTCTCCCGGCGGGCATCCTCCGCCGGTCCCGGTTCGCCGCTTGGAACGGCATTTCTGGGGTGGGGCTAAACTTGGGCTAAATTCGGCCTTTCGCTCGGGGTGCCCGGTGGCCCACCTCGGCCGCAGCCACGCAAGGAAGGACCTCCAGGACGCCGGAAACCGCCATTCCTGCCGAGGTGGCTGGGGCGCCTTGTCGGTGCCGGGTGCCGGCGCTCGGGCCCAGTGAACGGTAGGTGGGAACCCGGCTTCGCCGAACTCCCCAAGGACCCGATCGTGGTTTCCGTTCCGGCGGTAGGTCTTTTCTCCAAGCTCGGGACATACAACCGCCTGTGGAGCGCTCCGAAGATTACTCTCTCGGTGCATTTGCCAGGTTCCCCTACACGCAACGGTCGTGCAGGCCTCTTGGTGCGGCTTTGATAGACTTGGGAACCGGGGGAGCCCGATGAAAACCTTCTTCCTTGTAATGGGTGCACTCGCCGTACCGGCGCGCTGCAAACACGAGCCTACACCTACTTCATGACCCTGCCATGAACCGCACGCAGATCATCTTCTCTTACGCGGGCGATCTGTGGACCGTCGGCCGCCAAGGCGGTAATGCCACGCGGCTCACGTCCGGCGCGGGTATTGAGGACCACCCGGTCTTCTCGCCTGATGGTGAAACCATCGCCTTCACCGGCGAGTACGACGGCAATGTCGATGTATACACTATGCCGGCCACGGGCGGCGTCCCGAAGCGGATTACCTACCACCCAGGCGCCGACTATCCCGTGGGATGGACCCCGGACGGAAAGAGAATACTGCTTCGCTCCAACCGGCAAAGCTTCTCCCGATATACGCAGCTTTTCACCATCACCCCGGGCCAAGGATTGCCCACTGCCTTGCCTCTCCCGATGGCATTCAACGGGTCGTATTCGCCCGACGGCCAGCACATGGTGTACGCTCCCCTCGACGGCGGACAGTTCGGCCGCACGCCGGCGCGCTGGGTGGCGTGGAACCGGTATCGGGGCGGCGAAGCGAGTTACCTGTGGATCATCAAGTTCGCTGATCTGAGTGTCGAGAAGATCCCGCGCACCGATTCCAACGACATCAATCCGATGTGGGTCGGGAACAAGGTCTACTTCCTCTCCGACCGCAACGGCCCGATGACACTGTTCCGCTACGAGCCAGCGACCAAAGCGGTCACGGAGTTGATCAAGAGCAACGGCACGGCGATTCGCGCGGCGAGTGCCGGTCCGGGCGGGATCGTCTACGAGCAGTTCGGGCAGATCCTGCTTTACGACCTGACCAGCGGAAAGAGCCGGCCGGTGCCCATCGAGATCGATGCCGACGTAAGTGAGGTGCGGCCACGCTTTCAGAATGTCGAGCGGGAAGCGCGGAACGGCCGCATCTCGCCCACGGGCGTACGGGCAGTTTTCGAAGCACACGGCGAGATCATGACGGTGCCGGCGGAGAAGGGCGATATCCGCGACCTGAACAACACACCCGGCGTAATGGAACGTATGCCCATGTGGTCCCCCGACGGGCAATCGATCGCCTATTTCTCCGACGAATCGGGCGAATACGCATTGCACGTCCAATCGCAGACCGGGGAGGGAACTGTAAAGAAGATCTCGCTCGGCGGTCGGTCAAATTTCTATTTCGCTCCGCACTGGTCGCCGGACAGCAAACAGATCGCCTTTAGCGACAACGCTCTAAATCTCTGGCGCGCGGACGTGGCCGGCGGCCAGGTCACCAAGGTTGACTCCGATTACTTCTATCCATACGACGAGCCCGACCGCGATATCGCTTGGTCACCGGATTCGAAGTGGATCGCGTACGCCAAGTTCCTGCCGAACCGGCTGCACGTGATCGATCTGTATTCACTGGAGAGCAGCCGGAGCACGCAGGTGACTGATGGAATGAGCGACGCGCGCTACCCGGCGTTTGATCACGACGGCCAGTATCTTTACTTCACGGCCAGCACGAATTATGGCCCGGGCGCCCACCCGCTCGACATGACCAGCGATGAACACGAGGTAACGCGCAGCGTCTACGCGCTGGTGCTGCCGGCCGATGTGGCCTCGCCCGTCGCACCCGAAAGTGACGAGGAGAAGCCGGCGGGAGCGAAACCCGACGAAAAGAAGCCCGACAGCAAAGGCGGGACGACGCCTAAGCCCGTCCGCATCGATCTCGCCGGGATGACGCAGCGCATCGTGGCACTGCCGATTCCGGCTCGCGACTGCGCCGCCTTGGCATCAGGCAAAGCCGGCCAGATTTACCTCCTGGAGAGCATTCCTGCCGATCTGCAGGCCGCCGGACAATCGGGCGACGTCCTTTCGAAGTTCGATCTCAAGACACGCAAAGTCGAGAAACTGGCCGAGGGCGTGAGCGCATTCGATCTTTCCGCGAACGGCGAGAAGATGCTTCTGGGAACGCGGCGTGGGGCGGCAGTGCAGTGGTCGATTGTGCCGGCGAACGCACCGGTGAAAGCGGGCGAAGGGGCCCTGCACCTCGCGGGCATGGAAGTGAAGGTGGATCCCATCGCCGAGTGGAAGCAGATGTACCACGACGTGTGGCGCATTGAACGCAGCTACTTCTACGATCCGAACCTGCACGGGCTGAATGCGAACGCCGAAGAGAAGAAGTACGAATCCTATCTGGATTCGCTCACCTCGCGCGATGACCTCAATTACATCTTCCAGGAGATGCTGGCGAACATCACATCGAGCCATCTACGCGGGGGCGGCGGTACCGTCCCCCGCGGCAAGTCAGTACCAGGGGGGCTGCTCGGTGCCGATTATGAGATCGTGAATGGGAAGTACCGGCTGCGGAAGCTCTACACCGGCGAGAGTTGGAATCCGCAGTTGCGAGCGCCGCTTAGCGGACCGGGTATCAACGTTAAGGAAGGCGAATACATCCTGGCTGTGAACGGCCGCCCCCTTTCGGACACAGACGATATCAACTCCTTGCTGGAAAGCACCTCCGGAAAGCGCGTCGTGCTGCGGGTGGGGCCCGAGCCGTCGGGAGCGAGCGCGCGCGATGTGACAGTGACGCCGGTGGCGAGTGAGCAATCGCTTCGCAATCTGGCGTGGATCGAGGGGAATCGCCGCAAGGTGGACGAGCTGAGCGGCGGCAAACTGGCCTACGTCTATATGCCCGACACAGCACAGGGCGGGCTTACGAGCTTCAACCGCTATTTCTTCGCGCAGACAGACAAGCAAGGCGTCATCATCGATGAGCGTTACAACGGCGGAGGCCAAGTGGCGGACTACATCATCGACGTGCTAAACCGGCCACTGCTTTCCTGGAACCTGTTCCGCTACGGCGCCGTGCAGCGCACTCCGGCGGGCTCGATTCAGGGGCCCAAGGTGATGATCACGAACGAATTCGCCGGTTCCGGCGGCGACATGATGCCTTGGATGTTCCATTACACGAAGACCGGAACACTCGTGGGCAAACGAACCTGGGGCGGACTGATCGGCGTGCTGGCGTTCCCAACCTTGATGGACGGCGGTACGGTAACGGCACCAAACGTTCGCATCTTCAGCCCGACCGGCGAATGGATTGCGGAGAACAAGGGTGTACCGCCCGACGTGGAGGTCGAACTTGACCCGAAATCGGTGAGCGAGGGCCACGACCCTCAATTGGAACGCGCGGTGTCCGTCGCACTACAGACCTTGAAGGAGAACCCGCCACCCGTTCCGCACCAGCCGCCATACCCCGACTATCAACGCCCCACGACCGGTGGCGCTTCAATGGGTGGACGCCGCGCGAGGTGAGGTGCGGGTCTGGGTCCAGCGGATCTTTCAAAGAGATCTGCCAGCCAGAAGACAGCACTTCGCCCTTGGTCCACGTCCCCTGCTGCGCCAGCAGCTGGGGTGAGGCTCTGAGGCTCTCTGGGGACCTACGGCTCGGGCCGTCCGCCAACAGAACAGGCCTTTCCGCCCTCGGGGAATCCGGGCGAAGCTGAACACGATTCCGGGATGAAGCGTGTCCTTTCGGCAAACCTGCGTGAATCGGGCGCTGGCTCAGCCCGGGGAACATGCACTGACGGTCAAGTGGTGCGAATGCTAACGCCGCTGCGAGCTCAGCGGGCGTTCTGACGACTTCTGGCTGCGTCACTCGGAACGGCTGTGCGGAGAAGTAACGCTCCACGCGGGCAAAGAACCAGCCTTTTCAAGCTCGACATTTCGCGAAATGAGGTTTTTGCTGGGGGGCGGGGCGTGGAGACGGGCGGTCCGCTGAAAGGCGATGGAACCGTGGCGCTGGGCTTGTAAACCTTGGTTGCCACCCCTGCGATGAACCGCGCGGTCCGTTCGGCGTGAACACGAAACAGTAACTGACGATAGTATTCTGGATTGTTTTGTCGGAATTATAATCTGGGGATGGCGAGCCACAGGCGGTTGGTATTGGCGGTGTTGGGGGCGGTCGTCTGCGGGGCGATTGTCGCATGGCTGTGGCACGGAGAGCGAACATCGGCGGCAATGTTCGAACGGCTTCGGGCAGGCGCCGCGCGCGGTGACGCGGAAGCCCAATGCCATCTGGGCTCCGACTACTTTTACGGTTATGGCGTGAAGCAGGACTACCGGGAGGCCGTGCGCTGGTATCGGAAGGGTGCCATGCAAGGGTCGGCGAAGGCTAGGTATTCGCTGGCTTACTGTTATGCACACGGATTCGGAGTGACACGGGATGTGAATGAGGCGATTCGCTACCTGAGGCAGGCGGCCGACCAAGGCAATCACCTGGCGCTGTGCCAACTGGCGAGAATGTACTCAGAAGGCCGGGATTTGCCGTGGAATCGCACGGAAGCGTTCCGATTGTACCGGGCGGCCGCCGATCAGGGGGACGCGAGCGGCGAGTACGGTCTGGCCTACCTTTATTCTCACGGTGCGGCTGAACAGCGCGACTATGCGGAGGCGGCGCGTTGGGCATTACAGGCTGCGGCGCAGAGGGACGTGCGAGCGGAGAGTTACCTGGGCTGGGCGTATCGTTGGGGACGAGGAGTGGCCCGCGATTCCGCAGAGGCGACGCGATGGTCTGGAAAGGCCGCCGATCAGGGCGACGGGGTCGCGAACTGGTTTCTGGCTGCCGCGTATTTGCGCGGTGATGGCGTATCTCGGAACTATTTGAAGGCGGCGTATCACTTCGCGAAGGTGCTGGGGCCGACCGCGGTTCGCGTTTTACGCCGTCATGGGTGGACGATGTACGGAGGGCTGCTACTGCTCAGCATTGGGGCTTTCGCACCTAATCGTCTTTGGGGGCGCCAGCGGTGGTTTTCGCTGGCAGTTATATCGATCGCCGCAGGGATGCTGCTGTTTCAGGTTATCGGCACATCGTTCTGCACTGGTGTGTGGCGGCTGATCGCCATGTCCTTCTTCGGAGTCGTCGCAATGGTATATGGCATGGGCGCGGTCCAGGGCGCTGTTAGGTCTTATAAAGCGAGGGCGACAACTTGCTCATGAAACCGGATGGATCGTGACCAGCCGGTGAGATTTCCTGCCTGCCTTCCGAAGATGTGCGCGGCTTTATCGTAGCCCATTTCAGAGGCAGTCAGAACGCCCCCGAACCATGGCCGCCGAGGATCCTTTTCGGACAGGAAGGCACATCATACTCCAGCGGCCTTAAGCGTCTCGCGGTAGTTCCACGGCATCCACGCCGTCGGGCTGGCCGCCAGTTCCTGGGCATGCCGCTGCAGTTCGGTCAGGTAGTCGAACGAGTTGGCACCGCACAGCTCGGCGGTGTGAATTAGGCTCATGAACAGGTCGCCGACCTGCGCCCCGTTCAGGGTCCGATAGAACAATGCGTTCTTGCGGTGCAGCACAGCTCGTTTCAATGCTCTTTCGACCAGATTATTATCCAGAGGCGCCCGCGCTTCCCGCAAGAATAGCGTCAGCCCCTTCCAGTGCCGCAGCAGGTACGTGATTGCTTTGCCCAAGCCGGAGTTGGGCTCCGTCTTTCGATCGGCAAACTGTGCCTCCAGCCAGGCATGTAGATCCTCCAGCAGCGGCTGGCTGTGCTTCTGATGGAACCGCAAACGCTCTTCCGGACTTAGCCCTCGCTCGCGCGCTTCCGCATCGTAGACGTACACCTCCCCCAAGGTCTCCAGCACGTAACGGCATTGGTCAGGAAAGTTCTGAGCTACTTCTACAAACTGTCTGCGACCGTGAGCGAGGCATCGAGCCAGCAGCATTTCTACCCCAGCGGGTAGTTTCGGCACATTGCGGGATAGGGCGTCAGACATCTGGATCAATGGACGTAACTCCGCGGCTCGCCGTTTTAGAACCTCGGCCAGATTCTCGCCCGCGTGCTTCGGTCCGGTGAAGTACAGCGCGATCTGCCGGCCTTGCATCGTCGCAACGATTCCGCTGGTGAACACACCGGTGCGCTGGTCGCCCGCTTCGCGCGCCAGACGCAGCACCCGCATGCCGGTATCGTCGTTGTGCAGTACCTCGCCTTGCGCCGCCTGCCGGAGTAACTCGTCGCGTGCGGGCTTGATGACTTCGGCAGCCTCCTCGACGATTTCCCATTGCGTTGTCGCCGGCAATGGAATGCCCAGATGCCGCTCCAATCTTTCGAGGCGATAGAACGGCGTGCCACTCCCATACTTGAGCTGCGCGATCATCGCCGACGCCGTTTCGTCGTACTTCTCCGGGCCGACGCCTTCCGGTTCCTTTGCTGTGAACACTTGTCCGCAAGCTCCGCAGCGCAATCGTTCCAGCGAGTAGACCGTGGCGGCCAACGGCGCTTGTCCCACGATCCTCACCAGCACCTTGGGTTCTTTCTGCCCGTAGACGTTGCCCTTCTCGCACTCCGGGCACCGGTCTCCATGTTTCAGTTCCTGATGGGGAACATCCATCTGCTGTGCTCCAGTGTAGGCATCGGCGCTGGTGCGCCCGTGTCCGGGTTGCGCCTCGTCTTTGGTCTGCTCCTGGCCACTTTCTGGCTTGCTATCCGACGCAGGATTGGCCGTCGCCGCACCGGCCTTAGCGAGCACGTCCTTGGTCTTCTCCGTGCTCGCCGGCAACAGCAGTTGCCGCAGATGCCGGATGGTGGTGTCCTTGTCGGCTACTAACTCAGTCAAGTATTCCAGCGTGTCCACCGCCGCCTTCAACTTCCGGTAGTCCTCTTCCGACAGCAGTTCCCGCGCCCGCTCTAGCAACTGGTTCAGTTCTTCGGTGCCTAAATCGATCCGCTCCATCGCTGTCTTCATTTCGCCGTCTCGCTCAGCAGTTGGCGGAAGTGCCGATGCACGGGGTAACCCAGCACTTGTTTGATCGATCGGTTGGGCCGGCCCGTCTGGTCGTCCTTACCGCGCCCGGTGGTGAGCCCGAGCAGTTGCCAGTTCGCCGCCCGGTAGCAGGTTCCACGGAATCGCTCCGGATCCACGAAGGTCTCCAGGAAATAGACCGGGTGACCGTACATGCCCTGCCAGTCCGCGGAAATCCGTGCCGCCATCTGGCCCAGGATATGCGACGCCAGGTGTTCTACCCGCACCCACGGCAGGATCAGGAATCGCGTGTTGTACGCGAGGAAGCGAATGTTCCGCCGGCGCGCCTCGCCGCTCCAGC
Source organism: Bryobacterales bacterium (assembly GCA_963794265.1). Lineage (GTDB taxonomy): Bacteria > Acidobacteriota > Terriglobia > Bryobacterales > Bryobacteraceae > CAWCDJ01. The sequence continues at coordinate 13,041 of CAWCDJ010000001.1, forward strand.
CGATGTAGTGGTCGCGGCTGCCGATGTGGCGTGGCGCCGACGACCACGCCAAGCAGGCCACCGGCCGGCCCTGCGCCCACACCAAGTACTTCAGGTGCTCGCCGACCGGCTGTTCGTAGCCCAGGTAATGATGTTCTTCCATCAGGCCGTTGAACAGCGGCTCGTCGGTGGTGCGTCGCACCTGTTGAAACTCCAGCGGCTGGAGGTTCCCCAAGCGATCCGTTATGGGCGTGGTGTCCAGCAGCATCGGTGCCGGACGCGCTCGTTCCGCCAGCGGATTATGCCGCACATAACTCATCGGCGGCAACGCGATCTGACCCGCGCGATCCAACATTAACAGCATCCCCCGGCACGCCATGTCGCGCAAAGCCCCGTTGGGCTGCCGCCATTCCCATGCCTCGCACAACTTCTTGGAAAGGGTGCGCCGGCTCGCGCCCGGGTTCGCGGCGATCAACTCCCTTATAGATAGGATGTCGGCCGCGGAGATCTCCCGGCCTCGGTATCGGTAGTTGGCCCCTGCGATTCCAGCCATGCTTCCAGCAGTATGAACCTGCTTTTCTTGGAACGCAAGGCCCTGGAGCTGTTTTCCGCCGGATTTACTTCAGCCGGCCGACGCGCCGCCACATCGGTGCCGCACGCACGCGCGAAACGTCCCCGGCCGCCATCAATAGATGCGCCTCGTAGGCTTCCAGCGGTTTGGCCGGTTCGCTGGCTTCCGGCCACCATACGAAACGCCCCTTGGAGAGTCGTTTCTGGGCAAGCCAGCAGTCCTTCTGGGTGAAGAGACCGCCAACGGTGCTGACGCCAAGGCCGATCTACGCGAGCAAGGCCCGAATCGAAGATAAGCTTCGCCACGCGCGCGGCGGTTTGAATCTCAGATTCGAGAATGTTCGAGTCGCTATTCGCACTTGAGCGTGGTGTAATCGCGTTTCCGTCCGTCGGCGACGAGGTGCTTCTCGCCACGCCAGACCAACTGCGCGGCATAATCGATTCGCAGGGAACCAACAAGCGCGTCAGTATTGGCACCGCACCACTCGGTGGCAATGCGGCAGTAAGCATTGCCCCGGACAAGATCTTCGGGCGGCATCTCGCCGTGTTCGGAAACACGGGGAGCGGAAAATCGTGTTCCTTAGCCGGGATCATCCGATGGACTCTCACCGCCGCGAAAGCGGCGCGGACGGACGGGAAAGGGCCAAATGCCCGGATCATCATTCTCGACCCAAACGGTGAGTACCCAGCGGCCTTCGACGACGGAGCTTTCCCCGTGCGCGTCTTTCGGGTGCCGCCGGTCATCGGGACGGCAATCGCACTCGCCGTGCCCGCATGGCTGTGTAATGGCACCGAATGGAGCGCATTGCGGGCCAGTGCCGCTTGGGGTCCGATCATACGCGGCACACGAATAGCACACTCAGATGGGCAATTCAGCTCATTTCTTGAGGGTTATGGCAAATACGGACTGATCGGGGTTCAGCCGTTAGGCCGGCTGGACGTCGGGCGGCGTCGGGCTGTGCGCCTCATAGCCTCCCAAAAAGTCGCGAATCGTTTTGTTGTGATATCTCCGCGTTCGGATCGCCCGGCCTCGGCTAATCGAAACGCGAATGACCATCTGTGTTATCCCCACTTATATGAGTCGCCCTGCTTTAACAGTCAGGCAGGGCCAGTGGTTGATAAGCGCGATTATCATAAGCCAGGAATTCGCTTCCCCGGCACAACTGTGCAGCAACATAATCAGGGGAGCGAGGTCGGTCTGATGGCCGCCAAAGCCCAGTGGTTGTTGCATATTCCTGAGATCATCGCGATGTTGGAAACGTTCGATGTGCCAGTGGTGGACCGGGCCGTCATCGAGCGCCTGTTCGGATTGCGGCGCCGTCGAGCGATCGAACTGCTTCACCGCTTCGGCGGCTACCAGGCCGCACCTTCCTGGTCGACCGGCGCCTGCTGATCGAACACCTGCGGCGGCTGGCGGAGGGCGAGGAATTTCAGAAAGAGAGCCGGCGCAAGGAGCGCCTGGATAATGCCGTCGATCAACTCCGCCGGCATCAGGCCGCGGCGAGTGTGAGGATCCCGGCCCAATGTATTCCGCCGGAAACTGGACGAGCTTTCGGCTGGGATAGCGTTGGAAGCCGGCCATCTGCACATTGAATTTGGCGGAGCGGAGGACCTGTTGGCCAAACTCTACGAGCTCGCCCAGGCTGCCAGCAATGATTTCGACCGGTTCCGCGCGGCGGCGGAACCGGCTGTAGAGAGCCGTGGAGCAGCTTAAGCGCGTACTTCCTGAGAATTCGTCTGTTCGACACCGCAATCACCGAATAGGGTGGCGAAGAACAGTGGGTGGAACTCAGACAGCGCTTTGGTGCACAGCTCTTTTGGATCGATGTCAAGAGCTGCCGCGAGGCTTGGAAGTTTCGCGAGATCCATGCGCCGGCGGCCAGACTCCCAGTGGGTTACAGCTTCCACCGACACGTTGAGTTCTTCTGCGACTTCCGACTGCAACAGGCCCAATTCCAGGCGCCGGCGGCGCAACAGGATGTTCACTGGTTCTTCCGAGGTAAACATTCGATTCGTGCTCATAGATAATTCCTTTCACTGCTTCCGTTGAATGAAACCGAAATCCGACCGAAGAGCTTTTCGGCGGATCACAGTTGGTTCACTTGCAGATGGCTTCGAGTCGGCCTTAAGATGCGGCTGTTTCTTGTAGCCATCGCGCGCCGAGTGGCTGGGCTTTATCCAGGTACGCCCAAACGCGACAGCCAGCCCCGTAGCCTGGTCTCACTCCTGGAGATTGAAGCGGAACCACTTCTGGAGGTAATAGGCAATCCCGATGGGGCTGCCTTTGAAGAACTCGGCCGGCGGCGGCCAGCAATCGGCTCTCGCCACCTTGCCTCCCTCCTCCGCTTGAACTGTTCGGAGGAAACCCACGCGCACCAACAGGCGGATATAGCGACGGCTATCAAGCCCCACGTGCCGGTCGATACCCATCGTCGATAATTCGCTCTACACTTACCAGTAGCTTCGTCTAAGTAGTAGGTCTTGCGGTGCTCACGCGACGCAATTTCGCGCGCTTGGCCCCCCTGCAAGCGAACCTAAATACCTGATGTTACAGCGCGTTATCGGGAATTTAGATGATTCAGAGCCCTTTTTCCGCGTCCAGATCGATGAATCCCTATACTTCTTTAGAAGAAGGTCCCGTTTTCAGCGCTGAGGCGGCCCCCCATGAATGATCTCCCAGGAAGACGGATGCGGGTATTGCCACTGAAGAGCTGCCCGGTGTGCCGCGGAGATTGGTTCCGGGAGGCGGATTACTATGAGTTCCAACGTGAGGAGCTTTTACAGTATTCCTGGCCTACCTGGCCGGACCTTGTCGGCCAAGCCAGTCCGCAAGCCAAGCCCCTACTGGTTTGTTTGTGCGGTACCCCGCAGGCCCATCTGATTGGCGGGGAGACCACTCCCAGTCCGTCACGGCAGCGGTTCATGGCGAGCTCGGAGAACGGCCGGGAATATCTCAAACGTTGTAACGATGAAGGCTTTTTACGGGCCGCGACGGACGAGCAACTGGCATCCCCGGAGGCATTGAACGCTCTGGCAGCCCGGTTGAAGGAGTTGGCGCGGACCATCGGGCGCAGCATGCGGTCCGGACCCGGCCGGCCCTGGCGATTGCCCACGCGTGAACCGGATGCCAAAGGCCGTGACGTACTCGTGCTGGCGCTCGAAGCGAAAGCCGGCCTGACGTCCCGGAAAGCCAAGCAGGTGGTGTCCTCGTTCTGGAAGGTGATGGAGACCTGTATCCGACGCGGTGAAGTCGTGGAGACGCCGGTGGGCGTTTTCCGGATCACGCGCGGGCCCCAGCCTCGCAAGCAATTCGGGTTGGGTAGGCAACAACTATTGTACCGGCTCCCCAAGAAGGTCGTCTTCAAGCCCAGCCCGCAGTTGCTGGCAGTTTGCGATGAAACAAGTCCAACTGCGGCAGTTCCCAAGGAGAACTCTGTGCCCGCTGTGAATGTCCCTGATAATCAGTATTGCTGCGAGCAATGCGGATCAAGCTATTTTGTGGAAGGGCAATTCCGGCAATACCGGAAGATGTCGTCGTCGCTGCCCGGCGGAGACCTCAGTCCAATCACGGAAGTTCCGGTGCGGGCGCTGGTCTGTATTTGCGGGCACCCGATTAACCCGGGAAAACTGCGGCGGCAAAGTATCGCGCGTGAAGACCACGCCAGTTTCCAGAAGTCCTTTGCAGCCGCCTGGGGATACCGGCAGAGCAGGCAACCGCAAGCCTTCATCGGCAGACTCTCGCAAGACTTTACCGGCAGGGACGAGTATCAGAGGCTGGCCAACCAGATCGCCAACCTGGAAGCCATCCTCCAAGCGCGTCTCCCGCAATCTCCCGATGCGTCAGTACCCGATAATGACGCATTTAACAGAAACAGATAAAACCACCTTCATAGCAGCTTGAATATCGTCGACGGTCATGGTAAACAACACGCGTAGAGTTGGCCGACGAGCGGCGAGAATAAAGAGGCTCGTCAGGATACGGCACCTGAAACCACTCACCCGCAAGAGTGGGCTTTGCTGAATTCATCGTCGGAGTCTACTCTACTGTGTCTCGTACTATCGTTCCATTCGCTGATGATCCAGCTCGGATCCTCGCCCTCGAAATTTCACACCACCGCTTAATCGTCCGGCTCGCCCAATTGAACGCACTCGACCGTGTAATCCGGGGTGTTCGCATCGTCCGCGGCTGGATCGCCACGTGCCGCGACTGGCGCCCATTGGCCTCAGGGGATCTCAAATGAGTATTCTCTTTCCGGACACGACGTTCGATGCGCATTACTCGATTGCTGAACTCAGTAAGCTATGGAAGATCAGCCGCGAGACCATTCGTCTTCTTGTCAAGGACGAGCCTGGTGTTGTCCGCATCCGCCTCGGCCGCAAGAAGTCCATGGCTCGGTATAGCGTGCCGGAATCCGTCGCCCGGAGAATCCATACCCGCCTGATCGCCGCCTGAACACAAAACGGCTCACCGATCCGGGTCGCAGCGGAGAGTTGTTGTGATCAAGCTACTTCGTTATAGCCTTAGGCATCTCAACCACTACGCCCGGCCTGGGCGTCTCCGAGAACGCTGCCTGGAGGACCGCGGTCAGCCTGTCTTGCCTCTCCAGGCGCTGTAATGCTTCCTGACCATCTGTTCTGAATTCCCCAGCAGTTCCGCAACATCTTTCACCTCGACGCCAGGACGTTGCAAAAGGATCCGAGCGAAGGAGTGCCTGAACCTGTGTGGCGTCGGCTTTTCCGGCCAAGGACCGCACATCCGCCATAACCTCTGTAACTTCCTGCGCCAAAGGTCGGTGATGACGTTCTGATCTTTGGTTGCGTGCTCGCCAAAGATCAGAGGGCCAATCTCGAGGCTGCGCCGGCGGATGATCTGCTGCAACCAGAGCGGAACCCAGGTGTGCACGTTCGTTCCTGTCTTGGTCGTCCGGACACGAATCTCGCCATTCTCTTTTAGGCGATCTATGTGGAAGGTGGCCACGTCGCTAATTCGCAGGCCGGTGTAGACGGAAATCGAGATGAAGTCCGACAGATCCCGGCCGGTCCACTTGTACTTGTAGTTCTGCACCAGTCCTTCCGCGTGGCGATGGTGAACAGTCCGGTCCCACTTGATTTCCCTCCTGCCGTACCGGTGCTCGCAGGTGTCGTACATCCGCTGCAACTCGTCGTCCGAGAACGGGAGCTTCTGCTCGTTGCGGCTATCCGCACTGGACCTGCCCTTGACGTTCTTGACCAGCTTCGCGGGGTTCCGATCGACCCATTCGTTGCAGAGGCAGAGATCGAAGAAAGAACGGATGATGCTCATGTCCCGGTTGGCGGTCTGGGTGGAGACCTTCCAGGTGTCGCGGAACTCGCGGACATCCACCGGACCCCACTGCTTGATCCGGGTGTAGCCCTTGTGAGAGGAGAACCGCGTGACCTTGTCCATCAGGAATCCGTGCTTGCGCTGCGTGCCTATGGCCGAGCTCTTGTGCTCATCCAGAAACGCCTTGACCGCAGTCGCGATCGAGGCTCCCCCGGGGGGCTCCTCTGGAGGGGTGTTGACGGGAGCCGCTCCATCCCACTTGCCGGTCTGCTCCCAGGCAGAGGCGACGATCTTGGCCTCCTCCCAGGTACGCTTCCCTGTGCGTCGCCGGCGAAATTTCCCACCGAGAGTGCCGGCGCCGAAGATCATGCAGCCGCATCGCTTCCACTTCTTAGACCGCTCTTCGAACTCCCCCGGAACGGGATTCCTCGAGGTGCTTGCCTTCGCATTCCTGGCGGTGGCGGCGATAAAGATTCAGGGGCATCGGGCCCGCCATTTTAGCACCTTCATTGCCCGGCATTGCCCGCTGGAATCTGGCTTTGTCTCTAAGTTATTGATTCTAAACTGGCGGAGAGAGTGGGATTCGAACCCACGTTAGAGTTACCCCTAAACACGCTTTCCAAGCGTGCGCCTTCAACCACTCGGCCATCTCTCCGGTTCGGAAGGCGGAAACCGCATTGGGTTCCGCGGAACGGCTGGGGCTTTCATCAGAATAACATAGGCCGAAGTACAATATAGGTTCAGGTGTCCTCTTTGATCATCTCCCGTAGAAGCCTGCTCCTGGCATCCCTGGCGGGCGCCGCATGCGGACGCCGGAAGGCGACCGCGTATCGCGGCTACTGCTTCGTCGCCAACCGGCAGGGGCGTTCGGTCGCGGCGGTCGACCTCACACGGTTCAGCGTTCGCAAGCAGATCGTCCTCGACGCGGAGCCTTCCCTCGTCGTGGCCCACCCCGCCGAGCCCAGAGTCTTCGTATTGGCGCCTGAGACAGGCACGGTCTACCAGATCGCGGCCGATACGCTCTCCATCACCCGCCGCGCCAGGGCGGGGAATACGGCGGCCGGAATGCTGTTCTCACCCGCCAGGGACGCTCTCTGGGTGCTGTACCGCGACCCGGCTGCCCTGGTCGAACTCCCGCTCCAATCTTTCCGTCCGAAGCGCCGGGTTCGTCTCCCGGCCGTGCCCGAGGCTTTCGACCTCAGCGCCCGCAACCAGGCCGCGGTCATTAGCACCGATTCACGTAGCCTCACCCTGATCTCCCTGGCGGACGCGCGGATCGAGCGCACCGTCGCGGCGGGCGTCGCACCGGCCCTCGTGCGCTTTCAATCGGATGGCCGCCAGTTGGTCGTGGGTAGCCGGGTCGAGCGTAGCTTGAGTATCTTTGAAACCGCCGCCGGACGGGTCGTGGTCCGCCTGCCGCTTCCCATCGAACCGCAAAACTTCTGCTCCAAGCCCGATGGCGGAGAGCTCTTCGTCACGGGCGACGGGATGGACGCCGTCGTGGTCGTCTATCCCTACAGCACCGAGATCGCCGAGACGATGCTCGCCGGACGCGCACCGGGCGGAATGGCCGTCACCGATTTGGCGTCTTCCTCGTTTCTGCTGGTGGCCAATCCCCAGACGAACAGCGTCACCGTGCTCGATTACGACAACCTGGGCAGGAAACTGGTGGCCGTGGTGACTGTGGGGCAGGAACCCGGGTCGATCGTGATTACGCCGGACCAGCAATACGCGCTGGTGCTCAACCGGAAATCCGGCGACCTGGCGGTGATCCGCATCTACGCGCTCACCAACCAGGACGCCTCCCGGCGCTACAAACCGACGCCGCTGTTCACCATGATTCCCGTGGGGGAAGAACCGGTGAGCGCAGCGGTCGTCGGCTTCGCATAAAAAAAGCTTACTGCTACTTCTTCTTTCCTTGTGCCGCCACCGCGTCCATCGCGGCCTTGACCTTCTCGGGATCGCCGAGATAGTAGCGGTTCAGCGGCTTCAAGTTGTCGTCCAACTCGTAGACCAGCGGCATCCCGGTCGGGATGTTGAGCTCGACGATATCCGGTTCCGGCACGTTGTCGAGGTATTTCACCAGCGCCCGCAGGCTGTTGCCGTGCGCGGCGATCAATACCTTCTTGCCGGCCAGAATATCCGGCGAGATCGTCTCGTGCCACAGCGGCAGAAATCTCGCCACCGTATCCTTCAGGCATTCGGTGAGCGGCAGTTCCCCGCTGCTGAGGTTCTGGTAGCGGGGGTCTTTACCTGGGTAACGCTCGTCGTCGGCGGTCAGGGCAGGTGGCGGGACGTCGTAGCTGCGGCGCCAGATTTTCACCTGGCCCTCCCCGAATTTCGCCGCTGTCTCGGCTTTGTTGAGACCCTGCAGCGCCCCGTAATGCCGCTCGTTCAATCGCCAGGAGCGGTAGACCGGGATCCACATCAGGTCCATCTCGTCGAGCACCGTCCACAGCGTGCGAATGGCGCGCTTCAGTACGGAAGTGTAGGCCACGTCGAATGTGTAGCCCCCGGCTGTCAACACTGCGCCGGCCTCTTTCGCCTCCTCACGGCCTTTGTCGGACAGCTCTACGTCGGTCCATCCGGTGAAGCGGTTCTCTTTGTTCCAGGAGCTTTCGCCGTGTCGTACCAGTACCAGTTTCATCATTGGCGGAAGGCCTTCCGTCCCAGGAATTGCGCGGCGGAGCCGAGTTCTTCCTCGATGCGCAGCAACTGGTTGTACTTGCAGATGCGGTCGGTGCGGCTGGCCGATCCCGTTTTGATCTGCCCCGCGCCGGCAGCCACCACCAGGTCTGCAATGAACGCATCTTCGGTTTCGCCCGAGCGGTGCGAAACTACCGCCGTATAGTTGGCCCGCGAGGCCATCTGCATCGTTTCGAGCGTCTCCGTCAACGTTCCGATCTGGTTCACCTTCACCAGAATGGAATTGGCGATGCCCTGTTCGATTCCCCGCTTGAAAATCGACGGGTTCGTAACAAAGATGTCGTCTGCAACCAGTTGGATCTTCTTCCCCAGGCGGTCTGTCATCAGTTTCCACCCGGACCAGTCCTCTTCCGACATGCCGTCCTCGATCGATATGATCGCCGGATATTTCTTCACCCAGGTCTCCCAGTAATCCACCATCTGCTCGGGGCTGCGCTGGCTCTTGTCGGACTTCTTGAAGACGTACTTGCCGCCCTCGTAGAACTCGCTCGCGGCGGGGTCCAGGCAGACGCCAATCTGAGTTCCCGGCTGGTACCCCGCCTGGGCTATCGCTTCGAGCACCGATTCAATCGCTTCCTCGTTCGATTTCAGCATGGGAGCGAAGCCGCCTTCGTCGCCCACCGCCGTCGAATAGCCCTTCTTCGCCAGCACCTTCTTCAAGGTATGAAACACTTCCACGCCCATGCGCAGCGCTTCGGAAAATTTCGGGGCTCCGAACGGAGCGATCATGAACTCCTGCACGTCCACCGAATTATCGGCATGTGCGCCGCCGTTGATGATGTTCATCATCGGGACAGGCAAGGTGTTCGCTCCGGCGCCGCCCAGGTACCGGTAGAGCGGCGTATTCTGCGAAATCGCAACCGCGCGCGCGGCTGCCATTGAGACAGCCAGAATCGCATTCGCGCCCAGTTTTTCTTTGTTGGGGGTGCCGTCGAGTTCGATCATGGTGGCGTCGATCGCCGCCTGCTCGGCCGCATTTTTGCCCGCCAGGGCGTCGGCGATCTCGTTGTTGATGTGCCCGGCGGCCTTCAGCGTGCCCTTGCCGGAATAGCGGGATTTATCGCCATCGCGCAATTCCACCGCTTCGTGTTCCCCGGTAGACGCGCCGGACGGCACCGCCGCTCTTCCCATGCTGCCGTCAGCGAGATGAACATCCGCTTCCACTGTCGGATTCCCACGGGAATCCAGGATCTCTCTTCCGATAATGTCTACAATCGTCGTCAACGTACACTCCTAAGTAAGAAAGACTATTTGATTAAGTCCCCGGCGGGCCCGGGCACTGAAGCCGGCCCGCACTCTTCTATGCCACCACCACGATGCCGCCCTCGGTGATGCAATAGCCCTTGGCGCGGTCTGCCTCCAGGTCGAATCCAATCACGCTGGAATCTCCCAGCTTCACGCCCGTGTTGATGATGGCGCGGCGGATCCGGCTATATCGTCCGATCTCCACGCCCGGCATCAGAATCGAATACTCCACCTCGCAATAACTGTTCACCCGGACCCCCGGAGACAGCACACTGTGAAGCACCCGGCCCCCCGATACGATGCAGCCCGCGCTCACGATCGAATCCACCGCCACACCCATGCGGCGGCCTTCCTGCGCGAAGACAAATTTGGCCGGAGGCTGCTGCGTCACCTTGGTCCGGATCGGCCACCGCTGGTCGTAAAGGTTAAACTCCGGGGTTACGTCCACCAGGTCCATGTTGGCTTCGTAAAGCGCATCGAGAGTCCCTACATCCCGCCAGTACCGGACCTGCTTGGCGTTGATATCGCGAAAATCGTAGGCGATCACCCGCGCTTCTTCCAGCAGGGAGGGGATTACGTCCCGGCCGAAATCGTGGCTGGAGTTCGGGTTCTGGGCGTCGGCGTGCAGTGCCCGCAGCAGCACGTCGGTCTTGAAGACATAAATCCCCATGGAGGCGCTGATCATGGCCGGGTCGAAGGGCGACCGCTTGGGATTTCCGTGCTTCGGTTTTTCCTCGAAACCCCGGACGCGGTGGCTGTCGTCGATCTCCGCCACGCCGAACCTGCCTGCTGCCTCGGGCGGGATCTGGAGCGTGGCCAGGGTGATGTCCGCATTGTGCGCCCAATGCCACTCCAGCATCTCGCGGTAGTTCATCTTGTAGATGTGGTCGCCTGCGAGGATCAGCGTCTCCTGCGGAGCCTCCACCTCGATGCTCTGGAAGTTCTGAAAGACGGCGTCCGCAGTGCCCTGGTACCAGTCTTCGTGGACCCGCTTCATGGGCGGAATCACCTCGATGAACTCGCCCAATTCGGGCGACAGGATGTTCCACCCGTCGCGGACGTGGCGCGTCAATTCCAGGGCTTTGTACTGTGTTAGGATGAAAATGCGCCGAACGTCGGAATTGATACAGTTGGAAAGAGTGAAATCGATAATGCGATAGGCGCCTCCGAAAGGCACCGCCGGTTTGGCGGTATCCCGCGTCAGCGGAAAGAGGCGCTCCCCGGCTCCCCCCGCCAGGAGAATCGCTAGTACATTTTCCATTTCAGCCTATGTTCCTGAAAAGAAACGACATTCAGATATTCTGGCCGCTTTTGGTCTACGGCTTGTGAAAATTTGGGCTTGACTTTATCCGTCAACCACCTATGATATCAGTACCTTCTGTGCGAAGTGCGGGAAATTTTCGGTTTGGCGCCATGCCTTTTTCAACGGCGGGGCCTTTGCCATCTTCCAGCCGCGCACGGGAATCTTTGGTCGAGTTGGGAGGTGTATTTCGTTTGGCTGAAGTAAAGCTTCAGGAGGGCGAGACGTTAGAGAACGCCCTTCGGCGCTTCAAGAGAAAGGTCCAGCAGGAGGACATTATTAAGGAGGTCAAAAGACACTCCTTCTACTTGAAGCCGGGTGAGAAGCTCCGGGCTAAGCAAGCGCTGGCCCGCAAACGGAACCGGAAGAAGAGTCGCCGGGAAGTAGAGTAATATCACAACGGTGGCGGGGCGATGGGCGAGTCGCCGCGTCCCGCCGTCCGGTTATAGAGTTCAGGTTGATAACGGGGCACAGTTGCTATGCCGGAATTCCAGGATCGCGTCCTCAAGTGCGTGGACTGCGGAGCAGATTTTGTTTTCACAGCGGGAGAACAGCACTTCTTCCACGACAAGAATTTTAAGAACGAGCCCAAGCGCTGCAAGAATTGCAAGACCAAGCGCCAGGGTTCCTCGGCCTCGGGCTTTAACAAAACGGAAACCATGACCACCTGCTCTCAATGCGGTCGGGAAACCACGGTGCCCTTTAAACCGACTCAAGGCCGGCCGGTCTATTGCCGCGAGTGCTTTTTGAGCCGAAAGGCGTCCGCGGCGGTAGGCGGGAATCGATAGCTTCCAACTGATAGCGGCCGGATCCGAATGATCCGGCCGTTTTCCTTTTGGCTTCACCACGCTCGTGGTGTCCACTGCCAAAGTCGCCCCGTTTTGATGGCCCGAAAGGGCTAGCGGGCGCCACTCCCTCAGGGTGATCAAAACCCCGAAGCATTCCTTTATCATTAGAGAAAGTTCCTTCCAGCGGATAAAACATGTGGATTGTCCGGTTAGCTCTGCGCCGCCCCTATACCTTCGTGGTGATGGCCGTGTTGATTGCGATTCTCGGAGTATCCGCGATCCAGAGCATGCCGGTGGATATCTTTCCCTATATAGACATCCCGGTGGTGAGCATCGTCTGGTCCTATGGCGGCCTGGCTCCCGAAGAGATGGAAAAGCGCATGGTAACCATCTTCGAGCGCGCCATGACCACCACCGTCAACGACATCGAACATATTGAGTCGCAGTCGTACAACGGCGTCTCCGTCACCCGGGTCTATTTCCAGCCGAAAGCGAAAGTGGAAATCGCGCTCTCTCAGGTTACGGCCATCTCGCAAACCCTGCTGCGCATCTTTCCTCCGGGCACGACTCCGCCCAGCATTCTGAAATACGACGCTTCGAGCGTCCCCATCCTGCAACTCGGCCTCGAAAGCCCGGTGATGAGCGAGCAGGAACTGTACGACATCGGGCAGAACTTCATTCGCACGCAACTGGCCACCATCCAGGGCGCCGCCGTGCCGCTTCCCTATGGAGGCAAGTCCCGCACCGTCATGGTCGATCTGAACCCGGAGCAGATGTTCGCTCGGGGACTCTCCCCGGCCGACGTTTCGACCGCGTTGGGCAACCAAAACCTCATTCTGCCCGCCGGCACGGCCAAGATCGGCGACAGGGATTATCAGGTCAAGCTCAACAGCAGCCCGTTGCGCCTGGCGGATATGAACGATCTCCCGGTCAAGGTGGTGAATGGGGCCACCGTTTACCTCAAGGATGTCGCTCAAGTCCACGACGGGTTCTCGGTCCAGACCAGCATCGTCAAGACGAACGGCACGCGCGGCGCCTTGCTCACGGTTCTCCGCAACGGGCAGGCTTCCACGCTCGCGGTGGTCAACAACGTCAAGAAAGCGCTCCCGCAGATTCTGGCCGGCCTGCCGCCCACCCTTCACGTGAGGCAGTTGTTCGACCAGTCGCTGTTCGTGCGCGCCGCCATCAACGGCGTCGTCAAGGAAGCGGTGACGGCGGCGTTTCTGACCGGGCTAATGATCCTGCTGTTCCTGGGTAGCTGGCGCAGCACGCTGATCGTCTGCATCTCGATTCCGCTCTCCATCCTGGTCTCCCTCATCGTGATGAGCCTGATCGGCGAAACCATCAACGTGATGACGCTTGGAGGCCTGGCGCTGGCGGTCGGCATCCTGGTGGATGACGCCACGGTCGAAATCGAAAACACCCACCGCAACATGGCCATGCGCAAACCGCTGGTGCGCGCGGTGCTCGATGGCGCGCAGCAGATCGCGGCGCCGGCTTTCGTCTCCACCCTGTCGATCTGCATCGTGTTCGTGCCCGTGCTGCTGTTGACCGGCGCAGCCAAGTACCTCTTCACGCCGCTGGCGATGGCGGTGGTGTTCGCGATGCTGGCTTCGTATTTCCTCTCGCGCACGCTCATCCCCACTATGGTTCACTACATGCTGAAGCCGGAGGTGAAGCTGTACGCCAGCGGCCGTCACGGCGAAACCGCGGGCGGAAAGGGCATCATCTGGCGCGCGCACTACCTGTTCAACCACCGCTTCGAGCGGATGCGCGCCTCGTACGGTTCGCTGCTCGACTGGTGCCTGGACCATCGCTTCCCCGTGCTGGCCGGGTTCGGCCTGTTTGTGGCGGCCTCCATGACGCTGGTGGGGTGGATGGGCAGCGATTTCTTCCCCACAGTGGATTCCGGACAGATGCGGCTGCACGCAAGGGCGCCGGCCGGAACTAGGATCGAGGAGACGGAGCAGATCTTCGGAAATATCGAAGCGGAAATCCGGCGGTATATTCCGCGGCGCGAGATAGCGAACATCATCCAGAACATAGGGATTCCCAACGGCGGGTTCAATCTGGCGTTCGGCGACAACCCCACCCTGGGTGTGGGCGATGGCGACATCCTCATCTCGCTCAACCCCGAAGAGCACGGCTCCACGGCTGCTTACACTGATCTGTTACGCAAAAAACTGCATGAGAAATTCCCCGACGTGGTCTTCTTCTTCGAGGCTGCCAACATCACCAACCAGATCCTGAATTTCGGCCTCCCGGCGCCCATCGATGTCCAGGTGGTGGGGCGAAACGCGGCCGCCAACTATGCCATCGCCCGGGATCTCGAGCGCCGCATCGAGCGCATACCGGGGGCGGCCGACGTTCACATTCACCAGGTGGTGGATTATCCGGAGATCCGGGTCAATGTGGACCGCAGCAAGGCCGGCCAGGTCGGCCTGACCCAGCGGGACGTGAGCACCAGCCTGCTGATCTCGCTCACCGGAACCAGCCAGATCGCGCCCACCCAGTGGCTCGACTGGAGCACCGGGGTGAGCTACTTCGTGGCCATGCAGACGCCGCAGTATCGCATCGATTCCATGGGCGCGCTGCTGCGCACCCCGGTGGGCAGCCCGCAAAGCGCCATCAATTCGAATACCTCCACATCGCTCGCTGGAGTGGCCAACGCCGGCAATGCCTTCGTGGGGGCCGCGCCCAGTCAGGCTTCGGCCGCTTACGGGAACCCCGGCACCGTGTCCGGCGGAACACAATTGCTCGAGAACCTGGCGGGCGTCTCACGCGGCGTAGCTCCCGAAATTGTGAATCACTATAACGTGCAGCCGGTTTACGATGTCTACGCCAATCTCGACCGGCGCGACCTGGGCGCGGTTGGCGGCGAGGTGGAAAAGATCGTGCGCCAGGTGTCGGCCAGGCTGCCGCGCGGAACCACCGTCGATGTGCGCGGTCAGATCGCCACCATGGAGAGCTCCTTCTACCGCCTGGGCCTGGGGGTGATCTTCGCGGTCATCCTGGTCTATCTGCTGATGGTGGTGAACTTCCAGTCGTGGCTCGACCCGTTCATTATCCTGATGGCTCTGCCGGGTGCGGTGGCCGGCATCGTCTGGATGTTGTTTCTGACCGAGACCACCTTCAGCGTGCCCTCGCTGATGGGTTCGATCATGTGCATCGGGGTCGCCACGGCTAATAGTATTCTGCTGGTGGTTTTCGCCAACGACCAGCGCGAGGATGGCATGGACGCGCGCTCCGCCGCCCTGGCGGCGGGTCGCACCCGCATCCGGCCGGTGCTGATGACCGCCAGCGCCATGATTATCGGAATGCTCCCCATGTCGCTCGGGTTGGGAGAGGGCGGCGAGCAGAACGCGCCCCTGGGCCGGGCCGTAATCGGCGGCCTGGTGCTGGCAACTGTCACCACTCTCTTTATCGTTCCCCTGGTCTACAGCCTGCTGCGGACCAAGCCCCCGGTGGATCACGAACGGGAGATCGCCGAAGAGGAGCGCGCCTGGCCCCATAACGAGATGATGTTCCGCGAGGACCCGCAATGAACGAGATCCAGACGACCGAGGACCAGTTGCGAGCCGAGATTGCCACTCTCCGGCAGCAGATGGAAGCTCTGCGGCAGCAGCCGTCGAAGCCTGCCGGCCCTTCGGCCGGGACGTTTATCGTGTTGGTGCTGATGCTGGCCGGTCTTCTGGCCGCCGGCTATTTTCTGGGCTATCTTCCCCGGCAGCACCGCGAGCAGGTGCTGGCCGCCGAGTCTCAGGCAGAGGGATCTAGCCTGCCGGTAGTGAACGTCCAGACCGTCGGGCGCTCCAGTCCCGACGCCAGCTTGCTGCTGCCCGGAAATATCCAGGCGATCACCGAGGCGCCGGTGCTCGCGCGCGCCAGCGGCTACATCCGCAAGCGGTATGTGGATATCGGCGACCGGGTGACCGCGGGCCAGGTGCTCGCCGAGATCGAAGCCCCCGAACTCGATCAGCAGATCAAGCAGGCCGGAGCCTCAATCGACCAGGCCGACAGCACCGTGGAGCAGGCCCAGGCCGCGCTCGATCAGGGCCAGGCCAACGCGAACCTCGCCAAGGTCAACGCGCAGCGCTTCGCCAACCTGCTGGCCAAGGGCGTGGTCTCCCGCCAGGATAACGACACTTACCAGGCGCAGTTCGCCGCGCAGCAGGCCAACGTTCAGGCGCTCGGGAAGGCCGTGGCCGCGGCGCGCAGTAACGCCGCCGCAGCCCGGGCCAACCTGGCGCGCCTGCGCGAACTCCAGGGATATCAAACCGTGCGTGCGCCATTCGCCGGCGTCATCACGCTGCGCAACATCGATTCCGGCGTGCTCGTCAACGAAGCCAACACCCTGCTGTTCCGCATCGCGCAGACGGGGCGGCTGCGGACGTATGTGAACGTGCCCCAGGGGCAAGCCGGCTCAGTGCGGCGCGGGCAGTCGGCAACCCTCACCATTTCCGACATGCCCGGCCGGAAATTTCTGGCCGCCGTCAGCCGCACGGCGAACGCGCTCGATCCCTCCACCCGCACGCTGCTGGTGGAACTCGACGTGCCGAACGACTCCGGTTTGCTGCTGCCGGGAATGTACGCGCAGGTCGATCTTTCGATTCCGCGTGCCCACCCGCCGCTGCTGATTCCCGGAGATACCCTGGTGGTGCGCGCCGACGGCCCGCAGGTGGCGGTAGTGAATGCCCGAGGCGTGGTACACTTTGCGCGCGTCCAGTTGGGCCGTGATTTTGGCGACCACCTGGAGGTGCTGTCGGGAGTCGAAGAAGGCCAGCAACTGGCTGTGAACCCGAGCGACGCGGTGCGTGAAGGCGTCCGCGTGAAAGCGGTGCAACTCGCCCGGAAGACGCTCAAGAAGTAGCACGAATGCGGAAATCATTCCTCAGAAACGTACTCATCGCGCTGTCATGCGCCGCTCCGGCTATCGCGCAAACCGGTTTGCCGCGGGCCACCAGGCCGCTCGACTTCTCGGATTCCACGCGCATCCACGACCTGGTGCGCGCCGGCAATCTGTACCTCTCCCTGCCCGACGCCCTGGCGCTCGCCATTGAAAACAGCCTCGATATCGAACTCCAGCGCTACGGCTTGGATGTGGCCGATACGGACCTCCAGCGGGCCAAGGGGGGCGGTACCGTGCGCGGGCTCAATTATGTGCTTTCCGAGGCGCCGGTCGGGGTGGGCGGACCCCTCAGCCCGGTGGTCACCAACCCGGCAGCATCCGGACGCGCGGGCAACGGAACCTCCGTAGCCACCAATGCGCTCGAACTCGGAGTATTGGGTGAACCGCAGGACAATCTCTCGGTGCAGGGCACGATCGCGCAGTCGAACGGATCGGCCGTGCCCATCTACGACCCCTCGCTGGTGGGCCAGTTGAACTGGACTCACCAGAGCACGCCGCAAACCAGCCTGCTCGGCGGCGTGAACTCCCTGGTGACCAATACCGCGATCGCCAATGCCGGCATCCAGCAGGGCTTCAGCAGCGGCGCGCAGGTCGGATTCAATTTCAACAACAACCACCAGTCGCTGAATCTGCTCAATTCCGCCTACAACCCCTACAGCGGCTCGAGTCTCGGGCTGAACGTTACGCAGCCTTTGCTGCGCGGTTTCGGCCGCAGCCTCAATCGCCGGTTCATCCGTATCGCGGGAAACCAGCGGCGCATCGGAAGCCTGTTGTTCCAGCAGCAGTTGATCGCCACCGTGTACGGTGTGATTCGCCTGTACACCGATTTCGTGGCACTCTACGAAGACCTCAAGGTGAAGCAGGAAACCCTCAACCTCGCCGACAAACTGCTCTCCGATACGAAGGCCCAGGTGGAGGAAGGAACTCTCGCGCAGGTGGAGGCCACACGCGCCAGCGCGCAGGTGTTTTCCGCGCGGCAGGATCTGATCAATTCCCGCGGGCTGCTCGACGAGCAGGAAGCCATTCTGAAGAACGTGCTGACGCGCCGCGGCAATGAGGATCCCGAGGTCCGGGAATCGCACGTGATCCCCACCGACACGCTCACCATCCCGGACCGGGACGAAGTCCGGCCGATCCAGGATCTTCTGCGGGAAGCCATCGACCGCCGCCCCGACCTCGGCCAGGCCGAACTGCAAGTCGCCAATCTGCGCATCGGGCTCGAAGGCGCCCGTAGCCTGACCAGACCGGAGGTGGACCTCGTCGGAATCGTGCAGAACAATGGCCTCGCCGGCGATGTCAACCAGTTGGCGCCGAATGCCGGGATCGCGGTTGCCGGAGGCTACGGCGGCGCGCTCGAGCAGGTTCTCTCCCGCAAGTACCCCACTTATGGGGTCGGCGTGCAGGTCACGCTACCGATCCACAACCGGATTGCCGAGGCCGACCTGGCGCGCGATGCATTGCAGACGAAGCAGTCGGAGATCCGGCTCAGGCAGTTGCAGAACCAGGCGCGGCTCGAAGTGGAAGACGCCCTCATCGCCATGCGCCGCGCCCGCGCCTCTTACGAGGCGGCGGTCCAGGCGCGCAAACTACAGGAAGAATCGCTGGCTGCCGAACAAGCGAAGTTCGAGGTGGGAGCTTCCACCAGCTACTTTGTGATCCAGTACGAAAGTCTGCTGGCGCAGGCGAAATCCACCGAGGTGGCGGCCAAGAGTTCCTACGTGAAAGCCCGCGCCGCCCTGGCCCGGGCCACTGGAAGCATTCTCGACGAGAACCACATTTCGATGGATGCCGCGATCAAGGGCCGGTAGCCGGGAAGCGCGCCTAGTGCGCGGCGGCGGTTTCTTCCACGGGTGCGAAAGGACTGATCAAGTCCCCGGAACCGTCGAATTCGAAATCCATCGTGGCTTCGATTTCGAGGTCCGGACGGGCTTCGATGGCCGCGCGCAGGTTTTCGCTCAGCGCGAGGCGGCCTAATTCCATGGTGTTGCGAATCCAGCCGAAGGTGACCTCCGAGGCGTCGAATTTTCCCACCGTGGGCCAGATTCGTTCCAGGCATTCGCGGTCCGTCGGAAAGTGGATGGGGGTGCGGATGCAGGCAGGCGTATTGGCCGTCAGCGAATTGATGATCGTCGGCTCCCAGTCGATTCGATTCACCAGGCGATCGTGAACCACGTCGGCCATTCCCAATCCGACTGCGCTGTTATAGGTCAGCGCGCTGAGGTCGCGCAGGAAGAGGCGCAGGAAGCGCGGCGTTTCCGGCCACGGGTTATACTCCCCGTTCACTCCCCGGTTGACCACCTTGGTATCCATACCGGCGCCGCTGATGTTCTTCCCGATCTCGTCCAGGGTCAGAATGTCCAGATCGAAGGGCACCCGCGACATCCACGATTTCACCAGTGCCAGATTCTCTTCCTCCCGCTGCTCCATCTGCTCGACGGGTACCGCGTCCAGTTTCGCCGTGTTGTGATTGGCGTCTTCGAGGATCGCCAGGCCGCCCAGAATCTTTCCCGACGCCAGAACCTGCCTCCCCACGCTGCGGATGACGTGCTCCAGTCCCAGCCGGTAGGCATAGACGTGGTAATGCCGCGCCCCGGCGAACTTGCCGAGCCCGATGGCCATCATCTTGAACAGCCCGCTCTCGATCTTCCCCGCAAAATCGGTATGCCATTTGACGCGCCCCACCAGCATCACACCGTCGGATTCGTAGGCCTGTTTGTCCATGAAGGCTTCGATCCCGTCGGCTGTCTTGCCGAGCGGCACCACTTCGAGCCGGCTCACCACTGGGCAGCCCATGGTCTCTTCGACGATTCCGTAGTGCGCCAGCACCTCCGCCTGCCCCTCCGCCGACGCAGCGCCGTGGCTGCCCATAGCCGGGAACAGGAACGGCCGCATGCCCTGATCCTTCCAATACGCCACCGTACTGCGCACGATGGCGGCGATGTTGTGGATTCCGCGGCTACCGACCCCGATGGCCACGCGCGAACCGGGCTTCAGCCGCTCCGCGAACCCGGATCGGGCGAGTTCCCGGCGGACTTCCGCGGCAACATCCGGGATACGGCGATCGGGGAACTTCTGTCGTACCAGGTACAAGCGGGGAAACGTCATGATGGCCTATATTTTAGCGTGAAACCTCCCGGGCAGCCTATTCTTCGGCTCCCCATTCCGACTCCAAAAGCCGGGAGTATTCCCCCGAAGCGTAGAGTTCGAATTTGAAGTTAGCCGACGTGATGGAATCGTGCGGCTCCGCTTCCATGTAGGTCTGGAAAATCGCGTCGGCATAACGGTGATAGTGGCTGAGAAACTCCTCGGAGAGAATCTCGAAGGGCGGAGGTCCGAGAAACAGGCCGTTCAGCCCGATCGCGCGGGAGAAGATGGCCGGATGGTCCGCCACCCCCCAACGGAGCAGTTTCTCTCTCACCGTCTCCGGCGGGCTGGCCGTCAGCAGCCCCGCAAAGCTTTGAGAGCGCAGCGCGTTGCCCGCCAGTTCCGGGTTCCGCCCGGCCCACTCGACACACTGTTCAATCCATCGGAAAACGTCCTTTCCGAGGAAAAACAGCATTCGGATTTCGCTGTAGCGCCCCGCCAGCAGCCGCCGGCGAAGCTCGTCCGGCTCCGTGCCATCCGTTGGAATCAGGCCGGAAAGCATGAGACTGGCTTTCGAATTCTCCAGCAGGGCAGCCGGAGGGATCCGCTCGTTAAAAGGGTGAAGAATCAGGGGAGGGAGTTCCCATACACTGGTGCCCGGGATTGTGGCTGAGGTCGGCATTATATTCCCATGTCTCAGATCGGCGAAATTCGGCGGGATTTGAGACCTTTCTGTACGATAGCTCGCTCAGTAGCGGTTGTCCTATATCGAAAGTAATCATAGTAGTTACAACGGGTACTGCCTACACTGATATCGGATACTCTAAAATGCTTCACCGTGTACTAGGGTCCTTTTTCCGCGAAGAGTCAGGCCAGGATCTCGCCGACTACTGCCTTCTCATCGCACTGGTCGCGCTAATCGCCGTAGGTGTCTTGATCAAAGTCTCCGGAGGCGTGCAGAACCTCTGGACGGTGGCCAACACCAGTCTGGCCACGGGCAACCAGACGGCGGCTACCGGCGCAGCTACGGCCGGCGCCGGCACAAGCTCCAGCCGGTGACCGCCTACTCGACTTCGAGACCCAGAAAGTTCTTCGCATTCCCGTAGCAGATGTTGCGAATCACCGGCCCGACGAGCGATTCATCGTCGGGAAGTTCGCCGGCTTCGATGTCCCGTCCGAACAGGTTGCACAATACGCGCCGGAAGTATTCGTGCCGGGGGTAGGACATGAACGAACGTGAATCCGTCAGCATACCCAGAAACCGGGAGATCAGGCCGCAGTTGGAGAGCGCGTTCATTTGCCACTCGATGGCCTCCTTCTGGTCGAGGAACCACCAGGCGCTGCCGAGTTGGATTTTGCCGGCGGTCACTCCGTCCTGGAAGTTGCCGATCATGGCGGCCATGGCATAGTTGTCGGACGGATTGAGGTTGTAGATGACCAGCTTGGGTAGGGCATTCTCCTGATCGAGCCGGTCGAGATACGCCGCGAGAGCGTCGACTTGCGGCCAATCCCCGATCGAGTCCCAGCCCGTATCGGGCCCCATCTCCCGCAGGCGCCTTGTGTTGTTGCTGCGGCGAGCCCCCAGGTGCAGTTGCTTGGTCCAGCCCTTCTCCGCGTCCAGCCGGCCGAACAACAGCATCAGGTTGCCCGCGAAACGCTCCTGCTCGGCGAAGGAAGCCGGCTGACCCTGGCGGGCGCGGTCGAAGATGCCTGCCGCCTCCCGGTCCGTGGCAAATTCGCCGAAGGCGTGGTTCAACCCGTGGTCGGAGAGCCGTCCGCCCATCTGGTGGAAAAAGTCATGCCGCTGTTTGAGCGCATCGGCGAAGGCGCGGAACCCGTCGATTTCGATGTTGGCGGCCGCCGCCAGCCGGTCCACCCAGGGGTTGAACAGCTCCGGAAGGTGCACGTTGAGCGCCTTGTCCGGGCGGAAGGCGGGAAATACCCTGGTTTTTAGTCCGGAAGCCGCGATGGCCCGGTGGCACGAGAGATCGTCGCCCGGGTCGTCGGTTGTGCAAACCGCCTTGACATGGAAGCGGCCCAGGATGCCGTGCGCCCGCAACTCTTCGGTCGCCAGCAGGGCATTGGCCCGATCCCAAATCCGCGGAGCGCTTGCTTCGTCGAGCAGCTCGTCGATTCCGAAATATCGCTTCAGCTCGAGGTGGGTCCAGTGGTATAGCGGATTGCGCAGCGTGGCGGGTACCGTCCGCGCCCAGGCCAGAAACTTCTCCTTCTGCTCGGCGCGACCGGTGCAATATCGCTCGGCGACTCCGTTGGCCCGCATCGCCCGCCACTTGTAATGGTCGCCCTCCAGCCAGATCTCGAAGAGGTTCCGGAACTGCCGGTTGCCGGCGACATCCCGGGGCGGCAGGTGACAATGATAATCCAGAATCGGCTCGCCCTCGGCATACTCGTGGTAGAGCCTGCGGGCGGCTTTGGTGCTCAGAAGAAAATCATCGTGGATGAAGGGCATGGCTCAATGCTGATTGAATCATACATCGAGCCCTACAGCTAGCGGCCGCCCTATTCGACCGGATAGCCGTGGTCGATCCAATCGACTTTAAAATTGACGGGCGTGTACAGGGCTTTGGCCCTGGTGAACCCCATCTGCCTGAGCAGTTCCATGGCTGGCCTGATGTTGGGGCAGTGATCCCAAGGGCAGCACCCGCAGTACACCACGATTTCGCGGTTGCGCGGCAGTTTTTCGACTGCCGCCCTGAGGGCCGCCAGCCCCTCCGGCCTGGCCGCGGGGCCGGCATAAATCGAACCCGGAATGTGCTTGCTGCGGTACAGCACGTTGAACCCGACATGCAAGACAACCGGCTTGGCACCCTTGGCCGCGAGCTCGGCTGCCGCATCGCCGGGCTGGATCAGCGGAAACTCGGCGGCCACCGCCAGAACCAGCACGGAAAATAGAGCTAAGATGAATCGCTTCACGGTATTACTGTAACGCACCAGACACGCCTGTGAACGAACCGCCCACTACGACGCGCGGCCCGCGCGTGTTTTAATAGAGTTTCGCGTCCTAACTTTGACAGGGATCTATATGCCTCGTTTGTCTCGCTTTGCGACTCTGGTATGTTCCGCGTCGCTTCTGGCCGCGGCCGGACCTTCCGTGGGTCCGAATGCCGCTGCGCTCATGCAGGCTCGAACGG
The DNA here is from genome assembly GCA_963794265.1 of Bryobacterales bacterium. GTDB lineage: Bacteria > Acidobacteriota > Terriglobia > Bryobacterales > Bryobacteraceae > CAWCDJ01. The sequence continues at coordinate 36,076 of CAWCDJ010000001.1, forward strand.
CGATGGCGCACTTGCCGCTGCGCTTTGAAGCGAATTTAGGCCAAATGAATCCGGACGTGCGGTATGCCGCGCGCTCCGGCGGTTTCACGCTCCTGCTCACCAGCCGGGGCCCTTCCTTCTACCTGCCGGGCTCGGGCAGCGTGGACGTTTCTTTGCTGCATTCGAACCGCGCACCGGAACTGGAAGCCCTCGGGCGCTCCTCCGCCCGCATCGATTCTTACGTCGGCGGCCGCGACCGCTGGCGCACCAACATTCCCAGCTATACGCGCGTCCGCTACCATTCGGTGTACCCCGGAGTGGATGTGGATTACTACGGCAGCGACGGACGGCTGGAATATGATTTCGTTGTCGCCCCCGGCGCAAACCCGCGCGCCATCCGCATGCGGTTCAGCGGTGCGCCGGCTCTTCAACTGACGCCGGAAGGCGACCTCGTGCTGGAGTTGGGCGGAAGGCGGCTGGTTCAGAAGCGGCCGTTCCTCTACCAGGAAGATCCACGCACCTCGGCGCGTGTCGAGGTGGCCGGCGGGTACCGGCTGCTCGGAAACCACACGGTCGGGCTGAACGTGGGCCGCTATGACCGCAGGCGCAAGCTGGTGATCGACCCCACGCTCGCCTACCTGACCTATTGGGGCGGCCCGGGAGACGACCAGATCAACGCCGCGAAGATGGATTCCCAGGGCCGGCTGTACATCACGGGCCAGACCGACTCCGGGTACATTCCATATAACGACGGCGCCTATGCCACTGGAAACACCGGGCTCATCGATATCTTTCTTTCGGTATTCGACACCTCCGGCGGCGGCTACAACCTGGTCTATTCGAGTTACCTCGGGGGCACGAACAACGACGTCCCGATGGGAATCGATGTCGATTCCCAGGGCGTCGCCTACCTGACCGGGTACACCAGTTCCACTGATTTCCCGATGGTCGGAGCGACCCAGACGAGCCCCGCCGCCAGCTACCTGAACGCTTTCGTCGCGAAACTCGATCCGTCACAGTACGGCAGCGGCGGCCTGGTGTTCTCGAGCTACCTGAACGGCTCCGACGGCGACAGTGTGGGGAACGGAATCGCGGCGGGTCAGGACGGGAAAATCTATCTAATCGGCAGCACCAAAGCCGGCGATTTCCCGGTGAGCGCGAGCGCCTTCCAGACGGTTCTCTGGGGTTCGCAGGATGCGTTCGTGGCCAAGATCGACCCGGCCACCGGAGGGATCGACTACGCCACTTACCTGGGCGGCGAAGACATGGATGATGGCCGCTGCATCCTGGTGGATGGCAGCGGCCTGGTATATTTCGCGGTTTCAACTCTGTCCACGGAGTTCCCGATGGCCGGCTATCAGTACAGCAGCAGCCTGTCGGGCGGCTCGGATGTAGCTGTTGGCGTGATGGACCTGAACCAGCAGGGCCAAGCTTCGCTGCGATACTCCACCTTCTACGGCGGCTCGGGCAACGAGGAAGTTCGTGGCATGGCCTTCGACGGCAAGGGCGGGGTGATTTTCACCGGCTACACTCTCTCGGACGACCTTCCGCTGACTTCAGACGCCATCCAGCGGGTCAACAACGGCGGAGGCGATGTCTTCGTCGGGGAGCTGAACCCTTCGAAGACGTTCCAAAGCGGGTTGCTCTATTCGACCTACCTGGGCGGACAAGGCGGCGACGTGGCGTATGGCGTAACGACCGACGCGGCGGGCTATGTCTACATTACCGGGTACACGCTCTCCCCGGATTTCCCGATCGCGGGCAAGGCTCCGCAGGGGAACTGGGGAGGCGGCACCGACATCTTCGTGACGAAATTCAAGACCGGGGTGCCGGGAACCGCGGCCCTGGATTTCTCGACCTACATCGGCGGCGCCAATATTTACGTGCCATCCAGTGTGAGCGTGGGCGCGGACGGCCGCATCTACGTGACGGGTCACGGCGGCATCGGCTTGCCGAGCTCCCAGTACGCGATTCAAGGCGGTTATGCCGGCGGAAACACCGACGGGTTCCTCTTCGTCCTGGCGCCGGACGCTGCCTCACAGGGGCAGTCGCAGCAAACCCAGAACGCGCCGCCGCCCTCGCGCCGGAATCCGCTGAACCGCGTCAACAACATCCCGCGCCAGTAGCCGGCGCGGTCAGGGGCGGCGCCACTCGTGCGCCAGGATGCCCCAGATCGCCAAATCGACCCAGCGGTCGTTGACCCACTGGGCTTCGCGTGCGACTCCCTCGCGGGTAAAACCCAGACGGCGCGGGACCGCGCAACTGCGCCGGTTTTCCGTGCCGCAGCGGATTTCGACCCGGTGCAGCCGCCTCTCGCCGAATAAATAATCGAGCATCACCTCGCAGGAGCGCGTGATCAGCCCGCGGCCTTCGTGAGCGGCATCGAGCCAATATCCGATGCTGGTGCTCCGGTCTGCCCAGTCTATGGGGTGGCAGCCGATCGAACCCGCGAATGCGCCTTCGACCCAGATACCCGATTGCGGCCCGAGGTCCGATTCCACCTGTTCGATCGCCCGGCTGATGAAGTCGCGAATGGCTTCCACCGATTGTGTCTGGTCCACCCAGGGAAGCCATTCCCGAATCCGCGCGCGGTTGCGTTCTACCGCTCTGAAGACCTCCGCCGCCTCTTTGAGCTGGAACTGACGCAGCTCCGCGCCGGCGAAGAGGTCGCGCCGGAACATCAGGATGTGCCGGCCGGCTTCAGCGGATTCCGGGACCTCGAGATGGCCGGCGTTTCCGGACTTTCCGGCTGCATGGCGAAGGTGGTGAGACCGCCCTTGAGGATTTCGAAAGCCGAGGCGGGATCATCCGCATACTGGAACAGGTTCAGATCTTCCGGCGAAATCACTCCGTACTTCACCAGCGCGTCGAAGTTGATGATCTCCTTCCAGTATTTCGAGCCGTAGAGCACGATCGTCATCTTCTTCGCCAGTTTCTGGGTCTGGGTGAGCGTCAGGAGTTCCATCATCTCATCCAGGGTGCCGAACCCCCCCGGGAAGACCACCAGCGCCTTCGACAGGTAGGCGAACCAGAACTTGCGCATGAAGAAGTAGTGGAACTCGAAGCTGAGTTCCGGAGTAATGTAGGGGTTGGGGAACTGTTCGAACGGCAGGCCGATATTCAAGCCGACCGTTTTGCCCCCTGCTTCCTTCGCGCCGCGGTTGGCCGCTTCCATGATGCCCGGTCCGCCGCCCGAACAGACCACGAAGCGGTAAGTGCTGTTGGTGAACTGGTCCGCCCACTCGGTGAGCATCCGGGCGAGGATGCGGGCATCCTGGTAATACTCCGCCAGCGGACCGTCTTCGCGGATCCGCGCGGAGCCGAAGAAGACCACCGTGTCGCGGACCTTCTCGCGGCGGAAGTGAGCCAGCGGCTCCAGGAATTCCGCCAGAATGCGCAAGGCCCGCGCGTCCGGGCTATTCAAAAACCTCTCGTTCAGGTACGCGACCGGGCGTCGCTCGCTATGCGGTGGCTTTGTCGGATCTGACATTCTGCTCCAAATCATCGACCCTTTTCTTCAATTCCCGTAGGGTCTTCAGCAACTCGGGAAGCTTGGGGAAGGCGGTCACCGCTCGCAGCCACTCCTTCGCCGCGAACGCCGGAGAGCCGGAGATGCGTCCTCCGGCCTCCACGTCGCCGCCGATGCCGCTCTGCGCGTAAACGATGGCGTTTTCGTGAACCGTGAGATGGCCGGACGAACCCACCTGCCCGGCCAGCAGGACGTTCCGCTCGAGGATGGTGCTCCCCGCCAGTCCAGTCTGGGCGCAGATGATGTTGTCTTCGCCCACCACGCAGGCGTGGCCCACCTGTACCAGACTGTCGATCTTGGCGCCGCGCTTCACGCGCGTCTCTCCCACCCTGGCGCGATCCACCGACGTCAGGCTCTGCACCTCGACGTCGTCTTCGAGCACGGTCACCCCCGATTGCACGATCTTTTCGTGCGTACCGTCGGAGCGCCGGACGAAGCCGAATCCATCACCTCCGACCACCACGCCGTTCTGGAGAATCACGCGATTGCCGATGCGGCAGAACTCCCGAACCGTGGCGTGCGAGTGGGCCAGAAAATCGTCGCCGATTTCCGCGCCTTCGTACAGGACCACGTGTGGGTGCAGCACCCCGTTCCGGCCAAGCCGGACGTGCTCCCCCACCACCGCATACGGTCCGATCGAGCAGTTTTCGCCGACCGTCGCGGTGGGTGCCACGTATGCCAGTGGATGGATGCCGGGCGCGGGCCGGGGCGGCTGGTAAAAGAGGGCCTGAGCGCGCGCGAACGCCAGGTCCGGGTTATCCGAGACCAGGCAGGCGATCTCCACCCCTTTCAACGGTTCCGACACCAGGATGGCGCCCGCACGGGTGTTCTTCACCTTGTGAGCGTATTTGGGATTCGCCAGAAATGTGAGGTGTTCGGGGCCGGCGTGTTCCATGCCGGCAACGCCGGCGATCGGCAGATCGGGGTCGCCTTCGAGGCGGCACCCCAGCGCATCGGCTATTTCGCGAAGTTTCATCGTGCGTTCCGAAGCAAACCTCCAGCGTACCGCAGGCGGGCTTCGGGCGCGTTTCGATTTCGTTAACGCCGGATGCCGACTTTCGGCGCCGCCCTCCGGGACCTATCTCCCGGTCAAGAGCCGGCGAGATGCTTACGAGCCAATTCCAGGACCTTGTCCCTGCCTTCCCGGATATCGTCCGCGGAAGGTGACACCTCCAGGTCCGGTTTTATTCCGACACCCTCAAATCGGGATCCGTCGGGAAACATCTCGCGCTTGGCTCCGATCATGACCATCATCTCGTGCCCCAGATCGAGTATATAGGGCTGCCCGCTGCTTCCGCCGGTTGGCTCACCAATGAGCGCAGCACGGCCGTTGTCTTTGAATGGGAGCACGAAGTCCTCGCAAGCCGAATGGCAGCCGGCATCCACCAGAAGCGCCAATTTTCCTTTGAATGCGCCTTGGTTCGGCCGTTCGAGGCTACTCCGCCAAAGCAACTCGGGCCGGCTGAACGGGCGGTACTCCCACTTTCCCTGCGACGCCAGGAAGCGGAAATGGGGCATCTCGACGGGTGTGGATTCGGTCCACCAGCGGTACGGACGATCCATGAGAAGCGAGGTCAGATCGCTGGGAGTGCTGCCGCCCATATTATCCCGAACGTCAATGATCAGCGCTTCGGCGGAATGAAATTCGTTGAGCAGTTCGATGGCTCGCTTCTCGTACCCGGAGGCGAAGAAGGAAGGGATCCGAATATACGCCAGCTTGCCGGGTTCCAACCAGCGACCTTCGGTAATCTTGGGCGCCGCAGCAACCGCCCGGTGGCGATCGACCCGAACCTGCCGGCCTCCCTGCAGGCCCAGAACGAACCGTTCCGGGAAGAGGTGGGCGTACAGCGCAAAGGGCTGCGGGAAGAGGACTGACGCCGGCAAGCGTCCGAACAACGCACGGCGCGCAAATGGCGTCGTCGATGCGGAGATGAATCGGCGGCAACCGGTGAAGAACTGTTCGAACGGTTGGCCGTCGATGCTGTCGATCACATCGCCCGGTTTCAGATCAGGCGTCCAGCCATCCGTGATTACCCATTTCCCCGCAATGAAACGAGCCGCGAAAGGAAGAGAGCCACCTGTTCCTACCAGGGCCCGATCGAAAAGCATGGTGTGCCCGTTACGAAAAGTGGCCAGGAATTCCATCGTGGCGCGGCCAAATGCCAGGCGATCATCGCTCGCCAGCGCCTGGTCCAGGTAGTGGCGATAGGCCGTATCGACGTCGAGGTCGGGGACGTCGGCCCAGTGGGCGAAGTATTGCGTCACGGCCGCATAGACCTTCCCGGCGAGGTAAGCCCGTTCAGTCACATTGAGGCGGCTGGACTCGGCGTCCTGAGCCGTGGCGGGCGTAATCAACAGCAACGCTAACAGCAAGAAGTTACGGGAGACATTGCCAAAGCAACTGATCATCGAAACTGTTTTACACATAACGTTCCTTTTCCACGGAAAAGAGAAGTGCCTGAAGTTCCCCGACGGGGATTGCTGGAGATCGCTGCACACCGGCACCGCGGTCCTGCGTGACCTCCGGGGCGTCATGATCCTGCTACTGAATTAGGAGTCTTGGGGACTTTAGCACCGGGCAATTACGGAGTCAATGTTCTGGACATGCCTGGTTCTGTGACTGCCCGAAAAGATTCTTAACAACCATCTTTGTGCAAAATTGTCTTGGGCCGATACTCGTCGAGTTCGCCCGGGTTCTCTTCCACCTGGCTCTCGCATACCCGGAGGCTGAGGCCACCCACGTGGTCATGGACAGCCCCAACATCTGGCCTAATTGGCTTCGCCAACCCTGTCGCGGATGGCCGACGAAACCCAGAGCCATACAACGCTGGCCGCGAGGATTGCGTAGAACGCGGCGAGGCTCAAGGTCGCGGCGAAAGCCAGCACCGCTGCGGCGAAGCCCCAGCACCAGGATTCCGCTTTGAATCCCTCGGCCCACCTCGGCTGCCCTCCGGCCGAAGGGATGCGCGGCCACGGGGAGGGCCAAAGTCGCGGCACCGAGTAACGGTAGGCTTGGTACGGCTTGCCTTGGGCCGTGCCGAGCTCGGCCTCTTCCCGCAGGATGAGCCGGTAACAGAAAACCACTGTCAGCAGCATTGCCACCGGGAACCCGATTCGGTTCATCATGACGCCCAAGCCGGCGGCCATTATCGCATTGCCCAGATACAGAGGATTCCGGACCCTCCGGTAGGGCCCATCGGCCACCAGCGACTCTGTCCTCACGCCGGCTGCGTACACAACCGCCGCGCGCAGGTATGAAGAGGCCCACGTGCGAAGAAACGCCGCGGTGGCGAGCAAACCGGCACCGATAAAGAACAGGAAGCGAGACACGAGATGTGGGTTCATCCGCAGCGCGGGGCCAATCCAATTGGCCATGGCCACCCCAGCATTGTGGCGATCGAGCGCGTATAGCGGAAACGTCAAGCCGAAGATCAGTCCGAAGAGCAGCGCCCTGTTTCTGAACTCCCAGTCCGTCGCTTTCATGCCGTGAGTGTAACGCGTGGCGGGGCGCTTTCCTAAGCGGGAGTCGATGCTGACCGGCATCTCGCAAGTAGGAGGCGGCCAATCAGAGACCTTGGGGCCGGTCACGGCGGGGACGAGCGGTTCCTGCGCGTGTATTTCACCGTGATGGCCGCGCAGGCGAGCTGTCCCTTTCCCGCGGCTCCCGTGGTGCACGGCCGCGCGCTATTGCAATCCGTACCGCGGAACTACGACTCGACGCCCAGTTCCAGCACGGAAGAGGCTCCTGTGGAGAATAATCGAAAACCGGCCAGTTTCAAAATTAAATTGGGAGATCGTATCGAATTTCGATACCAAACAGCAAGTCCGAAATCCCTCCCGAGTTTAGCCGGGCGGGCCCGATTTCACTTCGCTGGCGAGGGCCGGCATGTCCTCCGTCTTCAGCGTCAGCCGAACCCGATCAAACTGTTTCCAGTTTCCGACTAGCCTGCGCGGTTAATGTTTCCGGGCGGCGCGCTTTCCACGCCTGACGCCTTCCTATCTCCTCATAACGCCTTCGCCCGAGTGGAGTGTATCATCCACATCCTGCAGATTAGCCGGTTCGTCCCCCAGGCCAATAGCGCCAGAGCAGCCAAGAGGCCCGCGAGCGGCCACTTCAGCTGCCTGGCAGATTGACGGACGACCCGCAGCAGATCAAACGATGTCCATTCGTCGCGAATCTTGCCATCGACGATGCGCCATATCGTGATGCCGCGTTCTTCGATTTTCACCCCCGTGGCCGGGAAGAAGCCGGCGTGACCAGTATTGGTGCCGTGAGCCGTCCACAAGACGGAAACCAAGTCCCCTTCGGCGACCATCATGTCCGCGGTCATTCGTAAGTCCGGACAAAGCGCCTTTTCCCAGCGAGCAGCCGCTTGGTCTTCTTGCAGGCCGGCATCCCGGTGAATGCCATGGTTTCGAAAATCCGGGGCGTAGATGTCGTTCGCCACCTCGAACCTTCCCTGGTTGAGAATTTCCTCAAAGACCCGGCGCGCCACTGCCTTATTTCCTTCCTGACGAGACGCCGTCGTTTCCGAGGCGGGCAAACCAGCGGCTGCGGGCAGCCCGAACGCCGGGAAGGATGCCAGAAGTACGATGACCGAGAGCCATCTCATAATCGTTCTCCCCACCTTTCCGGACGCCGGCAACCCGGAATTCTTAGCGTTCGAGCACACAGCGCCGCCGGTGCCAACTGCGCCGACAACGAATCGCGAGCGGATCGCCGGGGACTCGGACAAAGGGATGAGCCCGTTAGCCAGATTACTCCGGAAAGTCGGCATTAATCGGGTAGACTCCGGATGAGGTAGATCCAGATCCGCGAGATGGGTCAACTTGGAACTTCCGCGTGCAAAAGGAATCTTCCCGGGACTCGCCTTCGGACGACGCTTGCCGCACAACTGGCGTTATCGTGCTTCTCGCATCGACGGAGTGAACGTCACTCCGACCAATAATCCTTCAGGAGTGATGAAGCGGCTAACAGTCTGACCCCAGGGTTCCTTCTTGTTCTTTACGAGCATTCGATGCCCTTGCGCTTCAAGCTCCTCGGTAGCCGTTTCGACATTATCGACGTCAAACTCAAGCCACGCCTGTGGCGCAGGAAGTTCGTGGGGCCAGGAATCCTTACCAAAGCAGGACTGTGCTACTTGCGAAAGGGGCCACAGAGCGAAAGTCTGTGCGCCTTTCATCGCCTCGGTGTGAAGATAACCGCCATCCTCTTCTTTGAAGCCAATCCCGAGGATTTGGTTGTACAGCTTGCGACTGGCACCAGTTTCACGGACGATCGGGCCAAAGCCCGCGATGAACAACACCCTGATGTTTCCCATTTTTGAACGTCGTCTCCTATTCCCATGATGGACCCGGCCTCCGGTACCAAGACCAAGCCAGCCCGGTAGGGGTGTACCGGATTCAACTTGAGCGTATGACGCCCGTCCCGCCATGTGGACCGACTCGGGACCCCGGCTGGCCGGCACCGGGAACGGTCGGCGAGACGTCCAAGTGGAACGTCTGTGCTGCTCCCGCGATGAAGGCGTGAGGAGGGCCGGCAGCCGCTACCGGGCGAGTGTTACATCCCTGGCGACATGCAGAACCAACGCGATGCGGCCGGTGTCTTCCAGCCAATGATATTCCAGGACACCGTGCCCGCTTTCTGCGCCGTGCTTCTCAGCGGAACTTCCGTCTCGCCGATCTTGACTTGATCTTGCGGCCTGCTTCCTTGCTCTCCACAAAATGGACTTTTGACGCCCCGCTGTGGCCGGCGACATCTCTGCCTTCGGCTGGGCCTGCTACCAGGCGCTCCGGCGCTTACCCGGGCAAGACTTTCACTTGCTAGAAGAACGCGTCTTTCAGGACGCACCATGCCGCGAGTGTAACGCGTGGCGCGGCGCGTTCCTAAGCGGGAGCCGATGCTGACCGGCATCTTGCAGGTAGGAGGCGGCCAACCCCAAAGTCCGCTCCGCACGCCAGTGGCGGCGAGGTGCGTCCCCGTCACGGCGGGGACGAGCGGTTCCTGCGCGGGTACTTCACCGTTATGGCCGCGCTGGCGAGCTCTCCCTTTCCCGCGGCTCCCGTGGTGCACGGCCGCGCGCTATTGGAATCCGTACCGCGGAACGCCTGGCGGTGGGAACATGGGGCTGGCATTGGGCGGCTTCTCGTCCTTGCCCCAGGTCCAGTACAGCCCCACATAAGCGTAGTTTTCGGTCTGTCCGGCGACCGAGTGGCCGTAGCAGAACAGGAATTGCCGGCCGGGGTGATGCTTGAAATGGTAGTAGCCGCCCAAGTCAATCATGGTGGAGGCCCCGGTCTGCGCAGCGGCAAAACCTTCCCGCCCGTGCGAAAACGACTCGACGCCCAGTTCCAGCCTCTCGCCGAAGGCGTACTTGACCAGCAAGCCGGAATAGGGATAATTGCGGTATCCGGTCTGCGGAACCACCACGTAGCCGCCCCCGCCGTCCACCAGCCAGTGTCCGAAATTCTTTTGCAGCCAAAGCGGAATCTTGTACCACACCTTGCCCACGCCGAGACCCCGGTCATAACTTCCGGTCGGGATCTCGAACATCGTGAAAGTGCCGATCTGGGGGATGTGCCTGGATTCCTTGATAAAGGCGATCTTCGCCCCCAGTTCCATATCCGTCAGGCCAAACGCATCCGGTCCAGTTCCGCCGGGGAGGTAAATCGGATTGTTCGAAGGTGCAATCACACCCCACGGCAGAATCGCGTGGAGCTGCACTCTGGGGATCGCGCCCCAGTTGAACTCGAACGCCGGGCCGGTAGCGTCGATTTCCGCGGTGGTCCCGTCCATCCCGCCGAAGATGTAGAACTCGTAGTGGTGCAGGTCAACCGGCACCGGATCGTCGGTCTGAAACGGCGGCCCCTGCGCGCACAGCCGGGGGACGGTCAGGGTCAACGCCAGGAGCAGGAAAATGCCGAAATCGGCCCACCCGCGGGCAAGCCTCATCGGCTCCTGGATTGAAACAGACTGAGAGCCGAAGTCGTCCTGTTGCCATAGGTTACGCACGGAAGAGGCTCCTGTGGAGAATAATCGAAAACCGACCAGTTTCAAAGGTCAATTGGGAAATCGTATCGAATCTCGATACCGAACAGCAAGTCCGAAATCCCTCCCGAGGTTCGCCGGGCGGGCCCGATTTCGCTTCGCCGGCGAGGGCCAGCATGTCCTCCGTCTTCAGCGCCAGCCGAACCCGATCAAACTGTTCCAGTTTCCCGTGGTCTTCTCGGAACACAGCCCAGGGGTGACCCGGGCGTATCGCGTCCGCCTTGCCATCGGGCGCACGTCCCGCGCGAGTGCCGTTGCGGCCGTACTGCTCGGGACGGCACTGCTTTCTGGTTGGCTGCCTGCGCGCAGGATTGCCCGCATCGACCCTGTCGCAGCACTTCGGAAGGAATCCCGCGCCAAGGGTGTTTGACACCTCGAAAACAGCGCGGAGGACCCGCTCGGTCAAGGCATCGAAACCAAGATTGTCCAGCTATCGCTTTCCGCTGACCCTAAGATCCTGAAATCCGAAATAGAATAGATACTCATGGGACTTGAGGTATTACCGTAAGGGGCGTAAACCCGGTGGACTCGCATGAGCGCCCGAACAACGTATCGGGGCAGGGCAATCCCGCGGATCGCGGCCGCGGAAGCAGCGGAGCCGGAATGACCCCGTTCGACGTAGGCAGGAAGGCTGCCGTCTATGGCTTTCGCCACTTGCTGCAGAGCTTCGATTACCACCTCCTGCGTGGACTGGCTGCTCCGGAGAAGATCGCCCTGGTCTTGACGCATCGGTGTAACTGCCGTTGCGTAATGTGCGACCTCTGGCGGATAGGGGACGTGGGCAAGGAACTCCCTGCCGAACGCTGGATCGCACTGCTCGATGAATTGCACTCGTGGACCAGCATGTTCCGCCTGCGTTTGATCGGCGGAGAGGTCCTGTTGAAGCCCGGGGTCTACGACATCGTCCGCAGGGCCGTTCATCTCGGGTTCACCGTCAACCTCATCTCGAATGGTCTGGCCCTCGAGTCCGAACGTAATTATCGCAACCTGATGAACACCGGCCTGAGGTCCATCACTTTCTCGCTGGACGGCATGGATGCGGCCATTCACGACCGGAACCGGGGAACCCCCGGGCTCCACAACGTCGTCACCGGAGTAATTCGCCGCATGAAACGGGAGCGGCCCGCAATGTCCGTCTCGCTGATCTGCATTATCATGCGTGAAACCGCGCCGCTGTTGGCCGAATATGCGCAATGGGCCGAAGAACTCGGCGTAGACCGCATTCTGTTTCAGCCATTGGCTGAGCCCCCGGGCCGGCCGGAAAAGCGCGCAGACTGGCATCGCGAAAGCAACCTGTTCGTCCGCGACCTGGAGCCGCTCCAGCACTCCCTCGACGCGTTGAATCGTCGGCGCCGGCGCTCTTCGCCCATGGAGTTGCCGCTGGGCCCGCTACGGGAGATGCGGGAGTACTTCGACCGTCCGGAATCGTTTCAAATCAACCGCGGCCGCTGCATGCTGGGGCAGACGGACCTGCAGATCGATCCCTCGGGCATCCTTTATATGTGCGATGTCAGGCACACCGCGTTCGGGCATGTAGACGAAGGTCCCGTTCGGCAAGCCTGGAGAAGCGAACGCGCCCGCGCGGTACGTCGGGCGATCAGGGAATGCCGGCGGCCTTGCTCCTCGCTCTGCAATCGCTCTCCCGGGCTATGGGAGAAGGCATCGACGTTTCTACGCTACGCCCGGGCGGGCAGACTGTAGAACGCGGCCCCGCGACGCACGGCTGAAGTGCCGCGGCCGCCCCGGAAGTTCCAGCACGACTCACCATTTCGGTGCCTGGGTCTTCTCAAGCATTTGGCGCGCCTGATCTGCCTCGAGGGAACCGGGCTCGATTGCCAGATACGCGCGCAAGTGCGTCTTCACGCCAGCCATCTTGCCTTCTCGCGCCATGGTCATGCCGAGCAGGAATTCCGCGAGGGGAAAGAGGTGCGTGCGGTCTTCTTGAATCGCGCGACTCAGGCGCTCCTCCGCAGCCTGGAACTGCCCTGTACCGTAGCCCTCCAGGCCATAGTAGAACCAGAGCCGCGGCAGGTCCGGCGGCTTCAGGCGGATGGCCCGCTCGCACAGTTCCAAAGCAGCCGTATGACGCGATTCCTGAATGGCGAGACCTGCGAGATGGGTAAGCGCCCGGGCTGACCGGGGGTCCTTGGCAACGGCGGTTTCATACGCCGCGCGGGCTTCCTCGATCCGGTTCGAAACTTGCAGGACCACTCCGAGTTCGTCCCAGGCGAGACTGTGGCCCGGGCAAAGCGATGTCGTCTGGCGCAACCATTTCTCGGCGGCGGCCCGGTCCCCCAAACCCAACGCTGCTTCGCCCTTCCCGTAGTCCTCGCCGGCCTGGGCCGGGCATCCGAGGGCGCCCGCACTGATGCTTGCCATCGAGGCGCCGCCTTCATAGCCCAGGCGGTGCAGAATGAGGCCCCCGGCCGGCCGGGTGGCACGAATCGTCAGGAAGCCCCGGAGGCGCACGACGACGGTGCAAGGAATGCCGCCAGGATCTACATAGTGGAACACGCCATCTCCCGTGACCTTCAACCCTCTACACGTGCCCTGGACCTGGATGGAGGTAGGCGGCGGACTGCCGTCGTCCAGCACAATTCGCGCATTGTACCAGACGGGGCCGGCACCGGGGGATTTCCATGAGTCGAGATCTTCGACTTGGGCCGGACAGCATATCAAGGACCCAAGCCCGAACAGAAGCGCCAAGGTTCTCTTCTCCGGGGATAGACTCCGCCGTATGCGCGATGCGTTCATTCGGGCCCTCCGGTCTCGTGCTATCTGCTAGCCTAGGACGCCGGGTTAAAGGCGTCAACAAGGCATTCCAGGTTTCGAGGTCGCCTGATCTTGTTTGCTACGAGTGCTATCTAATGCGGGATCCGTTCGAACTGCGGAGGCTGGCCCGAGGTGGTGGACGGGGATGTGGGCTTTCCTGACAATGACCATGTAGAGATCCTCGGCGGCCAATGAAATCGGTTTGCTAGGTGGAGCGGGCCGGGCGCGAGGGTCCGGCGGGGACGTCTCCACGTTCTGACGCAGTTCCGCCTTGGCTCGTAGATTTCGTGGAGATTCACGACAGGCCCGTAGAGTTTCTCCCCATGGGTGCTATGTATGTGATAACACAGGCGCTTGGCGGTATTTCTCCACGGGTGGCCGTCGAGAATCACAACAGCAGCCTGAAGTCGCAAAACGCCACACCCGCCAACTGCCTGAAATCACAACGGATAAAGAGGTATAAAACAGCGCTTTTTGGCATCTCAGTTGCCCTTATAGGAGGCGAGGAAAGGAAGGCAACACATGACAGTTCTACTAGTTCTCGCAACGTTCCTGGTTTTCATCGTTCTGGACTACTTTCTGAACCGGCGCAAGGTACTCCAAACGGTCCCGGTGGAGGACCGCAAAGCCGTCCCGGCCATATTTGGCGGAGACTACGTGGATGGTTTCCTGGTTCCGGAAAGGGTTTCCTATCATGCCGGGCATAGCTGGCTGGTCCGGGAGCGCAGGAACGTAGTTCGGGTCGGCGCCGACGAATTCGCCGCGGCTCTTCTGGGCAAGATCGAGCGCGTGGAACTGCCCAAGCCGGGCACGTGGATCCGGCAAGGCCAGACCGCTCTGTCGTTCTTCCGCGACGGTCAGAAGACCGAGATGGTCTCCCCCACGGAAGGCGAAGTCATGGAGATTAACACGGAACTGTTGAGCAATCCGGCCATTCTGCGCGAGGATCCCTACGGGAAGGGCTGGCTGGTATCGGTACACGTTCCGGATGAGGAAAACACCAGCCGCAACCTGATTCCCAAAGGCCTGGTACGCGAATGGATGAAGGATGCGGTGGAACGCCTGTATTCGCGGCAGCCGGCGCTGGCCGGAGCAGTGGCCGCCGACGGCGGCCGTCCCGCAGAGGATCTCCTTTCCGCTCTAGCGGATGCCGACTGGAAGCAGGTCACTGGTGAGTTCTTTCTCACCGTTTGACGCCCCCGGCAGCCGTCAAACCTGTAAAGTTTTACTACACCCGGGATTGAATTTCTGTTAAAAAGGAGAAGAGGGTCTTTATATGTCGAGAGCGATCTTGTACGACAGCACCCTCTGCATCGACTGCAAGGCTTGTGAAGCGGCTTGTGCCGAACGATGGGGTTTTCCTTACGACGACAAAATTGCCGCCGAAGAGAATATCTCCGCGCACAAGCTGACCGTTGTGGAAACGCACGGTGATAAGTTCGCGCGCCGGTTGTGTATGAACTGCGTGCAGCCGGCTTGTGTCTCGGTTTGCCCGGTGGGAGCGCTGCAAAAGACCGCGCTCGGGCCGGTAACCTACGATGCGGAGAAGTGCATGGGCTGCCGGTACTGCATGCAGGCATGCCCGTTCCAGGTGCCGACGTACGAATGGTCGAGTCGCCTTCCCCGAATGCGCAAGTGCGATATGTGCTACGACCGCCAGAGTCAGGGCAAGCTGACGGCGTGCGCCGAAGCCTGTCCGGTCGGAGCGACCAAACTGGGAGATCGGGACGCGCTGATCGCCGAAGCGCGGCAGCGCCTGGCCGCGAAGCCGGACCAGTATTACCAAAAGATTTATGGCATCACCGAAGTTGGCGGGACCTCGGTGCTCTACATCGCGGCGGTGCCCTTCGCGCAGATCGGTCTGCGCACCGGCGTTCCGCAGGAGCCACTGCCGGACACCACGTGGCGAGTGCTCGAACTGCTGCCGGATGTGGTCTCGACCGGCGCCGTGCTGCTAGGCGGCATCTGGTGGATCACGAACCGGCGCGAGGAGGTTGCCAAGGCGGAGGGGAAACCTAAATGACGCGCAGACTTCCGAAGTTAACCGTATGGCGTGCAATCTTCGCGGCCGTGATGCTGAGCGGGATGTACGCCACGTATCTCCGGATCTTCTACGGGCTTGGCGGGTCCACGAACCTGAGCGACAAGTTTCCCTGGGGTCTCTGGATTTCTTTCGACGTGATGTGCGGGGTAGGGCTCGCGGCGGGCGGTTTCACGCTGGTGGCGTTCGTCCACATCTTCAACATCGAACGCTATAAGCCGGTGCTGCGTCCGGCCATCCTGACGGCTTTCCTGGGCTATCTGCTGGTGGTGGTCGGGCTGCTGTACGACCTGGGCCGGCCGGACCGGCTGTGGCACCCGCTGGTGATGTGGAACCCGCACTCGGTGATGTTCGAAGTGGCCTGGTGTGTGACGCTCTACTCGAGCGTGTTGTTCCTGGAATTCATTCCGGTGGTGTTCGAGAAGTTCGGCTGGCACAAGCCGAACGAATGGATTCATCGTATCTCGGTTCCGCTGATGATTCTGGGGGTGCTGCTCTCGACCCTGCACCAGAGTTCTCTCGGGACCTTATTCCTGATCGTGCCGGAGAAGCTCTATCCTCTGTGGTACACCCCGCTGCTGCCCCTTTTATTTTTCATTTCGGCGATTGCGGTGGGGCTGGCGATGACGATTTTCGAATCGTGGCACAGCAGCCGGACATTCGGCCGGGCCCTCGAACTGCCGCTGCTGGCGAGCATGGGCCGGGTGCTGGCGGTGATCCTGAGCGTCTATTTGTGGATCCGGTTCCTCGACATGGCGCATCGCGGAGTATTTCCGCTGCTCGCGCGCAACCGCATCGAGACGTGGCTTTTCGGCCTCGAAATTTTCCTGTTCCTGGTGCCCACGGTCCTGTTGTATCTGCGAAAGGTACGCACGCGGCCGGGCGCGTTGTACGCCTGCGCGGTAATGGTAGTGTTCGGGTTCATCGCGAACCGGCTGAACGTAGGCACGACCGGCCTGGAGGCGGGTTCGGGAGTGCACTACGTGCCGCGCTGGAGCGAGGTCGCGGTGACGCTTTCGATCTGCGCCGCCGGATTCGCGATTTACCGGCTGATCGCCGGCTACTTCCCCATCTTCGAGTCGCAAGCCGCTGAGCCGGTGCCCATGAGGGTGGAGAAAAAGGAGGCGGATTCAGTCCCGGTGGGATGAAACGCCGCTCGAACTTTCGCGTCGGTCTGGCCGCCAAGCTCGCGATCTGCGTGATCGCGAGCACGGCGGCTTTCTTCACTTTGTTCGGCGCCATCAATCTGCGGATGGAACGCCAGAATTCCGAGGAACTGGTCAAACAGGCGGCCTACCGCGTCGCCAACGTCATCTTCCACAGCACCCGCTACCAGATGCTGCACAATGACCGCGATGCGTTGCTGAGCGTGCTGCGGCAACTGGGGAGTGAGCCGGGGATCCAGCGCATCCGCATCTTCAATAAGGAAGGGCGGATCACGCTCTCCACCGATCCCCGGGAAGTGGGCTCGGTGGTGGATACGAAAGCCGAGGCCTGCTACGGCTGCCACTCGCAATCGGCCCCGCTGGCGAAGTTGGAGCGTCCGGACCGGGCGCGCATCTTTACCGACCGGCAGGGGCACCGGGTGGTGGCTGTCATCCGGCCGATCGGCAATTCGCCGGATTGCTCGAGCGCGGCCTGCCATGTGCACCCGGCGGCGAAACAGATTCTTGGTGTGATCGACGCCGATCTCTCGCTGGCCACGGTGGATGAGCAGACGCAGCAGCACCAGGCTACGCTGCGATGGTTCCTGATGGCGGCCATCGTGCTCGGCTGCCTGGCGGCGGTTCTCTTCATGTGGATCGTGGTCTACCGCCCGGTAAAGGAGCTGATCGACGGCACGCACCGGGTGGCCGACGGGGATTTGAAATACCGGCTGCCGGTACGCTCGGACGACGAACTGGGGGACCTGGCGGCCTCGTTCAACAAAATGACGGCCGAGGTGGACGGCGAGCAGTCGCGGATTGAAGAGCAGGTGCGCCGCAAGACGGCGGAACTCGAGCGGGTGCACAAGACGCTCCTCAGCTCCGAGAAGATGGCCTCCATCGGGAAGCTCGCCGCCACCGTGGCGCACGAGATCAACAATCCGCTGTTCGGAATCCTGACCTATGCCCGGCTGGTGGGGCGGGAACTGCAGAAGCACGACATACCAACCCGGGACGAGATGGTCGAACAACTGCAGACCATCGAACGAGAGAGCAAGCGCTGCGGCGACCTGGTAAAGAACCTGTTGACCTTCTCCCGCCAGGCGCCGAGCCACCGCGAACCGAACGACTTGAACACCATCGTCCACCGTGCAGTGCTGCTCGTGAAGCACAAGCTCGAGATGCACAGCATCGAGCTGACGGAGGCTTTGGCCGAGGATCTGCCTTCGGTGGAGTGCGACGCCAACCAGATTCAGCAGGTCATTCTGGTGCTGATGGTGAATGCATCGGAAGCCATGGCCAAAGGGGGCCTGCTGAAAGTAACGACGATCTTCCATCCGGAGGCCGAGCATTGCGCCGTGCTCGTGAAGGATACGGGAGGCGGCATCCCGGAAGATGTGCTGCCGCATATATTCGATCCGTTTTTCACCACCAAAGAAGACCAGAACCGGACCGGTTTGGGCCTGGCTGTCGCACACAGCATCGTGGAGCAGCACGCGGGAGAGATCTCGGTCCGCTCCACGCCTGGGGAAGGAACGGAATTCGAAGTGGCCCTGCCGGTAGTGGCGGCGGTGGCGAGCGGGGTGAGGAAGTGAGGAGAGCGATCCACGGCCGCGCGGGGAGTCTGCAAACCGGCTCCGGCGGCGTAAAGGTGGACGCGTAAACGGGGAAAGGCCCGGGGAGGAACTATGGCTACAGCAACGGAGCCCACGCAGTCAGTAAAGACTAAGGGACGAATTCTCATCGTCGACGACGAACTGGTGGTGCGCGATTCACTCGGCAAGTGGTTCACCAGTGAGGGCTATGGCACCAGGCCCGTCGGAGGCGCTCGCGAAGCTTTGGAGGTTGTCCAGCAACAGCAATTCGATATCGCGCTGATCGATATCAAGATGCCGGGTATGGACGGGATGGAGTTGCAAGCGCGGCTGCGGGAAGCCGACCCGGACCTGACGGTGGTGATCATGACGGGGTACGCCTCTGTGGAGACGGCCGTCCAGGCGCTGAAACACGGGGCCTACGACTACATCACCAAGCCGGTGGATCCGGACGAGCTCTCGCACCTGGTTTCGAAGGCGATGGAGCATCGCCAGGCCCGCCACGAGGTGGCGCGGCTGCGGGAGAATCTGCAGGAAGTACAGCCCGGAACGGAGCTGATTGGCCGGAGCCCGGCCATGAAGAAGGTGACGGAGCTGATCGAAATGGTGGCTCCTACCGAAGCCACCGTCCTGATTACGGGCGAGAGCGGGACGGGCAAGGAAGTGGTGGCGCGGGCTATCCATGCCGCCGGCCCGCGGCGTTACATGCCGATGGTCACAATCCACTGCGGCGCGCTGACCGAGACGTTGCTCGAAAGCGAATTGTTCGGGCACGAAAAGGGCGCGTTCACGGGCGCGCAGTACCGCAAGAAGGGCAAGTTCGAGGTGGCGGACGGCGGCTCGGTGTTTCTGGACGAGATCAGCGATATCAGCCTGAAGACCCAGACGGACCTGCTGCGGGTCCTGCAGGAGAAAGAAATCGTGCGGGTCGGGGGCAACCAGCAGATCAAAGTGGATTTCCGCTGCATCGCCGCCACCAACAAGAACCTGGAGACACTGGTGAAGGCGGGCAATTTCCGGCCCGACCTCTACTACCGGCTGCACGTCTTCTGTATCGACCTGCCGCCCCTCCGGGACCGGCGCGAAGACGTTCCGCTGCTGGTGAATCACTTCCTGAACAAATTCTGCATGGCCACCAGCAGGGCGGTGCCGCAGATCGCGCCCGAGGCGCTCGACCTGCTGATGCGGCACGACTGGCCGGGGAATGTGCGCGAGTTGGAAAACGCGGTAGAGCGGGCGCTGGTGGTGGGCCGCGGCACGGAAGTCCGGCCGGGCGATTTTTCGTTCCAGTTCCAAACCGATGAACCGCGGGGCGGACGGACACTGGAGGACATCGAGCGCGTGCACATCGAGCGCATTCTCCGGGAGACGCAGCACAACCTTTCCCGGGCGGCGAGAATTCTGGATATCGACCGCACGACGCTCTATAACAAGCTCCGCCGCTACGGCCTGCGGTGAAGCCGATCCACCTCTTCCCGCTGGCGGACAGCGGGTCGGGCGCCGCACCCGGATTGGACGTGCTGGAGCATCTGGCGGCCACGCTGGCGCAGATCTTTCGCACGCCCTGCCGGATCCGGCCCGAGACATTCGATATCGCCTTCGCTCAGGATGGGCGGCGTGGCCAGTACCATTCGACCGCCATCCTGCAGCGCATGGAACGGGCATGCGACCCGGATGCGCGCGTGCTTGGCGTTACGGGGTGCGACCTGTATGTCCCGGTGCTCACATTCGTCTTCGGGGAAGCTCAATTGGACGGCAACTGCGCAGTGGTGTCGCTGGCGCGGCTCAAGGAGGAATTCTATGGCATGCCGCAGCGCGAAGACCTGCTGCGCGAACGGCTGTTGAAAGAGGCGACCCACGAATTGGGCCACACCTTCGGCCTGCGCCACTGCGCGGACTGGCGGTGCGTGATGGCATCCAGCCACGCAGTGGAGCGGCTCGATGTAAAGGGCTCCGACTTCTGCCGCTCCTGCCGTAAACCGGTTCTTCAGAACGGCTACTGGTGACCGGCGCCTACCGGCGTCCGATCCCCAGCACTCTTTTGACCGGGGAAAAGCCGGTCATGCCGGTGATCAACTGAGTAGCGGCAATGGCACTCAGGACACCCTTCCACTTGTACCGCAGGGGTGCGTAAATGGCGGCTGCCGCTGCCGCTGAACCGATGCCCAACCGAATCTTCTGTTCCGTTTCGCCGATGTTCTCTCTCATGTAAAGGCCTCCGGTTTTCAGCGTAGCTGTGGAGCGTCCGGGCGTCGGTGCGTTTGATCCCAGCGGCATTTGGAAGTGTGCAGAACTCGTCAGGCGGGCGTCTGGTAAACGGGATTCTCGATGCCGGCGATGGATCGCGTCGAGGAATCTTCCAGATCGAGCACGACGATCTGGTTCGATCCCCGCTTGAGCAACGGCGCCGGGAGAAACAGCGTCTGCTGCGGGCCGACACGCCAGTAGCGCCCGAGACAGGATCCGTTCACCCAGACCACGCCTTTTCCCCACCCGCGAAGGTCGAGAAACGTATCGCCGGATACGGCGATCTCGAAGGTGCCGCGGTAGAGCGCGGGCGCACCGGCGCGAGCCTCGTCGAAAGGCCACGGGCCGGGGTCGGAAAGGGGCAGGGAATAGATTTCCCATCCGTGAAGCGGTTCGGAACCGAGCAGCACTTTTCCGCGAATGCCTTTGCGATCGCGGACCAACTCGGGGCCGAAGTTGACCCGGCCCATGTTTTCGACCAGGATGTCGAGAGGTCCGGAGGCGTCGAGATCGACTTCCAGGCGGGTCTGGTTCAGGCGGCGATCGAGCGTGCCGAGGCGGCGCGAGCCCTGGCAGATGACGGCATAATCAGCGAAGTCGGGAATCTCCAGCGTTCCCTTGGCCCGGCCGCCGAGCTTCTTGCGGTAGAGAAGAAAGCCGTAGTTCTGGCCGACCGACTCCATGGGGAGCGGGTCTTCGGAGTGACTGGGCTCCGGCAGATGCGAGAACAGCGGGGCCGAGTGCTTCAACTCGAAGCGCGGGATTTCGATCATGGGCAGGGGCTCGGGCGGCGGCGGCAGAGTCTCTCCAGCGGGCAGGTGGCGGGTGAGGACTTGGCGATAAACGCGGAACTTTTCGGTGAGCCGGCCGGCTTCGTCGATGGGCGCGTCGTAATCGTAAGCCGAGGTATCCGGCTGATACGCGGGACCGAAATTGGCGCCGGCCATGTAGCCGATCGACGTGCCGCCGTGGGCCATGTACAGGTTGAAGGAGATGCCCTGGGAAAGCATCCAGTCCACGCCCTCGACGCTGCGGTGCGGGTCGGTCACGTGATGCTTCTCGCCCCAGTGGTCGAACCACCCGGCCCAGTATTCGCCGCACATGCGCGGCACGTTGGTGCGGAAGCGGGCGAAGTCGGCGAACTCGCGCACGGCGTCGCTGCCGTCGCCGAAGTTAATTACCGAGAGCACGCCATCGAGCGTGCCGCCGGCCAGGTTGCGCGCGCCGGAGCCGTCGGAAGTATAGAGCGTGCCGTCGAAACCGGCATCCCGGATCATCGTACGCACGGCGTTCATGTAGGTCTTGTCGCTGCCGAAGGAGCCGTACTCGTTCTCGACCTGCACCATCAGGATGGGGCCGCCGCGCGCGATCTGAAGCGGAGCAAGCTGCTCGCCGACGCGTTCCATATAGCGCCGGGTGGCCTCCAGGAATTTCGGATCGGCGGTGCGCACCCGCGCGCCGGGGTCCGCCAGGAGCCAGGCGGGAAGTCCGCCGAAATCCCACTCCGTGCAAATGTACGGTCCGGGGCGGACCAGCACCCACAGGCCCTCGCTCTGGGCCGTGCGGACATACTCGGCGATATCCAGGTTGCCGGCGAAATCGAACTGGCCGGGCCGCGGTTCGTGCGCGTTCCAGAAGACGTACGTGCAGAGGGTATTCAAGCCGAGCGCGCGCATTTTCTTCATGCGATCGCGCCAGTAGGCGCGGGGCACGCGCGGGTAATGCATCTCGCCCGAACGGATGAGGAAGGGTTTGCCGTCCAGCAGAAAACGGCTGTCGCGCCAGCCGAAGGAATGCGCGGCTGCCGGCCGGCCCCAGGCTTTGCCGATGCCCGCCGCTATGGCCAGGCCGCGGAGCATCTCTCTTCGATTCACATTTGCATGATATAGGATTCGCTCGGGTGCGCGATAGGAAAGTGGTACGCCGCGAGCCACCCTTGTACTACTCTGACACCGCGAATCGTAGGTTTGCCCGCTCCCTGACGGCCGCGGCTCTGTTAGCATTGCGTTCACAGAGCCGCGACCGTCAGGGAGCGGGCTGCTTCAGCCTTCGACATGGAAAACAGCCATCGGTTCGCCCTGCTCATCGACAAAACTAGCGAATGGCCGCAGAGACATGGCCCCGGCTTCCATTGCCACCGCGTGCTCCCACGCCGTGCCCAATGCTCTACGGAACCCGACGGATCTCTGTGCAAGCGGCTCGATCCGGGTCGACCGCTCCGTTTGGTCACGGCTCGGAAAGCGGCTCGGAAAGGCGTATCCTGATACGCTGAGGAGATCCGGTTCGATGCCCCTGCTCGAAGCCATTGGCATAACCAAGTCGTTCTCCGGTGTCGAAGCGCTCAAAGGAGTGTCGTTCGAGCTGCGCGCGGGCGAAGTGCACGCGCTGGTGGGGGAGAACGGCGCGGGCAAATCGACGCTCATCCGAATCATGGCGGGCGCGCTCGCCTGCGATTCGGGAACGCTGGCGATCGACGGGCGGCCCCTGCCGCACCACAGCCCCGCCGCGGCGCGGTCTCTGGGGATCGCGGCGGTCTATCAGCAGCCGTCGCTATTTCCGCATCTAACTGTGGCGGAGAATATCGCGCTCGCGCTCGAGTCCGGCGGCCCGTGCCGCCGCATCGACTGGAGGGCGCGGGCGGCGAGGGCGCGGGAACTGCTGGAACGGGCGGGGAGCGACATCCATCCCGAGCGGCTGGTGGAAACACTGAGCATGCCGGAGCAGCAGATCGTGGAGATCGCGAAGGCCATCGGCGCCAACACCCGCGTCCTGATACTCGACGAGCCGACGGCCTCGCTCACGGAACGCGAAGTGGACCGGCTCTTCGGTGTGATCGCGAGCCTGCGGGATCGCGGCGTCGGTATCGTCTACATCTCGCACCGGCTGGAAGAGATCGCGGCGATTGCCGGGCGCGTCACGGTGCTGCGCGACGGCCGCTCCATCGCCACGCGCGCCATGAGCGAGGTGGACCGCGCCGCGCTGATTCAGTTGATGGTGGGGCGTGAAATCTCGGCGATCTTTCCCAAGCGGGACGTGCCGGTCGGAGCGGTCATGCTGGAAGCGCGGGGCGTCGGTTCGCGCGCGGCGGGGGTGCGGGATGTCTCGCTGGCGGTGCGCGCGGGAGAAATCGTCGGCCTGGCGGGGCTGGTGGGTTCCGGGCGCACCCAGTTTGCCGAGACGCTATTCGGGCTGACGCCGGCGGATGCGGGGGAAGTGCTGCTGGGAGGGCGCGCCGTGCGGATCGATTCGCCGGCCGACGCCATCCGGCTCGGCATCGGCTACGTTCCGGAAGACCGGCGGCAGCACGGGGTGGTGCTCGAAATGGCGATCGCCGAGAACGTGACGCTGGCGAACCTGCCGGCGGTGGCGCCGCGCGGGCTGATCGACGCCGGGCGCGAGCGGAAACTGGCGCGAGCCTTCGTGGATAGCCTGCGGATCAAGACGCCCTCGATCTACGCGGAGGCCGGAACGCTCTCGGGCGGCAATCAGCAGAAGCTGGCGCTGGCGCGGTGGCTGGCGATCCGGCCCTCGGTCCTGATTCTGGACGAGCCGACGCAGGGCGTAGACGTCGGCTCGAAATCGGAAATTCACGCGCTGATGCAGAATCTCGCGGCCGAGGGCGTGGCCATCCTGATGATCTCGTCGGAGTTGCCGGAGATTCTTGGCATGAGCGATCGGATCGCCGTGATGCGCGCGGGCAGCGTGGCGGGCGTACTCTCGCGCGGCGAAGCGACGCAACAGCGGATCCTCGGGCTGGCGCTCGGGCAGGTGGCCGCCGCGTGAGACCGGGCCGCCATCGCCGCGAGCTTTCGCTGGCTGGCGCGATTGCGGCGCTCTCCGCCGTGCTGGCGTGGGCCGCCCCGGGCTTCTTCACCATTGCCAACCTGCGCGACATCACCATGGCCAATCTTCCGGTGCTGATTGTGGCGCTGGGAATGACGCTGGTGATCCTCACCGGCGAGATCGACATCTCGGTCGGGTCGCAGTTCGCAATTTGCAGCGTGGTGGCGGGAGTGGCCGCGAAGAGCGGGCTGCCGGTGGCCCTGGCGGGCGCGGCTGCGTGTCTCGCTGGCGCGGCGATGGGCGCGCTCAACGGCGCGCTGGTGGCCTATGGCGGGATTCCGTCGATCGTGGTTACGCTCGCTTCCATGGTGGCGCTGCGCGACGGGCTGCGATGGGTCACGCAAGGCGCGTGGGTTTCGGACCTGCCGCCCGGGTTCCAGTGGTTCGGCCGCTCGCAGCCGGCCAGCGAATGGATCACCGTGGGAGCGGCGGCGTTGCTGGTGCTGGCGATGGCGTGGGGTCTACGGAACCTGGCGGCGGGCCGCGCGGTGTATGTGACGGGGTCGAACTCCGCGGCAGCGCGTCTGGCGGGAATAGAACCGGCGCGAGTCGTATTCCTGGTCCTGATGGCGACGGGCGCGCTCGCAGGATTCGCGGCGCTGTTCAACGCCGTGCGTTTCAACCAGATTCCGGCGAATGCGGGGATCGGGCTGGAGATGCAAGTGATCGCCGCGGTGATCGTGGGCGGAACGGCGGTGACGGGCGGCCGCGGCACGGTTTCGGGCACGGTCCTGGGGGTCGTGTTGCTGGGGATGATCGGTCCGGCCCTGATTTTCCTGGGGATCAGCGCCTGGTGGGAGCGTGCGATTCAAGGCGCCATCATTCTGGCCGCGGTGGCGATCGACGGGTTCCGCCGCCGGGGAGGGAGCTATGCAGGCAACGCTGCCGCTCTGCGAGCGTAGACCCTGGCGCCAGCGCTGGTTTCCCAACGGCGAATGGGTCCTGCTGCTGGTGCTGGCGGCGGAAATCGCCGTCTTTTCGATGCTCGGTGAGAATTTTTCTACGGCTGAGAATTTTTTCGAAGTGGTGCGGCTCAGCGTGGAACTCGGACTGCTTGCGCTGGCGCTGACCCCGGTGATGGTGACGGGCGGGATCGATCTTTCCGTGGGCTCGATGATGGGGCTCGCGGCGGTGGCCTTCGGCGTGGCGTGGCACGACTGGCGATGGCCGGTCGCCGCCGCCGTGGGGCTGGCGTTGTGTGCCGGCCTGGCGGGCGGGGGCTTGAACGCGGCGCTCGTCACGAGACTGCGGATTCCGCCGATCATCGTGACGCTCGGCTCCTATTCCATGTTTCGCGGCATCGCCGAAGGGGTGACGCACGGGGCGGTGAACTACAGCGGATTCCCCGGCTGGTTTCTGGCGTTGGGGCAGGGATACATCGGCGGCGTCGTGCCGGTGCAGTTCCCGATCCTGCTGGCGGCACTGGCTGGGTATTACGTGCTGCTGCACCGTTCGGCCATCGGGCGCACGCTCTACGCCATCGGTTTCGGGGAAGCCGGCGCGCGCTACGCGGGCATTCCGGTGGCGCGGCGCCTGGCCCTGGTATACGTGCTCTCGGGCGTGGTGTCGAGCGCGGCGGCGATCATCTACGTCGCGCACCTGGGGCAGGCGAAGTCCGATACCGGAACCGGCTACGAGCTCGCCGCAATCACGGCGGTAGTGCTGGGCGGCACGTCGGTGTTCGGAGGCCGCGGCACGGTGTGGGGAACGCTGCTTGGCCTGTTTTCCATTTCCGTTTTGCAGAACGGCCTGCGCCTGGCCGCGCTTCCGTCGGAAATGACGGGCGTGCTGACCGGCGTGGTGCTGGTGATTTCGATCGGGCTCAGCCGGCTGCGCAGGGCGCCGGCATCCGACACTCTCGAGGAAACGCCTCCCATGAGGAACTCACAACTTACGATTCTTTGCGCGGTGATTCTGGCCGGATCGCTGATCGTCGCCGGCACCAATATCTGGCTGGTGCATTCGTTGAGGCCGGACGGCGGCGGGCCGGCCGCGGTTGCGCCGGCCAAGACCGGGCACCGTCCGGTGATCGCGATGATGCCCAAGGCCAAGGGCGATCCGTATTTCGTGAGCTGCCGGGCGGGTGCCGAGGAGGCCGCGCGCGACGCGGGCGTCGACCTGATCTGGGATGGCCCCACGGATCTCGACGCCGCCAAACAGAACGAACTGGTGGAGGGATGGATCACTCGCGGCGTGGACGTGATTGCCGTGAGCGTGGAGAACTCCCCCGGGATTTCGACCGTGCTGCGCAAGGCCCGCGAGCGCGGAATCAAAGTGCTGACGTGGGACGCCGACGCGCAGCCCGATGCCCGCGACTTCTTCATCAATCAGGCCACCGCCGAGGGCATCGGCTTCACCCTGACCGACGAAGCCGCACGCCTGCTCGGCGGAAAAGGCAAGTTCGCCATCATCACCGGGGCATTGAGCGCCGCCAACCAGAACCAGTGGATCGGGTTCATCAGGCAGCGCATGGCGAAGTACCCCGGGTTGGAGCTCGCGACCATCCGGCCGAGCGACGACGACCGCGACAAAGCCTTCGCGGAGACGCAGGCCGTGCTCAAGGCGTATCCGGATGTGAAGATGGTGGTGGCGATCGCCACTGCCGCGGTGCCCGGAGCCGCCGAAGCCGTGCGGCAGGCGGCACGGAAAGACGTGGACGTGATCGGGCTTTCCCTGCCTGACCTGAACAAGCGCTACGTGCACGATAGCGTGGTGCAGGCCGTGGTGCTGTGGAACACTCGGGACCTCGGCTATCTGACGGTGTATACGGGCGCGCTGCTGGCTGAAGGGCGGATCGGCGAAGGCTCCACCTCGTTCCAAGCCGGGCGGCTGGGGAAGATCGCAGTGCGAGGCGACCAGGTGCTGCTGGGGAAACCGCTGATCTTCAACAAGACGAACATCGACCAGTTCGATTTTTAGGCGCCTTCGCGTGCCTGGGCAGGCCGGGAGGCCTACCCTACGTGATAACGTGAGAGATCGGGAAAGGCGGAACCGGTGGGAGCAAATCCGATTCTTGGCGTGTTCTTTCACTGGCTGGGCGGGCTGGCGTCCGGCAGTTTCTACGTGCCCTATCGGGGCGTGAAGGTCTGGTCCTGGGAAACGTACTGGCTGGTCGGCGGTGTCTTCAGCTGGATACTGGCGCCGATCGTCCTGGCGTATTTCATGACCAGCGATCTCCACGCCGTGCTCTCGGAAGCCCCCCGCAGCGCCCTGGTCTGGTGTTACGTGTTTGGCGCGCTCTGGGGCATGGGCGGGCTCACCTTCGGACTCACCATGCGGTACCTGGGAATGTCGCTCGGCATGGCGATCGCGCTGGGGTACTGCGCCGCCTTCGGCACGCTGGTGCCGCCGATCTTCCGCGGCGAGTTCGTCTCGCATGTCATGGGCACAACCTCCGGGCGCTACGTGCTGGCGGGTGTGGCCGTCTGCCTGGCCGGGATTGCGATCGCCGGGTTTGCCGGGATGGCCAAGGAGCGCGAGTTCACGGCCGAGCAGAAGACCGCGGTCATCAAAGAGTTCAACCTGAAGAAGGGACTGCTGGTGGCGACCTTCTCCGGCATTATGAGCGCGTGCTTTTCCTACGGGCTGGCCGCCGGCGATCCGATCAAGGCTATCACTTTGAAGCACGGTACGGCGACGCTCTGGCAGGGGCTGCCCGTGCTGGTGGTGGTGCTGCTCGGCGGATTTACCACGAACTTCATCTGGTGCCTGGCGCTCAACATCAAGAACAAAACGGGCTATCAGTATTTCACGTCGGAAGTGCGGAACCACGCGCGGAGCGAGATGGTGCTCGAAGCCGCTACCGACGCGCCTGGCGAGGAGATGGCCAAGGTGCTGGTCGCGGCGCCCGCCGGCGTGGAGCGTGCCCCGATGCTCCCCAATTATCTATTCTGCGCGCTGGCTGGGGTGACCTGGTACATGCAGTTCTTCTTCTACTCGATGGGCGAGACCCAGATGGGCGCTTACAAATTTTCGAGCTGGACCCTGCATATGGCCAGCATCATCATCTTCAGCACGCTCTGGGGGCTGGGATTGAAAGAGTGGAAGGGCGCGAGCCCGCGCACCATGCGGTTGCTGACGCTTGCGTTGTTCGTGCTGATCGCCTCCACGATTATCGTGGGCTACGGAAACTATCAGGCAACCAGGTAATCAGCGCCGCGGGGTCGTCGGTGATGATGCCGTCGACGCCGGCTTCGATCAGCAGTTCCCACTGTTCGGGGGTATTGGCCGTCCAAGGAATCACCTGGATTCCGGCAGCGTGTGCCGCGGCCACCTTCGCGGCGGTAACGAGGGTCCATTCGGGCGAGACCCGGCCGGCGGCAGTCGTTACGAAATCGCGGGGGTCGTTTTCGATCAAGGCGGCCAGGCGGATCTCCGGCGCGATCTGCCGGGCGGTCGCCAGCGCGCGGGAATCGAACGACATCAGCGTGACGCGATGTTCCAAACCGCGGGCGCGCACACAGTGGATGGCCCGCGCCGCCAGTTCGGCGGGCGGTCCACACTCCTGGTAGCACTTCAGCTCCAGATCGAACGAGAACGCCCCGAGCGGGGCCAGTGCCAGCGCTTCGTCGAGAGATAAGAGCGGACAAGAGACAAAATTGTGGGAGATTCCGACCGCGCCGGCGGGCGTGAGGATCAGGTCCATCTCGATGGCATCCACGCCCAGCGCGATGGCGTACTCAAAGCCGGCGATGGTGTTTTCGGGGAAGCGCGCCCGCGCGCCGCGGTGCCCATGCACCAGAATCTTCCGTCGCGGCATGCCCCAGTATAGTGCGAAGTGCGATACGCTCATTGCTTTCGAAAGGAGCCACACATGAAACGTATCCTGATCTGCGCCGGAATCGCCGCCGTCTCCGCGACGGTCTGGCTGATGGCGCAGCCCTCGGGCGATCCGCTGATCGAGGGTTTCCGCAATGTCGAAGTGGCCTCGGTGGCGGACGCGATGGAGCAGTTGTACGGCCAGCGCGCTTACATGTCGCATGACATGCGCCCGATTGCCACCACCAAGTTCGCCGGTCCGGCGGTGACCGTGCTGATGAAGAAAGAGGAACACAAGGAAGGCGCGCCGGCGGCCCAGGGAATGCTGGATGCCATTGACGCGGCTCCGTTCGGGTCGGTGTACGTGATGGTGCTCGAGGACGGCGTCGATTATGCGGGCATGGGCGCCCTGATGGCTACCGCCATGAAGGTGCGCGGACTGGCCGGTGCCGTGATCGACGGAGGCGTGCGCGACACGCCCCAGATCCACCGCCTGCAGTTCCCGGTGTTCAGCCGGGGCGTGGTGCCTTCGACCACCATCAATCATTTCCGGTTCGCCGGCGTCAACATCCCGGTGAACTGCGACGGCGTCCGCGTCAACGCGGGCGACATTGTCGTGGCGGATGAAGACGGCGTGGCGGTTGTTCCGCACGCGCGTGCCGCCGACGTGCTGAAGAAGGCCCAGGATCTCGACAACACCGAGCACACCATGCTGCCGTTTATCGAGAAGTTCAAGTCGATCAAAGAGGCCGTGGCCAAGTTCGGGCGAATTTAGCAGGGCAGACCGCAGGTCTACCCTACTGGCCGGAAGGCACTCGCGGCCCCACCGTGCTCATGTCGATGGGTTGAAAGCCCATCCTGAGCGCCGGCGAATCCGCGCGGAGCCGGAAATCGAAATTTCCGGCGTTGACAAACAGCGGGTCGGCGATCAGAGAGCCCGCGTCTTTCCCGGCGGCCTGCCACTCGGCGAAGGTTTTGCCGGCGAAGAGGATATCCCTGCCGCGCGTATCGAAGTAGAGGTTGTCCTTCATCGCGAACTGGTCGCCGGTCCAGTTGCTGCCGAGCAGCCGGCCCTGGTCGAAGTACACGATGTTGTGCTCGAAGGTGAACGACAGGTGCGGCTCGGCGCGCGTCCGCATCAACTGGTTCTCGCGATTGAGTGCCCAGATATTATTGAGCACTACGTTTTCCTGGCCGTAGTGCTGGTGGAAGCCAGCGCTCTTGCAGTGGTAGACAATGTTGTTCTCGATCAGCATTCCCGAAGAGCCTTCGTCGGGATAGATGCCCCAGCCGCCGTACGTGAATGACTCGATGTCATGGATCAGGTTGTTGCGAATCCGCGTGCCCGGCTGCACGCCCAGCGTGTAGATGCCGCCCATGTCGCTCAGCATCCGCTTGCCGATATCGTGCAGGTGGTTGGATTCGATCACGTTGCCTTTGGATTGGTTGTCGCCATATCCCCACGTCCACCCCACGGAAATCGCGGTGTAGAAGAGATCGTGAATGTGATTATGAACGATCTGGTTGCGCCCGCTTTGCAGCACCCAGACGCCGACGGCCGGCGCATAGACCAGCCCCAGATCGTGGATGTGATTGTCGGCCACCACGTTTTCGTAATTCTGATCGGCGTCCTCCGGGAATTGCTGCGGCTCGCCGAGTTTGACGCCGCCGCCTCCCAGGTCGTACAACTCGCTGGCGAGGATATGGTTGCGCTTCGACCCGCGTCCGAAGAAGACGCCGTATCCGCCGGAGTGAGCGATGGTGCACCGCTCGATGGTGCAGTCGGTGGAGTTGAGCCCGACGATCGCCGCGGGCGCTGGCATGGCGGCCTGGGTATCGGCGTAACCTTGCGGCGGAAGCCGCCAGGCAGCGTGCGTGAATTGCAGGCCGCGGAAGGTCACGTTGTGCGCGCCGCGGAGTTCGACCAGGTGCTCCAGTTCGGGTGCGATGACCTGCTCTTCGGCCATGTTCTCTCCCGGCATCGGCCAGTAGAAAACGGTGCCGGTCTTGCGGTCCAGGCGCCATTCGCCGGACGAATCGAGACCCTCGGGCGCGTTCTCGATGTAGTAGCGCGCATCGGCCTCTTTGTTCGAAGGCCGCGGGTCGCCCGCAAGCGTTGCGATGTGCGCATCCTCATCCACGCTGACGATGGGCATGCGGATATCGGCCCAGGCGAAATACGCAATCACTTCCACATCCCCCGCCTCGGCCCATTCCTTCTTGATATCGTTGCCGCGGAAATGCAGGCGGATGGGGTTATCCTGCGGGCTCGCGCCATCAATGCGGTAGAAGCCGTAGTTGGGGGTGCGGGCGCGCTGCGCGCGGCGTCCGCCGATGAACAACTGGCGGAATGGCGGGCTGCCGGCATTCGCGGTCCAGAGCGGTCCCCCGGCTTTCCTCCATCCGGAAATGAGGCGCCCGCCGCTGATGACGGGCCGGGCGCCGGGCGCTGCCTGCCAGATCGTATCGGAATCCGCGGCGGTCAGCACCAGGGTCTCGTCAAGAAAGTACATGCCGTCGCCGATCTGGATGGTGATGGCTCCGGTGCGGCCGGCAGCACGGTCGGCCCGCGCCGCGTTGCGCGCCTGGACGAGCGTGCGGATGGGGCCGTCCGGAGAGACGTCGATAGTTTGCGCGGCGAGCGCGGCGGCGAACAGAATGCCGCAGAGGAAGCGCGAGGTGGTCACATGGCTGAGGATATGCCGTTGCGCCGCGCGGTTCAAGCTACTCCTGGCGCAGCACCGTCATCGGGTCGAGGCGCGCGGCGCGTCGAGCGGGCCGATTCGCCGCCAGTAGGGTCACGATCGCGACTGCCGCGACTCCGGCGCATAGGGCGATCGGGTCCGCCGGGCTCACCTGGTAAAGTGCGGCCGAAATGATGCGCGCCACCGCCAGCGCCGCTGCCATGCCCAGGGCCGCGCCGATTGCCACGCCCGCTACAGCCTGACGGGTGACCAGCCGCAAAATGTCCGCCGGCCGCGCACCCAGTGCCACGCGTACGCCGATCTCGTGAGCGCGCCGGCTCACCGAGTGCGCTACCAGGCCATAGAGGCCCACGCCTGCCAAAAGGATTCCGAGGATCGCGAAGACTGCGACCAGCGCCGCGCCGGCCTGCCACGCAAAGAGCGCCAGGCGCAGGTGTTGGCGACGCGTCACCAGCCCGCTCACGCTCCAATCGGGTGCCACCAACCCCACCAGCGAGAGCAGGATGCTGCCGAGAATCGCCATTCCCTTGTGGACCGCCGGGCTGAGTACCACGGAGCGGCCCTTGTTCGTATCGGGATAATCGTGTGCCAATCGCGCCGCCACGGCCGTGAGTGCGGCCTCCGCGCGCCCCCGCGGGATTCCCTCGCGCAGCCGGAGCAGCACGCTGATCCCGCGGGAGTCGCGCTTCGTCATTTGTTCCAGGGCTCCCGGCGCCCACACCGAGACCGCGCTGAACGGCATCCAGATGTCCGGCGGAAGGATCTCCAGCCCCACGCCGTGGAACTCGCGCGGCGCCACGCCCGCGACGTAAGACCCGCGGCTGTTCAGTAGAATCGGCTGACCGACCACCGCGGCCGAGCGCCGAATTTCCTCTGCCATAGTCCGTAACTAATCACGACCGGCGGCGCACGATCGAAATGGGCGTCCGAGTCGACCAGCATCCGGCCTGCCGCCGAGCGCACTCCCAGGGCTTCGAAATAGTTTTCGGTCACGATGTGCAGCGAAAGCAGTCCGGCGTTTTCGCTGCCGTTCCATAGCACGCCGCGGCGGTCCACCCCCAGAAAATCCCCGATCTCGCCCGCCTGCCGCCTGTAATCGAACAGGTCAGGATAGGAAGAAGATTTGGGATATGCCCTGAACCGGAGCCGGCTTCAGGAAGAGACGATCCACCGCACTGAACAAAGCGGAATTCGGACCGATCGCCAGGGCCAGGGAGAAGACTGCCGCCGCCGTCGCGGCCGGTGCCTTGGCGAAGACACGCAGCGCGAAGCGCAAATCGGACATACCGGTATGATACGCAAGTTTAAGCCGGGCAGTTCAGCGCAGCCTGGCGTATTCCACGCGCCCCTACTGTGCCTTCAAATCGCCTTCTGCCGACCAGTACAGCGCGTCGAACAGCATCGGCAGCGTGGCGTGCGTCTGCGCCCGGTGCTGCGGGCGGATGCCGAACAGCACGATCTTCCCCTGGTTCATTTCCACGGTTACGACGGCCGCTCGGCCGAGCATCAGGTCTTCGCCGCGCATCCAGCCCGAGGCGTTCACCCCCACGTTCGGGAACCGCGCCACCACGCTCACTTTCTGCGACGAGAAGCCCTCGGTGAGCTGGAAGAACGGGGAATTGATGTAGAAGCCGTAGGTATCCGGCGCCATGCCCCAGCCTACCGGGTTGGAAGTGTCCACCTGCAGGCTCACGACGGTGCCGGGGG
Organism: Bryobacterales bacterium; assembly: GCA_963794265.1. Classification (GTDB taxonomy): domain Bacteria; phylum Acidobacteriota; class Terriglobia; order Bryobacterales; family Bryobacteraceae; genus CAWCDJ01. Next base: position 69,445 of record CAWCDJ010000001.1, read on the forward strand.
CGAAGTGCTGGTCGCGCGAAAGGGTGCGCTTGAGATCTTTCACGCCCAGAGGGAATTTGTCGAGCACAAAGTTCGATGCCTCGCCCAGCGCCACCAGAGTGCCGCCGTCGTTCACAAACTGGCGCAGCGCGTCCAGGCCTTCTTCGCCGATTCCGCCGCGGTATTCGGGAATGATGGTTCTGTAATCCAGGCCGTCCATGATCGCGGTGCCGCGCTGGTCGGGCAGAATGATGGCATCGAAGCTCCGGCGCAAGCGGCCCGCCTTTATTTCTGGGTTGTGGAGCCTGGCGTACCGGAAATCGTATTGATCGAGAATGTAGCGCGTCCAGCCTTCATCCATCGAGGGATCGTAGGACTGGTAAATGCCCACGCGCGGCCGGTTGAGGACCGTGGCGAGTGCTGGCGTCCTGGGCGGCGCCGCGGCGACGAGGTCGAAGCCTTCCACCGCCCGCTTCCATGCATCCGGTTTCGCGGCCGCCACCACGTAAGGGACGCTGCCCGCCTCGGGCCTCGTCAAGCTGATCTTCGCGCCGCCGTCCAGCAGGCGGTTCACCACCATGGCGGCGAGCGCCCCATTATAGGGGAACCGCCATATCCCCGACGTGTTCGCGGCGGCCAGAGTGTATCGCGGTTTCGACGTGACCGGCTCCAGGGCCAAGCCCGCCGGGAGAGCGGACTTCGCAAACGTGGTCTTTACGCCGAACTGCATCCCGAGCGACCAGGCCGAAACGTCATAGGGCGCTTCGGCGGGCGCATTCGGGGAGCGCCGCACCTCGGGATAGGTCTGCTTCTCCAGCAGGTCCTTGGCGTAGCGCGCGAACACCTGGGTAAAAGGAATCACGAACGTCCCGGCCGGCCAGGTTTTGCCGTCCTGGTTGAACGCGGCCGTCGCGCGATACACCTCGACGCCGCCTATCAGGAGCTTGTCAACCAGGTCGATGGCCTCATCCGGGTCGTGTTGCCCGGCCAAGGGAATCAGGATGGCGAACGCCTTGTCCCTTCCGCTCCCGATTTCGCCCTTCCGGCCCGCTTCTATGGTGTTGCGATTGATGTTGTAGATCTGCCGCAAGAGCGTTTCACGCCGGTCCGCCGCGGTTTCGAGCAGCGCGACCGTAGAGATCAGCTCGTAATCCACGATGTCCCGCAGCGTCCATTTGCCGCCCAGCCAGGGATTGGGGTAATCCGTGCGCGGCGTAATGTCGCGCGGCGGGGGCAGGGGAGCATCCGGCTGTTCGAACTGGCGTCGCCGCTCCGCTTCGAATTCGGACGTTCCGCCCGCCGAACCGGCAGCCGCGCCGCGTCCTCCCGTGGCCGGTGCGGCGTTGGCTGGCGGGTGCGACGGGTCCGCCATCTGCTGCATCGTGGGCGTGGCGATGCGGACGCTTGCCACTTCCGTCAGCAGCCCCACTTCGTTATGCCACCAGCCGGCCCATGCCATCGCGCCCTGCCAGAAGTTGGTGTAGGTGGAATTGAAAATGATGCCGGTCTTACCTTCGGCTTCGAGCGCGGCGGCCTGCGATTGGCCGAAGAGGCTGTTGAGCCGGTAAATCAGCGGGTCCACGTTCGGATTGATCGGGTCGGTGGCCGGCATGGTAAAAATGCGCGGCCCGGAGGTGCCCTGCTGATGCTCGTCCAGCCAGATCGCTGGGAACCATTCGTGCCAAAGCACCTGGGCGGCCATGCGGCTCTCCTTCTGCGAGAACAGGTACATGTCGCGGTTGTTATCGTGGCCCGTGTAGTGGTGGTACAGGTACGGCAGGGGTGACGCCGCGTAGGGCGTGTCGACCGTCTTGTTGTACCAGTCCGTGACCATGATCTGGCCGTCCGGATTGAGCGATGGCACCAGCAGGAAGATCACGTTGTCCAGGATCTTCCGGATCTCGGGCGAATTCTCCGTGGCCAGGCGGTATACCAGTTCGATCGCCATCTGGGATGCGCCGATCTCGGTCGAATGGATGTTATTGGTAACGAAGACTACGGCCTTCCCGGAGCGGAAGATCTCGTCGCGCTCAGCATCGGTCGGCGCGCCGCCCTGAAAATAGAGCTTCCGTTCGAGCTGTTTGTAATACTCGATTCGCCTGAGATTATCCGCAGAGCTGATCTCCATCACGATGAACGGGTTGCCTAGCGTGGTGGGGCCCAGGTTTCGGAAGCGCACGCGGTCCGACTGGCTGGCCACGGTCTGCATGTACCCGACAATCCTGTCCCAGCGGGCGAGTTTCTTGTCCGTGCCGATGCGAAACCCGAAATACTGCTCCGGCGAAGGTACAGCGGAGGGTAGAGCAAGCGCGAACAGAAACAGCGCGGCGAAGAGGCGCTTCATGAACCATTCCTCCAGGGCTTATCAGATTGTAGACGAGTCGCCGCCTTCCCGCTGCGGCGCGGCCTTTCAGCTCCTCCAGTTGATGCCCACGTTCAACTGTTTTCTCGCGTACTCGAAGCTGCGCTCCAGGTCGATGCGCTGCTGCTCTTTCAAGGCGTCCGCCATGATCTGTGGATGCCGCCCGGGCACGTCCTCGATCACCATCGCTCCCATGAAGGGATGGCCGCTTTTGGCAAGCTCGACAAAGCGGGCGAACTCCCACGCCGGCATTTTGGAAAACGCTTTCCAGAAGCCCGGTTCGAGATATGGCAGCGTCGTAGGCGGCCGGCCCGTGATGATTTCGAGCTGCATCGACGACTTCGGGCATAACTCGCGGAAGCGCGCCACGAACCTGACGAAATCGACGTTCCCATCTCCCAGCGCCACCCACTGCGCTGCCGCGCCCCGCGGCACTTCGAACACGGCCGAATCGCGAACGTGCGTGGTGACCACGTAGGGCGCCAGCGTTTCCAGAGTGACGAACGGGTCTTCCACGCACCACATGGGGTTGCCGGTGTCCAGGCAAGACGCCACGAAATCCTTGCCGGCTTCTTCGATGATGGTCTTTACTTCCCGGGCCTGCAGGTCGCCCGAGTGGTTCTCCAGGGCGATTTTGACACCAAGGTCCAGCGCCTCCGAACGCACTGAGCGGAATACCTGGATCGTCGCTTCCATGTGCGGCTCAATTCCGCCGGGGCTCAGCCGGTCGGCGCTGGAGCCGAGGTAGCAGCGCATTGCCGTGGCGCCGACGCCCTGGGCGACTCGCAGCCCTTCGAGGATCTGGTCGCGGGCCGGGCGCCCATTCTTTGGAAATGACTTGCTGGTGGGGCAGATACATCCCATCCCGGAGTCGATCGAGATGCGCAGGCTGGCCGCCTGGTCCCTGATCTTCTGGAGATAGGAGGGCTCGTAGCTTTCGTAATCGGACATGGAGGAAAACTGGATGGTGTCCAGCTTCTGGGCGGCGGCGAATTCCAGGAATTGAGGCGCCTTCCAGCGAAACGCCCGCACCGAGTACGTGTCGAATCCCAACTTGACCGGAACTTCGGCGGCGGCGGTGGCGGTGGCGGCTGCGGCCGCGGGGAGGGCTTGCAGAAAGGTACGGCGGAGCATGCTGCTACTTTATCGCAGATGCCAGCTCCGGATCCGCTGATGCCCCGCCCGCCGCCGCACGCCGCGCCAGCGCGAGTTTTTCGTGGTATTGGCGGCGCAGTTGGAGCCGGTAAGCAGCCGGCCTCATGCCCTTTCCGGCAGCGGCCCGGAGCAGCATGGCCTCGGCAGCCTCGGCGCCTTCCCGCAGGCGCCCGGCGGCCTGTTCGAGGTATTTCGGATCGCATTCGAATCCGAAGCGCGCCACGGCCCAGATTGGCTCTGCGTAATTGTTCGGCAACCCCACGGATTCAAATGGAAATCCCGAAACCCAGTCGGTATGGTAGCCCACCCGCATGTTGTTCGGGTTCACGGAGACCTGCGCATGGGTCACGCAATCCGCCGCCGCAATATGGTACCTGCTGCGCAGCATTTCGATCAGCACCGCGCCGGCACGCTGCTGCGCCGGGTTTATCGCCGCTTCCTGGCCGGAATCGCCGCCGGCTTCGAAAGAAACCCCCACGAAGCTCTCATTCAGGTTGATGTAGATCCAGCGATCGTCCGCCCATAGCGAGAAGCCCGCATGATTGGCGGCATCGCTCTCGTTCACCACCCGGTAGACCCTCCCGAATCGGTCGATCACGAAGTTGTACGCGCGCTTTCGCCGGACGTATTCGAGCATTGACTCTCCCAGCCGTTTCAGCACCCGGTTTTCGCTCTCCTCAAAGGGTGCCTGGCGGCTCTCGGTGGCATGGAAGACAATACCTGCCGGCGTATTGCGAACTTCGCCTGGTTCGCGGCCCGGATGGTCGGCCGCAAATGCCATGTATCTTCGGGGATGAGTAGAGGTCTCGTACCGGGTCTCGATCCGCAGGCCGTTGCTGTAGACTTCGTAGTCCGCGGTCTTTTCCACTTCCCAGATCAGATGCGGCTCGCCCGGCGGGCGGCTCCCGGACCGCCGCGGGGTGGGTCTCAGGGCACGGGCGGGCGCGGCGGTCTCGACCCGCGCTCCTACTCGGAGCAGTAGCAGGGCCGGCAAAACGCAGATGACCGCGAGAATAATGTATCGGGCCTGCCGTCTTTTGGATTTTCCGCCGGAGATGCCGGTGTGGTCCGCCGCGATCTTGAGAAAGCGAAGTTTCGCAACGGGGTCGTGGATCTGCCCGGCCAGCCAATCCACCACCGGTCGGGGTTCCGGTTCGAGTTGCCGCTTCCAAACCATGCTGACATTTCATAGATCGGCCGCCCCGAAAAAAAACCTTAGCAAATCGCCGGAGAACTCTACTGAGAAGAACCGTACCCTGCCGATACTACTTGGGTGATACCCAAGTGGGAAACAGGAACCGTCACATCGGGATGCCGTCCTCAGGCTGGCCGGCCTGCCCCGACAAAATCCATGGGTTCCGTGGGAATTTCTACCATGCTGAAACAATGGTTTAACCTTTCGTACCAAAACGGTACTCACAATGGAGTGGCCTATCCGGCGACGGAGACTTCCGCGCCCAACATGGCTGACAAGGCGAAGGACGTTGCTCCGGCGCCTGAGTCCAGAATCGCCGCCCCACCCTCCTTTGACAATATTTACAGCAGCGCTGCCGTAAAGCCGCCTCGAGTTTCCTACGGCATCCTCAAGATCGCGGACATGATGGCCAGCACCCACCTCTCGGGGATGTCGTCTGAGGCCAAGCGTTCCGCCCTGCTGATGGCTCTCGAGGCGGCTGGAGCGGAAGTCGAGGATGTCTTACAGGATGCCGTGGTCCGGCAGCGCGCGTTGAACGACTACGAGGACTCCTATCAGGGCCGCCTCAGGGATCTGGAGAACGACAAATCCGAGGAAAATTCGAAAATTCAGGCGGAATTGGACCGGATTACCGAGCAATATATGTCGCGCATCCAGGCCAATGTCGACGACGTCGCCCGGGAGCAGGATAACTTCCGCGCCTGGCAGAAACGCAAGCAAATGGAAGTTACCCGGATTACCGAGGCGGCCGCGTTCTGCGTGCCTCCCGGAAGCGTCAACGGCGCGAACGGCTTGAGTTCGGTGCTCGAGCGGGCGACCTTTCCCAGGAGGTAGCCGTGCTGGTCGGGGCGCTCTGCCTGGTGATGATAGTAGCGGCGGCGGTCGGGTGGCGGGTGGAGAATGGGAGCCCGCTCGATCCGCGTGAACTCCTCAGAATCCGGCGTCTGTGGGATCGCATTCACCGGGAGGAGATCTTCCCATTCGATTGAGATCGAACGGAGGTTCATTCATGAGTCAAACAGAGGAATATACACAGCCGATCGGACTTGACATCGGCACCAGCCGCATCGTGGCGGCCCGGAACGCGGATCGGGTATTTCGATATGCCGCCCAGCTGAATGCTTTCATCACGCTGCCGTACTCGAAACTGACCCTGACTCTCCTGGAACGGGAGAATGTATTCCACGAAGTGCAAGGCCAGGATATCGTGGTCATTGGAGACGATGCGCAGAAGTTTGCCGAGGTGTTCCACGTGGAGACCCGGCGGCCCATGTCCCAGGGCGTGCTGAACCCGCACGAGCCCCACAGCCTGGCAGTGGTGCGCCGCATCATTGAGAAACTCGTCGGCAAGGCGTCGGTGGAAGGTCAGAAAGTGCTTTTCAGCGTGCCGGCGCCGGTACTTTCCTCGGAAGTCGGGATCGCCTATCACGAGGCCTCGATTCGCCAGATCCTCACCGAACTGGGGTACGAGTCTCAGCCGATCGAAGAAGGGTTGGCCGTGGTGTTTGCCGAACTGGGCGCTTCCAACTATACGGGAATCGGAATTTCCTGCGGCAGCGGGCTGAGCAACGTCTGTCTCTCGGTGCTTTCGGTGCCCGTCATCAGCTTCAGCGTTTCCAGGGCCGGGGACTTCATCGACAGCCAGGCGGCGCTGGTGACTGGGGAACTCGCGACACGGCTGCGGGTCCAAAAGGAACAGAGCTTTTCGCTGAACGGAATTTCGGCAGACCGGGTCCGCAATGCTATTACGGTCTATTACTACGAGGTGATCGACCAGCTGGTGAACGCGCTGCGGGCCCAGATCTCGTCTTCCCAAAAACTGCCCAAGCTCGACAAATCGATCCCGCTTGTCGTAAGCGGCGGAACTTCGATGCCTCAAGGGTTTATGGAGCGGTTCGCCCAGGCGCTCAAGGCCAACGATTTCCCGGTGCGGCTGGCGGAAGTCCGTAGGTCGAACGACCCATTGAATTCCACCGCGCGGGGCGCGCTGATGGCGGCGCTGATCTAGCCCGGGGTGCGAGTTACGGTCTCTGTGCGTTGGCACACGGCGTGCATTTCTCGCCGCGTGGTCTCGCGTAAATGCTTATTCCCTAGGGGTTTCGGGCGGCGCCGGCGTGCCGATTCCGCACACTGGTGTGGCCTGAAAGCACCATCCGCCCCCTGCTATAATCGGGAGTTAATTCAAGCATCGTTACGCTTCCTAACTAACGCCCAATGAAGTGCATTTCGGTTTTCCTACTGAGCGTGGCGGCTTTGAGCGCCGCCGATTTCACCACGGGGCAGGCGGCCCGTCTGGTCATCGGCCAGACGACTTTCACCAGCCAGGACTCGAACTCGAGCGACACCATTGTGGGAGGAGTGAGCGGCCTGGCCTTCGCAGGCGACACTCTATTCGTGGTGGACGCCAATCGGGTCGGCGCCGGACCTATCAATCATCGGGTATTGCTCTTCAAAGGTGCTTCGTCGCAGTTCCCGTCGCCGACGGCGGAACTTACCGACTCGAGCAAGTGTCCGGTGTGCGTGGGACAGGCCACCGTAGTGCTGGGCCAGCCGGACTTCACGACGACGACCGAAAACATGGCCGCCACAGCGAGCGCTTTGCGCCTGCCGACCTCGGTGGCGACGGACGGCGTTCACGTGGTTGTAGCGGACACGGATCACAATCGCGTGCTGATCTGGAACAGCATTCCGACCGCGAATGACCAGCCGGCGGATATAGTCGTGGGACAACCCGATTTCACGACGGCTACTTTACCGCCCGGAAACACTCCGACCGCCGCTTCGATGCGTGGTCCGCAGGGCGTCTGGATCGAAAACGGGAAATTGTATGTCGCCGACACCCAGAACAACCGCGTCCTCATCTTCAACACGATTCCCAATAAGAATGGCGCGTCGGCCGATGTTGTGCTGGGAGCGCCGAACTTTACGACGGTCGTACAACCCGATCTGACCCAGCAGAGCAATACCGCCACCGCCACGAATATGCTGAACCCGGTGGCGGTGACCTCCGATGGCGTTCGTCTTTTCGTGACGGATCTCGGGAACAACCGGATTCTGGTCTGGAATTCCATCCCGGCTTCGAACGGCGCCGCCGCCGATGTGGCCATCGGCCAACCGGATCTCGTCAGTGCGATGCCCAATAACGCGTACACCGCAGACTCGAACGGCGTGGAGACTCCGGTCCTCTGCACGGTTTCGAACGGCAAGGATTCGAACGGCAACCCGACGTATCCCGAATACTGCAACTCCACGCTGAATTTCCCGAGGTATGCGCTTTCGACGGGATCCCGCCTGTTTGTCGCCGACGGCGGCAACGACCGCGTGCTGGTTTACAACCAGATCCCGACTCAAAGCGGCGTCGCGGCCGATGACATCATCGGCCAGATTGGCGGAACGGTCAATCAGGCGACCGACGCCGCCGACTCCTTGCGCACGCCGTTGGGAATGGCCTGGGACGGCACGAACCTGTATGTGAGCGACGCCTACAACCGGCGCGTCACGGTCTACTCGATGGGCCAGACCACCGTACCTTATCAGGGCGTGAGAAACTCCGCCAGCATCGCTATCTATGCTCATGGCGGCATCACGATTTCGGGAACCATCACCAAGGGCGACATCATCACGGTCGAAATCGGTACCGCCGTTCTCAGCACCTCGACCGTCAATTCCAACGGTACGACCACCACGACCACCAGCACGAACCCCCAATACAGCTATACGGTGCAGGCGAGCGACACGCTCGCGACGGTGACGCAGGGATTAGCGGCGGCCATCAATAGCAGCAATTCCGGAGCGGGTGATCCGTATGTGCGAGCCACGCCGGATCCGGTCAATGACGTCGTGATTCTCACGGCGATCAACGCAGGTACGGGGGGCAACGGCATCAATTACCAGACGACCCTCTCGAGCAATGCAACGATCGGTGCCGGCGTTGCGTCGAGCACCCTCACCGGCGGCGGGGATGCGGCTTCCATCGCTCCGGGAACGATCGTGGCGATCATGGGAACGAATCTCTCGGCCAACACAATCTCGGCGGATGTTTCTCAGACGTCGCTTCCAACCAATCTCGGCGGCACCGAAGTGTACTTTAACGGGATCCGGTCACCCCTGTATTACGTCTCTCCGACGCAAATTAACGCGCAGATTCCGTGGGAACTGACCGACACCACCAGCATCAACTCCTTCGTGCGGTCGGTAATGTCGGATGGTTCGGTCATCTCTACTACTCCCGTGGCAGTCACAATTGTGCCTGCCAACCCCGGTATTTTCACGGCCGGAGGCACCAATGTAGGTGTGGTCTATCACGGCTCGAGTAGTGCGACCGGAGTTATCTCGGTGGACGGCAGCGTCGCCGCCGGAGACGTGGCGACGGTCACGATTGAGGACCGCAGCTACTCCTACACTGTACAATCCGGCGACACCTTGGACAGTATTCGCGACAACCTGATCGCCCTGATCAATCAGGATCCGATGGTGACGGCCACGGCGGCCGGTGTCTACGACCGCATCCTGGTTCAGGCGCGCGTCCAGGGTCCGGAGGGCAACGGGATTCCCATTTCCGGGAGTGCGAGCGCCAGCGCGAATCTCATCATCACTGCATTCAGTTCGTCCCTGTGCTGCGCCAATGTGGCGGGCGGTCTCGTGACGCCGGACAATCCGGCGATACCCGGCGAAATGATTGAAGTCTATGCGACGGGCCTGGGATTGCCCGTGCTCACCGATACGGTTGCGGCGGCGTTGCGTACCGGTGTGCAATACCCTGCCGACGCGCCCCTGACAACACCACCCGACGATTCCGACCACTCAGTTTCCGCGATTGCCGGCGGCTCGACGGCGGATGTGATTTCCGCTTCGCTGGTCCCGGGCACTGTCGGAACGTACAAAGTGGTTCTGCATCTGAACACGAGCCTGGCGGCCAATTCAGCCACCGAGTTGACGATCGCGCAAAGCACGTTCGTCAGCAATATCGTGACGTTCCCGGTTAGTACTCAGTCAGTCGTTGCAACGAATAGTACTTCCGGATCCGCTGCTCAATCTCAGGCGGCACCAAGTACTCCCAAGGGTCGTTCCGGGCGATCCTCTGCCGCACCTCAGTCGCTGAAACGAAGTCGAATACTCCGTTGAGCGGCAGGGGCGCGATACAATCCGCGAATTCGGCTGGGGGCGTGTACTCGCCCCCACGTGCCGCCACCAACAAGTCGAACCGGGCCAGCATTTCCGAAACCGCTCCAGGCCTGCCGTAGTCCCAGGAAACAATACGTTCGGCAGCGTCGCGGCCGCACAAAAACGTCAGGCGCACCCCCGGGCCGTAATCCAAGCGGCACTCTCCGGCAATCTCTTCGAGCAGTCCGCCCTCGCTAGCGGCAACCGAGCAGGCGGCCCACCCGGCCACGGCCGCTCCCACCATTTCGAGACGTTCGCGAAAGCCCGCGCCAGTGTAGCGTTTATGGGGGAACACACGAGGCAAAACGAAGACGACTTCATCCACCAACGACAGCGCGGCGTTTGCCAGCGCCAGATGGGCAATTGTGACCGGATTGAATGTGCCTGGAAAGATTCCGAGGCGATCTGGCGGGGTTGCGACTCGACGGAGAAACTCCACGTTCTTCTACGCGGTGTCGCAGCGCGATGGGGTGAAATTCCACATCACTGCCCTCAAAAGAGGGAGCGATGGTATGGATTCTCACCCAGTCGCACCCACCGTCGACCAAAAAAAACAAAAGGCGCGGGATGGCTCCCGCGCCTTTCGGAGACCCACTCTGGCCTCACGCGGCGTTTGCCAGCAACTCGTCGATGCTCTCGCCCGATTCGGTTTCGAATTCGTGCCGGTCGGCTGCCTCCTGGCAGCGGATGCAATACTTCGTCCAGGGCACCGCATCGAGCCTCTTGGGCTTGATCTCTTCCTCGCAGTGCATGCAGATTCCGTAGCTGCCATCGGCCACCCGCGCCAGTGCGCCCCGCACGCTGCGGAGCAGATTCGACTCACGGTCGAGGTTGCGAATTGCCAGCTCGCGCTCACCGGCGAGCTGCACTTCGTCCAGGGCATCCGGGGTCTTTTCGATGGCGATGTCTTCCCGGTTTCTGAGCCCGGCGGAAAGCTCGGCCTGCTTGGCTTCCAGCATCGCTTTATATTTGTTGAGTTCGGTCTGGTTCATGGTCCATCTCCTTCTGTAATCCAGCTATCTTCTTTTCTTTTGTTCTCTTTAGCTCGTTTCGCTGCTGCAACAGTATAGACGATAAATCAAGCCAAAGGTTTCAGTCTACGCTTCCCTCAAAAGGGCTATTTTTCGGCCCCGAAGTGCCCTAAGCCGCCTCTGACGAGTCAAAGTCATAGCAAGTTCGTTGCCAAATCTATTTGATGCCTGCATACGTTCTCGGACTCACGGCCCGCACTTCCATATCGGACGGATGATACCATCTCATTTCGGAATCACCGATTGTGAATCTGCCGCAGCCCACAAACCTAAAAATACGTGTCGAATTTCTGGCCGCCATCGCATGTATATTTTTCTTCTTGGCGGGACTGGCGATTGCCCCCCTGCTGGGGATTGAGGCGGATGAGACCCTGTTTGTGCAAGGCATCTATTCCCCTCGCGCCGAGTTGTACTCCATACGCATCGGCCACGCCTCCGTTCCGCTGATGCTGATGAGCTATGTCGGAGCTCTGAAATCCTGGCTTTATCCCCGCATCTTCCACTCGTTCGGCGCGGGAGTGATGACCCTTCGCATCCCCATGGTGCTTGCCGGAACGATCAGCATCTGGCTCTTCTTTCTTCTGCTCCGGCGCATCGCCGGAGAGCGTGCTGCAGTGGTTGGATGCACGCTGCTTGCCGTAGATTCAGCCTACCTGTTAACTCTGTGTTTTGATTGGGGCCCCGTAGCTCTGCAGCACCTTCTGCTTATCGGCGGAATGCTCGCAATCCTGAAGTTTTACCAGGAAAAAAACGACCGTTTTCTGGCTGCCGGCTGCTTTCTGTTCGGGCTGGCGTTATGGGATAAAGCCCTGGCGGTGTGGATGCTTTCCGGGCTGGGAGTGGCGGCAGTTCTGGTGTTTCCGCGGCAACTGCTTTGGAGGCTGAACCGCCGCCGAGTCGCCGTCGCAGTGCTGGCGTTCGTCCTTGGCTCCTTACCCCTGCTGGCATACAACGCACGCCACCATTGGGTCACGTTTGTCGGCAATTTCCACCGCGACACCGGCGGTCTCGGCGGAAAGGCAATCATGCTCCGCAATACCGCCGAGGGGCAGGGCCTGTTCGGCTGGTTGACGGCGGAAGACTGGCAGACGCCGCGGCCGCGCCTGCCGAGCGAGCCAATAGAGCGCGCATCTGCCGATATTTCGGCACTTGCCGGCCATCCGCGCAGGCACCTGCTGTTGTACGGCTTCTTCCTGGCGCTGCTGCTCGCGCCGCTCGCCGGGCGCAACGGCGTACGCGCCATCGTCTTTGCCCTGATCACGATGGCCGTGACGTGGATCCAGATGGCGATCACCGCCAATACCGGCGGAAGCGTGCATCACACCATCCTCTTGTGGCCCTTTCCGGAGCTGGTGATTGCGGTCTCGTTCGCTGCTGCCTCGCGCCGTCTGGGCCGTGCCGGTATTCCGGCGCTGGCAACGGTTTTGACGCTGATGCTGGTCTCCGGAGCGCTGGTGACGAACGAGTATTATGCCATGGCGCTCCGGAACGGCGGGGCCCTGAGCTGGAGCAACGCCGTTTTCCCGCTCTCGCAGTACCTGAAGAAAGACCGGGCCAGGACGATCTACTGCATGGACTGGGGAATTCTCGACCCGCTCCGCTTATTGAACCGCGGGAGCTTGCCGCTGGCCATGGGCACCGATCAGTTGGCGCGGGAAACGATCTCGCCGGCGGACCGCGCGATCATCGCAAGCATGATCTCCGATCCGGCTAACCTCTTCATTTCTCACACCAAAGAATTCGAGTTCTTCCCGGCGTGGAACCCCAGGCTGATCCAGATTGCGGCTGCCTCCGGCTACCAACGGGAACTGGAAACGGAAATCTCCGATCGCTTCGGACGTGCGGTTTTCGACGTGTACCGCTTCCGGCGGGCTCCCGTCCCGGAGGCAAGCGGTGCCGCTCCAGCGCCAATTCCTTGACACCGACCGTCAACCAGATGGCGCGGCTCTCCGGCCCGCGCGGTTCCTCTATTTCGCTTCCAGCCCGGCTGCGGTGACGATGATGCCGAGTTCCCGCGCGTCCCCGCCGGCCGGCGGCATGGCTTTATCCAACTGGAAGCTGGCTTTCGTGGGATCCCCCGTGATTGCGGCGGCGGGAATCTCGCGCCGGTAGCTGTATTGTCCGGGCTTGGTATAGGTTTCCGGCGAGAGCGCCGCCCCGTTCACCATTCCGGAAAGCGTCACCGATTGCAGTTTCTCGATCGTCACCGGCGGAACCGTGAGTTTGATCTCGAGCACCGCGCCTCTTTGAGCCGCCCCGGCGGGAGTTCCCAGCAACAGCGTGAACTGCTTCGCCGTCCAGCGCCAGGCGCCGTTTTCAATGCCGTAGAACCCGCTCACCAGGTGGCCGGCGGAACGTCCCTCGCCCATGCGGACGTTGCTGGCCAACCGCGGCGCCGCATCTTCGGCGGCCGATGTTCTGACCTTCTGCTGCTTGCAACCGGACGGTGCCAGCACCAGCGCGGCAGCCAGGACGAACCAGGATAGCTGTTTCATCAATCTCCGATCCTCTCCACTTCCACCAGACAACTGTAAAACGTGGGACCGCCGCCCGCATCCGTCAGGCGGTCCGGCGTAAGCGCGTTGACATTGCGTTTGTCCGGCGCGCGCTTGCCCCAGCGGGTCGCCGGCGCCGAAACGACGCCCGCCCGCACGGTATCGTCCACCGCGGCGGCCAGAACCACCGAGCCGCGATCGTTGAAGACGCGCACGCTATCGCCCTGCCGGATGCCGCGCGCCGAGGCGTCTTCGGCGCAGAGGTGCAGGGCAGCCGTCTCGAGATCGACGGCGTCGCGGTGGCCGAATGTCGAATTCATACTGCCATCGTTCTTTGCGGAAACCAGTTCCAGCGGGTACTTGCGGCCGAGCGCCGGGTCGCCGTGCCGGGACTCGGCGGGAGGCGTGTAGTCTAGGGTTTCGGCGTGGAAATGGCACTTGCCATCGGGCGTGCCGAAGCCCCCGGCGGCAAACGGCAGGAAGGGTTCGGGCAGCCGCAGGTGGACGAAGTGTTCGCGGTCCAGTTCCTCCAGCGTGATCCCGTTGACGAACGGGTGCCGGGAATCGAGCAGGGTCCGGATCATGTCGTCATCGGAATCGCGGAAGCACGCGTCGTCAAAACCCATGCGTTCCGCCAGCAGCCGGAAGACTTCTACGTTCGATTTCGCCTCGCCCGGAGCGCCGAGCGCGGGCCGCGCGAGTTGCAGGTAGTGATGCCCGTACGCGAGGTACAGGTCGGTATGCTCCAGGAAAGTGGTGGCGGGCAGCAGAATGTCGGCGTAATCGGCGGTATCGTTCTGGAACTGCTCGAGGACCACGGTGAAAAGGTCTTCTCGACGCAGCCCGGCGAGCACCGTGTTCTGGTCGGGCGCGATGGCCGCCGGATTGGAATTGTAGACGACCAGCGCGTTCACCGGCGGATTGCCCAGCGTGGTGAGCGCCCGTCCGAGTTGCGCCATGTTGACGACGCGGGCCTCGCGGCCGAGTGCCCGCTGTTGCAGGTCTTCGCGTTCCAGCCCCGCGCGGTTCAAGTGGAACGCCTGTGAAGTGGAGAGTTGGATGCCGCCGCCGGGTTCCTGCCACGAACCCACCAGCGCCGGGAGGAGTGCAATCGTGCGGACCGCCATGGCGCCGCGCTCGCTTCGCTGCACGCCGTAGTTCAGGCGGATGACGGCCGGCCGCTTGGTGGCGTACTCGCGCGCGAGTTCCACGATCTCTCCGGCGGCGATGCCCGTGAGTTCCGCGGCTCGCTGCGGCGTCCACTCCCGCACGCGTTCGCGCAGCCCGTCGAACCCCTGCGTATACCGATCCACGTATGCGGCGTCGTGCAGATTTTCGCCGATGATGACGTGCATCATGGCCAGCGCGAGCGCCGTATCGCTGCCCGGGTTGATGAAGAAGTGTTTGTCGGAGGCCGCACCGGTGCGGTTGCGCCGCGGGTCGATGGTATAGAGTCTGGCTCCGTTGCGGCGGGCCTCCACGATGAATGGCCAGAGATGCACGTTGGTGCCGAGGATATTCGCGCCCCAGGCCAGGATCAGCCGCGCGTGGCGGAACTGTTCCGGCTCGGTGCCATAACGGACACCGAGAGCTTCGGTCATGCCTGCCATTCCGGCGGTCGAACAGATGGTGCGGTCGAGCCGCGATGCGCCCAGCCGGTGAAAGAAGCGGTGGTCCATGCCGCTGCCGTTGAGCAGCCCCATGGTTCCGGCATAGCTGTAGGGCAGGATGGACTCCGGCCCGTGTGTGCGGGCCGCGGCCTTCAGCCGCTGCGCGACGGTGTCGAGAGCTTCCTCCCAGGAGATGCGCTCAAAGCGGCCTTCGCCTTTGGCGCCCGCGCGCCGCTGGGGGTAGAGAAGCCGCCCGGGCGAGTATTCGCGCTCCAGATACTGAGCCACCTTGCCGCACAGAAACCCGCGCGTTACCGGATGCTCCGGGTTGCCGCGCAATTTCGTGCCGCGCCCGTTCTCGACGGTGAGGACCAGCGAACAGCAGTCCGGGCAGTCGAGCGCACAAACGGAGTAGTGGAGGTCGGGCATTCAACACGATTATACGTTGCGGCGCGGATAACCAGGCGTCAGGCCGGGCCGGCCAATGCCGGCGCAAGAGAGGCGCAGGATTGCTTACGGCTTTGGATTCGCGGCCGGGGACGCGGTCCAATCGGCGTTCGCCAGCTTCCACCCGCCGCCTAGCGCCTGGTAGAGCTGCACGATGGCCAACCGCCGGCCCAGTTCGGTTTCCGCGAGCGCGATTTCGGCCGGGAAGAGTTCCTGTTGCGCTTCGAGCACTTCGTAATAGCTCGATTTGCCCGCCGTGTAGCGCAGCATGGAGACCTCTACGGCTTCCTGGTACGCCTTCACCGCTTCGGCCTGGCGGCTGCGCACGTCCTCCAATTTCTCACGGTTGAACAGCGCGTCCGACACATCCCGGAAGGCCGCCAGCGCGGCCCGCTCGTACTGGACTCGCGTTTCCTGCCAGTGTGCGATGGCCTGGCGTTTCTGCGAGCGCAAAGACCGGCCCGCATAGATGGGGCCTACGGCGCTCGAAGCCGTGCTCCAGATCGAGTTTGCCCCCGACGTAAAGGCATCGAGCGGGCTGCTCGCCCGGCCCAGAAGGTCGGTTAACCCGATCTGGGGGAAGAACGCGGTAGTGGCGATGCCCACCTGCGCATTGGCCGCGCGCACCGCCAGTTCGGCTTGCAGTATGTCCGGGCGCCGTTGCAGCAGGAGGGAGGGCAGGCCGGCTGGAACGTCCGGCGGGACGGTCTGTTCGAGCAGCGTCCCGCGATGGGGAATGGAGCCGGGATCGGTTCCGATCAGCAGCCGGATTTCGTTCTCCTGGATGGCGATTTGCCGCTCCAGGTCGGGGATGTTGGCGGCGGTCGAAGCCATGGCCGCCTCCGCGCGCGAGGTTTCCAGCCGGGAAGCCGTTCCGCCGTTCAGCCGTTCGCGGAAGAGCTTCAGGCTATCTTCGAAGCTGGCGGTGTTGCGGCGGGCGATGTCCAGGCGAAGATCGAGCCCCAGGAGTTCGAAGTAGGCCTGCGCCACGCTGCTGACCAGTGAGAGCATCAAGCCGCGCCGGCCTTGCTCGCTAGCCAGGAAATTGGCGAGCGAGGCTTCGTTGGCCCAGCGAATCCGGCCCCACAAGTCCAACTGCCAGGTCGCGCCGAACCCGGCCAGAACGCTGCCTTGCCGCACTCCACCCGAATTGGCCGGCTGGCCTTGATACTCATTCTTGCCTTGACTCAAACCGGCCTCATATCCCACCGAGGGATAGTATTGCGACCGTGCCTGCACCGAGAGTTGCCGCGCCTGTTCGACGCGCAGTGCGGCAATTCGCAGGTCCTGATTGTTGGTGAGCGCGGTCTTGATCAGGCTCCGCAGCGTATCATCGTGGAAGATCTCCCACCATGGGAGGTCGGCGATCGAAGCCTGCTCGGCGGCGCCCTCTTCACCGCGAAACGCTGGCGGCGTGACGATGGTCGGCCTGGTATATCGGGGGCCGACGACGCAACTGCTGAGAACGCACAGAGGGACCACCAGCAAGGCGGCTGAAAAGATTCTCCGCATCTAGCGACCCCCTCCCGCCGAGTGCCCTCTGGCGGGCTTGCCGCCCAACCGTTCCATCAGGTAAAACGTGACCGGAATCAGCAGCACCGCGATGCCGGTAGCGGCTGCCATACCGCCGATCACGCAACTGCCGATCACCCGGCGGGCGAGGGCCCCCGCGCCGTTCGCCATCCACAGGGGAATGCAGCCAAGCACGAAAGCGAACGAGGTCATCAGGATCGGCCGCAGCCGGAGCTTCGCAGCCGCCAGCGCGGCATCCATGAGGGACATGCCGGATTCGTAGCGAACCTTGGCGAACTCCACGATCAGGATGGCGTTCTTGGCCGCCAGCCCGATCAGCATGACCAGCCCGATCTGCGCGTAAACGTCGTTGGTCATCTTCCGCAGCCAGAGCGTGCTGAGCGCCCCCGCGACCGCCACGGGAGTCCCCAGCAGGACGCTCATCGGCAGGGTCCAGCTCTCATAAAGCGCCGCCAGGATGAGGAAGACGAAAACCAGCGACATCCCGAAGATCACCAGCGGAGAGAGCCCCTTGCGGGCAACCTGCTCCTGGAACGACATGCCCGAGTAATCGAAGCCCATCTCGCTGGGCATGGTCTGCTTGAAGACGGCTTCCAGGGCATCCATGGCATCTCCGGAACTGTACCCCGGCGCGGCGCCGCCGAAGATCTGGGCGCAGCGGTAAAGGTTGTAGCGCTGGGTGAATTCGGGGCCGTAGGTGCGCTTAATGGTCGTGAGCGCGGAGAGCGGCACCATGCCGCCCCGCGGATTGCGGACGTAAAACTGATCCATTTTCGCGGTGCTGGTCCGCTGCTCGCCTTCGGCCTGCACAAAGACGCGCCATTGACGGCCAAACCGGTTGAAGTAGTTCACGAACGATCCGCCCATGAAGGTCTGTAGGGTCTGATATACATCGCCGAGAACGATGCCTTGCGAAATCGTCTTGTCGCGGTCGACATCCACATAGACCTGCGGAATGGTGGGCAGGAAAGTGGTGCTCAGGTTGCTCAGCTCCGGCCTCTTTTGAGCGGCCCGCATGAACTGCTGGAGGTTCGAATTCAGGAAGGCGATATCTCCGCCGGAGCGGTCTTCAAGAATAAAGGTGAATCCGCCCGAGGAACCCACGCCGGGAATCGCCGGCGGCGTGATGGAGAACGCGAAACCTTCGGGCAATCCGGCCAGACGGCGATTCAGAGTGCGCACCAGCTCCGATGCCTGCTCCTCTTTGCTCTTGCGTTCGCTCCAGGGTTTGAGCTTGATAAAAAAGAATCCGGAGTAAGTGTTCTGGACGCCGCTCAGGAAGTTATATCCCACCACGCTGGTGTACGTCTCGATGCCGGGAACCTGCTTGACGATCTTCTCGATCTGGCTCACCGCCGCGTCGGTCCGCTGCAAAGAGGCGGCATTGGGGAGTTGCACGGAAAGCAGGACGTAGCCCTGATCTTCTTCCGGCAGAAAACCCGTCGGTAGCCGGGTGCCGAACCATCCCGCCGCCGCGGTGCATCCGGCCAGGACGATGAGAGCGATGGCCGACTTGCGGATCAGCGTTCTGCAAGTGGAGACGTATCCGTTCCGCCCCCGCTCGAACATGCGGTTGAACGCCCTGAAGAAAACGCCCAGGGGCCCGCGGCGTCTCTTCGAGGGCCGGAGCAGCAAGGCCGAAAGGGCTGGGCTCAGTGTGAGCGCGTTGAAGGCGGAAATCACTACCGAGATGGCAATGGTCACGGCGAATTGCTGGTACAGGCGGCCGGTGATTCCGGGGACGAAGACCGTCGGCACGAAAACCGCCGCGAGAATGATGGCGATTCCGATTACCGGACCGGAAACCTCTTCCATGGCCTTGCGCGCCGCATCTTTGGCCGAGAGCCCCTCCTCAATATGGTGCTGCGTGGCTTCCACCACCACGATGGCATCATCCACCACCAGTCCAATCGCCAGCACCAGGCCGAACAGCGATAGCGTATTAACCGAGAAGCCGAACAGCGGGAACAGCATGAAGGTGCCGATTAGCGAAACCGGTACGGCCAGCAGCGGGATGAGGGTGGCGCGCCAGTCCTGGAGGAAAACGTAGAC
Organism: Bryobacterales bacterium; assembly: GCA_963794265.1. GTDB lineage: Bacteria > Acidobacteriota > Terriglobia > Bryobacterales > Bryobacteraceae > CAWCDJ01. The sequence continues at coordinate 88,467 of CAWCDJ010000001.1, forward strand.
CACGATCGCTACCAGAAGCAGCGCTTCAAACAGCGTAACAACGATCTCCGAGATGCCCTCGGTAACCGGAAGAGTGGTATCCAGCGAAACCGTGTAATCGACATCTTCCGGGAACCGCGTCTTGAGCCTCGCCAGCGCCTTTCTCACCGCCGCGGCGGCGTCGAGAGCGTTCGACCCGGGCAGTTGATAGAGCGGCATGATCGCGGCGGGACGGCCGTTGACGCGGCCGGTGACGTTATAGCTTTCCGCGCCCAGTTCGATTCGCGCGACATCCCGCAGACGGAGCACCGAACCATCGCGATTCGCGCGAATTACGATGGCGCCGAATTCCTCGGGAGTCACCAGGCGCCCCTGCGCGCGAATGGAGTAGGTAAATTCCTGCCCCTGCGGAACCGGTTCGCTGCCCACCTGTCCGGCAGGATTCACCGTGTTCTGCTGACGGATGGCATTGATGATTTCCGGGATGGTGACCTGCAGCTTGGCGAGCCGATCAGGTTTGACCCAGATCTGCATGGCGTACCGGCCGCCGAAGATCATGACGTCGCCGATTCCGGGCGTGCGCGCCAGTTCGTCCACCAGGTTGATGTAGGCGTAGTTCGCCAGAAAATTGCGATCGCGGGTTCCCTTGGGCGAGTACAACGCGATCATATAGATCGGCGAGCTCATGGCCTTACGGATAATCACGCCGTAATTGTTGACATCGGCGGGCAACTGGGTCGCCGCCAGGGACTCGCGCATCTGCGTCAGGATCAGGTCGATATTGGGCTGCGTCTTGACGTCGAAGTTCACGCGCAACGACATGCTGCCGTTATTGGCATTGGTGGAAAACATGTACTGCATGTTGTCCACGCCGCTCATCTGCTGTTCGATGGGGGCGGCTACCGATTGTTCGATGGTCTGCGCGTCGGCCCCCAGGTAGGTAGCGCCGATGGTCACTTCGGGAGGGACAATCTCCGGGTATTGGGCCACCGGCAGCGTGACCATGGAAATAGCGCCTATGATGACGGTCAGGATCGCGATTACGATCGCCACAATCGGCCGCTCGATGAAGAATTTAGACATGGCGGCTAATTGGTCCCCTGTCCGGCGGCCATCCTGGGAGCGACGATCATGCCGCTGCGGATTTTCTGCAGGCCTTCCACGACAACTCGATCGCCCGAGTGCAGCCCGTCTTCGACTATCCGCAGAGAGCCGAGGGTTTCGCCCAGCTTGACGGGACGAATCTCCACCTTGTTATCCTTGCCGACCACCGCCGCCTGCGAGCTGCCCTGTAATTCGCTGATGGCGCGCTGTGGTACGAGCACGGCGTTCCTGCGCACCTCCACCACCGACCGCACGCGGCAATACTGCCCTGGACGCAGCACGTTTCCGGGATTGGGGAAGAGAGCGGCGATGCGCATGGCGCCGGTCCCGACATCCACCTGGCGGTCCGCCATGAAGAACGAGCCCTTGTACGGATGCACCGATCCGTCCGCCAGAATCAGCTCCAGGTTGCCCGCGCTGACCCCGGGCCCCCCGGCCTGAATCTGGGCGTGGTGGGCCAGGTACTCCTGCTCGCTCACGGCAAAGTAGGCCTTGATCGGATCGACGGCCGAAACCGTAGTCAGCTCGGGGCCCGAAGGCCCGACCAGTGCGCCCACCTGCATCTTTGCGAGGCCGGCGATCCCATCGATGGGCGAGGCGATGCTGGTGAATCCGAGCTTCACCTGGGCGTCGTAGACGGTCGCCTCCGCGGCTACGATGTTCGCCTTGGCAGCTTCGATGCTCGCCTGAAAAGCCTCCACGCCCGCCCTGGCTTCGAGCTGGCTTTGAATGGCGTCGTCCATTTCTTCCTGGCTGATGGCTTTGGTCTTGGCCAGCGGCGCGTAGCGCTTTACATCCAGGTCCGCTTTACCCAGCCGGGCCTGGCTCTGCGCCAGGTTGCCGATCGCGAGCTGGAGCATTCCCTTGGCCTGTTCCAGATTGCCCTTGGCCTGGTTCAAGGCCGCCTGGAACGGGCGCGGATCGATCTCGAACAATAACTGGCCCTTGCGAACGGCGGAGCCTTCCCGGTAGGCCTGTTTGAGCAGGTAGCCCGAGACCTGGGCGTGGATATCCGCATTGAGCCGGCCATCCAGCGTCCCAATCCATTCCTGGGCTACCGGAACGTCACGGACCGATACCTCGACTACATCTACAGCGGGCGGCGGCATCTGCGTCACTGCCTGGGGGGCATGGCTGCAGCCGGTCAGCAGGGCAGCCGCCACCAGCAGGGCCGTGCACGCGGAGTTTATGCCCGCCGGCGGGAGCGCGCGTCGATCTTTTAGCTGCATAGGTTTATCCGGGATCCTTTTGTGCCGAGCGGCCGCTGCGCTCAATTGCGAGCCTTGCCGCGCTCCGGTTGCGAGCCGCCCCGCTAAAAAAGGCAAACGAGTCTCTAATCGCAAACAATAGATTAATACGGTGCGTGGACAGTTGCATCGCACAGCCGAAAAGACTGGCTGATTTCGTGCCCTGTCTCGTCAGACGCGTGCGCCGCGCTACGCTAACGCGATGATGCCTGGCCGGAACGCGAATTCACGCGTTCCACGAACAGCCCGCAGATTGCCTTACGCAAATTCGTTTTCGCCACCGGTCCATCCATGGTGAATTCGAGATAGCTGTGCCTGGCGGCGTCGTACTTCGGCCACACGGGCAATCCCGCGCCATTGGGATCGCCGGTCTTCGCAAAATTCGTCCAGTACTTCTGAACTTCCGCGGTGCGGCTCGGATCGGGATCGGCGCTGGCTTTCACTCCGCGATTGCCGAAGACGAAGGGCAGCTCGCCCGAATGCGGCACGCCGGTCGAGTCGGGTCCGACCCCGAATTGGTACTCGTAAGTGGGAAAATGCGCGGAGTGTTCGCCCGCGATCAACACGGCCGGGCAGCGGAACATGCTATCCGTGCTGAACTGAGAACCCGGGCCGCCATACGCCGGCACGTTGTCGCCGGCAGGCTCGCCGGCCAGCCCATAGAGTTTCAATGCCTGGGGCGCCAGGGGGCCGAAGAAAGTTTCCACCGCCTTGCGGAGCACTGCGTCGTCCCCTTTGAAGTCAAATTCGCGCGTGTTGTTGCCGATCATCAGCGGCACGGGCGCCTGTTTGCCGCCGCGGAAAATCGCGGACGGCTCTTCCCGGATCGCGTACCCGTCGATGTTCGGAACCGGCCTGCCCTCGCCGCCGCCACCGTAGGGCGGGGAAGCCTTCAGAATTTCCGCAACCGGCAGGGAGCGAAGATAGGCGATGGCCCCGGTCGCCGGCGCCTTGAGTTTTCCGGCGAGCACCTCGCCGGCATGATCGGCCTGGGCAGAAGTCGCCGTGGCGCGGCCCCCGATCAGGACCGACCCGCTTTCCTCAATCGCGCGCTGGAAAAGTCCGCGGGCCAGTGGCGACGCCATCAACAAGCCAACGTTCTGGGCTCCTGCCGACTGCCCGAAGATGGTCACCGACCCGGGGTCGCCGCCGAACCGTGCGACGTTGTCGTGAACCCAATGGAGCGCGGCGATCAGGTCGAGCAAACCATAGTTACCCGACGCATGATGCGGCGACTCGGCCGTCAGTTCGGGATGGCCGATGAAGCCGAGCACGCCCAGCCGGTACTGCACCGTGACCACCACCACGCCGAGACGCGCCAGTTTCTCTCCGTCGAAGGACGGCTCGATTCCTCCCAACCCCAGTGCCGAGCCGCCCATATTGGCGCCCCCGTGGATCCACACCATAACGGGCTGCTTCGTCTTTGCGGGCCACTCAGAGGTCCAGACATTCAGGACGAGGCAGTCTTCGCTGCCGAGGGCGGCGGCATGGTCGTTCCAGCCGGCGGCAATCTGGGCGCAGGGCGCGCCGTAACGGGTCGCGTCCCGGATGCCGCTCCACGGGCGCACGGGCTGCGGCTCCCGCCAGCGCAGGCTTCCGACCGGCGGCTGGGCGAACGGAATGCCTTGAAACACCGCGCCACCGGCCGCGCCGGTGCGGCCGCGCACTTCACCGCCGGTGACACGAACCACTGGTCCGGTGGCGGCCAGAGCCATCCCGGCCACCAGAAACAGAGTCGGAAATAAACGTAGGGTATGCATATTAGAGCCTTTCCTGGCTGAAAGCAGAGCCGATCTTACAACGGTTCCACTGTAACGCATTTCCCACGTCCCTCTGGGTCAGGCGAAGCTATCCGGCGAAATGCATGAGGGCCGCGAGCATCCCGGCGAATACCACCGCGCCGAAGATCACCGCGACCGCGATCTGCCGCCCCGTCACGGGCGAAGCCGGCGCCGCGGGGGCGGAAACCAGCAGCGGCAGTTCCGCCTCGGTGGCGGCACGGGTGGCGGGGTCGTAGAGTTCGGAGGGCAGCATGTCGATCGGCTGCAGTTTCACTTTGCGCGGCATATAGCCGAACGTCTGGTCGGCCGTATTCACCTGGCGGAACGGACCGGGGTCGTCGAAGACCACCAGCAAGCTGCCCGGCAGCACTTGCGCAAGGACGGCGGAGGTCGCGTTTGCCTGGTCATATACGGGCACGGGCTGCGGTTCGAGCAATCGGAACACACGGCCCATCGGGTTGCCCACCGTGAGCATCGATAACTCGTCGCCCGCCACCGAGTCGAGCATGCCGGTGGATTCGCCGGGCGGGTGCTTCTCGCCGAATTCGCGGCCGGCCTTCAAGGCATCCTCGAGTTCGGCCGCGGTGACTCCGCCGTTGAACTCCACGAGGCGCTGAATCCGATGCTGAATCGGCGGATGGGTGGCGAACAGGCTGCCGTTCAAGAGGCCCTGAGCCATGGCTGGAGCCGGGTCTGCAAAGTAGAAATGCGAAATCACGGGGTTGGCGCCCGCGACTGCGGATCCGGCGCCGGCGATCTTGGCTAGCGCGCGCAGCAAGCCTTCGGGGTAACGCGTGAGCAGGGCGGCGTCGGCATCCGCAAGATACTCCCGGCTGCGGGAAAGTGCCGCACGGATCAATGCGGCCAGCACCGGCGCTACGAAGAAAATGTAGAGGTAGAGGGGCGAGAGCATCAGCCGATAGGCGCGGTATTGCCCCATCTGTGAGCCGGATACGGCCTGCTTCGATTCCTGAATGCCCTGGCGCCGCATCAGGTAAGGCAGGCGCAGGAACAGCACGATGGCGGCGACCACGGTGTTCAGCCGCGTATCGTGGTTGCCGATGTGAGAGATCTCGTGCGCCAGCACGCCCTCCAGTTCCCGGCGGTCCATCAATTTCAGCAGGCCCGTGGTGACGGCGATCACCGTGTGCGTCGGATGCATGCCGGCGGCGAAGGCGTTGGGCGCCGGGCTGTCTATCACGTAGAGGCGCGGCTTGGGGAGGCCGGCTCCGATCGCCAGATTTTCCAGAGAGCGTTTGGCTTCCGCTTCGGCCGCGCCGGCCGGCCGCGCTCCCGCGAATTCGAGCACTTTGGCCACCGGCGAAGACGCGATGGCCCAGAACAACAGGCCGAGCACGCCGATCAGACCAAGGGCAAAGAGCACCATCAGCCGCACTTTGAGTGCCGTGTCAGACCCGGCCGCGTGTCCCTCCAGGCGGTAGACTATGGTCACCGCAAACCCATAGCTGAAGGCCAGTACGAAAGGCGCGATTGACGCAATGGCCATCGCGACCAGCAGCGCCGTCTTGAAGTGGTTTTGAGCGATGCGGCGGTAAACCAGCACCGGTTCTGCAGTAGCGGGTGTCATTTCAGGCCGCGGTAAAACTCACTTTGACTTCGTCGAACGCGCTCTTATCGGCGGTGAAGAACGCCACCGGCTCGAAGCCGAACCCGCGGGCGAACTGGTTCAACGGGAAGCTCTGAATGCGCGCGTTGTAATCGAGCGCGTTCTGGTTATAGAACTGGCGCGCGTAGGCGATCTTCTCCTCGGTATCGTCGAGCTCTTTTTGCAGTTCTCCGAACCCGGCGGCGGCCTGCAGTTGGGGGTAGTTCTCAGCCACGGCCATGAGCCGGCCGAGCGCCTGGGTGAGAGACTGGTCGGCCGCGGCGGCGGCAACCGGGGTGGACGCGGCGGCCAGCGCGCCGCGCGCCTGCGCCACTTCGGCGAACACGGCGTGTTCGTGACTGGCGTAGCCGCGCACGGTCTCCACCAGGTTGGGAATCAGGCTCGCGCGGCGTTTCAATTGGACTTCGATACCGGACCACGCTTCCCGCGTGCGGATGCGGGAGCGCACCAGTCCGTTGTACGTGGCCACCGCCCAAGCTACGGCGAACAGGAGCAGCAGAATCGGGATCAGGGCAGGCAAGATCGCCAAGGCATTTATCTCCATAGATATCCTGGGGCCGAAGCGCCGGGGAAGCACTACTGAATATGGTTAAGGACGCGGCGTCAACCCGTGATTTTCCCGATCGGGGGGTTACAATTTCCTCATGCTCCGATTCTGCTGTGTGCTCTTGCTGCTGGCTCCCGCGGCTGGCGCCCGCGTCCGCAAGGTGGAAATTCTGGAGCGATCGCCGGTGGCCGGCGGCTATGAGCGCGTGGTGGGCCGCGTGCATTTCGGAGTGGATCCGAAACTTGCGGCCAATAGGATCGTTCGCGACCTGGAGTACGCACCGGTGGATGCGGCGGGTGAGGTCGAGTTTACGGCCGACCTGTTCCTGCTGCGGCCCGTGGATGCCGCGCGATCGAACGGCACGGTCCTGTTCGAGGTGTCGAACCGCGGCGGCAAGGGCATGCTCAATCGCTTCGATTATGCGCGGAGCACACCGGACCCGAAAGCGCCGGAGGATTTCGGCGACCGCTGGCTGCTGGAACAGGGCTACACGCTGGCATGGCTCGGTTGGGAGTGGGACATTCCGGAAAGCGCGCGGAACAGCATGCATTTCGAGGCGCCGCATTTTCGCCGGGACGCGCTGCCGGCGGCCGGCCTGGTGCGCTCGGAATTCGTTCCCGACCGCTCCACGACCGCCATGCCCCTGGCCGACCGCAGCCTCGTGCCGATCGCCGTGGCAAAGCCCCTGGCGCTCTACGTGCGCAGCGCTGCCGATGCGCCGGCGCGCTCCATCCCCGTCGGCCGATGGCAACTCGCGGCGGACGGCGCTTCGGTGGAGATGGCTTCGGGCTTCGAACCGGGGCGCCTGTACGAGTTTGTTTACGAGGGTAAGGACCCGGTGGTGGCCGGCGCCGGCATGGCCGCGATCCGCGATTGGATTTCCTACGTCAAGTACGACGAGGATCGCGAGGTGAAGCGCGCCATCGGGTTCGGCATCTCGCAAAGCGGCCGATTCCTTCGCGAGTTCCTCTACGACGGTTTCAACGCGGACGAGCAGGGGCGCACGGTTTTCGACGGCGTCTGGGCCGACGTGGCCGGGGCGGGGCGGGGAAGCTTCAACTTCCGCTACGCCCAGCCTTCCCGCGACGGCCAGCCTTTCGCCAACATCTTCTATCCGACCGACGTCTTTCCCTTCGTGGACACGGCGCTGCTCCAACGCGCGCGGGCCGCGCACGCCGACCCGAAGCTCTTTCTCACCAATAATTCGTACGAGTACTGGGGCCGCGCCGCCGCCTTGATTCACGTCACGCCGGACGGTAAGCGCGATGCGCCGCTCTCTCCCCGCACGCGGTATTACTTCACCGCCGGAGTGCAGCACTTTCCCCGCTCGCTGCCGCTGGTGAAGGCGGGCACGCGCTACCTGGTGAATCCAATGGATCACCGTCCGGTGCAGCGCGCCTTGCTGGCTGCATTGCAGGCGTGGGTGCGGAATGGAGCCGCTCCCCCGGCGTCGGTCTACCCGAAGATCGCTGCCGGCCAACTCACGCCCCTGGCGGATCTGAAGTTTCCGAAGATCGACGGCGTGAAGCTACCGCCTCATCCGCGGCTGGCGCGCAGGTTGGATTTCGGCCCGCAGTTTGCGGCAAAGGGCATCATTCTGAAGGAACCTCCGGCGGTTTCGGGCGCCTGGCCGCTGCTGGTCCCGCAGGTGGATGCGGATGGTATCGACCTGGGCGGGATTCGCCTGCCCGAAGTGGCGGTGCCGCTGGCCACGGTCACGGGTTGGAACCTGAGGGCGCCGGGTGAGGGCGGGCCCGACGAGATGACGTCGTTTTACGGCTCCATCTTCCCGTTCTCCAGGGAGAAAATCCTCCAGCGGTACGGAAGCCGCGAGGAGTACCTCAAGCGCGCCGGCGCTGCCGCCGACCGTCTGATCGAGGATCGGTTCGTGCTTCCGCAAGACCGGGGGTACGTGCTGGAGCGCGCGGCTCGGCTGTGGGACGCTCTGGTCAGGCCGTAAGGGACGATCGCCGGAAAAGGCACGGCGTATAGTAGTTCTATGCTGCGGATGGGACTCGGCCTGCTTTTGGCCAGCACGGTCGCGTGCGCCGCCGCCCATACCGGCCGCACGGCCCACGAACTCGTTGCGCTTGTGCGCGATGCGCTGAAGGCCGGGCAAAGCGACGGCAAACTGGCCGGGGAATTGCGAAGCTTCCGGCTCGTCGAGCACCTGGACGATCACGCCATAGAGGAACTGGTCAGCGTAGGAGCAGGTCCGAAGGTGGAGGAAGAACTGGACCGGCTGCGCGACCTCTCGACCGGGCAGCCGGAGGCCGACCTGTCGGCCGATTTTCCGCATGGTCCGGCCCCGGTGGCGGCGCAGCAGCAGTTCATTATCAACACAGCGCGCAACCAGGCGCTGGCATATTCGCGCTCTTTACCTGATTTTTTCTGCGAAGAGATGGTGCGCCGCTTCGAGAATTTCCGCGGCAACTGGCATCAGAAAGATACCCTGGAAATCAAGCTCACGTACTTCGAAAAGAGGGAAAAGTACGAGTTGGTGCGCCTGAACGGGCGTCAAACCGTCCGGTCTTTGGAAAGTGTCGGCGGCTCGATGTCGCAGGGGGAATTCGGCAGCCTGCTCGCATCGCTGTTCGCGGCGGATTCGTCCACCCGCTTTCGGTGGGATCACTGGACGACCCTGCGTGGCCGCTTGGCGCACGTGTTCCAGTTCCGGATCCTGGCGACGCATTCGATTAACCACCTCGAGGTAGAGATCATCGGCGGAGCGCGCCTCAGCACGGTGACCGGGCAGCACGGATTCGTTTACATAGACCGCGACAGCAACGCGGTTCTGAAGATTCTGGCAGACGCCGACTCGATTCCGCGCAGCTTTCCCGTGCGGACGGCCCACACGGTGCTGGATTTCGGCTTCACCGACGTTGGCGGCCAGGAATTCCTCCTGCCGCTGCGCGCCGAGGTCAGGTTGGGTTCGGATTCTGTGCTGACGAAGAACGAGGTGGATTTCCTCAACTACCGCAAATTCGGCACCGAGAGCACAGTCACGTTTCACTAGGCGTCACTTCCCATAACGAATATTATGTAAACTTTTCTGGAGATTCAAAAAAAAGGGCCCAGTCCCCGCTGAATGGGACCGGGCCATTGGGAAGAAACTGGACGCTATCCAGAAATCGAAACTCTCAGCGACGGCCTCCGTGGCTTCCACTCGAATGACCGCCGCCGCCGCTGGTTCGCGGTGCGCTGCGTGCCGGCGCGCTTTGCGCACGAGGGGCTTGATACCGCGGAGCTTGGTAGCGCTGTGCCGGCGCGCTGGAGTTTTCACGCTGCCGGACCACTGGCGGGCTGACGCGCAGCGGTTGCTGGCCTTGGGGTTGGGCTGCAAATCGGGAGCCGCTGAACCGCCCGAAACCCGAATTACCCGATTCGCCCGACCGGCCTGCCGGCGCTGCCTGCTGGCTCGGCACCCTCCCGGGTGCACCGAACCGCTGCCAACCGCCTCGGCTTTCGGACGCCGCATTGCTTGCCGGGGTGCGCGGTTGCGGGCTTTCCATCGCCCGCGAGGGCGCCTGCTCCCCAACCTGCCGCCAGCCATTTGCGCCGGGGTTCTGCGCGCTCCGAGGGGACGTGTTCCCGACCGAGCCTTGGCTGCGGAATTCTCCTTGTGCCGGGTCAGCCGCAGCACCCCGCATCCGCCCCGATGGGGCCGATGACGCCCCGCGGCTCATCGAACTGAACTCCCGTTGCTGCTGGGCGAATGGTACCCGCTGCACCGGCGCCGCCTGCTGATGCGAGAAGAAGTGGACGTTGCCCCGGGATGCCGGCACGTTCGCCACAGTCCGATTCGAAAAGCTCAGGTTGTGGGCGGTCGGCCCGAGCGGCATCTGCCCTCGCACCAGCCCGGCTGCCCGGATCTGCGAGCCTGGTAAGCTCCGAATATTGTGGAACCGTCCGCTCTGGAAATCCCCGGTCGCGATCCCGGAAACACCATTTGCGATGCGTGCATTTCTATAATTGTTTGCTATATTTACGTTACTAATATTAATGCCTCGGTTGATGTAGCCGCGACCAAGATAGTACTCTCGTCCCCACCACGGGTGAAAGACCTCGTAGGGAGCCAGCGGCACCCAGCCGACATTCCCGAAGCCGAAGCCCACTCCCACTCCCGGCCCGAAGCCGAAAAACGCCACTAACGCGGGCGACCAGTAGTGATGGCGCCCCATCACACCCGGATACCACCACCAACCCCCCGCGTTCCAGAACCAGCGGCCGTAGTGATAGGGCGCCCAGCCCCACGGGTCGTAGCTGACCCAGGTCCATCCATACCAGTCTTCCCACACCCAGCGTCCGGTGCGATACGGTGCCCAGCCGGCGTCCAAGGCCATCGCGGGATGCCAGCAATAGCCATAGGGCGCCACGTTGCTCCAGGTGCCGTAGTTGTCCAGATCCTCGGCTCCGTACACGCCCTGCGGCACATATTGATCGCTGACCGCGTGTTCGAGCGTCTGATCCCTTTCGGCGTTCCAGCGGTCCCAATCGTCGTAAGGAAGGGCAGCGACCATCTGAAACTCGGGGTTCGAAGGGTTGCCACGCGCCATCAGCGACTGTCCGACCTCGACCCATTGCGACCCGCGGGGCGAATAGACTTCGGCCTGCCCTGCCCTGACCGTCACTTCCGTTTCACCGGCATCGTTGACCGATATTCTATAAGCCCCCTGCTTCGATGGCTTTACGGCGACACTCGGAGTATCTACTTCAGCATTGGCACTGGTTGGCCGCACTACATCGTAAGTGAGAGTTCCGTGGGCCAGCTCGATCTGGTACCGCCCGTATTCCAGTTGAGTCAGTCGAATCTCGGCGTTTCCCCCCATTCTCAAGACGTTGGCTGCGTCGAATTGAACCTCTGCACGAGAATTCGGCCCAGTGGAAATCCGATCTTCGGCCAGAAGCGGCGCATTGATGATGCCGGCGACCCAATCTCCGGAATCGCCGCGACGAACCGAAACTTCTCCATTCATCAGGCTGATGCGGGCCACCGCTCGTTGCAGGTCGTCGGGGTCCTGAGCACGTACCGGCGCAAGTGCGCCGGTCACCACCAGGACAGCTCCTGTCAGAGTCAGTAAGCGGCAATTTCTCAAGCGCTCCATGACGAGGTCCTTCGAATTTCGCGAATCTGGCTGCACGGGTTGGGCCAAAATATAAATTTTTTAATTTCAGATGCTTAGAAGTTTCTGTGCAAATCGGGTCCTGGCTGAAAACCACCACCGATGGCTGCGATGAATCACTGCCCGGTCGCCAGCAGGATCAACGACGGGCCGCGAAACAGCATCTTTCCGCGGCGGCTGCCGGTGGTTTCGAGAAGGTAGTAATCGGCGGATTCCGTGCCAGCCGGGACGACGTCCCAGGAAGCGGCCCGATACCTCGCACGGTAGAACAGCACCTGCTCCTCGAAGGGCTCGCTCACCGCGACGCTCACCTGGCGGCTTCCCACGCTACTCCGCAGGGTTTTCATCGCGGTCCGCATGGCGGCAGGCGCCGCTCCCGGAAGACTTCGTTCCCGGCCCGCATGCACCAGGGGGAGCAAAAGAATCACCAATGCCGTGACGACGGCCGTGATGCCGACCTGCTGCGTCCAGCGAATCCACTCGCGCGAAACGGCGAGCATCCCCGTCGCAACCGCCAATGGCATCCACCACCAGGCCGGCGCCACTGCCAGCGCGAGCCCCAGGCTGAGGCCCGCGAGATTCCAGTTGCTCGCCGACAGGGCGGCCAGACACAGAGCCGAAGCCAATCCCCCGCCCTGCGCCGTCACAAAAACGTCGGTCACGGCCGGATACGCGGCCAGCACGAGAAGCCATAAGTTGCGACAGGACAGCCGGTAAACCATCAAAAGATAAAGAACTGCGGAAAGTACGGCGGGCAGGCGCAAGGTGAGTTCGGACAGCCGCAGCAGATTGACCGTCCGGCGGGCGGCAGCCGCGTAAATCAGTCCGCGCCAGGCGTCCGGCTGTGCCAAAGCCTCAAGGAGTGGCACTCGGACCAGGTGGTCGTAGAGGCGAGCCTCTCCCGCGCCGATCGGAAGACTGGCCGCGCGCCAGATGCACCACGCCAGGACCGGGAGGCAAATCCCGAATGCAAGACTATTACCAGTTGGCGCAGTCGATGCGGTACAGGCGCGCTCCATTGACCTCCGCGAGCAGGCTGACGCCCCAGGACTTCGAGTGGTTCTTCAGGTCGCCTGCAACCTGATTAGAGTCGTTAATGAGTAGATAGGATATTCCCAACTGTTTTACTTTCTGCGCGATCGATGGCGTTAATGCAGGAGTTACTAGAGGTGCAGAGAGGATTTGTTGCACCTGGTACCCCAGTAGAGACTCGTAACTGACGATCAATTCCCGGTGGATGTAGGCTTCCGGACGCCCGGCATCCGTATAGATGCGGGCCGTGGCCGGAACCAGGTGCTCCAACGGAGCTTTCCAGGCGTAATCGCCCAACCGGCTTTGGATAAATTGCGATTCCGGTTCCAGCCTCAGGGCGGCCCGGACCGGAATCTCGCGAATGCGCCATGCCCAGGGCGCGCAGTACGCCGTCACGACCGATGGCCAGCAGAGAATCGCATGGAAGATGGCCAGCGCCGGAAGAACGCCCCACGATTCAGCCATGGCGATCCCCATCGCCAGTGATAGAAATGGCAGCGAGGGTATCAGAAACCGGACGGCCGCGTTGAACCACACCGGCACGCCGAACACCACCGCCGCCAGCAGCAGGCGTCTCCCGTGGGGATGGCGCAAAGCCAGCAGCGAAATTGGCGCCAGGAGGAATGCCGGGCCAATAAATCCAGGCAGAACTTTTCCAAATAGAATGAAATCGAGGGGAAGCTGCCAGTAATGGTTGAAGTGCGGATACTGTGCCAGGCCCGCTAAATAACCATGCTCCAGGGCCGAATCGTAATAGGCATTGGGAAACCAGTAATTGAGGAATGGGGCAGCCGGATTGCCGAGCCAGATCCAGTTCCGCAACACCCAGGGCAGCGCGACCACCGCTGCCGCCGTCCCACAGACCAGCAGCGGACCGAGCGCAGCGCGCCGATATTTCCAGAAAAGCACGACGCCCACAAACGGCGCAGCAATCAACCCCGTATACTTCACCGCGAAGCATTCACCGACTAATAAGCCGGTTATAATTAGCTTGTTATTGATATTTTTATCATCATTTAGTTGAAGTGCGTAAAATACTGCATAAATCACAGTTGCAAGCGCCAGATCGTTGTACGCCGAGACGCCCGTAAGCCCGCAAACCGGCGCGGCATAAACCAGAATCCCCGCAAACAGGGCGGCGCGGGGAAACCCGAACCGGCATCCGTAGCACACCATCAGGAGCGGCAGGGTCGAGAAAAAGGCGAAATGAATCAGGGCGGCGGCGGAGGGCCCTCCGAACGTATATGCAGGAAGGAACAACATCTCCATTCCCTGCGGCATGTGTGAATAAATGCTGTGATAGTTCCAGGCGAAGCCATGCTGCTGCCACATGCGGTAGACATTGCCCAAGTGATACCCGCTGCCGTCGGGACTGACTTCGGGTGCCAGGGCATTCACGAAGTAGGCAACGAAGAAGGCGGAATAAATGGTCAAGAAAAGGGCCAGCCAGGATCGAGACGGTCCGGGCAGCGGCTTGAGCCCGCGAAAGGGACGGGCATACCCCGCCGCTATTCCCAGCGCGGCCACGCCTAGAGCGAAGATCACATGCGGCCGTGCCACATGAAACGCACAGAGTGCGAAGATCACGACTTGCAGACAGGCAGAACCCGCCAGAAAGGCGAATAAGGCGGCTTCTTCCCGGAACCAGGCTACAGGGAAACGCCGGAGCAATATACTGCCAAGGGCGCCGCATACCAGAACGGTGAAGGCGGCACCGGACACAATCTGGATCACCAGCGGCACGGAACTGCAAGTATAACAAGGGCCGCCACGTTCGGTTGGGGGCCGGAAGGGAGCGATGTTAAGCTAACCAGTCAGCATGATCGGCATACGAGAAGACTTGCGGTGTGCAGTTCGCGCGATCACCCGAAACCGGGGAGTGGCTGCGGCAGCCATATTCTCGTTGGCGCTGGGGATCGGGGCGAACACCACCATCTTCACGATGCTGAATGCGATTCTTTTAAGGCCCCTGCCGGTTCGGGATCCCTCGCGACTGGCTTCGATCCACACTACAGATAGCCGCAACCCCGGGCTGCTGCTCTGCTCTTACCCCAATTATAAGGACTATCGCGACCGAAATCGGGTTTTCTCCTCCCTCCTGCTCTATTCGGCGATGACCGTGACGATGACCCGCCACGGCGACCCTCAACTGCTGATGGGGCAACTGGTTTCGGGCGAGTATTTCTCTACCCTGGGCGTGCGGCTTGCGGTTGGCCGGGGGTTCCTGCCGGAAGAGGACGCGGTGCCGGATGCGCGACCGGTGGCGGTCATCAGCCATGCCCTATGGCTGCGGATCTATGGCGGCGATCCCCAGGTGACCTCGGAAGACATCACGCTCAACGGGCGCGCCTACCGGATCGTGGGAGTGGCGCCCCCGGAGTTCCGCGGCCTGAATGCGCTCTACGCGGCGGATGTGTGGGCGCCCATGATGATGTACCAGAACCTCTACCCCAACGTCGCGTGGGTGAACCAAAGGCGGGCGCTCCTGTTCGCGGTGGTCGGACGGCTCAAGCCGGGTGTCGGCCTGACGCAAGCCGAGGCTTCCGTGCAGGTGCTGGCCGAGAATCTCGAGCGGGAATATCCCAAGGATAATGCGGGCCGGCGCATCCGCCTGACCGAAGCCTCGCTGGACACAATGTCCGCGAAGACGCGAGCCGTGGTCTCGCGAGCCACCTCCGTGCTGATGATTGTTTCGGGCCTGGTTCTGCTGATCGCCTGCGGCAATATCGCCAACCTGCTGCTGGCCCGCGCGGCCGGCCGGAGCAAAGAGATCGCAGTACGGCTGGCTTTGGGCGCCAGCCGCTGGCAACTCATGCGCCAGTTCCTCATCGAGAGCATTCTGCTGGGCTTATTGGGCGGAGCGGCCGGCCTGGCGATTGCCAAGTGGGCCCGCGATCTGCTGTGGTCCATGAAGCCGCCTCTCTTCAATCACGCCGGGTTCGCTCTGGGGCTGGATGCCCAAGTCCTGGCCTACACCTTTTTGGTGGCCCTGGCGACGGGCGTGCTCTTCGGCCTGGCCCCCGCCCTGCACGCCACGCGCACGAACCTGGTAACCGACTTAAAGGAGCGCGCGGGAAGCGCCTCCCAGGCAGGGGGGCGCCTGCGGATCCGCCCGGTGCTCGTATCCAGCCAAGTGGCGTTTTCGGTAGTCGCCCTGGTCGGCGCCGGATTATTCCTCAGGAGCCTATGGAGCGCGGCTCAGATCGAGCCGGGGTTCGACGCCACACACCTGGGCGTTGTAGCTTTTAATCTGGCCGGCCAGGGATATGACGAGGCGCGGGGGCGGCAGTACCAGCAGCGTGCGCTGGCCGTCGCGGTTTCGACCCCCGGGGTGATTGCGGCCAGCCTTTCAAAGGACGCCCCGATGGACGTCTCAGCCGCGCGAACCGTGCTGCTCGACGGGCAGTACAACACAGCCTGGAACCAGGGGAGGACCACCCTCACCAGCGTCATTTGGCCGGGCTACTTCCAGACGCTCCGGATTCCGCTCCTGAGAGGACGCGATTTCAGCCAGCTCGACGCCAAAACCACGCCCCGCGTGGCAATCGTGAACGAGGCGGCCGCCGCTTTGTTTTGGCCTTCCCAGGAGCCCGTGGGCAAGGTGCTCCGCTTCTTCGGCGACCCGCTGCCGGCCGAGGTCGTGGGGGTCGCGCGCAACTCCAACTACCAGGCCATCGGTGAGGAGCGCCAGGCGCTGATTTATCTTTCGCTGAATCAATACTACTTCCCGACCGCGGTGGTCTACTTCCGCGCATCGGGCGACCCGGCCGCCACGGCCGCGGAGGTGCGCAACCGCATGCAGCCGCTCGACCGGAATCTCCTCCTGCAGGGAGAGAGCTTCGGGCTGACACTGCGGCAGTCGCTGTGGGCACAGCGACTTTCGGCCGGCCTGCTGGCGGTTTTCGGCGCCCTTGCGCTGCTGCTGGCATCGGTGGGGATCTACGGCGTCATGTCCTATTCCGTGAGCCAGCGTGGGCGGGAATTCGGCGTTCGGATGGCGCTCGGCGCCACCGCCGACGATGTCCGCACCATGATTCTGCTGGAAGGGACCCGCCTGGTGGTGGCGGGCGTGGTCTTCGGGACTTTGGCCGCGCTGGCTGCCGCACGAACCGTCCAGAGTATGCTGTTCCTGGTGAGCGCGTGGGATTCAGTGACGTTCCTGCTCGTGCCGGCGCTGCTGCTCGTGGTGGGAGTCGCCGCCTGCTGGATGCCGGCCGCCAGGGTCGGCCGGCTCGAACCGGCGGATGCGCTGCGCGACGAGTAGGCGGTGCCGCTGCCACGGTAAAATCAGATTTGGTCCTCGTCCAGAATGTTTCCAAGCTCTACCGTTTGTACCGCCGGCCTTCGGACCGGCTGCGAGAGATGCTGCCCGGCAGCGGCCCGCGGCACACCGATTTTTGGGCGCTGCGCGACATCGGCTTTTCCCTAGAGAACGGCGAGACGCTGGGGCTGGTCGGTCCGAACGGATGCGGAAAGAGCACGCTGCTACAGATTGTCAGCGGCATCCTGCAACCCACCACCGGGCGCGTGGTGACGCGCGGCCGTATCGCCGCGCTGCTCGAGTTGGGTGCCGGCTTCAACCCGGAATTCAGCGGCCGCGAGAACGTCTACCTCAACGGCGAAATCATGGGGCTGAGCCGGGGCGCCATCGACAAGGCCATGCCTTCGATCGAGGCATTCGCCGAAATCGGCGAATTCATGGAGCGGCCGGTCAAGGAATATTCGAGCGGCATGTACGTGCGCCTGGCGTTTTCGACTGCGATCCACGTAGATCCGGAGATCCTGATCGTGGACGAGGCCCTCGCCGTGGGCGATGCTGTGTTCGCCAACCGCTGCGTCCGCAAGTTTCAGGAATTGCGCGAACGCAAAATCACGGTGCTGTTCGTTTCGCACGACCTGGGCCTGGTGAAGCAGCTTTCCGACCGCGCCATCCTGCTGTTGAACGGGCGGATCGCCGCCGAGGGCGCGCCCAAGGACGTGATCAACCGCTACATCGGCCTGGTGCTGGCGCGGCAGGAATCGAAGAAAGAAAAAGAGGACCGAGTGCGCTCGAGCTTCCGCCATGGCGACGGCACCAGCGAAATTCTGGCCGTTGAGATCCTCAATGCCTGCGGTGAACCGGCGGAATCGGTGGCCAGCGGCGAACCGGTGACGGTGCGGGTGCGTTCGCGGTTCCACGGCGCAATCGCAGACCCCATGGTGGGTATCCTGATCCGCACACGCATCGGCATGGACGTCTACGGCACCAACACGCGCATCGAGCACGTGGAATTGGGCGATTTCGAGGCGGGTGACGAACTGGAAGTGGATTTCCGCATCGAGTGCTGGCTCACCCCGCAGCAGTACACGCTGACGGTGGCGACTCAGAACGCCGACGGCGCCAGCCACGACTGGCTGGACGACGCCGTCGCCTTCGAAGTGGTGGACGCCAGAAGCTCGGCCGGTGTGGCCAACCTGAGGGCGCAAGTGGAATGGCGCGTGTCACGGTAAAAGTTCATCCCAGGGCGAAGCGGACGGCGGTTGCCGGGCGTTTCGGCCAGGCGTGGAAGCTCGACCTGGCCGCCCCTCCGGTGGACGGCAAAGCCAACCAGGAGTGCGTGCGATTCTTCGCGGAATTGGCGGCCGTGCCGAAATCGCGCGTGCGAATCGTCACCGGCGCCACCGGACGGCTCAAGCTGGTGGAAGTGGACGGCATCGGCCAGGACGCGTTGGAGACGCTCCTAAGCGCGGCCGGCTGAGCCCGCGGGCCGGTGCGTTTGGAAACATTAGTGACACTCAGTTGCATCTCCATGAGCCGCCTTCCTCTACGGTGGAACGTGTAATTCCCGCAGTTTACCTATTACGAGGCACCATTCATCCGATTTGAGAGCCTTTTCGCTGAATCTAGTTGACACTCAGTTGCAAGTAAGGTTTAATCGACTTTTGAAAGTGAGCGGCCGGCGGCGCGGCGACTCGCTCCGGCCGGACACAGCCTTATGAAGCGACTCGAACATGCTCTGTTTCTCTCTGTTTTGCTATGGGCGGCAACTCTTCCCGGTCTCGCCGCAACCGGCGGCAGCATCGCGGGAACCGTTGCCGACCCGAGCGGCGCCGTAATCCCGGGTGTGCCAGTCACGGCTCGCAACACCGACACCGGCGTGTCGCGGACAACAACTACGAATGCCGAAGGATTTTACGCCTTCCCAGCCCTCCCGGAGGGACGTTACGAGCTGCGGATCAACCGCGCCGGGTTTCAGCCGTACGCCGGTGTAGCATTGCCGGTCACGGCGGCCGCCGCCCTGCGGCTCGATATCCGGTTGGCCCTGGAAGAACACGGCGAGGTGATGACGGTGAGCGAGTCGGCGGCTCAGGTGGAGACCTCAACCCAGATGGGGGCGTTGGTCGCCGCGCAACAGGTGGCGAGCATTCCGAGCAATGGCCGCAGCTACACCGATCTGCTGGCGCTCCAACCCGGCGTGGCGCCCGCCAGTTCACAGCAGCCGAACGCGGTAGTGATGTCGGGATGCACCAGCGCGCCGCCCTCAGGTGACCTAAACCCGGGAAATCTGTCGGTCAGCGGACAGCGCGAAACGGCCAATGGTTTCACCGTGAACGGCAGCCTGGCGCAGGAAGACTTCAACATGGGCGCGGCGGTGGTGCCGAACCTGGACTCCATACAGGAATTTCGCATCCTGACCAACAACTTCAACCCCGAGTACGGCAACTTCAGCGGTGGACAAGTGCTGGTCTCAACGAAATCCGGGACCAACGAACTCCACGGAAGCGCGTTTGAGTTCCTGCGCAATACCACCCTGGACGCGCGTAACTATTTCGCTTCCGATCGGGCCAGGTACGACCGAAACCAGTTCGGCGGTACCCTGGGCGGCCCGATCCGGAGCAACCGAGCGTTTTTCTTCGCCGATTATCAGGGTACGCGCATGACCCAAGGCGTGGATACGGGTCTGATTTCCGTTCCCTCGGTGCAAGATCGCGCCGGCGATCTCGCCGACATTGCGAGCACGTTGTCGGGCACGGTGAACGGCCAGTACTGGGCCGACCAACTCTCGCAGAAGCTCGGATACGCGGTTCATCCCGGCGAAGCCTACTACACGCCGGGGTGCGTGAGCCCCGGCGCCTGCGTGTTTCCCGACGCGCAGATTCCCGAACGTGCGTGGTCTGGGCCCGCAAGAGCGCTCCTGCCGTACATCCCGGAGCCGAACCAGGGCGCGAACACGTTTTCCACGTCCGCTGACAATCAGAAACTGCGCGACGACAAGGGCGCCATCAAAATCGACGTCAACACCAGGTGGGGTTCGGTTTCGGCCTACTACTTTTCCGACGACTACCGGATGGACAACCCCTATCCAACGGCGCAGGGCGGTGCCAACGTCCCGGGGTTCAACGCAATCTCCCGGGGGCGCGCACAGCTCGCGACCGTCGGACTTACGAGCACGCTCAACCCCACCGCGATCAACGAACTGCGGTTCGGTTACCTGCGGACGGCCAACAACGTGGGGCAGCCAGTGGGCGGCGTCGGGCCCACGCTGGCTTCCCAGGGTTTCGTCGATGCCGCGAGCCGACCGGGAATAGTCCCACTCGAACCTCAAATCGAAGGCATCGAGAATGTCGCGTTCAATGACTTCACGATCGGCGTAGACACGACCGGCGCGCAGCAGGCGAATAACACGTATCAGTGGTCGGACAACTTCTCCAAAGTGGCGGGAAAGCATATCGTGAAGTTCGGCGCGAACGTCCATTACGACCAGGTCAACATCAACCCGGACGCGATCTTCAACGGTTCCTTCCTGTTCCAGGGGACCGAAACAGGCTCGGATTTCGCGGATTTCCTGCTGGGCATCGCCAGCAGCTACGCGCAAGGCGATTCGAAGTCCTTCTACCTGCGGAATCAATATGTGGGGCTGTTCGGACAGGACGCCTGGCAGATCCGGCCGAATCTGACGCTCAACTACGGTCTGCGGTGGGACCTGCTGCCGCCCTGGCGCGAGAAGTACAACCAGATCCAGACGCTGGTTCCGGGGCAGCAATCGCTGGTTTATCCGGGATCGCCGGCTGGCCTGGTCTTCCCTGGCGACGCGGGCATTCCGGACACGCTCGCCCCGGCCAGGCACACCAACTTCGCGCCGCGCATCGGACTCGCGTATTCACCCGACGGCAAGACCAGCGTGCGCGCCAGCTACGGCCTTTTCTATACCGCGTTCGAGGGCCTTTCAGCCGGGATCATGAGCGCCAACCCCCCGTACGGCTACGATTACACGAGCTTCTCGCCACCGCTATTTGCGACGCCGTTCGTCACCGCGGCGAGCGGCGAGGATATCGGGCAGCGGTTCCCCGAACCGATTCCGCCTGCGGGCGCCTCGGCGAAAAACCCCAACACGGCGGTCGACTGGGCGCAGTACCTCCCAATCACCGGCGTGCCTTCATTCTTCCACGGCAACGTGACGCCGTACAGCGAGAGCTACACGCTCTCTTTCGAGCGCGAAGTGGCGCCCGACACGGTGTTGACCGCGAGCTACGTAGGCACCCAGGCGCACCATCTCCTGGTGCTGATTTCCGCCAACCCGGGCAACCCTGCGCTGTGCCTGAGCCTCAGCCAGCCGGAGGACGTCATGCCCGGCACGCCGGTTTGCGGCCCATTCGGCGAGAGCGGCACATACATCGCACGCTCCGGCCAGACGGTTCAGGGTACGCGCGGTCCGTTCAGTTCGCAGTTCGCCGCGGTGACTTATCAGAAGACCATCGGCAACTCCAACTACAATGCGCTCGAGCTGTCCCTGCGGCATTCCGGGCCTTCGCTGGAATTGATGGCAGGCTACACCTACGGCAAATCGCTCGACCAATCCTCCAGCCTGGCGGAAGCGGTAAATCCGCTCAACCCCAGCCTGAGTAAAGCAATTTCGGCATTCGATCTGCGTCACAACTTCGTGACCAGCTACGACTGGAAACTTCCGCTCGCCAAGGCGCTCCACAGCAGGTCCCGCTGGGCGGAGGGATGGGCGCTATCCGGGGTCACGCGCTTCAGCACCGGTTTCCCCGTGACCCTCTACAACAATAACGACACCTCGCTATTGGGCACGATTCCGAACGGCATCAACAATGATGGAGTAGACACACCCAATTTTCTTCCCGGCAATCTCGAAGTGAATACCAATCCGCGCGGTGGAAAGGCGGCGTTCAACACGGCGCTGTTCCGTCTGCCGGAGCTGGGCGAGGTTGGAACCTCGGCGAGGCGATTTTTCTATGGGCCCGGGATCGCGAACTTCGACGCGGCGCTGCACAAAAACGTGAGCCTGCCGGAATCCCGATCGCTGGAACTGCGGCTGGAGGCGTTCAACATATTTAATCACGCGCAGTTCGACGGGGCGGCGGCCGTGAACGGCAATATCAGCAGCGCCGGTTTCGGACAGATTGTCAACGCGGCGGCTCCCCGGTTGATTCAACTGGCCGCCAGGTTCAGCTTCTGATTCGCCGGCAGACTCTTGACTTTCCTTGACGATTTCATCGAAACTGGCGATCATGCAGGGCAATCCAAAAGTTATCGCTGCGCTAAATGAAGCTCTGAAGGAAGAATTGACGGCGATCAACCAATACTTCCTCCACGCCGAGATGTGTGAGAACTGGCATTACAGCAAGTTGGGCGACTACATCAAGAAACAGTCGATCGACGAGATGAAACACGCCGAAGCGCTGATCGAGCGCCTGCTGTTTCTGGACGCGACTCCCAACATGACCGAGTTGATGAAGCTCACGGTGGGCCGGAATGTGAAGGAACAACTCGAGAGCGATCTGAAACTCGAAATCGATGCCGTCGCCTTTTACAATCGCTCCATCGGGCTCGCTCGCGATGAGGGCGACAATGCCTCGCGGGACTTGTTCGAGCGCCTGCTGAAGGACGAAGAGGACCACGTCGATTGGCTGGAAGCGCAAATGCACCAGATCCACGAAATCGGCTACGAGCGGTACTTGAGCCAGCAGGTTCGCGAAGATAAGTAACGTTTAAAATCCCGGCGGGCGCTCAGCGGCGACATTCAAAGTGCTTTCGAGCGCCAGTCCGGCGCGTCCCAGGGTTCCTTCGTCAAACAACCCGCCGATCAGAGTTACGCCGTGCGGCACGCGGCGCGGAGGCGAAAATTTGGGGAGCGGGTGGGCAGGGTCGGGAGCCCAGTCGCTGCGCGCTTCGGAGACTTCCACGAAACCCGCGCGCAGGGTGAGCGAGGGGTGGCCTGTGAAGTTGCTGATGGTGAGCATCTCATCGCGCAGCGAGGGCACCAGCAGCAGGTCCACCTGCGAAAACACCCGTGCCATCTCCTGGGCCACGCTGCGGCGGAAGCGATCCGCCTGAACATAATCGACGGCGGAGAGGAAGCGGGCCTGGCGAAACAAATTGGGCCAGGCGTCCGGAACCTGCGCCTTGAGTTGCTTCAGGCCGCCGGCAAGCGTAAGGTCCTCGAACGCAGCCGCGCCCTCGGCGAAGAGAATCAACTGAAGCGAATCGTAAGGCCAATCGGGCAGCGACACCTCGACCGGCACCATGCCGAGCCGGCGGACGGTTTGGAGGACGGCGCGATCCACATCGGTGGCGGGGCTCTCCTTCATCCATGCGGGAAAGTAGCCGACCCGCAGGCCGGCGACCGAGGCTTGGGCGTCGAAATCGAGGCGGCTCGAGACGCTCGCGAGATCCCCGGGGTCGGGACCCGAGATCTCCCGAAGAACCAGCAGCGCATCCTCGACCCCGCGGGTCATGGGGCCGAGCTTATCGAGCGACCAGCAGAGCGTCATGGCGCCGCTTCGCGGCACGCGGCCGTAAGTGGGCCGGAGCCCGGTGATTCCGCAGCGCATGGAGGGGCTGACGATGCTGCCGCCGGTTTCGCTGCCGATCGAAAAGCCGACCAATCCGGCGGCGGTTGCGGCGCCCGGGCCGGCGCTCGACCCGGAAGCGCCTTCTTCCGGAAGCCAGGGGTTCATGGTCTGGCCGCCAAACCAGATGTCGTTGAGCGCTAGAGCGCCGAGGCTGAGCTTGGCTACCAGCACGGCGCCGGCGTCGTGAAGGCGCTTCACGACAGCGGCATCCTGCGCGGGCACGCGATCGCGGTACGGCTCGGCGCCGTAGGTGGTGGCGATCCCCGCCGTGTCGAGCAGATCCTTGGCGCCCCAGGGGATGCCGTGGAGCGGACCGCGATAGTGTCCGGCGGCGATTTCGCGATCGGCCTGCGCGGCCTGGCGGAGGGCCAGATCGCTGGTGAGGGTGATGACGCAGCGCAGTTTGGGATTGAAGCGCTGCAGCCGGTCCAGGTAAATGCGGGTCAGGCGCACGGACGTGAGCTTGCGGGTTTCGATCCACCGCCCCAGGCGTGCCACCGGCGCGAAGGCGATGCCGTCATCGCTGTCGGGTAGCGCGCCGGGGGCGCTCGCGGCACGCACGAAGCGGTCGCGAGCAGCCACGGCCTGCTGCCCCGGCAGCAGAGGATCCCAGCGAGTGGCGGGCGCGACGGAAGGCGGCGGCGCAAACTTGCGCGGCCCGGTGCGGCGCTCGTAGAGGGGAGCCATGCTATTGCGCCAGTTGGCGGCGGCCATGCCGCGGTCGCCGGGGCTGAGGTCGAACTGCACGAGTTTCGCGGCCTCCTCGAAGGTGGAAGCGGAAACCGGAGGCCCCACGTCCGGGGCGGTTCCGAACGCCGGAGGCGCTCCGGCGGGAGGCGCCTCGGCGTTGGTCGCGGTCTTGCGGCAACCCGTGGCCGCGGCCATGAGCGCGGCGGAAGCGCGGCTCAGAAAATTCCGGCGGGAGTGTGGCATGGCGTCTCCGAAGCTTACGGCTCGATGCGGGTTCCGAGCACCTTCAGAAACTGGGCGAGCCAGGCCGGGTGCGCGGGCCACGCGGGCGCGGTAACCAGATTGCCGGATGTGACTGCCTGATCGATGGCGATGGCTTGGTACTTTCCTCCGGCGGCCGCGACTTCCGGCCCCACCGCCGGGTAGCAACTGCAGGGTTTGCCGTCAAGCACGCCGGCCGCGGCCAGAATCTGCGCGCCGTGACAGATGGCGGCGATGGGTTTATCGGAATCGGCAAAATGCCTGACGATTTCGAGAACTCGCGGGTTGAGGCGGAGATACTCGGGCGCGCGCCCGCCGGGAATCACCAACGCGTCGTAAGCTTCCGGCCGGACTTCGTCGAACGTGGCATTCAAGGCGAAGTTATGACCACGTTTTTCGCTGTAAGTCTGGTCTCCTTCGAAATCGTGAATCGCCGTGCGCACGGATTCCCCGGCGTGCTTGCCCGGGCAAACGGCGTGGACGGTGTGCCCGACCATGAGCAGCGCTTGAAACGGAACCATCACCTCGTAATCTTCCGCATAATCGCCAACCAACATGAGCAGTTTCTTCGCAGCCATGACGAAATGTTCTCCTCAGGCTATGGTCGCACTTCGGCTTCAGCGCGGCATGCTGCCGCCGCCGAGCGCCGCGGCCATGCGCGGGTCGGAGCGGATCTTCGCTTCGTCCCGGGGCGGATCCGGCGGTGCGCCCGCACGCGCGAGCAGCGCGACCACCTCGTAATACGGTTCCCCCGGGACGCCCTCCGGCAGGTTGCTCCATTGATGGAGTGCCCAGCCCAGCGGCGTCCCGCCATAGCCCTCATCCCTGGCGTCGACCGGCGCACCGCGTTCGAGAAGCAGCGTCACCGTGTCCGAATGCCCGCCGTAAGCGGCCCAATGCAGGCCGGTCTCGCCATAATGCCGGAGCTTCCCGCCGGCGGGCACACCTCGCTCCAGGAGGAAATCGACTACGGCGGTCCGGCCGAACTCACAGGCCCACGCGAAGCCGTCCAACATCTGTTCGCGCGTCGCGGGCGGACGCAGGCTGCCGTCTTCCTGGAACGACTCTTTTACGATGTCGAGGCGGCCGATTCCGGCCGCTGCTTCGAGATCGAGCGCCGCACCGCGCTCCGCAAGAAAGCCGGCCGCCCGGCCGCGTCCGTTATGCAGGCAGGCGTTGACGGCCGCACCATCGACTCTTGCGCCGCGCTCGATCAGGAGCGTCATCAACTCGATCTGGACGCCGGCGTTTTCCGGATGGCAACTGGTGGCGGTCAGTTCGAGCGTGGTTGCGCGGCCGGCATACGCGTTGGACCCGGCATTCGGATCGGAGCCCGCGTCCAGCAGCAGCTTCGCAATGGCGACGATGTTCTTCGGCGTCTTCTGGCGGAAATCCTCGACGCCATTGGCCGAAACATAATGCAGGAGCGTGGAATGGTGGTCGCGGGTGGAACGCGCGCGCACCAGGTCCGGATCCTCGCGCAGCAATCTTTCGAGAGTCGCGGAATCGCCACTGACAATCGCGTCGGCGGCCGCTTCAAACCGGGACACGGACGAAGCCGCGCGCGCGGGTCCATCCGGGAAGGCATCAGATAAAGGTCCGGGTCCGATATTTTCCACGGATCTGTTCTCCCCGAATGAGTGTACTCCCACAGCCGGATTCTCGCGCACGTGATATGATCGCACCCAAGGATTTCACCTATGAGGGTTCCACGGCTGTTTATTCTGAGCTGTTTTTTCCTTTCGGGCGCACCCGCAGCAGATGTTCCCTCGGGACAGCTCCCCCTGACGGTTCCTTCCGG
The DNA here is from genome assembly GCA_963794265.1 of Bryobacterales bacterium. Lineage (GTDB taxonomy): Bacteria > Acidobacteriota > Terriglobia > Bryobacterales > Bryobacteraceae > CAWCDJ01. The sequence goes on from CAWCDJ010000001.1 coordinate 114,516, forward strand.
CGCGCCGCTGCGCCTGTACCTGACGAAGAAGATTTCGAAACGCCTGGGCGCGCCCGTCGAGGCGAAATTGCTCGAACCAGTCTACGCATTCGACCGGCAAGTGGTGCCGGCGGGCGTCGTCGTGAACGGCAAGGTCAGCCGCCTCGATTCGCTAACCAAATGGCAGCGGTTTATGACGATGCTGAATGGCGACTTCACGCCCCTGCATCGCGCCAGGGTGGAATTCACGACCATGGTGATGCCCGATGGCCGGATTGTGCCGATCCGCACGCTGAACGCTTCCGCCCTGAATTCCATCTACACGCCACCCAGACCTCCGAAGAAGGGCAGGAAGCAGAAGGCCGCGGCGAATCCGCAGTCATCGAGCCAGAAGACGGGAACGCTGGCCACGGCCGAGCAGAAGGCAAAGGAGCAGGTCAAAGCGCAGATCAATTCCCGCACGCATGGCGTGGCCGATATGGTACACGGCCCGGACAAGAAGGATCGGCTGGTTGATTACGCCATGTCTCGCCTTCCCTACCATCCACAATGGGTGCGGCGCGGCACGCGCTTCGATGCGGAATTGAAGCAGCCGATTCGATTCGGCTCGGAGCCGGTGGCGCCCGCGTCGCTTACTTTGCTCGGGTCGCAGCCGCGGGCGGACAGCGTGGCGCACGCGCGGCTCCTGACTCCGCTCACTTCCGCATCGGCCAAAAAGGGCCAGGCGGTGGAGGCGGTGCTGGCCGAGCCGGTGTTCTCGCAGAAACACCAGTTGATTTTGCCGGAGGGCACCCGCGTCAGCGGCACGGTGGTGCTGGCGAGAAAGGCCCGCTGGCTGCATCGTGGGGGGCAGCTTCGCTTCACGTTCCAGAAATTCGAATTGCCCGCGGAGGTTGTGGCGCTGCGGTCCGGCGAACCGGAGCCGGCTCCGGTGAGCACGCAGGCCATCCTGGCTGCGGCCGAGAGATCCGGCAAGACCGATATCAAAGTGGACGATGAGGGCGGCGTGAAGGCCACGGAATCGAAATCGCGCCTGCTGGCTCCGCTGATTGCGGTGATGATCGCCAATAAGTCGGCGGATACCGATGCCGGGCGGCATGCCGCCGCGAACGGCGCGGGGGAAGCCAATGTGGGCGGTCGCACCATGGGCGGCGCGTCGGGCTTCGGCCTGGCGGGCGCCGCAGCCGCACAGAGCTCGAAGTACGTCGGAACGGCGCTGGGCTTTTACGGAATGGCGTGGTCGGTCTTTACGAACGTGATCGCGCACGGCGGAGAGGTTTCCTTTCCCCGCAATGCCGTGATCGATATCAAATTCGGCGCGCGCACGCTACCGCCGGGGTCGAAGTTCGTGGCTTCGGCGCGTGCGAACTGAGCGGGCATCTCACGCGCCGGGCGCCAAACCCGGGTAGACTGTAGTGTAGTGCGGCATGCAAAATGCGTATTATCCAAAGCCGCTCGGCCCGCTCCCTGACGGTCGCGGCTCTGGGAACGCAATGCTAACAGAGCCGCGACCGTAAGGGAGTGGGCAGGCATCAGGTAGTAGATTCGCCATGGAACTCGAGAAAATTCAGCAGGAACTGCGCAACCAGAAGCTGGACGGGTGGTTGTTTTTCGATCATCATCTGCGGGACCCCCTGGCATATCGGGTCCTCGGATTCCAGCCGCCGCGCACGCCCACGCGGCGCTGGTATTACCTGATTCCGGCCAGCGGCGAGCCCCGTGGCTTGGAGCATCGCGTCGAACGGGGGATGATTTCCGCCCTGGCCGGCGAGAAGATTCCGTACTCCAGTTGGCCCGAGCAGGTGGAGGGGCTGCGCAGGATCACGTCCGGCTTGCGGCGCGTGGCCATGCAGTATTCGCCGAATTGCGCCATTCCCTATGTTTCGATGGTGGATGCCGGAACGGTGGAACTGGTTCGGGCCGCCGGCGTGGAAGTGGTGACCTCGGCGGAACTGATCCAGTTCTTCGAAGCACGCTGGAACGCGGCGCAGCTCGAAACCCACCTGGAGGCCGGCCGGCGAGTGGATTGCGTGCGGGATGCCGCCTTCCGCATGGTGCTGGAGCGGCTGCGCAATGGGGCGAGAGTCACCGAGCTCGAAATGAAGAATTTCGTGCGCGCGGAGTTAGCCCGCGCGGGCCTCGTGACCGATGAAGGCCCGATCGCCGCGGCCAACGCCAACGCCTCGAATCCGCACTACGAGCCCACCGCCGAATCGTACTCCGAAATCCATCCGGGCGACCTGCTGCTGCTCGACCTATGGGCCAAGCTCGACCAGCCTGAAGCCGTATATTACGACATCACCTGGACGCACTTTCTGGGCGAGAACCCGCCCGATGAGATGAGGCGCGTCTTCGAAACTGTGACGGGCGCCCGCGACGCCGCGATCCATCGCGTGACGGAGGGTGTGGCGGCGGGCCACGAGCTCCACGGCTACCAGGTGGACGATGCCGCGCGCGGCTACATAGAGAGCCGCGGTTACGGTGATTTCTTCACGCACCGCACCGGCCACTCCATCGGTATCGAGGTGCACGGCAACGGCGCCAACATGGATAATTTCGAAAATCACGACGAGCGGCGCGTCTCGCCCTGGACCTGTTTTTCGATAGAGCCCGGCGTGTATCTGCCGGAATTCGGCGTGCGCTCGGAGGTGAACATGTTCGTCGGAGACACCAGCGCCCGCGTGACCGGCGCCATTCAGCGGGAACTCGCGCTGGTCTGAGCGGCGCCCACTACTATCCGGCAGCGGCGGCTTTGCCCAAATGAGCGAGCATCGCCGCGCGCGCGGCTTCCAAAAATTTGTCGAGGCGATCGCCCGTCATGCCGAACTCGAGCGTGCCGTAGCCCTTGGCAGGCAGGCGGCAGATGTCGCTCTGGTAGCGCCGGATCATTTCGTTATCGGCCGCGCCGGTCATGGTATCGACCAGGCGCGACACGCGCTTCATGACGCGCAGCCGAGTGACGGGCAGCGGAGTCTGGGCGGTGCCCGGCGCGCCGGGAACGTCGAGGTTTTCGTCGATCATCATTCCCAAATTGCCCGCGGCGTTGGGGTCGGTATCGCCCATGATCGAGCGCACCTCGTCGTCCCCGCAGGCAATCAGCCGGATCGGAAAATTCGAGAGCACGCCGCCATCGACCACCGTGTTGCCGGTCTTCTCGCGGCCCATGTAAGTTCCCCAAGCCTCCTGCCAACCCACCTCCTGCCATACGAACGGGATGCTCATCGACATCCGCACCGCGTTGGCAACCGGAACCGCCGGCGCCGTGCGGCGGTTGAGGACCAGCATCTCCATATCGGTGGTATCGGAGGCTACCACCGACAGATCCGACCCGGTCTTCCGCGCGAACGTTTCGAGCGTGTCTTCCGGCTGAATTCCTTTCGCGCCGAGCTTCTCGCGAATCCACGCCAGGAAGGTACGGCCCGAGTAGAAGCCGCCGCATTCGGTGAAGGAAAACAGGCGGGCGTAGAGCGAGTTGTCGAGCAGCCGGCCGAGCAGGGTCGTATCGATGCGGCTCTCGAATCCCGAGGGAACCAAGGGCAGATCGATTTCGCGCAGCACCTCGGCTGTGATGCTCTGGTCGCGCACGACTTCGGAAAAATCAGCCGCCCGCGGGATGTCCATGAAGCTGCTGAAACGCGGCGTGCCGTCGGCCTGCTTCTCCGTGACGGCGTCCATCATTTCCTGCGAGCTGTAGCCCGCCGCGAGCAGCGTCGCGGTGATGGCCCCCGCCGAGGTGCCGACATACCTGCGGATGCTGTGACCTTTTTCCTTCAATACCTCGACCGCGCCGACGAAAGCCACCCCTTTGGCGCCGCCGCCTTCGAATACCGCGTCGTAGAGAGCCATGGTCTACTCCTGGCACGTCAATATACCAGATTGGCGCGGGGTTCCGCGCCGCCTCGCGGCTTCGCCTACAATGAGGATTCCGATAGTGTTTCATGGACCCCCTCACGCACACGGCGACCGGGTTATTTCTCAGCCGGGCCGGCCTCAATCGCTGGACGCCGATGGCCACCACGATCCTGATCCTGGCCGCCAACGCCCCCGATATCGACATCGTCACGGCGGCGGGCGGCCCTTTGAATTACCTGCACTACCACCGCCAGTTTACCCACTCGCTGGTGGCCATGCCCCTGATGGCGCTGCTGCCGGTGGCGCTGGTGGCCATGGTGTGGCGGAAGAAGAAGATTCGCTGGGTGGGCGCGTTTTTCGCGGCGCTGATCGCGGTTGCCTCGCACCTCCTGCTCGATCTCACGAACGCTTACGGCGTCCGCCTGTTCTCTCCGTTCTCGGCGCGCTGGGTGAATTTCGATCTCACGAACCTGGTGGACATCTGGATCTGGGCGGTCCTCCTGCTGTGCGTCGGCGGACCGCTGATCAGCCGGCTGGTGGCTTCGGAAATCACTTCGGGGAGCGCCAAGTTTCGTTATCCCGGCCGGGGCTTCGCGGTTCTCGGGCTGTCGTTCCTAGTGCTCTACAATTGCGGCCGCGGCGCGTTGCATGCACGCGCCACCGCGGTGCTGAATTCGCGGATCTACGAGGACGCGCCGACACTCCGGGTAGCCGCTCTGCCCGACTCTTCGAATCCCCTGCTCTGGCGTGGCGTGGTCGAAACCGACGGCTTTTATGCCGTCGAGGACGTGAACCTGGCAGGCGACTTCGACCCCACCCGGGCGACCATCTTCCACAAACCGGAGGCCGCGCCGGAGATCGAAGCGGCCCGGCGCACCCCGACTTTCCAGGTGTTCCTCGGCTTCTCGCAATGGCCCCTCTGGCGGGTGTCGCCGGTGGCCGAACCGGAGGGCGGCAAACTGGTCGAGGTCTTCGACATGCGGTTCGGCAGTCCAGCTTCGCCCGGATTTCGTTGCGGCGCTATTTTGAATGCCCGGCTGGATGTGGTTCGAACGTACTTCGATTTCGGGAAGTTCCACCCCAGGTAAGTTATTTCTACAGGGCTTTCTCAGGCGTTCGGCTGATTTACCAGCCGGCGCCGCTCCTGCCAAACTCGGATTGTGCCTGTCAGTGTCACGCTCGACCGCGAACAGTTACGGGAAATCACGCTGGATGATCCGGAACTGATGCGCGACATTCTTGTCGCTCTGATTGACGACACCGCAAGCCAGATCGGGCTGCTCGAAGCCGCCATTCGGCAACAAGACCCGCAGCAATGTAAACGTCTGGCTCACTATTCCAAAGGCGCATGCGCCAATGTGGGCGCTCATGCCGCCGCCGAACTTCTGCGCTCGATCGAGCAACAGGCTGCCGGCGGCAAGTTCGGCGATTGTGCATCTTCCCTTGCCGCGCTAGCCCAGGAAGTGGATCGCCTCCGCGCCGAAGTTCCGTAAGCGGGAGTAAGTTGACAGAGTAGTTGGAACCAGCCGCGGCTCCGGAAGCAATAGCAATCGCACTATGTTTCCGCATAGCGCGTTTTACAGATTACCGACCGACTCCAACAGTGGAGCTCTTGGCGAGCGAAGAGTCCAAATATCCCGCATCGGTGGTTGGCCGAAGAACCGGCTGTATTCGCGATTGGATTGGCTGGCGCTTTCGTATCCGACCTCGAAGGCCGCACTTGCGGCGTCCAGACCATCCATGAGCATGCGTGCCCGCGCTGCCTGCAGCCGAAGTTGCTTCTGATGCTGAAGAGCACTCATGGTGGTCAGCACCGGAAATGACGGTGTAGCGTGGACACGCCCATGCCTGCGATTTCCGCGAGATCTTCCACCCGCAGCGGCTTCGCGTAGTCGGGAATGTCCGTTACCCGTTTCTCCGCGGAACCCAGGAACAGGGCAATCTTGCGAGCCAACTCAGCCCGCAATTCGTGTGCTGGATCTCGAAACCCGGACGCCAGTTGACCGCTGTCTTTCATGATTCGGTTCGTCCTTCCTCACCCTAGGATAACTGCCGGCTCTGTGCGGGGATCAACAGTGCAAGAGGAATAGGCAAGAAATCGAAAGGATCGGGATATCGCTTTCGGGGCGCTCGACTCTAACCTGGAGATGAGAGAAACGGTTTCGAAGGAGAAGCAATGCAGAAGCGCAAACTGGGAAATAGCGGCCTCGAGGTATCGGCTCTCGGGCTGGGCTGCATGGGAATGAGCTTTTCTTACGGTCCGCCCAAAGACAAGCAGGAGATGAGCTCTCTGCTCCGGGCAGCGGTGGAACGCGGCATCACATTCTTCGACACTGCCGAGGTTTACGGCCCGTTCCTGAACGAAGAACTGGTGGGCGAAGCTCTCGCTCCCTTCCGTGACCGGGTGGTGATCGCCACTAAATTCGGGTTCAACCTCAGTCCTGATTTCGATCCCCGCGGGATGAAGGGTTTGCCGGGCCTGAACAGCAGGCCAGAGCACATCAAGCAAGCCGTCGAGGGCTCGCTCAAGCGGCTCAAAGTCGATGTCATCGACCTGCTTTATCAGCATCGGGTTGACCCGAACGTGCCCATCGAAGACGTAGCGGGAGCGGTGAAGGACCTGATTCAGGAAGGCAAGGTCAAGCACTTCGGCCTTTCCGAAGCAGGAGTGCAAACGATCCGTCGCGCACACGCAGTCCAGCCGGTCACTGCTCTCCAGAGCGAATACTCGCTATGGACGAGGACCCCGGAGAAGGAAGTGATACCGGCCCTCGAGGAACTCGGAATCGGCCTCGTCCCGTACAGCCCTCTGGGGAAGGGCTTCCTCACGGGCAAGATCGGCGAAAACGCGAAGTTCGACAGCTCCGACTTCCGCAGCATCCTGCCTCGCTTCACGCCGGAGGCTCTCAGAGCGAATCAGGCTTTAGTTGATCTGCTCGCCCGCATTGGGGAACGGAAGAAGGCGACGCCCGCTCAGATCGCACTCGCCTGGCTGCTGGCCCAGAAGCCGTGGATTGTGCCGATCCCAGGCACCACGAAGCTCGATCGCCTGGAAGAAAACATCGGGGCGGTCTCAGTCGAACTGGCGCCCGAAGATCTGCGGGACATCGAGAACGCTGCCGCAAAGATCACGGTACAAGGCGCGCGGTACCCCGATAAGCTGGAGCAGATGACCGGTCGCTGAGCGGCCACGTCATTCAGGACAACCATCGATAGGAGCGCCAATCTATGTACAATGCGAAGGCCTACTCCGCCGCCAGTGCGACGTCGGCGCTTGCCTCCACGACCGTCGTGCGTCGGGATCCAACCGAACACGATGTCGAGATCGAGATCCTGTTCTGCGGGATCTGCCACTCCGATCTCCACCAGGTCCGCAACGAATGGAGCGGCGTCATGCCGACGGTCTACCCGTGCGTACCCGGCCATGAGATCGTCGGCCGTGTCCACAAGGCCGGCTCCGCAGTCACGACGGCGCGCCGGAGAAGCCTCTCACCGTGAGTGCCTTCGGCCTCATTTTCGGACGCCGCAGCCTCTCCGGTTCGCCCATCGGCGGTATCGCCGAGACGCAGGAGATCCTCGACTTTTGCGGCGCACATCAGATCACCGCCGATGTCGAGTGCATCCCGATCCAGAAGGTCAACGAAGCCTATGAGAGACTACTCAAGGCCGACGTGAAGTACCGCTTCGCGATTGATATGGCTTCTCTCAAATCCGAGTAACCTGTTGAGCCCGGGTTCCTGCTGTCAGCCGCCTTTCGCGATGAACCCGGGGATGCCAGTCCCCGTCACCGGATTGAACCTCTGTCGCGTCTGGATGGCGTTGACCTGTTCCATTGCATCTGCGGGAAGAGCGGAGACGTCGAAATTCTCCCTGGCGCGATCAGGAGTCTTCGGCGTCGTCAGAACAGCAGTCCCACGCTGTACCGCCCACGCGAGCAATACCTGGGCGGGAGTCTTGTTGACTCGCCGTGCAATCGCACGGATAACCGGATCTTCCAGCACCCCCGGCTTGATCCCATGACCGAGCGGCGCAAAGGCGAGCATCACGAGTCCGTTGCTGTTACAGAATTCCCGGATCTCGGTTTGCGGCAGATAGGGATGGGACTCGACCTGGACCACGGCGGGTTTGATTCTTGCCGGCTCAAAGACCTCCCGCAGTTGGTCGAGGCTTACGTCCGACAAGCCGATTGCCTTGCATTTGCGGTCGTCTACGAGGGTCTCCATCGCCCTCCAGGTGTCCATCAGACTGATGCCTTCGTCATAAATCACATTGCCGTTTTGATCCCTCGGTTCCTGGTTATCCCCTGGCATGAAGGCATAAGGGGTGTGGATCAGGTAGAGATCAATGTAGTCCAATTGCAGCCTGTTGCGGCTCGCCTCAAATGCAGGTTGGACGCGCTCCGGACGGTGATTGTTGTTCCACAGTTTCGTTGTGATGAACAAGTCCCCGCGGGTGAGGGAGCCGGTCTGAAGGGCATCCCGAATCGCCACCCCCACCTGCTCTTCATTTCGGTATCGTTCCGCGCAATCGAAGTGGCGGAACCCTGCTTCCAGCGCGGTTTTGGTTGAATTTCTTGTCTCGGTTGCGTCTGGAATCAGCGTGCCGAATCCCAATGCGGGCATTGTGCCTGATTCCCCGCGAAGCGGCAGTTTGCGGCGGCTGAGGCTGTCGGATTGCTTCATGATCTTCCTCCCAATCAGCAGCAGGCCGGCTCAAGCGTTCGCCAAGAGCCCACCGGCCACAGCAATATGCATGACGATCATTGTGCAGTGAAAGAACGTGCACGTTGCATGCCAGGTCAAACTGCGGTCGAGGCGCAATGTTTGGTGCTTCTGGGTAATCCCCCGGCCCGTCAGATGGACGAAAACGCGCGTCCCGCCATTTTGCCCGCAGGCAGCAATGCGCCTAAACGGGCATCGCCCCCTTCACAGCCCGGTGACGCTCAACCTGCGGGAAACCGCGCCGAATCCGGCCCAGAGCCCAATGGCGATGGCCCACGATACCGCCGAGGTGCCCGGAGCATCGCGCAGCATAAAGAGCCGCAAGCCGCGCTCGTCGAACCAGAACGACAGCGGAAACACGGTAAACAGAATAGCCAGAGCCATGAGCCACGATCGCCTTCGCAACAGGGTGCGGGCCGCGGCCAGTTCCTTGCGGCCTGCTCCGGCAGGTGCCTTTGCGGGCGCCGCGCCGCCTCCCTGTAGTTCCGCAACAAGCGATGCCAGTTCGGGGTCCGTGCACAGCCACTCCTCGACCAGCGCCTGGCTGTCTTTGCTCGCCTCTCCCGCTGCATAGAGCGGCAGCAGGTCTTTTATGACTTCCCGCGTCACTTCCTTCATCTTCGTCCCTCACGTTGCAACCGCAGTTCGAGCATCCGGCGCCGCGCACGGTGCACTTTCACTTTCGCGGCGCCCACTCCGATTCGGAGCGCCGCGGCGATCTCTTCATAGGGCATCTGATCCTGCGCCCGCATCAGCAAGGCCGCCCGGTCCGGTTCCGCCAGAGTCTGCATGTCCGCCAGAACGACATCGAATTCGTCCTTGTCCTGGAGAGCGGCAAGCTGGTCGGGAGCCGAGTCGCGTGCCTCCGGATCCAGGGGGAATCGTCCCCGCTCGCGCCGCGAGTGTTCCAGGTAGAGGTGGCGGGCGATCGTCAGCAGGTATCCGATCACGGTGCCAAGATCGAGCCGCTCCCTTGCGCCCCACACTCTGACGAATGTCTCCGACACGATGTCCTCGGCCGTCGCCCGATCCCCCGAAAGCGCCAAGGCGAAGCGGAACACCGCGCCGGAGTGTTCCGCGTATAAGGCGTCGAAATCGATCACACGAAACTCGATTTCCGCCGGGACAGTCCCAGGATGGCAGCGATGAGCACCGCCAGCAGTGCAAACTCGGCCGCTATCGTCAACGGCAGCGCCGCATTTCCGCGTCCAAGCGCCAGCAGGTAACTCCCCACCCCAGGCAGGGCCGGCAGGACCTGTAAAGCGAAGTTGCCCATCACGAACACCAACCCTGACAATACCGCAACGGTCCAGCCTACCGACTCGGTGACCACTGCCGCCCCCAAAACCACGGTGAACAGGAGGAGCCATGATCCGAGTACCAGACCGTAGTAGGCCAGCGTACCCGCGACATGCGTCCACCAGGGAGCATGGGAAGCCGCCATCAGCCGCGGAATATCGAATGGAGTGAGCCAGACCAGAGCCGTGGCCGCGATTGCGCCCGGCATGAGAAAGAGCAGGTACGCGGAGAGTATCTTGCCCAGAGCAACTTCCTCCGGGGTCACTGGCAGGCTCATCACGAAGCCCAGCGTTTTGCGCTCTCTCTCCCCGAGAACCGGTCCCAGGATTACGTGGAATGATAATCCGATCAGGACGTTCACCGCCAGCATCAACGCAGCCGTGCGCCCCACGGCGCCGCCCCGGACCGCCAGCGCGAACGAGATTAGCGCCGCCGCCACGTAGGCCGCCAAAGGCCGGCGCATCAGGCTCCCATCTTTTTTAACCAGTCGCCAAACCGTTGTTGCGTTCATGCGACCCTCCCGTCGATCACTGATGCATATCGCAGAAACACTTCTTCGAGCGTCATGCCCGCGCTGAGTAACTCTGCCGTCGGTGTGAGCGTCCGGATTTTGCCCGCAAGGATGAATGCCACTTCGTCGGCCAGGGCTGCCACGTCGTTTCCGTAGTGTGACGAGAACACCAAAGTCCGCCGCTGGTGCTTCGTCTCCCGGAGCAGTTTCAGGACTTCATGCCGGGCGATGGGGTCAAGAGTCGCCATGGGCTCGTCCAGAATGAGCACTTCCGGCCGCCGCGCAATCGCCAGCAGCAGGAGCGCCTTTGCCACCTGCCCAGCGGACAAACCGCGCACCCGCATCTGCGGATTCAGGTTCAGGCGCTCCAGCAACTCTGCCGCCAGCCGCTCGTCCCAGCGCGGGCACAAATCGCGGACCAGATTCATGTGCCAGCGCAGCGTGGCGGCGCCGTACAATGCAGTGTCACCGCCGACGAATGCCGTCACCGCCTTGGTGGCTCGCTCCTCCGTCGGCAGGGCGTGCCCCATGACCCGCACCATCCCGGCATCCGCGCGGACCAGGCCGGCGAGGATGCGCAGTAGCGTGGATTTGCCGGCCCCATTCGGTCCCACCAGCCCCAATGCCGTGCCTTCCGCCACATCGAGGTCGATGTCCCCGAGGGTAAAATGCGAGTACCGCTTTCTCACACCTCGAATCTGAATCGCGCAGTGGAACATTTCTTGCTCCTTCGTAACGTATAGCCGGCAGCGCCCGGAAAGTTACAAGGAAGAGTTGAAAAAGTCCAAGGCGGATAACAGAGATACAGCATTCCCGGTGCGAGGTTGGCGAACCGTCCGGGGCGTGTGTGCACACGCCCGTTGCTCACATTTGCCGGGCGCGCGGGTGGATCCTCCGCGCGCGGCTATTTCAGCACGACGGTCCGGCCCGTCCGCACGGACTCCCGGGCCGCGTCCAGAATCTCTACCACCACCACGTTATTCTCCAGCGAGTTCAACCCGGACGGCTTGAATTTTCCCCTGGCCACCGCCAGCAGATACGAAATCGAATCGCTCTGATCCGGCGGAAGTTCCCCCGGGGTCCTCTCCGATTCGGCGCGGTCCCCCGGCATGCGCACCCGCAGGTTGTTCCCTCCGGTGGCAATCGCGTACCCCTTCTCGCCGTACACCTCGAAATCCTTGCGGGCGAACGGCCAGTTCCAGGAAGCCTGGATGATGCCCTGTGCCTTTGGGTACTCCAGCAGGATGGTCGCCTCGTCATCCACGTGCGCGTAGATTTGCGGCTTCTCGGTTTGCGCCAGGGCCGTCACCTTGAGCGGCTTCTGGTTGTCCATCAGCCAGGTCATCAGGTTCGCTCCGTAGCAGCCGAAGTCGAACATCGCGCCGGCGCCGTTCTTAACCGGGTCCGTGAGCCACGCCAGAAACTCCGGCTGCACGTGGATCTCTTTGGGACCCTCGTGTCCGTCCATCGCCACCATCTTACGGATGTCTCCGGCGGCCTTTTGCTCCCTGAAGAGTTTCCAGATCTCGCCGTGGCTGCGGTACCACGTGGTTTCATAGTTGACGATGACCGGGGTGTTGGTCCGCGCGGCCGCCTGCTGCATGGCCAGCGCCTGCTGCACGCTCACCGCCAGCGGCTTCTCCATCATCACCGGGATATGGCGTTTGGCGCACGCCTCCACCACCGTCACGTGATCGATAGTGGCGGTGAACGTGGCCACCGCCTCCGGCTTCACCGTGTCGAGCATCCTCGCAAGATCGGTGAAACGCGCCTGGGGCGGAATGTGGTACCGCTCGCCATAGGTCGCGGTGAGCGACGCGACCGGATCGAAAATCGCCACGATCTGGACGTCGCCGCGTTTTGACGCGTTATTCAGGAATCCCGAGACATGCCCGTGATTCAGCCCGGCAATGGCCAGCCGCAAGGGCGCCCCGGATGCCAGGCAGGAAAGAGCCATCAGTGTAAGAAGAGTTCGGACCATTCAGCCACATTATCAGATCACTCCTGCCGGAGTGCGGTCACGGGGTCTACCCGGGCCGCGCGGCGCGCGGGCCAGAAGGCCGCGAACAAGCCCGCGGCCAACAGCAGCAGGCTCACCGCCACGAACGAATACGGGTCGAAGGTGGAGACATTCGAGACCAGGCCCGAGAGCACCTTCACCGAAGCCAGGCTGGCCACCAGGCCCAACAGCACCCCGATGGCGAGCAGTTTCGCCCCGTTGCGCAACACCATCCCCATCACCTGGCCGTATCCGGCGCCGAGCGCGATCCGAATTCCGATCTCGCGCGTCTGCTGCGCCACCGCCTGTGAGGTCACGCCATAGATGCCGCACAGCGCCAGCACCAGCCCGAACGCCGCGAACACCCCGAACAGAAGCAGGTTGAAGCGCGGCCGGGCGTATGCGTTCTCATCCAGCACCTGGTCCATCGGTTTCACTTCCATCACCGGCTGCACCGGGTCCACCGCATACACCTGCGCCTTCACCGCGCGCTCGAGCGATTGGGGATGCTCCGGCCCCAGCACGAAGATGCGGTCCGGAAACGCCGTGACGGTATAGGGTACGTACATCTCGGGCGCGATCTCATGCGTGGTCACGCGGTTGATGGTGTCCCGCACCACGCCCACGATCTGAAAGGCATCGTCCGGGATGTTGAGCGGCGCGGTTTTCAGGCGCGGCACCCGCACGATCCGGCCCAGGGCGCCGGTGCCCGCGAAGTACCGTTTCACAAACGTCTGGTTGACCACCATGCTGTGGATGCGGGCGTTCACTTCCTGCTCCGTGAGGAAGCGGCCTCGCACCAGCGGGACGCCCATTACCTGCAGATAATCCGCATTGGTCTGATGGAAAATGGCGAGTTGCGGCTCGGGCTGAGTCCGTCCCTGCGGGATGAAGGTCATCTGCCAGTTGTATACCGGCGGCAGCCCGCCGTTGATCCCGACAGCCTGAACGCCCGGGATGTTCTTTACGCGCCGCAGCACCTCTTGAAGAAAGGCGTCGCGCCGGGCGGTGTCCGGATAACGCTGTTCGGAAAGCGGGATTCGCAGCGTCAGAATTCGATCCGGATGAAACGCCAGGTTCACTGCCTGAATCGAAATCAGCGTTCGGATCATGAGGCTCGCCCCTACCAGCAGCATCAGCGAGAGGGCCACTTCCCCCACTACCAGCACGCCGCGCAGCAATCGCTGGCGCAAGCCGCCCGCTGTGCCTCGCCCGGCTTCCTTGAGGGGCGTGAGAATCTCGCCGCCCGCCAGGTGTAGCGCCGGCGCCAACCCGAACAGCAGCGCGGCCCCCACCGACACCGCCAGCGAAAACAGCAGCACCGGCAGATTGAGCGCGATGTGCGCCTCGTCGGGAATCGTATTGGGCGGCACCATGGCGATGATCCCGCGCAGGCCGGCGACCGCCAGCGCCACACCGGCAGCCCCGCCGCACACCGCCAGCACCAGGCTTTCCGCAAGCAACTGCCGCACCAGCCGGGAACGACGCGCCCCCAGCGCGCCGCGGATGGCGATTTCCCGGCGGCGGTACGCGGCCCGCGAAAGCAGCAGGTTCGACACGTTCACGCAGGCAATCAGCAGCAGCAGCCCGACCGCGCCGAAGAGGATCCACAACGCGTCCTGAATGCCGCTGGGAAAGGTCTCGCCGAAATCGTGCAGCTCGATCCGCCAGGATTTCGGGAAATCGTCGGGATGCTGCTGCTGCATGTCCTTGAAGAGCGGCACGAGTTCCGCCGAGGCCTGCGCCCGCGTGATGCCCGGCTTGAGCCGTCCCATCAGATTCACTTCGCGCTCGCCCTCCACGGTCTGGCCGCGATGGAAAACATCCGGCAGATACACGTCGGCGCCGCGCCACATGAAGCGCGGCGGCATCACCCCGATGATCGTCCGCACTTTGTCGTTGAGCCGCAGTTGACGCCCAAGCACGCGCGGGTCGCCGCCGAACTGCCGCTGCCAGAATTTGAACCCGAGCAGGGTCACCGGCTCCGCCCCCGGCGCGGCGTCCGATGCCGTGGTCGAGCGCCCGATCAGCGGCCCCACGCCCATCACGTCGAAGGTGTTCATCGTGCAGTGATTCCCGCGCAGCCGCTGCGGGTCGCCCTCGCCTGTCCACGTTACGTCCGACCACGTCGAAGCGATCACGCCCGAAAAGACCGTGTTGCGCTCGGATATATCCAGAAACTGATCGATTCCGTACTCGCTCCAGTTGCCCCCACGCTGGCCGCGTCCGATGATGTTGACGCTCATCAGGCGCCCCGGATCCTTGTACGGAAACGGATCGATGATGACTGCGTGCACCACGCTGTACATGGCGGTGCTGCCGCCGATTCCCAGCGCCAGCGAGCCGATCGCCAGAAGCGCAAAACTGCGGGCTCCCGCCAGATTTCGAATGCCGAAGCGGATGTCCCGCGCGAATTGATCCAGCCATGTCAACATGAGGGCGCCTTCCGTTCATTGTATAGACGGCGATTGCCGGGATGTGGTTGGCCGCGGTCGCGGCACCCGGCACCGCACGCGAGCCGCCAAATCGTGTAGCCTGTTTTTGTGAAGCGCGACGAAGCCGCCGAGATCCTCTCGATCGACGGACGCGAGGTCCGCATCACGCATCCCGGCAAGCTCTATTTCTCCAAGCAACTGAAGGTCTCGAAGCTCGATCTGGTCCGTTACTACCTGTCGGTGGCTACCGGCGCGCTGGCCGGAATCCGCGACCGCCCGCTCGTGCTCAAGCGTTTTGTCCACGGCGCGGAGGCGGCTGCTTTCTATCAGAAGCGCGCGCCTACGGACCGTCCGGAGTGGCTGCGCACCGTGACCCTGTCGTTCCCCTCGGGCCGCACCGCCGAAGAGGTCGTGGTGGATGATGCGGCCGGGCTCGCCTGGGTCGTCAACCTGGGAGCGATCGAGCTGCACCCGCACCCGGTCCGTGCCGGCGACCTTGAGCACCCGGACGAGTTGCGCGTCGATCTCGACCCCGGCCCCGGGGTGGATTGGGCGGACGTGCGCTCCGTGGCCCTGGAGGTGAAGGCGTTTCTCGAGCGGATGGGCCTGCGCGGCTGGCCCAAGACCAGCGGCTCCCGCGGAATGCACGTAAACGTACCGATTGAGCCCGGCTGGACGTTCGCCGAGGTGCGCCGCGCGGCCGTCGCGCTGTCGCGTGCCGTCGAGCGTCGCGCGCCGGCCCTCGCCAGCTCCAAATGGTGGAAAGAAGAGCGGCACGGCGTGTTCCTCGACTACAACCAGAACGCGAAGGACCGCACCACCTGCTCGGCGTATTCGGTGCGTCCGCTTCCCGACGGCCGCGTTTCCACGCCGCTCTTCTGGCACGAGGTTCCGGATTGCGACCCGGCCGCCTTCACGCTCCTCACCGTGCCGAAACGCTTCCAGGAACTCGGCGACCCGCACGCCTCGATGCACGCATCGCCCGGTTCGCTCGAACCGTTGCTGGAACTCGCGGCGAAGGACGAAGCCGAGGGCCTCGCCGACGCGCCCTGGCCTCCGCATTTCCGCAGGATGGAGGGTGAGTCGAAACGCGTGGCGCCGTCCCGCGCCCGGTCTGCCGCGAAGCCCCGCGCGAAAATGCCGCTCCTGGTGATCGCGAATTCCCCGGACAAACAGGCCGCCCTGGCGGGCCTCGAGCGATGGAAAAGCAAATATCCCGAAGCGGCGGATCACCTTGCCGTAGACGACGTGCTGGTGGATTCCATGCGCGGCCGATCCTCGACATGGACGCGCATCCGCGTGAATTTGCGGCATGTGCCTGAAGCCGTGCGGCCCGTCCAGGAAACACCCGATCCGGATGACGACCCCACCCGCGAATGGCGCGAACGGCGGGCTATCGGCCGTGGGCGAAAATAGCTGCCAATTCCTGCGGCGGTACGACTTCGAGTTGGGCGTAGGTGCAATCGCCCGGTTGTTTGTCCGCGCGCCACCTCCGAAAATGCGCCATGTGCCGGAAGCGCGTGCCCTGCATGTGCTCGTAGGCGACCTCGGCCACCAGTTCGGGCCGCAGCGGCTCCCACGAGAGGTCCTTGCCTTGACTCCAGCGGCTCTGGCCGCCCGGCATACGGTGTTCCGCGCCACTCTCCGCCCAGCCCTTCCAGGGATGGTTCGCGAGCGCGTCCTTTCGGTAGGGCGCCAGCACCTTGACGAGGTCGCGGCGCATCTGGTCCGAAAAGCCGGCGCAGACTCCCACGTGCTGCAAGACGCCGGCGTCGTCGAACAGCCCCAGCAGCAGAGAACCGACGGCCGTGTCTTCCCCGTTCTTATACCAGCGGAATCCGGCGACGACGCAGTCCGAATCGCGCTCATGCTTGATCTTGAGCATCACGCGTTTGTTCGGCTGGTAAATACCCGATGGGTCCTTCGCCATCACGCCATCCAGCCCGGCGCCCTCAAACCGCCGGAACCAATCCGACGCCACGCCCGGATCGCGAGTGGCGGGCGTCAGGTGCACCGGCGGTTCGGCGGAGGAGAGCAGGGTCTCCAGTTCCTTGCGCCGATCTTCGAAGGGGGCCTCGCGAAGGTCGCGGCCGCCGAGCGCGAGCACGTCGAAGAACACGATCGACGCCGGGATTTCTTTCGACAGAAGCTTCACCCGCGACGCAGCCGGATGCAGCCGGAGCTGCAGCGCCTCGAAATCCAGGCCGGCGCCGGTGGCGATGACAATTTCTCCGTCGAGCACCGAGCGCGCGGGCAACTGCGAGCGCAACGCCGCCACCAGTTCCGGAAAGTATCGGTTGAGCGGCTTCTCGTCGCGGCTTTGGATTTCGATCTCTTCGCCGTCCCGAAACACCAGGGCGCGGAAACCGTCCCACTTCGGTTCGAAAATCCACGACCCGCCGCACGGCAGATCGTCAACCCGCTTGGCGAGCATCGGCAGCACCGGTGGGTTGACCGGGAGGTCCACGCCTCATGGTACACCGCTCGACCGGCTGCAGAATCCCGTGCGGAGCCGGGTATCTGATCGCACCAAGCGCGCAGCGGCTTTAATTTTCCAGGCAGACCTTGAAGTGTATTTCGGATATACTGATCCTGAATTGCATGATACCCATGGAGCAAGCGGCGCTTAGCCGTCTGGAGAAGCTCAGCCAGCTCGAGCGCGCCAAGAGCCGCCTCAAGATGGGCGGCGGGCCCGAGCGGATCGACAAGCAGCACAGTTCGGGCAAACTGACCGCGCGCGAGCGTCTCGATCTGTTGGTCGATTGCGACACCTTCCAGGAGTCCGGCCTCTTCGCGGCGCACAAAGCGAAATTTTTCGGCATGGCCGGAAAAGATCTGCCGGCCGACGGCGTGGTCACCGGGCGCGGTTATATCGATGGCCGCCTGGTTCATCTGGCAAGCCAGGACTTCACTGTGGCCGGCGGATCGGCCGGCGAAGTCCATGCCAATAAAATCGCCGACACCATGAAAGCCGCGCTCAAGACCGGCTCGCCCTTCGTCTTCATTAACGATTCCGGAGGCGCGCGCGTTCAGGAGGGTGTCGGCAGCCTGGCCGGATACGCCCGCATCTTCCATCAGAACGTGATGCTTTCCGGGGTGGTACCCCAGATCTCGCTGATCTGCGGCCCGTGCGCGGGGGGAGCGGCTTACAGCCCCGCCCTGACGGATTTCATCATTCAAACCCGCGACGGCCTGATGTTCATCACCGGGCCCACCGTCATCCGGCAAGTCACCGGCGAGGTGGTTACGGCCGAGGAACTCGGGGGAGCGCGCGCCCAGATGAACAAAGCCGGGGTGGTCCATTTTGTCGCGGATAACGACGTGGAAGCGCTCGAAATCTGCCGGCGCCTGCTCTCCTTCCTGCCTTCGCACAATCTGGAAGACCCTCCCCATGCCGAGCCGGACGATGAGGGACTTTATAACCCGGAGTTGAACGAGATCGTACCGGAAGAGGCCAAGACCGGATACGATGTCCGGGACGTGATCGCGCACGTGGTGGACCGCGCCGACTTTTTGGAGGTGCACAGCGAGTTCGCGCGCAACATCGTCGTCGGATTCGGCCGGGTCCGCGGGCGTTCGGTCGGGATCGTCGCGAACCAGCCTTCGGTGCTGGCCGGCGCTCTGGATATCGATGGCTCCGATAAGGCCGCCGCATTTGTCCGGTTCTGCAATGCGTTCAACATTCCGCTGGTCACGTTTGTGGATATTCCCGGCTTCCTTCCCGGCGTCGATCAGGAGTATGGCGGCATCATCCGGCACGGAGCCAAGCTGCTGTTCGCCTATTCGGCCGCGACCGTGCCGAAGATCACGGTGATTCTGCGAAAGGCTTACGGGGGCGGCTACATCGCGATGTGCGCCAAGGACCTGGGGGCGGATTGCATCGTCGCCTGGCCTTCGGCGGAAATCGCGGTAATGGGCGCGGAGGCGGCCGTCGAAATCGTCTTTCATCGCGAACTGTCGGAGGCCTCGAATCGGGAAGAAAAGCGGGGCGAACTCGTGCACCAGTACCGGGAGACGTTTTACACCCCGTACGTGGCTGCCGGCCAAGGTCTCGTGGACGACATCATCGAACCCGCGCAGACGCGCGGATATATCGCGGATGCGCTCGAAGCGCTGAGCACGAAGCGCGACTGGCGTCCGCAGAAAAAGCATGGATTGACACCGTTATGAGTGACGCCAGGCGCGAACGACCAGCGGAGGAGTGGCGGCGGGACCGGGTGATCATCGCTGCCTCGGTGGCGGCCCTGTTCGGCCCGCGGGTCGCGATCCGCCACATTCGAGCCGTTCCGGGCAATGGAACGGGAGCGTGGTTGCGGGAAGGGCGCCTGGCCATCCAGACATCGCACCGCATGGCGGCGCCGTTGCTCCGTCTGGCCGCCGACCGGGCGCCGGGGGATACATGAAACTACGAATCCAATTCGAAGGAAGGGCGTATGAAGTCGAGGTCGATTTTCTCGACTCCAGACCCGGGACGAATGGAAACGGACACGCGGCCGAAGCACCGGTGCCCGCATCCGTGTTCCGCCGACGCCCCCCGCAAAGGCTTCCGGAAGACAGCATTTGCCGTTCCCCCATCGCCGGCCGGGTAACCGCGGTCGTCGGCAGCACCGGGCGGACTGTCCGGCGCAACGAACCGGTGCTGGTGATCGAGGCCATGAAGATGGAGGTCCCGATCGGCCCGGCAGTGGACGGCACGGTAAAGGCCATCCGCGTCGAACCCGGCGACTCCGTGAAGACGGGACAGGTGCTGTTCGAGATCGCGTGAACAGAGCGCGGTCTTGCTCACCATGAATTCGGAAGGACTCGTACGGAACGCGCCCGAGTCAAATGCTACCAGGGGCTGGATTCCGAATAGCCTGAGTCAGCCTGGGAAGACGGCGCGTGCTCGCGGCAAACGTCAGCCGTTCCCCGCACTCATTTGTTCTTTTGGCCCTAATAGGTTGGTGCGGAAGTGCAAAGGGAATCATCGGGACTATGCGGACGGGTGAATTGCCTGTCCCTCCGGCGTTTGTCGTTACTAATCCGTATGGGTCCTCGGGTCTGATTGATCAAAAACGGGTTCCGATCATGCGGATATGGGACTCGGTCCGCTGGCAGCCCCGGGCTTTCCCGGTGCAGGTCCACGCGGGCCGCCTCCCTCCGTCCTCCGGGCGGCGGCCCGCCTGTCCCGGTCCTATGTTTCAGCCTTTCCGCCGTGAGATTGCCAGACGTTATAATCGGGCGCTTGGGCGACGAACATTTGAACTCACTCCTTGAGATGAATCGCCTCGCAGTTGCTCGACGCAATGATGGAGATCTGACTGATGCGATTAGGATAGAGCGAGAGCTGCTAGACAAGAGTCGGAGTTCTCTGGGCGACGACAGTGAATTGACGCTGTTAGCTCAGACGAATCTCGGTGAAATGCTCCTGCAGCAAGGGGATCTCACTGCGGCGCGAACGCTACAGGAAGATGCAGTTGAAAGAAGTCGGCGTGTACTTGGAGAAGGCAGTATTGTGACCGTCGCTGCCATAGGGGGACTGGGGCACGCGGTAAGAAAGCAAGGCGATCTTTCAAAGGCACGTGAACTGCTGGAAGAAGCGATTACGCTTAGTACTCAATAAGCGGTGAAGAAAGTGCCGCGACTTTGGCGATCATGGAGGAGGTCGCCATACTGATGCAGGAGCAGGAGGTTACTGGAGCACGTGACCTGTTTGAGAAGATCCTGAGACATTCGGCGGCGGCAGCTGGGGCGAGACGACCGGAAGACCCTTGAGACGAAACTCGGATTAGCCACGGTAGTTTATACTCAAGCACGTTCCTCTTCCATGGGGCGTGACAGCGGCGAGTGGGTTGAGGCACTTAGGCTGATGCAGGAAGTCTTATTATCCAGCCGCGAGTTATTTGGAGACGAAGACCTGCTCACTCTCGTTTCGATGAGAACTCTTGGTGAGCTGTATGAGAATCGAGATGAGCTGCGGGCAGCCCGGAAGGTGCTGGAACACGCGTTAGCGGCGAGTCGGACAGTATTAGGTGAGGAGCATAAACTTACTCTGGCAATGATGACTAGCCTGGCAACAGTGCGACGCCGTCAAGGTGACTTAAGGGGGGCACTTGATTTGCAGGAACCCGCCTTTCGGATTAGCCGTCAGCTGCTTGGTGAAGAGCACCTGTTTACACTCAGGGCAATGGATGATCTAGCGGAGATATTAAAGGATCAGGGAAACGATGGTGAAGCGCGCGATTTACGCGAGTTCGTGGTGGAAGCTCGGGGGAAGGTGCTAGGTAGGGAACACCCAGAGACATTGAAAGCAGTCGTTAACTTAGCTGCGGTACTGTACAAACTGGGCCACTATGAACGAGCCAGGGAACTCGACGAGAAGGCCTTGTCGCTAATGCGCGATCGATTGGGAGAGGAACATCCTTGGACTCTAATTGTAATGGATAACTTGGCAGCTGTAAGGTTTGCACAACGTGACCTCGCTGGAGCAAGGGAATTGCAAGAACGTGTGTTGCCGGCGCTTCAACGGTTGCAGGGTGAATATCACACAGATACCCTGCTGGCGATGAACAATCTGGCAATCACAATAGCCGGCCAGGGAGACCTGATTGGTGCGCGAATACTGCAAGAACATACATTAGACAAGAGCCGTCGAACGCTGGGGCCGGAACACTTCGATACGCTCAGGGCGAAAGTCAACCTCGCATCAATACTGAAATCCCAGGGCATCGGGGGCACCGGCGTCGAACGCAGGTGCGTGCATTGCCTGCAACCATTGGAGAAGAGAACTGCTGACCATATATTCCCGCGATCCTGGTATCCAAAGGGCACCGCCGAGAGCGTGCAAAGATGGACAGCCCCTAGCTGTCAACAATGCAATAAGAGGCTCGGAGCGGCGGAAAAGGATCTAATGGTGTCTCTGGCCATGTGCGGTCACGACTCGTCCCTGGACTCATCAGATATCTCGGAAAGAGCACTTCGAGCGGTCGCAATTGGCACTGCCGGCCTCTCTGAGAAGGAGCAAGCTCACCGTGAAAAGTATCGCCGCAAAATTCTGTCGCGGGTCTTGCCGTACTTTGCTGTTAAGCATATCAGCCAAACTGTACATGGCGCCAGTTCAGAAAAGCCTCCTCTAGGCGAACTTGAACCTGTTATGGTGATTACGCTTGACTTGGTTTCCCCGGTTGCTGAGAAGATTGTTCGCGGACTTGAGTTCAAGCTCGCGGGCCGGTATATAGAACCACCTCTGTCCTTAAAGACCTTCATCGTGCCCGTCGAGAGGGTGCACGAGTGGGATGATGTCTTCGAGAAGACGACGGAACTCCAGTTCGGCCCTGGTTTTAAAGTTTTCCGTGCCGTGCCGAATGCGAGCGACGTAATCGTGATGTACCGGATAGTCATCTGGGAGACGTTGACGGTTCATGTCGCTGTCGGCCAGTTTGGCACATGAGCCCTTGGGAACTAATCTCTTCTGAAAGTTTTGCAGCAGGCTATATAGGCGAGTCACATACTACGGTGACATGGGAAGAAGGCACGACTCCCGGCGGGCGACAGCGGATTACTCCCTCAAAGTCGGCTTCGGACATTGAACGCTGACTCGCCCTTGTCCGAAGACTCATTAACTCGCCCGCCTGATTTCCTCCCGGACTACTCGTCGAAGCGTTTCCTCCAGGGGTTCGCGCGCCTGGGCGATGTGCTGCCGTAAGGCATCGTTGATGAGACTTTGGTAGTTGCCGCCACCCGCCTTCTCTACCTGAGTCCGGAACCAAGTGATCACGTCCTCGTCCAGCCGGATGGTGATTCTCGTTTTTCCCTTGGGAACCGGAATTACCGGCCCACGCTTCGCTTTCGAAAAATCATATTCGCGTTTCATTTGCGTCCTCGTATCTCCGGCGTTCACGCGCCGTCGCCTTCCGTGCCGAAATCAGGCGCACACTTTCAGCCGCGCCAAGTGTAGACAACAACGAGCACGCGCCCCAAAACGTCACGCCCCATCGTCACCCAACGCTCTTCGTCGTCAGAGAAGGGATCTCGCATTGTCAGCGCTTCCTCATCTTCGAGCGAAGCCACGGCATCGGCAAAGGAAATGCCGTGTTTCCTAACATTCAGTCGCGCTTTGCCGGGATCCCATTCTGTCAGCACGTATGTACAATTGTACACCCAGAGAGATGTTCAAGTCGGCTTGTGACCGCAAATCGCGGCAATCGTGACACATGGTCGCATACGCCCGTCCCCACGAAATGACAAGAGTGGCGGGCCTGGTTCGCCGCCGGCATGGGCCCCTTCCCTGCCCTAAAATGCGAGCGTTCTCACCACCCCCTCCACCCCTGCCAGGTTCGCCGGCGGCGGATCGTATCCCACCTGGACTTTCGCCGCGGCCTTCTGCTCTCCGCATACCAACTGCACCGGGCCGCCGCTTCCGGAGGTGATCGCGATCTTGCCGGGGTCTTCGATCAGGAACACCTTATTCCCGGCGGCGGTCTCCACCATCATGCGCGCCTGGTGCTGGCGGCATTCCAACCCAATGAACCGGCCGGAGACCAACGGCCGGACGGACGGCGGCCGAACGGCTGCGGCTTCAGGACCCGCCGCCTGGCTCATCAGCAGGTCGGCCGCGGCCCGGTCCTCATCGGTTTTCGCGAGATCGCGAAAGTGACGGGCCTCCTGCCGGGCGCTCTTCCGGTCTCCGCTGTTTACGTATGCATAGACCGCCACGCGAAAGAACCGTTTTGCGTCCGCCGGAGCGATTCCGCGGATCGGCGCCACCGTGTCCAGCGCGGCTTTGGGCTGGTTGGCGCGCAACTGGGCTTCCGCCAGTTCCAGCCGTACTTCGACCCGGCCCGGATCCTGTTTCAGAAGCTCCGCGAGCACGCGAACCGCATCCTCGCCGTGCGCCGGCTCGAGCAGCCGCCCGTAGTCCCACAGCAGTCTGGCATCGTGGTCACCGCAGTCGAAGGCTTTGCCGAATTGCCGCACGGCCTCCTCGCGACGGCCGGAGCGCCACGCCAGATAGCCCAACTCGCGGTACGGCTCCGGCCGCTTGGGATCCGCCTGCGCCAGCCGCTCCAACTCGGTCTGCTGCGCCGCCTCCGTGCCCGGACGGCCGAGCAGATCGGAGAGCATCAGCCGGACGTCAAAATCCGCCAGCGGTTCGACCGGGATCTCCCCCGGAGCTTTCTCGAATTTGGCCGCGACCAGCACACCCTGAAAGGAGCGCCGCCGCAGGTACCTCTGAAGGTCCTTCTCGATTTGGGCCAGGGGCCGCTGATATACCTGTTCCAGGGCCTCGACCGATGGTTCGCCGCCGGAGATGCGGCGCAGCAGCTCACCGAGTTGCGGAGCGTACTCCGGCCGGAAATACAGCATGTGGGTCAGCGCCCACCCCTCGTTGTACAGGCTGCCGGCCTGGTTCTTCTCGTTGTAATAGGGCGAAGAGCGCCCGGCGGCGAGAATGACCGCGAGCGGCACCCATTTCTGGTCGAGTAATGCCCGGTGCCGCGCCGGAATCAGGCTGCCCACCAGGATTTGGTCGCCCACCGGCCGCAAGGTGGAGTACAACTCCGCAAGACCTTCGTTGAGCCAGGGAGGGAATTGGAAGCCGGAGTGTCGTACCAGAAGATGAAAATACTCGTGGACCGCAACCGGGAATGTATCGGCTCCGGTCCGGCTCATCACGATATAGTCGCGCTCGGATGTTTGATGATAGTAAGCCGTCGCAAACTCGTTGAGGCGGTATGCCTGGTACTCTTTGGCCGACCCGAACACCACCAGCCGGACCGGAAGCGGCGCCGGCGGCAGCCCTCCGAACGCCTGCAGGAAGAAGCCGCGCACCCTCTCGAATTCCTCCGCCGTTTCTCGCGCGCTGCGCACGCTGGCGCTGCTGTATACGTCGAAGTTAGCCGATTTCAGGTGGATCCAGCGGCTCCCGGCGCCGTGCGACGGTTCGATAGAGGCCACTAACAACACGAGCGAGGCAGTAAGGCGAAGTAAGCCCGACTTCCGTGGCATGCGGACATTGTAGCCTCACATGCCAGTCGAAGAAGGTTAACGCGCGGCCTGTTTCACAAAGTAAGCAGTATCCTGCGCCGCCCGGGTTTCTACTCCCGGCTTCTGCAGGAAACCCAGGTCGCGGAACCAGTCGATGAAGCGGAATTGCCAGGTGCCGTAGGGTGTGTCGTTGCGGTCCGTCAGGCCGCCGGTCATGTGGCTGCCGTCGCGCAACGGCTCGCCCGGGTGACGGCCCCGGCCGTATAAGTGCATTTCGATATTCGGCACGCTCATGGCGAGCATCGCGGAGTAATACTCAATCGCCCACTTCGCGTGAACCCGGTCGCCAGATCCGCCGCAGACAATGAACGCGGGGGGAACTTCGCGCGGAATCGGCGGGGCCTTGCGATCGGGGGCGAAGGGCGAGGGTCCGGGGTAAATGATGCCGGCGAAATCCGGACGCGAAGAAACTCCTTCGGGCGGCAGCCCGGTGTTGGTGTTCGCCTGGTCGAACTCGACCCATCTCACCGCGGCGGCGGCAGCTAACTCGGCCCCCGCCGAAAATCCCATGATGCCGATCTTATTCGGATCGATGTTCAACTCCCTGGCGTGCGCGCGCACCAGGCGGATCGCCTGCAGCGCATCGTCCACCTCGTCCGTCTGCGGATTATAACCATCGCGGCGCAGGCGGTTCCGCAGGATGACCGTGTTGACTCCATAGTTGTAGAAGAACGGCACGAAGTCGGCGGCCTCCGAGCCCACATTCAGGGTGCTATGCCCGCCGCCCGCGGCCAGGATCACGGCGGTGCCGGTGTTGATCCCGCGATCGACCGTGTGGATCTCGATCGATGGATTGTGAATGTTCACGATGCTGTTGATCCGCCCAGGCACGGTCTGGCTCATGTTGTACTGTTCGGGCTCGCGAATCCGCTCCTTATTGAGGAACGGCGAGTCGGGCGGATACAGTACCACCACCACGCCGCCCGGCAGAATTGGCTGCGGCGCGTAGGGGGCGTCGCCGGCCGGGGCCGGCTTCGGGATTCCGAGAGGCGCGGGAAGCGGAGGCAGGACGGCGTGCGAAGCGTCTTGCGCATAACCGGCCGGCACTGCGAAGAGCAGCAGGGTAAGGGCCGAAACGAATGTCTGAATTCTCATGGCAGGCAGAAGGTCCCGTCAAAATATATCACCGATCGGCTTACCGGGCGTAAAATGGAGTTATGGCGGTCACGCCCTCCAATTCGCGCCCCGGCCTCTTCGGTTCCGATTAAGTGTTCCGCCGCACCATGCGGCGCGCGCGGCTCGCAACACTCTCCGCGTGCAGGTTCTCAACCCTACAACTGAATACAGGAGATGAATTATGGGAAAGATCCTGGAACAGGTCCGCACGGATCTGCCGCAGATCAGCACTCCCCTTCCCGGCCCGCATGCGCGTGCCATCATCAATCGCGACATGTGCGTTGTTTCGCCATCCTATACGCGGTGTTATCCGCTGGTGGCCGACCGGGCCGAGGGCGCCATCGTCGAAGACGTGGACGGCAACCGGTTTCTCGATTTCAATGCCGGGATCGCCGTAGTGGCGACCGGACACTGTCATCCGCGCGTGGTCGAAGCGATCCAACAGCAGGCGGCCCGCCTGATCCACATGTCCGGGACCGATTTTTATTACGAAGGCATGGTGGGGCTTGCCGAGAAACTCTCGGAGATTGCGCCGGGCGACGGGCCGCGGCGGGTCTCGTTCGGCAATTCCGGAGCGGAGGCGGTCGAAGGCGCCATCAAGCTGGCGCGATACGCCACCGGACGCGATAAGCTGATCGCATTCTTCGGCAGCTTTCACGGCCGTACCATGGGCGCGCTGTCGCTGACGGCACGCAAGGCGGTGCAGCGCGAAGGCTTCGGGCCGTTGATCCCCGGCGTGGTACACGCGCCTTATCCGTACTGCTACCGCTGCCCGTTCGGACAGACGCCCGACCGATGCGCCGCCGAGTGCGTCCAGCACATAGAGAATACGCTGCTGAAGACCATCGCGCCGGCGGAGGAGACCGCCGCCATCGTGGTGGAACCAGTGCAGGGGGAGGGCGGCTACATCGTGCCTCCTCGAATGTTTTTCGACGAACTCCAGCGCGTCGCCCGGGAAAACGGCATCCTGCTGATCGCCGACGAAGTGCAGTGCGGCATGGGCCGCACCGGGAAGATGTGGGCGTCGCAGCATTTCGACCTGGTGCCCGATATCCTGGCCGTCGCTAAAGGTATCGCCAGCGGCATGCCCCTGGGCGCCACGGTGGCCCATGCGGCCCTCATGACCTGGCCCCCCGGAGCGCATGCTTCCACCTTCGGCGGCAACCCGGTATCCTGCGCCGCCGCCCTCACGACTATCGAACTGCTCGAAGCGGGCCTCATCGATAACGCCGCCGCCATGGGGCGTCACATGATGGACCGAATGCGCGCGTGGCCCGAACGGTTCCCCATCGTCGGCGACGTCCGCGGCCTGGGGCTGATGCTGGGAATCGAACTGGTGCACGACCGCGAAACCAGGCGCAAGGCCCCCGACCTGCGCGACAAGGTGGTGGCTATGGCCTTCGAACGCGGCCTGCTGATCCTGGGCGCGGGCGATACCACGCTCCGGCTTTGCCCGCCGCTCACCGTGAACCGCGACCAGTGCGATTTCGCACTTGATACCCTGGAGGCATGCTTCCAGGCGGCGGTGTAGCAGCGCCCAAAGTTCTCGACGTCGGCTGCGGGATTCACAAACAGCCCGGATCCATAGGGCTCGACCGGAATCCCGCCAGCCGCGCCGATGTGATCGCAGATCTCGACCGCTTCCCGTATCCGTTTGCCGACGACTCCTTCGACCGGCTCACGGCGATTCACGTGATCGAGCACGTGGACGACGTGATCCGCGCCATGGAGGAGTTCCACCGCCTGGTGCGCAAGGGCGGCACGGTGCGCATCGAAACCCCGCATTACTCCGATTTCTCCTCGTTCTGCGACCCCACCCACAAGCACCATCTGAACAGCTTCAGCTTCCGGTATTTCGGCGAGGACCACGGCGGCTTCGGGTACTATTCAAAAGCCCGGTTTCGTGAGATTTCCGTCCGGCTGAAGCTACTTGCTTTCTGGAAATGGCTCGGCTTCGAGTTCCTCGTGAACCGGTTTCCGCGGTACCGGCGGTTCTGGGAGTATTACCTCTGCTATGTGGTTCGCGGCAAAGTCATGCAGTTCGAATTTGAGGTGCTCAAATGATCTCGCTCCTCTATCGCGCGGCGGATGCGGTGCGGCGCCGAATGTATTCGGGCGATCACGGGCGGGTGGGGGAAGATCTGGCGTATCGCTATCTGCGTGCGCAGGGGTGCACCGTGGTGGCGCGCAACTATCGCACGCGCTCCGGATCGGGCGAACTCGACCTGGTGGCCTGGCATGGCCCGGAGTTGGTGTTTGTGGAAGTCAAGACGAGGGAGACCAGCGACTTCGGTCCACCCGACCGCGCGGTCGATCGCGAGAAGCGGGAGCACCTCCGGCGAGCCGCCCGCGATTACGCCCTCCGCGCCGGAGTCGAATTTCGGAAAACCCGCTTCGACATCGTCAGTATTGTACTAGGAAACCCGCCGCGCATCGACTGGCTCAGGGACGCCTTCAGATAACGTTATAATCGTGAATTGCTGATGACGGCTGTGGATTCCGGAGGTCTTTGCATCATTGCCCGAACTGCGTAAGGACCCGATCACAGGGCGCTGGGTCATCATTGCCACCGACCGCGCCAAGCGCCCTACGGATTTCGTAAGGCAATCGGTACCACTTCCCAGCGGCGGCGTCTGCCCATTCGATTACGGAAACGAGCACAAAACCCCGCCCGAGGTTTTGGCGTTTCGCGACAGCGGCGGCCGCGACGAGCCGGGCTGGCGTGTGCGCGTCGTGCCCAACAAGTTCCCCGTGCTGGGCATCGAAGGCGAGCTCAACCGGCAGGGCGAGGGGATGTACGACAAGATGAACGGCATCGGCGCCCACGAGGTGGTGATCGAATCGCCCAACCACGCGCTGACCTTTGCCGAGATGCCCGAGAGGCAGATCGAGGAAGTGCTCTGGGCCTTTCGGGAGCGTGTCAACGATCTCAAGAAAGACCGCCGCTTCCGCTACATCATCCTGTTCAAGAATCATGGCGAGGCGGCTGGCGCTTCGCTCGAACACCCGCACTCCCAATTGATCGCGCTGCCGGTGATTCCCAAACGCGTGAAGGAAGAGGTGGACGGCGCGCGCCTCTTCTACGACATGAAGGAGCGCTGTATCTTCTGCGACATCATCCAGCAGGAGACTACCGCCGGCGTGCGGCTGGTCATGGAGACCGATCGCTTCACTGTGCTGGCGCCTTACGCGCCGCGGTTTCCGTTCGAGACCTGGATTCTGCCCAAGCGCCACGATTCGCATTTCGAGGCGTCGGACGCTCCGACTTTGCAGAACCTGGCGTGGGTGCTGCGCTCGACCATGCGGAAAATCGACAAGGTGCTCGAGAAGCCGCCCTACAACTTCATCGTTCACAGCGCGCCGGTGCAGGATCCGCCGCTGCCCCACTACCACTGGCACGTGGAGATCATTCCGAAACTCACCAAGGTCGCCGGGTTCGAGTGGGGGACCGGCTTCTACATCAACCCGACGCCGCCCGAGGAGTCGGCCCGCTTCCTCCGGGACGCGGGATTGGGATAATAGGGAGTGGCGGTTGCGCCGGGTCTATGCCGTCTGGTATAAACGCTTGTCGTTTCTTTTGTCGGGGCTGGGCTGGCCAACATGCCTGAGAAGAAGAACACCGCGGCTGCCAGGAATGCCGAAAGGATGAGCAAACAACCGGTATCGAGAACACCCAAGGCCGCCGAACCCGCGCGGGCCGTATCGCGTGAAGCCGCCGCAGCCGTGGAGCAGTTGCTGGATAGCGCCCGGCAGCTTGCCTGTTTCGAAGCCGCGATGAAACTCTTCCATGCCCGCAGCCTGCAGGAGGCGCGGGAGCAGTTCGTGATGGCGTCGGAGGGCCCGGAACGCGACGTGGCGCAGCGCGCGCGGCTACACATCGCAATGTGCGACCGCCGCCTGCAGCAGACCCCGGTTGAATTGCACTCCGCGGAAGACTATTACAACTACGGCATCGCCCTGATCAACACGCGCAATATCGCGGAAGCGAGGAAACACCTGGAGACCGCGCTCGAGATGGCTCCGGGTGCGGACCACGTTCACTACGCGCTGGCGCTGGCGCAAGCCTTGGGCGGCGATCTTGCCGGAGCTCACGAAAACCTCAAGCGGGCCATCGACCTGGAACCTCGAAACCGGATCATCGCGCGGCAGGACGCCGATTTCGCGCCGCTCGCCAACCAGCCGCCGTTCGACTCGCTGCTCTTTCCGGAGAAGAAAGGCTGGTAATCTTCCGGCGGGGCGCCGGCTAATTCCATGGACGAACCCTCAGCTCTGCGGGTAGTCGCCATCGGCGGCGGAACCGGGCTTTCCGCGCTGCTCGAAGGGCTCAAACACTATACGCGCCGCGAGGATCCATCCGAGCCCGCGCTGGATATCACGGCGATTGTCACGGTCACCGATGACGGCGGCAGTTCGGGGCGCCTGAGGCGGGAGTTCGACGTGCTGCCTCCGGGCGATATCCGAAACTGCATGGTAGCGTTGAGCGAGGATTCGGCGCTGCTCTCGCGCCTGTTTCAATACCGGTTTCAGGCGGGCCGCGGCCTGAAAGGCCACAGTTTCGGCAACCTGTTTCTGATGGCTCTCACGCAGGTGATGGGCGATTTCCCGGAAGCGGTGCGTACTTCGTCGGAGGTGCTCAACATCGCCGGGCGGATCTATCCGGCGACTGCGGCCAACGTAGCGCTCGAAGCCCGGCTCGAAGACGGCACGAAGGTCGTGGGTGAGACGCGCATCAGCCGCAGCCGGGCGCGCATCAAATCCATCCACCTGATTCCGCGCCGCGTCAAACCGCTACCCGAAACCCTCGCGGCGATCGCCGAAGCGGACGTGGTGACGCTCGGGCCGGGTTCGTTGTTTACCAGCGTGATTCCGAACCTGCTGGTGGACGGCATCAGTCCGTCGATCCGGCGCTCGGCGGCCGTCAAGGCCTATTTCGTCAATCTCATGTGGCAGCCGGGCGAGACGTCGCAGTTCCGCGCCTCGGACCACATCCGCGCAATCCACCGCCACGCGCGCGGTCCGCTGATCGATTACGCCGTGGTGAACATCCGGCCGATTGCATCGGCGCTCAAGAAGCGCTACGCGCGGGAGGCCGCGCTGCCGGTCGAAAACGATATCGACCTGCTCTTCAAGATGGGGCTGAAGGTGGTGGCCGGAAACCTGGTGGGCCGCACCGACCGGGTGCGCCACGATCCGGCGGCGGCCGCCGCGGTGGTGGTCA
The DNA here is from genome assembly GCA_963794265.1 of Bryobacterales bacterium. GTDB lineage: Bacteria > Acidobacteriota > Terriglobia > Bryobacterales > Bryobacteraceae > CAWCDJ01. Next base: position 145,672 of record CAWCDJ010000001.1, read on the forward strand.
AACTGGCGCAGGAAGGCCGCCGCCGCAGAACCGCCGCGGCGCAGACGGCATAATAGGAATGATGCAGACTCCCGTGACTATCGTCATCCTGGCCGCCGGCCTGGGCACCCGGATGAAATCGCGCAAAGCCAAAGTGCTGCACCGCGCCGGAGGTAAGGCGCTGGTCGAACACGTGGTGGATACGGCGCTCGAACTGACCGCCCCCGGCCGCATTTTCGTGGTGGTCGGCCAGCAGGCCGAGGAGGTGAAGCGGACCATCGCGGTTCCCGGCATCGGCTTTCTCGAGCAGGCCGAACAACTGGGGACGGGCCACGCCGTGAAGATCGGACGCGACCGCCTGGCCGGTCTCGGCGGCTATCTCATGGTGCTGTACGGCGACTCCCCGCTGCTGCGGACCGAGACCCTGAAGCGGCTGATCGAAACCGAAGCGTCGGGCGGATCCGCGGCCGTCCTGATGACCGCGATCATGGAAGACCCCACCGGGTACGGGCGCGTGATTCGCGATGCGCACGGCCACGTGCGGAGGGTGGTCGAGCAGAAAGCGGGAACACCGGAAGAACTGGCGATCCGCGAAGCCAACATGGGCATCTACTGTTTCCGCAGCGATCTTTTCTGGAAGCACGTGGACGAAATCCGCCCCGACAATCCGGCGCGGGAATTTTATCTGACCGACATGGCGGAGATCCTGACGCGCGCGGGCCACACGGTCGAGGCGATGCAGATCGAAGACGAGCGGGAAGCGCTGGGCATCAACACGCGGGTGGAACTGGCGGCAGTCGACCGCCTCCTCCGCGACCGTAAGGTGAACGAGCTGATGCTGGCGGGCGTGACCATCGAGAAGCCGGAGACGGTGACCATCGACGCGGGGGTGACGATCGGGGTGGATACGGTGGTTGAGCCGTTCGCCCAGATCCTGGGGCGCACGGCGATTGGTGCCGACTGCCGGGTGGGCGCCTGCTCGATCGTCCAGGATTCGGAAATCGCCGACGAGGTGGAAATCGGACCGTTCACGATCATCGGGACATCGCGCCTGGAACGCGGTGTTCATGCCGGGCCGTTCGCGCGCTTGCGACTGGAGAACCACGTGGAAGAAGACGCGCACATCGGCAACTTCGTGGAGCTGAAGAAGACGCACCTGGGGGCGGGCGCCAAGGCTAGCCATCTGGCATACCTTGGAGATTCCCAAATCGGAGCGGGGGTGAACATCGGCGCGGGCACCATCACCTGCAACTACGACGGTTTTCACAAGCATCCGACGCGCATCGGCACGGGGGCCTTCATCGGCAGCAATTCGACCCTGGTGGCGCCGATCGAGATCGGGGACGGTGCGTACGTGGCGGCCGGCTCGGTGATCACCGAACCGGTGCCCGCCGATTCGCTGGCCCTCGGCCGCTCCCGGCAGTCCCTCAAAGAGGGGTGGGCGGCGAAGCGCCGGGCGCTCGGAAAGAAGTAGCCGTCAGCGGGCCGACGCGGCGACTTGCGGAACGGGACGCATCCCGGATTGCCCTCGCGGACCGCGCCCGAGGCCGCGCAGCTTCTCCATATAAATAAAGAAGACCGGCGTGATGTACAGCGTCAGAAGCTGGGATACCAGCAGGCCGCCGACTACCGCCAAGCCGAGCGGGCGGCGAGCTTCACCGCCGGCGCCGAGACCGAGCGCGATCGGCAGCGTGCCTACAAGCGCCGCCATGGTGGTCATCATGATGGGGCGAAAGCGGACCAGGCAGGCCTCGAAGATCGCGTCGGCGGGCGCGGAGCCGTGCTCGCGCTGCGCTTCGAGCGCGAAATCGATCATCATGATGGCGTTCTTTTTCACGATGCCGATCAGCATGATGATGCCGACGAAGGAGTAGATGTTCAGCTCGTCGTGGAAGATCAGCAGAGTGATCAGCGCGCCGAGCCCGGCCGAGGGAAGCCCGGAGAGAATCGTGATGGGGTGGATGAAGCTTTCATAGAGGATTCCCAGCACCATGTAGATCACCAGGATTGCCATGGCGAGCAGAATGCCCATGCCTTGAAGCGACGATTGAAAGGCCGCGGCGACGCCCTGGAAGGTGGTGCGGATCGTGGCGGGAAGGGTTTCCCGCGCCATTTCCTCCACACGCGCCACGGCGTCGCCGAGCGAAACGCCCGGCGCGAGATTGAAGGCAATGGTGACGGCGGGAAGCTGTCCGAGATGCGCTACCGTGAGGGGGCCGAGGCCCGTCTTCAGCTTTGCCACCGAGGAGAGCGGCACCAGGTGTCCGCTCGAGGAACTCGTATAGAGCATCCCCAGGCGGGCCGGGTCGAGCTGAAACTGCGGCAGAAGCTCCATGATCACGTAGTAAGTGTCGACCGAGGTGTAGATCGAAGATACCTGGCGGGCGCCATAGGCGTCGTAAAGCGCGTTCTCCACCTGGTCGGCGGCCACGCCCAGAACCGAAGCGCGATCGCGGTCGATATCCAGGTTGACCATGGGGCTCGAGATCTGCAGGTCGCTGTTGACATCGACCAGGCCGGGAACCGAGCGCATGTGCTTTTCAAAATCGATGGAGGAGGCGTACAGCTCGTTGATGTCGGGGCCTTGCAGCGTGTATTGATAGAGGCTGCGGCTGATCTGGCCGCCGATGCGCACGAGCGGCGGATTCTGGAGATACGTGCGGATTCCTGGTATGGCGTTGAGCCTGGGCCGGAGCGATTCGATCACCTGCTCGGGCGTCAACCGGCGCTCGGTGCGCGGCTTGAGCCGGATAAAGACCCGGCCCGTGTTGCCGGACGTGGTAGGACCCCCGGTGCCGATATTCGAGGAAAAGGCGTCGATGTTGGGGTCGGCGGACAAAACCGCGGCTACCTTGGCCTGCTGCGCGGCCATCCCGTCGAAAGACACGTCCTGCGGGGCTTCGGTGTAGCCCGAGAGCTGATCGGTATCCTGGTCGGGGATGAAGCCTTTGGGCACCATGCCGAACAGGAATATGGTGGCCGCCAGCGTTCCGGCCGCGGCCAGCATGGTGACTGCGCGATGGCGAATGACGACCCGCAGGGTCCACTCATAGAGCGACCGCATGCCCTCGAAGACCCCCTCCGAAGCGCGATACAAGGCATTATGATTCCCGCCGGGAGGTCTCAGGAAGCGGCTCGACAACATGGGCGTGAGGCTCAGCGAGACAAAGCCCGAAATCAGGATCGCCACCATGATCGTGACGGCGAACTCGTTGAACAGCCGTCCCAGGATGCCGCTCATGAACAGGACCGGGATGAACACGGCGGCCAGCGACAGGGTCATCGAGATGATGGTGAAGCCGATTTCCCGCGCGCCTTCGAGCGCCGCCTGCATGCGGCTCTTGCCCATCTCCATGTGGCGTACGATATTTTCGAGCATGACGATGGCGTCATCTACCACGAAACCGACGGATAGCGTCAGGGCCATGAGCGAGAGATTGTCGAGCGTGTAGCCCAGCAGGTACATGGCTGCGAAGGTGCCGATGATCGCCAGGGGCAAGGCCAGGCTGGGAATCAGGGTGGCGGAGAAGTTGCGCAGGAAAACGAAGATCACCAGCACCACCAGGATGATGGAGACCAGCAGCGTGAACTTCACATCGTTCACCGACTCGCGAATCGACTGGGAACGGTCGTAGACCATATCGAGATTCACCGAGGGCGGCATCTGCTCGCGGAAGGTGGGCAGCAGCTCCCGGATCCGGTCGACCACTTCGACGGTGTTGGTGCCGGGCTGGCGCTGCACGACCAGCGTGATGGAGCGGCGGTCGTCGAACCAACTGGCCACTTTGTCGTTTTCCACGCTGTCGATGACCCGTCCGAGCTGTTCGAGGCGCACCGGCGCGCCGTTGCGGTAGGCGACGATGAGCGGACGGTACTTTTCGGCGGTCTCGAGCTGCCCGTTGGCCTGCACCGTGAACGACTGCTTCGGTCCCCAGAGAGTGCCGGTAGGGAGGTTCACGTTGTGTCTCTCGAGCGCCGACTCCACATCGTCGATGGGAATGCCGCGCGCCGCCAGCAGGTTGGGGTCGAGCTGCGCGCGCACCGCATACTTCTGCGCTCCGTAGACGCTCACCTGCGCCACGCCGCTGATCATGGAAATGCGCTGCGAGATCATGGTCTCGGCATAGTCGTCCACCACCGAGAGCGGGAGGGTTGGCGAATTCAGCGAGAAGTTGAGAATGGGCGCATCGGCGGGGTTGACCTTGCGGAGCGTGGGCGGCGTCGGCATGCCGGTGGGCAGGCGGCGCTGCACGATGGCGATGGCCTCCTGAACGTCCTCCGCGGCGGCATCGAGCGGGCGGTTGAGCGCGAACTGGAGCGTGACGCCGGTGCTGCCGCGGGTGCTGGTGGAGGTCATGGAGTCCAGGCCCGGGATGGTGGAAAACTGCCGTTCCAGGGGGGTGGCCACGGAAGCGGCCATGGTCTCAGGACTGGCGCCGGGAAGGCTGGCGTTCACCGAAATGGTCGGAAAATCGACATTCGGCAGATCGCTGACAGGCAATCCGCGATAACCGGCAACGCCAAACAGGACGATTCCGGACATAACCAGCGTGGTCATGACCGGCCGGCAGATGAAAATCTCGGTGATGTTCATCGCTCAGCGCTATCTTACCCGCATTTGGTCCCCTGGCGTTAGCGCTATCAAAGACTTCGTCAAGCCCAAAAAACGCTCGCGGATCACTCGGGCGCCCGGAAACAGGGCACGAAATTCAGAAGGGCCGAGCAGCCGTACATCCGAAAGATAATGTTGGATATAGAAACGGCGGCGGTCCGGGGAAACCCGGACCAGGAGCGACCAGAGGTTGACCCTGGGGACCAGTAAGCGCTGCCAGGCGCGCGGCAGCCAGTGGACCAGCGGAGTGAAGAGGTGCTGCTCCACGGGGAACCAGCGATTGGGCGTCTGGACCCAATAGGCCCGGCCCACGCGCGCCGCCTCACGGGCGAACGCGCGCTGGCTGCCGGCGTCGCCGACGTGTTCGATGACGGAATTGCTGAAAACCAGGTCGAAGGAGCGGTCGCGGAAGGGCAGCGCGCGGCCGTCGCCGGCTACCCAGCCTTCGGCGCCGGAGAGGTCCGCTTTCGCACGCGGCGTGTTCAGCAGGATGACGCGCGGACGGATGGGGAGGAGGTCCCAGCAATCGGGCGTGCCGCCGATATCGAGAATCCAGGTTTCCGCGGATATCGAGCATTCGCGGGCGAAACGCAGCATGCGCCGGCGGCGGAAGTAGAGAGACAGCGCGGTGAGCCAGTGGGCCAAGCGATCAGGATAGCGGGTTCCGAAGCCCGGCGTTCGGGGAAGCGGGTGTGGAGATTTGCGGGAACAGAGCAATTCGGATCTCCGTATCCTGAACCATGACCTTCACCCGCACGCAGTTTCTGCTGGCTCTGACGGGCGCTGCCAGTTCCGCCGCGGCCGATTCGCCCAAGTTCCACGATTTCGCCCGTCAGGATTTCCTGGTCTCCGATTTCCAGGCATCGGGCTACGTGCTCGATATCGGCGGCGGAGGCGAGGGGATCATCGGCCAGATGAAGCCCAAACAGGTGATCGCCATCGATCTCTCCAGGCGCGAGTTGGAAGAAGCGCCGCCGGGTCCGCTCAAGATCGTCATGGACGCCACCGATTTGAAGTTCCTGGACGCTTCCTTCGACACGGCAACGGCATTCTTCTCGCTCATGTACATGCGCCCCGAGGTCCAGGAAAAGGCTTTCGCGGAGCTGTTCCGCGTGCTCACTCCCGGAGGACGGTGGCTCATCTGGGACGTAGTGATTCCGCGGGCGCTCGAGAACGGCACCAGCGGCCCGGCGTTTCGTTTCCGCTTTCAGCTTCCCGGCAAGGTGGTTCAGACGGGCTATGGCACGGATTGGCCCGAGGAACCGATGGACCTGCAGTATTACGAAGGGCTCGCGCGGAAAACCGGCTTTGAAATTGCCAGGGCCGGGCAGCAGGCCGGAGGCTTTCAGACCGTCACCCTGGAACTGCGCAAGCCAAAATCAGCTACGCAGAGTCGATGAAAGTCATGCGCGCGGGAGGACGGAACAGGTCGCCCCGCCGGGAACCACGCTCCGGCAGGGCAGGCCCGGGGAGGCCCTGCCCCACCGGAAGCGGACTACCAGCCGTGGCGCATCACGGGTTCCCGCGCCAGAGAAACGATGGCGGGTTCAGCCAGTTTGCGGAAATCCGCCATGTGCATATGCACGACTTCACGATGCGTTCCGCCGTTGAACGTAATGGTGTCCTCGCCCGCGATGCTGCTGTCCAGATATAGCTTGAAGCCGTAGAGACTCCCAAACGGCGGCATCGCACCCAATTCGCAATCGGGAAAGAGCTTCCCGAGTTCTTCTTCCGTGGCCAGCCGGACGTGGCTCAGCCCCAGCGCTACCCTTACCTCCTGAAAATCCACCAGCTTGTTAGCCGGAATGACGACCATGTGGTACTCGCCATCACCGAATACGACCACCGTCTTGGCCACCTCCCGGGTGGGCAGGTGCTCGACCGCGGCCACTTCACGAGCAGTATAGGCTTGCGGGTGGTCGGTCAGGGTGTATTCCGCGCGGCGGGAATCGAGGAAACTACGCAATCGCTCCGAAAGGGGCATAAGAACCTCCCCTGATCGAATTCTACGCCCAAATTGCGCAAACCGGCCAGGTTTAGTCCGCGTCCCCCGGCACCGGCTGTGGGGAGCGGTGCGGCACTGCCTCCGCGGCCCAGAGGCGGATCCGGTCCAGATAGAGATAGATCACGGGGGTGGTGAAAATAGTCAGCATCTGGCTGACCAGCAGGCCGCCCACGATGGTGATTCCAAGCGGCCGCCGGAGTTCGGACCCGGCGCCCCAGCCGACCGCCAGCGGCACGGCGCCCAGCATGGCGGCCACCGTGGTCATCATGATCGGGCGGAAGCGCAACATGCAGGCTTCATAGATGGCATCGCGCGAGTTCTTGCCTTCTTTGCGCTGGGCCTCCAGTGCAAAATCGATCATCATGATGGCGTTTTTCTTCACAATCCCGATCAGCAGAATGATGCCGATGAGCGCGATCACGTTGAGGTCTTCGTGAGTGAGCAGCAGCGCCAGCAGGGCGCCCACCCCGGCCGAGGGCAGGGCGGAGAGAATCGTGATGGGATGCACGAAACTCTCGTACAGCATCCCCAGCACGATATAGACGGCCACCAGTGCCGCCAGAATCAGGTATGGCTCGTTGGCCAGTGAACTCTGAAATGCCTGGGCGGTTCCCATGAAGCTGCCCTGCACGTTGGCGGGCATGCCGATGTCGCGCTCGATATCCTGGATCTCGTTCACCGCGTCCCCCAGGGAGACGTCGGGAGCGAGCGCGAAGGAGAGCGTGACTGACGGGAACTGGCCCTGGTGGTTCACGGCCAGCGTGGTACTGTGCTGCTCGAGGTGGGCGAACGCGCTGAGCGGCACCTCCTTGCCATTCGACGAAAGAACGTAAATGCTGCGCAGGGAATCGGGGCCCAGCTGATACCGCGGATCCACCTCCATCACCACGAAATACTGATTGAGCGCGGTGTACATGGTGGAGACATCCCGCTGCCCGAACGAATCGTAGAGCGCCGAATCGATGGCGTTCGAATCGAGGCCCAGGCGCGAAGCGCTATCGCGGTCCACGACCAGGCGGGATTCGAGGCCGTGGCTCTGTTCGTCGGTGTTGGCGTCGCGGATGTCGGGCAGGGTCCGCATTCGGTCCAGCAGCTTCTGCGACCATGTATCGAGATCCTTCAGATTGTCGGAGTGGAGCGTGTACTGGTAAGCCGCGCTGGTGGCATGGCCGCCCACGCGAATGTCCTGCACGGCCTGAAGGTAGAGTGTAGCGCCGGGAATGCGGGCCAGTTTGCCGCGCAGGCGGTTAATCACCATGTCCACGGTGACCCCTTTGCGCTGGTCGAAATCCTTCAACTGCCCAAAGACGCGCCCGGTGTTGACGGAACTGCCGCCGGTGAAGCCGACCACGGTGTCCATCGCGGGGTCCTGCTTTACGATGGAAATGAAATCCGCCAGTTTCTGCCGCATGGCGGGAAAGGAAATATCCTGGGCGGCGACAATCGAACCCGCGAGGCGCCCCGTATCCTGTTCGGGGAAGAATCCCTTGGGCACTTTGATGTAGAGCGTGACGCTCAGCGCCACGGCGGCGAAGGTCACCAGCAGCATCGGCTGCGGATGCCGCAGGACCCAGCGCAGGGCGCCGTCATAGGTCCGAAGCAGAGCGTTGAACGCCGATTCGCCCGCGCGGTAGAACCAGCCGTGCGAGCGCTCGTGCTCGGAGACCAGCAGGCGCGAGCAAAGCATGGGGGTGGTGGTGAGCGAGACCACCAGCGAGACCAGGATCGCCACCGTCAGGGTCACGGCAAATTCGCGGAACAAGCGCCCGACGATTCCGCCCATCAATAGGATGGGAATGAAAACCGCCACCAGGGACAGGCTCATCGAAAGCACCGTGAAGCCGATCTCCCGGGAGCCGCGGAAGGCGGCCTGGAGGGGCGGAATTCCCTGCTCCAGGTGACGCGTGATGTTTTCGATCACCACGATGGCGTCGTCCACCACGAAGCCGGTGGAGACGGTGAGCGCCATCAGGGAAAGGTTGTCGAGCGTGTACCCGACCAGGTACATGACCCCGAACGTGCCGAGCAGAGAGAGAGGCACGCTGATCCCGGGGATGAAGGTGGCCCAGCCGTTCCGCAAAAATAGAAACACCACCATCACCACCAGCGCGATCGAAAGCATCAGGGTGAACTGGACTTCGTCCACCGAGGAACGGATGCTGGTGGTGCGATCGACTACCACGCCCACGTGCATGGCAGGCGGAATCGAGGCTTCGAGCCTCGGCAGCAGGGCGCGGATGCGGTCCACCGTCTCGATCATGTTCGCGGCAGGCTGCCGGAACAGGATGATCAGGACGGCCGGCTTGCCGTTATAGAGCCCGGCGTTGCGGCGGTCCTGCACAGAGTCGTTCACCTGCGCGACATCCGACAGCTTCACGGCCGAGCCGTTGTGGTAGCTGACGATCAGCTTGCCGTAGTCCGCCGCCTTGAAAAGCTGATCGGTCGTGCCGATCTGCCAGCGACTGTCGCCGTCTCCCAGGCTGCCCGTGGGGCTGTGCGCGTTGGCGTTGCCAAGCACGGTGCGCACCTGGTCGAGCCCGATCTGGAAGCTCTCGAGAGCCCGCGGGTTGAGTTCCACGCGGACCGCCGGCTTGGCCCCGCCACCAACGATAACCTGGCCCACGCCTTCGACCTGCGACAGCTTCTGGGAGAGAATCGAATCCGCGGCGTCGTACATCTGCGCCACGTCGTAGCTGTCGGAGGTCATCGCGAGGATCAGGATGGGCGCATCCGCTGGGTTGACTTTGCGGTAGGTCGGGTTGTTCGGCAGGTTGGCCGGCAACTGGCCGCGGGCGGCATTGATGGCCGCCTGCACGTCGCGCGCGGCGGCGTCGATGTTCCGGTTGAGGTCGAACTGGAGCGTGATGTTGGTGCTGCCCAGGCCGCTCGAGGAAGTCATCTCGGTGACTCCGGCGATGCGTCCGAACTGGCGTTCGAGCGGCGTGGCGACGGACGATGCCATGGTTTCGGGGCTGGCGCCCGGAAGCCCGGCGCTCACGTTGATAGTGGGAAACTCTACCTCGGGCAGCGGAGCCACCGGCAGCATGCGGTAGGCCACCACTCCGGCCATCGCCAGGCCGATGGTCAGCAGCGTGGTGCCGACCGGTCGCTTGATGAATCCCGAGGATACGCTCACGACTCTAGCACGGCCGGCTCCGCGCCCTCCACATAACTGGGCACCCGGTGACGGCTCAACCGTTTGGCCAGGCGATCGAAATACAGGTAGACGACCGGGGTGGTGTAGAGGGTGAGAACCTGGCTGACCAGCAGGCCGCCCACGATCGTGATGCCCAGCGGACGACGCAGTTCAGACCCGGTTCCCGACCCGAACGCCAGCGGGATGCCGCCGAGCAGCGCCGCCATGGTGGTCATCATGATGGGACGAAAGCGCAGCAGGCAAGCCTGGTAAATGGATTCCCGCGGAGGCTTGCCTTCCACACGCTCGGCTTCGAGCGCGAAGTCGATCATCATGATGGCGTTCTTTTTGACGATGCCGATCAGCAGGATGATGCCGATCAGCGAGATCACGTTGAAATCGTTGTGCGTCAGGAGCAGCGCCAGAATCGCGCCCACGCCCGCCGAAGGCAGCGTGGACAGAATCGTGATGGGATGAATGTAGCTCTCGTACAGCACGCCCAGCACGATATAGACGGTGATGAGCGCGGCCAGAATGAGCAGCGGCTCATTCGAGAGAGAGTTCTGAAAGGCTGCCGCGGTGCCTTGAAAACTGGCCTGGATGCTGGCCGGAAAACCGATCTGCTGTTCGGCGCCGCGAATTACCTGGACGGCGTCGCCCAGCGAAACTCCGGGCGCCAGGTTGAATGATATGGTGACCGCGGGGAACTGCCCCTGGTGCGCGATTGCGAGCGGCGTGCTTTCCGTCTCGAAATGCGCGATCTGGCTCAGCGGAACCTGCGTGTTATTGGCCGAGTGGACGTAGATCTTGTCCAGGTCGGAGGGGGTCCGCTGGAAACGCGGATCCACTTCCAGCACGACGTGATACTGGTTGAGCTGGGTGAAAATGGTCGAGACCAGGCGCTGGCCGAAGGCGTCGTAGAGCGTGTTGTCGATGTTCTGCGGAGTGATTCCGAGCCTGGAGGCCGTGCTGCGGTCGATCTCCAGCGTCTCCTTCAGCCCGCCGGTCAGCATGTCGCTCGCTACGTCGCGCAATTCGGGCTGGGACTTGAGTTTGTCCATCAGGCGCGGAACCCATTGGGAGAGCTCGGTGGCGTTGGCGTCTTCCAGGCTGTATTGATATTGGGTTCGCGAGACGCGGTCTTCGATGGTCAGATCCTGCACCGGCTGCATGTAGAGCGTGATGCCCTGCACCGCGGCTACGCGAGGTTCGAGGCGCCGGATAATTGCGCTGGCGGAAGCCGAACGCTGTTCGAGAGGTTTCAGGTTAATCTGGATCCGGCCGCTGTTGGTGGTGGCGTTGGTGCCGTCAATGCCGATGAAGGAGGAAAGCGACTCGACGTCCGGATCCTTCAGAATCGCGGCGGCCAGCTCTTCCTGCCGCTGCGCCATGGAGGAGAACGAAATGGTCTGGTTGGCTTCGGAGATCCCCAGAATGACTCCGGTATCCTGCACCGGGAAGAATCCCTTGGGTATATAGATATAGAGCAGGATAGTGGCGGCGAGCGTACCCACAGTAATCAGCAGGGTCGTGCGCTGATAGCGCAATACCAGCCGCAGGGTGGCGCCGTACCACGAAATAATGCGGTCGAAGAACCGCTCCGAGATACGGAAAAGCCAGCCCTGCTGCGATTCCGGCCTGTGGCGCAGCAGCAGCGCCGCCATCATCGGGGTGAGCGTCAACGAAACTACCGCCGAAACCAGGATGGTCACCGCCAGCGTGACGGCGAACTCGCGGAACAGGCGGCCGACGATGTCACCCATGAACAGCAGCGGAATCAGCACGGCGATCAGCGAGACGGTGAGCGAAACGATGGTGAAGCCGATCTGTTCGGAGCCCTTGAGGGCGGCTTGGAGCGGCGAGTCTCCCATCTCGATGAAGCGGGAGATGTTCTCGATCATCACGATGGCGTCATCCACCACGAAGCCGGTGGAGATGGTAAGCGCCATCAGGGTCAGGTTGTTGAGACTGTACCCCAGCAGGTACATCACCCCGAATGTGCCGACAATCGAAAGCGGCACCGCGATACTTGGAATCACGGTGGCCGAGACGCTGCGCAGGAACAGGAAAATCACCAGGACCACCAGCACGATGGTGAGGATCAGGGAGAACTGAACGTCTTTGACGGAGGCGCGAATCGTGGTGGTGCGGTCGGTGAGGACGCGGACGTTGATCGACTGCGGCAGCGTAGCCTTGAGTTGCGGCAGGAGGCGCTCGATACGATCGACCACGCTGATGATGTTGGCGCCAGGCTGCCGCTGGATGTTGACGATCACCGCCGGAGTAGTGTTCATCCAGGCGGCCTGATGATTGTTTTCGGCGCCGCTGATCACGGTGGCGACGTCGGAGAGACGGACGGCCCCGCCGTTACGGTAGGCCACGATGATCGCCGCGTACTCGTCGGGCGTCATCAACTGGTCGTTGGCGCCGATGGTGAAAGACTGGCGGCGGTTTTCGAGATTCCCCTTAGCCTGGTTGACGTTTGCCGTGCCGAGGGCCGTGCGCAGATCTTCCAGGCTGAGCCCATAAGCCGCCAGCGCCGTGGGGTTGGCCTGGACGCGCACCGCCGGGCGCTGGCCCCCTCCGATGGTTACCAGCCCGACTCCCGGAAGCTGAGAGATCTTCTGGGCCAGGGTGGTGTCGGCGTAATCCTCCACCTGCCGCAGCGGTACGCTGTCGGAGGTCAGGGCCAGGGTGACGATGGGGGCGTCGGCGGGGTTGCTTTTGCTGTAGATCGGGGGGTTGGGCAGGTCGGGCGGCAGATAGGTGCCGGAGGCGTTGATGGCGGCCTGCACTTCCTGCTCGGCCACGTCGATGTTCAGATTGAGATCAAACTGCAGGACCACGATCGAGCTGCCGAAGGAGCTGAGCGAAGTCATCTGCTTGAGGCCCGGCACTTCGCCGAACTGGCGCTCGAGCGGCGCGGTCACCGAAGAAGCCATCACCTCGGGGCTCGCGCCGGGATAGAAAGTAAGCACCTGGATCGTGGGGTAATCGACTTCGGGAAGGGCCGATACCGGAAGCTGACGGTAGGCCACGAACCCCGCCAGCAGAATGCCCACCATCAGAAGCGAGGTCGCAACCGGCCGTAAAATGAACGGCCGAGAAGGACTCATTGCGAGGGGCCTCCAGGAGTGTCGGCAGCCGGGGTGGTCTCCGGCCGGATGCTGATTTTACTTCCCTCTTGAAGCTTGTCCTGCCCGTCGGTTACCACGCGCTCGCCCGCCGTGAGACCGCTGGTGATCTGCTGATTTCCTCCCTCGGCTACCCCCAGGGTCACCGTGCGCATGGTGGCGGTGCCGTTCTTCTGAATCACCCAGACGTAGGAGCCTTGAGGACCGCGCTGCACCACGGGGGCAGGGACCATCACCGCGCCGCGGCGCACCTCAAGCAGCAGCCGGCAGTTGACAAACTGTTGAGGAAAGAGGACTTCGTTAGTATTCGCAAACACGGCCTTAAGGCGCGAGGTCCCGGTGGTCGGATCGATCTGGTTATCCACCGTTTCGAGCGTGCCGCTGGTGATTTTCACCTGGTCGGCCCGGTCGTACGCATCCACCGTGAGATGCGCGCCGGCGCGCAGTTTGGCGAGCACCTGAGGCAACTGGTCGGCCGGAATCGTGAACAGCACGGCGATCGGCTGCATCTGGGTGATGACGGCCATCTGATTCTGGTCCGTGGCATGGACGATGTTGCCCACGTCCACCTGCCGCAGGCCGATGCGCCCGGAAATCGGCGCTGTGATCTTAGTGAAGCTCAAGCTCAGCTTGGCAGTCTCGATGGCTGCCTTGTCCGCTTCGATCGTTCCTTCGAATTGACCCACTTGCGCCGCTTGCGTGTCATATTGCTGCTTCGCGATGGCCTTGTATCCCCAGAGGGCCGCGTAGCGTTTCAGGTTGACCTCGGAATCGTTCAACTGCGCCTGGTCGCGGGCAAGTTGCCCCTCGGCCTGGTCCACCGCGGCCTGGTACGTGCGGGGGTCGATCTGAATCAGCAATTGCCCCTTTTCGACGTGCTGGCCTTCCTGAAAATCGACCGCCACGATCGGGCCGTCCACGCGGGTTTTGACATTGACGGTGTTGTAAGGCGTCACCGTGCCGAGCCCTCGCAGGTAGATCGGAATATCGCCGACGCGCACCGTGGTCGCAGCCACAGAGACGGAGCGATTGGCCATTCGGACGGCCTCCGCAGCCTGCTGCACGGCCAGTTTCTGCTCCGACTGCCGGTAATAGCGATAAGCGCCGTAGCTGAGGCTCCCGAGAATCAAGAGCCACAAGAGGCCCCAGGGGCGCCGGTGCCGCCTAGGTTCAGCCGGAGGAGCGGGCAGCCGTGGCTTGCCGTTAGCCTGCTCTCTCGGCGGTAGGGTCGGGCTCTGCGTTACGTTAGAGTCAATCATCCTAAGACCACTAGTATAGAGATGTCACCGCTTTGACGCCGGATTCTGCACTCCGAAATCCTCCCCTGCCGGAGCCGCGTCCGAATCCGTTCCTTGCTAGTCGTTATCTATATGACGCCCTGCCCTCGCATCGCTGTTACCCGCTCGCGACTAGCTAATCCGGGCTATGCCCGTCAGGGTGTGTGAATTCGCGCACCCTGCCTCCGGGAGCAAGTTCTGTTATCCTCGCTATTTCGGATATCAGCATGCGAGCCACCTTTCTTCTCCTCCTGGGAATCGGTTTGGCGGCGTTTGCCGCGGACAAGCCGGAGTGGGACAACCCGGCCATCGTGCATGTGGGAACGCAAAAACCTCACAGCACCTTGATGGTGTATCCCTCGGCCGAACTGGCGCGGACCGGAGACCGTGGGAAATCGCCTTGGTTTCTTCTACTTAATGGGACGTGGAAGTTCCATGGGTCGTTTCGGCCCGCGGACCGCCCCGTCGATTTCTACCGGACTGACTTCAGCGACGCCTCCTGGGGAACCATCCCGGTGCCGTCGAGTTGGCAGATGCACGGCTTCGACATTCCGATCTACACCAACATCATCTATCCCTGGCCCCAGGACCCGAGCCAGCCGCCGAAGGTGCCGTATGACTACAACCCGGTGGGCAGTTATCGCATGCACTTCACTGTGCCGCCCGGATGGCACGGCCGGCAGGTGTATCTGCACTTCGACGGCGTGGATTCGGCCTTCTATGCCTGGGTGAACGGCAAGAAGCTCGGCTACAGCGAAGATAGCCGCACCCCGGCGGAGTTCGACATCACGCCCTACCTCAAGTCCGGCAGCAACCTCCTGGCGGTGGAGGTCTATCGCTTTGGCGACGGAGCCTTCCTCGAAGACCAGGACATGTGGCGGATGAGCGGCGTGTTCCGCGACGTCTACCTCTATGCCACGCCGGAGCAGCATCTGCGCGATTTCGAAATCCACACGGACCTCGATGACCAGTACCGCGACGCCACGCTGCGGGTGAAGGGCTGGGTATCCAACGCGTCGGAGAAGAACGCGAAGGTCACGGTTACCGCGACGCTCTCCGATGCCGCCGGACAGCCGGTGGGCAAGCCGGGCGCGATGACCGTGGAAATCGCCGGAAAATCCGAATCGAGCGATGAAATTTCGATCCCGGTGGCCGCGCCCCACAAATGGTCGGCCGAGGAGCCCTATCTCTACAAACTGCTGCTGACGGTGAAGAACTCCGCCGGGGTGGTGCTGGAGGTGATTCCGCAAAACGTGGGCTTCCGCCGGGTGGAGATCCGGAACGGGCGGTTCCTGATCAACGGCCAGGCGGTGCTGATCAAGGGCGTCGACCGGCATGAGCACGACGAAGTGACGGCCAAGTACGTCCCGGTAGAGTCGATGCTGCGCGATATCCGGCTGATGAAACAGTTCAACGTGAATGCGGTGCGCACCTCGCACTATCCCAACACGCCGGTCTGGTACGACCTGTGCGACCGCTACGGAATCTACGTGCTGGACGAGGCGAACATCGAGTGCCATCACTACGGCACCAACCCGCAAAACCGGCTGACTAACGACCCGGCGTGGCAGACGGCCTATCTCGACCGCGTCCAGCGAATGGTGGAACGGGACAAGAACCACGCTTCCGTGGTGATCTGGTCGATGGGGAACGAATCGGGCGACGGGCCCAACGCTGCCGCGGCGTATCACTGGACCAAGCAGCGCGACCCGGGCCGGCCATTCCACTACGAAGGCTCGACCGGACACGGCGGATCGAATGCCGACATCAATTCTTTCATGTACCCGACGCCGGAGCGCGTGAAGCAACTGGCCGCGGCTCGTCCGGATATGCCGCTGATTCTCTGCGAATACTCGCACGCCATGGGCAATTCGAACGGCGGGCTGAAGGAATACTGGGACATTTTTTATTCCGGCACCAACGCTCAGGGAGCTTTCGTGTGGGATTGGGTGGACCAGGGCATCAAGGTTCCGGTGCCGGGCGAGTACCGCGTGAACACGGCGAAAGCCACTTTCCTGGCCTATGGCGGATGGTGGGAAGACAAAAACGGCGTCCGCAACGACAATGATTTCAATAACAACGGGCTGGTCTCGGCGGACCGCATCCCGCATCCCGGTCTGTACGCCCTCAAGTATGTGTATCGCAATCTGCACGTCGCGCCCGTGGACCTGGCGGCCGGCACCGTCAAGGTGAAAAACTGGTTCGACTTCCTGAATCCAAAGGACTACGCGGTGGGAACCTGGGAAGTCAAGGCCGGTGCCCGCACGATTGCGAGCGGAACCCTGCCGGCACTGGATCTAGCGCCACGCGAGGAGAAGGAATACAAGCTGGCGCTGCCCAGGATCGAGGCCCAGCCGGGCGTCGAGTACTGGCTCAACTTCAGCTTCAAGCTGAAGAATTCCACCCCATGGGCCCCGGCCGGCCACGAGATCGCCTGGGACCAGTTCGAGTTGCCGGCATCCGCTCCCGCCGCGCGATTTGCCCCGCCGAAATCGGCGCTGCTCGAGTTGAAGGACGATGCCGCGGGCGCCACCATCAGCAGCAAGACGTTTTCCATGCGGTTCGACAAGCGCAACGGCGTGATCGAACAGTACCGCTATAAGGGCGTGACGCTGCTCGACCGCGGACCGCGTCCGGATTTCTGGCGCGCTCCGACCAACAACGATCGGGGAGCGTGGAATGTTTTCAGCGAGAGGGCGCAGACCGACAAGACGACCGACATCGAATTGTGGCGCGATGCCGGGGAGCAGTGGGACGTGAAAGACGTCCGCATCGAGCGGGTCGACGACGGCACTGTGCGGATCCTGGTGAGCGCCGGGTTGCCGGGAGTCAACGCCTCGTACAAGATGCAGTACACCGTCTACGGCACCGGCGACGTGGTTGTGGAATCGAGCTACCAGCCGGGGCCGGACCAGGTGTCGATGATGCCGCGATTCGGCAACGAACTGGTGGTTGCGCCCGGGCTGGAGAATATTACCTGGTACGGGCGGGGCCCGAAGGAGACCATGATCGACCGGCAATTCGAGCGCGTTGGGGTTTATTCGAGCACGGTGGATAAGGAGTGGGTCGACTACATGCGCCCGCAGGAAAACGGCAACAAGACCGATGTCCGCTGGGTGAAGTTGACCAACGCCGAGGGCGTGGGGCTGATGGCCGTCGGTGCGCCGACCCTGAATGTGACCGCGCGGCACTACACCAAGGCCGAAATGGAGCACGCGGCATACACGTTCCAGATGCGCCGCCACCCCGAGACGTACCTGAACCTGGACTGGAAGGAGATGGGCGCGGGCGGCATCGACAGTTGGAGCCCGAACGCATACCCCATGGCGCCCTACCGGATCGACGGAAGCCAGCCGTATTCGTACCGCTACCGGCTGACCCCGGTGGATGCCGCCACGCCGGACGCGAAAAGCCGCGAGCAGTTTTAAGCCGAAGCCCGGACGCTGCAATTGGTTATCGATTGCGGTTCACTTTTGGGAGCTAGTTCGAAGCGGCATGATTGGATAACAATATCCTCATGGACTCCCTATTGTGGATTCTGCTGCCGGGGTTCGTGGCGATCGCTTCCGGACTGCTCTCGTGGTTCATCATGCAGTCGCGCATGGAAGTGAAGCTGGCCGAACAGCGCGAGGGCATCGTTGCGTCCCGCGCCGCGATCGAGGCGGAGAAGAAGGCCATGAAGGATTCGCTCGATACGGCGCTGCACGCGGCTGAGGAATCCGCCCTGCGGAAAGCCTTCGACGCATTCCTGGGCGATCTCAAAGTCGAACAGCGCCACTATCTGCGCGAAAACCGCATGCTGCTCCACAATCGCAAGAGCCTGGTGCTGCAGGAGCGGATGTATTTCCGCAACATCCCGCTTTCCGACTGGATCGAGCATGAGATCGTGATGGACGACGGCGCCGACGTCGACCGCCTGGTGCAGGATATGACCGTGTTCGACAAGGCAGTGGTCTCGATCTCCGACATCCCGCGCAGCAAGCAGAAGCAGCTCGCCCCGGCCTCGAACCTCTGAGCACAGCGGCGCGGGCCGTTCTACCATGTATTTCATGAAGCCCGCCGTTCTTGTCTTCCTATTGCCATTCTGCCTGTTTGCCGCCGGCCCGCAGCCTTATTTCGGCCAGCCTTCGATTTCGCCGGACGGTTCCGAGATCGCCTTGGTCTCGGGCGGCGACATCTGGACCGTGCCCGCGCGCGGCGGCGCCGCCCGCCTGTTGATCTCGGACCCCGCGACCGAATCCGCGCCGCGCTACTCGCCGGACGGCAAGTACCTGGCCTTCAGCTCCACCCGTACGGGCCACGGCGACGTCTACCTTCTCACGTTCGCCACCGGGGAATTGAAGCGGCTGACGTTCGACGATGCCCCCGAATTGGCGGAAGGCTGGTCGCCCGACAGCCGTTGGGTTTACTTTTCCTCTTCAGCGCACGACATCTCGGGGATGAACGACATTTACCGGGTCTCACGGGAGGGCGGCACTCCCATGCCGGTGAGCGACGACCGCTACACCACCGAGTACTTCGCCGCGCCCGCTCCGGACGGGCAGACGTTGGCATTCACGGCGCTCGGAATGGCGGGCACACAGTGGTGGCGCAAAGGACACAGCCACCTCGACGAATCCGAAATCTGGCTGAGGCACGAGGGCACTCCCGCCACCTACCAGCGCGTGACCTCAGGCGATGCCAAGGAAGCGTGGCCCATGTGGGCCCGCGACGGCAAGAGCCTCTACTACATGTCGGACCGCAGCGGCGCGCAGAATATCTGGCACCGGACCCTGGGCGGCGGTGCGGCACGGCAGATTACGAAATTCGAAGACGGCCGGGTGGTGTGGCCGTCCATCTCAGCCGACGGACGCACGATCGTGTTTGAACGCGATTTCCGCGTCTGGAAGCTCGACCTGGAAACCGGCCGGGCGGCTGCCGTGGAGATCGAGCGGCGCGGCGCTCCGGCCGGCACGGACGTGCGGCACGTATCGCTGGCGGGCCAGTTCCGCGAATTGGCGCTGTCGCCGGATGGCAAGAAGGTGGCGTTCGTCGCGCACGGCGAGGTCTTCGCGGCATCCGCCAAAGACGGCGGCGAGGCCCTGCGGATCACGCGCACCGCGGCCCCCGAGTCCCAGCCGGTCTGGGCGCCGGACAGCAAGCGGCTGGTGTACGTCTCCACTCGCGACGGCGCCGCGCACCTCTACCTCTATGATTTCGCGGAGGGCCGCGAGACGCGGCTTACCGACGGGCCGTCCGATTACACACCGCGCTTTTCCCCAGACGGCAAGCTGCTGGCCTTCCTGCGCGATGCCCGCGAAATCCGCGTGCTCGATCTGGAATCGAAACAGGAGCGCACGCTGGCGGCGGGCCATTTCGACCTCCCGCCGATCGGCGGCGCGCACGATCTCGCGTGGTCCCCCGATAGCCGCTGGCTGGCCTATTTCGATGAATCGGCCAAGGCGTTCCAGAACGCGTGGATCGTGCCGGCCGCGGGCGGAAAGAGCCAGGCCGCGAGTTTCCTCGGTAACACCGACGCCAATTGGATCAATTGGAGCCCGGGCGGCAAATACCTGCTGTTCACCACCGACCAGCGCACCGAACCGGGCCAGGTGGCGCGGGTGGACCTCATTCTGCGGACCCCGCGCTTCCGCGAGGACCAGTTCCGCGACCTATTCAGCGAGGCCGCGGCCAAGCCGGCCGGGAAGCAGGCAGCGCCCGCGGCCAAGACGACGCCCGAACCCGTGAAAGTCGCCTTCGAGGGCATTCGCGACCGCCTGTCGCTGCTGCCGGTGGGGCTGGCCGTGGAATCCGTGGCGATCAGTCCCGACGGCAAGACGGCGGTGATTGTGGCCAGCGCCGCCGGCCGGCAGAATCTGTATTCCTATTCGCTCGACGAGCTGGCGCGGGAGGCTCCCGTCGCGCGGCAATTGACGTCCACTGCGGGCCGCAAGGGCGATGTGCAGTTTACGCCCGACAGCAAAGAGGTCTTCTATCTGGATCGCGGCAATATCGAATCGATCCCGCTCGAAACGCGGCAGTCGAAAGCGTTGGCCGTGACCGCCGAGATGGACGTGGATTTCTCGCAGGAGAAACTGGAGGTCTTCCGCCAGGCCTGGAGCGACCTTCGCGACCAGTTCTTCGACCCCAAATTCCATGGGGTGGATTGGGAGGCGGTGCGAACCACCTACGAGCCGCTCATCACCGGGGCCGCAACGCCGGATGAAATGCGGCAATTGCTCAACCTGATGGTGGGCGAGCTGAATGCCTCGCACCTGGGGGCCTCCGCGGGCGCCGCGGCCGGGGCCGAGAGCACTATCGGGCGGCTTGGCCTGCGGTTCGACCGCGCGGTATACGAAGCCTCCGGCAAGCTGAAAATCACCGAAGTCATCCGGCTCAGCCCCGCGAATGTGGCCGGCATCCAGCCCGGCGAGTTTCTCGAAGCCGTGGACGGCTCATCGATCGGCGCGGGCACGAATCTCGATCAACTGCTCGACAACAAGATCGGCAAGCGGGTGGTTTTGAGGGTTTCGGGCAAGTATGTGCCGGTGCAGCCGGTCAACCTCGCCACCGAAAAGAACCTGCTGTACCGGCAGTGGGTGGACGACAACCGCGCCTACGTGGCGAAGATCTCGGGCGGCAAGCTGGGCTACGTCCATATGGCGGATATGAGCGAGGCTTCGCTCAACCGGCTGCACCTCGATCTGGATGCCGAAAACCAGGGGCGCGAAGGCGTGGTGATCGATATCCGCAACAACAACGGCGGTTTCGTCAACGCTTACGCGCTGGACATCTTTTCGCGGCGTCCCTATCTCCGGATGACCGAGCGCGGGAAGCCGGAAGTGCCCGCGCGCGCGGTGCTCGGCCAGCGTGCGCTGGAGGCGCCGACCATCCTGGTGACCAACCGGCATTCGCTCTCCGATGCGGAGGATTTCACCGAGGGCTACCGCGCGCTCAAGCTCGGCAAAGTAGTGGGCGAGCCGACCGCCGGGTGGATCATTTATACCTGGAACACCCAGCTTCTGGACGGTACCACCTTCCGCCTGCCGCACACCCGCATTCGCGGCGCCGACGGCGAAGATATGGAGCTGCACCCGCGGCCGGTGGACATTCCGGTCTCGCGGCCGGTGGGCGAAAGCTTCACCGGTAAAGATTCGCAGCTCGACGCGGCCGTGAGGGAGTTGCTGCGCTCATTGTAAGATGGAGAACATGCACCGACTTCGTATGTTGGCTATTTGTGCGGTACTTGCCGCCGGGTCCCGGATCCTTCCCGCCGCGGCCAAGGGCGATGCCGCCAAGGGAAAAGAAGTGTTCGATCAGTGCGGCGTCTGTCACAATGCGGACAGCGACGAGAAGAAGATGGGTCCAGGGCTGAAGGGGCTGTTCAAGAAGGACAAGCTCACGAACGGGAAGAAGCCGACGGAAGCCAATGTCCGCGCAAAGATCGATGAAGGCGGCAACGGAATGCCGGCGTATAAGGATATGTTGAGCGACCAGGAGAAAGACAACCTGATCGCTTATTTGAAGACTCTCTAGGAACCGGGGGCAGGCCGGAGAGGTCTGCCCCACACTCCATTATTTCAGGACTTCCAGGGCCTTCTTCACCACCGGATCGTTCTCCGTTTTCTGCGGCACGATCTGGGTTTCGGGAACCGGAATCGGCTCGCCGTTGTCGTCATACTCGATCTGCGGCTCGGCATCGGCAACCAGGGTTGCGGGGACCACGCCGGCATCCTGAATCGCCTTGCCGCCGTCCGGCGGATAGTACTTCGCAACCGAAAGAATGATCGCGCTGCCATCGTCCATGGTGATCGCCTTGCGGACCGCGGCTTCGCCGTAGGTCCGGTCTCCGAGCACCTGGCCGCGCTTGTTGTCTTGAATGGCGGCGGCAAAGATCTCGGCGCCATCCGCCGTCCCGTGATTGATCAGCACGGCCACCGGCAGGGCGGTGATCGCCTTGGCCGGGTCGGCATCGAAATTCTGCCGCGGGACGCGCTGCCCTTCGAGATACGTGATGCGGCCCTTATCCAGGAACAGGTTCGAAAGCGCGATGCCATCCTCCGGAGACCCCACCGCGCATCCGCGCACATCTACCACCAGCTTCTTCGCGCCGTCTTTCTGGAGTTGCTGAATATCGGCCGCGATTTCCTTCACATGCCCGGCGGAAAGCGCATCCACGTTCACGTAACCCACCTGGCCGTCCAGCATCTTGCTGTCAACCGGAGGCAGGGTCAGATTGGCGCGGGTCAAGGTCACGGTTTGCGGCTCGGGGCGCCGCACGCGAACCACGCTGAGAGCGACCGTGGTGCCTGGGTCTCCCTCCAACAGCAGGTTGGCGTAAGCCAAAGGCATGTCGCGGGTGGCAATTCCCTTGATGCTCTCAATCATGTCGCCCGTACTGAACCCGGATTTGGCGGCGGGGGAGTTCGGGACCGTGGCCACCACGCCCATGTAGCCGCTCTTTTTCGAAAGCAGAAGACCCACGCCGGCGTGCTGGACACCCTTATTTTGGAGGTAATCTTTGTACTGCTCGGCGTTCAGATAGCTGGCGAATGGATCCACCGCTTCGAGAAGGCCGTTTAGCGCGCCCAGGGTGACGCTCTTCATGTCCGGCTCTTCCACGTATTCGCTCTTGATGTGGGCGACCACGTCGCTGAAGACGCCGATATGTTTCAGGGTATCGTCCGGTGACGCCCCCTTGCCAATGACGCTCCCGATCAGGAGCAGGACCGTGAGACAAGTCGAACTGCTCACGACTACGTATTTCGTGCGGCTACTCATAGGTGGAAGGCTTCCGGGCGCTTTCTTGATTATACAAGACAGAGCAGCCCTATCGATTGGACGCGCCGCCGCTGAATTCGGTTCTGGAAGTTTCCGCCCGGTGCCACCCCGGCTTCCCCGTGCCGATCGTCACAGTGCGGGATCATGGAGCTATGAAATGGATTCTGCCGGCTCTGCTGCTGGCGAGCGGGCTGTGCCCGGCGGCCCTCAAACCGGAGACGTCCCAGGCTTTCGACCAGTATATCCGTCAGACGGAACGCAGGCTGGATAGTCGCCGGACGTTTCTCTGGGCGGAGGAGTCGCCCGAGCGGGCGCGGCGTGTCAGGGGTGGCGAGGTGGTGGTCGAACCCTCCGGGGACAAGCCCGAAATCGGAGTGCCAGACGGGCTGATCCACGATTGGGTGGGTGCCGTCTTCCTACCCGGCGTCACTCTCGAACAAACGCTGGCACTGGTCCGCGACTACGACCGCCACAAGCAATACTACAGGCCGGAAGTGGTCGATTCGCGGGTGCTTTCCCACAATGGCAACGATTACCGCATCTACCTGCGGCTCCTAAAGAAGCAGATCCTCACGGTGGTGCTGGACACGGAACACGAAGTCCACTATGAGCCGGTGGACGCCAAACGGTGGCGGAGCAGTTCGCGGAGCACCAGCATCTCGGAACTCGACCACGGCCGACCGCTGCCACCCGGCACCGGACACGGCTTTCTGTGGCGGCTCAACTCCTACTGGCGCTTCGAGGAGAGCGATGGGGGCACGTGGGTCGAATGCCAGGCGGTCTCGCTGACGCGCGACATTCCAACCGGGCTCGGCTGGCTGATCGACCCGATCGTCCGAAAACTGCCGAAAGAGAGCCTGGCGAATACCCTGGCGGAGACCCGTGTGGCGCTGGTGCGCTAGCCGTCAGTCGAGGGCCCGCGACGGGTCCTCCTCCAGCCTCTCGATCAACTGCCACGTTCCTCGCGCGCACATGTTCGGACATTCGGGGAACTGCGCGCCCGCGACGTAAGTCTGGGGCAGTTTGCAGACGGTGCACCAATAGATGCCGCTTACAGTCACGGCGGCGCCGGGACGTTGATTCATCGGAGGTCTCCCTGGGCCGAGTAGCCACTCGGCAAGTTGTTCCATGCGGTCGATCAGCCGATCCGGGGCGGGGTCGGCCAGCGATTCGGGTTGAAACCCGTAGGTCACGCAACAGCACGGGATTCCCGCATTGCGCGCGGTGAGGACATCGACGGAACTGTCGCCGACCATGAGGGTGGCTGCACGTCCCGCGCCGGCCTCTTTCCGAAGCGCTTCGACCCCAACGGGGTGGGGTTTTTTGAATTCGAAACTGTTGCCGCCGTACACCTGAAAGAAGTAGCTCGCTACGCCGAGACCCTCCACGATGTGGCGGCTCATGCGTGAGGGTTTGTTGGTGAGCACGGCCATGCGCTTGCCCGCTTCCCGAAGCCGGTCGAGCGCTTCGCGCACGCCGGGGTAAAGGCGGGTGTGGTCCAGGTCGTGATCGCGGTAGAACTCGAGGAAAAATTCGAGCGCTTCCTGCACTTCGGCTTCGGAGGCCTGTTCGCCGAGCGAGCGCCGGATCAGCACCGGCGCGCCGTTGCCCACGTACGAATAGACGCGCTCATTCTCAAGCGGCTCTTTTCCCATGTGGCGGCGGGTTGCGTTTACGGCGTTCGCGAGATCCTGGCGGGAATCGACCAGCGTGCCGTCCAGATCGAAAATGATGAGGTCCAACTTCGATGGTAACGCGAGCGGCTGCCGGCCAGCGCGCCCGCTCCCCGGCGGTCGCGCCTCTGACCGCGCTACTCCGTCTTCCGCCCCTTGCCCTTGGCCTTGACCTTGGCTTTCGGAGCAGCGGATTCCGGCGCTTCTGCAGCGGCGGCGGCTTCCTCGAGCGGCGGGTCGTCCAGGACCATCGCCACCTCGGCGGCCTCCGCCGGATTCACCTTCTTCAGCACTTCCTGAAACAGCGCCTGCTTCCGGGCATCGACCTTCGGCGGGGGTGCGAGTTCGTGGCGGTAGTCGTGATCGCTGTGGCACGTCCGGCAGCGCACCTTGGCGGGCTCGGCATTCAATACGGAAACCACCGCGTGGTTCATAATGCGTTTGCAGCGCACGCAATAGTCGTCAACATCATCACCCAGACGAACTTCGCGCATAAATGTTCTCCTAAATCGAAGGCTGGCCGGCAGAATCCGGCTCGGCCGGAATGGCCCCGGCCGCAACGGGCTCGGACTGATGCTTCGGCTCCGGCAGCACCCACTGGGCCGGCTCGAAGCCCACGTATTTGCAGATACGCAACTGGCCGGGTTCCGTCTCGAGCAGATCGCCCACGAGCAGCGGCTCGCCGGATTCCCGCAGCGCCCGCCACGCGTCATATTCGTGCTGTGCTTCGACTTGCCCGCGCAATTCGTAATCCCGCGGCTTGAGACAGGCAGTCCCGGAAACGTGGGGCGCCCAACGAAACTGTTGCCGAGGCGAATCCTTCATCCGGTAGATCCGATAGAGCGGCATCGTTCTACATTGTAATCGAACTCCGCGCCCGATTCCCGTCCGCCATGCCCTGTTCGATCCAGCGGTCGATGTTGGCCGCCGACCAGACCGCTGCGTCGCGCAGAGGCCCGAGCGGCGCGGAAGGCTCGATCCGTCTCACCCGCAGCGCGGGGGTCGCCTCGGGCGGCCGCATCGCCACGCGCAGCATTCTGAGCGGCAGGTTGGTCAGGCAGTTCAAAGCCACCGCGCGGGTCGCGCCCATCGCCTGGGCGGCCCACAACGGGAGCGCCCCGCGAAGTCCGCCGTCCACGTATCGGGCGCCATCGATGGGGACCGGCGGCAGGCAGAGCGGAATAGCACTGGTGGCTGCGAGATGACGCCAGGTCACGTCTTCTCCCTTCACCAGGCACGGGCGCAGGGAAGGGACTGCAATCATGGTGAGGCCGAACGGAAGGCGCGGGCGGAATTTCGAGAACAGCTCGCGGGACCTTTCGTACATGGCGTCGGGACGGATCAGGGCCCAGCGGTGCGGGGCGAAACGCATCAGGTCGGCGGTGCGCGGGTCGCGCCACTCCCGCTCGAGATCCTCGAGCGAGGCGCCACCGGCGAGCGCCCAGCCGTTCCAGGCGCCTGCGGATGCGCCCACGATCAGATCTGGAGCAAGCTCTTCCCGGAGCGCCTTCAGCACTCCGACCTCCCAGGCGGCGAACATGCCGCCGGCGGACAGTACCAGGGCGGTAGGCACAATTCCATGGTAGACAATGGACCGGCGGGTGCGCCTCAGCCGCGGAGTGGCACTGCTGTTCGATTACCGCGCGGCGCGGGAACCGGCCAGCGTCAACGCATAGAGGGTGTCGCCGGCACCCACGACCACGAATTGCCTGCCGTCGAGCATCCAGGTGGACGGGCCGTTGCTGACTGGTTGCGTCAGGCGCTGGTGCCAGAGCGGCTTTCCCGCGGCGGGGTCGAAGGCCACGAGTTCCCCCGAATCGCCGGTGAAGAGCAGCTTTCCGGCGGTGGTCAGGACTCCGCCGCTCATGCCGCCGCCGAATCCGCCTTCACGGCCGTGCTCGTGGCGCCAGCGGACTGCGCCGGTGCGGACATCCATGGCCAGCAGCGCCGTGCGCGGGTCGAAGTTGCCTCCCCCGCCCCCGGCGTAGCCTTCCGGTTCATCCGATGTGTCGTAAAGATAGGAGAGGCCGTACCCCAGGCTCGCATTGAAGTAGAACAGCCCGGTTTGCGGGTCGTAGCTCGGCGGCGGCCAGTTGGTTGCGCCCAAGGCCGGCATGTCGATCATGGATCCATCCACCTTCGGTTCTTTGGCCGGATTGGGAATCGGCTGCCCTTTCGCATCCACGCCCAGCGCCCAGTTGCCGGTGCCGGCAAACGGCTTCGAAACCAGGTTCTTGCCGTTGGTGCGGTCGAGAACGAAGAACCAGCCGGCGCGCGCGGCCTGCGCCAGCAGTTTGCGCGGCTTGCCGTCAATGACGGCGTCGAACAGCACCGGGGTTTCCACGTCATCCCAATCGTGCGTGTCGTGCGGCGAGGCCTGGAACCACCAGACCAGCTTGCCGGTATCGGGGTTCAGCGCGACGATCGAGGCGGTCCACAGATCGGAGCCCTTGCGGCTTTGTCCGGCAAAGACCGGGTTGGCGTTGCCGGTGCCCCAATAAAGCTGATTCAGGCCGGGATCGTAAGTGCCCGGCAGCCAGGTCATGCCGCCGCCGTGATCCATGGAATCCTGGCTGGGCCAGGTCTCGGAGCCGGGGTCGCCCATCTTGACCGGCGTGGTGTACCAGCGCCACTGTAACTCGCCGGTCTCGGGGTCGCGCGCTTCAAGGTAGCCTTTGACATCCATGGCGTCGCCGCCGACCCCGACGAGTACGTGATTCTTGACGACCAGCGGCGCCATGGTAGTGAAGTACTGTAGCTTCTCGTCGGCAATCTTCTTTCTCCAGCGCTCTTTGCCGTCCCTGGCGTTCAGCGAGATGAACCAGCCATCGGGGGTTTCGAAATACAGCCAGTCGCCGTACATGCCCACGCCGCGCTGCCCGACGAGGTGCCCGCCCTTGTCCTCAAAGGCGTAGTGCCATAACTCCTCTCCGGTATGCGCATCCAGCGCGAAGACATGATCGGGAATGGTGAAGTACACCACTCCGTTGACCATCAGGGGCGTCGATTTGATGGTCGGGCCGCCCACGCCGCGCTGCGGGCCGACACTGGTGATCCGGTACATCCACTCGATCTTCAGGCGATCGATGTTAGAAGCGCCGATCTGGTCTAGAGCGCTGAAACGCCGCCCGGAGTAATCGCCGTTGTAAGTCGGCCAGGTATCCGCGGGCTGCCGGAAGAGCGTGAGCGCCCGCGGATCGAGGCCGTCGGCGAGGAGGACGCCGCTGAGCAGAGCGAGCGCCGGAACTACCCACCTTCTGGTTGTCATTTCAGGGTCACCAGGTAAGCCGTCAGGTTATGGATATCGTCGTCGGAGTATTTGGCGAGTAAGGCGCGGTGTCCCGCCAGGTTGTCTTCGATCTCCACTTTCACTTCGGGCCGCCGCCAATAATGCACGTTTCCGGCGGCATCCGCCAGCAGAACTTCGAAATCGGTCAGCTTTCGAATCTTCCCGGTAATGGTCTCGCCGGTAGGCAGAGTTACCTTGGCGGTAGCCGGGCCGGGTTGGGCGGGCCAGAGGAATCGGGATCGCATGGCGGAAGCCTGGGGAAACCTGGAACCGATGTGGGCCAGGTCGCCGGCCGCGGAATGGCAGTTCTTACAGCCGCCGGCGCCGTTGAAGAACTCCTCGCCGCGGCGGGCATCGCCGGTAGCCTCGCTTCGCAACCCGCTGTAAGTCGCGCCGTAACTTCCGCGATTCGCCACTTGTTCCACTTGCAGGTGAATGTATTGCGAGATGTCGTACAAATCGTCCCGGGAAAGGCTGGGGAAGGCCGGCATGCCGGCTTGCGGCCGCCCGTTTCTGACGACGGGCCCGATATCCTCTCCCTTCTGGTCGTGGAGTACGAGCACCGACCGCACCAGGCTGGGAGCCTGCGCGCCGCGCCCCTTGTCCCCGTGGCATCCGGCACAATTCTGGTTGAAGAGCGGCTCGCCCTTCTTCGCGGCCGCTTCGTCGGGAGCCGGGCCGAGTCCCAGGAAAACCCGGGTGGATTCGCCCGGATTGCCTCTTCCCGCCCTGCGGCCCGCCGGTTCCTGCGCCTGAATCGAGGCGAGGGCCGCCCCCAGAACGCCAACCGCGATCCCCATCCACCTGCGCCTTGGATGCGCCACCGAACCTCCTCTGAGCTTGGGGACAGTCTATCGCAGTAGAGCGGGAGTTCCAACGCAGCCCCCGGCGGATAGCCCGCCTACGACTGATCGGAGAAGTCCCTCACTGGGTGGGCGGGACCGATGACGTCCTGGATGGCGGTCAGCAGTTCCGTCGAGCGAAACGGTTTCCGGAGGCACACGGAGCCGCTCAGTTCCTCTTCGTACTCGCTGGCGAAGCCCGACATGAAGATCACCGGCATGGACGGCCGGAGATGATGGGCCTGAGCCGCCAATTCCAGGCCGCTCATGCCCGGCATCACGATATCGGTGAGCAGCAGTTCCGGTCCGGGCGCGAACTGGTGAAGGATCACCAGCGCCTGCTCGCCGCCGGCCGCCTCCATGACTTCATAGCCGGCGCGCTCGGCCAGGTGCCGCACGAAAGTCCGCACCGGCTCTTCGTCGTCGACAATCAGGATCATGCGAAAACCCAGACTTCCGGATTATAGCGTGGCCCGGGCCGGCGCCGGCTGCGGGATAGTGGCAAAAACAACCGCCGGTTGGCGGAGTTGGCTAGTGGTCCGCGGCCCAAACTCCCTTACGGTCGCGGCTCTGTGATTAACCATCGCACAGAGCCGCGACCGCAAAGGGGCGGGCGGTTTTGCATGCCGCACTACGCTAGTACGCCGGCAGCGCTCCCAGAAGGTGCAGGCCGACGCTCGCTGCGGCGCGCAGCGGTGCCAGGCGCGGCCTGGGCGGCTCGCAATACATCATGGCTTCGCCCGAGGCGCGGGTCACCGTGACGGGAAGCACAGGTTGAATGTTGTGCTCACCTGCCAGCAGCGGCATCAGGCGTCCCTGCAACTGCGACGAAATGTAGCTCAGGCCGTTTTCGGCCCAACCGAGCTGCGGCGCGATGATGAAGCCCGATTTCCATCCCTCGCCGGGCGTAAACGGACGCGCCAGAGCAAGCACCGGAAGGAATTTCGGCGGGCCGTTGAGGATTGGAATCAGCGGAGAGCCGAAGGCAAAGATGCTGATCGAAGCAGTGTAGGTGGAGAGTTCCAGAAGACCGCGGCCCCAGGGTGGAAGACGCGAGCTGATCGAGCCTTCGAGCGGCCCGGCCAGGCTCATCGGGCCGACCGGCCCCGAGATATCCCACCGGCCGCGCTTGCGCTCGTTCACATGCACCGTGATATTGGCGAAGCCGGTCCTGGGATTGGGCTGCACGATGACGTTCTTTTCGCTGATTTCTTCGAAGCGTTCGGTGCGGTTCAGGCGCGCCACGCTGCGCCGAAGCATCTGCTCGTCGAGAATATCGCCCTCGCTGAGCAGAAAGTTGCTGCGCAGAGAGCTGTCCGAAAACTGATGGTTCCCTACGAATTCGATGCGGCCCACGCGGTAGGAACGGCCGAGGTCGACGCTGGGGCCGTGTTGGATATCGAAGTGCGCCGTGAAATCGATGATTCCCTTCTTTTGTGCTTCGCGGCGCTGGGCGAGCAGCGAGGTGCAGAGACCTGGAGGCATGGAGTACTTCTTGCCCGGGTTCACGACGATCGAGACGTGCGCGTCATGGCCCACGAACCGCGGTTCGAGCGGACGCACCTCGGCATCGAGGTAGCCCTTTATCAGGTAGGAAGAGAGAATCCGGCCGGAGTCGGAATCGACGGCATACTGGCTGTAGGAAGGCATCAGCCTCCAGCCGTTCCACAGGCCCGGAATCCCCGGCAAAATGCGGACCGGCTTGAGCGCCTTCAACTGATGCCGCGCGGCCTGATCGCCCCGAATGCGGACCTCGGTGACTTTGGTCGAATTGCCGATATCCACCTTGAGCGTCAAGTTCGCCACATGGTCTCCGATCGGGATGATCTGCGGGGTGACCCGGGCATCTCCGTAGCCGTGCGCCACCAATTGATCCTGCGCCTGCATGGCGATTTCGTGGGCCTTATAGGGATCGATCAGGGTGCCGTCGGCCACCTTCAGCTCTACGCCGTAGGTGTTCGGGATCAGGCGAACCTCGCGCAGTACGACGCGCGGCATGGGCGTCACCCGGAAGACCAGGGCGACGTTGCTGCCATCGCGCCGCTCTTCCACCCGCACATCGTCGAAGCGGCCGAGATTCCAGAGGTACTTGACGTCCTTCCGGACGGTCGCCTCGTCGTACGGTCGGCCCACCTGTGTCGCCAAGGATACTTCCAGGGTTGTTCCCGGAACCGTCACGGAGCTAACAACGTCGGGAGTGTCTTCAGCGCAAGCAAAAGAAACGAAAAGGAATGCCAGTGCCCAGGGGATACTCTTGCGAAGCATGTAAATCATCTCATTTGCAAGCGCGGTGCCAACATGTTTTAGTTGAAGTATCCAGTCCCAGATAATGAAGAGCGACCAACCCATCCGGCTGGCGGTAGTGATACCCGCGTATAAACCGTCCACGGCGTTGGTCGGCCTGGTCCGAACCCTCTCGGAAGCGGAATTGCCTGCAATTGTTATTGTAGACGACGGCAGTGGTCCGGAATATCGAGAGGTCTTCGAACAGGCTTCCGCGTTTCCCCGGGTGCAATTGCTCCGGCACGCCGTGAACCTGGGGAAAGGCGCGGCGTTGAAGTTGGCGTTCAATCACGTCCTGTGCGCCTATCCCGAGCTTGCCGGGGTGGTTACGGCGGATGCCGACGGCCAGCACCATCCCGATGACATCCGGCGGGTGGCCGAGACCCTGATCGCGCGTCCCGGCGCGCTGGTGCTCGGCAGCCGGCAGTTCGAGGGCGATGTCCCCCTGCGGAGCCGCATCGGTAACGTGGCCACCCGCGGCATCATGCACGCCCTGCTCGGACAGAAGCTCAAGGATACGCAGACCGGGCTGCGAGGCATTCCCGCCGAACTGCTGCCGCGCCTGCTCCAGATCGAATCGCGCGGCTACGAGTTCGAGCTGGAAATGCTGATCGCCGCGCACCACCTGGAGATCCCGGTGGTGGAAGAACCGATCAAGACGATCTACGAGCCGGGAAACAAATCGTCGCACTTTAACCCGATCATCGACTCGATGAAGATCTACTTCGTCCTGCTGCGGTTCGGGTCGGTGTCGATGATCACGGCGCTGCTCGACAACCTGATCTTCTACCTCGCGTATCGCCGCACGGGCCACGTGTTGGGTTCGCAGATTCTGGCGCGCGTTTTCGCCGTGACTTTCAACTACACCATGGTCCGCAGCTCGGTGTTTTACTCGCGCCAGCGGCACAAGGCGGTGCTGCCGAAATACCTGGGGCTGGTGGTCGGAAGCGGCACCGCGTCCTACGGCGGGATCCGGTGGCTGACGGCGAGTTTCGGAATCGGAGCGGTGGCGGCCAAGCTGCTGGTGGAGACGTTCCTGTTTTTCGTCAACTTCGCGGTACAGCGCGCCTTCATCTTCAAACCGCAGGAGAAACCGCAAGCAGGCGCGGGCGAGCAGGCACCGCGCGCGCCCATTTCCCGGTTCGCGTTGGCGCTTGCGGTGTTACTGGCGGCGCTGGTGGGCGTCGAGATCTACGGCTTCGCCACCGGGCGTCTGTTCTCGCAGGAACTCTGGCTGGCGGTGGGAGCGAAGCGCTTCACGCGATATCTGGGCGCTTACCTTTTTCTGGCGGTGCCGCTGCTGCTGATCTTCCCCTGGAGCTTTACGGCCGTGATTGCCGCCTTATTGTTGGTGCTCACGGCGGTATCGGTGGGAGTGCAGCCGGTCGCGGCAGCCGCGTTCTTCCTGATCTCGGCGTGCGCGCTGGGAACGCTTCTGATGGGTCGGGGCCGCGTCAACGCCCTGTGCGCCACGCTTCTGGGCACGGGTGTGTACGTGTTCCTGATGCTGGCCGTATCGCGGCTGCCGGTGAACTACATGGCCACCTGGGGCGCGGTGCTGGCGATCCCCATCGCGCTCGATGCGCGCGGAGCATGGGACCGCCTGCGGGGTTGGGCCGCCGCGCTGCGGCGGGCGGAGTTGCGGCCGCGCGGCGAGCGCGCCGGCTTCGGATTGCTGGTGTTTCTGCTCATCGCGCAGTGGTTCGTGGCGCTGAAGCCGGAAATCGGCGCGGACGGGCTGGCCATGCACCTGGCGATACCGATGAACATCGCGGCCAACCACAGCCTGACCTTCGAACCCGCCCGTTTCCTTTGGGCGGTGATGCCCATGGGCGCGGACTGGGCGTACTCGATCGTGTACCTACTGGGCGGCGAGTACGCGGCGCACCTGCTCAACCTGGCCATGCTCGCGATGGTGGCGGGGTTGATTTACCAGGGGGCGCGGCGGTGGGTCACGCCGGCCGCGGGGTGGCTTCTGGCCGCCTCGTTTGTAGCCACTCCGGTGGTGCAACTGGTGACCGGTTCGCTGTTCGTCGAGAATTTCCTGGCGGCGATGATCCTGGGAACGTTGACGGCGGTCTGGCTGTTCGGCGACACGGGCGAACGCCGCTACCTCTTTCTGGCGATGGTGCTGGCTGGAGCGGCGATTACCACCAAGCTCGGGTCGATCGCATTCCTGCTCTTCATCCTGTTCTTCGCCGGGGCGGAAGTGAAGCGGCAATGGAACAAGCTCGGACGCAGGCCGCTCCTGACGTGCACCCTCGCCGTGGCACTGCTGTTGGCGCTCTCCCTGCCCACCTATGCGATCGCCTGGATGAAAACCGGGAACCCGGTTTTCCCGTTCGAGAACCAGAAATTTCACTCGCCGCTGCTCGACCCCATGGTGAGTGTGAACGACGCCCGCTATCACATCCCGCTAGCCTGGAACACGCTCTACACGCTGACCTTCCATAGCAGCGAGGCTTATGAAGGGCAGGACGGCTCATTCGGTTTTCAATACCTCATCGTGGTGCCGCTGGCACTCGCCGGACTTTTCGCGGCGAAGCGGAGGAGACCGGCGACCGCCGCCATGATCGCGGCGCTGGGCGCCGGAATCCTGATCATGCGGTCGCAGCCCAACGTGCGCTTCCTGTACGCCGCAATGCCCCTGACCCTGGTGGCCTTCGCCGCGGTGCTTGGCTGGGCCTTCGAACGCCAGCGCGGACTATACCGGGCGCTGGTCGTTTGCCTTCTCGGCTGCACCGCGCTGAACGTCTGGTTCCTGCCGTCGTCGAACTACTACCACAAAGACTTCTGCCTCAAGTTCCCCTTCTCGCGGGTGGAACGCGAGCGCTACCTGGAAGAGGCCGCGCCGATCCGCACGATCATCGAATATCAGAACCGGCAGCATTTCGGCTCCGGGGTATTGCTCACCGGCGGCAACGAGATCGCCGGGCTCTCGGGAACGATTTACGAAAATCACTGGCACCAGTACCCCACGGTGGAACGTCTGCAGCGCGCCTTCAGCGTGCCGGAGATGTTTCGCCTGCTCGAACATTGGAAAGTAGGATTTCTCATCGCGCACAAACCGGAGCCGTCCGCCCCCCTGCGTCCGGAGGCTTTGCGCAAACTGCTGGCGGCTTGCGCGGTGCCGGAGTATGAGATGGGTGACCTGTATCTTGCGAAGCTGTTACCAGATTGCGACGAGAACGCGCCGCATGTGCTGGCGGAGCCTCCCCTCGTGGTGCAGCCCGGGTTTTACGACGACACGGATCCCGCCCTTCTCTTCCGCGGCGACTGGAGCCATGACGGAACTTTCTGGCAGCCCGATCAACAAACCATCAGCTATATCGACGTCCCCGGGGCCGAGGTCTCGATCGCGTTCCAGGGTTCCGCGTTCTTCTACCTGTACACGATGGCGCCGAACCGGGGGATCGCGGAGATCCAGGTAGACGGAAAGGAACAGGGGACCATCGACCAATACGCACCCGACGTTCGCTGGCAGCAACGCACGAAATTCTGCTGTTTCGGTCCGGGGAAACACATGGCCGTGGTCAAGGTGACGGGCCGGTATAACCCGAAGTCGTCGGGCAAGTTCGTGGACCTGGATTCGTTCTTCGTGCTGCGGTGATCGCCCGCGCGATCTCATATAATAGGCTGGTTTCTCGAGGAGCATCACTTGAAGCGATCGATGAGCAAGGCTGTCCTTACGGACGTACAGTTCTGGCTGCCCGTGGCCGTCCTGGTAATCGGAGTCGCGGTTCTGATGGTGGTCCGATGAAGGCGGCCGTCAGGACGCAAGTCTCCGGCACGTCGCTACACCGGCTGGGCGTGGTCTGCGGGTTGGGGGCAGGTGCCTGGCTGGGCGCGGCCGAGGCGCCCACTAAGCTGGTCACCGTCGGCTTCTCCCCGTTCCTCATCTCGCTTGGAATGGTGGCCGGCGTCTTCGTGGCGCGCTGGACCGTTCCCATGCTGCTCAAAGGCACCGGCTACGTCATGGACGACCTTCGCGAGAAGAAGCACCTGATCGTGTGGGCGATCCTCGCGGGAATGCTGTGGGCGGTCGCGAATACGCTGACGGTGTTCGCCATCCGCAACGTCGGGCTGTCGATCGCGTTTCCCCTGTGGAACACCAACAGCTTGGTCGGGCTGTTGTGGGGATGGCTCCTGTTCAACGAGTTGCGCGGCGGCGGCGCGCGCCAGTGGGTCAAAGTGCTGGGAGGGGCAGCGGCCATCGTGATCGGCGCCTGCCTGCTGGCCTATGCCACCACATCGCACGCCGCGGGCGGCACTGGTCCCCACCACGCGGCGGGTTTGGGCATCCTGGCCGCACTGGGAGCGGGGGCGATGTGGGGCACCATGTACATTCCTTACCGCAAGGCATACATCAGCGGAATGAACCCTCTTTCTTTCGTCACCGTCTTCACCTTCGGCGAACTGAGCACGGTTGTGGCGCTGGCGCTGATCTTCGGAGGCGGATTCTCGCAGATTTCGGCCGACCTGGTGCGTGCGCGCCCGGCGCTGTTCTGGCTGTTTTTGGGCGGATTCTGCTGGGTGATCGGCGACCTCTTCCAGCAATACGCCGCCAAGTACATCGGGATCGGCCGGGGCATTCCGCTCTCGAACACGAATCAATTATGGGGCCTGGCCTGGGGCGCGCTGGTGTTCGGCGAGTTGCACGGCCTCGATTCGACGGCCAAGGTCCTGGTGCTTGCGGGCTCTCTGGTGATGATCGCGGGCGCCACCGCCATCAGCTTCGCGGAGGCTCCGGAAAAGGAGCGAACCTCGTGGAACCGGGCGATGAATCGCGAGTGCGAGCGCTATGGACTCGACCCCGCGCGGGTTGCCTCCGCGCTCCGCGGAGACGACCCGCTTTCGAAGGGGAAGGTGGGCCGGCGGCCGTGGGAATGGCTGATTCTGGCGGCGGCCGTAGGCCTCTTCGTATGGCTCGGCGCGGGGGCGGCACGGCAGCCGATTGCGATGAACCCGCTCTGGATGGCGGTCCTGATCGGGGCCACCCTGGTGTTCCTGGGAGTGTGCGGAACCCTGCTCTGGAGACGCACACGGTTCTCATAGGCGTGTGCTAGACTCAGGTGTTCCTCATCTGAAATCGGACAGCAATCAGGAGTGTTTTAGTGAAACTCGCGGCGGTTGATTATCTCATCCTCGCGCTATATTTCGCCTTTGTATTAGGCATCGGATGGAGGCTTCGGAAGAAGATCTCCACCAGCGGCGACTTCCTGCTTTCGGGTCATGGAGTGCCGGTCTGGATTACGAGTCTGGCTTTCATCGCGGCCAATCTGGGCGCGCAGGAACTGATCGGAATGTCGGCCTCCGGCGCCAAGTACGGAATCATGACCGTCCATTTCTACTGGATCGGCGCGATTCCGGCCATCATCTTCATGGGCCTGTTCATGATGCCGTTTTATTACGGCAGCAAGGCCCGCTCGGTTCCGGAATACCTGAAAATGCGGTACGACGAGAAGACCCGCGCCTACAACGCGTTCACCTTCGCGGTGATGACCATCTTCTCTTCGGGCATTTCCATGTACGCGCTGGGGCTGCTGCTCGAACTGGTGCTGGGGTGGAATTTCACGACCTCGGTGTTGGCTTCCGCCGTGATCGTTTTGATCTACACCTTCCTGGGAGGCCTGACCAGCGCAATCTATAACGAGGTTCTGCAATTCCTGCTGATCGTGGCCGGCTTCGCGCCGCTGGCGATTCTTTCGGTCTCCAAGGCGGGCGGCTGGGGCGGCATCACGAAACGCCTCAGCGCCATGACTCTCTCCACCGGCCAATCCGGCGCGGTGATGACGCACGCGTGGGGATACATGGGCAGCGCCAGCCAGAACCCCATGGGCGTCGAAATCTTCGGAATGGTGGCAGGGCTCGGCTTCGTGCTGTCATTCGGATACTGGTGCACGAATTTCCTGGTGGTGCAGCGGGCGATGGCGGCGCGGTCGATGTCCGAGGCGCGCCTCACCCCGATCATCGGCACATTCCCCAAAATGATGCTGCCGTTCATCGTGATTCTTCCCGGAGTCGCGGCGCTGGCGCTTTCCCACATGAACCTGGGATACGCGCTGCCGCTCAAGGCCAACGGGATTCCGGATTACGACCAGGTGATCACGACCCTGATGGCGAAATTCTATCCGGCGGGAATGCTCGGCGTCGGTCTCACCGGATTGATGGCATCGTTCATGTCGGGCATGGCGGGCAACGTCACCGCGTTCAACACCGTCTGGACCTACGACATTTATCAAAGCTACATCAGGAAGGGCGCGCCGGACCACCATTATCTGAATGTCGGCCGCGCGACCACGGTGGTGGGTGTGGCGCTGTCGATCGGAGCGGCCTACCTGGCGCAGCATTACAACAACATCATGGACCTGCTGCAACTGGTCTTTGGCTTTGTGAACGCGCCCCTGTTCGCCACGTTCCTGCTCGGCATGTTCTGGAAGCGCTCCACGGGCCACGGCGCATTTAGCGGACTGGTCAGCGGGACGGTCGCGGCGTCACTGACCTGGGGCCTCACAGTGGCCGAAGGAAAGGGCGGTATCTTCGGCCAGATCCATACGTTCCCTTCCGTTATGGCGCAGAATTTCTGGATCGCCATCATGGCCTTTACTACCTGCCTGGTGGTGACGACGGTGGTCAGCATGATGTCGGCGCCGCGCGAGGAAAAGCAACTGGAAGGGCTGGTCTACGGCCTGACCAAGATCCCGCACGACGCCACCGCGAAATGGTACAAGCGGCCCGCGCCGCTGGCGATAGTGGCTGCGATTGTCATGATCCTTTTGAATATCTGGTTTGCATAATATGCTGGATTTAAGAGTGCCTTCGGGCTGGTTCTTCGCGATCCTCGGTCTGATCCTGTTGGGATTGGGTGTATTCGCGCCGGATATGCGCGCGGATCTCACCACGGCGAACGTCAATCTTTACTGTGGAATCGGTATGCTGGTGTTCGGCGGCTTTCTGCTGTACATGGCCAGGCGAGGCTCCCATTCCTAACTCATGATCGACCAATTTCGAAAACACTACGGCCATGCCGACGGCGTGCGGGTCTTTCGCGCCCCGGGGCGCGTCAACCTGATTGGCGAGCACACGGATTACAACCTGGGGTTTGTCTGCCCGGTGGCGCTCGATCTGGCCACCTTCGTGGCCACTGCTCCCACCGAGGGCGGCAAACTGCGGATCTATTCCGAAGACCGCCGCGAGATGCGGGAATTCCAGGTGTCCACTCTCGGCGACGCGCAGCGGCAGGGTCACTGGACGGACTATCCGATCGGTGTGGCGCGCGAGTTGATTCGAGCCGGATTGCCGGTGGAGCCGGCGGACCTTCTGATCCGCAGCACCGTGCCGGACGGCTCGGGGCTGAGTTCCTCGGCGGCGCTCGAAGTGTCCTCCGCGCTGGCGCTCCTCAATCGAAGACCGCTCGATCCGCTGGAACTGGCCAAGCTGTGCCAGCGGGCCGAGCGCGAATTCGTGGGCATGCCCTGCGGCATCATGGACCAGTACATTTCGGTCTTCGGGCGCGAGCATTCGGCGACGGCGATTGACTGCCGCAGCCTGGAGCACCGCGACGTGCGGCTGCCGGAAGGCATCACCTTCCTGGCGGTGAACAGCATGGTGAAGCACGAGCTTTCGGGCTCCGCCTACCGCGACCGCGTGCGCGAATGCGCGGCGGCGGTGGAGCAGATCCAGCGGCGCTTTCCCACCGTCGCCAGCCTGCGCGACGTCAACCCGGCGCAGTTCGCCGAAATCGAGGCCGAACTGCCCGACGTGGTTCGCCGCCGCGCGCGGCACGTGGTCACGGAGGACGACCGCGTCAACCGGTTCGTGGCCGCCGCCGCGGACACCGAACTGGCCGAGATGGGCCGGCTGCTGGTGGAATCGCATCGCAGCCTCCAATGCGATTACGAGGTCAGTTGCGAGGAACTCGACTTCCTGGTGGATCAGGCGCTGAGCATCGAAGGTGTCCTGGGGTCGCGTATGACCGGCGGCGGATTCGGCGGCTGCACCGTCACCATGCTGCGGCCGGACGCGGCGGAAGAATTCCGGTCCGGAATCGCTTCCGCTTATAGTAAGCGCTTCGGCATCACGCCGCGTATTTATAGTTGCAGACCCTCGGCCGGCGCGGCGGAACTGAAGAATTTTGAGATGATCCCGGCCTCCGCATAACTACATAAGCAAAGCACAACAGAATGTTCTTTCCTGGCGGGGGCAAATTCCGGGTTTGCCCTGGCCGAGGATCCGCCCGAGATTGTTACACTCGTCTCAGAGATGCCGCGCTGGATGAACATTGCCAATTCCTTTACGCTGCTGCGGCTCGTCCTGGTCCCGTTTGTGATTCAGGCAGTGCTCGAGGGGCGGCATTTCGCCGCACTCGCCCTGTTTGCGCTGGCGGCGTTCACCGACCTGCTGGACGGCGCGGCGGCTCGCCACTTCGGCTCCTCCACGCAGACCGGCGCATACCTCGATCCGATTGCCGATAAGTGCCTGCTGAGTGGAGTGTTCCTGGCCCTGGCGGCGGCATCCATCCTGCCCTGGTGGTTCGTGGCGATCATTTTTGGGCGCGACCTTTACATCCTGGTCGCGGTGGCCGCCATCGCGCTGTTCACACCCGTACGCAGCTTCCCGCCGAGCGTCTGGGGCAAACTTTCGACTTTCGTACAGATTGTCACAGCCGTAGCCTGGATGGCACGGGATGTGCTCTCGGTTCAGGTACTGAATGTGTTCTCGTCCGCAATGCTATGGCCCTGCGTGGGTTTCACGATCTGGAGCGGCGTGCATTACACTTGGCGTGGAATTCAAGTCGCGCGAGCGGATTGACGGGGCTGTCCGCCCGGGAGTAGTCTTAAAAATGACGGGGTTGTCCATGACTCGCTATCTGCCCGCGCAGCATTATCGGTGGTTCGGCCTGACCGCCCTGATTCTAGGCGGCGGCTGCGCGTGGTTCGCGCTGGAACTCGGCTTCCGGCCGGCATTCGTCCCGGCTACCCTGTTTTTTCTGACCGCGGCGTTTCTCCTGGTATTGGGATTTCGTCCATCGGTCGAGGTTCACGAAGGCTATCTGGCTATAGGGAAAAGGGTTATTCCCTGGATGGATATCCGGCGGCTGGATCGGACCGGCTGGGTTTCTCCCCTGATTACGCGCATCACGCTATTTGACGATTCGCGGATCACCCTCATCTATCCGGGCGATCTGGATGCCTGCAACAGCCTGCTGCGTCATCTGCGGCGGCTCTCGCGGGACGCGCTCATCGACGGTATCCCCTATCGGCAGTACTGGGGCGAAGTGCTGGCTCCTCCGGCTGAACGCAAGCAGGCGCCGCCTCCCCGATACCGGATTCTGAGGCCCGAAGACGAAGCCGAGGTCGAGCGTCTCTACCAGCGGCTCAAAACCGTAGGCAATCTCGATCAAAAGAACTCGACGGACGAGAAGTAGCTCGTGAAGTCGTTCCGCTCCAACCGTTTCGGGCTGTGGCTCGTAACTCCCCTCCTGCTGGTTTTGTTGGCGGCCGCCGCGCACACGTGGTGTCTCGAGCGAGTCGGAGAGTTTCTGATCCGCAATGATGGGCCGGCGAAGGCCGATCTGGCGGTGGTCCTGGCGGGCGATGCTCGCGGGAACCGGATTCTGGAAGGCGCGGAGCTGGTGCGGAAGGGTTACGCGCCCGCGGTGCTGGTGAGCGGTCCGGCCGGGATGTACGGGCATTACGAGTGCGATCTCGCCATTCCCTTTGCCGTGAGCAAAGGCAACCCGCCCGATTGGTTCATCCGCTTTCCCAACAACTCCCTCTCCACGAGGGAGGAGGCCGCGGCGATTCTGGGCGAGTTGCGGCGGCGCAACATCCGGAGCTTTCTGCTGGTGACCAGCACGTATCACAGCGGCCGCGCTGCCCGGATCTACAGCGCCGCGGAGCGCGCCGCCGGGGGAGGCCCTAGCTTCCGGGTGGTGGCGGCCCAGGACCCATATTTCGGGCCGGATTCCTGGTGGCGGACCCGCGAGGGGCTGAAGACCGCCTTCATCGAGTTCTCCAAAACCATCGCCACCGCGGTGGGCGTGTGAGCATGTGGGAGTCGCTGGCCACCGCGCGCAAGTACTTCCGGCGCTACCGGGCCGGCATGGCGGTAGGCTTTCTTTGCCTGATCCTGAAGGACGTCGCGCAAGCCCTCCAGCCACTCATGATCAAGGGCGCGGTAGATGCCTTCGGGGCGCGCGGATCCACGCTGTTTGTGCGGTTTGCCGGCTACCTGGTGGGGCTGGCCGTGCTCAAGGGCGTGTTTCAGTTCTGGATGCGGGTCATCCTGATCGGGGTTTCGCGCGATATTGAGTACGACATCCGCAACGATCTTTTCCGGCACCTGGTAGGCCTGTCTCCGGATTACTATGCCCGCACCCGCACCGGCGACGTGATGGCCCGCGCCACCAACGACCTCAACGCCGTCCGCATGATGTTGGGACCCGGTGTGATGTACTGCTTCGAAACCGGCCTGACCTTCGCTCTGGCCATCGCCATCATGGTTTCCTTCGATTGGCGTCTGGCGCTGTTCGCGCTGCTGCCGGCGCCTGCGGTGAGCCTGGCGGTGATCGTCTCCGGCCGCGCGATTCACACCCGCTTCGAGCGGATCCAGGAAATGTTCTCGGATATCTCAAGCCGCGTTCAGGAGAACCTCTCGGGCGTCCGGATGATCCGGGCTTTCGTGCAGGAGAAGGCCGAACTGCGGCGCTTCGCGGAACTGAATCGGGAGTATATCGGCCAGAACCTGAAGCTGGTGCTGATCCAGGGCGTCTTCCAGCCGCTGCTCGAAGTCCTGATTGGGACCACCTTCCTGGTAGTGCTTTGGGTGGGCGGCCGCCAGGTGCTGCTGGGCCGCATCTCGATCGGCAGTTTCGCCATGTTCAACACCTACATGGGCATGCTCGTCTGGCCCATGATCGCTCTCGGATGGGTTGTGAACCTGATGCAGCGGGGCAGCGCCTCGCTGACGCGCATCAACCAGATTCTGGCCGAGCGCCCCACGATTGCGCCGCCGCCCGAACCGGTACGCGTCGATGCGGTCCGCGGTGAGATCGCATTTTGCGATATTTCGATGGATTATGGCAGCGCATTGGCGCTCGATTCGATCGACCTGCGAATTCCCGCGGGAACGACGTTGGCGCTAGTCGGCCATACGGGCTCGGGGAAGAGCACGCTGGCCGCGCTGGTGCCGCGGCTGATGGACCCGACCGCAGGGAGCGTGACGCTCGACGGGATCGACCTCCGCGCCCTGGATCCGGCGGACCTCCGCCGACAGATCGGCTTCGTCCCGCAGGAAACCTTCCTGTTCAGCGCCACCATCGCCGAAAATATCGCCTTCGGCGTGGACCGGGCAAGCGACGAAGACATCCGGCGCGCGGCACGGATCGCCGGCCTTGCCGACGATATCGAGGCGTTTCCACAGGGCTACCAGACGATGGTAGGGGAGCGCGGCATCACGCTCTCCGGCGGACAGAAGCAGCGCACGGCAATCGCGCGCGCGATCCTGCGGGATCCGCGGATTCTGATCCTCGACGATGCGCTGTCGAGCGTCGACACCCTGACCGAAGAGCGCATTCTGACCTACCTGGCCGGAGTGATGCGCGGCCGGACCGTAATCCTGATTTCGCACCGCGTCTCAACGGTGCGGCAGGCCGGCCGGATCGTGGTCCTCGAACGCGGCCGGATCGTCGAGCAGGGCACCCACGCGGAGTTAGTATCCGCGGGCGGGTATTATGCCGAGTTATCGCAGCGCCAGATGCTCGAAGAAGAGCTCGAATCAATCTGAGTTTCCGATCCTGAAATCCGCTAGAATGACCGATCAGGACTCTGAAAGTGCCGGCCATCTCTTCACATGCTCACCACACACAAGTTCAAGACAGGTACGTTGATTCTCGCAGCCGTGCTCGCATCCGCGGCACACGGATTCGCCGCAGCCACCCTGAAAATCAGCCCGGGCAACTCGATAGCGATTCCCGGTTCGAGCATCGGCGGCTTGCAGTACGCGGCGCAAAACATCGTCGTCTACAGCAGTGACG
Organism: Bryobacterales bacterium; assembly: GCA_963794265.1. Classification (GTDB taxonomy): domain Bacteria; phylum Acidobacteriota; class Terriglobia; order Bryobacterales; family Bryobacteraceae; genus CAWCDJ01. Next base: position 188,699 of record CAWCDJ010000001.1, read on the forward strand.
GCTCACCGCTCCGGTTTCAGATTGGAGGCCAGGTTTACGGAACGTGCGGCCGGTGGTTCAGCGCCAGTCCCGACATCGGCATCACGCAAAGCACGGTCTCGATCTTCCTGCTGAATTCGAACTGCCCGAACGCTACGGGTCTTTCACCCTTACCAACACTACGGCCGGGGGAGCGGGCGATTCGGTTACGGTCTCGGTGGCCTACCGGCCGGACCTGACGGGCACGGGCACCGGCAGCGTGTCGGTCTTCACCAACACCAATGCCATCGTGATTTACGCGGCCCCCGGTACGGGTGGAGGCAGCCAGATCACGCTCACTTCGTTCGCATCCAGCCCCGTCGGCTTCACGACCAGCGTCCCGCCGGATTATGCCAACTGGCTTTCGATTAGACAAACCGGTGGCAACCTTATGGGTCAGGTGAGCGCGGCTGCATCGGCGGTCCTGACCGTGACAGCCATCGCCTCGGGAGCGACCACTGGCCAGCAACTGCAAGGATATTTCACCGTGCACCCGGACAATGGGGCGCCCGATATCACGGTTACGGTTACGTTCAATGTCGGCTCTGCGTCGACAGGAACCCTGGTGGCAACCCCGAGCAGTTTCACGACGGTGTATCCAGGTGACGGAGCGGAGAGCGGCATGTCGTCTAACATCACGTGCTACAACGGTTCGACGTTCAATGCTTCCACCAATGTCCCCTGGCTGGTAATCGCTCAGAACTCGATGCCATCATGGGGTGCGGTCGGCTTGAAGACGAATTACATGCTGGATATCGGGCTCGATCTCGCCAACCTCCAGAACCTGGCGCCGGGCAGTTATACAGGCAAGGTTACTCTTGTCAACCCGGCGGACTTATCCGAAACTACGATCGTCGTGAACCTGGTGCTGACCAGCAGCATTCCCGGATACACGCCTCCCACGCTGGCAGTTTCGCCTGCTTCGCTGTCATTCACGACGGCGAACCCGATGAACCAGAAGCTCACCGTGACTTCAGACCAATACGACGAGTTCACCGCCTCCTCCCAGGTATTCAGTGGCAGCTATAACTGGCTCAGCATTTCGCCCGGCGGCAATATCAAGGCGCAGCCGGGCGTCGGGATCGATGTTGTGGCGACAGTAAATCCGATCAGCCTCACACCGGGACAACAGTACACGGGCGAGATCGATCTGACACTCTACGGCACTACCCGGAAAGTGCCGGTGACCCTGACCGTGCCGGGCGGCGTAACCGGGGGCAACATCAAAGTTACCGGCGGCTCGGGTGCGGCGGTTTCTTCGCTCGCATTTACGGGTCAAGCCGGGGGTCCAACTTTGCCGGCACAGCAGATCACCATCTCGAGTGCTTCCGGAGCGTCCGCCATCGCCTTCAGCTACAGCACGAGCGCATCGTGGCTGCTGGTGAAGAATTCGCAGACGGGCCAGGGGGCCACGCCGGCAACCCTGCCGGTTACAGTAAGTGCGGGAAGTCTCGGGGTGGGCAGTTATCAGGGCACCGTCACGATTACACCCACGGGCGGCACTCCGGTGGCGATCTCCGTGAATCTGTCGGTTACTCCCGCGCCCTTCCTGTCCGCGACTCCTGCCTCCATTCCGCTCACTTACACTATAGGCGGCCCGGTTCCGCAACCGCAGACGATTCAGGTCTCGGGCAATGGCGGCTCGCTGCCGTTTACGGCAACCGCCACCTCGGGCGGAAACTGGCTCGCGGTCAGCCCGGCCTCGGGCACCACTTCCGCCGGCGGCGCGACTCCGTTGACCGTTTCGTTTGCGAACCTGGGCGCCCTTCCGCCGGGCCAAAGCTATGCCGGCACGATCCTGGTGACCGGGTCCGGCAGTGCGGCGAACTCTACGATGGTGACGGTGAGCCTGGCGGTGATGCCGCCCCTGCCCACGATCGCCAAGGTGACCAACGCTGCCAGCTTCACTTCCGGGGCGATCGCGGCCGGCGAAATCATCACGATCTTTGGAACGGCGCTGGGGCCGGATACAGGAGTTGCCGTAACACAGGATCTGATCGTGAAAGGCCAGATGCCCACCGCTCTCGGTGGCGTGCAGGTGCTGGTCAACGGCTATGCGGCGCCCCTGCTCTACGCCGGCGCGACTCAGATTTCCGCCATTGTGCCCTACGAAATCAACTCACCCGCCTACGTGCGCAACTTAAACGTGACGGTTAAGTACCTGGGGCAGACTTCGAATGGCGTGTCGACCACGCAGGCTCCGGCGGCGCCCGGCATCTTCACCGCGAATTCGAGCGGCAATGGGCCCGGAGCCATTCTGAACCCGGACTCCTCGACGAACTCTTCGGACCGCCCGGCCCATCCTGGCGAGATCGTCGTCCTGTACCTGACCGGAGAAGGCCAAACGATTCCCGGCGGAATCTCTGGGAGGATTACGCCGGCTATGGCGCCATTCACCGAGCCCGTCCTGGCGCCGATGGTTACGATCGACGGGCAGCCCGCGACGGTGGTCTTCTACGGCGAAGCCCCCGGCATGGTCGCGGGCGTTCTACAGGTGAACGTGCAGGTTCCGTCCGGCGCGCGCGCGGGTGACCTGCCGGTGTCCGTCAAGATCGGCGACGCCGCCACGCAAACGACCGAAGATGGCACGGGCGCGGTGACGGTTTCGGTTCGCTAACGCAGATCTTCGAGCTTCAGCCGTCCGGTGTAGATGGCCATGCCGAGTGCGGCGTGGATATTCATAGCGGTGAGGGCGCGGATCTCGTCGAGGGTCGTGATGCCTCCGGCGGCGGTGAGTTCAAGCGAGGTCGCGCCGCGCAGGCGGCGGAACCAGTCGAGATCGGTGCCCTGCATCATGCCCTCCTTATCCACGTAGGTCGAGAGGAAGCCGGAGCAGTAGGGTTCCAGGTCCGCGAGCACCTGCTCGGCGGTGAGGGTGGTGGCCTCCTGCCATCCCCTGACGACAATGCGGCCGCCCTTCGAATCCACCGCGATGATGAGGCGTTCGCTCCCGATGGCGTCGCGCATGGCTCCGAGGAGCGGCGCGTTGATGCCCTCCGCCGTGAACGCCGACGTGCCGACAATCACGCGGTGCGCTCCCTGTTCCACCAGGGCTTGGGCGCGCTCCACGGTACGCACGCCGCCGCCCACGCGGGTTACGGCGCGCGCGGCCAGCATGCGGACCAGGGCGTCGTTCGACCCGCGGCCCATGGCGGCATCGAGATCGATCACCTGGATTTCCGGAAATCCGGCGAAGCGTTCGAGCATGATTTCGGGCGCCGCGCCTTCCAGGGCTTTCTCGCGGCCCTGAACCAACTGAACGACCTTGCCATCCATCAGGTCGATGCAGGGGAAGATCACTGCGGCGGCCTCACCGGGATTCCGCGCTTGTCGAGCTCTTCTTTCAACTGGTTCACGGTGTAGGTTCCGTAGTGAAAGATCGAAGCCGCCAGCGCGGCGTCGGCACAGCCTTCGATGAGCACGCGGACAAAATGTTCGGGCTCGCCGGCGCCTCCGGAGGCGATCACGGGAACGTGGGTGGCACGCGAGACGGCGCGGGTCAAATCGCAATCGAAGCCGGTCTGGACGCCGTCGGTATCCATGGAGGTCAGCAAGATCTCTCCGGCGCCCAATTCTTCTCCGCGCGCGGCCCAGGCGACGGCGTCGATGCCTTCGTCGTCGCGGCCGCCGCGAGTAAAGACGTGCCAGTTCCCCGCCCCGTGCCGGCGCGCGTCGATGGCCAGCACCACGGCCTGCGCGCCGAACTCACGCGAGAGTTCGGTGATCAGTTCGGGACGCCGCACAGCCGCGGTGTTCACCGAGACCTTATCGGCGCCCGACATCAGGATGCGCCGCGCGTCGGCTACCGAACGGATGCCGCCGCCAACCGCCAGCGGGATGAAGACCTTGCGCGCAGTGCGTGCGACCACGTCCGCCATGATCTCGCGGGCATCGCTCGACGCGGTGATATCGAGGAACACCAACTCGTCGGCGCCATCGTGGTTGTAGCGGTCCGCCAGCTCGACCGGGTCGCCCGCATCCCGTAAGTTCACGAAATTGACGCCCTTCACCACACGGCCGCCGGTGACGTCGAGGCACGGAATAATGCGTTTCGCTAACATGCCTGGTCCACGAAGTTCTTCACGATCTGCAAACCGATGCTGCCGGATTTCTCCGGGTGGAATTGCACGCCATACACATTGCCGGCTTCGAGAGCCGCGGTGTAGCGCACGTCATAAGTGCAGCAGGCCGCGGCATCAGGCACCTCCGGCACATAGTAACTATGTGCAAAATAGACGAACGGCCCGGCCGGCAGTTTCCGCAGGAGCTTCGACCCGTCGCGCACCTCGAGCTCGTTCCAGCCCATGTGCGGAACCCGCGCCTCGGCCGGGAATCGCTTCACGATGCCGGGGAACAGGGCGAGCCCTTCCACTTCCGGCGCTTCCTCGCTGGCCTCGAACAGCGCCTGCATGCCGAGACAGATACCCAGGAACGGCACGCCCGCGGCGATGCGGTCGCGCAGCGTGTCGCGAACCTCGAGCGCGTCGAGCGCGCGCATCATCTGTCCGAAATGGCCCACGCCGGGAAGGATGATCCTGGAAGCTGCGCGCAGGCCGCCGGCATCCCGCACGAGCGTATACTCGCAGCCGGCTTCGGCCAGCGTGTTCTCGACCGACCGCAGGTTGCCGGCGCCGTAATCGAAGATGGAGATCATAACAAACCCTTGGTGGACGGCAACTGGTCCTTCAGCCGGGCGTCCTTCGAGCAGGCGTACTTCATGGCCCGCGCGAAGCACTTGAAGACGGCTTCGATCTTGTGGTGGTTGGAGCGGCCGTAGAGAACCTTCGCGTGCAGATTCGCCCCGGCGTGGTTGACGAAACCGCCGAAGAAATCTTCCACCAGCTCGGTTTGCAGGTCGCCCACCATCCGTACCTTCACCAGGTCTCTGTAGACCAACGCGGGCCGTCCGCCCAGGTCGAGCGCCACCAGGGCCAGGGTTTCATCCATCGGCAGCACGAAGTAGCCGGCGCGATTGATGCCCTTGCGATCGCCCAGTGCTTTGGTGAACAACTCGCCGAGCACGATCCCGACATCTTCCACCGTGTGATGCTGGTCGACGTCCAGGTCGCCGTCGGCGTGCAGCTTCAGATCGAAGCCGCCGTGCTTCGTAAACAGTTCCAGCATGTGATCGAAGAAACGGATGCCGGTGGAGATTTCGTAACGGCCGCGGCCTTCGATTTTCAGCGCCCCGGAAATCCGGGTCTCCTTGGTATTGCGCTCCAGGGCGGCCGTTCTCATGACGCGAAAACCTCTTCGAGATAGTTGATGTCGTCCACGATGGCGTAGGCGCCCTCTTCCTGGAAAAGGAATACCAGGTCGATGTAGAGCGGGTTCGAGGGCGCGGCGACCCCGATGAAGGGCACGCGCGCGGCGCGAGCGGCGCGTGCGTCGTCCACGCTGTCGCCGACGTAAAAGACCGTGCAGCCCGAGTTCTCTCTGAGAATGCGGAGCAGCCCGTCGGGGTCGGGCTTGTGGCGTTCCACGTCGTACATGCCGACGATCGGGTCGAAAACGAACCCCGCCGCGAAGCGGTCTAGCGTCAGGCGCGCCTCTTCCTTCGGCCTCCCGGTGAAGACGGCGAACCGGAACGCCCGGTTGAGCTTTTCGAGCGTGCCCGGTTTCGCGACCCACTGCTCGCGCAGCATCAGGCCATCGCTCCCGTCGCCCAGAAAGATGGATTGGAAGTACTGCCTCACTTCCTCAAAAGGCGCCGGCACACCGCTGCTGGTCACGACGTGGTGCGAGAGCTGCCAATCGTCGTTCCAGCCGCCCTGGTTCTTATAGTCCTGGATCTGCTGGTTGGTGAGCCTGGTTCCCGTGAAGTGCTCCACGGTGCGCGCGATGGTCTCGCGATAGGATTCGGTCACGTCCACCAGGACGCCATCCATGTCGAACACAAGCAGCGGCTGGTTCATCGATTCCAGATCTCCTCGAGCGCGGCCAGAAGGCGGCGGGTCTGCTCGCGCGTGCCCACCGTGATGCGGACGCAGCCCGGCGCTTCGTAGCTGCGGTCGCGGACCAGGATCGCCTGCTCGCGCAGGGCGTCGCGCACCTCGATGGCGCGGGGACCGAAATCCCCGAGCACGAAGTTGCCGGAACTCGGCACATAGCGGACGCCGAGTTTCTCGAGGCCAACGCACAACAGTTCGCGCGCCGCCAGCACTTCGGCGACGTAGGTTTCGATGTATTCGCGATCTTCGATAGCCGCTTGTGCCGCCAGCACCGCCACCGAATTCACGCTGTAAGGCGATTGGGCTTTGTGCATGTAGGCGACGTTGGCCTCGTGCGAGAACAGGCAGCCGAGCCGCATGGCAGCCATTCCGAAGACCTTCGAAAACGTGCGGCAGACGAACAGGTTGGGGACGCGTTCGATTTCGGTCAGGGCCGTGACGCCGCAGAATTCAAAATACGCCTCGTCGATCAGTACGACTGCCCTGCGCGCGCGGTGCAGGATGCGCTCGATGCCGAGCAGACCCACGCCGGTGCCGGTGGGATTATTCGGATTCGCCAGCAGCACGGCCCGGGTGTCGGGCGTGATGGCGTCCAGCACTTCCTGCAGCGGAAAATCCAGTCCCGGCCAGGGATACGCTACTTCCTTGATGCTGGCGCCCGCGACCTCCGCATAGAAGCGGTACATCGCGTAGGAAGGCTTGAGCAGAACCACTTCCTGGCCGGCATCGACATACGTGTTGATGAAGACCTGAATGGCTTCGTCAGTCCCGTTGGTGAACACGAACTGCGCGGGCGAGACGCCGAAATACGCGGCAACGGCTTGCTTGGCCTCGCCGTACTCGGGATATACGGCCAGGCAGCCGGGCGTCAGCCGCTCCCTCACGGCGGCAATCACGCGCGGCGAGCAGCCGACGGTGTTCTCGTTGAAATCGAGCCGCAGTTTGCCGGTGCGCCCCCCGGTCGGTGGTGAGTAGGGCGCCATGGCTTGTACAGCGGGCCGGGGCCGGACGGCGCCCTTCGGGAGCTTGGGTGCTCTAGCGGCCATCGAGCCGTACCTCCACGGAGCGGGCATGGGCTTCGAGGCCCTCGGCGCGAGCCAGCGTCGTGATGGCGGGCGCGACGCGAGCCAGCGCCGCGGCCGACAACTCCTGCACGGAAATCACTTTGAGATAGTCCATTACGGAAAGTCCGCCCCGGATGCGCGCCGCGCCGCTGGTGGGCAGCACGTGGTTGGGGCCGGAAGCATAATCGCCCGCGGCCTCGGGGCTGTTTGGTCCGACAAATACGCTGCCCGCATGCTTGACCTTGTCGAGCAGCGCCGAATCGGGAATGCTGAGATGCTCGGGCGCGAAGCGGTTCGAGATCTCCACCGCCTCGTCGAGCGACCCCACCAGGATGACGGCGGAATTGCGGGCGATGGATTTCGACGCCACACCGGCGGTCGGAAGAACCGACAGTTGCCGGTCCAATTGCCTGGCCACCGCCGCGGCCAGTCGCTTCGAGGTAGTCAGCAGAATGGCCGACGCGTCCACATCGTGCTCCGCCTGCGCCAGCATGTCGGCCGCGATGTGCCGCGGATCGCCGGCGGCCGCAATCATCAGAATCTCGGTGGGGCCGGCCACGAAGTCGATGCCGACCTCGCCGGCCAGAAGCTTCTTGGCCGCGGCCACGTAAATGTTGCCGGGTCCCACAATGCGGTCCGCGCGCGGCACCGTGCGGGTGCCGTATGCGAACGCGGCGATGGCCTGCGCGCCGCCCATCTGAAATACGTTGTGCACGTGGAGCAGGGAGGCCGTGCCAAACACCTCCGCAACCGCCCGCGGCGAGGCCACGCAGATATTCGGAACTCCCGCGACCTGCGCCGGGACTACGGTCATCAGCAGCGTCGAGGGCAGCGGATAGCGCCCCGCCGGAATGTACGCCGCCACCGTATCGAGCGGCCGCACGATTTGGCCCAGCTTCAGGCCGGGGCGAAATTCGCGGTTCCACTCAGGCGGCATCTGCCGCTCGGCGAATGCGCGAATGTTGGCGGCGGCGGTTTCGGCCGCCCTGCGAAACTCGGGCTCGAGGTTCACGCGCGACGTTTCGAGTTCGGCCGCCGGCACCCGCACCGACTTGCGCTCGAGCCCGTCGAATTTACGGGCGTACTCCATCAGAGCTTTGTCGCCTCGCGCCCGCACCGCTTCCAGTATCGGACGCACCACGGCCTCGGCGTCCGTAAACCGCGCCGCCTTGCGGGCCAGGAGGCGGCCGATATCTTTGCTTCTGAGTATTCGGATCACAGGACGATCTTGTTCAGCGGGTATTCTACGATTCCCTGCGCCCCCGCCTGCTTGAGCCTCGGAATGATATCGCGCACGGTGGATTCGTCGAGAATCGTGTTCACCGCCAGCCACTCCTCATCGCTGAGGTGCGAGATGGTGGGCCGTTTCAACGCGGGCAGCACGCCCAGCACAGCCGCCAGGTTATCCTTGTGGACGTTGAGCATCATCCCCACCTTGCCCAGCGCGTTGATAGCGCCGTCGAGCAGCAATTTGATGTCGAGCAGCTTCCGCTGTTTGGCCGGGTCCTTCCAGGACTCGCAGTTAGCGATCAACTGCGTGTTCGATTCGAGAACCGTATCGATGATCTTGAGATTGTTGGCGCGCAGCGACGAGCCGGTCTCGGTGACTTCCACGATGGCATCCGCCAGCACCGGCGGCTTCACCTCGGTCGCACCCCAACTGAATTCAACTTTCGCTTTGACGCCATGCGCGGCCAGATAACGCTTGGTCGTGGAGACCAGTTCGGTGGCGATGATCTTGCCTTCGAGGTCTTTTACGGAGCGGAAACTCGAAGCTTCCGGAACGGCCAGCACCCAGCGGACTTTGCCGAAGCTCTGCTTGGCATAGATAAGGTCCGCCACCGCTACGACCGAGGCTTCGTTCTCTTCGATCCAGTCGCGCCCGGTGAGACCGGCGTCGAGAATACCGTCTTCGACATACCGCGCCATTTCCTGCGCGCGAATCAGCATGCAGTCGATTTCCGGATCGTCGATGCCGGGAAAATACGAGCGGCTGCTGGTGGTGATCGAAAACCCGGCGCGGCGAAACAAGTCGATGGTGGCGTTCTCGAGCGAGCCCTTGGGGATGCCGAGTTGCAGCTTCACGACTTGCCTCCGTAGACCGAAGCCGGATCGTAGGAGCGCTCTTCGGCCACCTTCCATTGGCCATCGTCCAGACGCCGGAAGAAACAGCTCCGGTAACCTTCGTGGCACACCCCGGGGCCCAGCGCTTCGACCTTCACGAGCACGGCATCGCGATCGCAATCGGTCGAGATCTCCTTGACCGCCAGCCGGTGCCCCGAGCTTTCACCCTTCAGCCAGAGTTTCTTCCGCGAACGCGAGTAGAAGGTGGCGAAGCCGCTCTCCACGGTCTTGCGGAACGCTTCCTCATTCATATAACCGACCATCAGGACGCGTCCGCTGGCGTGGTCCTGAATGACGGCGGTGATCAATCCATCCGATTTTTGAAAGTCGAGATTCATGTCGGGCACAAAAATAAAAAGCCCGCCGCTTTCGCGGCGGGCGCTATTTCGAAATTCGGTGTAAGTCCAAATCAGAACACCGCCCGCCGCGTTGTGGCACGATGGGGATGGTGATGATGCCGGGCGGCGGTGGCTACTGCCATAAACCGGTAGTTTATCACATACTGGGAACGATGCGCGTCGCGATTGATGCCGCGCCGCTGCTCATCCGCAGCGCCGGCGTCAAGAACTATCTCTATTACTGGATCGAGCACCTACGCCGGGCCGCCGCGCCCAACGAGATCCGCACCGTTCCGGCCATGCGAATGCTGGGCCCGCTCACGCATGAGGGCTCCATCACGGGGCGCCTTCCGACGGCATACGGCCTCGGGTCGCTCGCGCTCTCGAACTATCTCCGTCTGCCTACGCTTGACTGGATGGCAGGCGACGCGGAGGTCTTCCACGCCAGTAGCCTGGTGCGGAATCCGCCGCGGCGGCCGCGCCTCACCGCCACCATCCACGACATGACCAGTTGGCTCATGCCGGAACTGCACCCGGCCGACAATCGCCACGCCGATTCCCACTTCGCCGAACTCGCGCGGCGCGCGCACCGGCTCATCGCCGTTTCGGCCGCTACCCGCGACGACGCCGTCCGCGTGCTCCGCCTGGCACCCGGGAAAATCGCGGTGATTCACTCGGGCATTGCCGATGCCTTTTTCGACCCCGATGCTCACAGGGTGGCCGATCTTCGCGCGCGCTACGGCCTGAAGCGCCCTTACGTGCTGTTCGTCGGGACGATCGAACCGCGAAAGAACCTGGATACCCTGCTGGATGCCTGGGAGGCCCTGCCGGGCTCCATACGCGAAGAATTCGAGATCGTGATCGCCGGCCCGGCCGGATGGGCACCGGCGGTCACGCTGGCCCGGGTGCGGCAGACCCGCTATCTGGGCTATATCGCGGAAGCCGATCTTCCGCTGCTCACCGCGGGCGCCGCGATCTTCGCATATCCTTCCCTGTACGAGGGTTTCGGCTTTCCCGTGGCGCAGTCGATGGCGGCCGGAGTGCCCGTCATCACCTCGAACGTATCTTCCCTGCCCGAAATCTCGGGTGGCGCGGCCCTCCTGGTGGACCCGCGCAGCCAGGCGGAGCTGCGCGATGCCCTCAACCGGCTGCTCCTCTCGCCCTCGCTGCGGGCCGACCTGGCCGCCCGCGGACGCGCCCGCGCCTCCGATTTCCGCTGGGAAAAATGCGCCGTCCGGTCGATCGAGTTCTTCCGCCAGGTTATCGATGGATAACCATAGTGAATGTACGTCCGGTACTCACATTTTCACCACAGTTACCGAGTGATTACTTGAACCTGGCGCAAGTAACTGCTTTACTTCTTGGAGACGGAGGACGCATGACCAGTCTCGTAACCAACATACAGGAATCGCAAACGCTCGCACAGATCATGGGTGGAGGCAGAATGCCCGTGACCGAAGCTCTGACCCACGCCCTCAGCCTGGCGGAGGCCCTCAGAAAGATTCACGAGTCCGGAGGCGCACACGGGGCGCTCACTCCGTCGCAGGTCGTAGTGAGCGGAAGCTCGCTCGAACTTCTGCCGCTGTTCGAATACGGCAAGATCACGCCCTACACGGCTCCCGAATTGCTCTCCGGCGCGCGCCCGGATGTCCGCAGCGACATATTCTCGTTCGGCGCCATTCTCTACGAGATGTTTACCGGCCGGCGCGCTTTTGACGGCGACGGACCCGAGGCCATCGCAGCCTCCCTGGCGCAAACCGAGCCTGCTTCCTCGGGGAGTCCGGCGGTCGACCGCGTGCTCCACGGCTGCCTGGCAAAAGACCCCTCGGCGCGCTTCCAGCGGGTCCAGAAGCTGACGCTCGAGATGAAACTGCTGAGCGTGGCGGCGCGCCGCGCCAAGGCCCCCGCGGTGCCGGGATGGGAAGCGCTGGAATCCGCCTTTCGGGCCGAGATGCAGCAGATGGAATCGCGCTTCGCAGCCACCATCCAGATGCACGAGAACACCATCGCCGCCCTGGAACGCACCGCCGGGGAAGCGCTAAACACGTTGCGCAGCGAAGTGGCCGCGGCCAGCGACGAAAGAGCCGCGCTCGGGGAACGGCTCACGGCCATCGAACAGAACCTGATCGCGACCAACGAACGCCTCCGCAAGATCGAGCTGACGATCGAAGGCTTCGACCAGAATGCCGCCGCGCTGCGCGAAAACCTGACCGCCGAGCTCGGCGTATTCGAGCAGTCGCTCCAGGGCCACGTCAAGAGCATCGATTCGGTCCGGACCGCGGTGGCGCAGACAGACGACCTGGTGGAGCGCGTGGTCGAAGCGCTCGAATCGCTGCAAACCATCGTGCTGGACCAGGCCGAGCGGCACCCGTCGCGCGTCGGCTAAAGAGGATTCACCGCCGAGACGTCGAGGCGCCTGGAAAACGAGAAAGACAGGTCTTGCATTTTGGTCTTTCCCGGCGCCTTGGCGTCTCGGCGGTGAAATTCAATACCCGTTCTCCCGCAGATCTTCCAAGGTCAGCCCCTTCTTCACGTCCAGCTTCCGCAGTAACTTCTCCACGTGTTTTGCCAGGACGTCGCACTCCAGGTTCACCTTGTCGCCGGTGCGGTACCCGCCCAGCGTGGTGTTCCGGTAAGTGTGGGGAATGATGGTCACGGAAAGCACGTCGCCTTCGAGCGCCGCGATCGTGAGGCTGATTCCGTCGATTGCAATCGACCCCTTGAACACGAGATATGGGTCGAGTTCGGGCGGCACGCGGATGCGGAGCCACCAGTTCTCATCGCCCAGCGCGTCAAGCATGAGAAACTCGCCGGTGCCATCCACGTGACCCTGCACGATGTGCCCGCTCAGCCGGCCGGTTGGAGAGAGCGGCCGCTCCAGGTTCACGCGAGACCCGGCGCGCAGCGCGCCCAGGTTGCTGCGTTTGACGGTTTCGGGCGCGAGATCGGCGAAGAATCCGCCGGGCTGCAGATTTACCGCGGTCAGGCAGACCCCGTTCACGGCGATGCTCGCGCCCTCGGTCATATCCTGCATCACGGTGGAACAGCGGACCTTCAGGCGCGCTCCGGCGGCACGCGTCTCGACGGATTCGACCGTCCCCAGTTCTTCAACAATCCCGGTAAACATATCCCTCCAGGGCGAACTCATCCGGCGGAATGGGATGGATCGTGACGCCGTGAACCGCGATGGCATCCGCGCGGCGTCGCCGCCCGATTCCGCCGGCCAGCGGCAGCGCCTCCAAACCGCCCAGAATCTTCGGGCCGTAGTAAAAAAAGATGCGGTCCACGCAGCCGCTTTCGAGAGCCGACCAGTTCACCTTGCTCCCGGCCTCGATCATGAGCGAGAGACACTTCTGGCGCCCGAGCCAGGCAATGGTAGACGCCAGGTCGGCGCGGCCGCCGGGCCCGTCGAACACCAGCACCTCGACGCCCCGCGATTCCATCGCCTTCCGGCGCTCGCCGGACGAGGCGGACGTAGTCACCACCGCCAGGTCGCCTGCCGCGCCGCGCACCATCTTCGAATCGAGCGGCAGGCGCAGTTGCGAATCCATCACGATCCGCAGCAGAGGCCGGCAGCGCGGCTTTCCGGTGCGATCGGTGAGCGCGCAATCGTCGGCCAGCACGGTGCCGATTCCGGTGAGGATCGCATCGTGATCGTGGCGCAGATCCTGCACGTGCGCGCGGGCCCGCTCGCTGGTAATCCAGCCCCGATTGTCGTCGGGCGCCGAAATTTTGCCGTCGAGCGTAATCGCGGCCTTGAGAGTCACCAGCGGGCGCCCGGTACGCATGAAATAAACGAACGGCTCGTTGAGCTTCTCGGCTTCGGCGGAAAATTCCCGGGCGATCTCGACCGCTACGCCCGCCGCGCGCAGCTTGCGGAAGCCTTCGCCCGAGACCAGCGGGTTCGGGTCCTCCATCGCGGCGACCACGCGCGCTACCCCCGCTTCGATCAGCGCATCGGCGCACGGCGGGGTGCGCCCGTGGTGCGAGCACGGCTCCAGGCTGACATACACGGTGGCACCGCGCGCCCGGTCGCCCGCCTCGGCCAGTGCGATCACTTCGGCGTGGCGCACGCCCTCCCAGGTGTAGAAGCCGCGGCCCACAACCGCGTCCTCCCGCACCACGACGGCGCCGACCATCGGGTTGGGGCTCGCCTGCGCGCGGCCGCGGCGCGCCAGGTCGAGCGCTTCCCGCATGAAGTTGGTTTCAGTCATTCCGAGAACAGCGATTCCACGAACTTTTCGGAATCGAAGGGCAGCAGGTCGTCCACCCGCTCACCCACTCCGATGTAGCGGATCGGCAGGTCCAACTCGCGGGCGATCGCAATCACGATGCCGCCCTTGGCCGTCCCGTCGAGCTTGGCCAGCACAATGCCAGTGACCCCGGAAGTCTCGGTGAATTTGCGCGCCTGCTCCAGCCCGTTCTGCCCGGTGGTGGCGTCGAGCACCAGCAGGACTTCGTGCGGCGCCTCCGGAATCACCTTCTTGGCGGTCCGGCTCATCTTCTGTAACTCCGCCATCAGGTTTTCCTTGGTCTGCAGGCGGCCGGCCGTGTCCACGATCACGTAGTCGCTCTTGCGAGCCCGGGCGGCGTTCAGAGCGTCGAACAGCACCGCGCTCGGGTCGCTTCCCGGCCCCTGGCGGATGACCGCGGTTCCGGTACGGCTGCCCCAGATTTCCAACTGGTCGATGGCGGCGGCCCTGAACGTGTCGGCCGCGCACAACAGCACCGAACGCTGCTCGTTCTTAAAGCGGCTGGCCAGCTTGCCGATGGTCGTGGTCTTGCCGGAGCCGTTCACTCCCACCACCAGGATCACGGCCGGCGGCTCGGATACGTGGGCTGGGACGCGCTCGCTGGCCGAGAGGATCTCGAGAAGCTGTTCGCGGATCAGGCCCCTGAGTTCGGACGCGTCGTTCAACTGGTGGCGCTCCACCCGCGAGCGGATGCGCTCCAGAATCTCTTCCGTGGTGCGAACGCCGATATCGGCTGAAATCAAGGTGAATTCGAGCTCATCGAGAAGATCGGCGTCGATCTCCTTCTTGCCCTTGATCGCGTCTTCAAGCGCGGTGACCAGCCCGTCACGCGTCTTCTGCACACCGCTTTTCAGTTTTTCAAGCAGCGATGGCTCTTGCTCCACCGGGCCGAACAGAGTCTGAATCATTTTGCCTCTATTTTACCAGCCGGGAAATCGCTATACTGGCGGCGTCCATGGGATTGATCGAAAAAGCGGCGATCTTCGGCGCGGCGGGCGCGATCGGGCCCTGGGTGGCGGCCGAGTTCGAACGGCGTGAGATTCCGTTCCGGGTGGTGGGGCGTTCCCGGGAGCGCCTGGAAGGCGCGTTCGCTAAGATGCGACACGCCGAGATCTTCGATGCGGACCTGAACGAATTGCGCTCGGCCGGCGCCGCGGCGCGAGGCGTCGATACCATCGTCTACGCGGTGGGGCTGCCCTACCCCCTACACCAGTGGCATCCCAAGCTGATGCGCATCACTCTCGAGGCGGCGGTGGCCATGCAGGTCGAGCGCCTTGTGCTGGTCTCGAGCGTCTACGGCTACGGCGTTCCGCGCGCGTCACGCGTGGCCGAGACCCATCCCCGGGAACCCGAAACCCGTAAGGGCCGCTGGCGCAAAGAGCAGGAAGACCTTGTGCTCGAGGCCGCGCAGAAAGGCCAGATCGACAGCTTGATCGTCCGGCTGCCCGATTTCTACGGCCCGGACGCCGATAACAGCCTGGCCAACCCGATCTTCCGGGCGGCGCTCCAGGGCAAGACCGCCAACTGGATCGGCCCGGTGAACACGGCGCATGAGTTTGTGTTCGTGCCCGATACCGGCCCGCTGATCGCGGACCTCGCCGCTTGCGGCGAGTGCTACAACCAGGCCTGGAATTTCGGTGGGCCGGGCGAGATCAACACGCTCGATTTCATCACGCGCATCTATCGCGCCGCGGGGCGCGCGCCCCGCTATCGTACGGCCGGGCGCGGCCTGCTCAAGATGATGGGGTGGTTCAGCCCGCTGATGCGCGAACTGCCCGAGATGCTCTACCTCCAGGAAACGCCCGTGATTCTGGACGACGCCAAGCTGCTCGCAAAATTTCCGGGTACCCGCAAGACACCCTACGACGAGGGCATCCGAAAAACGCTCGATTGGATGCGGAAGCCGTAACCGTCCGTTTTCGAACCGACGCTCGACGCGGCGGCATTCAGCCTGGCAGCCAACGTGCAAATCTTCCACTTGAGGAGTCGAGGTATGTCACCAGCAATAGGCGCCGCCATTATAACCGGCGTCGTTATCATCCTCGTGATCGTTTTATGGCTGCTTTGGCAGAGAAGCCGGTCCACCAGGTTACAGGCGCGCTTCGGACCCGAATATGAAGAAGCTGTCCGCACACACGGAAGCCGCTTGAGAGCGGAGAACGCCCTGCTCCACCGACAGAAACGGATGGAGAACATGCAGATCCGCCGGCTTCAGCCCGAAGAGCGCGATCGCTTCGCCGACCAGTGGCTTCGAGTTCAGGGTGAGTTCGTGGATAGCCCCCTGCAGGCCATTCAGGATGCGGACCGCCTGGTTTCCGAACTGATGCTGGCGCGGGGATACCCCATGGCTGAGTTCGGACGGCGCGCCGAAGACCTGTCCGTCGATCGTCCCCGCGTGGTGCAAAATTACCGGGCGGCGCATGAGATCGCCCTCCGGCGGGAACAGGCCAGCACCGAGGATCTGCGAAAGGGGCTGGTCTATTATCGGGATCTGTTTGACGAGCTGCTGGAAGCCCATGCAGCCGGACCGAGGATGGAAATATGAACCGGGTCGAAGAACATGTATCAACCGCCGATCTCGCGGGCACAGGCGAGAATCGTGATCGGACCAACACGCCTCTGCTGCCTGCCGACTTCGTGCAGGACCTGCGCACCCGCTGGGACCACGTCCAAACCGGGTTCGTGGACGAGCCGCGCTCATCGGTGCAGCAGGCCGATGAATTAGTAGCGCTGGCCATCAAACGGCTCGCCGAGAGCTTCGCCGCGGCGCGGCAGAACCTGGAGCAGCAGTGGGCCCGCGGAGAGGACGTGAGTACGGAAGACCTGCGCATCGCGCTACAGCGATACCGGTCCTTCTTCCAGAGGCTGCTCGCGGTCTGAGGCGCCTCTGGCGCCGGCGGCAACTGTAGAATAGAAGCGGTGCCCCTGGTCCCGTCATATATCGAATCCCTGCGGCCGTACGAAGCCGGACGGACGGTCGAGTCCGTCCGGAAACAGTACGGCCTCACACACATTGCCAAGCTGGCGTCCAACGAGAACCCACTGGGTCCGTCGCCCATGGCCATCGAAGCCATGACGCGTGTGCTGGGCGGCCTGAACCTGTACCCCGACGGCGGACTCGAATTGCGCGAGGTGCTGGCGCGCGAGTTCGAACTAAAGGTGGAGAACGTCATCGCCGGGAGCGGCTCGGAGGGCATCATGTCCAATATCATCCGAACCTTCCTGTGCGACGAGGACGAGGTTCTCACTACGGATGCGGCTTTCATCGGCTTCCAAGTGCTGGCCCGCTCGCGCGGCGTGAAGTACAGCACAGTTCCCTACAGCGACTGGCATTACGATCTGCCGGCTCTCGCCGCCGCCATCAACCAGCACACCAAAATCATCTATCTCGCCAACCCCAACAATCCGACCGGCGCCATTTTTACCAAGCACCAGTTCGACGAGTTCTACCGCCACGTACCGGAGCGTGTGCTGATCATCCTCGACGAGGCCTACTTCGAATACGCCAAGGACAATCCGAAATACCCGGACTCCATGCACTACCGCTACGACAACGTGATCACCCTGCGCACGTTTTCCAAGATATACGGCCTGGCGGGCGTGCGCATCGGGTATGGTTTCGCGCATGAGGAACTGATCCGCAACCTGCTCAAGGTCAAGCTGCCGTTCGAGCCGTCCACGCCCGCGCAGGCGGCCGGCATCGGGGCGCTCGCCGACAAGGAATTTCTGCACCGCTCGCTCGAATTGAACGCCCGCGGCCTGCGCTACCTTCGCGAAGGCCTGGAAGACATCGGCATGACCCTGGTGCCCTCGGAGGCGAATTTTGTGATGGCCGTCCTGCCCTCCGAACCGGAGGCCGCCCGCGTTTTCGAGGAACTGCTCGCGCAGGGTGTCGTGATCCGCCCGCTGAAGGCCTTCGGGCTGCCGCGCTGCCTGCGCATTTCCACCGGCACCGACGACGATAACCGCCTGTGTATTGAGGCCATGAGGAGAACCTATGCCGCAAACGCTGGAGCATCCCGCGCCGATTGAGAAAGACTTCCTGCCGCTGAACGGCACCGATTACGTGGAGTTCTACGTCGGCAATGCCCGCCAGGCCGCGCATTTCTACCGCACCGCATTCGGCTTCAGCCTGGTGGCCTATCGCGGGCCGGAAACCGGCACGCGCGACCGGGCTTCATACGTACTGGCGCAGAACAAGATCCGCCTGGTCCTGACCACGGCGCTCGACCCCGATCACCCGATCAGCGAACTTGTCCGCCTGCACGGCGATGGCGTGCACGATATCGCCCTCTGGGTGGACGACGCGGAAGCCGCGTGGCGCGAGACCGTCGAACGCGGCGCGCGCAGCGTGCGGCCGCCCGAGACCCTGAAAGACGAGTACGGCCAGACGCGGCTGGCGTCGATTTCTACCTACGGCGACACTGTCCACACGTTTGTCGAGCGCAAGGATTACCGCGGCGCCTTCCTGCCCGGATTCGCTCCGGCTGAGGGCGAAGACGCGCTGGCGCGGCCAGTCGGCCTGATGCACATAGACCACATGGTGGGGAATGTCGGGCTCGGCGAAATGAACCGCTGGGTCGAGTTCTATCGCGGCGTGATGGGCTTCAGGATGTTCAAGCATTTCGACGATAAGGACATTTCGACAGAGTACTCGGCGCTGATGTCGAAGGTCATGTCGAACGGCAACGAGCGCGTGAAGTTTCCCATCAACGAGCCCGCGCGGGGCAAGCGGAAATCGCAGATCGAAGAGTACCTGGAATTCTACCGCGGCCCCGGCGTGCAGCATATCGCCATGGCCACCGGCAACATCATCGAAACGGTGCGCACGATGCGGCGGCAGGGTGTGGATTTCCTGCGCGTCCCCTCCACTTATTACGACGACCTGCTGGCGCGCGTCGGTCCGATCGATGAGCCGCTGGCCGAACTTGCCGATCTGGGCATTCTGGTGGATCGCGACGATGAAGGCTACATGCTCCAGATCTTCACCCGTCCGGTGGAGGACCGCCCCACTCTTTTCTACGAAGTAATTCAGCGGAAGGGCAGCCGGAGCTTCGGCAAAGGCAACTTCAAAGCGCTGTTTGAAGCCATCGAGCGCGAGCAGGAACGCCGCGGCAATCTCTAATGAAACTCTGTATCTTCGAGGTCTCCACGCCGGTGGGTCGACACCGTCGTGTGGGCGCACTCAAGGACGGCGTGATTGCCGACCTGAACTTCGCAACCGCCTGGTATCTGGAGCAGCAGGGCGAGGCCGATCCGCAGCGCCTGGCCGACGCCCTGGTTCCGGCCGCCATGCCGGACTTTCTCTCGGCCGGCCTGCGCGCCATGCACACCGCCGAGGAATTGTTCCTGGGCGACGGCCCGCGCCCCGCTGATTGGTGGAAGCACACCCCGCCGCCCAGGGGTCCGAACGACGAGACGCTGGTGTATGCGCCGGGCGAAGTACGCCTGCTCGCGCCGATGCTTAATCCGGCGCGGGTAGGTACCGACGAAGAGGTGCGCTGCGGCGAGGCCTTCGTTACCGAGTTGAAGCTGGCCGCGATTATCGGCAAGCAGGGCTCCTGCGTGCGCGCCCTAGAAGCGCGCCAGCATATCGCCGGCTTCACCGCCATGAACGACCTGGGCACGCGCACGGCGATCGGCCCATACCTGGTGACACCGGACGAAATCGGGAATCCTTACGCTCTCGACGCGGTGGCTCGGGTGAACGGCGTAGAGTGCGCCCGCACCAACTCCGCCAACCTGCGGCCGAAGTTCGAAGAGGCGATCGAGCGGCTTTCCGCCGCCGAACTCATCCTTCCGGGCGACATCATCGGCTTCCCCCTGGACCTGAACCTGGAGGTCCATTCGGGCGACGTGATCGAACTCGATATCGCCAAAATCGGGATTCTGCGGACCCGGGCGGTCTGAGCTAACGCCCTGGAGCCGCCTCCAGAATCTCGCAGCTCACCGAGGAGAATTTCTCGAAGTTCTTGTTGAACCGCGCCGCCAGGTCGCGCGCCGCGCGGTCGTAGGCCTCTTTATCCGCCCACATTCCCCGCGCGTCGAGAACCTGCGCGGGCACGCCAGGGCACGATTTCGGAACAGCCACTTTAAAGATCGGGTGAGTTTCAAGCGGCACGCCGTTCAGTCCCCCCGAGAGCGCCGCGTCGAGCACGGCGCGGGTGTGGGGAAGCTTCATGCGGTTGCCCACCCCGAACGGACCACCCACCCAGCCGGTGTTCACCAGCCAGCAGGCGGCCTGGTGCCGGCGGAGCCGCTCTCCCAGCAGCGATGCGTAAACCGAAGCGGGCCGCGGCAGAAACGGTGATCCGAAGCCCGCGCTGAAGGTTGCCTCGGGCTCCTTTCCCAACCCCCGCTCGGTGCCCGCCACTTTGGCCGTGTACCCGCTGAGAAAGTGATACATGGCCTGCTCCGGCGCGAGCCGCGCAATCGGCGGCAAAACGCCGAACGCGTCGGCGGTCAGAAAAATTACGTTGGACGGATGGCCTCCCACGCTGGGGATTGCCGCGTTGTCGATGTACTCGAGCGGGTAGGCCGCGCGCGTATTCTCGGTGATTTCGTCGGAGTCGAGATCGAGCAGCCGCGTGCGCGCATCCATCGAAACGTTTTCGAGCACCGTGCCGAAGCGGATGGCGCTCCATATCTGCGGTTCGCTCTCGCGCGAAAGCCGGATGCATTTTGCGTAGCACCCGCCCTCGAAATTAAAAACCCCGTGGTCGCTCCACCCATGCTCGTCATCGCCGATCAGGCGGCGGTGCGGGTCGGCCGAGAGAGTGGTTTTGCCGGTGCCTGAAAGCCCGAAGAATAGCGCCACGTCCCCGCCCGGCCCCATGTTGGCCGAACAGTGCATGGGAAACACGCCCTCGGCCGGAAGCAGGTAATTCATGATCGTGAACGCCGATTTCTTCATCTCACCGGCGTAGCTGGTGCCTAGGATGAGCACCATCCGCTTCTTGAAATTGATGACGATGCAGGTTTCCGAATTGGTGCCGTCGGCGGCCGGGTCGGCCTGGAAATCCGGCGCGAACAGGATGGTGAACCGCGGGTCGAACGCCTCCTCGCTCCCTGGCTCGCGCCGGATGAAAAGCTGCCGTGCGAACAGGCTGTGCCACGCGAGTTGGCTGATCACGCGAACCGGTACGGCGTACTGCGGGTCGGCTCCCACGTGGCAATCCTGCACGTACAGGTCGCGCCCCTGCAGGAACTTCGCCGCGCGGGCTTGCAGGCGATCGAAATGGGCCTCCGACATGGGCTGGTTCACCGCGCCCCACTGCACCCCGGCGTCGGTGCTCTCATCCCGTACGATGAATTTATCCCTCGGGGAGCGGCCGGTGAACTGACCGGTGTGCACCACGAACGCTCCGTTCCTGGCAAAGCTCCCTTCACGCCGCTGGACGGACTGCTCCAGCAACTGAGCGGTCCCAAGGTTCCAGTACGCGACGTTGATATTGTGTATTCCGTGCCGCTCCAATCCGGTGCGGCTCGTGGTAATTCCAGCGTTCGACATGATGGGTTATGGCTCCGTTAAGCGGCCGTATCGTACTATGGTCTCATGAACCGGTGCATCGGTGGCTTGGCTGTGGCGCTGATCTGTATGTGTCAGGCCCCTGGCCAAGTTATCGAATTCGAATCAAATGGTCTGAAATATCAAACACTTACAAAGTCCGGTGTGACTTTGATGTTTGCCCGGCTGCCGGTTCATCTGCGAGAGTACGCAATCGTCCAGGTGGCGGTGTCAAACGGTTCGGCGGGCCCCTACGTCATCCGGCCCGAAGATTTCACTTGGGCGCGCGAGGACGGCACGTTCATGCGCGCCACGCCCGCCAAAGAGGTCGTGACCATGCTTTCTCAGAAGGGAACCGGCGGCGATGTGGTCAAATTGGTGACAACCTACGAAGCGTCCGTTTACGGCAACTCGCATATGCATTCGACGAATGGCTACGAAGAGCGGCGCCAGGCCGCCCTGGCGATGAGTTCGAACAAACTGCGGGCCGCCGCCACGGCCAGCGCCCTGGCGATGGTCCAAACCAAGCTCGCTCCCGGCGAATCCACCGATGGCGCGGTGTTCTTTCAGACGCAAGGCAAGCTGCTCGGCCCAGGCCATCTGGTGGTCCGCACCAATACGGATCTGTTCGATTTCAACAGCAGCTCGTATTAACGGCGAGCCCCGCCGCAGTCCTCTATGCTCCGTTCAGCCGGCTCAGAAGCGCCTGAATCTTGTCCTTCTCGTCCTTGGTCGGACCGTTCTTCAAGGCCTGCTGCAGCTCTTTGATGGCGCTCGGTTTGTCGCCCTTCTGCGAATACGCCATGGCCAGGTGGTAGCGGAAGGTGGCCTGGTTCGGCGCCTTCTGCACGAGTTCCTTGAAAATCTGGATGGCGCTGTCGCTCAGGTTCTTCTTCAGGTAGATCCAGCCCAGAGTGTCGGAAACCTCGTTGAGGTTGGGCAGCAACTGCTTGGCGCGGCCCGCCTTGGTCAGCGCGTCGTCCAGATCGCCGTTGTGCTCGGCCATCAGGTAAGCCAGGTTGTTGAGGACCACGCCGTCGTCGCTCTTCACCTTCAAGGCAGCCTCGTAGACCTGCTTCGCATCGCTCCATTTCCCGGCGTGGTCGAGCGTCAGGGCCAGGGTGCTCAACACCGCCGAACTGTCGGGGAGCACCTGCCGCGCCTGCTGCAAATCGGCGATGGCCGAGGCGTCGTCCCCCTTGCGGCGATAAACCTCTCCAATCAATAGATACACGCTGCCCCGCTGTTTGGAATCCTTATCCAGCCCGTTGAGGTAGGTGGTGAATGCCGCGATGGCTTCATCGTAATGGCCGAGTTGCGCCGCGGTGTTCCCCAGCGCCAGCCGGAGATCGAGTCTCGTCGGGGCCTTGCCGGATTCGTCGCGCAGCAACTGCAAAGCCGCATCCGGCTTGTTCTGCGCCATATCGATCTGCACGATACCCATCAGGCCCCGTGAATTCGCGGGGTTCAGCTGATAGGACTTGCGGAACGCGTCCTCGGCCTCTTTGAACTTGCGCTCGTTCAGGTTGACGACCCCCAGTTGATAGAACACGTCCGGCGAGGTGGGCGCCGCCTTGGCCATTCCCTCCAACAGGCTCTGGGAATCGGCGAATTTTTTCTGGCCCATGAGGGCGGCCGATTGGATCAGCCGCGCGTTGAGGTTGTTCCGGTCGATCGCGAGAATCTGATCGACGCTCTTCAAGGCGGAATCAAACTCCCCCCGTGAGACCTGCAACTGCGCCAGCGCCAGGCGCGCCATCACGTAGTCGGGCCGCAGTTCGATGGCTTTCTGGAAAGCCTGCCGCGCCTCTTCCCACTCGCCGCGCGCCAGGTGCGCCCTGCCCAGGTTGAAACGCGCCACGGGGTTGCCCGGCGCCCGGGTCACCAGGGCCTGCAATTCCGCCAGCGCGCGCGCCACGTCTCCCTTGTCGAGCATGAAGCTCGCGGCCAGGCCTTTGGCGTCGGGGTCGTTCGGATCTTGCTTCAGAATCTGCGCGTTCAGGTCGGCCGCCTCGGAGCGTTTGCCCTGGCGCATCAGAGCTTCGATGATGCGCTTCTCGAAGGTCAGTTTGAGTTTCGGGTTTTTGTCGGCTCCCTGGCGGTACTCCTTGATGGCCGAGTCGCCGTCCCCCAACCGCAGGTAAAAATCGCCCACTACCAGATAGGCCTGCGGGTATTCGCCCGCGTGCGACTCGATCTGCTGAAGAGTCTGGAGCATGGCGGCGCGATTGCCGGTCAGCGCGTAGTGCGTAGCGAGATTCGTCAAATAACCATACTGCTTGGGATTGTTCTGAAAGGCCGACTTCAGCACCTGCTCGGCGTCCGCGGGCTTCCGCTCGAAAAGCAGCAGGCGGTAAAGCTCGTTGTAGGCCACCTGCATGGTTTTGTCTTTGTCGATCACCTCCCGGTACAGTTGCTCGGCTTTGGGGTAATCGCCGCTGGCGCCGCTGGTGCGGGCCAGTTGCATCAGAACGTTCAGTTGTCCGGGCTTGATCGAGTTTGCCTTCTGGTACTCCTCGATGGCCGCGGCCAGCAGGTGCTGCCCATCCTCTCTACGGGCGGTGCCGAAGGCCCCGATCGACCGTGCGAAGTTGAGATCTCCCATCAGGCGGTGGCCGTCGAACGAGTTCGGGGACCTCTTCAGAAGCTCCGTGCAGAAGTGCTCCGTATCATCCAGCAGGTCCTTCTGGTCGCGCCCGACGGCGAGATAAATCTCGGAAAGGCGGATGCCGGCGTTCCAGTGATCCGGGTCGGTGGGCGGCAGCAGTTCGAGCGAGCGCCGCAGGGCTTGAACCGCTTCCGCAGCCGAGCCGAGTTGCAGGGCCGTCAGGCCCAGTTTGTAGTACGCCGGCCCGTAGCGCTGGTCTTTCTGAAGCGCATCCTTATACATGATGCGGGCTTCTTTGTATTTCCCCTTGGCGAAATATTTATTTCCGCTTTCGAGGTATCGGACCTTGGCCACGTTTGGATCCCGGGTGCACGAAACGAGCCCCAGGAGCACTATCAGCAGAATCGGCACAACTCGCGTACGGTACATGAAATCCTCTGGCCTTTTGCTCTCTCACTCCGGACACTAACCGCCTTAAGTGGCGCCGTCTATTATAACAGCGCGGGTGTCGCGGTTTACATGCATCCGGCCAGGACGCCTTCTGGAGCCTGCGCGCCGGACCGCCACCGGCTTTCCGGTCTGTACGTGCCAGTACGTTGACCTGGAACTAGTTAGTGGCCGCACTACGTGCCGACAGTGGTATAATCCCAGCTTATGTCTGTCCCTTAACCCGCTGCCGTCCGGGAGTCTGCGCTCCCTCCAAAACCTGGCTGCGGCGGCCCGAAAGGCCGTCTCGAGATGCAGCCCAACCAACTCAGAATCAAGGAGTTTCCTGTGATGAGAAGTCTGTTGTCTAAAGGTTTGATGTTTGCGGGAATTGTAAGTCTGCCTATCGCCATGTCGCCGCACCAGCAGCATTTTTTCCCGATTCCGGATCTCCGGCATGACCCCCGACTGAGCCTGCTGCGCAACTTCTTTGCCAAGAGCGATTGCCCCGCCCAGAATTACACCCGCGCCTTTCTCGAAGCGGCTGACAGGAACGATCTCGACTGGCGTCTGCTACCCAGTATTTCTTATGTGGAATCCACCGGCGGCAAGTTTGCAGCCAACAATAATCTCTTCGGCTGGGATTCCGGACGTGCCCAGTTCCGTACCCCCGCCGAGAGCATCCAGACTGTCGGATATCAGATCACTCACTCCGATCTTTATAGGGACAAAGACCTGGATGCGCTCCTCGCAACCTACAACCCGAATGCCGATTATGCTGATAAAGTAAAATCCGTCATGCGACGGATTGCACCTGTCGAATAATCCCGCACGTGCGTAGCGGCCAGGTGCTCGGGTGTACCCCAGAGGGACCTAACCCTCAAGCAGTCGTATGCCCATGTAAAGTCCCCCGAAAAGCAAGACCGACAGCACTGCTATGACGATCCACCGGATGATCCTTTCGGAAGTCTTCACTTCCTGGTGCGCGTCTTCTCTCATCCGATCCGCGAGGCTATCGAACATACCAACCTCCTAAAATGCCAAATGAAAACCGGACAACACGATCGGGAACGGATTTGCCAGATCGATTGTAGTCCGGATCGAAGTGCTTTCCAAGGAGAAAATCGGCGGGGAAAATCGACACTTTGAAAAGGGGGCCCCGTATCGGGGCCGGCCGGGGATTCGGAATGGTATGGAAACGGTCGGTCGCAGCCCCCCCCCGTTGACAACCTTCGTAAAACCAGCGTATATTTGCTAACATACTGATCTATCAGTGGTTGCTGGTGATTGGCGCATGCTCTCAGACAACATTCTCCGTTCTTCTCCTGGCGCGTGCCCGGTTTCGCGCACCGGCCGCTTTCGTCGGGAGCACGGAAACCGTCAATCACTGGTGAATCAGCGAGTGGCGGAGGCTTGATGGCCGTGGACCAAAACAACGGGCAGATGGACCAACCGGTCCCCGAAAATTACGAGGATCTTCTTGAGGACTACACCCACTTTGCCCCTCCCGCCGCCGACGAAGTCCTGCAAGGTACTGTCCTGGGCATCACGGGCAAAGAAGTCATCATCGACTTCGGTTATAAATCTGAAGGCATAGTACCGATCGAACAGTTTCAGGCCCCATCCGGTGAAACTACCGTTCAGATCGGCGACGTGGTCGATGTGATGATCGAGCATGGCGCCCCGGTGGAAGGGTATGTTCTTCTGTCGCACACGCGGGCGGCGCGCCTGCGAATCTGGGACAACCTCGAAAAAGCGTACAACGAGCAACTGATCCTCTCGGGCCGCGTGCTGGGCCGCGTCAAGGGCGGGCTGGCGGTGGACATCGGCATCAAGGCATTCATGCCGGGGTCGCAAGCAGATCCGCGGCCGGTTCACAATCTCGACTCCCTGGTGGGACAGGACATTCCGGTCAAAATCATCAAGCTGAACCGGCGGCGCGGCAACGTGGTGGTTTCGCGCAAAATGGCGGTCGAGGAGGAGATTAACGTCCGAAAGAACGTCACGCTCGAACACCTGCAGGAAGACGCGGTTGTCACGGGTGTGGTCAAGAACCTGACGGATTACGGCGCGTTCATCGATCTCGGCGGCATCGACGGCTTGCTGCACGTCACGGACATGTCTTACGGGCGCGTTACGCATCCGTCGGAACTGCTGCATGTGGGCGACGAAATCCCCGTCAAGGTGCTCAAATTCGATCGCGCCCGGGAGCGCGTGTCGCTGGGAATCAAGCAACTCGAGCCGGACCCCTGGGATACCGTCGCGGAACGCTATACCGTGAACAGCCGCGTGATCGGACGCGTGGTGAACGTCACGGATTACGGCGCCTTCGTGGAACTGGAAGCGGGCGTGGAAGGGCTGATCCACATTAGTGAAATGACCTGGTCGCGGCGCATGAAGCATCCGTCCAAGGTGGTCAAGCCGGGCGATCAGGTGGAAGCGGTCGTGCTCGAAGTGCATTCCAAGGACCGCCGGATCTCCCTCGGCCTCAAACAGCTCGAACCGAACCCCTGGACCACCATCGACAGCCGCTACAGCGTGGGTTCGGTGGTCGAGGGCCGGGTTCGCAACATGACGGATTTCGGCGCCTTCATCGAAATCGAAGAAGGGATCGACGGCTTGGTCCACGTCTCGGATCTTTCGTGGACCAAGCGCGTCAAGCACCCCTCGGAGGTTCTGAAGAAGGGGCAAGTCGTGCAGGCGGTAATTCTGAATATCGATTCCGCCCAGCACCGGCTCTCGCTCGGAATCAAGCAATTGCAACCGGACGCCTGGGAGACGTACTTCCAGAATCACCAGGTCGGGGACACGGTGCACGGCCACGTGTGCCGGCTGGCGAGTTTCGGGGCGTTCGTCGAGCTGGCGGAAGGCGTGGAAGGGCTGTGCCATTTCTCGGAGGTGCCGGGATACACCGGTCGGCGCGCCTCGGAAGAGCCGCCGATCTCGGTGGGCCAGGAATTCGATTTCAAAATCATCAAAATGAGCGAGGCCGAGAAGAAGATCGGCTTGAGCCTGCGCGCCGTTGCGGATGACGAAGAGAAAACCCGCCTGGAAGACTACCAGCGCCAGGCTGCTGCCGCAACCACCACCATTGAAGAGGTCATGAGCCTGAAGGATCGCAATCCCGAATAGCTTGCAAATTTCCTCCATTCAAGAGATACTGCGGTTTCGTAACCGATTGACACCAAGGAGAATCCGATGACGAAGGCCGATCTGATTGAAGAAGTCTCCCGCGTGGTGGAAATGACTCGGAAGGAGTCCGAGGTAATCGTGGAGGCGATATTCGACAGTATCGTGCGGTCCCTGCGTTCTGGCGATAAGATCGAGATCCGTGGCTTCGGCAGTTTCCGAACGCGCCAGAGACAACCCCGGATCGGCCGCAACCCGAAGACCGGTGCGCGGGTCGAAGTCCCCGCGAAAAAGATTCCTTATTTCAAACCGAGTAAAGAACTGAAAGACGTAGTGAATAACTCGACGGCGCCGCTCGCATCCCCGCCCGAGCCGACACCCGAGCAGGTTCCCAATTCCTGACGGACCCGCCCGCGGCGGGCGGGCGCGTCCCTCGTCACCCTACAGCCATGGACTATCTCTGGACCCCCTGGCGGTTTCAATACGTCACCACTTCGGGGGAGATTACGGATTGTGTCTTCTGCGCGGCCGCAAAAGACACTAATGACCGCGAGCGCCTGGTGGTGCACCGCGGCGCGCACAATTACGTCATTCTGAACCGGTTCCCGTACACCAGCGGGCACATCATGGTGGTGCCGTATGCGCACGTCGCCACGCTCGAAGATCTTTCGGAGGCCGCACTGACCGAGTTGATCCACCTGGCGCGCGAGGCGGAGCATCACCTGCGCGCGGTCTACCGGCCCGAGGGCCTGAACCTGGGGATCAACATCGGGAAGGCCGCCGGCGCCGGCATCGCGGCCCATCTGCACATGCACGTTCTGCCGCGCTGGACCGGCGACACTAACTTTATGACGGTGTCAGGAGAGACGCGGGTGCTGCCCGAAGATCTGCCGGCCACCTGGGAGAAACTGCGGGCCGCATTCGCAAGGCCCTGACCCCGCGCCACCCGGCCACCCCTGCTACACTCTCCCTATGTCGTCCTTCTCCCGGAGTGCGCGTCTCAGCGCGATGATGTTCCTGAACTACGTAGTTTGGGGCGCGTGGTACGTCACGATCGGCACCTACCTGACCGCCACCCTTAAATTCTCCGGGACGGAAACCGGCGCGGTGTTCGGCACGACCGCGCTTGCCAGCATGATCTCGCCGTTCTTCGTCGGGCTGATCGCCGATCGCTTCTTCTCCACCGAGAAGATCCTCGCCGCCCTGCACCTGGTTGGCGCCGTTTTCCTGTTTATGATGACCCGGGCCACCAGTTTCGGCGCGGTCTATGCCATCATGCTGGCCTACTGCATCTGCTTCTTCCCCACCATTGCGCTGACCAATTCGCTGGCGCTCAAGCAGATCACGGATGCCGGCAAACAGTTCCCGCTGATTCGGGTCTTCGCCACCTTCGGATGGATCTTCATCGGCCAGATCGTCGGCTTCCTGAGGATTGAGACCAAGTCGACGATGTTCCTGCTGGCCTCCGGCGCGTCGATTCTGATGGCGGTCTATAGCCTGACGCTGCCGCACACACCTCCGGCCGGCCGCAACCAGCCGATGACTGTCCGCAATGTACTGGGCCTGGACGCGCTGGTCATGCTGAAGCGCCGCACCTACCTGGTGTTCATCGTCGCCTCGATTCTGGCGTGCATCCCGCTGACCTTCTACTTCTCGTTCACCAACGCTTATTTCAATGACGTCGGGGTGCAGAACGCCGCCGGCAAGATGACCCTGGGCCAAGTTTCGGAGGTCGCGGCGATGCTGCTGATGCCCCTGATCTTCCGGCGCGTTACGGTACGCGCCATCCTGCTCATCGGGCTGCTCTCGTGGTCGCTCCGCTACGGCCTGCTGGCCTTCGGCAACGCGGGCGCCGGCATGTGGATGTTCTACGTGGCGATCATGCTGCACGGCGTGTGCTTCGATTTCTTCTTCATGACCGGCCAGCTCTACGCCGACCAGGAAGCGCCGCCCGAGCTGCGCGTAACGGCCCAGGGCTTTCTGACCTTCGTCACCTACGGCGTGGGAATGTTCGCCGGTTCCATGCTCTCGGGCGTGGCGGTGGATTTCTTCTCGACTACCCACGGCGCGGCCGTGACCCGGAACTGGAGCGCCTTCTGGCTGAGTTCCGGCGGCGGCGCGTTTGTGATTCTGCTGCTGGTGGCCTTCCTGTTCCGCAGCAATGCGCGGATCCAGAGCAAGCCCGTCGAGGTCGCGGCGGAAGCCTAGCCGGCCATATAATAGCCGGTAACCATGCGCTTACTGCCGGCCGTGTTTGCCGCCTGTCTGATGGCACAGGCCCAGATTCCCGCGCGCGACGCGCGCAACACCGATCTGCCCGATACCGATACCCACTTCGCGCCCAGAACCTACCGGACGCTGGCCCAGTGGGAGGCGCGGAAGGCATTTCTGCGGAAACAGATTCTCTCCGCCGCCGGCTTGCTGCCGATGTTTCCGAAAAGCGATCTGCATCCGCGGATCTTCGGGCGCATCGCCCGCGGCGACTACTCCATCGAAAAGGTTCTGATCGAGACGCTGCCGGGCTACTACCTGGGCGGCAATCTTTACCGCCCGTTGAAGGCGGCGCCGGCGGAAGGGTTTCCCGCCGTGCTTTCGCCGCACGGGCACTGGAACTACGGGCGGCTGGAGCACACCGATATCGCGTCCGTCCCGGCACGGTGCATCAGCCTCGCGCGCCAGGGCTACGTGGCCTTCGCCTACGACATGGTGGGCTATGACGATACCGTCCAGACGCCGCACGATTTCGGCGACACTACGAAGGAGCAGCTGTGGGCATTCGGCCCGCTTCAGTTGCAGTTGTGGAACTCCATCCGGGCGCTGGACTTCGTGGCGTCGCTCCCCGGCGTGAACCGCGCGAGAATCGGCATTACCGGCGCTTCGGGTGGTGCCACCCAGACCATGATGCTCGATGCGGTCGACGACCGGATCCAGTTCTCCGCCCCGGCCAACATGGTCTCGTTTCTCATGCAGGGAGGCTCTCTGTGCGAGAATGCGCCCGGCCTGCGGCTCGACACCAACAACGTCGAGATCGCCTCCATGATGGCGCCCAAGCCGATGATCATGAGCGCCGCCACCGGCGACTGGACCAGGAACATGGAGAAAGAGGAGTACCCCGCGGTCCGCGCCATTTACGACCTGTACGGGAAAGACGGGAACCTCGCGTATTTCTACCAGGACGCTCCGCACAACTACAACCGGCCGAACCGGGAAGCGACCTATGCGTTTTTTGGGAAACACGTGCTGGGCGTTGACGACCCATCGCGGTTCAAAGAGAAATCCGTCGAAATCGAAAAGCTGGGCGACATGCTGGCTCTGTTCAACCGCAAGCTGCCCGATAACGCCATTTCGTTCCGCCAGGTCTTCGCCGAGTGGGTTCGCCTGGCCGGGCAGCAGACCACGGATGCCCGCGAACGGCTGAGCTACGCGCTGGCCGCTGAGTGGCCCTCCCAGGTGCTGAGCGAGATCCACGGCGAGAGCGTCGTGCTCGGCCGCCCCGGCCGCGGCGATCGCGTTCCGGGCGTCTGGTTGAAAGGCGCGAACCCGCCCGTGCTGGTGGTCGGCCCCGAAGGCGCCGAAGCGGCCCGCAAATCGCCCGAGGTGGCGCGATTGGTCGCAGCCGGCCGTGCCGTCCTGTTGATCGACGCCTTCCAGACCGGGAGCGCCGTGGCTCCGCGCGACCGTTCCGGGAAGATGTTCCTCACTTTCAACAAGTCCGACGATGCCAACCGGGTGCAGGACATTCTGACCGCGCTGGCGTGGCTCAAGACGCCCGGGACGAGCCTGGTGGGGCTCGGCAAAGCCGCGGTCTGGTGCACCTTCGCCGCGGCCGTCGCACCCGAAAGGGTCGAGCTTCAAGCCCCCCTGGACAGTTTCACCGGCACCGACCAAAACTTCATCGATGCCTTCTTCGTCCCCGGCATCCAGAGGGCCGGCGGGCTGAAGGCCGCGCTCTCTGTTCTCTCAAGATAATCGTCCGGCGGTCTCTCAAGACAACTGGTTGTTTCCAGGCGGCTTGCTTTATACTTCCGGTCCAGGAGTGGAAAAAGGAATGAGCCGTGACGACGTTTTCCGACTAGTCGAATTGGCGATCGCCGCGATTCTAGTCGGGATCGTGATCCTGCGCCGCAAGCGCAAAGACAAGCCTACCCCCAAGGATCTCTAAGGCAGAGGGCTACCTGCGCCCCGGCAGGACCTCGTTCAAGGACCCCTGGCGATAACCTTCCAGGTCGAGCGTCACGTATTTGAATCCGAGGCCTTTGAAAATGCGGGTGAACCGTTTGGCCATGTCGCGGTTGAGGGCGCGGTCCAGTTCCTCGGGTGCGATCTCGATCCGCACCACCTCGCCGTGGAAACGGACGCGAAACTGCCGGAAACCGAGCGCCTTGATCTGCTCCTCGCCGGATTCCACGGTCTTCACGTTCTGAATCGTAACCGGGGTTCCATAGGGGATCCGCGAACTGAGGCATGCCGAAGCGGGGCGGTCCCACGTGGGAAGCCCGGCACGGCGCGAGAGTTCGCGAATCTCGGCCTTGGTCAGCCCGGCGTCCGCCAGCGGAGAAGCCACCTGATGCTGGCGGGCGGCGCTCTGCCCCGGGCGATAGTCGCCCAGGTCGTCCATATTCACGCCGTAGACGATGTGCGGGAAACCGCGTTCCCGTCCCAGCGCTTCGAGCCGTGTGAACAGTTCGTCCTTGCAGTGAAAGCAGCGGTTCGGATCGTTGCGGGCGTAATCGGGGTTCTCGAACTCGTGGGTCTCGATGTACTCGTGAACAATCCCGAGACTCCGGACGAAGGCTTCGGCATCGCGCTTGTGCGATTCCGGCAGCGACGCCGAATCGGCGGTAACGGCTACGGCATTCGCGCCCAGCACACGGTTCGCGGCCCAGGCCAGATAGGCGGAATCGGTGCCGCCGGAAAACGCCACCAGCACCCGCCCCATGTCTTCGAGGTGAGCGAACAACCTCGCTTCCTTCTCGTCCAGCAGCGCACGATCCGACAGTTCTACCAGCGTTCCCATAGCCTGCCCCCCTCCACCAGTTTACTGGAGCGGCAGGTCTTCCTGCCCGTTCCCGTTTCCGTTCCCGTTTTCCGTTTCGGGAATGACCGAAGCGGCAGCCACCTTGTCTCCCTCGTCCAGGTTCACCAGCCTCACGCCCGACGTGGAGCGGCCGGCCTGCCGGATGGTGGAAGAATCCATTCGGATGATCTTGCCGTTCTGGCTGACCAGAATCACTTCGGAATCTTCCTTCACCGAAAGCAGCGCCACCACCATGCCGGTTTTGTGGGTGGTCTTCATGTTGATCACACCCTTGCCGCCGCGATTGGTCAGGCGGTAGGTCTCGAGCGGTGTTCGTTTGCCGTAACCGTTTTCCGCGATCGACAGAATCGTCCCATCCTTCTCGACCACCTCCATGCCCACCAGGTAATCGCCCTTGGACAGATCCATGGCGCGAACGCCGCGCGCCTGCCGCCCCATGGGACGCACGTGCTGTTCCTCGAACTTGATGGCCTGCCCCTCGTGCGAGCCAAGGAAGATGTAGTTGGCGCCGTTGGTGATCTTGGCGGAGATCAACTCGTCCCCGTCGTCGAGCGACACCGCGATGATCCCGCGGGACATGGGGTTGTCGAACTCGCTCAACTCGGATTTTTTGATCACCCCGTGCCTGGTCACCATCACCACAAACAGGTCCGGAACGAAATCTTTCACCGAGAGGAAGGCCTTCACCGTCTCGTCGTCCTGCAGGTTGATGAGGTTGTTGATGTGCTTTCCCTTGCCGACGGTCGTGGCGTCCGGAATCTCGTACACCTTGAGCCAGTAGACGCGTCCGCGCGTCGTGAAAATCAGCAGGTAGCTATGGGTGGAGGCCACGATCAGGTGCTCCACGAAATCTTCGGCGCGGGTTCCCATGCCGATCCGGCCCTTGCCGCCGCGCGTCTGCCGGCGGTAGGTATCGACGGCCGTGCGCTTCAGATAGCCGCCGCGCG
Source organism: Bryobacterales bacterium (assembly GCA_963794265.1). Lineage (GTDB taxonomy): Bacteria > Acidobacteriota > Terriglobia > Bryobacterales > Bryobacteraceae > CAWCDJ01. Next base: position 222,102 of record CAWCDJ010000001.1, read on the forward strand.
TCACCGTGACGGCCACGTCTTCCACCGCCACCAGGTCTTCCAGCCGGATCTCGCCGGTGTCTTCGACGATCTCGGTGCGCCGTTCGTCGCCGTACTCCTTCTGGACCTCTCTCAGTTCCTTGACGATCAGGTCGCGCAGTACCTTGTCGGAAGCCAGAATCTCCAGGTACTCGGCGATGCGCCGCTGGATGTCGGCCAGTTCGTCGAGGATCTTCTGCTGCTCCATCCCGGTGAGGCGCTGCAATTGCAGCTCGATGATGGCCTGCGCCTGTCTCTCGCTGAATTCGAAAACGGACACCAGGGAGTCGCGCGCTTCCTTGGGGGCGCGCGCCGCGCGGATCAGCCGGATCACTTCGTCCAGGTTGTCCAGCGCCTTCTGGAAGCCCAGCAAAATGTGCTCGCGCTCGCGCGCCTTGCGCAGTTCGTATTCGGTGCGCCGGCGGACTACTTCGACCCGGTGATCGACGAAATACTTGATCATCGGCACCAGCCCAAGCTCGCGCGGCTGGCCGTTGACGATCGACAGCATGATCACGCCGAAACCCATCTGCAACTGCGAATGCTTGTAGAGGTTATTCAGCACGACTTCGGGCTGCTCGCCGCGCTTCAGTTCGAGCACGATACGGGTGCCGTCGCGGTCGCTTTCGTCGCGGATGTCGCTGATGCCTTCGACCTTCTTCTCGTTCACCAGCGCCGACATCTGCTCGATCAGGCGCGACTTGTTCACCTGGTAAGGAATTTCGGTGACGATGATGGCCTCGCGGTCTTTGCCGATCGCTTCGCGCTTGGTCTTGGCGCGGATCTTCAACTGGCCGCGGCCTTTCGTATAGGCATCGAAGATCCCCTGCCGGCCCAGGATCTGGCCGCCGGTCGGAAAATCCGGGCCCGTCACGAATTCCATGATCTTCGCGAGCGGTGCATCCGGATGATGAATCATGTGAACGGTCGCGTCGATGATCTCGTTCAGGTTGTGCGGCGGAATGTTGGTCGCCATGCCCACCGCGATGCCCGACGATCCGTTCACCAGCAGGTTCGGCACGCGCGTGGGGAGCACTTCCGGCTCCGATTCGCTCTCGTCGTAGTTCGGGCGGAAGTCGACCGTTTCCTTGTCGATGTCCTGAAGCAGCGCGGTGGCGATCCGGGAGAGCCGCGCCTCGGTGTACCGCATAGCCGCCGGCGGATCGCCGTCGATCGAACCGAAGTTGCCCTGCCCTTGAACCAGCGGATAGCGCATCGAAAAATTCTGCGCCATGCGCACCAAGGCGTCGTAAATCGGAGAATCGCCGTGCGGGTGGAACTTACCCATCACCTGCCCGGTGATCTTGGCGCACTTCACCGTCGGGCGATTCGGCGCCAGCCCCATGTCGTGCATGCCGTAAAGAATGCGCCGGTGAACGGGTTTCAATCCGTCGCGGATATCGGGCAGCGCGCGGCCCACGATCACGCTCATGGCGTAATCGAGGTAAGACCGCCGCATCTCTTCTTCGACGTTGATGGGAATGAGATTTTTGTTCCCGTCTCCGCCTCCCGGAGGCGGTGGTACAAGGGAACCTTGCGGTGGCAATTCCTGATCGGCCAAAATGACTCCTCTTTTTGGGGTTAAGTCTCATTTTACCAAAAACTTAGTATTTCCGCACGCAATCCCCATTTTCGCCTGTTCTTCGTAGCGGGAGGGTGTTATACTGGCAACCCTATGAAGGCAACGCTTCTTCTCCTTTTCGCCACCCTTCTCGCACCGGCCGCCGACATGACGGTAGGCCGGATGTACGACAGTCAACTGAAATCCATCGAGTCGGAGGTCGTGCCACTGATCAAGGCGATGCCCGCCGACAAGTTCGGGTTCGCGCCGTCCGATGGCGAGTTTCACGGTGTGCGCACGTTCGCCCAGCAGGCCAAGCACCTGGCCGCGGTCATGTACATTGTGTCCAGCGCAGCACTCCAGGAAAAGCCGCCGATCCAACTGGGCGGCGAAAACGGCCCGGATAGCGTCCAGAGCAAGGACCAGATCGTAGAGTTCGTGCAGGGCGCTTTCGACTATGCGCACAAAGCCATGCAGGGGCTCACCGCCCAAAATGGCATCCAAATGGTCAAATCGCCATTCGGAGGGCCCGACATGGCGCGCGCCGGGGTCGCCAATATCGCCCTCTGGCACACCATGGACCACTACGGACAGATGGTGGTGTACCTCCGCATGAACCGGGTGGTTCCACCAGCCAGCCGTTAATCGATTTCGCCGACTTTTTGTACCTCGAGCACCAGGTCGCCGTCTTCGTCCACCGAGAAAGCCGGAGCGAAGCGCTTGCCCCACAACATCTCGTCATGACGGTAGGAATGCCGCACCAGGACCGTCTGGCTGAAAGTATCGTCATAGGCTTTGATCAGGATCAGAAACTCGGCCTGCAAGGTCGCGAGCTCTTCCGGCGTCTTTCCCAGCAAGGGACTGTCGGCATCGATGGGGTGAACGATGGTCCAGGTCAGTGGCAGGAACAGCAACTGCTCGCGTTCCATGCGCAGTTGTTTGTACGTGCGCTTGAGCTCCCCGCCCCCTCTTTCTACAACCATGAGCAGAGTGCGCACCTCGAGTTCCATCAGCGAATTCGAACGCAGGTTGACCACGCGGAACTGCAGGCTGGATCCTTCCTGGTAGGGACTCACCAGGATGTTCCGGCTGAAGCCGAGCCGCGCCGAGGGCCGTGAGACGCGGCCGAAGAGCAGCCCGGTTGCGACGGCAAAGGCCAGCACCCCAACCAGCGCCTCGATCGAGGACAGTATCTCCGCACCCAACCCCTTTGGATAGATGCTGCCGTAGCCGACCGTGGTCAGCGTGTGAGCGCTGAAGAAAAAGGCGTTCAGGAAGCGCCGCCCGGCCGTGAGCGCCTCGGCACCCTGCAACTGGTTCGTGCCGACCGCGTAATACAGCAGCGCAAAGACAGTGTTGGCCGCCACGTACCCCATAAAGAGGGTGCCTAAAAACGGCAGCCATCGCATGTTGATCAGGTACAGGTAGGGGTGGAAGTCTCTCCAGGTGGTGCCCTGCCGCCGGACGTTGAAGCTGCCGTCCTTGTTGATAACGCGCCGCAACTGCCCGGTGTATCGCTCTGTCAGTCCCGGGTCGAAGCTGACTCTCCGCATAGGTATCCGATCTCGGGAGAGGTCGAGGGGATGCGAAAATCAGGCCGCCGGTACCAGCCAGCGCCGCAGAAGCTCCTCCGGACTTCCTTGGAGATCGAGGGGCTCGACCCGAGTCTCCCGGTTCTGGTCGATCTCGACCGCGACCACGCCGGATGCCGTCGGCCGCAGTTCCAGACGGCGCTCCCTGGCTTCCAGCCGCAAAGTGGAGCCGAGCCATGCCACGTGCACCTTGGTCCTCATGGAGAACCCGATGCGGGCGGCCTGTTTCAGCAGTTCCTCTGTGTAGGGACCCTTCTTCAACTGTTCGGCATAGGGCGCCGCGGCTTGGGCGCCGGCCCGGTTGCGCTCCCGCTCCTGCTGCTGGCGCTCCGCACCTTCCCGCGCCTCCTCCTGCGATTCCAGGCTCTTCAAGTTGCTTTCGAGATTGTCTAGAAAACTCATCCTTCCCTATAGTCTGACGGAAATCTCGCGCCGGCGTGCGGCCGAATAGCGAGAGAACGAACATAGCCCCCGCCGGCGGCTTCGACGCACGGTACGATGAAGCAGATGGCCGATCTCACGATTGCCCGCCTGACCGCTCTGCGGAACGGTCTTCTGCGGCTGCACAAATACCTTCTCGATTCCGAAAAGGCGGCTTACGAGAAAGATGTGGCGCGCATCACCACTACCGGCCAATATCTGAACCTTGTGCTGAATGATCCGTGGTTCGCCTGGCTGCGGGACCTCTCTCAATTCGTGGTCCTGATCGACGAGACTCTGGATTTCGACGTGCCTCCCACCCCCGAGGATGCCCAGAGACTGACGGTCCGTGCACGCGAACTGGTCTCGCCCTCGGAAACCGCCGATGGGTTCGGCAAGAGGTACTACGAAGCCATGCAGCGCGACCCGGGGGTGGTGCTGGCGCACCGCGACATGATGCGAGTCTTCTCGGATTTGCTGGGGTAGATCTACCTGCCCAGCCGGCAGGCTTCGAACAAGGCGCCTTCCGCCGGTCCGTGCTGCGGCGGGCCGCACTGCACCCCGTCTTCCATTTCCACCAGGAGCCGGAACCGTTCGAGAACGTGCCGGCTCTCGAAGACGCCGCCGATGTGGGCGAGGTAGACGGAGTCGCCGGCCCGCCAGAGCGGTGCCCACACCGACAAGGCGAGGTGTGCCAGCTCCTGGGCGGCGCGGTTCAGGATTTCGATCGCCACGGCGTCGGAGTCCTCCGCGGCCCGGTCGACCAGGGGCGCCAGCGTGGCGACCCGCGCGCGGGGCCACTCGGGCCCGTAGAACTTGTGCAGCATGACGTTGGCGTCGGCCGAGCCGGTGGCTTCGAGCAGCATGCCATGGAGGCGGGTCGGCGGCCCCCAGCCTTCGTGGACCTTTAGGGCCGCACGAGTGGCCTGGCGGACAATATCGAAGGCGCCGCCTTCGTCGCCGTAGACATAGCCCCAGCCTCCGGCGCGGGCCGTCCGGCCGGCGGCATTGCGGCCGAAGGCAATCGACCCGGTGCCTGCAATCGTAATGATGCCCTGCCCCTCGGGCGTGGCTCCCGCGAGCGCGATCACGGCGTCCGTGGTCACCATCAGCTTTTCCGTGCGGATGATGGCGGCCAGGATCTCCTGCTTATCCTCCGGGCCGCCGCTCATGCCGAAACACGCGGCCTCGAAGCGAACAGCCGAGCGGTCGAGCCCGGCCTGCTCGCATGCCGCGGCCACGCTGCCGGAAACGGCGCGCTCCAGCCTGGCCCGGCCTTCCGCGGCGGCCGCATGGTTGCAGGGCCCGGCTTCCCCCGTGCCGAGGACCCGGCGGGTTTCGTCGCCGATCACGGCGGTGGTGCCGGATTGCCCGCCATCGACTCCCAGGAACAGTTTCATGGCAGTTGGTAGAGTCTCGCTCCTTTGTAACGGCTGCAAAGCCGATTTTAGCAAGGGCCGGAAAACGGCAAGAGCGGCCGGGGCGCGAACCCCGGCCGCCCGGATCGGCGGGATGCCTGTGGATCAGCTCTTCTTAGAGGGACGTTCGACCTGCAGGTTATTGACGATGGGACCGAAACTCAATCCGACCGAAGCGGCCCGCAGTCCGGCGAGTTGCTTCTGGGATTCGGTGGCGACCACTCCGGCCAGGGTCACGTGCCCGTTGTCGACCAGAATGTGGATCGGCGGCTGCGCCTGCATCCCGTAAATCGTGAAGCTCGGGTCGGCGTAGATGGCGCGCGCCACCTGCACGCGCAGGCGGTTGTCGAAGTCCGACAGCGGCGCGACTTTGATCTGGTTGGTCACGCTGGTCACGCCCGGTACGCGCTTGACGATGTTGGCGATGTCCGACCTCTTATACGGCTGGTTGACCTCGCCGGACAGCACGACCTGCCCGTTGGCGACCTGGAAATTCACGTCGTCCCAGATGCCGTACTGCGGATACATCCGAATTTCGTGGGTGACCTGCTTCGCAATCGCTTCGTCACCCTGCGGGGCGCTCGTCTGATGGGGTGCGGCCATCAGCAGACCTCCCGCGATCGTTAAACTTGCCAGCAGCCTCGTTTTCATGGCTCTCTGTCCTCCTGCCTATACAAACGTGGCGCGCGGCAAAGCGGTTTACGCCGTCGTGTAAATAGTTTGTAAATCCGATGCGGCGCCACTTACGCCGTTTTGTCTTTGGCGTAGCAGATCGGGTTGAGGGCGCACTCCGCGCACTTAGGGCTGCGCGCGACGCACAGGGCGCGGCCGTGCAGGATCACCTGGTGCGAGAAGAGAATCCAGCGGTCGCGCGGGATGATCTTCATGAGGTCCTGTTCGATCTTGACGGGGTCGGTGTTTTTGGTGAGGTCGAGCCGCTGCGCGATGCGCTGCACGTGGGTATCGACCACCACGCCCGAAGCGATGCCGTAAGCGGTACCGAGCACCACGTTGGCGGTTTTGCGGGCGGCCCCGGGAATGGTCAGCAGCTCTTCGATGGTCCTGGGCACCTGACCGCCGAATTCCGAAACCACGCGGTTGGCGGCGCCCACGATGGACTTCGCCTTGTTGTTGAAGAACCCCGTGCTGCGGATGTCGTTGGCCAGCACCTCCGGGCGGACCGCGGCGAAATCCTGGGGCGTGGGGTACTTGGCGAAGAGGCCGGGCGTCACCTCGTTCACGCGCTTGTCGGTGCACTGCGCGGAGAGAATGGTGGCGACCAGAAGCTCCCACGCGTTGCGGTGGTGGAGCGCGCAGGTGGCGCCGGGGTACATCTGGTCGAGGCCGCGGAGAATCCCGGCGACTCGTTCTTTACGTTCGGCTGCGGTCTTCGGCCGTTTCACGTAAGCTCGTATTTGGTCATGCGGACGCGCCTTTTTCTGCTCGCCGCGGCGCTGATTGCTTTCGGCGCTTCGGTTGGTTCGGGCTTTCATTTTGATGATTATGCCATTTTCTCGGATCCCACCCTGACATCGCCTTCGGGATGGATGGGAGTGTGGGGCCTCCGGCAGACGCGGCCGCTGACTTACTTCACGTTCTGGTTGAATTACCAGTTGGGCGGAGGCGACCCGCTGGGCTACCACCTGCTGAACCTGGCGCTGCACCTGGGCGTGGTCCTGCTGTTGTTTGAATGCCTGCGGCGCCTGATGCCGGAGATGCCCGCGGCGCTGCCTGCGGCGATCTTCGCGGTGCACCCGATTCAGGCGGAGGCGGTGGATTACGTGTGGGGGCGGGCGATCGTTCTGGCGACGCTGTTGTGCCTGGCGGCCTTGTACGAGTGGATCGAGGGCCGCGAGTGGGCAGCGGTGGCGTGGTTTGCCGCGGCCCTGCTGGCGAAAGAGGAGGTGGCGGCGTTTCCCCTGGCGCTGGCGGTGCTTCCCAAGGCTAAGGGTAGGCCGTTTGGGGCGGCGTGGTGGTCAATGCTGGGCCTCGCGGCAGCGGCGGGATTGCGGGTGATCTGGGCCATTTCGGTGATGCCGGGGGTCGATGCGGGCGTCTCGCCCTGGAATTATCTGCTCGCCCAGGGAACGGTCGTTTTGCGGTATCTGCGGCTGCTGGTGGTGCCTTACGGGTTTACGGTGGATCCGGATGTGCGCCTGCCGGCGGTGTGGGTGGGGGTGGCCGCATGGGCGCTGGTGGCGGCGATGGTGTGGGCGGGGTGGAAATACTCGCGCTGGGCACTGGCGGGCTTCCTGCTGCTGATTCCGAGCTCGACCGTCTTCGCCGCCGCGGATCTGGCGGCGGACCGCCGGATGTATCTGCCGATGGTTTTTTTCGCCGTGGTCGCGGCGCAGGCCTTCCGGTTCGCGCCGGGCCGGCCGGGAGGCCTACCCTACCTGGCTCTCGCAACCATCGTGATTTTTACCGGGCTGGGGTTTGCCCGGACTCAGGTTTGGATGACGGAGCGGCGGCTGTGGACGGAGGCGGTGGAGCGGGCTCCGCGGAAGGTCCGGCCCAGGATTCAACTGGCGCGGGCGCTGCCGGCGGCGCAGGCCCTGGAGTTGCTGGCGAAGGCCGAGGAACTCGATCCGCGCAATCCGGAGGTCCCGGCGGAGATCGGCAAGACCCTGCTGGCGGAAGGGCAGCCGGATGCGGCGCTGGGTGAACTGGGGCGCGCGCTGGCGCTCGACCCGCACAACGCGCTCTGTATCAACAATCGCGGCGTGGCGCTGGCGGCGTTAGGGCAAACCGCCGCGGCTCGCGAGGATTTCGAGCGGGCCCTCGCCATCGACCCTAACCTCGGGGAGGCGCGCCAGAATCTGCTCAAGCTCCAGGGGAAGTGATCTGAATATCGGTGCTGACGTTCTGCCAATCGGGCAGTTCGTAGATCTTGAGCTTGCTGTTGAGCGGCGCGGTCAATTCTTTCGATTCCCAGGGGCCGAGGCTCGTGCTGAAGGTGAACGTTCCGGCCGCGTCCTCCTCGGAAGTGCGGGTGCGGCCCCACACCGTCACGTTGCCGCCCAATCCGCTGAGTTCGGCGGGCGAGTGGTTAGTGACGACAAATCTCACCTCGGTTTGCTTTTTCGCGTTTTCGATGAAGCGCACGGCGCTCACCTCAACGTATTTCTGCAGCGGATTCACTTTCGCGCCGGGCTTGGCGGCGGGGCTTTCCACGTTGATCGACGGCTTGCTGCCGCTGCTCTTGGCCGCGCCAACCAGCCAGTAAATTCCGGCGCCGAGCCCGACGAAAGCGAAGGCGAAGACAACCGTCATCAACCACGTCGGCAAACCGCCCCGGACGGCGGACGCGGGAGGCGGCTGATACGCCGCAACGCGCACCTGGCTGACAGGCGCGGGCGCAGCCGCGGGCATACTCGGTGGGGGTGGAGCGTATTCCGGCTGGGGCTCGGAAACCGCCGCGGCGGCTACCGCTTCGGCCGGTTGTGTCTCTTTGTTCGTGCAGTCCGGGCACTCTGTATAGGCGGGCGGAACTTCACGCCCGCATTGGGGACAAATCCAGGTAAACATGCAATCTTCTTAATCTTACTGTATCGCGTACCCGCGATTACGTAATCCGATGAACGAATACAAACGGCCAGCGGCCTCTTTGTCGCGCCGGAACGAGTGAAACTCCTCGGGCCGGCACATGGTGCACAAGTTCGACGAGTAGATGCGGCCGGGCGTTACACCGGCCTCGATCAACTGGCGGCGATTGATGCCGGGCAGGTCCAGGTGGCCTCTTCCCTCCCCTCCAAATCGGGAGGATACCTCCGGCCCGACCTCGTAACAGCACTCACCGATGCCGGGGCCGATAGCGGCTTCGAGATCCGCCGGAAGTGTTCCGAAACGGAGGCCCATGGCTTCGATGGCACGCTGCCCGATCCCGGCGGCGGTGCCGCGCCATCCCGCATGTACCGCGGCCACCGCCCGGCGGCTTGGATCCACCAGCAGGATCGGGATGCAATCCGCCGTCTTGACCGCTACCACGGCGCCGGGAGAATCTTCGAGCAGGGCATCGCCATTGCCGAGCATTCCAATGCGGCCCTCCGCGCTTACGCAGTCGGCCGAGTGCACCTGCTTAACGGTAGCGAGGTTGCCGAAGCGTCCGGGGATATCGGCCAGACGGGTACCGAAGCCGTGAATCAACCATTCGAAGCGATCGAATTCGGAAACGCGGTAAACCTCGAAATCCCGATAAAACACGTTAGGCGGGGTTCTGAATCTGGGCGATCCGCACCTGCTGCTTGAAATTCTCGAGCATCGATTCGTCCAGGCGGATTTCCGTGGGCCGCTTCACCAGGGTGGTCATCTGGTCGATCTTGTCCTGGAGCTTCATGAGCCCGTAGAACAGGTTTTCGGGACGCGGAGGGCAACCGGTGATGTACACATCCACCGGTACGATTCGATCCACCCCTTGCAGCACGGCATACGTGTTGAACGGGCCGCCGACGCTCGAACAGGCGCCCATGGAGATGCACCATTTCGGATCCGGCATCTGGTCCCAGATGCGCTTCAGAACCGGGGCCATTTTCAGCGTCACCGTGCCGGCCACGATCATGAGGTCCGACTGGCGGGGACTGGGGCGGAAGACCTCGGCGCCGAAGCGGGCGATGTCAAAGCGCGACGTGCTGGCGGCGATCATCTCGATGGCGCAGCACGCCAAGCCGAACGTCAGAGGCCAGATGGAAGAGTGACGGGCCCAGTTGAACAGGTAGTCCACGGACGTGGTGACCACATTCCGCTCAAACTGGTTCTGAATCAGGGAAGACATGGGGCTTCACCTGAATTGTATCACTGTACCCTATTCGAACCGCAACGCTTCCACGGGATTCACGTGAGTAGCGCGGCGCGCTGGAACCAGGCACGCGGCGGCGGCCACCACCAGCAGCACACCGGTGGCAAGAGAGAAGGCCAGCGGGTCGCGGGGGCTGACCTCGAACAACAGGCTGGCGAGATACCGGCCGAGGACGAATGCGCCGAGGGCGCCCGCCCCCAGCCCACCGATCACCGGCATCATTCCCTGCCCCAGGACCATGCGGAGCACGTCGGAACGCGCGGCGCCCAGGGCCATGCGAATCCCCATCTCGGAGCGGCGGCGCGCCACGGCGTAAGACACCACGCCATACGTGCCGAGCCCGGCGAGCGAGAGCGCGGCGGCGGCAAACAGGGCCACCAGCAGCATCTGGAAACGGCGATCGGCCACCGACCGCGACATCACTTCATTGAGGGTGCGGATCTCGGGAATGGGAACTTCGGAATCGAGCTTCCAGACGTTGCTGCGCATGGCGCCGGCGATCGAGAGCGGGTCCATGCCGGTGCGGACCAGGATCGACGCAGTGAACTGGGGCCGCTGCCAATAGGGGATATAGGTCATGCTGACCGGGTCGTGGTCGAGGCTGGTGCTGCGGAAGTCGGGCGTGATGCCGACCACTTCCAGGAGTCGGCCGCCGTCATTGAGTTTGCGGCCGATGGGGTCCTGGCCCGGCCAGACTTTCTGCGCCAGGCCGGCCGAGAGGATGACCACCTTGCCCTTGCGGTCGGTCTCTTCGAAGTCGCGGCCCTCCTTCATGGGCACGTGCAGGGTTTTGAAATACCCGGGGCTGATGAAGCGGACGTTCGTAGTAGGCTGCTCGAGCGGGGGGCGGGGGTCGTGTTCGGCGCCGACGATGTCGATCCAGATTTCGCCGGCGAGCGGCAGGGCCGAAACCATCGAGACCGACTGCACTCCAGGCAGCGCGGCGGCGCTGTCGAGCGCACGCTGGAAGAATTCGGCGCGCGCCGGGCCTTCCTTATAGCGCGCAGCGGGAAGGGAGACATCCAGGGCGAGCACGCGTTCGACGTCGAACCCTTTATCCACCGTCATCACCCTGACGAAACTGCCTGTGAGCAGACCGGCGGTCACCAGCAGCATGGCGCTGAGGCCGACTTCGAGAGCCACCAGTGTATTGCGCACGCGCATTCCGCCTTTGCCTTCGGTGCTGCCGCGGCTGCCGGATTTCAGGGCCTCATACGGCGAGGCGGCGGCGCTCCGCAGGGCTGGGACGATGCCCAGCACCACTCCAGCCGCCAGCGAAAGGGCGACGGCGAAAAGCAGGACGCGCCAATCGAGAGTCACTTCATTCAGGCGCGGCAGGTCTATGGGTGCGGCGGCCAGCAGCGCGCGCACTCCCCACCAGGCGAGCAGAACCCCGAGCGCGCCGCCCGCCACCGAGAGCACCGTGCTTTCCATAAGCGACTGGCGCACCAGGGTGGCGCGCCCGGCGCCCAGCGCGGCCCGGATCGCATAATCGCGCGAGCGTCCCGCGGCGCGCACCAGCGAGAGGTTGGCAAGGTTGACCCAGAGGATCAGAAGGACCGCACCTACCGCGGCCATGACCAGGACGATGCTCTTCCGGGATTTGCCCACGATGCGGTCGAGAATCGGGGAGATGCTGGCGTGCAGGTCGGGGTTTTCTGGAATGCGGGCGGAAATGCCCGCCTGGATGACATTCAGCTCGGAATTGGCCCGTGCAATCGAGACGCCCGGCTTAAGGCGGGCGATAGGCCAGTAGTTGAACGCGTCCATCTGGAGCTTTAGATCGTCATTGTTGTAGCCGATAGGCCGGAAGATTTCGCTGCCGCCCGTGGTATTCGCAAAGTTCGCGGCCCGCGGTATTTGGGCCGACGCCCCAAGCACGCCCACAACATCGTACGGGCTGCCGTCGAGCAGGATCTTACGGCCGACGATGCCGGGGTCGGCGTGGAAGCGCCGGCGCCAGAGCGAATCGGCGAGAATCGCCACGTGGTCGCGGCCGTAGGCGTCTTCGCTCTCGAGGAACGTGCGGCCCAGGCGCGGCTGCACTCCGAGGAGCGTGAACAGGTTGGCCGACACCTGCGCGCCGGCCAGGACTTCGGGCTCTCCGCCGCCGGTGATGTTGAACGTCGCCGGTTTCATCATCCCGATGCTCTCGAAGGATTTCGCCTGTTTCCGCCACTCCATGAGGATGCCGGGGTTGATGGGCAGCGCCGGGTACAGTTTGGAAAACTTGGGAATGACCTGGTCGATGGCCACTACACGATCCGGCTGGCGGTAATCCGGCGGACGCAGGAGGACGCCGTTGACGAGGGAGAAAATGGCCGTATTGGCGCCGATCCCCAGGGCGAGGCTGAAGACCACCATCGCCGCGAAGGCGCGGTCGCGGGAGAGGGCGCGCAGGGTGTAGCGGAGCATCATGCAATAGAGAACGAGAAAAGGGCGGCGGAAGTTTGCAGAAAATGACGTTTCCTTAGCGGCCGAAAGCCGCGGCGGCTTTAGCCCTTGCGTCGTAGTACTGCCCGTCAATCCTACGTTGAGCGCGGTCGGATAGCTCAGTGCATCCAGGCAGACCGTCCGGGCAGGCGAAGAGCCTCGACGGGGGCACTTCTTTGAGCGAAGCGGAGAGTTGAAACAGCGCGGCATCCGGCTCACCGGGAATGACGGCGGCCAGATCCTGATCGGTGATTCCGGTCTCGTGCTGAAAGCGCTGTTGTAACACGGCGCATCCCAGGTCTAAGCCATACCACATCGTCAGGGTGCTCGCCCCCAGCAGATTCACCAGCCGCACGGCCCGATAGCCTCCGATGTTGTCCTCACCGCCGATGATCCGGCCCGACGCAAGCTCCTCCGTAGTGGTGCAGGAGGCTTTGGGGTCTCTGGGCGCCGGCTGGCCGACGTTGGGATAGGTGCTCTTCAATCCAGCGAGTTCGTTGGTCGTAACGCGATCGCCGTTTGCGAAGTAAATCTCGCGCTTTTGCAGGTCCCTGGTCGTGCTCCTCCGCATCCTCGAGCCGTCGGATCGCACCGCTTCGACATAATGGTTCGTAAACTCCAGCGTTCCCGTGTTATCGAACACTTTTTCGGTTCTCAAGACTGTATAGGCAGCGGTGGAAGCCGCCCGCGCGGGGGCAGGCCGGAAACCCCGGTACACTCCCCGGCCCGCGCTCCAAGCGAGAATCGCGATCGTGGCCCACAAAAGAACCCGCCCGCTCCGCTCCCAACCCATACTTGCTTACTCCTGCATGATTGTAAGTCAGCACGCCTTGGGGCGCGAGAAGCTTCGTTGCCAGAAGGTAACCCGAAAGTGAAGGCCAATACTGATTCCTGAACCGGCACGGCCGGCCTGAGGTCGCCGGCACGGCAGGCAGTCAGGCGGCACATTCCTGGCAGGCTCAATGAGTCAAAACAACGTGGCCGTTGCGCAGTCCGGGCACGCGATTTAGCATTTCAGATGAGGGAGCACGATGAGATCTGCGCTTTTGTGCCTCTTGGTGTTACCTGCCGCGGCCCAGCAGTTCAATGTGCCGTGCGAACCACCCGTCGCGACGCTGCGCTTACTCGAAGCATTACCACCCGTGGCGGATGTTTCGGTCCCTTATGAGCAGCGAGTCGGCGCGCTGCGCGCGCTTGCGGAAAAGTATCCGGGCGACTTTTTCGTGCAGCGGGCCTATCAGGATTCGTTTGGGCGGCATCGCACGCTCACCGACGAGTTCGACCGGGCAATTGCGATGTACCGGGCACGCGCGGCCGACCCGTTTTCGCCATATTGGGAAGCACGCCTGCTGCGGTGGCACGATCCGTCGCGGGCGAGAACGATTCTGGAACAGGTGTTGCGCGACCATCCCGAATTCGTTTGGCCCCACCTGGACATCAGCGATTGGGCGACTGTGCCGGGGAGGCGGGATGACTCCGAGCTCGTTTCCCATCTGAACGCTTTCCGGCGCGCCTGTCCCGAAGCCTTCGTGATCGGGATGGTGCAGAAGCCTGAGGATACGAGGCGGGCCCTGGAGCGCCGGAATTCGCCCCTGGAACTGCAAACGTTGCCGCAGTTGTGGAGAGAAGAGGAGAAGGCGGGACTGGCGTCGGGCGAAATGGCGCGCCGGGTCAGGGCTGATCTTCGCCGGATCGAGGCCTGGCCCTTTCGGGCGGATCCGGCACTGCTCAACGTCTACCGGGAGGCGGCCCGGATTTTGAAGGACCAGAGTGTACTCGCATCCTTGCGGTCCAAAGTGGAGCGCGAAGCACCAGCGTCGCTCCTCGCACTGGGGTTCGCTCAGGACGATTGGAGCCAAGCGAATCCCGCGCCGGATCGCAACGCTCCGCAAACCGCCTGGGAGGAGCGCCAAGCTAAGGAGGCCCAGGCCGAACGGGAATGGTTACACCGGTTTCCGGACTCGCCGGATCTACCGGTCCAGATCGTGATGCACATGCGCATGCAGACGGCGAACGGCGAGCCGATTTCCGGTTCTGCCGAAGACCTGGCGCTAATCGACCGGGCGCTGCGCGCGCGCGACGTATTCCCGGATGCAGCCGAGATGTGGCCGCCGTTCGAGGTGACGGTTGCGCAGATTTACATCGGTGCCGGAGTGCGGCTGGGGCGTGTGCCCGACCTTATCAACAGCGCGATGCAGAAGATGGAAGCTCGGACCAGATACGACCTGAGCCCGGACCTCTTCCCGGCAGAACTCCGCCGCCGTTCCGAAGACTGGATGACGATCACCACAAGACAAGTGGAGGAGATCAGGGTGGACTACCTGCTGGCGAGCGGTCGTGCAAGCGATGCGCGCGCACTCATCGAGCTGGCGCTCGGCGGCCAACAAGCGACGGAGCCTGGGTTCAATCGACGGGCTTGGTTGAGGCGGCTCGCGGATGCGGATGCTCAGGAAAATCGCGTACGGGACGCTTTGAGTCATTACCAGGCGTCCCTGAGCGGGATGAGCAAAGAGACGTTCGTCATGCCACGGGTGCAGCGAATCAACGCGGCGGTCAAACGGTATTACCTGGCACACGGCGGGCGGGAAGAGAAGTGGCTGGACTGGGCGACATCCGGATCGAACGGCGTGAAGACCGCCGGACGAAAACCACCCGACTTCCAGACGGCAGTACCGGAGTTCTCCGCGAAGGACCTCACGGGTAGGAACTGGCAGTTGCGGGACCTGACAGGAAAGACCACATTCGTGAACATCTGGGCGACGTGGTGCGGACCGTGCCGTTTCGAGCATGCCGGAATCGAGGAGCTGTACGAGCGAGTGAAGGACCGCAAGGATGTCCAGGTGCTCACGATCAGTGTTGACGATACTGCCGCCCCCGTGCAGGAGTACATGAAGGAGAAAGGCTACACGTTTCCGGTGATCCACAACGTGGAGCTTGCGCGTCACCTGTTTCCTTACGTTGGACTGCCGGCCAATTTCCTGGTGAACGGACGCGGCATGCGGACCGGGCTCTATGGGTTCTCGTCGAACTCGGCCGGCGTCAACCAGGCGATCGACGATCTGGTGAACGCTCCCAGGTAGTGTGATTGACGCTCAATGTCATCACCCATGGACGTAACGCGGGGTCAGCGACATTGCGTCCGGCGGTATGGCCGGGAGCGGATCGAATGGCACCCGGATGGAGCTCTCCCAGTGGTGATGGGCTGGGGGGCGACACCCCCAGCCGTCGAGCAGCTATTTGCAGGTCTTCTTGGCCGGCCCCTTTTTGGCTGGGGCCTTACTCTTGGTTTTGCACGCCATATCCGTGCCAGTGTACCAGCTTTTCGGACCGTTGCCTCTGATATCGCGCTTGAATTTGAAAGCCGCCGCTTGAGTGGCGTAAACAATGGCGCCCGAGTTCCATTGGGCAGGCCTGGAGGCCTACCCTACCTGCTTCTCCTGCCGCTTGGCTTTCACGAATTCCATCTCGGTCTGCTTCGGAATGCCCGGCTCGAAGCAGCGGCGGCAGCGGGCTTCGTACATGTCCGCCGCCCCGACCACGATCAGATCGTCCGACCCCCGCAGCCGCTGCGTGTGCTTGGCCGGGTTCCCGCATCGCACGCAGATCGCCAGCGTTTTGGTGATGGATTCGGCGTGCGCCAGCAGGTCGGGAATGGGCGGGAACGGCCGGCCCAAATAATCCGTGTCCAGCCCGGCAATGATCACCTGCTTGCCGCTGTCGGCCAGCCGCTGCGCCACATCAACCAGTTGCGGGCCCATGAAGTTGGCTTCGTCGATCCCCACCACTTCCGAACGCCAGTCGATCCGCTCCGTGATTTCTCCGGCATGGCTGACCACCTGGGAGTTCATGCGCAGGTCGCCGTGCGAGACGATCTCGTCGGACGAATACCGGTCGTCAATCGTCGGTTTGAAGACCTCCACCCGTTTCCGCGCGATCATGGCCCTGCGCAGGCGCCTGATCAGCTCTTCGCTCTTCCCCGAAAACATGGGGCCGCAGATCACTTCGATCCATCCGACGTTGCCCGTAATGATGTCCATGAACCGTTCAGGATGGCATACTGACGGCCCTCGAATCCAGTTTGGCCTATCGGATTTCGCCGGGACGAAAAACCAAGTCCCTGTCCAGCACCATCTCGACGTGCGTCCCCGGCCGCAGCACCACGTCCTGATTGCGGGACAGCAGCACTCCCGCCAGCGCGCCGGCCGCGCCCCCGACGCCGGCGCCGGGCAACCCTCGCGCGATCGCTCCAATCGATGCGCCCATACCCGCGCCCACCATCACGGTCCGGGGATCGGCGGATTTGCCGTGGCCTTCCACTTTGCCCTCATCCCCCGGAGGCCGCGCGTGAAAATCGCGTGAAACGCCATTCGGGAGAATCAGCGAATCGAAGCGGATGTACAGTTCCCCCTTGCCCGACACGCGGCCCGCCTTCCTGGCCCGCGTAATCGTTCCGGCCACATCGCTGCCCCGCGGGATGACCACCCGGCCGTCCACCGCGACCGGCACCGAGGTGCGCAAATACACGCGGTCGCCGTCCCTGGCGTGCTTTGTGCTGATTTCGTTGACGAGCTCGAGCAAAACTCGCGTGCCCGCCCGCACCGTCAGGTCGGGCGGAACGCCGGGCGCCGGGCGCCGGGCCAGTTCCGCGGGAGGAACGTCTCTGGGCGGTTCCGAAGGGTGCTGCCCCGCCACGGGCCACCCCGGCCTGGAGTTCCCCGCCCCTTCCCGCCGGTACACCAGCATCCCTTCCACCGCCGAGTCGACACGGACGATCTGCCTGGAGATCGTCAGGACGTCGCGGCCCGGCGAAAGCTGCCAGCGGTCCATCACCGTGAAGTTCCGCGGTCCGGATACCAGCGTGTTGATCAGCAGCGCCGAACCTTCCCATTTCGCTACGGAGTTCCTGGTTTCCTCGCCGGCGCGGCTCCGGGTCTCGCTGCCGTCGAGCGCGTACGACCACCGCTCCGCGCCTGAGGAGCACACGATTTCCGCCTCGTTCTGAGAGATCGCGAGCGGGCTATCCACCGGGCCGAGGTAGCGAAGGTTGCCGGCGGAACGATCCAGAATCCACGTACCCGAAAAGTCGCGACCCGAATCCGCGGCCGCAAGCGAAAGCGTGAAGCCCGCCAACGCAATCGCCAGCGTCCCGGCAGGAACAGACCTGCGCATGGCCGAAGGGTAGCACAAACCCCGCCGGCAAATCCGTGCGGGAGAGGTCTCCACAACTACTTCTTCCGGATCAGGATTTTTCCGTTGAATGTACTGAAGGAAGCTTCCGTGCCGCCGCCATTGATGGTTCCGGTGATCATACTCTCTACCCGGACGCGGTAGCGGCCCTCCCGCGTGTCGTTGCGCTCGGTGAGATTGCCGCCGGGCGCCAGCTTGATATCGAAGTCGCTGTAGATGTCGCCGCGGTTGGCCCGCAGTTTCAGGTTTCCCTTGAAATCGGCCGGCAGCGTCACGTCAATGTCGCCGTTGAACGAACTGAAAGACATCGGCTTCCCCGGATCTACCCGGTCCATCACTACCTTGACCGCGCCATTGTGCGAATCCGTCACCACCGTCCCCGAGACGTTCATCAGGTCCACCTTCCCGTTGGTGGTCGAAGCGTCGATCTCGCCGTGGACATCCTCGACGTATATGCTGCCGTTGGTCGATTTCAGCCGCAGCGATGTGTTCACCGGAACGGTGATGATCAGGTTCGCCGCCGGCGCGCCGTGCATCCGAACCGTCACCACGTTATCTTCCTCTTCCACGTTCAGCCCGACCCCGGGAATGTCGATGCGGTGCAGGCCTTCGTAGGTGCGGTCGCGGGATGACTGGTGGCCGGTGCTCTCGACGATCACCTGGCTTCCGCTGTAACTCTTCACCGTGATCGAGCCGTTGGTCAGCGCCGCATCCACCACCCGGGCGCGCGAACTGTTGCGCGCCGGCACCACTACGCGGTCCGCCGAGACCTCCTGCGCGCATGCCAGCGCGCACACCGCCAATGTCATGCCCGCGAGGGCAAAAATCCGTTTCATGGTAATGGGTCCTCTATAAAGCCTTCGAATGCAGTAAAATTTCGCCGTTCAATGTGTCGAACGTCAGCTCCGGCCCGCCGCTGCCGACTCGCCCCGACATTCGCCGCCGGTCGGCCCGGTACACCCACCGTCCGGTTCCGCCATCCTCGGCGGAGACTTGCGTAGGCCGTGAAGCGACTTCGAAATCCGTGTAAATTCCGCCATTTAGAGTGTGAAAGTTCAAGTCTGCGTTTAACCCTGGCTGGAAATAAACCTCCAGCTTGCCGTTCAGCGTGTGGAACTCCGAGGTCCGCGCCGGGTTCCGGCTGAACGATACCTTCACCGGACCGTTCAGGGTTCGGACCGTGCCCGATCCGCCCACGGCGTCCATCTCGATCCCGCCGTTCAGCCCGTGGATGTCGTAGTCTCCGGTGGTGCCCTTCAGGACGATGTCGCCGTCATTGATGGTTTTGAGGATCACGGCCGTCGCCGCCGGAGCCTGGATGTCGTAATCAAAAGCCACACGATAGCCGTAATAGTCATCTCCGCGGTAATTCACGCTATCTCCCGACCGAAACGGGCCGTCTACATACAGCCGAACGAAGTTGCCCTGCTGCGACATATCGAGCTTCACGTCCCGTTTGGCCGCTTCCAGCGCCTCCTGGGATTCGGCATCGATGCGCTTACGGACTTTGACCTGGATGGCTCCGCCCGCATACCCGGTCACGTGGATATAGCCGCTGACGTTGTCTACCAGCAGTTTCTGCGGGCCCGCGCCTGTAGCGGCCGGGAACGACTTCTGAATGGTCTCATCCTGGTGCTGCCGCCAATCCCGGTCCTGGTAGTGGCGCTGGGCCAGAAGCAGCGCCGGAACCGCGGCCGCCGTCAGGAACAGTCTTGCCGTCATTGGACACCCCCCAGTTTCTCGGTCGCCGAAGCCGCCCGCTGGCGCACTTCCTGATCCACGTTGTTGTCCTGGGCGAGTTTGCGCAGCGCGCCCACCGCATCCTGTTCGTTCAATTGCACCAGCAGGTCGATCAAGGCCACCTGCACCAGGGGCGAATCCTGCGTAGCCAGGGAATCCGTCAGGCCGCGCCGCACGCCTGGATCATTGGCAAACTTCGCCAGCGCATCTACCGCCGAGAGCCGTACGTTGACGTTCGAATCGTGGTTCACGGCGTGCAGCAGGGCCTGTTGGACCTGCTCATCCGGCTGCGAGACCTGGTAGCTGTAAGTCACCCCGCGCAGCCGCGCGCTGGGGGACTGCTGCTGCAACAGCGAGAGCGCCACCAGTTGCCGCAGATTCTCGACCTGCCCCTGCAACTGCGCCAGTTCCTGGTTTGATTGCGGCCGCCGGGCGCTCAGCGCGTAGCGGCCCGCCAACACCCCGGCCACCAGCAGCAAGGCCGCGAAGGCTGCCTGCCAGGCCGGGCGCGCCGGCCACCAGCCGCTCCAAAAGCTCCGGCGGTTCGCCACGGGCGGCTTGCGCTGCGCTTCCCGATAGCCTTCCTGATACGCTTCGAGCGTCTCCAGGAACCTGGTGCGCATGGCCGGGCTCGGTTCCGGTTCCCTCATGGTCTCCATCCCTCTCCAGACCACCCCCAGTTCGGCCATCTCCGCACGGCAGGCCGAACAGGTTTCCAGGTGGTCGATGATTCTCTCGCGCGCCGCCGGGTCGAGGCCGCCCGTCAGGCACAACGGAAACTGTTCGCGGATCCGTTCGCAAGTCATGCCCGTTCTCCCCCCAAGGCAAAGAACCGGGTGCCCAACTCGCGCAGCGCACGGTAGACCCGTACCTTGACCGTCCCGGTTTCGCATTTCAGAACCGAGGCGATCTCCTCGTATTTCAGATCCAGGAAGCGGCTCATCACGAGCACCTCTCTCTTTTCCCGTGGCAATTCCGCCAGCGCCCGATAGAGCAGCGTGGTCTCCTGCTTATTTTGGTACTGACGGTCGGGCGGCGCGTCGGTCGAACTGAACTCGAAAGCGTTCTCCGGCAGCGCGACCTCGGCCTTTAGTTTGCCCGCCTGATCCATGTACACGTTGCGCCCGATCTGGTACATCCAGGCGCGGAACGACATCTCCGGCTGATAGGTTTGCCGGTATTTCAGAATCCGGAAAAACACTTCCTGCACCAGGTCTTCGCTGGCCGCCCGGTTGGCCGTCAGGTGCATGAAATAGCGGAACAGCCCGCGGCTATGCCGGTCGAACAGCAGTTCCAGCTTTCCGACGTTCCCGGAGCGAACTTCCTGCATCACCTGTTCGTCTTCCACGTTTCTCCGTTTCGTAATGGAATACCGCCCGGCTCCCAAAAGGTTACGCATTTCCCCGACGGGAGTTCCGGAAGCCCCCGATGCGGGCCGTTCATTCTACACCTGTGCTCTCCCGGCGACAACAAAAACCCTTATTTTCGTGTGCGCTAGCGTGCTTTCGTCTGGCAAAATAGAGGTTACGGAAATGGATCGTCCGGCGGCGCGCCATGTGCAAGGGCCGGATCATAGCGAATGCTTTTATCCAATGAGGCGTGAGTGAAGAACTTCTTACGTTTACCTTTGTCTCTGGGGATTTGTCTTACTTTCTGGGCCGCGACCGGCGGCGCCCAGCAGAAACAGCCCGATCAGCCTACGGCACCGCCGCCTGCCAACCCGCTGGATATCAAACTTTCGGCGCCCCCGACGCTGCCTCCGAAAGCTCCGGACGTGCGTCAGCCTGGTGAAACCGGCTGGTGGATCACGCTGAACTCCTTTTTTCCGACTCAGCAGCCAATCTTCGACAAGGGCCGGGGCGCGACTTTTACCCCCGCCAGTGAGACCGCGCTTCCGGGCACCCCGAAGCTTGCCGACGGCGTAGAACTCGGGATTGCCCTCGGATTGCACAATGCTCTGCGTTTCTCGTTCTTTTCCGTCCGGGCGGCAGGCGATTTTACGAGCAACAACGAGCTTCAAATCTGGAGCCAGGACTATCCGGCGGGAACCCTCGTGTCCAGTAACAACCGACTGGAGAACGGCAAAATCTCCTTCGATTTTCTGACTTGGCCCTATCCCGTGGAGAGCCGCAGATTTCGGCTGAAGACCCTGTGGGCGGTGCAATACACCAACATGCAGACCAACTTCGATGCCCCCAATCTCCCGCTCTACGATAGCTCGGGTTCGCCCATCGTGGACAGCAGCGGCAACCCGATCAGCTACGCCGGAAACGGCAACCACTGGTTCATTTCGCCCGAGATCGGCTTAGGCGTTTCGTATTTCAGCGGGCGGCATTTGCGGTTTGAAGCGAATGCCTCCGGGTTCGCCATCCCGCATCACAGCACCGTCTGGGACATGGACGCCACCACCAATCTCAAATTCGGCCACATGGAACTGCGGCTGGGCGGCAAAGCCTTCCATTTCAAAACTTCGACCAACTCCGAGTTCTACGAACGGGGCACGTATTTCGGACCGTTCGTGGGCATTCGCTGGTATTCGGACTAGACGCTTTCCCGATTGCGGCCGCGCGGACCCTGCCGGCCTCCCGCCAGGGTCCGCACTTCGTCCGCAGTCAGCTCTCTCCATTTCCCGATCGGCAGCTCACCGATCCGGATCGGCCCGATTGCCGTGCGTACCAACTTCAGAACCTTGCTGTCGACCGCCTCCAGCATTCGCCGCACCTGCCGGTTCCGCCCCTCCGTAATGGTGATTTCGAGAAACGTGTATTTGGCCCCGTCTCTGAGCCTCCGCACCTCGGCCGGGCTGGTGGGACCGTCGCTCAGTTCGACGCCTCGCCGCAACCGCTCCAACTGCTCATCGGTGAGCAGGGTGGAAGCCTTCACGTGATAAGTTTTCGCCACTTTATGCTCGGGGTTGGTGACGCGCTCGGCGAAATCCGTGTCGTTGGTCAGCAGCAGGAGGCCGCTCGTGTCGAGGTCCAGCCGGCCGACCGGCGAAAGCCAGGTGCCCACGTCTTCGAGAAGTTGGTAGACGGTCGGACGGCCTTCCGGGTCGCGCGCGGTCGTCAGGTAGCCCTTAGGCTTGTAGAGCAGGATGTAGGTTTTCGAGGCGGCGCGTAAAGGCTTCCCATCCAGAGTGATACGGTCGCGATCGAGGTCCACCCAGTGATCCGGGTTCTGCACGACTTTTCCGTTCACGCGAACTCGGCCTGCCCCGATCCACTTCCGCGCGTCCGTCCGCGAGCCGCATCCGGCCTTCGAAAATGCTCTTTCTAAAGTCTTTAGGGGTCGCGCTTCTTTCTCTCTGCTTGCCCGCTTCATGTTGCCTGCCCCATTTCTTTGCGAACCGGATGGTAAATTTATGATTTGGAAAAGCTTACGGAGACCATTCTCGTACGGGGCGCCCGCCAGTTGCTAACGCTGCGCGGAAGCGAGGGTCCGCGGCGGGGTGCGGATCTGAAAGACCTGCAAATCATCTCGGATGGCTCGCTGCTGATCGAAGGCAGCGTACTCAAGGAGGTGGGGCCCACGCGCCGGATCGAGAACCTGGCGGCGGCGCGCGGCGCCATGGAGATCAGCGCCGTGGGCAAAGTGGTGATGCCGGGGTTTGTCGACAGCCACACCCACCTGGCCTTTCCCACCCCCGGTGCCGGCGTGGACCCCGAGCGCGCGCTGCGCCTCATCCACGGAGTCAGCGGCAAGCGGCTGCGCACCCAGGCCCGCGTGCACCTGGCAGCCATGGCCCGCCATGGAACCACCACCGTCGAGGTGAAGACCGGCTGCGGAGAGCCCTCCGCGGAGATCAAGCTCCTCCGCGTCTTCGCCGCGCTCGACGGCGACCCGATCGACGTGCTCCCGGCATTTCTGCTCCACCTGCCTCGCCAGGGACGAAACGCCGCCATGGACCGGACGCTGGGCGAACTGCTGCCGACGATCCGCCGGCGGAGGCTGGCCCGCTTCGCCGACCTGCTTTGGGAGGAAGGGCGGCCCGACCCGGAACTGTACGAGCGCTATCTGCGCACCGCCCGCGAGCTCGGCTTCGCGGCCAAAGTACACGCCGCCGCGGACTCTCCGTCCGACGCCGTCTCCCTGGCCATCCGGCACCAAGCCCTGAGCGTGGGCAACCTCGTCCGGGCGAAAGAAGCCGACATCCAGATGCTCGCCGGTTCCGGCACGATCGCGACCCTGACAGCGGCCGGCGCCCTCGAAGGCAGCGGCTCCGGGTTGGCCCGCCTGCTGGCCGATTCCGGCGCGGCCATCGCCCTCGCCACCGATTTCAATCCCAACCAGGCGGGCACCTTGAGCATGCAGGCGGTGGTGGCTTTAGCGCACCTGCGGCTGGGCCTCTCGGTGGAGGAAGCCATCGCCGCCGCCACCATCAACGGTGCGCATGCGCTCGGCTGCGCAGACCGCGCGGGCTCCCTCGAACCGGGCAAATCCGCCGATCTTCTGATGTTGGACGCGCCGGATTACCATGACCTGGGGCGCCACCTGGGCGCCAACATCGTTCATCTGACGATGAAGCGAGGCCGGCCGATCTATAAGGAGGCCGAGGTGGCCCGGCCGCTGCCCTCGCGCGGGTCCCACGGGCGTGTGTGATAAAGTGATACCGCAGTTCCGGTATGATCGATGACTCAATTTGCTGGAGTTAGCGCAGCGGCCGTCACGCCGCGCGGCAGGCAGGGAGAAATCGATTTAGGCGCTACCTTCGAACTGATCGACCTGCTCTCGCGGGCCGGCGTGGCTGGAATCGCGCTCTTCGATACGGCCGGCGAGTATCCGGCTTTTCATCGCGAGGAGCGTAGCCGCCTGGTGTACCTGGCGGCGAAACGGAGCCGCGTGCCCCTGATGGTTGGGGTGGGAAGCGCCACGCTCGAAGAATCCGTGGACCTGGCGCGCGAGGCGCGCGACGCCGGTGCCGGGGCCCTTCTGCTGCCGCCGCCGTTTTTCTTTCCCCACACCCAGCCCGAGATTCGCGAGTTCTATCTCAGCTTTGCCGCTCAGGCCGGAGACCCGGCCGACGTGTTCCTGCGGCATCCCGCGGGCGCGGGCGTGAACGGCTTCACGCCCGAAACCGCGAGCGCACTGCTCGATTCCGGTTTCCGGGGCGTGGCCGATGCCGGCGATGCCTGCCTGGGGCTGGCGCGCACCTGCACGCTGCTGGCCGGCGACCGGTGGTTGGTTCGCGCACGGCGCGAAGGCGCCGCCGGCGCGATACTGGAGACTGCCTCGGCCGTTCCGGAATTGGCGGTCGCGCTCGACCGGGCGGTCGCCGCCGGGGAGCAGGCGGAGGCCGAACGTCTGGAAGGGCTCTACCGGGAGTTCCTGTCATGGTCCCACCGGCTCGCTCCGCTGGCTGCCGTCAAAGCGGCGTTATGCCTGCGCGGGATCGGCGTGACGACGGCCGCTCCGCATCAGGAGCTCGACCGCTTTCGGGAATGGTTCCGGGAATGGATGACGCAGTTCAGGAAATTGCCCGCCCATGTCTAAGAGGGTTCTTTTCGCCTGCGCACTGATCGGCGGCCTGCTTTCGGCGCGGGACGGGCCGGAAGCGGTCAAGACCGGCGCGCAACTGGCCGACTTCGTTTCCACGGTCGATCAATCCCTGCAGCCTTACGCCCTTTACGTTCCAGGCTCGTTCCGGCCGGATGAGAGGTATCCGCTGGTGATCAGCCTGCATTCCGAGGAATCCAACCACCGGCTGAACCTCCGGCAGGTGTTCGGGGCCGCCAGCCGCTTCGGGGCCACCGATCCGGAAAACCTCCGCTTTTTTCCGGTGGTGCGCGACCCCGGCTTCATCGTGGCCGCCCCGCTGGCGCGCGGCACCATGGGCTACCAGGGGATTGCGGAGCAGGATGTGTACGACATGCTGGCGGATGTGGAGCGCCGGTTCCCGATCGACCCCGACCGCGTTTATCTCACTGGCATGTCCATGGGGGGAGCCGGCGCGCTGTGGCTGGCGCTCACCCGTCCGGATGTCTGGGCGGCGGTTGCGCCGGTGTGCGCCGCCCCCCTGGCCGGCGCGGAACGGTTTGCTGCGAATGCGCGGGACCTGCCGATCCGGCTTTATCACGGAGACCAGGACCCGATCGTGCCGGTGGAAAGTTCGCGTATGTGGCAACGGCGCCTGCTCGACGCCGGCGTCCCCGCCGAGTATGTGGAATATCCGGGCGTGCGCCACAATGCCTGGGACGTCGCCTACCGCAACGGTGCGATCTTCGACTGGTTCGCGAAGTTTCGCCGCGAACGCTTCCCGGCGCATGTGCACTTCGTGACGGAGTCCTACCGCTACCGCTCGGCGTATTGGGTGCGGATCGACGGCCTGACACCCGGCGAACGGGCTTCGATCGACGCCCGCCGCACCGGCTCCAAAATCGAAGTGACCACAGAGGGCGTCGACGCCTTCACTCTGACGCTCGACCATCCGGCCACGCTGGTGACGGTGGACGGTGCGCCGGTTCGGGCAAGGGCCGCCCAGGAACTCTCGTTTACCAGGGCTTCGGGCCGCTGGCGTTCCGGGCTCTTCAAGCCGTCGGGCAAGCGGCCGGAAGCCGAAGGTCCGATCGCAGCCGCGGTCGAGGGCCGCCAGATCTACGTCTATGGCAGCCTGGGGGCCGCCACGGCCGAGGAACTGGCGGCGCGCCGCAAGCGGGCGGAGTCCGCGGCGGAGTGGTCCACTTACCGCTCGCGACTGAACCTTCTGCTTCCGGTGAAGGCCGATAGCGCGGTAACCGGCGAGGATCTGGCGAATTCCAACCTGATTCTCTTCGGCGACGCGCAAACCAATTCCCTGATTGCGCGGCTGGCTCCGCAATTGCCGCTGGCGCTTTCGCCGGGCGCCGCGGATTGGGGGCTCCTGTTCATCGCGCCCGAGGGAAAGCATTACGTCGTGGTCAATTCGGGCCTGCCCTGGTGGACCGGCGCGGACGAGGCGCACCGCGGCGGCGATCCGTTCGCACCCGCGCAGTATCGCCTCCTCAGCACCTTCGGCGACTATATCCTCTTCAAAGGTTCGCTGGCCCATGTGGTGGTGGAGGGTCGTTTTGATCGACACTGGAAGGTTCCGGCCGGCGCGGCTGAGAAATTGACAGCCGCCGGCACCGTGACCGTCCACTGATATGACACCTGAAGAGTTCCGCCGACATGGCCACCAGGCGATCGACTGGATCGCCGATTATCTTACCGATCCCGGGCGCTACCCCGTGGTCCCTCCCGTGAAGCCGGGCCAGCTTACGGATGCGCTTCCCGCCTGCGGCCCCGAGCAGGGCGAACCGATGGAGAGAATCGTGGCCGATTTCGAGCGGCTGATCGTTCCTGCCATGACCCACTGGAACCATCCGGGGTTCCTCGCCTACTTCGCCAACTCCTCGCCGCCCGAAGGCATCCTGGGAGAGTTGTTCGCGGCCGCCCTGAACGGCAACGGCATGCTCTGGAAGACATCGCCCGCGATCACCGAACTGGAGCAGGTCGCACTGCGCTGGCTGCGCCAGTGGAGCGGGCTGCCGGAAGACTGGTTCGGGCTGATCTACGACACCGCCTCTACCAGCAGCATGCACGCCATCGCCGCGGCGCGGCAGCTGGCCGACCCGGAATCGCGAACCCGCGGCACGTCGCGCGGGCTGGTGGTTTACACTTCCGAGCAGGCGCATTCATCCATCGAAAAGGGAGCGATCGCCGTGGGAATCGGCCAGGACTTCGTCCGCAAGGTGCCGGTGGACGATGAGTTCCGCATGCGGCCCGAAGCGCTCGAGTCGCTGATCGAGGCGGATCTGGCCGCGGGCATGAAGCCGTGCTGCGTCGCCGCCACGGTCGGAACCACTTCCACCACCAGCGTCGATCCCGTGCCTGCCATCGCCGGCATTTGCGAGCGGCACGGCTTGTGGCTGCACGTGGACGCGGCCTACGCCGGCGCAGCCGCGGTGGCCTCCGAGTTCCGCTGGGCTTTCGAAGGCTGCGAGCGCGCCGATTCGTTCGTCACCAATCCGCACAAATGGCTGCTGACTCCGATGGATTGCAGCATCTTCTACACGCGCCGGCCGGAAGTGCTGCGGCGGGCATTTTCCCTGATTCCCGAATATCTCGAAACTGCCGTCGACCCGCGCGCGGTGAACCTGATGGATTACGGCGTTCCGCTGGGGCGCCGCTTTCGCGCGCTCAAACTGTGGTTCGTGCTGCGGTCGTACGGGCGCGAAGGGCTGGCGGCAATGATCCGCGGCCACGTTGCGCTGGCGCGGGAACTGGCGCGGCAGGTGGACGCCGAACCGATGTTCGAGCGTACCGCGCCGGCGCCGTTCTCGGTAGTGTGCTTCCGCTACCGGGGCACGGATGAGCAGAACCGCCGGATTCTCGAAGAGGTGAACGCGGCCGGCGACGTATTTATTTCGGGAACCGTGCTGCGGGGCAGGTACACGCTGCACCTGGCGGTTGGCAACCATGGGACGAGGCGGGAGCACGTGCAGCGGGCGTGGGAACTGGTGAAGCAAGCGGCTGCACGGGTGTAATGCGACAGAGGCGCGCTTCACTCGCCTTGGGCGGCCGAAGGCCTACCCTACTTGTACGCCACGATAAAGATCCTGCGGAAGGGGAACAGCAGCTTGCCGTTGGGTCGCGGCGGATAGTGCGGTGCAATGCGGCCGGCGTATTCCGCGGCGAAGGCTTCGCGTTCCTCCTCGGTTCCCAGCGCTTCGAGGAACGGGCGCATACCGCTGCCGCGATACCAATCGACGATCGCACTCACGGAATCCATGACGTGCAGGTACTCGGTCTCCCAAACGTCCAGCCGTGCGGCGAGCGGCGCCAGCAGGTCGTAGTAATAGACGGCGTTTTCGCTGTGCCAGTCGGCAACCCGGGCGCGGGCCATGCGGAGAGCCCACCCGGGCGATGCCGCCAGCGCGCGCATCTCGCGACGGGCGGGCGACTCCCAGGCGGAAGGGATCTGCACAGCCAGTGCGCCCTCGGAGCGCACGCGATCGAACAGGCGCGGAATGACCACGTTGTGTTCGCGGACCCACTGGAGCGCGGCGTTGGAGAAGACCAGGTCAAACCGGGTGCGCTCTGTGGCCGCCCAGCCCTCGATATCGTTCGCGATCCAGTGCCGGCCGGGAAATCGCTCGCCGGCGGCGGCAATCATCTCCGGTGAGCTGTCCAGACCGGTGATGGCAGCGTCGGGCCAGCGCGCGGCCAGCACCGCGGTGCTGCTTCCCGGTCCGCATCCGAGATCGATGATGGTGCGGGGAGAGGTGATCTTCACGCGATCCGCCAGGTCGTGGCAAGGCCGGCTGCGCTCTTCCGCGAATTGCAGGTATCGGGCTGGGTTCCAGGTGGGCATATATCAATACCAGTATTTCGTTTGCTTCGTCCAGGGAGAAGCGGGGTAGCGGCGGTGCAGCAAATCGAAAGCCTCTTTCGAATACGGGGCGCTCGACGGGTCTGCCGAATTGCCGAACCGTGTGGCGCGCACCGCCAGGTGCAGAGCTTCGGGAACGCGCGGATCGTCCGGATGCGCCTTGGCCCAGGCGATGGCGGCGCGGCAGAGATAGTTCACCGAATTCGCGGCGGCGCTCCGGAGTTCTTCCGCCTGGCGGGCTCCCTCCGCCCGATCCTGGTCCGAGAGAAACGGCGCGGAGACCACGGAAGTGGGGGGCCGAAGAGTCCACCAGTTGTCGCGAAGGTCATCCAGTTTGGTAACGGGTTCCAGGCGGCCGAAGCCGGCGCGAAGCTCCGGCGAGAAGCCGGGGTCGCGCAGCATCAGAAAGACCGCCGCGAACCCGGCCGCGTGCGGATCGGTTTCGGCAAGATACTCGCGCATCCCGGCAGCCACATCCGGCCGAAGCTGCGCGAGCCGGGTTGCGAACGCGCGGGCGGAATCGCGATCCTCGAGCAGTAAGGCGCGCACCCAGCCGGCTTGCGCGATATCGGCCTGAAGCCCGGCGGGAATCCAGGTGTTCGAAGCGGCATCCGCCCAGAGCGCCAGGGGCACCATCCGGTTCATCGGCCCGACGCTGTCCGTATCGAAAGCGACGGGCTTGTTGGGGGTGTTGGGACCGAACGGCTGATCGGGGTTGCCGTCGCCGAAATCGACCGCCACGGGCCGGCGGGTCGAATAGCGCAGGAACCCGGTCCAGTCGCGGGCCATCGCCAGGCGCTCGGCGCGCAGCAGGTTGCGGGTGGAATCCGATTGCGGAGCGGCCAGCGCCTGGTCGGCCCACTGGCGGGCGGCGCCGGTATCGCCGCTCAGCCGCTCGATGCGAATTCCGTAATAGGTCGCGCTCGGCCAGGCGGGCTCCCCTGCCGGCACTTGGCGCGCGGCGGCGACAAGGTCCCCGGCGGCCGCATCCGTGGGCGGGGTAATCGCCAGCGCGGCGATGAGCCACGGCGCCAGGTGCGAGCCGCGCCAGCGTTCGACCGCATGCTTCGCATCCTTCGAGGGGAACGTCAGCAGCCAGTCGCTGAAGTCGCTTTCCGGAGGAGATTGGGGCGCGCGCCGCTTCCATAGATAAATAAAGTCGTCGAAAGCGCTCGCGATTTTCGGACCGGGATCGGGGGTCATCAGTTGGGCCGAAAGCTCGCGCAGGCGGGGCTGGGGGTCGATCCTGTTTTGCACGAATCCAAGCAGGCCGCGCGCTGCCTGCTTCCATTGCTCGGGGCCCGGGCCGGCGATGATGGCGTTGAGCTGATCGGCGGCGGCCCGAAGTTTGGCGGGATCCGATCGCAGCGTGCCCTCGCGAATCAGGGTGCGAGCTACCAGGTAGGGGGCGGCGGGGTTGGTGGTCAACGCGCGAAAATCGCGCTCGGCGGCATCGAATTGTCCGGCGTAGAACTCGGCCGCGGCGATCTGATAGCGGCGGTCGGCCGCCAGCGCCGGGTCCGCCCCCGCGGGTAGCGGCGCCGGAATCGCGGGGCCGCCGGAGCAGTTCTCGAAGACCTGGTCCTGGGCGCTCGTCCAATCGCGCACTTCGGTGCTCGATGCGCCCCAGCGGGCGACCAGCGATTGCAGCCTGGTGGCGGCCGCGTTGAACGCGTCGTCCAGACAATTCGGATAGTAGTAATAATTCCGGGGATCGGGCGAGCGGCGGTAGGTGTCGAACGGCTTCCCGGGCGGCAGGCCGGGCACGCGTTTGCGCGCCTCCATCCAGGCCGCGCCCGGCGGGACGTACGGCTGGCTGGAAGGCGCAGACAGAGCGGCGGCTGCCTGCGGGCTCAGCGGAACGCCGTTCAGAACGCGCCAGGCCACGAACAGGTCGCGATAGCGGAAGCCGGGGCGGACGACGCCCAAATCGCCGCGCGCGTAAGCCGCCGGATCGACCGGACCGCGCTCGGGTGCGAATTCCGCTTGCGGGAGAAACGGACCGCAACTCTCGCCCGCGCGCGGCCCGAACCACACGGCAGCGAGCGCCAGCAGCGCCAACTCGCGGATGGTCTTCACCGCCATCTGCGTTCGAGCTCGAGAGCGCCGCGATAGGCCGCTTCGGTCCACGGCCGCGGATTGAAAACGAAGAGCCGGCGTCCGTGCGGCACGGCGTACGGCACCTCATCGGTCGAGATTCCGACGCTCGAGCGGCAGAGCGGAACGGGGAACTCGCCGATTTCCCGCGGCTGTCCGGCGCCCATCCGGAACAGCATGGGAACGGCATCGGCCGCCGGGAGTCCGCGAAGCCATGGATCGCCCAGACACCAGGATGCCAGTGCCGTGATGGTCAACTCCTTGGAGGGATACAGACCGCTGCGGACCCGCCGGAGCACGTCCCGGTACCACTGGCGCTCGGAGGCGCGCGCATCGAAGTCGAGCTCCAGCGCCTGCGTCCGCGGGTCGTTCGCGTCTTTGAGAATTTCCTGGACAATAGCGGCCGCATCCGGCAGCGGCGGCCCCGCCGATTCCAGACGGACCACCGTCATCAGCGCAGTCCCTGGAGGCACTTCGAGCGGCTGAAGGCGGGGCTCGGAGGCGACCTGCCCGTCCCTCCAGGAAACCGTGCGGGCGAGATAGGCAACCCCCGCCCGGGCCGGATCGATGTAGCCGAGATGCTCCGGACGCTCCCAGGCCCACAGCATGAGGCGCGGAAATTCCGGCAGCGGGTCGCGTGCTCCGCAGGACGCCAGCAGGCAGGTCAGCACAAGCAAAAGTCGCTTCACCAGTTTCCTCACACCGATAATACCCCCTGTCCCGAACGGGGACTTACCCAAAGAACGCGAAAACCCGCCGGCCGGGAGGGCCGCCGAACGTGAGAAACCTGACGCTCGGTGCGGCGTTCCGCCGGCGGGCTTGCGAATTCCCGCTTACCTGCCGTCGGATCCGGAGGATAATCGACGGCAGCACCCAATCTTTCCGATCGAGGCCGATGATGAAAACTCTAAAACTCGTTCTGGTCACCGGTTTGCTCCTCGGTTCCATCGCGTGGGGCGGCCCTATCACTTACTTCACAACTCTCAACGGCAATGGGGAGGTTCCGCCCACCGGTTCGCCCGGAACCGGCACGGCAACCGTCACCCTCGACACGGTCGCTCATACGCTGTTTGTGGATGTGGTCTTCTCGAACCTCTCGGCGCCCACGACTGCGTCCCACATCCATTGCTGCACGTCGAGCCCCGGCACCGGAACTGTCGGCGTCGCGACTACGGTCCCCACTTTTACCGGATTTCCGCTCGGCGTCACTTCGGGAACCTATACCCACACGTTCGACACCACGATGCTCTCGAGTTTTAATCCGGCGTTCGTAACCGCGCAAGGGGGAACCGTCGCCGATGCGGAAGCGGCTCTGGCCGCCGGCCTGGCCGCCGATAAAGCCTACCTGAACATTCACACGACGGCCTTTCCGGGCGGTGAGATCAGCGGCTTTCTGTTGGTCACGCCGGAGCCAGGAACGTTTCTTCTGGCCGGCGGAGCGCTGCTTGGGCTGCTCCTGCGGCGGCGCAAATAGCGCCCGGCACCGGGGCATAAGCACCGCTACACTGAAGTAAGTCCGGCTTCGGCCGCGTGCTTATGTCTCGGATCGTCCTATACGCCGTCGCCGCACTGCTGTCCTGCGAACTGGTTGGCGGCCAGCAACCCCCCTGCGGCACGGCGCCTTCCCCGCCCTATCCCGAAGTTGGCGCGCCTCCGGCGGTTCAGGTTTGGAAGCAATCGAACTGGACACCGCCCGCGTGCACCGGATGGCCGCCCGAAGATTCCGCGACGCTGGTGGCTGCCGCGGCACGCTTCCGCTTCGGCGCGGGAGCGAAAGGTTTGCGCCGCCGCATCGGCGCGATTTCCGGAATGACGGGGCTTCTCTACTGGTCCACCACCGGGAAACGCTGGCAGCCGCTGATTGTGGACGCTTCTGCGCTGGCCGGACCGGAGGCAGGCCGCCGCCCGGACTTCGCACCCGGGGAGATCGAGCCGGGCCGCAGCCTCTGGGCCGAAGAGGAAGACAACCTGCTCGGCAAAGCCGTCTACCGCATCCGCATCCTCGAAGCCCGGGACGACCGCCTGGTGTTCGCCACCGCCAATCACACGCCGCTCCGGTTTCTCGGAATCCCGGTTTTCCCGCCGGGCGAATTGCAGACCATCTGCTTCCTCGACCGCGAATCGAAAGACGTGTGGCGCTACTACTCGCTCGCTCGCATGGGCAAACAGGTCAGCCTGCTGGTTTCAGGGCACGAGGCGTCGCTGGTCAACCGCGCCGTGGCGTCCTACCGCTACCTGGCCGGAATCCGGGCGAATCAGGAACCCCCAGCGGCGCGCTAGCCCGAGCATCCCCCAATCCGACAGTGCGGTGATACGACCCTGCCCGCGCGGCGGCTTCAGTTCTTTGATCTGGAATTCCGCTTCGGCGCCGCGCACCTCCACCAGCACGTGCCCGAAGAACCACCCATCCTCATACTTCCCGGAGGCCCGCAAGTGGCCGCCGGCGCTGGGCATCGAGAGATAGGTGACCCCTTCCAACTGAATGCGCAGTATTTCGTGGATGTGGCCGGCGATCACGTACTGGACGCCGTACTTCCTAGCCAGTTGATGCAAGGGAAAATCCGGACTTTGCAGCGCCGCCCGCACGATCCACGACGGCCGGTGCGAAATCACGAATTTCAGCGGCTGCGCGGCGTGGGCTTTCAGATCCTGCTCCAGGAACGACAACTCTTCGCGCGAAAAGTCCTCGGTTCGGCTGTTGTCCAGAACCGTGAAGTGGCCCTGGGCGAAATCGAAACTGTAGTGCGGGGGGTGGTGCGCGTACTTGCGGAACAGCCGTTCCGACTGTTCGGACCAGATGTCGTGGTTGCCGGGCGTGAGGTAAAGAGGGATCCGCGAGTAAGGTTTCAGCGTCCTCTCGATCGCTCGCCATTGCTTTTCGGCAGTCGCGTCGTCGGTGCCCTGTATGGTGTCGCCGACGGTCACCACGAAAGCCGGATGATCCGCGGCCGTTTCCCGCCAAACCTGCTGCCAGACTCCGGGCTGCGCTTCGCCCGTCCGGTCGCCCACGATTGCGAAACGGAACGATTCGTTTGCGGCGCAAAGGGAGATCCCAACCATCACGCACAGGAGCGCCGGGAGGACGAGCCACGGCAGCCGGACGGACGCTTGGGGCAGGATCCGCATGACTCAATCATATCGGTTCGCCATTCCCGGCTTGGCCGGGGCAGGGAGCGCCGGCACGGCTCGCTCAGCGAGAATTCACGCTGACTGGGTGAGCGAAATCTCGCGTTTGCCCGAATGGCGATGGGAATCGTACGAATTCGGAGCTTTCGGATTGTGCACTTTGGAATGCATATAGTAAAATAGGATAAAAGGACTCCAAATAGACGCCGATGCAACTGACCAGAGCTGCCGATTACGCGGTCCGAGTGATGATCCACATGGCCGGACTGCCAGCGGGCACGCGGGCGAGTCGCGCGCAGTTGGCGGAGGCGGCCGGATGTCCGGAACAGTTTCTGTCCAAAGTTTTGCAGAGCCTGACACGTGCGGGGCTGATGATTTCGCATCGCGGGAATACCGGCGGGTTCGAATTGCCGGGGGGGAGCGCCGGCGCTTCGATCCTCGATATTGTCGAAGCGGTGGAAGGCCCTATGCGATTGAACGTGTGCCTGGCGCCGGAGCAGGCCTGCTCGCGCCAGTCGTGGTGCCCCTCACACATGGTTTGGGCGAGAGCTCAGGAAGCCATGGTGAGCGTGCTGCAAAACACGTCGATCCTGGAACTCGCGCGGCAGGTTCCGCTGGCATCTCCGGGCAAAACACCAATTGCATTTCCGAAATGGAACTGACGCCGGATCAGGCGGCGGCCGCGGCGGTGACTGGGGCCGGCCGGATTCTGCCTGCCCGATAGGCTTTCCACCGCAGCCAGGCCACCGAAAGCCCCAGCATCAGCACGGTGACGGCGGCGGTGGCCAGCCACGTCCCGCTGACGCCGAGTGTCCGCTTCCAGGGCTTGGCAATGTCGCCGTAGACCAGCATCACGTGCACCCAATAGACCATTAGCGAGTTTTTGCCGAGGACCTGAACCCAACTCCAGCGAGGCGCGGCGGTGTGGGCCGTCCAGACATAAGCGCCCGCCAGGATGAGCAGCATGACCCCCACACGGATGAGGATGAGGGCGGGACTGTTGGTCCAGAAATTCGATTGAGGGTAGATGGAATACGGCAGGTTCGCGAAGTACTGGCTGCCGAAGACCAGGCCGAAAGCCAGCAGCACCCCCCACTGCACCAGTCGGTCGAAATGGTCCTCGGCGGAGCGTTTGACGAGGGTGCCGGCGGCCAGGCCGAAGCCGACATAGGACGCACAAGGGAAAAACGCGAAGTGGCCGCGCCCGGAAGGTACGAGGTACTCGCGAAGCAGCGTCGGGGCCCAATCCCAAGGGAGGTTCGCGAGCACCGGCGCAAGCCCGGCGATGGCCAGGGCCGCGGCGGCGCCCACGCGGACGCGGTCCCGCCAGCCGAACACGGCGACGGCCGAGAATGCCAACATGGCCATGCCCATGCAGTTGAGGATGTCGACCTTGGTAATCTCGTGCCAATCGACGTGCGGAAAGCCGGCGACCCAGTTGGAGAAGCGGAAGAGATAGGCGATTCCGAGAATGTAAGCGGCGCGGCGAAGGGAGATGCCCCAGCGCCGGAGCGGCAGGAATTCGCGCCGTTCCAGGCTATCCATCTGGAAGGCGAACGTCATGCCGGCCATAAACAGAAACAGGGGCGCCGCCATCCCGCCCACAAACTGTGAGAGGACGTAGGGGCCGCCGTCCCGCAAGTCCATGCGGACGAACGAATTAAATGTGTGGCACTGGATCATGATGAGCACCGCCAGCCCACGCATCCAGTCCAAAAAGGGGAATCGCTTCACAGCGGACGTATCGAATCAAACAATTATAGCCGATATACCGGCAGCAATCTCCAGGAAAAACCGTGGTAAATTGAACGCCGGCTGCGATGACGAAAGCTTACGGGCTGCAAGGCCGGTTGGAGACAAGCGCCTCTCACGCGGCAGCGTGGCGGCCCCACGCCTGGCGCATTCTCGCGCTGTGGGTGGTAGCCCTGGCTTGCTACTCCAACTCGTTCCACGCCGGAATGGTGGGCGACGACGTCCCCATCATCGAGGGGGATGCGCGCGTGCGTGCGATGAGCTCGGAAAACGTGCGTCTGGCATTCACCGAAGAATATTGGTACGGCAGCAGAACCACGGGCCTCTACCGGCCCTTCACGACGCTCACGTACCTGTTCAACTATGCCGTTTTGGGCAACGGGAATGACCCGGCGGGATACCACGCGGTCAATTTTGCGATCCATGCAGCCAATATCGCGCTGGCGTACCTGTTGGGGCTCTTGCTGTTCGGCGCCGCGGTGCCCGCAATCGGCTTGGCGGCGCTGTGGGGAATCCATCCGGTACTTACCGAGTCGGTGACCAACCTGGTGGGCCGGGCGGATCTGCTGGCGGCGTTCGGCGTATTGGCCGGGCTGCTGTGCCATGTTCGCGCGGCGGAGAGTTCGGGACGAAGAAGGCGGCTGTGGCTGGCCGCGCTGGGGGTCTCGGCGGCCATCGGAATCTTCTCGAAGGAAAACGCGGTGGTACTGCCGGCGGCCATGCTGGTCTACGACGCGGCGTTCGGCCGGAAAACAGGCTGGCGGTCGCGGTGGCGGGGATACGCGGCCGTGGGCGTTCCGTTTGCGCTCTTCTTCGGGCTGCGGGCCGAGATGCTGGCCCATCACCCGGCCGGGAGCATTCCGTTCGTCGACAACCCTCTGGTGGGGCTGGATTTCTGGACCGCTCGGCTCACCGCGTTGAAGCTCATCGCGAGCGATCTGCGCCTGCTGTTCTGGCCGGCCAGGCTCTCGGCCGATTACTCGTTCCACCAGGTGGAGTTCGCCACCTGGGGAGATTGGCAAATGCTGGCGGGCACCGGATTCTGCCTGCTGTCGGCGGCACTCGCGGTGGCCGCGTACCGGAGGAACAAGGCTATATTCTTCCTGCTGGCCTTCTTCTTCGCGGCGCTGGCACCCGTTTCGAACCTGCTGCTGATCATTGGCGCGACCATCGCCGAACGCTTCCTGTACCTGCCGGCGGTGGGGATGGCCGGGTGCCTGGTGGCGGCAGGGTGCGAGGTGCTGCGGCGGTTTCCACGCGGACGGTGGGCGCTCGCGGGCATCCTGGCCGTGCTCTGCGCGGCGGGCGGCGCGCGGACCTTCGCCAGAAATCGGGATTGGGCCAATTCGCGCACGCTCTGGACCAGCGCCGCCGCCGTCACGCCCGAAGCTTTCCGGCCGCACTATTCGCTGGCCGCGGCGTTCGCCGAAGACGGACAACTGGATGCCGCGGTTCGCGAATCGGAAAAAATGATGGCCATCCTCGACCGGCTCCCCGACCGGTGGAACAGCATGAGGGCTTACGAAATGGCGGGCGAATGTTTCCGCCGGAAAGGCGATTCGGCAGGGGCGGCATCGGCCGCCTGGTACCGGCGGGCGCTCGACGCGCTGCTGCGCGCGGAAAAATTCGGGGCAATCGAGAGGGAACAGATTCGCCAGGCAAACCTGGCTCAGGGAAGGCGGGCCGTGGTACCGCTCTGGCCCGCGCTCTACCTGGAGATCGGCCGGACCTACCTGCGGCTCAACCGGCCGCAGGCAGCCATCGCGATGCTGACGGAGGGTCGCGGCGCCCGCGAGGACCCGGCGTTTGACGCGGAGTTGTCGAACGCGTACCGGCAGGCAGGCGACCTGAACCGCGCGGCGGTGGCGCTGATCGAGGGGCTGGTGATCGACTCGAACGCCACTTCGCTGGCGGCACAATTGGCGCGGCTGTATCACGAGACCGCGCCCGAGAGCTGCGCGATCCGGAGCGGGGCGGGAGGCGTGACGATCGACATGGAATGTCCGATGGTGCATGGCCAGGTATGTACGGCCACGTGGAATGTGGCCGATTGGTATGCGAAATCCGGCCGGACCGAGCAGGCGAGAGCAACTGCCGCAAGCGCGGTCAATCAACTGCAGTGTCCGCCGAGGTCCACGCCCTGAACGTCAAACGCATCGATAAGCCCTAACGACCAGGAAGGATCCTCTTGACGCTCCGCCGCGTGGGGTCCATACTTCTATCGATACTCGATGTATCGATAATCTATGGGAATCCAAAAGTCAGCTAACCGCCAAGCCGACTTCCTGCCCGGCACGCTTGAGATGCTGATTCTCAAGACGTTGACCCGCGGCTCGAACCACGGGTTTGGGATCGCGCAGCACATCCGGGCGGTCTCGGAGGACGCTTTGCGTATCGGGGAGGGTTCGCTCTATCCGGCGCTGCAGCGTCTGTTGCTCGATGACTGCGTCAAAGCGGAGTGGGGTGTCACCGAAAACAACCGGCGCGCACGGTACTACCGGATCACGGCGGAGGGGCGGAGGCGGCTGGCCGAAGAGCGACGGTCATTCGAGTACGTGCTGGCGGGGATTGCGCGGGTTATGGAGGTGTAGAGGGGAGATTCAATGCGGATCTGGAAGAAGCTGCAAATGTGGGCGCACCGGGCGCGTTTCGAAGCAGAGTTGGAGGAAGAAATCCGACTGCACCGGGAGATGGCCGGAGAGACTGCATTCGGAAGCGTGGCTCTGACTCTGGAGGAGTCGCGCGAGGTCTGGGGGCTGGCATGGCTGGAATCGTGGAAGCAGGACGTCACCTACGCGCTGCGGGGGCTACGCCGGTCGCCGGGTTTCGCGGTGGGAGTTGTCGGCGCCATCGGGCTCGGCATCGGGTTGAACACCACGCTGTTCACGGTATTCGACGCCTATGCGCTACGCCCATACGCGGTGCGGGAACCGTACCGCCTCTACGAATTCCAGGGCTACACGAATAGCGGGAACGCCCGCAATTTCACGCGAGCGCAATTCGAGGACCTGCGCACGCGTGAGACCGGATTCTCGGATGTGCTGGCGTCGATGGGAGTGTGGGTTCAGGTGGACGGGCGTACCTTCCGGGGCCAGATGGTCTCGGGAAATTATTTTTCCATGCTGGGGGTGAGAATGGCGCTGGGGCGGCCGCTGCACGCGACGGATCACGGCGCGGTCCTGGTGCTGGGGTACGAGGCGTGGAGGAACCACTTCGGCGGCGAGCCGGGGGTGGTCGGGCGGAAAGTGTATGTGCGGGGGCAGCCCTTCGAAGTGGTGGGCGTGGCCGGCCCGGAATTCGCGGGAATGGAAGACAACCCGGATGGATTCTGGGTTCCGCTGGGCGCTGCACGGTATCTCCTGGACGGCGCTGACCCGCTGGCGTCGAACCAGGCGGCGTGGTTGCAATTGATCGGTCGTGTGCGGCCCGGTGTGACGCCGGAGGCTGCCAAGGCACCGCTGCTGGCCTGGGAGCGCCGGTTCGCGCCGGAGACGACGGGCATCGCGATGACTCCGCGGGCCACCTCAGTGCCACTGACGAAAGATGCCATCCTGACTTTCCTTCCGATCTTTACGGCGTTCGGGCTGGTGCTGATGATTGCGTGCGCGAACGTATCGAACATGATGCTGGCGCGGGCACTGGCGCGGCAGAGGGAGGTCGCCATCCGGGTATCGCTGGGAGCCTCGCGGCCGCGGCTGATCCGGCAGTTGCTGACGGAGAGCGTGCTGCTGGCGGCGCCGGCTGCTGTGGCCGGGTTCGCTATTTCGGAACTGACGATCGCGACGGCGCGGCGGGTGATGTTCGCGACGATGCCGGCGTCCTTTACGCAGATGATCGCGGTGGCAGACCTGGCGCCGGACTGGCGCGTCTTCGGATTCATCCTGGCGGCATCAATCGCGACGGGGCTGCTGTTCGGACTTGTGCCGGCAGTGCAGACGACGCGGTCGAGCATGGTGGAGTCGAACCGGGGAGATTTCAGCAGCGACTACCGGCCGGTGCGGCTGCGAAACGCGTTGGTGGTGGCGCAGGTGGCGACATGCTCCCTGCTGCTGATCTCGACCGCTGTGGTGTTGCGGAGCGAAGGACGGCTGACGGCGCAGCCGGTGGGAATCGACGCGCGCGAGGTGTGGGACATCGAAACGACCGCGCAGTACCGGACGGCGATCGCGCAGCGCCTCCCGGGGCAGCCCGGCGTTGAGGCGGTTACCACGGCTGAACATGCGCCGCTGCTTGGAAGCAGCCGGATCGTGGCGACTCCATCGGGAAGCAACCAACCGATGACGATGCGAGACAATTTCGTGTCGGCGGATTACTTTGCTGTATTTCGCATTCCGGTGCTCCGTGGGCGGGTGTTCACGGCGGAGGAAGCGGCGAGCGAAGCGGCTGTGGCGGTGGTCAGCGACTTGACGGCGCGGAGGCTCTGGCCGGGGCGCCGTGCGATCGGGCAAAGCATCGCGATTCCCCCGCCCGAAGGACCGGATACCGCCTATATGCTGTTGCCGCGATTCGCGACGGCTCAGGTGATTGGAGTGGTGGGGGACGTGAGGAGCAGGATCACGCGCGGGAACGATGAAGACACGTGGGTATACTTTCCGCCGCACGCGGGCCTGAACGGGTCGGTGCTGGTGCGGATGAGCGGCGACACCGGGGACCAGCGGCGCCGGCTGCAGGCGATGCTGGACTGGATCGCTCCGAGCCTGGCGGACGTGGTGCTTTCGATGGATGACGCGATGGCGTTGAGGGTCTATCCGTTCAGGGTGACGTCGTGGGTGGCGGGATTCCTTGCCGGCGTGGCGCTGCTGCTGTCTTTGACGGGGATTTACGGCGTGATGTCCTACGTGGTGAGCCAGCGGACGAAGGAGATCGGGATCCGGGTGGCGCTGGGGGCGAGCAGGTGGGACATAGTGCGGACGGTGATGCGGCAATCCGCTGCCCTGGCAGGCATCGGCGCGGCCACAGGCATGGGGCTGGCGCTGGCGATCGCCCCGATGTTCGCGCACCAATTGCAGGCGATCCAGCCTTACGACTGGGCGCCGTACGCAGCGACCGCTCCGGTCGTGGTGGCCGCGGCGCTGGCCGCATCGTACGGGCCGGCGCGCAGGGCGGTAGCGGTGGATCCGGTTCGGACGCTGCGCTGCGATTGAGCGAAGCCGAACGAGCGTCGAAATCACTTCGGAATCGCGAGTGCGGCACGATCGGCCTACCGGGCGGTGAAACAGGTTAAGATCCGAGCTGAGGAAATCGCATGATGACGAATATCCGCTCCCTCGCAGCGCTGGCGCTGGTATCCGTGCTGCCGCTCTACGCGCTCAAGCAGCCCGTCAAGACCCAATACGGTCTGATTCGGGGCGTGCCGGGCAAAGATGCCGCGGTAACCGTGTTTAAAGGGGTACCTTATGCAGCCCCGCCCGTGGGCGGCCTGCGCTGGCGGGCGCCCGAGCCGCCGGCCGCCTGGCAAGGCGTCCGCAATGCCGGCAGTTTCTCCGCCAGTTGTATTCAGAACATTGTGGAGGAGCGCAAGCCATGGACGCACGAGTTCATGGCCCACGGCGCGGTCAGCGAAGATTGCCTCTATCTGAATATCTGGACGGCCGCCAAAAGCGCAGGCGAAAAGCGCCCGGTATTGGTGTACGTGCACGGCGGCGGGTTTACGGAAGGCTCCGGCTCGGTCGCGGCCTACGACGGCGAGGGCCTGGCAAAGAAGGGGCTGGTGATGGTGACCGTCAACTATCGCCTGGGAGTTTTCGGTTTCTTCTCGCATCCGGAGCTGACCCGGGAATCCGGCCACAACGCTTCCGGCAATCAGGGCCTGCTCGATATCGTGGCGGCGCTCGAATGGATCCACGACAACATCGCAGCTTTCGGCGGCGACCCCGCCCGCGTCACGGTGGCCGGGCAATCGGCCGGTTCCATGGCCGTGCACGCGCTGGGCGCATCGCCCCTGGCGAAGGGCCTGATCGATGGCGGCATCGCGGAAAGCGGCGGCTCTTCCCTGGGCGGAAACAGCCGGAAGTTGGCGGACGCCGAAGCCGACGGCGTGCGGTTCGCGGAGGATAAGGGCGCCGGATCGCTGGCGGATCTCCGCGCCATGACCGTTTCGCAACTCACGGCGCGGCCCCAGGCTGCCGGCGCCGGCGGCCCGGCGTTCCGTTTCGGCCCCATCGTCGACGGCTACCTCCTGCCCGCCCCGATCGACGAACTGGTGGCTGCGGGCAAGCACAACGACATCCCCATCCTGACCGGCGCGAACGCCGACGAGGGCGGCGCCTCGCCCAACCCGACGATCACGCTCGAGGCTTTCAAGAAGCGGGCTGAACAGCAGTACGGCAACGCGGCGGAAACCTTCCTCAAACTCTACCCCGCTTCGAACGACCGGGAGGCCGGACTGGCCAACAACGACAGTTCCCGCGACCGGCAGCGCATGTCGATCTACGCGTGGGCGCAAGCGCGGCGGAAGACCACGAAATCGAAGATCTACACTTACTTCTGGGCACATGCCCTGCCGGGCCCCGATGCCGGCCGCTTCGGCGCGTTTCATACGTCGGAAGTTCCCTACGCGCTGAACACCCTTTACAATTCCGACCGCCCGTTCTCGCCTGTCGACTACAAAATCGCCGACCGGATGTCTTCGTATTGGGCCAATTTCGCGAAGACCGGCGACCCCAACGGCAAGGGCCTGCCGCCGTGGCCCGCGGTGGGAACAGAGCCGGCCGCCACCATGCAG
Organism: Bryobacterales bacterium; assembly: GCA_963794265.1. Lineage (GTDB taxonomy): Bacteria > Acidobacteriota > Terriglobia > Bryobacterales > Bryobacteraceae > CAWCDJ01. The sequence continues at coordinate 264,311 of CAWCDJ010000001.1, forward strand.
ATCGGCGACGAGACAGTAGCAATTCCGCTGACCGGGTCCGCCGCAAAGCTGAAGTTCTGGGAGGACTGGTTCTCGAAGCCGCTCCCGCCGCCGGCGATCTCCGGGAGATAAGGGCAGCGGTTACCGCGGCTCGCGGAATCGCTCGACCCGGTGGAAAGTCAGGTAATTGGCGTCATGGCCGCGCGGGGCGCCGCCGTCCTCGTCGTCGAAGGCGGTGCGGGAGAGGACCGCCAGATCCCGTCCGTCGAACTGCCAGTCCGCATATTGAAAGGCGTGGCGCTGGCTGTCCGGGTGCGTCAGGATGATCCTCCGCACTTCCCACTTCCGCAGGTCGGGCGACGAAATCAGCGCCAGTGTGTTGCGCACGGACGCCGGGTTGTCCGCCCCTGGCGCGGGGTTGGAGAGCGCCCAATATAGTCTGCTCTGGCGGTCGTAACGGATGGTGAACTTCTTCGCGCCTCCCGGGAAATCGGCCATACCTTCAAAATGCAGGCCGCCTGGCTCGACGCGCGTCAGCGCAATCTCCTCCACGTTGTCCACCCGCAGGATGTCCAGCAATTTTCCGTGTGGACCCGGGACCACATTTCCCTCCAGCCAGTGCTTGCCTCCCGGGGCGTCCGCCGGGAACCGCAGCCGCGGAGTCATTGTCCACGACCGGGCATCCAGCAGATCGGCCTTCTCCGGCGCCGACAGCACCAGAGCTTCGAAAAAGCCCCACGGACCCGGCGGGTGGTATTCGAACGCGCGCCACACGCGCCCCTGGTACACGACCACCGGTACGGGCGCCGTGTGGTAATTGGCATCCGCGGTGAGGAACCAAGGCCCGGTCCAGGTGCGCCCACCGTCGCCCGAACGGCGGATGACGATCCGGCCGTATTCCCGGCTGGTTCCCATCAGGTACAGTGCGCCGCGATGGACAAACAGATTCGACCAGAATTGATCCTGGAGTTCCGCCGCGCGTTGCCACGACCTCCCGCGGTCGTCCGACCGGAAGATGCGGGTCACACCCGAGACATCCTGGTTTGACGCCGGTCCGAAGAAATCATGCGAAGCGACATACGACCCGTCGCTCAGGATGGCGAGCGACGGGGAGCCTATGTACCGCCGGGCAGCCGCCGGTTCGTGGTCGACTACCACCCCCGGCACCTGCGCAGCCAGCGCCGCGAACAGGATTAGCGCGGTCATATTGCTATCGTGGCATTTTGTGCCGGGCGAGTGCCATCCGCCGGCGTAGCGTGCGAGGCTGCTCTCCGGTGATCGGGTCAGGATTGCTCGAGCAGCTCCAACAGTTTTTCCTGGACGTCCTCGGCGGTGGGATTGTCGGTGGTGATGACCAGGATGGTATCGTCTCCGGCGATGGTGCCGATGATCTGCGGCCAGCCTTCACGGTCGAGCGCGACGGCCACGGAGTTGGCGTGGCCGGGAGCGGTCTTGAGGATCACCAGGTTCTGCGCGCGCAGCACGTCCAGCAGGAACTCGGCGGCGAGCAGGCGGAAGCCGGGGCCGGATTCCTCGGGCGCCATTTCCTGGTAGCCCTCGCGGGTCTTCACCAGGCGCAGGTCGCGCAGGTCGCGGGACAGCGTGACCTGGGTGGCGGCGATGCCCTCGTGTTTGAGTTCCTGCGCGAGGTCTTCCTGCGTGAAAATTTTCTTCGAGCGGATCAGCTTCAGAATCTGGCCCTGGCGGTAAGTTTTCGTCATCGCTTCATCTCCTCGAGCCGCTGTTTCGCTTCAGCCAGAGCCGAGGCGACGGCTTGCGGGCCGGTGCCCCCTGGAATCTCGCGCGACTGCATCCCTCTCCTGGGGTCGAGCAGGTCGGCCATTCCGGCGGTAAATTGGGGAGCAAACGCCTGCATTTCCCCGGCCGTCCAGGCGGCGGGTTTCCTGCCGCTGCGAACCGATTCGAGCACGAAGCGGCCGACGATCTGGTGCGCCTGATGGAACGGCGTGCCGGCACGCGCCAGCGCTTCGGCGAGATCGGTGGCCACCACCCAGCTCTCTTCGGCCGCCGCGGCGGGGATTTCCGCGCGCAGCTTCGCGGATTCGATCACGGCGCGCGCCATTTCGAGCGAGCCGGCCAACTGATCGGCGGCTTCGAACAGCGGCACCTTGTCTTCCTGCATGTCGCGATTGTAAGTCATGGGCAGACCCTTCATGGTGACCATCAGCGAGGTGAGGCTGCCCATCACGCGGCCGCACTTGCCGCGGATCAGCTCAAGCGAATCGGGGTTCTTCTTCTGCGGCATGAGACTCGAGCCGCTGGTGACGCCGTCGCCGAGTTCGAGCCAGCCGAATTCTTCGCTGGAATAAAGAATCCAGTCTTCGGCGAGACGGCTGAGGTGGATCATCGCGACGCTCGCGGCGTAGAGAAAATCGAGGGCGAAATCGCGGTCGGCCGAAACGTCCATGCTGTTGCGGGTGACGGCTTGAAAGCCCAGATCGCGGGCGATGGCTTCGCGATCGAACGGGAAGCCGCTGCCGGCCAGAGCACCGGAGCCGAGCGGCAGGACGTCCGCGCGCCGCCGGGCCTCGCCGAAGCGTTCCCAATCGCGCGCGAACATTTCGAAATACGCCAGCAGGTAATGCGGCCAAAGCACCGCCTGGGCCCGCCGCAGATGCGTATAGCCGGGGATCACAGCGTCCGGATAAGCATTGGCGAGATCGAGCAGCGCTCCCATAACACCGCACACCAGCGAGCGCATCCGGCCGCACTCTTCACCCAGCCACAGGCGTGTATCGAGCGAGACCTGCTCGTTGCGGCTGCGGCCGGTGTGGATCTTATCGGCCACGGCGCCCGCCTTCTCCTTGAGCTTGCGGATGACGAGCGTGTGGACGTCCTCGTCGGCCGCCCCTTCATAAAACGCGGGGGCGGCCGATTCGGCGCGGATCTGGTCGAAGGCGGCGACAATCGCGGCGCGCTCTTCGGCGGTGAGGATGCCGACCCGTTCGAGCGCGCGGGCGAAAGCCTGCGAGCCCCGGATGTCGGCATCGATCAGCCGCCGGTCGAAATCGAGCGAGCCGGAAAAGCGCTCGAAGACCTCGGAAGGTCCGGTTTCGAAACGTCCGCCCCAGAGCTTCATTTGGCTTTTGCCGCCAGCGCGCGCACTTTGATCGGCAGCCCGACGAGGTTGATGAAGCCGAGCGCATCCTTCTGGTCGTAGCTGGCGCCCATGGTGAAACTGGCGATATCGAGCGAATAGAGCGAATACGGACTCTGGCGGCTGACGGGTTCGATGTTGCCCTTGTAGAGCCGCAGCTTGATTTCACCGGTGGCCGTCTCGCTCACCTTTTCGAAGAAGGCGTCGAGGGCTTCGCGCAGCGGCGTGAACCACAGGCCGTTGTAAACCAGCTCGGCGTATTCGAGGGCGCGCTGCTGCTTGTAGTGCAGGGTGCTCTTATCGAGCGTGAGGGCCTCGAGCTCGCGGACGGCGAACATGATGAGCGAGCCGCCGGGAGTTTCGTAGCAGCCGCGCGACTTCATGCCGACGAAGCGATTCTCGACCAGGTCGATGCGGCCGATGCCGTGCTCGGCGCCGATCGAGTTGAGCGTTTCCAGCAGTTCGAACGCTTTCATCCGGCTGCCGTTGACGGAGACGGGCACGCCGTTTTCGAAGCCGATGGTGACCTCGCCGGGTTTGTCGGGAGCCTGGGCCGGGCTCTTCGTGAGCATCCAGATTTCGTCGGGCGCGGCGTTGGCGGGGTCTTCGAGCGCGCCGCCTTCGTGCGAGATGTGCCAGATGTTGCGGTCGCGGCTATAGATTTTGGTGGTGGATGCGGAGATGGGAACGTGGTGGACACGCGCGTATTCGATGGCGTCCTCCCGGGAGATGATTTTCCATTCGCGCCAGGGAGCGATCACCTGGAGCTGTGGGGCGAGAGCTTTGTAGGTAAGTTCGAAACGGACCTGGTCATTGCCCTTCCCGGTGCAGCCGTGGGCGACCGAGTCGCAGCCGGTGGCCAGGGCCACTTCCACCTGCTTCTTGGCGAGCAGCGGGCGCGCGATGGAGGTGCCGAGCAGGTACTTGTGCTCGTAGACGCCGCCGGAGCGTACCAGCTTCCAGATGTACTCGGAGACGAATTCCTCGCGCAGGTCCTCGATGTGAACGTCGGAGGCACCGGTCTTGCGAGCCTTTTCTTCGAGGCCGGTCAGCTCATCGCCGCCCTGGCCGATATCGCCGCACACCGCGACGACTTCGCAGCCGTAGTTTTCTTTCAGCCACGGAATGATGACAGAGGTGTCCAGCCCGCCCGAGTAGGCGAGAGCTACTTTCTTCGGTTTAGTCATAAAGGTCTACGGTAACACTTGAAAAACGGCGATTCACTTGGGAAATTCCATTCGACGCTCCTCCGCGGCTCCGCGTCGAATGGAAACTCACGGGCGCGGCTCGGCCAGAAGCATTAACAGCAGCGCCTTTTGCGCGTGCAGGCGGTTTTCGGCCTGGTCGAAAACCACGGACCGCGATTGTTCCATGATCGAGTCGGTGACCTCTTCGCCGCGCTTGGCCGGGAGGCAATGCATGAAGACCGCCTCCGGGGACGCCATGGCGAACAGGTCGTCATTCACCTGGTAATCGCGGAACGCCTTCTTGCGCTTCACGGCTTCGTGTTCCTGCCCCATCGAGGCCCACACGTCGGTGTAGACCACGTGGGCGTTTTCGAGCGCCGGAGCGGCGTCGTGGGTAATCAGCAGAGAACCTCCGGAGACGGCAGCCAGTCCCTCGGCCTGAACCACCACTTCGGGCGTCGGCGTGTAGCCTTCCGGGCAAGCCAGGGCGAAATCCATACCGAGGCGCAGCGAGGTCAGCATCAGGGACTGTGCGACGTTGTTGCCGTCGCCCACGAACACCAGCTTGAGCCCTTTCAGTTCGCCGAAATGTTCGCGGATGGTCTGAATATCGGCCAGCGCCTGGCAGGGGTGCCAGGCATCGCTCAACGCGTTGATCACCGGGACCGACGACCATTCCGCAAGGCCTTCCACCGTGGACTGGGCGAAAACCCGGGCGACGATGCCGTTTACCCAGCGGTCCAGGTTGCGGGCCACGTCCTTCAACGGTTCGCGCACGCCGATGGGGCCTTCCACGAAGACGGAACTGCCGCCCAGTTGGGCGATGGCGATTTCGAAGGTCAGGCGGGTGCGGAGCGAAGGCTTTTCAAAGAGCAGGGCGATCGACTTGCCGGCCAGGGATTGGGCATAATCCCGCGGTGAGCTTTTGACGTCGCCGGCCAGGTCGAGCAGGTACAGCAGTTCGTCGTCCGTGAGGTCTAGATCGCGGAGCAGGTCGCTAGTGGAAGCTTTGAGGATCTGATTGGGAGTCATGACACTTGCCATCGGGAAAGCCTCACTGAATTTTTATTCACCTGGATGAATGATTACACAGTCGAAAGGGAAACTCAAGCGGATGGGGGATCACAGGGAATCAGGTTTCCCCCGCACAGCGCGGGTAGGACTCTCTGAAACTGTCCGATCGGAGCGGTCATCTACTCAGTTAAGATAGAGGTATCCGGTGAGAGTGATCCTGCTAGCGTTAGGTCTCGCGGCTCTTTTGGGAGCGGGAGATCCACAATACGACCGCGCAAAGGCGCTGTTCAATCGCACGGAATTCGAGCAGTCGCTGACGGTCCTCCAGGCAATCCCGCAGAAGGATGCGGCGGCTTACGAACTGATGGGCCGCGATTTGTACCTGATGGGTGATTTTCGAAGGGCGAGCGAAGCTTTGGAGAAGGCGGCGCAGATGGATCCGAAGAGTCCGGAAATCGCGTCGTGGGCGGGACGCGCATTCGGGCGCCGGGCGGAGTCCGCGAATTTGCTGATGGCTCCGGGATTCGCCGCACGGGCGCGGCAGTATTTCGAGCAGGCCGTTCAATTGGATCCACGGAACCTCGAAGCATTGAGCGATCTGTTCGAGTACTATCTGGACGCTCCGGGCTTCCTGGGCGGTGGAGTGGATAAGGCCGAGGCCACGGCCGCCAGAATCGCCCGTATCGACGTGGGCGAAGGCCATTGGACCCAGGCCAAACTGGCGGAAAAGCGCAAGGAATATGCCAGCGCCGAAGACCAACTGAGGCGCGCCGTGGAGATCAGCCCGCGCCGCGCGGGAAGGTATATCGATCTGGCGAAGTTTTTGGCGAAACAGGGCAGGTACGAGGAAGCCGAACGGTGCCTGGCGCAGGCCGAGCAGATCGCTCCGAGCAGTCCGAGCGTGATTTACGCCAAGGCCGACCTCTACATTAAAAACAAACGACATCTGCAAGTTGCGAGGGTTTTGCTAATCCGTTACATGAGTATGAACCTTACCCCTGACGACCCGCCGCGGTCGGAAGCCGCCAAACTCCTCAGACAGGTACAGGGCGGCTAAGCCCAAAGATGTTTCTCGGCGAAGCCCTTAAGTTCAGCATTCAGGCGCTGCGCGCCAATCCCATTCGTTCGCTGCTTACGGGTCTGGGAATGGTGATCGGGACCGCCTCGGTGATCCTGGTGGTCACCATTTCGCTGACCAGCCGGGATTACATTCTGGAGCAGGTACAGGGGATCGGCTCGAACATCATTTTCGCGTACTACGTTTCCGCGGGGCCGGGCAACCCGACGGCGGATGCCGATTACATCAAGATGGCGGACGTGGAAGCGGTTCGCCAGGAACTGCGATCCGAGATCGTCGCGGCCACCGGCGTCATGTCCAATTTCGACCGCCTGCTGATCGACGGCCGGGAGCGCGACGTGAAGGTGATCGGCACCGATCAGGAGTACCAGCCGGTGCGCAACATCGTGATCAGTTCGGGCCGCTTCCTGGACTCGAACGACATCGGACAGCGGTCCAAGGTGGCGCTCCTGACCGACCAACTGGCCAGGCGCAAGTACGGCAGCACGACCGCGGCGCTGAACCAGGTCATCCGGCTCTACGGCTTGCAGTTCACCGTGATCGGCACCTTTCACGAGAAGGTGGAGACCTTCGGACAATCCGAGGTAGAGCGCGACACGGTGCTGATTCCGATCACGGTGCTGCGGTATTTCACGCCGGTGGAACGGATCGATCCGCTGTATGTACAGGTGCGCTCGCCCCGGGACGTGGACCGGGTGGCGCAGCGGGTACAGGAGATCGTGGGCGCGCGGCACCGCCCCGGCGCCACCTACCGGGTGGAGACGCTGACGGCCATCCTCAACGCCGCCAAGAACATCTCGATGATCCTTTCGTTCGTACTGATCCTGGTTTCGGCCATCACCCTGGTGATCTCCGGGATCGGGATCATGAACATCATGCTGGTGACCGTGACCGAGCGGACGCGCGAAATCGGAGTGCGGTTGGCGGTGGGCGCCTCGGCGCGCGAAATCCTGATTCAGTTCCTTACCGAAGCCATGATGGTGAGCCTGTCCGGTGGACTCCTGGGGATTTTGGTGGGCGTGGCGATTCCGCTGAGCGTCGCGCTGTTCGCCCAGATCCGGATTCCCATCTCGCCGGTAGCCATCGTGGTGGCGTTCGGCGTCTCCTGCCTGGTGGGGCTGGTGTTCGGGATTCTGCCCGCGAATCGGGCTGCCCGGCTGAACCCCACCGAGGCTCTGCGGTACGAGTAAGCCAGGCGCTTTTCCACAGCGTAAGGTTTCGCACCCTTCCTGATTGACGCCATTTGTTCATTCCCATACAATCAGTTTTCGGGAATACGTTCCCGCGAGGGCCCTTACTCCTCAGTTTTTCCCGCCCCACCCTCGGACGCAGGTTCGGTCCAAATGACTCGTCAATATTTCGCATTTTTGCGTCCGTATCGACGCGACTATTACCGCTACCTGTCGGGGGTTGTTCTCAAGCAGGCCCTGGTGCTGGCCGGCGGGTATTCGCTGGTGTGGGCGCTGCGAATGGGGATCCGGCATGTCTCGGTTCCGGAATGGGCGTTCATGGCGGGGTTCATCCTTTTCGATGCCACATATCTCAGGCTGGACTTGGGCCTGAACTACCTGTTCTCGGCCCGGGTCAGCTATCCGCTGTTCGGCAAACTGCGAACCGAGGCGCTCGAGAAGGTGCTCGATATGCCGATGGCATGGCACCAGAGGCAGAGTTCCGGGGAACTGGTCGGCAGGGTCAATAACGGGGTCGGCAAAGTAGTGCAGACCACCGAAGGGGTGAGCCGTGAGTTGTTGCCCGCGTTGGTTCAGACGGGCCTCAGCCTGATCCCGCTGCTGTGGGTGAGCCCCGTGACCACGCCGCCGCTGGTGTTGGCGTTGGGGTTGTTTCTGTGGCTCACGCTGCTCGAAAACCGCCGGCGCCGGCCGTTCGCCAAGCGGCGCTACGAAGGGTACAACCGCGATTTCGGCCTGTTTTCGGAGAGCGTGCAGGCCATTCAGCCGGTGGTGCAATACGGGCAGGAAGGGCAGGTGCTGCGGCGATACGAGCGGGTGCAGCAGCGCATCATCGAGCACGGGCTCGAAGAGGCGCGGATCGGGAACCGGTTCGGATTCCGAAGAAACCTGGTGGTGGCGATCGCCCGGCGCGCCTGCCAGGGGGTCTGGATCTGGCAATTCCGGCACAACACCCTGGATGCCGCGATGATTCTGTACCTGAACATGCTGACCGAACAACTGCTGGCCTCGTTCGCCGGGTACGCCTCGCTGCTCGAACGCATATACGAAGGCGTGGAGCCGGCTCGCGCCCTGGTGAAGCTCATGGCGGAAAAGCCCGCCATCGCACACGACCGGACGGCCAGCCGGGTGCGAGTCTCCGAGGAAGCCGGCGTGCGGATGTCGGGAGTGCGCTTCGCCTATCCGCGGTCGAAGCAGGCGGTGCTGAAGGATCTGCACCTGGAGATCACGCCCGGCACCGTGCTGGGTATCGTGGGCCGCTCCGGCTGCGGAAAGACCACCATTCAGAACCTGCTGACGCGGCTGTTCGACGTGCAGGCAGGCTCGGTGGAGATCTGCGGGGAAGACGTGCGGAAGTGGCCGCTCGACCAGTTGCGGGGATTGTTCTCGCACGTCTCGCAGAATGGCGGGGTGTTTTTTTCCGGCACCCGCATGGTGGACGTGATCCGCTTCACGCGGCCCGATGCGCGCTTCACCGAAGTCGTGAAGGCGGCGAAAGCGGCGTGCATCCACGAAGACATTTGCCGCCTCCCAGGGAAATACCAGAGCCGCATCGGTCAGGGCGGGCTGACGCTCTCGAAGGGACAGCAGCAGCGCATCGCCCTGGCGCAGGCGCTGGTGGCGATGCGGGACCAGCGGAAGATTCTGGTGCTCGACGAGTTCACCAGCGCGCTCGACAGCGAGACCGAAGAGCGCATTCTGAAGAACCTGGGACCGTGGCTCGAAGGGCGGACCGTGATCATCGTGGCGCACCGGCTTTCGACCGTGCGGAAGTTGGCGGATGAGATCGTGGTGCTCGACCGCGAAGGAATCGTGGAACAGGGCACCCACGAGGAACTGATCGCGCGCGGAGGTTGGTACGCCGGAATGGCGCGGCTCCAGGCGGTGGCTGGGGAAGCGGAACACCCCGCCGAACGCAGGCTGCTGGCTCGCGTAGGATAGAAGGCATAGGCCGCTGCTGCACCGCGTCGATCCCCGATTCGTGCGCCGCGGCCGATGGGCGCGGAGCGGTATCTGCGGATTCGGGATTATCTCTATGCACGCGCGCGGCTATAGCGAGTACAGGTCCAGCGCGCCGCTGAACCGAAGCCGGTACCATTCCAGCCGCCCGGTATCGTTTCTCTCGACGGCGTGGCGGACGTGCGGCGCGTAATTGATCGCGTTGAGGGCCTGCATCACCGGCGCCAGTTCCAGCACGCCTGCCGGACTCAGCCCGTAACCGCGAATGAACTCCTGCTTATTGTCGATCGAAAGGTCGTGCAGCGCCAAGGAGAATTCCCATTGCGGAGCCAGGTTGGAAGAGCAGTTTTCCCAATCGAGGATGGCGCGGATGCGGCCTTCGTCGTCCACCAGAACATTCTTCAGGCGCAGGTCGCCGTGGTTCAGAACGGGGCGAGGCTGGCCGTCCGCCGCATGTTCCAGAACCGTCCGAATGCGCTCGAGCCTCCGGGCATCCATCATTCGCGCGGCCTCGAGAACCTGGATGCGCTCTTCCATCCTCAATTCCGTCCGCAGAAAATCGCGCCAGCCGGGGTTATCGGAAAGGCGCTGCTCCCGCGGGTTGAACTTGCCGCCGAAGCCGTCGCCCGGAATCGAGTTGACGAGCGCGGCGCACCGGCCCATGGAGCGGATGATGCGCCCGCGGTGGGGATGGATGGCGGCCGGATGGCCGGGAGTTTTGCGCATCACCATGTAAGGAAGCGGGTCGCCGTCGATAGCGAGCACCTCCGGCACGGGAACACCCGCTTCGCGCGCTTTGCCCATGGCCCACTGCTCCTTGCGATACGAATCGAGCTTCCGGCTGCCCTCTCCGAGGCGGACGATGAACTCACCGGCGGGGTGCGTCACGGAGAAGACGGCATTGTTCATGCCGCCGGGCTCTGGCTCGATTCGCCGGGGTTCGCCGCCCAGCAGCCCGGTTACGATGCGACGCACGGAATCCGCGGCTTCCCTTCGGCGGTCTTCGGCAACCGGCACGGGCATCAGCGCGTCTCCTGGAGCATTCCGGCGGTGCGGAACAACAGCTCGCCGAGTTCGAAGGAAGTGTTGAGCCGGATGGTCTGCAAAAGGCCTTTCCACCCTACGGTATAAGTGCCGACGATGACGGCCAGGCCCACGCCCCCCAGGAAGCTGTCGAGTTCGGTGTCGCCGGCACCGATGGAGTCGGGCAATTGAAAGCGCAGATACTCCGCCATCCGCCGCGCGCCGAAGAGTTTATCCACGCCGCTCCGCGTGATGAAGTTGTTGCGGAGCGTATGCTGGTACGCCATGCGCTTTTCGGCCGGGAAATCGAGCAGCAGAATCATCATGCAGATGTCTTCGGCGAGCAACTGCCGGCGCAGTTTCGGCAGCGTCACGGCCGTCACGGACGATGCACTCACGTACTTCCCCTTGACCGGCAGTACCTTGCCGGGGACGGGCGTCCAGATGACTTCGCCGATTCGCCAGTCGCGCGGGTAATAGAAGAGAAGGATCTCGGTGAAGCCGTCTTTCAAAACCCGCTCAATGCCATCGAGCGCAGCTTCGATCTCGAGCTTCGACAGCGGAAATGCCGCGATTTCTTCGAAGGACATCTCGCCGTGTTCGTCTTGGATGACGTAGCCCAGCAGGCTGCCGTTGAGCGTGACCGCCGGGATCGGCGAGTTCGCGACAGCGTACCAATCCATACCGAAAGTCCGAAGCACCGAGAGGGGAAACCGCAGGGTGTTCAGGACGAACGGACGCCCCAGGTCGTGGATTTGCTTAAAGCCCAACTCCACGGGTTTTGGAATGTAGATGCGGCCCTGGTCTTCGTGTACGGCCGTACCGTCCAGATCGGTCACGATTCCGCCGGCCTGGTGGAAACGCGATTCCTCCAGGAACTGCTTCAGAGCGCGGTTGATCTCATCCGGCAGTTCCATTGAGGGCGGCCGTCAAACAAAGTTGCACTCCACCCGCCAAAGTGGATGATCTCACAGCGGGCTGCGTTAGTTACGCGGCGCGATGACGAGGCCGGCCGCGCCGACAATGCCGGACCGGTCGGCGACCTGCTGCTCGACGATCGGGACGTCGCGGCCGACCAGGCCGCGCGAGCGCTCCCAAACCTCCTGTTGCAGCGGGATCAGCAGGTCGGCGCCCGCATCGGCCACCTGGCCGCCGATGATCACGACCTCCGGATCGAAGACGTGAAGGAGCCCTGCGACGGCGGCGGCGAGGCCGCGGATGGCCTTGTAGACGATGGCCTGAGCCAGGTCGTCGCCTTCGCGCGCCGCCTGAAAGATGGTTCGGCAGGAAAGCAATTGAGGCTGTTCCCGAAACAGCGTGGTGAGGAGCGACGAGCAGCCGCGATGCACCGCGGACCAGGCTTCGCCCTCAATCGCGCGGGCGGAGAAGACGGTTTCGAGGCAGCCGCGATTGCCGCAGGTGCAAACGCTGCCGTCGGGGTCGATCGTGATATGGCCCAAATGGCCGGCGACTCCGGAATGGCCGCGCAGCAGCCGCCCGCCGGAGAGCACCGCGCCCCCCACTCCCATGCCGAGCGTGAGCATGAGGGCGTGTTCGCAATTGCGAGCGGCCCCCCAGACCATTTCGCCGGCCAGGGCCACGCGCGCGTCGTTATCCGCGAAGACGGGGATTTCGAGCGGCAGGCCCACGATATCGCTGAGCCGCAGCCCTTCGAGAAAATGCAGCGCGCCAGGCAGCGTTTCCACCATGGTGCTGTCTGGGTTGATGATTCCCTTGCAGCCGATGCCGGCCCCGGCGGGCGGAGCGGTCGCTTCGACCAGCCAGTGGATGGCCTGGCGCAGCGAGGGCAGAAACGAATCGAGATCGGCGGGCGTGTCGATGGTGCGGGAGGCCAGGATAGCGCCGTCCGGATCCACCATACCCGCCCGGATGTGGTTCCCGCCGATATCGATTCCTAATACAACCATGCGTCCTCCGTTCAAACTCCCGTGACTCTCCAGCCCGCATCCACCGAGACGACCTCGCCGGTAATCGACCGCGAGTCCGCGCCGAGCAGGAAGATGGCGGTGCGCGCGGCATCGCCGGCTTCCACCAACCCGCCCGCCAGCGGCTGCTTCTTACGAATGAACTCGTTGACCTCGGATTTCATGGGGACGCCCACGCTGGCGGGCGTGCGCACAAAGCCGGGGGAGATCACGTTCACGCGGATCTGGTGCGGTGCATAATACGCGGCCATGGCGCGGCTCATCGCCACCACCGCGCCCTTGGCGGCGGCATAGGCGTGGGTGGCAAAATGGCGGGGCTCGGGCGCTTCGGTGAGCACGCTTCCGGTGTTGAGAATCACGCCGCGGACGCCGTCTTCGGGCAGCATCTGCTGCAACATGCGGCCGACCACCGCCCGGCACATGCGGAAGGTGACATCGAGATTGCGGGCGAACGTCAGATTCCAGCCATCGTCGGTGCACTCGTGCACGGGCCCGTCGCCGAAGCGCCGTCCGCTGAGGCCTGCGGCGTTGAACAGGGCGTCCACGCGTCCGAAGCGGGAAAGGCATTGCGCCAGGATGGATCCGGCCGCGCCGGGTGTGGTAAGATCGCCGGTCCAGACTTCAGCCCCGGTTTCAGCAGCAAGCTCCAGGCCGGAGACTTCGTCGGAAGTGGCAATCAGCAGCCGCGCTCCCTCCAAAACCGCCAAACGCGCAGCAGCGGCGGCGATTCCCGTTGACCCCGTGACGATCAGAGTCTTACCCAGGAGGTTCGTCAACTCTTCCAATGTAACCCGGAACGCACCCGGCAGTCTTCAGCCGATGCACTGCCGGCCGGAACGCTCAAGGCCGCGGGCGCGTATGGCTCTCAATCCAGTTGCCCATGACTTCCAGGGCCGCCGGCGAGAAGGTCTCTTCGAGTTTCCCGTATTCGGCCACGGTGCACTCGTTGCAATGCTGGAACAGGTGGTTGAGGCCGGGCAACTCGGCGATGGTGAAATCCTGGTCGCCTCCCGTGGCCAGGGCCGCGGCGATCGCCGGGAGATTCTGCTGGGGCGGCACCTGAAGGTCTCGCGAGCCGTTCATCGCCAGCACGGGCATTTTGAGCTTGCGCAGCGCGGCCGCGGGGTCGTAAAAAGCAAACGACCGCAGTTCGGGCGAGCTAAGCGCCGTGAACTGCGCGAACACGGCCTGCTCGCGGGCGGCCATCTGCTTGCGGCGCTCCTCGGGAGCCGCGGCTTTCAGCTTCTCCCAGGTGGCCTTCATCTTTTCGATCGCGTCGTTTCCGTCTTTACTGTCGCGCAACGCGTCGAGCATCATTTTCTGTACTTCGTGGTTCTGGGCGATGGCGTCCGCGGATGCGCCGGCGGATCGGGCGATGAGCTCTCCCTGAAGGTAGAGCACCTGTTCACCGGTCACCCCCGTGCCGGCCAGCATCACGACAAACGCGATCCGCGGATCGCGCGAGGCCGCCATCGGCCCGACGATGCCGCCTTCGCTGTGGCCGACCAGGCCGATGCGCCCGCCATCGATCTCTTTGCGCCCGCGCAGGTATTCCACGCCGGCAAGCACGTCACCGGCCATGTCATCGAGAGTGGCCTGGCTGGAGCTGCCGGTGGATTTGCCGACGCCGCGGTCATCCAGGCGCAGCACGGCAATTCCCCGGCGCGTGAGGGCATCGGCAATCACGAAGAACGGCTTGTGCCCGAAGAGCGTCTCGTCGCGGTCCTGGGGCCCCGAGCCGGTGATCAGGATCGTCGCGGGAAACGGCCCGGCGGCTTTGGGAAACGTCAGGGTTCCGGCGAGGTGGATACCGCCGCGGTCGTAAGCCACGTCTTCGGCGTTGTAGGGAAACGGCGGCTTGGGCGTCTGCGGCCGTTTGAGAGCTTCGATCGCGGCAACCCGCCGGAACGTGAGGGACATTGCCGCGCCCTGCGTGAACGTGCCGCTGATCTCGCTCGCAGCCGTGTTGAGCGTGCCGTCGAACGTGGCGTGCAGGTTGGGCAGCTCCAAATGCAGCCTGCCGTCCTGAAACGTGGTCACCTGGACCGGGAGGCCCATGGCGCCCTGGTCGATGCTGTCGAGCTGGGAGACGAGCGCACCGCTTGCCGCCCGGGTGACGTGGAGGCCCAATCGCAACGAGATAGCGCCCACGTGCAGCGTACCCTGCCAGGTGCCCTCGACGCCGCCGGGCTGCGCCCAGACGAGCGCCGCCAGCAGCAGCCATAGAGTCTTCCGGATCATGGGCTCATTGTCCTACGTATCACACCGGCTTGAAGGACCATGTCGATTCGCGCCGTGTTCGCAACGTCGATGAGCGGATTGCCGTTCAGCACCACCAGGTCGGCGCGCTTGCCGGCTTCGACCGTGCCGATTTCCGCATCTTTGCGCAGGGCGCGGGCGCCGTTGATGGTTGCCATTCGAAGCACATCGGCCACGGGAATGCCGGCGCTGACCAGCAGTCGCAACTCCTCGTGGAAGCTCACGCCCGGAATGATCCACGGGAAGGGCGTATCGGTGCCTGCGGTCAACAGCACGCCGCCCTCGAACATCCGCTTCACCAGGGCGAGTAGCTTCGGCCATTGGGCACGAGCCGCGGCGTACTGTTCGGGGGTCCATCCGGCGGTGTTACTGCGGCTCGCAAAGCCGGCCCACAGCCGGGGAGGCGCGACGGCGCGATCGGGGCTTTCGGTGTAGCGCGGGTCGTCGCCCCAAAACTTGGTGCGGAAGGCCATCAAGGTCGGGTCCACGGAAACGTTGTGCTGGACCAGGGTGGAAATCATTTGGCGGATGGACGGGGCATCCAGGTCCAGGTGTTCCAGCCAGTAAACGCGGCCGAACATATCCGGGTGATAGGCGCGTCGCGCCTCGGGCGGCAGGTATTCGGTGGACCAGGGAGCGGCGTGGCAGAGGAAGTCGATGCCCATCCGCGCCGCTTCGGTCCAGGTAGTGGCTTGCACGTGGCCGATGACCCTCAGTCCGCGCTTATGGGCTTCGTCGATGGCGACCCGGACCAGGCTGGGAGGCATATCCTGGTAGACCTTGATGAAATTCACCCCGGCTTCGGCCTGCCAGTCGATTTCGGCGCGCACCTCGGCCTCCGAATTGACCGGGGCGTAAATGGCGTGCCGGAACGAGCCCGTATTCAGGATGCGGCCGGCCGTCAGGATCTCGGGGCCATAGATCAAGCCGCGCGCGATCATGCCCCGGACCGTGACGATGGGTTCGGTGGCATCGCCTGGATCGCGAATCGTCGTGATGCCGTGATCGAGCAGGGCGCGGAGCAATTGCAGGGAGGTGTCGCGATCAAAAACCGGCATCGGCCGGCCGTCTTCATCGAGCGGCGGGAACAGCGCGTGAACGTGCATGTCGATGAAGCCGGGAGTCACGTAGCGGCCCGGGAGATTGAGGACCGTGGCGCCCCGCGGAGGATGGTACGAAGCAGCGAGCACGACCGAGCGGATCCGGCCCGACTCGATCTCGATGGCGCGGTCCGGCCCGACGGTTCCGCGAACCACGTTAAGTACGGCCACGTGGTTGAGGACGAGCAGCGCGGCGGCGAGCATGGTTATGGGCGGCCGGCCGTGAAGTGGTCAAAGGCGGCCCGGGCGATTTTCGCGATCACGCCATCGCGGACGTCCGCCGGCGCGGTGGAATCCGAGACGAACACAACTACCGCCAGGTGGCGTCCATCGGGCAGAGTAATCAGCCCCACGTCATTGGTCGCGCGGGTCAGGCCATTGGAGGTGCCCGAGCTTCCGGTCTTATGCGCTACCGGCGTGCCGGGGGTCAGGCGGCCCGCCAGACGATGCCCGGATGCCTGCGGTGCGCTCATCCACTGCACCAGGAGCGCGCGGCTGGCCGGCGAAAGGCCCGCGCCCTTCTGGAACTTCACGAGCAGCGCCGCCATTTCGAGTGGCGTGGCCCAGTTGCGGTATTGCACCAGGGGGCTCCGCGCCATTTCGGCTTCGGACGTGGCCACGGCGATGCCCTGAATGCCGAGGCCCTGCAGGTACTCGGTGACGGCCGCCGGGCCGCCGGCCATTCTCAGCAGGATGTCGCAGGCGGTTCCATCGCTCTCGGAGACCATGAAACGCAGGAGGTCCCGCAGATGCAGCGTCACGCCTGTAGGGAACCGGTCGCGAATGGGGCTATGGTAACCGGGAGGAACCATGTCGGCCCGCTCGACGGTTACGGGCTGGTCGAGCCGCAGCGCCCCGCTATCGACCTGGTGAAGAACCGCCATGGCGATGGGGAACTTGTAAACGCTTTGCATGGGGAAGCGCTGGTTGCCGGCGACCGCGGCCGATTCTCCCGTTTCCACCAGGACCGCGGCGGCCCCGACCTTGCCCTGCGCGGGCTCCGCGAGTTTAGCGAACTGATCGGCGAGCGGCGTGGTGGCGGCCAGGAGCAGAAGCACTGCGAGCATCTGCCCTCAGAATACCAGTCGGCCGGGGGAATCCGGGGCGGGAGATGGAAACCTCCGTAAGCCGGGGGACGCGGGAGCGTAGCTGCGCGCGAATCCGGGGAGCCTGCCCGATCAACACCAGGACCGGGTCCTTCCCGAGAAAATACTTCCGGAGCACGCGATTGGCGTCCACGAGCGTCACAGCCTCCAGGCGCGCAAACAGGCGATCGATCTCGCCCCGCCCGAGGCCGTACAATTCCAGCTCGCCCAGCAGGTCCGCCAGTTGTGCCGACGTCTGAAGGTTGTCGGGCGGATAAGCGGCCTCGATATAGGTCTTGGCGGTGCGCAGTTGCCCGGCCGAGATGCCCTCGCGCGCGAACTCGCGGACAATACCGAGGGCCAGGTCGATGGCTCGCTTCGTGTCCGCGGTTGCCGTATAACTGTACAGCGTGATGGCACCGGCCAGGCGATCTTCTTCGACATCGGAATACGCTCCGTAGGTGAGGCCGGTCTCGACGCGGAGCCGTTCGTTCAGCAGGGAAGTGAACCGGCCGCCCAGAATATTGTTGACGAGCCACAGCGGTATCCGGTCCGGGCTGGTGCGGCCGATTCCCGGAAACCCGATCACGAACTGCGTCTGCGTGGCGTCCGCCTTATCCACCAGCAGCATTCGCGGGAACTTCGAGCGATCGGGGGCCAGCGGCTTGCGCCACTGGTAGGGGCGGCCGGCGGGCAGCCGGCGGAAGGCGTTCCCCAACATGACTGCCATCCGGCGCATGGAAAACGGTCCGACCGCGGTCACGATCACATTGCGCCCCACGTACATCCTGGAATAATACTGCGCGACCTCGGAGCGGCGGATGCGTTCGAGCGTGAATTCGTCGCCCCGAAAAGGCCGGCCATAAGGGTTCGGGGGCCGGAAAAAGAAGGATCGGAAGTACTGCCAGATGGCATCGTCGGGCGAATCCTTGCGCGAGCGGGCCGCCAGCACGGCCCGCCTGAGCTGCCGGTGAACTTCGATCCCGGGAAAAACCGGCCGGAGGATCGCACTCCGTAGGAGCGCAATCGCCGCGTCGGCATGAGAAGGCAGCACGTCGAGCGCCAGTGTGCTCGATTGCGGGTCCACGTACGCATCTATATTGGCGCCCAGAAAATCCACCGCGGCAGCGAACTGGTCGGCCGTTCGAGTGGTAGTCCCCCGGGTCAGCAGACTCGCGACTACCGAAGAGAGCCCGGCCAACTCGGGCGGGTCCGATTCCGCGCCGCCGCGGACCTCCACCCGCACGCTCAGCAAAGGCGAATCCGCCTTGGGCATCAGGCAAAGCACAACTCCATTGGGCAGGACCTCGCGCGTGAATGGCGGCAGCTTCACCGAGAGCGGTTGGGCCGCGGCGCACAGCGCCAGAAGCAATCCGACACCCGCGGCCTTCATCGCGCGGCCTCCCGGCGGCGGGATTGCGGCAGAGGCTTGAGCGTGGCTACCGTCCGGTTGGTTCGGGAGAAGTACTTTTGCGCCACGCGTTGGACATCGGCGATGGTGACCCGCTGAATGTCGCGCGGGACCGAGAAGAGCTTGCGGTAGTCTCCAAAAAAGATCTCGTACGTACCCAGCATCTCCGCCTCATCGGAGTTCGAAACCATTCCACGCGCGTAATTCGTCAGAAGCCTGTTTTGGGCGGCACTCAGCTCGCGCGCGGAGACCGGCGACGTGCGGAGCCGCTCGATTTCATCGTCGAGCGCCTGGCCGGCTTTGGCAGTATCCGCCCGCGGCTTCAAATCCAGGCTGACGATCAGTTCTCCGGGGTCCAGGCTTAACCGCTGCCAGGAATCCACGGAAATGGCCAGTTGGTCGCGGCGCACCAGCCTGCGGTACAGGCGCGAACTGCGGCCGGAGGTCAGGATCTCGCGCGCAACCTGCAGCGGCCAGTGGTCGGCATTGTCGGAGGCAGGCAGATGAAAGGCAATCAGTTGCTGGGGCGCCTCGGCGGGGCGCTCCACTTCCACGCGCCTCTCCTGCCGCTGTTCGGGCTCGGCAGGACCGGGCGGCGGGGGAAGCGGGCGGCTCGGAAGCGAGGCGAAGTCCCTTTCCACGAGTTGGAAAAAACGGCCGGCGTCGAGATCCCCGGCGGCCACCATGACGCAGTTATTGGGTGCGTAGCCCTGCTCGAAATACGCGCGCAGGTCGGCCGCCGTCCAGGCGTGGATGTCGGACGGGCGCCCGAGCACCGGCCAGCGGTAAGGATGTTTCGCATAGAGCGTCCCGTAAAGCTGCTCCAGGAGATACCCGAAATTGTCATCGTCGACCATCGAGCGCCTCTCGGAGAGCACGACCTTGCGTTCGGACTCCACCATCGCCGGGTCGAAGGTCAGGTGGCCGAGCCGCTCCGCCTCCATGGAGAGAATGAGCGGCAGGGCGGACCGGGAAAACCAGTCCGAGTAGACCGTAATATCACGGGTTGTGTAGGCGTTATTGCTGCCGCCGTTGTTCTCCATGACCACGTCGAACCTATGCGGGCCATAGCCTTTCGAACCGTTGAACATCATGTGCTCCAGGAAGTGGGAAAGGCCCGTGATGCCCGGCCGCTCGTTGCGCGATCCAACGCGGAAGAACAGGTAGAGGGCCACATCGGGGATGTCGTGGTTTTCGTGGACCAGGACTTTCATGCCGTTGGCCAGCGTGCGAACCGTCACCGGAACCCCGCGGGTGCCGCCCGCGGCCGTTCCTGCCAGGCAGATCAAGGCCGCGGCGAGAATCCGGAACATGAAAGTAATTTAATTTTGCCAGATCGTCCGCGGTCGTAACTGGCGCGCTCCGCACAAATTCCGGGGGAATCGTGCTGTTTCGACCAGTTGCGGCGTGCCGCACCAGCAGGCGCGCGAAACATTGTATGCTGGCGGATTGCTGCTCCGGATCGAGAAGGTCACCAAGCATTATGGCGGCGTGACGGCGCTGCGCCAGGCGCATTTCGCGCTGGAGCGGGGCGAAGTCCACGCGCTGATCGGCGAGAACGGCGCGGGCAAAAGCACGCTGGCCAAGATTATCGCCGGCTCGGTGCGCGCCGACCATGCGGAGATCGAAATCGACGGCAGGCCGGCCCAAATTGCGAGCCCCCTAGACGCGCAGCGGCTGGGCGTCGGGATCATCTACCAGGAGCTCGACCTGTTCCCCCACCTGACGGTGGGCGAGAACCTGGTAATCGGCAATCTCCACTTTTCCGAAGGCGCCGTAATCAAGCCGCGGCGGGTGGAGGCTTTCTGCCGGCCCTTCCTGGAGCAGGTCGGGCTCGATTGCGCACTGGGCGAGATGGTGGCCGACCTTCCCGTGGGGAAGCGGCAGTTGCTGGCGATCGCGCGGGCGCTGAGCATGAACGCCCGAATCCTGCTGATGGACGAGCCTACCAGTTCGCTGTTCGACGACGCCGTGGAGCGGCTGTTCGGCTTGATCCGCTCGCTGAAGCAACGCGGCGTTTCGGTGGTTTACGTTTCGCACAAGATGGAGGAGATGTTTCGCATCTCGGACCGCATCACGGTATTGCGCGATGGGGAGACCGTGGGAACGCTCGAAACCGCGGCAACCACGCCCGCCGAGGTCATCCGGCTGATGGTGGGGCGGGAACTGCAATTGGCCGAACGCGCGGAGCGGGTGCGCGGCGAGGTGCTGCTGCGGGCGGAAGGGCTGACCACCCGGAAGCTGCGCGGGGTTTCGTTCGAGCTGCGGCGCGGCGAGGTGCTGGGAGTGGCGGGACTGGTGGGCGCGGGGAGAAGCGAGCTGGGGGCGGCCTTATGCGGGCTGGACAGGATTAGCGGAGGGAAAATCGGGGCAGGCCAGGAGGCCTACCCTACTATTTCCCTTTTGCCCGAAGACCGGCGGGAGCAGGGGCTCATGATGGATATGAGCGTCACGGAAAACGGCACGATGGCATCGCTCAGGCGCTTTGCGCGGTTCGGATTTCTGCGGCGGAAGGGCGAAGCACGGGCCTTCGAGCCGCTGGCGCGGCAACTGGCGTTCGACTGCCCTTCGCTCGATGCCGCGGTCTCGACGCTGAGCGGCGGGAACCAGCAGAAAGTGCTGCTGGCCCGCTGGCTGCTGGTCAACCCCGAGGTGCTGTTTCTGGACGACCCGACGCGCGGCATCGACGTCGCCGCCAAGCAGGATATCTATCGGATCATCGACGCGCTCGCGGCAGCGGGCAAGGGCGTCATCCTGGTGAGCTCCGAGCTGCCGGAGTTGCTGCGCTGCTCCGATCGCATCCTGGTGCTGTGCGAAGGAAGCGCGACGGCGGTCTATGATCGAAGAGAGGCGACCCAAGAGAAGATCATGGCAGCGGCGACCCAATGACCATCGCGTGGCGTAAGGCCAGAAGCTTCGCGGCGCTCGCCGGCATCATCTTACTAGCCATCGTGATCAGCCCGGAGGCCTCGGATGGATCGCGCATTTTCCTGCAGGCGGGCAACCTCACCGATATCCTGCGGCAGGTTTCGCTGATCGGAATGATCTCGCTGGCGATGACGCTGGTGATCCTCACGGGCGGCATCGACCTCAGCGTGGGCAGCATCCTGGCGCTTTCCACCACGCTGACGGCCATGTTCCTCACACGCTACTGGGCCGGCGCGGGCAGCGGCAGCCATATTCTGCTGGCGATCGTCGCGGCGGTGGCGGTGGCGGCAATTGTCGGCGCGGTCAACGGAGCGGTGGTGGCGGCCCTGAAGATGCAGCCGTTCATCGTGACGCTGGCTTCGATGATCGGCATTCGCGGGCTGGCCAAGTGGCTCTCGAGCAACGAAAACATCGATATCGGTTTCGGGCGCGACGTAGCCGCGCAGTTCGCGGAGGTGTTCCGCGCCAAGGCCGTGGTGATCGGCTCGTATGCCGCGGCGGCGGGCGCGTTCTGGGTGCTGCTGGCCCGCACGGTGTTCGGCCGCCACGTGCGCGCCATCGGGGACAACGAGAAGGCCGCGGAATACGCCGGGCTGCCGGTACGCAGCACGAAGGTTTGGGTTTACGCGCTCTCGGGGCTGGTATCGGGATTCGCGGGCGTGCTGTATGCCGCGGAGAACCACCAGGGCAACCCCAACGCTGGCGTGGCTTATGAGCTCGACGCCATTGCGGCGGTAGTGATCGGCGGCACCCGGCTTTCGGGCGGCAAGGGCTCGATTTCCGGTACCATCGTGGGGACCCTGATTATGGGAGTTCTGACCAATATGCTGCGCCTGAACAACGTCGACAGCAACGTGGAGATGATGATCAAGGCGGTGATCATCGTGCTCGCGGTGGCGGCGCAGCGGGAGCGCAACGAAAAATGAAACGGACCTGTTTCCTGCTGGCCGCGGCGCTGACCATGGCCGCGTGCGGCGGCGGCGGCAAAAGACAGCTGATGGTGGCGTTCAGCCAGGCCAATAACGCGGAGCCCTACCGCGCGGCGCAGAACGCGCTCATGACCCGGCTGTTTGCGCAGTATCCGGACGTGAAGCTGGTGATCTCCGATGCCCAGCAGGACAACAGCAAACAGGTGGCGCAGGTGGAAACCTTCATCCGCCAGAAGCCCGACCTGCTGATCGTGGCGCCCAACGAACGCGCGGCCCTGACCGCCGTGATGGGCCAGGCGACCCAGGCGCACATTCCGGTGATCTGCCTGGAGCGCGACATCCTGCAGCCGAACTACACCACCTACGTGCACAGCGACAACGTCGCGATCGGCCGCCAGGCAGGGCAGTTCATCGTGGACTACCTGACGAAGAAGCACGGCAAGCCCGCGGGCAACGTGGTGGCGATGCGCGGTTTGCTGGGGGTGGAGGGCGAGATCAATCGCGACCGCGGCGCGAAGGAGGTCTTCGACCGCTACCCCGGCATCCGGATCGTGGCCGACCCGGTAGCCGACTGGGTGCAGGCCAAGGCCAAGGACCGCATGACCGAAGTGCTGCGCGCGCAGCCGAAGATCGACGTGGTGTACGGGCACAACGACCCGATGGCCGTCGGCGCCTATCTGGCGGCTAAGGAACTGGGGCGCGAGAAGGAGATGATCTTCGTCGGCGTGGACGGACTCGGCGGCCCGGCGGGCGGAATCAAGAAGGTAATGGATGGCGTCCTGGCGGCGACGTTCGTCTACCCGCTGTGCGTCGAGAAGGCCGTCGAGATCGGCAATCGCATCCTCCACGAGCCGGGATTCCAGCCTCAAAAGGACTACACCATCGATTCCGTCATGGTAACGCCGGAGAACGCGGCCGGGATGTACCAGAAGTTTACGGTGCCGGGAATGGCGGCAGGGCGTAGGTTTGCCCGCTCCCTCACAGTCGCGGCTCTGTGCAACGAATTCACAGAGCCGCGGACGGGAGGGAGCGGATTGCGCTGATGCTGCTCGAGGCGCGGGGCATTTCCAAACGCTTCGGAGCCAACCGCGTTCTCGACGATGCCGGTTTTGGCGTGCGCGAACGCGAGGTACTGGGGCTGATCGGGCCGAACGGCTCGGGCAAGACCACGCTGTTCGAGTGCCTGTCGGGCCTGCTCCCGGCCGACGCCGGCGCGGTCCGCTTCCGGGGAGCGCCGCTCGCGGCCGGACGCCGGAAAGAGGCGCTGTTCTACTTGCCCGACGGCATCCGGCCCTGGCCCGACCAGCCGGTGCTGTGGGCGCTCTCGTTTTTCGAGTCGCTCTATGGTCGGAAGCAGGGGAGCGGCGCCGAACTGGCCTCGTCGCTCGATCTGGAAGGGCTGCTGCGGTCGCGGATCGGGTCGCTCTCGAAGGGCGAGGCGAAACGCACCCTGCTGGCGCTGGCGCTACTGACGCCGCATCCGCTGCTGCTGCTCGATGAACCCTTCGACGGCCTGGATTTCCGCCAGGCGCGCGATGTGATGGCGCTGTTGCGCAGGGTGCCGGAACAGGGCCGCACGCTGTTTCTCTCGATCCATCAGCTCACGGACGCGGGCCGCGTCTGCGACCGCCTGGTGCTGTTGAGCCGCGGGCGAGTGGCGGGAGAGGGCACGCCGGCGGAGTTGCGGGCCAAGGCCGGGCTGCAGGAGGGTGGCCTGGAGGAGGTGTTCCTTGCGCTCACCTAGGTTCGCCCTGCTGCTGGGGAAGGAACTTCGCGAACTGCTGGCATCCCGCGCCTTCTGGCTGCTGCTGATGATGATCGGGCCGCTGGTGGGCCACGGCTTCATCACGGCGGTGGAAACCTACGCCGAAGCAAGCGGCGCGGGCGGCGGACCGGCCGCCCTGGCGCAAGGCCTTTCGCCCCTCGACGGCATCTTCGTCCCCACCTTCGGCGCCTATGACCTGGCGGTCACGCTGTTGTTTCCCTTCGTGGCCATCCGTTTGATCGCCGCGGAGAGAGCCGGCGGCGCCTGGAAGCTCATGCTGCAATCGCCGTGCGGGATGGGTGCGATGCTGGCCGCCAAGGGGGTCGCGCTGCTCGCCGGTTGGCTGCTCGCCTGGGTTCCCGGCCTGTTCGCGCTGCTGCTGTGGAAGACCTACGGCGGCACGCTCTACGCTCCGGAGGTATTCAACCTGCTGCTGGGGCACCTGCTGCGGGTGATCCTGAGCACCGGGGTGGCGGTGGCCGCGGCCGCCATCGCCACCGGCGCCGCCACCGCGGCCATCGCCGCCCTGGGTTTCACGGTCGGAACCTGGGCGCTCGATTTCATCGCAGCCGGACGCGGCGGCGCGCTTCAGAAACTCGCGTCCTACACCCCCACCTCCGCGCTGCGGCTTTTCGAACAAGGCCTGCTGCCGCTGAA
This sequence comes from Bryobacterales bacterium, assembly GCA_963794265.1. GTDB lineage: Bacteria > Acidobacteriota > Terriglobia > Bryobacterales > Bryobacteraceae > CAWCDJ01. Next base: position 288,939 of record CAWCDJ010000001.1, read on the forward strand.
CACCGTCGCGGTGCTGCTGTTGCTCGGGCTGGCCGGCTTCGCGATGGCCTCGGTGTGGCTGGTTTCACGGCTCAGCCTGCGCCGGCACGTAGGCGCGTCAGCCGTGGTGCTCCTGGCGTTCGCTCCTGCGTTGTGGGCCGCTTCCCTGCTCCGCCCCGCCTGGGATCTCAGCGAAAACCGGCGCAACTCGTTTCCCGCGGCCGACGAAACCGCCCTGCGTCAAATTCGCCAGCCGCTCGGCGTCACGGTGTACCTGGCTCCCGAAGATCCGCGCTTGCTGGATCTCAGCCGCAACATTCTCAGCAAGCTCGAGCGCATTCTGCCGGAGGTGCGGGTCGAGAACGCCTCGCATTCGCGTGCCGGGTTGTTCGAAGCCGCCGGCGATCATTATGGCGAGGTGTGGTACGAAATCGGCGGGCGTCGCGCGATGAGCCGCTCCACCACCGAGCCGATCGTGCTCGAAACGTTGTACCGGCTGGCGCAAGTTCCGCCGCCCCCGGCCGGCAGCGGCGACGACTACGCGGGGCATCCACTGGCCGCACGGCCCGCCGGCGCCGCCGTGCTTTACTACGCCATGTGGCCGCTGGTAGTAGCGCTGGCCGCCTGGTTATACTTGCGGGATTGGAGAGTCTCATGAAGCCATTCGTTCCGTTCGCATTCGCGGTGTGCGCCCTCGCCGCGTTCGCGCTGAATCCGCTCCACATCAACCTCGCCGGAGAGAAGCCGGGAGCCGAGCCCACGCAGTTTCTGCCGGTGGTCGGTTACTGGATTGTCGCGCAGGATGGCGGCAGGAACGTGATCATGGTGGACGGCCGTCAATGGAAGAAGAACGAGCCTTCGGGCGGCTTGGCCGATAAGGCTCGGGCGATCTACGGATCGCGGCACGAAGAGTTCCTCGACAACGTGAAGGCCTTCGCCTACTATCCCTACGCCGTCGCCAAAGGCGTGGACGACTTTCGCAACGGCGAAATTTCGCTTCGCTTCCAGGTGATCGACGGCGCGCTCGACCAGTGCGCCGGCATTCTCTTCAACCTCAAGCCCAACGGCGACTACCTGGCGGTACGGTTCAACGGCAAGGAAGATAACCTCGTGCTCTGGACCTTCAACAAGGGTGTGCGGAAATTCGTCAAGCGCGGGGCCGAAGAAATGCCGCTCGAAATGAAGAAGTGGCACAGCATGAAGATCGCGGTGCACGGAACCCGGCTCGAGGGCACGCTCAACGGCAAGCTGCTGCTCGAATACACGCTGCCCGAAGCGGTGTCGGGCAAGGTGGGCCTCTGGTCGAAGACCGATAGCGTCGCCTGGTTCGACGATTACACCGTCACGCCGATGTAGGCGGCACCACCGCCACCGGCCGGATGGGGGAAGCCGTGCCTCCCTGAATCTTGAGCGGCAGCGCCACGAAGAGGAACTCCCTCACCGCGACGGCCGCCAGTTCTTCCAGGTTGAGGCATTCGATGATGTGGATTCCGCTCTTCACCAGCAGGTGAACGTGCACCGGCATGGCAGCGTCCGGAACCTTTTCGAAAGCCACCGTGTCCGACCCGGCCGCATAGATGCCGCGCGCGCTGAGCCATTGCGCGCCGGCCAGCCCCGGCCCCGGCCCACGCACCTGCGAGATGAACTTGCGCGAATCGCCGAAGTACTGCGCCCAACCCGTGCGCACGAGCACCACGTCGCCGCGCCGGATCTCCACACCCGCCGCCGCGCGGTCCAATTCCGCCGGGGTAATCTCGTGGTCTTCCGGCAGCGCCGTACCCGAGGGGCCCGCCAGGTCGAGCAGCACGCCGCGCCGCAAGATCGGCTGCACCGCATCGATGGCCAGCCTCCGCATGCCGCCGGCATAGGATTGCACCGGCTCCGCCGCCTCGCCGCCGTACAGCGCGCCGCCACAGGAGAAGTGCGAAAGCGCGTCGATGTGAGTGCCCACGTGGCTGCCCATGGCGATCGACTCCGAGGCGGAACTGTTCCCCTGCGGCCCCACGTAATCGCCGTGGCGTTTCACCAGGCTGAACAGAAACGGCGGATGCGCCGGGTGGTGCGGCATGCCTACGAAGTAGGGCTGCGCCAGGTCGAATACTCGCGCGGCGGCGAGCTGGTAAATCCATTCACTTGTCATTCTTTGATCCCCGGTACGGCCACAAATCGATACCCGACGCCGCGGACCGTGAGAAGGTGCCGCGGGCGCGTGGGGTCGTCTTCGATGTACCGCCGCAGCCGCACGATGAAATTATCGATCGCCCTCGTGTCGGTGTCTTCGTGCAGGCCCCACACCGCTTCGAGCATGGTCTTGCGCGCCACCGGCTTCCCTTCATGCCGGATCAGGTAGCGCAACAGATTGGCCTCCATCAGGGTCAGCGGAAAAACCTGCCCCCGCACGTGCAGTTCGAGCAGCTCGAAATGCACGGATTTTTCGCCGAACGTGAAAACCTCGTCCGGCTCGGGCGGCAACTGCGGACGCCGCAGGGCGGTCCGCATCCACTCGTAGCGGCGCAAGAGGCCGTGGATCCGCGCGAACAGGATGGACAGCTCGAACGGCTTCGGCAGGTAGTCATCCGCGCCCGCGGCGAAGCCTTTGAGCACGTCGGCGGGATGGCCGCGCGCCGTCAGCATCAGGGTGGGGATGAATTGCCCCTCCTGGCGCAGCCGCGACATAACTTCGAAGCCGTCGATGCCCGGCAGCATCACATCGAGCACCACTACGTCGAAACCGGCCGGCGAGGCTCTCAAAGTGTCGAGCGCGGCCTCTCCGGTCTCCACCACGTCCACTTTGTAGCCTTCCGCTTCCAGATTGAAGCGCAACCCTTCGGCGAGGTGCTGTTCGTCTTCGACTACCAGTATCCGGCTCATTTTTCGATGGGCAATTGCAGCACGAACGTGCTTCCCCGCCCCGGCCCTTCGCTTTCGGCCCAGACACGGCCGCCATGCCGCTTGGCAACGGAGCGGACGATGAAGAGGCCCAGGCCGGTTCCTTTCACGCTCGAAGCCAGCGGCCCCGGCACACGGTAAAAGCGCTTGAAAATCTGCTTGAGCTCGGTTTTGGGAATGCCCGGCCCCTCGTCCTTCACCCGCACGTAAGCGTGCCCGTCTTCGGTCCGCATTTCCACGCTCACCCGCACGTTGCGGCCGCTGTACTTCACGGCGTTGTCGATGAGGTTCGACACCGCGGCGCGAACTTCTTCCCGGTCTCCCCGCACGATCACGGGCGGCCCGGGACGGATTTCAATAGCTTCCGGCGGCACGCGGTGCAGCGCGCGCGCCCCGGCGACGCACTCCTCCACCATCGGCCGAAGCTCGATGGGCCCCAGGTTGAGCTTCCGGCTCACGACGCCGACCCGGCCGGTGCGCAGGATCTGCTCGATGGTGGCCAGCAGCCGGTCGCTGTCGGAAAGCATCACGCGGTAGAACTCCTGGCGTCTGTCCTCGTCCACCGCTCGCCGCTGCAGCGTTTCGAGATACAGCCGTATGGAAGCCACAGGCGTCTTCAGTTCGTGCGTCACGGCGTTGATGAACGCGTCTTTCTGTTCGTTGCGGCGAATCTCCCGCACCAGAAAAATCGTGTTGAGGATGACGCCGGCAATGATCATGCCGAGCAGCAGCACCCCCAGGACCAGCAGGATTCCCGTGCGCCAGTTGAGCAGCACCCACCCGATGTACAGGAGCAGGGTGACGAGGATCAGCCCGGTGCCGAGCGCGATGAAGAGAACGATCGACTTCCGTCTGCCGACTACAACCATGGCAGTGAGTCCTTAAACCCGCTCCCTCACGGTCGCGGCTCTGTGCGATGGCGGAAACCGACTCACAGAGCCCCGACCGTGAGGGAGCGGGCCTTTCCTAGGCGTGGACCTTCTTATAGGATGCCAGGCATTTCTCGGCCGCCTCGAAGGGCGGGAACCGGCTGCCTTCCTGCTCGATCAGATAGTATTCCACGCCGCCGCGATCTTCGGCCGCGGCAAAGACCTTCGTCCACGGAACGACCCCTTCGCCGAAGAGCACGCGGTAGGCCTTCTCGTCGGAGGCCGCCCCGGGCGCCCATTCCTTGAGATGGCAGCAGTTGATTCGCCCCGGGTTCTGGTTGATCCAGGCCACCGGGTCCGAGCCGACCTCCACGCAGGTGCCGACGTCCAGTTGCAGCATCACATCCTGGGGCGTATTGGCCGCCAGCACTTCCATCGGCCGTTTCCCGTTCAGAGGCATGAATTCCAACTGGTGGTTGTGATAGCCCGCGTGCAGCCCGGCTTCCCCGAACTTTTCATTGGCCTGCGTAATGGTGTCGGCCACCTTCTTCCATCCGTCCAGACTGGTCACGCGGCCGGCGCTGGCCATCACGATGAACTTCGTGCCCAGAATGCGGTTCAGTTCGATCGCCTTGGCGATCCCGGCGCCATTGAACGAGTCGGGGCCGTTGTGAGTGGAGAGGCAGCGGATGCCCAGGCCGTCCAACAGGCTCCGCATCTCCTTGGCCTGGCCGGGGGTCCAACTGAAGTACGGCGAGAAGAACTCCACCACTTCGTAGCCCATGTTGGCCACGGCGGTGACGGTACCCTTCGGATCTTTGGCGAGTTGATCGCGAACCGAGAAGAGTTCGAGGCCTATGGGGATGTGCTTGCCCTGAGGCGCGGCGGACAGAAGCGGTGTCGCCGCGGCCATCGCCAGGAACGAACGTCTGGATAACGGATTCAAATTCATGCCGAAACTATGGTACCTCAAAGCGGATGCTATTCTGGACGTAGCATCTGTGTCTCCAGCAACCTACCTCCGGCGTGCCGGAGTCATCGTCCTCGGCAGTTTTCTGGTTTTGGGCGCCCTGTACGCTTTTCAAAGGCCTTTTCGTGAATATCCGGGGCTGGAGTACGAAGGCTACCCGCTTCCCAAGGACTACAGGCAGCCTGGCGAATGGGCCTTCGCCCGCCTGATGTATCCGCCGGTGGGCCGCTATTATGGCGGAGTCGAATTCTACGGCAGTTGGAAAGAGGGCGGTTCCAACTGGACCATGGACTATCCGCGGTCGGACCGCCATTTCTCGGCGGCCGTTCGCCGCCTGACCCGGATCCAGGCGCGCTCGGCCGAAGAACCGGTGGATCTCGACGAAGGCGATGTATACGATTGGCCCTGGCTCTACGGCGTCGAGGTCGGGCACTGGAGCCTGACCGACGCACAGGCACGCACCCTGCGCGAGTTCCTGCTGCGAGGCGGCTTCTTCATGTGCGACGACTTTCACGGCGATATCGAATGGAGCGTTTTCGCCGCCAGCATGAAGAAAGTCTTTCCGGACCGGCCCATCGTCGAGATCGATTCGAAAGACCCCATCTTCCACGTGCTCTACGATCTCGACCAGCGCTACCAGGTGCCCGGCGCCCTCTACCTCGAAACCGGCCTCACCTACGAAAAAGGGCCGAGCGGCAAACCGCCCCACTGGCGCGGGATCTACGACGACCACGGCCGCCTCATGGTCGCGATTTGCCACAATATGGATCTCGGGGACTCGTGGGAGCACGCCGATAATCCGCAGTACCCCGAGCGGTTCTCGGCTCTGGGAATCCGCATCGGGCTGAACTATCTCATCTACTCCATGACCCACTGAGGAGCCGCATCGAATGAACTGGAACCTGACCGGAGCAATCCTGATGGCGCTGGGGGTGGCGCTGGGAGCTTTTGGCGCCCACGGACTTCGCGCCCGCCTTGACGCTTACTCCATGGGCATCTGGGAGAAGGCGGTGTTCTATCACTTTATCCACGCGCTCGGCCTGTTGATCGTGTCGTACCTTCCCAAGACCGGGACGTTTTCGATGGCCGCCGCATCCACCGTGTGCGCCCTGCTGCTGGCGGGCGTGGTGATTTTTTCGGGGAGTCTCTATCTGCTGGCGCTGACCGGCAACCGCTGGCTGGGCGCCATTACCCCGATCGGCGGTCTCAGCTTCATCGCCGCCTGGCTGATGCTGGCCTGGTACAGCCTCCGGCGGTAGCTGACTCGCTGCCGGGAGTGCCGGCGCCAATCCATGCCCGGAGCATCCGTAGGCACCTGTAAATGAAGGGATGCGGCAACGGCATCAAATCAGCGGAACTTGTCCGCCTCCGGGATCGTATCGCATTTGCGGAGAACGTGGTATGAAACTGTTGTTTCCCTCACTCATCTTCGCGGCATCTCTGATTCCCCTGCCCGGCCAAACCAGAGGCGGAACTTTGCCCACGGTGGACGAGATCGTAGCCAGACACCTGGAGGCGACCGGCGGGAGGACCGCGTGGGAGAACGTAGCGACAGAAACCCGCAAGGGCGTCGCCCTCCCGGAGTCGGCAAATCTACCGCTGGAGGTCGTATCGCGGGCGCCCGGGAAATGGATCTTCACAATTCGCCTGCCAAACGGCCGCACGCTCAAGCATGGCTTCGACGGGATCCAGGGATGGGAGGACAGGGGAAGGGTGACCGCCATCGAGCCGGACGCAATTCTGGACGAAACGTTGATTTACGATCCGTTCTGGGTGCTCCGAATCAGGGACTACTTCCCGATTCTCACGCTCAGAGGGATGGAGAGAAACGGGGCCGACAACATTTACGTAATCGAGGCCAAGCCCGTGACAGGGCGCGCGCGAATCCTGTTTTTCGATGCTCGCCGGGGCTTTCTCACGCGCGCCGGTAAGACGATGTACGCAGATTACCGTGACTGCGGTGGAGTTAAGGTCCCGTTCCTGGTGCGGTATGGTTTTCAGACATTCCGATTTTCGGAGGTTCGGCACGGCGACGCGGTGGACGACGCAGTGTTCCGGATGCCGAAGCCTCCCACACCGTCTGCGGCTCCAGCGGCGGCCAAAGTCCAGGAAAACCTGCCCAGTGCGGACCAGATTCTCGAACGGTATCTCGCGGCAATCGGCGGTCGAGAGGCGTTTTCGCGGTACAAAACCCAGGTCAGGAAGGGCGTTCTGAAGGAAGATGACCAGAGTGTTCCCATCGAAACGCTCGCCAAGGCTCCCGGAAAGTGGCTGTTAACGCTCGAAGCCGGCGGCACGAGCCCAGACAAGGAGGGATGCAATGGCCTGTCGGGATGGAGCGAGTCCGGCGACGTGGTGAAGAACATGGACCCGAGAGAGCTGCCCGAGCTCGAGACGTTCCTGGATTTCCAATTGCCGCTGAAGATTGCGAGCTTGCGCGCCGTGATGACAGTCAGATTGAAGGACAGATTGGGCGACCACGAGGTTTACGTCGTCGAGGCGGCCCGATCGCAGGGAGGCCCCAGGACACTGGCTTTCGACGTCCAAACCGGCCTGCTGCTCCTGGCCGACAGCGTTCTATTCGAGGATTACCGCGAGATGGACGGCGCCAGAATCCCGTTTCGGGTCAAGCTCCACGGCGGCCATATCACGGTGAACTTTACAGAAATCAAGCATGACGCGCCCGTTCCGGACGCCCAATTTGAGAGACCCGGTCCGAGCGCTGCTTTCGAGAAGAACTTCGCCGGCTTGGAGGACGCCAGGGCGCTTCCCGTCCTGAAGAAGGTGATCGGCCAGGGCGTATCTCCCGCGGACGGCAGGATGCTTCATGACATGATCGTGGAGAGAGAGTACAAAAGCGCGCTGGATATTGGAACGGCCGAAGGGTACAGCGCGCTGTGGCTCGGCTTGGCCATGAAGAGAACCGGGGGGCAGGTGATTACGATCGAAATCGATCCGGAGACGGCGGATCTCGCACGAGCGAATATCCGGCAGGCAGGGCTGGAGGGAGTGATCGATTCACGGATCAACGACGCACTCGCCGAAATCCCGGAGCTGAAGGGCGATTTCGATTTTGTGTTCATGGATACGGGCGCGCCGCTGAACAAGAAACTCTTCGATCTGCTGCAAACACGGATCTGTTTGGGCGGCGCAATCCTCGCGCACAACGCCGCCAGCCTCAAGTCGCAACAGCCCGACTTTCTGACGGCGATTCAAAGCGACCCGAGGTTCGAGACAAAAATCGTCCCCACGGGCCGGGGAGGAATATTGGTCGGCGTTCGGAAGAAGTAGCGGCTGCTAATCGAGCTTTTGGAGTACCGCTTCTTCGACTTCACGGGCCACTCCTGCGGTCCCCCCCGGAGCCGCTGCGGCGGCTTTTTGCCCAATGTCACCGCAGGGCGTTTCCCGTCAAGTTGATCACCTCCCACCAATTTCCGGTTGGTGCGTGATGCGACCGGAATCAGTAAACGCTCCGCGCCTTGCGTTGATTTCGGCTCCGTCGCTCGCGCGGTCAGGGAGTATCCGGCACTCGGAACCACATCGCGACCGCCGCGCTGGGAACCGGGGAGCCTTGTCGGACCATTGACATCGTTCGACAATCAATAGGAGAAGCCCCCATGACCAATCGTGCCAGCCTCACTGCGGAGTACATGGCGCTTTTCCGCGCCCTCGAATCGTCACGCCCGGCCGGATCGCGCCTGTTTGTGGACCCTGACGCTTCCCTTTTCCTGCGCGGCTGGCGGAAATGGCTCGCTCGATTAGCCGCCGTACCGGCCGCGCGACATATTGCGGAGAGATTACTTGATCGAGCATCTCCAGGTGCGAGGGCAGCGGGCGTGGCCCGCACCAAATGGATTGACGACGAAGCCACCGGCGCGCTGGAAACCGCGCAACAGCTTGTCTTGCTCGGGGCTGGATTCGATATGCGTGCGTCTCGTTTGCGCTCTGCGGCGCATGCCCGCACATTTGAGCTGGACCATCCAGAAACGTCGCATTCGAAACAGGCGATGCTGAAGAGAGCACGACGAGCGCTGCCCGAACACATCCGGTATATCGGTATCGACTTCAATAGTCAGTCGATCGCGCAGGTCCTCCTTGATGCCGGGTTCGACAACTCACGACCCGCATGTTTGATCTGGGAAGGTGTTACAAATTACTTGCCGCCGGAAGCCGTCGACCGCTCGTTACGGCAAATCGGGGAAGTGGCTGCCAATGGGAGCATTCTCCTCGTCACATACGTCGATCGCGCTGTTCTGGACAATCCGGAGAAATTCTTCGGTGCACGGAAGCTGATCGAAAGGCTCAGATCGTACGGTGAGCCGTGGACCTTTGGGCTCGATCCTGGGGAAGTTGGGGCGTATTTGGCGACGCGACGTTTCGATTTACTCGAAGACGTGAGCGCCTCTGCCATATGGCAGCGTGCCGGAGGGTCGTGTGCGGAGCCGCGTGGATATGAGTTTTACCGGCTCGCCTCCGCCCGCCTCGTCAGTTGACAGCCGTCTCGCGCCGGATGGCAACCACCTCGAAAGGAATCCATATGAGCGAGAAGTCCCCTACGGTTCCCCCTGCTGACCGGCAGGACCGGGGGCGGCCCACTTGGCGGGACGGGCGTGATACGGCAAGTTGACTGCGGCCTGCCGCCCCGGGCTGATGACCGGAAGCTGTTTGCATCAGTAGACCCTTCGCGACTTTGCGTGAGTTTTCCCGGTCCTGAACGACTTCACGGAGGCCTACGTCCTTAGTTTACGTTTCTTGAGGTGTCCCCAATTAGTGCTTAGCGTGGACAACATGAGCGCCAGCGTGTCCGGGCGCGAGTCCTTGAACGGCGTGGCCGAACCTGGACGCGATCTCCTGGAAATTGATGTCTTCGATGGTAAAAAATCCGTGCGAGCGAAGAATCGCCGCAAGGATAGCCGGCTCGAAACGGCTGTCCGAACGTTCATCAATTTTCCCAAGCTGTTCGGTCCGCTCCTTTTCTATTTGCCTTAGCTCTTCTGAGAATGCCTCGGGTGGTTCTACGTAGTCGAACACCACCTCCGAGTTCTGGATTGAAGAGATGTAGTCCAGAGTGCGGCCGATAGCGTCCTGTGTCAGATATGGCACAACCCCGAGCCAAGTGAAAAACGCGGGCGAGCTCTGCTGAAAACCTGCGGCGACGAGCTTCTTCCCTACATCGTCCCGCTCGAAATCGACTGGCGCGACAATAAGGCATGGAGGAAGTGCGATTTGAGCTTCGGCCAAGCGCTGGCGTTTCCATGCCTGCGTTGCGGGGTGGTCCACCTCATAGATACGGATCTGTCGTTCGCCATGGGGATTCCGGAGAGCGAAAGTGTCGAGTCCGGCTCCAAGGATGACGATCTGCCTAACCCCTCTTTCGACAGCTCTTGAGAAAGCATCTTCCGCAATCCGGCTTCGCGCGGTGGTGAACAGACGTCCGATGCTGGCCAAGGGGTGTTTGTTCGCAAATTGAAGCACGTCCTTTTCGTCTTCACCTAGAATCTTCATGGCAAATGGGTCATAGAGAATTGAGCCATGATCGAGCACCTGATGAGCAGCTCGTTGTCGGGCGACCATCAGGGCTGTGCGGCTGGGTTCACTAGGCTTCATGTTCGGGGTCTCCGTTCTGATCAATAGCTGAACGCACGAGTTGTCGTATTGGCGACTGATACCTTCGGCCACGATAGCATCTGTCCGTTTGAGCTTGAAGTGCTCAAGATCCAGTCAGTCAGACCTTCTGGCAGCTTTCGGCCCGCTACCCTAACCCAGATGCGCGTATCGCGTGGAACATGTATCGGATGGCTTCAGCCCATGATCAACGGCGAAGAGAGTCAGTCGGCACCGGGCCAACCGAAGTACCAGCGGTCAAGTCGGAGTACTGGAAATTCGTCACTGCGACTTTGCAAGTGCTATCTGCTGGCGGGGGCGCCCCGCCAGCGATTGGCGCCAGTCTTAAGGGGCGTCGATTCTGGACTCAGGCGGCCAGCAGAATCGCTATGTCCGTGCGCCACCTCATCGGATCCGATTCCGCGGGCGGACCTACGTCGTAGCGCTCCACTCGCGCGCACCACTGCGTCACGTTCTGCTGTTCCGTCATCTGCCATTTGGCACCTGTCTGTTGGCCCCACTCCAACAGCGCCGCCGTGGTATCCACGAGGGCGTCATACGAGCCACAATGCGTCACGGTCGCGTAACGACCGGCAGGAATCTGGCGAAGTCGCACCCGATCATGATGCAAAAGAGCGAAACGCGTGACGGGGAGACCACCTCGACTTCAACGTTGTTGGTGTTGTAGTCGACGACCAAATAACGGACGACGGGTGCACCCGCACACGCGATCTGCTGGCGCTGGAGAAATTCAGCGACCTCGCGGAGAGTGTGCGGCACCACGTCGGCGAGCCGGTCACGGCGCAGTTGCGAAGCCGCTTTCACAGGGCTGATGACTGTTCGAGCAGTCGTTCTTTTCGACTGGACAGAACCAAGACTGCGACCAGGGCGGCGGCGAAACCCGCTCCAGCGCCAATACCGAGCGCCCAGCGAGGGCCGAAGTGGTCGGCAACCCAACCGGCGATCGGCGCGCCAATCGGTGCTCCCCCGAGTGCAACGCCAACCCGCAGGGCCATGACCCTGCCCCGCATCGCTGGTTCTGTCGAGAGCTGCATGATGCTGTTCGTGCCGTTGATGAAGATCAGGGCGGCCGCGCCGATGACTACGAGGGTGGCCGCGAACCACCCGTATCCCGTTGCCAGTGCGGCCAGAGTACAGCCGAGCCCGAAGACGCCGGCTCCCACCAAAAGAGACCTCAAGCCTGGTCTTTCCCGGCCGGCAGCAAACAAGGCTCCCGAGAGAGTGCCCACGGCCATGATGGAGGAGAGCAGGCCGAAACCGCGGGCGCCGGAGTGGAAGACGTTCACGGCCATGGTGGAGATGAAGATGGGGAAGTTCAGGCCAAAGGTGCCGATCAGAAACAACATAATCAGGATCGCCCTAAGGTCCGGCCTTCTCCATACGTAGCGAAACCCTTCCAGGAATCCAGATGTTGTGCGATGCGCCCTGGCGCGTGCGTGCAGCTCGGAGAGACGGAAGAAAGACATCGAGACCAGGACCGCCGCGAATGAGAGCCCGTTCAGAAGAAAGGCCCAGCCGATGCCGACCTTTGCAATGAGCAAACCGGCCACGGCGGGGCCAATCATCTGGGCCGCGGTGAACGAGGTTGAGTTCAATGCCACGGCATTCGGGAGATCCTCATCGCCAACCATCTCCGCCACGAAGGTCTGTCTCACAGGCGCATCCAGCGCCGCGGCGGAGCCGGACAGGAACGCGAACACATACACGTGCCAGAGCTGGATGACTCCCGCGATCGTGAGAACTCCCAGAAGGAACGCAAGCACGCCCATGGTTGCCTGGGTCACCATCAGGAGCCTGCGCTGGTTGAGGCGGTCCGCGGCAGATCCCGTCCAGGGCAGGAGCAGAAGTTGTGGGGCGAACTGGAGGCCCGTGACGATACCGAGCGCCGACGCATCGTGATCGGTCAGTTGCGTAAGCACGAGCCAGTCCTGAGCGATACGCTGCATCCAGGTACCGATGTTGGAAACCAGAGAGCCGGCTGTCCACAAGCGGAAGTTGAAGGTTCTCAGGGAGCGAAAGGTGCCGGCCACCGCGTTCTTCATGTGCGCGACGGCGTGTTGCCCCCATGAAACCGGCCGAAGTGACGCGCCGAAAAGATGCCGATGAACAGTACGCCCAGACCGAACGCGAGGATGTGGCTGGTCGCCCGCGGATGAAAAACTCCGACGTGCGCGATGAGCAGATATCCGACAACCGCGTTAAAGAAGCCCCAAAGAACGTTGACCGTTGAAGAGGAGAGCCCTTTGCCGGGCGGTTTTGCGAAGGGACTCTGGAAGGGACGTCCCATCGTGCCGGCTACAAAATGAGGAATGGCATTTGTCAAAAAAATGCCTCCAAAGAAGTACGACACAAGAAACAGCCAGTTCATGATGCAACGCCCCTTTCTTCCATCAGCGGCCGTCCGACGATCTCGCCGATGGGATGGATGAAACGCCAATCGACTGTGCCTTTCTGCAGGTCGATCACTATCAACGCGGTGCGGGGATCAAGAGCGTTAAGCGGCATCGGGTTCTTCTCCTCGAATACAAAGTGGACGCCGGCAAGAAGCAGGGGAGGACAGATCTAATCCTCAACCAGCCGTGTCAGCAGTTCGACCGCTGCCTGAAGCTTCTCCTGCTCGTGAGCAGAAAGTTTCTGCGCGATGGTCGCGGTGAGCCAGTCCTGCCTCGCGGCCCTGCCCTCCTGAAGCAACTTCAGGCATTTGGGCGTGAGAGACATCAGAGTTTGCCGTCGGTCGCCCGGGTCGGGAGCACCGCTCACCAGGCCGACTTCCTGCAGCGGCGTAACGATCGCGCTCATAGATTGCGGGCGCACGCTTTCCGCTCGCGCCAGACTTGAAACCGTAGCCGAACCATCTTTCTCCAGCCGAAGAAGAACAGAAACCTGTGACGGCTTCAGATCGCTCTGTCCCCCATGCTCGCGTAAACGCTGCTTGAGCTTGCGGCCTACCGTACGGATCTCGGCAGCAAGCATCGAGGCGAGCCCGGTCTGAGTAGAAGACTTTCGACTGCTCACCAGATCAATATCTCATATCTACAGGTAAACTGTAAAGCCTTGCTGCATATTTCCGTGACCCTGCCTGATCACGCTCAGGTCCGCCGATTCACCTTGACGGGTTGTCCCCGCTGCTGATCCTCACCGGTCGGCCGTACCAGGAGCTCGTCGGAAGGTCAGACCGAGTTACTACTGATCGGCGAGCGCCTGAACAGGCGACATCTTGGCAGCTCGGCGCGCCGGCAGCAGGCAAGCGGAAAAAGAGATAGCAGCGATCACCGCAACCGAACCGGTGAGTATTGCAGGGCTATGGGCGGGCACATGAAACAGAACTGCCCGCATGGCTTGGCCAGCCATCCAGGCTCCGATCATCCCAAAGGTCGTGCCGGCGGCCAGCAGGCGCAATGCGAGCCATAGGAACTGCCCGCGAATCTGTTCCGGCCGCGCACCCAGGGCCATGCGTACGCCGATCTCGCGGCGGCGCTGCGCCACGGCGTAACTCAAGACACCGTAAGTTCCGATGGCAATCAGTAGCAGAGCGATCGCCGAGAACGTACCACTGAGCACCGCCGGTGAGCGCCGGGCCACGAGGCTTTCGGCAATGCGGTCGTCCATCGTTTGAATGTCAGCCACGGCCATTCCGGGATCGATTCGCCGGGCCACTCTGCGGAGCGCCGTCTCCAGCGAGCCCGGCTCGACGCTGCCGCGCACGGCCACGAAGACATTGCTATCGGGGAGATAGATGTACGGAAAGTAGACGGCACCCTGCGCTGCGTCGTCGGTGAGACCAGATTGCCTGATGCTGCCCACCACGCCCACCACGGTGAAGGCCTGGGCATCAGGACCCGCTTCGGAGCCTTGGAAGAGGCGCTGACCTAATGCGCTGCTATCCGGCCAGTAGTAACGGGCGAAATCCTGGTCCACCACACACGCACGCACCCCCCGTCGTGAATCCGCACCAGTCAAAAACCGTCCCGCTCGCAGCGAGAAACCCATCGCGCGGAAATAGTCGCCGCCAACACCGTAGGAGTAGTGTCCGCGGGGCGATTCCGCTGGCCGGAGGACATGGCCCACCACCGTAACGGCGCTCTTGCCGTTGGCGCCGCTGAAGGGAATATTGTTCGCCACGCCGACGGACGACACCCCTGGTTGATGGCCGAGTTCGCCCACTAACCTCTCGGTGAAGGCAAGGCCGGCCTCGGGTGAAGGGTACGCGTTTCCCACCATCGAGATCTGCCCCGTAATCACGTGATCGGACCGGAAGCCTGGAGACACATCCATCGCGCGCTTGAGGCTCAGACCCAGCAGCCCTGTCCCCGTCAACAGAACAAATCCAAGCGCGATCTGAGCTACCACGAAGCTATGTCGCACGGTTTGCGCGGCGCGGCCCGCCGTTCCGCCTCGAGATTCGGATTGCAGCCCCCCGGACGGCTGAAGTCGAATACTGAACCACGCGATTGGCGCTGCAAGCACGACGCCCAAGATGACGGCCGCTCCGAAAGCGACCAATGCCAACCGGGCATCGAAGTGTATTTCGGTCCCAAAGGGCAGGCGATTCGCGCCCAAGGCAGCCACCAGTCGTATGCCGCCTGCCCCCACCGCGAGCGCGAGTAGTCCTCCCGTCAGAGTCAGTAAAGTGGTCTCGACGACCGCTTCGGTCATGACGTGCCGCCGGCTCGCGCCCAGCGCCTGGCGGACGGCGATCTCTTTAGACCGCCCGCTGGCGCGGATGAGAAGCAGATTCACGAGATTGACGGCTCCGATGGCGAGAAGCGCCAGCACGCCTGCCTGGAGCAACAGCAGAGTGGGACGAATCGCCGCCACCTGATCGGCATGGAGCGGCACCACCAGAGTACGAAAGCCGGCGTCGGCCATCAACTTGGCTTGGGGATCGCCCCCCGCTCGCTCCAGGGCCGCGTTCTGCGCGTCAATTTGCGACTGGGCCTGCGCGAGAGTCGCTCCCGGTTTCAGCCGGGCAACCATTTGGATGACATTCCCTCCCGAGTGCCGGTTCTCAGGTAAGCGCGCTTCCGCACGCGAAGCCAGCGGGAAGTACAACTGGGCCTTGGAGGAGAGAAAGCGAAAGCCGGGAGGCAGGACGCCGATCACAGTTCTCAGATGGCCGTCAGCCGGGATCTTTCGCCCAATCACGTGTGGGTCGGCGCTGAAATGATCTCTCCAATAGGCGTCGCTCACAATCGCAACGCCGTCTGTCTGATACGTGGTCTCCGCGTCGGTGAAAATGCTTCCGAAGGCCGGACCCGCGCCGAGGGTGGCGAAAAAATCCGGAGATACCTGGATGATCGGCTCGCGCTCGGTCGAGCCGGGTTCGCCCAGAATCGACGTGCCATAGCGGTAGATCGAAAGCGAACTGAAGGCGGGAATCTGGCCGCGACGCTCATAGTAGTTCGTCAACGAAGAGCCATCACGGTCCACGCCTGCTTTCGGATAGGTGTTGTACATCGTCACCAGCCGGCCGGCGTCCGGGAAGGGTAGCGGGCGCACCAGAATCGCGTCGATCACCGCAAAAATGGTGAGATTCGCTCCCAGACAAAGAGCGAGAGTCAGCAGCGCCGTGGCCGTGAAGGCGCGAGACTTGCGGAGTAACCGAACGGAATAACGGAGTTCCCTCGCAAGCTCATCGAACGGGTAAAGGCCGCGCGCCTCCCGGCAGTCCCCCCTGACAGCGTCAAAGGCGCCGAACTCCATTCTGGCGCGGCGGAGCGCTTCTTCCCGGGCAACGCCGGATCGCCTCAGATCTTCAGCGTATTGCTCGATGTGGAAGCGCAGTTCCTCGTTCATGGCGGCTTCAAAATTACGCCGCGAAGTGAGCACCCGAAAGAGAGAACGAACGCGCTGAAACACGTCAAACCTCCTCGGAAGTCGTGTTTAGGGCCGCGGCAATCGCGGAGACCAGCCGGTTCCACCCGGCGGTCTCCTCGCGAAGGCGGCGGCGTCCGGCGGCGGTCAGGGTATAGTATTTTGCCCGGCGGTTGTTTTCGCTCTGCCCCCAATCCGCGGCGATGAGACCCTGATGCTCCAGCCGGTAGAGCGCCGGATACAAAGACCCTTGCGGAATTTCAAGCGCATCGCCGGAGATCTGCCGGATGCGCAGCAGCACGCCGTATCCATGCAGCGGCTTCAAAGAAACCGCCTTAAGGATAAGCATGTCGAGAGTACCCGGGAGCAAGTCTGCAGTTTTGCCCACAAGATTCGGCTCCTAGCCTGTCTAGGAGTATACATTCAACTCTCCTAGTCTGACAAGGGGTGAGCACGACATTTCGCGGCGTTGCTGATCTTGACCGGCCGGCCACACCCGGAGCTGCGTCAGATGGCGAGACGTGACCCAAAACCCGAAAACGAGACAGCCGGAAAGTTGAGTCCGGCGCCTGGATATGGTCCTCTGGACGAATGCCGAAGGAGGACAGATGCCAAGAAAAGGGCACACGGAAGAGCAGATCATGCTGGCCTTGCGGCAGGTCGAGGCTGGGAAGAAAGTGGGCGATGTTTGCCGGGAAATGGGCGTTTCCCAGCAGGCTTTTTACAGTTGGAAGCGAAAATATGCCGGGCTGGCCCTGAACGAACTGCGCGAGCTTCGGCAACTGCGCGAAGAGAATCGAAAGCTGAAGACCTTGGTCGCCGACCTGACGTTGGACAAGCACATATTGCAGGAGGTGCTGTCAAAAAAGGCCTGAGGCCCGCGGCGCGCCGCCAACTCGTGAACGATATCCGGCAGCGGCACGAGCTGAGCGAGAAACGTGCTTGCGGGCTGATCGGGATCACGCGGTGGACTAACCGCTATCAAAGCCGGCGCGATCCGCAATCGGAACTGCGCATACGGCTACGGGACTTGGCGGGGAGTCGAGTTCGCTACGGATACCGAAGACTGACAGTGCTGCTGCGGCGTGAAGGATGGGCCGTGAATGCCAAGCGGGTTTATGAACTGTATCGCGAGGAAAGCCTGCAGGTGCGAAAGCCCAAGCGCGCCAAACGGGCCTCGCACACCAGGGTTCCCTTGCCTGAGCCGGTTCAAGCGAACCAGCGGTGGAGCATGGATTTCGTGAGCGACCGATTCGCGGATGGAAGGTGGTTCCGCATTCTCACTGTGGTGGATCAGTATACGCGGGAGTGCCTTTGCGCCTATGCCGACCGGTCGCAGACGGGCGAGAAGGTCGTCGAGCAAATGAAGCGGTTGGTGAAGCTGCGGGGCGTACCGGAATCCATTACGACGGATAACGGCAGCGAGTTCGCCGGTCAAGCGATGGATGCCTGGGCGCACCAGGCCGGGGTCAAACTCGACTTCATCCGGCCTGGTCGTCCCGTGCAGAACGGTTATATCGAGAGCTTCAACGGTCGTCTGCGCGATGAATGCCTCAACGGTGAGATCTTCTTCAGTCTGACCGACACACGGGAAAAACTGGAGCGCTGGCGGCGTGACTACAACCAGAAGCGCCCACACACAGCCCTCGCCGATCGGACGCCGGAAGAGTTTGCTCGGACGCTCGGCGGGCGGCCCTTCGCCCTTCCAATCGTCGGTAAGACAGAGCCGTCAGCGTGTCAAGGGTTCGCTCTCGCCGGGCAAAAACCGCCCGCCCTTGACACGCCGTCTCTGTCTTCAAGAACTGAGATAAGGGCGAAGGGCCTTTCTGAACGGCCGCGTTTGCTTGAGAGGGTCAATTGAGGTACTTTAGGCGACAGAAGGCCCAAACGACGGGGCTCCGGACCACCTCCGAGGGCTGGGGCTCAACTTACCGACTGTCTCAAATTCCGGGGCAGGTCAACGCCGCAAAGTGCGTCTTTTCGGCGTGTCTCAGTTTTGGGGTTCAGTCCATACTTCGATGCCTTGACCGAGCGGATCCGCGGCGCTGTTTTCGAGATATCCAACACCCTTGGCGCGGCGTGAAGCAGAGCACGCTGGTAGACCCTCTCCAGGAGATATACGGCCGATAACCTGCGGCGGCAATGATAACCCGAACCGCTGTTGGCCACCCGCGGGAACGCCTGTAAGTGGGCGTGTCGTTAATGAGCAGGGCGAGCCCGTGGCGGGGGCAAGGATCAGCGCTGCTGTTCGGCATGCGGGTGCGGTATGGCCGAGCACTGAAGCCTTGTCCGGCTCCGACGGGCGCTTCGGGTACTGCACCGTATCTCCAGGCAAGATGACGCTGTCAATCCTTCACCTGGCCTATCGTCCACGCAAGCTGCTGGTGAATGTGGGAGCGCCTGACTACAGCCCCGGACAACTGGAGATCAGGCTGCGAAAAAGGTCAGAGTCCAGCTTTAGTCATCCTATTCAGGCCGGCTTGCGCCTGAGTGACGGCGGAGTGGAGCGATTCGAGGGAGGCAGGTGGCGCACCTCGTCGCGGGCACCTTCGAACTCGCCAGTACTCGGATTCGCATAGTTAGTGGGCGGCAGCTTTGCGATAGCCGACAACATGCTCGCGATGCGCTCGTCTCTCGGCGGCAGGGGAGAAAACACCGACCCGGTCACGGATGCTCGCGGCTGAACCCGCTCCGTGTAGCGGGCCAAAGCGTTGGGGTCGAACCCGGCGTGCGCCATAGTTTGAACCGCTATAAGGTCTGCCTGGCGCTCAGAGCTCTGCTGGACTTTCAGGAACCCGGCAGGCACCGCCACTTGGGAGGCGCAACCAGGGCCGAAGACCAAGGGGATACTTGCGGACCGATTCGGTTCTCCGCGTGTAGTCAGCCGGGCGCCGTGTCGCTCTACGGCGCGCGCCATAGCTTGGGCCAGCATTCCGGCGAATTCGGCCTCGTCCTGCGCCGCCAGAAACAGGGCCGCTGGTACGAATACGTACCCGCCGGGTAGAACATATGGTTCGTGTACGACCGGGCACGGATCCCCGGCGATGATGCTGAAAGTGAAACGGAAGGGGCTTGTTGGTATTTGGGACGCAAGTCTTTGGCCCAGATTGTCGACGTAGTCCTGAACGGTGCGACTCGCAATCCCTGTGGTATGCTGTCGAAAGTCGGCGGCCATCTGCTTGCCGAGCGCAGCCTCTTTTTCGATACTGTAAGAGTCCACTCCCGTTCCAACGGTCGCCGGGCTCTGCGCAAATGACGGTAGACCAGCGAGGACCAAGATCGCGATACTGTCCAGGATCATCGCGGGAATTCTCATTTGGTTGTTGGACGCCGGCCATTCGCGGCACGTTCCGCAGGGGGTTCGGACCGGGCGCCAGGACCAACTGAAATGGCCATGAGGAATCGGATCCCCTCACCGTCGGCCCGTCTGATTCTGGTCATGGCGGCGCTGGTCTGGGCGGCGCCGGTGGGGGCGCAGAACCTCGGCCACAAATTGATGGGTAGCCTCGGACTGCTGGCGGGTTCACAGCCGGATAGCGGTCTTTACATCCTCGATCAGTTTGCGTCCTACGGCTCAAACGATCTCTATGATAGGAATGGAAATCGGATTCCCGTAGGGCTCGACCTGGACGCGCTGGCAAACTTTGCCGGGTTCCAATTGACTTTCAAATTGCGGCCCTCGATGTACATGAACCTATCGGCAGCCGCCCCCTTCGCGCAGGTCTCTCTTCAAAGCGTACAGCCGCAGGCCAGCGTCGACACATTTGGACTGGGAGACGTCTATGTACAGCCAATAAAGATCGGCTGGAAGAGGAGCCGGATGGATATCGTGACGGGATATTCCTTCTACGCGCCAACAGGGCTCTACGCCCCGCGGGCAAGCGGCGGTGTCGGCCTCGGCCAATGGACTCACGAGTTTTCGTTCGGAAGTACGGTCTATTTCGACAGCGCCAAAACATGGAATATCTCAGCCATGGCGAGTTACGATCTGAACCAACGTAAGCAAGGCATCGATATCACGCGCGGCGACACCCTCCAGATTCAGGGCGGCGCCGGCAAGAGGCTGCGAATTATCAACCTGGGAGTGGCTGCTTACGGCCTTTGGCAGGCACGCGACGACCGCGGCGCGGATCTTCCCGCAGCTCTTCGAGGCGCCCGTGACGAGGACCTCGGGCTAGGTCCCGAAATAGACATCGCTCTCGCCCGGATTCGCAGCCGGGTTATCGTGCGCTACTGTCATGACGTGGTTGTCAAATCACGTCCTTCAGGGCAGATCCTGGTGATTGGACTGACGATCCTGGCGCGCCGTTAAGACTAGCGGTGCAGTGCCCGGGGTCACCCGGGCCCGCTTGTGAACCCGCCGACCCGCGAGTAGCATAGAAATCGGATACCGGGTTCCGAATGCCGCTTTCTGGCGCGACACCATCCTCGAAGTGCGACCGCCGTAGATTTGCGCGGCGCCCGGCGCGGGCGAAAACCGTCCTGGTGATGGTGCTTGCCGCAATCGCCGCCTCGGGGCAGGACGCCGCGCGGAATTCCCAGAGGAGTCCCGAGCCGGAGAAACCGCTCGTGCGCGTCAATGTGGACCTGGTGCAGATGGATGTGGTGGTCACTGACACCAGAGGGAACCACATTACCGATCTGAAGCCTCAGGAGTTCGAAATCCTGGAGAACGGGAAACCGCAACGGATCACGAACTTCTCTTTCATACCCGGACCGCGAGCCGTCCCCACCACCAACACCTCGGCGAACACCATGCCCTCGGACAACGCGGGCAAGGGTGCGCCGCCAGTGGCTCCCGCCCTGATCGCCGCCGGCGAGGCCACCCGGACGATCGCCGTCATAGTGGACGACCTTGGCATAGGGGAGCAGAGCTTGGCGGCCGTCCATGCGGCGCTCGAAAAGTTTGTCGGCCAGCAGGTTGGACCAGGCGATCTGGTGGCGATCGTTACCACCAGCGGCCGATTGGGCTCGCTGCAATGCCTCACTTCGGACAAACGGCTCCTGCGGGCGGCGGTGGCGAAGTTCCGATCGATCCCCAACCACAGGACGGTCGTCGGCGACGACGATTTCACATGCGTCTACTACAATGCGATGAACGCGGGAAGAAGAAACCCCGGTGCGCCCCTGGGCGAAGACGGGTATCTGGGGTGGGTGGCCGGGTATGGAAATCTGGATGCGTTGCAGGAACTCCAGAGCGACCAACGCTCGCTATATTACGGCCTGCTCAGTCTCTCGGTATTTCGGCGCGTGGTGGATAGTCTGCGGGAGTTGCCCGGACGGCGATCGATCCTGCTGTTTTCGGAAGGCTTGCCGCTGGTGCGCGCCCAGGGTGCTGGGGAAACAAACTCGCAGCTCACGGATGGGTATGAGGCCTTCATCAACCACGCCAATCGTTCCGGTATCTCAGTCGATACGATCGATCCGCGCGGGCTGATAGCGACCTTTGAAACGGCCGATGGCGCCGGCTGTCGCGATGCCAAAATGTCGGAATTGACCTTGACCCAGCAACAGCTTGCCGATCTGGCCCGGCGAACGGGCGGGATCTCCGTATATAACGACAACGACATTGCGGGGGCAATGGGGCGAGTTATGGACGATCAACTGGGCTACTATCTGATCGCCTACAAGCCCACGCCACTGGCGAACGGTGGCCACGCGGACCCCGGATTCCGCAAGATTACGATCCGCGCGACCCGGCCGGCGCTGAAGCTCCGCTACCACAACAGCCTGTATGAGCAGGAGCCCGACCAGGCGTCGCGAGAGGGTGCCTCTAAAGGCGGAGAAGATCCTCTGGTCGCGGCGGTCGCATCGCCATTTTCCATGCGGGCAGTTCGCGTCCGGCTCGCCTCGCGCTACTGGGACGGCGGTCCCGGCGTGGGTTCGGTTCTTGACACCTTGCTACAGATCGATGCGCGTGATCTGACCTTCTTGCCAGACGGCACAGGCCGCCGCAAAGCGAACTTCGACATTCTGGCGTTGATTTCCGGTTCGGCCACTAAGCCGCTGGATACGGTCGAGAAAAACTATACCATCTCCCTCACCGAAGCCGCCTGGCAGCGGGCGTTGCGCGAAGGATTGGTGCAAAAGCTCGAGATGCGCCTGAAACAGCCGGGCGCGTATCAGCTTCGGGGCGCCGTGCGCGACCGGGCCTCCGGGCGCCTGGGGTCCGCCAGCGACTTTATCGAGGTGCCGGACCTGACCCGCGGCAGGCTCGCTCTTTCGGGCATCGCACTGAGTAGCGAGCCCCGCAAAACCGGACACAACGCTGAGCCGCCTGCTGCGGAGAGCTTCGACAGACTGCGCTTTCGTGCAGGCGAAACGGTCCTCTACGCCTGTCAGATACTGAATGCCCATCCTGCGCCAGATGGTTCGGCCAACGTCGAAGTCCGCGCCAGCCTCTACTATGACGGGAAGTCGCTGGGAACGAGCGCTCCCATCAAAATCGATTTAGGGGGCCAGACCGGCGTAGAGCGTCTGGTGTTCAAGAACGATTTTCGCCTGGGCAAACAATTGGCGCGCGGCGATTACACCCTGCAACTCACCGTCATCGACAGGAATGCGGTCGATAAACGCGCCACCGCCACCCAGGCCACCGATTTCGAAATCGTCGAGTAGATGGTCGCGAGGGGTAGTGTTGGCACCACCCCGCCGCGCCGTCTATAGTAACCCTATGGCCACGCAGAACTACGCCAATCACCGCCGGATCGTGCCGGCATTTCATTTTTTCCTGCTCGGCGTGCTGGGGCTGACGCTGATCGGCTCGTTCGTCAACCTGTATAAATCCCTGTGGGACCACCAGCGGCTCTACAGCGCCGCCCTGATCGTGGTGCTCACGGCCGCGATGCTGCTGACGACCTTCTTCTGCCGCATCTTCCCTCTCAAGGCCCAGGATCGCGCCATCCGGGCCGAAGAGAGCCTGCGCCACTACGTGCTCACGGGAAAGTTGCTCAACCCCGTCCTCGATACGCCGCAGATCGTGGCGCTGCGCTTCGCCTCCGACGAAGAGTTCCCCGCCCTGGCCGAACGCGCCGCCAAAGAGCGCATCCGGCCGGACGAGATCAAGCGCGCGATCCGCAACTGGCGCCCCGATACCTATCGGGTCTGACGTCCGCCGGAGTGGCGCCCTAGCGGGCCGGCGCTGGCGCCGGCTGGGTCGACCGCTTCGTCACGAAATACACGCCCAGGGCGAAGAGTACCGCGGAGATGTACTGCGAGGTATCGAGCGGGCCATTGAACAGGTTCCCCTGCTCGTGATACCGGAAGAACTCCACGACGAACCGCACGGTCCCGTAGAGCATGAGGTAGAGCCCGATCACGGCCCCTTCGTGGTGCGCCTTTCGGATGCGCCAGTAGAGGAAAGCGAAGATTAGAAACTCGGAGAACGATTCGTAAAGCTGGGTCGGATGCAGCGGAGTGTTGAGCGGCACGCCCACAAGCTGGTTCGCCACCGGGTTTTTGAAAGTCACCGCCCAGGGCAGGTGGCACTCGACTCCCCAACAGCAGCCCGCAGAGAAACAGCCTAGCCGGCCGATACCGTGTCCCAGGGCGATCCCCGGCGCGAACACGTCGGCGGTCCTGAGCAGCGGCAGGTGGTTCTTCCGCATGTACCACCACGAGACCGCCAGCGCCGCGATCAACCCGCCGTAGAATACACCGCCCGCCTGCAGCGTGGCCATGGAGAAGATCTCGCCGGGATGTTCGGCATAATACGGAGCGTCCACCACGAACATCATGAGCTTGGCCCCGGCAATCGCCGATAGCGCGCAGTAGATGCCCAGGTTGGTGACCGCTTCGGAGTCCAGCTTCTGTTCTTTCGCCAGGCGCGCGATCATCCACAGCGCGGCCAGAAACGCCGCCGCTACGAGCACGCCGTAGGTATGCAAAAACGATAAATGAAAGATCTCAGGATACATTGGCAGCCTGCCGTTTGGCGCGAACCAGGTCGAGCAGCAGAAGCCCGCAGCCGATCACAATCGCGGAATCCGCCACGTTAAATGTGGGCCACGCGTATTGGCCCACGTGGAACAGCAGAAAATCGGTGACCTGTCCCCACAGGAGGCGGTCCACCAGGTTCCCCGCCGCGCCCCCCAGAATCAGCGAGCAGCCCCACAGCGTCTTGCGGTCGAGCCGTTCCGCCTTCCAGAGCATGGCGCTGATCACCACCACCGCGGCCATCGAGGCAACCACCAGGAGCACCGTCCGCCACTCGGACGTGGAGTCGTTGAACATCCCGAAGGCCACGCCGCGATTCTGCGAATGGACGATGTCGAAAAAGCCGGGGATCACGCGGTAAGTGTCCAGGAAGGACACGCGCGATTCGATCACCCACTTCGTCATCCGGTCGAGCGCCACCACCGCGCCCGACGCTCCGTATGCTTTCCACCGCAAATCAGCCATTCAACATTTCGTCCACCGCATCCGCGCAGGAAGCGCAGATCGTGGGATACTTCTCCTTCGAGCCGACATCGGTGGTGTACTTCCAACATCGTTCGCATTTATCGCCCGCCGCGCGCTCCACCGCGACCGCCAGGGGCGCATCATCCGGGGCGGGTTCCAACCCCACCTGCGACACAATGAACAGCCCCGGCAGGTCGCCCGCGTAATCCCGCAGCAGGGGCAGCAGGTCGCCATTCGCCGAAAGGCGGACGCGGGCTTCCAGCGGCGCGCCGATCAGCTTCTCATTGCGGGCGGTCTCCAGGCTCTTGAGGACGTCGTCCCTTACTTTCATAAGACGGTCCCAATTGGCGGCGCGTTTCCGGGCCGCCTCGCCGATTCCCTCGCTCAACTCCTCCGGCTCGGGGAAGCAGGCGGTATGAACGCTGCCCTCGCGCCCCATCGCCAGCCACGCTTCATCGGCGGTGAAGCTCAGGATCGGCGCCAGCAGGCGCACCAGCGCGTCGAGCAGCCGGTAGAGCGCTGTTTGCGCGGCCCTCCGCGCGGGCGATTTCGGCGCGGACGTGTACAGCCGGTCTTTCAGCACATCGAAGTACACGGCGCTCAGGTCCACCGTGGCGAACGCATACACGTTGTGATACACGCGGTGAAACTCGAAATTGGCGTACCATTCCCGGCTGCGCGACACCAGGTCCCCGGCACGCAGCAGAATCCATTGGTCCAGTTCCGTCAGCGCGCCGCCCGGCACCGCGTCCTTGGCCGGGTCGAAATCGAACAGGTTCCCCAACATGTAGCGGAAGGTGTTGCGCAGCTTGCGATAGGCGTCGGTCAGGCGCGTCTGAATGGTCTCGGAGATGCGCACGTCTTCGTTGAAATCCACCGACGCCGACCACAGCCGCAGAATCTCCGCGCCGTGATGCTTAATCACCTGTTCCGGCTCGATCGAGTTGCCGAGCGACTTGTGCATCGCCTTGCCCTCGCCGTCGAGCACCCAGCCGTTGAGCGCGCACTCGCGATACGGCGCCGCGCCTTTGATCCCGGTTCCCACCAGCAGCGAGCTGTGGAACCATCCGCGGTATTGGTCGCCGCCTTCGAGATACATGTCGGCCGGCCAGGTCAGCCCGAAGCGCTCGTTGAGCACCGCCAGGTGGCTCGATCCCGAATCGAACCACACGTCCAGAATGTCGCTCTCCTTGCTGAATTCGGTGCCGCCGCACTTCGGGCAGCGGGTACCCTCGGGCAGCAGTTCCGCAGCGGTCTTCTCGTACCAGATGTCCGCCGTGTGCTCGCGGAACAGCGCCACGATCCGGTCCAGAACGGCGCGGTCCGTGAACGGCTCGCGGCAGCCCTCGCAGTAGAATACGATGATCGGCACGCCCCAGATCCGCTGGCGCGAGATGCACCAGTCCGGACGCGTCGCGATCATGTTCGAGATGCGCTCTTCGCCCCACGACGGGATCCACCGCACGCCGCGCACCGCTTCGAGCGCGTGCCGGCGGAAGTCGTTCAGTTCCATCCCGATGAACCACTGCTCGGTTGCGCGGAAGATCACCGGGTGATGGCACCGCCAGCAGTGCGGGTAGGAGTGCGCCAGCTTTTCCGTGGCGAGCAGCGCGCCATGCGCTGTCAGAATTCCCATGACGATGGGGTTGGCCTCCCACACCGTCTTGCCGATAATCTCTTCGGGCAGGCGCCCGGCCGCTCCCTCCGCATGGAAGAAACGCCCCGCCGAATCCACCGGGCAGTAGGTCGCAATCCCGTACTGGCGGCCCACGGCATAGTCCTCCTGGCCGTGGCCCGGAGCCGTATGGACCGCGCCGGTGCCCTGTTCGAGCGTTACATGGTCGGCCAGGATGCCGAGCGAGTCCCGCTCCAGGAAGGGGTGCCGGAACACCGCGCCCTCGAGCGCCGCTCCCGCGAATTTGGCGACCACCCGGTAATCCTGCCAGCCGCACTTCCCCGCCGTAACCGCCAGCAATTCGGAGGCGACAATGTAGACATCGCCGGCCACATCCACGGCGGAGTACTCGAACTTCGGGTGGAAGGCGATGGCCATGTTGGCCGGCATGGTCCACGGGGTAGTGGTCCAGATCAGCCCGTAGACGTTGCGCCCCGCCAGCGCCGGGTCGATTTTCGCGGGGTCCGACGTCATCCGGAACCGAACCCAGATTGACGGGCTGGTATGGTCCTTATATTCGACTTCGGCTTCCGCCAGCGCCGTGCGGTCGCGGATGCACCAGTGGACCGGCTTCAGGCCCTTGTACACGTAGCCCCGGTCCAGAAATTCGACGAAGGCCCCGGCGATCACGGACTGGTACTCCGCGCTCATCGTGAGGTAAGGGTCGTTCCACTGGCCGAGCACGCCCAGGCGCTTGAAGTCCTTGCGCTGCAAATCGATGAACTTCTCGGCGTATTTGCGGCAGGCGCGCCGGATCTCGATGGCCGGCATCTGCGCCTTGCGGGCGCCCAGTTCGCTATCGACCTTGATCTCGATCGGCAGGCCGTGGCAATCCCAGCCCGGCACGTAGGGTGAATCGAAGCCGGCCATGGTCTTCGATTTGACCACGAAGTCCTTCAAAATCTTATTGAAGGCGGTGCCCAGATGGATTCGCCCATTGGCATAGGGCGGCCCGTCGTGAAGGATATAAGTGGGGCGCCCGGCGCGGGCGGCCCGAATCCGTCCGTACAAATCCTCCTTCTCCCACCGCTCGAGCACCTTCGGCTCGGAAACGGGCAGGTTTGCCCTCATCGAAAAGCTGGTTTTCGGCAAATTGACGGTTTGCTTCAGGTCGACGGTTTTCGGATCCATTGGAAAGGGGGTAATTACTATGTTAGCAAGTCCCAACCCGCTACAGCGCGTCCCGAAATCGGACAGCCACGACCGGCTCGCCCTGTGCGACCATTTTATTTGCGGCGGCACCCGACGTGCAAAAGGCCGCATTGATATGCTTATGCCGGCCATGGAACCTGCTTCTGCCGCCAACGGCCAGACTGCACCTTACCGGGTGCTGATCTGCGACGATCAGCCGGATATCGTGGAAGCCCTGCGGCTTCTGCTCAAAGGGCAGGGCTGGCAGGCGGTTTCCGCGGATTCCCCCGAGGCTCTCATGGCGCGAGTGCGGTCGGACAGCTTCGATCTGATCCTGGTGGACTTGAACTATACCCGCGATACCACCTCGGGCGCCGAAGGCATCGACCTGCTTTCCAGCCTGGAGGCCGAGGGCAACTCCACGCCCGTCATGGTGATGACCGCCTGGAGCAGCTTCGAACTGGCGGTGGAAGCGATGCAGCGGGGCGCCTGCGATTTCATCCAGAAGCCCTGGGATAACGATCGCCTGCTGGCCGCCATCCGCAAGCAGGCCGAATCCGAGCGGCGGCGTAAATCCGAGCTGGAAATAGCCGCCAACGTTCAGCAGAAGCTCTTTCCGCGCCACCTGCGCCCGCTGACCACCCTGGATTATGCCGGAAAGTGCGTGGCTGCCCGAGAGGTCGGAGGAGATTATTACGACTTCCTCGAGATCAGCGACCACATCCTGGGCATCGTGCTGGCGGACGTTTCCGGCAAGGGCATTCCGGCAGCGCTCCTCATGGCCAACCTTCAGGCCTGCTTCCGTAATCAGCAGCCCGGAGCCCTGCTGCGCCCGGCAGGCGTGCTGGAAGGTGTGAACCGGCACTTTTACGAATCCACTACGGCCGAGCGCTTCGCCACCCTGTTCTTCGCCGGCTACGACGACCGCACCCGGCGGCTGCGCTACATAAACTGCGCGCAGGTAGCCCCGATCCTGCTGCGGGCCACCGGCCAAATCGAACGGCTGGAGGCCACCGCCCTGATGCTGGGGGCGTTTCCCCAATGGAGCTGCCGGGAGCAGCAGATCGACCTGAACCCGGGCGATATCCTGGTGATCTGC
This sequence comes from Bryobacterales bacterium, assembly GCA_963794265.1. Classification (GTDB taxonomy): domain Bacteria; phylum Acidobacteriota; class Terriglobia; order Bryobacterales; family Bryobacteraceae; genus CAWCDJ01. The sequence goes on from CAWCDJ010000001.1 coordinate 317,390, forward strand.
TCCGACGGCGTTACCGAAGCCGGCATCGAGCGCGGGAACGATTTTGGCGAGCCGCGCCTGCTCTCGCTGCTCCGTGAGAACCGCGGCGACTCCGCCGCCGTGCTGGTCGAGAAGATCCTCGACGCCGTGTCCGGCTTCAGCGGCGCCAGCCGCAGCGACGACGTGACCATAGTGGCGCTGCGGGCCGTCTGATCACTTCAGGGCGATGTACCGCGCATAGGCTTCGCGGATGCCGGCCGAGTACGTGTCCCCGGGATGAATCAGCACCCGGAAACGGAAGCGCAGCGGTTGCCCGGGTTGGATCGTGAGGCTGCCGTCGCGCGACGGGTCGTGCTCGAAGTCGTGAACGCCAAAGATGTTGGCCGCGAACAACCCATAGCCCCGCGCGTGCCAGTAGGTCGGATAGCGGGGGTTGCCCGGGTGGTCGAAAATCGCCACGCCGACGGGCTGGCCGTCGATGATTCCCGAGTAATCCACCCATGCCGAGCGCTTTCCCCACACGTTCTTTTCTCCTGATTTGTTCTGTGCATTCACCATGCGCCCGGTGCGCTTCGGCTCGGCGATGCCCTTGGGCTGGTCCTCTTCGAGGGCGGGGGCGAGCCGCATGGCGAACATGCCCTCCTTGGTGTCGCCGAACGTGACCTTCTGCTCGGGAGAGAGGGTAATATCGAAGTCGATGATGCGTAGCTGCGGGTCCGAATAGAAAGTCATCTTGCGCGCTTCGCGGAGCAAGGCCTCGCCGGTGGCGGTCCTCCATTCGAAAAGCGCCTCGATGATCCCGCTCCTCTTCCCGCCGCTCGCCCGCTCGACGCCGGTCAGCACCACCCTGCCCTTTCCTTTGCCCGAAGCCTCCTGCGACTCTTCGTTGGCCCAGAAGTTATAACCGTTGACGTCGCCATGCGTGAACCACAGGCCCGTGTGATGCGGATGATCGTGAGTCTCGCCGGCAATGTTCGCCACCATGGGATAGCCTCGCGTCACCACGACCCCGGAGGCGGCACGCAGAGGGGCGAGATAGGGTTTGACGGTTTGCGGCCCGATATAGAAGTCGGTGAACGGCTTACCGTCAATCTCGATCGAGATTTTCTGGTTCCCTTGCTGCTTGATGAGGACTTGGCCGCTGAGCGAAACTGCCGCGGCGCAGAGCCAGATGAGGAATCGGATCATGTTCAAGAGTAAAACATACCGCAGAAACCGGGCGAAATGCCCTAAAGCCAGGCGACGGCTCCACCGATTGATGGGGTATGTCCACTGACCCGATTATCATTATCCTGACCGGCTGCCTGCTGTAGACCGGAAACGCTTGACCGGGACGGGCGCCCGTAGATCGTTCAGCGGGAGACCGTCCCTCGCTTCACCACAGCTTCCTCGCGCAATTCGCGAGCCTGGACCAGCGTGATATGCCGGTCCAGCGCATCCACAAGAAGTTTCGCGACTTGCGCGGGTTCGCGCGGTCCCTTCAACAGAACCGGGCATGCTTCGGGGCGGAGTTTCCGCGCCGCCGCCAGCGTGCCTCGAGCTTCGGGCAGGGCCTCGTCTACCACCACGATATCAATCCGGTTGGACTGCCGCCGGAGTTCCGCCAGTGCCGCTTTCGCGGTCGGCACCACGTGGATTGTGTATCCGCGGGGTGCAAGCGTGGCTGTCACGGCAAACTGATCGCTGGCCTGCCTGGACAGGATCAGCACATCGGAACGTTCATTACCCCCGGTCGGGCCGAGCAACGCGACCGCCCCGGCGATTCGTCTGACGCTCCAATTGATACGGTCCGACGGCATCAGCGAGAGCGTCAGCACGCCCACCATCAGAACGATCAACGCCACCGACCAATCGAAGCTGCGATTCGATTCTCTGCTCATCTTGCCCTACGACAACAGTATGATTAACTTTAGTCATAGGGAAAAGTCCGGCCAGTTCCATTGCCGTAATGGGACTTTTTGGGCGAAAGGGTGGAAAACGCCGCAACTACGCGTAGCGGGAAGCCGGGTTGGCGACGATTTTATTGTCTGGGGGCTGGAACTGCGACGCGCCAGCAGCCGGTAGTTTCGCCGATCGGGCGCACCTTGGCCACTCTGGCGGCGGAAACTTCACGGAGGATTTGTAGCGCCAGTTGCTCGACCGAGGCGAGGGCTGGCTCGTTCTGTCTCAGCCCGTCGGCGGGAAGTGTGGCAAGACGGAGAGCCATCTCGGCCACCTGCTTGGCTAACTGCTCCATGCTGATCGATTCCTTAGAAGTGATGAATCTCTCCACGCTCATGTTAGACCGAGTGCGGCGCGAATCGATACTCTCTTTGGTTACTAGCGGACCAGCAAGTCTAAAATACGTATTTCAGAGCGAACTGAATCAGCCTGGGAGCCACCGAATTCTGCGTCACCACGCCAAATGTCGCGGTGCCGAGCGTGGTTCCGGGATTCGAGAACTGGGAGTGGTTCAGGGCATTGTAAATCTCCATGCGGAAGGCCACCAGGGCATTCTCCCGGATCCCCCCGACGCGCGCTGTCTTGCCCAGTGAAAAATCGGTGTTGAACTGCCCCGGACCAGTCAGTATGCTCTGGCCGGCGGTACCGTAGCCGGTCGCTCCATCCGAGCCGATAGCTGCCGGGGCACAAATCGCACCCGTTCGAATCCAGTCGTTCAGCCGGTCCCCGGTTGCGCCGGAGGTGACCAGGTCGGCGTAGGTCGCTCCGGGACAAAGAGTGACGGTCGAAGCCGCCGCGCGCCCGTAGACGCTGCCGCCGTTCGGGTCGGTCAGCGTCATGGGCAGTCCGCTTTGGATGATGATGATGCCGGCCAATGTCCAGTCTCTCAACAGGGCGCTCGCCGCTCCCCGCCCCGGAACGAACCGCGGCAGGTCATAGTCGAGGTTGGTGGTGAAGCGATGCGTGCGGTCAAAGGCGGCCCGCGCCCAGTCGAGCGCCAGATTGTTCGGATCGTTATAGATGCTGGTATCGCTGGCAGCCCGGGAGTACGTATAAGCAGCCTGGAAGGCCAGACCGTGGGAGGCCTGACGCCGCAGGGTGACCTGTAGGCTGTCGTACGTGGATGAGCCCTCGAATCCGTTCTGTGAAAGAGCCGTAGGCGTCTCTCCGAGAATCGGCACCCGCAGTGGGGCGTTGGCGGAAGTATTGGTCGTGATGCAGTCGCCGGCCACACCGTCGTAGCCGCAGTTGACTGGATGGGCGGCGCTCGCCAGCAGTGGCTGATTCAGCCCGCGCGCCATCAGCAGCCGGCTGCCGGCGGACCCCACATACCCGATGTCGAGCGAGAGAGCGCGCGGCAACTGGAGCCGCGCGCTGAGGTTCCACTGCTGCAACCGGGGGACCTGGTAGTCGGGACCGGCCACACGATCGGAAAGCTGCGACGTGGGCGTGCGCAGAACGTAGCCCAGGGTGGCCGCCGGAAAGGGTTGTTGCCAGCTCGAAAGATCGTTGCTGGCGTCGGTGTTCGTAAAGCCCTGGGCAAATGGCGGCGAAGTGAAGAGCGGCGTCCCGGAGGCGTTTCCGCTGTATGTGGGCCTCTGGTAGAACCAGCCGTAGCCGCCCCGCAGCGAGACCGGCGCGGCGCCGCCCAGCGGCTGCCAGGAAACGCCGAAGCGGGGAGCGAACGTGTCGAGCGGCGCATTGTTTTCGTAAAAACTGTCCGTGCCGCGGACCTTCACGCCCTCCGGCGGCACCCCGAACGCCTGCCCGGTGTAAGGGTTCACCAGGCTCGCATCGTAATTCGCCGCCACGGTGTTCCCCACCAGGGTTCCGGAAAGCGGCGGAATGGGCGCCTCGCGGAAGAGGGAAATCCACGCGTTGCCGATGGTGCCGCGCGCGTCGGTCGCCGGACCGAGGTACTCCCAGCGCATTCCCAGGTTCACGCTCAGCCGGGAGCTCACTTTGACATCGTCCTGGAAAAACGCGGCGCCCGTCGAGCTGCGGTAGTCGTACTGCGGCTCGCCGTTCGGGCCAACGCCTTCGTTTGCCTGGATGCTCTGAATGTTGCTCCGCCCGTAGGGACTGAGGTTGTCTGCCGCGCTCAAGCCGAGCAGAAAATCGTCGAACGTCTGAAACACCATTCTTCCGCGGGCCGTACCCAGGTCGTCGCGCCAGTTGGATTGCGCGAGGAAAAACACGCCCGTGCGAATCCTCTGCCGGCCGTGGACCCAGGAAAGGTTATCCGTCAAAGAAACATACTGGTTGCGGGTCGAGAAATCGTTGCCCAGAGTGCCGAACAGCCGGAAACTGCCGAGCGGCCCGAGGATCGTGGTCTCGGGAGGCTGATCGACGAAACGGTCGGCCGGTTTGATACCGAGCGAAGCCGCCGAGGGGACATCGATACCCCAGGCCGCCTGCGGGGTCCTCGTGAATCCCACTCGGGCTTCGTTCACCAGGTGGGTCGTGAGTCCGGAGGTGCCACCCACGCTGACCACGTAATCTTGCGCATTCAGACCCTGCGGCGTGCCCTCGCCCGGAACCATCGGAGCGCCGGGATATCCCGAAGGCGAGCCGAACGTCCGGTACTGGTCGATGGTCGTCAGGAAAACCCGCCCGGTAACCGTATTCCGGGGAGTCGCCAGATAATCGGTGTTGATCATGAACTGGTTCTCCCGATACGTGGAAGGCAGGCTGTAAGAAGAGAAGCCGAGGCCCGCATTCGCCCCGGAGGCCAGGATCGTCTGCGGCACGGGAATCAGATAGGTCCCGTCGGGGTTCTTCGCCTGCAGGATCGCCAGGGCGGCGGGATTGATGGGCGCGGTGGTCGACGTGCTCTGGTTATGGCAATCGAGCTGCTTACCTCCCGCGAACGTCAGGTACCGCGCATCTCCCGGATGGTTCGCCGGGCAGAACTGCGCGGCCAGGCCCGCCGCCGAACGATCCGCCGTGAGCGGTGGCAGGATCGCGTTCGAGGTCGAAGTCGTATCCAGGCCGTTCACCTGCCGGGTGCCCTGGTACGCACCGAAGAAGAACAGCTTGCTGCGGCGTACCGGTCCGCCGAGCGTAGCCCCGAACTGGTTTTGCTTCAGATGCGGCTTCGGCTGCCCGGTCGAATTGCGGAAGAACGAATTGGCGTTGAAGACATCGTTGCGCACGAATTCCCAAAGGTCGCCGTGGTATTGGTTTTCCCCGCTCTTGGTGATCAGCGTGGTGCTGGGGACCTGCGCTCCGTACACCGCGTCGTACTGCGAAGTTTGTACCTTCAATTCGGAAGCCGTGTCCGGGTTGGGGGCCGCGCTGGGCGAGAAGGCGCCGTCGAGCGTGTAACTTCCGGCGCTGGTGTTGCCGTTCACGTTGACGCTGCGGGTGCCGCGGCCGAGAGTGCCGGCATTGTTTACGTCGGACGCGGAACCCGAGCTCATGGATACCACCTGCGTCAGGTCCCGCGTGGTCAGGGGAACGGCCGTGATCGTTTTGGCGTCGATCAGGGTGCCGGTGGCGGAGGTCTCCACGTTGAGACGGCACCGGCATTCCATGCCCTCGGACGGTTTACCCGGTTCGAGCACGGCATCGAGCGTCGGCACCTCGGAAACGTCCAGGGCGAGCGGCGACATTCGCGCCGTTCTGAATCCCGGCGCCCGAAATTCCACGATGTAATCGCCCGGCGGCAGCAGCGAGAAACTGAAATCGCCCTCTTTTCCGGTTGTGGCGACCTGAGTCTGCCCGGTTGCCGTTTGCGTCAGGGCAACCGTGGCATCGGGAATTCCGCCGCCCGAAGGGTCCGCAACGGTTCCGGATAAACCACCGGTCGAGACGGATTGCGCATGGCCGGCGAAACCAATTGCCAGCATCAGGATGAGCAGGGTTGCACGGGTATGACTCGCCGGTCGAAGACTCTCTCGCGCCATGGGAACCTGCATTGTAGCGTGATGTCGTGCGCGTGCCGGGAGCTTGAGATCATCGCGGGACAAGGAGTATCGCTTCCGCAATCGTGATATTTCACTTCCCGCGTAAAGGATCCTGACAAATTGTCGATCTGCCTAAATGATGCGTGCATGGGCGACGTTCGCCATGTTGGTCGCGGCAACGCCGTTTGCCTGGACCCAGCGGGTCGGCGCACCCACTGATGACCTTACGAAAGTCAGCGTAGACGAACTTTTCAACATAGAGGTCACCTCGGTAGGACGGAAGGCTCAGAAACTCTCGAAGGCCCCGGCGGCTGTTTACGTTTTGACCGGAGCGGACATGCGCCGGGCAGGAGTCAAATCCATTCCCGAGGCGCTTCGCCTGGTACCCGGCATGACCGTGCTCAGTATCGACGGCCGCTCGTGGGCGATCTCGGCACGGGGCGACACGCACCTCTACTCGAACAAACTCCTGGTGATGCTCGACGGCCGGACGGTATACTGGCCTATTTTCTCGGGGGTGATCTGGGAGTCGATCGGCGTTTTCTTCGAAGACATTGACCGGATCGAAGTCATTCGCGGCCCGGGAGCGGTGATGTGGGGGCCAAATGCGGTCGATGGCGTCATCAACATTATCACCAAGAGCACCGAATCGACCACCGGGACCGTGGTTTCGGTATCCGCGGGAAGCCAGGACGGCGGGGAAGTGGCCGCGCGGTGGGGAAGCGCTCCGAGCGAGCACTTCGCTTACCGGATCTGGGGGCAGCTTCAGACGGTTTCACCAGAATCGGAAACGGGCGGGCTCTTCAGCCCCAGAACCGGAACGCAGGTTGCCGGGTCCTCGCTCGGCAGCATGGAATCGCAATCCGGCCGCATGGGATTTCGCGCCGAAGGCGATGTCGGGGCGCACAGCCACTACATGGTGCAGGGTGATGCGTACCGCCTCGGCCAGCAGGATCCGATGCTGTTTGCCGGAGCTCTGCCCGGTAGCTTCGACCGCCTGCAGGGACACAGTGGGCTGCAGGGAGGCTTCTTACAGGGGCGTTGGACTCGAAGCACCTCGGCAGACCGGGAGAGCAGCCTGCTGTTCTCCTACGATAAGAGCGAAGTCGAATACCCGTTTGCCGGCGGCAGCGCCAACAATCTGACGGTCGATTACCAGGAGAGGCGCCAAACCTCGGATCGGAACGAGATCTATTACGGTGGCGGTTTCGAACAGTACTGGGATTCGACATTTGGCTACCGGCTCGCGCATTTTACTGAGCCCGAGAGTCTCTACCGCGTAGGTAACGTTGTTTTCCGCGACGAGTTTCAGCCGGTCATGGACCGGCTGATGGTGTCGTTTGGCGCCAGGGTAGACTACACGTCGTACACGCGATTCGAGTGGCAGCCCAGCTTTCGCCTGTTGTTCACACCGAGCGCGCGGCAGTCGGTGTGGTTTGCCTTGTCCCGGGCGGTACGCGTGCCCAGCCGCTTCGACCGCGACATCCAGTTTGACGAAGGCACGCAACTGTTCTATGGCATTCCCGTAACCATCACCGGAAACGGCAATCACTCCATGCGCTCGGAGACGGTTCGCAGCGTGGAGTCCGGGTACCGCTTCCAGTCCGGGCAGCGTTGGTCGATGGATCTGTCGCTGTTCGCCAGTTACTATTCCCGGTTGCGGGCAATGGTCGGCTTAGCCCAGCCAGTGATCACGTTCGTGAATTTCCAGCCGCAGTTCTCGCTGCCGCTGGAATTCGAGAACCTGGGCACGGGCCGATCTCTGGGCGGAGAAGTCTCCGCCACCTGGCAACTCACGGACCGGTGGCGCCTGCTGCCGTCCTATTCCTACCTGCGGGAGGCGCGATGGCTTCCCAACCAGCCCGGCTACATAATTGCCTATGATGCAGACGCGGCAAGCCTGGCGCATCAAGGCATCCTGCGGGCCGAGCGGGATATTACCCGCAACTGGCAGTGCTCGGTCACCGGGCGTGCGCGCTCGCGGAACGCCTCCATCGGCTCTCCGGGGGTACTGATGGTGGATGCCCGTCTGGGGTGGCGGCCGGTCCACTGGGGAGAACTCAGCCTCTCCGTCGAAGACCTCCTGGATCGCGAGGTGATCGAAATGATCTCGGAAGGTCCGTTCGTCGCCATTCCGACCCGCAGGACCGTGCGCATGGAGTGGACCCAGCGGTTTTAGCCCGTTGCCGACAGCGCCGATGAACTGCAAGCAAACCCCGCGGCGGATAGCGAGCCTGATCGTGCTGCTCGGCGCCATAGCAGCAACCTGCGGCGCCGCGTCCGCGCCGGAGGATGAGCTGAAGGCTGCCGTGGTCCTCAGCTTTCTCCGGTACACGCAGGTCACGAGCCCCCAGGCGCCGGGTAAACCGATTCGGGTGTGCGTGGCGGGGCGTGCGGAGTTCGCCGATATCCTGCGGCATACGATTGAAGGCAAACTTGTGGATACGCACCCGGTCGCGGTCGAAGAGGTCAAGTCCTTCGGCGGTTCCATTCCCGGGTGCGGGCTCGTATATGTAGCCACCGGCCACCGTCAGCAGATTCAGGCGGCTTTGTCGGCGATGGGAGCGCCGGGCGCATTGACGATGGGCGAATCCGACCACTTTCTGGAGCTGGGTGGAGCGGTAAACCTGGATTTAGAGGATGGCCGTGTCACATTCCAGGTGGACCTCGACTCCCTGGAGCACGCCGGCGTAAGCATCAGCGCCAAGCTGCTGCGGTTCGGCCAGCTTCGCGGCAAGGGAAAGGCGCGGGCGCAATGAACCGGCCGGTGAGATCCCTGAGCCGGCGGCTGACCGGACTGATTGTCGCCGGGGGTGTGGTGTCCGCGGTCATCGCGGCGGCAGGATTCTCATGGCTGGACTTGAAGCGATTCTGGGCGCGCACGAGTGCGGAGGTGCTGGCGCTGTGTGACATCGCGGCCAGCCAGGTGGGTCCGGCGGAGATGCTGGGCGATCACGAGGCGGCCGCGGAAATTCTCGGGTCATTGCGCGCCGACCCGCGCATCCTCGATGCGGTACTTTACGATTCGCGGGGCTCCTGCTTCGCCTCGCTCAGCGGCCCGAAAACTCCCAACTGCCCGCCGCGGCCCCCGGACGGGCCCACCCGCACGAACGAAGCGCTCCGCATGACGCGCCCCGTGGAAGGGGGCGGAGAGCGGGTGGGCACCCTGACCGTAACCTCGAATTTGCCGGCGGTGAACGTGCTGCTGCGCCAATACTTGAGTACCGCGTCGATCATCGTGCTGCTCAGCCTGATCGTGGCAGCCATTCTGGCGGTCTCGCTCCAGCGGCTTGTCTCGAGACCGGTGCTGGCCATCGCGGAGGTGGCGCAGAGAGTGGCCGAGACCCGCTGTTATCGGGACCGCGTGAGCATCGAGTCGCGCGACGAGTTGGGTACCCTGGCCGGCTCTTTCAACCTGATGCTCGAGGAGATCGAGCGCCGCGACGACGCCCTCGCGCAACAGAAGCTGCAACTGGAAGAACAGGTTGCCGAGCGGAACCTGGTGAACGCCCAACTCTTTCAAGCCAAGGAAAACGCGGAAGAGGCGGCACGGTTGAAATCCGAGTTCCTCGCCAACATGAGCCACGAGATCCGGACTCCGATGAATGGGGTGATCGGGATGATCAGCCTGGCCATCGGCAAGTGTTCCGGCGAGGAGCAGCGCGACGAGTTGCAAATGGCGCACGATGCCGCCCAATCGCTGGTGGCGCTGCTCAACGACATCCTCGATCTGTCCCGCATCGAAGCCGGGAGGATGAACATCGAATCGATCGACTGCGACCTGCATCATCTGGTGACCGAGAGCTTCCGGATGTTCGACCTGTCGATTCGGGGAAAGGGCCTGGTGAGCCGTCTGAAAATCGAGGCCGCTTGCCCCCGGTGGGTGAAGACCGACCCGGTTCGGCTGCGACAGATTCTGACCAACCTGATCGGGAACGCGGTGAAATTCACGCTCGAGGGCGGCGTCTCCATGGCTTTGTCGGCGGCGTCCGGGGGAGTGCGCATCGAGATCCGAGACACGGGAATCGGCATTCCGGAGGAGAAGCTGGATGCGATCTTTCAGGCCTTTACGCAGGCCGACGGGTCGCACACGCGCCGCTTCGGCGGCACCGGCCTGGGTCTCACGATTACCCGCCGCCTGGTAAACCTGATGGGCGGAAAGCTATGGGCGGAAAGCGAAAACGGATGCGGGAGTCGCTTCTTCGTCGAACTGCCGCTCGAGGAGTGCCCGGCTCCGCCCTCCCTCTCCCCGGCTTCGAATCCTTCGGTTCGAGCGGCGGATTGGGGAGCGTTACGGGTCCTGGTTGCGGAAGACAACCCCATCAACCAGAAGGTGATCCAGGCCATGCTGCGGAAGCAGGGATGGCAGGTCACGCTGGCGGGCAACGGCCGGGAGGCGTTCGACAGCTTTACGCATGAAGAGTTCGACCTGGTTTTGATGGACGTGCAGATGCCGGAAATGGATGGGCTCGAATCGGCGCGGATGATCCGCGAATGGGAACTGGGCCGCGAGGGGAAGCACACTCCGGTGATCGCGCTGACCGCGCACGTTCTCCCCGCGCAGCACGAGCAATGCCTGGCCTCGGGGATGGACGGCGTGGTCACCAAGCCGGTGAGCCTCTCTACTCTGATCCATGCCGTGGGGGAAGTTCTTTCAGCAGCACGAGCACAAGCGTGATCGCGCGCCGGCGGTGGCCCCCGGCCCTGAGGCCCTCGGGCCGGGCGTCAAATCCAACCGCCGGTCAAAGCAAAACCAGTTGAATACCCGGAACAATCACTTCCATGACGAGCGGAAGGGCCAGACGTCTACCCGGATCGGGCCGGGGTTCCCTCCCGCCGCATAGAATTCGATCCCCCTGGCTCCGGCCGGCGGGTACACGAGATCGGTCAGGGCCAACCTTCCGGACTGCGCGAAGACCTCGACCGTGGAACGGTCCAGCAGGATGGTCAATTCCAGGGGCTTGCCTTCGATGTCCAACTCGACCGCGGTGCGCGCCGGGAACGCCGGGCTGAAATCGGTGGCGCCGGAGTGGGTGCGGTCCACGAACAGCCGGCCATCGCGGTAGCCCACGGTGGTATAGTGGCCATCGCCCGCGAGCACATGGAAACCGGCCTCGGCCGCCGTTCCGAGGGAGACCTCGCTCCGCAGTTCCAGGCTGTTGCCGCGGGCCTGTTCCCGGAGCGCGCGGTTGAGGCCCGCCACGTTCTGCCCCTGCCAGGTGAAATGGCCCCCGTGCAGTTGTTGAATCGCGTCGACCGGCGTCTGAAACAGGCGAAGCCCCTCGGAGGTCTGTTTCAGCAGCAGCTTGCGGGGGATGGTCATCTGGCCGCGCCACGGCTGGGTCGGGACTTTCGAGGCGTACTGCCAGTTGTTCATCCAACCCATCATGACGGGTCCGGCGCCCGGCGGCATCCCGTTGAACGTCAGGGCGCAGTAGCAATCCTTGCCGTAGTCGGTCCACAGCGTGGTGGATGCGGGATTGTCGCTGGTGAACCGGGTGCCGTCGAAATTGCCGATGAAATACTGCTCGCCGGAGCCGCCCTCGATACCGCCGGGATTCAAGCCGACCTTGAGCACCCATCGCGATTGCGGCGGCCCGCCCGCGACCGGGACCCGCGTCAGGGTCGGGCATTCCCACTGGCCGCCGCTGGCCCCGGCCGGCCCAAACTCGCTCAAACGCTGCCACTCCCTGAGATTCGGAGATCCGTAGAACAACACTTTATGTTGGTTGGGTAGCGCGACGGCCATGACCCAGTGCCGACCCTCGTCGGACCAGAAGACGTGGGGGTCGCGAAAGTCGGAGAGGTGCAGGTCGAGCACGGGGTTGCCGGAGTAGCGGGTCCAGGTGCGGCCCCGGTCATTGCTGTAGGCCAGATTTTGCGTCTGACGCGCGGGGCGCCCGGCGGCCGAGGGGGTGTGGCCGGTGTAGACGGCCACCAGGCACGGGTTCCCGCCGAGGCAGAATCCGCTGGTATCGCCCGTATCGACAACCGCGCTTCCGGTGAAGACCATCACGCCGCCGGCTTCGGGCAGGGCCACGGGCAGTTCCCGCCAGTGGACCAGGTCGCGGCTCACGGCGTGCCCCCAGCTCATGTGGCCCCAGACGTCGCCGAAGGGGTTGTACTGATAAAACAGGTGGTATTCACCGTCGAAGTAGACGAGACCGTTGGGATCGTTCGTCCAGTGCTCGCGCGGCGAAAAGTGGTATTGAGGGCGGTAGGGCTGGTCGTAGGCAGGCGGCTGGGCGAAAGCGCAGGCCGTGATCGAAGCGCAGAAAACCAGTGCGATACGGTGCATGTCGTTCAGCAGTCTGGCACAGGTTGCGGACTGGAATCAACGTGCAGCGACGCCTCATGCACGACGCCGCGGGTACCGGGCGGCCGCCCAGCTCAGAAGGTGATCGCGCCGATGCAGAACGCGGAAGCAGCCCAGTAGACGGAACGTCTGTAGTCGCCCGCCACGGCGTAGCAGATGGCAGCCGCCGCGTTCGATACCAGCAGTATCAGTGGAAAGACCCTGGTGATGGAGTTCGGCAAAAAGTGTGGACCTTCGGACCTGAAGATCCATAGTAGCGCGCGGCATCGCATCCGGCAATCTTTTCATCCGGCGGGCCGCCGGTGACCTGCCGGCCTATTTTTTCGGTTCGGAGTGCAGCAACTCCAGAGTGACTCCCAGGGCCTTGGCACTGTCGATGTAAGTGTAGGTGCCCGATCCGTCGTCGTAGCGGCCCTGGTGTAGAACCGGGATTCCACTCTCGCCGAAGCCCTTCACGGTCTTGTCGACATCGGCGACCTGGAACGCGATGTGCTGGACGCCTTCGCCGTTCGAATCGAGAAACTGCTGCCAGGCGGTATCGCCTCCGACGGGCTGGATCAACTCGAGCGTGACTTGGCCCAGCTTGATGAAGGCCAGTTTCGCCTGCCCGTCGGAAGGGCGCCCATGAAACATTACCTTGACCTCGTGGCCGGGTTTGGTGGTGCTGATCTTTGGCGGATCGACGCCCAGGACGGCTGCCCAACGCTTGCTGGTGGCATCCACGTCGCGGCAGACGATGGCTACCTGCGTGACGACCTTCATTCCGGGATCGTGGTACGCGGCACTTTGAGCGGGGGCCATTGCGGGAAGCAGCGCAAGGACGAAAGCCAGTTTCTTCATGCCGTTATCTTCTCCGGTGGCGCCTCCGGCTGCAAGCGGGAGATTCAGGTCTGCGAGGTGTGGCGCACGGCCCGGATAGCCGGCCGCGCTCACCCCGACATTCTCTGCTACAACTTTGATATGGCGCTCTCAGCAAGAAACCAACTGCCCGGCACGATTGAAGACGTTCGGGTCGGCGAGATTATGGCGCATGTGGTCGTCCGCGTGGGCGAGCACATTGTGGAAAGCGTGATCACGCGTACCAGCGCCGAAGAACTCAAACTGAAGAAAGGCGATGCGGTACGGGTGGTCGTAAAATCCACCGAGGTGATGATTCAGAAAGACTGAATCACACGAACTTCCAGCCCTTGCGGAACCGCGGTTTCAGCAACTGGTTGGCTTGATCGTTGTTGGTGAAGCGCATCTTCTGCGCGTCCCACAGCAGCTTGCCTTCCACCTGCATGGCCACCACGCCCAGCAGCATCCACTGAACGAACGGTCCGGCGATGCTGAAATTCGAGCACGAGGGAACGCCTCCTTTGGCTGCGCGGATCCAGTCGCGGTAGTGGGCATGGACCCAGTCCTCCGGCGGCCCGGGGCTGCGCGGCAGAACCTGCGGCGGCATCTTGTAATCCTTCATGCGCTCGGCCGGAACCAGGCGCGTGCGCTCGCCGTAGCAGCCGGTGGTCAGCATTCCTTTATCGCCGATAAACAGGCTGCCGTTGAGGTCCTGGTCGCCGATCAGTTCGCCTTCGGGGACGCCCGGTAATTTCGGCTGCTCCGTGACGCGGTCATACCAGAAGAGCTTCAACGCCGGGAACCCTTCACGCTCGGGGAAGTCGAAGCGGACCGCCGTGCGGTAGGGGAAGGTGTACTTGGACTTGCCTTCGAGCTTGATGCATTCCACGCTGGTGGGCGGGGTGAGCCGCATCGCCATGTTGGGAGTGCCGAGGATGTGGCACGCCATATCGCCGATCGCGCCGCAGCCGAATTCAGGGAAGGCCCGCCAGTTTTGCGGAGCGTAGGCCGGGCTGTAGGGTCGCATTTCCGAATCGCCGAGCCAGGCGTCCCAGTCGAGCGTCTCCGGCACCGGCGCTTCCTTCGGAACCACGTCGGGCCCCTGCGGCCAATACGGGTCGGGGCGGTTGGTCCAGGCGTGGATCTCTGTCACGTTGCCAATGTCGCCGTTCCAGACGATCTCGCAGGCTTCGCGCGCGCCCACCTGCGAATAGCCCTGATTGCCCATCTGGGTGGCAACGCCATACTTTTCCGCCGCGAGCGTCAACTGCTGCGCTTCCCAGACGGTGCGGGTGAGGGGCTTCTGACAGTAGACGTGCTTGCCGCGCGCCATGGCCCACATGGCGGCCGTGGCGTGCATGTGGTCCGGACAGGAGACCAACACGGCGTCGATATTCTTCGACTCGGCGTCGAACAGGCGGCGGAAGTCCTTGTACTTCGGCACCTTGGGATAGGCGGCGAACGTCTTTGCGGCTTGCTTGGAATCGGGATCCGCCATGGCTACAATGTTCTCGGCGGAACATCCGGCGATATCGCTCTCCCCCTTCCCGCCGGCGCCGATCGCCGCGATATTCAGCTTCTCGTTGGGCGATTTGAACCCCAGTCGCTTCAGCGACACCACGCTGCCGAAACCGCCGGAGGGAACCGCCCCCGCCAGCAGGGTGCCGAAAAAGAAGTGCCTTCTTGAAACCGTGTATGCCATCGAAGTTACCTCATTATGAGTTCATGCCGGGCCGCAAATTCAGGGCAGTACCTTGATTGCGATGTCCCGAAAGCGGTGGTATTTGTCCGGGGTGCAACGGCCGCCGCCGTGGATCTGGAGGGCGATCATGCCGTCTTCAGCGCCGCCGGCGGTGTGGTTGACGGTGTCGGTCCAATCGGTGATCTGCGCGCCGTTCATCCATACCTGAATATGCGGGGCGTCGCCCTCGATGCGAGCGCGGATCACGTTCCACTCGCCCTTCTTCCAGTGCGACTGCCAATCCGCCGCAACGCCCTTTACCCCCTGAATGCCTTCTCCGTAAACCCCGCCCATATTGCCGCCGGGGAGGTAGTCCAGCATCACCTGATAGGCGTCTCCCTTCTCGTTCGAACGGACAAACAGGCCGCTGTCGCAGCCGAAATCCGGGTTCATCTCGAGAGAGATTTCGAAATCCTTATACTTCTTGTCGGTGAGGACGATGCCGCCGTTGTCTTTGCGGTCCTGCGTGCCGGTGAGCACGCCCTGCTCCACTTTCCACGCGGCGGTGTTGCCGTGGTGATTTACCTGGCTGATGTGCCATCCTGCCAGGTCGGGACCCGGCGTGATGTTCGTAAAGCCCTCCGGAATGCCCTGTGCCGAAACCGCTGGCGGCAAACCGAGAGCCAGGATCAGGAGTGCGTATTTTGTCATAGCGGAAGGACCTCCAACCGCTCGGGATCGAATCGCAGGCGGCGCTGCTCCTCATAAGACTGCACGCCGAGCAGCGGAGGCAGAATCGAAATCGCGGCGATCGCGGCATCGGCATTCGGCCGCTTGCGGGTCTTGCAGCAATCCAGGAAATTGCGCACGTGGTCGGCGGTGATGTCGCCCGGTATGGTGCGGGTGATCACCTGCGGATTCTTGCCCGCCGGAGTGAATTCGTAGCGGTTGCGATTGACGAAGAGCTTGCCCTTGTCCCCGTAAAAGGTGAGGCCGTATTCGTTCGGCGTGGCGTAGGCGTTCGACTGGAACAGAACTGTGAAGCCGTCGTATTCGAACAGCGCGTTGCACGTGTCGGGGGCGGTGCGGCCGTCGCGCCGGTCATAGAAGATGCCGCCGGCGAACACCGCCGAGTGCGGCGGGCGCTCCCCCATGTACATGTGGACCACGTCCATCCAGTGATGGCCGAAGTCCGTCATCTTGCCGCCGTTGAAATCCAGGAAGGCGCGGAAATTCAGATACTGGCCGGGGCTCCAGTCGCGGTAAGAGACCGGGCCAAGGAAGCGCAGCCAGTCCAGGTTTTCGGGCTTCTGGGCGGGCTCCGTGGGCAGCGGGCGCGGCACGCCGCCGTGCCACACGGCGTCGATGTGGCTGATCTTGCCGATCGCCCCGGATTGGATGAACTTCTCCTGCGGCTCGATATAGATCGGTCCCGAACGCTGCTGCAGCCCGATTTGGAGAATTCGGCCGGTTGCGCGGGCGGCCTTCACCATGTCGGGAGCTTCTTCTCGCTTGCGGCACATAGGCTTCTCGGAGTAGACGTCTTTGCCGGCGTGGAGGGCGTCGATGGCTACGTCGTGATGCCAATGGTCCGGGGTGCCGACCAGCACCGCATCCACCTCTTTCAACGCCAGCAACTCGCGATGATCGCCGAAGCGGCGCGTGTTGGAAGCCTTCTGTTGCACGTCGTCGAGCCGCTTCCCCCAGACGTCGCAAACAGCGCGCACCTCGACGTCGGAATTCTTCTGGAACAGGCTCATTACATAGGTGCCGCGCGAACCGGTGCCCACAACACCCAAGCCGATCCGGTCGTTCGCGCCCAGGATTCTGGAATAGGACAGCGCTGTGAGGGCCGCCCCGGAAACCGCCTGCCGTCGTGTCACCATATCGAACTCCTCGTCGAAGGCTATGCCACTACATATCACCTTTCGCAGGTGGAGACAAACGCCCGCGCACTTTGGTAATAAGCCAGAGAGCACGGTGCGGCGAGGTCGGCAGTTCGCCGGCCGCGCCAGGCGCGCCATCTCCTCAGCGCCCTTCGAGGGACAATACCTGGCCGCGAGCGCCGCCCGCCGGTGCGAAGTGATGGAGGGATGAGGCGGTGCGCAGATCATTCTACGGCACTTCCGATCCTTTAGCTGCGCCACGCCTCAGCGTTTGTCTTCCATCGATGGAACCTCCGAACACGTGGCGAGTGGCTTTCGATCATCATATCGATTCGAGGGATATTCCGTGGACCAAATGCCTTTACGCTTGATCAGAATCAGGGGAGGCGCGACCTCACCGATCTGCCAATCCCGCCATGTCTTCTTGGGCGCAATCCACCATCGAAATGGACTGGGCTCGAGGCTTGTCATGGCCTTAAACTCGAATCCATTTAGACGCTCTACCAAGGATAGTTCTTCCGTCTTGAACTGAATACGCAACTCGGGAACCATCTGAATCCATAAGCCGCCAGCGTTTGGACTTACGGCGTACCAACCGCTGCGTTGACCCTGGTTGCTGCCGCATTGGAGAAATAACGAATGCCAGTACGCAATTGCTCGCTTCGCGCCCTCCACTAAGTCCGGTTCTTCGCCAAAAGCAGTGAACGCCGAAAGAGTCAGAGCAACGAGTGTTAGCAATCTCCTCATCTTGAATTCTTTCCTCGTGCCGAGTGTAACCGTGTGCGAACACATTGTACAGCCTTGTGTACTGAGGAACGGACGGAACCCTACCGTCCTACCATGAGGGAGCGCTCGGTCTTTACGGTAACCGCGCTTATCGTCCACTATGCGCTCCGGACTTGGCAATGCGTTGTTAGTAGACGCTGCGCGACTACTCGCGGACTATGCTTCGGAGCGGACCGTTCGGTCATTTTGACCAGACGGCGACTTTCAGGCGAGATGGGTTTTCGCACCTGCGGCGTATTAGCAGGCAATGGGGGTGGGAACCGGTGCAGTCTGGCGGCGAAACGCCGCTGGACCGTCACGTGTCACAATGGTCGAGACGGGTCGGTCTGATGCAGAAAACGTTGCGACTGAGGGTGGTCCCTTTCGGTAGGGCTTTGGCTCTTTTTTTTGGTGCGGCGCGCTGGCGATTGGGCAACAAGGGCTCTCTCCGAAAAACGAGCAGGGCACCCAGTTGCCGACATTCCGCAGCAAAGTGAACCTTGTGCTTGTGCCCGTTGTAGTACGTGACGGGCACGGACGTGCGGTCGGTAACCTGGCACAGGGTGATTTTCAGCTGTTCGATAATGGCAAGCGGCAGAGCATCGCTGCCTTCTCGGCGATCAGACATGGGAGTCCCGCGCCGGACGACAACACAGTTGGAAGGACCGCCAGTCCTGAGGGCGCGGCTGCGCCGGCGGTTGTCGACAGCTCGCGAAACGGGGGCCCAGGCGGGGACAGTCATCGCCCCCGGCGAAACTTCATCTATATAGTCGATGACCTGAACATCAGGTTTGGCGATTTGGCGCGTGTCCGCGTCGCTGCGGCGGCGTATTTCAAGAATGACTTCTCCACAGGAGATCGCGCCGCGATCTACACCTTGACCGGCAGGCATTCACTGGACTTCACCAGCGACCGAGAGAAGCTCGAAACCGCCGTATCCAAATTGCAGTGGGGGACGGTCGCCGGCCATGGAGGAATGGAGTGTCCCGACGTCAGCTACTATATCGCTGATCTGATCATCGAGAAGGCTGACGGTCAGGCGTTGGACGGCTTGACCTATCGCACTATCGAGTGTGCACACGTGCTTCCGGAAGTGGCGAGACAAATCGCAATGAACGCCGCACACCGGGAAACAATGTTGGGTCGCGACGGTACGAAACTTACGCTATCGACGTTGCAGAGGGCGATTCGGCGGCTGTCGCGATTGCCGGGCGAACGCGTCATCGTATTCGCATCGCCGGGGTTCTTCGCCCAGACTCCCGAAGCGGCCAAAGCGATCACGGAGTTGCTGGAACTCGCTGCCAGGAATGATGTGATCATCCACGGCTTGAGTGTTCGCGGTGTGATTATGGCAGAGGAAGACGAGGATGTCACGCGCCGAGTGATAATCTCCCGCCGAGCGCCGCCTGCTGCGTCATCGCCCGGGCAGGTATGGGTTCGCTACCAGCGGGAAAGCGCGCGCGCTGATGGCGACGTGATGAAAGATCTCGCCGAGAGTACGGGCGGGACGTTCTTTCACGACAATAATGACCTGCGCGCCGGCTTCGAGCGACTGGGCGTAACCCCCGAATTTTCGTATGTACTGGGATTCTCGCCATCGGAGTTTAAGGCCGATGGCAGCTTTCATCGGCTGAAAGTTCGTATGGTTAACGAAGAGCACACGACGGTGCAGGCGCGGCGAGGCTATTATGCTCTTGCGGCAGGCGCACGAGAACCCCAAGCGACAACCGAACTCAAAGACGCCGTTTTCTCCCGCGTTCCGCGCAGCGAGATCCCAGTCGTGCTCCAGATTGGATACTCCAAACCCAGTCACGCCGCTGTCGTGAAGGCTTACGTTGTGGCTCGAATCGACATCACGCGCCTTCACTTCGAGGAGGTCGCCGACCGAAATCACGATTCACTGGACGTGGTCGTTGCGCTCTTTGACCCGGAGGGAGGATACGTGACTGATGCTGCGGAGACCGAAAACCTGAGCCTCGACGACCAGGCGCTCGGGAAGAAAGATCCGGCCGTCACGCTGCGCTGGGACTTCCCCGGCGTAAAGCCCGGCGATTACGTGGTGCGGTTTGTGGTCCGCGAGCCGAAGACCGGGGCCACCACGATAATCGATCGGACGTTGAAAATCTTGTGAGTGCGGTTGGCCTTCTGGCTGTCCAGCCCCTCGCTGACGGCGTAGAATGGGGGCTCATCGTGGCGGCCACCTGGACTCCATTCGGGCACTCGAAGGCGCACTCCACGCAATCGCTGCACCGGCCTTCGCGGAGACAATGCGGCTCTTATCTTCGGCACTGGCAGGCCAAACACGGCCTAACCCACCGATTCCCGGGTCTCGTCGAGTAAGGCTCGGAGCCGAGGCTCTTCCGGCGCGAGCGCCACTGCCTCGGTGAAATCGGCCAGGGCAGCGCCGGGATTTCCCATGGCCAGGTATAGACGTCCGCGCAACTCCCGCGCCTGCCAGAACCGGGGGCTGAGCCGGATGGATCGCGTCAGCAGCCGCACGGCTTGCCGCGTCCGTCCCTCGCGAACCAGTTGAACGGCCTCATCCAGCATGGCGGCGGGGTCCGCCAGCGCCGGCATGCTGCGCCGCCCCAGGAAATGGAGGTAAGTCCCCGCGATCAGGCACAGGCAGGCAAGCGCGGTGGCACCTTCAAACCCCCACGTGCCGAGCAGGATTCTGCCCGCCACCGGCAAACTGGCGAACAGAGCCGACATGGCCCATGCGATACGGCTCCACTGGCGCGCCCGGGCTCTCATAGATTCCAAGATAGCGCCTCCAACCCTGCGGCGCTGCCGCGCGTCTCAGCGCGTATCTTCGGAAACCGGCTGTTAACTTGAGATATTAGCCGCTTACTAATTTGCGATATCATCCGTCGTATACCGTTGACATCTTGTATTACTCCGCCGCCGTGCTATTTTTGATCTCAGCTATGTGGTTCGCACTTGTCATGCTGGCGGCTTACTTATTGCTGGACCCGAACGCGCAGGGAATGGCGGACGCGGCCGTGGGCCAGGCGAAGAATCTGATCGATGCGCAGCTCCCGGTGTTTTTCTCCGCGCTATTCCTCACGCTGTTCGCATCGGCGATCTCCTGGTTCATGTCCAATCTGCCGAGACGGCAGCCTCCGTCTCAGTTCCGCGTGGTGAAGCGCTACCGGGTGCAGGAGTAGGCCGCCCGCCTGAATCGAATCTTCGCCCGCGCCCCGATGAAGACACCGGGGCGCGGGTAGTTCATCGCGCCAACAGCTTGCGCACGTCTTCCCGCAACGGCCCGGTCGAACGGGCGAAGATCATCTTATAGGCTTCGCAGAAATAATCGAGGTCCTCGAACCGCCGGTGGGGACCGTGCCGGAACTTCGGGCAGCCGCCGTGGCAGATCGACTGGTACTCGCAAGCCTGGCACTCCGCATGCGCCACCGTTTTCTTGGAGGCGAAGCTGTAACGGCGGGTGCGGCGCGCGATCTCGGGCCACGAATCCAGGTTGGTATTGCCTAGCTTCCAGCCGCTTTCCACGAAGAAGTCGCAGGGGTAGACGTCGCCGTTGTACTCAACCACGACATAGCTGTCGCACGTCTCGTGCATGGTGCAGTTGCCCGGTTTCTGCCCGGCCACCGCTTCGGCGATGTTGTCGAAGAACCGGATCCGCACTTTGCGGCGCTCTGGCCACCAGAGGTCGAACAGTTCGCAGAGAAAGCGCCCGTATTGCGAAGGCGTGATGGTGAAGGGCAGCGGGTTGCCCAGCCCGTCGAATTCCGCCAGCGGAATAAACTGCATGTTGTCGATGCCCAGGCCGCGATAGAAGCGGTAAAGCTCCTTCGGCTTGCCGACGTTGGCCTGGCTGAGCACGCATAGGATATTGAAATCCACGCGATTCTTCTTCAGCAGTTCCACGCTTTCGATGACGCGTTTCCAGGTTCCGCGCCGCTGCTTGTTGAAGCGGTAGAGATCGTTGATCTCCTCCGGCCCGTCGAGCGAGACGCCCAGCAGCCAGTTGTAGGAGCGGAACAGGTCGCACCAGCCCTGATCGAGCAGCACCGCATTGGTCTGGAGCGAGTTGCCCACCGATTGCCCGTTGCGCCCGTACTGCTGCTGGAACCTGACCAGTTTCTCGAAGAACGGCAGGCCGGCGAGAGTCGGTTCCCCGCCCTGAAACGCGAAAGCGCTGTTGGGGTAGGAATAAAAGAGGTAGGTATCGACCAGCCGCTCGAGGGTTTCGTCGGTCATGCGCCGCGCGGGCAGCGCCTTATAGGGGTCGGCGTCCCGGTCCAGATAGAAGCAATACTCGCAATCCAGGTTGCAGACCGCGGAGGCCGGCTTGATCAGCAGCGACGTGATCCGCGGCGCCGCGCCGCTGCCGTTCCCGTTCAAAATGGGTAATGCACTCACGCCCGTAGTGTATCGCGAACGGCAAAACGCAGGCCGCTACCCGCCATAGTGAAACCCGGTTACCATAGGGTTTCGCCAAGGAGCGACCCTCATGGAGAGTACTCGCCGCGGAATTCTGCTTTCCGGACTCGGCGCCATCCTGCCCCTCAGCCTCACGCCCGCCGCCGAAGCCGCCACTGCCGTCCGGTCCGGCGAACGCCGCCAGGCGTTCAATGACGGATGGCGATTTTACGAAGGCGACCCCGGCCGTGCCGAAGAGCCGGCCTTCGACGATTCCCGGTGGCTGGCCCTTCGCCTGCCGCACGATTGGGCCATCGAGGGCCCCTTCGATCCGAAGCTCAATCCGCACACCGGAGCGCTGCCCATCTCCGGAACCGGCTGGTACCGCAAGGCCTTCACCCTTCCCTCCAACGCCTCGGGCCGCTATTTCAGCGTCGAGTTCGATGGCGCCATGTCGAATTCCAAAGTCTGGCTCAACGGCCAGGAACTGGGCGGCCGTCCCTACGGCTACAGCAGTTTCGCGCTCGACCTCACGCCGCACTTGAAATTCGGCGCCGCCAACGTGCTAGCCGTCCGGCTGACCCCCGAGGAACATTCCTCCCGCTGGTATCCCGGCGCCGGCATCTATCGCAACGTTTGGCTCACCGAGACCGGGCCCGTACACGTGGCGCACTGGGGCACCTACGTCACTACCCCGCAGGTCACCGGCGGCCAGGCCACGGTCGAGGCGAAAGCGGAAATCCGGAACCGCGCCGGCCATCCCGCGAAGGTTCTTGTGCGATCCACCGTGCTGGACCCCGCCGGCAAGGCGGTGGCAAACAGCGAAGGCGACGCCACCATTCCGGCCGAGGGCACCCGGACCGTCCCGGCGAACCTGGTGGTCCAACAACCGCAGCGCTGGGATGTCGATCGGCCGCAACTCTACACCCTCGTTACCGAAGTGCTGGACGGCAAGCGCGTCGTGGACCGCTACACCACCCCCTTCGGCATCCGCGCCATCGCATTCGACAAAACCCGGGGCTTTCTGCTCAACGGGCGCCACCTGAAGTTGCAGGGCGTGTGCATGCACCACGATCTGGGAGCGCTGGGGGCCGCCGTGAATCGCCGCGCCACCGAGCGGCAGTTGCAGATCCTGAAGGCCGGCGGAGTGAACGCCATCCGCACGAGTCACAATCCGCCGTCCCCCGAGTTGCTGGAATTCGCCGATCGCCTGGGCCTGCTGGTGATGGACGAAGCGTTCGACATGTGGCGCATTCCCAAGGTGCCGAACGGCTACAGCAAGTACTTCGACGAATGGTCGGAGCGCGACATCCGCGACATGCTGCGGCGCGACCGCAACCACCCGAGCATCATTCTCTGGAGCATCGGCAACGAAATCCCCGAGCAGAACCGGCCCGACGGCTGGGTCATCGCCAAACGGCTTACGGGCTTCTGCCACGAAGAAGACCCGAGCCGCCCGACTACCTCCGCCTTTAATGACGATCTCGCCGCCATCCGCAACCGGCTGGCCGATAACGTGGATGTCCCTGGCATCAACTACAAGCCGTTCCATTACGGGCAACTCCTCAGGGAGCATCCGGACTGGACCATCTACGGCTCGGAAACCAGCTCGTGCGTCAGCTCGCGCGGCGTGTACCACCTGCCCATCGAGAAGTACGAGAAGCACCCCTCGCACGAACTGACCAGCTACGACATCATCGCGCCTCCGTGGGCCTACCTGCCCGACGCGGAATTCGCCGCCCAGGACGAGTTTCCCCAGGTTCTCGGTGAATTCGTATGGACCGGCTTCGACTACATCGGCGAGCCAACGCCCTATTTCGAGGGCCGCGGCGCGGCCACCGCGGAGGACTGGCCGGCGCGCAGTTCCTATTTCGGGATGGTAGACCTGGCGGGATTCCCCAAAGACCGCTACTACCTCTATCAGAGCGTGTGGACGAAGAAGCCGATGGTCCACCTGCTGCCTCATTGGAACTGGGAAAGCAGGGCCGGCAAGCCCATCCCGGTGATGGTCTACACCAACGGCGAAGAGGCGGAGCTGTTCCTCAACGGCAAATCGCTGGGCCGCAAGAAGCGCTTCTCCGAGCCGGTGGAGCTTCCGGTCGGCCCGAACATCAGCCAGGACCGCGAATTCTCGAGCAAGTACCGCCTCGAATGGCAGGTGCCGTTCGAACCGGGAACGCTCAGGGCCGTGGCCTACGCCGGCGGCAGGCAGATGGCGGAAGCCGAGCGGCGGACCGCCGGCGCGCCTGCTAGGTTGAACCTGGTTCCGGACCGCAGCGCGATCACGGCCGACGGCGACGATCTTTCTTTCGTCACCGTACGGGTGGAAGACAAGGACGGCAACCTGTGCCCGGGTGCGGATAACCTGGTGAAATTTCGCATTTCCGGTGCAGGCACCATCCATGCGGTTGACAACGGCAATGCCGCCACGGTGGAGCCGTTCCACGCCGATCGCCGCAAGGCTTTCAGCGGACTGGCGCTGGTGATCGTGCGGTCGAAGGCCGGAGAGGCGGGCCGAATCGAGCTCGAAGCCACATCGGAAGGCCTGGCTTCCGCCAGGACCGGAATGACCGCGAGCAGGTAGCTCCGGCTTATCCCTTCGCTCGCATAACCCGCTGGCCGTCGCCATTGCTCCGTTGTTCCTGCTGGAGCAAGTCGTTGAGGCTTTTCAAGTAGACGTCCAGGTGGCCGCGCGAGTATGCCAGGTAGCCCATGCGGCGGAGGCGGTTCATCTCCGAAGTGACAATTTCCCGCGAGGTCCCGGCGTAGTCGGCGATTGACTGGTGAGTCATCCCCCGAATCCGCGAGGTTCCCTCCTCCGTCGGTTTTCCGAGCGACTCAGCCAACTGAATCAGCGAGAGCGCGACGCGCGATCCGGTTTTGAGGGTGGCCATGGCGGCGAGCCGCTCCTGCAGGAGCAGGTTGTTATTGGTGCAATATTCCATGAGGGCGATCCCCAGTAGAGGCTCGCGCTCCACCTGGTGATCAATCTCATCGGTTGTCCAGGACATGACTTGGGCGGTATCCATCGCGGTGGCGATTTCGTCACACACGGCGGCCCCCCGCAACAGCGACGTCTCGCCGAAGAATTGTTCCGCGGAGACCACTCGCAGCAAAATCTGCGTTCCGTCCGGGGCGGTGTAGAAAATCTTCACCCGTCCGGAAATCACCAGGTACAGGCGGTCGGGCGGGCTGGTCAGACTGTAAATTACGGTTTGTTTGGGAAATTCCTGGACTCGGGATCGTGGAAGATAAACCAAAGGATCGTGCCGGGGCATATTCACTATCAGAAGTTTAATCTGACCGGAGAAATCCGGATATCGGACAATGCGCCTAGGGCGGTGTTGTATTCAGCACAACGCTCCAGGAAATCACCTAGGACATTTGTCCGATCGTCAGCTTTTCGCGGGGGTCAGGTCGCGGGGGTCAGATAGAGGATCAGCCGCGAATCGAGGCCCGGACTGTATTCCACCCGGTAGAAGGCGCCGAGCTCGCGGATCGGGAACTCCGGCACCTGCATGGCGCGGGGGCCGCGACCGAAGTCCGGTCTCCAGACGCTCAACGCCGTGGCGACGATGGAAACGGCGACATAGCTGCCAGGGGGCATGCCGTAATTGGCCATGTCCTGGCCTCCCTCGGCAACCACCGCGCTGCTTGCGAGGCTTATACGAACCGGTCCGGTGACCGTCTGCTGCGCCGCGAGCACCGACCCCACCAGAACCCTGTCAAAGACAGCCGGATCGGTGAGAGCCTTCAACGACTGCTGCCCGGGCACAATTTCGACGTGTGCGTCTTCTCCCAGAACGGCCTGGATGCGCGCGAGCGAGGATTCGAGGATCTGCGGAAACGACACAATCTCGCGCAGCGGCCTCATGGGGATTTCAGATTCCCGCGGTAGCAGCACTACGGCGATCCGAACCGCCCGGCTTTTGCGCCCGGCGAAGGCGCGAACCAGCAGCGACATCGGGCGGTTCACCGAATCGGACACGGGCACCATCCGGGATGTCAGATCGGCCAAAGCCTGCTGGCAGAGGCGTTCGAGCTGGAGCGATTTCAGCGTGGAGGACAGGGTTCCGACATAGCGGCCGACATCCTCGGAGGCCAGGTTCCAAATCCTCCCAGCCGCGGTCGTGAAGTGGCGAACGGTAAGATCGGCATCCAGTTCGAGCACCGGGGTATCCAACGCGTCGAGCAGGCAGGCCAGGTCCTCGCTGCGGTCGGAGCTCTCTTTCAGGCGGTGGAGCAACGATTCGTTCTCACTCGCGAGCCCGGCCAGGCTGCGCCGCAGATGCTCCCGTTCGTCTGAGAGTTCCTGCGCGGCGGCCGCCAGTTCCTCGTTGGAGGCATGCATCTCTTCCCGTATGGTCTGGAGCTCTTCGAGGGCCGACTCGTAGTCGTGAATCACGGCCTCAACCTGCTTGCCGCGTCGCGAGACCTGAGCTTCCAGCTCGGCGATGCGCCGCCGTAAGACCGCTTCCGAACCGCCACCACGCGGCCACGGGTACTGCCCGCGGCTCTTTTCCGCCTCGAATTTGCGCGGCATCGCTGCTCAATGTAGCATAGAGATGCTGGCAGGGATTCCTCCGTGCGGGTTCCTGCGCCCTTCGTTGCAGGAATAGGGTATAAATAAGTGCGTAAGTCACGGATCGGGAATGGCTGTGCCCGACAGTAATGAATCATACATTGACGATTTGCGGCTCCGCGGACAGGAACTGAAGGTTGGGCTGGCGTGGGAGATAGCCCGCCTCGACAGGATCGTCAGGCAGACGTTCCCCTCGGCCGACGGACGGCCAGGGACGGCGGCGCTCACCCAGTCGGAAGAAGAGGACTCGAAAATCCGCCGGGCGCTCGCCACCCTCACGCCCAGGGAACGGCAGGTATTGCAGCAGGTCGCGCAGGGTCGCTCCACCAAGCAGGTCGCGGCCGCCCTGGGGATCAAATTCAAGACCGCCGCCTGCCACCGCCATAGCGTCATGCGGAAGCTGAAGGTTCACGAGACTACGTCGTTGGTGCGGATCGCCATTCGCTGCGGCATCGTGAACCCCTGACCGCCTTCTCTATGGGGACTCGCGGCGGCATCTACAAATGGCTGGTCGTCGCCATGCTGTGGTGCGTCTGCCTGTTCAACTACGCCGACCGCCAAGCCATTTTTTCCGTCTTCCCCCTGCTCAAGAGGCAGTTCGGCCTGAGCGATCTGCAACTCGGGTATATCGGCTCCTCGTTCATGTGGGTTTATGCGCTCGCGGCGCCTTTCGCCGGCCTCATCGCCGACCGCCTGCCGCGCAAAACCGTGATCCTGTCCGGGCTGTCCTTCTGGTCGCTGATCACCCTGGCGACGGCGCTATCCACCACCTACTGGCAGTTACTCACGTTTCGCGCGCTCGAGGGCCTGGGCGAGGCCTTTTACTTTCCTGCATCCATGTCGATGCTGAGCTCATACCACGGGCCGGACACGCGTTCCCGGGCCATGTCCTGGCACCAGTCGAGCGTGTACGCCGGCACCATCGCGGGGGGCGCGCTGGCGGGCTGGCTGGCGGAGCGCTACGGCTGGCGCTGCGGCTTCTATGTATTCGGCTCGGGCGGCATTCTGCTGGGCATGCTGCTGCTGGCCCTGCTGAAGGAACCGGAAACCCGCGGTGTCTCCGAAGGCCACGGCGTCTTCGATCTGCGCGATGCGGGCCGCGCCATTTTCGGCAATCCGGCCGTGCTGGTGTTGATGGCGGTCTTCGTCGGCGCGAATTTCGTCGCCATGATCTACCTCACCTGGCTGCCTTCATATCTCAACCGTCAGTTCGGCATGAACCTTGCGATGGCAGGCTTCAACGCCACGGCGTATCTCCAGGTGGCTTCCGTCCTGGGCGTGCTCAGCGGCGGAGCGCTGGCCGACCGCCTGGCCCGCACGCATCGCGGCGGCCGAATGATGACCCAAGCGCTCGGGCTGTTCGCGGGCGTTCCGTTTCTTCTGTTCTCCGGCGCCACCCGCCAGGTGTCGGGATTCGTAATCGCCATGACCGGCTTTGGATTCTTCAAGGGCATCTACGACGCCAATATCTGGGCCTCCCTCCACGACGTGGTACCCGTGGAGCGACGGGCCAGCGCGGTGGGCGTCATGAATTCCGTCGGGTGGCTCGGCGGCGGCTTCGCCCCCATCGCCATCGGCGCCGCTTCCGGGCATTACGGAATGGGCGTCTGCCTGAGCGCCACCTCGGCCATCTACCTGTCTTTCGGCCTCCTGCTGACAGCCGGTGTGCTGCGGTACCTGCGCGGGGCGCCCCGGCCCTCGCTGGCGGCCTCTGCCCGCTGACCGTCGCCGTTCACGCGCCGTACTGTTGCAGCAGTTTGCCGACGAGGCCGGTCCAACCGGTCTGGTGGCTTGCCCCCACTCCGGCTCCCGTATCTCCGTTGAAATACTCGTAGAACAGCACCAGGTCGCGCCAGTGAGGGTCCGCCTGGTAACGCGCGTCGCTGCCGTGCGCCGCCCGCCGGCCGGATTCGTCGCGCAGAAACAGGCGCATCAGGCGGCGCGAGATCTCGGCGGCGACATCCCACAGCGTCATGTAGGTTCCCGAACCGGTGGGGCACTCCACCAGGAAGCCGTCTCCCAGGTAGTGGTGGAATTTTTGCAGCGATTCGATCAGCAGGAAATTCACCGGAAACCACACCGGGCCGCGCCAATTCGAATTCCCGCCGAACAACCCGTTGGTCGATTCGGCAGGCTCGTAATCCACGCTGTACTGGGCGCCGCCGGCGGAGAGCACATAAGGATGGTCTTTGTGGAATCGCGAGAGGGCGCGCACCCCATAGGGCGAGAGAAATTCGTTTTCGTCCAGCAGGAACCGCAGCACCCGGCGCAGTTGCGTGGTATTCACGATGGAAAGCAGGCGGCGCTCGCCTTTGCCGGGCCGGGTCATCGAAGCTACATTGGCCGAAAGGTCTTTGCGGTTCTCGATAAACCACTCCAGGCGCCGCTTGAAGCCCGGCAACCGGTCCACCAGGGCCGGCTCCAGCGTCTCGACCGCAAACAGCGGAATCAGCCCGACCATCGAGCGGATCTTCAGCGGCCTGTGTCCGTCCGGCGTGAAGAGCACGTCGTAGAAGAAGCCGTCTTCCTCGTCCCACATGCCCACGCCATCGTTGCCCAGGTGGGTCATGGCATTGGCGATGTAGAGAAAATGCTCCCAGAATTTGCTGGCTACATCCTCGTACGCCGGGTCTTCCCGCGCCAGTTCCATGGCAATGGCCAGCAGGTTCAGGCTGTACATGGCCATCCAGCCGGTGCCATCGGCCTGTTCCAGAAAGCCGCCGGTGGGCAGCGGCTTGCTCCGGTCGAACACGCCGATGTTGTCGAGGCCCAGGAAGCCGCCCTGGAACACGTTGCGGCCCCCGGTATCTTTACGGTTGACCCACCAGGTGAAGTTGAGCAGAAGCTTGTGGAAGATGCGTTCCAGAAACCGCCGGTCGGGCTTGCCGCATCGTTTCTTTTCGATCTTGTAGACTCGCCAGGCGGCCCAGGCGTGCACGGGCGGGTTGACGTCGCCAAACGCCCATTCGTAGGCCGGCAATTGACCGTTCGGGTGCATGTACCACTCGCGCAGCAGCAGCGTGAGCTGGTGCTTCGCGAAATCCGGATCCACCACCGAGAGCGGCACGGTATGAAAAGCCAGGTCCCACGCGGCGAACCACGGGTATTCCCACTTGTCGGGCATGGAGAGCACGTCGGAGTTGTACAGGTGCGTCCACTCGTGGTTGCGGCCTTCGAGTCGCGAGTCGGGGGGCACGGGCATGGCGGGATCGCCCTCCAGCCAGTCTTTCACTATGTAGTGGTAGAACTGCTTGGACCACAGCAGGCCGGCGAACGCCTGCCGCATGACGTTTCGCGCGTCTGGCGCGAGTCCCGGCGGCGTGATCCGGGCATAGAACTCGTCGGCCTCGGCCACGCGCTGCTGAAAGGCGGCTTCGAAGGGCGGCCCCAGCGGTTCGTCGAGCGCGGCCGCATCGGTGAGCCTCAACCGCAGCATCGCCGTCTCCCCCGCCCCTACCGTCAGCCGGTGGTGCGCTGAAGCCTTGGTGCCGGAGCCGCCGGGGTTAACCGCATCCGCGGCTCCGTGAACTACGAAATCGTTGATCCCGTCCTTGGCCGGTCCGCAGCTCTCCATTCCGAAGAGCCTCCGGTAATTCGTCTCGTTCTCGGTGAAGAGCAACTCGCCCGCTGGATCCATCAGCAGCCGGCGCGCGCCGTATTGCGGCTCCTGCAATGCGATCTCGCCCGGCGATACCGCGCGCAGTTCCGGCTTCGGATCGCCGCGCCCCCAGGACCACGTGTTGCGGAACCAGATGGTGGGCAGGACCTGGATCTGGGCCGTCTCCGGCCCGCGGTTCGAGATGCTGATGCGGATCAGAATGTCGTCCGGCGCCGCTTTGGCATATTCCACCGTGATATCGAAGTAGCGGCTGCCTTCGAAGACTCCCGTATCCACCAGTTCGTACTCGCCTTTTTCGCGGCCCCGGCCGCGGTTCACCTCCACCAGTTCTGCGTAAGGGAACGCAGCCTGCGGGTACTTATACAGGCACTTCATGTAAGAGTGCGTGGGCGTACTGTCGAGGTAGTAATAGCACTCCTTGACGTCTTCACCGTGGTTGCCTTCCTCGGCCGTCAGGCCGAACAGACGCTCCTTCAGAATCGGGTCGCGCCCGTTCCACAAGGCCAGCGCGAAGCAGATCTTCTGGTGACGGTCGCAGATGCCCGCCAGTCCGTCTTCATTCCAGCGATACGCCCGGGACCGGGCGTGATCGTGGGGAAAATACTCCCAAGCCGTGCCGTAGGGGCTGTAATCCTCGCGCACCGTTCCCCAGGCCCGCTCGCTCAGAAACGGCCCCCAGCGGTTCCAGTGCGCCTTCCGTTGGCGCGATTCCTCGAGCCGCCGCTCTTCCGCGGTCATCGGCGCACCGTCTCGCATCCCATCCCCCCTTGCGCGTACATTTTCCCATAGAAGGTGAAATCCCCGCGGCCCGTCGATTTCCCCGCTCCCTCACGGCCGCGGCTCTGTTGGCATTGCGTTTCCCCGCTCCCTCACGGCCGCGGCTCTGTTAGCATTGCGCTCACAGAGCCGCGGCCGGGAGGGAGCAGGCCGAGGCCACTTTCATCTCGTGCACCCGTTCATTGTGCGTTCATCTTCGCTCCATCACAATACTAGGAAGGTGCGAATTCTGCTGGTTGAGGACGAGGTCCGGGTAGCGAGTTTCATCGCCCGGGGTCTGCGGGAGCAGACTTATGCCGTGGACGTGTCGGTCGACGGGGAACATGCGGTCTACCAGGCATCCACCAACCATTACGATGTGGTCATTCTCGATGTCATGCTGCCGGTCAAAGACGGCTATGAAGTCTGCCGCGAACTGCGCGGGTCCGGCTTCCGCGTCCCCATTCTGATGCTGACCGCCAGGGACGCGGTGGACGATCGCGTGGCGGGCCTCGATTGCGGCGCGGACGATTACCTCACCAAGCCCTTCGACTTCAAGGAACTGCTGGCGCGCCTGCGGGCCCTGCTGCGGCGTTCGGGCGAGCTCCGCCCGGCGGTAGCACAAGTGGCCGATCTCACGCTGAACACGGCCAGCCATGCGGTGGACCGCGCCGGGCACCCGATCGTCCTCACCGCCAAGGAGTATGCCCTGCTCGAGTTCCTGGTGCTCAACACCGGCCGCGTGGTGGACCGGGAGGCCATCGCCCAGCACGTCTGGGACGAGAGCTTCGACCCTTCTTCGAATATCATCGATGTCTACGTGAAGCGGCTGCGCGCCAAGCTCGACAACGGTTACAGCCGCCGCCTCATCCACACACGCCGGGGCGAGGGCTACATCCTCACGCCCGGACCGGAGACGGGCGATGATTAGAAGCCTGCGGCTGAGGCTTACGGCGTGGTACGTAGCGTTCTTCTCGCTGCTCTTCCTGCTGTTCAGCCTCTTCCTTTACAACGTGCTGGCGCGTTCTCTCGAGAGCCGCCTGGACCAGACCCTGGCGTCCGAAGCCGAGGTCACGGCCGGTCTGCTGACCGATGAACTCGAAGAGATGCACGGCGACGTTCCGG
This sequence comes from Bryobacterales bacterium, assembly GCA_963794265.1. Taxonomy (GTDB): domain Bacteria; phylum Acidobacteriota; class Terriglobia; order Bryobacterales; family Bryobacteraceae; genus CAWCDJ01. Next base: position 349,168 of record CAWCDJ010000001.1, read on the forward strand.
CGGCCGCCGCGGAGGCCGTATCCGAGATGCGGGTCAAAGGCAGCGTGGTCGCTATCTTCCGCGACTCCCGGATGCTGTCGGCGAGCGGCCCGGTGCCCGCCGCCGAGCTTGCGGCGCTCGCCCGCCGCACTCAGGCTGACGCGGTGGTTCCCGCTCGCGGCGCGCGCGTGGCCGTGCATCGCATGGACCGGTACTCCATCCTGGCCTACGGGCCGGTGGCGCCGATCATAGCCAATCTTCAAGCGGTGCGCGAAGCCCTGCTGTTCGGCGCGCCCGTAATGGTGCTGCTGGCGGGGCTCGGCGGCTACCTGGTGGCGACCCGCAGCATGGCTCCCCTGCGCTGGATGGCCGAGCAGTCGCGGCAGATCAGCGGGAGCAGCCTCCACCGCCGCCTGGAAATCGGCAACGCGGCCGAGGAACTCGAAGTGCTCGCGGCTTCCTTCAATGAGCTGCTGGCGCGGCTGGATCAATCGTTTGAAAGCATGCGCCGCTTCGTCGCGGATGCTTCGCACGAGCTGCGCACGCCGCTTTCCGTCATCCGCGGTGAAGCCGATGTGGCGCTTTCGCAGGAGCGCGGCGCTTCGGAGTACCGGGAAGCGCTGGCCGTCGTGCTCGACGAATCGCGGCGGCTCTCACGCCTGGTGGACGACCTGCTGAATCTCGCGCGGGCCGATGCCGGGCGGGTCCGGCTGCAGGTGTCGGATTTCTACTTCAACGAACTGCTGGCCGAGTGCTGCCGCACGCTCGGCCCACTGGCAGCCGCCCGGCAGGTCCGGCTGGAGTGTCCCGCCGGCCCGGATATTCCCTTTCGAGGCGACGAGCAGCTACTGCGCCGCCTGATTCTGAATTTGGTGGATAATGCTATCCGCTACACGCCGGCTCCCGGCCGGGTCGCGGTCACACTCCAGGCCGAGGAGCACGGTGTGCAGCTGCGCGTTTCCGATACCGGTCCGGGCATTCCGCCGGATGCCGCTCCGCACGTGTTCGAGCGCTTCTACCGCGTGGACCGGGCGCGCTCGCGCGAGGACGGCGGATTCGGTCTCGGCCTTTCGATCGTCAAGTGGATCGTCGAGACCCATCACGGCGCGGTCGAACTCGACACGCGCCCCGAACAAGGGAGCACCTTCACGGTGACGCTACCACGTTGATTCATGCTGTATTCATCTGCACAACTCTATACTGGATGTCTTCCATGAAGCCAAAGCTGCCGTTTGTCTTGTCCGTCTTCTGTCTCGGCGCGCTGGCCCAAGCCCCGCCGCAAACTACTCCATCGCCCGTGCCGCCGGCCGGACAGCAGCAGGCCCCGGTGGGCACCGAACAGGCCGCTCCCGTTCCCCTGCCAGGAAGAGAGCCGGTGCCGACGCCCCTTCCGCAAACGCAACTGCAGCCCTCCATGCCGGGCGCGCCCGGGTCGCAGGCCGGCGGAGCGCCCATCGTCCTGAATTTTCCGGGTGCGTTGCAGCGGGCGCAGCAGTACAGCCAGCAGGTGCTGGCGGCGAACTACGCGGCGCTGCTGGCCAGGGAAGACGTGGTGCAGGCCAGGGCGGCCCTGCTGCCCACCGTGACCGCGTTCAACCAGTTCATCTACACTCAGCCCAACGATACGCCCTCCGGCATCTTCGTTTCCAACGACGGGCCGCACGTCTACAATCAGCAGGCCATCGTCCACGGGGATATCTACGCGCCGGGAAAAATCGCCGACTACCGCCGCATCATCGCCGCCGAAGCGGTGGCCCGCGCCAGGTACGAAATCGCCACCCGCGGGCTGGCGGCCCTCGTAGTCCAGAACTATTACGGCATGCTGGCGGCTCAGCGGAAGGTGGCGAGTGCGCAGCAGGCCGTTACCGATGCCGAAGCATTCCTCGATATCACCCGCAAGCAGGAGGCCGGCGGAGAAGTCGCCCATGCCGACGTCGTCAAGGCGGAGCTTCAGCTCGAGCAGCGGCGTGCCGACCTGACCAATGCCCAACTTGACCTCGAGAAAGCCCGCATCAATTTCTCCGTGATTCTGTTTCCGAACTACGGACAGATTTACACGCTGATAGACGATCTCGAGAGCGCAGCCGCGCTGCCGCCGCTTCCCGAAATCCGCCGGATGGCTTCCAACAACAACCCGGATATACGGGCGGCCCAGGCGGCGGTCCAGGAGCAGACCTACGAAATCAAGGCGTCCCGGGCGCTGCTCTATCCCAGCCTCTCATTCGATTACTTTTACGGGATCAACGCCAACCAGTACGCCATCCACAACCCGGAAGGGAAGAATCTTCTGGGGTCGGTAGCCCAGGCGCAGCTGACCATCCCGGTATTGACCTGGGGCGCTACCCGCAGCAAGATCCGGCAGTCGGAGATCCGGCTGCGGCAGGCCCAGACCGATCTCAGCCTCACGCAGCGGCAATTGCTCGCCAATCTGGATGCGTACTACGCCGAGGCGAACACCGCGCGCAGCCTGGTCGACTCCCTGAGGCGTTCGGTGGCCCTGGCCGAGGAAAACCTGCGGCTGACCAACCTTCGGTACCAGGCCGGCGAAGCCACCGCCCTCGAAGTGGTGGATGCGCAGACCACCCTGGTGCAGGCGCGCAACGCCCTGGCCGACGGCCTGCTGCGGTACCGCCTGGCGCTGGCCAATCTTCAAACTTTGACGGGGGCCTTTTAGCCCATGAAAAAAACGATTCTCCTCCTTTCCCCGCTGCTTCTGGTTATCTCCGCCTGTTCGAAGAAGGAGGCGCCGGAGGCCGAAGTGGCTGCGCCGGTCCAGGTGACGGCCGCCGCCCGGGAGACGATGCACCGCATTGTGATCGCCGACGCCGTGATCTTTCCGGTGGACCAGGCCAACGTGATGAGTAAAGTCAGCGCGCCGGTCGCGAAGTTCTATGTCAACCGGGGTGACCACGTGAAGGCCGGGGAACTCATCGCCAGGCTGGAGAACCGGGACCTGACCGCCGCCGTTGCCGCCGCGAAAGCTCAGCTCGCCCAGTCCGAAGCCAATCTCCGGACAGTCACTTCCAGCACCGTTCCCGAAGCGGAAATCAAGGCCAAGACCGACGTGCAGGCCGCCCAGGAACAGCTCGATGCGGCCCAGAAGCTGGTGGAAAGCCGCCGCAAGCTTTACCAGGAGGGCGCCCTGGCGCGCAAGCTGGTGGATGAAGCCCAGGTAGCCTTCGCGCAAGCCAAGGCGCAGCTCGAAACGGCGCAGGAGCACCTGAGGGCTTCGCAGAGCGTGGGCAACCGCGAGCAGATCGTCACCGCCCGGGCGCAAGTCGATGCCGCGCAGGCCCAGCTCCAGGCGGCCGAGGCGCAGGTAGCCTACTCGGAAGTCCGCAGCCCCATCAGCGGGATTGTGGCGGACCGGCCGCTCTATCCCGGCGATATGGCCAGTACGGGACAGCCGCTGGCCACGATCGTCGATATTTCCCGGGTGGTGGCCCGCGCCAACGTGCCGCAGACCGAAGCATCGGCGGTGCATGTCGGCGACCCCGCCACCGTCAAGGAAACCAGCGGCACTCTCGAACTGCCCGGAAAAGTGACCGTGGTGAGCCCGGCGGCCGACCCCAACAGCACCACCATGCAGGTTTGGGTACAATCCGCGAACCCCGGCGAGAAGCTGAAGCCCGGCATCAGCGTGCGCGCCGAGATTCTGGCGCAAACCATCCCGGACGCCACCGTCGTGCCCGCCAGCGCGATCCTCTCGGGGCCGGAGGGCGGCACCACCGTGGTCACCGTATCCGCCGATCACAAGGCCACCGTGCGCCCCGTGACGCTGGGCGCGCGCGAGGGCGACAAGGTGCAGATCCTGAGCGGGATCGCCCCCGGCGACCAGGTGGTCACCACCGGGGGACTGGGACTAGAGAACGGCGCCGGCGTGCGAATCGTCCAGCCCGGCGCCGAGGAGGGCGCCAAAGAACAAGGCGCCCAGGATGAGGAGAAGAAATGAGCGAGATCCTCACTCCCAAGCCTGCGATCGAACCCGAGCGTGGTCACTGGACCGAGCGCCACGGCAAGCCCATCATCTTCGTTATTTTGACTTTGGTGGCCGTGGGCATCTACCTGGCGCTGACCATTCCAGTGGCGGTTTTCCCGGAAACCAACTTCCCGCGCATCGTGGTCGGCGTGGATAACGGCGTGATGCCCATCGACCAGATGCTGGTCACGATCACCCGGCCCATCGAGGAGGGCCTCAACACGGTGCAGGGTCTCGACCACCTCTGGTCGGTGACCAGCCGCGGCAGCGCCGAAGTGGACCTGTTTTTTTCGTGGAAGGTGGACATGTACCGCACGCTGGAGCTGGTCAATGCCGCGCTGGCGCGCGTTCAGCCGACTCTTCCCGCAACCGCCCGAATTACGTCGAACCGTCTCACTTTCGCCGCCTTCCCGATCATGGGCTACAGCCTGACATCCGATACCGTTCCCCAGACGCGCATCTGGGAAATGGCGGATTACGATCTGAAGCCCCGGCTGAACCGCATGCCCGGCGTCTCCACGGTGGTGGTGCAGGGCGGACAGGTGCCGGAGTTTCAAATTCAGCCCGACCCCTCCAAGCTGGTCGCTACCGCCGTCACCGTGCCCAACATCCTGGACGCCATCGGGCGCAGCAACATGGTGGATTCGCCGGGCATGATCGACATGCGGCACGAGCTGTTCCTGGCCCTCGTGAGCGGCCAGACCAGGACGCCCCAGGAGATCTCGAGCATCGTCGTCAAAACCACGCCCGCCGGCACTCCGGTGCATGTCGGCGATATCGGCAGCGTGGAGCCTTCGGTGATGCCGGTCTACACCGTGGTGACCGCTAACGGCAAGCCCGCGGTGCTATTGAATATTTTCCGCCAGCCGGACAGCAATACCGTGCAGGTGGCCGATGCCGTCCACAAAGAGATCGAACAGATTCGAAAGACGCTGCCGGCAGGGATCGACCTGAGGCCCTTCTACGACCAGTCGGAGCTCGTCGACGAATCGATCAAGAGCGTGCGCGACGCCATCCTGATCGGCCTGATCCTGGCTTCGATGATCATGGTGCTGTTCCTGCGCGACTGGGGGACCTCGCTGGTGGCCGGACTGGTGATTCCCGCCACCATCGCGGTGACCTTCATCATGCTCCGGCTGTTTAACCAGACATTCAACCTGATGACCCTGGGCGGATTGGCGGCGGCCGTCGGACTGGTGATCGACGACGCCATAGTGGTAGTGGAAAACATCGTCATGCACCGCGACGCGGGCCAGACCCGCGGCGAAGCCATCCGCAGCGCGCTCCGGGAAATCAAGAAGCCGCTGATCGGTTCCACCATCACGCCCATCGTGGTCTTCCTGCCGCTGATTTCCATCACCGGGGTGACCGGGGTATTCTTCGGCGCGCTGGCGGTCACGGTGGGGATGGCGCTCCTCACCTCGCTCGCCCTGGCCCTGACCTGGACGCCGACGCTGAGCCACTACCTGATTCGCCCGCGCCGCACCCGCCGGGGCGACAGCCATGAAACCGTACCCCGCTGGCTCATGCGGCCCTATGCGCGCGTGCTGCGGATCACGCTTGAGCATCCGGTGCTGCTGGCGCTGTTCGCCGCCGGATTGATCGGCGCCTCGTGGGTCTGCTACACGAATCTCGGATCGGACCTGCTGCCGCCCATGGACGAAGGCGGCTTCATCATCGACTACATCATGCCGGCGGGCTCTTCGCTGGCGGAAACGAATCGCGTGATCAACCATGTCGAACAGATTCTGCGCGCCACTCCGGATGTGGCCAGCACGTCGCGAAGAACCGGCCTGCAACTCGGCCTGGCGGCCGTTACGGAGGCCAACACCGGAGACATTGCGGTCAAGCTGAAAGCCAACCGCGAGAAATCCACCGACGATGTCATTGCCGAGCTTCGCGAGAAGCTGCACAGAGCTGTGCCGGTGCTCGACCTGGAGTTCCCCGAGCTCTTGCAGGATATGATCGGCGATCTGACCAGCGCGCCCGAGCCGGTGGTCATCAAGCTTTTTAACGAGGACCCGCAGGTGCTGGATGAATGGGCTCCCAAGGTCGCCGACAAAATCAAAACGATTCCGGGCGTGGTCGACGTGCTCAACGGAATCGAGAACACCATCAGCGGCCCGGCCATCACCTTCACCGTCGACCCGGCGGTGGCGGCGCGCGCCGGCTTCACCCCGCAGGAGGTGGAGCTCGACGCCAGCGCCATTCTGCAGGGCGAGCCCGCGCCCACCCCGGTGGTGACGAACGACCGGGCCTATACCATCCGCGTGCGCTTCCCGGAGAGCACGCGGCTCAACCTCGATACCATCAAGAACACGCTGCTCGTCAGTGCGACGGGCAAGACCGCCACGCTGGGGGCGCTTGCCACGGTCACGGAGGTACCCGGGCAGACCGAGATCCGCCGCGAAAACCTTCTGCGCGACGTGCAGGTTACGGCACGCTTCGAAGGCATGAGCCTGGGCACCGGCATGGCCAAAGTCCAGTCGGCGGTGGCCTCTCTCGGAATCCCGCCCGGCGTGCGCATCTCTTACGGCGGGCAGTTCCAGGAACAGCAGAAATCGTTCCGCGATCTCGCGATTGTCCTGATCTTCGCGGTGGTCCTGGTGTTTACGGTGCTGCTGTTCGAATTTGGCGATTTCGCCTCACCGGTTGCGGTCCTGTGTTCGGCGCTGCTCTCCACCTCGGGCGTTTTCCTGGCTCTCCTGGTGACGGGGCTCACCTTTAACCTGGCTTCGTTCATGGGGTTGATCATGGTCATCGGGATCGTGGCGAAGAACGGCATTCTGCTGCTCGATGCCGATCACCGCTTCCGCTCCGAGGGCATGGCGCCCGAAGAGAGCATGCTGCGCGCGGGCGAGCGCCGCCTGCGCCCGATCATGATGACCGCGCTCGCCACCGTGGCGGGCATGATTCCGCTCGCCCTGGCGCTGGGGGCCGGATCCCAGATGCTGCAGCCCCTGGCCGTCGCGGTGATTGGCGGCATTCTCGCCTCAATGGTTCTTTCCCTGGTGGTTACGCCGGCGGTTCACTACTACATCGCCGGCCGGCAAAACGAATAACGAAAAAAGACGATCAAGAAGGAGTCGCACCCATGAAAACGACGATCATCCTGGCCCTCCTGGCGGCATCGGCTTCCGCCGCCGAGGGTTACCACGTTCTAGGCAAGATCCAAATCGGCGGCGAAGGCGGTTGGGACTACGCCCTGGCCGACGGCGCCAATCACCGCCTGTACGTCACCCATGGCACGAGTGTCGCGGTCGTGGATACCAACGACAATAAAGTGATCGGGACGATAACCGGTCTCCAGGGAATCCACGGTGTGGCCGTGGTTCCCAAGTTGAACAAGGGATTCATCAGCGACGGGCGGGCCAATCACGCCGTGGTCTTCGACCTGAAGACCCTCGCCAAGACCGCCGAGGTGCCCACCGGTACGAATCCGGACTCCATCTGTTACGAGCCCAAGACCAACCGGATCTTCACTTTCAACGGGCGCTCCGACGACTCCACCGCGATCGATGCCGCAACCAACGCGGTAGTCGGCACGTTCCCCGTAGGCCCCAAGCCGGAATTCTGCGCAGCCGATGGCGCGGGAAAGCTCTACGTGAACATCGAGTCATCGAGTGAGATCGTGGAGATTGACGCAGCCAAGCCGGGTGTCACGCGGCGCGCCTCGCTGGCTCCGTGCGATGAGCCCTCGGGCCTGGCGATCGATACCCGCGACAAGAAACTGTTCTCGGTCTGCGGAAACAAGATCATGGCCGTGACCGACATCCCGACGTTCAAAGTGATCGCCACCCCCGCGATCGGCCAGGGACCGGATGCCGCCGGCTTCGATTCAGGCCTCGCCTTCAGTTCGAACGGAGAAGGCACGCTGACCGTGGTTAAGGATGTGAATGGGAAATGGGAGCCGGTGGAGACGGTGCCGACCGAGCGCAGCGCCCGTACCATGGCGGTGGATCACCAGAACCACAAACTCTACCTTCCGGCTGCCGAATACGGCCCCATGCCCGCAGCCAAAGAAGGGGAGAAAGGCCGTAGACGCCCCCCCATCGTCCCGGGCAGCTTCCACGTCCTCATCGTAGGCAAATAGGGTCCCTGAAAAACAAAGAGCCGCGAGGGCCGGGAAATGGACCCTGCCCGTCGCGGCTCTACTCGAAACTCACCATCTTCTAGTTGTAATGGGCCGCGTTGATTTCCGCGAAGCCGCCAAGTTCCGCCGGGAGTTCTTCCAGCGTAAAAATCGAATTGGTCGGGCAAACCGGAATGCACGCGCCGCAGTCGATGCAGTCGTTCGGGTTAACGTAGAGCTGCGGAACTTCTGCGAAGTTCGGCTCGTCCTGCTTCGGGTGGATGCAGTCTACCGGGCAGGCTTGTACGCATAGCTCGTCTTTGGTGCAGGTATCCGTGATTACATATGCCATATACCCCGTTCTTTGCACTTGAGGTGCCACCCCCTAACTGTCACAAAACAAGATGCGAAAATCGACAGGGGCTCACGGATGGGTGGGTGAGGGCGCGCAGGCGGTTTCGCAGGTTGGCCTTTTGACCCGATCGAGCGCACCGCACCGGGGTGCAGCCCCACATTTTGCCTCCAGTCTCGGGAATTTGCAATCTTCTGGTTTAGGCGGAATTTTTAGTGTAAACTGGAAGCTGACGAAAATTGCATTTGTTTTCAACGCGTGAAATGCCGATCCATGACCCGGAAAACTTCCGGGGCACCTCGCCTAACTCCGCCCATCCATTCGCCAGTGTGAACGCTTAACCAAATGTATCCAGGCAGAAACTATCCTCCTCGCAGGCAGAATCGCAGAGAGAACGTGAACGAGTCGATCCGCGCGCGCGAAGTGCGTGCGGTCTTTCCCGACGGCACCACCGAAGTGATGCCGACCTCGGCGGCTCTTCGCAAAGCCCAGGAACTGGGGCTCGATCTCGTTCTGGTCGCTCCCACGGCGGTGCCGCCGGTAGCTAAAGCCGTGGATTTCGGCCACTACCAGTACGAGCAGAAAAAGAAGCAGCACGATGCAAAGAAGAAGCAGCACGTGGTACAGGTCAAGGAGTTGAAGTTCCGCCCCAACACCGACGATCACGACTATGACTTCAAGAAGACCCATGCCATCCGCTTCCTGCAGGAGGGCAACCGGGTCAAAGCCGTCGTGCAGTTCCGCGGCCGCGAAATCGCGCACGCCGATCTCGGGAAGAAATTGCTGATGCGCTTCGCCGCCGATCTTTCGACTTACGGCACCGTGGAATCGCAGCCTCGCATGGAAGGCCGCAACGCGCACATCCTGATCAGCCCCGTGAAAGCCGTCGCGAAGCCGTCGCCCGGCGAAAAATCGCAGACTCCGCCCGCCCCACCCTCGTAGCGTCCACGCCTCGCGCCGCGAATCTCGCAGGGTGGCACCCGGGTGGCCGCAAGGCTCTCCGTGATAAGATGCGAGAAGCCCCCGGCGCGCCTTTTCCGGTATGTATAACGCCTTCTTCGGCTTCGCAAAAAATCCGTTCGAAATGAGCCCGGATCCGACGTTTCTGTTCCGCAGCTCTCAGCACGAAGAAGCCTTGGCGAACCTGATCTACGGCGTGCAAAGCCGCAAGGGCTTCATCGTTCTCACCGGCGAGGTCGGCACCGGTAAAACCACGATGCTCGAGTGCCTGCGCGACTTCCTGAACTCGCAGCAGATCGTCTTCGGGTCACTGTTTAACTCGCGCCTGTCGGTCGAACAGTTCTTCGAGATGCTGGCATACGATTTCGACCTGCGCTGTAACCGGCTCTCGAAAACCGAGGTGCTGCTGTCCCTGAACGGCGTGCTGCTCGAGCGCTCCACGGCCGGCCGGACGACCGTGCTCATCGTGGACGAGGCCCACAACCTCGAATGGGATGTGCTCGAAGAGATCCGGCTTCTCGGCAACCTGGAAAACCGCCGGGGAAAGCTGTTACAGATCATCCTGGCCGGGCAGCAGGAACTCGACGGCAAGCTCGACCGCCCGGAGTTCCGCCAGCTCAAGCAGCGGATTTCCCTGCGTTGCAGCCTGCGCGGGTTCAACCTCCAGGAAACCGCCGCCTACATCTGCTCCCGAATGGAGCGCGCGGGGCTGTCTGGCCAGAACATCTTTCCTCCGGAGTTGATCGCGGAGATTCATTTCCGGTCGCAGGGGATCCCCCGTCTGATTAATGGAATCTGCGATAATCTCCTGCTCACGGCGTTCGCCATGGAGAGCAAGACGGCCGACCTCGAAATGCTGAATGAGGTGACGGCCGATATGCGCCTCGATTATCCGCAAGAGCAGCCGCTCGCTACAGATCCAAATTTCCCTCAGCACGCGTTCCGCGCCCGCCATCCCCAGGGTTAAATCGGACATTCCGAGACGGATATACGGTTATTACCCTATATCACAACTTCGTATCTAATACTCCATACTACTGTTCAGGTGATAAAACGCACGATCCCTGTAGTTAATGCCAAACGAGGAGTGTAGATAACTATGCACAGGTTTCTGAATAACCGGTTTGCCTTTGCCGCGACTCTGGTCATTTTCCTAGCCGCCTGCGGAGCTACGATGCTCTTCGGGAAAACGGGAGCACCGGCGGCCCATCCGCTGTTAGTCCCCGACACGGTGCTGACTGCGCATGGTCCGACGATGCCGCCCGCCCCTTGGGAAGGCACCAGCCTGATCGCGCACGGTCCCACAATGCCGCCCGCCCCCTGGGAAGGCACCAGTCTGATCGCGCACGGTCCCACGATGCCGCCCGCCCCCTGGGAAGGCACCAGTCTGATCGCGCACGGTCCCACAATGCCGCCCGCCCCCTGGGAAGGCACCAGTCTGGTTGCGCACGGTCCCACAATGCCGCCCGCCCCCTGGGAAGGCACCGGTAGCCTGGTTGCGCACGGTCCCACGATGCCGCCCGCCCCCTGGGAAGGCACCAGTCTGATCGCGCACGGTCCCACGATGCCGCCCGCCCCCTGGGAAGGCACCAGTCTGATCGCGCACGGTCCCACGATGCCGCCCGCCCCCTGGGAAGGCACCAGCCTGATCGCGCACGGTCCCACGATGCCGCCCGCTCCCTGGGAAGGCACCAGTCTGATCGCGCACGGTCCGACGATGCCGCCCGCGCCGTGGGAAGGCACCAGCCTGGTCGCGCATGGTCCGACGATGCCGCCCGCTCCCTGGGAAGGCACCAGCCTGATCGCCTGACCGGCACGTACTGCTCTGCCCTGGAACGATGCAGTACTTCTTTCCCTGAACCCCTAAGCACTTCCCGATCGGAAGCTCCTCGTCCTAGAATTGGAGTTCATGGAATTTGCACTGCAGGTATCCGCTTGGGCGATCGGAGTTCCTCTGGAACTCCTGATCATCGCCGCGCTCCTGCGAGGCCACTATCGTCTTTACCCTTTCTTTTTTCTGTACTGTGTCGGGAATTTTCTCACCACCGTCATTGACATGTCGGTGAACCTGGCCTACTTCGCCGGGGTTCCAAGCGCCAAAGGCCACCGCGTCTGGTGGTACTGGGTCAACGAAGGCATCATGCAGGTCCTCGTCTATGCCCTCGTCATCAGCCTGATTTACCATGCCACGAAACGCCTGCGGACCCGACGGTCGGTGAGGGCTGCCCTGCTCGCGGGCGCCGTCCTCTTTGGCGGTATCTCATTCCTGATGCACCACGGTCCGAAGCTGGTGCTGAGCGCGTGGATGACGCCGTGGACGCGCGACCTGAACTTCTGCTCGACGATTCTGGACCTGACCCTCTGGGCGATGCTCATCGGTTCCCGCGAGAAAGACAAGCGGCTGCTCCTGCTCAGCGGCTCCCTGGGAATCCAATTCACCAGCGAGGCGATCGGCGAAGCGATCCGGGCCATCAGCGGCGTCGGCGGAGTCCTGGCCGGCAATCTTCTGATGCTGGCCGCCAACCTCGTGGTGCTCTATATCTGGTGGCGGACCTTTCGAGAACGACCCTCCCCAAAAGAGCAGCTCGCGTAATTCCCGGCGCCGCTTCCCTTCCACAACAAAAAAAGAGCCGCTCGACGGCGGCTCCTTTCAGACGGTCTCGCGAATTGAAACAATTCCCCGCGTCTTAGCGCTGCGTAGCTGCCGCACTGTCGCGATTGAGGGAAGCGGTCACATCGTCCGCGCTGAACACCTTCACTTCCACCCGGCGGTTCTTGGCGCGGGCCGCACGGTTGTGAGCTTCATCAACTGGCCGCTGCTCTCCAAGGCCGATCATGTGGATCCGGTAGATCGGGATATCGTGCTTGGACACCAGGTATTCCACGACGGTGTTGGCGCGCTGCCGGCTCAGAGTTTCGTTATAGGTCTTTGATCCGGAGCTGTCGGTATACCCTTCCACCGCGATAAAGAAGCGCTTATCCGTCTTCACATCGTCGGCGAGCTTGTCTAGATTCTGTTGTGCATCCTTCGTGAGCATGTACCTGTTGAACTGAAACGGCACCGATACGGTGGTCTGCAGCTTGTAATCGTCCAGATTCGAAACTACGGTACGAAGCGAGCTGAGATTCTTGGAGTTCTGGTCGGCCTTCTGATCCGCCTGGGAGGCGCGATTCATCGCATCGGTCGCGTGTTGATCGGCGACTCCCGCGTGTTGGTCGGCGGCGGCCGCCCTCTCCTGCGCCGCGCTGATCCCGGACTGCGCTTTCTCATCAACCTGTTTCACCTGGTTGCGAGTATCCTGGATCTGCTGGCCATTCTGAGTCGTCTGCTCTCCTACCTGATCGACTTTCGCTTGAATTGGAGCAGTCGTGTTACGGACATACTTTTTGGTTGCGCAGCCACCGGCAAGCAAGGCGCCTGTCACGATGAATGTGGTCGCAAAGAAAGCTTTCATAGTTCACAAACCTCGCGACCACTCCTAGCAATCCAGCAGCCGTTTACGTTAACTCGTGATTTTTCAGACGCAAATGGATTTTCAAAGGGAGGATAATGAAGGGGACTCCCCTGGCAGAATGTAAGGATTACCGGGGCTGCTCTCCCTCCGCGACCCGGACTGCCGGATCCGGTAGAAAAAAGGATCTGGTACTTTTGTTGCGCTTACTGCCTTAATTTCTTTTTCGCCACCTTGATCGTGTGACCCGGTGGGCCCGAGGTTTTCCCGTGCCGACGGAAGCCCGGCAGATCCCACGCCAGGTTTTCGTAAATTTCACCTTCGGGGTCGAAGTCCAACGGCCAAAACTTGCGGGTCTTCATAACGGCTACCTGATTTCTCTGGGGGGACGTCTCTATTGTAGCACTCTGGCGAGATCGAATTCCTAGTGCTAAGCTATTAAAAATAAATAACTTAAAAGTCAGAAAAGGCGCGGGAACGCAACGCGGCGGGACTCACGGACGATTCCGGGCGGGGGATTCAAGGGAAAAAGCCCCCGCACGCCGAAAACACGGAAAAGGCAGCCTGTTTCGGCCCGGCCCGTCGTCGAAAGCGAGATCTCGCGGCTCAACGAGCCAGTGCAGGTCTGGGCCCGCTCCCTGCGGCTCTGTGAACGCAATGCTAACGGCGCCGCGACCGTGAGGGGGTCGGCAAACCTACGCGATGCTAACCGAGCCGCGACCGTCAGGGAGCGGGCAAACCTAAGGGTCGCGGTCTCAGAGTAGCGGCACGTTCAGGCCGGCTTACGCGCGGAGGTCCCATCCTCAATTGCAATGGGCTGCACGACGCAGTCTCGCATGGACCCGGCGCTGGCAATTTCCGGCGCGAGTTGGCCGTCAAAGAACTTTTCCGTGACGATTTCGGCGGCGGCCATGAGTTCGGATCGCTCTCCCAAAGGGGAGAGGTGGATCGACACGGAGCGCAGGCGCCGGTTGATGGCGCTGTCGACGACGAAACGCTCGATGCCGGCCCTGAGAGCTTCGCCCTGGTACAGCACGTCGCCCGTCAGGACCACAGCGTCGGGTTCCAGGATGTTCACGAGATTGACAACCACCGTGCCCAAAGCCTTGGTCTGTTGTCCCAGCAGGCGGACGCACTCCGGATCGCCGCTCGAAGCCAAATCCATAAAATCCTGCCAGATCTTGAGACCGGGATGTTGCTTTTGCGCTTCGGCAATCAGGTTGGGAACCGACGCGTAGACCTCCACACAGCCTCGCAGTCCGCAATCGCAGAGCGGCCCGTCCTGGTCGATGGAGGTGTGGCCGATTTCGTTGCCGAAGCCACGCCAGCCGGAATATGGCGTATCGCCGAGAACCATCCCGCCTCCCACGCCGGCCTCCACCACCAGCAGGATGAACGTGCGGCAGTGCCTCCCAACGCCGTAGGCCTTTTCGGCCATGGTCAGCGCCTGGGCGTTGTTTTCGAGAAACACCTGTCGAAGCCCGATCTCCCTCATTTCGTCGCACAGCCGGGTATCGCGCCACAATTCGAAGTTTGGCGGGTTGAGCACGGTGCCTGTGATGACATCGACGGGGCCGGGAGTGCTGATACCCAATCCCAGCCAGCGGCCTTCGTCCGGGTGGTACAGGTGGAGCAGCCCCGCTAGGGCTTCCTTGAAGTGAAGCAACGCCTCGGCACGGGTCGCGCCGGCGATATCCACGGGCCTGCGGCAGAGCAGATTGCCTTTCAGATCGCAGACGCCTACCTCCGCCCCGGTGCGGGAAATCGTCATCCCGAGGGAGTAGGCATACTCCGGGTTCAGCTCCACCAACACCGGTTGCCGCCCGAACGCTCTTTCGCGCCGGCCGCTCTCGAAGATCAACCCCTCGGACCGCAACCCCCCGGCGATCAGCGAAATGGCGGCACGGGTCAGTCCGGTCTCTTTCGCGATTTCAGACCGCGCAATCGGGCTGCGCCGTATCAGGCGCAACACTCGCAGGCGATTGGCCGCCTTCATTTCTCGAGAGTTCCTCATGTTTTCCTAATTAGAGCACTTGACAGATCTGGAACATAATAAGTTATATTCGACTCTCGTTGTAGTTAATTCTTGGTCTGCCCCCGAATTGGCTGAGGTTGGGCCCTGCGTGCGGGAGAACACCCTCTGCGCCGCTGAGTCGCCGGGCCTGTGCGCGCCGGCCAGAAATTTTTTGCGGATGGATATCCAGGAGACCCACTAATGCCCAGTCTGAGGCGGCTTTCCGCCGCACTCTTTTCCCTGATCGTTTGCGTGCCGGCAATCGCGGCGGAGGGGCTCAGCTTCCACGCGATCGGCGCCGAACCTCTAGGCCGGGTGCCGCCCGGAGCCATCGTGCTTCACGACGACTGGACGATCCAGGAGGAGCCGGCCGGGGGCATCGACGGAGCGCGAATCTCCACAGCCGGATTCGATGCACGGAAATGGTACGCCACTTCGGTCCCGACCACCGTCCTCGGGGCGCTGGTTCGCGCCGGCGTCTACCCCGACCCGTACGTGGGACGCAACAACGACCGAATTCCCGACGCCAGCGCGGCCGGCAGCCCGTGGCGGCGCCCCTGGTGGTTTCGGCGGGATTTAGACTTGCCTGCCGCCTATGCCGGCAAGGTGATCTGGCTTCACCTGGATGGAATCAACTACCGCGCGGCAGTTTGGGTGAACGGCAAACAGGTGGCGAACGAGCGGGAAACCGTGGGAATGTTCCACCGCTTCCGGTTCGACATCAGCCGGCTGGCGCGACCCGGCAGAAACAACACCCTGGCGATCCGCATCTTCCCGGTCGATTATCCGGGCGTGCCGGGCTACCGCGAGCCGGGCAGCGATATCCGCTTCCAGACCAACGTTACCGAGATGTCCGCGCTGGGCTGGGACTGGGTTCCGCCCGCCCGCGACCGCAACATGGGCATCTGGCAGCACGTCTGGCTCGAAAGCAGCGGTCCGGTGGCCGTTTCGGACCCGGCGGCCTTCACCGACGTGCAGTTACTCGGTGGAAGACAGGCCGCGGTGACCGTGCGGGTGGAGGTTCGGAACGCATCGGGGAAAGCCGTGAAAGCCGAGGTGGTGGCGCGAATCTCGGAGGGCGGCCAGGGAGCGCCGATCGTGGAAGTGCGTCGGACGGTCGAAATGAACGGCGGAGCGTCCCGGGAAGTGATCTTCACCCCGGCCGAATACCCGCGGCTCAATGTCCATAACCCGCGGCTATGGTGGCCGCACGGTTATGGCGGCCAGCCTCTCTACGACCTCACGGTCGAAGCCCGCGTAAACGGTGCTCTGAGCCACCGGCAGGCGGTGCGCTTCGGTTTCCGGAAGCTGGGATATTTTTACAGGCCCTCGAAATATGCCCATACGCTGATCCCGATTCCGGATGGCCTGGGGCCCTACGACTATCCGGCCGTCAAAGCAGCCCGCGTTTTTACCGTGAACGGGCGGGAGATCCGGCTGGCGGGCGGCTCCATGGTACCGGATTTTCTGCTTACCTGGGACGCGCAGAGGTACCGCGACGAGGTGCGCATGATGGTGGAAGGCAACCACACCATCGTGCGAATCTGGGGCGGCGGAATCATCATGCCGGACTCTTTCTACGACGAAGCGGACCGGAGAGGGCTGCTGGTCTGGCAGGACCTGGCGCGCAGTTCCTTTGGCTCCGCCTGGAAGAAGAAGGAAGCGGAATTGCCGCCCGTCGATAAGGACCTGTACCTGGCCAACATGCGCGACGTAATCCTGCGCCTGCGCGGGCGGACATCGCTGCTGGCCTGGTGCGGAACCAACGAAGGAATCGAGCAGACGGACATCGGCCAAACGCTCCAGAACGACGTTCTGCCGGCGCTCGACGGGTCCCGCGCGTGGATCCCCAGTTCTAGCACGGAGCCGCCGTGGGCCACGGAGCCGCTGGGAATGCGCAGTTTCGGCCCTTACCAGATTCAGGATCTCCGATTCTACTTCGACAAATACGCTCATGCCGACGACTTCCTGTTCAAAAACGAACTGGGAATGGAATCGCCGCCGCGCTATAACAGCATTCTCGAAGCGATCCGGGACGTTTCGGAACCGGCGCAGCCCGGATCCTGGGTGACGCAGGCGCTTCTCGACCATGGATTGCCCTACCGGAACCTGAATCCGCGGATCACCCCCCGCATCGCCGCGCCGGCCGGGTTGGCCGATTTCCTGTCCATGTCCGAACTGCTCAGCGCCCAGGGGTTGCGCGCCATATACGAGGCAGCCAACAAGGCACGCCCGCGCAATCCAGGGACCATGATCTGGATGACCAATGCCGCCTGGCCCGATTTCATGTATGCGCTTTACGACTGGCACCTGCATCCGACTGCGGGCTACTACGCCGTGAAATCGGCGGCCAAGCCGCTGCACGTCCAGTACGCTTTGGACGATCCGACGGTCCAAGTGGCGAGCACGCTGGCGGAAAAGCTGGCGGTTCGCGTCCGCGCGGCCCTGATGTCGCCCGAGGGCAAAATTGAGGAAGTGAAGAATTACGAACTTACAGCCGGGGCCGATTCGACCACGCCGGTGGGCCCCGCGCCGGCCGCGATCGCGGATGGAAACCTCCACTTCCTGGGTCTGGATCTGCTGGACAGCGCGGGGCGGGAACTCGACCGCCTGGTGACCTGGAGCCAGAAGGACGAGCGATGGAGAGCGCTGGCGAAGCTGCCCCCGGTTCGGGTGGCGGCTCACCTCGTCCGGCAGACTTCGGCCGGCGGCGAAACACGATACCGGGTGGCGGTGCGCAACGCCGGCGGCGTTCCAGCCGTTGACGTTTGGGTCGGAATCCTCAAAGGCGCCCAAGGCGAAGAGGTTCTGCCCAGCTTCTGGAGCGACAACGCAATCAACCTGCTGCCGGGAGAGCAACGCGAACTGACGGTGCGGTTCCGGAGCAGCCTTTTGGGGGGCGCCGCGCCGGAGTTGATGGTGGAGGGCTTCAACGTCATTCCGGAAGAGAGCAGCGTTGCGGCATCGGGGATCGCCGCACCGCTGGTCCTCCGCATAACCGGGTTGAGCCTGGAAAGGGAAAACGGGCAGCCCGCGCTGAAGGTCGTCTCGACCCAGACGGGAACCGCCGGACCTCGCTGGACGCTGTGGCCGGTCGCAGTCCTGGTGGACGGGCGGCGGGACCGCTGTTTTCGCATCGAAGTGAAGACCGGGGTGGAATCCACGGCGCTACTGCCGCTCTCTCTTGGCCCGGGGGCGCACCGGATTCAGGTGGGCGATCAGAGCCTCACCGTGCCGCCCGAGCCCCGCTGAAGAATCGGCGGCAACGGCCCGATTGCATTTTGTCAAATCGATTGACAATACTGCGCCGTTGCACCATAATTCATTCTTGATGAATTCGCTTACATGGCATTTTCCTGACGTCTGAAGGCGGGTTCCCACGCCAGAGAGAGGGCGGCGTTTTCGCCCGCACGGATTGAACGGCAGCTTGCGGCGGGTTGGCGCCCCCGGGCAGTAAGGCGGCTGAAGGAGAGTGGCAGCATGAACAGAAGCGACTTCGGAAAAGCAGCTTGTTGCGGGCATTGCTGGACGGCTGTTCCGATCTTCTGCGGGTTGCTGGCGGCCGCGGCGTTTGCCGCGGAGCCATCGGTGATTCCCCTGTGGCCCGGAACCGCCCCGGGCTCCGAGGGCGCCAATTACCCCGAAACCGAGATCATCAAGGGCGTCAAGCAGATACACAATGTCACGAAGCCGACGCTGCTGGCATTTTTGCCGGAGGCCGGCAAGGCTACGGGAAGCGCGTGGGTGATCTGCCCGGGAGGCGGCTTCGAGTGGCTTGCCATCGAATACGAGGGGACCGACCTGGCGCGCTGGCTGAATGCCCGCGGCGTGGCCGCGTTCGTCCTTAAATATCGCCTAATGCGCACCGGGGACGGAGCGCCGCAGGGTCGCGAGCAGATCCGGGAACAGCGAACCATAGCCATGGCGCAGGCGGTGGCGGACGGACAACAGGCCATCAAACTGGTGCGCGCGCACGCGGCCGAATGGGGCATCGCGCCGGATCGGATCGGCATGATCGGGTTCTCCGCGGGGGGTTATGTAACCGCTGCCGTTGCTTTACACCACGACCGGGACAGCCGTCCCGATTTCGCGGCTCCGATTTATGGGCTGATGCCTGAAGAGATCCGCGTTCCGGCGGACGCGCCGCCCCTATTCCTGGCGCAGGCCGACGACGACCGGATGGTGCCGACAGTAGAAAACACCGTCCGCCTCTATACGGCCTGGAGGAAAGCGGGCATTCCCGCCGAGATGCATATCTACCTACGCGGAGGCCACGGATTCGGAATGCTGAAAAAAGGTCTGCCAACGGATAGTTGGATCGACCGGTTTCGCGACTGGATGGAGCTTCAGGGTCTGTTGAAGCGCGCGCGCTAGATTCGATTCGCGGCCACGTCTGCCGCAAGGGAGCCCTGGGGATGGACCACGGAGTTTACGCAGGAGTCGATATTGGAGGCACCAAGACGGCGGTTTTGCTCTCGAGCGAACCACCGGCCCTGATCTCGCGGCTGGAATTTCCAACGCGGCCGGAGCAGGGACCGCAGCCCGCGCTCGACCTGATCGTCAGGGGGTTGCGAGAATCGCTAGCGGCGCACGGCGTCCCGAACCGCAGGTTGAAAGCCATTGGGGTGAGCTGCGGCGGGCCGCTGAATCCGGAGACGGGGGTCATCCAGGCGCCACCGAACCTGTGGACGTGGGTGGACGTTCCGATCACCTCGATTCTGGAAGGAGAATTCGGCGCGCCCTGCGCCCTGGAAAATGACGCCAATGCGGGAGCGGTCGCGGAACACCGGTTCGGCGCGGGAAAAGGAACCAGAAACATGGTTTTCCTGACGATGGGGACGGGTCTGGGAGCCGGGATCATCGCCGACGGCCGGCTCTACAAGGGGACGAGCGATTCTGCCGGAGAAATCGGCCATGTGCGGCTGACGCGGAGCGGACCGGTCGGGTACCACAAGGCGGGTTCGATGGAAGGGTGGGCCAGCGGCGCGGGTATGGCGCAAGTGGCGGCAAGATCGGCGGTGGCGGCGCTGAAAAAGGGACAGAAGAGCGCCCTGGCGGAATGCCTGCACGCCGCCAACGGCATCACGGCGCGCCAAGTCGGTGAGGCCGCGCAGAGCGGCGACGCACTGGCACTCCAGATCATCCGAAACACGGGGCGCAGACTGGGAGAGGGATTGGCCATCCTGGTGGATATTCTGAACCCGGAGCGGATCGTGATCGGGGGATTGGCAATGCGCCTGGGAGACCTGCTGCTGGAACCGGCGCGCCAGGTGATGCGGCGGGAAGCAATCGCCTCCTCGGCGGCGGTGTGTGACGTCGTCCCGGCCAGCCTGAGCGAAAATATAGGCGACGTCGCCGCGCTGTGCGTCGCGATGGGAATGCGGTAGGGATGACCGGTTAGAATGAACGTTTCTTTTATGGCTCATCCCACGAGATTGCTCAGCCTGCTGGCGTTTGCCGCACTGGCCGCGACGTCGGCCCGTGCCGAGGATTGGAACGCTAAATGGATCGCCGCTCAGCCGGACCTAGAAACTCCCCAATTGCAGATGCCGATCTTCCGCCGGGCGGTCCGGCTGGACGAGCCCGTCGCGCACGCAGTGATGGAAATCTCCGGCCTCGGCCAGTATGAATTGAGCATCAACGGCCGCAAGATCGGAAATGCGGCGCTGACCCCTGCCTGGACGAACTTCCGGAAGACGGTCTATTACAACACCTACGATGTTACGGGCGCGCTGAAGGCCGGCGACAATGCAATCGGCGTGATGCTGGGCAACGGCTTCTTCAACGTCCCGCAGGTTCCGGGACGATATACCAAGTACACCGGCTCGTTCGGGCAACCCAAGCTGATCGCAAGGCTCCGGGTGACCTACCGTGGCGGAGGCAGCCTCGAAATCGTCTCGGACGCAAGCTGGAAGCGGCACCCGGGACCGATCGTGTTCTCGCACGTTTACGGCGGCGAGGATTATGACGCCAGGCTGGAGCAGCCTGGATGGGACCGGCCGGGCTTCGACGACCGAGGCTGGGCGCCAGCGCTGGAGGTGGCGGGTCCGGGCGGGCGGCTGGCGGAGCAGGTCAACCCCGAGGTTCGCGTGGAGCAGGTTTATCGTCCGGTGAAGACGACCGAGCCGGCTCCCGGCGTCCAGGTCTTCGATCTCGGCCAAAACTTCTCCGGCTGGCCGAACATTACCGTCCGGGGGACCGCCGGCACGACCTTGAAAATCATTCCCGGCGAGCTGCTGGATGCCGGCGGACTGGTTTCCCAGCGCAGTTCTGGATCTCCGCAGTGGTTCTCTTACACCCTGAAGGGGTCCGGCGAAGAGAACTGGAGCCCGCGGTTCAGCTACTACGGGTTTCGCTACCTGCAGGTGGAAGGCGCGCGCCGGGGGGCGGACCTGGTTGCGGTGGAAGGGCGATTCCTCCACGCTTCGGCCCCGCAGATCGGCGAGTTCTCCTGTTCGAAAGAGCTCTTCAACCGCATCCACAAGCTGATCGATGCCGCCATCCTCAGCAACATGCAGAACGTGCTGACGGATTGCCCGCACCGGGAGAAGCTGGGATGGCTGGAGCAGGATCACCTGCTCGGTTCGACGGTCATGTACAACTACGGCGTCGGCATGCTCTACCGCAAGATCGCCGACGATATGGCCGAAGCGCAGACGGCGGATGGGCTGGTGCCCGACATCGCTCCGGAATACACCGTCTTCGAGAAGGGCTTTCGGGACTCTCCGGAGTGGGGCAGCGCTATCGTGCTGTGCCCCTGGCTGGCGTACCAGCACTTCGGCGATCGGGAAATCCTGGCCGCCCACTACGACAGCATGAAGCGTTACGTTGCCTATCTGGCAGGCAAACGGGATCGGGGAATCATTGCCTACGGTCTGGGCGATTGGTACGATATCGGCCCCAAGCCGCCCGGCGTGTCACAGCTCACGAGCCTGGGAGTCACCGCCACCGCGATCTACTACGAGGACCTGGTCACGCTGGGCGAGATCGCGCGGGTGCTCGGAAAGACGGCCGATGCAGAGAACTGGGCGCGCCAGGCGGCCGCTACCCGCGCGGCTTTTAACGCCGGGCTCTTCGATCGAAAGACGGGGAAATACGACCGTGGAAGCCAGACGGCTTACGCCATGCCGCTGGCCCTCGGCCTGGTCCCCAAGGGGCGCCGCGCGGAGGTTCTCCACAAGCTGGTGGCCGACATCCGCGCGCACGGGAACCACACCACGGCCGGGGACATCGGGTTCCACTTCGTCATACAAGCCCTCAGCCAGGGCGGGCGTTCCGACGTGATCTACGATATGTTGGCGAACCCCGAGCCGCCGAGCTATGCCGGGCAACTGGCGCACGGCGCCACCACCCTCACGGAGGCTTGGGACACCAACCCGAACTCGTCGCAGAATCACTTCATGCTGGGCCACGCGGAAGAGTGGTTCTACCGGTACCTGGCGGGAATCGACTTCGATTTCTCGCGGCCGGCGGGTGAGCGCATCGTGCTGCGCCCGACCCCGGTGGGCGACATCCACTCCGCGCGGGCGAGATACCAGACGCCGTTCGGCACGGTCTCGAGCAGTTGGCAACAAAGCGGCAGCCGGTTCCACTACGATGTCGAGATTCCGGAGAAGACCACGGCAAAGCTCCTGCTGCCCGGAGAGCCGCCACGGCAAATCGGCCCGGGGCGCCATCATTATGATGTGAGTCTCAACCGGCGGTCCAAAGGAGAGAGCGGCCGCAACATGCGATGATGGGTCTTTCATGTCAAGCGGTTGCGGGAGTGAAGACTGGCTGGCGGTAGCCCGCGCGGCGGTGGAGATCGAAGCCGCCTCGCTCGCGCGCGCGGCGGCGCGGCTCGACGGCGAACTGATCCGGGCCGTGGAACTCATCCTGGCCCACCCGGGTAAGGTGGTGGTGACGGGGATCGGAAAATCCGGCCACATCGCGCGAAAGATCGTGGCCACATTGTGCAGCACCGGCAGCGCCGCGGTTTTCCTCCATCCTTCCGAAGCGGTGCACGGAGATCTGGGGATCTACACACCCGGAGACCCGACCATTCTCATCTCGAAGAACGGCAGCTCGTACGAACTGCTCGCCCTGGTCCCGCTGCTGCGCCAGTTTCATTCTCCGTTGATCGGCATTCTGGGCAATGCGGCGTCGCCGCTTGCCGGGAAAGTGGATGTGTACCTGGATGCGTCGGTGGAACGCGAGGCCGACCCCAACAACCTGGCGCCCACCGCCAGCGCCGTGACCGCTTTGGCGCTCGGCCATGCCCTGGCCATCGCGCTGATGCGCGCCCGGAATTTCACTCCGGAGGAGTTCGGCCGGTTTCACCCGGGCGGGCAACTGGGCCGTAACCTGCGACTGTCGGTCGCGGAGGCCATGCACACCGGCGCCGAGGTGGCGCGCGTATCGCCCGAAGCTTCCCTCAAGGAAGTGATTATCGCGATGACCCGATGCCCCCTGGGGGCGGCGTGCGTTCTGAAGCCCGATGGCAGCCTGGCCGGGTTGATCACGGACGGCGACCTGCGGCGCGCCCTGACGAACCACGACGACATCCGGAGCCTGCACGCGGCCGACGTGATGACGAGCCACCCGGTTTCGGTCGGGCCGGACACCCGCCTGGGCGACGCCCTGGAGTGCATGGAGCGGCGAAACTCCCAGATTTCGGTGTTGCCGGTGGTCGATGCGGAAGGGCTTGCGCTCGGGCTTCTCCGGCTGCACGATATTTTCCGCCCCAGGTAGGGCGCGCGAGTTGCGCTCGCACTCCCTGCCGGAGTATTGTCGATTCGTGACTATTTCCCGACGCACCGTTCTTACGGCCATGACTGCGGCGGCGGCTGCCCAGGCGCAGCGCCGGCGCGTCCCCAACTGGAAGCCGAAACTTGGCGTCCTTTGCGACTATTCGGACGCGAACCTCGAGTTCGTCAAAGCCCAGGGCTTCACGAGCATGCAGTTGCGGCTCGACCCCGACAAGCTGGATGACAGCGCCATTGCCCGGATCAAAGACAAGATCCAGCAATCCGGCATCTACGTTTCCGCGCTGGCAGTAGACGGGAACCATATCGATCCGGACCCGGCTCGCCGCGAAAAGCAGAATACCTACACGGTCAAGTGCCTCGACCTTTGCGGAAAGCTCGGCATCCCGAACATCGGCGGCCAATCCGGCACCGAAAAGGGCAAGCCGCTGGCCGAGCAGGTGGACGAGATCGTCAAGGTCTACACCGAGAAATATTTCCCCGCCTGCGAGCGCAACAAAGTACGAATCCTCTGGGAGCCGTATGCGGGCGGCCCCAATATCGCGACCGGCCCGGTCGGATGGGAAGCGCTGTTTAAGGCTTTCAATGACAGCCCGCACGTGGGCCTGCAATTCGATCCGTCGCACCTGGTGTGGCAGTTCATGGATGAGGTCGCGGCCGCGCGCGATTTCGCCTCGAAGATCTACGATGTGCATCTGAAGGATACCGAGATCCTGTGGCACGTGGTGAAGCGGGGCGGCATCGAGCCCGTCAACAACGCCCGCTGGTGGCGGTTCCGCATTCCGGGCTACGGCTCGGTGGATTGGAAGGGCGTCTTCTCGGTGCTCGCCGAAAACGGCTACACCGGCGCCATGAACATCGAAAACGAAGACCAGTTTTATTACCCGTCATATAGCGGCCAGGACTTCACCGAGCAATACAAGCGCGGGTTCGAGACGGCGCACGAATTCCTGAAGACGCTGGTGCCTCCGGTGACGGCTTGAAGTGAAACGCTCGGGCACCGCCGACCTTCCGCTGCACGGCGGCCGTGTTCCCGCATGGCTGGCCGAACGCATGACGCGGCTGGGCACGGCTATCGCGGAAAGCGTGCTGTGCCATTACGGCGCGCCCGAGCTGCTTTCCCGCCTCAGCGACCCTTTCTGGTTCCAGGCCCTGGGATGCGTGATGGGCATGGATTGGCATTCTTCCGGAGTCACGACCTCGGTTCTGGGGGCCCTGAAGCGCGGGTTGAACCCTCGCGCGCAGGAATTGGGCATCTACCTTTGCGGTGGCCGGGGGCGGCATTCGCGAAATACGCCCGATGAGCTGCGGGCGGTGGCCGAGAAGCGGGGACTGGACGGAGAAGCCCTGGTCCGCACCAGCCGGTTGACGGCGCGCGTGGACAACAACGCGATTGCCGACGGCTTCCAAATCTATCTGCATACGTTCATCGTGACCGCCGCGGGCGAGTGGGCCGTGGTGCAGCAGGGAATGAACCAGGCAAGCGGGCTTGCGCGGCGTTACCACTGGCACTCCGCCGCCGTCCGCGATTTCACCTCGGAACCGCACACCGCCATCGTGGGCCACCCCCAGGGCGAAATCATGAACCTGGTGGACAGCCACGCGCGCCCCGCGCAGGATGCGCTGCTCGAGATCGCCCGCACGGACCCCCAAAAGACGCTGGCCGAAGCGCGGCGCCTGGTAGTGCCGCGGCGCCACGAAGTGTGTGAGCCGGATGTGGATCTGAAGCGGCTGGGCGCGGTCCTGGCCACGGCGTACGAACGCGAGTTCCGCGATTTCGCGTCGCTGCTGCTTCTGGAAAACCTGGGGCCTCGGACGCTCGAATCGCTGGCGCTGGTGGCGGAGGTAGTGCACGGCGCTCCCAGCCGCTTCTCCGACCCCGCGCGGTTTTCGTTCGCCCACGGCGGCAAGGACGGGCATCCGTTCCCGGTACCGCTGAAGACCTACGACCAATCGATCGCCGTGCTGAAAAGCGCGCTCGACCACGCCAGGGTCGGGGATTCGGAGAAGCTGGAAGGCTTCCGCCGGCTCCACGTGTTCGTGCGCGCGGTGGAGGAGCGGTGCGATCCGCACGCGGATTTCGATGCCGCGGTGGCCCACGAGCGACGAATTTCAGAGTCGCTCGGCGGGCGAACGGCATTCGGCAAGCCGAAACAGCTTTCCCTGTTCGGATAGTTGGGTAGGCCCTCCGGCCTGCCCGCACGCGAATCAGGCCTTCGGGACCGAGATCCGGATGTTCCGGTAGCGCATGCCGCCGGTGTGGTCGCCCTGAATGTAGAACGGGCCGGGCTCCGCTTCGTGGCTATCGAGCGCGCCGCCCGTGGGTCCGGGGATGGTTTGATTGCTGATTGTCAGCACGCCGTTGCGCAAGATGGTCAGGCGCCGTCCCACCAAGGTGATGTCGAAGCTTTCCCACTGCCCGGGCTTGCGCGGCAATTCCACCGCCGGCGCGACGAAGCTGTAAATCGAGCCCATGCTGTGGAACTTGTCTTCCGTCCCGGCGGGTTCGTATTCCACCTGCACCTCGTACCGGCCGCGCAGGTAAATGCCGCTGTTTCCCTTCTCCGGGCAGTTGTATTCGATGTGCAGCTTGAAATCGTCGAAGGTCCGGGTGGTGCGGATGTTGGCGCCTTTCGTTTCGTTCAGCAGATCGCCGTCTCGGGCCACCCAATGGCTCGTTGCCGCCGTGCCGAGCGGCTCCCATCCGGTGAGGTCCTTCCCGTTAAACAGCGGCTCGGGATCGGTCCAGGCTTTGGGCGTCGGACGGTCCAGTTTGGGCGCACGCACGCCAGCGAGTTGACCGACGGGGTTCCCTGCCCGCTTTGCGGTTCCCGTGAATCGGCCGCCCTGCGCGGTCAGCTCCCAGGACGTCTGGCCCATAGTCACGGTCAAGCGGTCGCCATCGAGCTTGACGTCCGAGTGATGGCTCGCGCCGCCGGCCCGCGGTTGGATGAAGGCGTCCAGGTGTCCATCCTTCTCGCTCAGTTCCATCCAGTCCGGATAGCTGTCGCGGGAAGTCGTCACGGTGATGTCCCAGCTCCCCAGAAACGGATTCTTCTCATTCTGCGCCAGGCCCGCGGTGAGCAGCACGGCGGCGGCAATCGGCAGGAATAAGTATTTCATGGTCAGCAATAGTGTACCCGCACCGTGATCGGGGTCACAACCGGCGCTGGCTATTCGGATCCCGCCGATTTCGCGAAGCGCGTCACGGTTGTCCTCCGCGGTTCAGGATCATTCCCACCAACTGGCTTCGGGTCTTCACTCCGGATCTTCGTAGCAGGTGGCGCACGGTCGCTTTCACTGTCCCTTCGGTGAGTCCGGAATTGGAGGCGATCATACGGTTGGTGAGGCCTTCGCAGATGCCCTTGAGAACCTGTTGCTCCCGCTCTGTGAACCCCAGCCCGGAACTCCGGCCGAATTCGAGGCACGCGTCGGCCAGCGGCAGGATCGCACGCTGTTCGAACCAAACGCTGCCGCACGCCAAGGCCCGCACCGCCGTCGCGAGCGAGTCTGGCGGAGTGTTCTGCGCGATCACGCCACAGGCTCCCCATCTCAGTGCCCGCATCGCATCATCCACGCCGGCGCGATTTGCGATCACCAGCACCTTTGCCAAAGCGCCGGTGCTCCGGATCATTGGAATGAGCGCACGGGCCGCGCTGGAGCTGGCGACAATGACGTCCACCTTCCCGTTCGCCAGCGCATCCACGGCTTGCTCCTCGTTCGCAAATTGGCCGACCACATCGAAATCAGTTTCCAATGCGAGCAGCGAGCCCAGGCTTTCTCGGAATAGAACCTGATCGTCAAGCAAGATCAGACGAATTCGTTTTGCCGCTGGTCCTTGCGCCATCGCCGTGCCTATCAGAGATATTGGACCAGCGGACTGCGTTTGACCAGAGAACCTGCTGAAGGATAGGCCCCGGCTGCCGAAAGATCCACCCGCGCACCGAAAGATAGACCGGAAGCACCCGATTGGGACTGGAGGCACGCTCATCAAGAGCATAGGAAAGATAGCCGTCCGCCCCGGAAAGATAGCCTTTCGCCACGCGATTCCGACGGTAAACTCCAGAGCAGGAGACTGCGCCGGACCGGCGCTGTCGAGTCAAACCGCAGTCAATGATTCGCGCCCTGGTCGAATTCGCACTGAATAACCGCCTGCTGATTGCCGGGCTGGCAATTCTGCTCGTCATCTGGGGTGTCGTCTCTTTCCGCAACCTGCCCATCGAGGCCTACCCGGATGTAGCCAACAACTACGTCCAGGTCATCACCCAATGGCCCGGGCGGGCAGCCGAAGAAGTGGAGCAGCAAGTCACGGTACCGCTGGAGCTCGTGATGAACGGGCTCCCCCATCTAGAGCACCTGCGCTCCACCTCTCTGTTCGGTCTCTCCAGCCTGATGCTGATCTTCGACGATCAGTCGGACAACGATTGGAACCGGCAGAAGGTTCTGGAACGTCTCGCGCAGGCGAACTTACCCGCCAACCTCCAGCCGCAGATCGGGACAGACTACAGCCCCGTCGGCCAGATCTACTGGTACACCCTCAAAAGCACCAATCCCCGGTACGAACTGATGGACCTGAAATCGCTGGAGGATTGGTACCTCGAAAAGCAGTTCAAGTCAGTGCCGAATGTCGTGGATGTCGTCAGCTTCGGCGGTATCACCAAGGAGTACCAGGTCCGGATCGATCCCGACAAACTTGTGTCCTATGGCCTCAGCCTCAGCCAGGTCGAACAGCAACTTGCCAACAACAACGTCAATGCGGGCGGCAGCTTCATCGAATCGGGGACCCAGCAGATCAACGTGCGGTCGGTCGGGCTGTTTGACGATGTCAACGATATCCGGAGCACCGTTCT
This sequence comes from Bryobacterales bacterium, assembly GCA_963794265.1. GTDB lineage: Bacteria > Acidobacteriota > Terriglobia > Bryobacterales > Bryobacteraceae > CAWCDJ01. The sequence continues at coordinate 377,570 of CAWCDJ010000001.1, forward strand.
GAAATCTCAGAACGGCACGCCCATTCACGTGGGCGACGTCGCAACCGTAGTCCAGGGCCCAAAGATCCGGCTGGGCCGCATCGGCAAGGCCATACACCGCGCCGACGGCGTGATCGTGGATAACGATGATGTGGTCGAAGGCATCGTGCTGCTACGAAAGAGCGCGGAATCCGACCAGACGCTGACGGCCATTCACGAGAAGGTCAAAGAGCTGAACGAGCGCCTGCTGCCCCGCGGCGTGCGCATTGTTCCGTTTCTGGACCGTAGCGACCTGGTGCGCTTCACCACGCATACGGTGCTGCACAACCTCACGGAAGGGATGATCCTGGTGGCGATCATTCTCTTCGTTTTCCTGGGCAACGCGCGCGGCGCGCTGATCGTCACGGCGACGATTCCTTTTGCCCTGCTGTTCGCGTCCATCTGCCTGGACCTGCGGCACATTCCGGCGAACCTGCTCTCACTGGGCGCGCTCGATTTCGGGATGGTTGTGGACGGGGCCGTGGTCATGGTGGAGAACATCGTGCGCCATCTTTCCCGTCCCGATCACGGCGCGAATCTGCCGGCCATCGAGCGAATCCGGCGCGCAGCTCACGAAGTGCAGCGGCCGGTCTTCTATGCGATCGGCATTATCATCACGGCCTACATGCCGATCTTCACGTTGCAGAGCGTGGAAGGCCGCCTGTTTAAGCCGATGGCGTGGACCGTCGCGTTCGCCTTACTCGGCGCGCTGCTCTTCTCCATGGTGCTGGCGCCTGTCCTGGCGAGCCTGCTATTCCGGCGGAGCGCGCGAGAGTGGCGGAACCCGCTGCTGGGGTTCCTCATCCGGCTGTATCGCGCTCTGCTGCGGCGCGCGATCGCGCTCCGCGTGGTGACCGTGGGGTTCGCGGCGCTTTGTCTGGCGGGGGCCTACTATCTGGCCTCCAGCGGAGTGATCGGATCGGAGTTCCTGCCGCACCTCGATGAAGGCGCCATCTGGGCGCGGGGTACGCTCGCTCCGAGCACCGGCCCCACCGAGGGCACCCGCCTGATGAATAAGGCGCGTATCCTCCTGGCAAGTTTTCCGGAAGTCACGCAAGTTGTTTCGCAAGTCGGAAGACCCGACGACGGCACCGACACGACCGGGTTCTTCAACACCGAATATTTCGTGGATCTGAAACCGAAGGAACAGTGGAGGCCGGTATTCCGGGAGGATAAAGTCCGCCTTATCGGAGCTATGGACCGCGAACTGGAGAAGATCCCGGGCGTGCTCTGGAATTTCTCGCAACCGATTGAAGACAACATGGAAGAGGCCGTCAGCGGCGTGAAAGGCGAGCTGGCAATCAAGATCTACGGCGACGATCTCAAGCTGCTGGAACAGACCGGCGATCAGGTCGTGAATGTGATGCGGCAGATCAGAGGAGTCGCCGACCTGGGACTCTTCCGCGTTATCGGCCAGCCCAATCTGAACTTCAAGGTCGACCGCGATCGCGCCGCCCGCTTCAACATCAACGTGGCCGATATCCAGGACGCGATTCAGACGGCCGTCGGCGGCAACACGGTGAGCCAGTTGTTGCAGGGGGAACAGCGGTACGATGTGGTGCCGCGGTACGCGGCGCCCTACCGGAACACGAAGGAAGCGATCGAAGCCGTGCGCCTTTTGTCGCCCAGCGGCGAGCGCGTCGCGCTGGAGCAACTCTGCCGGACCCAAGTGCTCGACGGCGCCTCGGAGATTTATCGCGAAGAGAATTCGCGCTACGTGGCGATCAAGTACAGCGTCCGCGGGCGAGACCTCGGCAGCACGGTCGAAGAGGCCATTGCCAGGGTGAACCGCGCGGTGAAACTGCCGGAGGGGTACCGCATCGACTGGGCTGGCGAATACGCCAACCAGCAGCGGTCGCAGAAGCGCCTGGCGATCGTCCTGCCAATCACCATTCTCATTATTTATCTGATCCTCTACACGATGTTCCACTCGTTCAAGTGGGCGACGCTCATGCTGGCCAATATCGCCATGGCGCCGCTCGGGGGACTTTTGGCGCTATGGATCACGGGGACGCACTTCAGCGTCTCATCGGGCGTGGGCTTTCTGGCGCTGTTTGGCGTCTGCGTGCAGACGGGTGTCATCATGCTGGAGTACATCAATCAACTGCGCGCACGCGGGCATTCGATCGCCGAGGCGGCTGTCGAGGGAGCGGTCCTCCGCTTGCGCCCCATCATGATGACCACGCTGGTGGCGACGCTCGGGCTCCTGCCGGCCGCCACTTCGCACGCCATCGGGTCCGATTCGCAGCGGCCGTTCGCCATCGTGATTGTCGGCGGTCTCATGGTCGCCATGCTCATCAACATCTTCCTGCTGCCCACTCTGTACGTGTGGGTCGCGGGCGAGGATGACGTGCTGCCGGCGCTCGGAGCATCCGACGCGCACGAGTAAACCGGCGCTATTTTGCGCCGGTCGGAAGATGAGCCGCAAGCTCCGCCAGGGCTGCGTCGCTGAGGGGGCCGTGAAAGCGCCAGAGGATGGAACCGTAGGGGCCCAGCACCATCACGTAAGCGTCGTCCGGCGTGATAAATTGCGCGGCCTCTTTCAGTTCTTTTTCGTGCTGGTAGAGAAGCAGGAAGCGGTCGAGCTCGACTTCGGGGACGCCGCTGCGGATTCCGTGAGTCGCCATCCTGCGAACCAGCCGCGGCACGTCCTCGAGAGCCGCCACCGAGAAGACCATTACCTCTCCGGCCCGCGGATATGCGTGGTTCAGCTTGTCGCTCCAGGGCCTGGTTTGCTTCTGAGAGGCATGCGAGAAGCCGATCACGAGCACCGCGGTGTGACCCGCGGCGGCATCGGGCAAAGTGACTTTCGCGCCCGGCAGGTTCTCGAACTCCAGGCTTGGAAACTGCTCCGCCAGGGCGGCGGCGCAAAACAGGGTTACCAGTAGAACCGTTTTCATAACGGGATTTTCATGCCCAGGCCGGCATCCAGCGCCCGCCGGCACGCCAGGTCGGCCGCCACCAGGTCTTCGACCGCCACTCCCAGCGATTTGAAGAGCGTGACTTCGCGTTCGCCGCCGCGCCCCGGCTTCCTGCCGCAGACGATTTCGCCCAACTCCGCGGCAACGTGGGCCGCGGTGAAGCGCCCTTCTTCGATCGGCCGAACGATGTCGCCCGATTCCTGCAAGGCGGCCGCCCGCGAATCCACCACCAGGCGGGCCCTGGCAACCAGCGCGGGGTCGAGTTCCTGCTGGCTGGGCCGGCACGCTCCGATCGCGATCACGTGGGCTCCGTCCTTCACCCACCGGCTTTCGATGGCCGGGGTGGAAGAACTCGTGGCCAATAAGACAACATCCGCGTCCTGCACGGCGGCTTCGGCGCTGGGGGCCGCGCATACCGCGCGAGGCGCGTGCTCCACGAAGCCGTGGAGATGCGCGGCGGTAGGGCTCCAGGCTCGAATCTCCGCGAACGGGTTCACCGCGGAGAGGGCTTCGAGGTGGCTGCGCGCCTGCACGCCGGAGCCGAGGATGGCGAGAACCCGGGCGTCGTGCCGCGCCAGGTGACGCACCGAGACCGCCGAAGCCGCGGCCGTTCGCACTTCGGTGATGTAGCGGCCGTCCATCACCGCCGCCAGTTCCCCGGTCGCCGGGTCGAACAACGAAATCCACGCGATGTGGGTGGCGAGCCCGCGCGCGGCATTGGCCGGGACGACGCTCACCAGTTTCGCTCCCAGGATCGACCGCCCCGCGTAGAATGCGGGCATCACTCCGAAAAACGATTGCGGCCCGATCTCGAACGCGCTGCGAACGGGTTGGACGACGGCCCCGGCCGAGAAGGCCGCCAGACCGGATTCCACCGCGTCGATCAACTCCAGCGGCTGCAGCACCAGGCGGACGTCGGATTCGGACAGCCAGAGAGGCACTGTCCGCTATTGTACCGGGCCGGCACCGGGCGGAGTATCATAGTTGAAAATGACTGGGATGCTGCGAACCATCTGCCGCGCGGCGGCGCCCCTTTTCCTTACGGCGTGCACCTGGGCTGCCGCGCCGAGTTTCGGGATCTTCGATACGCAGGGAGTCGAACATACACCCGCCGAATGGAACGGCAGAAAAGCCGTTCTCCTGCTCTTCGTCACGACCGATTGCCCCGTCGCCAATAGTTACGTTCCGGAAATGAACCGGATCCACGCCGACTACGAGGCGCGCGGAGTCCTGGTCTGGGCCGTGCAGGCGGACCCGACCGTACCGAAGCCCGATGTCGTCCGGTATGCTCACGATTATCGCTACGAGTTTCCGCTGATTCTGGATTCGCGGCAGTCGCTGGTGGCCCTGGCGGGCGCGACCATCACGCCACAGGCGGCAGTGCTTTCACCCGAAGGGAAGGTTCTGTACCTGGGGCGAATCGACAATCGCGTCGCCGATTTCGGGAAGCTGCGATTCAAAGCCACGGTTCAGGATTTGCGGAACGCGCTCGACGAAGTGCTGGCCGGCCGGCCCGTGGCGCAACCCTTCACAAAATCGATCGGCTGCGCGATCAACCGAATCAAACCATGAAGACGCTACGAACCGTTGTCTGTCTGCTGTCGCCCTGCCTGCTGTCGGCTGCGGCCGGCGACGACGCGAAGAACCTGCCGGCGGGATCGGGGCGCGAAGCCGTTGCCCGGATCTGCATCGACTGCCACGGGGCGGCGAACTTTCGCAAATACCGGCTGAGCAAGGATGTGTGGTCCGAGAAGGTGGATGATATGGTGGAGCGTGGCGCCAAGGGGACGGACGACGAACTCGACACCATCGTCGATTACCTGGCGAAGAATTTCGGCCCGGATTCCAAGGTTGGCGTAAACACCGCGCCGCTGGAAGAATTGAAGTACGTGCTGGGCCTCACGGTCCCGGAAGCGCAGGCGGTGATCGCCTACCGCGGCGCAAACGGGGCCTTCCACTCGTTGCAGGATTTGAAGAACGTGCCCGGTGTGGACTTCAGAAAGTTCGAAGCCGGGAAGGACAAATTGCAGTTTTGACGGGGGAGGCGCGGGACCGGCGGCGGCTGGTCTCGCGCCCCTCGGGGGGCTCGTGGGGGGATGCCTAATTCTGAGGAGGACCCATGCGAAGCCGCGGCGCATCCGTCACTTTATAATCGGCCGGAACTTCGAACAGAGTGGACGCCGGTTCCGCGCGGCTGATGTTCGTGTAGCGCACAACGGTATCCCCGCTTCGGGGATCGGATCGCTTGAGGAGCACCACGGCCTGAAGGTCGGGGGAATACCAGCTCTCGGTCACGATCTGGATCGGCTGTTCATTCCCTATCTGTCCCGCCGGAATCGTCATGGTGATGCGCCTGCCGGTGGCCTGTACTCCGTCGACCATCTGGGTGCCGAGGGACTCGGTCTTCATGTTGGGATTGTTCTGACGGGCGGCGCGCATTCGCATCCTGTTTCCATTGGCGCCGGCCCCGAGAGCGCGCCCGCGGGTTCCGCCGGCGCCCGCAGTCCTCATGGCCGACCGGCTGGCGGCGTGGGTGGAAGGGCTCAGGGCATAGTTCACGCCTGCCACCGGGTCCTTGATAAATACCACCGGAGGCAGATTCGAATTAGGGGCCAGGGCGTTCAGGTTACTGAGGTCCTGTTCGAGACGCGTGCGGCCCGCGGAGTCGCGGTAGGCATGGGTCGTGCTGGTCTGATGGGTGTGGTCGCCGTTCTGCAACGTCTGGGTAGTCTCCGTCACGATATCCGCCGAGAAGGGGGCGTTCTGCACGACCCGGCCTAGCATGCCGGGTTCGGCTCCGAGGAAACGGGCGCCACCCATTCCTCCGCGGAAGTGAGCCCTGGGAGGTTGTTGAGCCAGGGCCGTCGCGGCCAACACGAGAGATCCCGCCAGCAACATTCGAATCAACATGGTCCATCTCCTGATCGAAACTGATTTATTCGTCTACGAAGCGCACCGCACGGGCGAGGCCGTCGGCGCCAAGCACCACATCCGCTTCCACTTCCTGTGAAGGCGGTCCATCGGTAACCGGGTAGCCTAGCGCGATCAAAGACGATCGCGGAACTTCGAGGCGGACGATATTCACGTCTTCCTCCGACGAGATCAGGGCGGCATTCGGCAAGGGAATAAAACCCTCCGCTTCGCCCGTCACCGGGTCGCCGGTATCCGCGGTGGGAGCGAGGGCCGGTTGCACCCGCGATCCGGCCGATAGTGCTCGATGGTTCGGCAGCGGCAGACTTCCCCCGGCAAGGTAAAGCGCCATTGCAACCGTGGCCGCCATGGCCGAGGCCCATACCAGCGCCGGAGCCCACACGCGCGGCCGAGGCGGCGGCGGAACCCCGGCCTTTGCGCGAAACGCGGCCAGCAATCCGGCTTCGACGCGCGGCGGCGGCGATAAGCGCTCCCAATCCCTGGCGAGCGCCCGGCATCCTTCGGCTAGCTTCAACCGGTTGCCGGCGAGAATCGAGCACTTCGGACATCCGGCAGCATGGCGCTCGTGCCGCGCGCTCAGCGGGGACACCCGGTCCGGCAACGATCGAACGAACTCTTCGCAATTCATGTCACACACCGTACAGGCCTCAAGGTTCCCACGGCGGCGCGGGCGCCGCGATCCTGGAGTTTCTCCATCAGCAGCGCTCGGGCGCGGTGCAGCCGCGAGCGAATGGTGCCGATCGGACAGCCCAGGGCCTGGGCCGCATCGGCATAATCGAGTTCCTCCAGGTCACAGAGAAGCACAACTTCCCGATACCTGCGCGGAAGGGCCAGCACCGCGCGATGCAGAGCCTCGACTCCTTCGCGCCGGGTAAGGTCGTCGAGCGGAGTCTCGATTGCCTTGAGTTCCACGCCCGCAGCTTCTTCCGGTTCCTCCTGGAGCGCTACATCCAAGCGGCAGCGGTGCAGGTGCCGCAAAACGAGCTTGCGAGCAATCCCGAACAGGTAGCTCGACAGGGAGCCCCGGCTGGCATCGAAACCGGAACTGTCGAAAATCACCGCAAGAAAAACTTCTTGAGTAATGTCTTCCGCAACACTCGACGAGCCTGCCATGTGCAGCGCAAAACGGTAGATGGCTCCCTGGCGCTGGTGGTACAGGCGCAAAAACGCCTCCTCGTCGCCGCACCGGATGCGCGCGAGCAATTCGTCGTCACTCTGCTCCGGGAGGTACTGGCTCATCGGTGCTCAAGTCTTAATTACAACACTCCGGGGTGAAAGTTCCATTAATACTGACCCGGGTCAGGTATCTACCTCTGTGAACGATCACGATTCCAGCGCCACAATACCTATTTCGGTCGATAATGGGGAAACCCCTAAAAAAGGTAGATAGTATAGGGTAGGGTAACGGACGGATAAAATGTCGCCTGGGAAAGACAGTGAAGAATTAAGCACCCTGCGTGCCAAACTTGCCGACATGGAAACGGAACTTCTGCGCCGCAAAGGGCAGGAGCGGGAAGGTGAGGCCCAGTTTCGTCTTCTGACAGACTCGGCGCCCTTCATGGTCTGGATGTGTGGAGGCGATGCCCTCCGCACGTACTTCAACAAGTTCTGGCTGAGCTTTCGAGGCCGAGCGCTGGAAGAAGAGCTCGGGAATGGGTGGATCGAAGGGGTGCAGCCGGACGATCGCGATCATTGCCTCGAGACGTTTTTGAAATCATTCGGCTCCCGGGTTTCCTACCAGATGCAGTACCGCATGCAACGCAGCACGGGCGATTACTGCTGGATCGAGGAAGCGGGAGTTCCGCGGTTCAACACGGAAGGCGGGTTCGTTGGGTACGTGGGAGTGGCTCACGACCTTTCAGACCGTCGGCGGACGTCGTTCCGTCCGAATGAAGACGCGGTCCGGCTGGTATTCGCATTGACCGAGCGGGAGCGCCAGGTTCTTGTTTTAATCGCCGCCGGCAAATCGACAAAAGAGGCCGCCGCCGCATTGGGCATCAGCTACAAGACAGCCGATTCCCACCGCAGCCGCATCCTCGAGAAACTCGGGATCCATGAGACCGCCAGTATGGTCCGCTACGCGATTCGAGCGGGCCTGATCGAAGCCTGAACCAGCGGTCGGGAAGAGAATCGGGGCGTCCGGACCTGGATGCAACATTTTTGCCGGCTCTCGTGTAGGCTAGGAGAGGCGAATCTCGCATCCAGGTCCGATGCACACGGCTTTCATTCAGCAGGCGATTCAGATGGCGGCAGACAACGTCCGGCGCGACGGCGGCCCATTTGCGGCGCTGGTCGTCAAAGATGGAATTGTGATTGCCGCCGGGGCAAACCAGGTCACCAGGACACATGACCCGACCGCGCATGCCGAGATCGTGGCAATTCGCGAAGCATGCCGCGTGCTTGGGGATTTCCAACTGACGGGCTGCGACGTCTACTCTTCCTGCGAGCCGTGCCCGATGTGTCTGGGCGCCCTATATTGGGCGCGCCCGGAACGGATCTTCTTCGCCGCCACCCACGAAGACGCCGCTGCCGCCGGGTTCGACGATCAGTTCATTTATCAGGAAATGCGCCTTCCGGTAGCGGACCGGACAATTCCGACGTTTCATGTTTCCGACTGCAGCGCCGCGCACCCGTTCGAAGAGTGGCGGAACAAGGCCGATAAAGCGTCCTATTGAGTCACGGCGCAAACTGCGTGACGGATGATTCCGCAGCAGGGCAAAGCGGGACAGGCCCCGGACTTTCGCAAATGCGCCGAAGAGCGACGCCCATCCCGGTTCGCGGCTAAAACGACGGATCGTCGGCCGAGGGGCCGTACATACCGGGAACGGGTTGATCCACGAGCCGCAGATAAACTCCCAACTGGGCCCGGTGATGAATCGAGTGGTTCATTACGAAACTGCGCAGCACGGCGATGCGCGGCATGGTCAACAACACCTTGCCGGTCTGCAACAGCGACCACGGCTGCATCAACGCTTCGTCGCTTGCGCCGGCTATGGCGGCCCGGCCCTTGGCCACGCCGCGGTCGAATGTCTCCAGCAGTTCCTTCTGTGAGTTCAATTCGGGCGGACGGTAGCTGGGCTCCCCCTCGGGGGCGAAATCCAGCTCGGTCTTCTCGATCGTTTCCACCACCCACTCCGGTATGGTTGCCAGATGGATGGCCAGGTTTTTCATGTTGAAAGACTTGGGATGCGGCTGGAAATCCAGCCGGTTATCCGGAACACACGCCAGCATTTTGTGGGTATTGGCCATCTCCTGGTCGAATTCCGGAAGCAAAAAATCGACGATCGGCATTCTGTTCTCCTCCAGGTTAGAAATTCGCTTTTTGTTCGCCAAATCAGGATAGACCGGACGGCTGCCGAAATCAAGAAAAAATTCGGTTACTCGCGTCGGGTGTTCGCCAGGGCCGGCTACCGGCGAAACAGCCCGGCCGGCACTTCGCCCCGGGCGCCCGGGAGCCGGACCCCGAGCACTCGCGCGATGATGGGGGCGACGTCGAGGTTGGGGATCTCGCCCAGGTTCACCCCGGGCTGGATACCAGCCCCCCACGCGACGAAGATTGCCTTCATCTCAGGGTCTTCGGCCAGGTAGCCGTGGGTGCCGAGGTGCGCACCCGCCGGGATGTCCGCTTCGGGTTCGCCCGTAGTTGCAGGGTCGAAGGCATACCCGGGGGCGGCGGCCAGCACCATATCCGCCATGCGGCCCAGCGGTTCCACCCTCGGATACCCGTAGCGCGGGTACTCTTCGGGCCGGATGACCTTGGCTATGCCGGGCAGCTTCGCAAATTCCTCCTGGAGTCCGGGGATCGGCTTGCGCGTGAAGTACACCATGGCGGTACCGCCCTCGGCCATCGCCCAGGCGTCGCAGTCGTGGTCGCGCAGCAGGCCCTTTTGGCGGAGCAGCGCGTTGGGCCGGATCCAGTGCCGGTAAGACTCGAAGCCGTGATCGGAAACCACCAGAACGGTCGTGCGGTCGCGAATTCCTGCGCGATCGAGAGCATCGAGTACGCGCTGAATCTGGCGATCGGCCAGGACCAGCGCTGTCTCGGCCGCCAGCGATTTTGCGCCGTACTGATGCTGCACGGTATCGGTGGTCAATAGGTGGAGAAGCAGCAGATTGGGCTTGTGGCGTTCGATGATATGGACGGCGGCGCGGGTCCACAGATCGTCCCTGAAGTCGATCGGCGCGTGGGAGAAGCTACGCATCTCCGCTTCGGTGATGGCTCCGCCGGCCACCATTTCGCGCTCCAGCTTGCCGTCGGGTTTGGCTTGCTCGGGGAACGACCAGTCGATGGCGGACGCCTCGTGGATCGCCACCCAATCGACTTCGGCAGTGGTGAGTCCGGCTGCGTGGGCCGCATCATAGACGGTCGGCGCCTCCACCAGGAGAGCCTTGGGAGCATTCGGATCCACTCTCAGGGGCTGGCCTTCCCCGCCTCGCACCGGCAGGCCGTTGTAGATGACGCCGTGTTCGGCCGGGGTCACCCCGGTGACCAGAGTTGTGTGGTTCGGCCAGGTGACGGTGGGATTCACCGGATCCATGGCCTCGGCCGCGGCGCCTTCCCGCATCAGTTTGCGCAGCACCGGCAAGGGAAGCACCGGGTTCCGCAACTCGTAAGCCGGGAAGCCGTCGAGGCTGATCACCACCACGTGGCGGTCGCGGGCGGCTCCGGGCACCTGGGCGGCGAGAGGAAGACACAGGCAAAGAAAGACTTTCAGAAATCGGGAAGTCACGTTTTTCAACTTAGCAGGGCGCAGGGAGGCAAAGTATAATTGAGTGGTGCGAATTTGCGCCATCCTGCTCCTGATTTTTTCTCTCGCCGCCTGCAATCGCGGCATCCAGAATAACGACGCGGTGCGCCAAGGTGTGATCGACCATCTTGCCAAAGCCGGACTCAACGTGAAAGGCATGGATGTGACGTTGTCGTCCGTCCAGTACAACGGCAAGCAGGCGGACGCCACGGTGGCGATTACTCCCAAAGGCGGCAGCTCCGCGCAAGGGATGTCGATGAAGTATCATTTGGAGCAGCAGGGGAACCAGTGGGTGGTAACGGGGCGCCAGGAAACCACCGGCAACCCGCACGGGAAAGGCGCAACCATGCCGGGAGCTGCTCCGGGAGCTGCGAACCCTCACGAAGGCGGGGCTATGGCGCCTTCGGAAGGCGGAGCGGCGATGCCCTCTCCGGAGAGTCTGCCCCCGGCCGGTAAGAAGAAATAGGAATGAAGCGCGTTGCAGTTCTGGGTGGTGGTCCGGCGGGTGCGTTCGCCGCGGAACAACTTGCGTCCGCGGGTCTCAGCGTGCAGTTGTTCGACGAGAAACTGGCCTGGGAGAAACCCTGCGGTGGGGGGCTGACTTACAAGGCCTACAGCCAGTACCCGTTCCTGCTGGAGAACTCCACTCCGAAGCGCTTCGTCCGCGAGACCGTGCTGGGCGCGCCGCGTGCCGGAGAGGTCAGCCTGCAACTCGACGAACCGCTGCTGATCTATTCCCGCTTCGATCTGAACCGCATGCTGCTCGAGCGCGCGGACCGCGCCGGCGCGCAGATCGAGAAGGCGCGCATCACGGAGATCTCGCGCAGCGGCTCGGGCTGGAACCTGCGCACGAAATCGGGCACCGCGCGGGCGGATTTCTGCGTGGTCGCGACCGGCGCGCGCAACCCGCTGCGCGACGTGGGGACCCAACTCAAGCCGGAAGACGCGATGTCCGCGCTGGGGTATTACATACCCGGGGAGCAGACCCGCATCGACATTCAATTCCTGCCGCGCCTCGAAGGCTATATCTGGGTTTTCCCGCGGTGCGGGCATCTGTCGGTGGGAATCTGCGGAAAGGGCGAACCCGCCTCGGCGCTTCGGAAGCGGCTGGAGGAATACATGACGGAACGCGGCATCGCCTGGAAGGGCGAGCCGTTCTACAGCCACCTGCTGCCCTCGCTCGAAACCGCGTCGTGGAAGAACAACCGGGTCGCGGGCGACGGCTGGATGGCGGTGGGGGATGCGGCGGGGCTGGTGGATCCGATCACGGGAGAAGGCCTGTATTACGCCATTCGCTCCGCGGATCTCGCATCGCAGGTGCTGCTGGCCGAGGCGGGGGAGCCGGCGGCGTGGATTGCCGCGTACCGGAAACTGCTGCGCCGCGATTTCACCGCCGACCTGGAGCTCGGGTCGCGGCTAGCCAAGCGCGTTTTCCAGGGACGATACCTGTTCGGTTCGGTGCCGGCGCGGATGGTGCAGTTCACGAGGCGAAGCCCGCGCTTCTCGGCGATCATGCAGGATCTGTTCTCGGGCAAGCAGCCGTATCTCGGGCTGAAGAAACGGCTGCTGCGAAACCTGAACGGAAGCCTCTACGACATCACGATGAGCTTCGGCTTCAGCCGGCTGGTGCCCCGCAAGGCCGGTGGATAACCGGCGCGGCATATTTCCAATCATGAACCATTCCCGATCCGAAGAGCTGTTTCGAAGAGCCCAGGAGATCATTCCCGGCGGCGTCAATTCGCCCGTGCGCGCGTTCCGCAGCGTGGGCGGGAACCCTCCCTTCATCACGCGCGGAGAAGGCTCTCACCTCTTCGATGCCGACGGCAACGAATACATCGATTACGTCGGATCCTGGGGCCCGCTGCTGCTTGGGCACCGGCACCCGGAGATCCTCGCGGCAATCGAAGGGGCGCTCAAGATCGGCACCAGTTTCGGCGCGCCGACCGAGCAGGAGATCGAACTGGCGGAGGCCATCCGCGGCGCGGTGCCGTCGATCGAAATGGTGCGGCTGGTGAATTCCGGCACCGAGGCCACCATGTCGGCCATCCGGGTGGCGCGCGGGTTCACGGGGCGCGAGCTTACCGTGAAATTCGAAGGCTGCTACCACGGGCATGTGGATTCGCTGCTGGTCAAAGCCGGATCGGGCCTGGCGACCCTGGGGATCGCCGACACGCAGGGCGTCCCGAAGGCATTCTGCGATACGACGCTGGCGCTGCCGTTCAACTCGGTGGAGGCGCTCGAAGAGGCTTTCCGCGCCCATGGCGACCGCATCGCGGCGGTGATTGTGGAGCCGGTAGTGGGCAACATGGGGTGCGTGCCTCCGCTGCCCGGATACCTGGAAGCGATGCGCGCGATCACCGGGCGGCACGGCGCGCTGTTGATCTTCGATGAGGTGATGACGGGCTTCCGCGTGGCTTACGGCGGGGCGCAGGAGCGGTTCGGGATCCGGCCCGATCTCACGACCCTGGGCAAGGTGATTGGCGGTGGGCTTCCGGTGGGGGCCTACGGCGGGCGGAAAGACATCATGAACAAGGTCGCGCCGGCCGGACCGATCTACCAGGCGGGCACGCTTTCCGGGAACCCGCTGGCGGTGGCGGCGGGCCTGGCCATGCTGCGGCACTTGAGGGCGCATCCGGAGATCTACGACCGGCTGGAACGTTTCGGCGCACGGCTGTGCGCGGCGGCGCCGGAGGGTATTACGGTGAACCGGGTGGGCTCGATGTTTACGTTCTTCTTCACGGATTGCCCGGTCACCGATTACGAATCGGCCAAGCGCAGCGACACGGCACGTTTCGGCCGCTTCTTCCGGGCGATGCTGGAGCGCGGCGTGTATCTGGCCCCCTCGCAATTCGAAGCGGCGTTTCTCTCGGCGGCGCACACCGGGCAGGACATCGAGCAAACCGTGGCGGCCTCGCGCGAGGCATTCGCGGCTAGTGCCTGATCGACTGCAGCAGGCGGCGCGCCGAGAACGTCACGATTCCGAAAAACACGAAGAAGGTGATGGCGATTACGGTCAGCCGGCGCACCGGCGAAAGCTGGCGCGCCTGGGAAACCGGCCCCGCCGCGAAATCGAGCGAGATCCAGAGGTGCAGCGTCGCGGTCGAATCCGAAAGGTTGTCCACCACCACCACATAGTCGCCCGCCAGGGGAATGTAGGTGTGCAGGTCGCCATTGCGGCCGGGCGTGGTCTCGGCAATTACGCCGTGCGGCAGGTCGTTGCGAAGGTGCTCCAGGTCATCGCGGCGCATCAGCGCGAGCCGGACCTCGCGCGGGTCGCCCAGGCCCTCGAAGCGCGCCGACACGAGGGCCGGGTTTTGTTTGAGGCCGAGCTCGACGTAGCGCCACTCGCGCGGCGGGATGTGGTACACGTCGTTGACGAGGTTCACCCTCGTGGAGACGGCCAGCAGCAATAACGGAGCGAATGCAACCATGGTTCGGACAGGAGTCGCGACCGGCCCCGGCAACCTCCGAAAGGCTACAATAGGGCCATGAACGACAGTATGGCACACCCGAGCGCGAGCCTGGTCTCGCTCGAGGTGCCCGGGTGGAAAACAGCGCTGGGCTGGAGTTCCGCCATTCTGGTTTCCCTTTTGTTTCTCATTTCGGGTCTCTGGAAAATCACGGACGTCCCCAGTGCGGCCGTCCGCATGACGCAAGCCAGAGTGCCCGAATCGCTTAGCCTGGCGGCTGCGCTGGTGGTCGGCATCGCCGAGACAGTGGGGGGCGTATTTGTTCTGGTGCCGCGCTTCCGGCGATGGGGAGCGCTGCTCACGGCACTGCTCCTGGTGGCTTTCATGGCGTACATGGGGTGGAACTACCAGGCGCTGCGGGGCGCCGATTGCAGTTGTTTTCCCTGGCTCAAGCGGCTGGTCAGCCCGGGTTTCTTCGCCGGCGACGCATTGATGCTGCTGCTGGCCGTCTGCGCCGGCGCGTGCTCTAAGCGCTCCGCGGGATTACGGTCGGCGATGCTCGTCTTCGGCGCCGTGGTGGTGTTTGCGCTGGTTTCCTATGGAGCCGTCACGGCGCGGCACTCCGGAGTGCGCGCGCCGGACGCGATCCTGGTAGACGGCCACGCTTATTCGCTCGATCATGGAAGATACTTCCTGTTTTTCTTCCATCCCGAATGCATGCACTGCCTGGACGCAGCCAAGCGCATGTCGCATCTCACGTGGGGCCAAACCCGGGTGGTGGCCGTGCCAGTGGAACAGCCGCAATATTCAGCCGCGTTTCTCAATGAAAGCGGGCTCCGGGCGATGGTCACTTCCGATTTCCAGAAGTTGAAGCGCGTGTTCGGATACAAGACTTACCCGTTCGGCGTGGCGATCGAGAACGGCCGCGAGAAGGCGCCGCTCACGCGTTTCGAAGGCGACGAACCGGTCGCGACGCTACGGCGTCTCGGCCTGGTGGAGTGAAGGGCGGGCCGCTCCGCTCAGAAGGTGAAGCCCAGCGCAACTTCCAGCTGGTTCCGCGGCGAGACGGTAGATTCGTTGCTGAAAGTCGATCCGTCCCACCGGGTGTACCTGATTTCCGGAGTCCAAACGATGTGAAAATCGTCGACGACCCGCACTCCGACCCCCGCCACCGCCCCGACCAGAACGCGCTTGGAGGGCGATGCGGTGCTTAGATCGGTCCCGGTAGTCGCATCCGCATAGGTGATCGCGGTGGAGGTTTTCACTTTGGTCACGGTCCGGGCCGCGGCGCCCAAAGAAACGAAAACGTTGGACAGCGCTCCGTTCCCGAACAGCCCGCGATAGTGCGCCAGGATCGGAACGTCAAAGAGTGTAGCGCGGGTGTCTTCGTTGAGGAACATGTGGCTGCGCTCGTCCGCGGTAGTGGTTGGATCGTCGGTGCCCCAGGCGACGGTGGTCGCTTTCGTATAGTGCAAGCGGTTCATCATCACGTCGGCGGTGACCGTCCAGTGCTGGTTGATGGCGTATTCGAGTGCCAGTCCGGCTCCCCACCAGGGCGACTGGGAGGCTGTCGTAAAGCTCCAATCCTGCGGCGCAGCCGCGGAGGTGTTTGTCGTCATGGTGGTCTGGTTGTTCATGGAACTTAGGGAATGCAGCGGGAAGTCTCGGACGCGCACTCCGAAAGTAAAATGCTTGCGTAAGGTCGTTTCGGGGTTATCCGCCGAATCCTGTCCGTAAAGGGCAGGCAGACAGGCGATGGCCACGGTCAAAGCAGAAACCACGATTTTCAATCGTCCCATTGTAAGTAACCTAAGTAAAAAGACGCTTTGGCATCATTCTGGCAGGCAGCCGCGGCGCGGATTGTAAAATTGTGTTAAATCGGCCCGCGCCCATACCCGCCGCGAGTAGTTTTAAGACTACACTCGTGAGATTCAATATATAACTTCGCTGCTTGCGCCGTCACGTGGGAATCCATCGCAACACGTGTGACGAATCGGCACTCTTGTCATTTACAGCCGCATTCCATTATTAGTTGATGTAACAACGCTAGCGCAGCGGGTCTTTTGTTCGAGCGGACGCTGTCTTTTTGGCGCCGCTCTGTTGTGTGCTGCGAAGGGGACCGGATCGCCGAGTCGGGCGGCTTCCCCGCGTGGTATTACTATGCCGAGACAAATTATTTACGCCTCTTATGCATTGCTGATTCTTCTGCCGGCATCGCTGGTTTTCGGCCAGCCTCCCGGCGCTACTCTGCGAGGAACCGTGACCAGCGGCGCGGGCGCGCCCGTGGCGGGCATCGAACTGGTCATCACGGACGCGGTAACCGGTGTGGACGTCCGCGACATCGAGACCGACGGGGGCGGCAACTTCACGGCGCCGGACCTCGCGCCGGGCGTTTACAAGGTGACGATTCACCAGCGGGGTTACCAGACTTACGCCGCTTCGGACATCGTCCTCGAGCCCGGCCAGTCCCGCGTTTTGAACCCCAAGCTTCCCGCGGGAGAACCCCAGGATACCGCCCCGATACAGGTCGGAGCTTCTTCGATCGACTCGCAGAGCGGCACCATCCGGGATGCGATCGATAGCGCACTGAGGTGGGACGAAACACCCGCCATGGACAGGCTTCCCTCGCCGTTCCCGCTTTTGACAACCAGCCCGGGCGTCCAGGGAAACGGCCACGGCCTGGTCTTTTCCGGCACGTCCATCCGAGGCGCCCAGACCTGGGCGATGGACGGCATTCCGGATAACGTCACCAGCGTCTTTTACGGCATTCCGAACTACTTCGAGATGATCTCGGTAACTTCCGCGAATCCCGCGGCGGATGCCGCGCGCCCCACCGGGTTCGACATGGTGTCCAAACGCGGCGGATCGAGCTTCCACGGCAACGGCTATTTCCGGTACGAGTCTTCGAATTTCGACGCTCGCCCCTACTTTTCAGCGCAGCAGAACCACTATTCGCTCGAAGAGGCAGGCGCGCAGGCGGGGGGCGCAATATTCAAGCAGCGCACCTATTTCTTCGGTGGCTGGATGCACCAGTCGAATCCTTATGACGCGCAACTCTTCGCCGATGTCCCGACCGAGCAGATGCGCTCGCGCGATTTCAGCCAGTACCTGAACGCGCAGACATCCCCCACCGGCAGCGTGCTCGTGATTCGCGATCCCAGGAACGGCACGCCGTTTCCCGGCAACGTCATCCCCGCCTCGCGGATCAACGCGGTGGCGACCAACGTGTTGAACAACTACCTGCCCGCCGCGACCCTGGGAGACGCCAACAGTTTTGTGCAGAACTATTCCTGGAGCCACCCTTACGGGCCCGATGTGTACCGGGGCAACTGGCCGTTCCTGCGCCTGGACCACAAGCTGTTCGACGGCAACAACCTGTCATTCCAGTTTTCGGAAGCGGCGTTTACGTCGGTGCTGCCCGGCACCGTTGGAGAAGCGCTCGATTCGACGCAGGGCATCAAGTACAGGACCTTCAGCGGCTCTGACACCTGGGCGTTGTCCTCTCGAGTCGTGAACCGGGCATCCGTCGGGGTGACAGTCGATTTCGTGCGACAGGGCCAGGGGGTCGGCAATGCGACGCCCCTCGAAGGAGACTCGGTTCTTACTACCCTGGGGATTCAGGGCACCAATCTCAACGGATATACGACGATCGGGTTTCCGTCGATGTCCATCAACGGGATTACCGGCCTTTCGGCGGCAGTTACAGGAGGCTACAGCAACAACGTCGCGCAGGACGACCACATCGTGAACGTGGAAGACGCGGTGACATGGTCGATGGGCCGCCACACCATGAAACTGGGCGCCCAGGCCATTCATTACAACTGGCTGCTGGGCGCGGTTCCGCAAGCCAACTGGGGCAACTTTTCTTTCACCGGCCAGTTCAGCGGAGTGGGATTCGCGGACTTCCTGCTGGGATTGCCGGCCACCAGCACGCGACTGCTCAGCCCCAAACTCAACGACAAGTTACACCAGGACAACGGCGGCGCCTACATCATGGATAGCTTCCGCGTCACGTCCCGCCTCACGCTCGATTACGGCTTGCGATGGGACTATTTCGGCTCGCCGGAATACCAGGACGGCTACATGTATAGCTGGGATCCCTCGACGGGCAAGGTGGTCGTGGCTCCCGGCACGTTGACCTCGGTAAGCTCGCTTTATCCGAAGAACATTAAAGTGGTGGTGGGTCAAGTGGTCCCAAAGGCGAAGACCACGAATCTCCGGCCGCGGGTATCGGCGGCTTATCGGTTGACGGACAACCTGGTGGTGCGCGGAGGATACGGCGAGTTCACGGTGGCCGACGGGTATGGCGCCAACGGGCTGATCAACGATCCGAACGGGCCGTTCCAGTTGACCGAGACTTACCTGAATAGCATCTCCGCCAATGGCACCGCGGCCTACACGATGCCCCGGCCGTTTCCCTCGACCGCCTCTTCGACGCTGCTCCCGACGCAGAGCATCACCGGGCTGCCCTCGAAGGCGGACGAAGGAGTGATCCGCCAGTACAACCTGACGCTCGAGCGCACCTTCGGCGGCTTCGCCGTGCGCACTTCTTACATCGGATCGCGCGGCTCGCAAATGAATTACTCGCTGAATATCAATAAGCCGCAGGCCAGCACAACGGCGTACGCCGCCTCGCGGCTGCCCTACCCGCAGTTCAACCAGGCGTGGGTGACGCGCACGGATGGCCAGTGGCACTACAATTCGCTGCAGGCGCAACTCCAGAAGCGCATGGGCGACGTGACATTCGATTCCAGCTTCACGTGGGCGAATAACATCAGCAACTACGCCAACACTTACGACCCGTATAACGTAACCGACCAGTGGACCCGCGACGG
Organism: Bryobacterales bacterium; assembly: GCA_963794265.1. GTDB lineage: Bacteria > Acidobacteriota > Terriglobia > Bryobacterales > Bryobacteraceae > CAWCDJ01. The sequence goes on from CAWCDJ010000001.1 coordinate 396,433, forward strand.
CAGCGACCGCAAACTGTATTTCGTAGCCGCGGCGCACTGGGCCATTCCGACCGGAAAAGGGAAACGGTGGTTTTCGGGCGCCGGGCCCACGGCCAACCGCCTGCTGAGCAACTGGACGCTTCAGGCCATAGGCACTATGGCCTCGGGCCAGTATTACTCGCCGCTCTTCACCGGCCCCGACCCGGCGAACGCCAGCCCCGGCTACGTCACCGCCCTGCCCGATTGCGTGGGCAACCCCACTGCCGGAGCGGGGACTATCAGCCAGTGGTTCAACCCGGCGGCCTTCGCCGCCCCCTCCGCCACCGCGGGACGCTACGGCACGTGCGGCATGAACATCCTGGAAGGTTACCCGATCCGCGTAGCGCACGTGAGCCTGGCAAAGCGGTTCGCCCTGAACGAATGGCTGAACGCGACGTTTGCCGTGCAGGTCTCGAACGTGCTCAACACTCCGAACTTCACGATTCCGAACAACAACATCTCGACCCCCGGAGCGGGAATCTTCACAGCGTCCTCCGCGGTGGCCGACTACAATCCGGAGCATCAGGGTTCACGCCAGCTCGATTTGAAACTGCAACTTCAGTGGTGACGGGGCGGGCCTCGGCCTGCCCCCGCGCCCTCCCTCTCTGTGGTAAGATTCCGTCGATCCGGAGAGGGAGGCGGACGCGCCGGCCCATAGCCGGAGAGGCCCGGGAAGCGGCCAACCAAATCAAGTGAACTTACTCATACCGAATCTGGGCTCCACGTCGCTGAAGTATCAGGTTCTCGAAATGCCGTCAGAAAGGCTGCTGGCCAAAGGACGGCTGGAACGCGTCATGGATTACCGCGAGGCAATCGAACAGATCCGCACCGCGGATACGCCTATCGACGCGGTCGCGCTCAAAGCGGTGCATGCGGGGCCGAGGTACCGGGGCACGTTCGTCGTGGACGAAGCCGTCGTGGCGGCGCTCCGCCAGTTTCTTCCAGCGGCGCCGGCCCACAACGCGATCTACCTCACGGCCATTGCGGCGTTCCGCGAAGCCATGCCGGCGGTGCCGCTGGTGGCCGCATTCGAGCCGGAATTTCACGCCACTATGCCGGAGCACGCGCGCCTCTACGGAGTCCCCGGCGCATGGCTCGAGGATGGCGTGGTCAAATACGGGTTCCACGGCGCTTCGCACCAGTACGTAGCCGAACGCACGGCCGCGATGCTGGGGCGCCAGGGAAAGCTGGTGAGCTGCCACCTGGGAGGAAGCTCCTCCCTGTGCGCGGTTGAGGGCGGAAGGTCCGTAGATACCACCATGGGGTTCTCGCCGCAATCGGGACTCGAGAACGCCACACGGCACGGAGACCTCGACGTGTTCGCCGTTCTTTACATGATGGAGCGCCACGGCTGGAGCACCGGCGAAGTGCGCCAACAACTGGCGAAGGATGGCGGGCTGGCCGGGCTCTCCGGGGTGGAGGGAGGCGACCTGCGCGACATCGAAGCCGCGGCGGCAGCGGGCAACCGGCGCGCGCAACTTGCGGTTGAAGTGTTCGCCTACGAAGTGCGAAAGAGCATCGGCGCCTTTGCCGCGGCGATGGGAGGCCTCGATGCGGTGGCCTTCACCGGAGGTATCGGGGAGAACTCGGCCCGGCTGCGGGCGCAATGCTGCGCCGGCTTGGAGTTTCTCGGAGTTCGGCTCGACCCCACCCGCAACCACTCCGGGAGCGGAGACCGGATGGTCTCGGCCTCCGATTCCAAAATCGCGGTGCTGGCTCTGGCCACCAACGAAGAACTGATCGTGGCGCGCCGGGCGTACCGCTGCCTGGCTGCCGCGGCGGCTGCGTCATAAAAAGGGCAGGCCGCGGAGGCCCGCCCTGCGGGTTCGCTAAGTGGTTGGTCCCCCGGTGCGGGTCTTGGGAGTCGCGGCATCGCGGCTCATCCATTCATCCACTTCCTGCTGCGCCTTTTCGCGTGAGTATCCGTATCGTTCCTGCAGCTTGCCGATGAACTTCTCCCGGTTTCCGGCAATCTGCTCAAAATCGGAGTCGGTGAGCTGCCCCCACTTCTCGCGCGCCGCGCCTTTCATCTGTTTCCACTTGCCTTCTATTTGATCCCAGTTCATAGTTACCCTCAGGCTGCCGTAGCCGCATACCGGTTGCCAGTGGGCGAAACCGTCCGTTTGCCTTGCGGGAGCCCGCCACCGGGGTCAGCGCGGCTGGGGCCCTTGGGCTACCGTAGCCAGATCCGTGGGGCGCACCCATTTGGCGAACGCCGCCTGGACATCCGCCGCGGTGAGCGCCACATAGCGGCGCGCCGCGAGAGCCGGCTCGTCGAGGGGCAGTCCGATGGTTTCGAACGATATTAGTTGGTGGGCGATGTGCTGGACGCTCGATTCGGCAAGCGGAATCTCGCGCAGCAGCAGGGCCTTGGCCTGCTGCAATTCCTGGGGAGACACCGGCGTCTTCTGCATTTCCGCCAACTGGCGCTCGACGATTCGCCGGGCCTTATCCACGTTCGGAGGATCGCAGCCGTACGCCACGTTATATACGGCGCGCGTGCGGCCCACCTCGAAATCCGACGAAACGTAATACACGAGCCCCTGGTTGGCGCGCAGTTCGCGGTACAGGCGTGTGGCGTAGAACGCGCCCCCCAGCACGTGGTTGCCGAGCTGAAGCGCGTAATAATCCGGATTGAACCGGTTGAGCGCCAGGGTCTCGGCGAGAGTCACGCTGTCCTGCACCCGCGCCGCATCCGGGACGTCCACCGATACCGGCTTATTGGGAGGGACGGGCGGTAGATCGGTCTGTGGGGGCGGCCCCGCGGCTTTCCAACCTCCAAAGTATTTCTCGACCACCTGCCTGGCCTGGTCCGGATCGATCTTCCCGATGACCACGATGGTGGTCAGGTCGGGCCGGAACACGCGGGTGTGGTAGGCATTCACATCCGCCAGAGTCAGGGAAGAAATGGTGGCGGGTGTCGCCTGCCGGAGAGTCGGGTCATGGGGAGGATAGATCGACTGATCGAGCGAGCGCTCGGCAAGATAGCCGGGACTTAGTAACTCTCCCGCCTGGGCCGAGGCCAGTTCCTTCCGCACCACGCCGAACGCGGACGCGGGGAGGGCGGGATGCAGTTCGTTATCGGCGAGCAGCGCCATGCCGCGATCGAAGTGCGCCGGCAGGACTTTCAGCGAGAAAGAAACTCCCGGGCTTTCCTCCGCGGCGATATCGTCGAGCGCTTTCTGGAAGGCGACGCGGTCCAGTGTCGTGGTCCCGTAGGAGAGTAACTCATCCAATACGCCGCTGACTCCTTCCTGGCCCTTGGGTTCCTCGAGGTCGGAGTCGTTCTTGATATGGCCGTAGACGGAAACCGTGTCGCTGATGGATTCCGGCTGCACGATCAAGTGCAGGCCGTTTGGAAGGCGCGTCACCACGGGGTGCACCGTCTGCGTGGGGATCTCGAGCCGGGTGACGGTCCTCAGGGCCCAGGCGGGCAGCGTGACGGGTTTGGTCTGGGTGGGGCTGAACGATTCCGGGCCTCCAAAGCTCTTGGTGGAAGCAGGCTTGCCGGAAGGCTGCGGAACCAGCACCGCGGTGATGGCGTGGTCCAGGGCCAGGTACTGGCGCGCCACGCGGTCCACATCGGCCGGCGTCACGCGCTTGATGGCGTCGATATCTTGTGCCGGGGAGGTGTGGCCCTCGACGGCGATCGCGTTGGACCACTCCATCGCCAGCCCGGAGACGGAGTTCTTGTCGAACTCGGCCTCGGCAACTTCCTTTCGTTTGGCGGCGTCGACCAGGTCGGCGGGCAGGCCCTGTTTGACCTGCGTCTCGATCTTGTTGCGCAGCGCCTTGGCGAGTTCGGGTCCGCCGCCGCCGGCGGGAAGGGCGGCAATCGCGTACCCCAGGCTCGCCTCCGGAAGCGGGCTCATCTCGAAGCCGGCGTAGAGCGCCTTCCCCTGCGGAACCAGGTCGTAAAGGGCGCCGCGCTGGCTGGTCAGCACGTCCGAAAGAACATTGGCGGCGGCGTAATCCGTGCTCCTGTAACCGGGCAGGCGAAAGGCAACCACGGCGAGCCCGTAGGGCAGATCGGTAGTGAGGTTCAGGTTTTCCGGCTGCACCGGCCGCAGGGATACGGGGGAAGCCGCGGGGACTTGCCGGGCCGGGATCGCTCCGAACAAGCTCTTCACCTCAGCCACCGTGCGGGCCGGGTCCACGTCTCCGGCCACCACCAGAACGGCGTTATTCGGCGCATACCACTTGGAATAGAACTGCGACAGCATGGCTCCCGTGGTCTGGTTGAACGAAGGCCGCGTGCCCAGCGGCATCTGGGCATAGGGGGTGCCGCGAAACATGGCGGCCATGAGTTTCGTGTAGAACACGTACTGCGGGTTCGAGAGGTCCTGCGCCACCTCCTGTTCGATGGCGCCGCGCTCTCGCGCCCACTCGGCCTGCGTGTCGAGCACGCCTTTCATGCGAATCGCCTCGATGTGGAGCGCGAGTTGAAGATCCTGAGAGGGCACGGTGAAGAAATACTGGGTGACGGTCTGCTGGGTGTCCGCGTCGAAATCGCCGCCGATCTCGGCTGAGATGGCGGCCAGTTGATTGGCGGACAGGCCGGGACTGCCGCGAAACATCATGTGTTCCTGGGCGTGAGCCGTACCGGGAAAACCGGCCGGCGCTTCGTCCGAACCCGCCAGGTAGTTCACCACCGTGGTGACGACCGGAGCCAGCGGATCCCGCACCACCACCACGCGAAGACCGTTCGGGAGTGTGGCCCGCGTCACGTCCGCGTTCGACTGCGGTTCCCGCACCGCCCCGAGGAGCAATACGCTCAGCACGGCCCCGAGGGCCACTGGTCGCTTCATATCAGATTAGACGTGCGGCACGGTCCGCCGGAATCAACACCGGAGTGACATAAGTTCGCCGCAGCCCAAATGCGGGGCCGCCCCCCGAAAGTTGCGGCCCCTTGGTTTCACCGTCTTAGCGCCGGCGACCCCCGCCGCGGCCGCCCATATGACCTCCTCCGCGAGGCATAGATCTCGGGGCCGAACCCATGCGCGGGGCAGAACCCATGCGCTGGGCAGAACCCATGCGCTGGGCAGAACCCATGCGCGGCCCCATATTGCCCATATGGCTTGCGGCGCCCGGACCGACGCGTTGCGCGGCGCCCTGATTGAGTCTGCCTGCCGCGCCGGGATTAGCCGGCCCTGCAGCGCCACTCAGCCGACGCTGCGTCTCGCCGACAGTTGGACGGCTCGGTACACCGGCGGCACCCGGGTTCAGCCGCTGTGCCGAACCGCGGCCCGCTCCGAGCGCCTGCCCCTGATTATGGATGGCTCCGGGTCGGCCCTGGTTGGCTTGCCGCTCCGCGCCGCCCAGCCGGCGCTGTGTCTCGCCGGCAGTCGGACGTCCCGTTACGCCTGGGGCGCCCGGACGTAGCCTGCCTGCCTCTCCACGATTGCGCGCGGGGTTGTGGACCCATGCGCCGTTCCGCTCGATCGAGCGGTTGAAGTGGTTGTTCGAAATGAAGTTACGGTTCACAACCACGTTATGGTGTCCCCAATTGGGATACCAGCCCCAGCCTCCACCCGTGAACAGGGAGCCCACGAACACTCCGGCTCCGAAGGAGAGCAGGCCGGTGGCGACAAGGGCTCCAGTCGATGGATACGCGATCGAAGGATAGGGATAGTACGCCGGCGCGCCCCAGATCGCGGCCGGCTCATATTGAGGCACATAGACCACCTGGGGGTTGGCCGGCAGAATTTCAATGTATTGCTGGCCGTTCTCGTTGGTCGTAACTACGTTCTGCTGCGGCGTGGATTGGAGCCTGCCCTGCTGCTTCGCCTGTTGCCGCAATGATTGGACGGCATCGAAAACACCTTCCTGCTGAGACAGAAATGCGCTTCCCAACTGGTTCGTCCAGGCGATGTTCTGACCGAGCATCGCGAGCACCTGCGGGAACGCCACCAGAGCCTGAACGCTGGGATCCCATGGCTGGCGTGCCGCGGCGTCGACCAGGGCCGAGCCCTGGAGACCGGGGTTCCGGCTCACCCACTGGTAGGCATCTTCCACTTCCTGCGGATAAGTGGATGCAACCAGTACCTGACTGAGCAGGGGGTCCGGGTAGAGTGCAACCGGCGCCACCAGGCTATCGAGTTGTCCGGCCGGCATGTTGCCGGCGCCGGTGGATTCCGGGTAGGCCGAAGGAGGGCCCGGCGGCTGGGCGAAAGCAACCGGGTCCTGGAAACCAAATAGCACGGCGACGACAATTGCCGCCAGCGCGCGCGTCTGGTTGTCGAGACGTAAGACTTGTATGAATGCTTCTTTTTTCACGACCGCGCCTCCTTTCTATGGTTCCGTACAGTTGGAGATGCAAGGCGATCTCCAGAAGACCGGAAAAGTGCGTCCGAGAACCGCTTCACGCCGCTTCACGCCTTGTTCAGTAACGCCCTGAATTGCACCCCGTTTTCGCGCGGAACATCCCTGTCAGTAGAGAAGAGATCGCGTCGCAGAGTGCGAATCAGATGTCGGAGGCAGCCATGACGCATGCAGTCAGCGGGGTGATGACGCAAACCCAAATAGACCTGGTCGAATGCGCGCTGCGCGTGTTGACCAGGATCTCTCCCCTCACTTGGAGCGAGATTCCCGCCGAACTCCATCATTGTTTCGAAGAGTACATGGAAAAGGATGTTTGGACCGGCGGAGCCGACCTGCAGACTTTCCGCGAAGCGGCCGTGATGATTCTCCGCGACGCCATCACTCACCAGGGTGAATTTTGCGGACCGGAGAGCGAGTAGTGCGCCGCCCGCCGCGCGACATTTGCGCCGCACTGCACTTAGCGCGAACCCGAAGACCCCCTAAATTACAACCCGCCCGGTGCGGCATCATCGGTCCTCATGTGCCTCGGAGCAGGCCACGGGATGTTCCACCGAGAGCCCATGGAGTCTTTCGTCGTGTTAGTGCTGGCGGCCTCCGGTCTGGCCGCGGCGTCCGTGGGCCTGGTTACGAGTGACGATATTCTGGCGAGGGTATCGGACATTTCGAGCCGGGGTCTGGCAATTTCGTACTCCGGCCGCCGCGAGTACCGGCTTCGTAATCTCCGCTTCTCCAAGGAGGCAACGGTGCTGGTTCGCATGACTTATCGCCCGGACGAAGGCAAACAATTCGAAATACTGAAAAGCTCGGGAACCTCGGCGCTCACCAGGATCGTAGAACGGATCCTCCAATCGGAGACCGAACAAAGCCGGCCGCCCAGGACTTCTTCCGACGAGATCGGACCGTCGAATTACAGCGCCGACCTCGAAGGCATGGAGACGGTAGGCGGACGGCTCTGTTATGTGATCGGCCTGAAGCCAAAGCGCAAGGACAAGTACCTGCTCGACGGAAGATTGTGGGTCGATTCAGAGACTTTCGCGGCGGTTCGCCTGCAGGGGTTGACGGCCACCAGTGTTTCGATGTGGGTCGGGACGCCGCGGATCACCGAGGAGTTCCGCCAGATTGGAGGCTTGACCCTGCCCAGCCATCTGCAATCCATGTCATCCACGATATGGCTCGGGACGAGCGAACTCGAAGTGCGGTATTTGGATTACCAGGTCGGAGATGCGCAACGCGACGCCGGTGGTGACCAACCGCACGCGCCGGGCGGATCCGCCCGCAACCGCGCCCGGAACCGGCCGCGCCTTGGGCCAGGCTCTGCCTGCCACCCCCATTGCGCAGAAAACGCCTGGGTTAGCGACTCCGTCCAGGGCCAATGGTGGTTCGTCGTCACCCCAAAAATTGCGACACGAGTTTCACCCGGGAAGTCCCTCTAGTTGTAGGACCGGGCTCGAGCGGCTGTAACCGCCGAGGGTCGGCCGGGACGGATAAACCGGAGCGACGGCATTCATCGGTTCCCCGCGCTCCGCGGAAAGACCGTCGCGAGTAATCGACGTTCGGCGGACATTGAGGAGGCTCAAGTATGCGTACTTATCTGACCCCGAATCCCCGGAGCCGGTCGCTCCCTTCACCTTCGCCCGTCCTGTCGATGGGCGGCACCACGTCGGAGGGCACGGAGGATTGGAGCCTGGCCCAATGCGCGCAAACGCTCTACCGGCGGAAGAAGCTGGTGGCGGCGATTGCGGGTCTCGGGCTTCTCACCGCGGCGCTGGTCAGCGTGCTCGAACCCCGCCGCTACCAGTCGGAAGCTTCCCTCGAGTTTCAGGGCGTCAACGAGAATTACCTCGACTTCCACGACATTTACCCGAATACTGCGCCGGCAGCGGATGCCGACGGCACCTACCTGCAGACGCAAGCGGAGATTCTGCAGGGCGACCCGCTGATCGAGCAGGTGGTCCGCAATTTGGACCTCCAGACGAACCCCGAATTTCAAAGCCGAGGCGCATGGTTCCATCGCCGTCCGCCGGACCACGGCCAAGCCGCAAGTCTGCGCAGCGCCAGCGACGCGGTGAAGAAGAACCTGGAAGTCACTTTCAACCACGGTAGCCGGATCCTTCGAATTACGGCCGATTCCGGCAATCCCCAACTCGCCGCCGATATAGCCAATGAACTGGCCGCGGTGTATATCAAACGGAGCGTGGAGCAGCGGCAGCAAGCCGCCCGCCGGACTTACATCGCGCTGAACGCACAATTGTCGGAGATACGGAACCGCCTGGATCGTTCGCGGTCACGCCCGGAAGCGGCCGCGCCGCCGGTTGGAAGCGCGCTGCGGAGCCAGATGGAAGCCGACCGCCGCTACTATGCGGCTACGGCGGAACGCGCGAATGAAGCGGCCCTGGCCTGGTCGCTTCCGCAATCCAATGTCCGGCTGGCCAGCCCCGCTCAGCCCGCTGAACGCGCGTTCGAGCCGAATGTGCCGCTGAATTTCGCGATCGGAATTTTCGGCGGGCTGGTGGTGGCGGCCGTGTGGGTGCTGCTGCGGGAGCAGACCAACTCCGCGCTACGCGCCCCGGGCGAGGCCGGCATATACCTGCCGGTTGCGGAGTTGGGAGCGATCCCCGAAGCGAGCCGGGCTTTGAGGCTCGGCCATTTTCGGGATTCCGAAGGCGCTCCCCCGGTGGAGCGGGCCGCGCTCGAGCAGCGATTCTCCCGTGTGTCGGAGGCGTTCCGCGCAACCGTGGCTTCCATCCTCTCCGCGGGATCCGGCGCCGAGCCCGCTCGTGTTCTGGTCGTCACCAGCGCTCAGCCCATGGAGGGCAAGACTACGGTAGCGAGCAACCTGGCGATCGCCCTGGCGGAGATCAGCAACCGGGTGCTCCTGGTCGATGGCGACATGCGGCGCCCCCGCCTGCACAAGATTTTCGACCAGCCCAACAGTTGGGGTTTGAGCGATGTCCTCCGTGAGAAGAATGCGATCGAAGAACTGCCGGTGGAAGCGCTGGTGAAGAAAACCTCGGTTCCCCACCTCTACCTGCTGCCGAGCGGCGCTTCCGCCGACAACGTCTTCAGCCTGTTGTACTCGGGGCGCCTGGAGCGCCTGCTGCCGCGCTTTCGCCAGGAGTTCGACTATGTCTTGATCGATGCCCCGCCTTGCCTGGAATTTGCCGACGCCCGGATCATGGCGCGATACGCCGAAAGCCTGCTGATGGTGATCCGGGCCGATTACACCGGCCGGCAGACCGCGCTGAATGCCGTGCGCACGCTCCTGCTGGACGGAATTCCGGTGATGGGGGCGATCCTCAACCGCTGGGATCCGGCCTATAGGGGCGGTTACGGTTATGGCTATCGCTATCAGAGCGCCCTGGCACGGCAGGAAGCAAGGTGAACGCAAACGAATCCATCTCGCAAATCGCGTCCCAGCCGGGGTTGCCCGCATCGCTCCCCGATGCGGGAACCGGGGCCGCTTCCCAAGGGTTGTCGCTGCGCTCGAACTTTGCGTGGATCCTTTCCGGCAACGTCGTTTTCGCGGCCTGCCAGTGGGGCATGATCGTAGCCTTGGCGAAACTAGGCAGTTCGCTGATGGTGGGGCAGTTCTCGTTGGGCCTGGCCATCTCGACGCCTGTGCTGATGTTCACGAACCTGTACCTGCGCACGGTGCAGGCGACCGACGCTCGCCGCGCCTACCGCTTCGGCGAGTATTTTCAACTTCGGGTGACGATGACGGTGATCGGCCTAATGACGATCGCCGCCGTGGCGTGCTTCGGCAGTTACCAGCGCGCCACCCTGATGGTGATCCTGGCGGTGGGGCTGGCCAAGGCAATCGAGACCCTCAGCGACATCCACTACGGCCTGTTCCAACTGAACGACCGGCTGGACCAGACGGGGCGCTCGTTGATGATCCGCGGCATTCTCTCCCTGGCGGGCTTGAGCGCGGGACTCTATTTCACCCACGACGTGTTCTGGGGATGCGCCGGCCTGGTATCGGCGTGGGCCGCGGCTTTCCTGCTCTTCGATGTTCGCCGCGGCCGCTGGTTTGCCGCGGCCCTGCGGGAGCGTGCACACGCACGCCGGCAATGGACCCTGGCGCGACTGGCGCTGCCGCTGGGCATTGTCACCACCATCGCCGCCGTCAACCTGAACATGCCGCGCTACTTTATCCACGCACGGATGGGCGATCGCCAACTCGGCATTTACTCGGCCATGGCATACGCCACGGTGGCGGTGACGCTGGTGAGCGACTCGCTGGGGCATAGCGCCATTCCGCGCCTCTCGCGGCTGTATGCCGGCGGGCGGCTGAACGAATTCCGCTCGTTGCTCTCAAAACTCGCGGGAGTCGGGTTCGTGCTGGGGCTGGCGGGCCTTACGGCCGCGCACACGGTGGGGAGGCCTTTACTCCGGATTTTTTACAGTCCGGAATATGCGGCCCGGTCCAGCGTGTTCACGATGTTGATGGCGGCGACCGCCATTCATTGCGTCGCCGCCGTGTTCACGAGCGGCATCACCTCGGCCCGCTGCTTCCGTATCCAGGTGCCCCTCTATGCCGCCATGGCGGCGGCCAACGCGCTGGCCTGCGCGGTCTGGATACCACGCTTCGGCCTGGCCGGAGGCGCGATGGGGATGATCGTCGCGGCGTCGCTTCAGTTGGTGCTGGGCGCGGCGATTCTGGGCTTCCTGGTGCTCTCGCCGGCCCGCCGGACCGGGATGCTTGCCGGCCCGCCAATCGCGGCCGATCGATGGGAGCCCGGGTTATGACCAGCCCGCTGCTTTATCCGGCAGTGTGGCCCCGGCGCGCGGCGCGGCGCACGGGCCTGGTCGGCATGCTGCTGGCCGGCTACCTCGCGCTGCTCCCGTACCAATTCGAGATAGTCAAAAGCCTGAACTTCGCTCCGGCCGACTGTTTCCTGGTGCTGATCCTGCTGCTGGCAGCGGGACGCCTGCGGTACTCTAAACCGGCCTGGACCGTCTGGCACCTGGGAATCGTTCTGACCTTCGCGTTCGGTTCGCTGGTGTCGTCGGTGCGAATGGGCGCACTTACCCGTTACGAGTTTCTCAACAAAGACCTCGGGTTACTGCTTCCCTTCCTGAGTTATGCCGCAATTACAACGGCGGTGACCGGATGGGAGGACGTGCGCCGGTTCCTCAGAATCTTCGTTCTGGGCGTGGTGGTCGAAAACGTACTTGCGGTGGCCTCTTACCTGGCGGCTTACTTTCTCGGCATCGACACTCCGCTGGTGCGCTACGGCGGGTCGCGGCTCTCCGGGATGCTGCTCGATCCGAACGCCTACGGAGGTTTGCTGGTGGCCGCATTCGTGGTCCTGGAGGCTGCCTCCTGGGGTCCCGCGCCCCTGTTCCGAAGCACGACCCTCTGGGTTTCCAGGCTGACACTGCTGCTCGGCATCCTATTTACCTTCTCGCGGTCGGCCTGGATGGGGCTGGCCCTCGCGATGCTGGTCCTGGCGCTCATCCGGCCCCGCGTGGTGGTTCGAGCGCTGCTCCCGGTACTTGCCGGCGCGCCGTGCCTGGTGCTTCTTCTCGGAACCCGGTTCATCGGCATCTTCCAGGAAATGGCCAGCCGCCCCCATCAAATCGATCAGCGCTTCTACCTGATTGATGCGGCGCTCGACCGGTTCCGGAGCCATCCGTTTTTAGGCGGCGGATTGGGCAGCTTCCGCCTGTCCATGGGAGAAGTTGCGCACAACAGCGCCATGTGGTTCCTGGCGGATTTCGGAATTGTCGGGTTGACCGCGCTGCTGGCGTTTCTCGGCTGGTTCTTCGCCGCTGCGTGGACCGCATACCGGAACGCCCCCGAGCGCGAAAAACCGGTCGCGCTGGCGCTGCTGGCGGCACATGCCGCCATGTTCGGACTGGCCATGGGAATCGAAGCTTTCTATCAACGGCAATGGTGGGTCGTTTTCGGCTTGATCGCTTCCGCTTACTCCCTGTCGCTGCGGTCAGCCGGACGAACCCCAATCGAGGCAGAGGTATCTCCTGATGTGGAAACGTAAACCAACCGATTCCATGAAGCTGCTGCACATCGTGGGTGACTCGCGCTTTGGCGGGGCCGGCCGGATCATCCTCGGCTTGGGCCGGGTTGCCCGGCAGGAGGGCTGGCAGGTGGATGTGCTGGCTACGGACCCGGCGTTCCAGCAGGCCATCCGCCGGGAGGGGCTGGGCGTGGTTGACGCGGACGTCATTCGCCGCAGAATCCGCCCGGTTTGGGACGTCGCCGGTATGGTCCGGTTATATCGCCTGCTACGCAAGGCGGGTTATCGCGTCGTCCACACCCATACCACGAAAGCGGGTTTCATCGGCCGGCTGGCCGCGCGGCTGGCAGGCGTGCCGGCAATCGTCCACACGGTGCACGGCTTCGCGTTTCACGAGCGCAGCCCGCGGGCGGTGCGCTGGTTCTATTCCACACTGGAACGAATCGCCGCGCGCTGTTGCGACCGGATGGTTTCGGTCAGTCACTTCCATCGCGAATGGGCGGTCTCGCTGCGCATCTGCGGGGCCGATCGCATTATCGCCATTCCGAACGGCATCGCCACCCCCGTGTGCAGCCGGGGAGTGGCGCCCGCCGGGCTCCGGCGCCGCCTGCTGGTACCAGGGGACGGCCCGCTGATCCTGGCGATGGCGCGGCTCGCCCCCGATAAAGGCCTGGAGTACCTGATCGAAGCGGTCGCGATGCTTCCGCCCGAGTTGTGCGCCGCACGCGTGGCGATCGCCGGGGAAGGCCCCGCGCGGGCGTTCCTGGAGCGCACCGTTCGAAAGAGCGGCGTGGCGCACCGGGTGACTTTCCTGGGATTCCGCGAAGACGTTGGCGACCTGCTCGCGGCCAGCGACCTGGTCGCGCTGCCCAGCTTGCGCGAGGGCCTTTCCATCGCGCTCCTCGAAGCCATGTCCGCCGGAAAACCGATCATCGCCACCAGCATAGGCAGCCACGCCGAGCTTGCCTCCCAGGCCGAGATCGCGCTGCTGGTGCCGCCCGCCGACTCGCGGGCGCTCTCTGACGCGATCGTGAAACTGGCGGGCGACGCCGTTCTGCGGGAGCGGCTCGGGAACAACGCCCGCGCACTCTTCGACCGGCGCTACACCGAAGACCGGATGCTCGATTCCTACCGCCGGCTGTATTCCAGCCTGCCCGGAGCGGTTTCCCAGGCCGCGGATGCCGCCAGGAAATTCGCCCTGCGGGATTGGGCGGCCCGCCAGCCGAAAGGCCGTGGCATATGACGCACATGTTCCCGCTCAACAGCGACCACGCCGGCAGCGAGGCCGCGGTCCGGCCGGCCACGGCGCAAGACCTTCCCGGTATCGTGAACATTCATCGAAAGGCTTTCAGCCACTTCTTCCTGACGCGCCTGGGCAGCGGTTTTCTGACCCGCTACTATCAGCTCGTCCTCAACTACGAGAGCGGCATCGTGCTGGTGAGCGATGGCCGGAACGGGTTGGACGGCTTCGTTTGCGGCTTCGTGGATCCGGCGGAATTTTACCGTCGAATGTGGCGCACCAAGCGGGCTTTCGTGGTGCCGGCGCTCTCGGCCATGCTGCGGCAGCCTTCGCTCGCCGCCGGGGTCCTTTACGGCGTGCATCGCATTCAGGAATCCGCATCCAGGGCCCCGGCGCGCTCTTGCGAGTTGTCGTCGATCGCGGTGGCCCCCGAAGCCGCCGGAAGCCGGCTGGGCAAGGCGCTGATGCGGGCCTTCCTCACGGAGGCCTGGTCCATGGACGCGCAGTACATCTACCTGACCACAGACGCGGATGGCAACGACTCGGCCAACGCGTTCTATCGAAAATCCGGTTTCGAGCACACGCGGCGCTTTCTCCAGCGGAAGGACCGCTGGATGAACGAATACGTCATCGACCGCGCGGCGGCCGAAAACCGCAACGGGAAAACCTTATGAAGCGAAAATCGCGCCGGCGCTGGAACCGTCCGACCCGGTCGAGAATCTTCGACGTCGTGTGCGCCGCAGCCGGGGTGTTGCTGCTCGCGCCGGTGTTCGCTGCGCTGGCCCTGCTGATTCTCTGTGACGACGGCCGGCCGGTATTCTTCAGCCAGGTTCGCATCGGCAGGAACGGCAGCCGCTTCCGCATCTGGAAGCTCCGCAGCATGCGTGCCGGCAGCCGGGGCAGCTCCGTGACCGCGGCGGGAGACAGCCGGGTCACGCGCGTCGGCAAGGTACTTCGGAAGTTCAAGCTGGACGAACTGCCGCAGTTGTTCAACGTGCTGAGAGGGGAAATGAGCCTGGTGGGGCCGCGGCCGGAAATGCCCGAGTATGTGCAGCCGGAAGTGCCGATCTGGCAGGCCGTGCTTCAGGTGCAGCCCGGCATCACCGACCTCGCCAGCCTCGTCTATCGCGACGAAGAGCGGATCCTGGGCGCCGCCGCCGATCCCGATACTCTGTACCGCAACCAGGTGCTGCCGGCCAAGCTCCTGCTCAACCTGGCGTATCTCCGGACGCGGTCCTTCGGCCGGGACCTGAAGCTGATTCTGCTGACCATTTGCTACAGTCTGTTACCCAAGAAAATCGACCCGGATTCGATTTGCCGCGCTTTCCGGGCGGGAGCGGGATTCCATGACTGAGTTCATCCCCTTCCACCGGCCTTCGATCGGCGAAGAAGAGATCCAGGAGGTAGTGGAGACGCTCCGCTCCGGATGGCTCACCACCGGACCCCGGGTCGCTCGCTTCGAGCGCGATTTCATGGAATACACCGGCGCCCCGCACGCGGTGGCGGTGAATTCGGCGACCGCCGGGCTGCATCTGGCGCTGGCCGCCTTGCATGTCGGCCCGGGCGATGAAGTCATCACCACGCCCATGACGTTTTGCGCGACCGTCCACGCCATTCTGCACGTGGGCGCGCAACCCGTCCTGGCCGACGTGGGGCACGACGGCAATATACATCCCGAGGAGGTCCGCAAGCGGATCACCGGGCGGACCCGCGCGATCATTCCGGTCCACCTGGGCGGCCTGCCGTGCGACATCGAAGCCATCCGGGCAATCGCCCGTCAGCAGGGCATCGCCGTAATCGAGGATGCCGCCCATGCCGCGGGCGCGCGGTACGGCGGAAGGCCCATCGGCGCCGGCCCGGCGAACGGAGAGGCCTCGAGCGACGCTGTGGTGTTCAGTTTCTACGCCACTAAGAATCTCACCACCGGCGAAGGCGGGATGGTCACCACGCATCTGCCCCGCCTGGCCGCTTCCATGCGTTCGCTCTCGCTCCACGGCATGAGTCACGACGCCTGGAACCGCTACGGCGAAACGGGCGGCTGGCACTACGACGTGACGGCCCACGGATTCAAATACAACCTGAGCGACCTGCAGGCCGCTATCGGGATCCACCAGCTGCGGAAACTCGATTCGTTCATCGAGCGCCGCACCCTGCTGGCGCAAACGTACAACCGCGAATTCGCGGATGTGGAGGAAGTGGAGCCGCCTCCCGACAACCCCAACGCGCGGCACGCGTGGCACCTCTACGCACTGCGGCTCCACTTGCCGAAGCTCACCATCGACCGTGCACGGTTTATTCACGAACTGAGGCAGAAAGGGATCGGCACCAGCGTTCACTTCATTCCGATCCCGCTGCATTCCTATTTCGCCGGGCTGCTGCCCGGGGCGGAGAGCGCCGCCGCCCGCGCCATCGAACTGTATCCGCGCATCGTCTCGCTCCCGCTATACCCCGCGATGTCCGAAGAGCAGGTCCGATACATCGCCGGCTGCGTCCGGGAGGTAGTGCGCCGCGCGAGAAAGAGCAAGACCCGTGGCCTCTCGGCAGGCTGTCGCGCCACGGCAATCTCCAAGAGAAACTTATGAGAAAACATCGGCACTTGGATGTTTGGCTTGAGCGTGCTTGTCACCTGGCCGCTGTCTGGCTCTCGGTTATGGCCGCTTTTCTCCTGAGGTTCGACTTTGCGGTTCCAGGCGGCTGGAGCGTCATTGTGAGAGAGTCGCTGCTGATCGCCGCGCTCACGAAACTGCCGGTCTTCGAGTGGGCCGGCTTCTACCGCGGCTTGCGGCGGTTCGCCAGCACTCCGGATCTGTATTCCGTGTTCCTGGGCAACGTGGCGGGCTCGATGCTCTTCGCCGCGGCGGAGATTGCCTGGTTCGGTCCGGCCGTGCCGCGGTCGATCCTGGTGATCGATGCGCTGGTCTGCTTCCTGGCCACCGCGCTGGTGCGGTTCTCCGCCCGCATCCGTTACGAAGCGTTCACCCGCGATGCGTCCGGCCAGGAGCGCACCGGCATTCTGATCTACGGGGCCGGCTGCGCGGGCGCCGAACTGGTTCGCGAGATTCATTCCAACCGCTGCAGCCACTTCGATGTCAAGGGCTTCCTCGACGACGATCCGCAAAAGCGCGGCGCGCTGATTCTGGGAGTGCCGGTGCTCGGGTCGGGACGGGATGCGGCAGGCGTGGTGCACCATCTGAACCGGCGCAACCCGGCGGTCAGAGAAATCATTATCGCGATACCTTCGGCCACGGGCCCGCAGATGCGCGAAGCTCTGGCGAACTGCCGCGCGGCCCGCGTCGCCTGCCGCACGGTTCCCCGCATCGAGGAACTGCTCAGCGGGAAAGTCCTCACTTCCTCCGTCCGGAATCTTTCGGTGAAAGACCTTCTGGGGAGGAAACCGGTGCAACTCGACGAAGGTCCCGTGCGGGCGCGAATCGCCGGCCGGTCGATCCTGGTGACCGGGGCGGCGGGTTCGATCGGCTCGGAGCTATGCCGCCAGGTCGCGCGCTTCGGTCCGGCCTGCCTGGTCGCGTTCGACCAGGCCGAAAGCGAGCTCTTCAAAATCGAAAACGAGCTGCGCGAGAGTTATCCGAAGCTCGAACTGGTTCCCGCCCTGGGCGATATCCGGGATAGCAGCCGCGTGGCCGAAGTGCTCCAGCGCCATTCGGTGGAAGCGGTCTTCCACGCCGCCGCCTACAAGCATGTGCCCATGATGGAGTCGCACATCCTGGAAGCGATTCGCAATAACGTCCTGGGGACCTGGAACCTGGTGAATGCGTGCTCCCGGCTGGGGGTCCGCAGCTTCCTGATGATCTCATCGGATAAAGCCGTCAACCCGGTTTGCGTGATGGGCGCCACCAAGCGCGTTTGCGAGCGGATCGTGGCGGCGCGCCCGCACGCCGGCGAAACCCGGTGCGTGGCGGTGCGGTTCGGCAACGTCCTGGGCAGCAACGGCAGCGTCGTCCCCATCTTCCAGCAGCAGATCGCGGCGGGCGGCCCGGTGAAAGTGACGCATCCGGATGCGCGCCGCTTCTTTATGACGATCTCCGAGGCGGTGTCGCTGGTGGTCCAGGCCTGGACGCGCAGCGAAGGATCGGAAATCTTCGTCCTCGACATGGGCGAGCCGATCCGCATCGTGGATCTCGCCGAGAACATGATCCGGCTGGCCGGCCAGGTGCCCTACGAGGATATCGAGATTCAGTTCACGGGGTTGCGCCCCGGGGAAAAACTGATCGAAGAAATCAACGCCCGCAGCGAGGGCATATCGGCCACCTACCGGGACCAGATGCACATCATTCAAGAGGAAACGGCAGACCGCGACGCAATTGCTCGGTGGATCGAACAACTCGAAGTCCTGGTGGCGGGCCGCCAGGAGCAGGCCATCCTTACCCACCTGCAGAAGCTCGTGCCGGAGTACAGCCCCGGTGGGAAGACGCAGGAGCGCCTGCCCTCCAGTGCGCCGAGCCGGGCGCCCGCGATGGCACCAGCGGACAGCGGAGTGGGGGCGGCGGTTCTCGATTCGGACGGCAGTTCCCGAACGGGGCGGCCGCTGCCCGCCGCGGCGCCGTCGGTGGCTTTCGAGCAGTAAGTTGGGGGGACCTTTGCCATGCTTGCTCCATCTGTAGAAGACGCGGCTCTCACGAGACCTCCGGGAAGTGTGCTGGCGCGGTTCCTGGAACTGCGGGGACGGCGCATTATCCGGGCGTGCGGCGCGTTCTGGTACACCGTGCCCGGGCGCTTTCTGATGAGCCTGCCGTACCAGGCCATGCTCGACCCCGACCCGTCGGAACTCCGCCGCATGGTCCGCGACGCGGGGGTCTTCGGCGCCCGCTTCCCTTCCCTGAAATGGACCGGACTCGAAAGCGGCGTTTACCTGCTGCGGAAACGCAGTTACGATCTCGCCTCGGTTCACGTCAAGCACCGGCCGCGCGTGCGCCGCGGTCTGCAATGCTTCGAGATCCGGCCCGCCCGGAAATCCGAACTCCTCGAACAGGGTTGCGCCCTCAACCTCAGCACTATGGAACGGCAGGGGCGCTACGATCCGGAATTCGGAGAACCGCGACAGTGGGAAAGGCTCGTGGAGTCGGCTTTCGCCTGCCCCGAGGTCTCCTGCCCCGCCGCCTTCGACGGCGGGCGCATCGCCGCATACATGGTGACGTGCCGCGAAGACAACTGGCTGCACATCCTGCACCAGATGTCGGGGCACGACGACCTTGCGAACTTTCCCAACCACGTACTTACTTACACCGTCACCAGGCAGGCGCTGGACGATCCCTCGCTCGAAGCCGTCTCCTACGGGTACGTGCCGCTGTTTTCGGCCGATGGCTTGCACGAGTATAAGCTGCGGTTCGGCTACGAGTTGATACCGCACCGCTCGGCGATTCAGCTTCATCCGATGCTCGGCGCCCTGCTGAACCGCCCGTCGGCGAGGGCCGGCGTGAGGTTCGCCCGGCGCATCCGGCGCGACTGGCAGGAACTGGAAACGCTCGAAACCGTTTTGGAGGGAGCCCGCTCGTCCGGGCGGCCATAAAACCATGCCGATTTCGCGATTGCATCCGATTCCCCGCTTTGCCCTTCCCTATACGCGGGCGGATTTTGCCGCCGCGCTGCTCGCGATCTTCCGCGGCGCGCCGCCTCCGCTCGGCTTCGCGCTGCTGGGAGACAGCCCCAAGTTCTGGACCTGCAGCGGCCGGCAGGCGCTGCTGCTGCTGCTGCGCGCGCTCGAGTTGAAACCCGGATCGGGCGTGGCCCTGCCGCTGTTCACTGACCCTTCCCTGGTGAGGGCCATCGTCGCGGCCGGGCACGAACCGGTGTTCATCGACATCGACCGCCGCTACCTCACGGCCGATCCGAAATCGGTGGCAGCCGCGCGGGGACGCTTCTCCGCGCTGGTGGCCGTGCACCTGTTCGGACAAATGGCGGATATGCCGGCGCTCCTCGAAGCCGCCGGCAACGTCCCGGTAATCGAAGATGCCGCCCACGCGCCCCTCAGTTTCCTGAATGGACGGATGGCCGGCTGGTTCGGGCGTGCGGCCTTCTACAGTTTCGCCTCCACCAAGTACTGGCCGGCCGGCGGGGGCGGACTCGCACTGGCCAACGAGGCGCTGCTGGCCTGGAGGCTCGCGAGCCTGATCGAAACACTCAAGCCTCGATCGCGTTTTGCGGAGTTACGCAACCTCATGCTTCAGGGGTCCAAGACGCTGGTATTCCGCCGGAGGCTTTACGGTTTCGCCGGGCGTCCCATGCGCCGCTGGGCGGAGCGTTGGGCGCTGCTCGAACCGTCGCTCGACTGGAAGGCCATCCAGCGATCCAACGCAGCGGTAGCCTCCCGCCAGGTGGCCCGCTTTCCGGAACGCGTCGAGATGCAGCGCCTCAACAGCCTGCGGCTGCTGACCCTGCTCAGCGGTACGGAGGATGTCGTGCTGCCCAGGGAACGGCCCGGCGCCCGCTACAACTATCATCTGTTTCCAGTCCTGGTAAGAGATGCGGAAGAGCGCGCCGCCATCCGCGACGCCATGTGGCGGCGGTACGTGGATACCTCGGCGATCTATTCCGGCGTTGTCCGCGAATGCCGCCGGTTCGGATATGGCGGCGGTTGCCCGGTGGCCGAGTCCGTGGCGGACCGGCTGATTACTTTGCCCAATCACGCGTCGCTGACCGGTGAGGACATCGAGTGTGTCGCCGACGCATTTCTTTCGAGCCTGCGGGCCTATCGGCAGGCCCGACGTCCACCCTGGCCGCTTGCGGACGGGGGCCTTGACGAGCCCGCGGCAATTCGCGGTCCCGTCCGTTGAGGTAATGCGATGCCCAGAGACGGCTCCGTAATTCGCAGCCAGTGGGAACTTGGAGCGGTGATTCTCTCGATTGACACCGAGCAGAGGTGGGGATATCTCGACTCGATGAACGACGCCGGGTTCGAGTGCCGGTACCCGGACGCGTTAGGGGTACACGAGAAACTGCTGGCGGCTTTGTGCGCCGCCGGCATCGGCGCCACCTGGTTCGTGGTAGGAGGCATGAATCTGCGCGGCAGCGGCGGCGCCCGCGACCGCCGCATGGCCGGTCTTCCCGGCGGCTGGGTCGCCGGAATTCCCTGCGGCTCGGAAAGCAACATGCCGCTGTGGTACCGCCCGTCATTCGTGGAACGCCTGCGGGCTGCCGCTCCGGCGCAGGAGATCGGCCTGCACGGCGGTTTGACGCACCTGATCTGGACCGACCCCCGCGCCACGCGCGCCGCCGTGGAGTGGGAACTCTCCGAGGGCCTGAAGGCGCTCGAACGCTCGGGCATCCGCGCCCTGACGTTCTCCTTCGGGCGGGAACAGGAGGCGCACCACGATCTGTTGCGCCAGTACGGAATTCGCAGCTACCGGGGCCGCACCGTCACGCTCGCCCATCGGTTGGGAACCACGCTTCCGGGCGCCATGCTGCGCGCCTGGAATGAATTGACCCGCGCCACACCCCCGCCGGTCTGGCCCCTGGAGGCGCACCCCGGCCTCTGGAACATACCGTCGTCTTTGTTTCTCTACCCGATCGGCCGGTCGAGATCCCGCATCGTCGGGTTGCGCTCGCGCGTCGAGCGGTTCACCCGCGGGGTCGAGGCCGCGGCCCGCTATCGCGGAATTTTTCACTTCTGTCTGCACCCCGAAAACCTCGCGGAATCCCGCGGCGGATGTTCCCTGTTCGAGGAAATGCTCGATCGCCTGTCGCGGGCCCGAGCGCGCGGCGACGTTGAAGTGCTGACCATGGGCGAAGTCGCCGGGCGCATGGACCGGGGCCGGGATGCTACCGCTTCCCGGGCCGGAGTGTCTACCGCGGCCTCGGAGCCCACTCGCTGCCCGGATCCATCCAGCAATGAAAGGAGCCTCACCGAATGACTCAGAAGAGCAATCTTCACACTCGCGATTACCTCAGAATGATCGGCGTCGCGGAACTGCCTCCGCTGACCAGTCCGTTCGACCCTGGCTACGACCCCGTAACGCTCGAAAGCCACCTGGAGCAAAGCTCCCACCTCATGGCCATTCTGAAAGTCTCCATGGCCTGCTGGCAGGTGGCCAGGGAGGACGCCACGCGCCGTAAAGTGGCCGCTGCGGGCCGGCATCGCGTGCCCACCGTGACCGGCGGAGGGCCGTTCGAGGTGGCCGTGGCCCAGCAGCGTCTTCCCGAGTACCTGGATCTGTGCGCCGACATCGGCTTCACCCGAATCGAATGCGGAGAGGGCTTTACCGATATGCCGTTGAAAGCGGCCGAGGTGATCCGGATGGCGGAAGACCGGGGCCTCGAAGTGCAGTTCGAACTGGGCAAGAAGCACGGCGGCGCCTTCAGTTCCGATGTCACCTCCGAACTGATCGCGCAGGGCCGCCGCTGGCTCGACGCCGGCGCACGGGAACTGGTGGTCGAAGCCCGGGAGAGCGCGCAGGGGGTCGGGCTGTTCGACGACTCGGGCCAGTTCAGCGGCGCGCTGGCCGACCGCTTCGCCGACGTCTTCGGACTCGACATCGTGACCTTCGAAGCGCCTACCAAACCCAGCCAGTTCGCCATGCTCAACCACTTCGGACCGCGGGTGCGGCTGTGCAACGTCCGCCTGGAGGAACTGCTGCGGGTGGAAATTTACAGGCGGGGCCTGCACTCGGATGCGTTTGGAAAGGACAACCTGCGGCCGCGCCAGATGGCCGCGCCACTCTCGAACGCTTCGTAAAAGGACTTGGATCATGACGAAATCGGTGGTAATCGACTGCCTGCCGGAGAGCGTCATCCGCTACCGGCAGGGATGGGCGGTAGTGGCAATTGATGTCATCCGGGCCACCACAACCGCGGTCACCGCGGCAGCCACCGGGCGCCGCTGTTTTCCGGCCCCGGACGTCGGAACCGCGCGGGCGCTGGCCCGCAATCTCACGGGCGCCCTTCTGGCCGGCGAGGCGAAGGGCGCCATGCCCGACGGCTTCGAAATGGACAACAGCCCCGCGCAATTGGCCGCCCGCACGGACGCGCACCGTCCGCTGGTCCTGGTCTCTTCCTCCGGCACGCGCGTCATTCACGCGGCTTCCGGCTGCGACGCCGCGTACCTCGCCTGCTTCCGGTGCCACTCGGTGACGGCCGATTACCTGGCCGGACGCCATCGACGGATCGCCGTAATCGGGGCGGGCACCAAGGGCGAGTTCCGCGAAGAAGACCAGATCTGCTGCGCCTGGATCGCCGCGGCCCTGATGAGAAGAGGCTACCAGGCGGAGACCGCGCAGACCATCGATGTCGTCGAGCGCTGGCAAGACGCGCCGCCGGGCGCTTGCCTTTGCAGCCACAGCGTCGATTTCCTCAGGCGCAGCGGCCACCTGAGAGATTTAGATTTCATCCTGTCGCACATCGACGACCTGCAAGCCGTCTTCCCTGTCCGCAACGGAGAGGTGGCCATGATTCCCCACGCCTCGAACGGGGCCGCCGGTTCCCGGGAGGCGGCATGAATCATACAACCCCAGTAGTGATTCTTCCTTCCGGCCATCACGGCGACCTCGGAATCGCTCGCAGCCTGGGCCGCCTCGGCGTGCCGGTTTACGTGGCGGGCGCCGGGTGGTGGGAGCCCGTCTGCCGCTCGCGCTATTGCCGCGGCCGGATCCGCTGCAACCTCGAGGGCGGGTCTTCCGATCGGGCCGTCCAACGCCTCCTCGAATCCGGACGCAAGCTCGGCCGCCCCATCTTGATCCCCACCACCGATCACGAGGCCATCTGGGTGGCCGATCACGCCGAGGCGTTGCGCGAAGTCTTCGTTTTTCCCATGCAAGATGCCGGACTGGTCCGCACGCTCTCCGATAAGAGCCTGATGCGGCACCTGGCCCGCCGCTGCGGTGTGCCGTCGCCGCAAGCCGTGGTACCGCGCTCCCGGGAGGACGTGGAACAGTTCGTGGAAGACGCGGAATTTCCGGTCATGGTGAAAGCCATCGACGTAGAGAGCATGAGGCGGCGGGTCGGGGCAACCAAGATCGTGGTCCGCGCGGCCGGAGATCTGTTGGATCTCTACTCGCGCGCGGAAGATCCCGAGTGCCCCAACCTGATGATCCAGGAGTTCATCCCCGGCGAAGACTGGATGTTCGACGGATACTTCAACCGGGGTTCCAACTGCCTGTTCGGCGTCACCGGCAAGAAGATCCGCCGCTTCCCGGTTCACACGGGCGTGACCAGTCTGGGCGTCTGTACGCCCAACGAGACGGTCGAAAGCATGACCGCCCGGTTTATGAAGGCCATTGGATACGAGGGGATTCTGGATATCGGATACCGCCGCGACGCACGCGACGGCCAGTACAAAGTGCTCGATGTAAATCCGCGGATCGGCTGCACGTTCCGCCTGTTTGCCGGGACCGGCGGCATGGATGTGGCTCGCGTGCTGTATCTCGATTTGACCGGACAGCCGGTGCCCGCTTCCGGCCCGTTCCCTGGGCGTAAGTGGATGGTGGAAGACTTCGACCTGATCTCTGCGCTCCGGCTCTGGCGCGAGGGCGCGATCACCTGGAGCGAGTGGCGCAAATCCTTCGACGGCGTAGAGGAAAGCGCCTGCTTCGCGATGGACGACCCGCTTCCCTGCCTCTGGTTGGGAGCGGCGGATTGCCGCGCGTGGTACGAGTGGAGGCGCCGCCCGGCCGCCGCGGTTCGCAAAAACAGCCGGCCGGATCTCGCGGTTCGTTCCGAGGTAACCCGATGAAGCCCGGGGTCCGCGCGCAGGCCGGGCTGGCAGCGCTCTCGGGCCTGCTGCTGGCCGGTTGCGGCCGGAGCGTCAATGCGGAAAACCCGGATCTGGGCGCCCCCCCGCCCTTCACCGTCGAGCACGTGGGCGGAACCTCCGTCGTGAAACTGCAAAACCCCCGGCAGTACTCGCTCTCGAGCGTGGAATCACTGGTCACGCACCCCGAGTTGAATGTCACCGGCGTCGTAACGGCTGATGTCTCCCGCACCGTGCCGGTGGTTACGGTGGCTTCGGGACGAATCATAGAAGTCCGCACGCGCCTCGGCGACCGCGTCCACAAGGGTCAGGTCCTGATGCGCGTGGAAAGCGCCGACGTCTCCTCCGCTTTTTCGGAGTACCGCCAGGCGCTGGCCGATGACAAGCTCGCCGACGCGCAACTGGCGCGTTCCAGAATTCTGTTCGACCATGGCGCGATCGCCAAAAAGGACCTGGAGGTCGCGGAGGATGCGGAAGCCAAGGCGGACGTGGAAGTGGAGGCCGCTATCGAACACCTTCGGGTGCTCGGGGCCGATAAAGACCATCCAACCTCCATCATCGACGTGCTGGCGCCGGCATCGGGAGTGATTACCGATCAACAGGTGACCGCCGCTTCCGGCACCCAGGGCCTGGCCTCGCCTCCCGCCTTCGCGATCTCCGATATCTCCCACGTCTGGATTCTCTGTGACGTGTACGAGAACGATCTTCCCATGGTCCACCTGGGCGATTACGCCGATATCCATCTGAGCGCTTACCCCACGATGGTCCTCAAAGGGCGCGTCAGTAACATCGGTGCGATTCTGGACCCCAACATCCGCACGGCGAAAGTGCGCATCGAAGTTCAAAACCCTGGGGTGATTCTCCTGGGCATGTTCGTGCGGGCCACGTTTCACGGTTCGGACAAAGTCGTCCGCAGCACGGTCCCCGCAACCTCCGTACTGCACTTACACGATCGCGATTGGGTCTACCTGGCACAGGGACCGGGATTGTTCCGCCGCCTCGAGGTTCAATGCGGGCCGGTGCTGCCTTCGGGCCGGCAGGAGGTCGTCTCCGGAATCCGGCCCGGGGATCGGGTAATCACCAACGCACTACTAGTCGAAAGCACTCTGGAACCCTGATTTCCCGGCATGATCCGTACCCTGGTAGATTTCGCGCTCAACAACCGCCTGCTCATTCTCGCAGCCGCGCTGCTGGTGACCGCGTGGGGGATCATCTCTTTTCACAGGTTGCCGGTGGAAGCCTATCCGGATGTGGCCGACAACTACGTCGAGATCGCTACGCAGTGGCCGGGACACGCCGCTGAGGAGATCGAGCAGCAGGTGACCATCCCGCTTGAAATCGTGTTGAACGGCCTTCCGCATATGGAGCATCTGCGCTCCATATCGATGTTTGGCCTTTCCGACCTGATCCTGATTTTCGACGAAACCTCCGATAACAACTGGAACCGGCAAAAGGTGGCGGAACGTCTGGACCAAGCCGAACTACCATCCGGCATCACACCGGAAATCGGCGCCGATTTCAGCCCCGTCGGGGAGATATATTTCTACACGCTCGAGAGCTCCGATCCGCGCTACGACCTGATGGCGCTGACGACATTGAATGACTGGGTGGTGCAGAAACACTTGCTTTCGGCGCCGGATGTCGTGGCGGTCGACGGTTTAGGCGGCATCACCCGCGAATACCAGGTACGGATCGACCCCGATAAGCTCATCGCGTACGGGCTCGGCCTGGGCCAGGTGGAACAACAACTGGAAAGCAACAATGCGAATGCGGGCGGGAGCTTTCTACAGATCGGCCTCCAGCAGGTAAATGTACGGGTCGTCGGTCTGGTGCGAAACGTGGACGACATCCGCAGAACGGTGATTAGGACCGTGAACGGCACGCCGGTGCGCGTCAGCGATATCGCAACCGTGGAACAGGGGACGAAGATCCGGCTGGGCCGTGTGGGCAAGGCCGTCCGCCGGGCCGACGGGAAGGTTATCGACGATGACGACGTGGTGGAGGGCAGCGTATTTCTGCGCAAAGGCGCGAACGCCGACTCCACACTCGAGGGGATCCACAAGAAGGTCGAAGAGCTCAACGATCGGATTCTGCCCCCCGGAGTCAAGGTCGTCCCTTTTCTCGACCGGGGCGACCTGATCCACTACACCACCCACACGGTGCTGAGAAACCTGACCGAAGGCTTCATCCTCGTGGCCGTAATTCTCCTGCTGTTTCTCGGGAATGTTCGCAGTGCCCTGATCGTTGCCCTCACGATTCCGTTTGCGCTTCTGTTTGCCTCGATCCTCCTCGATCTCCGAAACATTCCCGCCAACCTGCTGTCCCTGGGCGCCCTGGACTTCGGCATGGTAGTGGACGGCGCGGTGGTCATGGTCGAGAACATCGTCCGGCACCTGGGCCGCAGCGAAGACGCAACGCTCTCGATACCCGACCGGATCCGCGCCGCCGCGCACGAAGTGCAACGGCCCGTGTTCTACGCGATCACCATCATCATCACCGCTTACCTGCCCATCTTCACACTGCAAAAGGTGGAGGGACGGATTTTCCGGCCGATGGCCTGGACCGTGGCTTTCGCGCTTCTGGGCGCTCTGGTATTTTCGATTCTCGTCGCCCCCGTGCTCGCGAGCCTGCTGTTCCCCCGCGGAAGCCGGGATTGGGAGAACCCCCTGCTCCGCTGGATCACCGCCGGGTACAGGCGCTCCCTGACCTGGACGGTACATCATCGTTGGGTGATGGTCGGAGTGGCGGCGGGCGCGGTCACTTGCAGTGTCTATCTGCTCACCAGCGGTGTGATCGGCTCCGAATTCCTCCCGCACCTCGATGAAGGCTCCATCTGGGCATTCGGAACGGCCGCTCCCAGTATCGGGCCGGACGAAGGTGCCGATATTATGAATCGCGCGCGCATCGCCTTCGCATCCTTCCCGGAAGTCAGGCAGGTAATCTCGCGCGTCGGCCGGCCGGACGACGGCAGGGATCCCGCGGGCTTCGACAGCACCGAATATTTCGTCGACCTCAAACCCAAGGAACAGTGGCGGCCCGTGTTCCACGAGGACAAGAACGCATTAATCGCCGCCATGAACCGGCAGTTGGATAAAATCCCGGGAGTGCTCTGGCACTTCACCCAGCCAATCGCTGATGAAATGCAAGAGGCCGAAACCGGCGTCAAGAGCGAACTTGCCGTCAAGATCTTTGGCGACGACCTGAACGTTTTGGAAGAGAAAGGATCCGAGGTCGTCCAGACCATGCTCACCATCCCCGGCGTCGAGGACCTGGGCATGATTCGCGTCACCGGTCAGCCAAACTTGAACCTGGCCGTGGACCGCGACGCCGCCGCCCGCTACCAGATCAACGTTGCCGATGTGCAGGATGCCATCGAAACCGCGGTCGGCGGCAAGGCCCTCACCCAGGTGCTTCAGGGCGAACAGCGGTTTGACCTGGTCGCCCGATATCTTCCCCGTTACCGCGATACCAGCGCGGCCATCGAGAATATCCGGTTGCTCGCGCCCTCGGGTGAGCGCGTCTCCCTGGCACAGCTCTGCAAAATCCAGATCGCCGACGGCGCCTCGATGCTCTATCGGGAAGCCAACTCGCGCTACGTCGCTGTAAAATACAGCGTGCGCGGACGCGATTTGGGCGGAACCGTGGAGCAAGCCATCCGCCGGGTCGACCGGCTGGTCAAGCTGCCGCCGGGATACCGCTTCGAATGGGCTGGAGAATACGAAAGCCAGAAGCGCTCCGAGGCACGGCTGATGATTATCGTCCCGTTCACCGTGTTCCTCATCTTCCTGATCATTTACGCCGCGTTCGGGTCCGCCAAGTGGGCCTGCCTGCACCTGGTGAATGTGGCCGTGGCGAGGGTCGGCGGACTGCTTGCGCTGTACCTCACCGCCACCAATTTCAGCGTGTCTTCCGGGGTCGGCTTTCTGGCGTTATTCGGAGCTTCCGTTCAGACCGGCGTGATTATGGTGGAATACATCAACCAGTTGAGGGCGCAGGGCCTTGGGATCGAAGAAGCCGCTATCGAAGGAGCCTCGCGGCGGCTCAGGCCGATCATGATGACCATGCTGGTCGCCACGCTCGGCCTGCTGCCCGCGGCCCTCTCTCACGCCATCGGTTCGGATTCCCAACGGCCCTTTGCCATCGTGATTGTCGGCGGCCTGCTGGTCGATTTGATGATGAGCACGTTTCTGCTGCCGACCTTTTACGTCTGGTGGGCGCGGCCTACCGATCGCCTGCCCGCCGCCGGGTAAGCTGCCGGAAAAGGGACCGTCCCCGTTTCCAGACTTACTCGCCGCCGCCCTGCGTCGTAGCCGGCGCGGCCGATGCTCGGGCGTTCATGATCTGGTTGATCGCTTCTCCCAGTTGCTGGCGGGCCGATTCGACCGCGGCGTGATCGCGCGTCCAGTTCGTCCAGTCCGGAGCTACCGAGCGGGCGATCTTCATGGCCACGTCCTCGTGCCCGAGGTTCTTGAGAATCTGCACGTAATCGTAGTCTTCCGAACCATCCCGCAGCCATTTCAGCCGCATCGAAGCCACTACGCCCGGGACGCCCACCGGCTTGCCCGGATACACCAGCATTCCTTCTCCCGGATAGTTGCCCGAGCTGAAGGTGCCGGCGTTGTTCACGTTGTTCCACGCGTCCGAGGGGAAGCGGTCGACGCGCCAGTAGAGCAGACCGGTCAGGTTCAGGCTCTGGTTGAGGAAGCCGGGCTGAATCCGGAAATTGACGGGATCGAAGTCGATCAGCCATTTCGGAGAGTAGGCATCCTGCACCAGGGTGTTATACGACCAGACTTCGTCGCCCTTCTTCAGTACCTGCGCGACCCCCGCCTTGTTGTTGTTGTACATGAGGGGCAGCACCACCCAGATATCCACGGCCGAGCGGCCGCTGCCGGTGCCGTCGTCGTAGAGCGCCGGGGTCGGCGTCATCGAGATCAGATTTTTGATGCCGGCCTGGTGCATACTGGCGGCCCACTGCTTGATCTTCGGATACAGATTGGTGCAGTGGCCGATCTCGTCCGCGCTGTAGTCGTAGAGAAAGAGGTTGGGATGCTGCGAGGCGGCGAGGGCCTTGAACTTTTCGGGCGGAGGCGCGGGCGACATGTTGCACCGGCCGACATCCGCACCGCTGAACGGACCGGTGTTGTTCACGCTCAGCCCGTATTCCCTGAGCGACGCCTGATCGGCGGGGTTGGTGGATGCGGGCGAGATCCGGTTCCTCAGCAGCTCCGCCTGCGCGTCCCGCGTGCCGGACTGGAAGAACAGAAACGACGATTTGAGCGCCGGCGATTCCGGCAGGGCGAAGTTCCAGACCGTCAGCGAGATGGGGCCGGTTGTGCTGCCCTGCTTGCTGGTGACGGTGTAGGAACCCGAGTACGCGCCGGCTTTGGCCGTTCGCGGTACCAGCACATCCACCCAGATCGGCTGGTTATTGCCGGCCTTCAGGTCGAAAGGCACCGCCGTCAACTGCGCCCCGGAAAGCGCTGTGCCGCTCGAAGGGTCGGTAAACGGAATGAGGGCATCCGCATACCACCCTGGCCCCATCGGCTGGTTGCTGCCGTGCCAGTTCGGGCTGGATTTGCTGACGTACACATATTTTTCGCGATAAAGCGTGAAGCTGGACTTCGGAATCACAGCTCCTCCCGGCCCGTCCAGGTCCGAGATTGTCACGTTCACGCCGCTCAGTCCGTTGGCGGCGCCGCTGGCAACAATCTGAAAGGACTGCGCTTCGCCGCGCGCCGCGAACATTTTTACATCTTTGCTGTCGCCGGGAGCCTGGGTCATGCCCACGCGATCCAGGCTGCGGACGGTCCACACGACCGGAGTACCGGATTGCGACCATGCCGCGCAGCAGCAAACAATCAGTGCCGGAACCAGAGTCTTTCCGGTGGATATAGGTCTCACGTTTACCTCTTTATTGGGAATGGAGCTTAAGTTGGAAATCGAGCCGTGACCTTCAGGAAGCCGGTAAGTCCTGCTAATCCTGAATTGCGGCCGTTGCGGGAGTCGCGGTAGCCGGAGCCATCGTCATCATGCGGGCCTTCGATTGGAAGGATTTGATGTAGTTCTTCAGCCCGAACTGACTCCAGGACATCCCCAGGGATTTCGCTTCGGCCAGCGCTCGCTTGTGGTCCCAGCTGTCATGCGACATGCGGTAGCACGCGATAATGGTTCCAGTGCGGTCCGAGCCGCGTTTGCAATGCACGAATACCGGGTCGGGCGAGCTCAGCAACAGCCCTAACGCCTGGGAGACTTGTGCTTCGGTGGGGGCCACCACGCCTTTCATCGGCACGTTGACGTATTTCATTCCGGCCGCTTCGACCGCATGGGCCTCTTCGGCTGTTGAATGCTCGTCGGGCCGGCGGAGGTCGATCACGGTCTTGACACCCAGTTTCGCCAGGCTAGACCAGCCTTCCGCGGCAGGCTGGCCACCACGATAGACTTTTTCGTTGACTTGATGGAAGTTAGGCACTCCCGTCGCGCCCTGGCCGGCGGACCAGGCTGGAAGGGATAGAGCCAGGAGGGTGAAAACAGAGAAGCTGCTAATGTACTTCAAGACGCTCATTCTAAAGCTTTTACCTAAAATTTGCTGAATTTCGAACAAATACTGCTCTTCTATGTGACGATGCACAATCCGGAATGGTTCCTGATGGTACAAATACTCCCGCTCCGGAAGGGGTGAAATGTCCCTGCGAGCCCGGCTTCTGGGCTCAGTAGGCTGGCTGGCGTACCGGTGCAAGACTACGGGGAATCTTCCAGAGAATCTGGGGGTGGATGGGGCAAGGCCGCCCATTTGGCACCCACTGCGCGGAAAACCCCACCTTGAGCCTCAGTCCGCGGGAGGCAATTGTCGCTCGCAGCCCGACGTCGCTTGATGCTTATTTCAGCAATGGAATGAAGGAGTTCGCAATTGGTCGTCGATTTTCTCGAACTGGCTGTAGCACTACGCTACACCTGCGATGTGAGGTGGCACGCAATGTGCTAAATTGGACGGGATATGCAGCTCTGTTTCTCTTTAAAGGAGAACGTTTTATGAAGAAGTGTCTCGCTTGCGCAGTGTTCCTGCTACCGCTTGTCGTGTTTGTCAACACTGCGTCAGCCGACCGGCATGGCGTCACGCACATCGTGGATTTCAATGCCAAATTGAATGGCACAACCTCCTCGCTAGGAAAAACCGGCGTCGTTGTAAAAATCCAAGGTGCCGCCATCGCCAACGACGGCACAATCACTGTTCGCGCCACGATTGTGGACGCGAACGGTCACCCATTGGACAGATTGGGTGTGGCCACCAACGGCCCTGTGTCGATGAGTTTTATCGCCGCTTACATTCCTGCCGGTCAGACTCAGTACGTTTCCTACACGACCAGCACCGCCAAGGCGACGTTGAACAACAATCCTTCGCAGATCCAGGCGGCCAACGATTCGGGTGGGACGTTCGTCAACAACGCCATAGGGGATTACACCTATACGTTCAAAACCAAGGCGCCGGCCGGATTCGACACCACCGTAACCACTTCGATCGGCGTTTCCGCGCAGCGGGATCTTTCGCAATTCGGAACGTTCGATGAATGGAGCGAGACCTCGAATGACGTCTACTCGTTCGTTCCCAACGGTTCTCCGGTAACCGTGACCCGCTCGGTAGTCACGACCGACGCATGCAACCAGTGCCACGATCCGCTCTACGGGCATGGCGGCTCCCGCCTGAAGGTGGAGCTCTGCATCATGTGCCACACCCCGCAGACCATCAACCCCGACACTCAACTGACCCAGGACATGAAAGTCCTGATCCACAAGATCCACATGGGATCCAGCCTTCCCAGCGTGAAGGCCGGCACTCCTTACCGGATCTGGCATCGCGGCGCGTGGTCCGATTTCTCGACAGTCGTGTTTCCCCAGGACGTCCGGAATTGCACGACCTGCCATGCCAAAGGCGCCACACAAGCTGATAACTGGAAGACCAAGCCCAGCGCTGCGGCCTGCGGGTCCTGCCACGACGATGTGAACTTCGCCACCGGCCTGAACCACGTCAACCTGCCGCAACTCGATGACAAGCAGTGCGCCACCTGCCACACGCCTGAACAGACCATGGATTTCGACGCTTCGATTTCCGGCGCCCACCTCATCCCCTCGAACTCCACCTCGCTGCCCGGGCTCGTTACCAAGGTCCTGAGAGTTGATAACGCGACGCCGGGGAGCGCTCCCACGGTGACCTTCAGCGTTATGGATAAGTCTGGCAGCCCGGTCGACATCAGCAAAATCAGCACGATCCGCATCGTTCTCGGCGGACCCAATACCGACTACGGCACCGGCCCGGCCGGAATCCGGGTTTCCGAGAATCCCGCCGCGACCGCCAGCAGCAACGGCGTGTATGCCTACACAATGACCAACAAGATCCCGGCCGGCGCGACCGGATCCTATACGGTCTCGATCGAAGCGGCCAACACCGTGACGCTGCTTCCGGGTACCCAGAAGGCCACCAGCGCGGTTGATGCCGCGGCACCCATGGAGTACTACTTCTCAGTGGACGGCAGCCCGGTCGCACCGCGCCGCCAGGTAGTGGACACGGCAAAATGCGCCAACTGCCACATGAACCTGGGCTTCATACACGGCGGCACCCGCGCCAACGTGCAGGAGTGCGTAATCTGCCACAATCCGACCTTGACGGACGGCACCTCGAAACAGAGCGTCAACCTGGCATGGCAGATCCACAGCATCCATCGTGGTGAAAACCTGGCAAATCCGTACGTCCTTGGAACGACCAATTTCCAGGACGTCCGCTTCCCGGGCGACCTCCGCGATTGCACCTCGTGCCACCTGGCAGGCACTTACCTGGTGGAGAACGTCGGGGCCCAGGCGATGGTTGCGAGCCCTGGCGGCTTCACCGCCACGACTCCCCCGATCTCGGCCGCCTGCCAAGGCTGCCACGACGATAAGGCGACCGCTTCCCACGCGCTGGCCAACACCACGGCTCTCGGAGAGAGCTGCGCGGCTTGCCACAGCGCAACCGAAGAGTTCTCGGTGGACCGGGTCCACCAGAGAATCTTCTAACCACCGACTCCCGCGTCCAATCGGGCCGCGCCGGCGCACTTCCCGTGCCGCCGGCGCGGCCTTCAACTAATCCAGGCCGGGTGCTCCCGCCTGCTGCATCTACCCCCCGACCCCGTACTCCTTCGCGTTCGCTGCCATGGAAAGCAGCACTTCCCGCCGTGGCACGGCGTTTTTCAACATCTCGATCTCATCGGCTCCGGCCTCCAGCGGCAATGCCACCTGCCCTCCCTGCGCCGCCGAGCGGCAGAAACCCATCATGATTTCGAATCCCTGCCACGCACTCTCGAAGTTGCACGGATGCACCTTCGCCGGGTCGTCCAGCCACTCCGCGATCTGCCGGATATACGGCGGCATGTCGTGATCGTAATTCATCGATCCGCCGCCCGAACAGGAGCCCTGGCTGCTCACCATGCGCCATCCGCCGCCCGTCAGCACCTCGGCGAAGCCTTCCGTGCCCTGGGCGCCGATGCGGCACTTGCGCCACCAGTAATCCACTTCGGGAACATCCGGCGCGCCGGCTCCGCACTCGATCACGCCCCGAACGCCGTTGGCGAAATGAATGAAGCCGGCGATGTAATCCGGCGAAGGGTGCGAATCGGCCAGTTTTCCCCGCCCCGAAGCCTGCGCCATCACCCACTCCGCCCGGGCGTTGTCATTGAACCACCGGGTGTAGTCGATGAGGTGCGAAAGCATGTGGGTCATCCAGCCGGTGGAAGTTCCGTACACCGTATGGACGCGGCCCAGCGCGCCGCCCGCCACCGCCTCTTTGGCTTTTTGATAGTGCTCGCCATAGCGGTGCTGGTGACTGACCACGGCCCGCACTCCGGAAGCCTGAAGCATGTTGCGGATCCCGAAACCTTCCGCGCTGGTCAGGGCCACCGGCTTTTCCATGGCGATCAGGCTGGCGCCGCACTCCACCCCGATCCGCACCATCTCGGTGCGAATCGCGGGCAGCGTGCAGAAGCAGAAGACGTCGGGTCGAAGCGCGAGGGCAAGCTGGCGGGCATCCGTCGATTTCGCGGGCGCGCCCAATTTGGCGGCGGCCGCATCCAGCCGGCCAGGGTCGATATCGCAGATGCCGGCCAGGTCGAAGCGGCCGTCCGCCTGGAAGGCGGCTGCATGGTGCATTCCGCGCTTGCCGGCGCCCACCACGACCACCCGGTACCGGTCTTTCATGCGACACCTGCATTCCTGGTCCATTCGAGGACCTTGGCGACCGTATAGTCCACTTCCTCCGCCGTCAACTCGGGGAACATCGGCAGCGAGATGCAGCAGGCGGCATTCCGTTCGGAATTGGGGATCGGGCCCGCAATCCGCGCCGGCTTGCCCCACGGATAGCCTTCCTGCTGATGAATCGCAATCGGGTAATGGCACTTCGCGTCGACGCCGTTTTCGTTCAGGAATCCAAGCAGCGAATCGCGTTGGGCGGAATCCTTCGTCTCGATTACGTATAGATGATAGATGTGATAGAAACCTGGAGTTTCATAAGGCAGCGTCAGGCCCTGCACGTCTTTCAGACAGGCGGTATAGCGCGCGGCCCACTGCCGCCGCAAGGCGTTCCAGTCGTCGATGTGCTTGAGCTTGGCGCTGAGAACGCCGGCCTGCAGGTCGTCCAACCGGCTGTTGTATCCCGGGCTGTGGCAGGACCGCTTGGCCGAGCCGTGGTTACGCAGTGTGCGTACCGCCGTATTCAGCTTTTCGTGATTCGTGACCACCGCGCCGCCGTCGCCGAAGCACCCCAGGTTCTTCTGGATGATGAAACTGGTGCAGGCAGCGTCGCTCAACTCGCCGACGCCGAACCCGTTGCCGCGGGAGCCTATGCCCTGCGCGTTGTCTTCGATTACGAGCAGTCCGTGACGGTCGGCGATCTCGCGAATCGCCTTCATCTCCGCGCACTGGCCGTAGAGGTGCACCGGAACCAGGGCCTTCGTCCTGGGGGTGATGGCGGCTTCGATCTTCGAGGGATCGATGCAGTTGGTCTTCGGATCGGAATCCACGAAGACCGCGGTTGCGCCGGCGATCCAGATGGCTTCGGCGGTGGCAAAAAACGTGTTGGCCGTGGTGATGCACTCGTCGCCCGGGCCGATTCCCAGGGCCTGAAAGGCAAGCCACAGGGCATCCGTCCCGTTACCCACGCCCACGGCGTATTTCAGGCCGTGGTAGTCCGCAAACTCCTTCTCGAAGCGCTGGAGCATGGGCCCCATCACATACTGTCCGGATTCGAGTACGTCGTGAATATTGCTGTCGATTTCGGCTTGGACGTTATGATATTGCCGCACGTGACCGTAAAAAGGAACCTTCATCTTTGACACTCCTTCGCTGCATTTTCTGGGATTTCGGACATTGTACACCTAACTCCGCCGGACAACCAGCGGAGCGGTAGATTGCGCGCCTTCCGCTCGTCCGGTGCGCCTTATTTCGGCTTCTGCCGGCCCCCGCGTTTGGTGGCTTTCATCATGGCTCCCATTACCGCGGCCAGGGGCAGTCCCGCCAGCGCCACATACTTCCACCCGCTCCCCCGCGGCTTCGGCAGATCCGCCGGCAGGACGCCGGAATCGGGGGAATGGCCGATCGCCTTCCCGATGCGCATCTGAGTCATGTCGTAGGCGAACTGCTTCCCGCAGTCCAGGCAAACCACGTAAGCGGCCCCGTGCGGCTGTCCGGCCTTGCTGACCGGCGACACCGGGCGGGTAAGGCGCCGGTGGGGGCACCGGAATAACAGGTTCACCACCGTGTCGATCAATGCAAGCCTCCCGCGCGAACGCGCTTCTCCTCAATTGTGGCAAAATGCGGAACCGTTCGCAGGGGAGGTGATTCCGGGCGTCCTCAGTTCTTCCTGATCAACCACACCTCGCCGATCTCGAGACCCCGGCCGTTGCCGCTCAATCCAGGCTCCCGTGTAAAGGTAAGCTCCAGCGTTCCGCCTTCGGTGGCGGCTTTGGGAATATCGAATTCCAGCGGGTGATACGGCACCGGCCGTTTCAGCCAGGGATGGATCTCGTACTTCCCGTTCGCCACCAGGCGCAGCTTCGGCCCGCTATTGCCGCCGGCGTACACCACGCGCACTTGGTACTCGGCGCGGGGGTCCAGGCTCTCGTACCGCAGCTTCACCGGCGTATCGTTCAAAGCCGCGCCCACCGAGATCCACGGCCTCGGATAATTCGTGCGGTACCCGGTCACGAGGTCGATGCGCCCCACGCCCGCATCGCCGATCCCCACATACGAGGATTGAAGGAATGCCGGGTCCGACGGATACCCCGGACCGCGGACCAGGTGGGGCTGGCGCGAGAGGTCGCCCAGGTCGTCATAGAAGCCTCCCGGCCCGGGATCGGTCCGATGGATCACCGCGTCGATCGCGGCCAGCCGCTCTTTTTCGTCGGCCATCGCTCCGATCTCCCGGAAGCGTTCCTCCAGCCACCAGCGGTTGTTGAGCGGCACATCGGCCGTATCTGAACTGGCGCCGCGGCCCACCGCGATCGCCTGGTATTTCTCCACGCTCAACTGCGCATGGATGCTGTTGTAGAGCGCCTCGCTCAGTTCCATCAGGCGGCCGCGGAGATCTTCGGCAATCGGATGAGTCACGGCCCGGTCGAGCGTTTGGCGCGCTTTTTCGAGCGCCAGTTGCGAGCCCGTGCGCGGCGCGCCGCGCAGTTCGCCCAGCGCCTCCTGTTCGAGAGCGGTCTCGTAGATCAGGCGCTGCCGCACGTATTCGTCGTAGTAGGCGCGATAGAGCGCCTGCTGGAAGCGCCAGTTGAGCTTCATCTGCGGGGTGGCCCGCTTCTCCATATCGCGGAAGGTCTCAAACGTCGTATCCACACCCTGGTTGGCCAGCAGCGGACCGCGCCAGTTCCGCTCCAGCGCGAACAGCCCTGCGGCGAAATCGTCGCCCACGTCGTCTCCGATGAAATAGCGGCCGAACTCACGCAGGGAGGCCGCCAGGTCGGCATTGGGATCCCAGCCCAGAATGCTCCAGACGAACTTGTTCACGTCGTCGTTCACGCCTTCCGAATACGTGCTGAACCCGGCTGCGTAGTCTTTGTATGCCTCGAAGATCGCGCGTTCGTCGAGCGGCCGCGGATTGGCCACCTCGCGGCCTTCGGTGACCATGTACGCCAGATCCCAATCGGGTACGAAATACTGACTGTCGATGCTGTGGGTGATATCGGGATAGCGGCGGATCGGATAGCGCGCCGGGACCCTGGCGCGCAGCTCCGGCAGGCTGTCCCGCACCTGCGGCCCGAAGACGATTCCGGTCAGCCACTTCGGCTGCGCCTGGAGCAGTTCGTAGAACTCGTCCATCCAGGCCTTCGAGAATGACTGCGGCGAGACCCACATGTGAGCGTTCGGATGGTATTTGTGCAGGCTCCCGGTCTGCTTTTCGAGCAGCGCGAACAGGTACTTGGGTTCGGTGTGGCCCGGGTCCCCGCCGGGCACGAAAATATTGTCGATGCGCGGCAGGCGGCGGAAAACCTCGGCCCACTGCTTGAGTGCAAACTCCACCGTGGCCGGGTCCGAGTAGTCCTTGTCCATGGCCGGAAACCAGATCCACACATCCAGGCCGTACTCGTCGCAAATGCGCGACACCTGCTCCATCATTTCGATTTTGGGCAGCGAAAAGTGCGGGCTCTCATCCGCATCGTCGGATCGCGGCGGGATCAGTTCGATGGAATTGGTGCCGAAAACGGCCAGGTCCCGGATATACTGCTCGAACATCGGAACCGTGAACGCATCGTAGGCGTTCACTTTCGGGCGGTAACCGAGTTGATGGCCGCGGATCGCATATTTGGGGGCTGTCGACACGGCCAGTCCGTCTTCCACCCGGAGGACCTTCCCGCGCCGCATTTCCAGATGGCGAAGCAGGTAGCCGGCGCCGAAAACCACGGCACGATCGCTGTTGCCCGCCACCACCACGGAATTTCCCGCGACGGCCACCCGGAAGCCGTCCGCCCCGTCCGGCGCAGCGGGCAGCCGCCTGAAGAGAGCCGGCGCCATGGCCTCGACCTCGCGATTGGTCCCCACCAGGATGAAAGCCCCGCCGGAGGCCGGCAGCGAGCGGCCTGCCGCCAGACGAATCTCGGTGCGCTTCTCGATTTCTTCCCGCAGCATCTGGGAAGCCTTCGCGACCGGCATCGCCGCCGCGGCCGGGCAAACGACCACCGCGTTCGCGAGGTCCACTCCCCAGGCGGCGCCCGCAAGCAGCATCGTGCCGGCGGCCGCCACGAGTCTCGAATGAATCATAGCTTCAATCTTTACCACACAGGTAAGAGCTGCGAAATCGCGAGGGACTCAATCCCGATTCCGCAGCTCCAAGGCCATCTGCCGGACCGGCGACGTCCAGTCCCCGGGGCTGGTTTGCCGGAAGAGCTTCATGGTGGGGTACCAGGGCGAATCCCGGCGGCCGAGCATCCAACGCCAGTCCGCCGCATAAGGGAGCAGCACCCAGACGGGCTTGCCCAGGGCACCCGCCAGGTGCGCCAGCATGGTATCGACCGTGATCAGCAGGTCGATATGCAGGAGATCCGCGGCCGCTTCCACGATTTCGGGAGACTCGCCGGCGACATCGCAAATGCGGCGGCCCGCTGCGAAGCCGCTCAGCCCTTCACGCGCCGGCCCGCGCTGAAAGCTGAAAAACTCCACGCCGGCAACATCCAGGACCGGGCGCAGTTCGTCGAGCGCCACCGAGCGTGCCGGGTCCCAGCCGCCTGCGCCCCATTGCAGACCGACCCGCGGCTTTCCGCTGCGGCCGGCGGCGGGTACGCGGCATCTCTCGAGGCGTTCGGCGGGCACGCGCAGGTAG
The DNA here is from genome assembly GCA_963794265.1 of Bryobacterales bacterium. GTDB lineage: Bacteria > Acidobacteriota > Terriglobia > Bryobacterales > Bryobacteraceae > CAWCDJ01. Next base: position 435,537 of record CAWCDJ010000001.1, read on the forward strand.
GGCACGCCGTTCGGGATGGTGTTGAGGGTCGTTCGGAAGGCGCGCGGCAGTTCCATCACTTCGATCTGCTGCTCCCAGCCGCCGGCGCTCTCTTCGGTTTCCGGCCAGGTGATGACCTCGTCCACAAACGGCATCCCGCGCAGCAGCGAGACCAGCTCGGGGTGCGTTTGCACCGTGATCCGCGACGCTTCCCGCCCGACTAACCGGGCGTAGCGGACGAACTGGATGGCATCGCCATAGCCGTGCAGGCACCGGATCACCACGCGCTTGCCGGTAAACGGAAGCCCGTCCCAAAAACGGTTGGGGTCGGGCCGCATCCGGCGCGCGGTAACCCGGTCGCTCTCCCGCCACGCATCTTCGAACCGGCCGAGCAGCATCCAGCAGGACCACCGCTGGGCGGCACATTGGTCGGGGTCGTGGCCCAGGCGTTCGGCGTGGTCCAGCAGGTCGAGAGCGCGCCGGATCGAGCGGTTCGAGAGCGCCTGGAGCGCCAGATGAAACTCGCGGGTATCCCGATTCCCACCGCCCACACCCGATAGTATGTCGCGCGCCTCCGCGACGAGGAAGTTATCCAAGATACCGAAGGGCGGCCCGCCGGCACGGTTGCCGCACGCGCCGCTGCCGGAGCGTTGAGGTGTTCACACAAAGGCCTGGCGTGATAACATTCCTCCCATGATCCCGTCACGCTGCATGCTGCTGTTCCTTCTGGCTGCCACCTCACTGCGTGCAAGGGCCGCGGACATCACGGTGAACCTTCGCTCCCGGGTGGAGGTTTTCAAGGGCGGTGGCGAATGGCAGGAAGTGCACCTCAAACATACCCTGGCCGTGGAGAAGACCGCCATCCTGATCTGCGACATGTGGGACAAACACTGGTGCCGGGGCGCCACCGAACGGGTCGGCGGCCTGGTCGTCCGGATGGCGCCGTTCGTGGAAGCGGCACGCAAGCGAGGATTTCAGATTATCCACGCACCTTCGGAAACGATGGCATTCTACCAGGACGCCCCTCAGCGCAAACGCATGCTGGCGGTTGCCAAAGTCGCTCCGCCGGTTCCACTCAGCCTGACCGCTCCTCCGCTTCCCATCGACGACAAGAGCGGCGGGTGCGATACGCCGGACCAGTTCTACAAGGCCTGGACGCGTGAGAATCCCGGCTTGCGCATCGATGCCTCGGACGTGATCTCCGACGACGGCTCCGAGATCTACAGCTTTCTACGAGAGCGCGATATCCGGACTCTCCTGGTAATGGGCGTGCACGCCAACATGTGCATCCTCAATCGCAGTTTCGCGATCAAGCGAATGACCGCGCTCGGGATTCACTGCATCCTCGTCCGCGACCTGACCGACGCGATGTACAACCCGCAAGATTCGCCGCATGTCAGCCACGAGGCGGGCACACAGTTGGTGATCGAGTACATCGAGAAATACTGGGCCCCGACGACCACCAGCGCCGATCTCCTCCGGGCCTTCGCTCACTAGCCCCCTTGTGTTCAGCTACAATGGCTTAGCCGTTCCACCCCGGCGCAGCCCGGGATGTCCTATCGGCTCCGGAATGTCATAAGATAGCGGGACAAGCGCAATGCTTCGCCGCCGGATATTGCATGGACCGAACGAGTGAAAAGAGGCCTTTCATGAAGAAACTGATCGCTAGATTTTTGATCGCGTGCACTGTCGTGGGAGCATCGACTGCCCTCGCCCAGATCAAACCGAACAAGGAGCAGATCCTGTTCTACACGTCCGAGTGGAAAGGGGACCGCTTCCCCGACGGCCGTCCGAAGATCTCGGACAACCTGCTCGAACGCGCGTTGGACGTATCCCTCGAGGATGTCTGGGAGTACCTGCGCGGACACGGCTACCAGAACCAGTTCGAGGCCGGCTGGCAAGGCCTGCACATCGACAAACCCTTCGCCGGGCGCGCGCTCACGGCCCAATTCATGCCGCAGCGGCCCGATATGGCTGCCGCGGTGGCCGCCGAGGGCAAGGAGGAAGGGCGCGTCAGCGGAACCAATAGCTGGGTGATCAACGAACTTCACATGGGCGACACCATGGTGGCGGACGGCTACGGGAAGATCATCGAAGGCACGCTCATCGGTTCCAACCTGGGAAGCGGCATTGCCGCCCATACGCATTCCGGCTTCATCTTCAATGCCGGGATCCGGGATGCCGAAGAGAACCGCGAAATTCCGAACCTGAATGGATTCTATCGGGGCTACGATCCGTCGGGCTGGGCCCAGATGCAGTTGACCGGGATCAACGTTCCGGTGCGCATTGGGCGGGCGGTGGTTTTGCCGGGCGACCTGGTGCTGGCGAAGCGGGATGGGGTGATCTTCATTCCGGCCGTACTCGCCGAAGCAACCATCAGCAGGGCCGAATTCACCAATCTGCAGGATGCCTTCAACTTCGAGCTGAATAAGCAGGGCAAGAACGGCGCGGAATTCGAAGGCGGCTGGAATGCGACGAAATTCGCCGCCTTTGCCAAGTGGGTGGACGCGCATCCAGAGAAATTGAAGATGACTCGCGCTCAATTCGACGAACTGATGACCGAGGCCCAGAGGCCGCGCCCAGTTCGCGGTGGCGGCCGCGGAGGCCCCCGGTAGCAGCGGTTCGCTTCGCAAATCGTCACGCGGCCTCGTGCCGCTTCGGCCCGCGGGCGCCCCAAGGCTCAATGCGACAATGAGGAGTTCGTGCTCTCCGCCTACCTCATCTTCGCCGCCACCTACGTGGTGCTGGCCATCGGACGCCTGCCGGGCTTTCGGGTAGACCGCACCGGCGCGGCCATCATCGGGGCGGCCCTGATGCTGGCCGCGAACGTCCTCACGGTCCAGGAAGCTTACGACGCCATCAACTACGACACCATCATTCTGCTGTTCGGCATGATGATCGTGGTGGCGAACCTGCGGCTCTCCGGCTTCTTCACTCTGGTCAGCGAGCGGGTGGTGGAGCATGCTCACCGCCCGCTCGTGCTGCTCTCCGGGATCGTGGCGGTCTCAGGCGTGTTCTCCGCCTTTTTCGTCAATGACACCATGTGCCTGGTGTTGACCCCGCTGGTCATCGACATTACCGAAAAGCTGCGCCGCAACCCCATTCCTTACCTTCTGGCGGTGGCCATGGCGGCGAACATCGGCAGCACCGCCACCGTCACCGGCAACCCCCAGAACATGATGATCGGAAGCTTCTCGCGGATCCCCTACCGCACCTTCTCGGCGGCTCTCGCCCCCATCGCGGCGGTGGGGCTGGTCCTTACCATCGCGGTCATTGCGCTCGTGTACCGCGCCGAGTTTCGTTCCGAGGAAACGCTCCAACCGGAGCACCGCGCCGTCCGCCTCCACAAGCCCCTGCTGTTGAAATCGCTGGCCGCCTCCGCCGCCATGATCGTGCTGTTTTTCGCAGGATGGCCCGTCCCCAAGGTCGCGGTCGTCGCCGGAGCCCTGCTGCTGATCACGCGCCGCATCAAGCCCGACCGGATCTATCGCGAAATCGACTGGAGCCTCCTGGTCCTCTTCATCGGACTATTCATCGTGATCGCCGGAATCGAGAAGACGCCGCTGCCGGACGACCTCTTTGCCTTCGGAACGCGCTATCACCTGGACCGCACGGCCCCCATGGCGATCTTCACCGCCATCCTTTCCAATATCGTCAGCAATGTCCCCGCGGTTCTTCTGTTCAAGGAATTCGTGCCCCGCCTTCCCGACGCCGCGCGCGCCTGGCTGACGCTGGCGATGTCCTCCACGCTGGCGGGGAACCTCACGCTGCTCGGCTCGGTGGCTAATCTGATCGTGGTGGAGCGGGCGCGCCGCACCGCGCGAATCACGTTCTGGGAATACGCGCGCGCTGGCGTGCCCCTCACCGTGGTCACGCTCGCACTTGGGATTCTGATGATACACTAGCGGGTTGTCTCAGCAGATCTTGCGCTCCGGAGAGTGGTTCCTTCATTCCGGCATCCAACAACCGGACGGCGGCGTCGCCCGCTATTACCGTACCGACGAGGCGCGCAACGCTCCCGTCTCCACCGAAATCACGGGCTACGCGGTGAGCACCTTCGTCTACCTTCATGAGGTCACGAAAGACCAGCGGTACCTCGACGCCGCAACCCGTGCCGCCACATTCCTGGTCGAGGCTCGCGACCCGTTCTCGGGTTGCATGCCCTTCGAACTGGATGGCAGGGACCTTGCCTATTTCTTCGATTCCGGCATCGTCGTTCGCGGCCTGCTGGCCGCCTGGCGCGCGCTGGGCGACCGGCAGTTTCTTCAGGCGGCCAATGCCCTGGGTGAAGCAATGCTCAAGGGCGGCTTCGATGCCGGCGCCGATTTCCACCCCATCCTCGACTATGGGCGGATGCTGCCCGCCATCCGCAATCCCATGCGCTGGTCCCAGGACTCCGGCTGCTATCAACTGAAGGCGGCGATGGCGTGGTGGGACCTCGCCGAAGCCACCGGCGATGAGAACTTTCGCAAGCAGTACGCGCGCGTGCTCGATTATTCCCTGCGCAACTGGAGCACGTTTCTGCCCGGCCACGCCGAACGGCCCAAGGTGATGGACCGCCTGCACGCCTTCCTTTACTTCCTCGAAGGGCTGCTCCCCCGCGCCTCCGAGATGCGCTGCACCGTCGCGCTGTGCGATGGCATCCGCCGCGCCGGAGCATGGGTTCGCGAGATCGCGCCGGAATTCATCCGTTCCGACGTCTACGCTCAACTGCTGCGGGTCCGGGTTTACGCGGATGGCGCCGGCGTAGCGCCTCTTGATCGCGAAGCCTCCGCTTACGAAGCCGGGCAACTCGCCGGATTTCAAGCGGCGGACCCGGACCCGCGCATCGAAGGCGGCTACTGGTTCGGTCGTGCCGGCCAAACCCGGCTGCCCTTCGTGAACCCGGTCTCGACGGCTTTCGCCCTGCAGGCGCTCGAACTGTGGCGGCAGAGCGAGTCCGGCGGCGCGACCGCCCTCCTCGATTCGCTGATCTGATTTGACCGCCCGAATCCAAACCGCCTGCTGGTCGTGCGCGGCCCGTGCCGCGGCCATCGTGCGCCCCCGCCGGCACGCGCCTGAGCCACCGGCCATCCAACCACGAGCCAGCGGGATTTCGGTCGTGATCCCCTCGCGCAACGGCAAAGAGCTGCTGCGCGCTCAACTCGAAGGCATCGTCCGCGAGCTCGCATTCTGCCCCTCGGAAATCATCGTGGTCGATAACGGATCGAACGACGGCACCGGGACGTGGCTGGCCGCGGAATGGCCGCAAGTGCGCGTTCACTCTGACGCCGCCCCGCTCTCGTTCGCGCGCGCCGCGAACCGCGGGATCGCCGCCGCCGGCTATTCGCATGTCTGTCTGCTGAACAACGATATGTTGGTGGAGCCCGGCTTCTTCGAGGCGCTGGCGGCGGCCTTTCAGCGGGTCCCCGATCTGTTCTGCGCCACCGCCCAGATCCGCTTTCCGGCCGGAGTCCGCCGCGAGGAGACCGGAAAAGCGGTCATGGCGCAAGACCGCCCCGAAGACTTCCCGATCCGCTGCGATGAACCCCTGCCCGGCGAAGATGGCACCTGGGTCCTCTATGGAAGCGGCGGCTGCTCGCTCTACGACGCCGCCAGGCTCGCGGCACTCGGCAATGTGGATGAGGTCTATGAGCCGGCGTACGTCGAAGACCTCGATCTCGGCTGGCGTGGTTGGCAGCGCGGCTGGCCGAGCGTCTATGTGGCCGGGGCGTTGGTCGAGCACCGCCATCGCGCCACCACCTCCCGCTATTTCACGGAAGCGGAACTCGAGCGCATTCTCGAAGTGAACTACCTCCGGTTCCTGGCCCGCGCCGTTTCGCAGCCGCCGATCTTCCGCCGCTTGTGGGTTCAGGCGGTGCGCCGGCTGCAGCGCGGCGCCGCGCGTCCTGCTTTCGGCACGGCGCTCCGGCAGGCATGGCGCATCGCACTGGCAGGCGGATTCATAGCCGCCCCGAACTTCGACGAAGGCCTGTTGCTGGTGCTCACCGATGGCTCGATCGCGCTCTTTCCGGGGAAAGGGCAAGGCCGCGTACTCGTGGCTGCTTCCTCAAGACTGACTCCGCCGCCGGAAAGCCTTCTAGGCGGCTACGCGGAAGTCGCCGTGGTGCGCGGCCCGCTAGGGGGGCAAGCTTTTCGTGCCGCCCTGAAGATGGCCCGCCGCAAGTGGCCCACCGCTATTTGTGAGGAAGCGGAACTGTCAGGTGAACCTGGCTCTCCGGTCCGTACCACGTGAGCCGGTAGCCCGACTTCGCCGCCTTGCCCGACGGCTTCGGAAAATACAGGAAGCCCGCTACCGCGTGATCCATGCGGCCTTCCGGCAGGGACTTGCCTTCTAGTTCGCTACGGATCTCGTAACCGTCCGGGCCGCTGGCAGCCGGTGGCGCTGCCATGGGTCCTGGGCCCCCCACTCCCACCCCGACTCCCGTACCCGTGTAAACTCCGTGCTGCCGCTGGCCGTTGTAGGTGCCGCTCTCGTATCCGATATCGGCCGTGTTGTAAACCTGAATGTTTCCCGCCCTGGCGGGATCCGGCGGTTTGTGCTTCCGGTCGTACCGCGCGGCAATCGCATCCGGTGTGGCGGGCCGCATGGTAGTCCCATCAGACCCGGTCGCCACCAGAAAATCGCGATTGGCCAGTTGAACCTCGCTGCCCTTTTCCGGGAATATTGCGACTTCCATCACGAGGTAGCCGTCGCGATTCAGGTCGGTTGCGAACAGTTTGCTTACCTGGTCCTTCGGGACCACCGCCGCAGCCACGGTGACTCCGCCCGCAACCGCGTGCGCGGGATAGTCGGAAGGCGAAGGCCGGGGCCGCACGCCGGTTTCGTCGCCGGCCGCGAGCAAAAGCCCGGAGACCGCCGCCAAACAGAAGATCCGCCGCATCACACCTCCTTCCGTTTACATGGTACGACGCGTGGGCGCAAAGCGCGTTTCGATTTTCCGGCGGAAGTGCCCTGCGATAAACTTGCGTTTGGCAAACGACTCCTATTCAGGTGTTCACCCGATCGCCCCTGGCGTGTCTGCATGGCTCACTCCCGACGGCAATTGGGGGCTCGGCAATACCGCCCTGATCTGCGGCCATCGCGAATCCGTTCTGGTCGACACTCTTTGGGACTTGCCGCGGACCGCCGCGATGCTCGAGGGCTTTCGCCCGCTGCTCGAAAACGCACCCATCGGTCCGATCGTCAACACCCACGCCGATGGGGACCACTGGTTCGGCAATCAACTCCCCGAGGCGCGGCAGATCATCGCCACGAAAGCCGCTGCCCACCGCATGCACCGCCACGGCCCGGAAGAGATGAGCAAGCTCGGAATGGTTTCCACCGTATTCCGCGCCATCAGCCGGCTGCCGTTGCCGCGCCACCGGCGATGGGAAATTGCCGCTGATTATTTCGACGGCATGATGCAGCCATTCGACTATTCCGGCATCCGTCCGGCCTACCCCACCAAGACGTTCTCCGGCCGCATGCAGCTCGAAGTCGGGGGCCGCCGCGTCGAATTGATCGAACTGGGGCCGGCTCACACGGCGGGCGACCTCATCGTCCACCTGCCCGAAGAGCGCGTCGTGATGGCCGGCGACATCGTTTTTTCCGGCGTCATGCCCATCCTCTGGGACGGTTCGGTGCGAAAATGGATCGCGGCTTGCGACCACATCCTGGCGCTGAAGCCCGCGATCGTCGTGCCCGGACACGGGCCGCTCACGGATGCCTCGGGCGTGGAGGCGGTCCGCAACTACTGGCAGTTCCTATGGAACGTCGCCCGCCGGCAATTCGATCAGGAACGGCCCGCCACCACCGCGTCCCTCGCGATCTTACGCAGCGATGAATTTCAGCGCGAGCCCTTTGCGGCCTGGCTCGGCCGCGAGCGGATCCTGATCAACGTCAACGCCATATATCGCAGGCTCATGAAGATCAGGCGCCGCATGGGAGTGGTCGAGCGCCTCAACGTGCTGCGCAAGACCGCCCTGCTGGCGGAAACGCTTCGACTCGGGGAACAATATCACCTGGCGGAAAAGCGATAGGCCGTCGTCGCGTGATACGTCTGCCCCGGTTTCAGCTCGGTAGTCGGGAAGCTCGGGTGATTCGGCGAATCCGGAAAGTGCTGCGTCTCCATGCAGAACGCTCCGCGGAACGGATATATTTTCCCGCCTTTGCCGTGGACCGTGCCATCCAGGAAGTTGCCGGTGTAGAATTGCAAGCCGGGCTGAGTCGTCCAGACTTCCAGCACCCGCCCGGATTTCGGCTCATAGACTTCGGCAGCTTTGTGCAGGCGGCCGCCCCCGCCGTTCAGCACGAAGTTGTGGTCGTAGCCCCTGGCGAGTTTCAACTGCTGGTCGTCAGCGCCGATGCGCGCACCGATCGCCGTCGCCTTCGTGAAATCGAAAGGTGTGCCTTTCACCGGCTTCAGTTCGCCGGTGGGGATCAGGCCCGCATCCACCGGCGTAAACCGTTCCGCGTCGATCATCACCTGGTGGTCGAGCACCGTGCCTTCCCCCGCTCCCGCCAGGTTGAAGTAGGAATGGTTGGTCAGGTTCAAAACGGTGTCCTGGTCGGTGGTGGCGCTGTAGTCGATCCGCAGTTCGTTCTCGGCGGTCAGCGTGTAGACCACCTTCGCCGTCAGCGTTCCCGGGAAGCCCTCTTCGCCATCCTTGCTGACGTAGGTCAGCTCCAGCGCGGGTCCCGCGGCGCTGTGCTCTTCCTTGGCCGTCCAGACTTGTTTGTCGAACCCGTTGTTTCCGCCGTGCAGCGTATTTTGGCCGTCGTTCTTCGGAAGATGGTAGGTCTTGCCGTCCAACTGGAACTGCGCGTGGCCGATGCGGTTCCCGTAGCGCCCGATCAACGCGCCGAAAAACGACGCCTGGTGCTGGTAGCCCGCCAGGTTGTCCATGCCCAGGACGACATCGGCGTATTTGCCGTTGCGGTCGGGGGCGGTCAGTGACACCACCGCGCCGCCGTAGGTGGTGATTTCGACCTGCATGCCTTTGGCATTCGTAAGCGTGTACAAGTCGACCGGCGTGCCGTTCGCCATTTTCCCGTAGGCCTGTCTCTTCACGTCGGGGGTTCCTTTCTTCGCGGGCGCCTGAGCGAAGCAGGCGATCGTCAGGGCGCCCAGCAGGACGCCGATGGTCCAGCGGCTCTTTCTCATGCTCCTTATAGTAAGCGATTACCACCGCCCCCGGTGCCGCGTTCCTCCGCTAAGTGCACCCGCATCGATCAGCACAGCCAGAATCAGGATCAGGAGACTGGTCCCCTCGATCCGATGATTCGTATTGACCAGCCAGGCGTAAACGAGGGTCGTCAGCGGAAGGAAAATGAAGCCCAACACTGGGATGAGCAATCCGTGATATGCGCGTTGGAGATGATTCGAGAAAAAGTACGTGATGATCAAAACGATCCGCGGGAATGCCAACACGACAATCAGCGCCAGGCAAGCCATAAGCTATATTCGCAAACTTAGCCGTGGATGCAACAAACGCAACTCGAGTGTGAACGCGGATATTCCTAAAGCACTTGAGGTATCGACTGTAACACGTTGCATCCAGATCGGTTTTCTCTCAGTAATTCCTGAATCAAAGAGGCCGGTGCCAGTCGTCAGCCTTCGGGTTAGAGTAGAGGAATGTCCAGAGTATTGATCGTTACCGGCGATGGCGGCGAATCCTACGAAGCCCTCTACGCGGTGCATCGGTTTGAGGAGGAAGGCTGGGAACCGGTTGTCGCCGCTCCCTCCCGGCGCCGCCTAAATCTCGTGATGCACGACTTTAAACCGGGATGGGACACATATATCGAGCGGCGCGGCTATGGGTTGGATGCCGATCTCGGATTTGACGACGTCAAAGTCGAGGAATATGCCGCGGTGCTCCTCCTGGGTGGCAGGGCGCCGGAGTATTTAAGGAATAATGCCAGGCTGCTCGACATCGTGCGCGAGTTCGATCGCCAGGGGAAATGGGTGTTCGCGATTTGCCACGGCGTGCAGGTGCTGGCTGCGGCGGGGCTGGCACGGGGCAAGCGCGTGACCTGCTATGAGCACGTCCGCCTGGAAGCGGAGCAGGCCGGCGGGACCTTTGTCGGCGAGCAGACCGTCCGCGACGGGCGAATCGTGACGGCGCAGACCTGGCAATCGCATCCCTCTTTCTACCGCGAGATCTTTGCGCAGCTTTCGGGTAAAGCGAGTGCCGCTCGATCCTGAGGTCGCCGCGCTGCTGGAGCGGCAGAAGGCCTTTCCACCGCGATCGTCGCTCGATGTCGAGCAAACCCGCGTGATGCTTCGGCGGGCCGGCGCGCTGGCGGGCGAGCCACCCAATCTCCCCAGGGTCGAGGATCTGCGACTGCCTGGCGATGTCCGGGCACGCCAATATTGGCCCGACCTCGAAGAGGGGCGGCCGATCGTCATGTACTTTCACGGTGGCCGGTTCTTCAGCGGCGACCTGGAAAGCCACGATACGCTCTGCCGGCTGCTGGCCATCGCGACTGGTTGCCGGGTGGTTGCGGTCGATTACCGTTTAGCCCCGGAGCATCGTTTTCCTGCCGCGGCTGAGGACGCTTGCGCGGCTGTCGACTGGGCTGCGAAACAGGATGTGCCGGTGGCGTTGGCAGGCGACAGTGCTGGAGCCGGCCTGGCCGCGGGAGCTGCCCTGGCTCGGCGAAGTTCGGGGTTGCGGTGCCAGGTATTGATCTACCCTATGATCGATGGGACGTGCAGCCGGCCATCCTACACGGACTACGCCGATGGCTATGGCCCCTCGGCCGCCGATATGAAACAGGGATGGTCGGAGTATCTGCCGGAAGGCGTCGACCCGCACGACCCGCTGGCCTCGCCGATCTATACTCGCGACGTCGCCGGAGTGGCGCCCGCATTCCTATTGACCGCGGAGTACGACACGCTTCGAGACGAGGCCGAGGCCTACGCGCGAAGACTGGTGGAGGCGGGCAATCCCGTTCAGGTGCGGCGGTACCTGGGCGCGATTCACGGGTTCTTTACCATGCCAGGCACCCTGCGTCTCGCCCGCGAGGCACTGGCGGGCGTAGCGGAGTTTCTCCGGTTCCGGTTGGGACTGCCGCGTTAGTCCGGCATACGAGCCACCGTTCGTGCCCGCCCCCCGACGGTCGCGGCTCTGTTAGCATTGCGTTCACAGAGCCGCGACCGTCAGGAAGCGGGCACCGCGTGCTCCCCGTCCCCTCCGATTCAGATGACCCGCTCGGGCCGGGCCTCCGGTTCCGGTCGCGGCTCGGAAAGCGTCCGGCATACCTGCCGCACGATGAGGGCCGCGCCGGGCAGTGGCTGATGCCGCGCTACGAGGGTTATGATAGAGCGCCATGCCACCACTTCGCACGAGTACTTTATCGATTCCGCGCGGCTGCATTTCGGCGATATTCCTGCTGCTGGCGGGGGCTTTGCAGGCGCAGCCGCCGGCCGCTCCCGCGCAGGGCCCCGCCGCTTCTGTTCGTGAGCATTACACGAAGTTCGAGTATCGCATTCCTGCGCGGGACGGCGTGCGGCTGTTCGTGTCGGTGTATGTGCCCAAGGACGTTTTCAGCGAGGGCCGAACCTATCCGGTGATGATGACCCGCACTCCCTACAGCGTCGCGCCGTACGGAGCGGATCTCTACCGCGCCAGCCTGGGGCCGTCTGAACTCTTCTCCAAAGAGAAATTCATCTTCGTCTACGCCGATGTGCGAGGGCGCTATATGAGCGAAGGCGTGCCGACGCAATTGAGGCCTCACGTTGCGAGCAAGGCGGGCGCGAAGGATACCGATGAAAGCACCGATACTTATGACACCATCGAGTGGCTGATCCACCACGTGCCGGGATGCCAGCCGAAGGTCGGGTTGTGGGGCATTTCGCAGCCCGGATTCTATGCCAGTGCGGGTATGATCGACGCGCACCCGGCGCTGCTGGCGGTTTCTCCGCAGGCGCCGGTTACGGACTACTATCTGGGCGATGACGATTATCACAATGGGGCTTTCATGCTAGCGGCGAACTTCGGCTTCTACCAGAGCTTCCGCCCGCGCAGCGGCGACCCGGCGCCTCCGCAGCCAAACCTTCCCCCGAATTTCGGGACGCCCGACGGATACCAGTTTTTTCTGGATATGGGGTCGCTAGGCGACAGCGACGAGAAGTACTTCAAACACTCCAACCCCTTCTGGACCGAGGTGATCGGCAACACGACGTACGACAGCTTCTGGCAATCGCGATCCATCTGGAAGCACCTGGCGAACATCAGGCCCGCGGTGATGACGGTGGGCGGATGGTTCGACGCGGAAGATCTGCAGGGCCCGCTGCGTACCTTCCAGGCCATCGAGAAGAACAACCCACCGGCCACGAACATGTTGGTGATGGGTCCGTGGACGCACGGCGGATTTGCGCGCGGCGACGGCGACCGGGTGGGCAATGTGCAGTTTCAGTCGAAGACGGCTCTCTATTTCCGGGAGAACATCGAATTCCCTTTCTTTCTGCACGTCCTCAAAGGCAGGGGCGACGGGAAACTGCCAAAGGCGTGGGTCTTCGAGACAGGCACGAACCAGTGGCGCAAATTCGATGCGTGGCCGCCCCGTGACACTAGGATGATGGACCTTTTCCCGGCCGAAAGAGGGACGTTGAGCATGAAGCGGCCGGCGCGGGAAAGCGTGGACGAGTACGTTTCGGATCCGGCGCGACCTGTACCTTACGTCAATTCGCCGGCCTTCGGGATGCGCAGAGATTACATGACCGAAGACCAGCGGTTGGCGGCCACGCGTCCCGATGTGCTGGTCTACCAGAGCGCCGTTCTCGACCACGACGTATCGGTCTTCGGGCCGATCCCGGTGGATTTGAAAGTTTCCACGTCGTCCACCGATTCGGACTTCGTGGTGAAGCTGATCGATGTGTATCCGGGCAATTTTCCGGGCACTGAATCGACCGGCGCGCCGATGGGCGGCTATCAGCAACTGGTCCGCGGCGAACCGTTCCGGGGCAAGTACCGCAAGAGCTTCGAGGCGCCGGCGGCGTTTGAGCCGGGGCGGCCCGATCGCATCGCGTTCCTGCTGCCCGACGTGGCTCACACGTTCCGCGCCGGTCACCGGATCATGGTGCAGATACAGAGCTCGTGGTTTCCACTGACGGATCGGAATCCGCAGAAATTTCTGGATATTCCGACCGCCGGGCCCGAGGACTTTGTGAAGGCGACGGAGCGGGTGTATCTGGGCGGGGCTGAAGCCACGCGAATCAGTTTGCCGGTGCTCGAGTGAATTCTTCCCGCTACTGCCGGCGCGCCAGCGAGACGGTAGCTTCCAAGGTTCTGCCCTGGCGCAACACCTTGACCTTGACCTGATCCCCCGGCTGTTTTGCCCGGAGCGCATAGGTAAAGTCGTAGAGGTTCCCGATGGGTTTGCCGTCGAATTCCACCAGAATGTCCCCCGCCTGGAGCCCCGCCCTGGCGGCGGGCGAACCGGCGGTCACATCTGCGAACTTGACCCCCTGAACGCCTTCCCCGAAATCCGGCACGGACCCGAAATACGGCCCGTATCCGGAACCGGACGACGCCGAAACCGGTCCGGCGCCACCGTGGGCGGGCAGCGCCTGCCGGAGGTATTGGGGACGCCCGGCTTCCTCGCGGAGCACCTCGGTCACTTCCGCCACCATCCTGAGCACCGTCGCTGCATCCGGGGCGTCGATTTTGTCCCAGGTGTCGCTTGGCTTGTGGTAGTCGCTGTGCAACCCGGAGAAGAAGAAAAGCGAGGGAATTTTCTCGGCCGAAAAGGACGCGTGGTCGCTCGCATCGGACTCCGGCCCATCGGAATAATCGATTGTCAACGGATACTTAGCCGCGATCTTCTCAAGCATCGGACGAAGTCCCGTGCCGGTACCCGAACCGCCCAGGTAGAGTTTGCCATTCCGCACCCGCCCGATCATGTCCATGTTGATCATGGCCACCGCCTGGTCGAGCGGCAGTTCGGGGTGGGCTGTCCACCAGGCCGAGCCCAGCAGGCCTTCCTCTTCGCCCGCGAACGCCAGGAACAAAATGCCCCGCTTTTGTTTCGGCTGCGTGGTAAACCACCGCGCCAGTTCGATCACGCCGGCGGTGCCCGATGCGTTATCGTCCGCGCCGGGGTGAATCGTGCCGGTCATGCTGGGTGCCAGCGAATACTGCCCGCCGAGGCCGAGATGGTCGTAGTGCGCCCCCACGATCACGTATTCGCTGGTCTCGCCCGGCAGGTACGCTGCAACATTGTGCACCGTCTTTTGGACATGCTCGACATCCACCTGCTCCTCCACCTGGAGGCTCTCCGGGAAGGCAAACGATTGGGGCCTCAGGTCCTGGTCGATCCCGGCCACGATCCGGCCCAAGTCTTTTCTCTCCGCGGCGAACCACGGCTCCACCTTTTCCGCCTTCGTCTGTACGAACGGGATGCCCACGTTCGCCGGCCCCTCGCCGCTTCCGAATTTCTCCAACTGATCGAGCTCACCCGGGTGGTGCGCCATGTCGTTGATCAGAATCACTCCCACCGCGCCGTGCATTTTGGCATTGCTGGCTTTGCTGGCGAGCTGAGAGTGTCGCGTGTAGGTCTTTCCACCAAACTCGCCCTGCTCACGCGAACCTTTAGGTTCATGGCGTAAGACCAAGACCAGCTTGCCCTTTACGTCCACTCCCGCGTAGTCGTCGTAGTGTAGTTCGGGGGCCGTGATGCCGTAGCCCACGAACACCACGCTGCCGGCTACCCTGGCGGACGGCGAGAAGTGCAGCGGCAGGAAGTCCTTGTGGAGCTTGAGGCGGGTGGTGTGCCCGCCCTCGGTAAAGCGAAGGCGGTTGTGCTTTCCCGGCCTGGCGGCCGTGGTGAACTCGAACGGCTGGTAGTAGTGCTTGCCGTCGGCCGGTTTGATGCCGAAACTGCGAAGCTTCCCGGCGATAAAGGCAGCCGCCTTTTCAAGTTCCGGACTGCCCGTGGCACGTCCCTTTAACTCAGGTGATGCCAGATATTTGACTTCATCTAGATAAAGTTTCGGATCAATCGTCGCGGTGACGGAAAATGCCAGCCACGACGCGCCGCACAATAGCGGCAGAAGCCGCCACTTCCAGGGATTCATGCAGGTTACTTCTTGACGGGCGATAGGGGCAGAGACTTGGGCCGCCCGGCCATGCCGGGGACGTCGAGTTTGAGTTCGCAACCGCAATCCTCGCCGGCGTTCTTGGCGGTCTTCTGGTAATCGATTTCGTAGTCGATCACCGACCGCAAGTTGGACCAATCGACGGCCTGCGCGATGCGGCGGCCGTTAACGAACAGGGTCGGGGTCCCGTCCACGCTCAGCGCCTGGCCTTCCGCAAGGTCCCTGTTCACGTCCGCTTCGGTCGCTTTGGTGTCCATGCACTGCCCGAGTTGCAGGGAATCGATGTCCTTCTGATCCTTCGCCCAACCCATTACCTTATCCTTGAGGTTTTCCGGCGTAATCTCCTGCTGGTGCTCGAAGATCCAGTCATGATAGCTCCAGAATGCCGTGGGCTGCTGGCGGTAAACGCACCGGCTGGCGATGGCCGCCGCCGTAGCCCAGGGATGGAGCGAGGCGATCGGGAACGTCTTGAAGTAGAGCCTCACCTGGGTGGGGTAAGCCGAGGTCAGGTTGTCGCGCAGCATTTTGGCTTCCTGCCGGCAATACGGGCATTCGAAATCGCTGAACTCCACCACGACCACGGGGGCGCCGGGCGTGCCGAAGCTCGGCTCGGATTGGGTCTTCAGCATGTCCAAATCGCTCTTGAAGGGGTTCTTGTCGACGTCGTAAACGCTTCCCTGCAATATCTTGGAGCCATCTTTCGAAACCAGAAACGGAAGGTTGAACGTGTGGCTGCCCGCCACGGCGTGCACCATGACATCGTAGAATCCCGGCAGTTGGGTCGACGGCTTCGGGTCCTCCACGACCACCTTGATTTTGGCGGGTTCCAACACATAGAGGTGGCGGACATATGCCTCCATGGTGGGCTTGTCGAGAGCCGACTTTTTGGCGTTCTGGCCGAAACCCGCCAAAGGCAGCATCAACAAGGCTGTGGTACAGAGGACCTGCAGTCTGGACATGATCTTCTATTGTAATGTAACGGCTGCCGGCGTCGAGGAGTTACATCACGGGCCCGATGCGCCATGGTACGAATTCCTTGTGTCCGAGCCGCTCGGCCGAACTCCGGAGCCCGGAGGCCGTTTCGAGCAGCAGATCGAAGATTTCGCGCCCCACCTGCTGCACGGTCTTCTCGCCGTCTGCAATCAGGCCGGCGTTGACGTCCATGTTCTCGCGCATTCCGCGGTAGGTGTTGCTGTTGGTGGCAATCTTCACCACCGGGATGGTCGGAAACCCGATGGCGCTGCCCCGCCCGGTGGTGAAGGCGATGAGGTTGCATCCGCCGGCGGCGAGCCCAGCGAGCGACGCTGGATCGTAGCCCGGGGTGTTCATGAAGCAGAACCCCGGAGCGGTCACCCGCTCGGCGTATTCGTAAACCTCCATCAACGGCGAGGTGCCTCCCTTGGCCACCGCCCCCAACGATTTCTCGAGGATCGTGCTCAGCCCGCCGGCCTTGTTCCCGGGACTGGGATTATCGTCGAAGCTGCCGCCGAATCGACTCAAGTATTGCTTGTAATGTCTGACGCAAGTCAATAATTTTTCAGCTACTTGTCGATTTCTGGCACGTTTCAGCAGAAGATGTTCGGCGCCGAAGATCTCAGGCGTCTCGGCCAACACCGGAGTCCCGCGAAAGGACGCCAGAAGGTCCGAGCAGTAGCCTAAAGCCGGGTTAGCCGTGATCCCCGAGAAGGAGTCTGAGCCGCCGCAGTTCAATCCGAGCACGATCTTCGAAACCGGGCTCTCGGTGCGCCGCTCGGCCGCCGCCTGATCGAGGAAGCGGGCGATTTCCCGCCGCGCCGCTTCGAGCGCTCCCCGGGTTCCTCCGGTCGCCTGCAACGTCAGACCTGCCAGCCGTCCGCTGCGTGGACCGCCGGAGCCCAGATAGTGGTCGATCTGGTTGTCCTCGCAACCCAAACCCAGGATGACCGCCGCGGAAACGTTGGGGTGCATGAGCACTCCGCCGAGCGTGCGCCGCAACTGCTCGACATCCGGACCCATGGCATGGCCGCAGCCGTCGCCATGCGGGAAGGCCACCACCCCATCTACGCCATCCGGAAGGGCTTCGCCTTCGTAGCTTCGCGCGATCGATACCGCGGTGTGGGCGGCGCAGTTGCTTGCAGCCACTACCGCGATGTAGTTCCGCGTCCCGACCCGCCCGTCCTCGCGAAGGTAGCCCAGGAAGGTCGGGGCCTTCTCGCGCAACTCAGGCAGGGGCGTCTCCGCCTCCGGAAACTCGTAATCCAACTGCGGTTCGTCGAACGCCAGGTTGTGCAGGTGGATGTGGCTTCCCGCTTCCACCGCACCGCGCGCCCATCCGATCACCTGTCCGTAGCGCAGCACCGCTTCACCCGGTTCGATCGAGCGCAGGGCGACCTTGTGGCCCGCGGGAACGGCCTCGGCTGCCTTCACCCGGATGCCGTCCACGAGGAGATCGGCTCCCGCCGGGATGGGTACGCGCGCGACCGCCACGTTATCGGATGGATGCAGATGGATCGCGGAATTCTCGGCCGTGGGGAGTTTTGCGATATCCAGGAGGGTCACGCACCTATAATATAGGAGATAATGCCCCGTAAAATCCCGCGGCTCGTGTGGGTCGCGCCGGTGTTGGCCTACCTCCTGTACTTTTTCAAGCTCGGCGGCACTGGAATTCTCGGGGCGGATGAGCCGCGCTACGCCGCCATCGGGCGGGAGATGGCCCGTTCCGGCGACTGGATCACTCCACGCCTGTGGGGCCAGCCATGGTTCGAAAAACCGGCGCTGCTCTATTGGATGACCGGCTGCGCGTTTCGCCTGGGCCTGGGGCCCGACCTGGCGCCGCGCCTTCCGGTGGCGTTGCTCTCGGTGGCTTTCCTGGGCTTCTTCTGGTGGATTCTCAGGCGCGAGTTCGGCTGCCGCGCGGCGTGGATTTCGACCCTGATTCTGGGGACCACCGCGGCGTGGATCGGGTTCAGCCAGGTCGGGGTCACCGATCTACCGCTCTCCGCTACCTTCTCGGCTGCCATGCTGCTGGCGCTGCCCTGGATCGCCCGTCGCGAAACGCGCTATCTGCCGGCGGCTGCCGCCCTGCTTGGGCTCGCGGTGCTGGCGAAGGGCCTGCTACCGCTGGTTTTAGCGGCGCCGCTCGTGATGGGCTGGCGGAATTGGCGCGACCTGATCAGACCGCGCGTCATCGCGCCGTTTCTGGTGGTGGCGCTGCCCTGGTACATCTTGTGTTTCCTTCGCAACGGTTACCCGTTTATCGACGTTTTCTTCGTCGAGCACCAGCTCGAGCGTTTCGTCTCAGGGGCGCTGATGCACGTCCAGCCCTGGTGGTTTTACCTACCTTGCCTGGTAGGGCTGCTGTTGCCGTGGACGCCGCTTTTGGCGCTTCTCGGAAAGCGCGGGGCGTATCGCGATCCAAGGCTCCTGTTCCTGCTGCTCTGGCTGAGTTTCGGGCTGATCTTCTTTTCGGCCTCCGCCAATAAGTTGCCGGGTTACGTGCTGCCGCTGATTCCGGCCATCGCCGCGCTGCTCGGCCCGGCGCTCGACCAGGCCAAGAGGCCGCGCACCTGGCTGGCGCTTTGCGCTCTAGTACTAGTAGCGTTTCCGGTCGCGGTCGGGATCCTGCCGGCGGCGGTGGCAAAAGGGTTGTCGCACGCACCCCGGCCGGGTTTCGCCTGGACCTGGCTTCTGCCCGCCACGGCGGTTGCCGCCGTCTGGCTGCTCGAAACCAGGGGACAGCGACTGGCGGCGGTTCTCGTGATCGCCGCCGGAACCACAGCGGGAGTCGCTTATATCAAGATCGCGGACACAGCGGAACTCGACCGCGTCGCCTCGGCCCGCCGCCTCTGGAACTCGGTAGGTAGCCGGGCGTCCGAAATATGCGTGGATCAGATCCGGAGGGACTGGCGCTACGGACTCGACTATTATGCCGGATTTTCCCTGCCGGAGTGCGCCTCCCAGCCGCGAAGTATTCGGATCGTTCAGCCGCCCGGCCGGCTCCCGCAACCCGACACCCTAGCCAGGGGGGTACTTCCGACGGTTGACCCGCGTTGACGCCGCATTGTACCCTCACGGTTCCGGGATAATCCATGATCCTGCCTCAGACTTACTTTCAGTGCCTGCTGCTTTTGATCTTGGGAGCGTTGTGCCTCGGGTCCTGGGCGGCAACTTACCGAGCCTCCGGTAAGTGGCGCTTCGAGCTTTATTATGTGGACTATGCGGTAGGCGCCGGTATCGCAGCCGTAGTCTACGCCTTCACCACCGGTAACCTGGGTTTCGACGGGTTCGCGGTGATCGACGACCTGATGCACGCCGGAAAGCGGCAGTGGCTGTTCGCCTTCAGCGCCGGGGTGGCCTTCAACCTCGGGAACATGCTGATCGTCGGGGCAATTTCGGTCGCCGGGATGGCGGTCGCCATAATGCTTGGCGCGAGCCTGGGGATTCTGCTGGGCATCGGCGTTTCCCAGTTTCTTCGTCCCGGCGCGAATCCGGTCATGATGGGAGGTTCGCTGTTTCTGACGCTGGGCGCCATCGTCGCCATGTGCATTGCATACTCGATGCTCCTGGCCGACCGGGGCACTGCGGCAGCCACGGCAGTCGCGGCACAGACGGGCAAGAAAGCGCGGCGCCAGCCGGGACCCATAAAAGGCCTGCTGGTGGCGTTGATCGGAGGAGTCGTGATGGCGGCCACCTACCCGCTCCTGGGGAGATCCGAGGGCGGTGAATTCGGTCTGGGGCCGTACACGGCCGTGGGGCTGTTCGCCGCCGGCATGGTAGTCTCCACGTTCGTCTTCAGCATGTTCTTCATGAACCTTCCGCTTCAGGGCGAGCCCGTGGAAATTATCGATTATGCACGCGCGGGAGGAAAAGCGCACCTGCTCGGTCTGCTGGGCGGCGTCCTCTGGTGCACCGGTTTTCTCGCCAGCTTCGTGGCGCTGAGCGCTCCTGCGGAAGTCCAACCAAACCGTTTCGTGGTGTACGCGCTGTTCGAAGCCGCGCCGCTGATCGGAGCCCTCTGGGGACTGCTGTTCTTCCGTGAGTTCCGAGAGTCCACCCGCGGCTTGATTTATTCCCTCCTCGCCATCATCCTGTCCACCAGCAGCCTGGTCCTGACGCTACTGAGTTGGAAAGCTTAGGGTAAAGCGGGCGCGAATATGCCCGCTTTCTCACGGTCGCAACTCTGTTCGCTTCGAGCGGCGAAATTCGGTTAGGATGGAACCGCGATCCCGGCTTTGACATACCAGGGGACTGCCGTGAGGATGGCCTCGTTCACCGCCTGAATGTTCCGCACGCCCTCGCGCTGCAGCCACTCTTCGAGGCCCTTCACGCCCTGCCGCGCGAAGATCGGGATGCCGTCTTTCCAGGTGGCCCGGCCGCACAGCACGCCCGAATAGTCAGTGCCCGCTTCGGAGGCCATCTTCAGCGACTCCACGAACTGCGCATTGCCTACGCCGGCGCTCAGATAAATGAACGGCTTGGCGGCCACTGCCGCGGCGTCGCGGAAGTGCTTGAGCGCCTCTTCCCGGGTATACGCCTTCTGCCCTTTGTACACCGCGCTCCCTTCCATGTAATCGGCGTTGACCGGCACCTCGACCTTCAACACGTCCACGAAATACTGCGGCTTGGAGAATTCCTCCATACTCTTGCGGACGATCTCCGGTTTGATTTTGGCGTATTCGAGGCCCTTCTCGTCCCCGCCTTTTGGGTCGTAGCCGACGAACTCGAGGAAGAAGGGGATCTGGCAGGCTTCGCATTCGGCGCCGATGCGCTCGATGAAAGCGTGCTTCACGTCGTTGATCGCGGCATCTTCGTAGGGCGTGTAGTAGATCAGGATCTTCACCGCGTCGGCGCCCCAATCCCGAAGCCGGCGGGCTGAGACATGCGGCAGGAGGTCCGGCAGCCGGCCGGGCCGTGTGTTGTCATACCCGCTCAGCTCGTAAGCCAGAAGCAGGCCGGCATTGCGGCTGCGGGCCTGCGCGGCTTCCATCCCGAATTCCGGATCGAGCAGAATCGCGCTGGCGTAAGGTGTAAGAACCTTCGCCACCGCCACTTTGAATTCACTCATCATCTCGCGGGTGATTTCCTTCACATCCACCCCGCGCGACACGGCCAGAGATTTTTGCAGGCTACCCCGTTGGTCCATAGCCGCGGCCGCGATCACACCGCGACGGTCGGACACCGCTTGCATTCGCCTGAGCTTTCCCTCGGAGAGTTCCATGGCATCATTATAGCCGCACCGGTTTGGCGTAGCCGGTCATTTCGAGATAGCCGACCCCCCGGTGTGTACCCGTGTATGTCACGGCACCCTCCCAGTAACTGGTTCCGCCATCCTCTTCCGTGACGAGTTCCTGGTCGCGCAGCGCCGCCCGGCATTCGACATCCACGCCCAGGCCGGGGACCCAGATGTGCCACGCGATGGGGTATCGCGCGCCGGTTTTGGGGCTCTTCCAGTAATCGAGCGGACGCAGTTCGAAATCGGAGCGCTTCAGGTGCAGGGCGCGGCCGTCTCGCCCGATGTAGGTGCCCGACGAAAAGGGGTCGATGGTGCCGTCGTTGTGCCGCAATTCGAACAGCATGAGTTCGGTGCCGTTATCCAACTGAACGCTGAACCAGTCCCAGCCGCGCTGATCGGGCGCAAGCTGATGTGTGAACCATTCGTGATCCATCCACGCGGTACCCGTGACCGCCGCGCCGTTGAGGCTTCCCTGCACCTCGAGGAGCGGGAGGGAAACGTAATAAGAAGCTCTTCCCTCACCCGCCGCTTTCCGGCTGACGCCGTTCTCGCCCTCAATCACCGGCGCGGTTCGCGGCGTCAGCCGAAGGCGGAAGCGGATGCCTTCGGCCACCGCCCGAAGCGTCTGCGTGCCGGAGCCCTGGTCAAACCTGGCTTCCCAGTTGCCGTTCCAGATGCGTCCCTCGTCGAACCGTACGCCAGCGATACCGGGTCCGGCGCGATTCAGCCGTTGGACGTAGCGGAAGCGGTTGCCATCGATGTCGGTGAGCGCCAGGTGCGCAAGATATACGTCGTCGACGCGCCAGACGGAACGATTGTCCTGGGGCCCACGATGCTCTCCCTGGCGAAAGAAAACCAGTTCGAAGCCGTAACGGTGTCCGCCGGCGGTATGCAGGTTGCCCGTGTAATACCACCACTCGGTGCGATATGCCGGGTGGTCGAAGTGATCGCGCGGAAACTGGAAATGATAGCCAGGCGTGACCTCGCGGAATTCGGGCGCAGCCGCGAACGAGGAGAAAGTCACGACGAGAGCCAGCAGTCGACGCATCCACTTCTATTTTCGCCAAAACCAGCCGGCCATACCGCCTCTGGTATGATGAATACGCTCCCCTGATGATCGTTGAGGCCAACACTGTCCGGTTCGATTCCATCTCACTCGACTCCGGGGCCGCGCTTGCTCCCGTAGAGGTCGCGTACGAAACCTATGGGAAGTTGAACGCCACCCGGACAAACGCCATCCTGGTGCTGCACGCGTTTTCGGGCGATGCGCACGCCGCCGGCATCAGCCACGAGACCGGCAAGCCCGGCTGGTGGGATAACATGATCGGACCGGGAAAAGGGTTCGACACCGAGAAGTACTTCATCATCTGCAGCAACGTGCTGGGCGGTTGCCGCGGCACGACCGGCCCGGGGTCGATCAACCCGGCCACCGGATGCCCCTACGGCATGTCGTTCCCGGTGATTACGATCGGGGACATGGTGCGGCTGCAAAGAATGCTCATCGACTGGTTCGAAATTCCGCGGCTGCTCTCGGTCTCGGGCGGCTCGATGGGCGGCATGCAGGCGCTGGAGTGGGCCGTGGCGTACCCGGATCGCGTGGTTTCCGCCATCCCCATCGCCACCACCACCCGGCACAGCGCGCAGCAGATCGCGTTCAACGAAGTAGGCCGCCAGGCCATCATGGCCGACCCGGACTGGGCCGAGGGCGACTATTACGGCAAACAACCCCCGGGCCGCGGGCTCTCGGTAGCCCGCATGGTCGGCCACATCACCTACATGAGCGACGATTCGATGCGCGAGAAGTTCGGGCGCCGCCTGCGTGGCAAAGAGAATTTCGGCTTCGACTTCGACGTGGATTTCGAGGTCGAGAGCTACCTGCGCTACCGCGGCAGCCAGTTCGTGAATCGCTTCGACGCCAATTCCTATCTCTATATCACCAAGGCCATGGATTATTTCGACCTCACCAACGGGCACGGCACGCTGACCGCCGCGCTCGAGGCGGCCGAAGCCCGGTTCCTGGTGATCAGCTTCAGCTCCGACTGGCTCTACCCCAGTTATCAATCGCAGGAGATTGTGCGGGCGCTGCGGTCCCGCAATTGCGACGTGGCGTACGTGGAGTTGCAATCGAATTACGGGCACGACTCGTTCCTGGTGGACGTGGCCGAGCAGAGCGCGCTGATTGCGGGGTTCCTCGCCAGCACTTACGAGAAGGTGCGATGACGGCCGAAACTCCCCGGAAGCGGGCCTTCGTTTCGGAAGTGCTGGGCCGCAGCGACTACGCCATCATCGGCGAAATCGTGGAGCCGGATACGCGGGTGCTGGACCTGGGCTGCGGCGAAGGCGAATTACTCGAGTGGCTCGCCGTCAACAAGAGGGTGGAAGGGCGCGGAGTCGAAATCTCGTCGGCCAAGGTGCAGCGGGCGATTACGCGCG
Source organism: Bryobacterales bacterium (assembly GCA_963794265.1). Lineage (GTDB taxonomy): Bacteria > Acidobacteriota > Terriglobia > Bryobacterales > Bryobacteraceae > CAWCDJ01. The sequence continues at coordinate 459,243 of CAWCDJ010000001.1, forward strand.
GCGTTTCGGTCTACCAGGGGGACATCGACGAAGGGCTGGCAGATTACCCGAGCCAGGCGTTCGATTACGTGATCCTGAGCCAGACGCTACAGGAAACGAGGCATCCGCGGGCGGTACTGCGGGAGATGCTGCGGGTAGGGCGGCGGGTAATCGTGGCGTTTCCGAATTTTGGCCACTGGCGGGTTCGACTTTCGATGCTGATGAGCGGCCGGGCGCCGCGCACGGCGCTGTTCCCGTACGAGTGGTATGCCTCGCCCAACATTCACTTTCTGACGGTGCAGGATTTTGAGGAACTGGCGGCGATCGAAGGGCTGGCGGTAGAGCGGCGCTATTTCCTGGCGGGGCATCGAAAGGTGAGCACGCTGCCGAACCTGATGGCCGAGGTCGCGGTCTTCCTGGTCTCGCGGAAATAGGAGTGAGATGAAGGCGGCGCTGCAGGCTTAGCCCACTCCCTTACGGTCGCGGCTCTGTGGGAGGCTAGCATTTTGCACAGAGCGGGCAGCACTATTCGTACCTGAGCGCGCGCATGGGGTCCAGGCGCGCGGCGCGGCGCGCGGGCAGGTAGCAGGCGAGCAACGCCACCCCGGCCAGCAATCCCGCGGTAAGCGCGAGCACCACCGGGTCGCCGGGCTCGACTTCGTGCAGCAGGCTTGCCAGGATCCGGCCCGCGGCCAGCGAACCTGCCAGACCGGCGGCAAAGCCGATCAGCGCAAGCCGCGCCCCTTCCCCGAGAATATCGCGCAGGACGCACCCCCGGCTGGCACCCAGGGCCATGCGAATGCCGATCTCGCGAGTACGCTGGGTCACCAGGTAAGACAGCACGCCATAGATGCCGATGGCGGCAAGCAGCGCCGCCAGCGCGGCGAACGAGCCGATCAGCAGGCTGAGGAAGCGCTGGCCCTGGGCATTCTCCGCGATCACGTCATCCATGGTGCGCACCGAGAACAGCGGAAGGCCGGGGTCGATTCCAGCCAGCACCTGCCGGACCGCGCCGGTGAGCGATGCCGGTTTGAGCGAAGTATGAAGAACCAGAAAGAAGCGCGACTTGTCATCGAGCAGGTCGTAAGCCTCCGGCACGGGCTTTTGCGTGAGGCCCCACTGGCGGACGTCGCTGGTCACTCCGATTACCTGGCGCCAGGGGCCGTTGCCGCCTCCATTGGAGAACATCTGTCCGAGCGGGTCTTCATTCGGCCAGAAGGCCCGTACCATGGCCTCGTTGATGACTACCGGGTAGATCATCGCATCGGTCTGCTCGTGCGGCAATCGGGCTCCGCTCTCCCAGAACGGGCGAGCCAGTTCGTCCGTCGCAACCACGGTTTGAAGATCGGCGGCAGAGAACAGCCGGCCTTTGAGCAGGCGCACCCCCATGGCGCGGAAGTAGTCTGCCGACACGGAGTGGTTCTCTACCAACCGGCCGCTCATGGGCTCCGGCGTCCGGCCCCGGATGTTGATGTAGTAATTGCTGCCGCCTTCGAGCGGCAGGCGGTTGCTGAGGGCCGCGGTATCCACGCCGGGGATCCGGCGGGCGCGATCGAGCAGCGACTGGGCGAAGCGGAACTGCCGCGGTCCGGTGGAGTAGGCGGCTTCCGGCAGATGGAGGGCGCCGGTCCAGACGCCCTGGGAGCGCACCCCGATATCCATGCCGCGCAGCCGCGCGAAATCCTTGAGCAGCAGGCCGGCGGAAGCGAGCAGCAACAGAGAAAGCGCGAATTCCGCCACCACCAGCGCGTTGCTGGTGAAGCGGCGGCGACGGCTGTGGCTGATCGAACTGCCGGCACCGCCTTTGAGTTCCTCATGGAGGTCCGGCCGCGAGGTCTGAAGCGCGGGGTAAACGCCGAACAACACACCGGTTAGGATGGCGAGCGCACAGGTGAAGCCCAGCACCGGCAGATCGAGTTGGATGACGCTGAAACGCGGAAGGCCGGCGCCTTTGGCATCCGCAAACCAGCGGATGACGGCCCAGCCCAGGAGCAAACCGAGCGCGCCGCCAGAGAGCGAAAGCGCCAGGCTTTCGGTTAGCAACTGGCGGAACAGCCGGCCGCGTCCCGCGCCGAGCGCGTTGCGAACGGCCATCTCTTTCTGCCGCGAAACGGCGCGGGAGAGCAACAGGTTCGCCACGTTGGCGCAGGCGATCAGCAGCACCAGGCCGACAGCCGAGAGCATCAGGATCAGCGAATCGCGGGATCTTCCGACCAGGTCCTCATGCAACGGAACGACGACCGCGCCGACCTTGTGGTTCGAATCCGGGTACTGTCTTTCGAGGTTGCCGGCGATGGTGGTCAAGTCGGCGAGAGCGGCCTTGGGAGCGACTCCGGGCTTCAGCCGCCCGATGGCGTTGGCCCAATGGCTGCCGCGATCCCCGAGACCCTTGCCGCTCATATCCAGCGGGACCCAGAGTTGGGCCTGCGTGGGAAAGCGGAAGCCGGGGGGCATCACACCGACGATGGTGTACTTCTTCGAGTTCAGCTCGATGGTTTCGCCCACGGCATGCGGATCTCCGGCAAATTGGCTTCGCCACAGCGCGTAGCCGAGCACGGCCACCTGGTTCTTGCCGGGTTGATCTTCGCCGGCAGCCCAAGTCCGGCCGAGAAGAGGCGGCACGCCGAGCAGGGAAAAGAAGTTCGCCGCGGTGGGGACGCCGATGATGTGATCGGGGCTCCCCTTGGCGCTCAGGTTGAAGTCGTTCCCCCAGCCGAACAGCGTCATGGCCTGAAAGGTGGTGTTCCGGGCCTTCCAGTCGGCAAAATCCGGCCCGGCGAACGGGTACTTTCCGGGCGCCGATTCCGTCTCGTACAGGCGCACCAGCCGGCCCGGATCCCGGAAGGCAAGCGGGCGCAGCAGAACTGCGTTGATGATGCTGAAGACGGCTGTGTTGGCGCCGATCCCGATCGCCAGTGTCAACGCGGCAACCAGCGTGAACGCGGGCGTCCGAAGCAAATTTCGAACGGCATGCCGCAAATCCTGCCGAAACCTCTCCATCACTCCTCCCGAGTCGAGGATCGAATTGTTAGACGCCGAGAGGCAGCAGTCGTTAGCCCGGGGTAAATCCGGCGCGGGGATTCCAGCGCCCGACCGGGGCTGATAGCATGGACTCATGTTCGAATCGTGGCGGTTCATTGCCGCTCTTCTGATGGCCGCGTTGCCGGCCCTTGCCCAGCCGTATAAGATCGCGGTGATCGGTCTGATTCACGCCCACGAGGCATCCTATCTTCCCCTGATGACGCACAGCGATCAGGTCAAACTCGTGGGAATCGCCGAGACGATTCCGGACCTGGTAAACCTTGCCAAAGAAAAACAGGGCGCCAAAGATGTCCCTTTTTTCAACGACTACAGGAAGATGCTGGATGAGACCAAGCCCGATTTCGTCTGGGCCTTCGTGGAAAACAACCGCCACCTGGAAATTCTCCGGGAATGCGCCCCCCGCCACATTCACGTGATCTATGAGAAGCCGCTGGCTTCGACCTATAAGGATGCGCTGGCGATGACGGACCTGGCCAAAAAATACAACCTCAAGGTGATGTGCAACTATCAGATGGCGTGGTGGCCGGCCAACCAGATGGCACGCACGGAGGTCGATACGGGCGTGATCGGGCGGCCGTGGAGATTGCACGGAATCGTGGGGCACGGAGGCCCGGGCTCGACCGGCACGGGAAGGTACTTCTTCGACTGGCTTACCGACCCGGTGAAGAACGGCGCCGGCGCGCTGGTCGATTTCGGATGCTACAACGCCCTCTGGTCTCTCTGGTACATGGGGCGGCCCGAAAGTGTCTACGCCGAGGCGATTCACTTGCGCCCGGAGACTTTTCCCAAGGTCGAGGATTCGGCCACGATGGTCCTGAAATATAAAAACGGCATCAACGTCTTCGAGGGTAGCTGGGATCTTCCGCGCAGCTTCCAGGACCTGGAGATCTTCGGCAGTACCACCGGACCCGACGGCACTCTCACCCGCGGCAGCCTCTACATGACCCGGCAGAAAGTGGAACTGCGCACGGGCCGCGACACCAGGGAACTGCCGCTTTCGCCGCTGCCTCCTGAGAAAGCCAATCCCATCGCCTTTATGGTGGATGCCATCAGAAACCATAAACCGATCGAGGGGATTACGGCGCTCAACATCAACCTCGGCGTTGTCGAGATCATCGAAGCCGCCAAGGAATCGATCCGGACGGGCCGGGCCGTCAAACTGCCGTAGCTTCGTTTGGGGATCCGGCCGGGTTCGGACTCGGAATAACCTGGGTTGCTAATCACCTGCAATGCGGCTACACTCGACGTCCTGGGAAGGAGGCGTCAATGACGACCGATCAACTTCTTCAGGATGCCATCATCGATTTACAGAAGCGGGGTCTATCCGCCGAAACGCGGCACCTGGTCGACGAAGCCGCCCAATTGCTCTCGAGCGGCCGGGACATCGAGGCCCGGGCGCTGATCGAGAAGGCCCAGGCGATTGCCAGCCCTGACAGTCTCCCGAGAGCCGGCGGCGAGACCAAGGTCGACGTGCGGCCCGCTGACGAAACGACGGCCCAGACCGTCATTTCACGCCTTTCGGGCCGCCTGGCTCAAGACATTGCAGGTGCGCTGAGCGAGGCGGTGGTGGACTTGCGCTTCAGCGTTGGCGCGCAGGTGAACGAGATGGCCGGTTCCCTCGAGAGCCGGCTCAACGAAATCGCCGCTCAGTTGAAGCCATTCTCGGACCTGCACGAACGTGTGGACCGGATTGAGCAGCAGGAAACCGCGAGAGCGGCCGCGGCCCAGGAGTTGTGGGAACGGCTCTCCGCCTCGATCCTGGCGCTCAAAGAAGCCGATCGCAGCCGCCGGGTCGAGGCCGAGGAGTTCCGCCGGAATGTTTCGGCTGAGATGGAGATGATGTCCTTCCGCGTGGCGGCCCAGGAGGAACGCATTCAGGTGCTGGCCAGCCTGGTGCAGGATCTTTCGTCGAAAGCCCTGTCTGCCGCGGAACAGATCGACCGGCAGACCAGCGCACTTCGATCGATGCAGGAGCGTCAGGCACAGAGAGCCGCCGCCTTAAACGCAGTGCTGGATCGGATTGCCAAGCTCAGAGAAGTAGAACCGCTTGCAAGCGAAGCGGACGCCGGCTGACGGTCCCAGAACATCGGCTACGCTTCGAGCAGCGCGGTTTCGGCCATCCACGGGAGCCACTCCCGGCCGGGGCCGACCTCCTCGGGCGTCCGCGTTCCATCGAGCAGGGAAATGGCCTGGCGCGCGGTGTCGTCTAATTCGACGACCAGGTGGCACAAGTTGGTCACCGAGGCGGAGCGCTCCGACTGGTAGCGGGCGACGGCACTGGCGCGGGGGCGTTCCGAAACTGTCTCCGCGCAGGGGAAATCGAAAACGTGCAGGTCGGCAAAGCCGGCGGAAACCAGCGAGAAGAGGATTTCGCGAAGCGATTCCGCGCTGCCGGCGTAGGGCACCAACTCCTCGAATGGCGCCGGCAGCGGAAAAACATCCCGTAAAGCCTGGGCTACCTGACGGGCGGGGCGGTCTTCGGTCGCGATGACGACCTCGCGCCCGGAAGCGGAGAACAGGAACCGGTGCATTTTAGCCGGGCCCGCCCCATGATCCAACTCCAGGGCATCGCGGCAAAGCAAAGTCTGGCGGAAACGGCGGGCCTTCAGAAAGTCCAGATGCTGCTCGCGCTCGAGCAGGCCGCCCTGGAGCCAGGCCAGCACGCCGCGAGAATCGAACATCTCGTAGGGCTCGGCCTCGCCCAGGTATTGCAGGTTGTAACGGGCGGCGTGCGCGGCGAACTCGTGGAACCAGACCGGCTGGTTGATGGCGGCGAGATCGTCATGGTAGAGGGCGGCATCGTCCCGCTCCAGCATCGCCTTGGCTTCGCGGTCGGCCAGCGCCTGCCATTCCGGTCCGAGCATCCGCGCTTCGAGGTAAAACCGCAGATACCGGCGCGCCTCGGCCATCGCGAGCCGCGGTTCCGAAATGTCGCGCACGTGGTAGCGCAACATGTCGCGCAGCATCTGGCGGAGATGTCCGCCGGGGTAGCAGTTGTAGCTCACAAACGCAACTCCCTGGGGCGCCAGGCACTCGCGGCAGATCCACAACAGGTGTTCCCGGGCATCTTCGGGAATCCACGAATACAATCCGTGGGCGATGATGTAGTCGAACTCTCCGAAGCCCGGGCCGATTTCGCGAAGGTCGCCCGCAATCAGCCGCACATTGTGGAGTGGAAGCGCCTGCGGCATGCGGCGGGCCTCTTCGACCGCTTCGCGCGCGAGATCGATGCCGGTGAATTCGGATGCCGGCAGCGCGTAGGCCATGGGGAGCAGGTTGCCGCCGTCGCCGCAACCCAGTTCCAGAACGCGGCAGCGGGCTACCGGCGCGGGCCGCATACCGAACAGGGTCGCCACCGTGGCCAGGCAATCGGCGTGCGTCTGGCTTCGCGGGTACGTCGGATAGGGGACGCGGTCGTAGGAACTGGCTTGCATCAGTGGCTTGCCCAGATGCGCGCGCCGAGCGACACCGCGTCGAAAGCCCCGGCACCCGGATCCGGCACGAACAGATTGACTTGCAGGATTCCGGCGGCCATCCCGACGGATGCGCCCACAAACACCGGCTTCTCGGCAAAACCATTCACGAAGATCTGGGGAAACTGGTTGGGCGTGACATACGGGGTGGTATAGACCGCGCCATCGGCGCTCGGCGGATTGGTTTGCCCCGCCCCCGTGATGTATAGTCCCACCACCGTTCCGGGCGCGGCCGGGTTGCTTTCCGAGTTCAGGCTGCCATCCTGATTGGCTACGGCGATGACATCGATGTTCTGCGGCACCACCAGGATCGGGAAAACATTCGATGCCTGGCCCGCGTACTCGACCTGTATGGAGGCGGAGGAGAGACCATCGAGCTCGAACGGCGCGAAGCATACGATCTCATTCGCGTGCACCGAAACCAGCGGCGCGGGTACGCCGTTGAACTTGACCTCGACGCCGGCGATCGTGGACTGCACGCTGCCGGGGGCCGCTTTGGCGTCGGCCAAGGTGGCGGGCCCGATGCCGCGCCCCTCCAGGCGGATCACCTGCCCGGGCGCGATTTGAGGCGCGAGATATCCGATCGAGATGGGTGGAGCCCCGCTGTAGGGGATCAGCGTATCGAGAGCGATGGGCGAGAGCCGGCCGGCGTCCACTCCGGCCACGAATACCGCGCCGCCGGTCTTCCGGGGAACGCCGACGGACTCGGCGAAGTAGACCGTGCCGCCGCCCGGCGAGGCGGCGATGAAGCCCGGCGAGCCGGCGACGTCGGCGTATAACAGTTTGGCGCCGGCGGGGTCCAGTTCCGCCAGGAAGCCGGGCTGCCCGGCGGCATTCGGGGCGCCAAGACCGCCGGACGGCCGGGCGGTAGGGAAATCCGATGAGATCGTACGGCCCGCCAGCCAGATGTGGCCGGTGGAATCCAGCAACACGTCGGAGACCAGATCCTGGCAGGATCCGCCGATCGTGGCGAGGAACGCGGGGGAAGACGCCGAGGGCTGCATCTTCATGACGAAGCCGTCATCGCCGGGGGCAAAGTAGGCAGCGCCCGCGGGGCCGAGCCCGAACGTGGGCGGGCAGGACCCGGCCGGCCGTTGATACGCTCCATCGGTCGCGGCCCCCTGCGTAATCCCGGCCAGGTAGAGATTGCCGACGCTGTCGAGAGCCATTGCATTGACCGCGGCTTCCCCGCCGCCGCCGATAAAGCTCCCGTACAGAAGCCGGTCGCCCGCGGGGGAGAGCTTGGCCACGAAGCCGCTGAAATTGAGGACCGGGAACGCCGAAATCATGGCGTCCGACGACACGGGGAAATCAGGCGAATAGGTTTCGCCGCCGATGTATGCCGCGCCGGTGGAATCGACGGCGACGGCGCGAGCTTCGTCGCCGCAGGAACCAGAAAGATAAGTCGCGTAGATCAACTTGCCGCCGGAGAGATCCAGCTTGGCCACAAACGCGTGGGCCGATTCCTGCGGCACCGAGAGCGCAAACGAAGGTTTCTCACGATTGCACGGGCCGGGCGCGGCAGGCTGCGGCGCGTGAGAGGTGACCGGGACAGCGGCGGAAGCGGCTCCCGCGATGACCGGATTGCCGTCCGGAGCCAGCGCCATCCCGTACGGCTGCAGGCCATCGAGCAGCGTGGAGTAGAGCAGGGCGCCATCGTCGGCGCGAATCTTGACCACGAAGCCGGCGCTGGCGGAGGCGAAATCGCGCGCGACGGCATTGGCGGTGGTCGGAAAGCGGTGCGACCGGGTGGTGCCGGTGAGGACCACGTTGCCATCGGCGTCGGCGGCGATCCGGTAGACCGTGCCCGGGCCGACGAAGGTCGAGAAGATGGTCTGCTGCAGCGTGGGGTCGAACTTGGCGAGGAAGACGGTGGGCGTGACGCTGCCCGTCGCAAACACCCCCGCAGGCGTTGCGAAGACGCTGTTGAGCTGTCCGGAAGCCACGATGCTCCAGGTGGCGCCGCGGTCAAAGGTGGCGTAGACATTGTTGAGGTCGGAGGCAAAGACGCGGTTCGAATCGGCATCGGAGATCGCGATCGACCTCCAGGATCCGTCTCCGGGGGAAGCCACCTTCCGGAATGTGGCGCCGCCATCCGAGCTCTGCTGGATGCCGGCTGCGTTCACCAGCCAGACGGTGGACGGGTCGCGCGGGTCCACCGCGATGGCATTCTCGCCGGCGGAGGCGATGGGCGCGGCGGGCTGCCAGGTAATGCCGCCGTCGGAGCTTTTCATGAGAGGCGTCAGGAACGTCGTGGCATACGCAATATTTGGCTGGGAAGGAGCGATGGCGAAACCGGTGGGGCTGGTGAAACCGCTGGGATCCTGCGCCGCCGGAATGCCCAGGCGGTGCCAGGAATCGCCGGCGTCGTCACTTCGCAACAGCGCCGAGTTCACAAACGCATACACGATGGACGGGTTCCGCGGGTTGATGAGAATGCGCGAAACCATGGCCGTCACGGGGGACAGCGTGAAACCTGCGGAAGATTGCCAGGTGTCGCCGGCATCGGTACTCTTGTAAATCGTCCAGGTCCAATTCGTCGAAAACTGGAATGAGGTGGAACTGGTAACCGCGACCGCGTAGGCGACGCCGGAGTTGACCGGGTCCACGGCCAGCGCCAGGGTCTGGCCCGGCGGACTGGAGGAGGAGGGCATCCAGGTGGCACCCCGGTCGGTGCTGCGATAAGGGCCGCGTTCGGTGCCCGCCAGAATCAGGTTGCCATCGCTCGAAGCGGCTACGGTGACCACACTGAGCACCGGAAGCGGAGCGGCCGTAAACGTCGCGCCGTCCGAACTCACGCGCAAAGCGGGCTCCGGCAGTTGGCTGAACAGAGCGCGGCTGACCGGGAAATCCGGCGAGTTCGTGGAGCCCGCGACGTAAACGTTCCCGTGAGAGTCGGCGGCGATGGCGCCGGCGCTGTCGTCGCCGGAGCCATAGACGGTCGTGGACGTGGATACGGTCTGCGCGGCCAGACATGCGCCGATGATTCCAAGCGACACAATCCGTGCGGCAACTCCGCCCACCGGACGGAAGTGCCTGCCGAAAAAGCCGTTCATTTCGCTCGCCCCGCCCCCCTGGGCTAACGGTTACCTGGCATTTTGGTGGCCTTCGGGAAAAACACCATGTTCGACGGCTTCACGTGCCGCTCGGCACACCAATCCAGGTAGAGCCTGGCGTAACTCTCTTTGATGTAATCGGCGGGTGAGAAATCCAACCGGAGAGCGGTCCGGTCGATCCACTCCGGAGGCCCTTCGAGTTCCAGAAAGACGCCGATGGGGGTCTCGTCGACGGTTGCGACGCCGGCGCCGTACCGATATTCGGTACGAAATTTCTCGTAGCGCCATACCGGCCGGTAGCCAATGCGCTCGAAAACGGCGGAAAGGGCTTCGGGATCGGACACGCCGGTTTCCACTTCTTCGCGGCTCTTGTGCGGACCGGGGAGGGGCGGGCCCTTGAAAGTCAGGGTCGCCGTCTTCCCCGCCCTGCGGACTCGCAGGAGAGACGATTCTTTGCGCAGTTTGAGAGCGGGAGTATCGAAAACCGTATTCTGCTCGAAGATCCGACGCTTGAGCAAGCGAAAGCCGGCGCGGAGCAGCCTGCGGCGGGCCGCGGGAGCACCGGGAAAACGAAGCTTGATTTCGGTCTCGTGATTATTCCGGTGGATCGCCTTCATGATGATCGAGAAAGTCCCGGTCGATCGGCCTGCGGCCGCGAAATCCCTCTTGCACGCCGTGCCAGAACTGGATGGAGGGTTCGCCAAGTTTCCAGCACAGGCAGACTTCGTCGCCGCGGAACAAGGTGGGGAAATCGATGAGGCCGGTATCCAGGTCTTTCAACTGGCAGCCGAACTCGAGGATTCGCTCGATGGCGTTACGCAAACCGGCGGCCAGTTCCTCGCGCCCCTTGCGCGCCTCGAGCACCCGGGCCCGGTCCACCGCCACACCGCCCATCATCATCACATGCTCGGCAAAAGACTGAACCGCGCGCTCCGACTCCTGGTATTCGGCTTTGAGAGCAACCGCGCTGCGCAGTAACTGGTCAAGCGCCGGGATCAGGCTTTGCGCTTCCGCGAAAGTAAAACGCCTCGGCATCGGGGCGCCGCCCGTCAGACGCCCGAAACCTGAACCGAGACCGACCGACTGCGGGGGCCGTCGAATTCCGCCAGGATGATGCTTTGCCAGGTGCCGAGCAGTACGGTCGAATTGCGCACCTGCAGGCAGAGACTCTGCCCCATGATCATACCGCGGAGATGCGAATCGGCATTCTTGCGCTCGCAGTCGGAATACAGGGGGTCATTGTGCCGGAAATAGGCATCGCGGTTGACAACGTCCTCCAGAAACTGGCGCACGTCGTGGAGCAGTGCATCCTGCCATTCGTTGATGAACACGGATGTAGTGGTGTGAAGGGAATGAAGGTGCACGATCCCGTCACGCACGCCGCTCTTGCGGACAATTTCGTTGATGCGCTCCGTGATGTTGATCAACTGCATGCGGTCGCTGGTGATCCAGTCGACGATGCGATTGAAAATCTTAAACCCCGTAGAGGCTGCCACCGGTGTGCCGGTTTCCGGTAGCACTATTTCGACTTCCGCAAGCTTCCCATTGGCTGAATTCATGGTGCGTTCCTCTTCCCTCCGATGTTCAGACAGGCTTCGAAGCATTAAAGTCCTTTCGAACTCAAAGCGTTTGCAACGATTATACCAAGCTGTAATGCATCAGATGCCACGAACCGCTTCCAAGTTACGAAGCGTAGTGGCTTGCAACGTACTCGTTCAGAATATCGATGAATTCCGCCACGATTCGGTCGCCTTTGAGTGTGAGCATCAAACGGCCGTCTACGTACACCGGCGCTTTGGGCTCCTCGAAGGTTCCGGGCAAAGAGATTCCGATATTAGAATGTTTAGATTCGCCCGGGCCGTTGACGATGCAGCCCATGACCGCGACCTTCATGGTTTCGACCCCGGGGTGGGACGCCTTCCATTTGGGCATTTGCTCGCGGAGGTAAGTCTGGATCTGGTCTGCCATCTCCTGGAAAAAGGTGCTGGTGGTGCGCCCGCAGCCAGGGCAGGCCGTAACCTGGGGAGTGAAGCTGCGGATGCCGAGAGATTGCAGAATTTGTTGAGAAACAATCACTTCTTCGGTCCGGTCTCCATTCGGCATGGGGGTCAGCGAAGTGCGGATGGTGTCGCCGATTCCTTCCTGAAGGAGCGGCGCCAGGGCCGCGGTGGTGGCAACAATCCCCTTGCTGCCAATGCCCGCTTCGGTAAGCCCCAGGTGCAGAGGATAATCGCACACGGCGGCCAGAGCGCGGTAGACGTCGATGAGGTCCTGGACGCCGCTGACCTTGGCGCTGAGAATGATGCGGTCGCGCCCGAGGCCGTAGCTTTCGGCGGCTTTAGCGGATTCCACGGCGCTCACGACCATGGCGTCGAGGGTGACCTCGCGCGCGTCTTTGGGATGCTCGCGGCGGGAGTTCTCATCCATCAGCCGGGTGAGCAGCGCCGCATCGAGCGAGCCCCAATTCACACCGATTCGCACCGGCTTTTGATATTCGACGGCCGCCTCGATCATGGTGCGAAAGTTATCGTCGGTCTTGCGGCCGATATTCACGTTCCCAGGATTGATCCGGTATTTGGCGAGGGCGCGGGCGCAGTCGGGATACTTTTTCAACAATATGTGCCCGTTGTAGTGAAAATCACCGATTATCGGGACCCGGACACCGAATTTGTCCAGCGTCTCCACAATTTTCGGGACGGCTGCCGCGGCGTGTTCGGTATTGACGGTGACGCGGACCAGTTCGGAACCGGCCTGAGCCAGCGCCATCACCTGGTTTACGGTCCCGGAAACATCGACGGTGTCGGTGTTGGTCATGGATTGCACGACGATGGGGTGATCACCGCCTACCTGGACACCTCCGACATTCACGACCACCGCCTTGCGGCGCGGCTTCACTGGCATGCATCTCCTCCGGAAATTTCAGTTTAACAGGAGCGGGCCCGGGGCCCCGCGGGTCGCAGCGTACATGCGCGCCATCCGGTCAGTACCCCGACAAGGCTTCGTCATTCGATTCCGGTCACTTCAAAATCGATCGATTGGGTGGCCGTAGCGCGCCTGGCCGGCGCGTTCCTGTCCACGGCGGTCACTCGCAGGGTGTAATTCCCGGGGCGCAACTCGCTTCCGAGGCGGAAATTATCGGTCAGGACAAGGCGTGTCCGGTCCGCCTGGCCCTTCTCGTCCAGGATCATCGGCTGGCTGCTTCCGAGCGCCTGCCGATCGCGAAACAGGGTCGACCGCAGTTGCACTTGAACCGAACCATCCGCGGCAGGCTGCGCATTCAGAACCTGGCAGGCGTAGAAGACCATTTGGCCCGGGTGGTATCTCATCAGGCTGGCCGCTCCCGGCGACGCGCTGAGGGCGATACCGGAGAGCGCCAAATTGCCTTGGGTCAAATCCGGCACCTCCACGAAATCGCTGGCGGAACCCAGGCGATTGTCGTGACGGTCGGATACCGCGCCGCGGATCTGATAAGCACCCGGCCGCTTCACAGCCATTTCCAGGTGTTGGACCATGCCGTCGGCGAGCGCTTTGCGGTAGGCGTCCGAGGTCAGCGACACCGTATAGGTCTTGTCGAATGTATTGAGGGGCTTGCTTTCGGTCCCATAAATGAAGGCCAGGATATCGAATGCGGCCTTGTGGCGTCCGTCGCTTTCGGTGGTGAAGGCGAGGTCGCGCGCATCGATCTGCAGAATCGTGTCGAGAATGGAGCCTGCGGGAGCTCCCGCGTTCCAGAACCGCGAAGAGATTCTCACGTGGATGTTGGGAATGGCAAAAGGCGATGCCACCGCGGCCGCAAGCCGGCTGGCGCTGTCCTCCGGCGAGGGCTGATTTTCCTCTTCATAGAGGCTCGAGTGAAACCGCACGCTCAATCCCGGCCGCGCGACCCGGATCGACATTTTGCGGAATTGCGGCGAATTGTGACCGGCTTTTGCGGGGCGCTCGGAAGGCTTGTAACCGATCAGGTAATAGCCAAGCTGGTCGTTCATGACACGGGCAATGGCGCCCGGGACGTCGTTATCGTCCTTAATGGATATCCCGCCCGTCCGGCGGGCCATCTCGGCCAGCTCTTGCTGGGTGTTGACGAGCTCGACCCGCCGCGCTTCCGCGCACGCGTCACTCGAGGAGCGGCCGCTAGCGGCCGACGCCGACGCCGAGACGAGTCCTCGCGGATCAATCGTGTTGACCGCAATGCCGGAGCGGTTCGCATGCAGCAGGAAGGCATCGTATGCATCCTTCAGCATTTCGTTCGAGTCGCCGAGTCCTTCCGCGCGCACCAGCGGCACGCCTTCGGAGAAGAGCAGAATCGACTTGCGTCCCGGCAGTTCCCTCAAGCCATCGACTATGCGGCGAAGCGCGGCAATACTCAGCCGGCCATAGTAGTCGGAGCGGCGGTCGTTGATCAGCTCCTGCTGGGGATCCGTTCCGGGCGGGCAGGAATGGCAGGTCTGCGAGCCCAGCCACAAATCCTCGTCCTGAATTCCCGCCGTAGACTGCCCTTCAAACCGGTGATTGAACCACACGCAGGTGAAATCGTCGTCCTCGACTCCGGGCCTGTGCTCGGGAATCGAACGGAGCTTAGCCACGGCGGCACGCAGCAGGCGCTGGTCCGCCGTGAGTTGCTGGAGTGCTCCCAGCCTGCCGCTGGTGGTGATGATGGCGATTAAATCGCCCGGCCGGACAGGCTGGTCGACGAATCGCTCCAGTGCTTTGCGGATATTCGCAAAACTCTCTTCGCTCAGGCCAAGATCGTCCACCACGATAGCGACGGTCCGGCTCACCTGCGCGGGCGCGATGCTCGCCGGGGGCGCCGGTGGAGATGCCGCCTCTTTCGGGTTGACCGGCAACGCCGGCACGGCCCCTGGAACTCCACGCCTTTCGCCTGCCACGAAAGAAAAATTGCTAATTCGCTGCGGCTTCCCGTTCTCGAGAATCTCGAAATCGTCCGGCGTCAGATTTGGGACGTGATTCCCTTTTGGATCGGTGACGATCACGTCTACCTGCACGAGGTCCACGGTCACGCGCACGAGCGGTTCTTCGCGCTTTGGCTCCGGCTTGGGTTTCTGCGCCAGGCCCGCGGCACCCGCAAGGGTGAACGCCACTAAGACCCTGACCATCATGCCGCAACCAGAGAGGTGGGAGCAGAAGAGGGGCTTGGTTTCGTCCGGGAGGGTCCGGCCGTGCGGTTCGTCCGTCCCCGAAGATCGAACCGGCTGCACCCTACGTATTGTATCCGGTCCAACCAGGATCGTCAGGGGCGGGTAACTCTGCGGCGGCTCTTCCGCGTGGGTTAGAGGTATGCATCTTCGGATAGTGGCAAAATCGCAGGGAGCGGGAGGCGTATGCGCAACCCAACGTCGTCAGGACTGAACCGGCAGACTCTGGAACATGCGGTCCGAACCACGGTGGCTGCGACCGTGTCTCTGGCGATCGCACGGCTATTGCGGCTTCCCGAGCCGGAATGGGCCGTCATCAGCACCATGGTCGTGACGCAATCCACCCTGGGCGCGTCGCTGACCATCTCCGGCCAGCGGTTTGCGGGCACCGCCCTGGGCGCTGCCGCCGCAGCGTTGCTGGCCGCTCCCCTGGGATCGGGCATGGCGGCTTTTGCGGTGGGAGTGTTCGGCTTAGGACTGCTCTGCCCCGTCCTTCACCTGGACCGCGCGGCATACCGCTTTGCCGGGATCACGCTGGCGATCGTCCTGCTGGTATCGCAGAGCGAGGCGGCGTGGGTTATCGGCGTCCACCGGTTCGTTGAAGTATCCATCGGAATCGCAACCGGCCTGGTGATGGCTGCGCTGTGGCCGGAGCGGAGCCGGTCGCCCTCTACAAGCACCAACGGCGGCGACATACCAGCGGCGCAAGGGCCGGGCTGAAGATCCTCGTCAGGCAAGCTCGATGGCGGGGTACGGCTCGACATAAGTCTCGCCGTTACAGCCGTAGTAGGTGACCGTACGCGCCGTGAAATCCACCTCGTACCGCACGACTCCGGCGCGCCACGAAGATGCCAGAAACTCCGGGAATGTGCTCTGCCCGGCCCGATCGGTTCGCAGCGCCATAACCAGCGCTTCGAGGTCGAATGGTGGTACGTCCGTGGTGCCGGATTCCAACGGCTGACCCTGGTTTACGACGGGGCCATCATTGGTTACATACAGGCTCTCGCATGCGGGAAGGAACCATAGGTTCCGCGTGACTCCGGCACGCCGCAAAGTCTCAGCCAGATACGGAAACCCGCCGACCTTGGGCCGGGTTGCCATGGCCCGCTTCAAGGCGTCTTCGAGATTGTCAATCGCTTTACTCATGGCTGCGTCCCCTGTGATTTGAAACGTGATCCGCCCCTTGCCTTACAAGATTTTACGCAATCGGAACGCAAAGGTGTGACGACAGTATCCGAACTTCTGAAGCAGACGCCTGAACGCCGCTCCCGTTTCGGCCTGATGATTCTACGAAACAAAAGACAGATTAGTCCGTAATAGATACTTAAGACCATGAACACCTGGAGCGATCTTCGTCACGCCTGGCGGGGCCTTCTCCGCGAGCCGGGCTTTACGGCTGCGGCCGTGCTGACGGTGGCCATCGGCATCGGGGCCAATACCGCCATCTTCTCGGTCGTCAACGGAGTGCTGCTGCGTCCGCTGCCGTTTCACAATCCGGAGCGGCTGGTCGCTGTGCGCGAAGTCCTGCCCGCCTTCGCGCAAACCTATCCGACATTGCCGGCGAGCGCGTGGCACTTCACCCAGTGGCACGAGCGGGCGAAGTCGTTGCAGGGGCTGGCGGCCATCCAAACCGGCAGCCTAGCCCTGACCGGCTCGGGCGAAGCGGAGCGGGTCGACTCGATGCGCGTCTCGTCGAGTATGTTTGACGTGCTCGGCGTCAGCCCGGCGCTCGGCCGGACCTTTCTTCCGGGTGAAGACCAGGAAGGCAGGGAGCGCGTGGCCGTTCTGAGCGATAGCCTGTGGCGCCGCCGGTTCAATGCCGACCCCGGGATCCTGGGCCGGAAGATCGAGCTGGACAGCCGGCCGTTTACGGTGGTCGGCGTTCTGCCGAAGTGGTTCCAGTTTCCTAATTTGAGTCTGATGGAACTCGGCAGAGTCGAAGCCGGAACGGCGCAGGTTTTCGTACCGCTGGTATTCAATCGGGAAGAACTCGGCGTGCTGATGGGCCGGTTCAACTACGAAGTCGTCGCGCGGCTGAAGGACGGGGTCAGCATGGACCGGGCCACGGCGGAGCTGAACGTGATCGCGGGACAACTGGTGCGGGCTTCGGGCGAAGAGATCGAGTTGCAGGCAAGGGTGTACCCGCTGCTCGACGCGATGGTCGGCGCTTCCCGGCGCGGGCTGCTCATGCTGTTGGGCGCGGTGGGGGCGGTGCTGCTGATCGTGTGCGTGAACCTGGCCAACCTGATGCTGGTCCGGGCTGAACGGAAAACCCGTGAATCGGCCATCCGGGCGGCGCTGGGCGCGAGCGGCGGAAGGCTGCTGCGACAGGCGCTTGCGCCGATGTTGCTGATCGCGCTGGCCGGCGGCGCGCTGGGCATTCTGCTGGCGGCAAGCGGGCTGGGCGCGCTGGTCAAGAGTGCGCCGGCGGATATCCCGCGACTGAACGAAGTCCGCCTGGACGGGAGGGTGGTACTGTTTGCCCTGGCGATCTCGACCTTGACGGGCCTGCTGTTCGGGCTGGTGCCGGCCTGGCGGAGTTCGCGAGCCGATCCTCAAAGCGCGCTCAAGACGAGCGGCCGAACCGCCACCGCCGCCGCCGGCAGGCTCCACCTGCGCAGCGCGCTGGTGACCGCCGAAGTCGGGTTGAGCGCCCTGCTGCTGGTGCTGGCCGCGCTCCTGACGAGCAGCTTTCTCCACATGATGCGGGCCGAGAAGGGGTTCCGCGCTCCCTGCGTGCTCTCGGCGGACCTCCAGATTCCCTCGGCCCGGTACAGCAAGCCGGAACAATGCGCCCAGTTCTACCAGCGGCTGCTGGAGCAACTCGCCGGTCAGCCGGGGGTGCTCTCGTCCGCTGTCGTGAGTGCCCTGCCTCTCGAGGGCGAGATCTGGATCGACAACGTGTCGACTCCCGAGGATACGCGTTCGGATTGGAAAAAGCCGACGGCCAACATCCGATTTATGAGCCAGGATTATTTCCGCACGATGGGCATTCCCTTGCGGGCCGGGCGCGCGTTTACCGAGAGCGACCGCAAGCGGGACGTCGTCGTCCTGTCCGAACGGCTGGCCGGGATCTTGTGGCCCGGGCAGAACGCCGTGGGGAGACAAATCGTAGACGGCGGCAAACCGCGCGAGGTGATTGGCGTAGCGGGAGATGTGAGCGTTGCGCCGGACAAGCCGCCGGTCTCCATGGTGTACCGTCCGTATTGGGACTGGCCGGCCCCGCACATGTTCTTGGTGGGACGGACGGCGGGCGATCCCCTTTCGATTGCAGGAGGAATGCGGGCCGCCCTGAAGAACGTCGATTCCGATGTGCCGCTGACACGCATACGAAGTATGCAGGAGGTCCTGGCCGATTCCGCGGCGCAGCAGCACTTCCAGATGCTGCTGGTGGCGCTGTTCGCGGCAACCGCCCTATTGCTGGCGAGCCTGGGTATCTATGGCGTAGTTTCGTACACGGTAGCGCGGCGCACGAACGAGGTGGGCATTCGCATGGCGCTGGGCGCGGGGGCCGGCAGCGTATATCGGATGGTGTTGCGGCAGGCGATGATACCGATCGTGCTCGGCCTCTCGGCCGGATTGGCCGGGTCGATCGCGGCCGGCCGGGTCCTCGCAAAACTGCTTTACGAAATCAGTCCGGGCGATCCGGCGATCCTCGGCGGCGTCGCTTTGCTGCTGGGCCTGGTAGGGCTGGCCGCCTGTACCGTGCCGGCGTGGCGCGCCACCCGTGTAAACCCGCTTGAGGCGCTGCGGTGCGAGTAATCGACAGCTCTGGCAGAAAGGTCATCGAATGAGACGCAATTTTCTATTGTCGATCACGTTATTCATCCCCGGCTTGCTGGGTCAACCGGCCGTACCTCCCGAGACCAGCATGTTCCGGGTGGACGCCACACATTCCGGCAGGTACACCGGGAAGATGCCGGCCTTTCGCGCCATGCGATGGAAGTTCAAGACAGGAGCCATGGTGCGATCGAGCGCGGCAGTTGCTTCCGGAGTCGTGTATTTCGGCAGTGACGACGGGTACCTCTACGCTTTGGCGCTGAGTGACGGCAGCCTGAAGTGGAAATTCAAAACCGGCGGCCGGGTCGCGTGCTCTCCCGCCGTGGCCGGCGGTATCGTGTATTTTCAATCCGCGGATCGGAATCTCTACGCCCTCAGCGCCGCCACCGGCAAGCGGCTCTGGCAGTTCCAGACAGGAGAAGACCTGCCGCACGTCAACAAGGCTCTCCCGGCCTGGATTGATGACTGGGATTATTTCCTTTCCTCACCGGTGGTCAGCGGCGGAGAGGTGATCTTTGGCGGCGGGGACGGCGTCGTCTACGCTTTGGACGCCACCGCCGGCCGCGAACTCTGGAGGTTCAAGACGCAGGGGCGCGTGCGTTCGTCACCCGCCATCTCGAACGGGATCGTTTTCGCCGGCAGCTTCGACGGGCATCTATATGCCCTGGACGTGCGCTCGGGAAAAGCAAAGTGGGATTTCAAGACGGAGGGCAACAGCTATTTCCCGCAAGGCGAGATCCAATCCTCTCCCGCGATCGCTGCGGGCATCGTGTGTTTCGGCAGCCGCGACGGCCATCTATATGCCTTGGACGAAGTCACGGGAACACTGAAGTGGCGGGTGTCTCACAACGGCTCCTGGGTGATCGGCTCCCCGGCGATGTCCGAAGGCATCGTCTATGTAGGCAGCTCCGATGGGCGATTCGTGCAGGCCGTTGACGCGGCCACCGGGGTTGAGAAATGGCGCCACGCCGCCGGCCTGAACGTCTTTTCCTCGCCCGCTCTCATGGGAGAACTACTGCTGTACGGCGGCCACGATGGACAACTCGCGATACTCGACGCGAAGACCGGAGCGCCTAAAGGCGCCGTGCCGGTGGAAGGCCAGATCAATTCCTCTCCGGTGATTGCGGACGGCGTGGTATTGTTCGGCAGCGATGGCGGCTCTCTCTACGCGTTCGAATGAGGGCCGGGCAATAACCAGGAGAACCCCTTATGGATCGGAAAGCGTTCTTTACCACTTGCGTGATGGGCACCGCGGGCTGCTGCGCGCTCGCCCTGTTCCCTGACCCGGCATCCGCGGCAGCCGCCGAGCAGACCGACGCGGACCGCGAAAGAGATTTCGTGAAGAACTGGATGGAAGATCTCTTCGACACGATGTACCGGGAACTCGATGAGCCGACCAGAGTAAAGCTCATGGCCGGTTGCGGTCGCGGATGTTTCAGGCGCTTTCAGTTCAAGCAGGAGATCGCCCGTCTGGGAAAGGGCGGTGTGGATCGTCTCATCGAAGCGTACAAGCGAAATTTCGAGGTCTGGCGCGATGGCAACCTGGTCCACATCCGCTACGGCGCAGTCAACAAGTCGTGTTACTGCCCGGCTGCCCGCTACCATCCGGTGAAGCCCCATGACATGCACTGCGAATGCACCCGCGCGACCCACCAGACGATCTTCGAAACAGCTCTCGAGCGTCCCGTGCCCGTAAAGATCGTTGAATCTCTCCGCCGCGGTGGCACGACCTGCCACTTCACGGCCGACGTTGGGTAACAGACCGAAATTGCCTCGCCGCCGGGACCGCGAGGGCCGACAATAGATTCAGGCTCAAAAGAGAGGAGCACCCCATGCCAGGAACGTACAAGATGATCGACCTTGTTGGCACTTCACCCGTGAGCTTCGCCGAAGCGGTCAAAGCTGCGGTGGAAGAAGCTGCGCATTCCGTGCGTCATATGGACTGGTTCGACGTAATCAAAGAGAGCGGCCGGATCGTCAACGGCAAAGTGCAGGAATTCCAGGTAACCATAAGGGTCGGCTTCAAAATCGAACACCAGTGAGCTGTCGCTGGAACAGCGGCAGTCCTCCCGAACTGCGCGGCCGGTCAGTGGCCGTATTTCTTTTCGCCCGCTTCGATTCTCACCGGCAGGCGATTCTGCCTGGGAGGCAACGGGCAGGAGACGAATGGCGTGAACTCGCAGGGAGGGTTATAAGCCTTGTTGAAGTCCAGCACGACTGCGCCATAATCGCGTAACTCTATATCCAGAAACCGGCCGCCTTCGTAGGTTTCCTTTCCGGTGGTCAGGTCGCGGAAAACCAGAAGGAGGACGTTGGAGCCGGGCTGCTCTTGAAACGGATACAGCCGCAGTTCCCGGCCCAGCAAACGGAAAACGAGATATCCGGGGCAGACCGAGTCCGCGATTCTCCGCGGAGCCGGGAAGAACCGGGCGGTAACTCGGTACTCTTCCCGGGCGGGGTAACACTCAATCCCGTGAAACTCGCGGCGAAGGCGGCTCTCCGGATCCTTCATGCGAACCGAGTAACTGCCGCCCGACCCGAATACGAACAGGCTCAGGCGTCCCACTCGGATCCCCTCACCGGAATTGGGCCGGACGCCGCGCGTGACGCCATCCATTTTGACCGTCACCCGGTTGTCGTAGAGGATGAAGGTTCCGGCATTTGGCGGGCCGTCGGGCAGGATGATGTCGCTGAGCGGGGCTCGGCCAAACCGGTTATCGCCTTCGTGCAACCAGAAGCGCCCGGTTACCGTGAGCCAGCCTCCGTCTGCGGTGAGAATCGCCTCACGCTCCCGCCGCCAGGCTGCGATTTCCGCCTCAAACGGCGTAACGGCGAAAAGCGCCGCGCCGGCCAGCAAAATGAGCAATACGATTCGCACAACTCCCGAGGATAATACACGGCACGATCCGTCGCTTCGTACGGATGGTGCGCCCGATGCAAGGAGGGCCGGTCGGGATATCCCCACGCGACGCCGGCTACGGAATGCTTCATAATTCAGAAGTGATCCACTGTCGGACACTTCTACTGCTCGCCTGTGTCCCGGTTTTTGGACAGCAGTACACCATCTCGACGATTGCCGGTCACGGTGTGGCAGGCATTTCTCTGAATAATCCAACCAGCGTTGCCGTGGATCCCGCGGGCGATCTGTACGTTGCGGATTGGAGCGGCTTGATCCGCAAGTTCTGGGTCGAAAGCGGCGGCGTCACTGTAGTCGCGGGCACCGGCATCCCGGGATATGGTGGCGATGGCGGGCTCGCGACCAATGCGATGATCGGAAAGGCCATCAGCCTGGCATTCGATTCTACCGGGAACCTCTACTTTGCGGACGCCGATAACAATCGCATCCGGCAAGTGGATATGTCGACCGGAATCATCAACACGGTGGCCGGGACGGGAGAAGCGGCGGATAGCGGCGATGGAGGGCCGGCCATACGGGCGGGTGTCTCGCGGCCTACAGGGGTCGCGATAGACGCCGCGGGCAATCTTTATTTTTCCAGTTCCTGGTCGCGCGTCCGAAAGGTGATTGCCGGTACCGGGACGATCGAAACGATTGCCGGCCAGGCCGTCAATGGGTTCCGTGGCGACAATGGGCCGGCGGTCGAGGCACTTTTCTGGGATCCGATTCCCTCGGCGGTCAATGGCAGCGGCGACGTCTACATTGCCGATTACGAGAACTCCCGCATTCGCAGAGTGACGGCAAATACGGGTATCGTGAGTACCCTGGCGGGCTCCGGCAATTGCCAGACGACGGCGCCATTCAACGCTACGGTCTGCCCGGGCGGTTTCGGCGGCGATGGCGGGCCGGCAAAAGCCGCGCTGCTCCATCACGCTCAAGCCGTGGCCCTGGATGCCCGCGGGAATATTTATATAGCGGATACAATCAATCACCGGATCCGGCTGGTTGATGCATCGACGGGTATCATTTATACGATTGCGGGGAATGGAGTAAACGGCTTCAGCGGCGATGGCGGACCAGCACTGGCTGCGGCAATCAGCTTCCCGGCGGGCATTGCGGTGGACCGGTCGGGCAGGGTTTACTTCAGCGACGAAAGCAATGGTTGCATTCGGGTGCTGACTCCGATAGCGTCACCGGCTTACAGCTTCGGGCGGGGGCGCCGGCGCTGAGTATGAGCGTCGCCCCCCACGGAGCGATCATCGCGATGACAGGAGCGATTCGTGCGAGCGGGCTTGAACTTCCTGGCGGCGTCCCTTCTGGTCTTTAGCGGGCCGGCGACGCTTCTCGCCCAAGACGCAGCCCAATTGCTCCAGCGGGTCGCCGCGTCGTACAAAGGGCTGACGGAATATCACTTTGAAATGGACAGCGAGAGCGGCCTGACCACGGACTGGTCGCAATCCTGGATGCGGGCGCACGTTATGCTGGTCGTGGCGCCGGGGAATCGCGTGCGCTTCGATTCGGTGGACCAGTTAGGTCGCTACGTGGTGGTTTCGGATGGTAAGACGATGTGGCGGGCCATTGGAGACACGCACGAGTATTCACGCACGCCACTTACCGGGCCGGTGCTCGAAATGACCGGCGGCGGATCGGAAGGGCGGATCGCGCTACGTCGCCTGAAGTTTGTCGTCGAGCAGTATTGGAATGTCGTCGATAACCTGCAATCGGCCCAGGTGCTTCGACAGGAGAAGCTGGATGTGGACGGCGCGGACGTGGCCTGCACCGTGGTGCGGGCCGACTACACCGCGCCGCGCGCGGCGGAGGGCGAACGCTCAGTGACGCGTACCTACTGGATCGACCCCAGCCGCAACCTGTTCGTGCAGGAGGAGAGCCTGACCACTGGAAGCCTGATGGCCGGCCGCCCCTACGAGTATTCCGAAAGCAGGCGCCGCTTGCGGTTCACGAAAATAGCGATCGGAGAGCCGGCGCCGGGCGCACTGTTCACGTACACGCCACCCGCCAACTATCGTGAGGTGGATACTCTTGAAGGCGTTATGCAGAGGCGCAGGCAGGAGTCGATAGGCCTCCGCGGCAAGTCGGCGCCGGATTTTACCGCGCAAACCCTGGACGGGAAGCCGGTGACGCTCTCGGCGCTGCGCGGCAAGCCCGTTCTGCTGGATTTCTGGGCGACGTGGTGCTCTCCTTGTGTGGAACAAATGCCCGCGCTCGCAGCGCTGTACCGGGAAGCGAAGGAGCAGGGCCTGGTGTTGATTGGCGTGGACGAGGACGAGACGCCGGAAAAGGCGCTGGCATTTGTGCGAGAGAAACAATACTCCTGGCCCAACATCTACGACCACAAAGACGGCGCAGTGAAGGCCAGGTACGACGTCTTCGGCATCCCTACACTGGTCCTGATCGATAAGGACGGCACGGTGGCCTGGTATCAGACCGGCTCCGGACCGGAGACGGATGAGACGGTCCGGGCCGCGCTGCGCAAGGTGGGCGTGGAGGTTCCCTAGGCCATACCGCGGCTGGCTCCGGACAATCACGGTCTTAAGCTGCGTTTGCGCAATAAGATCAGCGGACGATAATCTCAGCGACGGCGAGCCCCTGGTCCGTCGTCAGGACAATTGTTGCAATGCCGGCCTCGAATCCCCCCGAAATGGGATTCGGCAGCCGAACATTCACCTGCACCACGCCTTCCACCACGGTAGGCGCGTTTCCGATGTATTCGATCGCGGCCTGCTGGCCGTTCACTGTCGCCGTGTACCTCGCGATCGGAGTGTTGGCGATATTTGCGGGACGGCTCCCATCCACCGGCTGTGGCGTCATAGCGCCCATACCCGTTCCGAAGAGCGCCACGGCAGAACCGGGCGCCGCCGGATTGGAGACGCTGTTTATGGACCCGTCCTGGTTTAGCGCCGCCGCCAGACCTCCGCCCGAACCGTCCGCAGTGAAGAACGCCGGCGCCACTGGCCCGGTCCGCACGTCGAATGATGCCACCGTGGTTCCGTCACGGCGGAACTCAAGAGTTGCGGTGCCGGTGGGGATGCCGAACGGTGCGACCAGGTTAACCTGGTTGGGCCCCGCGTAGAACAGGGGCGCGGCGAGGCCCCCCAAGAAGACCTGAATCCCGGCTAGTTCCGCCCCCAGGTTCCCATCGCTGCCGAAACTGCCGACGGCCGGGGTCGCCGGTCCGATCCGATACCCGAATAGAGTCAGAACTTCACCGGGCGCTACGGGGCGCCCCGAGCCTGCATAGTTTGCCGCATTCGACACACACGTGACCGTGCCGGGAGCGGGCGGCCCGGCGGCCACAATCGCGAATGGAGCCATGCTGGCTGGGGCGTAGCTCGTGTACACGGAACTGGCCACCACCTGCCCCGAGCCGCCGGGCCATGCATTCGACACGGGCAGGTAACCGGCATACAAGACAGCCAGCGGGGAGACATCCAGCCTCGCGACGTAGTGCTGTGTCAGCAAAAAGGAAGGGTCAAGAGGCAAGCACGAAGGCGTCGAATTCGGCGTGACCGCCAATTTGCCGACGGAAGCATCTCCAAGCGCCACGAGGCTGCCCGCCGACGTCGCAAGTGAGCCTATCGAGCCGCCGATTTCCAGCGTTCCGGTGACAGTTCCTGCGGGGCCGATCTTCCAGATGGAGCCTCGCCACGGAGGCGGAAAATCGCGGTTGTCTCCGCCGAGATACGCGGCGCCATCGGTCTCCACCGCCACGGCACGCCCGGCGTAACCCAGAGCCGGGACGATCAGCGAGTATGTAGCCGCACTCCCGCTGGCGGTTAGGCGCGTCAGTGTTGGGTTGTTGCAGGACCGCGTTGAAGATCCGTCTGTCTCGGCGACGTATAGCGATCCGTCGATGCCGAGAGTGAGATCTGCCGCCTGCTGCTGTGAATCAGACCCGACCAGGGTAGAAAAGATCAGCTGGTTAAGTCCGGCATCGAATTTGGCCGCGAACATATCCGATGAGGGGCCTTCCCCGCAAATGTCGGTGCTGGATGCAGGAACCGGCTGGCGTCGATACGCTCCGGGAGTCGTCGGAAAGTTGGCGGTTCGCGCCGTTCCGGCCAGATACACATTTCCGGCCGCGTCCAAGCGCAGGCTGGCAACGGAATCGCTCGGGTCGGACGCGGATGCCAGGCCGCCGAAGTACGTTCCTCCCAATAGCGTGCTGCCATCCGCACTCAATTCCGCGACGTAGATGTTCGCCGCCGCTGTTTGATAGCCGTGAAGCGGCAGTTGGGCAGCGACGCCGGAAGAACTGGCGATGTACACGCCCCCAGTCGAACTCACGGCCAGGGCAGTCGCCGCCGGGGTGCCAGCAGCACCGAAATACGTTGCCCAGACGAGCGATCTGCCATTGGGCGCGACCTTGGCGACAAAACCGGCGCAGAGCGGGTTCGTCGTGGTACAAGCAGCGGGCGGAGTGGTCTGGAAGGCGCCCGGGGTGACCGGCAGGTCAGCCGACCCGATTTGCCCAGCGATGTAGAAGGAACCGTCGGAGCCAACCACAACGGCATCGGGCTGCGTACCTACCGGCAGAGGCTGCGCCTCTAGCGGCAAAGTGCCGATAGTAATAACGCAGAGAAGAGCCGCAGATATTCTGCTCATTGGCCGGAAGATCGCAAACCCGCGGTCCAGTTTCTGATGAACGTCCGAACCCATAATAGGACGAGTGGTGAGTGCGGGCTTTCAACTACATGGGGATTGACCTGACGTGCGGCCCCCCGCGGCTCACAAGCCCACCAGGGGACGCAACGCCTCGACCTCGTGGCGGTCCCTGACCATGATGTTCAGAAACAGTCCGCGCGGGTCGAGCGAGTCCATCAGGAGCCGCATCTCATCCGGCTGGAACGAACCGCGGATCAGCAGGGGTTTGTCGGCACGCTGGACCCGGCGGAAATGGGCCACCATTTCGCGAACCGGCGGTCCCAGGGCGTCCTGATTCACCTCGAAGCACTGGATCTCCTCGCATTCCAGAAAGGCATCCAGCAGAAACATCGAGGTGGAATGCAGATGCATAAAGCTGTTGGGGAAGTGCGCCGCCAGCCGCCGGTCCACTGCCTTCACGAACTTGCGATAGTAGCCGGGGGAATAGAACGCGGTCGCGTCCTCCTGCAAGCGGGCGATCGGTCCGGGCGCCCACAGCGAGTATTGCGCGTCGAAATAGCCGCCTTCAAAGAGCGGGAGACGCATCCACAGTTTTTCAGTGAGCTCGCGAAAAATCTCGCCGGTCCGTTCGAGCAGTTGCCGCGACTTTTCCGGCTCGTCGGCCAGGTCCAACACGCTTTGTGTGTGGCTGCGCAGGACCGCCAGCAAGTCCGTCGGTCCCAATTCCGCGGCGTGGCTTACGGGGAAGGCGCCGCCGGAAATCCGGACCAGGGCGTCCGCGAACTCGAAGTATTTCCGGTACCAGGAGTTCTCGCAATCCAGCCGGATCTGGAGGGCCGCTTCCCAATCCAGGTGCCGCTCCTCACCGAGCACGGTGTGCGGCAGGATCCGCATGCGGCAGCCCAGGATGCCGGGCAGCCAGGGAATCGCCACCTGCCCGGGACAGGCACCGCGGATGATGTCGTCATCCATCCATTCGCCTTCCCGCAGCAGGCGAATGTGATCGGAGAGAAAAGCTTCCGGGTCGATCATCTCCGGAGTGAGGCATTCAGCGGGGCCCCATGACGCGCAGGCGGCGAACTCGTCCAGCGGAAACCAGCCCACCAGCGAAAAGCCGACGAGCGGCCGCCGAACGGATTCTCTCTTCCAAAAAGACCGGTATCCGGCGATCTTCGAACGATCGTTTCCGAACGGGGCCGCGTGGCGCGCCGGAGTCAAAGTATCCTCAAGCATAGCTGCCCTCTCTTTCTGCAAGTACAATCTTATCTATGCTTCGTCTGATGTGCGTCACGGCGCATCCGGACGACGAATCCGGCGCATTCGGCGGGACCCTGAAGCTGTATCACGACCGCGGTGTAGAGACTTGCGTGCTCTGCCTCACGCCCGGACAGGCCGCCACGCATCGTGGCAGCGCGAAAAGCGATCAGGAATTGGCGGCCCTGCGCCGCAAAGAATTCGCCGCGGCCTGCGATATCTTGCGCGTGACCCGGGGCGTCGTCCTCGATTATGAAGATGGCCAATTGTACCGTCTCGATCCCTATACGGTCGTGGGCGACGTCGCGCGCCATATCCGGCAGTTTCGTCCGCAAGTGTTGATTACTTTTGGGGCGGAAGGCGCGGTGACGGCCCATCCGGATCACTCGATGGCATCCATCTTCGCGGCCCTGGCTTATCAATGGGCGGGCCGCTCGAGCCTCTTTCCGGATCAGCTTGAAGACGGGCTGAAACCTCATAGAACGCAGAAGCTGTACTACGGCACCGCTAATTTCACGCTTGCGGAACGCCAACCGATCTCTCCGGCTCCCATTACGGCAGAAATTGAAGTCGGACCGTATCTGGGAACGCGGATGGCAGCTTTTCGCGCACACCAGACCCAGGCGCCGCTCTTCCCGATCTTCGACAACGCCGTCAGGCAGCACGGGACCAAAGAATACTTCCACCTTGCAGCCCGGATCCATCCGGGTCCGGTCGAGCACGAAACCGATTTGTTCGCCGGAATACGGGAAAACGAATGAGTGGATCGAGCCTTAGGGAGTTGCGGCGAGCGCGGCAGCGTCCTCGAAATCGGCCAGAATGGCTCTGAGTTCTTTCGCCACGGCTTCGCCATTCCGCGGGAGGAGGATAGTCGCGTGGTCGCCTGGCAGCAACCGCACGTCGAGCCCGCCCCCGGCAAGCCTGGTCCATCCGCGGAGCGAGGCGAGGCGGCCGGCGAGCGGCCGTTCGCGCGCCTGGAAGAACACGATCCGGCCAGGATACGGCCGGGGCTGGTAGGCTCTCGCTGCGGCGCGCTGAACATCCCAGATCAACGGCGTGGAGGGCATCGCCGCCGCGCGCCGCGGTGCCAGGTCTTTCAGAATCCCGAGCACAATTCCGAACGCTTCGCGGAAGCGGCCGTGTTCTACCGCCCACCACACTGCGGATAGCTGCACTACGCTGCGCACGGGAATCCCGGCTGCCCTCTCGAGGAAGGTGTCAAACAGGACCAGGAGCCGCACTTCCTCGCCCTCGGCCAGCAGTTGCTGAGCGGCTTCGAACGCGAACAGGCCCAGAGCCGAATAGCCACCCAGGTAGTAAGGACCATGCGGCTGCTGCCGGCGCAACAGCCGAACCATTTCCCCGGCGATGGCTTCGACCCCGCCGGATGCGGCGAACTTCGGGGCGTCGTCTTCTTCCAGCAGCACGCCGAGCACTGGCTGATCCGGCCCGAGATTTGCGGCTAACGAAAAATACGTCGCCGCGCCGCCGATGGCCCAGAACACGGGCCGATCTCCCGAGGGCTGAATGGGTACGACCCGGGGAGGCCAGGTCCACTCGCTTTCGCCGCGGACGTGCGGCGCCAGTTGGGCGATGGTCGGTGCCTCGAACAAGGTCGCCAGCGGCATTCGTTTTCCGAACGCCTCTTCGATACGCGCAACGGCGCGCGCCGCCAGCAGCGAATGTCCACCCAATTCGAAGAAGTGGTCGTCGATGCCGATGGGAGCGGTGCGCAGCAGGTCTTCCCAAATCGCCGCCAGTTTTCGTTCCGTTTCGTCTCCTGGCGGGATTCGAACGCTCGCGCCGCGAGGCTCCCCCGCACCGGCGAGCGCACCACGATCCACCTTGCCATTCGGCAGCAGCGCGAGCGCGGGGCGGGCGACGAAGCGACTGGGAACCATGTAGCCGGGGAGGCGTGCCGCCAGGAAAGCGCGCAACTTGCCGTCATCCGCGGCGCACCCGTCGCGCCAGACGCAATGCGCAACCAGCACATCCTCACGAACGGTCACGGCCGCAGCCTGCAGAGACGGATGCGCGGCCAGGGCTGCCTCAACCTCGCCCAGTTCAATGCGGAACCCGCGCACCTTCACTTGATCGTCCAACCGGCCGAGGCACTCGAGCCTGCCGTCCGGCAGCCAGCGCACCAGATCGCCGGTCCTGTACATCCGCGCGCCGGGGTCGTCCGAATACGAATCTGGTAGGAACCGGCCGGCAGTCAGTTCGGGACGGTTCCAGTACCCGCGCGCCACGCCGGCGCCGCCAATG
Organism: Bryobacterales bacterium; assembly: GCA_963794265.1. GTDB lineage: Bacteria > Acidobacteriota > Terriglobia > Bryobacterales > Bryobacteraceae > CAWCDJ01. The sequence goes on from CAWCDJ010000001.1 coordinate 488,764, forward strand.
TACAGTTCGCCAACAACCCCCACCGGCACGGGTTGGCGGCGGGCATCGAGGACGTAGGCCCGGGTATTGGCCAGCGGACGGCCGATCGGAACTCGCGGAGCGTTCGCCTGAACCCGCTCCACGGTGGAGTAGATTGTGGCCTCGGTCGGCCCGTACAAGTTGAACACACGGGCGCCAAGGGAAAGCAGGGCTTCGGCGAGAGCCGGAGTGAGCGCCTCGCCGGCGGACCCGATGGTCAGGTTCGGGCAGCCGCGCCATCCGCCATCGATCAACATCCGCCATCCCGCCGGCGTCTGTTGCAGATAGGTCGGGTTGAAGCGTTCGATCAGCTTTGCCATCTCCCGGCCGTCTCTCTGCGCCTGTTCGGGGGCAACGGCAACACACGCTCCGCAGATCAAAGGCAGGAAGATTTCGACTGCGGCGATATCGAAGGAAAGCGTGGTCACGGCCAACACCCGATCGCGCGAGCTCATACCGGGATCCGCGCGGAGGGATTCCAAAACGTTGGTCAATGCGCGGTGGGGCACCAATACCGCTTTCGGAATGCCGGTGGAGCCCGAAGTGTAAATGGCGTACGCCAATGAATCCGGAGCGGGCGGCACGAGTTCGCCCGCGCCGGTCTGCGGGGCTTCGTCCGGCGAATCGAGCAACACGAGTTTGGGCAGTCGCTCCGGCAGCCGGCTCACTAAGGTCCGGGTGGTCACCAGTACGGGCGCCCCCGAATCCTCCAGCATGAAGGCGAGCCGCTCCTTGGGATAGCTCGGATCCAGCGGCAGGTAAGCCCCGCCGGCTTTGAGGATTCCGAGCAGAGCGGCGGCCATCTCGGGAGAGCGCTCCACCGCCAGGGCCACGAGAACGTCCGGCCCCACGCCGAGCCGCCGCAGGCGTTGGGCCAGCGCGCTGGCTGCGCGGTCGAGTCCGGCGTACGTGATCTCGCAATTTTCAGAGATCACGGCCGGCGCGCCCGGCGACCGCGCGACCTGAGCTTCGAACAGTTCCGCGACGGACGCCGCGGGAATGGGCTGCGCGGTACGGTTCCAGTCGAAGAGCACCTGCCGGCTCTCTTCGGCCTGCAACAGCGGAATCGAGGAGACGCGCAGTTCGGGATCCCGCACCACGGCTTCGAGCAGTGCCCGATAGTGGCCGGCGATGCGCTTCGCGGTCTCGCGCTCGAACAAGTCGCTGTTGTAAGTGAGCGCAATGCGGACTCCGCCGGCGGCCGGCATGGAATCCACCGCGAGGTCGAACTGCGCCGTCCCGGGGTCGAACTCCAGCGGCTCGCACCCCAGGCCGGCGAACGACGGAGCGTCAAACGGCAGATTGCGAAACTGGAAAAACACCTGGAAGAGCGGCGAAAGGCTGAGACTGCGTTCCGGTTGAAGCGCTTCTACCAGCTTTTCAAAAGGTAGTTCCTGGTGGGCGTAAGCTTCCAGCGCCGTTCGGCGCACGCGCGCCAGAAGCTCGCGAAAGGCCGGATCACCCGAAAGGTCGGTGCGCAGCACGATCGTATTCAGGAACAGGCCCAAAAGCGGTTCCACCTCGACGCGGCCACGGCCCGCGGCGGGGCAGCCAATCAGGATATCGGTCGCTCCGGAGTATCGGTGGAGCAGCGCCTTGAACGCCGCGGCCAGCGCCATGAACAATGTCGTCCGCTCGCGGCCGGCCAATCGCTCGAGAGGGCCTGCGAGTTCGGCCGGCAGCAGGAAGGTTTCCAGGCCTCCGGCGAAGGTCTGCCGGGGGGGACGCTGCCGGTCCGCCGGCAACGGGAGTAAGGGCGGGCTTCCCGCCAGCTTGTCTTTCCAATACCCGATCTGATGGTTCCATGAGCCGGCCTCGTACTGCTCGATTTGCCACTGCGCGTAGTCGCTGAACTGAAGCGCCGGTTCCGGGAGTTCCGCGCCCCCATAGATCGCCGCCAATTCGCGCAAAAACACCTCCGCGGACCAGCCGTCGGACGCGATATGGTGACGAGCGTAAAGCAGCACGTGATCTTCCGGCGCGAGCCGCAGGAGCGTGGTGCGGATCATGAGATCGTGCGCCAGATCGAACGGTTGCCGCGACTGCGAGGCGGCCACCGCTCGGACTTCATCGAGCGAGTTCACGCCGGCTACGGTCAGTTTGACCGGCCTGGGCGCATCCACCACCGCGTATGGCAGGCCGCCACGTTCCCGGAACGTCGTTCGGAGGATTTCGTGCCGCTCCACAATACGGTCGAGTGCGCGGCGTAAGGCGGCTGGATCCAGGCGGCCCTTCAGCCGGAAAGCGGAAGTCTGGACGTAGGCGGAGCGGTCCTGCTCGTACCTGTCGAGAAACCAAAACCGCTGCTGCGCAAACGAAAGCGGCACCTCGGCCCCGCGGGGCTGGTGCGCGATGGGAGTTGCGCCGGGCCGTTTTCCATTTGAGTCGATCCACGCCGCCAGCGCCTCGATAGTCGGGTTGTCGAATAGGTACACCAGCGGCGGCGCCGACCCGGCCGCCTCCGCCATGCGTGCCAGCAACTGCGCGGCCAGCAGCGAATCGCCGCCCGAATCCAGGAAACCGTCGCGAACCCCGGCGCGCTCGCGCCCCAGCACTTCCCGCCACAGCCGGCACACCAGTTCCTCGGTGGCTGTCCGTGGCGCGAGGTATTCGGCTTCGGTCCGCATCGCCTCGCAATCCCCGTTCAGGCCCAGTTGGGCAGCCAGGCCGATGCGCCGCGGCTTTCCGGTCGGGCCCTTCGGGAGGTCGTCGAGGAAGAGGATTCGGCGCGGCACCTTGAAATCCGCCAGGCGGCGGGAGGCGAACTCCCGCAGTTCGGGCTCGCCGGCAGCCGCGCCTGGTTTCATTACCACCGCGGCCGCTACGTCTTCACCCAGCCTCGCGTCGGGCACGGAGAACGCCAATGCTTGCGCTACTGCCGGGTGATCGAGCAGCGCCTCGTCGATTTCGCGCGGTGAGATTTTCTCGCCGCCGCGGTTGATCATCTCCTTGGTCCGCCCGCTAATGGTGAGGTAGCCTTCCTCGTCGAGCAACCCCTGGTCGCCCGTACGGAACCAGCCCCCGCAGAAGGCGCCCTGGTTTGCCTGTGGATTGCTCGCATACCCGGACATCACGTTGGCCCCGCGAATCACGATCTCACCCGTCCGACCCGGTCCGAGCAGCGCGCCGGCATCGTCCATGATCGCGACCTCCGGACCGGCGGCGCGGCCCACCGAGCCCGGCTTGCGCACCCCCGGCGGCAGAGGATTGCTGGCCATCTGGTGCGCCGCTTCCGTCATCCCGTAAGACTCAATCACCGGGACGCCAAGCACGCTCTCCAATTCGGCCATGACCTGCGGCGCCAGGGGCGCGGAGCAGGAGCGAATGAAGCGCAGCGACGTGCTTCGCGCGCCCTTGCCCGCCCGCGCCAGAATCGCCTGGTGCATGGTCGGCACGGCGGTGTAATACGTGGGTTCGAACTCGGCCAGCCATTCGAAGAAGCGCGGTGCGTAGAAGCCCGGCGTGCACACCACGCTCGCGCCCGAAGCGAGCGGCGCCAGCAGCGCCGCAGCCAGTCCATGGATATGGAACAGCGGCATCACGTTGAGGCACCTGTCCGCCGCCGTGAGTTCGAGGGCGCGCCTGATATTCCGCGCCGAGTGGCACAGGTTGGCGTTCGTCAGCGGAACCTGTTTCGGCCGCGACGTGGTGCCCGAAGTGTGGAGCACCAGCGCCACGTCTTCGGCTTCGGCCGCTTCCAATGGCGCGGCGGCGGCCTGCGCGGGGCCCTCGATAACGAACGAACCCGCCGGTTCCCCTTCGAGCGGAAGTAGATAGAGGATCTCTATGCCGCGCGCCTCGGCTGCGGCAATCGCCGGCGACAGGGCCCCGTGTTCGACGATTATGGCTTTGGGAGCGAGGTCCGAAAGGTATAGATCGAACTCGGCTTCGCGGTACGCCGGGTTGAGCGGCGCGCATGCTGCGCCCGCTGCGACAGCAAGAAACGCGGCGGCGGCTTCCGGTCCATTGCGAAGCACGGTGGCTACGCGGCTCTCGCGCCCGATGCCCCCCGCCCGAAGCGCAGTCAGCGTCCGGTCGACCTGATCGAACAGCCGTGAGTAACTTAAGGGCGCGCGGCCAGGAGCCAACAACGCCGGAGCATCTGGAATCTGTGCAGCAAGAGCCTGGAGCAGGCCTCGAATTGTGAGGGCGTCGTCGGACATGGGGACGGAACAGTCTATCATACGGATGGCGCGGCCGACGCTCGGCCGGTCACAGCGCCGCCCGACTCTACAACGGCGTTGCGATGCCGGTTCGCCAAAGCCGAATGGTCTATCTTTCGAGGTCCGGATGTCCGTTTTTGAGATTAATCGCCCGAAATGGCCACACCGAATTGGAGATCGTACGTCATACCGAGAAGAAGGACGCCATGAGACTGTTCTCAGTATTGGTAATCGCCGTGGGCCTCTGTCATGCCCAAGGGACGGAAGGCTCTTTCGAGCGAACTCTAAACGTGACCGGGCCGGTAGATCTCGATCTGACCACCGATGCGGGCGGCATATACGTGGTTCCCGGTCCCGCCGGTTCGGTTCACATCCGCGGGATCCTCAGAGCGAATGAAAACTGGCTGAATCGAGGCGCAGAAGGGCGAATCCACGAACTGGAAGCGCGCCCTCCCATAGAGCAGACCGGAAACAGCATCCGGGTGGCCGTGCACGACCGATCACTGCTTAGGGGCATCTCCATGCGCCTGGAGGTGGAAGCCCCACCCGAGAGCCGCCTGCGGGCGCGCGCCGACTCCGGCGGTATCGACGTTCGGGGCCTCAAAGGTCCGGTTGACTGTAAGACAGACTCCGGAGGCATTCGGGCCAGCGAGATCGGCGGCGAAGTCAGGGCAACCGCCGATTCGGGGGGCATACACATCCGCCGGGTGAACGGTCCCGTCTACGCGCGCACCGATTCCGGCGGCATCGAGGCCCTGGAAGTCGCCGGCACCGTCGATGCCGGGGTGGATTCCGGGGGCCTTCAGGTCTCGCAGACCACCGCTGCCCCGATCAAAGCGCGAACAGACTCTGGCGGCGTCGATATCACGCTCGCCAGGACCGGCGGCTACGACATTAGAGCTCACTCCGGCAGCGGCCGGATCACGACTCCCGATATAACGGTTAACGGTACGATTTCCCGGCACGACGTGAACGGGAGGCTCCGTGGCGGAGGCCCATTGGTGGATGTAAGTGCCGATTCCGGACACGTGAGTATCCGGTGAACACCCCGTTCTATCCGTCAAGCGGCGAGCATCACCGCGACCTTGTTGCGGATGGTCCCCGCCGCGTCCGGAACGTGAAGGACATCGCACTCGGAACTCAGGATATGCGGGTGGCCGGCGGCCTTCATCCGGGCGACGAGTTCCCGGGTCATGCTGCTAACCTTCTCGATCGGCATAACAGAATCCGAGTAGAAGTTCTTAGTTGGCAGGTTACCCAGGAGAACGACCTTCTTGGGAATTAGTGCCGCATCCTCCCACAGTTTCCGGGAGCTTCCCAGACTGAGGATCACGGGATCTAGCCTTTCGGCGAACTGCCTGACCATGGCGCCGCTCAGTTGGCCGCAGTTATGAAAGATGAGATCTACGCCCGCTTCCTCCAGTTGCCGCTTCAGGCGTAGATTGGGCTGCATGACAAATCGTTCAAAAATGCCCGATCCGGCTTCGATCTGTTTCGGGGAGAGGTAAGCGACGCTAGCCGCCGGCTCGCAAATCAGAATGGCCTTCGCTCCGGCGGTTGCCAGGGATCTCAGAGATCTCGCCACAGCCAGTTCCGCCAATGCGAGGCACCGCTCGACCATGGAGACACCGCTATCCTCGGACGCAGCCACACCCAGGCCGGCCAGGGCAATCGGGGTAATCGGGTCTGCGATCAGCGTGGTGGTCAGAGAGAATGGCCCGATCGCCATCCCGACCGGCAGGAGATCGGTTTCCTTGTCGATATAGCGAATGGAATCTACGTGCGCCTGGTTACGGACCGCGAACGGCGAATCGAAGGCAGCTTTGAGCCGCTCGATTGTTTCCTCACCCGGGGGCGCCGAGAAATGAAACCTCTCCACATCGCTGCCCGGGACGCCCAGGATGCGTAGCAGATCGGCCTTTTCCAGGCGCAGATCCATCAAAGGCACGGCCAGGGGGCTGCGATAGCGCCGGGCCGCATCTTCCATCACCTTGCCTAAGCGGATACCGTCCAAAACGATTTCCTCCGCATCGGAATGCTCATGCAGCACCAGGTCGGTGCCAATCGGCATTCGCAGACCCGATCGGGCCAGGTCGAGATAGTATTGGCGATTCATAAATGGGGGGCAACTACACGGTAGGCCTCGCGCTCTCGGCAGTGCGCCTCGTTATCGCCCGGACCCGCCGAACGACGGCAAGGCATTCGGGACCGCGAACGGATTCCGCAGGTTTCAATCCGTATTCTCACACGATTCCGCGTGCCACGTTTCGGTGCGCGGCATGTGAGTGGCGGCCGTAGGTTTGCCGGCTCCCTGACGGCCGCGCCGTGAACGCAATGCTAACAGAGCCGCGACCGTCAGGGAGCGGGCGCCCCTGCACTAGCTGGTTGAGCCGCGACCGCAGGGGCTGTGGAAAAATCCTGATTCGCGAAAACGGCCTCGCCAGAGGTCCCAGGATCGATCGTAGCGGCTCGGAAGGGCGTATCCTATACGCGAATCCACCCTTGACACCGGCCGAGCCCGTCCGGTAGGTTATGGCTGCTATACCAGCGCTTGACAGCAACGGAGATGCGAAGATGGACAGAAGACAATTCATCCAACACTCGGCAGTCGCAGTGAGTTCCCTGGCTTCTGTGGAAGCGGCCGGGCGCTCCTCAATCGACGAACAGGGAACACCGCGAAGTGAAGAGGCGGCCGGCAAAATCGGACGGCCGGTCCGCGCCGTAAGCATCGGCTTCAAGCCCGGCCTCTCCCTGGAGCAGATCGCCGGCCTCGTCGATAAAGAGGGGGCTCGCGGGGCGGACATTATCGCTTTGCCCGAAACCTTTCGCGGGCAGGATAACCACAGCGCGGAATCCCTGGACGGCCCCACCGTCTCGACCCTCGCCAGGTTAGCCGCCAAACATCGGACCTATCTTGTCTGCCCCATCGACCGCCAGGACGGCGAGCGCCGCTTCAATTCCGCGGTGCTGCTCGACCGGGGCGGGCAGGTTGCCTGCGTCTATAACAAGATGTACCCGTTCTCCAAGGAGTTCGGCAACGCTCCCGGCCTGCATCCGGGCGAGGCGGTCACCGTTTTTCCGACGGACTTCGGCCGCGTCGGATTGGCGATCTGCTTCGATGTGAATTGGGCGCCGCTGTGGCAGCGCCTGTCGGACTTTCGGGCGGAATTGGTGATCTGGCCGAGCGCCTACTCCGCCGGCAGATCCCTTCAGGCAAGAGCGATCGATTTTAATTACTATGTCATGAGTGCGACGTGGACGCCCGATTGCTTAGTCTACGACATCGACGGCGAACAGCTTCTCTACGAGCATGACAACTTGTCGGACGGCAGGAACGTCAGCCGCTTTACTTTTGACCTGGACCGCTGCCTCTTTCACCAGGACTTCAACTTGCCCGCGAAACTGGCAAACCTGCTCAAGGACCACGGAGAAGATGTGGAACGCGAAAAGTGGCTTCCCATGGAAGGCTGGTTCCTCTTAAAGGCGAAGCGCCCGGGTGTCAGTGCCCGAGCCCTGGCCCGGCAATACGGGCTGGAGGAACGAAGACCCTATATCAATCGGAGCCGCTGCGATCTCGATAAAGCGCGAGGATGGCAGTTCTCCTGACGGATATCGAAGAATAATTGAGCTCGGTTCTATCAGGTGGCCGTCGAACCTGTGGTGAACTGGACAAGCTGCGCGCATGGCGCTAGTCTCCCCCATAGCGACGGCTAAACTCATGACGAAAAGCAGACGCCATCCGGCCGCCTGGGTTCCGACCCTCTACTTTGCCGAAGGGGTACCCTTCTTCGCCGTCTCGACACTGGCCGGCATCCTTTATAAGCGGCTGGGGATGAGCAATGCGGATATCGGGCTGTATGCCAGCCTGCTGCTTTTGCCCTGGTCGCTCAAGCCGCTGTGGAGCCCGCTGCTCGAAATGTTCCGGACTCAGAAATTTTTTGTGGTCCTGCTCGAGTTCGCCGGGGGCCTCAGCCTGGCGCTGATCGGGCTCTCGCTGCCCCTGCCCGGCTACTTCCGGTACACCATTGCGCTGTTTACGGTGGTGGCGCTGTGTTCTTCGACCCATGACATTGCGGCGGACGGCCTCTACATCGCCAGTCTCGTCCCCAGGGAGCAGGCGGCTTACGCCGGCTGGCAGAGCGGATTCTACAGTCTGGCCCGGCTGTTTGCGCAGGGCGGCCTGGTGGTGGTTGCAGGACTGCTCGAAAAGCGGATGGACGTGCCTCACGCCTGGATGGCCATCTTCGGCCTCATGGGGCTGATCCTGTTGCTGCTCAGCCTGTATCACGGACGCATGCTGCCGAGCGGACGGGCGGAGCGGCGCCCGGAGAGCCTCGGGCAAATGGCGGCGACCTTCTGGGACGTACTGGTGACTTTTTTCCGGAAGCCGCACATTTACGTTCTGCTGATCTTCATTCTTCTCTACCGTGCGGGGGAGGGCCAGGTCGTACGCATGGGTCCGCCGTTTCTGCTCGATCACCGCAGCCTGGGCGGCCTCGGGCTGGCGACCGATCAGGTGGGCACGATCTACGGCACGTTCGGCTCCATCGCTTTCCTGTCGGGGAGTTTCCTGGGCGGCTATTTCGCGTCCTGGCTGGGCCTGCGCCGCGCGCTCCTGCCGCTGATCTGCGCCATGAACCTGCCGAACCTCGCCTATGTCTATTTGAGCGCGGCCCTGCCTTCGAGCCAACTCGTGGTCGGCGCCGCGCTGAGCGCCGAGATGTTCGGGTACGGCTTCGGCTACGTCGGGGTGATGCTGCTCATGATGCAGGAGATCGCGCCAGGAAAATACCAGACGGCGCACTATGCCTTCGCCAACTCGCTCATGAACCTGGGGCTGATGCTCCCGGGCGCGGTAAGCGGCAAGATCGAGACGGCCCTGGGCTATCGCAATTTCTTCATTTGGGTGCTGGTGTGCTCGATTCCCGCGATGGTCCTTTCGCGGTTTCTTCCGATCGGGAAAGGGACACCCGCGACCACCCAGTCTTCAGCCGAAACAGGGGTGACGATATAATCATGATCTCGACTCAATCCGCATCGCGGTCGGACGCCACGACGGCCGTGCCCCCGGCATTGCGCGCCATCATTCTTGCCGCCGGCAAAGGGGTGACCGCCGACGGCCGGCCCATGGTTCTCCAGAGCTTGGGCGGACGCACCGTGCTCGACTACGTTATGGAGAATGCCCGCGCGGTCGTGCCGGCGGATCAGATTTACGTGGTGGTAGGAGAGACCCTGGACCGCGGATCGATCCACCCCGACAGGAATCTGCGGTTCATCACCCAGCAGGAGCCGCTCGGCACCGGGCACGCCGTCCTTCAGGTTGGTCCGGCGATGCGGGGGTTCGACGGCGATCTCCTCATCCTCTATGGCGACACGCCTTTGTTCCGCGCCGCCTCGATCCGCGGCCTTCTCAACCGTCACTACCTGCGGAAGGCGCATTTGACGCTGCTCACGGCGGTTACCCGCCAGCCGCTGCCCTACGGGCGCATCATTCGCGACGCCGGAGGCCAGATCATCGACATTATCGAGGAGACCGAGGCCACCGACGTGGTGCGCCGCATCCGCGAGCTGAACGTGGGGGCATATGTCGTCGAGTCCACCGCGATCTTCCGGGCGCTCGAACGGCTGTCGCCATCACCGGTGGACGGCGAATACCGCCTGACCGATTGCGTGCACGAACTGATCCGGTCCGGCCTGAAGGTAGAGAGCTACCAGATTTACGACGAGGACGAAGTTCAGGGCATCAATGGCCCGGAGGACCTGGATCGGGCAGAGTTCATTCTTCAGAAGCGGCTTTACCGGCCGCGCCGCTACGAAGAAGAGAACCTGATTCACTTCGGCACGGGAGGCTGGCGGGCCATCATCGGCGAGGGTTTCACGATGCACAACGTGCGCCGGCTCTCGCAGGCGCTCGCCAATGAGATCACGCGCCAGGGCTCGGAGAAGCGAGGTGCGATCGTCGGACACGACCGGCGGTTTCTCTCGAAGCAGGCGGCCGAGGCTGCCGCCGAGGTGTTCGCCGGAAACAATATTTCGACCATCCTGCTTGCGGAGGATGCCCCCACGCCGCTGGTGACCTATGCCACCGCGGTCCAGGGCGCCGCCTATGGCCTTTGCTTTACCGCCAGCCACAACCCGCCCGAATGGAACGGCCTGAAGGTCTTTCGCGGAGACGGCGCACTGCTTCCCGACTCCGAAACGCGGCAGATCGAAGCAGAAGCCAACGCGCTCACCACCCAGAACGCGATCAAACTGGAGCTCGATCTGGCGCTCGACGCGGGCATCGTCGTGCGGCGCGATTTCACAAACGAATACGTGGACGCGGTAGAAGAGCTGATCGACCTGGAGGCCATCCGGAAAGCCGGCCTGAAGGTGATTGTGGATCCGATGTACGGTGTGGGACAGCTTACGCTGGGCACCGTGCTGACCGAAGCGCGCTGCCGCGTGACGTTTATCCATGAGCGGCACAACCCGCTGTTCGGCGGCCGCTCCCCGGCGCCGAACCCCGAGGCGCTGCGCCTCCTGACCTCGACCATGCACGACGACGGCTACGATCTCGGGCTGGCGATGGATGGAGACGCGGACCGGATCGCCCTGGTTGACGAGCGCGGCGAGTACATCCAGGTCAACGACATCCTCCTGCTGCTTTACTGGTACCTGCACGAAGTGCGCGCGGAGCGCGGCGGGGTGGTGCGCAATCTCTCGACTTCGCACCTGCTCGACCGCCTGGCCCACCGGCTCGGCGAGGAGTGCTACGAAGTCCCGGTGGGTTTCAAGCACATCGTGGCCGCCATGCAGGAGCACGGTGCATTGCTGGGCGGTGAATCCTCCGGCGGGCTGACGATTCGCGGGCACATCCTCGGCAAGGACGGCATCTTCGCCTCGGCGCTGGTGGTGGAGATGCTGGCGCGCACGGGCGAGAAGATCTCCCGGTTGCTGGAGCGCGTCTACAGCCTCACGGGCAGGCTCTACGACTCGGATGAGAGCATCCCCGCGACGCCCGAGATGCGCATTGCCGTCCCGCGCCGGGTACGGGAAGCGCCCATCGCGCAGATCGGCACTTATCCGGTAATCCGGATCTCGCACGTCGACGGAACCAAGTTCTACCTAGAAAACGACAACTGGGCCCTGCTGCGCTTCTCCGGCACTGAGCCGGTGCTGCGTCTTACAGCCGAGGCGGATTCGCCGGAGAAAGCCTCGGAGTTGCTCGAATGGCTGCGGCAGTTTGTGAGGTGAAATGCGATACGGACACTTTGACAACGAGAACCGGGAATACGTCATCGAGCGGCCGGACGTGCCCGTCTCCTGGACGAATTATCTCGGTGTCAAGGACCTGTGCACGGTCCTTTCGCACAACGCCGGAGGCTACTCGTTTTATCAGAGCGCGGAACACCATCGCATCACGCGCTTTCGCCCGAATGGAGTGCCGCTCGACCGGCCCGGACACTACGTGTACCTGCGCGACGACCGCAGCCGGGATTATTGGTCGATCTCCTGGCAGCCTGTGGGCAAAGACCTCCGGGAAGCCTCGTACGAATGCCGCCACGGTCTTTCCTATTCCCGGTTCTCCTGCGATTACCACGACATCCACGCCGAGCAGACCGTCTTCATCCCGGTCGCAGACGACGTGGAGCTTTGGGACGTTCGCATTCGCAATACGGGCGGCGAGCGGCGCCAGTTGAGCGTGTTCGGATACGTGGAGTTCTCGTTTCACCACGTCGAGATCGACAACCAGAATCTGCAAATGAGCCTCTACGCCAGCGGGACGGGTTGCGAGGACGGCATCATCGAATACGACTTCTTCTACGAGCCGTGGACCTTTCATTACTTCGCCGCGAGCTTCGATCCGGACAGCTACGATTCGGTCCGCGACGGCTTTCTGGGAAGCTACCGCACGGAGACCAACCCCACCGCGGTCGAGCGCGGCGAATGCAGCAATACGGCCGAGTTGGGCGGCAATCACTGCGGAGCACTGCACAAGCGCCTCGCTCTGGAGCCCGGAGAAGAGATCCGGCTGTTCTTCATGACCGGGGTCGGCCCGCGCGCGAAAGGGCGCGAGATTCGGGAGCAATACTCCGATCCGGCCGCGGTCGACCGCGCGTTTGAAAGACTGAGGGCTTATTGGCAGGCCAAGCTCGCAAAGTTTCAGTGCAGGACGCCGCACTCCGGTCTCGACACCATGGTCAACACCTGGACCCTTTACCAGGCCGAGACCTGCGTGGTGTGGTCGCGCTTCGCTTCGTTCATCGAGGTTGGCGGGCGAACCGGGCTGGGGTACCGCGACACGTCGCAGGACGTCATGAGCGTGGCCCACACCAATCCGGTCAAATGCCGGCAGCGCATCATCGAGCTCCTGGAAGGCCAGGTCAGCCAAGGCTACGGCCTGCACCTGTTCGACCCCGACTGGTTCGACCCGGAAAAACAGAAGGCCCCGAAGTTCAAATCGCCCACGGTCACACCCACGCCCAGCCGTGAGAGCATCATTCACGGGCTGGCGGACGTCTGCTCGGACGATGCCCTATGGCTGGTCGCATCGGTCTGCGAGTACGTCAAAGAGACCGGCGACGCCGCGCTCTTCGATCAGGTAGTCCCGTTCGCCGACCGGGGCGAAGCGACCGTCTACGAACATCTGAAACGGGCTCTGGATTTCTCGGCCGAACAGGTCGGGCCGTCGGGTATCGCGAAGGGACTGCGGGCGGACTGGAACGACTGTCTGAACCTGGGCGGCGGAGAGAGCGCCCTGGTTTCGTTTCTCCATCACTGGGCTCTGCGGGCATTCGTCGAAGCTGCCGAGTACCTGGGCCGGAAGGACGACGCGCAACGCTATTGCGCGCTGGCCGAGCGAGTCAAGGCCACCTGCGAGCGCGAGTTGTGGGACGGCGAGTGGTACATCCGAGGCATCACCGCCAAGGGCGTCCGGATCGGGACCGAGCGGAGCGAAGAGGGCCGGATCTTCCTCGAAAGCAACACCTGGGCGGTGGCATCGGACGCCGCCACACCGGCCCGGGCGCGCTCGACCATGGACGCCATCGACCGGCATCTCTGGTCGCCCTTTGGCCTCCACCTGCTCTGGCCCGCCTATTCGAAACCGGACGACGACATAGGGTTCGTAACCCGCGTATACAAGGGGATCAAGGAAAATGCCGCCATCTTCAGTCATCCCAACCCGTGGGCGGTGATCGCCGAGTGCAAGTTGGGCCGCGGCAGCCGCGCCATGAAGTTCTACGACGCGCTGCTTCCGTACAACCAGAACGACGCGATCGAAATCCGCGAGGCGGAGCCCTATTCCTATTGCCAGTTCATCATGGGAAGGGATCACACGGCTTTCGGACGGGCGCGCCACCCCTGGCTGACGGGCAGCGGCGGGTGGAGCTATACAGCGGCAACGCGCTGGATCCTGGGAGTGCGGCCGGGCTTCGAAGGGTTGACGATCGATCCCTGTATTCCGGGCCACTGGCGGGCGTTCGAAATCGAGCGCCAGTGGCGGGGCGCGACATTTCGGATCAGCGTAACGAACCCCGATGGTATCGAAAGGGGCGTGAAGAGCCTGACCATGGATGGAGCGAGCCTGGCCGGGCCCATCCCGCCGCAGGAGCCCGGGACGGTACACGAGGTACGGGTTTTGATGGGGTCGTGAGCAAGCGCCGCCGCTATTTCCCCAGAATCCGGCTTTCGTAGAACTCATAGCGCGGGCGCTGTGCGTCCGGAGCGGCTTGCGAATCCGCAGCTATGTGCATGACTTGGTAGCCGTCGGCGGCGCGGTAGACGGGCCAGCGCGGAAGGTCGGTTGCGTTGGGAGAGCCGCTCTTGGCGAAGTTGGTCCAGTATGTGGCCATGCGGTCGGAGACCTGCCGGTCTTCCGGCCGCCACGGCAGTTGCCTGGAGTTCAACACGTTGAAGACGAACTCGATCTCGCTCGCGTGCGGAGCCGTGGCCTCGGCGCCCTCCGGCGCGCCGGGCGCAAGCGGAAGCGTCTGTTCGAACTTGTACCGGTAGACCGGCGCGTGGCCGGTTTGCGCATGGGAGTCGATCCATTTCCAGGTGGCATAGGCGATGAACTGGTCTCCGGCAAAATCGGAGGCCGCGCGTTTGGCCTCCTGGTCGTTCCCGGCGGCGTACACCTTCAGGAAGCCGTCCGCCCTGTCCCCGAAACGCGTGCGTGCAATCGAGCGGTAATTCCCGATGGTGGCGGCCTGCTTGCCGAAAAACGACCGGTAACTTCCTTCGTCCAGGTTCCAGCCGGCCAGTAGCGGAACCTGCGCCTGCTTTCCGGCCGCGAAAATGGCGGCCACCGACTCCGGCAAATAGTAACCGTCGATATTCGGCGCAAACCGAAGCTCTCCCGCTTTCAGTGCCGCCTGCAGCAGCTCGTCTGCCGGCAGCGCCCGGAGCTTCTCGATCGAGGCCGCGCCGAAGGCCGCCTCAGCCCATTTCGCGTCCGCCTGCTCCGTCTCGCGGTGCGGCTTCAGCGGAAGCGTGCCGCCGAAAAACGCGCCGCTTTCGCCTATGGCGCGCTGGAACAGACCCCTGGCGAGCGGCGACGCCATCAGCGCGCTCACCGAGAGCGACCCGGCCGATTCTCCGAAAATGGTTACGTTATTCGGATCGCCGCCAAAGCCGGCGATGTTGTCGTGGACCCACTCGAGGGCCGCCGCCTGGTCCAGAAGCCCGTAGTTGCCCGAGGCATCGCGGCCTGATTCCCTGGCGAGCTCCGGATGCGAAAAGTAGCCGAAGACACCCATCCGGTAGTTGAAGCTCACGATCATCACGCCCCGCCTCGACAAGACCCCGGCGTCCTGGCGCGGTTCCGACGTGGAGCCCGCCTGGAACCCGCCCCCATAGATCCAGACCATGACGGGCAGCTTGATCTGTTCCGGCTGGCGCCCGTCATAAGCCGCTTCGGGCATCCACAGGTTCAGATAGAGGCAGTCCTCGGCGGGACCCGCATCGTGAAAACGCATGTCGCTGTAAATGTTCCCCTGCATGCAGCGGGGTCCGTAATCCACGGATCTCCGAACGCCGGTCCACGAGAGCGGGGGCTGCGGCGCCTTCCAGCGGAGCGCGCCTACCGGCGGGGCGGCGAAAGGGATGCCTTTGAATGTGCGGACCCGGTTGTCTGGGCTGACCACTCCCTGCACCACGCCTTGGGCCGTACGGGCCTCCACGGTGCGCAGTGGTTGCTGGGCAGGTAGCGCGGCCGCGCCGAGAATTATCCCAAACAGGACACTCGGCTTGGATTTGGACGATCGCATAGTCTTCCTCGCCAGTATAGTCGGATGCGATCGGGTGTGCCGGGGCACATCTCGGGGGACATCTCGGGGCAATCTGGTCCGGCTTCGCGACGATCGATTCGGCCTACGGTACCCGCCTCGCGGGCGGCGCCGTAAAATCCGGTCTCATCGAGCACAACGGGATGGTGCGGCTGATTTCCGAACTGCCCGGGTCCCGACTCGTTCATCCCAGCGGACCACGATTTGACCGGCGAGACCCAGCGGCAGTGACATCGCCTCGGCCTCCACGGCATTCCGCTCCGCAGGGGAAACACGCCGCCAGAGCTCGATTGAGACCTCGGCCGCCATTCGGCGCCACGTTCCGGCGACTTCGCCGCCCACAAGTACCGCCCCGGGCCACACGCGTGTAGTCCACAACTCCGCGCGGCGTTTTTCATGAGCCACGAGGATCTCCCGATTGGCGCCCCACAGCAGGTAATATGCGTCGCCGCTGGGCAGGAGCCGTGCCAGCGCGGGAGCGCCGGGCTTGGCCCGAAACGCCGCCTCGTCGCTGGCGAGAATCCAGCCGTGGCCGGTTGGTGTCATCACAGGCGTCAGCGCGTCCGCGAGCGCTGCGAACGCCGCGTTTGCCTCCGCACGCGCGATTCCGGCCCATCGCGCGAACGATGCCGCGCTTGCCGGACCGAACACGTGGAGGTACCGGCGTGCAAGTTCCAGACGCGCGTCTTTGGGGTCCATCTTCGGCGGCGGCACGGTCCAGATAACCGGCTGGCGCGCACCGTCCCAGCGCAGCAGGACGGTGCCGGCGGCGGTTGCGTATCGGAGGCTGTTCGCCGGCAGTCCCATTCCCCGCCCGGCCTGGCCGAACGGCATCCGCCTGCCGTCGAGAAACGCGTGAAGCCGTTCCGCCGTCTGCTGGGCTCTCGCACGCCTGCGGGCGTCCATCGGCAATCGTCCCAGCGAAAAGATCGGGAGGTCCTCCGATGCTATGACGTACGCGCTGAACCGCGGCCCCCACAATTGCACCAGGGACGGATCCTCCCAACTTGTCGGACCGGCGCCCTCGACCCGTGCGTGGATCGACAGCAGCGCGGCACGTGGCATCGAGTCCTGAAGCCCGGCCCACGCCGCCTGCCGAAGCGACTTCGGCCCGGCCGGGAGCCGTTCCTCAAGTGCGCCGGCTTTCCGCCGGAACGAGAGGATCTGCAAATGCGATAGCTCGAGCTTGGAGATCTTCCGTGGCATCCTCTACTGGGTAGTTCACCAGAACCGAGCTCGTCACGCAATCGCCCGTTCGCGCGTCGGGTTTTCGGCTCCTGCCGGCACGTTCCACGCAGCCGGCACCTTGCCCCTCTCAGTTTCCGGCACTGTTCGCAAAGTTGCGTAAGTACAAGCCCTTGAACGTATGGCAATCCGCAACAGCGGTCACCGGTGACCCTCGGCATAGCTTATGAGGCACTCGGAGGAAGATACCCCGATAAGCCGTCCAAGGGTCACCGGCGCCTGCTGCGTCCCCGGCGGGCGATTCGCACCGACCCGCACCACGCGGCGAACCACGTAGAAACTCCAATTATCATAAACCCGGCCAATGCCGTTGAGGGAAACACTGTTGGGGCGGCTTGCGGGGTTCGAACCCGCGACATTCGGAACCACAATCCGACGCTCTACCAGCTGAGCTAAAGCCGCCGCGAGGTGGGATGCCTCCAATCGTAACACATCGAACCCGTGCAACGTTCAGTTGCCGAATCCGGCGCGCTTCCAGAGTACGTCCACCCGCTTCTTCACGTCTTCGGACATTGAAATCACGCCCGGCCAGGGCCGCGTGAATCCCTCTCCGCTCCACTTCCTTGTCGCGTCCACCCCCATCTTCGACCCGAAGTTCGGCAACCGGCTCGCGTGGTCCAGCGAGTCGACAGGCCCCAGAACCATCTCGATGTCCCTCTGCGGATCGATATTATTCAGCGCCTTCCACGCGACTTCCCGGAAGTTCTGCACGTCCACGTCTTCGTCCACCACCACGATCACCTTGGAGAACATCGCCTGGCCGGTTCCCCAGATCGAGTGCATCACTTTTCTGGCATGGCCGGGATACGATTTTCGGATCGAGACCAGGATCAGGTTGTGAAATACGCCTTCCGCCGGCATGGCTATGTCCCGCACCTCCGGAAGCTGCATACGCATCAGCGGCAGGAAAATCCGCTCGATCGCTTTACCCATGTAGTAGTCTTCCATCGGCGGCGGTCCCACGATCGTGGTCACGTAGACCGGGTTCTCCCGCGCGGTCACGCAGGTGACGTGAAACACGGGATACTCGTCCGCCAGCGAGTAGAATCCGGTGTGATCGCCGAAGGGACCTTCCGTACGCAACTCGTCCAACTCCACGTAGCCTTCGAGCACGATTTCCGCCTGCGCGGGTACTTCCAGGTCCGAGGTCCGGCACTTCACCATCTCTACCGGGCTTTGCCGCAGGAAGCCCGCGATCATCATCTCGTCCAGATCGGGCGGCAGCGGCAGTATCGCCGAGTACATGGTGGCCGGGTCCGCCCCGATCGCCACCGCCACGTCCATCCTGCGCGCGCCGTGGTGCCGCATCCTCCGGTAGTGCTCCGCGCCCTGCTTGTGCGTCTGCCAGTGCATCCCGGCGGTCCCCTCGTCGAATACCTGCATCCGGTACATGCCGCAGTTCCGCTTGCCCGTATCGGGGTTCTTCGAGAAGACCAGCGGGAGCGTAATAAAGCGCCCGCCGTCTTCCGGCCAGCACTGCAACACGGGGTAATCCAGCAGCGAAAAACCCTCGGCCTTCACCACTTCCTGGCAAGGGGCTTTGGACACCAGTTTCGGGAAGAATGCGCCCATTTCCGCGAGTTTCGGCAACATCTTGAGTTTCCCGATCAACCCCTCGGGCATGCGCATCTCCAGAAATTCCACAATGCGCGCCGCCACCTCCTCCACCGACCCGACTTCGAGCGCGATCTCCATCTTTCGCGTCGAAGCGAAAGCGTTGATCAACACCGGCACCGTGTAGCCCTTCGGGTTCTCGAACAGGAGCGCCGGGCCGCCCTGTTTTACCGCGCGATCCGCAAAGTCGGTGATCTCGAGGATCGGGTCCACCTCGAACGGAATGCGTTTGAGTTCGTCGTGTTCTTCGAGCGCGCGCACGAATTCGCGCAGGTCGCGATATGCCATACGTTATGATGTGAGTTTAATACCAATACCTCCGTGGGAGAGAGAATGCTCAACCGAGTTGCCGTCGTAACAGGCGCGAGCCGCGGAATCGGGCGCGCCATCGCGCTGACGCTCTGCCGTGCCGGCTTTGACATCGTGGTCGCCTCGCCGGAAATCGAGAAGAACGAAGAGGTGGCCGAAGAAATCCGCGCCTGTAGCGGAGAGGCAATGACCATGGACCTCGACGTGACCTCGACGGACTCGGTCAAGGCCACCTTTGCCAAGGTGCTCCAGGACAAAGGCCGCATCGACGCGCTGGTGAATAACGCCGGCATCGCGCGCGACGGCCTGGCGGTGCGCATGAAGCAGTCCGATTGGGACCTGGTCCTCGATATCAATTTGAACGGCGCTTTCCAGTGCATCCAGCAGGCGCTGCCGTCTATGATGCGCAACCGCTGGGGCCGGATCGTCAACATCTCGTCGGTGGTCGGCCAGGCGGGCAGCGCCGGCCAGGCCAACTACGCCGCCTCCAAAGCCGGGCTCATCGGGCTGACCAAGGCCCTGGCGCAGGAGATGGCCAGCCGCGGCATCACCGTCAATGCCGTCGCTCCCGGCTACATCGCCACGGATATGACCGCCGTGCTGCCGGAGGAAGTGAAGGCCAAAATTCTCGCGTCGGTGCCGCTCGGCCGCATGGGCAAGCCCGAGGACATCGCCAACGCCGTGAAATTCCTGGTCTCCGAAGATGCCGCCTACATTACCGGGCACGTGCTCGCCGTCAATGGCGGCATGTACATGTAGACGGGGCGCGAAGGCTCGTTCGCCGCGACGCCCTTCTCTTCTCACGCTTCGAAATGGTTCCGAAGGGTGCGGTACGCTGGTAGTAGATGACGGGAATTACGGTGCTTGCTCTTTTCGCGGCGGCTCTGCCAAATGCCGTCGTGCTCAAACCCGTAGCCAATATGTACTCGCAGCCCAGCGAAGACGCCGATGTGGTCTCGCAGGCAATCTATGGGGCGAACGTCGGGTTGGTCCAGCAGCAGGACGGATGGGCGCGCGTTCGAACGGCGGACGACTATACGGGATGGGTGCCGCTCGGCCAGTTGCTTACCGGAAAAAGCTACGCCACCGAAGGCAGGGTAGCCGAGGTGCGCAGCCTGTTTGCGCATCTCTATCGCGAAGATAGCGTGACGAAACACGCGCCGCTGCTCACGGTGCCCTTCGAGACGCGGCTCGAAGTGTCGTCCGACAGCGGCAGGTGGGCCCAGGTCAAATTGCCGGACGGCCGCGCCGCATGGGTCCAAACCGGCGACCTCGCGTTCGACCGGAAGCCTATGACGATTCCGGAGATGCTCGAATTCAGCAAGCGGTTCCTGGGGCTGCCGTACACCTGGGGAGGCACGTCCAGCTTCGGCTACGACTGCTCCGGGTTCGCCCAGATGCTCGAACGGCAGCGCGGCGTCTACATGCCGCGCGATGCCGGGCCGCAAGCCGAATGGAGCGGCGTCCAGCCGGTCCGGCGAGAGGATCTGCAGCCGGGCGACCTGCTCTATTTCGGAAGCTCCGAAAAGCACATCACCCATACCGGCATGTACCTGGGGAACGGAAAATTTATCGATGCCACCACGTATCAGACGCCCATGGTGCGGATCGACGACTTGAACGAGCCGCACTGGACGCGGCTGCTGGTGGCGATGAGGAGGCCGGTGCCCGTTCGGCAAAGCGCCTCGGAGATCACGAAATGAATCGCAGAAGCTTTATGAAGACGGCAGCGGCGGTGCCGGCCGCCGCGATGAAACTGCCGGCCGCCGCGAGCGGTCCGAATCTTACGGCGAAGATCGTGCGGCTGAAGCTGCGGCACACCTGGACTACCACTATGTCGTCCAGCGAATATCGGGATACGCTCCACACCACCTACGAGCGCGACGGCCTTGCGGGACACGGCGAGGGCGCGCCGATCGTGCGCTATCACGAGGATGCCGAGAGCGCGCGCAAAGCCGTGGAATCCATACGCGGCCTGCTGCTGGCCGCCAACCCAATGCAGTTCGACAAGGTCATGGCCGAGGTGTTCCGGCAGGTGCACGGCGAGTGGGCCGGCAAAGCCGCCATCGATATCGCGCTCATGGACTGGGTGGGCCAGAAACTCGGCATCCCGCTCTACACCTATTTCGGACTCGACCCTAAAGACGCGCCCCTGACCACCTTTTCCATCGGGATCGACACTCCCGAGATCACCCGCCAGAAGACGCGGGAAGCCGCCGATTACCCCATTCTGAAGGTGAAAGTCGGCCTGTCCACGGACGAGCCGACCATCGAGGCGGTCCGCAGCGTAACCAAGAAGCCGTTGCGCGTGGATGCGAACGAAGGCTGGAAGAATAAAGAGGAAGCCGTTCGTAAGATCAACTGGCTGGAGAAACAAGGGGTCGAATTTATCGAGCAGCCGATGCCGGCCGAGATGATCGAGGAAACCCGCTGGGTGCGCAGCAGGGTTCACCTTCCGATCATTGCCGACGAAGCTTGCCAGCATGCGTCCGACATTCCCAAGCTCAAGGACGCCTACGACGGGGTGAACGTAAAGCTCGATAAGAGCGGCGGGATGCTGGAAGGCTACCGCATGATCCAGATCGCCAGGGCGCTGGGGATGAAGACGATGCTCGGCTGCATGATTTCAAGCTCGGTTTCGGTGACGGCGGCGGCGCACCTGTCCCCCCTGGTGGATTACGCCGATCTCGATGGCAACCTGCTGATCAGCAACGATCCGTTCCATGGCGTGCGGGTGGAAAAGGGCAAGCTGATTCTGCCGGACCGCCCCGGCCTGGGGCTGACGAAGGCCTAGGCAAAACTACTACCGGAGTTTCACGAGCGGAGGCGAACGCTCCAATGGCAAGACACCAGGTGGTGATTCTCGGCGGGGGGTTCGGCGGGTTGTACGCCGCGCGCAAGTTGGCCCACGCGCCGGTGGATGTCACGCTGATCGACCGCCGCAACTTTCATCTCTTTCAGCCGCTGCTCTACCAGGTAGCCACGGGAGCCCTTTCGCCCGGCGAGATTAGCGCGCCCCTGCGAGGGATTTTCAGTAAGCGCAAGCATATCCGCGTGTTACTCGGCGAAGTGCGGGATATCGATCCGAAGGCCCGGCGGTTGTCGCTGCGGGATGGGGGGACGTTCGCCTACGATTCCCTGATCGTCGCTACCGGCTCCAAGACTTCTTACTTCGGCAACGACCAGTGGCGCGAATGGGCGCCGAGCCTGAAATCCGTGGAAGAAGCCACCGCCATCCGCCATAAGATCCTCTATGCTTTCGAGGCCGCCGAGCGGGTGACCGAGCCCGATTTGCGCCGCGCCTGGCTGACGTTCGCAATCGTCGGCGGCGGGCCGACCGGCGTGGAACTCGCGGGCGCACTGGCCGAGATCGCCAGGCACACGCTCAAGGGCGACTTCCGGTCGATCCGGCCCGAAGAGGCCCAAATCGTCATCCTGGACGGTTCCGAGCGCATCCTGGCGCAGTATCCGGAAGACCTTTCCCGCAAGGCCGAGCAGTCGCTCACCCACCTGGGGGTGCGTGTCCGAACCGGCGTGCGGGTGGTCGCGATCGATGCGGATGGGGTCGATTTCCGGGCCCTGGGCGGCCCGGCGCAGCGGATGGGGGCGAAGACCGTCTTGTGGGCGGGCGGTGTAGTGGCGACCACTTTCGGCCGCACCCTGGCGGAACGCACCGGCGCGGAAACCGACCGCGAAGGGCGCATCCGCGTCAATCCCGATCTTACGGTTCCCGGCTACCCCGGGATTTTCGTCGTGGGTGACCTTGCCGACGCTCGAACTCCGGACGGTACCCGCCTGCCCGGCGTGGCGCAGGTGGCCATCCAGGGCGGCGCTTACGCCGCGCGCGCCATCGTCGAACGGCTGAAAAATTCGCGGGGTCCGAAGCCCTTCCACTATCGCGATAAGGGAGACCTGGCGGTGATCGGGCGCGGCGCCGCCGTGGCCGACATTTTCGGACTGCACCTTTCCGGCTTGCCCGCCTGGCTGGTATGGCTGTTCGTCCACCTGATGTACATCGTGGAGTTTCGCAGCCGCGTGCTGGTGTTCATTCAGTGGGGGTTTGAATACTTGACGTTCAGCCGCGCCGCCATGTTGATCACCGGCAGCGCCGTGCCGGACTCTCTCGCGCCGGTGGCGCCGATGAAGAATACGGCCGAAGATTAGGAGCGGCGCTCACTTATGCACCTGCGGCTATCTTGCCGCCCGTAAGCCGGCGACGAAATACAATATCCCTTTATGGGACAATACCTCGCCTTGGATCTTGGCGCTGAGAGCGGGCGCGCGATTGCGGGTACTCTTCGAGCCGGTCATCTGACGGTGGATGAGTTGCACCGGTTTCCGAACATGCCGGTTCAGGAAGACGGCGCGATGTTCTGGGACACCAAGCGGCTGTGGCAGGAAATCCGCTCGGGAATCACCATCGCGCACCAAGACCGGAACCTGTCGCTCGACGGCGTGGGAGTCGACACGTGGGGAGTGGATTTCGGCCTGCTGGCCGCCAACGGCGCGCTGATCGAGAGGCCCAGGCATTACCGCGATCCGCGCAACCAATCTGCCATGGAGAAACTCTTCCAGGTGGTGCCGCCGGAAGACGTCTTCGCATACACCGGCATCCAGCACATGCAGATCAACTCGCTCGTGCAACTGTACGCGATGAAACTGGCGAAAGACCCCGCGCTCGGAATCGCGACCCGGTTGCTGAACATTCCCGATCTGTTTAACTACTGGCTCACCGGCGTGGCAAAATCGGAAACCACGATCGCCAGCACCACGGAGTTCTTCAGCCCTTCGGAAATGGCGTGGGCGACGGAGATACTGAAGCGGTTGGACCTGCCGGGCGAAATACTCTGCGAGTTAGTAACGCCGGGCGCAAAGCTGGGGAAGATGGTCGAGGCGCCGCACGTTCCGGTCTATGCGACCGCCGGACACGACACCGCGGCGGCGGTAGCCGCGGTGCCCGCCGGACGGCATGAACACTGGTGTTACATCAGTTCGGGCACGTGGTCTCTGCTGGGCCTGGAACTCGATA
Source organism: Bryobacterales bacterium (assembly GCA_963794265.1). Lineage (GTDB taxonomy): Bacteria > Acidobacteriota > Terriglobia > Bryobacterales > Bryobacteraceae > CAWCDJ01. The sequence continues at coordinate 512,412 of CAWCDJ010000001.1, forward strand.
AGCCGATCCTGAACGAGCAGGCCCAGGCGCTGAACGTCACCAACGAGGTCGGCGTAGAGGGCAAAATCCGCCTGCTGAAGAACATTGCGGGGCTGTGGCTGGTGCAGGAGTGCAGGCGATTCTGGCAGCAGGAGGGCACCCGATACTCCTACGAAGAACTGGCGCGCATGGCGGCGGAAGCTCCGGCGTTCCGCGCGGCGATCGATCCCGATGCCTTTCTCGAGCCGGGAGATATGCCGGCCAAGATCGCAGGATATTGCCGGCGGACCGGACAGGAGCCCCCGGCGACTCATGCCGAGTTCGTGCGCTCGATCCTCGAAAGCCTGGCGATGCGTTACCGATGCGTGCTCGAGGGCATGGAGAAACTGGCGAATCGCCGCGTGGATGTGATTCACATCGTGGGCGGAGGCTCGAAGAACGCCGTGCTCAATCGGTTCGTGGCGGATTGCACGGGGCGGCGCGTGGTGGCGGGGCCAAGCGAAGGCACCGCCATCGGCAACATTCTGGTGCAGGCGATGGGAGCGGGCGAATTGAGCGGCCTGGATGCGATTCGCAAGGTCGTCCGCCGCTCCTTCCCTCCCGTGACTGTGGAGCCGAAGCGGGGCGCCGGTTGGGAACGGGCGTACGAAAAATACCGGAAAGTGGTCGGTTGAAGGCGGACGTACTCTGCCACCCGGTTCAGTCGAGCTGGCGGTGTGATGCGGGACGATCGGCCGTTGACGGGCCGCGGCAGGCGGACGATGATGCAACAGGAGAATCTATCGATGCCTAACCCAACCATGGCAACCTGCACTCGTCACGAAGGACATGCTCATCAACATGGTCCGAATTGCGGACATATCGCCGTCCAACACGAGGGACATACCGATTACCTGCACGACGGTCACCTGCATCACAATCACGGCGACCACGTGGACGACCACCGGCTGAGCACGGGAAGCGCGAACCCCGAACGCTGCACGCCGGAACAGAACTGCGGCACCCACATGCACGGGCCGAACTGCGGTCACGAGCGCGTACCCCACGGGAACCACGAAGATTACCTGGTGAACGGGCAACTCCATCACCCGCACGACGGCCACTGCGACAACCATGGTAGGCTGGAAACTGCTTCCGCATGACGGAACCGCACATCCAGCTTATCGACAGGCACTTAATTTCGTCTCTGATTGAACGCGCGCGGCAGTCTCCTCGATTGCGCACGAACCACAACTTCCACGCCAGCATGGAGGACAATCCGCACCGTTTTCTCAATGTTATGCTGCGCGGAACCTATATCGCTCCGCATCGCCACACCACGCCCCCGAAACCGGAAGCGTTCCTGGTGCTCTCGGGCGAGATCGCATTTTTCACTTTCGACGACACCGGCGCGGTCACCGGCACTTACGTGCTCGGCGGCGAACGAACCGGCATCGATGTACCGGCGGGCGTGTGGCACACGCTCGCCGTGCTTTCTCCGGACGCCGTGTGCTACGAAGTGAAGCCCGGCCCGTATCAACCCTCGAGCGACAAAGACTTCGCGCCCTGGGCTCCGCGGGAAGGTGAGGCCGGAACGGCGCGATATCTGGAACGGCTGCTCGCTTGTGTCCCTCAGGTCTCTGGACTATCCTGAAGTCTCCCCTTAGGGAGACGCAAGATCATGTTTGTCGTCAACAGCCTTCCGGTCGCCATTCTATTCTGTATCGTAACCATGCTCGGTTGGGGGTCATGGGCCAATGCGCAGAAGCTCACGGGCAAGAAGAAATGGCCATTTGAGCTCTTTTATTGGGATTACGCCATCGGGGTATTTCTATTCGGCCTGGTGTTCGCCTTTGCGCTGGGAAGTGCGGGCACCCAGGGCGCCGGTACCGTCGAGAACCTCCGTGCCGCCAATACTCACTTCATTTGGCCGGCTCTGCTGAGCGGCGCTCTTTTCAACCTTTCGAACATTCTGCTGGTGGTGGGCATCGACGCAGCCGGCATGTCGGTCGCGTTTCCGGTCGGCGTCGGACTGGCCCTGGTCATCGGCACGGTGGAAAGCTACCTCGCCACTCCCAAGGGGAACCCGGCGCTGCTCTCGACCGGCGTGGCGCTGATTGTCGCGGCGATGATTCTCTCGGGAACGGCGCATCGCAGGTTGCCGCACAGCGGCGGCAGAAGCCCCCTGCGCGGGCTGATCTTCTCTGCCGTGGCGGGCTGCCTGATGGGCTCTTTCTACCCTCAGTTGATGCGCTCAGTCTCGCCCGACTTCCGGCAGATCGCGGCGGGAACGCTGACGCCTTACGCGGCTCTGGTGTTTTTCGGCGCGGGTGTGCTGGCCAGCAATTTCATCTGGAACACGGTCTTCCTGCGGGCCGGCGGCCTGCACTATGCGGACTATTTCCGGGGCGGCGCGCGCCTGCACCTGATCGGCATTCTGGGCGGGTGCATCTGGATGCTGGCGCTGAGCCTGAACGTGATCGCCTCGGGCGTCGCCGGACCGGCCATTTCCTACGCGCTCGGCCAGGGAGCCACGCTGGTGGCGGCGCTGTGGGGGCTTTTCATCTGGCACGAATTCCGCAACGCGCCCGCCGGAACCTCCAAATACCTGGCCCTGATGCTGATCGGCTACGCCGCCGGCTTGATCCTGATCGGTGCGGCGACGCTTTGAAACCGCGCTATGCTAGCGCTTTGTGACCATCGAGAAGATCAACTATAAAGGGTGGCCGAACTCTTACCGGATGGCCAACGGCGAGGTCGAAGCCGTGGTCACTTCCGACATCGGCCCCCGCGTGATGCGCTACGGTTTTGCCGGCGGGCAGAACGTCTTCAAGGAATTTGAAGAGACCCTGGGCAAGACGGGCGAGCCCTCCTGGCAATTGCGCGGCGGGCATCGGATCTGGGCGGCGCCGGAGGATCGGCTCCGAACTTACGCGCCGGATAACGGCCCGGTCCAGGTTGAGATCCGCGGCGCGGTGCTCGAAGCCACCGAACCAGTAGAGGAATCCACCGGCCTGGAGAAGCAGTTGACCCTCGAGATGGCTCCGGCGGGCACGCGCGTCACCGTGCGGCATCGCATCCGAAATGCCGGTTCCGGGCCACTGGTAGCGGCGCCGTGGGCGATCAGCATGATGGCGCCGGGAGGCGCCGGAATCCACGGCTTCCCACCGCGCGGCACCCATCCGGCGCGACTCGCTCCCACCAATCCGCTGGTCATGTGGGCCTTCACGAATCTGGCCGATCAGCGCTGGCTGCTGCTTGAAAAGTACCTGGTTCTCCTCCAGGACCCGAACAACCCGGTGCCGCAGAAGTTGGGAAGCTTTCACTCGCGCACCTGGGGAGCTTATCTCCTGAACGGCGAACTGTTCATCAAGCGATGCGAAGCGCCCGGCGATCCGAAAGAGTACCCGGACTTCGGCTGCTCCTTCGAGACCTTCACCAACGCCGACATGCTGGAACTCGAAACGCTCGGCCCGCTTCAAACCCTTGCGCCGGGAGACTCGCTGACCCATGTCGAGCATTGGACCCTGCATCGGCCCGTTCACGTCGGGCGCTGGGCAGATGACGAACTGGACCTGGTGATCGCACCCCTGGCAGCCGCCAAATGGTAACGCTCAACCCGGGATATACCGGCCGACCAGGCGTTCGAACTCGTCAGGTTCGACCAGGCGAAACCGAGGTTCGAGCGCGCAGAATCTCCCCAACTGGGTGATCGTCGCTTCGGACGGCAGTTCCGGAGTCACCAGGTGCAATTGGCCCATGGAAACTCGATAGGGCAGGACCTTCCAGCGGCGCACCGTGTCCGCCGGCAGCAGGCGGGTTGCCGGAACATTCAATTCTGAAGCTTTCGGAACCCCTAACGGCAGGCCAGCCTGGATACTCAAGGCTTGGTAGAGGTATTCCTGCTCAATTTTTTGATTCTGGATAAGATATTCTCCAATCCGCATGTCGGATGGACAGGCCATCGCCGCCTCTTCCAGGTCGCCCAAGGAAATACAGTGCAGATGGACCAGGATATCGCCCACGCGCACTCTCGCGGCATCCGCATGGTGGGAGGGGTACACGTGTTCGGTCTTGCTCCATGCCAGACCGCTCCCTCGGAGGCGGGCAGCGGTAAACTGGCCGATCGCCTCCATGGTGGCGCAGAAGTTCACTACGTTCCCCCAACACATCCGCACCGGCACACCGCAGGCGAACCGCCAGCCGTAAATGCGCGCGCCAAGGGCAGCCCGCACGAACGCCTGGACCAGGGAGATCAATAGATTGATCCGGCAGGCGTAGAGGACCCAGGGCGCCACCGTGGCGCGCGCTACGGTGATTCCGGCCAGCAGAAAGACGTTGGCGAACGGAGCCAGCAGGTTGCCGATCAGGCCTTTACGGTCGCGCCAGAACCAGTAGAGTTGGCGGCGCGGCGCGCGCCATCCGTGCAACTGCCATCCCTGGAGCACGATGCCCGCCACCCAGCGGCTCCGCTGGCGCACCGCCCGGCGGAAACTGCGGGGGAAATACTCGCGGGTGGCCGTCAGGGGGGAACGGTCGAAGCGCAACGGGACGAACTTCTGGCGGCAGCCCAAAGCATGCAGCCGGTAGCCGTTTTCGTAGTCTTCGGTGAGGCATGCCGGGTCGAAAACCTGGCCTCCCTTCTGTGAAGCCAGGCGTTCCAGCGCACCACGCTCAAAACCGGTTCCGACACCATTCGAAGGCAGGAAACCACCGAGATACTGGCGGACCGGGATGTCCTTGGATTGGTATTCCGCAAATTCGTCGCAGTACAGGCCATGCGTGAATTCGCCCAAGCCTGTGGGCAGGGGCAGGACCGGAATCTGCACCATCTGGTATTCCCGGGAGAGGAAGTTGATGACGCGGAGCGATTGCGGATGAATCAGGTCTTCGGCGTCATGCGTGACCACCACGTCGAAGTGCACGCCGTGGCGGCGCTCGTGTTCCTGCATGCCTCGATAGATCCAGTTGAGGCAATCGCCCTTGGAGGTCGGGCCGTCGTGCGGGCAAAGCACGGTCCTTACCCGGGGATGGCGGCTTGCGGCCTCGGCAAGCGCCCGGCGGGTTTGCAGATCGTTCGGGTAGACGCCCGCGAAGACCTCGTAGTTTTCGTATTCGATGTAGGCGAGGTTCCGGTCGAGCATGCGGCCGATTACCACATGTTCGTGCCACAGAGGCACAAAGATGGCGATCCGGCGCTCAGGCGTCTTTTCCAGGCCAGAATCCGACGGCAGTTCAGTCCGCTCCCGTCCAAGGAACAGGGCAACCAGGCTGATCCACACATCGTCCAGCCCGCTGAGCAGGATCCAGAACGCGATGGGGACCAGACAGACCGACAACCAGTGGTCGAGCCGCACGATAGTAACGGTAGTGCGTCGAAGGCGACGAAATTCTCAGGAGAATATCACGCGACCATGGTGACCCGGGTATAGACGACTTCAAAGCCCATACGCTCGAAATTGCGTTGGGACGCGCTTCCCGGCTGGGTGCTGCAGGTGGCGGAGTCGCAGCCCAGGGCGAGGGCGTCGTTCAAGCGGGCGGCAATCAACTCGCGGTGCAATCCGGCGCGGCGAAACGAAGCGATCGTGCTATCCGCGAACAGCGTGGCGAGACCATCGTGGATCGCCGCCGCCGCTCCTCCAGCCGGCTCGCCCGCCTCGGTGATGGCCAGGTAGCAGAGGGCCCCGGGCATTTCGAAGATCGAACGCCCGACGTCCAACTCCTCAGGCGTCAGTTCGGGCTGCTCGAAATAGCCGCGACCGACCGTGGAGGACCAGAGTTCCCGCTCATCCGGGGCGGCGCGGCGGACGCGCGGCGCGGGAAGGGTCGATCCTCCGGCCAGGCGTTTGACCAGCACGTTATTGAACTCCACCACCCGGTAACCGCCTTGGGCCAGTAGAAACAGCAGACCGGGGTCCGCCAGCGGGCAGAGATCGATCGAGACACGCGCGCCGCGGCTGCGGAAGAACGTCTCGAGCTGGCGGAGATCGACCGGGCTCACCGGACCGTTGAGCCCGATCCCAACTGCCTGGGTGAGCGGTGAGCCGGTACCCATATACATGGCGCAGCCGCCTGCAACTTCAAGAACCGCCGCATGTTCCCGCAAGCCGCAGCCGCGCGCGTTAGCCGCTTCGGCGGCTTCGACGCGGCGGGCCAAATGGGCATCGGCGAAAATCATTTCTCTCCTCCCTGTGACAGTATGCCCCACGGTTGCATCATATAGGTATGCCAGTCGAAACCTTACAGATGCCCGTAAAGGGCATGACCTGCGGGAATTGCGCGCGCAGCGTGGAGCGGAAACTCTCGGGCGTCCCGGGCGTGACCAAGGCGACCGTAAACCTGGAGGGCGCGAGCGCCAGCGTGGAGTACGATCCGACCCTGGTTAAGCCGGACACGATTGCCAATGCCGTCCGTCAGCTCGGGTACGAAGTTCCGGCATGAACGTAACGGCTCCAGAGCGGGTAGATCTCCCCGTCTCGGGAATGTCCTGCGCCGCTTGCGCGCGAACTATCGAGCGCACTCTCTCGGCCACGCCGGGGGTGGAGCGCGCCAAGGTCAACTTCGCAACTTCCACCGCGACCGTGGAGTATAACCCGGAACAGGTGCGGCCGGCGGATTTTGTCGGCGCCATCGAGGAGCTGGGCTACGGGGTTCCGGAAAAGGAGTCGCGCGCGGACGCAGCCGAGCCCGGCTACCGGCGGCGATTCCTGGTGGCCTTGATTTTCGCAGCGCCGGTGATGGTCCTGGGGATGCTGCACCGGCTGCCCTGGGTGCAACTGGCGCTCACGCTTCCGGTGGTCTTCTACGCGGGTGCTCCGTTTTACGCCGGGGCCTGGAAGGCGCTGCGTCATCGCGCGGCCAACATGAACACGCTCATCGCACTGGGCACCGGCACGGCGTTTCTTTATTCGCTCGTCGAAACCTTTCGCGGCTCCCACATGGTGTATTTCGAGGCAGCCGCGGTTATCATCGCGCTGATTCTGCTGGGGCGCATGTTGGAAGCGCGGGCTCGCGGCCGCGCCTCCGAGGCGATCCGGCGGCTGATGGACCTGCAACCTCCCATCGCCCGCCTGCTGCGCGAAGGAGCGGAAGTCGAAGTTCCGGTAGAAGAAGTGCGCTCCGGCGATACGGTAGTGGTGAGGCCTGGCGAGCGAATCCCGGTGGACGGCACGGTTCTCGAAGGCCAGTCGGCGGTGGACGAATCGATGCTGACCGGAGAAAGCCTGCCGCTGGATAAAGTCGCCGGCGCGGCCGTGTTCGCCGGAACCATCAATCGCTCGGGGAGCTTGCGGTATGCGACCACCAGGGTGGGCCGCGGAACGCTGCTCCAGCAGATGGTCGAAATGGTGAAGCGCGCGCAGGGCTCGCGGGCGCCGGTGGCGCGGCTGGCGGACGTCGTGAGCGGCTACTTCACCCTGGCAGTGCTGGGTGCGGCGATTCTGACCTTCGCAGGCTGGCTGTTCGTGGCGCCGTTTGCCGTCGCCATGGTGAACGCGGTGGCCGTGCTGATCATCGCCTGTCCGTGCGCCCTGGGTTTGGCGACGCCGACCGCGATTATGGTCGGGACCGGGCGCGGAGCGGAGCGCGGCATCCTGATCAAAGGCGGCGAAGCTCTGGAGATGGCGCATCGGATCGGCGCGATCGTGTTGGATAAGACCGGCACCATCACGCACGGCAAGCCGGAAGTCACGCGGATCGTTCCCGTGGACGGATTCGAAGAGAACGAAGTGCTTGGGCTGGCGGCGAGCGCCGAACGGTATTCGGAGCATCCTCTGGGCCGGGCGATCGTGGAGGCGGCCGAACGCCGGGGGATCCCGCTCGAGGACAGCACGGAGTTTTCGGCGCAGGCAGGCCTCGGTGTGCGCGCCAGCATCGGAGGGCGCGTCGTGGAGGTCGGGCGCCCGGGCGTGACAGTCCGGGTGGACGGCGCGGCCGCCGGATCGATCGAGATCGCAGACACCATCAAGCCGGAGGCTCCCGCTGCGGTGGAGCGACTCCGGCGGATGGGGCTGGAGGTCTGGATGATCACGGGCGACCACCGCGCGGCTGCCGAAGCGGTGGCGCGCGAAGCCGGAATCGATCGAGTACTGGCGGAGGTGTTTCCGGACGGAAAAGTGGCAGAAGTCAAGAAGCTGCAGGCCGGCGGGAAGCGCGTCGCGATGGTTGGTGACGGAATTAACGATGCGCCGGCGCTGGCGCAGGCCGATCTAGGGATCGCCATGGGATCCGGCACGGACATCGCCATGGAGGCGGGAGACATCACGCTGATGCGCGGTGACTTGACCGGCGTGCCTGAGGCCATCGAGCTTTCCCGCCGAACCATGCGCATCATCCGCCAGAACCTGTTCTGGGCCTTCGCGTATAACACCGTCGGAATCCCGGTGGCGGCGCTCGGGCTGCTTTCACCGATGCTGGCTTCGGCGGCCATGGCCGCATCCAGCGTGACCGTGGTCACCAACAGCCTGCGGTTGAAGTGAGCCTTCCCGGGCTTGTCGGGTTTGTCACAGTCCGGCGCGCCGCATGTTGATGGCTGGAAGCGCCGGCATCGGATAATAGAGTCGGCGAATGGGAAACGGCTCCGCGTCCAGCCCCGAACACCAGGATCTCTCGGCGTCAAACCTGGCCGCGATCGTCGAGGCCTCGGAAGACGCCATCATCAGCAAGACTCTGGAGGGTCATGTCCTGACCTGGAACGCGGCCGCCGAACGAATCTACGGATACACGGCCGCCGAAGCAAAAGGCCAGGCGATGACCTTTCTGCTTCCGGCGGACAGGGGGGACGAAGAGGCGGAGATTCTCGAGCAGATCCGGCGCGGCATCCGCGTCGAACACTTCGAGACGGTGCGGGTGCGGAAGGATGGAAAAGAGATCGACGTTTCTATCACGATCTCGCCCGTCCGGAGTGCGGACGGAACCATCGTCGGCGCTTCCCACATTGCGCGCGATATCACCGAACGGAAACGGCTCGAGGAGCGGTTCCGCGAAACCCAGAAGCTAGAAAGCCTGGGCGTGTTGGCCGGCGGCGTCGCACATGATTTCAACAATCTGCTGACGGGCATCATCGGGAACACTTCCCTGGCGCTCGATCAGCTCTCGACGCTGCACGCGGCCCGCGAACCGCTGCGATGTGCGCTCGACGCCAGCGAACGGGCAGCCGATCTGATCAGGCAACTTCTGGCCTATGCCGGCAAAGGCAGGTACGTGGTCGAACCGGTTTGCGTCTCGGAGCTGATCCGCGAAATTTGCGAACTCATTCAGAGTTCGATTCCGCGAACCGTTCAGCTCCGCCTGCAACTGCCCGACGACCTTCCACCCGTCGATGCGGATACCAACCAGATCCGGCTGCTCATCATGAACCTGGTCATCAACGGCGCCGAGGCCGTCGGGGAGGACAGGAACGGCACGGTCACGGTAACCACGGGCGTCGAGGATGTGGATCCCGATTCCATTCTGAACCGGTTCGGACCCAAGCAAGAGATCCCGCCGGGGCGGTACGTGAGCGTGCGGGTCCAGGACACCGGATGCGGCATGGACGGCGCCACGGTAGCGCGCATTTTCGAGCCGTTTTTCACGACGAAATTCACGGGCCGGGGGCTGGGTCTGGCTGCCGTCCAGGGCATCGTCCGCGGGCATAAGGGCGCGATGCGAGTGGAGAGCGTGCCGGGAAAAGGAAGCACGTTTCAGGTTCTCTTTCCGGTGCGCAAGCCGGGCACCGCGGATTTTGGCCGGCCTGGCGCCGAGCCCGGATCCGGCGCCCAAACCGTCCTGTTCATCGACGATGAGCAGATCGTCCGGCAAACGGCCAAATCGATGCTCGAACGCTACGGCTATCGTGTGTTCCTGGCCGAAAACGGCAAAGACGGGGTCGACCTTTTCCGCATCATCGCCGACCGGATCTCGCTGGTGATTCTGGATATGACCATGCCGGTGATGAGCGGCGAAGAGACGCTCAGGCACCTGAAGCGGATTCAGCCCGAAGTCCGGGTACTCCTCTCGAGCGGCTATAACGCGGCGGATGCGGTCCGCCGCTTCGCGGGCACGGGGTTGGCCGGGTTCGTGCAAAAGCCGTATTCCGCCGTTCAACTCGCACACTCCGTCAGGGCCGCGCTGTTGATGCAAGGACCGGGGCTCTGACCGCCCGGTGAGGCATCGAGCCGGCCCGGAACCCGTCCATCGTCCCGCAGCGAAACCCTGTTAAGATATCTCCACCGCCTGGTTAGGAGATAAAATGAACCGAAAGACCTGTTCTGCGCTGGTGGGACTGATCGCGGCCGGCGCGCTCTGTGCCCAGGGCGTTCCGTCGCCTCAGGAGCCTGCCGCGGGGAGAGGATTCGGCCGCGGCGGAGGCGCCGGCGCAAACGCCGATGCCGAACCGCAGCCCTACGATCGCGTCATCACCAAGGACGCCCGGACCACCAAGGGGCTTTTCACGGTTCATCAGATCAAAGAGCGGTATTACTACGAGATCCCCAGAAACGAGCTTGACCGGGAGTTACTGTGGAACTCGCAGATCGCCAGGACAACGCTGGGCGCCGGTTATGGCGGAGGGCAGTTGGCTACCCGGGTGGTTCGCTGGGAGCTGAAGGGGAATCGGGTGCTCCTCCGCGAAATCAACTACGGCCTTTCGGCCGACCCCCGGCAGCCGATCGCGATGGCTGTCAAAGCCGCGAATAACGATTCGATCATCATGTCGTTTCCGGTGGCCGCATTCGCCAAGGATGGCGATCCGGTGATCGAAGTGACGCGGCTGTTCACCGGCGATGAGCAGGAGTTCAGCGCCCGCCAGCGCCTCGGCGCCACGGCCGTGGACGCCACCCGGACCTTCATCGAGCACATCGCCACGTATCCGCAGAATGTCGAAGCCGAAGTGACGGTCACTTACACACGCACGGCCGCCGGCGCCGGAGCGCTCGGCGGCGGGCGGAGTCCGGCCGCCGGTATCGGCCTCGGCCAGATGCGCCCTGGCAGCGCCACCGTGGTCCTGCATCACAGCATGGTGAAGCTGCCGGAAAAGCCCATGATGCCGCGCCGGTTCGACGAACGCGTGGGCTACTTCACCACCAGCACCATGGATTACAGCCACGACGACTATCGCGCGGAACGCGTCCGGTACATCGCGCGCTGGCGGCTGGAGAAGAAGGTCCCGAACGCCGAGGTCTCCGAACCGGTGAAGCCGATCGTCTATTACATCGATGCCGCGACCCCCACCAAGTGGGTGCCCTGGCTCATCAAAGGCGTGGAAGACTGGAAGGTGGCCTTCGAAGCCGCCGGCTTCAAGAACGCGATCATCGCGAAAAAGGCGCCCACCGCGCAGGAAGATCCGTCGTGGAGCCCGGAGGATGTCCGCAACTCCGTGATCCGCTGGCTGCCGTCGACCACCGAGAACGCCAGCGGCCCGCACATCTCAGACCCGCGCACGGGCGAGATCCTGAATGCCGACATCCAGTTCTATCACAACGTCATGAACCTGGCCCGCGACTGGTACTTCGTCCAGGTTGGCCCGCTCGATCCGCGCGCGCGGAAACTGCCGCTGCCGGATGAGCTAATGGGACGGCTGCTCGAGTATGTCGTGTCGCACGAAGTCGGCCATACGCTCGGGTTCCAGCACAATATGAAGGCCAGCTCCATGTACCCGGCGGACAAGGTCCGCGACAGGAACTTCGTTCATACCATGGGTCACACCCCGTCGATCATGGATTATTCGCGGTTCAACTACGTGGCGCAACCCGAGGACGGCATCGACGTGGCCGACCTGATTCCGCGTATCGGGCCGTATGACATCTGGGCCACTCACTGGGGCTACGCTCCGATCCCCGAGGCGAAGAAATCCGACGAAGAGAAGCCGGCCCTCGACAAGTGGTGCAAAGAGCAGGACGACAAGCCCTGGCTGCGTTTCTCCACCGCGAACTCGAACGGCGCGGACCCCGGCGAGGAGACCGAGGCCGTGGGTGATGCCGACCCGGTTAAATCCACCGCGTTGGGCGTCAGGAACCTCCAGCGTGTAGCCAAAATGCTGATGCCGGCCACGGCATGGAAAGACGGCGAGACCTATGACGACCTGGCGGAACTTTACGGCAGGATGGTCGGCCAGTGGTCCACCGAAATGAGCCACGTGGCGGCCGTCGTGGGCGGGTTGAACAGTCAGGAGAAGGTGGTCGGGCAGGAAGGCCGTATCTTCAGCCTGATCGCCAAAGACCGCCAGCAGGCCGCAGTGCGGTTCCTGCTCGATAACGCGTTCACCACGCCCACCTGGATGATCGACGAAGAGATCCTGCGCCGCATCGAACCGGTGGGCGCAATTGCACGGATCCACACCGCGCAAAGCCGGATTCTTACCAGCCTGATGAGCAGCCCGCGGCTCGCGCGCCTGGTTGAGGAGCAGGCCCTCGACGGCAACCAGGCCTACTCGCCGGTAGAGTTTCTGGATACCGTCCGCAAGGGTCTCTGGAAAGAACTGGACGCGCCGCAAGTTAAGATCGACGCCTACCGGCGCGAGTTGCAGCGCAGCTACCTGCAGGCCGTAAACAACAAGCTGAACCCGCCGCCCGCCGCTTCGGCGGTGCCGGTCTTCCCACAACCCGAAGGCGGACGCGGAGCCGCACGGCCCCCGCAGACCGGCGACGAGCAGCCGCTCTACCGCTCGGAGCTTCGCGCGCTGAACGCCTCCATCACCGCCGCCCTGGCAAAGACCAGCGATGTGGAGACCAAGGCGCATCTCCAGGCGTCGAAAGACGAGATCGCCAGGATTCTGGATCCCAAGTTCGCTCGCCCCGCTTCCGCTGCCGGAGTTTCCGGCTTCGGCCGCGGTGGAGAATAGGATAAGCTCTTCAGACGAGGATCACCAATGCGCAGAAGAGACTTCATACCGGCTATCGCGGCGTCCGTGGCGGCTGCCCAGACGCCCGCCCCCCAGGAACGGAAGGGGCGCCTGAACCAGTGCGTTACCCGGGGCGTCTTCGGCCGGGGCATGAGCTTCGAAGATACATGCCGCGAAGCCGCCCGGATGGGCTGCAAGGGCTACGACCTGATTGGTCCCGCCGATTGGCCGACGCTCAAAAAGTACGGCCTGATTCCGACCATGTACCCGCCTGGGCCCGGCGGCAACATTCCCGAGGCGCTCAACCGCAAAGAGAACCACGCGGAACTCGAGCCGAAAATGCACGCCGCCATAGATGAAGCCGCGGCCCACGGAGTGCCCAACATCATCACCTTCTCCGGAAACCGCAAACAGACCCCGGATGCCGAGGGCGCCGACAACTGCGTGGCCTTCCTCGACAAGGTGAAAACGCACGCCGAAGACAAAGGCATCACGATCTGCATGGAGTACCTCAACAGCAAGGTCAACCACAAGGACTACATGTTCGACCACTACTACTGGGGCGTGGACGTGATGAAGCGCGTGAATTCGCCGCGGGTGAAGATCCTGTTCGACATCTATCACGCGCAGATCATGGACGGCGATATCGTGCGCAACATCCGCGACAACTTCCAGTGGATCGGCCATTTCCATACCGGCGGCAACCCCGGGCGGCATGAGATCGACGACTCCCAGGAATTGAACTATCGATTCATCGCGCAGGCGATTGCGGATCTCGGGTTCACCGGCTACGTCGGCCACGAGTATTCGCCGGCCCAAGGGCATGAACCGCTGGCCAGCCTCAAAACGGCTATGGAGATCTTCACGGTCTGATGAGGCGCTGCAGACCCTCCCAATTGCCGCCGTTCGCGATTGACCCCGCCGCCGGCCAGCCGCGTCATCGCCAGTTGTACGGTTTTCTGCGCCGCACGATTCTCGAAGGACTGCTGCAGCCGGGTTCCAACCTTCCTTCCCAGCGCACCCTGGCGCGTGTGCTGGGGGTGTCGCGGAACACGGTGCTTTACGCCTATGAGAAGCTGACATGGGAGAAGTTGATCGCCCCGAGGACGGGTTCGGGCACGTTCGTCACGGGCTTCTGCCGGAACGATCGGTAGAATGGTTCTTTACCCATGATAGAAATCATCCGGCGCGGCACGCCCGCGCAAACCAAGGTTGTTCTCTTCGATTTCGACGGAAGCCTCTCGCTCATCCGCACCGGCTGGATGCAGGTGATGATTCCGATGATGGTGGAGATTCTGGCCGGGCTCAAGACGGGCGAAACCGAAGGACAGCTTCGCGAGGTAGTCGAAGACTACGTCTGGCGGCTCACCGGCCTCGAAACGGTATTCCAGATGATCGAACTCGCCGAACAGGTCAAGCGCCGCGGCGGCACACCGCTCGATCCGCTGGTCTACAAGCAGCAGTACCTCGACCGCCTGTGGCTGGTGATCCGCGACCGCGTGGAAGGGCTGAGAAGCGGCAAGTGTCCGCCCGACCAATACCTCGTCCCGGGCTCCCGGCCGCTGCTCGAGCGGCTCAAAGAGCGCGGGCTGCGCCTCTACCTGGCAAGCGGCACAGACGAGATCTACATGAAGGAAGAGGCCGTCCTGCTCGACGTCACCCGCTATTTCGATGGCGGCGTTTACGGCGCGATCGACGATTTCCAGAAATTTTCGAAGCGCATCCTGGTGCAGCGGATTCTGCGGCTGCCGGAGGTCCAGGGCGATCACCTGCTCGGTTTCGGCGACGGCTACGTGGAGATCGAAGAGGTCAAAAAGGTGGGCGGCGTGGCGGTCGGGGTGGCCACCGACGAGCCCGAGTGCCGGGCGCCCGACCAGTGGAAGCGGCAGCGCCTGATCGGGGTCGGCGCCGACTATATCATTCCGAATTATCTGTGCTACGACGAACTCCTGGAGATGCTCTTCGCATGAGCCGCTACGAACTTTTTGATCGCTCGCGCCTGGAAATCCGGCCGCTGGCCGAGCGCACGCACGACCTGCACGTCGACCGCTGGCTGACGCTCGACGACCATGCTCCGGAGTTCGAGCACCCGGACCTTCCGGCTCTGGCGGCGCGCCTGAAGACGGCGCGGGAATCGGGCGCTGCCCGTATCCTCATGATGGGCGCGCATGTGCTCCGCAGCGGCGTCAACCGGCACATCATCGACCTGCTGGAGCGCGGCGCCATCGACCACATCGCGATGAACGGCGCCGGCGCCATCCACGATTACGAACTGGCCCGTATCGGCGCCACTACCGAGAGCGTGGATCGATACATCCGCACCGGCGAGTTCGGGCTCTGGCGCGAGACCGCCGAGTTGAACGATTGGATTCGCGAGGCCGCCGCCGAATCCCTGGGGTTGGGCGAGAACGTCGGACGCCGGATCGAATCGAGCGACTACCCGCATCGCGATCTTTCCGTATTCGCCGCGGCGTGGCGCTGCGGCGTGCCGGTGACGGTGCATGCCGGCGTGGGGTACGACATCATCCACGAACACCCGAACTGCGATGGCGCCGCCCTAGGGGCCGCCAGCTATCGCGACTTCCTGATCTTCGCCCGTACCGTCGAGCGCCTGGAAGGCGGAGTCCTGCTGAATTTCGGATCGGCCATCATGGGGCCCGAGGTCTACCTGAAGGCGCTCTCCATGGCCCGGAATGTGGCGCGGCAGGCCGGGCGCTCGATCCGGCGGTTCACCACGGCCGTGTTCGACCTCGTACCGATCCAAGGCGACTGGCGCAAAGAACTCCCCAAGACTGACCCGGGTTACTATTTCCGCCCGCACAAGACCATTCTGGTCCGCACCGTGTCGGACGGCGGCGAAAGCTTCTACTTCTGCGGCCAGCATCGCGCCACGCTGCCGGCATTGTGGAGACAACTCGGATGAACACCGACGGCATTCTGGCGGCCATCCAAGGGTTCCGCGTGATGGTGGCCGGTGATGTCTGCCTGGACCGCTGGTGCACTTACGACCCGGCGCTTGCCGAACCCTCGCGCGAGACCGGGATACCGCGCATCGGCGTGGTCTCGACCGTAGTGACGCCCGGAGCGGCGGGCACCGTTGCGAACAACCTGGCGGCGCTCGGGGCGCGCGTCTCGGTGCTGGGAATGGTGGGGGAGGATGGCTTCGGCTACGAACTGCGGCAGGCGCTCGAGGCACGCGGCATCGCGACCGACCTGCTGGTTCCCGCGCCCGGCATCCCGACTTTCACCTACACCAAGCTGCTCAACCGCGAGACCGGCGACGAGGACGTGCCGCGGGTGGACTTCGTCTACACCGAACCGCTGCCGGCCGGCCTCGACGCCGAGATCGTCCGCCGCTTCGAGAGCGCGGCCCCGCGGTTCGACATCATCATCGTGTCCGATCAGGCCGAAACGAATCAGGGCGGCGTGATCACTCCCGCCATGCGGGACGCAATCGCGCACCTCGCCGCGGCGCACCCCGAGATTCTCATTTGGGTCGATTCCCGGATGCGCTCCGAGCACTTCCGGGGAGTGATCGTAAAGCCCAATCAGCAGGAAGCCGAGGCCGCTTCGATGCGCGCCCTGGGCCGCGTGGATTACCAGGAACTGCGGCGCCAGATGTGCACTCCGCTGCTGGTAGTGACCCACGGCGGCGACGGAGCTCTACTCATAGACGAGCGCGGCGAACATTGGGTGGCGACCACGAAAGTGGAGCACCCGGTCGATATCTGCGGCGCCGGCGACAGCTTTTCCGCGGGCGCGGTACTGGCTTTGAAGGCCACCGGCGACCCGGAAACCGCCGCTCGCTTCGGCAATCGCGTAGCATCCATCACGATCATGAAAAAAGGAACCGGAACCGCGTCCCCCGAAGAGCTCCGGTAGCGTAGGCCTCCCGGCCTGCCCGCGCGCCAAAGTCGTGTACTAGTACCCGTCCTATGGAATCGTAGGGTCCATTCCTGCAATGTCTAACGTGACATGCGGAAACTCCTACTGCTTCTCACCCTCTCGTTAGGCGTACTCAATGCTCAGGATTCGTTCCTGCTCGAACGTAAGACTCCCGGCAAAAAGCTCTGGCAAGGGAGCCTCGCATCGCTGACGGTGGCTAACATTCTGGACGTGCAATCCTCGTGGGGGAAACACGAACTCAATCCCGCCCTGGCGGGTCCCGGAGGCACTTTCGGGCGAAACGGGGCGCTTCTGAAACTCAGTTTGCAGGGTGGGCTATTGGGCATCGAGTACTTCATTACGCACGGCCATCCCAGCCCCAAAGTCTACCGTATGCTTTCGATACTGAATTTCGGAGCCGCGGCGGGCACCGCCGGTGTAGCAGCGCACAACTATTCGATCGCGCGGCCAAACTAAGTGCTGACTTGGCGGACCGCCGCCGGGTGATTCCAGGCTTCGGGCTTGATCCGCATGCCGAAGCCGCTTTCCTCCGGCACCCGGATGAATCCGCTCTCCGGGGCGATGGGGTTTTCCAGCATGAGCGGCCAGTCGTGTTCGTAGAACCGCTGGCAGCTCTCCTGAATCCAGACGTTCGGCGACGCGGTGGAAAGATGCGTGCTGGCGTAGAACAGCAGCGGCCCTCCGGCCGTGTGCGGGGCGATCGGCAACTCGAAGGCGTCGGCCATCGCGGCGATGTTGCGCGCCTCGGTTAAGCCGCCGCACCATGTGATGTCGAACATCACGTACTTGACGGTGCGCGATTCCAGCAGCCGCTCGAATTGCAGCTTGCCCGCCATCCGTTCCCCGGCGATGAGCGGCAGGCTGGTGGCGGCGGCGAGTTCATGGTACTGCTGGAAGTTGCCGGGCATGAGCATATCTTCGAGCCACATCGGGCGGTACGGTTCGAGCGCATGGGCGATGCGGATGGCGGAAGTGACGTTCCATTGCGCGTGGAACTCTACGGCGATTTCGATCTCCGAGCCGAAAGTCTCGCGGAGCTTCTTGAACGGCGTGAGCGCCTCGTCGATGTCCTGGTTCGTGATGAACTGATTCCGGTTGCGTGCCGCCGCGCCGTCGAACGGCCAGATTTTGATCGCCCGGATGCCGCGCGTGTCGATCAGTTCCCGCATGATCTTCTCCGGCTCGCGGTTGAAGTCGTACTTATAAGGGAAGCAGGTATTGTAGAGGCGAACCCGGGGGTTCGCTTTGCCGCCGATGAGGCGGTACACGGGTGCGTCGAGCGACTTGCCGAGCAGGTCCCAGAGCGCCAGGTCGATGGCGCTCAAGGCCCTGATTTCGGCGCCTCCGGCAACCTGAAAATCGAACGCGCGGTAGAGATCGGCCCAGATCCGCTCGATGTCACGCGGGTCGTGTCCGATCAGCGAGCGGGCCACGGAGTGAACCACCGCCGCCTCCGCCGGGTTGCGCGGATACGTCTCGCCGATGCCCGAGATGCCGGCGTCGGTATCGATCTTCACCCACGTCCAGTGGGGCCAGAACGGGGCGTCGTCACGGCTCTTCCAATACACCGTTTCAATGCGCGTGATTTTAGACGGCGCGGCGCTCCGGGCGGCGGCGGCATAAGCCCCGGCAAGCGGAGCCGCGAGCAACCCTCCGACAAACGATCTTCGTGTAAGCGGCATATCGAGTCCTCTCATCCCCACCAGGGTTCTCCTTCCACCAGGTTGGCTTTCAGGAAGCCCGGGTCGATCTCCAGTCCGAGGCCAGCTCCGGTGGGTACTTTGAGCAGCCCTTTCCGCACTTCGGGCGGCGCGCCCGCGGCCATCTTCTCGATGTAGTGATTGGCCCGTCCGAGTTGACTCTCCGAACGGTAGAAATTCTGAATGGACGCGCCGAAATGCGCGTTGGCACAGGTCAGCACCAGCGAGCCGACGTTGTGCAGCGCGACCGGCGTGCGGAACAGGGCGGCGTAGTCAGCGATCATCCGGGTGCCGGTGAAGCCGCCGGCGAAGGAAAGATCCGGGTGGACGATGTCTACTGCCTGGTTGTCGAGGAACGGCTTGAAGCCGCGCACCATTTCGAGCTTCTCTCCGGTGAGCAACCGCACGCGCGTGGAACGGCGCAGCGCCATCCAGGCTTCGGAGAACGGCGGGTTCAGCGCATCTTCGATGAACAGGGGGTTCATCGGCTCCACGGCCTGGGCCACGGCAATCGCGCTGGGAGTATCCAGCTCGTTGTGGCAATGGACCGCGATGTCGATATCGTCCCCCACCGCCTCGCGGCAGTTCGCGTACCCGCGCGCCACGTTGCGAAGCTGCGCGGTGGTCAGCGTCGGCGCAAACCGCGCCGGGGGCACCCCCAGCACCGTGTCGATGCCGTTCTTGAACGCGGTGAAGCCCTCGGGCATCTCTTTAATCCGCTGCGCCCACGCGCGGCAGGAGGCCTTATCGAGCATGTTCAAGCCAATGCCGTGCGAGTACATCGGAATGGATTCGCGGAACGGTCCCCCCATGAGCGTGGTGACCGGCGCGCCGATGATTTTCCCGGCCAGGTCCCAGAGCGCGATGTCGATGCCGCTGATGGTGGGGATATGCGCCATGTAAGTGTGCATCAGCGAGGTCATGTTCTGGAAGTGCACCTCGATGGCCAGCGGGTCCTTGCCGAGGAGCAGGCCCTTCATGGTTTCGATGCGGGCGCGCGCCATCGGACCGGTGGCGCCGGCTTCTCCGTAACCCGTGAGGCCGCTATCGGTATCGATGCGGATCAGGCAGTTGCCGGCGATGTTTCGGATCGCCATGGCCCGGATGCCGGTGATCTTGACGTGGTTCAGGGCGGGCGCCGCCAGCGCCCGATAGCGGCGGAACAGGCCGGCCGATGGCAGCGCCACGGCGAGCCGCAGAAGTTGACGGCGTGAGAGTGTCTTCATAACGGATCTGGATCGCGGCGCTGAAGCCAAGTGGGGCGGGCCTTCCGGCCTTCCGGCTTGCCGGCCGAAGATTCGCGTAAATCGCGTGCAACGCCCTTGTCATCATTGGCGAGAAACCCTCGCAGGCCGGGAGGCCCGCGCTTCTTGAACCCTAATACGACAGCCGCAACGCAATCGCGAGATAGAAAACGAATCCGACGGCGATGACCGCGCCGTGGGGCAGACCCAGAGCCTTCGGGCTCCGCACGTCCAGTTCTTCGTTGAGGAGATATGCCGGGCGGCCGCTCTTCATTTCCGTGAGGATGAAGCCCATGTTCCAGAAGGTGGATTTGATGCGCTTGCGGGCGATCACCAGGATCGAAGCCATCACGCCTCCGACGATCGCCGTAACCAGAAAAATTCCCAGCCAGCGCTGCCAGCCGGCAATCGCACCTACCGCCGCCATCAGCTTCACATCGCCCGCGCCCATGGCCCGCACGAGGTAGAGCAACAGGTACACGACGAACGCCACCGCGAACCCTTCGAGCGTAAAGACCAGGCCGGCCATCGGCGGCCCGATCACGGTGTTCATCGCCAGCGCTACGACCACGCCGGTCACCGAAAGCCAGTTCGGAATCCGGCGGTACCGGACGTCGTAGATGGCCGCGACCAGAAGCAGCGCGAACAGGGCCATCTCGACCTTCTGCGGGAGCAGGGTGAACATAACAGGATCAATCAGTATAACCCCGCGCCTACTGCGATGTGGACGAGAGTGGCCGCGTCGCCTGAACCTGAATGCCTTCTCCGTAAGCCGCCTGTCCCGGTATGGTAACCGGCAGGTGGCCGGTGATGTCCATCTCGCCCCACAGCGCTTTCAGCGCGGACGTCTCGGAAGGCGGCACGACGCTGAACGTGGCGAGATACGCGGCTACGGACGGGTAGTTCCGCAGCAGGTAGGGGTTCCCCAGCGCCACCAGGGCGACCGGCTTGCCTGTCGCGGCGATGGTTTCGAGGGCATGCGGAAGTTCGCCGGCGAGACCCACCGATCCGCGGTACGCGTTCACCGAGGCAAAAGCCGCTACGGCATAGTTGGGACATCCGGTGAGCTTTGCGAGAAGGTCGTCCACCTGCTCCCTGGGCATGCCGGGGTCGAGCGTCGCCAGCGGCGCCCTGGGAGCGCGCTTGCGCAGTTCCTGCGTAAACACCTGCCCTTCGCTCGAATAGCGGCTCTCGGGCATTACCACGTAGCACGTATTTTGGGGCGCGGCCAGCGGGATCAGGTTCCCGGCGTTGCGGACCAGGGTCACTGCGCGGTCCGAAACTTCCTGGGCCTTCTGGTTGGCTTCGGGAGAATCCAGCACGTCGTCCATGGCTTCGAGGCTCACGAACCGCCGGCGGCTGAGCCCCACTTTCTCCTTGGCGGAGAGAACCTTGATCAGGCTTTCCCGGATGCGCCGCCGCGTCAGGCGCCCGCTTTCCACGGCCGATACGACGGCCTTAATCGCGGCATCGGGGTCGGTGGGCATCAGCAGGACATCGGCGCCTGCCTCGATCGCCAGGACAGCGGCTTCGCCGGTCGTGAAACCCTTTGCGATTCCGCCCATTTCGAGCGCGTCGGTAATCACAATACCCTGAAAGCCGAGGTCGTGGCGCAGAAGACCGGTGATGATCTGGGGCGAGAGCGTAGCCGGGAGGTCGGCCGGCGCGAGCGCCGGAACGGCGATATGCCCCGTCATGACGGAATCGGTGCCCGCCGCGATCGCGGCCTTGAAGGGTACCAGTTCCACACGGTTCATGCGCTCGATATCGGCGGAAATGGAAGGCAGGTTCATGTGGCTGTCGACGGAGGTATCGCCGTGCCCCGGAAAGTGTTTGGCGGTGGTGAGCACGTAGTCCTTGCGGTCGGCGTGCGCGCCTTCGATGAAGGCCGTCACCTGCCGCGCCACCGCCTCGGGATTTTCGCCGAAGGACCGGATGTTGATGATCGGATTATCCGGGTTGCTATTGACATCGGCATCCGGATAGAACACCCACTGAACGCCCACCGCACGGGCCTCGCGCGCGGTGTCTTCGCCTTCATAGCGCGTGAGGGCCGGATCGTTGGCCGCGCCGAACGCCATGGCATGGGGAAACACGGTGGTGCCTTCGAGCCGCATCGAAGCCCCGCGCTCGAAATCCGCGCCCACCAGCAGGGGCACCTTGGCCATGCGCTGCAGACGGTTCAGAAATGCCGCCACCTTGTAGGGCTCGGCCTTCTGAATGGTGTGCCCGTTGGCGACGTTGTTGAGAGCCAGTCCGCCGATTCTGGTGTCGCGAATCAGGCGGATGAACTTGCGATACTCCCTGGACCGCGTATTCGGAGATTCGCCGTGGAAAGCGATGAACACGAGCTGCGCGACCTCGTCGTGCAGGCTCATGCCCTTCATCCACTTGCGAACCGTCGCGGATGCCTTAACTGGAGCGCGGTGGGATACGGGCCTGCTCGGCCCGGGCGCAGCCAGCATGGCGGAGCACAGACCGGCGGCGAGAAGACGAGAGAAAAAGCCGGACACGATTTCAGTGTGACAGATCAGCGCGCGATTCCGCTCGCCCTGGCCGGGATGCGTTCCTGTTTGGCCGGTGGCTTACGCCCGGGCGCACGCGATGTCAGGCGCTTCACCCAGCGTCCCAACTGAACCGGCTCCTTGGCATTCTTGCCGATCACCGCATCCGCTCCGGTGTTCTCCTCGGTTAACCCCAGCGGTTCGATCAGGCCGCAAACCAGGATCACGCGGGCGTTGGGATTCACTCTGCGGATGCGTGCGATCAAATCGATGCCGTTCAGCCCCGGAACGCGATGACCGGTAACCACCACGTCGAAGTTGGCAGATTGGTAGAGTTTCAGGCCCGCTTCACAGTCGGAGGCGGCCTCGACCCGGCAACCGAGCTCTTCGAGGAGCGCCCGGCGCACCAATAAGCCATCGCGGCTTTCGTCGATCAGCAGGATGTTGGGGGAAATCGGCGCGGCACTTTTCATTAAGAACGGTTGCGAGCGTAACAGAGCTGTAGCGAAACTGTCAAATGGATTTGCATCACCTTGCAAGAACGCGAGATCGAGTTCTTGACAAATCGGGCGCAAAAATCCGGCTCAAAAAGTGCGATGAATCGGACCGGATTACTCCACGGCACGGGGGGCTTTGTAGCCGGCTTTGGCGATAATCTGATACTTCACGGGCTTACCCTTCTGGTCTTTGATCGGAAGCGGTTCGTTAGTCGCCGGGTTCACCAGTTCTACTTTGATTTTGCGAAAAGTACCGTCATGTTTGGTATTGGTAGACGAGTACGTAAGTACGTACTGATTTCTCAACGCCTGCTGGATCGCCTGGAAAATAGCCGGCATCTCCCCTTCAAATCGCGGGAAAAACACTTGCCCGCCAGTCTCTTTCGCGAAGGTGCGCATTTCGTTATCCGCCTGCAGGAAGTCCATGCGCTGGATGGCTCCCATCATGCCGTAGGAATCGTACAGCTCGCGAATGGTTTGCATGAGGCCGATCGCATAAATCGGAACGCCCGACTGTTGCAGAGATTTTCGGCACTGGTCGTACGTGATTTTGCTGAAAGTGTCGATTCCCGAAGATAGCAGCACGATAGCCTTCCGCCCTTCGATGCCCGACATGCGGTCCGCGGTGTCAGTGACCGCGTCGAACAGATTGGATTCGGAGAAGGCCGGAATGGTGAGGCGCTGCATGGCTTCCTGTGCCTTGGACCGGTCCGTACTGAAATCGGAGAGGATCTCGGGCTTGATGTCGTAAGCCACGATAGCCAGGTAGTCTTCCGGCTTCAGCGTGGAGATGAAACCGAAAGCCGCCTGCAAAGTCTGGTACCAGGTGTAGCTCCAATACTGTTGGAAGAGATTGCTGAATTCAACCACCAGGGATACGGTGAGCGGCGCCTCTCCCATGTTCACGCTGGCGAGCTTCTGCGGGACGTTATCTTCCAGAATCCGAAAGTTGCCCCTGGGAATCCCGGGGATGAAATGTCCCTTGTTGTCGAGGATGGACACGTCCACCGTCACGACATCGACATCGCTCTTGAAATTTGCCAGGTTGCCGGTATCGATCTTGTCCTTCTTATACTGTGACGGGATCTTCGGGAGGTCGCCCCCTGCATTGTCCGGACTGGCCGTGCCGGGGTCCGGATTTCTGGGACGGGCAACAGTGCGGCTGGGGTCCTTCAGCGGGCCCTGCTCCTGTCCGTAGAAAAGACCGGCCGCGCCGATCAGTGCAAATCCACACACAACACAGAGTTTCCGCATAGGCGTACTTCAGTCGTAACTATATCAGACTGACGCGCCGTGACGGCCCACCGTTGCAGGCGCCGGAACAGCCGGAAAGAGGGTGCGTTGCCAAAATCGCGGGACCGCGGAAGGGGCGGCGGCCCGGCATTCAGGCACTTTTCAGTTCGCGCTCGACCATGCTCGCGAAAAGGTCGATGTCGCCCACGGTGCTGTAGACGTTGGGCGTCACGCGCAGCCCGGTATACTCCTCGTGCGGTATGTAGGCCGTCAGAATGTTGTACTTGCTCCACAACGCATCCTGAATTTTGAGCGGATCGGCGCCCTGGAAGCCGACGAAGCCGATACCGCAACCCTGGGCCGGGTCGCTGCTGTGAAGAATGCGGCACTTCGGATTCTGCGCCAGCCGGTCGGCCCACCGGTCGCGCAAGTAGCGCAGGCGCGCCGCCTTTCGCTCGATTCCCAGGTTCTCGTTGAAGACGAGCGCCTCCGCGATGGCATTGTGGTTGGCGGCGGGGTGGGTCCCGATCTCCTCGAACTTGCGGATATCGTGGTCCTGCGACTTGTCCGAGGCCATCAGCGCCCAGGTGCTCGCAATCCGCGATTTCCGGACGTAGAGGAACCCGGTGCCGACCGGCGCGTAGGTCCACTTGTGCAGGCTCACGCCGTAATAATCGCAGTTCAAATCCGAAATAAGGTAGGGGAAGTGGCTGAACGCATGCGCGCCGTCCACGATCACCGGAATGTTCCGCGCATGCGCCATGTCGCAGATGCGCCGGACCGGAAAGATCTGGCCGGTGCGGTTGGTGATGTGACAGACCAGGATCAGTTTGGTCTTGGGCGTGACGGCCTGCTCAAACCGCCGGTAGAGATCGTCCATGCCCTGGGTGGGGACGGGGAACGAAATGGTCTTCAGCACGATGCCCTTGCGCCGCTCCCGCTGCTTGAACGTGTTCAACATGCGCGGATAGTCCTGGTTGGTGGTGAGGACTTCGTCTCCCGGTTTCAGATCGAGCCCGTACTGCGCGTTCTCCAGGGCTTCGCTCGAATTGCGAGTGATGGCGATCTCTTCGGGATCCACACCGGCCGTCGCGGCCAGGCGGCGCCGCACCGCTTCGACCTGCCTTTCGAGCACGTTGACCATGGTGTGCCACGGCCCCATATCGCTGTAGTCGAGCATGCGCCGCATCTCATCCTGCACGGTGCGCGGCGAGGGACTGCAATAGCCGTTGTTTAGATTGACGATATTGCGGTCGATGCTGAAGGCGTTGCGGACCTCCGACCAGAAGTCTTCGTCGCGCGCGACTTCGTCGGCTGAGCGGCCCGCGACGGCCCTGCTGGCGCCCGACGCCCTTTCGATGGCGTCGTCCTGAAACACGGCCGCGGCCCCCGCAGCGGCGAGCTGAAAGAAACTCCGTCGATCCATCCCGTAACCCCCTTCCTGACATTCTACCCGCCCGGTCGCGCGGCGGTCGGCACCCGCAGTGCCGCCGGACCGCCGCTGGCCGGGAGCTTCCTGATACAATCGCTCGACAGGGAGCTCTCAATGACTCGCACGATAAAAGCAGCCGGGGTTTTCGTGTTTCTTGCGGCCTTGCTTGCCGCCGCCGATGTCAGTGGAAAATGGACAGGCAGCGTCGATACGCCCGACGGCCCTGTGCCCCTGACTTTCAACCTCACTGCCAAGGGCGCGGCCGTCACCGGCACCGTCACCGCGGCGGGTCCGGCGGCCGACATCAGCGACGGCAAACTCGACGGCGATGTCGCCACCTTCTCGTTCGTCACGCAGTATCATGGCGACCCGATCAAGCTTCTGTGCAAAGCTCAGGTCACCGCCGACGGGTTGAAGATTGAGATGGGCACCGAGGACGGCGGCTGGTCCACCGAGTTTCTGGCTAAGAAGGCTTCGTAAGGCCCATTCGCCGGCCGACCTTCCGAAACACGTCGAGCGCGCGGTCCAGTTCCTCGCGGGTGTGGGTCGCGGTGACGATGGTGCGGACGCGCGCCTTCCCCTTCGGGACGGTAGGAAATCCGATGCCGGTAGCGAGCACGCCCTCTTCGAACAATTCGCGTGAGAGTTGGTGTGCCTGCGCGGCTTCGCCCGCCATCACGGGGGTGATGGGGGTTTCGCTGATGCCGGTGTCGAAACCCGAAGCCGTCAGGCCCTGCTTGAAGTAGCGCGTGTTTTCCCAAAGCCGGCGGATGCGCTCGGGTTCCTGCTCGAGCACGTCGAACGCGGCCAGACAGGCGGCGGCCACGGCGGGCGGGTGCGAGGTCGAGAAGAGGAACGGGCGCGCGCGATGGTAGAGGTACTCGATCAGGTCGCGGCTGCCGCACACGTATCCACCCAGAACGCCGATGGCCTTCGAAAGCGTCCCGACTTGAATGGGCACGCGTCCGTGCAGGCCGAAGTGGTCGATGGTGCCGCGGCCGTCGCGTCCCAGAACGCCGGAGGAGTGCGCATCGTCCACCATCATGATGGCTCCGTGCCTTTCGGCGGCTTCCACGAGGCCGGGCAGCGGACCGATGTCGCCATCCATGGAGAAGACGCCGTCGGAAACCAGAAGCTTGCGGCCGGGCGCACCATCGAGGCCGGCCAGGATGGCGTCGGCGGCGGCTACGTCTTTGTGCGGGAAAACGTGGATCCGGGCCTTGGAGAGCCGGCATCCGTCGATGATGCTGGCGTGGTTCAGTTCGTCGGAGATGATGTGGTCCTCGCCGCTCAAAATGGCGGCCACGGTGCCCGCATTGGCGGCGAAGCCGGACTGGAACACGACGCAGGCCTCCACCTGTTTGAAGGCGGCAATGCGCTCCTCGAGTTCCATGTGCAGGCTCATGGTGCCCGAAATCGTGCGGACGGCACCCGAGCCGGCGCCGTATTTCTTCACAGCCTCGATCGCCGCCTCGCGCAGCTTGGGATGCGTGGTCAGGCCAAGATAGTTGTTGGATGCGAGATTGATGACCTGCTTACCGTCGAAGCGGGCCTCCGGTGCGCATTCCGATTCCAGGATGTGCAGGCGCTGGAAGGTGCCTTCTTTACGCCACAACTCGAGCTGATCGTGTAAGTACGAGAGAGGATTGGCCATCAGCCTCAGTCTAACGCCAGTCGGCGATAGCAGCCTCGGAAATGGACCAGCGGCTCGCCCCCGGCAATCCGCGCTCGCACCATTCGGGCCACAAAAATATCGTGGTCGCCCGCGGCGACACGCTGCTCCACAGCGCACTCGATGGCGGCGAGGACCTCGGGCAGCAAGGGCACGCCGGTCGATCCGGCGTACCACGCGATGCCTTCGAAGCGGTCCTCGCCCTTGCGCGCGAAACGTTCCGAAAGGTGCTGCTGGTCGCCGGCCAATATGTTGATTCCAAAGTTGCTGGCGGCCCGGAAATTCTCAATCGCGGTCACCGCGTGGCCGAGGCAGATGAGAATCAGGGGAGGGTCTAGCGAGACGGATGTGAAGGAACTTACAGTCAGTCCGTGAGGCGTCCCCTGGGCATCCAGAACGGTGGCAATCGTCACGCCATTGGCAAAACGGCCGCACGCCTGCCGGAATTCCTCGCTGGTCACCGCCAACCCCTCGCTTGACATGTGAATAAATTCAATCCTATCATGTGGTTGACTGATGCGGGTACCAATTCGAAAGCCCGCCCGGGATCGTTCCCAGCCCTGAATGCCCGGACAAGGAGGCTCTTTTGATCAAGCTGGACATCATCAACGAGGTCGTCAACCGGACCGGCATCACAAAGACCAAAGCCGAGATGGCCGTGGAGACCGTATTTGAATCGATGAAAAAGGCCCTCGAACAGGGCGACCGCATCGAGTTGCGCGGTTTCGGAGTCTTCAATGTGAAGCCGCGAAAGACAGGGATCGGGCGGAACCCGCGCACCGGCGCGGAGGTTTCGATTCCTCCCGGCAAAGCCGTGCGTTTTAAGCCCGGCAAGGAGTTACAGACGCTGCAGTAGAACCGCTGCAAGCGGCCGTTTATCGTGTCCTCCAGGGATTTTTCTCCTGCGCCGTACCCTCTGTTTGCCGAAGGCAGCAACGGAGAGGTTTACGACGCGCCGGCCCACCGCGTTCGCGAGCGGTATTGGCTGTATTGCGTCCTGTTTGCGCTCACCATGCTGACTGCGACGGTGGTCGGCGCAGCCATGCAGACGGCGTTCAACCGCAGCCTGCCGTTCGATATCGAGAACAGTTTGGACATGTATACCGCCGTCTGGCGGCAACCCTGGAGTCTGCTCTCCGGACTCCCGTTTTCGGTGACGCTGCTCGGCATCCTGCTGGCGCACGAATTCGGGCATTATCTGGCTGCGATGTATCACCATGTGGATGCCAGCCTGCCCTACTTCATGCCGTCGCCGTTCCTGGGCACGTTCGGCGCGTTTATCCGGGTGCGGTCGCCCATCTATTCCAAGCGGGTGCTGTTCGATATCGGCATATCGGGCCCGCTGGCCGGGTTCATTCTGCTGCTGCCGGCGTTGTCGGTGGGAATGGCGCTCTCGAAGGTGATTCCGGGTATCGAGCACCAGGGCAGCCTCCAATTCGGCGTGCCGGGTCTCGAATGGCTGCTGCGGCGGGCCATCTTCCCCGGGGTTCCGGCGGCGGACCTCTATCTGCATCCAATCGCCCGGGCCGCGTGGATCGGAATGTTCGCCACGGCGCTGAACCTGCTGCCGATCGGGCAGTTGGACGGCGGCCACATTCTGTACTCCTTCTTTCCTCAGCGCCACCGGGCGATCTCCAAGGTTCTCTGCGTGCTGATGCTGCCCCTCTACCGGTACTGGTGGGGATGGGTGTTCTGGGCAATCGTGCTGCTGCTGCTCGGGCGCGGCCATCCGGTGGTTCACGACCCCACGGAACTGACGCCCGGCCGGAGGAAACTCGGCTGGATTGCCCTCGCCGTATTCCTGCTCTGCTTCACGCTGGCTCCGATCCGCGCCGGCGGACTCTGACCTCCCATGAAAATCACAGCGACGATTATCACGCTCAACGAGGAGCGCAACATCGTCCGGGCGATCGAAAGCCTGCGTTGCGCCGACGAGATCCTGATTGTGGATAGCGGATCGGTCGACCGCACAGTGGAGTTGGCGCAGAACCTGGGGGTCCGGGTGCTTGAAGCCGGGTGGCTGGGGTATTCCGCGCAGAAAAACTGGGCGGCCGAACAGGCGACCTACGACTGGATCCTCTCTCTCGACGCCGACGAAGCCCTGAGCGAAGCCCTCGAAGCCGAGATCTGGAACCTGAAGAAGGTCGGCCCCGAGTACGATGCCTACACCATGCCGCGCCTGGCGCGGTACCTCGGGAAATGGATCCTCCACTCGGGCTGGTATCCCGACCGCAAAGTTCGGCTATACAAGCGCGGCAAGGCCAAGTGGGTGGGAGACTTCGTGCATGAGAGCGTGGTGCCCTCCGGCCGCCTGGGGCACCTGAAAAGCAACATCCTGCACTTCACATGCGATTCGCTCTCGGAGCACGTGAAGACGCTCGACAAGTACACAACGCTGGCGGCCCAGGAACTGGCCGCGCGCAACCTGAAGCCGCCGCTCGCGAAACTGATCACGGACCCGTGCTGGACCTTTTGCAAAACCTACCTCTTGCAGCGCGGCTTTCTAGACGGCATGGAGGGCCTGATCATCGCTTATATGGCGGCGTTCTACACGTTCCTCAAGTACTCCAAAGCGAGAATCATGAGCTAATTGAAACATAGGTATAAGAATCTGCAAGCTGCTGATTCTATGTTGCCTATAAGGTACAGAATGACACCAAAATCCTAGCATCCGTACAACATTGGTACAGTGAGGTGCTAGAAAAACAGCATTGACACTGGTGGTACACTGCGGGTGAAGAAGAAGTACCGCCTTGGGGAACTTCACGAACGGCACGAAACGGGGCTGGGTAGTATAATCACCAGCCCCTTTAAAATACCTTTCAGTCGCATTCCTGGCTCTGCTACGCGATCTTCTGAACTCTGCCGAGGGATTCCCTCAACAGATCCTCAAAGCTCATTCCCCGGCAGTCTATCGCCCGTACCGCCTCTTCTGCGCGTCTCTTGGCGCATCCAAGGTTGCACAGGGCCGATACCGCGTCAGATTGAATCGACGTTAGCGAGGTTGTTGTCGTTGTTGTTGTCGTCGTCGTCGTCGTCGGTTCGTTGATCGGCTGGACGGCATTCAAGACGTTCTTAACGGATGTCGCCCACCATTGGCCGTGGCGTGCCTTGATATTTTCCGCGTTCAGGATGTTGGCGATTGCCTGATAGCTGTATCCTTCACTTCGCAGGATCTTCAAGCGCTTTATGGTGGCCACTTCACCAGGACGGCTACCATATGGCTTCTGTCCTTCCATACGCTCACCACGGGCTTTAGCACGTTGCCGCGCACCGCGTAACTTGATAACAACCATCTGCCGGTCATACTCAGCAACGGCACCATGACTTGACGCATCAGAACGCTGCGTAGGGTCATCTGTGACTAGACATACTCCGCAGTAAAGAAGACAGGATCGTTAGACCCTTCTTACGAAAGTCCTATTGCTATTTCCTGCGTCATTAGTTGGCGCGATAGCCTGTCCAGACGTTCAACAATTACCGTCTTTACGCCACCTTCCAACATCTCCGTGAGCATTTGCAGGAAGGCTGGACGTGCCACGTGTTCCACTTCACCACGACACGCCTTCTTCTTTGAAGACCTTGGCGACGTTGTAGGCGTGCGTAGCAGCGTACGCACGTATAGCGGCCTCTTGACGTGGGAACCCGTCGCCGTCCACTTGTCCTAGTCCAGATACTCGCAGATACCCGTAGCAGTCGGTCATGAGATGATAGTACACAAAGATTCAGGAGCCATCAACAAGAATTCTACGGAATCTTACACACGATGGTCTGTGAGCCGATTGGCAAGTAACATGCTACGTGGAAACTAGCTCGCAAGTGGCTATCTGGCAGGCGGGAAGCAAGAGAAGGTACAGCCCTGGTGCTACTGCTATCATGGTGGGGCGCAGCTTGGAGCCGAGTTACAGCGTAGGTTGCGTACACGGTTTTTGCCCGTTCAAACCTTGCTTTGCACACCTGGTGTGTGTATGTCCATCCAACCGCAGAGTGACTTGATGGCAGGATGGGGCCGGTAAACGGCTCAGCAAGGCTTATGACGAGATAAGGTGAAGGGTACAAGCCTGTCGAGCACCAGCGGTTCAATACGCGGCTTCTGGCGCGTCTATTGGGCATTCCTTACGATCTGGTGGTATTCATTCACTGGCGGGGTGGGATTCTTGACAACCAGGTCCGATTCGTGCTATTCTAAAGGTTAGTGGAAGTGTGCTCAACTCATTCTGAGGGTTCTTACGGGGTCGAAGAACCTATAAGTCCCTTGTTTTCAGTGAACAAAAATAAAGTTTCTTTGTTGCAAACACAGCACTTAAGTACAATGTGCTCTGTGTTTTCAATCGGTTACAGCGGTTGACATTCACAGAACCGTGCTACAATAAGAATAGGTAGGATTTTGTACTCACGCAGCCTAGAGCTACGCGGTACCTGGCTCCTACCTTAACAATCTTTCATCTTCTCAATCCTTTACTTGTCTTAGCTTCGGCCCAGCGGGTTAGCTACCTGGCTGGGCCGAAGTCATTTCGTGGGACCAGTGCGGATAAAGAGGAGGAACAATCAACAAGTAAAGGATAAAAAAACATGAATACGAAGTTCGTCGTCCGCAACTGGAAGGCTACATATGAAGTGGCTCAAAATAAGAAAACAATATACGCGATGCACTGGGTGTCGATGCCCACGGACATAAACAGCACTGACCACATCGCTATCGTTTGCCACCCCAACGGCCCGGCGCATCTGGGGGTATGGCACAGCATTATATTCCTCGCTGCGAGAGTACCGCAGGTCATACGTGACGGTTCCGTTGTCACGCCTACCGGAAAGCCACTCTCCCTGGTGGATATCTCTAATATGGCTCGAATACCGCTCGACCTTGTGACCAGAAGCGGTTAAGCGGCTGGTAGAACTAGGCTTAATGGATGCTCCGAGCGAAGTGGTAGCGCAGTGGGAGCAAGCTGGTAGCGCAGTCGTAGCGAAGTGGGAGCACGCTCCTAGCTTAGAAGAGCGTAAGGTAAGGGTAGGTAAGGTTATGGAAGGTCAGGTCACGGAAAATGTAAGGGAAGGTCCGGTTACGGAAGGTCCGGTTACGGAAGGTCCGGTTACGGAAGGTTCGGGTACGGAAAACCCGCCTGTGATCTCTGCAGATGAATATTGTGTGGAACATTTGGTGTCTGTAGATCAAAAAGAGTTTGAGAGATTGTGGCGTCAAGCACCAGAGACCGCTAAACGGAATTTGGATTTGGCATATGATAGCAGGAATCCACACTGCAGAGAATATCAACCTGCAGCATGACACCCGAAGCGGCTCCAAAGCCGCCCGGCCACCTGGCCCGGCCAAAAGATTATTGAAAGAAGGATTTTACTAATGTCACCAGAAACAGAATTAGCAGCCATCCGGAAGGAACGGGCGGTACAGCAAATCGTAGCGGCGGATAGAGATGTCATCAACGCCGGGGATATAGCGCAGTTGGTCTCAAGTTCGATAACAGCAAGTGCCGGAGGTCAAGTCGATCCGGTAGAGGTGCGGACTGCCGTAAACCAACTTAAACAGTCCAGTCCCTACCTATTCCGTTCATCCCGGCAGGATCGCGGAATCGGACTGGAGGGTGTACCGCAGGCTCCACCTATGACCGACGAGCAAAAAGCCCGGATGCTATTCGGCAAAGGTAGTGACGCGAGAAAAGGCATGGCTTTAATCAAATCTGACCGCGCCGAATACGCACGGCTCAAGGTCGTTGCTAGGCAACTAGAGATTATCTGACATCTCGCAGAACTACGTAGTTTCGAGCCATTCCGCCAATCGCCAGCGTTTGACGCTTCATGCGCCATCAGGCGGAATGACCGATAGGGACGGTGCGCCCATGACCGCATCGTCCCAACCAAGTTGGCCGTACTCCTCAAACACGGCAGGGAGTCTGAACTCACCCAAAGTTCAGGCTCCCTTTTTCATTTGGGTACTGCCACATTCTAGCCTGCGGTGTGCCAGTCAAAATATAGCAGGTGGAGTAGTTCTCATGAATAACGCAACAAACAACGTAGAAGTAGCGGAACCCTTGACGGTTGAACAACTAGACCAGCTAGCCGAAGAATGGCAAGCCATCGGACGAGAAGCAGAAGAACTTCTCGCAGAAGCAGAATCCGCTTTAGCGTCCGAGGTACAGCAGTAAATGCCTGATACACCTAAAGTTACCTTCTCCGCCGAGCAGCAGCTCAAAATCGACCAAATCATCACGGGGAGATTGGGCGCAGCCGGGCGGGAAGCACGCCAAGCGGCTGAGGATGCCCGCAGGGAATTGCGTGAACTGCAAGAGCGCGTAGCCGCCGCTGGCATCCCCATTGAAGCCGCGCCGCCCAGTAGTGACGACGACGGCGGTACACCGCCTGTAGCAGCACCAGCAACACCGCCTGACAACACGGAGCTTAAGCAACTGCGTGAAGAGTTGGAGACCACCCGACGCCAGAGCCGACAGGAAAGGGTTCATAACGCCTTGACCACAGCAGCCACGGCTGCGAGAGTGATTGATCCCGCGCTAGCAAGCCAATTATTGCAGCAACACGTAGTTGTAGACGATAACGGCGCTTTGCAGGTGATTGACCCAGTGACGAAGACACCGCGATTGAATCCGACTACCTTTGCGCCACTCTCCATTAGCGAGTTGCTAGCGGAGTTTTCCACCGCGCGGCCCTACCTCATTCTTGGCGATGTCAAAGGTGGTGTCGGTAGCAGCGAACAGCAGCGATCATACTACGCGCCAGCGATCCCGGTAAGCAAGATCTTCGGACGTGGCAGCGATGCGCGGGCAGCGGCCAAGTTGATGAAGGAAGACCCCGAACGCTACCGCGCCATGAAAAAGACGGCGAAAGAGCAAGGTCTCATTTAACAGTTTGCGCAGTCGGGTTAACTGCGCATAGAGGAGCCGGGTTTATTTGGTTCACCTGGCTCCACAAAGTTTAAACAGTTTGGCTCCGCTGACTTCACCCGGCGTTGAGCCATGGCTGGGGTGTGGTCTTCTTATCCTTCGCCACACCCCTGCCCCCAATTGTAGGTTATTTTATGAATTCAGCACTACTACATCGCGCCGCCGTTAAGTATGGCGTCGAAACCAAGTACCGCGTCGATAACGGTTTTATCGGTCGCTACGGCACTCTCACCCTTGACGATCCCTTCGACTACTACGTATTAACCTTCCAAGACCACGGTAAAACCGGCGAAGAGCCGCTTAGCGGTACCTTGCGCACGCGGTACGCCATGCGCCGCTTAGTGGTCCGTGGCATACGTCGTAAGGACATCGTGCGGACAGGCGACTACTCGTTTACTGCCCGTATCCCGGTAGACAACAGCAAGGGTGCGGCTTTAGTCGCGTTACGCCTGATCGCAGCCGTTGACCCAACCAAGCCATACAAGAAGCCACCCAAGAAGCAACCTACGCCCATGCAGCGGTTGAAAGCGATATTGGCCCGATGACCTTACACACGATATCCGACCAGTACCACGTCGGAATGGCGACTGCCGACAATGGAGATAAGATCATCCCTGGTGAGTATTTAGAGAGTCTACATAGATTATTACCTTTTTTGCATAGTGTGCAAATATTTTTTTCTGGTTAGCGCTGTACCTCATAGTCTACCTGGCTTGAGACGTGGCTTAGACCTGGTGGACGCTGTAACCGGCCTTATCATCGCGTAAATACCCCGTTTTTACGTCGTTTCAAGGCTAAAACAGGTCAAAACACCCCTATTTACACGCAGATACCCAGCAAGTTACCTAATCAAGCTCGTATCCCACCGTAGAAAAATACCACGGGAAGTACAAAGACTTCCACCCGGAAGTAAAACCGTGCCTAACAAGCACAAATCTATCGAAAGTCGAAGTGTTTTCCAAATGTCAGAAGATATCGCCGTCCTTCAGGATGGCAAATGGGCAGGTTGCAGCCCTCAAGACCTATCAGACGAAGAACTTTCCCTCTGCGGTCGATTGGCGGGTGAAGAAGACTATTACCTAATCTCCGCAGAGCAAAAGCGTAGAACCCAGACGGCTGCTAGGCGTCGCAACGAACGCCAACAGCAGTGGACGGTGCGAGCATGACCAGTACCGCGTTTGAACGGCATTACCGCCTCAAAGAACTGTCTGAACTTTGGGGATTGTCCAGAAATACAATCGGCAGGATGTTTCAGGATGAAGCCGGAGTACTCCGCGTCTCCGGCCCGTCTGGTTATACAACCACAGCAATACCGGAATCAATTGCTCTGCGGGTTCACAAGCGTTTTAGCGAGAATACCCTCAAGCCGCTTCTTGCGGTCGGTAGTCCACTTGGCGTAATGCCTCTGGGTGACTCCCACATCGGCATGTCCAAGAAGCCTAGAAACGTCGTCAACCTGCAAACCATCCAATAACCAGCGAACGGCTGCAGTATCCCTCAATCTGTGCGGCCTGCAATCAGGGATACTGTAGCGCTTACCGATAGCCTGCATTACGTCGTAGACTTGCTGGCCTAGATAGCGCTTTTTGCTGTAGCTGAAAGGCAGATTGGCAGAGAACCACTGGCAGTTGTCAATGCGCGTCTTGAGCGCATCGGACAGGAACACTTCATGACGGCGCGGTTTTTCTAAAGCCCTGCGTTGTTTCTGTTGTATGAAACTGTAGCACCAAAGCGTTTCGCCACGTGTCAGTTTGGATGGATCGAACAGGCAGGCATCCCCTACTCGCATGCCGGTTTCAAGCATCAATTCCAAAAGGAGCTTGAACGTTTCCGGGTGTTTCGAGAATGCTCTGCGTGCGCTTTTGGTAGTTGCGAAGTGCCTTCCAGCAAGCGCTTGATTTCGTCATCCGTGAACGGGGAAGCATGTTCCTGTTCGTCATTCCTTCGTGCCGATACGTTGCCTTGACGTGCTTTACCTTTGAGCCGATATCGGTACACCACCCGCGTCGGTAGGCTTCCTTCATGAACGATTTGATCTTGGCGAATTTCGTTACGCGGGTGGTGTCCTGTAGCGAGCTATCACCCTTCACCCGCTTCATATCGGTCTTGAAGGATTCCAGCAAGTCCACCGAAAGTTCACGCATGTAGTGCACGCCGCGTGACGCGGCATAATCCCGCATCTCCTCAAGCGCTGCGCGATTCTGATGTAGGGTCTCCTCTGTGACCTCTAGCCCTTTGGCCTTGAGGAACCGCTCGATACAATCTGCGATAGTGGGACCTTCTGCGGAATCAGGATGCAACTTGCGCATGTAGGCAGAGAGTTTTGCGGACAGGTACGCTTGCGCCTTTTCGATGGTTCGTATGCCCGGTACGCTGACGTGGCACCACTGCCCCATCAGGCAGGCGTCCGGTAATCCAAATTTGGCAGTCGCATTCCCACCAGAACCGCTTGGCCTCTGGTGGAATCCCCAGTGCATGGACGGTACACTGCTCGTTATGCCTCTTGTACAGAACCAGCTTGTTATTTGCACGCACGGCTTGGATTGTACCAATGTTGTACCGATGTTTGCAACGCTACAGATTGTAAAGTATTCAATACAATCATGTTATATATTTTTGTACAGAATCATGAGCTGATATGCGGATCCTGCACCTCGATGCCGGCCGCCTGATGCGCGGCGGGCAATGGCAGGTCCTGCGGCTCATCCGGGGGCTGGCCGCGGAAGGCGTGGAATCCACGCTGCTCGCGGTGCGCGAGGCGCCGCTCTACCTGGCGGCCCGAAAGGAGGGCTGGCGGGTGGAACCGCTCGGGCCGGCACGCTCCCTGGCGATGGCCCGTCGGCATGACCTGGTGCACGCCCACGACGCCCGCTGCCACACACTTTCCGTCTTTCTGGGCGCGCCGTTCGTGGTATCGCGGCGCGTGGCGTTCCCTATCCGCTCGCCCTGGAAGTATGCGCGCCCGCAACGGTATCTGGCGGTGTCGGAGTTCGTCAGGCAGGTGCTGATCGAAGGCGGCGTCCCGGAGGGAAAGATCAGCGTGGTGTACGACGGAGTGCCGGTGCTGGAGCGGGCCGAAGGATCGGCGGTCCTGGCGCCTGCCGCGCAGGCCGACCCGGAAAAGGGCACGGGGCTGGCGGCGGAAGCGGCGCGGCTGGCCGGCGTGCCACTCGAACTGGCGTCGGATTTCGAGCGGGACCTCGCCCGCGCGCGCCTGCTGGTCTACATCACCCGCAGCGAAGGGCTGGGGTCGGCGGCGCTGCTGGCCATGTCCGCGGGTGTCCCGGTGATCGCCAGCAGAGTCGGAGGGCTGGTGGAGATCATCCGAACGGAGGAGAACGGCCTCCTCGTGGAAAACGAATCGGGCCAAATCGCGGCGGCGATCCGGCGCATCGTCGACGACCCGGCGCTGGCACGCCGTCTCGGCGACGCCGCGAGGCGGACCGTGCTCGACCGATTCACCGAAGCGCACATGGTTCGCCGTACCATGGAGGTTTACCGTCAGGTGCTCACGTAGATGGAAGCCGTACTAGCCTTATTGTTCGGACTGCTGATCGGCAGTTTCCTGAATGTCTGCATCCACCGCTGGCCGCGAGGGCGGTCGGTGGTGAGGCCGCGATCGCACTGCGTCCGCTGCCGGAAGACGATTGCCTGGTACGACAACATCCCGGTGGTCAGCTATCTGGCGCTGGGCGGAAAGTGCCGCTATTGCGGGCGGCACATCTCGTTGCGCTACCCGTTCGTCGAACTGGCCACGGGACTGCTGTTTTTCTTCTTCGTGGCACGCATGGGCCCGACCGTGGCGGCGATCAAATTGTGCGTGTTCGCGGCCATTCTGATTGCCTTGATTTTTTCCGACCTGGAGAAGCGCATCCTGCCGGACGAGTTGACGCTCGGCGGCACGATCGTCGGCCTGGCGTTCGCGGCGCTGGTGCCCATCAACGACCTGGCCACCGGGCCGCTGCTGTGGCTGGCCGGCGTGGACTGGAACGGGCGCGGCGAGTGGGTGCTCGAAGCCGCGGCCGGGGCCGTCGTACCTGCCCTGTTTCTGTGGGCCGGCGGCTGGATCTACGAGAAGGTGCGGCACAAAGAGGGCCTGGGGCTGGGCGACGTGAAGCTGATGATGATGGTGGGAAGCTTTCTGGGGCTGCAAGCCACGCTGTTGACCCTGCTCGCCGGCTCGGTGCTCGGCTCGATCGTCAGCGTGGTTTACATCTGGGCCGCCAGGAAAGACGCCGCCAGCTACGAGCTGCCGTTCGGATCGTTCCTGGGAGGCGCCGGCCTGCTGGTGGCGCTGGCGGGATCGCGGCTGCTCGGGTGGTACGGCGGCATATAATAGATCGAATCATTGAGGATGAACCATGCCCCGCGAATTGCTGATCCAATCCCCTGACGGACAGATGAAGACGGTTCCGTTGACCGGAGAGCGGATGGCGGTCGGCCGGTCGAGTGCCGCGGAACTTTGCTTCCCGGAAGACGCCGGGCTTTCGCGCCAGCATTTCGTTTTCGAGACGCAGGACGGCGCCTGGACCATACAGGATCTGGGCAGCAAGAACGGCACCTTCGTCAATAACATCCAGCTCAAGGCGCGGTTGACTCTGAAGCCGGGCGACCGCATCACGGCAGGACACGTGGTGATCGTATTCGCGCCGGATGCCAAAGGCACCCCCAAGCCGGGTGTGGTGGTATTCGAAGGCGGACAGGCGGATTCGCCCAGCACGTCCACCGTCGTGACCAGCCTGGAGGGAGCCAACCAAACCATCGTGCTCGACCGCGGCCAACGGGGCGCGGCAGCCACGAATGCGGTGCAGGCGCTGCTGAAGGCGGGCCAGGAATTGGCCGAGAACCGGCCCCTGGCGGAACTGTTCCCGGTGATCCTCGACCTGGCAATCCAGGCGGTGAACGCGCAGCGCGGCGTGGTGCTGCTGCTCGAAGGCGACACGCTGGTGCCGAAGGCCCATAAGGGCGAAGGGTTCCGCATCAGCACGGCGGTGCGCGACCGGGTGATCAACCAGAAGACTTCGATCCTGGTGCGCGACGCGCAGATGGACGACGCCTTCAAGGCGCGGATGAGCATCGTGGAGCAAAAGGTCCACACCATGATGGCGGTGCCGCTCCAGGCCAAAGAGCGGATCATCGGCCTTCTGTATCTCGATTCACCCTTCGTGCTTCGGGAGTTCACCGAAGACGATCTCAAACTGCTGACCGTGATGGCGAACGTGGCGGCAATTCGCATCGAGAACGTGCGCCTGGCGGAAGTGGAAGAAGCCGACCGCATGATGCGGCGCGATCTTTCCCAGGCAGCGGAAATCCAGCAGGGCACTCTGCCGCTCAACGCGCCCAAGGTCGCGGGAGCCGATCTGGCCGGTTTCAACGCGGCGTGCCGGACGGTTGGCGGCGATTACTACGACTTCTTCCCGTACCCCGACGGCCGGGTGGCGCTGGCCCTGGGCGATGTTTCCGGCAAGGGGATGCCGGCTTCCCTCATGATGATGGCGCTGCACGCGCGCGTGCACGTGCTGGCCGAGGACCCGGGCGACCTGGGCGCCTTTATGATGCGGCTGAACAAGGCGACCTGCGCGACCTGCCCGAGCAACCGCTTCATCACCTTCTTCTTCTGCGTGCTGGACCCCGCCACCGGGGTGCTGCGCTTCGCCAACGCGGGCCACAATCCACCCATCCTGGTGCGCGGTTCGGGTGAGGCGCAGATGTTGGAGGGCGGCGGTCCCGTGCTGGGGATCCTCTCGATCGCACCCTACTGCGAGATGACGCTGCAGATGGAGCCGGGGGACTTGCTCGTGCTCTACAGCGATGGCGTGACCGAGGCGAACAACCCGAACTACGACGAGTTCGGCGAAGAGCGCTTCATCGAAGTTCTGCGGCGGCACCGCAGGGAACGGTCGGAAGAAATCGTCGAAGCGGCCACGAAGGCCCTGGCGGAGTTCGCGTCCGGCGCGCCGCAGGCCGACGATATCACGATGGTGGCGGCCAAGCGCCTGGGTTAGCGTGAACTACCCCGATTCGGTCGACTTCCTTTACGCGCTCGGCAACGAGATCAAGACCGCCAAGTTCGGGCTGGAGCGGATTCGGGCGGTGCTCGATGCGCTCGGCCGGCCGCAGGACCGGTGCCGCTTCGCGCATGTGGCGGGCACCAACGGCAAGGGTTCGACGTGCGCCATGATCGAATCCGGGCTGCGGGCGGACGGGCGGCACACGGGGCTGTTCACCTCACCGCACCTCATGGAGCCGCCCGAGCGCATCCGCATCTCCGGCAGGCCGGTTTCGAAGGAGCAGTTCACGCGGGCGTTCGACCGCGTGCACGAGGCGGTGGAGCGGCTGCTGGCGAAGGGCGCGATCGATTTCCACACCACGTATTTCGAAACCGTCACCGCCATGGGGCTGCTGATTTTCGCGGAAGAGCGGCTCGACACAGTGGTTCTCGAAGTAGGCCTGGGCGGACGTCTGGACGCCACCAACGTGGTCGAGCCCGAGCTATGCGTGATCACCCCGGTGGATTTCGACCATGAAGCCTTTCTCGGCAGAAGCATCGAAGCGATTGCCGGGGAGAAGGCGGGAATCCTGAAGCGTGGCGTCCCGGCCGTGTTCGCGCGGCAGCGGGCCGAGGCGGAGCGGGTGATCGGCAAGCGCGCGGCGGAACTGGAGGTGCCCGCGGTGTGGACGCGCGAGGCCCCGGTCAGCGACCTCGCCATCGACGCCCGCCGCAGCAGGTTCCGGTTGCGCGGCATGGGTATTCGATGTCCGCTGGCGGGTGAGCACCAGGTGGAAAACGCGGTCACGGCGGCACTGGCGCTCGAACGCCTGGGCGTCAGCCGCACGGGAATCGAAGAGGGCATCGCCGGGGTGGAATGGCCGGGACGGCTGGAACTGGTTGCGGAGCGGCCCGAAATCATTCTCGACGGCGCCCACAATCCGGCCGGAGCGCGGGCGCTGGCCGCCTATATCGAACGCTTCTACCGGAGCCGCAACGTGCGGCTGATCTTCGGGACGATGCGGGATAAATCGGTGGCCGAGATCGGCGGCATCCTTTTCCCGCTGGCCCGGGAAGTGATCGCGACCGCGCCGCGGCAGGCGCGCGCGCTGGCGCCGGAGACGATGCGCGCGGTGGCGGACCATCCCAACCTGCGCATTGCCGCCCGCATCGAGGACGCGCTGGCCATGGTGCGCGAGGATGCGAACGCCGAAGACGCAGTGTTTGTCACCGGGTCGCTCTTCCTAGTGGGCGAAGCACGTGCGATTCTGAAGACGTGAACCGACGGGAATTTGTAGGATACGGCCGGGGCGCCCTGATCGGCGGCCTGGCGGCGAATGCGGCGGCAGCGCCGGCGAATTCGGCAGAGCCGGGACCGCGCCTTTACGACGTCAGGGCCCATGGCGCCAGGGGCGACGGCAAGACGCTCGATAGCGAGGCCATCAACCGCGCGATCCGCGCCTGTCACGAAACCGGCGGCGGTGTCGTGTACCTGCCACCGGGGACGTATCTGGCCGGGTCGGTGGTGCTGCTGAGCAACGTGACGCTCTATCTGGAAGCGCAAGCCACCCTGCTCGGCAGCAAGAACCTGGGCGACTACGGCAAGTTCCCCGGACCACCCGAGAAGGGCGACGCCAACCAGAAGCACCTGGTATTCGCGCGCGGAGCCGAGAACATCGGGATCGCCGGGCCCGGGCGCATCGACGGACAGGGCTCCGCCTTTTGGGTGCCGAGCGGGCGCCCGGTTCCGCCGCCCGAGGATAGCTGGCGTGATGTGGCAACCTACGACTGGAAGCCGCTCGACCGGCCGTCGCCGATGGTAGAGATCGTGGAGTGCCGCAATGTGCGGATCGAAGACGTGCGGATCGAGAACGCCGCCGGCTGGACCATGCGGCCGATCGGCTGCGAGAACGTATGGATCCGCGGTGTCCACATCAAGAATCCGGTGATCGGGCCGAATACCGACGGCATCGACGCCACTAATTGCCGGAACGTGATGATCGCGGATTGCGTGATCGATACGGGCGACGACGCCATCTGCCTGAAGAGCGAAAACCCGTACGGCAATGACGTCCCGGTCTCGAAGAACATCACCATCACCAATTGCATACTCACCTGCTGCTGCAACGGCTTGAAATTCGGTACGGCAACCAATGGCGGGTTCGAAAACGTCACCTTCAGCAACTCGGTGATCTACAACGAAAATGTGGACTACAGGGCGCGGGTGATTTCGGGCGTGGCGGTCGAGATGGTGGACGGCGGCTGGGTGGAAGGCGTCGTGGTGTCGAACATCCGGATGCAGAACGTGCGGACACCGATCTTCATCCGGCGCGGCGGACGCCGATTGCGGCCGGATGGAACCCCGGGAACGCTGCGGGGCGTGCAGATCGACAACCTGCACGCCACTGGATCGATTCTGACCAGTTCGGTGACCGGGCTGCCGGGCTTCCCGGTGGAGGACGTATCGCTTTCGAATATCGGCATCGAAAGCCTGGAGGCCGGCAGAGCCGAGTGGGCCGCCCGATCCATTCCCGAGGAGGAGAAGGCCTATCCGGAGGCGCGCATGTTCGGCAGGCTGCCTGCGTATGGGCTGTACGCCCGGCACGTCGCCGGCCTGCGGGTGCGCCATATCGATCTGCGCGCGGCGGCGGAAGAAGCGCGGCCGGCGGTGGTAGCGGACGATGTGGTGAACTTCGATCTGAGCGGGTTCCGCACGAACCGCGCGAGCGCGCCGGTGGTGCGGCTGAACGACACGCGCGAGGCCCTGGTCTATGCGTGCGCGTCCCCCGCCGGAGGCGGCAAATTTCTCGAAGTGAGCGGACCCCGCAGCCGGGATATCGAAGAGCGATGAGTTTCCTGCGTTCGCTTGTGTTCAGCACGCCGCTGATTGTGGCGGCCACAATCGTAATGGGCACGCTGTCGATTCTGGCCTCCCTGATCGACGGCACCGGACGGACACAGCACCGCCTGGCGCGCATCTGGGGCAGGATTCTGCTGGCCGTAAGCTTCATCCGCGTGCGCGTGGAGGGGCTCGAAGAGCTGGACGCGGACGCGAGCTACGTGTTCGTATCCAATCACGCGAGCTACATGGATATTCCGGCAATCCTCTCTTCCCTGCCCCATCAGTTCCGCTTTTTCGCGAAAAAGGGGCTGTTCAGGATTCCGTTTCTGGGCACGCACCTGAAGCGCGCGGGCCACTTTCCGGTGGATCGCTCGAACGCCCGCCATTCGCTCAAGAGCATGAGCGAGTGCGCGGACCAGATCGCCCGGGGCGGGATCTCGGTGCTGCTGTTCCCCGAAGGCGGCCGCTCCCCCGTGGGTCTGCGCGATTTCAAAGAGGGCGCGGTTTACATCGCGATCAAGGCGGGCGTCCCGATTGTGCCGATAGCGCTGGTGGGGATGCGCGAGAAGCTGCCCATGCACTCGATCCACATCAAGACCGGCCGGGTGACGCTGCGGATCGGCCAGCCGATCCCGACGGCAGGGATGAAGCTGGCCGATCGCGCGGAGCTGACCCGGAGGATTTACGGCGAAGTGAAGCGCATGCTGGTACCCTAGAAATTCATCGTATCTATGCCCGAATCTCCAATTACACCGCGCGCGCAGGATTTTGCTACCTGGTACCAGGACGTGGTCCTGCAGGGCGATATGGCGGAGCCCGCGGAAATCGTCAAAGGCTGCATGGTGATCAAGCCCAACGGGTACGCCGTCTGGGAGGTCCTGCAGCGCGAATTCGACCAGCGCTTCAAGGCGACCAACCACCAGAACGCCTATTTCCCGCTGCTCATCCCGCAGAGCTTCCTGCGCAAAGAGGCCGAGCACGTGGAGGGTTTCTCTCCCGAACTGGCGGTGGTGACGATCGCCGGCGGAAAGGAACTGGAAGAGCCGTACGTCATCCGGCCGACGTCGGAGACGATCATCGGGCACTTCTTCGCGAAGTGGATCCAGAGCTGGCGCGACCTGCCGGTGCTGATGAACCAATGGGCCAACGTG
Organism: Bryobacterales bacterium; assembly: GCA_963794265.1. Classification (GTDB taxonomy): domain Bacteria; phylum Acidobacteriota; class Terriglobia; order Bryobacterales; family Bryobacteraceae; genus CAWCDJ01. The sequence continues at coordinate 556,268 of CAWCDJ010000001.1, forward strand.
GTGCGCTGGGAATTGCGCACCCGCATGTTCCTGCGCACCACCGAGTTCCTCTGGCAGGAAGGCCACACCGCGCACGCGTCGCATGCCGAGGCCGTCGAGGAAGTAATGCGGATCCTCGATATCTACGCCGAAGTGGCCGAGGACATCATGGCCATGCCGGTGATCAAAGGCGTCAAGAGCCGCGCCGAGAAATTTGCCGGGGCCTTGCGGAGCTACTCGATCGAAGCCATGATGCAGAACGGGCTGGCGCTGCAAGCCGGCACCAGCCACGACCTGGGGCAAAACTTCGGCAAGGCATTCGACGTTCAGTTCCAGAACAAGGAGGGGCAGCTCGACTACGTGTGGCAGACGAGCTGGGGAGTGAGCACCAGGCTGATCGGCGGCCTGATCATGACACACTCCGACGATAAGGGGCTGGTGCTGCCGCCGAGGCTGGCGCCGGTACCCTCCGTGCTCGTCCCGATCTACCGGAAAGACCAGGAAAAGGATGCGGTGCTCAACGCGGCGCACCGGATTGCCAAAGAGGTGGGCGCCCGGGTGGACGACCGCGAGGGGCAGTCGCCCGGCGCGAAATTCTTCCACTGGGAGCGCCGCGGCGTGCCGGTGGTGCTGGAACTCGGGCCGCGCGACCTGGCATCCGGCAATGTCGTCTTGAAGCGCCGCGATACGGGCGCGAAAGAAATCGTGCGGCAGGACGAAATCCGGGCGAAGTACGACGCGGCTCTCCACGCCATGCAGCGAGACCTCTACGCAGCCGCCAGGAACCGCCTCACGGCGAATACGGTAACGGCGAATTCGCTCGCCGAGGTACAGGAAATCCTTCAGGAAGCAAGCGCGGAAAAAGGCGGCGGGAAGTTCGTGATGGCGCACATCAAAGACGATCCGGAATGCGACGCGCGGCTTAAGGAATTCAAAGCCACGGTCCGCAACATTCCGCTCATGGATGAGTTCGACGGAGCAGGCAAGTGCATTGTGACCGGCGAAACCGTGGAGCAGCGCTCCGTGATCGCCAAGGCCTATTGAGGCTTTTGGTACTGGAGAGCACAGCCCAGGGTAATTTCCGAGAAACGTAAACCTTCCCGGAGGGCTCCCATTATCAAGTCCGGGAGGACCAATGCATCAGAGAGGCCGCCTGTGGTGGCCGTTAGTTTGCGTGGTGGGAGCTATCGTGCCGGCAATTCCGGCGCGCGCCGCATCCATAGCATTGGCGGCATCGCCCGCCTCGCCGATCCAAGTCGGCACGGTTGTCCATTTCAGCGCGCAGACGGCGGGCGATCCGGGCGGAAACATCTGGTACCGCTACCGGGTTCGCGAGGCGGGCGGCACGTACCAGACGATCCGCGATTACGGACCACTCACGGATCTAAACTGGATAGCCGCCGACCACGAAGGTTCTTTTGAGGTCGAGGTTTCCGCACGCAGCCTCGACACCGGCGACATCACTGCCAGTTCGACGGTCTACGAGGTGCAGCCGCTGGTGAGCGGCAGCCAGACGGCGGTGACGCCCACAGTGAATCCGCTGGTCTTCCTGTACAGCGCGCCGCCCTGCCCGGCGGGGCAGCAGATGCGAGTGGAATACCGCGTTCCCCGCGAAGCCATCCAAAGCACTCCCTACAAGCCTTGCGTGGACGGAGTGACGATGAACTTTTATCTCGCCGGACTGCGCGGAAAGACGGGATATGTCGCTCGGCACATCCTGAACACCGGCACGCAGTCTCTCGCCGGCGAGCCCATACGGTTCATGACCGGCAGTGCTCCAGCGGGGCTCTACACCAGTACCGTACTACTGCCGGACCAGGCGGCGCCCGCCGAACCGGTGCTGCTGGGCAGCGCTTTCGGCGCGCCCGTGGCGCATGATCTGAACGGCAACGTGATCTGGTTCGGGCCGCCCGACATCTCCTACATCACCCGCCCGGAAACCGGCGGCAGATTCTGGGGTCTGGTGGAGAACTATAACGTCGACCCTTCGCAAGAGGCGGTGCGCGAATTCGACCTCGCCGGCATCACGTTGAAGGAAACCAACGCGGCGCGGGTGAACGAGCAATTGAAAGTCCTCGGCAGGCGGCAGATCACGGCTTTCCACCACGAAGCCCGGAGTCTTCCCGGCGGTCAGATTCTGGTGCTCGCCAACGTCGAGCAGATGCTGACGAATGTGCAGGGGCCCGGAACAGTAGACGTGATCGGCGATATGATCATCGTCCTCGATCAGGACTTGAACGTGGTCTGGACCTGGGACACGTTCGACCACCTCGATGTAACCCGCAAAGCTGTCCTGGGAGAGACCTGCGCGGGGTCGGGCGCCTGCGCCCCCTGGATTTTGGCTCCGGACGCAAACGACTGGACTCACGGGAACGCCGTCCAACTGACGTCCGACGGCAGCCTGCTCTATTCCAGCCGCCACCAGGACTGGCTCATCAAGATTGCCTACCAGAACGGAACCGGCGATGGCCACATCATCTGGAAAATGGGCACGGATGGCGATTTTCAGATCAACTCGAGCGACCCCTACCCATGGTTCTCGCATCAGCATGACGGAAATTTCGATCTGTCGGACCCTTCGAAGCTGCTGGTCTTCGATGACGGCAACACCCGGATCGTCACCCTCGGCGGAGGGAACAGCCGCGGCCAGGTTTTGAGCGTCGACGAACAGGCCATGACCGTCACGCCGATGGTGAATGCCGACCTGGGTGTCTATTCGATCGCGGTGGGCTCGGCACAGCAACTCAGCAACGGAAACTACCACTTCGACGCCGGTTACGTGCCCGTACCCGGAGGGGCCGTGGCCTATTCGTTCGAAGTCGACAGCAGCGGCAAAATCGTCTATAACGCCAACGCCAGCGCACCCCTCTATCGCACTTTTCGGCTCAGTAGTATATATTCGAATAACTGAGCTGTATGAACCGTCGCCACTTCCTGAGGGCCACAGGTGCCACTGTGCTTGGCCCCCTCGTCCGCACCAGGGCGGAGCTTTCGCCGCCCCCGAATATTGTCTTGATCCTCGCCGATGATCTCGGATACGGCGATCTGCACTGTTACGGGTCCCGTATCGAGACCCCCAACCTCGACCAGATGGCTGGTGAAGGAGCGATGTTCAGCAACTTCTACGCGGCCAGCCCGGTGTGCTCGCCATCCCGGGCGTCGGTGTTGACCGGCCGGTACGGGGTGCGTTGCGGCATTCGCACCGCTCTGCAGCCGACGGACACGATCGGGCTGCCGTCCAGCGAGACAACCATCGCGCAGATGCTGAAGCCCCTTGGGTACCAGACCATGTGCGTGGGCAAGTGGCATCTGGGCGACACGCCCGGCTTTTTGCCCACCGATCACGGGTTTGACGGGTACTACGGCATTCCCTACAGCAACGACCAGTCGCCTTCGGTGCTGATGCAGAACACCACCGTAATCGAGTCGCCGGTGAACCTTTCGACCATCACCCAACGGTACACGACCCAGGCCATCAACTTCATCCGGCAGTCGAAGAGCAAGCCGTTTTTCCTTTACCTGCCCCACACCGCACCCCACATTCCGCTGGCGGCATCGCCGGCTTTTCTGGGTAAATCTTCCATGGGGTTGTACGGCGACGTAGTCGAAGAACTCGATTGGAGTGTAGGCCAGGTCCTCCAGGAACTGAAAGCCGATGGACTCGACTCGAATACCCTGGTCGTGTTCACCAGCGACAACGGTCCGTGGTTTCAGGGCAGCCCGGGACGGCTTCGCGGACGCAAGGGGGATACTTTCGAAGGCGGAATGCGGGAGCCGTTTATCGCGCGCTTCCCGGGCAGAATCCCGGCGGGCCGGACGGTGAAACCACTGGCCAGCACGCTCGATTTCCTGCCGACGATTGCCGGTCTCACGAACGCCGCTCTGCCCGCTAATCCGCTGGATGGCGTGGACATCTGGCCGCTGCTGACCGGACAGGGAAAGGCCTCCATGCGGCCGCCCTTCCTTTATTTCGCCGACTGGAACCTGCAGTGCGCCCGCGTAGGACGATGGAAACTGCACCTGTCGCGCTACAACACGCCCGCCTATACCCCCATGCCGAAGGTAGGTTATTACAACCTCCGCCTGCTCAACCCGGAGTTATACGATATCGAAAGCGACCCGGAGGAAGCGGAGGACGTCTCCTCCAACCATCCGGACATCGTGGCTTATATCCGGACGCGCGTGGAACAGATGCTGCCCGCCATGCCGGCACAGGTCCAGGCCGCATGGCAGGACACACAGAGCCGCCCCGTGTATCCGAATGACGCGGGTTCCTGGCCGGAGCCGGTCCAGTAGCAGAAGCGGTAAATTCAGTTCGCCGAGGTTTCACTCCCGACGGGCTTCAGATACCTGGCGTACCAGGCAAGATACCTTTCGATGCGGTCTTTCTGATAACTCGGACGGGTAATTCCGTGGAATGAGTTAGGATACACCACTAACTCGGTCGGGATACCCAGGCTCTGGAGCGCCTGGTACATCTCCTCGCCTCCGACCAGCGGCACGTTGGCATCCTTTTCACCGCCCAGAAACAGCGTCGGCGTCGTGATCTGGTTCGCGTGCATGAACGCGTAGGAGATCTTCAGCCAGGGCTCGATCCCCACCTTCCAAGGCGGGCCGATCTCTTCGTCGTACTGCAGGATGTACTGGTCGACGCCGTAGAGCGCCAGAGGGAACGCCGTGCCGGCGCCGCTGGTGGCCGCTTTGAAGCGGTGGTCTTTGGCGATAATGGCATCGGTCAGAATGCCGCCATAGCTCCAGCCGCCCACACCCAAGCGGCCCGGGTCCGCAAGGCCGGTGGAGATTACGTAGTCCATAGCAGCCTGCAGATCGAGCACCTCCTTGTCGCCCCAGTCGCCGGAGATTGCCAACTGGTACTGCTCGCCACGTCCGGAACTGCCGCGGTAGTTCACGTTTACCACGACGTAACCGTTGGCGGCGAAGATCTGGCGCTCGAAGTTGAAGGAGTGCGCATCCTGGCCATTCGGGCCGCCGTGGATGCGCAGCAGCACCGGATACTTCCTGCCGGGCTGGTAATCGGGCGGCGAGGTGATCAGACCGTGCACCTCGTTGCCGTCCTTGGCCGTGCAGCTGAATTCCCGGGTGGCGCCGAGTTTTAGTTGCGCCATAAGCGCATCGTTGTGGTGGGTAATGGCCCGTAACTTACCGTTCTCGAAGACGTGAATCTCGGGGTGCGTGTCGTCGCCGGACGCCAGCACGGCAATTCGACCGTCCTTGCCGACATCCACGGAGCTGATTACGCCCGGGCCTTTCTCGAGGCGTTCGACCTCGCCGCCACCCGCAGGCACCGTCTCCAGATACTCCCAGCGGTCATCAGCCACCAGGAAGACAACCGACTTACCGTCGGGCATGTAGCGGGGCGCGGAAACGCCACGGTCGAACTTCGGGGCAAGCAGTGCGGGTTCGCCGCCGGCTACCGCCACACTCGCCAGGCGGTTCATGTTGTAGGCGCCCTGTTTCGCGCCGGAACTCTGGGTGTAGACGAGGTGGGTGCCGTCGGGGCTCCATTCCGGCCGTCCGCGCGAGGCAGAAGAGTGAACGCCGTCGTAATGCGTCAACTGCCGGGGCGACGCGCCTGCCCGCGCCTCGATCACATAAACGTTCCAGGTGTTATAGCGCTCGGCGTCTTTGCCCTGCTTCCCCAGGAACGCAACGGATTTCCCGTCCGGCGACCACGTGGGCGAAGACGCTTCGAGTGGTTCGGAAGTGAGGGCTTCGGCTTTCCTGGTGGCGACGTCGTACAGGTACAACCGCGGCGGCTTCTGCGTCAGGTAACCAACCACATCCTGCTTGAACTTGTAACGGTCTATGACGATGGGCTTCGGCGCCTTGGCGTTGGGACCGCCGGCGGCCGCACCACCACCCGCTGGGTGTTCCTCCTCCGGTTGATTGGGGTCGCGCTCCGTCATTACGAGCAGGAGCGTTTTCGAATCGGGCGACCACTCGTAGGAGGAGAGCCGCCCCTTGACGTCCGTAAACTGCTGGGCCTCGCCGCCGCTGCGATCGAGCAGCCATACCTGGCTTCCCTTTGCCTTACCGGGTCTCCCGGAAAGAAACGCAAGATAGCGGCCATCGGGGCTCCACCGCGGCGCGCTCTCGCCTTCCGTACTGGTGGTCATGCGTACCTGGCGCTTGCCGTCCCAACTGGCCATCCAGACGTCGGTGTCGCTTTTGTCGGCAGCAGCATCCACGCTGCTCAACGTGTAGGCGACCCACGCCCCATCGGGCGAGATCTGCACGTCTCTCACGTCGTGGAACGCGTGCATGTCGTTCGGCTGGATCAGGCGCTTTCCGCTGGTTTGGCCGAAGACCAGAGAGAAGGAGAAAAATCCGAGCGAAAGTATGGTGTAGGTGCCGGCTCGCATGAGATCCGAGTTTAGCAGACTGCCTTCAAAAAGCGGTGTCGAATTTTGCCCTGCATTGACACATCCGTAACGACTGTGATACCTAAGATCAATCAGCAGTACCGGGGTGGTTTTTTGGACACGCGAAATCCCTGTAGATCTCCGCGCAATTAAATACTTGAAAGGGAAGAAAATGCTTCAGGCTTTACGGCTGTGCTGTATCCTATTTCTCCTCGCCGCCGGGTTGTTCGCTCAAACAACCTCCATTAGCGGGACCGTCGCGGATCCCACAGGCGCGGTGATTCCGTCTACCGCAATCACGATTACCAACATCGCCACGGGAGCGCAGCGGACGGCATCATCCGACAGCCAGGGGCGCTATACGATCCCGCAAGTCGTGCCGGGAACGTACAGAATCAACGCCAAGGCGAGCGGATTCGCTGAAGTCACGATAGGCAGAGTGGAACTGCTGGTGAACCAGCCCGCAACCGTCCCGATCACCTTTGAAAAAGTCGGCGCCACGTCGGAAAGCGTTCAAGTCGAGGCCGCCGCTGACCAGGTGAACACCACAGACGCGTCGATAGGAAACGCCATCGGTACTCAGGCGATCATTGAAATGCCCATGTATGCCCGCAACGTCGCGGGGTTGCTGGCATTCCAGCCGGGCGTCACCAGCTTCGGCTCGTTCGGCGCGCAGAATCTGGATTTCCGCAGCGGCTCGGTAAACGGCGGCAAGTCGGATCAGTCCAGCATTACGCTCGATGGGGTGGACGTGGGTGACCAGAACAGCCGGCAGGCGTTCACCAGCGTCCTCCGCGTGACTCTCGATTCGGTGGAAGAGTTCCGCACCGTCACGACCAATGGCGATACGGCCACGGGCCAAGGCTCCGGAGCGGATGTCCAACTGGTGACAAAATCCGGCACGAACGACCTGCATGGATCGCTGTATGAATACCGGCGGGGCACCGAGACGGCGGCGAACAGCTTCTTCAACAACCGGTCAAATGTGCCGATCACGCCGCTGCTGATCAACATTTTCGGCGGTTCCGCCGGCGGTCCGATCAAGAAGAACAAGGTCTTCTTTTTCGTCAACTATGAAGGACGGCGCGATGCCAGCGCGGTTTCCGTGACGCGCACCGTGCCTACCGAGACGCTGAAGCAGGGAATCATCGAGTACAATAACACGGCCGGACAACTCATCCAGGTGGGCCCCTCGCAAATCCAGCAGATCGATCCGGCTGGGACGGGAATCAATCAGGCGGCGCTGAAGGCGCTCCAGAGCTTCCCGGTGGGGAACAATTCTCAATTGGGCGACGGCCTCAACACGACGGGGTATACGTTCAACGCGCCGGGACATTCGGTCCAGAACACTTACATTGCGAAATTCGACTTCCGCCCGACCGATAATCACACATTCTTCGTCCGCGGAAATCTCCAGAATGACAGCGCCGATAACGGATCGAACAATGCGCCGCAATTCCCCGGGCTCCCGGCAAACTCCGTCAGCCTCGCCAACAGCAAGGGGTTGGCCGCCGGCTGGACCGGCGTGCTGAAGCCGAACCTGGTGGCCACGTTCCGATATGGCCTCACTCGGGCGGGCACCGAGAATACCGGCGTTCTAACCAGCGACTACGAGTGGTTTCGCGGCTTCTCGACTCCCTACGGCACCTCGACCGGCCTCTCGCGCATTCTTCCCGTACACACGCTCGCCCAGGATTTCTCATGGAACCATGGCTCCCACGACATCCGTTTCGGGGCCGTCGTTCACCTGATCTCCAATTCGTCGCTAAGCTATAGCCACTCGTTTAGCAACGCCAGCTCCAACCCGTCCTGGCTGAAAGGTTCGGGCTCCGACCTTTCGCCCGCTTCGTTGGGACTTTCCAAAGGCGATACCCAGAGCTTCCAATACGCCATGGGCGCATTGTTGGGGCTAGAGGTTCAGGGGAACGCGAACTATAACTACCTGGTGGATGGAACGCTGATCAAGCCGGGGCTGCCGGTGGCCCGCGATTTCGTGAATCACGAAGGCGACCTGTACATTCAGGATACCTGGAGAGCCACCCGCTCCCTCACCGTGACGGGCGGCTTAAGATTGTCGCTGGCGCCCGCTGTCTATGAGTCCAACGGCCAGCAGGCCTCTACCAACGTGCCTCTCGGGACCTGGATGAACCAGCGCGCGGCTCTGGCGGAGCAGGGCCTCTCGCAGACCGGTGCGGGGCTCATCACGTTCGTCCCGGTGGGCCAAGGCCGGCCCATGTATCCGTACCACAAGAATTGGGCTCCGCGTTTGGGCCTCGCGTATTCGCCCACCGGCGATAGCGGGCTATCCAGGTTTCTGTTTGGCGGCTCCGGCAAAACCTCAATCCGGGTCGGGGCGGGAATGTATTACGACGTGATCGGGCAGCCGCTCGCCCAGTTGTTCAACTCCACCGCGTTTGGACTCGCCAGTTCGCTCACCAGCCCGCCCAACGTCCTGGGCACCGCGGAGGTACCCCGATACACTTCGTTCTATGCCGTGCCGAGCGCCATCGTGCCGTCTGCTCCGGCCGGCGGACTCCCCAGAACCTATCCGACATCGGGCTCAGGCTCGTTTGCGATCACCAACAGCATAGACGATGCGCTGAAGTCACCTTACACGATTAACCTGGATTTCTCGATCGGCCGCGACCTGGGCCACGGGTTCTTCGTTCAGGGTTCTTACGTGGGGCGCCTGTCGCGCCATTCCCTCGTGAACCAGGACCTGGCGATGCCGACAAACCTGCGCGATCCCAAGTCGGGCCAGACGTATTTTCAGGCGATGACACAGTTGGCGACTTTGCTGGATTTGCAGGGTGTTTCGATTAAGAACCTGCCGAAGATTCCCTTTTTCGAAGATATGTGGTCCAAGGCCGCCGGCAACGGCCTGACCTCGACTCAGGTGTGGGCCAACGATTACCTCCACAACAGCAATCCGGGTGATTTTTCCAACACACTGAACAACGCCGACAATGGGGCGAACTGCAACCCGGGCAGCACAATATTTAATGCCCAGGGCAATGTGGACGCGATGGCCTGCGGAGATCAGGGGCCGTTTACGATTTTCAACCCCCAATTCTCCGCGCTCTCCGCGTATAGCTCCATCGGCATCGGCGATTATCACGCGATGCAGTGGACGATTCGCAAGCGGTTCAGCAACGGGCTGATGTTTGACCTGAACTATACCTGGTCAAAGTCTATCGACCTTGGCTCAACCGGGGAAGCGGGCGTCTGTAATCCGAACTGCGACCCCACCGCTGCATCGTTTTCCGGTTTCATCCAGAACACCTGGAATCCGAGCCAGATGCGCGGCGTCTCGTCATATGACACGACGCACCAGGTCAACGCCTACGCAGTCTATCAACTGCCGATTGGCCGCGGCATGAAATTCGGCGACAACATGAACCGGCTCCTTGATGCGTTCATCGGCGGATGGCAGATCAGCGGCACCTACCGGCAGACGTCCGGCCTGCCGTTCAGCATCGGAAATGGCCAGCGCTGGCCGACCAACTGGGAGGTGAACGATATCGCCACGCCAAACGGCACCGCCCTTCCGGCGGTAGTGAGCACCGGCAACGCTACGGGGCTTGGCGGGCCGAACCTGTGGCAGAATCCGAGCGCCGCTTTCGCGGCATTTGGTGAGACAATGCCCGGGCAATCCGGAAGCCGCAACACGATGCGCGGAGATGGCTTCTTCAATGTGGACACGGGCGTCTACAAGACGTTCACAATGCCGTATTCGGAGCATCACAAGGTCACCATCCGATGGGAAGCCTACAACGTGACGAATTCCGTGCGTTTCGACCCCACCTGCGGAGGAAGTTCGTACGGGACCGGGTGCGGCAACACGCTGTCCTCAACCAGTTTCGGCAAACTCACGACACAACTCGGCGCGCCCCGCCAGATGCAGTTTGCCGCCAGGTACAGCTGGTAAGTTCTCCACCGGCGGCGAGGGTCGCGAGGCTCGCGCCGCTCACACGAACTTCGCAATATCGCATCGCCGCGCTTCGGCGGCGCGCTCCAGGTCGGCGGGTGCCACCAGCAACTGGCAGCCGCGCGCGCCGGCGCTGACCGAGATCACGTCCCACAGATCGGCGGTTTCATCGAGGAAGAGGGGGTACGGTTTGCGGGCGCCGATCGGCGACACTCCACCGCGAACATAGCCGGTTAGCGGCAGTACCTCCTTCACCGGGACCAGATCGACCTTCTTGTTTCCACTGGCCGCGGCCAGCGCTTTCAGATCGAGTTCCGCGCTGCCCGGGATGCACGCCATCAGAACGCCGGTGCGGTCTCCGCGCACCACCAGCGTCTTGAAGACCTGCTCCGGCGGCAGGCCGATCGCCTCGGCCACGTGCGGCGCGCTCAGGTCCGCTTCGTCGATGGGGTATTCGCGCAATTCGAAGTGAATGCCCGCACTCTCGAGGATGCGGGCGGCGTTGGTCTTGACCGTGTCTTTCCTACTCACCTGCTACCATCCTACAGTCGGCGAAAGCGGAAAGCCTTCAAGCCTTTGGTACAATAAATTTCAGCATAGCTTCGGACCGGAGAGGTGGCAGAGTGGTCGATCGCACCCGCCTCGAAAGCGGGCGTACCTTTACGGGTACCGGGAGTTCGAATCTCCCCCTCTCCGCCAGTTACCAAAGTCGCCCGATTCTGACCCACCACCCAAGCCGCCCCGACGATCCCAACCCGCCAACGGGCTGTTGACGAGCGCATCGAAACCGATTTTGATGAATGGATATCCCAGTCGCACGCCGGCTGGAACTCTTGGCTCTGGAGAAGGATACTCCCCACACGGAAGCGAAGGCCCGCCAAATTCCCGGAAAGAAGAGCCAATCGATCCGATATCAAGTCGCGATCGAAGCGCTCCGCGACGCCCTACACACGCGGAAGGCCACGGTCGACGAGATCCATCGATTCGCCCGATGCCGACGCCACCGTAACGACCTACGTCCCTGGCTCGATCCTCGCTGAACGCCGATTCGCTTCCTGGAGCGCCTTTATGCAGAGCGTCGTGCGGTGGTCTGCGGCCCCGCGCTGGCGCGCGACCAGTGGACATCCGCGGCTGAGCAGCGGGACGGCTTCGGCAGTCCTCCCGAGCCGCACCAGACAGCGGCCCAGCGTCACCTCCGCGTCGGTCCTCAGGTCCTGGCCCTGGGGCAAGGTTCGGGCGAAGGTACGGACCGCGTCCTGCAGCAACGGTTCGGCCTGCCGCGCATCGCCGCGGTCGAGGAGCACGCGGCCGAGAAGCGCTTCCGAGTGGCCGATGTGGAGATGGCCCTCAGGCAGCAGCTTGCGGCGGATCTCCAGGCTTCGACGCGCCAGCGCTTCGGCCTCCTCCAGCTTTCCCTGGTCTGAAAGCGCGCTGCCCAGGTTGGCCATCACCAAGGCCACGCTGGGGTTCGACTCGCCATGGAGTTTCAGACGCACCGCCAGCGCCTCGCGGTAACACGCCACCGCTCCGGCCAGGTCGCCCGTGCGGCGGTGCAGAATGGCCAGGTTATTCAGGCAGGCAGCGACACCCTGTTGCACCTCGCCCGCGCTCTGGCGATAGATGCCCAGCGCCTCATTGAGACGGCTCTCCGCCTCCGGGTACCTCTTCAGGTCGAGCAGGCTCATGCCCAGATTGTTCAGCGTAACGGCAATGTCGGCACTGGGGGCGCGGGTCCGCCGGCGGATCTCCAGGGCTTCCCGCTGGAGCGGCTCGGCAGCAGCCGCGTTGCCGCGCGCCTGGTAAGAGGATCCGAGCCCGTCCAAGGCGCTGGCGAACAGTCCCGGATCTCGCCGCAGCAACGGGTCGCGCATAGCCACCACTTCGTGGAACAGCTTTTCCGCATCGGCGCTATTGCCGCGTTCCCACAAGGTGCGCGCCAGAAACACCTTGCTGCCGGCGAGGTCCGCGGCCGAAAGGTGCAGAACGTCGCGGCGGATGCGCAGGGCGGATTGGGTGAGCGGCAGCGCCCGATCGTAAAGCCCCAGGTCGCGGTAGAGATCGCCGATGATCTCCATCATCCTAGCCTGCACTTCGGGCTCATTCGCCAGTTCCCGGCCGATCCGGTCTCCGGCACGATCCAGAATTTCGCGGGCGGTCACGTTGTTGCCACGGGCGATATCGGGTGCCGAGTAGCTGAAGACCGTGACCAGGAATTCCGCGATCCGGTTGGCCGTGTCGCGCTCGCGGGCAATCCGCACCGCCTGGAATTCCGCCACCATGCCGAACACCAGCAGGCCCACCAGCAGGACCGCCGAAGCAGCTACCGAGGCCTTGTTGCGGCGGATGAAGCGGCCGGCGCGATAGCGCAGCGTATGACGGCGCGCCAGCACGGGGCGGCGTTCGATATAGCGCTCGATATCGCTCGCAAGATGCTCGGCCGAACTGTAGCGGGCCGAAGGCTCCTTGCGCAGCGCCTTCATGACGATGGCGTCGAGATCGCCCGAGAGGTCGCGAACCAGCTTCTCGGCGGCGGCGCCGCGCCGGGAAGCGATAGCGCCCGCTGCTTCCGGATTCGCCGCGTTCGCGTGGCGCAGCCTGGCGCTGGGCCGGAGCGGATCCTCGGTGCAGATCACCCGCAACATTTCCTCCGGGCCGGTGTCCGTGAGCGCGTGCGCCTGAATTCCGGCCAGCAGCTCATAGAGAATCGCGCCCAGGCCATAAACGTCGGTAGCGGTACTCACGGGGCGCCCCGCCACCTGCTCCGGGCTGGCGTAGCGCGGCGTCATCGGCCGGTACTGGGTCAGGGTGCCATCTTCCAGTTGCTCGCCGAAGGTCTTGGCCACTCCAAAATCGAGCAGCTTCGGCTTGCCCGAGCCATCCACCAGGATATTGTCGGGCTTCAGGTCGCAGTGCACCACCAGGCGCTGATGCGCATATTGAACGGCGGCGCAGAGCTGCTGAAACAGTTTCAGCCTTTCGCGGATGGAGAGGTGGCAGCGGTCGCACCAGTGCAGCAGCGGCTCGCCCTCGACATATTCCATCACCAGATACGGCAGCCCATCCGCGATCACACCGCCATCGAGCAGGCGGGCGATGTTGGGGTGTTCCAGGGACGCCAGGATCTGCCGCTCCTGGCGGAAGCGTTCCGCCAGCAGGGGACTCATCAGTCCCCAGCGCAAAACCTTCACTGCCACCTTTTTTTTAAACTGATCGTCGGCGCGACTGGCCAGGTAAACGGTTCCCATGCCGCCGTGACCGATCTCCCGCTCGATGCGGTACGCGCCCACCAGTTTGCCGATCCAGTGGCTGCCGGGGCACAACGCCTCTTCGGCGATCCGGCCGATCGCGGATGCCACCTGAGTGCGGAGTGAATCTGCGACCAGCAGACCCTCAACCTCCTGCCGCAGCCCGAGGTCGCCGCCGCAGGCAGTGTTCAGGAATACCACCCGGTCTCCGGCGGAAAGCGCAAGACATTGGTGAAACAGCCGCTCGAGGTGGGTCAGGCTGTCGTCTGGCAAGACTTCATCTCCCGGCTCAGCCATGCTTTCCCGAATCGCAGGCTGCGCACAATGGTCGGCACCGAGAGGCCGAGGCTCTCCGCCAGTTCGTCGAGCGTCAGACCACCAAAATAGTGCAGTTCGAGCATCCTCGCCTTGCGTTCGTCCACCCCGGAAAACCGGTCGAGCGCTTCGTGCAGGTTCAGCACCTCATCCATGGCGCGGTCGCGAGCGTGGTCCGGCGGTGGATTCCGGCCGGCGCCGGCGCGCTTGGCCGCGGCGTGGGCCCGGGCGTGTTCAACCAGAATCTGGCGCATGGCCCGCGCTGCGATGCCGATGAAATGCGCGCGATTGGCGCAATCGGGTGTCGTGCCGCGGCCGAGACGAAGGTAAGCCTCGTGAATCAGCGCGGTGGCCTGCAGCGTGTGGTCCGGCCGCTCATTGCGGAGATAGCGCTGAGACAACCGGTGCAATTCCTGATAAATCAGGGGGAAGATCTGGTCGTACGCTTCGCGCTCTCCCTGATGCCATTCCCGCAGGAGCGCGGTGACGTCCGTGGATCGCATGGTTCCCGTTTGTCTCGGCCCTCAATCAATTTTAGATCTTTTACTATTAATCTCAAAATACATGATCGAATTCCCGCCCGCCCTGCGCATTAATTTGATGAAGAGGCAAATTCCGCCTGGCGGCGGTGCAAGGAGACCTGATGAAACGATCTATTCCACTGGCTTTATGTGTTGTACTCACGGCGGCATCCGCCGTTCATGCGCAGTCCCTGTTCGGTACCAACCTGGTGGTCAATGGCGACGCGGAGACCGGGCCCGCGCAAGTCCAGGAGCAAAACCAGCCCGCGATTCCCGGATGGACGAGATCCGGAAATGGAACTCCGGTCGTCCTGTCTTATGTGGACGGCCCTATCCTGGACGGCACGTCGCCCGGTCCCTACAATCGCGGCCAGAAGTATTTCAATGGCGGTGTGTACACCACCTCCGCTACCCTGGCGCAGGATATCGACCTGAGTTCCGGCGCGAGCATCATCGACGCCGGCGGAGTCACGTACACAGCTTCCGCCTACTTGGGAGGGAATTCGGAGGCCAAGATTGAAACCGCATTCCTGAACTACAGCTTCTTGAGCGCTTCGGGGACCGTACTATCCGAGTTGCAATTAGGACCGGTAGACTGCTCCGACGAGAACCTCGGCATCGAAGGCCTCTATAACCGCGCCTACATCGGGCTTCTCCCCTCGGGGACCCGTAAGGTTCACGTGGTCCTGACGTTCACCGGCGCAGGGGATGGAGGAACGGACGGCTCGGCTGACAATGTTTCCCTGGTTCTGACGGCTCCGCGGTCCGTCACTTCCATCACCGGCCAGAATCTGGTGGTGAATGGCGGTGCGGAATCGGGTCCCGCAGTAGGCTCCGAAGAGATGATTGTGGCGGATGTGCCGGGCTGGTGCCGCGTGGGGCAATTCGATGTTGACCACTACGGCGTGGATGGAGACATCGATCCGAGTGCACCCGGGCCGCCCGATCGAGGGAAGAACTTCTTCTGGGGTGGCAACGCCGCCCTCGCGTCGGGCTACCAGGATATCGATATATCTCCCGCCGCGACCCAGATCGACCTCGGCGCCGCGCAATATACCGCTTCGGCATACCTGGGTGGCTATGAGGACCAGGACGACAGCGCCACGGTCGCTTTCCTTTTCGAAAAGTGGGACGGCACTGTGCTGAAGACGGTCACGCTCGGTCCCGTCACCTCCGCCGACCGGGTCGACGCGACGGAGTTGCTGGCGAGGTCGGATCAGGGAGTCATCCCGGCGGGCACGCGCAAAGTCCATGTGTTGGTGACAATGACCAGGCAGGAAGGCAGCAACAACGATGGCTACGTGGACAGCATCTCTCTCATGGTGAATCCGGGCGGGCGTCCGGCGATCACCGCGGGAGGTGTGATTACCGCAGGTTCATTTGGCGCCTCAAAAGTCATCGGACCGGGCACCTGGATCGAAATCTACGGCAGTAATCTTTCCTCGAGCAGCCGGAGCTGGACGGGCAACGATTTCATCGGAGCCCAGGCGCCGACCTCTCTCGACGGCGTTTCGGTAACGATCGGCGGCAAATCCGCGTATCTAATGTACATTGCGCCCGGCCAGGTGGACGCGCTGGTTCCCGACGACGTGGCGCCGGGGCAGACGACCATTACCGTAACGAATGGCGCCGTCACGAGCGACCCCTATACGATCATTGTGCAGTCGCCCGATCCCGGGCTGCTGGCGTCCACCGTGTTCCTGGTAAACGGCAAACAGTACGCTGCTGCCATGCACAGCGATGGTAGCTTCGTAGGCCCTTCAGCTACGATTCCAGGTGTGTATGCGTGGCCGGCGGCGCCGGGCGAGACGATTGTCCTCTATGGGATCGGGTTTGGCCCGGTAATTCCCTCGACGCCCGCGGGGCTGATTGCGTCACAGGCGACCTCGATGGTCGACCAGTTACAGGTGACCATTGGCGGCGTGCCTGCCACGGTAAGTTACAAAGGCATGGCGGGCGGGTTTGTCGGACTGTATCAGTTCAACGTAGTGGTACCCGGCATACCGGACAACGACGCGGCGCCGTTGGTTTTCAGCGTCAATGGAACTGCAGTGGGGCAGACGCTGTACACCGCCGTGCGCCACCAGCCTTAGGCTTAGGGGTTACGGGTAAGTGAGGCTGAGACTAATTGAGTTTCAGCCCCACTCCTTTGTATTCATCCGGTACGTCTCCAGCAGCCCTATCGCGCAGCCCAATGCCGATTGAGCGCCCCCGCTGCCGATGCCCATCGCCTCAATATCATGCGATCCGCCACAACTGCATACCTTGCAAGAAGAACGGCATCTCATGCTGACTTCGATTTGCGGACTGGCGGGGCCAATTCGTATACCAGAACAATATGCCCTAATATATTGATTGGATCAACGGAGGCTGGGAATGGAAATCGGATTTCATACGGATGCCTTCAATAGCGCGTACTGGAGCTTCGGGCAGTGCCTCGAATGGGCGCACGGGCACGATCTGCATAACATCGAATGCGGCGCCATCGATGGCGTAAGCTGGATCCACGGTTTGGGATACCAGCCGCACGTCGCGCTCTGGGAGGACCCTCTCTCGCTGCGTCGAAAGATGGAGAGTCTCGGGATACGGTTCTCGCAAATCGATGCCGCGTTTCCGCTCTCGATTCCGCAGGGTGCGACACTCGGAGTCGAGTACATCATCCATACGCTCCGCTGGGCGAAACTCGCCGGCTGCCCCCGGGTGGACACCACGGACGACCGCTGCAAGCCGGCCGGGATGACGGACCGCGAAGCAATGGACCACATGCGGCGAATCTATACGATGGTGGTGGAAGCCGCGGAGCATTACGGGATCGTGATCAACATCGAGCCGCACGGCTACTACACGACCAAGCCCGAGTTCCTGGCGGAAATGCTCGAGTTCGTCGATTCGCCTTATCTGCGAATGAACATGGATACCGGCAATACGTTCATCGCGGGCCAGGATCCAACACAATTCGTCGAGCGGTTCGGGGACAAGATCAGTCACATTCACATCAAGGACGTGAGCGACAGCCTGGCGGCGGCGGCTCGGGGCGAGCTCACCGGTATTGCGGTCAGCCAGTGCGCGACCGGGGAGGGCGTAAACGCCGACAATATCCGGCGCTGTGTCCGGATGCTGGCGGAACGCGGGTTCGACGGTGTGCTGAGTATCGAATGCGAGGGCCAGGGCGGCCCAATGATCGAGCGCAGCCTGGAGTGGGTGCGCGGTATGCTGGCTGAGATCGGAGGGCAGTCATGACACGACGACACTTTCTGGCGGGAACGGCGGCGGTCGGCCCGGCAGCGGCCCTGGCGGCGAGTCCTCAGGAACATAGCGGCAATTTGCAGCGTCGGATTCTGATCGTCACCGGCGCGAGCGATCTACCGTATCATCACTGGCGCCAGACGACCGCATCGATACGCACCATGCTCGATCGCGCCGGCATCTTCGACCTGAGGACCGTCGAAGAGCCACGTGCACTCAATGCCGCTGCGCTGCACGATTACGACGCGATCCTGCTCAACTACAACGGCCCGCGGTTGGGCGCGATGGCGGAGGAGGCGATCGAGGAATTCGTGCGCTCGGGCAAGGGCCTGATCGCGTTTCACCAGGCATGCTACGGCGCGTGGTTCGGAATGAGGTTTGACGGCCGGTGGCGGGAAGGCGCTGCTGGAGATCAAGGATGGGCCGGTTTTGCCGAGATGATCGGCTGTTCATGGAAACCGGAGAACGTGGGGCATGCATCCCGCGGAGCATTCCCTGTGCAATGGAAGGATCCCGCACACCCTGTCGCCGCCGGTCTGGCTTCCGAATTCATGGCCAATGACGAGCTGTATCATAAGCTCGACCTGAAGGCCTCCGCGCACGTGCTGGCCGATGCTTTCAGCGATCCGGCACGCGGTGGTACCGGCCGTCGGGAGCCGATGATCTGGACGGTCCCTTACGGCCGCGGACGCGTCTTCTTCACCACGCTCGGCCACGACGCGATGGCACTCTATCAACCAGGCCTGATCAATGCCTTGGTCCGCGGCACCGAATGGGCAGCCGCGGGGAACGTGACGCTGCAGCCGCTTGATACCTTCCACCGCTCGAACGGCTCGGACCCCATACGCGTGCTCGCTGTGACCGGCGGCCACACGTATCCAACATCGTTCTACAGCTTGCTTAACGAAATGCCCGATATCCGCTGGACCCATGCGGTTTCGCAGGCGGAGATCCCAGGCGAGATCGAGAAAAACTTCGATATCCTCTTGCTGCACGATATGCACGACGTCATCACCGGCGACGCGCAGCCCCGGTTGAAGGCGTTCGTGGAAGCGGGCAGGGGCGTCCTCGCGACCCACCATTCGATTGTCGATTACACGTCCTGGCCCTGGTGGTACGAGGAGGTCACGGGCGGAAAGTTCTTCGTCAACGCGGAGGGAGGGCACAAAAAGAGCTCGTATCACGAGGACGTCGAATTCCTGGTCACACCGGTTAAGGGAGGGGAGAAGCACCCCGTCCTGGCCGGTGTCGGGCCGCTCTGGGTATACGACGAGGTGTACCGGGACATGTGGCGGTCGCCACGGATTCAAGTGCTGATGGAGACGGACCATCCCGAGAGCGACCGGCCGGTCGTCTATATCGGGCCACATGAGAAGGCGCGTGTCTTGTACGTGCAGCTCGGGCATTCCGACCACACGATGTGTCATCCAGGGTACCGGCGGCTGCTGCGCAATGCCGTACTGTGGACGGCGCGACGGACGTAACGGGAAAGGAAGAAACGATGAGTTCGCAAGTCTGCAGTGAACCGTCGCGCCGCGGCTTTCTTCGCGGCGCCGCGAGCGTATTAGCCCTGGCAAACGCCCTGCCGGTGCATGCGGCCGGCACGGACACGATCCGCGTAGGCCTCATTGGATGCGGAGGGCGCGGCACGGAAGCCGCGCAGCAGGCGCTGACGGCCGATGACGGCGCCCGCCTGGTAGCAATGGCCGACGTGCTGATGGAGCGCGTGATCGAAAAGCGTGCGTTGCTGAAGCAGCGCAAGCCGCAGCAGGTAGAGGTTAAAGACGATTTCTGCTTCGCTGGGTTTGACGCCTACAGGAAGGTGATCGAAGCCAGCGACGTGGTGGTGATCGCGAATGCGGCGAAGTTTCACCCCCTCCACGCCTACGCGGCTTTAAGGGCGGGAAAGCACGTCTTCGTCGAGAAGCCGCATGCGATCGACCCCGCCGGCATCCAGGTGGTCCGCGCCGCGGCGGCGCTGGCCCGGGACAAGAAGCTCTCGCTGGTTTCCGGACTGCAGAGCCGGTTTTATCAGGGGTACCGCGAGACGGTGCAGCGCATTCACGAAGGAGCGATCGGCGAGATCGTCGCCATCCAGGAAACGTGGCTGCGGGAGCCGTACGTTCTGTACCCGCGCAAGCCGGGTATGAAAGAAATCGAGTACCAGGGAAGCAACCAGTATCATTTCCACTGGCTCTCCGGTGACGATGTGCCCCAGACGCTGGTCCATAATCTGGACCGCGCCAGTTGGGCGATGCGGGATGCCCACCCATTGCGCTGTTACGCCATGGGAGGGCGATCCACTCTCAAAGGCGAGATTTACGGCGACGTGTTCGATCACAATGCCGTGGTGTACGAGTTCCCGGACAACGTGCGCCTGTACGCGTTCTGCCGCACGATTCAGAACTGCTACAACGAGAACTCCAGCCTGTTGATGGGGACCAAAGGCCGAGCCAACATCACCGAGGGCTGGATCGAGGGCGAAACCAACTGGAAGTATAGCGGCCCGAGCATGTACTCCGCTCCCAACATCAACCCATATCAGGTTGAGCACGATACTCTGTTCCGCTCCATCCGTAACGGCACTCCATTCAACAGCGGCGACTACATGGCTCGCAGCACGTTGATCGGGGTGATGGGCCAGCTCAGTTCCTACACCGGCAAGTCTGTTTCCTGGGAGGAAGCGTCGAACTCCGATTTCTTTTACCCGCCGAAGCCGGAAGATGTGACCAATGAATCCGAGGCGCCGGTAAAACCGGGGCTGGACGGAAGCTACCCGACGCTGGTTCCCGGTGTGACCAAGCTACTCTAAGGGCGGTTTAACCCAGGGTTAGTCTGACGGATACGATGGTCTGTAGGTCGCCAGTTCGCCAGAGAGGCGAGGAGAATCCGTCGTTCGATTACTTCGGAGCCGCGCACGGACGTCCGTCCGCGAGAGTCACCCTTGGTTCGGACGCCGGCAAGTCACTCAAACCAAATGCCTTTTATAACAGAGTAATACTAGGACGCAGCGAGGTCCGAATCCCGCGGCTGGGCCTTTCCCAGCGCCGCTTCCACCGCGTGGATCAGAGAATCCGCCGTGAACGGCTTGTGGATCAGCATCGTGCCTCCGCCCGGCAATCCGCGAGCCCGCAAGATCGGGTCCTCGGAGTATCCGCTCATGTACAGTACCCGGGTTTGCGGGCTCTCGCGAATCAGATGCTCCGCCAGTTCGCGGCCGTTCATTCCGGGCATCACAAAGTCGGTGAGCAGAAGGTCGAACGGGACTTCGCAGCGCCTGACCGCAGCTAACGCTTCCGCGGCATCGCAAACGGCCACCACGGAATACCCGTGGTTCTTCAGAATCTCCGCGGCCAGGCTGCGAACCGGCGCATAATCCTCGGCCAGCAGCACGGACCCGCATCCGAGCCTGTGGCGCCGGCGCCGAACATCCGGCTGCCGGCTTGCTTCGGTGGCGGCCGCGCCGGTGATCGGCAAGTAAATCGCGAAGCTCGTGCCCTCGCCGGGCGCACTGTGGAACCAGATGTGACCGTTGTTCTGCCTGACCAGTCCGTACACCATCGACAGGCCCAGTCCGGTTCCCTTGCCCACCTCCTTGGTCGTGAAGAACGGCTCGAAAACATGTTCCTGAACCTGTTTGTCCATTCCCACGCCGGTATCGCTGACCGTGATTCTGGCGTACCTGCCGGGCTGAATCTCCGGCGGCAGCAGCGGCCCCGCTTGCTCGATATCGACATCCGACGTCTCGATGATGAGCCGGCCGCCCTGGGGCATGGCATCCCGCGCGTTGACGGCCAGGTTCATGAGAACCTGATCCATTTGGCCCGCATCGGCCGTCACCTTGAGCAAGCCTGAATGGAGCGTCAACTGCAAATCGATATCCTCACCGATCAGGCGCTGAAGCATTTTGTCGAGGTTGGCAACCAGCTCGTTCAGATCGAGCAGGCCCGGTTCGACTTTCTGCCGCCGGCTGAACACCAGGAGCTGCCTCGTCAGCAGAGCGGCGCGGTCCGCGGATTTACGGATCTGCTCGACATCCCGCCTCAATTCGTCGTCGGTGGCTCTTGCCATAGCGAAATCGCTGTACCCGATAATGACGGAAAGCAGGTTATTGAAATCGTGAGCCACCCCTCCGGCCAGCCTGCCGACGGCCTCCAGCCTCTGAGCATGGCGAAGCTGGTCTTCCAGTTCCCGCCGCTCTTCGAGGTGACGCGCCCGTTCGCGCATGAACTGCTGGTTGACCGCAAGTTCCTTGATCAACAATCCAGTGACGGCAAAGGCCGCGGCAGTCGTCATGAAATGGACGAAATAATCGCCAAACCAGGGCAGCGGGCTGCCCACTTCCCGCAAGACCGCAAAGCCAAGTGCGAGTCCGGCAATCTGCCAGCGTCTCAGGAACCCCGCGGCAACCGCTAGCGGAATGATATACAAGAATCCAAGAGTGAGATCGCGAAATATCGTAAAGTCAGCAATAACCAGGATAAGTGCGGCTATTCCGCAAAGCGCAAGGCTTTTGGTGCGATTGACACGAGAGTAATCGATGTTACCGGGAAAGGAAAACAATTCCACCCTCCCATTTTGCAGCTCGAGCGAAGACCGGAATCCTGAAGAACCGGATCGAAGCGTTCCCTGCGGCCACTACGTGGCGATGCGAAAAGACAGGACCATTTCTCCCAGCCCGGTCCAAGGTATGAAAACTTACAGTTATTGCCCGGTCGGCTAACAACCCATACCGGCTCACGAGCGTCATTCGTTCTTATTATCACCCCGTTTCGGAGTATGTGGCGCGCCCGTACAGTCAAATCCGGGCGGCAATCAGATAACTCCCATGCCCGCGGATGTATGTTATTTAACGCCGCACCGGAAGGTTATGCCCGCAACGGCTGTCAGCGGGTATCCGGGCGTGCCGTGAATCCTTGCGACCGCAGGCGCCCAGGGCGTTACTTGGGACTCAAAGTAATTCTGGGTTTCGTAGTAGTCGCGATTCGTTAGGTTATCGACGCTTACGTTCAGTTCCGCCCTGCGGCTGAGCCGGCGAGCCACGCCCAAATCGAAGACCGTGTGTCCCGACGCCACGATGGAAGGGTTGTCGCCGTCCAGGCGGTAGTGATTGATCGCACGCATCCGCAGCGACCCGCTCCAGCCCCTCCACGCAGCGAGCGTGAGCGCGGCGTTGGCGACGAAGTGTGGGGCGCTGTCCACGTAAACGCGATGGTCGCCGCCTCTATAAAAAGCATTGCCGATCTTAGTCAGGCCTCCATTCCACGACAAGTGGCGCGTCAGCTGAATGGAGGCTTTGGCTTCATACCCGTACGCGCGGCTCGGACCCTTGAACTCGAAGCTGCCGTCATCCGGCACGTAGACCATTTCATTGGAGTGATCGATCAGGAACACGTCGGTGCTGATTTCAAGCCTCCCCAGGCTTGACGACCCGCCAGCCTGGTAGAAATCGGTGGTGGCGATCCTGGGCTGATCCGGACGCTCCACGACGCCCCGCGCGTCGATGCTGTTTATGCCCCGCCCGTAGTTCGCATGAAGGGTCAGCGGGATGCGCGCGGATGGCGTGAACGCCAGGCTGCCCTTCCCCTGCCAGCGGCCCGCGGCCTGGACGCCGCTCGCGAGCGGATCCACCCGATCCCGCACTCCGTACCGGAATTCGTCGAAGCGCAAGCCGGCTCCGGCCAAAAGGCGGCCTCGCAACAGGCTCAGCGTTTCCTGAAAATAGCCCGCCCCATTGGTCACATGCGCGTTGGCTCGCGTGGTCACGCCCTCCGGGACGCGGTCCTCATCGGGATATAGTCCAACGTTGATATGGTTATCAAGCAGGTTCCCGCCGGCGGTGAGGGTCGCCATGACGCCGGCGATCCGGTGCGGATGCAGATATTGCAGGTTGGCTCCCTCCTGAAGCCGGGAGTCATGCTGCTGAAAAGCGTCGCCATGCACCGGGTCATTGAGGTAGAAAGTAAAGTTCGAATACAGGTCGAAGAGCGATCGCCCCATGAAACCATCGAGTTTCAGGATATCGCCGCCCGCAAACGTCTGGCTGTAGTAGGCCGAGAGCGTTGCCAGTTTCACGCGACCGCCGTCGTTCGGATCGATGTAGCCGAAACGATCCATCAAGCCGGCGCTCACCAGGTCCAGCGGGATCTGGCCGGAAGAGTAGAAATCGTTACGGCCGAAAAGCAACCGGAACCCCAGCTTTCGGGAGTGATCGAGCGCGTACGTGTAATTGGCGTTGATGTTATCACGGCGGTAGCGTAGCGGACTCACAAACGGCCCATCGCTGTAGGACCCTTCATAAGCGACATAGGAATCAACTCGCTGCACATCGGGGCTGAACGCAAGAAACGCCCGGCCGGTATTGAAATTCCCGCCCTCGATCCGCGCCGTGAACTGGTCGGGCAGCGATTCCCGCTGCCGGATGTGGACGATGCCGAGGCCGCTGAAATCCCCATATTCCGGGCTGAACGGGCCGTTGATGATGGTCACATCCTGGATCAGTTCCGGGCTCAAGGCCTTCAGCGCTCCAAGATAACCCTGGCCATGCCCCTGGGTGCCCTGATTCTGCTGAACGTCATCCACCAGCACTTTCAACCCGCCGTTGACACCCCCGTGATCGAGGTTGAAACCAAAGCGGCGGATTTCGAGAGACTTTCCGCCTCCCTCGTGCTGCCCCGCATCGATTCCGGCGTTCAATTGTTGAAATACCTGGTCGTCCCGCGTGAACAGGGTGCGATTGAACGCCTCCGCATTGCGCAGATCGATCTCCGGCTCCAAGGTCTTCGCCGTGATCACGATGCTCTGCGAACGCGGTTCCAGGCGATCGAAGCGCAGTTCGACGACGCTTTCCCCTGCCGGCGCCGTCACATCCTTCGCAACCGGAACAAAGCCCGGAGCGGACGCGCTGATGCGGTACATGCCGGGCGCCAGGCCGCTGAAGCGGAATCCGCCGTCCTGGCCGGTCTTGCCTTCCAAAAGCGGCTTGCCATCCGGCAGTAACAGGCGGACGCCGGCGCCGGCGACGGCTTTTCCCTGCGGATCCGCGAGAACGCCTGAGAGGGTAGCTGGATTCTGCCCGGCCGCCGCCAGTGCCATCGCCGCCATCAGCGTGGCGCGGTGAAGTGACGTCAGAAGAAAGGACACGATATCGCAACAGATAGTAGCACGAATATCACAATCGTGCTAACACTTTTTGTGCTACCACGGTAGCTGCGCCAGTACTAGGAGACACCATGACCAAGGCTCGCAAGCCCGACGGCGATCTTTCCCGGATCGGCATCGCCCTACCGGCTCCGTTGTTGCACGAATTCGACCGCTCGATACGGAGGAAGGGCTATGCCACGCGTTCGGAGGCGTTCCGGGACCTGATTCGCAACGACCTGATCCAGGAAGCGGTCGCGCAGCCGGACCAGGAAGTCGTGGGAACGCTGACGCTGGTATACGACCATCACGTGCGCCAGTTGAGCGACCGGTTGACGCAGATGCAGCATGAGCATCATCACCAGATCATCAGCACGTTGCACGTCCACCTGGACCACAACAATTGCCTCGAAGTCCTGATCCTGCGCGGCGAGGCCGGCCAGGTCCGAAAGATCGCCGACCTCCTGATCGCGGCCAAAGGCATCCACCACGGCAAGCTGACGCTCACCACGCCGCGCAATGCATGACCCCGCTCCCCCCTGGGGGAACTCTTCAGAATCGCGGTATCATCGTCAAAAATGTCCTACGTCAACCGAAAACTCGCTGCCAGTCTGATCGCGCCGCTCGCGGTATTGATGTTCGCCCCGCACACGGCCGCCCGCGCACAGGGACGGCAAGGGGCCCAATCCCGGGAGTCGCAGCCGGCGCCCGCACCGGCGCCGCAGGTCCCGCAGCAGGCGATTCCCGGCGGCCGCGGCGGCCGCGGAGGAGTGCCCGGCCCCGGACCGGCGATCGGCGGAGACATCGACGAGACCCCGGTGGTCACCAAACATTCGATCACCATCGACGGCAAGCCGCTGAGCTATACTGCGACTGCTGCCGAGATGCCGCTGAAGAATTCCTCCGGCGACACAGAGGCCCATATTTTCTATGTGGCGTACACCGAGGAGGGTGTCTCCGACGTCTCCAGGAGGCCGCTCACCTTCTGTTTCAACGGCGGCCCGGGATCCGCATCGATGTGGGTCCACATGGGCGGTATGGGCCCGCGCAGCCCCAAGCTCGAACCCGACGGCTCCATGCCGCCGCCGCCCTACCACCTGATCGATAACCAGAGCACATGGCTTCCCGACACAGACCTGGTCTTCATCGACGCCGTGGGCACCGGCTACAGCCGCGCTAAAACGCTCGAAGTCGCGCGGCGCATGAACGGCGTGCAGGGCGATATTCAATCGGTAGGCGAGTTTATCCGGATGTACATTGCCCGGAATGGCCGCGAGCTCTCTCCGCTGTTCATCGCGGGCGAAAGCTATGGGACGTTTCGGGCCGCGGGACTGGCGGGCTACCTGATCGACCGCGGCATCGCTTTCAACGGTATCGTACTGATCGGAACCACGTTGAACCTGGAAACGATCTGGAGCCGCAGCGACGACCTGGTTTACGAACTCGAATTCCCCACTTACGCCGCCGATGCCTGGTACCACAAGAAAGTCCCGGCCGACCTTCAGCGGAAGGATCTGAGGACGTTCCTGAAGGATGCCGAGGCTTTCGCCGGCGGCGACTACGCCGCAGCGTTGATGAAGGGCGACCAGCTTCCGGCTGCCGAGCGCAAAACGATCATCGACAGGATCGCCCGCTTTACGGGGCTCGACCCTCACTACATCGATGAGAGCAACCTGCGCTTCGACGTGAGCCACTTCACGCGGCAGTTGCTGCGCGACCGCCAGGAAACCATCGGCCGGTATGACGGGCGCCTGAAGATGCCTTCCCCCCTCAACGTCGGAGAGACCAGCGAAGCAGACCCATCGAGCTCGCTCATTACCCCACCGTTCACGGCCGTGCTGACTAGCTATCTGAGGTCTGAGCTGGGATATAAGACCGACATGTATTATTATCCGAGCGGCGGCATCCAGCCCTGGGACTACGGCGTGCAGAACGGCTTCGGCGACACGACCAGCCTGCTGCGCAACGCCATGGTCAAGAACCCCTATATGAAAGTCATGGTTGCGGCAGGTTACTTCGATCTCGCCACCCCGTATCACGCCGTGGAGTACACCTTCAACCACATGGGGCTCGATCCCGAGATGCACAAGCGCATCGCCTGGGATTACTACCAGGCCGGGCACATGCTGTACATCGACAGCGACTCCCACGCCAAGCTGAAGCGCGACTTCGCCGCATTCCTCGAGAGCTCGCTGCCGAAGGATATTCGCTAGAGCTTCTCCGTTATTCCGGGGGAGGGCGGGAAGCCTTCCCCCTCCGCACTCGTCCTTTATCCTGCACTTGAATCGCCGCCATTCCGCGCCGAATCTGAATGGACAGAGGGGGTGCGGGTAGGCCTCGCGAAGGTGGATATTTCGCGAGGTGGAACTTGTATCGATTCCGATTCCAGTTACCTGCCCTCTTAGCCGCAATACTATTGCTTTTCCCGTGCGCGTGCCTGGCTGGGGAATTCGACGTTCACTACCATTTGGAACGCACCCGGCCGTTGTCGCGCTTCAGCCAAACACAAATCGCACTGCTCGAAAAACTGAATCGCGTGGATCGCCCTCACCTGCGCGGCCTCGCCAGGCTGATTGTGCCCGACAGGTGGGGTCTCGACGAACTCGACTATAGTCCGATGCCGCAATCTATTCCGGAGTTGCGCTCCGCCCCCAAGGCCGTGGTAGTCGACGTTCCTTCGCAGGTGTTCGGCGCTTACGAATTCGGAAACCTGGTCCGGTGGGGACCGGTCTGCTCCGGACGCCGCAGCGATCAAACGCCGCCAGGCCGCTACAGCCTGCACTGGAATGCCAGGGTCCGCATCAGTTCCGTGGATTCCAGTTGGATCATGCCATGGTACTTCAACTTCGACGACGTGATCGGCCTGGGATTCCACCAATACACTCTCCCGGGGCGGCCGTCCAGCCACGGATGTATCCGAATGCTCGAAACGGACGCGCGCTGGCTGTTCTATTGGGGAAGGACAGGCACCCGCGTGCTGGTCAACGGTCAGTATAACTTCGCCGGCGCGCGCCCCTGGCTCAGTCCGGCGTGGTGGTCTCAGGGAGTGATGCTACGGAATCCCGAACCGCAGGCCGGCACAGAGCCCTGACCGTCGGGCTTAGTGCATGGCCGCGGGCCGGTCTGCGCGGGCGGGCCGGCGCATCAGAAAAATGAGCGGCAGCATGACAAAAAACACGACGCCAAAAAACTTGAATTCATTGATGTACGCAAGCAGCGCCGCCTGCCGTTGCACGATTCCGTACATCGCGGCATAGGCTTGGCGGGTCGCTAAAGCCGGACCGGAGCCCCGTGAAGTGAAGTAGGACCGGAGTTGGTCGAGTGTGGCTGCCGAGAGCGGATTGTAGGGGTTAACCCGGCGGACCAGGGTGTGGATGAAGGTCTGACTGCTGCGGGAGATGATGGTGGTGGCGGTGGCGATCCCCACGCTGCCGCCGATATTCCGCATCAGGTTGAACAGGCTGGTCGCATTGCCCATCTCCTCCCGCGGAATCGGATCCATCGTAACGGTCGTCAGCGGCACAAACAGCATGGCCAGGAAAAGCCCCTGGAAATACTGCGGCCAGAAGAGATCCCAATAGCCGGCGTTCAGATTCAAATGAGAGAGCGCGGTGAGGGCCACGGCCGAACCGACCAAGCCCACGATCAGCAGCTTGCGCGGATCGACCTTGCCGATGATCACACCCACCAGCGGCATTCCGCAGAACGAGCCCAAACCGCGGGGGGCCAGCGCGATGCCGGCCTTCTCGGCCGGATATCCGAGCAGCGTCTGGATGAAGATCGGGAGCGCCACCAGGCTTCCATAGAGGACGAACCCGAGCATGGTCATCAGCGCGGTTCCAGCCGCGTAGGTCCGCACTTTGAAAACCCGCAGGTGCACAACGGGGTCTTCCGCCTCGAGCTCGCGAATAATGAATGCCGTGAGCCCCACCACCGTCAGAATCGCCAGCCACGTAATGAACTTCGATCCGAACCAGTCGTCCTCCTGGCCTTTGTCGAGCACCACCTGAAGCGCTCCGATTCCTAGGGCCAGAAACCCAATGCCCCAGATATCGACGCCCCTGGAGACGCGGCGGAGATAGGGCGGATCGAAAATAAACAGGCGCGTCATCGCGAGAGCCGCGATGCCCACCGGCAGGTTGATGTAGAAGATCCAGCGCCAGCTGTAATTGTCGGTGATCCAGCCGCCCAGTACCGGCCCGAGCATGGGAGCCACCACGATGCCGATACCCCAGAAAGCCATTGCCTTGCCGCGATCCTCGGGGGGGAACGCTTCGAGCATCACCGCCTGCGAAACCGGCTGGAGCACGCCGCCCGTAGCGCCCTGCACGATCCGGAAAAAAATCAGCATCGGCAGGCTGGTAGCGAGTCCGCACAGCACCGACCCGGCCGCAAACCCCGAAATCGCGGCCATCAGGAGGCGTTTGCGCCCGAAGGTCTGGGCCAGCCATCCGGTAATCGGCAGAATGATGGCATTGGCCACCAGGTACGAAGTGAGCGTCCAGGTAGCTTCGTCGATGCTGGCCGAAAGGCTGCCGGCGATGTGCGGCAGCGAAACGTTGACGACCGTGGTGTCCAGCACCTCCATAAAGGTGGCCAGCATCACCGAAACGGCGACGATCCACGGGTTCACCTGCGGAGCGGCGCCGGCGTCCGACGGCGTCATTGCGGCGCGCCGCCCAAGCCGGCCGCGCAGAGCACCGCGTCGGCCGCGCGATCGAGCCCGATGCTCGAGCAGATCATCAAGTGATAAAGGTGCGGATTATCCCATTCCTGCCCGAAATGATGGCGGATGTACTCGTGCCGCATGTGGTCCCGCTCGCGGATCGCCGCGGCGAGATCGGTCCCGCGGGGCAGTCGCGCACCGAGCCGCTTCAGCCGGTCGGCCATGGGCGCGTAGACGTGCACGTGAAAGGTATCGCGGCGGCGCTGCAGCAGGCATTGCCCGCCCCTGCCCACTACCACGCACTCGCCCGCCTCCGCCGCCTCACGAATCACCGTGTGCCACAGGCGCGCCACCGACTCGGCATCGAAGGTCTCGGCATCTGTCCGGGTGGCCGTGCCCGTAAATCCGCCGCGCCAGAGCGCTTTGAAGACTCCCTGCAGCCAGGGATCCACCGCCTCTTCCCGGCATCTCAGCTCCTCGGCCGACGTCCTGGCGCGTTCCGCAACCTTCGCCACCAGCGAGTTGTCGATCAGGCGCCAGCGCAGGCGCTCTCCCAGCATTCGACCCATCTCGCCGCCCCCGCTGCCATATTCCCTGCTAACGGTGATGACTCGAACCATCCGCCAAACCCGCCCGCAGAAAAGCCAAGCACGTTTGCTTCCGGTGTATCGCCGCAGCCGGATTCAGCCAGGCCTGCTCAATACGGCCATTTCCAGTCGCGGATTTCGGGCATATCCTCGCCGTGTTCCCACACGTAGCGCTTATGCTCGATGAGCCGGTCTCGCAACATCTGCTTGAAGTGCGCGGCCATGTCGCGGAGCCGGGGAACCCGGTCGATCACGTCGGCCGCCAGGTGGAAGCGATCGAGATCGTTCAGCACCGCCATATCGAAAGCCGTGGTTGTGGTGCCCTCTTCCTTGTAACCGCGCACGTGGAACTCCGGGTGGTTGGTGCGCCGGTAGGTGAGCCGGTGGATCAGCCAGGGATACCCGTGGAACGCGAAGACCACGGGCTTGTCGGAGGTGAAGATCGAGTCGAATTCGCGGTCCGATAGCCCGTGCGGGTGTTCCGTCTGCGGCTCGAGCGTCATCAGGTCCACCACGTTGACGACCCTGATTTTCAAGTCGGGAACGTGGCGCCGCAGCAGATCCACCGCGGCCATGGTCTCCAGTGTGGGGACATCGCCGCAGCACGCCATTACCACGTCGGGCTCCACGCCTTCATCGGTGCTGGCCCATCTCCAGATGCCGATCCCTTCCGTGCAGTGCAGAATGGCCGCATCCATGCTCAACCATTGCAGCGACGGTTGCTTCCCGGCGACAATCACGTTGATGTAGTTCCGGCTGCGCAGGCAGTGGTCCGTCACCGACAGCAGTGAGTTGGCATCGGGCGGCAGATACACCCGCACGATATCGGCCTTCTTGTTCACCACCAGGTCGATGAACCCGGGATCCTGGTGGCTGAAGCCGTTGTGGTCCTGCCTCCACACGTGGGAAGTCAGAAGGTAATTCAGCGACGCGATCGGACGGCGCCAGGGGATCTTGCGGCTCACCTTCAACCACTTCGCGTGCTGGTTGAACATCGAATCCACGATGTGAATGAACGCCTCATAGCAGGAAAAGAAGCCGTGGCGGCCGGTGAGGAGGTAGCCTTCGAGCCAGCCCTGGCAGATGTGCTCGCTAAGAACTTCCATCAGGCGGCCGTCGTGGGACATGCGGTCGTCCGTCGGCAGAATGGTTTCCGTGGTCATGCGGCCGGTCGCCTCGAGCACGGCATCCAGCCGGTTGGAGACCGTCTCATCCGGTCCCACAATTCGGAAATTGCGGGAAGCGAGGTTCATCCGCATGGTGTCGCGCAGCAAGTGTCCCATGGTCCGCGTGGCTTCCGCGGTAGTCGTACCGGGCCTCGTGACCTCGATGGCGTAGCTCCTGAAGTCGGGCAGAGAGAGTTCCTTGAGCAGCAGGCCCCCATTGGCATGCGGATTCGCTCCCATCCTGCGATCGCCGAGCGGGGCGAGTTCTGCCAGTGCTGGAATCAGCCTGCCGCCCTCGTCGAATAATTCCTCGGGGCGGTAGCTCTTCATCCACTCTTCGAGCATGTGAACGTGCCCGGGCTTCGAAGCCATCTCCGCCAGCGGGACCTGGTGGGAGCGGAAGGTGCCCTCCACCTGCACGCCGTCCACGGTTTTCGGCCCGGTCCAACCCTTGGGAGTCCGCAGCACCACCATCGGCCACGGCTGCCGCCTGGAAAATCCATGGGCGCGGGCATCGTTCTGAATCGAGCGGATCTCCTCCACCACCGCGTCAAAGGTCCGCGCCATTTCCGCGTGCACCGTGGGAGGGTCGTCGCCCTCCACATAATACGGATGGTAGCCGTAGCCCTCGAGAAGCTCGTTCAACTCGGGCCGCGGAATGCGCGCCAGAACCGTGGGGCCGGCGATCTTGTATCCGTTCAGGTGCAGCACCGGGAGCACGGCGCCATCGCGCTCCGGGTTCAGAAACTTATTGGAATGCCAGCTTGTCGCCAGCGGACCGGTTTCCGCTTCACCGTCGCCCACCACGCAACACGCAATCAGGTCCGGATTATCGAACACCGCGCCGTAGGCGTGCAGCAGAGAATAACCCAGTTCGCCGCCTTCGTGGATGGAGCCGGGCGTCTCCGGCGCAACGTGGCTCGGAATACCGCCCGGAAACGAAAACTGGCGGAACAGCCGCTTCATTCCCTCCGCGTTCTGCGGAATGTGCGGATAGACCTCGCTGTAAGTTCCTTCCAGGTAGACGTTGGCCACCACGCCGGGCCCCCCGTGGCCCGGACCCGCCACGTAGATCATGTTCAGGTCGTATTTCCTGATCGCGCGGTTGGCGTGAACGTAAACCAGGTTGAGCCCCGGCGTGGTGCCCCAATGCCCCAACAGCCTGGGTTTGATGTGTTCGAGTTTCAGCGGCTCGCGGAGCAGCGGGTTGTCCAGCAGGTAGATCTGTCCGACGGACAGATAATTCGCGGCGCGCCAGTAAGCATCGATGCGACGCAGTTCCTCCGTAGAATTGAGGGCTTCGGCCATGAAACCATCATTCTACCCGCCAGGCCGACCTGAAAGCGCCTCGTGTGCTCTCTCGTACGAACAGAAGTTAGCGTTCGAGTGCCGCGACGCCGGGCAGTTTGATTCCCGCCAGGAATTCGAGCGATGCTCCGCCGCCTGTGGAAACGTGCGAGATCTTGCTGGTGACGCCCGCGGCCTTGATGGCCTTTTCGGAGTCGCCTCCGCCCACCACCGAGGTCGCGCCCGAATTGGCTACCGCTTTCGCCAGGGCCACCGTGCCTTTATCGAAAGGCGGTTTCTCGAAGATCCCCATCGGGCCGTTCCAGATCACCGTCTTCGCTCCTGCGATCACGGCCGCATATTGCTCGATGGTCTTTGGTCCGATATCCACGCCGATTTTGTTTTCGGCAATCGTCTCGACCACTTCGCTGGCGGCGCCTGGCGCAATCTCCGCAACCACCACGTGGTCTACCGGCAGCATCAGCTTTCCGCCGAGGTTCGCCAGCAGTTTCCTGGCGAGATCCACCTTATCCGCTTCCACCAGCGATTTCCCCGTCGGCAGCCCCTGCGCCGCCAGAAAGGTGTAAGCCATGGCGCCGCCGATCAGCAGCTTGTCCACGACTTTCCCGAGGTTCTCGATGACTTCGATCTTGTCCGACACCTTGGCGCCGCCGAGAATGGCGACACAAGGCCGCTCCGGATTGGTCGTGGCCATCCCCAGGTATTTCAGCTCCTGCTCCATCAACAGGCCCGCCGCGGCGGTTTTCACGAACTGGATCATGCCCTCGGTGGAAGCATGCGCGCGGTGCGCCGATCCAAAAGCGTCGTTCACATAGAGGTCGCACAACGCGGCCAGCTGCTTCGCGAATTCCGGATCGTTCTTCTCCTCTTCCGCGTGAAACCGCAGGTTCTCGAGCAGCAGTACTTCGCCCGATTTCGGCAGCATCGCCTGCACTTCCGGACCAACACAATCGGGCGCCATCTTCACCGGCCGTCCGAGCAGTTCGCTCAATCGCGCGGCCGCGGGCTTCAAGCTCATGTCGGCGTTCGGTTTCCCCTTGGGGCGCCCCAGGTGCGAAGCCAGGATGACGGCGGCTCCCTGATCGAGCGCGTATTGAATGGTCGCGAGCGATGCCTTGATGCGCTTATCGCTGGTGATTTCCATCTGGCCCTGCTCATTCTTTTGCAGAGGGACGTTGAAGTCGACGCGGATAAAAACCCGCTTTCCGTTCAGATCGAGATCGCGTATGGAGAGAAAGGACATATCAGGCCTCAAATTGGAATAAATTGAGGTTAACATGCGGCGCAGGCCTCCCGGCGCGTCTTGCGCAGGCCCAGGGCCCCCGCGTCTCCGCTACTGTTGCGGCACCGCCACGAAGGCCGTTTGCCCCTGCCGGTTGATCAGGAGCAGCGGCGGCCGGTTGCCGGAATTGGCGAGCGCTTTCTGCATGTCTCCGGGCGTCCGCACCGGCTGGTGATTCACCTGTTCGATCACGTCGCCCGCCTGGATGCCGGCCTGCGCCGCCGGACCCGAAGGATCCACCGACGCCACCACGACACCCTGCGTGTTGCTCGGGACTCCCACCTGTCCGGCCAGTTGCGGCGTGAGCGGAACCACGTTGATCCCGAGTTTCGGGTTGCTCTGGACGCCGCCCCGCTGCTCGGTCGAGCGCGCGCCCTGGGAAGTCAACTCGGTCAGCGTGGCGTGCACGTCCTGCTGCTTGCCGTTCCGCCAGATCGTGAGCGTTATCGTGGTGCCCGGTGACATCGCGGCAATCTGGTTGCGCAATTCGTTCTCGTCATTCATCGGCTGGCCGTTCAGGGCAACGATGACGTCCCCCGGCTGGATGCCCGCCTTGGCCGCGGGGCCGTCCGGATTCACGGACCGCACCAGCACGCCGCGCACTTCCTTCATCCCCATGCTGGAAGCGAGGTCTTTGGTCATCCCCTGGATACCCACCCCCAACATTCCACGCTCCACTTTGCCCTTGCTGATCAATTGGTCCATCACCCGCCGCGCCATGTTGGAGGGGATCGCGAATCCGATCCCGACATTCCCGCCGTTCGACGAGAGAATCTGCGAGTTGATGCCGATGAGTTCGGCGCGCGTGTTGACCAGCGCGCCTCCCGAATTGCCCTGGTTGATGGGGGCGTCGGTCTGCAGAAAGTCCTGAAAGCTCCCCGAACCCTCCTCGGTGGAGCGACCCTTGGCGCTGATGATGCCCGCGGTTACGGATTCTCCGATTGCCAGCGGATTTCCCACCGCAAGGCAGATATCGCCCACACGCACCTGGTCGGAATTGCCGAAATGCAACACCATGAGGCCGCTGGCGTCGATCTTCAGCACCGCCAGGTCGCTCGGGGCGTCCGAGCCGACCAGTTTGGCGGAATAGGTTTGCCGGTTGCTTAAATCCACTTTGATGTCTTCCGCGCCGTCAATCACGTGATGGTTCGTCAGGATGTATCCGTCGGAGCGCACGATCACACCCGAACCGAGCGCGTGCTCCACGGTCGTCCCGCCGCCCGAACGCGGCGCACCTCCGCCGAAGAACTGGCGGAAAAACGGATCGTCGAAAAACGGGAATTGCTGCGGCGCGTGAACCCGCCGCGCCGAATGCACCGTAACCACCGCCGGGACTACGTGCGAAACGACATCCGCGTAAGAGAGAATCGGCCCGTTGACCGACGCGTTTCCGGACGGCAGTTGGCGAGGCTCGGAGGAAGCCGATCCGCCGGAAGGCGCAACCGAACGATTGCAGGATGCCAGCACAGCCAGGGCCGCCACAGCCAGTAGAATTCGGCGCATAACCCATGCATAGCACTTCAGCCCGGCGGACTGCTGTACGCAACCAAACAGCGAACCGCCGGCCGTCATCCGGCGTGGAGTTTCGCCTGCGCGGCTTCCGCCTGCCGCAGCAGGATGAACTCGGAAAAATTCTCCGATGTCAGCATTCCGCGCAGCCGGTTCTCCGCGTCCATCACCAGCGTGCAGGCCCCGGGCCCGGAGAGCACCGGCAGCGCATCGCTCAGCGGGAGGTCTGGTGTGACGCGCTTGAACTCGCGGTCCATCGCGCTCGAAACGTAGCCGTCGGGCCCTTCCGAGATCATGGCGCGCACCAGCGCGGAGCGCGTGAGCAAGCCGATGACCGAGTTGCCGTGCATCACCGGAAAATCGTGCTGCGAGGTGGCCAGGAGCAGTTCGCCCGCTTCGCGGATGGTCTGGCCATGCTGCAGGGTCCTGAAATCCGTGATCATCGCGGCCTCTACGGGAAAACCTGAAGTCAGGATGCGGCCCCGCGCGGCGGTCCCTTCCTGCGAAGCGCCCAGGTACACGAATAAAGCCACGAAGACCAGCATGAAGTTGCCCCACAGCAGGCCCAGCAGTCCTAGGACGATCGCCAGTGCCTGCCCCGCCCCGGCGGCAATCCGGGTGGCTTCCTCCTCCGTGCGGCCGAGCGCCAGGAACGAGCGCAGAATCCGCCCGCCATCCATCGGATACGCGGGCAGCAGGTTGAAGAGAAACAGCAGCAGGTTGCCGAAGGCGATGCGCTCGGCCAGGTTGGCATCCGTCGGCTCGCGCAGTTGCTC
Organism: Bryobacterales bacterium; assembly: GCA_963794265.1. GTDB lineage: Bacteria > Acidobacteriota > Terriglobia > Bryobacterales > Bryobacteraceae > CAWCDJ01. The sequence continues at coordinate 592,319 of CAWCDJ010000001.1, forward strand.
GACCGCGACCCAGCCCGTGCGCGTCCACATCCACGCCAGAAGTCCGACCGCAATCGCCAGGTTGACCAGCGGCCCGGCCAGCGCGATCCACAACTCCTCGCGCGCCTTCGGAGCCCGCTCCGGCCGGGAGACGCCGCCGATCGGGAACATCACAATCTCGATCGTGCGGATGCCGTAGCGCTTCGCGATCAGCGTATGGCCGATTTCGTGCAGCAGCACCGACGCGAACAGTGCCAGGATGTAGAGCGCGGTCGTCGCACCCGACTGCTTGCCGCCGATCCCTATGAACAACAGAAAGACCAGCAGCAGAATAAACGTGAAATGCAGCCGCACGGGCACGCCGAACAGCTTCACCGTTCCGATGCTGCCGGCGATGTATTCCGGCTTTCGCTTATCCTCTGGAGGCACTCAACCATTCTATGCGGTGCCGGTTCCAATAGATTCCCGCGCCTATACTCGCCATTACCGCGGCCACTCCGGCGATCTCCCGCCGGCGCCGGATCAACTTGCGGTATTTCCACAGATGCTTCCGATACTTCCAGCCAAGCCTGCATTTCGTCAGTGTCGTCATGGTCGCACCGCCTCACCCCCTAACTGCAAGCGGGCATCCGTTGTGCGCCCGGTCACCATCACGCGGGCCGCGGACGGTCGAGCGCCGACCTCAGATCCGCTCCAGGCGCGAAGCGTGGAACGCGCTTGGCCGCTACATCCATAGAGCGTCCGTTCCGGGGGTTGCGAACCCGCCGCGCTTTGCGATGGCAAACGCCGAAAGTGCCGAAGCCCGAAATCGTGACACGGTCCCCTTTCTCGAGGCTCGACTGTATCCCTTCGAGCATCGCGTCCAGCGCGCGCATAGCCTGCGTCCGGGTCAGGCTGGCATCCGAGGCGATCTTACCGACGAGGTCTTTCTTGTTCACAGAGGTCCTCAATGCCCGCACTCATATCAAACCCGAATGCCGGTGTCAATGATTTCAGTGGTGATTTCAGTGTAGGATCACGGCGCGATTTGCCACGATCGCCGCCGCGGCCGGTACCAAGCGGGACTAGGATGCCCCGCGTAACTTACTCGCCGGCGCTCCGGCTTCGGCCGTCGGACTCGAGAACCTCCCGTACCTTCTCGATAAGTCCGCCTGGAGTGAACGGTTTCTGCAGAAACGCCACGTCCTTGGCCAGGATCCCGCTGTTCAGCACGGCGTTGTCGGTGTAGCCCGACATGTAGAGCACCCGCATGGTGGCACGGCGGCGGATCAATTGCAGCGCCAGTTCGCGCCCGTTCACTTTCGGCATCACGACGTCGGTGATCAGCAGGTGGATGGTCCCCGGAAAATGCTCGGAAATTCGCTTCGCCTCCACGGGCCCGCCGGCCTCGAGCATTCTGTACCCCTGGGCTTCCAGCGTTTCCTTCACGAGCGTTCGCACCATCTCGTCGTCTTCCACCAGCAAAATGGTCTCCCATCCGCGCCGCACCACCTTGCGCAGGTTTGTCGGCTCGACCGCCACGGGCTGGTCGATTCGCGGCAGGTAGACCTTTACCGAGGTGCCCTTTCCCGGCTCGCTGTACACGTCCACGCTGCCGCCGCTCTGCTTGACGATTCCGAAGACGGTCGAAAGGCCCAGCCCGGTTCCCTTCCCGGAACCTTTGGTCGTGAAAAACGGTTCGAAGAGCCGGGCCTTGGTGGCGGTATCCATGCCGGTGCCGTTGTCGCTCACGGCCATCATGACATAGGACCCGGGCTTGACCGCGATGTGCCGGAGGGCGTATCCCGCGTCCAGTTCCATATTGGCCGTTTCCAACGTCAGGATGCCACCCTTCGGCATGGCATCCCGCGCGTTGACTACCAGGTTCATGATCACCTGCTCGAGCTGGCCCGGGTCGGCGCTCACCCGCCCCAGATCGGGCTTCAGCGATAGCCGCAGGTCGATATCTTCTCCGATGAGCCGCTGTAACATCGCCCCCAGGCTGGTTACCAGCCGGTTCAGATCGAGCACCCGAAGCTGCAGTACCTGCCGGCGGCTGAATGCCAGCAACTGCTTGGTCAAGGCGGCCGCCCGCTCGCCCGCCTTCATGATCTGCTCCGCCGAGTGCCGGTTCGGATCATTCTCCTTCAGGTTATTCAGAATCAACTGGCTGTAGCCCGTGATAATCGTGAGCAGGTTATTGAAATCGTGAGCCACCCCGCCCGCCAGCATGCCGACCGCTTCCATTTTCTGGGCCTGACGCAACTGCTCTTCGAGCTCACGGCGGCCGCTGATATCCATCAGCACGGCCAGCAGCGCCGGCCTCCCCTCATAATCGATGTCGTAAGCGGCTACTTCCACATCGATCACGCGGCCGCCTTTGGTACGGTGCCGCCGCGCCGCGGGCTGGTTCTTCTGCGATGAGAGGCTTGGGGCAGACACTTCCGCATCGATGTCCGCGAGCGTCAGTAACTGAAATTCCTGGGAGGAGTATCCGTACAGATTGGAAGCGGCCAGGTTGGATTCCAGGAAGCGCTGTGTCGCTGGGTCAAGGACCCACATCGGTTGGGGATTCTCTTCAAATAGAAGACGAAACTTCTTATCTCGATCGTGCAACAGCTGTTTTGCCGGCATAGTTCCCGAACCAAACTGGGGGAGGCTTTAAACGGCTCAACGGCGCCGAGAGCAGATCGCTCGGCATGGGCAAGCGAACAGTGTACAACGTAGTCCCGGCCAGGTGGTGATTCGATTGTGCCGTTCTATACCCTTCACCGCCGAACACGCATGCGCCGGAATATGCCGGCACATACACATCAACCCCTCGGATTATTCCTAACCCCACGAATCCAGGATAGCCGCAGCCGTGGTGCCGACTCAATGGCAGCGCGCTCGCCATTGTTCTCCCCGGCACAATCGAACGCAACCATAGAGTACGCTATCATCCACAAGCCCCGCCGGCACAACATCCACCCGCGCCGCGGACCAGTTAGTAACCTGCCGCCGCAGTTCAGCACGGAGCGGAACGAACAGCTTATCGCCCGCCTTGCTGATTCCGCCCCCGATGATGATGCGCGCCGGGTTCAGCAGCATGATTGCCGCTTTCAGACCAAGTGCCAGATCGATAACATAATGTTCTATGAATTCTGGGTCTTCGAGCAGTTCTTTGGCGGAGCGCCCGTAGTCGCGTTGGAGCCACAGACCGCAGCACATCCGCTCGAAACAGCCGCGCGCGCCGCACAGGCAGACCGGCCCGTCCGGTCGAATCGTCAGGTGACCGATCTCTCCACCATATGAATCGGCGCCATGCCAGATCTCGCCGCGGTCGTAGATGCCGCCGCCGATTCCCGTGGACAGGGTCATGTAGAAAAGCGGCGAGCAGCCCGCACCCGCGCCGAATTCGGCCTCGCCCAACGCCCCCACGTTGGCATCGTTATCCATCGTCACCGGAACGCCGGCGAGGTCGCCCACAAAGCCGCACAAATCGAAATCCCGCCATCCGCCGACGTGCGTCGAGAGCACCACGCGTTGGGCTGCATAATTCACGGGGCCTCCGAATCCGATGCCGCATCGCGTGAACCGGAACTCCTGCCGCCACCGCGGAATCATCTCCCGAAGCTGGCCCGTCATCCATTCGCGTCCGCCCGCGGCATCCGTGGCGCGCGTCTCGCGCCGCACCATGCGGTCACCGTCGAAGACCGCCATGGAGAATTTCGTACCGCCGATATCGATGGCCAGAATCATAGTCAGAATAAGAACCGTATACCGCCCTGAAGCGAACGCGGGCCGCCGGTTTGAAGCGACGGAGAAAGGCCGCTGCCCGGACTACCCGTGCCCAGCATCATATTCAGCATGGAAGTGGACTCCCCGAATACCGGACTCGTCAGGAATCGGACCGGATCCGCGAAGTTCGCATGGTTGAATGCGTTGAATGCGTCCATCCGCAATTGCAGTTTCAGGCGGTCGCTCAGGCGGAACTCGCGCCTCACCGCGATATCCGCCTGCCACATGCCGAAACCCGTCAGCGCATTGCGCCCGAGCGTGCCCTGTGTACCTGCCGCCGCGGCCGCGAACGCCGCCGGATTGAGTTCCCTGCCGCCCGGCATGCCGCTCCCCGAAATCCATAACGGTTGGCCCCACACCAGGTTCGGGCGGAAGGCGTTCACATAACTGATGCCCTGATACTCTTCGGCCGCGAGCGGCGTGATGGGGAATCCACTGCGCGCGTGAAATACCAGGTCGACGCCCCAGCCGCGCAGGCAGGCGGGCTCATAACTTGCCTCGGCCGTGAAGTTGTGCCGCAGGTCGAAATCGGAGGAGCCGCGATCGCTTGGGCCCGCACCGGCCCACACCAGGTACGCATCGCTCGAATCGTTGTCGAGCGAATGCGACCATGTGTAAGAAGCCGTCGCTGCGAGCCCGCGCGCCAGGCGCCGCCGGTACTGCATCTCGAGCGCCGCGTAATCGGAGGAGCCGTTGTTGGTCGTAAGCGCCACGAGTGCCGTCGGGGTACTGCCCGGGCCGCCTACCTCCCGGCGCATCAGCCGGCGGCCGTCCGAACCCACATATCCCAGCGAAACACCGTCGGACGCTCCGATCGCGCGCTCCAACGAGACGTTCCATTGGAGCACCCTGGGCAGCTCGAGTTGCGGCATGAACCCGAAACTCAGCAGGGTCGGAAACGGTGCGTGGATCTGGCTCGTAAACTGCGTAACGCTGAGCGGCCCCCCGTTCAGGATGTCGGTCGCGATACTCAGCGCCGAGTTGTAGTAGAGGCCGCCGCCCGCGCGCAGCACCGTACGGCCATCGCGCGTGATTTTCCACGCCCCGCCCAGCCGCGGCGCGAAATTTCGATAGTCGTCGGGCCAAAGAGGCTGATCGAGCGATACTACCGTCGCGGTAGCCGGGCTGTAAAAATATACGGCCGCATCCGGCAAGGGGGCGGGAGAAAATTCCCAACGCAGACCAGCCGCGATGGTGAGACGCGCCGTCGCCTGCCAGGTATCCTCGATCCAAAGAGAAAGTTCGTCCAAGGTCGTCGAAGCATTCTGCGCGGCCGCCTTCGAGATCCAGAGACTGCGCTGATCGACCAGGGACGCCATTCCGTCGGCAATCACTCCCAGTGAGCCCGTCGGGTCGCGCCGGACCGCCGTGATGCGGCGGTAATCCGACCCAACGCTCAAAGCATGCCCGCGGTACCGCCACGTGGCTGAAGGAATCAGTTGAAACTGCCGCTGCCGGCGCTCCCCCTCGCTTCCGGAAACCAGTTGGCCGATACCGCCGATCGAGAAGCGCACCAGGTAATTGCAGGGCACCGGGATTCCGAGAAAGCTCGCCGCCACCGGTTCGAGCGAGCAGCCGTCGCCCTGCGCCCATAGCGAATCAGCGTCCGATTCCGATTCGTTCGCGCGGAGGTCGAGCGTCACGGAGGAAGCGGGCCGCGCCGAGAGGCCGAGCGTCAGGCTGCGGGAGCGCAGGTCGAGCCGGTTGACCACGAGGGTTCCGAACTGGTTTTCGGAAGGCGAATCGTTGTAGCGGCCGAAAAGCGTCACTCGCGGAGTGATCGCCTGGTCGATCCGGACGCCGCCCGTGTGCAGCCCGGCGGGGCGGGCTGCGCGGCCCACGATTTCGCCGATCCCGCTGTCCGCCGTCCCGCTCGCGGGCAGCGGAAACAGGGCCAGCAGCGGCTGCGCCCAATCCGCCGCGGAACTCCGCGCCGCGGCCGAAGGCACGGGCTGCAGCCACACGTTCGGCTGCACCAGGGCGGCATGTTCGTAGGACAAAAAGAAAAAGGTGCGATTGCGGCGGATCGGGCCGCCGAAACTCTGGGTCGCATCCTGGACCCGCAGCGGCAGCCGGCCGTATCCGGCCTGGTTGCCGAACCAGTCGTTCGCGGCGAACAGCTCGTTGCGGATCCGGTAGGAGGTCGCGCCGTGAAATTCGTTCGACCCCGAGCGGCTCGTGAGAGCCACATTGGCCCCCGGAAGACGGCCGAACTCGGCGATCGAAGTCGAAGTAGTAATCCGAAAGTCCTCCACCGCATCGAGCGAGATCAGCGAGTCCATGCTGCCGTACGCGCTGAGCGCCGGCAGTACCCCTCCGGTGGGCTGCGCGGGCAGGCCCCCCGCCGTCACTCCGGTATTCGCGCTGACGCCATCCACCGTGAAAGAGTTTGTATTCGGCCGCTGGCCGGTGGCCGTGAACTGGCCGGCTTCTCCGCGCGTAGCGGGAGTCACGATCGCTCCCGGCGCCAACTCGACCAGGGTCAACAAGCCCCGCCCGTTCAGCGGAAGCCGATCGATTTCGTCCCGCCCGGCTATGGTGGACGTCGAGGCGTCTTCATGCTCGGTCAGCGGCGCCGTGCCGACTACCGTAATGCTCTCCTCCACGCTTCCGACCGGAAGAACGAAATCGGCCCGGGCCGCGGCGCCCGGCTTGAGCACCACGTCGAACCGGACCACCGTGACGAACCCTTCCTTCCGCACCGTAACTTTATAGGTACCGGGAAACAGGCCGCCCACGGAATACGCGCCGCCCGGCTGCGATTCCGCGCTCCGCCGGAAACCCGTATCCTGATCCACCACCGTGATCGATGCCAGGCCGATGCCGCCTTCGGAGACGTCGAGCACGCGGCCGTACAGGTCGGCATAGCGTTGCGCAACCGCGGAAGCCGAGCACAAGAACAGCAGCATGAAGAGCCGCCCGGGGGGCATTGGCTTTAGGCTACAACGATTGCGGCGGCCCCGTGAACCGGCGTCCCTACAGCAGGACCTCCGCTCCCCGGGCCTGGCCCGTTCCGGAGCGCCGCCGCCCGCTATTGGTGATACCCGTCCGTCAGCGTTCTCAGAAACGAGACGACCTGGTTTTCCTGCTGATCCGTCAGCCCCAGGTTCCCCAATTGCGTCCGGTTCACGTTCTGCGGCACCTCGGGACCGGGCCAGCAAGTCACCTTCTCTCCCGGATCGCCCTGCTTGCACCGAGGCAGCGTATCGCGCGTGTTGTAGAAATGCACGACTTCCTTCAGCGATTTCAAATACCCGTTGTGCATGTAGGCCTTCACGAAGCCGGGATCAGGCCGCATATCCACATTCCGGGCCGTGGCCACCTGAAAGGTCCCCATATACTGCGGCGCATATCGAGACCACTCCTGGTAATTCGGATCCTGGTCCGGATTCGAAAGAAACGCGCCCACTCCGTAATCCGGAATGTGCGCCGCCCGAATCTCCGGATTCGTCGGTATCCCCAGATTCACGGCTGTGAAGTCGGTGAATAGCGGCTCCTCCCCGGAGGATTTGTGGCATTCGTCACACTTTGCCTTGCCGTTGAACAATTGCATTCCGGCCTGTTCGTCCGGCGTAAGCTTCACTTTGCCGCCCAGGTACAGGTCGAACTTCGACGTGAACGGGCTGATGTCACCCGAAGCCTCGTCGACCGCCACCGACGCCGCAAACTCGTTGAACGCCCGCTTGACGGAAGCCCGCAGCGCCGGCTGCAGGTTCAGGCATGCGGTGCCATGGGGATCGCGGTCGCAATGCTTCCCTTCCCCGTTCCACACCGTGTTGCAGACCGTTTCGGAATCGGGCGGCCATTGGAAGTCGAGCGCTCCGGTGCCCCAGACCTTGTCAAACAGCGGCCGGTAAGGCCTTTGCGACATCCGGTACACCACGCAGGCGTAGTCGCGGAAGCCCATTTCGTCCGGATCCACCGGCGGGTCCTGCGCCTGGGCGGCCGAAGGGTTGGCCAGAAGCAGCCCTGTCGCCCGCATGTCCCAGAAGTTGCCGCCAATGAAATCCTTCTGGATCTTGTCGTAATGCAAGAGCGGCGCGAAGGGCGCGTAGCTGTAACTCTGAGGCCGCCGGCCGCTGCGCCGGCTGCGCACCGAGCCCGGGTATGACACCATCGTGCTGTTGATGACGGTGGAAGGCCCGGTGAAACCCGTGTCCGAGGTGTGGCACAGAACGCAGGGAGTGTTGCGGTTCACCGAGAGATTCCGGTCGTGCAGCAGCAGGTGCCCCAGCAATTTGTTCTGCTGGTAGCGGTCCATCGAGCCCATCTGCGATTGCATCTTCGCCAGCCCGTCCTGCTCGTGCTGGTCGATCCTGTGGAGCGCCGCGTCCAACTGCCGCAAGCCCTCCGACGGATTCAACCGGTTCGCCTCGCCTTTGCTCGCGTGCTCGCGGCCGGCCTGCTCCCGGGCAGCCACGGCCAAAACCAGCGCCCCGCAAACCGCGGGTACGATCCAACCCATTCGGTTCATAGGTCCTCCGCCCGAACTTCGCTCCATTGTGGAGCCGGGTGGTGAAAGCCGGCTGTTGGTTGGAAAACAAAAGCGGGAAGCGCGCGCCGGAAGGTTCCGGAAATCGCCGATCCCGTGTGACGGGCGTCACACCGGCAAGGTCATTGGGCTACTGTCGAAGCGCCCTTGCGGCCCTCTTCGACCTCTCCTCGAGCGCCCCCGAGGCTAGCGGCCTCCGGATGCGCCGCACACGCCACCCCTCGAGCGAGTTCCAGAACGCCGGATCCTCCTGGCCGAGCACCCAGGCCGAGATTCCGCGAAACCCCATCTGGTGGGCCAACTCTAGCTTCGCCTGCAAGCTGCGCGCGTTCTCGAACCACAGTTCCGTCCGCCGGCCGTTGCGGTCAAACGAAAGGTGCGGCGAGTTCGCCGTCTCATCCCAGGCGGTTCGCGCGCCCGCCATCGCGGCGGCGGCGTCGGTATATCGAGTGGAGCGGCCGCGCCATTGCCGGCCCGAAGCGGCCCCCGTGGCTTCCCATCGCATTCCGTAGAACGGAACTCCCAGCGACACCTTCCGGGCCGGAATCAGCGACGCCGAGTATCTCGCAATGGCTTTCACCCACGGCAGCCCCGCCACTGGTCCGGGGTCGTCCGCCGAGCCGTGCTCCGCATACGCCATCACACTGAGAAAGTCCGCCCACTTCCCCATTTCCCGGTAGTCGTAGACGCCACTCCAATTCTCATAGCCGCCGGGGCTGTCGCTGTTCCGCGTGTCGTCCAGACGCCCGACGATCGCGGCGCTCAGCTCGAGCCCGTGCTTGTGGAATTCGATCGCAGCCTCCCGAAAGAATTGCGTGAATTTGTCGCGATACGTGTAGTGGATGTTCTCGTAATCGAACTGAAACCCCAAATAGCCGTCGCGCAGCGCGTAGTACATCAGGTAGCGGATCGCCCGCGCCCTCGATTCCGCCGTGTCCAGAACCGTGTGCATCAGGGGCTGGTTGAACCCGCGGTTGGTGACCAGCGGCATCACGGCCACGTGGTTCTCGGCGGCAATCTCGATGACCTCCGGCGGCACCCCGCCCTGAATGAACCCCTGCGCGTCCATCGAGAAGGTCTGCGGTGCGATGATCGAGATCCGGTCCGCGTGCGCGCGAAAACTCGCGATCGAATCCGGCCGGTTCACCAGGTACATGAGCATGGTGGTCTCCGGCCTGCCCGAACTCCCAATCGCAGCCCACGCCGCTGCGAGCAGCACCGCGAAAAACTTCATTCGCGCCATCACTCGCAGTGTAGCATCCGGGTTCGATATGCTTTCGGCGAAAACGGCGGCGGCTACACTCAGGCCGCATCTATGCTTCATGGCCCTCTTCGAGTACGCATGGACATCGACGTCCGAACCGGCGCTTTCTGGGGTAGGATTGACCGTATGCGCAAGAGCACCCGTCGGACCTGGCTTCTCAACCTTCCCGTGGCTATCGCGATGCCCTGTGTCGCGCTCGCGCAAAAGCCCGATGCCAAGCGCCGCCGCGAACCCGCGGCCGGCAATTCCCGCCCCTGGTTCACCCGGGCGCCGTTTCTCACAGCCGCCGCCGCAGTTCTCGCGGCAGTCGGGGGAGTCATTGCCGCTCTGCGGCGGACACCCGCCAAAGACTGAATCGCCCGCCGCTACCTCATTCCTCCCGAAGCGCGATTCCCGGATCGATGCGCGACGCCCGCCGTGCCGGAATATACCCAGCCAGCGCCGCTACCGCCAGCAGGAATAACGACGCCCCCGCGAACACGCCCGAGTCCGTCGCGCTGACGCCGAACAGCATGGAGCGCAACAGCCGGGTGAGCGCCAGCCCGCCGCCGATTCCCGCGGCGATGCCGATCGCCCCCAGCAGCAGCGCCCGGCCCACTACCATGCCGGCAATCCGGCTCCGCTCGGCTCCGAGCGCCATCCGGACGCCGATCTCGTGCGTCCGCCGCGTCACCGAATAGGAAATCACGCCGTAGATGCCTACCGCCGCCAGCAGGAGAGCCAGTGCCGCAAAACCTCCCAGCACCCAGGTGGAGAACCTGCGCGATCGCGTCGATTGCGAAACGGCGTCGGCCAGCAGACCGGTGTCCGCCAGCGGAAGGTCCTTGTCCACCTCGTGCACCGCTTTCCGAACGGCCGGCGCCAGCTTCTCCGGGTTGCCGTCCGAGCGTGCGATCAGCGCCATCGTCGCGCCCGGATTCTGCTTGTAAGGCATGTAAGATTCCAGGTCCGGCTCATCCGTCAGGGAGGTTTGCCGCAGATCCTGGATCACCCCCACCACGGTCATCCAATGTGCCGGGTTGCCGTCGCCGAAGCGCTTACCCACCGGATCCTGATTCCCCCAACCCTTCCGCGCAAAAGACTGGTTGATGATCGCCACCGGCGGCCCGTCCGGATCATGGTCGGTAAAGAACCGGCCGCGTGCCAGCCGCACCCGCAATGCCGGGAAGTAGCCCGCGTCCACGGTCCGGTTGAAGACGATGGTCGCTTCTCCGGGCTTGGGCGGCGGAGCGCCCTCCACCAGCACGTTCGAGCCGGTCTTCGAACCGCCGAACGGCAGGTGCGACACCAATCCAGCCGCGGTTACGCCGGGAATGGCCGCCACCTTGGCGGTGAGCGTCCGGTAGAAATTTACGCGCTTCCCGGGCTCCGTGTAATTTTCGCCCCGCAGCGTAACAAAACCCTTCCACACGCCCGCCGCGTTGAACCCCGGGTCCACCGCTTGCAGGCGCGCCATGCTGCGGATCATGAGGCTGGCGCCGATCGCCAATAGCAGGGCCAGCGCCACCTCGCCCACCACCAGCGCGTCGCGAAAACGGCTGGTCCGGATTCCCTCGCCTCCCCCTCGGCCGCCTTCCTTGAGGTTGGCCGCCACGCCGGAGCGCACTGCCGCCAGCGCCGGCGCCAGGCCGAAAAGCAGAATCGTCAGGATCGACGCGCCCAGCGTGAACGCCAGCACCCGGCCGTCGACGGTTGCCGACTTCTGGAACGGCAGGTACGCCTTGGCCGCCGCCAGCGCGCGCACGCCCGCCCAGGCCGCCAACACTCCGAGCGCCGACGCCGCAATACCGAGCAGCGCGCTCTCGGTGAGCAACTGCCGCGCAATCCGCCAGCGCCCCGCCCCCAGCGCGCAGCGGACGGCCATTTCGCGCTGCCGCGCCCCCGCTCGCGCCAGCAGCAGGTTGGCCACGTTGGCGCACGCAATCAGCAGCACCAGGGCGACCGCCACACCCATCACCACCACGCTCGATTGCACCGACCGCACCGCAAACCCGCGCACCGTCCAGACGCGCGCGCCCCAGTCGTTCGGATAGTGATACTGAGCTACCCACCCCCGGCAAAGCGAGTCGATCTCCGCCTGCGCCCGCTCCAGCGGGACACCAGGCGTCAGCCGCGCATGCACCCCCACCGAAGGCATGCCCGGAGCCCGCGCCGTGCTCGCTGCAATCGGCAGGTATACGTCGACTTCATCGCCATAGAGTTCGAACTCCCGCGGCAGGATGCCGACCACGGTGTAGCTCGCGCGGTCAAGCGAAATCTGCCGTCCCACCAGCCCGCGGTCTCCGCCGAACCGCCGCTGCCACAGGCGGTACGCCACAATCGCCACCTTCGGCGCCCCCGGCTGATCTTCCTCGGGAAGAAAATCCCGGCCCGCAACCGGCTGCATCCCGGCCGTCCGGAGGAAACCCGCGTTCACCCGGAACATCAGCAGCCGCTCGGGCTCGCTGCTAGACGTCAGGTTCATCGAGCCCGGCGTGAACGCCGCCATGGATTCGAACGATTTGCTGCGCGCCTTCCACCATTCGCCGTAGGTGTTGTACTCGACGAAAGCGCCGAAGATATTGCGGCTGGGAAGCTGCGCGAGAATCGTGACCAGGCGGTCCGCGTCCCGATACGCCAGCGGCTTGAGCAGCACCGCATCCATCACGCTGAACATGGCCGTGTTGGCTCCAATCCCAAGAGCCAGCGTGATCACGGCGACCACCGTGACCCCGGGGTTTTTCGCCATCGTCCGTAGGCCGTACAGCACATCCTGGAACATCAGCTCAACCTCCGTTACGGAATACTAACGAATTAGTAACAGAAAATCGCCCCGACCGCCAGCCCCTCGTGTACGATAATGGCTTTTTCTATGAAAATGGCAATTCTCTGCCTGGCGATGGCAGCCGGCGCCGGCGCCCAGACCGCCGCGATTCCCACTATCGCCGCAAAAACCGCCTCATTCCAAAAACTCCCCGGGTACTTCCCGCTGTACTGGGACCAAAGGTCCGGCCGGCTCTGGCTGGAGATCGATAAGACCGATACCGAGTTCCTGTACGTCAATTCCTTGCCCGCCGGCTTAGGCTCGAACGACCTGGGCCTCGACCGCGGCCAGATCGGCGGCAGCCGCATCGTGAAATTCGAGCGCAGCGGGCCCAAAGTCCTGCTGGTGGAACCGAATTACCGCTTTCGCGCCACCGGCGGAAGCCCCGACGAGCAGCGCTCGGTGGAAGAGTCCTTCGCGCAATCGGTGCTTTGGGGCTTCGATGTCGCGGCCGAAGAGAACGGGCATGTGCTGGTGGACGCCACCGCCTTCTACCTGCGCGACGCGCACGAAATCCCGCGCGCCATCGAGCGTGCCCAGCCTATCGGAGGCTCGCCCCAGGGTCCCTCGACCGCTTCCGGAAGGCCTCCGGCAGCTCCGTTCCACCTCGATCCCTCGCGCTGCGCCTTCTATCTGCCGCGCACCCGCAACTTCCCCAAGAACACCGAAGTGGAATCCACCCTGACCTTCACCGGCGATAACCCCAGCCAGTTCGTGCGCGACATCGCTCCCACCCCCGAATCCATCACGGTCCGCGAGCACCACTCGTTCGTCGAGTTGCCCGGCCCCGGTTTTGAGCCGCGCGCCTTCGATCCCCGAGCCGGATATTTCGGCACAGGCTATGTCGATTACGCCGCCGGCCTCAACGACCGGACCCACAAGCGCTTCATCAACCGGCACCGGCTGCAGAAGAAGGACCCAAACGCCGCCCTCAGCGAACCCGTCCAGCCCATCGTCTACTATCTGGACCGCGGCGCTCCCGAGCCCATCCGTTCCGCCCTGCTCGAAGGCGCCCGCTGGTGGAACCAGGCCTTCGAAGCCGCCGGCTATAAGAATGCGTTCCGCGTCGAATTGCTGCCTGAAGGCGCCGACCCGATGGACGTCCGCTACAACCTCATCCAATGGGTGCACCGCTACTCGCGTGGCTGGTCCTATGGCGAATCTATCACCGACCCGCGCACCGGCGAAATCATCAAGGGCCAGGTCACGCTCGGCTCCCTGCGCGGCCGCCAGGATTACCGGATCGCCGAAGCCCTTCTGGCGCCGTACGAACCCGGCAAGCCGGTATCGCCCGAGCTCGAGCGGGTCGTGCTCGCCCGCCTGCGGCAACTGGCCGCCCACGAAGTGGGCCATACGCTCGGCCTCGCCCACAATTACGCCGCCAGCATGAAGAACCGCTCCAGCGTGATGGATTATCCGCCGCCGCTCATCCGCCTCAAGGGACCGGGCGCGCCGGATCTCTCGGACGCCTACGCCACCGGCATCGGCGAATGGGACAAAGTCGCCATCGATTACGGCTACCGCGAGTTCCCCGCCGGTACCGACGAACCGAAACAGCTCGACGCCATCCTGCGCAGCGCCACCGATCGCGGCCTGCTCTTCATCTCCGACGCCGACGCTCGCCCCGAGGGCAGCGCCCACCCCATGGCGCACCTGTGGGACAGCGGCTCGAACGCGGTAGACGAACTCAACCGCATCATGGAGGTGCGCGGCCGCGCTCTCAGCCGCTTCTCCGCCAATAATATTCGCGAGGGCGAGCCCATGAGCCGCCTGGAAGACCTGCTGGTGCCGGTCTACCTGCTGCACCGCTACCAGACCGAAGCCGCGTCCAAAGTCCTCGGCGGCCTGTTCTATACGTACGCGCTCCGCGGCGATGGCCAGAAGGTCACCGAACGGGTGCCCGCCGCGGAGCAGCGGCGCGCGCTCGACGCCCTGCTCCGCACGATCCGGCCCGAAACCCTGACCTTGCCCGAAAACATTCTCGCCCTGATCCCTCCGAGCGCCCTCGGCTATCCCCGCACCCGCGAGAACTTCCACAACCGTACGGGTGTCACGTTCGACCCCCTCGGCGCCGCCGAATCGGCCGCCGCTCTCACGGTCCGGCTGATTCTCAATCCCGAACGCGACGCCCGCCTGGTCCAGTACCATGCCGAAGACCCCACCCTGCCCAGCCTCGATGAAGTGATCGACCGGCTGCTGGGTGCTACCTGGAAAGCCGAACCCGCCATGGGGCTTGGCGGACAGGTGCAGCGCACCGTCGATACCGTGGTTCTTTACGATCTGATGGCCCTCTCCGCCAATGAGCAGGCTTCCCCGCAATCGCGGGCCACCACGCTGGCGAAACTGGCCGCACTGCGCGATTGGGCGAACGGGCAAAACCCGGCGGATGCCGGCCTGAAGGCGTTCTATCAGTTTGGCGCGGCGCAGATCCGGCGCTTCGAAAATAACCCCAAGGAAATTGGCATCCCGAAACCGGCCGAGGCCCCGCCCGGCCAGCCGATCGGCGAAGACGACTGCAATTTCGTCGTGCTCGATCCGCAATAGAGTCATGCCGGAGTATCGCGAGATCGCGCCGCCGCCCGGACACTCGCACATGGTCGAGTGTTTCTGGACCATGCGCACCGGGCGCGGCGAACCTCTGCACCGCGTGACTCCCGACGGCTGCGCCGACATCCTGTTCACCAGAAGGGGCAGCCAAATCCGGCTCGAAGCTGTCGGCCCCATGACCGCCTGGCGCGATTTCACACTATCCGCCGGCAGTACGCTGCTGGGCATGCGGCTGCGTCCCGGAATGTGGCGCAGCCATTTCGGAGCCCCCGCCAACCGCTTGACCGACGTGATCCTTCCGCTCGAGCGTCTCTGGGGCGCGCGCGCCAGGACCCTGGCCGATCGCCTGGCTGCCATTCGTTCGTCCGCGGAGGCGATCCCGCTCCTCTGCCCGGCGCCCGCCGTCCCCACGGCCGCGCAACAGGCGATTTTGTGGATGGAAGCGCGGCACGGCTGTGTCTCGATCGACGACTTGGCTTCCGCCGCCGGCCTCAGCCCCCGCCAGTTCCGCCGCGTCTGCCTGGAACTCACCGGCCTCACGCCGAAGTTCCTGGCCCGCA
The DNA here is from genome assembly GCA_963794265.1 of Bryobacterales bacterium. GTDB lineage: Bacteria > Acidobacteriota > Terriglobia > Bryobacterales > Bryobacteraceae > CAWCDJ01. The sequence goes on from CAWCDJ010000001.1 coordinate 607,723, forward strand.
TACTGCGCTTCCGCCGCGCGCTCGCCGCCGCGCATGCCGGGCGCATGGACTGCGCAGCCCTCGCCGCCGGCTGCGGGTACTACGACCAGCCGCACCTGATCCGCGATTTCCGCGAGTTCTCCGGCCGTACGCCCATGGCCGTTTTGTCCAATACCCGGGCCGCGGTTTCCGCTACCATCGACGCATGAGCAACGCTGCGAACGATTGCCGGATCGACTATATCGAGTTCCCGGCCACCGACATCTCCGCCACCACCCGTTTCTACAACCAGGTATTCGGCTGGAACTTCGAGGACTATGGTCCCGAATACACCAGCTTCTTCGACGGCCGCATGGCCGGCGGTTTCTGGAAAGCCGCACAGGTGGCCGAAGGCGGTGTTCTGGTTGTTCTTTACGCCGTAAACCTGGAAGCCATGCTGGAGAAGGTGAAAGAGGCCGGAGGAAAAATCACAAAAGAGATTTTCTCCTTTCCCGGCGGCCGCCGCTTCCATTTCCACGATCCCAGCGGCAACCAGCTCGCCGTCTGGTCCGAGTAAGGCAGGCCGCCTTAGTCTGCCCGCTCGCTGATCGCCGCTGCCTTTGCAGTACCCGTAGCACTAGTTCCTCTTGCGCCTCTCCCCGTTAATGGCTAGGCTGGTACGACCAACCCACCATGAGACATATCGCCATTTCCCTGTTTCTTTTCTGCGCCGCGTATTTGCCGCCGGCGTCCGCACAAACAGCTACCTATACAACCAGTAACCAGGCCGTGACTTTGACCGGTCTCGGCGGCAGCGGGGGCGTGGGTCAAAGCCGCGTCGACTGGGGCAACTGCAATTACGATGGGACGAGCACCAAATGCACAGTGACCGCCCCCTACACCGGCGTCGGAGGCGGCGGGACCATTTCCATGGTGCTTGCTTATAAGGGCAATGGCATATCTCCGTTTACTGCCACTTCCATCAGCCCCGGCAGCAATTATGTCACCTTCGGCTTGACTGCCGGCAATTCAGGCTCGATCACGGTATCGCTGGCTGAAAACACCGGCGCCACGGTCGCATTTCTCTCCAATAACTTCACTTTCTACTACGATTCCACTGCCTCCTGTTCTGGAACCGCGGCCCCATCCTGCGGCATTGGAGACGTGGGGCTGACGCCCGGCGCGGTAATCAGTGGAACGGTTTACGGCACCTTCGATGCAACTCCCGTGATCCGGACGTCCCAGGGCGTCATCAGCGCGAGCGCCTACGGCGGGTTTTCCGCGCTTGCGCCGGGAACCTGGATGGAAATCTATGGCAAGAATCTTGCTAACGTCGCTTCGCAGACCTGGACCGGCGCCGATTTCAAAGGTAACCTGGGGCCGACAACTTTGGGGGCAACGACAGTTACCATCGGCGGCCAGCCCGCATTTATCGACTATGTCAGCCCAACCCAGGTGAACGCGCAGGTGCCTTCCAATATCCCGGCAGGGTCGCAGCCCGTGGTCGTCACCACGCCGGGTGGAATCAGCACGGCTTATCCGATCACCGTGAATGCCACCGAGCCGGGTCTGCTGGCGCCTTCTGTATTCAATTTGCAGGCGGGGCAATACATCGCCGCTCTGTTCCCGGACGGCGTCACTTTCGTTCTTCCTCCCGGGTCGATCGCCGGCGTAACTTCGGCGCGCGCCAAACCGGGCGACACCATCGTGCTTTATGGCGTCGGTTTCGGAACGGTAACTCCGGATAGTCCCGCGGGCCAGATCGTAACGCAGTCCAATAATCTCAACGGAGATTTCCAAGCCTCGTTCGACGGACTACCGGCCACGGTGAAATTCGCTGGGCTGAGCGGCGGCTATTTGGGACTCTACCAATTCAATGTCGTGGTGCCGAATGTCCCCGCAGGCGACGCCGTCCCGTTCACCTTCTCGCTCAATGGGACCGCCGGCACGCAGAAGCTGCTGATCGCGATCTCAAACTAACGGCATCCTCGCAGAATATAGTTCGGATGGCCGCTCCGGCGGCCGGCGATTCCATTTCCGGGGCCAAAGAAGGGTGCACAGACGAACAGCGCCCGGAAATTTTGCGCCCCCATGCAGTCGATCGGGCCTATATTGGTGGTAGCCGGGAATCGGCTATTCGGACCCGGTTCATCGCTTGCCGGTAGGTGCACAGGAGGCGAAGATGAGAACCTGTTCTCTCGTCCTGGTCCTGTTCCTGTCGTTGGTGGCGGCATCCTTCAGCGCGCAACGCCAGGGAATCACCTTCAACATCGCAACACCCGAGGGGCGGCTGCTCCAGCAGGTCCGGGACGAACCCGACGACGCGAAGAAGGTTGCGTTGATGGAGCAGTTTCTGGAACGATATCCCAAGCATGAGGGAGTCCTCTGGGTTTACTCCCGGATGGTGGACAGTTGCACGAAACTCGGCCAGTTCGATAAGGCGCTCGCTGCCGCCGCAAAGGTGCTGGCCGAAGATCCAACCGACATGGAGACCGCTTACGCGGCCGTGAAAGCGGCCGAGGCGAAGAAGGACCCCGAGGTAGTGCGCATATGGGCTGTACGGTCCTCGGAGCTCGCGCGCAAACTCGCCCAGACGCCGAAAGGCGGGGAGGAAGACGACGATGCCTTCAAGCAGCGAGTCGATTCCGCCAAAAGCGTGGACACCTACACGGAGTACGCACTGTTCGCCGCGGCGGTACAGGTTCCGGAAGCCGCTAAGAAAGTCGAGCTGTTCAAGACACTCGAGGAGCGGGCGCCGGAAAGCACCTACCTGTCACAGGCATATGGACTGCACTTCCAAGCCCTGGTCCAGAGCGGCGACCTGCCGGGTGCGGTCGGGCTGGCCGAGAAGCTCATTCCCAAGGGCCAGGCCAACGAAGAGATGCTGGCGACTGCCGGCGATTTCTACCTGCGGCAGAACCGGGAGCCGCAAAAGGTGCTGGACTACGCCTCCAAACTGCTCGCCTCGGTCAACACCCGCCAGAAGCCGGAAGCGGTGGGCGATGCCGACTGGCGGAAGTGGAAAGACCACTATTTCGGACTAGGCCAGTGGATGGAGGGCGTAATCTACTGCGTTCAGGGCAAGTACACCGACTCCAACCAGGTGCTGAGGGCGGCACTGCCGCTGCTCGAAGGCAACGACGAATACAAAGCCGCGGCCCTCTTCAACCTCGGAATCGCCAACTCACACCTCAGGAACGTGCCGGATGCCGCCAGGTTCTTCGAGCAGTGCGCCGCTATCCAGAGCGCCTATCGGCCCGTGTGCACGGACAACCTAAAGGCGTTTCGATCCAGGTACCGCGTCGTCAAATGAACGCGCCTGTCGCCAACGCCGGTCTCAAAAGCTCCAGGCTTCGACCTTGATCTGGCTCTTGTCCGCGAAGTCCTCGAGCCAGACGATGCCGCGGCGCAGCTCCAGATATGGTCCCCGCGCCCCGCACCGCACCGTGGCGTTCCAGATTTTCATCTGCGCGCCCATCGACCAAAACGTGTGGCCCTTGAGCAGGGTGAACTGCCTCGTCCAGGGCCGGGCTTCGTAAGGCTTATCCGTGCCGAGTTCGACCCTGACTAACAGCGGCAATGTGGATTTGTCGACCGCCTCCAGCGCCGAAATGTCGATTTCGTTCGGTATCGCGGCATTCACGCCCGCCGGCAGATAGATGATGGTCCGCCTGCCCGGGGCGAAGCCGCGGAACGTGAACCGGCCCTGCTGGTCGGCTGTAGCCGTCGGCACATTAGGCAGGAGCCGGATTTTACCCTGATCTACGATCGCTTCGCACAGGATCAGACGCGCACCGGCCATCGCTTTCCCGCTCTTACCGAGAAACACGCCGCTGGCGGCCGTATCCGGCTTCTTTTGTGATTGCGGTCCCTGGCCCGGGAAACACACCGTTGCGGTGGCGAGGACCAGGATAGGCAGACACTTGGCCTTCATATGTCCTCCTTCCCTCGCCGGGCCGGGGAGGTCGCTGTGGGAGCCGAACGGGCCGGACCTCGGCTTCGGCGAAAAGGCGTAAGCCAGGATTCGAACTTGCACTCCTGGCTACCCTCGAATATACGCCCAATCGCCTCCCTTGACACCATCTTTCCGAACGGGAACCTGCCAGGGTTCGTAGATGCCCGCCCGGTCGCGCCATCTCACGGCACATACTTCGGACGCCCGCCCTTCGTCCACGGGTCGTACTCCGCGGCGAAGCGCACGCGGTCGCGGATGGATGGGTGGTCATACAGCCAGAACTCGATAAACGGGCTGGGGTTGGGATCGTCCAGGCTGATCTCTCCCAGCTTCTGAAACCCGCGCGCGGCCGCCTGCGAGGAATCCGGCACAATGCCGTGGATCACTTCCAGCCCGTAGATGTCGGCGTTGTGCTCCAGGACGCGGCTGAAGTAGTTGGAAACCGGCTGGCCGAAGAACCCGAGAATCGAAATCGCCAGCAGCAGCACCGGCAGCGAAGCCCAATCGTCCAGCCCGCGGATTCCCCAGCGGCCACCCCAGCGCGCCAGCGCCCAGGTCATCCCGTGATACGCCAGGAACAGCGAGATCAGGATCCCGCCCGCCGCCAGTTCCATCCCCAGCCAGATGTGCCCCAGAACGTAGTGCCCCATCTCGTGGCCGAACACGAACAGGATCTCCGGCGTGGTCATCTTCCGGATCGTGGTGTCCCACACCACCACGCGCTTCGAAGCTCCGATGCCCGTCACGTACGCGTTCACGGCTTTCAGCTTCGCGCTGGCGTTCATCTCGAACATGCGATCCGGCGGGATGGCCAGGCCGCCGCGCGCCACCACCTTCTCCAACTCGCCGACCAGCGCCGGCTGCGTCCGGGCAAGCGGCTGGAAATCGTAGAACAGGGGCTCGATCACCAGCGGCTCGACGAAAGCCAGGAACAGCACCATTGGCAGCGACGCCAGCCAGAACCAGAACCACCAGCGGCGCTTGCTGCGGCGAATCGCCGCGTAGAGGATCCAGAGCACCATGCCCGCCACCGCGAACTGCAGCAATTCGCCCTTGGTCCAATCCCAGAACCATGAACCCCACGGCTGGATGGACTGATCGTACGCCACCGCCAGCCGGTGAGCGTACATGGAGACGGGCAGTTCGAGCAGGTCGACGGTCAGGAGCAGCAGCGGTGCAAACAGGTACGCCTGTATGATGCGCTTCCGTGCGGCCGCTTCCGCCCAGTTGCGATAGCGCGGCCCCAGGTGCAGCACCAGCACCAGCCCCAGAATGGCGAACCCCCAGGCGGTCCCGGCGAAGTAGAGAATATGCCGCGCGCGGGCGTATTCGATGGCTCTCCGCAACTGATCGGGCGGCAGCGAGTACGATTCCACCCTGGCGCCCTGCGCCTGCGCACGCGCCGCCACGACCAGCGCCGCGGTGATCACCCCGCAAATTACGCGAATGACCCTTCCAGTTGTTATCCTTCTTTTTTGGCCGAACATATCAAGCTGTTGTTCCGACTCTGGTGGCGGCCGGTGGAAGCGATGGGAGCGATCCTCGATCGCAGCAGCCTTCTGGCTGCCAGCATCGCGGCCCTCGCCGTTGGCTTCGCGCTGTCGAGCGCCTCCATAGTGCGGATCTCCTTTTACATGCCGCTGCTGGTGCTGGCGGTGATCTACGTCCCGGGTCTGCTCCTCGTCGCCGCCATCGTTTCGCGCGCCGGGATGGCCTTCGGCCGCGACTATCCGCCCCTCCTGGCCTGCGTCGCAATGGCGTGGTCCGCCTCGCAACTGCCGGTGATCGCCGCCGCCTGGACCAGCCCGCTCCAGGTCTTCCTGATCGTCGCGGCCCTTTCGTACCTGTATTTCGCCGTACTGGTGTTCTTCGCCGTGCGCACGGTGTTTGGAACGGGCAACGGAGGCGCTGCCGCGATCCTGCTGCTCTCCTGGATTCCGCTGGTGGCGGCCGCGTTTCTCTGGGGGCCTCTCCAGTTCATCTTCCGACTGGTGGCTTCGCCCTTTTTCCTCTTCTTTATTATCTATTACCTCGCCAGCGAGTTCGGCAGTCTCGGCGCCGGGCTGCGCCGCCAGCAGAGCCTCAGCCGCATGTTACAGGCGGCTGCCATCAACCCTCACGACGCGGAAGCACAGTACCAGCTCGGCCTCCTCTACCAGCAGCGCCGCCAGGCGGGCGAGGCCATCCGGCGCTTCGAGGCTGCCGTCGCCATCGACCCGGAGGAGACCGACGCGCAGTTTCAGCTCGGTCGCATCGCCCGCCAGCAGGGGCGCCTCGACGATGCCCTCTCCCGCTTCGAAACCGTGCTGCGGCAGGACGACAAGCACAGCCAGAGCGAGATCCATCGCGAGTTGGGCACGGTCTATTTCCTGCTCGGGCGGTATGCCGAGGCTGAGCGCGAACTTTCCGTCTACACCGCCCGCCACGAGTACGATCCCGAAGGCCTCTACCGCTATGGGCAGGTTCTCGAAGCCTTGAACCGGCCCGAAGAAGCACACGCCGCTTACCGCCGCGCGGTCGACGCCGCCCGCACCGCGCCGCGCTACCGCAAGCGGATCGTAGCCCAGTGGAGCCGCCTGGCCCAGCGCAGGCTGTAAGGTAGACCCCGAAGGCGCGCCTGCCCTATCGCTTCCCCAAACCGGCCGCCAACCCGTTCGGGCCGACCTCGGTCAGTGACGGCTCCTCCGCGCACGACCAGTTCGCCGCGTCTTTCACATCTCCGGTTCCCTTGTACCTGGCCATCTCCGGGAACTTGCACAGCGGCATGCGCCGCTCCACCCCCGCGCTGCGCTGGTCGTTCACGAACTTGGTAGCCTCGATTTGCTCCGGGGCCCTGCCGTTCGCCACCCACTGGTCGAGCGGCGCGAGCGTGTCGAACGCGTTCGGCCCCGGCCCGCCCCCGCAGTGCTGCATACCCGGCACCATGAACAGCCGCACATTCTTCTGCAGCGCGTCATACCCCTTCGTCAGGCCGGCCAACTTTTCGTAATACAAAACGCTCCGGTAGGGCGTGAGCGCCGGGTCGCTGTAGCCGTGGTACATCAACAGCTTTTTGCCTTTGCGGATGAACGGCAGCACCCGCGACGGGTCGTCCGCGTCGGCCGCCCCGGTGCGCTCGTCGAACAACTTCAGCGCCGCATCACCGATCACGCCGTCCGCGCCGATATCGAAATCGAGCGCATGATACTGCGGGTTCCGCTCCACCAGGTATTGCGTGATGTGATCGGCGAACAGCCAGCCGGCGGGCGCGTTGGCGGTCCAGCGCTCGGGGTTACGAAAGTCGGGCGCGGCCGCGCCGGTGTTCCAGGCGATCATCCCTCCGCGGCCATCCCCATCGGTGATCGAAAGCCCCGGCTGCACCAGGCGCCCGCGCCGGTCTCGCACAGCTTCCATATATCCCTTGAGCGCGGCCGCCTGTTCGGAGGTCAGACAGCGCTCCGACGCGCCGCTCTTGCAGATCAGCGACGCCGGATCGAAGGAGCACTTGGCCGGATTCTGAATCAACCCGTCCTTCACTCCGTCCGCCGCATCGCAACTCGCGTTCATGGCCTCATCGATCACCGGCCACAGTTTCGGTGGAATGTACCCCGCCTCCGTCAACCCTTTCATCACGCGGAGTGGGGTCATCATCGCGTGAACGCTCATGAACGGCGCCCCGGCGATGATGCCGTCGTAGTCGTCCGGGAAACGCTGCGCCTCCATCAGTGCCATGCGCCCGCCGTTCGAGCAACCCGCGAAATATGCCACCCGGATGTCGCCGGCATAGTGCTTGCGAACCAGTTCCTTCGCCGACACCGTCACGTCGTGCGCCGCGCGGAAATAGTAATCCGCGATCTTCGCTTCGTCCGGCCTACCCCCGGCCGCGATCGACCACTGCGCATCGGTTCCCCCGGCTTCATGACCCGTGTCCGTGACTGCGATCGCGTAGCCGAGGCCGACAGCGTTGAACGCATCGGGGTTCGACGGAATCGATCCCGCCAGTCCACCCACGCCGTAGAACAGAAACTTGCCGTTCCAGTTCTCAGGCAGCCGAACCTCGAACCGGGCGGATCCATCAGGCGCGCCTTCGCCGCTCGTGGTCACCGTGCCGCGAACCCGGCAATAACCCGGCACCGCCGCGGCGGATTCGATGCGCATGCGTGGAACCTGGAGCGCGTTCAGAGCCTCGGTCGAGCACGTGGCCGCCGCCGCGGCGCCGGCGCAAAAAACGGCAATCGGGATCAAACGTTTCAGCATGGCTTCGATTATCGCGCCGCGCGGGCTTGCACGGCGGCCCGCGATGCGGTACCAACTAAAACATGCTCGGCGGCGACCTGCGCTACGCGCTGCGCTCGATGCGCCTCAAGCCCGGCTTCACCGCCATCGCGGTGGCGTCGCTGGCTCTGGGCATCGGCGCCAACACCGCAATCTTCAGCCTCGTGGATCAGTTGCTGCTCTGGTCCGTCCCGGCCCGCGACCCGCAACAGTTGGTGCGCGTCGACGGCGGCTACAGCGATGCGTACCCGTTCTACCGCGAATATCGGGACCGCAACCAGGTTTTCTCCTCGATGTTCGCCGGCAGCCGCCCCTATACCGCGGGATTCCGCACGGAAGGCGCGCCGTCGGTCGAAGTCGGCCACGTGCACTACGTGAGCGGCAATTACTTCTCCGCGCTCGGAATCGGCGCCGCCGCCGGCCGCGTGATCGCCGCTTCCGACGACACCTCCCCCGGCTCGGGACCGGTCGCCGTGCTCTCCTACTCCTATTGGCAGCGCCGCTTTGCCGGAGACCTCAAGGTCATCGGACGAAGGCTGGCGGTGAACGGCTTCCCGCTTCAGATCGCCGGCATTGCCGAAAGAGGCTTTGACGGAATTTACAACGGACAGCCGGCGGACGCTTTCGTCCCCCTGACCATGTTCCCCATCACCAATCCGGCGGCCGCGCGCGCCTGGAACACGCCCAACATGTTCTGGCTTACGACTATGGGGCGCCTGAAACCCGGGGTCTCGCGTCAGCGGGCGCAGTCGGCTATGCAGGTGCTGTGGCCGCAGGCGGCCGATGCCGTGAACGATGCCGCCATGAAGGCCGGGGGCCGCCGCCGGAAGTTCCGCGAGCAGCAGATCACCCTGCAGCCGGGGTCCTCCGACCCCGCGAGCAGCCGTAAAGAGATGACGGAGCCCTTGCGCGTGCTGGCGATTGCCACGATGCTGGTGCTGCTCATCGCCTGCGCCAACGTGGCGAACCTGTTGTTGTCTCGCGCCACCGGGCGCCGCCGTGAGATCGCCGTCCGCCTGGCCATGGGCGCCACAAGGGGCCGCCTGATCGCGCAACTGCTGACCGAGAGCCTGGTGCTGGCCGTGGCCGGCGGAGCGGTAGGGCTGCTGTGCGCCTGGTGGGGCGTTTCCGCCATGGCGAAAGCCAGCATTCTCAGCTCCGGCCTGCGCTTCTCCCCGGGTTGGAAACTTCTGGCGTTCTCCGCCGGAGTCACGCTGCTCACCGGAATCCTCTTCGGTCTGGCGCCCGCCTTCCGCGCCACTCGCCTGAGCCTCGCCGAATGCATCAAGGACGGCGGCGCAGCCGGCCGAAGCACATCGCGGATGATGCTGGCGAAGGCGCTGGTCGCCGGACAGGTCGCCCTGTCGCTCGCGCTGCTGGTGGGCGCCGGCCTGTTCATCCGCACGCTGCGCAACCTGCAAAATGTGGATGTCGGCTTCAATCGCCAGAACATCCTGGTGGCCGATATCGACCCGACCAACCTCGGCTACCGCGGGCACCGCCTGCGCACTTTCTACGACGATCTGCTCGAACGCGCCCGCCGCCTGCCGGGCGTGCGCTCGGCCGGCCTCTCGGTGATGACTCCGATGGGCATGTACGCCCTCTCCTACAGCTTCTCGGCCGAGGGTTATCAGCCTAAACCGGGAGAACGCCTCGTTGCGCTGGCGAACCCGGTTACCGGCGGCTACTTCACCACGCTCGGAATCCCCATGCTGCTGGGCCGCGATTTCCGCCCCGGGGATGAACCCGCCATCACGCCGGGCGACACCCTCCTGGCGGCCATCGGCCGGGCGAGCGGCAGCAGCAACGAAACACCGGCCAACGCCTCGCGTGTCTGCATTATCGATGAGCAGATGGCGCGGAGATTCTTCGCGGGCGTCAATCCCGTGGGCCGCCACATCAGCTACGAAAACCGCTATTCCGCCGAGGGCGCGCTCGAAATCGTGGGAGTGGTGAAAGACGCCCACTACATCCATATCCGCACCATCGACCGCGAAGGCACTTTGTACATCCCGAGTTGGAGCAACGGCGCCGGAGCGCGCTTTCTGGAACTGCGTACGGCAGGGGACCCGGGAGCTGTCGCCGCCGCGCTACGCCGCGAACTCCGCGCCCTCGACCCGAATGTCCCCGTACTGCGCACCGGGACCCTCGAGGACGATTTCAACCGCAGCCTCTCGCGCGAGCGGATGATCGCCTTCCTCTCCGGCTTCTTCGGGCTTCTGGCCCTCGGGCTGGCTTCCGTCGGCCTCTATGGCGTGATGGCCTACGCCGTGACCGAGAGAACCCGCGAGGTGGGAGTCCGCATGGCCCTTGGCGCGCGGCGTGGCGAAGTGGTCGCCATGATCGTGCGCGAAAGCCTCACCCCCGTACTCGCCGGCATGGCCGTTGGCATTGGAGCCGCCCTGGCGGTGACGCGTCTGGCGGCCGGCCTGCTCTTCGGCGTGGCTCCGCGCGACCCGCTTTCGATCGGAATAGCGGCTGCCGCCATGCTGGCAGTCGCCTTGCTGGCCGCCGCGCTGCCGGCCCACCGCGCCAGCCGCATCGAACCCATGACCGCCCTGCGGTACGAATAATCTTATGGCTCTCGAAGCGCCATAATGGAGTTTGTGGGTCTTCTTGGGTTGCTGGCTTTGTTCTGGGTGGGTAACGTTCCACCCCCGACGTATTCGCACGATGTAGCCCCCATCCTCTACCGACACTGCGCGTCCTGCCATCACCCGAACGCCGTAGCCCCCTTCAGCCTGCTGACCTATCACGATGCCGCCAAGCGCGCGTCACTCATCGCCACCGTCACGCACATGAAGTACATGCCGCCGTGGCTGCCCTCCGAGCCGCGTTTCGAGCACGAACGCAAACTGACCGCCGCCGAGATCGATACCCTGGCCCGGTGGGCAGCGGCCGGCGCTCCGCGAGGCGATCCGGCCGAGACCCCGCCGGCGCCCCGCTTCGCCTCCGGATGGCCGCTGGGAAAGCCCGACCTCGAAGCCCAAATGCGCACCACGTTCCAGGTTCCCGCCGACGGTCCCGACCTTTATCAGTGTTTTGTCATCCCCGCCCCCTCGCGCGTGAGCCGTTGGGTGCGGGCGCTCGATATGCAACCGGGTAACCGCAAAGTGGTGCACCACGCCTTACTCTTCCAGGACATCACCGGCACGGCGCGCAAGCGCGACTCCGGAGCCGGATACCCCTGCTTCGGGACCCCCGGCTTTCTCCCCGCGCGCGGACTCGGCGGCTGGACGCCCGGCTCCGTCCCCATGCAGACCCCCGAGGGCAGCCCCATCCTGCTCGAAGCCAACGCCGACCTGGTCCTCCAGGTCCACTACCATCCCACCGGCAAGCCCGAAACCGACCGCACGAGCATTGCGCTCTACTTTACGAACCGCAAGCCGGACCGCTACCTGATGGACGTGCCGCTCGGCTCCAGCCGCATCGATATTCCGCCCGGAGATCGCGCCTACCGCGTCATCGACCACTTCACCCTGCCGGTGGACGTGGACGTCTTCGCCATCAACCCCCACGCGCATTACGTCTGCCGAGAGATGTACGGCTACGCACTCCTGCCGGATGGAACCCGCCGCACCCTCATCCGCATCCCCGACTGGAACTTCGACTGGCAACAACTCTACACCTATCCCCATCCCATCCGCCTGCCCGCCGGGACCGACCTTCGGATGGTGTTCACCTACGACAACTCCGCCGGTAACCCGCGCAACCCTCACCAACCTCCGCAGCGGGTCCGCTGGGGTCCTTCAAGTACCGATGAAATGGCCGGATTGCATATCGAGGTAGCGCCCGTGGATCCGGACGATGCCGAGGAACTGTCGGACACCTTGTGGGGTAAGATGATGCGCCAACTTGGCGGCGGCATTTATCGCCCGCGGTGAAAAACAGGCAAAACTGCTAGTACAACTGACGCACAATGCTAACTTTGGATAACGTAGCTGGGTACTTTCGATGCTTTTAAGTCATGGTACAACAGTAACTTGCGCGGAGCTGCGACTTCCGCGATGATAATTAACGGAAGGAAACTTCAGTTGACTATCCGATACGCGAACGGGTTAACCAAAGATAGCATCCTGCTCTCACGCACCCGGGAATTGCTCCGGATTGCGATCGAAGGATGCGACGATGTGACCGAACTCCGGCGAGTGAACGGCGTCTGGGTCACCGACGAATGCGACCCTGTCCAGGTATCCTTCGCCTGGGAGCGAGAGCCGGCGCCGGAAGTGACGGAAGCCGAGTGTATCTGCCCTCCGGAGGTTGCGGCCAAGCTCATTCGCCTTCTCTACGTCGCTGACGAACCGGATTCACGGCCGCTGTCCGCAGTTGCCGCGCCACGAGAGCCCATCTCTTCGCGGGTCGTCTGACCTGGAACCTTCCGGCCCCTCCCGGCGTGCAGCCCGTCGCAAGCTGGAGTCACCCTGTTGCAATTTCGCACACTCTGCCCGCCGGAAAGCGACATTTCCTTCCAAGCGTAAAATTAGAAACCAGCAGCGTAAATTCTACGTGAAAAAAGCACCCGCCCCCAGTGAATTACTCTTGCGCCGTCGGCAATTTCCCTAAAGTTCAACGGCTTTCCAGTGGCACGCCAATTGCTCGATTAGTCCTCTAAAGTACCCTCTTCCGCCCCATTTCCGGACCTGCTGATCGTTTAGGGAGAGGCCCCGAGCCGGGAGGACGTTGTATGGATACGATCAATGGTGAGCGCCGCGAAAACAGGCGGTATCGAGTTCACCTTGCCATTCATTATAGGGTTTCTCAAAGAGCATCCCTGCCGTATACCGGGTCGGGCTCGACTCGCGACATCAGTATCAGCGGCCTGAGTTTCAGGTGCCGCCGGACGCTGCCGGTCGGTTCGCACATCGAACTGAACGTGGATTGGCCCGCCCGGCACCGTGATGCCTTCCCGATTGAACTGCAACTGACCGGATTCGTGGTGCGCAGCGACAGCGGCCGGACCGCAGTCCGAATTACCTCCCATCGCTTCCGCGTCGTGGAGATTCCCGTTCAGCAGCCTTACCGTGTTTCGGCCTAGCGCCGGCTGTGCGCCACTCCGCAAAGAGCCGCGCGCCGGCAGCCCTGCTTTCAGCATTTCCGCGCCGGACGTGTTGTACTATAGGGAGTTACTTCATGAAGGCGTTACTGGAAGTGCTTCAGCCAGGAGAGAAGGACTGGCACCTGGCGCAGGCGCTCGATCCCGCCCGTCTCCCCGCCCATATCGCCATCATTATGGACGGCAACGGCCGATGGGCAGGACGGAGGCGTCTGCCGCGGGTGGCGGGACATAAGGCCGGCATCGGTCCGGTCCGGTGCTCGGTGGAAACCTGCGCGCGCCTGGGCGTCAAGGTTCTGACTCTTTACGCTTTCTCCGTCGAAAACTGGAAACGTCCGCGCCACGAAGTGGAAACGCTCTGGCGCCTGCTGCGGTATTACCTTCGCCAGGAACTACCTGAACTTCAGAAGAACGATATCCGGCTGCAGGCGATCGGGCGCCTGGATGCCCTTCCTCCGCAGGTTCGCCGCGAGTTGGACGCCGCCGTAGAAGCTACCGCACCCAATCGCGGGCTTCTGGTGAACCTGGCGATCAATTATAGCGGCCGCGCCGAGATCGTCGACGCCGTCAATTCGATTCTCGATATGGCCCGCCTGGAAGGCAGCATCGGCAACCTTCGCATCGATGAGGATCTGATTGCCACCAGTCTTTACACATCGGAATGTCCGGACCCGGACCTGCTGATTCGCACCTCGGGCGAGATGCGGATCAGTAATTTTCTGCTGTGGCAGATCGCCTACTCCGAGTTATACGTGACTGAGACACTGTGGCCGGACTTCACGCGCGCCGACCTGCTGCAGGCAGTACTGGAGTACCAGAAGCGCGACCGCCGCTACGGCGGGCTCAGTTCCGGACACCCCGTCAACGGCGTCTCGAGAAACGGCGCCGAGAGCCTGATCGAAGCCCTTCGCTCCTCATGAAGCGATTCCTGACTGCGGCGGCGCTCGTCCCAGCGGTAGTTTGGGTGGTGCTGTTTGCGAACCTCTGGGTGTTTCTGGGGGTGGTCGCCCTGGTGAGCTGCCTCAGCTACTACGAATACAGCTCCATCGCCGGAGCCTACGGGTTCGGCAACCCGGGTTGGCTTGGGTACCTGGCGGGTCTGCTGCTGCTGCTCGTTCCCGGAAAGGAAATCTGGCTCCTCCCGGTGGCTTTAGCCGCGGTTGCGCTGGTGGCGGCGATGCGGGCCCCTGACTTGGCCCACTCGCTGCCCCGCGCCGCGCTCTTGGTGCTGGGGGGCGTCTACGTTTACGGCTGCTGGCGCTGCGCAATCCCGCTGCGGGAATCGAACCCGCATATCCTGATGTACGCCCTGATCGTGAGTTGGGCGGGGGATATCGGGGCGTATTTCGTGGGCCGGAGGTTCGGCGCGCACAAGATGGCGACGCGCGTCAGCCCGAACAAATCCTGGGAGGGCGCCGGAGCGTCGGTCGTGGCCTCAGTGGCCATCGCCGGCGCTTACCTGGCCTACTTCGTGCCCCGCGTCAGCCTGCCGGCCGCGATCGCAATTACCATAGCCGCCAATATCGCGGGGCAGCTCGGCGACCTCGCCGAATCCGCCATCAAGCGGGGAGCCGGGGTCAAGGATAGCGGCACCATCCTGCCGGGTCACGGCGGCTTCCTCGATCGCGTCGACAGCACGCTGTTCGTCCTGCCGGCGGTCTATGCCTGTTTTCTGCTCATCGGGTGAGCTTCGTTCCGCGGCAACATAGCCTCGTTACAATGGTAGACACGTGCCCATAACCTGCTATCTTGACGCCTTCTCAGGCATTAGCGGCGATATGCTGGTCGGAGCGCTGGCCGATGCCGGCGCCGACCAAGCCGCCATCGTTGACGCCATCGCATCCCTCGACGCGGGCGCCACCGTCTCTTTTGAAAAGGTGAAGCGCTCCGGCATCGGCGCCACCAAGTACCACGTTCACGTGGAAGAACAGCATACGCACCGGCATCTTTCGCACATCGTGAAGATGATCGAAAGCGCGGTGCTGCCGGCCATCTCCCGGCGCAATGCGATCGCGATATTCCGGCGCCTGGCCGAAGCCGAGGCGGAAGTTCACCAAGTCCCGATCGAGAAAGTGCATTTTCACGAGGTTGGCGCCTCGGATTCGATCGCTGATATCGTGGGCGCCTGCGTGGCCTTCGATCTGCTCGACGTCGGGACCATCGTGTGCTCGCCCGTCAACGTGGGCAGCGGCACCGTGAGTACCGAGCACGGCCTTCTGCCGGTGCCGGCTCCGGCCACCGCGCGCCTGCTGGTGGATGTGCCGGTCTACTCGCGCGGACCGGCTTTCGAGCTCACGACGCCCACGGGAGCGGCGGCCGCAGCCACGCTTTCCGCGCGTTTCGGCGTCATGCCGCCCATGAAGATCCAAAAAACCGGCTATGGAGCCGGAGGACGCGAGTTTCCCGAACAGCCCAACGTTTTACGCGTCCTGCTCGGCGAGCCGACCGGTGCCGACGAAGCTCTGACGGTAGCCGTCATCGAAGCCAATATCGACGACCTGAACCCGCAGGTGCTGGCATATGCCGCCGAGCGGTTGCTCGCCTTGGGCGCGCTCGATGTGACTCTCTCGCCGCTGGTCATGAAGAAAGGCCGGCCAGGAAACCTGCTGCGGATTGTCGCGAAACCGGAGGATCGCGAGGCCCTGTCCCAGATCATCTTCTCCGAGACCTCCACGTTCGGCCTGCGTATTTATAACGCCGAACGGCGGGTCCACGCGCGAAGCTGGCAGGAAGTCGAGACTTCCTACGGCAGAGTGCGCATGAAGATCTCGAGCGAAGGCGATTACGCCCCGGAGTATGAAGACTGCCGCAAACTCTCCGAGACCACCGGCGTCGCCTTGAAGCACATTATCGCGGAAGCCAACTACGCCTATCTGAACCAATCACGATGAAATACTACCTGACTACTCCCATTTACTATGTGAATGCCGCGCCGCATATCGGGCATGCCTATACCACGATTGTCGCGGACCTGATCAAGCGCTTCCGGCAGATGCAGGGGTATGAGGCCTACCTGACCACCGGCTCGGACGAGCATGGCGTCAACGTAGAGCGCGCCGCCGGGCGGATGAGTAAGACGCCCAAGGAATTCTGCGACGTCATCGCCGCCGAATTTGCGCGCCAGTGGAAGATGCTGGGCCTGGACGTCGATTTTTTCCAGCGCACCACCAACCCGCAGCACGCCCAAGTGGTCCAGGACCTGTTCAATCGCTGCCGCGCCAACGGCTACATCTACAAGGGATCGTATAGCGGCCAATACTGCATCTTCGACAATCTTTATGTCAACGACGCCAAACCGGGAGATCCGTGCCCGGATTGCGGCCGCCCCACCGAAACCATCACCGAGGAGAACTTCTTCTTCAAGCTCTCGGCGTTCCAGGAGAAGCTGCTCGCGCTGTACGACGAGCACCCGGAGTTCATCCAGCCCGAGACGCGGCGCAACGAAGTGATTTCGTTCGTTAAAGCCGGCCTCAGCGACCTCTCCATCACGCGCACGAACATCAAATGGGGAATTCCGGTCGAGGGCGAGGCTCCGCACGTCTTTTACGTTTGGTTCGACGCGTTGACGACGTACATGAGCGCGGTGGAAGGCAAGGGGTTGTGGCCCGCCGACCTGCACCTGATCGGAAAGGAGATCGTCCGCTTCCACGCCGTTTTCTGGCCCGCGTTCCTGATGGCCGCCGGCATCGAGCTGCCGAAGCGCATCTTCGCGCACGGATGGCTGCTGTTCGAAAACGACAAGATGAGCAAGTCGCGCGGCAACATCGTACGCGCGGAGCCGATTCAGAAAGTGATGGGCGCCGACGCGCTGCGCTACTTCCTGCTCCGTGAGATCGTCTTCGGGCAGGACGGCAGCTTCAGCTACGACGCGCTGGTGGGGCGCTACAACTCGGATCTCGCCAACGGTCTCGGAAACCTCGCCAGCCGCACCCTGACGATGATTCACCAGTACCGGCAGGGTGCCATCCCGGAATCGGCGGGCGACCCCGCCATCGCGGCCCTGGCAAGCGAAACCATCAAGACCTTGCAGGAGACGTTCGAGCGATTCGAGTTCTCAAAAGGACTCGAAGCGGTGTGGTCGCTGATTTCCGCCGTAGACAAGTTCATCGTGCAGCGGGCGCCGTGGAAACTCGCCCGCGATCAGGGCGAGCAGTCCCAGCGTGCGCTCGATGAAACACTGTACACCGCGGCCGAGGCGCTGCGTATCGCAACGGCGCTGCTCTACCCCGTGCTCCCGGAATCCGCTCCGAAGATTTTTTCGCAGCTCGGCTTGCCCGCGTCCAGCCTGGGCGCGAGCCGCCTCGATCTGCTCCATTGGGGCGGCCTGCCGGCAGGGCACAAAGCAGGCGCCGTATCCGCCGTATTCCCCCGCATCGAAGCCAAAGAGGCCATTGCGAAGATGCGCGCACTTGAAGAAGAGGTTACGGCCGCGCAGGCCGTGATGATGGGCAAGGCTCCGGCACCGGCGGCGGAAACTGCCGCCAGGATTCCGATTGACGATTTCGTAAAGGTCGACCTGCGGGTGGGCCTGGTGCTGACCGCCGAGCCGGTCAAAAACTCCACCAAGCTGATGCACATGAAGGTCGATATCGGCGAACCCGAACCCCGCACCATCGTGGCCGGAATCGCCGAAGCCTACACACCCGCGGACCTGATAGGCCGAAAGGTGGTGATCGTGGCCAATCTGGAGCCCCGCAAATTGAAAGGCATCGAGTCGAACGGGATGATCGTGGCCGCGTCGGTCGAGGGCGGCAAGCCCGTGCTCGCCGGCTTCCATGAGGACATCCCGGCCGGAGCGCGCTTGAAGTGACCCTGGTCGATACGCATTGCCACCTGGACGACCCGAAGTTCGATGAAGACCGTGCGCAGGTGATCGATCGGGCGCTCGCAGCGGGCGTGACCCGCATGGTGGCTGTCGGGACCGGCAACGGTCCGCCGGACCTCGAATGCGGGGTGCGGCTGGCCGATCGCTACGATTTCATGTACGCCACGGTGGGGGTGCATCCGCACGACGCGTCCAAGGCGCGGGCCGAAACGTTCACACGCCTCCAGGAACTGGCCGTGCATCCAAAGGTGGTGGCGATCGGCGAGATCGGGCTCGACTACCACTATGACCTTTCCCCGCGCGACGTGCAGCGCGCCGTCTTCGAGCGGCAACTGGCGATCGCCGATGCCGCCGGGCTTCCGGTGGTGATCCATACCCGGGAAGCCTGGAAAGACACGCTCGACCTGCTGCGCGGCCATTGGCGCGGCGAAGGCATTATGCACTGTTTCACCGGGGATGCCGCCCAGGCTCGCGAAGCTCTGGACCTTGGTTTCCACTTGAGCTTTGGCGGCGTTCTGACGTTTCCCAAGGCGGAAGGCGTCCGCGAAGCCGCGCGCATCGTTCCCGAAGAGCGGCTGCTTGTGGAGACCGACTGCCCCTACCTTGCGCCGGTTCCGCACCGCGGCAAACGCAATGAGCCGGCATTCGTGGTGGATACGGTGAGGCGCCTGGCCGAGGTGCGGGGCGGCACACCCGAGGCTCTGGCCGCCGAAACCTCGGGTAATTTTGAACGCCTGTGTTTGCGGGGTGGGTCGGGTAACGGGTAAACTGGTTAACTTACATGAATTTAGGCAAGCTGGGGCAAGTCCTTACCGCCCGTGAGATTTTCGGACTGATCCAGGAAGAACTGGAACAGGTCGAGAAGAAGATTACCGCCGAATCGGTGGCGTCGGTGGATACCGTCACCGCGATCGGGCAGTATCTTCAGGCGAGCGGCGGGAAGCGGCTGAGGCCCGCGCTGCTTCTGCTATCGGCCAAGCTCTGCGGGAAGGCCGGGGAGACAGCCATCCAGATGGCGACCGTGGTCGAGCTCATTCACGCCGCCACGCTGGTCCACGACGACGTGATCGACGCTGCACGGACGCGCCGCGGCCGTCCCTCGGCCAACGCCCAGTGGGGCAATCACACCTGCGTCCTGGCGGGTGACTGGATGTACATGCAGGCGTTCCAGATCGCCCTCAGGGAGCGAAATTTCGTCATCCTCGACCTCCTGATCGGGCTCACCCAGATGATGGTGGAGGGGGAACTCATCCAGCTCGACCGGATCGGCTGTATCGATATCAGCGAGACCGACTGCATGGAACTGGTGGACCGCAAGACCGCCCGCCTGTTCTCGGTGTGCGCCCGCCTGGGCGCCCTGGCAGCCGGCGCCGATTCCCAGACGCAGGAAAAGCTCGGCGACTACGCCTGGAACCTCGGGATGGCGTTCCAGTTAGTGGATGACGTGTTGGATTTTACGGCACGCGAAAAAACTCTGGGTAAACCGGTGGGCGGAGATCTTCGCGAGGGCAAAATCACGCTGCCGCTGGTGTATGCCTTGGAGCGCGCCTCCGCCTCCGAGCGTGCCATGGTGGAGAACATACTCTGCCGGCGCAATTACGACGAAGTCCCGTTTGCCAGCATTCTGGCACTCCTGGAAAAACATCGCGGCGTGGAGCGGGTGCGGGATCGTGCGCAAATGTTCACCGAGAAGGCGCGGCGTACGATCGGAGAATTTCCCGAATCCCGATACCAGAGAGCCCTTCTGGCGATCACTGAACTGGTGACCGAGCGGGACCACTGACGGATTCCTCGACATACGGATTCTTCCCGGGGATTGTATACTACAGAAGCTAGAACAAGCGTGACTTTTTTCAGTTTCGACGCAGAGTACCTGGAGCGGCTCGCGGCCGGAGATTCGGCGATCGAGCAACACTTTAACGCGTACTTTGGCGAACTGATTTTTATTAAGCTGCGAGCCCGGAGATACCCGCGGGAAGCCATCGAGGATATCCGGCAGGAGACCTTTCTGCGCGTGCTTCAGGCCGTGCGGCGAAATGGGATCCAGGACCCGAAGCGCGTCGGCGCCTTCGTGAACTCGGTCTGCACCCACGTGGCGCAGGAGTACCGACGGGCTGACGCACGGCACCCGCTGCTCGAAGGAGATCCACCTCCCGTGCCCGACACCGGACCGGGTGCCGATGGAGAACTGATTACCCGGGAATGCCAGGAGGAGGTCCGGGCGGTTCTGGGCGAACTGTCGGACAAAAACCGGATGATTCTGACCGCCTTGTACCTCGACGAGCAGCCCCTGACCGAACTGTGCCGCATGTTCCAGGTGGACAGCAACTATGTGCGGGTGCTGGTTTTCCGCGCACGGACGCGGTTCCGGGCCGCACTCGAGAAGCGTCGGCGGGCGGCCGCCGGGGGCTGAGACGAAACGGATCGCAACTGAGGATCACTAACCAGCAGGTAATACGGATGGATCACAACCGCGCAGTGGAGAGCCAGGCCGTTGAGCGATATCTCCTCGGGGAGATGAACCCCGAGGAGCGCGACGTCTTCGAGGAACATTTCTTCACCTGCGAGGAGTGCGCCGCCGAAGTGCGCGCAGGAGCCAGGTTTCGCGCAAACTCCCGCCAGATTCTGCCCGAGTTTTCGACGAGCAGGGCCGAGACCCGGCAGAAACGCTTCCGGGACTGGTGGCGCCCGCCCGCCCTGGCTTGGGCCGCGGCGGCGCTGGCTGCGGTGGTGGTCTACCAGGCCGCGATTCAGATGCCGTCTTTGCGGCGGCAACTCCGCGCACAGTCCGTCCCCGCTTTAGCCTTGCATGCAAATACGCGTGGCGATACCGTTCCTCGTGTATCGGCCTCAGCCGGCCTGTTCCTGGTGTACTTCGACCTGCCCAGTCCGGCTGCGCCGGACTATCAATGCATACTGACGGATGCCCTCGGGAAGGTAGTGGACAACTTCCCGGCGGCTTCCAAACCGAACGAACCTCTCAATGTTCTTCTCGACCGGAGCCGTCTCTCTCCGGGACGCTACACACTCACGCTGCGGAGCACCTCGGAGGCGGGAGCGCCTCCGAATCAATTCATATTCATCGTCGAATGAGGAGAGCCCATGGCAAGCAACGGACCTAAGAGATTTCTTTATCACGCCCATGCCTCGGCGCTGACCGGAAGCTTTCGCAAGCCCTTTGCGGAGCACCTCGAGACCCAGGCGGGCTGCGCCCTCTCGGGAATGGGAGGAGTATCCAAGGGGCGTGTCGATCAGTTTCGTCACCGCGACGTGGTCGCGTGCGACGCCGCCTACACCACGGCTGTCGGCCACGGTGCCGACGGGCTGCATACGACGCTGGTGACCGCCACGGTGGAGGGACTGAACGTCCTCAACATGGTCACGGCGGACCGGGTGGTGACCCGGATTGCTTCGCGCCATAAGCTGGATGGCTCGGAACCCTCCATCCTTACTATCGGAAGCCACATCGACAACCTGAAGATCGCCGGGCAAAGGGTGGAGTTCGAATACGACGCGGATTTCCTGTCGAATTGGGACACCTTCTCCAGCGCGCACCAGGGAGCTTCGGGCAAGCCGCACGCCACGGCGTATCCGAATATGATCGGAGCGTCGATCATCTGCAACATCAAGCCGCTCGCGGGGCTCAAGGTGGACGGAAACCGGATCGATTTCGAGGAGTTCGGTTCGATCTACCTGGGGGAACTCTACATCTGGCCCGACCGCCGCAAGCTGAGCATGATGCGGCTGGCGTTGGGCTGCTCGCACGAGGGGGATGTTACCATCTGCGATGGCGATGGTAACGGCTCCAGTTTTCCGCCATAGGTATCTCCTGCTGCTCGTTCTCGCCGCCGGTTCCGGCTGCGGTTCCGAGGCGGCACGCCGCCCCGCGGTCGTGTATGGCCGCGCGGAGGCGTTGCGCCGGGGGGGCGAGATGGCGAAAGCACTCGCGGAGGCACAGCGCGGCTACCTGGCGTGGCGCAATCGGCCGGAGACCGCGTGGCACTGGAAGTTCCGGCTGCTGACCGCCGAAACCCTGATCTCCCAATCGAAATTTCAGCAGGGGCTTCAGCTCCTCAAGGATGAGCCCCCCGCCGGCGTGCCTGACCGCGACAGCGTAGAAGCCCGCCGTGAGCTCAGCCAGGCGGTGATCGCTTACTCCCAATCGAATTATCCACGCGGACTCGATCTCCTCGACCACTCCAGGTCTCTGGCGGAAAGGTCGTCGGCCTGGGGTTTGGTCGCGGAGAGTTTCATGCGGCGCATCCCCTTCGACCTGCGGGTGAACCGCCCGGATGCGGCCGAGGCCGACGCGCGCGCCTCGACGGTCGCCGCGGAGCGCACCAGTGACCAGTATGCCCGCGCCAACGCCCTGGGCAGCCTCGGTTATTTTCTGATGAATCGCTACCGCTACGATGAAGCGATCCGCTGGTTCGAGCTCAGTGTGGAAGCTTCCCGCCAGGGGAACTACCAGGCGGTCATGGCACTCGATTTTTCAGACCTCGGCTTTTGCTATTACCGGTTGGGCGATTGGAGCCGGGCCGAGAGCTATATGCAAAGGGCGGACGCCTCCCTGGGCAAGGCCGGATTGCCGACGCAACAGCAGATCGTCGTCGCCAACATCGGCCTGCTGCGGCAGTCGCTGGGCGACTATCGGGGAGCTATTCCCTTTTTCGAGCGGGCGCTCGAGATCTCGATCCCCCTGCGCGACGACTTCTGGAAGGCGAAGTGGCTGAACAATCTCGCGGAGGTCTACATCAGCCTCGGAGACCTGGAATCGGGCGAGCGGTACAACCGGCAGGCGCTGGCGATACAGAAGTCCCGCAACGACCCCGAAGCGCTGATCTATCCTACGTTGAACGCCGCGCGGATCGCCGCCGACCGCGGCCGGGCCGCGGAGGCGCGGCAATTCTACCAGGACGCGCTCGACCTCGACACCAAAGATCCGGCTTCGCGATGGGCGGCCCACGCGGGTATCGCGGACCTCGCTTTTCGAAGTGGAGACCTCGGCCTGGCGCGGGAGGAAGTGGGACGAGCCATCGCCATCATCGATGCCAGCTGGTCGCAATTGTTGAACGATCAGTCGAAGCTGACGTTTCCGGGCCGGGCAATGCGCTTTTACCGGCAATATGTAGACTTCCTGGTATCGCAGAATCGCGGCGCGGAGGCGCTGGCGTTCGCCGAGTCGCGGCGCGCCCGGCTGTTGGCCGAGAAAATGGGCGTCGAGCCGTCGCTCGCCGCCAGCCCGGATTTCCGCCAGCTCGGGCGAAGGCAGCACGCGGTGCTGCTCTCCTACTGGCTGGGCCCCGAGCGTTCTTATCTTTGGGCCGCGGCAACCGGCGGCTTCCGCACTTTCACGCTGCCCCCCGAACCGCGGATCCGCGCGCTGGTGGAGCGCTACTCGGAGGCGATTCAAGACCCGCGCTCCCCGGGTCTGGCCCGCGAACCCGCCGCCCGCGAGCTCTACCACATGCTGATCGAGCCCGCCGCGGAACTGATTCCCCCCGGCTCGCGGGTCATCGTGGTGCCGGACGGCTGCCTGCATAGCCTGAATCTCGAGACCCTCGCCACTCCCGCCGGGCGGTACTGGATCGAAGACGCGGCGGTCGAAATCGCGCCTTCCCTGCTTCTGTTGGGCGAGCCGGAGCGCCGCGGGCGGCCGGGACCCGACTCCGTGCTGCTGATCGGCAACGCGGAGCCATCGGACCGCAGCCTGCCGCAACTCCCCTACGCCGCCCGCGAGATCTCGGGCATCGCACAGCTGTACCGGAACAATCTTCAACTGTCGGGGCCTCAAGCCCGCCCGGAAGCGTACCGGACCGCCGATCCGGCGAGGTATTCCCTGATCCATTTCGCGGCGCACGCCATCGCCAACCAGGATAGCCCGCTCGATTCGGCCGTGGTCCTTTCCCCGGGGAGAGATACCGCCAAGCTGTACGCCCGGGAGATCGTGAGCGTTCCGCTCACCGCGGAACTCGTGACCATCTCGGCCTGCCGGAGCGCGGGAGCCGGCACATACTCGGGCGAAGGGCTGGTGGGACTGGCGTGGGCCTTCCTGAGCGCCGGCGCCCGGAACACGATTGCCAGCCTGTGGGATGTGAACGATCAGTCCACCGCGCAACTGATGCAGATGGTTTACGCCAGGCTTCGCGCGGGCGAACCTCCGGACCGGGCACTGCACGAAGTCAAGCTGGGCTTCGTCCACGCCAACGACATTCACAGCAAGCCCTACTACTGGGCCGCTTTCCAGCTTTACACGCGATAAGGAAGAGGCGGCGGCGCCGGGGCACGAACCGGCATGATGCCACCGCCCAGGGGAAGGGCTGCGTGTGGAACCGACGATCCTCCGATCCATCGGATAATTGCAGCCCCGTCAGTTATACCTGGTAGTGCAACGTGGGTAACGAACGTTTCAACCCGATTCTCCGATTTCGAGAGAATTTGAAAACGCTCATCTTGACCCGCCCGCGGGCGCTGGATGGCTCGAAGCTTCCCGCAGCAACTCGGCAACTTCAGTGTCGCTGGTCTGGCCGAAGTCGAGGTACCACTCTCCCACCGCCCGGAAGTCGTCGGGCATGGCCAGGCAGACAACCTCATCCACGAGTTGCGCCAGGCGCCGGCAGGTCCGCCGGGCGCCCACAGGTACCCCTACGACGATGTGAGCCGCGTCGCGCCAGCGCAGGGCCTCGACCGCGGCCAGCATGGTGGAACCCGTGGCGAGCCCGTCGTCCACCAGAATCCCGGTCTTTCCGCGGACGTCCAGAGCGGGGTGTTGCCGGCGGTACCGAGCCTCCAGGCGTTCGATTTCACGCAACTCACGCGCGGCCGCCTCCTCGATTGCCTGCCGGGGAATGGCGAGCGCCCGGACGACTTCCTGGTTCTCGACCACGACCCCGCCGCTCGCCACCGCGCCCATGGCCAGTTCTTTCTGTCCGGGAGCCCCCAGTTTGCGCACTACGAAAACATCCAGCGGCAGGCCCAGGCGGGATGCAACCTCGTACGCTACCGGAACGCCGCCGCGCGGCAGTCCCAGTACGTACGCATCCTGCTTACCAAAATACGAATGAAGTCTCTCCGCCAAACGGCGGCCCGCGTCGGCGCGGTCGAGAAACAACTCATCCATGATATTCGCCGCCCTGACTTCATTCTCGCGCCGCCGGAGGTGCGGGGGAGCAAAGCTGGAGTCTCACGGAATAGATGGCACCGGGGCTACAAGCGCGACTTAGTCCAGTTCACGCCGCGCCCTTTCGGGCAATTGCTGCAATGCCGTTTTGAGGTCGTTGACTCCGAAAGGCTTCTGGACAAACCGCGTCTTGACATCACCCCGGGGAACCGGCGATTCCGAGAAGCCCGAAACGAAAACCACGGGCAACTCGGGGTCGGACTTGCGGATCTCGGCCACGAGATCGACTCCGCTCCGCCCCGGCATCTGGATGTCGGTAACCAACACCGACACCATGCCAGTCTCGAACTCCTGCAGCACGGTCTCAGGTTGCTGGAATGCGCAGGTCTGATATCCGGCCATCCGCATCAATGCCGCGAGCAGGTTCTTGACGATGTTGTCGTCATCCACGACCACAGCCAGCGGAGAGACGTCCCGCACCAGGATGAGGCGCGCCACTCGACCCTGCCGCCGCACCTTGTAAGCGCACAATTCAACCGGGAAGGAAGATCCGTCGGCGCGTAGACCGCGAGTGCGAAGCGGCTTGCCGGGGTCCGTCAGCGCCGACTGTACGGCGGCATCCCGATGTTCCGGTTCGATGAAAGCCAGTACATCGCGACCCGCCACGGTTTCGGGCGGTCCGTAACCGAACATCCTCGAGAGCTCGGCGCTAAACTCGAGCACTCTGCCCCCATCATGCAACCCGAATGCAGGCGCGTGGCACGCGCTGAAGCTCGAACGGCCGTGGTCGTCCATATCGCACCGGAAGATCTGACTGACCGTCTAGTATGTCGGGGAAAGAGTAGTTATGCAAGAAGAAACAACTATTCCATCGTAAAGTATCATGCCGAAGAAGCGCCCCCCTGAGCCTTATTCAACCCCTCTGGTTACTCCGGACGTCCGGTTAGTTCCGGACGAGTAACTTCAGGTATGCCGCGCAACTGCCGCTCTAACTGACATGTCGGTTTTTCCGGCACGGCGGGGGCAGAGTGGGTTCGGAAAACTCCGAGAGGCCCGGCGGGCACAGGGCAGCAGCACTTCGAAAGTCGAGCCCGCCGAACTGCTGGCAACGCGAATCGCACCGGCGTGAGAACGTACGATTCCGTGAACTACGGCCAAGCCGAGCCCCCTGCCGAGAAACTTCGTGGTGTAGTAAGGATCGAAAACCTTGGTGCGTGCCTCGGCGCTCATCCCGCATCCCGTGTCGGAAACGCTCAGGCGTCCGTAATCGCCCTCCGGCAGGTCCTCGCCCCATTCGGCTGCGGTCGGGCCGTCGACGCGGTACGAACCGGTCGAAACCGTAATCCTGCCCTGACCCGACTTCAAGGCTTCGGCCGCATTGGTAAGAAGGTTCAGAATCACTTGACGAATTTGGGGCGCATTGGCATATACGGCGGGCATATCGAAGTCCAGGACCGCCTCAACCGTCGCGCTCTTCGAGAGTGAGTTCTTGAGAAGCTGCAGCATCTCGCTGACCCGCTTTGAAAGGTTCACCGGATGCATCACCACTTCTCCGTGCCCTGCATACGTCATGAGCAGTTGAACGATCTCGGATGCGCGCATGGCCACGGCTCCGATGCGCTCGATGTTCCGCCGAACCGGAGAACCGCCGGGCAATTCCGAAAAGGCCAGGTCCGCCTCCGAGAAGATCGTGCTCAGCAGGTTGTTGAAGTCGTGCGCGATTCCGGCGGTCAGGACGCTCAGGCTCTCCAGTTTCCCGGCCGCCAGGAGGCGTTCCTGGTTCCGCTTCAGGTCCGTGATGTCGAAGCTGGTTCCGATGTAACCGCAAAAGACGCCATTGACGAAGCGGGGCATTCCAGTGTTGAGCACCCAACGATACTGCCCATTGGCGCGGCGCATGCGGCACTCGATCCGGAAGCCGCGGCAGGCAGCCGCCGCGGGAAGGTAGCGGGAAAAGACATTTTGCACGTCGTCCGGGTGTACCAGGGAAGTCCAACCGTCGGCGATCAACTGCCTCATGTTCCTGCCGGCGAAGAGCAGCGCCCTGCGATTGCAGAATGTCGCGCTGTTGCCCGGACCCGTGACCCAGATGGCCACCGGCGCCTGGTTCGCCAGCTCCCGGAAACGGCGCTCGCTTACCATCAGGGCCTGTTCGGAGCGTCGGCGTTCGGCCAGCTTCAGCAGGAGCTGTTGGTTGGCCCTGGTCAGTTCCGATGTGCGTTCCGCCACCTGCCGCTCCAGGTCGGAACGACGAATCGACTGCTCCACGTGGATGCGTATGCGAGCGAGCAGTTCGTCGCGCCGGAACGGTTTGACGACGAAATCGGCGGCGCCCAGCCTGAGACACGCGATCCGCTGCCGCGCTTTCCGTGCGGCGGCGAGAACCACGATGGGAACATGGCACGTGACGTCGTCCGCTTTCAGGCGTCGAAACACAGCAGACCCGTCCAGGCCGGGCATCGATAGATCCAGCAGGATCAGATCCGGTGCGTCGGAAAAGACCGAGGTAAGGGCTGGCTCGCTGTTTTCGGCGGACCGCACGCGATACCCCTCGCCGCTCAGCAGACCCGCGAGCCGGGCTCGCGATTCCGAATCGTCGCCAATCACCAGAATCCTCCCGGAGCGATCCATCGGGCCTCCTATCCCGTCACTGGTGCGCCGCGCGCAACCATACACTTGCAACCCGATGGCGCAAGCCGCAAGGCAGATGTAAAAAATCGTTGAGCGACGGCGCACCGGATCGATGCGGGCCGGCCTGGCCGTAGGTTTTCGCACCCGGTCAAGGTCCGGTCTGCTACAGGTTCGCCCCCGCCGGGGGCGATTCGCCATCTTCGGCCGTACAACCTTCCCGCGCGCTGCGCGTCAACTGCAGTAGGCCGGTGATCGTACCGGCTGCACCGCGTCCATGAGCCGCCAGTCAGCCTCGCAAATCGTCGCACCCTTCCCGGAGCCCGGAGCCGCGGGAGACGAGATGGCAGATCACCGACGTCTGGGCGGGGAGTTCCTCGACCGGCAGAAGATGGAAGCGCTCGGCGGATTAATCGGGGGAATTGCACACGATTGTAATAACCTGCTCAGCGGAATTCTGGCGCACGCGGAACTCGCAATTGCCGAATCCGCGGCGGGCGTCTCTCCCGAGGAGGTAATCGGCCGCATTAAAGGACTGGCCCTGCGGGCTTCCGAAATCGTGCGGGAGCTGATGATCTGCGCCGGCCAGGAGGGTGCTTGCACGGAACCGCTGGACATTTCCGGCCTGATCGCCGAGATGGTCCAGCTTCTGCGCGTGCTGGTGCCCAAAAGCGTCGCCATCCAAACCAAGCTCGGCAAGCGACTGCCCGCCGTGATGGGTAGCGCACCGCGCATCCGGCAGGTCGTGATGAACCTGATGATCAACGCGTCCGAGGCCATCGGGGACACCGAAGGGGCAATTGCCGTTTCCACGAGGAGGGTGAGCACGCGGTACGATTCGGTACTCGCGGGCGGCGCCAGCCTTCCTGCAGGCGACTATGTGGTTCTGGAGGTTTCCGACACGGGCCGCGGCATGTCGGAACAGACGCAGGCGCGGGCGTTCGGTCCGTTCTTTACCACCAAACCGACCGGGCGCGGGCTGGGATTGTCGGTGGTTCGCGAGATCGTGCGCGAACACGGCGGGGTGATCGGCGTGGAGAGCGCTCCGAGCCGGGGTTCGGCATTCTATGTCTTCCTGCCCTGCCAGGGCAAGCCCGCCAGGCGAGCCCGCCCCGTCCCGCGTTCCATCTCACTCGAAGAGGCGGCGGGAGCGGGGATTTGCGTTCTGATCGTGGAAGACGAGGACGCGCTGCGGCTGGTCGTTTCCAGAATGCTTCGCAAACACGGCTTCACCGTGCTCGAAGCGCGGGATGGATACGGCGCCGTCGAGTTCTTCCGCGAACGCTCCGATGCCATCGACGTGGTTCTGCTCGATTGGGCGATAGCCGGCGCCTCCAGTTGCCAGGTTTCGGAACAGGCCCGCCGCCTGCGGCTTCCCGCCAAAATCATCCTGACCAGCGCTTACAGCCGCGAAATGGCGCTCGCCGGGCTCGACTGGCGCCCTGCCGGATTCATCCGAAAACCCTACCAGATTCCGGACCTCGTGAGAACTCTGCACGCCGCCGTAACTCTTTGAACTGGAGTAGTTTCCCAGGTAACCCCAAAAACTAGTGCCTGACCTCCGGCCGATGGATCATTTCTGTCGTAGGGGTCAAGTACTGGCCTTCGAGGTGGACTGCGGTCCCCGGTAAGGTCAAGGTCACGGGGCAAATAGCCCCGATTGGATTAGAGGAGATTCTCGCATGAAACGAAGCTTAACGTTGGTTGCCGCCGTGCTGGCATTGGCCTTTCTCGCGGCGGCCCAGGAGGCGCCCAGGTTTGGGGCGTTCGTGGGTTATACACTAGTTCATTTCAGTCCCGACACAAATGTACCGTCAACGGCTGTAGCACCTTCGCTTCTTCCCTCAACTTTCGACGCCAACGGCGGAGGCGCACAGTTCGAATGGAATTACAACAAATGGCTCGGCCTGGTTTTGGATGGCGATGCCGTACACCATGGCGATATCGGAGATTTCGCGCGGGGCACGTCAGTCGATTTCGTAGCCGGACCGCGCGTGTCTTTTCGCAAGTGGTCCAGGTTCCGGATCTTCGCCGAAGCAATGGCGGGCGGAGTCTATTACAATTCGAGCTCGATGGTATCGCTCCTGACCCCCGCTACCACCACCAACAATGGGGTAACGACAATTACGCCGAGCACGGTGATCACGGCTCGCGTCAACCAGGGCCAGACCGACTTCGCTTTCATGGCGGGCGGTGGCGTCGATGTCAGATTGAACAAGCACCTCAGCTTCCGGCCGGTCGAAGCGGACTACTTTATGACGCGGATCAAGAACATGCAAGATGTGTTCGATAACCACCAGAACAACTTCCGCTACAGCGCCGGTATCAACTTCACGTTTGGCGCCCGGTAAGGTTCGTTCACCAGGGCGGGCTTCCCTTCCCTCTGTTGGGGCCGGTGCCGGGCTGTGGTTCATGGCCGCCCGGCCCCTTTTTTTCATCTAAGATCTCACGTACTCTCCTGGCCAGCGCCGCCGGGGTAAACGGTTTCCGCAGAAACGGGAGGCCGGGTTCTCCGGCACGCCCGGCGACCCTCGGGATTTCCGTATGACCCGACATGAGCAGGACGCTGAGCTGGGGCCGGGACCGCAGCAAGAGCTGGGCCAGGGAATCGCCGTTCATGCCCGGCATCAACAGGTCTGCCACCAGAAGTTGGATATCCGGCCTGTGTTCCGCCAGTTCGACGGCGTCCGCGGCATTTTGCGCTTCGAGCACGGTATAGCCGAGGTCGCGCAGCGTGGCGGCCGCAAGCGTACGCACCTCCTCGGTATCTTCCACGACCAGGATGATCTCCGAACCGCCTCGCAGTTCCCCCTCTTCGGGGTCCTCGCAAGAAACCTCGTTCGATTCCACTTTGGAAACCGATTCCACTCTCGGTAGGAAAATCCGAAATCGGGTGCCTGTCCCGGGTTCGGAATCCACCACGATATAGCCGCCGCTCTGGCGCACGATTCCGTAGACCACCGCCAGGCCCATTCCGGTGCCTTTGCCTCGTTCTTTGGTGGTGAAGAACGGCTCGAACAGGTGACCGCGGACTTCATCCGTCATGCCCGTGCCGTTGTCGTTCACGCTGAGCAACACGAAATCCCCGGGCGGCACGCCGGGAGCTGCGGCATCGTGCGGGCTATCCACGATCCGGTGTTCCGACTGGATGGTGATGGGTCCTCCCTGCGGCAGGGCGTCCCGGGCGTTCACGACGAGGTTCATCAGGACCTGATGGATGTGACCGGGATCGGCGCGCACGCACCCGGCGGCGGGATCCAGCGCGGTGATGAGTTCCACATTTTCGCCGACCAGCCGCTGAAGCAGGCTGTAGGCCTCCCTGACGATCGAGTTCAGTTCGAGCACCTGCGGCCGAAGTACCTGGCGCCGGCTGAAGGCCAGAAGCTGATTCGTGAGTCGCGCGCCGTTCTCCGCCGCTTTCTGCACCTGTTCGACCGCTTTCAGGGCCGCTTCCGGCAACGGCTGCTGCTGGAGAAGCGCGGAGTAGCCCCCGATCACCGTCAGCAGGTTATTGAAATCGTGCGCGATGCCGCCGGCCAGCCTGCCGATACCTTCCAACTTCTGCGCCTGCCGGAACTGTTCCTCCATTGAGCGCTGCTCGGTGATGTCACGACCGATGAGCACGAAGCCTTCGACTTCGCCTTGAGCGTTGCGGAGCAGCGCGCTGTCCCATGCCATCCACCACCGGCCCCCCTCTCTCCCCGCGACTGTAGTTTCCAGGTGACCCTGGTCGTTAAGCTGGGGAGCGGCGGCGACGGTCATCGCGCGGGCTTTCTCGCGTTCTTCCTCGGGGACCAGGGCATCGACCCAGTTTTTTCCGATCAGATCCTCGCCTTCCCACCCGGTCAGCGTCGTCAGATATTTGTTGGCGTAAGTGATCGCGCCCCCCGGATCCAGGATGACCACGGCAACCTGCGCCACTTCGAGCATGTGGGCGATCCGCCGCTCCGCCGCCTCGAGCGCGAGTTGAGACTTCTTCAGGTCCGTGACATCCTGAGTCGTTCCCCAGATGCGCACAAGACTGCCACTCTCGAGGATTCCCCAAGCGGTTCGCACGTGGTGCCTCAGTTCCCCCGAATGGCTGACCACATCGACTTCCGAGGTGGTCAACTGATAGCCCGAGCGGATCAGGTGGAGCGTTGCTTCGTGCGCGGCCGGCCCCAATTGAGGTAGGAATTCCCTGACGGGGCGGCCAATCATAGCTTCGATGCTTGCGGCGTCCATCACGGAAGCTAACGATTCATTGCACTCCCCCAGGTACCCATGCTCGAAAATCATTTCGATCTGCCGCATTTCCGGCAGGCCACTGGGGATGGGCTGGTCAAAGTCGATGCGCCACATCGCGATCGGGTTCCGCATGATGAACACCCGGTAGCGCTGCTCGCTTTCCCGCAGCCGTTCTTCTTCCTGCTTTCGCAACAGCTCCGCGGAAGTGCGCGGAGCGAAGATCTTCAGCAACGACTTCGGCACGTCCATCTCGGCTACCGGGTGGCGAAAGACAGCCAGCAGGATGCCGATCGGCGTTCCATGCTCATTCAGCAGCGGCACGCCAACGAACGCCTCTGCGTGCAGCCTCGCCAATACGGCATCATTCGGAAGCTGCTGGCGCGCGCCCGAGCGGCAAAGGCAGGGCTTGCCGTTCATGACCAGCGCCGCGGCGCTGCCGCCCAGTTCCTGATCGAAGTGGTCCCGCCGGCCGCGAGTCAAGGCAGCCACGCTTTTCACCCGCTCCACCGGGCCGCTCACGAACTCGCCGACCGCCACGGTATCCGCATCGAGAGCCTTGGCCAGGTGTCTGGTGATGGCGTGGAAGAATTCTCCCCCGACCGTTGCCGAGACCCGCCGGGCAAGCTCCCGCAAGGCATCCCGCTCCTGTTTGGCAGGGTCCGGCGGCCGCTCCTGAACGCTCCTTGTGATCATCGGTCTGTCCCATTGTGTGCGCCACACGCACACATGATTGGCGATGCGGAGGGGGGTTGGGCGATGGAGAAAATCCGCTTCCGGGGAGTCCCAAACGATTAAATCGGGGATGGGGAGGCGGCATCAACCGTAGCGTGAGGGGGAGAACGCGATGAAAACCCACCGTGTTAGATGTTCGTTTGGTCTGGCCGGATGCACCCTCGGACTGATGGTCGCGACCGCCTGTGCCGCCCAGACTCCGGGCACGACGAGCCAGAAGCCGGGGACCTCGAAGGCCGCGCCGGATAGTTCCAAACCGGACAAGCCGGGCGCCAACGGCGGCGTCGAAGTCAGGCTCCGCAGGCTCGAATCAATCACCTGGAACCCGGTTACTCAGGAGCTCACCTGGGTCCTCTCCACCGGGGAACTGAACGGCAACAGCTACTCGCCGACCAAACGGCAGTCTTACGTCATGCACATGGATGCCGCTACCATGAGCGTTCAGGGCGAAGACCGACACTTCGATCCGGACGAAGCCGACCAGGTCAGCAAGGTCATGGACCTGATCTGCCGCTACGCGCTCGAATCCACGCTGTGGTGGGAACACGGGGGCGGCGAAAAAGCGGAGCCCGGAACCAAGACCGCCGATCCAGCTCCCGCGAAGAAAGGCGACACCGACAAATCCCGCCAGACGTTTCCTCCAGGGATGCTGCGCGGCTCCCTACCGCTGCCCGCCGGCGCGATCCGGTCTACCGCCGCGGTGATGACTCCCGGCCGTCAGTGAGTCAGGGCCTCCGGGAATGGGCGCGTCCCGAAAGCGGCAGCACGAGCTGGAACAGTTGCCCTCCGCCGGCTTGGCTGGCGCATTCGAGCGCGCCCCCATGGGCCTCCGCGATCCTTTCGATCAGCAGGATCGAGAGCGCGCCACGCGGATCGCGCGGCCGGGCTCCCGCCTCACCGGGGGCGCCCTCCGCCCCCATCGAGATCACCGCGTTCTCTTTCGCCCGCCGGACTCGAATTCCGATCCGTGCGCCCCGCGGCGCGGCGCTCATGCTGAGGCCGATCATCCGCTGAAGCGCCGTGTCTATCAGGACCGGGTCCACTTCCACCAGGAGCGCGGTGGAAACGGCTCTCAGATCAATGCGTATGTGCTTCGAGACGGCCGCGGGGCGGCTCTGTTTCACGATGCCCCGGATGAGTTCGACCAGGTCTTTCGGCGGGGCATCGAACGGGAGCGTGCCCGATTCGATTGCGGCGATTTCGGAAAGATCTTCGATGATTGCGAGCATCTGGCGGCTCGAAGACTCGATCGACTGCAAGACCGCCAGGTGTTCGCTTTCGAGCAGGCCGGAGGCGTCTTCGATCAGGTATTCGGCGGCGCTCATGATCCCGCTGACGGGGTTCTTCAGATCGTGCGCCGCGATCGCAACGAGGTTCGGGTTCCGGCTGGCCCGCGCCATATCTCGATACTCACAGAATTCCGCGCCGGGTTCCACCGCGGAATGCGAGCTTCCGCACAGGCTGCCTGCGGCCGCGGATGAAGGAGTTGCCCGATGATCCCAGCCGTAATCGAACCATGCGCCGGCATCGATGCCGGCAAGAAATTCGTGGCGGTCTTTGCAATGAAGGGCGCGGCAAGCGACGCTGCGACCGCGGTGACTCGCAAGTTCGGCAATGCGTCGTTGGCTCGAAGGGGACAGGAGAGTGGTACGGTGAGAGCGTGTTTTCAGACAAACGCCGATAATCTTTTGTTTTGAATCCACTTTTACCGGCGTTCATCGGCAGCCGGCAATTGCGAGGTTTTTCACTATCCTGCTAGTGAATGACCTCCCGGCCGACCGCCAGGTTCACCTGGCTTGCCGCCGTCATATACGCACCTACCAGGCTGAGATAGGCGACCTGGATGCTGCGGTAGTCGTTCTGCGCCGAAAGAAAATCCAGCAGGGACGAGGCTCCCCGCTGGTATGCGAAGGAAACCGTGTCCCGCACCTTCGCGGCCAGTACCAGGTACTTCGTCTTGTACGGGCGCAGCAGTGCCAGGTTGCTGTTCATGGTCGCATATGCGGAATCCACGTCGCTGAACACCTGCGTCTCCGTGGCCTCCCTGAGCCGTTCATTGCGCCGGATGTCCAGCAGCGTCCGCGCCTTCTCGCCCTGATTGCGATCGAAGATCCGAAGCGGGACGTTCATGCTGAACCCGAGATACCCGACCAGCGGTGGGTTGCGGGCCAGGTCCATCGCGAACGTCGGATCGGAGGTCCCATTGGCGATGGCCAGCCTGTGATCCGTCTGCGCCTTATCCACCGCCTGCGCCGCCGCCCGCAGATCGGGCCGCGCAGCCAGCGCGATGCGGTGCAATTCCGCCAGCGAAATCGCGGGTTCGCTAAAGTCGAAGTTGCCGGTCACATCGAACTGCTCCACCGGGGTGCGGTCGTTCATCAGCGCCAGCAACTGGATCTTCGCCGTCCGCAGATTCACCTCGTCAGTCTGCACGTCGGTCTCGAACTGCACGCGCTGCAACTCCATGCGGTCGAGATCCACCTGCGCGATGTCTCCCGAACGTACGCGGGTGCGGTTCACCTCGAGCAGCCGGTCGTAATACTCGAGGTTCTGGCGCGCCTCATCGAGCAACGCCTTGGCTTGCAGCGTCTGTACGAAGGCGTTTCGCAGATTGAAGAGCAGGTTGCGCTCCAGGTCGGCCTGCTGGGAGACCGCGATATCGGTCCCCTGTTTGGCGCTATCGAGGCGCAGTTCCCGCTTGTGCCCCCGTTCGTGCAGGTAGCTCGACGAGACGAAAGGAAGGGCTGCGCCCAGGGGCCTGTAGGGATTCCCCTGAAACGGATCGACCTGGTCGAGGAGGAACGTAATATCCGGGTTCGGCCTGAGATAAGCCGTCACCTCGCCGGCCCTCGACTCGTCGATGCCCAATTGCCCCGCCTGAAGCTGGCGGTTCGACGCCTCGAACCGGTCGCGCAATTCCTCCCAGGTATATGCTCTCTGCGCATAGGCACCGCCGGCCAGATAACCCGCCGCCACGAGCGCCGCACCCGCGCGCAAATACAAGTAGCGCATTCGTATCTCCTATAATGTCAGCCGATCATGCAAAACCCCTGCCTGCGCGATCTACACCTGCAAGGTGTCGCCATCCTTCGCCACCAGCGCGTAGAGCACCGGCGCCAGGAAGATGGAGAGCAACAGCCGTGAAGCCAGCCCGCCCACAATGACGATCGCGAACGGCTTCTGCGAGTCGCTGCCGATTCCCGTCGACATGGCGGCCGGCAGCAGCCCGAAGCAGGCCACCAGGGCCGTCATCATGATCGGCCGCAGCCGCAGCAGCGAGGCTTCGAGCGTCGCCTCCATGATGGGCTTTCCTTCCCGCCGGAGCTTGTTGATGAAGGAATATAGAATCACGCTGGTCTGCACCGCCACGCCCATCAGGGCCACGAACCCCAGCATCGAAGAGACGCTGAAGTTGGTTCCCGTCATCCGCAGCGCCAGCAGGCCGCCCACCGGTTCGGTAACCAACACGCTGAAAAAGATGATGAGCGGGAATTTCATGTTCCCGTAGAGCGCAAACAGAATCACCAGGATCAGCAACACCGTCAGCGGCAGAATCACTTTCATCTGCTCCCGCGAGGCCAGATAATCCTTGTACTCGCCGCCCCAATCGTAGCGATAGCCGATGGGCAACTTCACGGCCTGCTCCACTTTCTGCCGCGCTTCGCCGACGGCGCTCGCCAGGTCGCGTCCCTCCACGCTGAACTGCACGCCCAGGTAGCGCGAATTCGACTCGCGGTAAACAAACGATGCCCCGCTCACTTCGCGCACATCCGCGAACTGCCTGAGCGGCAGGTGCTGGCCGTCGGGCGTGGTGATCAACAGGTTCTCGATCGCGTTCTGGTCGCTGCGGTACTGCGGCTGCATCCGCACCACGAGATCGAACTGGCGCTCGCCCTGAATCACCTGTGTGACGGCCTTGCCGCCCATGGCGGTTTCGACCAGCGTATTCACGTCGTCCACGTTCAGCCCGTACCGCGCGAGCTTGGCGCGGTCCGGCGTGATGGTCAGGCTGGGCTGTCCCAACTCCCGCACCACCGTGATCTCGGCGATGCCGGGAATTTTCTGCAGGATGCTCTTCACCTGGGCCGCTTTCTCATCCAGAGTTTGCAGGTCATCGCCGAATATCTTCACTGCCAGCGCGCTCTTCAGGCCGGTTTCCGCCTCATCCACGGCGTCCTCGGCGGGTTGCGTGTAGTTGAAGATGATGCCCGGAAAGGCCTCCAGTTTCTTCTGCACGGCCTCGATCAGTTGCGGCTTGGTGTGGATCGAACCACTCCAGGCGCTATCGCTGTAGGGTTTCAAACCCACGTAGAACTCGTCATTATAGAAGCCGGTCGGGTCCGTGCCGTCGTCCGGCCGCCCCAGTTCGTTGGCTACCGTGGTTACCTGCGGAAAACCGAGCAGGATCTCGCGAATCTGCGGAGCCAGCTTCGACGCCTCCTCGAAGGAGATCGTGTATGGTGTGGTGGCCCGCACCCACAGCGCGCCCTCATCCAGGTGCGGCATGAACTCCCCGCCGATCCCCGGTATCAGCGTCAGCGAGCCGGCGAACACCATCAACACCAGGGCGAGGGTCACCAGGCGGTGGCGCAGGCACCAACCCAGTACCGCCCCGTACGCGCCGCGGACCCATTCGTAGATCTGGACCCTGGGTTCATGCACGTGCTTCCGCAGCACGTAGGCGCACAGCACCGGCAGCAGCGTCAGGCTGCAGATCAACGAACCCAGCAGCGCGAACGACATGGTATCCGCCATGGGCTGGAAGAGGCGCCCCGACGGCCCGGTCAACACGTAAATGGGCAGGTACCCGGCGATGATCACGGCGATAGCGTAAAAAATCGGCCGCTCCACATCGGCAGCCGCCGCGCGGATCACATCGAGCAGGTTGTAGCCCTCCTCGCGCGCAGCGAGCTCGCGGAAAATATTTTCGACCATTACGACGGCGCCGTCTACGATGATGCCGAAGTCGATCGCCCCGATCGAAAGCAGGTTCGCCGGAATGTGGCGCAGGTCGAGGCAGATGAAAGAGAACAGCAGCGCGAACGGAATCGTCACCGCAACAATCAGGGCGGTTCGCACGCTGAACAGGAACAGGCCGAGGATCACCAGCACCAGCAGCATCCCCCGCAGCAGGTTGTGCTCTACGGTGCGGGTGGTCTCCTCGATCAGCCCCTGGCGATCGTAGAAAGGCTTGATTTTTACGTCCGGCGGCAGCACGTGCTCGTTGAGGTCTTTGGTCATG
The DNA here is from genome assembly GCA_963794265.1 of Bryobacterales bacterium. GTDB lineage: Bacteria > Acidobacteriota > Terriglobia > Bryobacterales > Bryobacteraceae > CAWCDJ01. The sequence continues at coordinate 645,717 of CAWCDJ010000001.1, forward strand.
GCCTCCACGCGCCGCAGGATCACCTGCGCCTGTTCGCCGACGCGCATCAGGATGACCCCTTCGACCGCATCCGGCTGCCGCATGAACCCGAACTGCCCCAGCCGCGGAGCATGACCGATGGTCACTTGAGCCAGATCGTGAACATACACCGGGATGCCGCCCTTCTCCGACACCACGATGTTGCCGATATCCTGCGTGTTGCGCACCAGGCCCAGCCCGCGGATGTAATAGAACTGCCCGCCCTGCGAGTAGAAGCCCCCGCCCGCGTTCGCGTTGTTACTGCTCAGTTGCTGCGAAAGCTGCGGAACGCTCACCCCGTAAGAGAACAGCTTGTTGGGATCGAGCAGCACCTGGTACTGCATGGTGGTGCCGCCCAGCCCGGATTCGTCCGCGACCCCCGGTATCGACCGGTAGCGGCGGTTGAGCACCCAGTCATCGATGATTTTCAATTCCTGCGGAGAGCGGTCGGGACTCTGCAAAACGTAGCGGTAGATCAGCCCGCTTGGGCTGTAGAGCGGCGAGATGCTGGGCGTCAGGCCCGACGGCAGCGCGGCGTCGCTCACGCGCTCGTACGCCTGTTCCCGAACGAAATAAGGGTCGGCGTTGTAGTCGAAGTTCATCTGCACCGAGGAGAGGCCGTAAAGCGAAATGGATCGCAGGGCTTCGAGGCGCGGGATGCCGTTCATTTCGATTTCGATGGGGATGGTTACCAGCCGCTCCACTTCCTCGGCGGCGTGCCCCGGCCATTGAGTGACGATCTCCACGTGCGGCGGCGAGAGGTCCGGATAGGCGTCGATCGGCAGTTTCTGGAAAGACAGCGCTCCCCAGATCATCAGCATCAGCGAAACCATCACAATCAGGAAGCGCTGAGAAAGGGCGAACGAAACGATGCGCGAGATCATGGGAAGGAGCCTATTGAGCGGTCAATGCGAACTGCACGAAAAGGCCGCCTTCGGAAACCACCCGCTCTCCCGGCTGGAGCCCGCCTTGGATCTCCACCATGCTGTCGCGCTGCTCGCCCAGTTGCACCAGGCGCTTGGCGAACTTGCCGGGGGCGGCTTCCACGTAGACCATCGGCTCATTCTGCTCGTCGTGGAGCAGCGCCGAAACTGGCACCACCAGCAGATTCGAGCGCTTTCCGGTGCGGATAGCCGCGTCCACGAACATGTCTTTCTTCAGCAGGCCTTCCGGATTATGCGTCACGATCCGCACCGGTGTGGTGCGGGTGGCGGGGTCCACCGACGCGCCCACGTACCCCACTTCGCCGCGGAAGTTGTGCGTAAACGCCGGATTGGTTTCCTCCACCGGATTGCCCGGCCGCACATCCGGCAGGTCGCGGTCGAAGATATGTCCCTGCACCCACACCGTGGAAACATCGCTGATGACGAAGCAGGCCGTGGTTCCGGCTTGAATCAGTTGCCCCGGCGACACCAGCTTTTGCACCACTACGCCGTCGATCGGCGAGCGCACGGCCAGTTCCGGGCTGATCGCCACGCCCTGGGTATCGGCCTTCTCGATCTCGCTGGCGGTGATGCCGAAAATGCGCAGCGCCTGCACGCTGTTCTCGACATCCGTGTTGGCGTCGTTAAAATCCGCCTGGCTGCTCTCGAGATCCTTGCCGGCGATCGCGCCGCGGGCCATGAGGTCCTGGTTGCGGTCCACGATGCGTTTGGCAAGCGCCTCCCGGTTGCGCGCCTTGCGGTAAGTGGAAATCGCGTTCGTCACATCCGGACTGGAGACAAAGAGCAGCGGATCCCCGGCCTTCACTTTCGAGCCGAGGTCCACGAGAATCCGGGAAATCGGCCCGTTCACCTGCGTGATCGCCTGCGTGGTGTGGTCCGCGTCCCAGTCAACGGTTCCCGTGGTGTGGATGGTGGTGAACCACGATGCACGCTCCACGGGTACGACTTTCAGATGAGACTCCTGCTCGGCGGAGACGGTGAACAGACCGGCTTGGCCGGTGCCGGCGGCCGCGCGCGCGGCTTCCTGCGGCGATGCGCCTTCCACCTTGCGGATTTGCTGGCATGCCGGCTGGGAGAGCCCCAGCAGCAGCGCGGAGACCGCGGAAATCGCCAGAGGAATTCTGGATTTCAGGCACGAGAGATCACTAGGCATCGGAACTACCTCCCCTGGTCGTGGCGTTACTGACATAACGCCGGACCAACAACCAACCCATCGATTCACTTACTGGAAATTAGGCCACCAGGAAAGCGGAAGGCGGGGCGCGGGAAGCGCGAGAGACCAGTTGAGCGTCCCGGCAGAACACGCGGCCCGGCTTGAACGGCAGCCATTCGACGGGAACAGCAGGCGCGGCCGTGACTCCGCTATCCGATTGCAGAAACGGAAGGACGCCGATATGGCACAGGAGGCAACAGTGGTTATTCGCGAGGTGCGGAGTATGCGCATCGCTCAGCGCGGCAAACTGCGCGAATGCAGTGGCGCACAGGAGGACGATGATTAACGCAGCTCTACCAGATGGGCGCCCGCCGAGTGCCATTTGCATTCAGCGTACCACAGTCCCGATAAGGACAAATCCGGCTATGGCCGTACGGCGCCGACGCGGTGTGTATCGATCAACGAAGATTCCCTCAGCCTCCACCCGGCGGCGGTGCGTACCCAGGTGTCGCGATCCGAGGATGCCACGGACTCCGCGGCGGTGGCCTCGCTGCGCGTAGCGACGTTGTTCACGAAGACCGTCGCCGTGTCTCCGGCGAACTGTACCGCCGTCACCGTGGACTGCGAACGGAATTTCATGCCCTGGCGCACTTCGTCCATGATCGGAGCCAGTGCTTCGGCCAGCACCAGTCTCTGGCCTGCCATCACGATCTGCGCGTCGGGCAGCGCGATGCTGGCGATCGCATCCACGTCGCCCGCGGCGTAGGCGGCGTCTACCCGCGCATACAGAGCTTCTATGGCGGCGCGGTCGGTGGCCGCGCGCGGGCCGGGCGGCGGCAGCACCTCGAACGACGCCGAATCGACCCACACCCGCCCCTTTCCGCGCGAGAGGAATCCGAGCGTAACCGCCGTTGCATCCACGGCCACCTCTCCCGTGACTTCGGCAAGCTGCCACTGGCGCGACGTCACCGGACGGTCACCCATGGTGTCGAAGAAGCCGAGGCGGCCGCCGGGGAGTTCCACCCGCAGCCACAGTTGCGCGCGCGCCGCCGGGTCGCTGCCCTCCACCCGCAGCCAGGCGCGCAGACGGACGGCCTTCCCACGATAGGGCGCCGCATCAAAGGCCTGCTGGAGGTTGCCCATGCTTCCGGCGGCGGGCTCCTGGCCCGCCACCAGCGCGGCGCAGGCGGCAGTTCGGCAACCTTCCCGCCTGGCTTCCGCCAGATAACCGGCCCCGGATGCCTGGGAGGGCACCGACCAGCCGGTCAACCCGTCGCTGAAGCTCAAGTTCGTCTGCGCGGCCAGTAACCCCGGCCAGAGGCACAGAGCCAGCCGGAAAACGGCTTTCATCTCCTGCCGAAGCGCCGGCCCAGGCTGCGCGACGGCATGTGGAATGAAGGCGAGGGCCGGTAGCTACGGCCTGGCAGCGCACCCGGCGTGCGGCTGCCGAAACGGCGGGGAGAACTGTCGAAACCGGGGTTGCGCGAGCCCGGGCTCGAGTATTGCGAACCACGATAGCTGCCGCTCTTGCTGGCGTATTGCGAATCCTTGAAGCCGCCGTTTCGCGAGAAGGTGCTCCCCGAGTAGCGCTGCTCGGTGGTGCTGCCGCGCGTTCCGTACTGCTGGCCGGTGCCACCGGAGCCGCCGTAGTAGGTTTGGCCGCGGTCGCGGTAGGTGCGGTAGCCGTCCCAATCGCCGCGGTTGAGCGGCCGGTAATCGTGATTGAAGAGCAGGTCTCGCAGCAGCGCGTATTGCCCGTACCACACCCAGAAGTCGCGGCCGTCGCGATGATCCCAGTAGCCATACTGGTTACGCCCTTGCGCCGGAGACGCCATGTAGGCGAACCCGGCGGGCTGGGCCACGCGGTCGGCTTCGTTGTCGTACTTGCCGGCCGGCTTGTGCTCGATCGCCATGCCGAGGTCGTTCTTCCGGGCGTCATAGTCGGCCCGCGAAACGGTGACCCATCGCTCCTCGGAAGTCGTGTCTCCGGTCTTGGCGGATGCGTCCGCCAGGTGCGTGGTGACCGTGCGGAGCTGCTGGCGGTACTGGCGCGAATCGCCCCGCCCTTGCACGTCCATATCGACCAGCAGCTTGTCCCAGGAGTTGTAGAGCTGGCCGCTCCGCGCCACCAGTTCGGAGCTCTTCCGGGGCAGCGCCGCGGCCGTGCCGTCGATCGTCTCGGCGGCATTGATGAGAGCGGCGACGTCCACCTTCCCGAGCCGTCCGGCCTCGGCCTCGCGGCGCGCCGCGGCGGTCGAATTCCACAGCGCCTCGCTCTGGCTCGCCAGCCCGTGCAAATCGGCCAGCCGGCCTTCGAGATCGGCTTTCTTATCCGGCCAGTCGACCTCCGCTTTCTGCACGGTCGCACTCACCGGACCGAAATCGAAGGACTGGATGGCGCGATAATCCCGATCCATACGCGCCAGCTCTTCAGGCAGGTGGCGCTTCAGGTCGACCCAGTGGTCCGCTTCCTTTTGAATCCCGGCGGCCAGCGCGGTGGAGGAGTTGCGGAGGGCCTCCGTCTTCGAGAGCAACTGCTCCACGCGGTCCCGATCCCGCCGCCGGTTCTGCTTCTCGAGGGCGGTGAGCTGCTGCATGTCGTGCGAGGCGCTCTCGAGATTGTCCGACGCAGTGGAAAGCTGCGCGGGCCACGCAACGGACGCGGCAACGCCGCGGAAGAGTTCCGGCTCCGCGGCGAGATCCCGCTTCACGGCGTCGGCCGAAGAACGCACCTGGTTCTGCGAGGCGGCCAGCGAACTCCGTTCGCTATCGACCTGCGCGCGCAGCGATCGAGGGAGGCTGTCGAGCCCTACGAACGGCACCACCGCCATCAGGGTGGCCAGCAGGGCGACACCGAATTTCAAGAATCCCCGATTCATTCGTCGTTACCCACGGCGGTAGATGGTGACATCTCCCGCCGGAATGCCCGTGAACAGCGAGACTCCGAAAGGCTCGCTTTCCGGCTTGCGAATGGCCATCAGGCGGGAGCCGTCCTGTTCACGAAATTCCCAGTAGTAATAGCCGGCTGCCCGCGGCTGATCGTCGCGTTTGGCCTGCACTTCGCGGCTCAGCCGGTAGAGCCACTGCCGGTTGTCGAACTCGAAGTAGTCCGAAGTGTTCTGGCGCTCGTCCATATCGGCCAGGTCCGCCTCGGAAACTCCCAGGTCTTCGATCGTGAGCTTGCGCGGATCGGTTTGGATGGCGACCTCGATCTCGTCCTCATTGGCCACCCGCATGGTGACGCGCCGTTCGCGGTACGGCCCGCTCACTTCCAGCCAGGCATGCGAACCCGCCTGGAACGTGGTGGTGCGGTCCGCGGTGAAATCCAGATCGGACATGTTGTCTCCCGCGCCGGCAATCGAAATCACATCTCCGCTGCGGGCGTCGGTCGGCTTGAGATTGGCCAGGTCCTGCTGCGGCTCCGCGTTGGCGGGCGCCGATATCGGGTGTTTCTTGAAGAGTTGCATCAGAAATAGAACCAGGAAGAGGCCGAGCACGGCCTCTACGATTGAGGTGATCATCGGTTCTCCGCGGGGGCCGGGAGCGCCCGGCCCCTACACGTTACACGTTCGCTTTCTCTCCGGACTTCTCGGTGGTCGTAATGGTGGTTCCACCCGCGGCAAGTTCCTTGGGAATGTACGGCGCGGGCGGCTTGGGCGCACCCACCTGCCGCTCGGCTTTCAAGGCCGCGAGTTCGGCATCCACGCTGTTGCCGCCCAGCGCCGCGAACTGCGATTCCAGGTCTTCATCCTTGCCGGCGGAGGCCAGTTGATCGAACGCTTTGGCCGTGGCCTCTTCCTTTGAAACGGTCTCCTCGAAGCGATTGAGCGCCGAAAACGCGTTATCCGCGTTGCCCACGCCGGACATCGCTTCCGCCACCTTGCGCTGGGCCGCGGCGGCGTTCTTGCGCGCCACCAGCGTAGTCGCGGTGCGCTCGCCCTCTTCGATCTTGCGCTTCAGTTCCAGAACCTGCTGCTTCAGCTTTTCGCTGGTCTGGCGCGAGGTATCGACGGCGGCCTGCATGGACGCCACCTGCTTATCGGACTCCGCCTTCTTGGCCAGCGCCTTCCGGGCCAGGTCTTCGTTGCTGGCATCGAGCGCCTGGCCGGCGCGGTCTTTCCACTCCTGCGCCTGGCGCACATACTTTTGGTACTCGGCATCCAGGCGGTTGTAGTTGCTCATCGCCACCGCCGACGCCTGTACGACTTTATTCAACTCCGACTTCATATCCGCCACGGTCTGCTTCACCGTGGCTTCGAAAGTGGCGTCTTCCAGGGCGTCCACGCCCGAGTTCGCCTGTCCGCGCGCGACGCGACCCACGCGTCCGAAAAATTCCGATAAAAATGCCATCTTGGTTTCTCCGTTTACGCTTTGAGGTCTCCGAGCAGACGCCGGGCACTCATTACATCCACCATCAGAAAATGCACGCACGAGAGAATATCGTCCTCATCGTCGGCGCCCAGGTCCTGAAGCTTGCAGAAATTGTTGAGGGTAACCGCCAGGTTACCGGAGCCGGTGTCGTAAAGTTGGAAATAGGATGTGGAAATGCCGTTGTCGGCGGCCAGCATGCGCCGCATGATCTCCGGGGTAACGGCGGCTTCCGGCACCACCGTGCAGACCAGCGACAGATACAGGATGTCGCCCTGCAGCACCGCCTGGATGGAGACCCCGCTTTCCACGTCTTTGATCTTGATCGTATCGGGCGCCGTTTCGGAGATTTCGTAGCCCCTCTCCGCAAGCAGCGCGTGAATCTGCCCGGCCCGCGGGCTGGTTGAAGCTGTCATCGGGCTGGTTGTGGCTGTCATAGGTTATTGGGAACTCCTCTCCCATTCTACGTATTCCCCAGCCTGGGAGTTCAAACAATCGGGAGAACCGCCGGAATTCGATTGTTACGAGACAGTTTACTCGACCCTGCCGACCCGGTTTTCGCCCTCACTGAGAACGCTCCGGATCTTCTGTTCGAGCGCCACGGCCGTGTAAGGCTTCTGGATGAAGCCTGCCAGCCCCTTGCCTGCGAACCGCCGCACGGCTTCCACTTCGTTGTAGCCGCTGCTGAGAATTACCCGGACCTCCGGTTTGATGCTCCGGAGCTGGCGGAACGTCTCTTCTCCGCTAAGCACCGGCATGGTCATATCCAGGAGTACCACCGCGATCTTCTCGGACAGCACGCGGAACAGGTCCACGCACTCCTGGCCGTTTTCCGCCAGAATGACCGAATACCCGAAGCGCTCGAGCATGGACTTGGCTGTGCGGCGGACTACGTTTTCGTCGTCCACCACCAGAACCGTCGCCGTGCCCGTGGCCTCCGTCTCTTCCGGAACCACTTCCGCTTTGACCGGCACCTCATCGCTGGCCGGGAAGAGCACCTTGAAGGTAGTGCCCTGCCCGGGAGTGCTGTAGACCCTCATGGCGCCCCGGTGTCCGCGCACGATTCCATGCACCGCGGCCAGCCCCAGACCGCGCCCCGTGAACTTGGTCGTGAAAAACGGGTCGAACATTTTGGCGAGCACGTCTGCGGGGATCCCCGAACCGGTGTCGTGGACCTCCAGGGTCACGTAGCTCCCCGGTTCGACTTCTCCGGTGATCAAAGTACTGCTGATGTACGCCTCGTCGACTTCCTGCACGCCGGTCGTGACCAGCACGGTGCCGTGGCGGTCTTCGGGAACCGCCTCCGCGCCGTTGATCACCAGGTTCATGACCAGTTGCTGCAACTGGCTGAGATCCGCCTCCACGCACGGGAGGCGCGGCTGAAGTTCGAGCCGGAGCTGAACGTTCTTGGGAATGCTGGCCTGGATGAGCGAGGCGATCTGCCGCACCAGGTCCGACAAATCCACGGGTTCCAGAACGAACTTGCCCTTGCCGGCATAAGCCAGCAACTGTTTGGTGAGGTGGGCGGCGCTTTCCGAAGCAGCGATGACGTCCCGCAGCATGTTCCGCGCCGGATGGTTCGACGAGAGCGCCTCGAGCACCAGGCTGGCATTCCCCAGAATGCCCACCAGCAGGTTGTTGAAATCATGCGCCACGCCTCCCGCCAGGACGCCGAGGCTTTCCAGCTTCTGGGTCTGGCGCAACTGCTCTTCGAGGCGCCGGTGCCTGTCGATATCGGTGGCCGTTCCCACCCACTCGCGGGTACGGCCCTCGCCCCAGGGGGCCGCCCGGACCACGCACCAGTGGTACGTGCCGCTGCCCGCGTTCCAAAGCCGGTGCTCGCTCCTTAGGATTTTTCCGGTCTCCAGCGCATCCCGCCAGAGAATCTCGACTTCTTTCCGATCATCCGGGTGGATCGCCGTGAACCCTCCGAAGCCCTGGTACTCCGGCCACTTCTGCCCGGTGAATTCTTCCCACGAGGGCTGCGGTTCGGCAAAGCCTCCGCCCGAATCGGTCCTGAAGACGACCGATGACATGGCCGACACGAGGGTGCGATACCGCCCCTCGCTCCGCAACAAAGCGGCTTCGGCGCGGCGGCGCTCCTGGACTTCCCGGGACAGCCCCAACACCTTGTCGCTGAGCTCCGCAAACCTTTCTATGGCTCGTTCTCTGTGCCGGAAAGTGAGGTAAAGTATCGCGGGCCGCCCGTCCGCGGCGGGGTGGAGCAGGCCGCCATCGGAGCGCAACGGGAGACTCTTTCCGTTTCCCAGCCTCCAGGTCAAATTCCCAGGCAGGGCCTCGCGGGTCCGCCTGCACAATTCGAGGAACCGGTACACTCCGGCCTCCGGTTCCGTCACGAATTCGACTATCGCCCGCCCCTTCAATGTGCCTGCCGGCACGCCGAACAAATCTGTCGCGGCCGGATTGGCCTCGACAATCAAACCGTCAGGTTGAACGAGGAGCGTCGGAAGCGGGATAGCCTGGAAGAGTTGAAGATTCATCGGCGCCGAAATACTCGCGTCCCTCCGCACTATCGCTTTCGGCCGTGGATTTCAGGTAAATCACGACCCGGCACTCGGGATGGCCCTCGGCAATCGTCTGCTGGAGCTCTACCTTGGCGTACCCCAGATTGCGGGAAGCGATCGATCCGAACACGTTGCTGGTCATCATGCACATGGTCGGACGGCCGATCACCTTATCTCCGAAGGGGCAAGCCCGATTGCCAAGTACAATCTTGCCCTCGGATTCTTCAATAAGGTAGAAATCCCCCTGGATCCGCCGCTTCAAATCCACCAGAACCCCGGCCACTTCAGCCCGGGTCAGCGATTCTTTCCCGAGCGCAGCCAGATATTGTTCGTGGATTTCGTCTCCCATCTGCTGGCCGACGATGCTGACAAAACCGGATGCTTCCCGAGCCCCCACCACCTGCTCCAGGGTTCCTGCAAGAGCGCGGATCAGCGTTCGAAGGAAGAGGTCACGGTCGAGGGGAATCTCCAGCTTATTTAATTGCTCAGGCATATTCCCTACTTTTATGGTGACACAAAGAGCACTAGGACAAATGTTCCGGTCCGTACTAATCGGAGCCCAAAATTGTACCCGTACATACACCCAAGCCGATGCGGCGGAAGCCGGGGGTTTCGCACCAGCCGCGGAAGATCACTTCGTCGCCGTCCTCCAGGAATCGCCGCTCGCTCCCATCCGGGAGCCGGAGCGGCTCACTGCCCCGCCAGGTGAGTTCCAGCAGGCAGCCGCGGCTCGAGGGATCCGAGCCGCTCACGGTACCGCTGCCGATCAGATCCCCCGGCCGGATGTTGCACCCGTTCGAAGCCTGGTGCGTCACCATCTGGGCCAGGCTCCAGTACATCGTCCGGAAGCTCGAGACGCTGATCCGGACGGGTTCAGCCATGCGTGCGGCGCGAAGCCACACCTCCAGGGTCACGTCGTAGGTCGATTGGTCCCCGGCGAGGTGCGGCAGCGGCTGGGGATCCCCCGCGGCGCGCGCTTCGAGCGGCCGGCGAAACGGCTCCAGCGCATCCAGGGTCACGACCCATGGCGAAACCGTGGTCGCGAAACTCTTCGCCAGGAACGGGCCGAGCGGCTGATATTCCCAGGCCTGGATGTCGCGTGCGGACCAGTCGTTCAGCAGGCACAGGCCGCCGATGTGATCTTCGGCGCGCTCGATCGGGATGGCCTCGCCCAGCGTGTTGCCGGGCCCCAATAGCGCGCCGATTTCGAGCTCATAATCGAGCCGCCGGGACGCCCCGTACACCGGAGGGCCGGCCGGGCTCTCCGCAATCTGGCCGCGCGGGCGCCGCACCGGTGAACCGCTGACCACCAGGGACGAAGCCCGGCCGTGATAGCCCACCGGCAGCCACTTGTAATTCGGCATCAGCGGGTTGTCCGGTCGAAACATCCGGCCCACATTCGTGGCATGGTGAATCGAGGCGTAGAAATCGCTGTAATCTCCCACCTGGCAGGGCAGCAGCAGCTCGGCTTCGCGGATGGGCGTCAACAGGCCTCCGGCGCCGGCCTTCGATGCGGTCAGGAACCGGCTGATGCGGTGCCGCAATTCCGTGCGTTCCGCGCGGGTCATCGAAAGAAATCCAGCCATCGACCGCGCCCCGAAGCTGGTCACATCGAGAATCTGGTCTCCGATGGCCGTGCCCAGCCGCGGCTCCGAGCCGGGTTTCGGCCGGTAGGTGGCAAACGGCAGGTTCTGGATCGGAAAATCCGTCCCCGGATGGTTGGCCGATTCCACCCAACTGGCGAGTGCGGGGTCGTGCGTGCGGTCTGTCATGGCAGCAAACCGAGTTGCTGCAGGTCCCAAACCGGCTCTTCGAAAGAGCAGGAGCCGAAACTGTGGGCGAATTGCCGCCGGGCCGCCAGAATATCGCCCGTCCGCAGAATCCGGTTGCGCCAGCGCAGATCTTCGTCGCCGAAGACGAACGCCCGCGGGTCGGTTTCCTCCAGCACTTCTACCAGTTGCGTCCGTTCCAGGCCCTGCCAGGCGAAGGCGGCCGCCACGAACACATTCAGGAACCCGTGCACGAGTGCGCGCGGACTTTCCCGATCGTAAGTGAGCGGCTGCTCAGAGCGAATCGGGTGGTGCAGGCCGGCCGTGGCCTTGAACGGAAGGGTGCGCGCCGCCGCTTCCGCCAGGAAACCCGCAACTTCCCCGGCGGAAGGAATCTTGTCCGGCGAAAGGCCGCCGGTGCGGATCTTGGCGAATCCGCCCTGGATGGTTCCCGGGGAGGCCTCGCAATAAGTCGGCAGCGAAAGCCTGCAGGGCAGTTTCGTTTCGAGCGTCTCCACCTGCGGCGGCAGCGGCCCGGGCTCTTCGTCCACCAGCAGGCTTACACGCCAGTTCGCGTCGAGCCGTATCTCCGGGAGCACCGATGCCGGCAGCACCAGCCGGTTGAGAATCCAGTTTTCCGGCGAATGCAGAAAACCGCCGTAGCGTTCGATCACGATCGGGAGCGGCAGGCATGCCGGCGGATAGAGGCCTGCGTAGTCGATCAGGCCCGCCAGCAAGGCGTGAAGCGAGCCGGATATTCGTGGCATGCAATTCTATTCTAGCGGTTGCCGAAGCCCCGGTTTACATCCAGCGCCCGGATGCCGGCATCGAAGTGGATGTGGGGGCTTTGTATACCTTAGTTCGGGAGCAGTGGATTCCCTCCCCCCGGGAGCAGGTGTTCCAGTTCTTCGCCGAGGCTCGAAACCTGGAAGACGTCACGCCGCCCTGGTTGAAATTCCATATCGTCACCCCGACTCCCATCGAAATGGACCAGGGCACCGAGATCGAATACCAGATCTCCTGGTGGGTCGTGCGGCTGCGATGGAAGACCGAAATCACCCATTGGAGCCCGCCGCATTTTTTCGTCGACGTGCAGCGCAGCGGACCCTACCGCTTCTGGGAACACACCCACACCTTTCGTGAAGAGAGCGGGGGCACTCGAATGTTCGACACGGTACGGTATGAGCTGCCGCTGGGAGTTCTGGGCAGGGTCGCGCACGCCCTCAAAGTGCGCGAAGACCTGAACCGGATTTTCGATTACCGTGCCGCCAGAATCGGCGAACGATTCAGTCCAACTCCCCAACCTTCGCTCGACCGTTAGACCCTTCGGTCTGTTTCTTTGATCACGCAACCCGCGGGTCGAAGGCATCCGGCGGCGGTCCCCATCTGCCATGCTTGAGATGTGAAGGTCGTCCTCTTCGGACCGGCGGCCGGCCGGTCCTCGGAAAATCCCGACGCCGCGATGTGGCCTGCATTGATTCGCGAATTGCACGCCCTGGGCCATCGAGTGGTGTTCTTCGAGCGGGCGGCGGGCAAGTTGAGAAACCTGGAAGGCGCGGACCTTTTCGACTACCCGGAGTGGAAGTGGGTGCGGGTGATTGCGGCCAAGCACCTGGCCGACGCCGACGCCGCGATCGTGACCTCCGGCTGTGCCGATGCGGCCGCGGCGGCGGAGGCCGTGCTGGGGTCCAACGCCCGGGTCCGCTGTTTTTACGATCTCGATCCGGCTGCCACCCTTGGGCTTCAGGCGCCGCGCGCCGCGCAACACTTCGCCCCTCCAGGCGGACTGGGCGGCTTTGACGTGGTTCTCAGTTACACCGGCGGCCGGGCTTTAGCGGCCCTGAAGTCGAAACTGGGCGCCCGCCACGTGGTGCCGTTCTACGGCTGGGTGGATCCCGTGGCTTGCCGCCGGGCGGCGGCGGACGAGCGCTACCGCGCGGACCTCTCCTACCTGGGGGAGTGGGTGGACGAATTGAAGGCGCCGCTGGAGGCGCTGTTTCTCGAGCCCGCGCGGCGGCGGCCCGACCTTCGCTTTACGGTGGGCTCGCCTCGCCGGGCGGAATGGCCCGCGCCCGCCAACGTCGCGTTCCTGCCCGGAATCCCTTCCGCCGATCACGCGGAGTTCTATGGTTCCTCCCGGCTCACGCTGGCGCTCGCGAACGCGGCGGCTGCGGAAATGGGCTATTGCCCGTCGAGCCTGGTTTTCGAGGCCGCCGGCTGCGGTGTTCCGATTCTTACCGACGATTGGGAGGGCTTGGATTACTTTTTCGAAGCCGGCCGCGAGATCCTGGTGGCGCACACCACCGGCCACGTCATGGATGCGCTGGCGATGCCGCCCGAGCGCCTTTTGCAAATCGGACGCGCCGGGCGGGAACGGGTATTTTCGGCTCACACGGCGGGGCGCCGTGCCCTCGATCTGGAGAACATTCTCGAGGCCGCGATCAGTTTGCCGGTGGAACAGACCGACGCCGGCCGGGAATGATTTTTCGCTATGCCGATTGAGGAAATACTCCAGCAGGCTACCGTGCTCGTGGTTGCCGCTCACCCCGATGATGAAACCATCGGCGCCGGGGGCATGTTGGGCCGCATGTGCAATCCATTTGTCCTGCACGTTACTGACGGCGCTCCCCGCAACCTGGAATTCGCACGCGCGGCGGGGTTCGAGACGCGCGAAGAGTATGCCCGCGCGCGGCGCCGCGAGTTGTCATGCGCGCTCCGGCTGGCCGGCATTCCCGAAACGCGCATGGCGGCGCTCCCGATTGCGGACCAGCGAGCTTCGTACGATATGGCGGGCCTGGCGCGCAACCTGGGCCGGCACCTGCGCGAATGGAAACCGGCGCTGATTCTCACGCACGCCTACGAGGGCGGCCACCCCGATCACGACGCCACCGCCTTCGCGGTCCACGCGGCATGCGGAACAATGAACGATCCTCCCCGGATTTTCGAGTTCACCTCGTATCACGCCGCCGGACCCTCGGAACCGACCCTGCAGGCGGGCCGCTTTCTGGTGGGTCAGGATTCCGGCCAGGTTGTGGTGCTGCCTATAACGGATCGCCAGAGGAAGGAAGCCATGCTGGCCTGTTTCGAGAGCCAGGCGGAGATGCTCTCCCAATTCCAAACCCACGAAGAACGCTTCCGGGAGGCGCCCGCTTACGATTTTGGGCGGCCGCCGCATCCGGGACGATTGTATTACGAGACCTTTCGTTCGGGCATCTCCGCGGAACTGTGGTTGAACCTGGCGGAGGATGCGCTGCGCCAATTGGGAGTTCCGGCGCTGTTGTGAGTCTTTCCGTGCTCAGCGTGGGGTATCCGCTGGCTCCGGTGGGTCCGGACGCGGCGGGCGGGTCCGAGCAGATTCTGTCTCTGCTCGACAGCGAACTCGTACGCCGCGGGCACCGGTCGGTGGTGGTGGCGACGAGCGGATCGCGCGTGGAAGGCACGCTGGTCGAGAACCCCCTGCCGGCCGGAGAGATCGACGACGAAGTGCGCCAGGCGGCCCAGCAGCGGCACCGCGAAATCATCCTGGCGGCGCTCGACCGCTGGGACTTCGACCTCATCCACATGCACTCGCTCGACTTCCACGCCTATCTTCCACCGCCGGGATTGCCGCTGCTGGTTACTTTACACTTGCCGCCCGACTGGTATCCGCCCGAAGTGTTCCGCCCGTCCCGCCCGCGCACTTGGCTGCACTGCGTTTCCGCCTCGCAGGAAAGCACCTGTCCGGACCTGTGCGCTCTGCTGCCGTACATCGAAAACGGCGTGCCGCTCGAAAGATTCCGCACTTCCGTAGGAAGGCGCCCCTACGTGCTCGCGCTGGGCCGGGTATGTCCGGAGAAAGGCTTCCATCACGCGCTCGAAGCCGCCGAAATCGCGGGCGTGCCGGCCATTGTTGCCGGGGAGATCTTCCCTTACCGGGCCCACGAAGAGTACTTCCGGAACGAATTGCTGCCCCGGCTCGACGGCCGGAAGCGGCGCTTCATCGGACCGGTGGGACTGAACCGCAAGCGCCGCCTGCTGGCCGGGGCGCGGTGCCTGCTGGTTCCCAGCCTGGTGCCCGAAACCAGTTGCCTGGTGGCTATGGAAGCGCTCGCGTGCGGAACCCCCGTGATCGCCTTTCCCTCCGGAGCGCTGCCGGAAATTGTGGACCACGGCAGAACCGGCTACCTGGTGAGCGATGCGCGCGAAATGGCCGAGGCCATCCGCTTCGCCGGCCGCGTCAACCGCGAGACCTGCCGCAACGAGGCGCGCCGCAGGTTTTCCGCGGACCGCATGATCGGACGCTACCTGGAACGCTACCAGAGCCTGGCCGGGGCGGCCCGTACGATGGAAGCGAGCGGCGACCCCGCCGCGTAACCCTTCAGGCGGCCCGCAGGTCGGTGACCCGTGAATTCACGCTCGCCACCTGGACCGACTTCGCGAGGCCGAAAACCCTCAGCGCTTTGATCAGCAGCCAGGAAGGGTCGAACTCATACCACGCCAACCCGTGCCGCGCCGAGGTCGGATGCGCATGGTGGTTATTGTGCCAGCCTTCCCCGAACGAGATCAGCGCCACCCACCAGTTGTTGCGCGAATCGTCGCGCGTGGCGAAACGGCGTGCGCCCCACATATGGGTCGCGGAGTTCACCAGCCAGGTTGCGTGCAGGCCGAAGACGATACGCAGGCAGTTTCCCCAGAGAACCATCGGAAGCCCCCCCACCGCGTAGAGAATCGCGGTCAGCGCCAGAATCGGGGTCCAGTGGTAATTATTCAGCCAAACGTAAAACCGGTGCTTGGCGAGATCCGGAGCATACTTCGACATGATCCGGGTGTTGTTGTGGTTGGTCTCGCCGAACAGAATCCAGCCCATGTGCGCCCAGAACGCGCCGTCGCGCGGGGAGTGGGGGTCGCCCGGCTGATCGGAGTTCTGATGGTGCACGCGATGCACAGCTACCCAGAAGATCGGGCCTCCCTCCAGCGTGAGCGTGCCGCAAACAGCGAAGAAGTACTCGATCCAGCGGGGGACCTTATAGGAACGGTGCGTGTGCAGGCGATGGTAGCCCATGCTGATGCCGAGCCCGGTGGCTACGTAGTACAGCACCAGGGCCACCGCCAGCCGCTGCCAGCTAAAACAGAACAAGGCGCCGATCGCTCCGGCGTGAAGCACCACCAGCACGAGGCTGGTGAACCAGTTCATGCCCTGCCGGGTCGTATAAAACCTGAGATCGTCTTGCATGAGTGCTCCCGAGGAGAAAAGAGGTCCTAAAACTCAAGTTAGCAAGGCGAGAGAGATTGTTCTGTAAGAATTTCGTAATTTCGGACTTGGCAAACAGAGCCGCGGCCTTCAGGGAGCGGGCCGGCTGAGGATATCTATCCGTGGCCCCAGTACATCAGCCAGCCGATACCGAACAGGGCGATCATGAACGAGGCGAGGGTATAGATTCCGTAATGCAGCCGGTCGCGGTCCGTCCGTTTGGTAACCACCCCCAGGACAATCGAGGTGAATAGCGAAAACAGGAAAGCCGCTTCAAAATGCGTCAGGTTCATCTTGGGCATCAGTTCTTCCTCCCCACGGCGATATCGAACGCATCCACCATGGCCAGCACGTTGAGCAGCCCGGCCGTCACCAGGAACTTGGTTCCGTAGTCGTGGACCGCCCCAGCCATGTCCGGCTGGACGTAGCCGAGCCACTGGCTGAGCAGGTAAAGGATACCCGAGCAAAGATCGCCGATGAAGCCGCCGGTGTTGATCAGGACGGTCAGCAGATCGCCCGAAGCTGGCTGAAACATGGCTCCCCGCATCATCAGGCCGCACAGAAACATGGCGGTGACCGAAACCATCAGGAGCAACCCGCGGCCGTTGCGCTTCAGGAGAAAGTGGCCGCCGCCGGGAATGAGCCAGCCCAGAGCCACCGCGGGAGCCCATGCGCCCAGCGGGGGCATCGGCTGCCGCTGTTCTTTTTGTTTCGCCATTTTCCTTTGAGTTTAGCAGGGTCCGGGCGTGCCCTGCCCGGAGCTAAGCGACAGTCAAGAAATAACCATTACGCCCGCTCCCTGACGGTTGCGGCTCTGTGAGCTTTCAGAGCAACGACCGTGAGCGGTTGCCGTCGGTTGGAATCCTAAGGGTCGAGGATCCTGCCCCAAACGATCTGATAGGCCTCCACCTCGTCATACAAGCTCTTCCCCGCCCGGACGAACACCCGCATGTTGGGCTTGAGCGCCTCGGGGTCTACGATCACCCCGCTTTCTAAATAGCGTGTATCTTTCCGCAACAGAATGGTCTGCTCCGCGCCATCGCGCAGATGCAGCGTCACGCGTTCGGGCGTGATCCGGAACACCACTCCGGAATAGGTGAGGTTGCCGGTACGCACGGGCATCTCGGGCTCTCCCCGGCGGATCGCGCGATAACGCCCCGCCGACAGCGGACGCTCCGGCGGCGGCGATTCCACCACGTGCACCGTGCGTGCGTATCGCAGCGGCGAATCCGCGATGCTGTCGGACAGCACTTCCACTTTGTCGCCGGGCGCGAGCGCCTGCATCCGGGTCATTTGCTTATCGCGCTCGACGTATGTCTTACTGTCGAAGTCGTATCGAAAGACCTGGTCTCCCGCGGCCCGAATGCTGAATTCTCCCGGCGCCTTCTGGTCGCATTCGAGCAGGACGCCTTGAACGAGGGCAGCCGGCGGGGTCTGCGCCATGGCCACGATCGCCGCGATCAAAAGCAATCCGAGACGACCCATGCGCCCCATGTTACTCGAAGCTCATCCCGAAATGCACGTGATCGAGGATCCGGTAGCTGATGCTCTTATGCCCGATATCGGCGTTGTGGCGTTTCGCGTACACGTAGTCGCCGATGAACCATCCCATCGCGCCCCCCGCCACCACGTCGCCCGGAAAGTGCTTGTTGGCGGCCAGGCGCGCGCCGATCACCGCACCGGCATAGCTGTAGGCGAGGATCTTGACCCACAGCTTGTCGTGGTACTCATGCGCGAAGACCGAAGCCAGAGCCATGGTATTGATCGAATGCCCCGAGGGGAAGCTCTGGCTGAAGGGGTTGCCGGGATTTGCCCAGAAATCGCCTTCCCCCTCTCCCGTGTAGGGCCGATCGCGCTGGGTGACCACCTTGATGGCGGTGTCCACCAGGAAGGCGTCGCTCAGCGCCTCGAAGGAAAGCAGGCCGGCTTCGCGGAAACGGGTGTTGTGAAAATGCGTGCCTGTAAGGTAGAACGCCGCCGAGAGCGGGATCAGGGTGTAAGACGCGCCCAGTTGCGAAGCTGTATCGCCCAGAGTCACCAACCGGTGCGTGTTCGGAGCCGCCACCTCGGTGTACTTATCGGTGGCAATTAATGCCCCGGTGAGACCGCCGAAAATTGCCCACCATTTCGCGTTTTTCCTGGACGTATGAAAAGGGCTGGTCCAGATGGCCTTCTGGTCTTCGAGAATGAATCGCGGCATGCGAACAAACGGATGAAAGTATCCGGTCGCTTCGTAGAAATCCTTATTCTTGATCGCGTTCTCGCCGGGTTTGACCCCCAGTACGGTTCGCGGACGCGGCGGTTTGCGCCGCGCGGCGCTGCCGGTGGAAGAAGGTGCGGGCGGCGACTGTGCCGCCTGGGACTGTCCGAACGCGCAGAAAGATACCAAGACGAGAAGAGCCAGCCTCATTCCGAACTCCTATCGGGTTCGGACGAGCAATCGCGATTCCTTTTACGGCTCTGAGCAGGAATTCGATAGACGCCAAGCAGGGCGGCTTTTCACAGAGGACGGGATTCCGGTACACTCAGCGGTTTGCGAGACAGCGAACTGACGAAATTACTGGGGTGGCCCGGATATCGGGTTTACCGACACGAGATCAACGAACGCGGCAAGACGCTCAAGCTTTGGGTCCGACGCAAGCGAGGGAATCGGAAGCTGGTTTGCTCTGGCTGCGGACGGAAACTGGAGGCAGCGCACGACGTCAGCGAACGTGAGGTGCGCGATCTGCCCTGCATGGAGTTCCGCACGACCGTGGTGGTCGAGGTATACCGGGTGTGCTGCCCGGATTGCGGAATCAAGATCGAGAAGGTGCCGCAGTTGCCGAGCAAAGCGCCGTTCAGCAAGCGGTTCGAGGACGCGGTGGGCCAAGCCTGCGAAGGTGCGTCGGCGCGGCAGGTGGCACGGCGGTTTGGATTGGCGCCGAGCACGGTTCGCGCGATTGACCTGCGGTACCTGGAACGGTGGGCGGCGATGCGGCGAAAGCCGGCGTTGGTGCAAATGGGGGTGGACGAGATCCATCTGGGGAAGAAGCAGAAGTTCATCACGGTGGTCAGCAACCTGGACAGCGGTGAGCCGCTTTGGTTTGGTCGGGAGCGGAGGAAGGAAACGCTGGACGAGTTCTTCGAAAGCGAACTGAGCCGTGGCCAGCGGATGCGGATTACGGCGGCTTGCGTGGACATGTGGGAACCGTACCGGCTGAGCATCGAACAGCATGCGCCGAACTGCCGGATCGTGTACGACAAGTTCCACGTCATGCAGCACGCCAACCAAGCGGTTGACGAGGTACGTCGGGCCGAATTCTTCCGCAAAGGAGGGCAGATGCGCGATCTGGTGAAGGGCAAGCGGTGGCTGCTGCTCACTCGCTGGGTGAACTTGTCCTCGAGCAAGCGCCAGGAGTTGACTGCGTTGTTCGCTCTCAACCGGAAGGTGTTCAAGGCCTATCTACTGAAAGAGAGTCTGGACCGGCTCTGGACGTATCAATACGAAGGCGCGATGCTGAACTACCTCCAACGGTGGATCGATCAGCTTCGATGGCAGCGGCTGGAACCGTTCCGTAAATTGGCGTTGATGCTCTTGGATC
This sequence comes from Bryobacterales bacterium, assembly GCA_963794265.1. Classification (GTDB taxonomy): domain Bacteria; phylum Acidobacteriota; class Terriglobia; order Bryobacterales; family Bryobacteraceae; genus CAWCDJ01. The sequence continues at coordinate 665,305 of CAWCDJ010000001.1, forward strand.
ACCTCGACGGGATTCTGAACTACTGCCGGACGAAGGTGCGGCTGGGAGTGGTCGAAGCGATCAACGGCAACATCAAATCGCTGCTTCGACGGGGCCGCGGCTACAAGAATCTACGATATCTGCTGCTGAAGGCGCAGCGCATGGCAGCAACGAGGACCGAATTTGTGGTTTTCAAGAAAGCCGCCTAAATTGCGGGTCCCGTCAGATTCCTGCTCAGAGCCCCTTTTACTTCACCTGGTCTTCAACTTCACGCAGCCAGTCGGGGCGTTTCAACACTTCGCGCGGCTTGCTGCCGTCGGGCGGGCCAATGATGCCGTCGCGCTGCATCATATCGAGGATGCGGGCCGCGCGGCCGTAACCGAGGCGCAGGTGCCGCTGCAGCGTGGAAGTCGAGGCCTTGCCCATTTGCAGCACCAGGCGCACGGCCTCTTCGTACATCGGGTCCTGGTCTTCGCTGCTGACTTCGGTATCGCCGGCGCCCTCTTCCTCGCTCGGCGGAGCGATGAGGAACGACTGGTCGTACTCCGGTTTGGCCTGCGCCTTCCAGAAGTCCACCACGCGGTTGATTTCGTTCTCGGTAACGAATGCGCCGTGCAGGCGCGTGAGGCGCGAGGAGCCGGGCGGCAGAAACAGCATGTCGCCTTTGCCCAGCAGGTGCTCGGCGCCCATCACGTCGAGAATCGTGCGGGAGTCCACGCGCGTGGCCACGCGGAAGCTGATGCGCGCGGGGAAGTTCGCCTTGATGAGCCCGGTGATCACGTCCACGCTGGGACGCTGCGTGGCCAGCACCAGGTGCATGCCGACCGCGCGCGCCATCTGCGCCAGGCGCGTGACGCTCTCTTCCACGTTGCGGCCTTCGAGCATCATCAGGTCGGCCAGCTCGTCGATCAGGATCAGGATGTAGGGCAGCGGACGAAGGTCTTCGCGGGTCGGCTCGGTCTCTTCTTCGAAAAGGCTGCGCGGCTCTTCCTGCAGCTTGCGCACCTTCTTGTTGAACTGGTCGATGTTGCGGACGCCGTATTCGGCCAGCAGGCGCAGCCGCCGCTCCATCTCGAGCACGGCGTTGCGCAGCGCGTTGGTGGCCTTCTTCGGATCGATGATCACCGGGGTGAGCAGGTGCGGCACGCCTTCGTACATTCCCAGCTCCACGCGCTTGGGGTCGACCATGATCAGCCGCACGTCGTCGGGCGTGGCCTTGTAGAGGATCGACATGATCATCGAGTTGATCATGACGCTCTTGCCCGAGCCGGTGGATCCGGCGATCAGCAGGTGCGGCATGGATTCGAGCGCGGAGACGCGGATGCGGCCGTTGATGTCCTTGCCGAGCGGAATCGTGAGGTGCGAGTGTGACTGCTGGAATTCGTCGGATTCGATCATCTGGCGCAGCGCGATCAACTCGCGGCGGGTGTTGGGCACCTCGATTCCCACGGTGGGCTTGCCGGGAATGCGTTCGATCAGGATCGACTCGGCCTGCAGACCCAGGCACAGGTCTTCGGTGAGATTCGTGATGCGGCTGTATTTGATTCCGGCCTCCGGCTTGAACTCGAACGTGGTGACCACCGGGCCGGGATTGATCTGCACCACGTTGCCGAGCACGTTGAACTCTTCGAACTTCGATTTGATGCGGGAGGCCGTATCTTTGAGCTCCTGCTCGTCGTACGGGTTGCGGCCGGGCACTTCGTTGAGCAGGCCGGCGGGCGGAAGCTCGAACATCAGGGGAACCGCGGGGCGAGAATCGTGCGCCACGGTAACGGGGACGGGCGCCGCCGGGACCGGGGCGGGCATCGGCTCCGGCTGCGGCTCCAGGTCTTCGAGCTGGCAGATGGGGATCTCTTCGATGGTGGCGTATTCGGCGTCGGGTTCGGGCTCGTGGGGCTGAGGGTCGTCGGCCCAGGGCGGCGTGTCGCCGGCCAGCGGTCCGGGGGCCGGAACCACCGCGGCCGTTTTCTCCCGGCCTTTCTTCCGCGGCTTGCTCTCCACCTCGGCCTGCGCCCGCGCCCGGCGAGCGGCGGCCTTCTCGACGGCGCGCTCCCGCATCCGGCCGCGCCATTCGCGGAAAGCGGCCGCGCGGCGTTCCGACCACCGGATGGGTCCGGCGAACCACACTCCCAGTTTGGAGAGCGTGAACGTGGAAACCAGGTAGACGGAGACAACCACCACGGTCAACGTGGCGAGCACGGCTCCGGCCACGTTCAGTGAATCGACCAGCCAGGTGGCCAGTTCCAGTCCGAAAATTCCGCCCAGCCGGATGCCGCCTCCGAAAAGAGTCCACGGGAGAAACGAGAGGGCCGCGCACAGGCTGAGCGTCAGCAGGAACGACCCGAACAGCTTCGCGCCGCCCGCCGCCAGTTCCTGGGAACGGATCCATCTCCAGGCCAGCAGAAACGCCAGCAACGGAAACAGGAATGCCGTGGCGCCGAAGGCCTGGAAGAGAAGATCGGAGAGATAGGAACCGGGATAGCCCACCAGGTTGAGAGGGTGCGACCCGGCGGCGGTATCCCACGAGGGATCCTGGGCATGGTACGACACCAGACTCAACAGGATCACCAAGCCCGTCGACAGAAGCAGGAAACCGGTGACCTCGTTCAATCTCTTAAATTGCGTCGGGGATAAGAGCTTCATCACGCTGGCCGGCGGATGAAAGCCAGAGCAAGCACGATTATACCGAATATGATTCGGTAATACACGAACGGCATCAGGCTGCTGCGACGCAAATAACGCAGAAACCAGGCGATTACGGCGCACCCGGTGATCGCGCTCACCGTGACCCCCACAACAAATTGCGTGCTCACCAAGGCGTGCAGGCCGCCTCCGTGTTTGTGTATGTCCCACAGAGCTTTCGATGCGGCCGCGGCAATCGCCGGCGTGGAAAGCAGGAAGGAGTAGCGCGCGGCGGATTCGCGGGTCAGGTTGCGAAACAGGCCGGTGGAGATGGTGATGCCGCTGCGCGAACAGCCCGGCACCACCGCCAGCGCCTGGGAAACCCCGATCGATATGGCGTCCGCCAGATTGATCGAGCCGAGGTCGCGCTGCCGTTTGCCGGCCCGTTCCGCGAACCACATCAGAATTCCGATGATCACCAGCATTCCGCCCATGACTATCGGGCTGCGCCAGGTGCTTTCAGCCTGTTTGTTGAACAACAGTCCGGCTACGCCGATCGGCACCGATCCGATGGCCAGCAGCCACAGCATCGCGCGGTTCTGCTCGAGTTCCTTATCGTGGCCCGCGGAAATGCCGAAGCCCTGGCCCACAATCTGCACCCAATCGCGAAAAAAGTACAACAGCACCGCAACCAGGGTGCCCAGGTGCAGCATGATGTCGAAATCCAACGATTCGGTGTGCCAGCCCATGAGCCACGAAGAGAGATAAAGATGGGCCGTGCTGCTGATGGGTAAGAATTCCGTGAAACCCTGGACAATCGCCAGGACGACAACCTGCAGAAGGGGCATAAACGTTCAGGGTGATGGATGGAGCGGAGCGATGTCAAGCTCACTGCGGGAGCGCAGATCCGACCGGCGCGAAATTCTGGACTTCACCGTCTCGGAAGATACCGCGGCGGGGGCTTACCGCCAACTGGCGCTGCTGCACCTCTGGCTTGGGGATACGGCGGCAATCATAACGGCGCTCCGGCGGGATCGCCTTCCGGTGCGCAGGGTGCTGGATATCGGCTGCGCCGGCGGACAGGTCCTGGAGATCGTGGCCCGGCGCCTCGGGCTCGAGGCAGTCGGCGTTGACCTGAAGCCGCCCCGGGCGCGCGCCCCGGTAAGGATCCTCGAAGCCGACGCCGTGCACGATCCCCTGCCGGAGGCGGACGTGGCCATCTCCCTGCACACGGCCCATCACCTGGACGAGGAGGCGCTGGCTGCGCTGATCCGCAACGTGGGGCGCTCGTGCCGGCGTTTCATCCTCCTGGACGTGGTGCGGCACTGGCTGCCTTTGGCCCTGTTTCGCACTTTCATCGCGCCATTCGCTCTGCCGGTGGTGGCGGCGGACGGCCTGACGTCGTTCTGCCGCGCCTACACGCCCCGCGAACTGGGGCGCATCGCGGAAGCCGCGCTGGAGGGCACGGGAAGCTCTTTTGCCTGCCGGCTGGCTCCGCTGCTGATCCGGCAGGTGCTCGATATCCAATACCGCGCGAACCGCAATTCCGGCGCAGTCCCGTCCGCGGTCCGCTGTTCGCTTCATCACGTCCGGACACACGGTGCCTTTCCAATATTGGCTGGAGAGTTGCAGCTTTAGCCATGTCCAGCAGGGACAGAGTGGAGGAATTTAATGAAGCTTTCCGAACTAAAACTGACGATTGCCGCCGGCATTCTATCTCTGGCCTGCGCTGCGTTTGTGGCAGGCCCGGCGGCGGCTCAGACGACTACCGGCACGGGAGATAATACCGGCAGCGCGAACACGACGGCGACGTCGCCCAACACCGCGCCCGCCGCTACTCCGGGTACCACCACCAATGCACCGGCTAACGGAGAGTACAGCAACGGAATGGGTGTGAACAACCCAAACAGCCCCAATTACAACCCCAATGCCCCAGCCGGGACCACCGGAGCGAACCGATATAACAATGGCTATCCCACGAACAACGGCTACGGCGGCGGCGCCGGCGGTTGGGGGCTCTGGGGCCTCATCGGATTGATCGGTCTCATCGGCTTATTCAAAGGCACACGGGGAACCACGACAAACACCAATTACCCGCGCAGGCCGTAGCCGCGCGGCACTCCCGTCACGGCTCTGCATCTCCCGCCGGCAGAGCCGCGACTTTGGGAGGCAGCTCGGCCAGTACTAGGGAGAGGTAAACACCCGATTTCCGTTCCATATAGCACAGGCTCGCGCCGGAACCCCTAGGACTTTTCTTAGCGATTTCACTTAGAGAGTATTGGTACGAAAGACCTACTTTTGAAGTGGATCGCTAAATGAAAATCGCCAATTCTCTAAGCACGTTTTTGAAGTCAGCGGCCCTGGGAGGTCTCCTCTGCGGGTCCGCCCTGGCCAATACCGTTATCATGCCCACGGGGGTGGATTCCAGCCGGGGGGAAAGCATCTGGATCCAGGAAAACGGCGTCGATACCGATGCATATTTCGCCGGCGTGATCGATATCACGGTCCAGGATGGGGACCAGAAATGGTTCCGTGATTCGCTTTGCGTGGACCTGTTTACCGACATCTACCTGGGTCAAAGCTATGGAACCACCATCGAAAGGCCGAGCGACGTCTTCGGAAAGAACCTGCAACGGGTCTCCTGGTTGATAGACAACGCGCTGCTGCCCACCCAAATCTCGGGAATCACCAGCGTCCTGCCGAGCACCCAATTCATTTCGACGCCCGCGCAGGGTGCCGGTATTCAGTTGGCGATCTGGGACATTGTCCATGATGGAGGCGACGGATTCTCCAGCGGGAGCGTCCAAGCCGTTACCAATCCGGCGAATCCGACGGATCCACTGGCACTGGCATGGGCCCAGACCTACGAAACCGACAGCGTGGGAAAGTCCTCCAACGAGGCCTACGTGTACAACAATGTGAATTTGAGCAACGGACAGCCGGCCCAGATGCTGGCTGGCCCGATGTTCCTGGATCACGGACCCGCTCCGGTACCGGAACCGGTCACGCAGGCACTGATAGGCGGATCGCTCGCGCTCCTGGGAGTCCTGTTCCGGCGCCGCCGCGGCCAGATTCCCCGCTGACACCGGAAGATCTTCCGGCCATTGAGGCCCGTTACTGCTTCTTGTCTTCCTTCCGTTCGGAGCGGTGCTCCCCGCGACGCTCTTCCCGTTTTTGCGGCTTCTCCTGGCGTTCGACACCGCGGACCGGCTGACCCACGCCTTGCGGTTCGGCGCGGCGAACCGGCTCCGCCGGCCGGGACTGCTGCATCTGCCGGGGCTGCTGCTGCATCTGCTGCGGCTGCTGCATCTGCCGCGGCTGGTCCGAGGGCCGCAGTCCTTCGACACGGCGCGGCTGAGGCTGGATGTTCTCCTCGGTGCGTCGCGGACGTTCGTCGACAAAGCTTCGAGGCGCGGCCGGGCGGGCGGGCCCCGCGATCCGCACCATGGGAGCGCGCGGGGCACCTCCGTTGAAGCCCCGCACGGCCGGCGGGGCGCTTCGCACCACTACGGTTCGCTCCGTGAACCGGGGACCCTGGCGCACCGGCCCGGGCAGCAGGTTTTCGCGGCGCGGCGCAACCGGAGCGCTGAAGCCCGCAATGGGGGCGCGGCTGACGTCGCGCACGTCCACCACGACGGCAGCCCGCATGACGTTCCGGCCGCTGCCGAAATCGGCGGTACGCACGGCGGTGACGCCTCCCGCGATGCCCTGGTTCGAATAGCGGACAACCGCCACGTTCCAGGTGCCGTTCAGGTTCCGGTAGTAGCGGTCGCTCACGCGGTATTGAGGCCGGTATGCCTCACGCGGTCCAAGCGGAAACCACACGGCATTCCCTCCGAAACGCGGGCCGCCCACAAACACCACCAGGGCAGGCGCATAGACCGGCCGGATTCCCGGCGAGAGCGGACCGGGCACCCAGCCCCAGCCGCCCCTCAGGTAGGCCCAGCGCCCATAATGGAAGGGCGCGAATCCCCAAGGCGCATCGTCCACCCACGTCCAGCCCCACGGGTCGATCCAGCACCAACGGCCGTAGCGATAGGGCGCCCACCCGGCATCCACGCCCGCGGGCATCCAAACCGCACCGTAATCGGGATCCTGGCGCCAGGTGCCATAGCGGTCGAGATCCTCATAGCCGGTCATCGAAGTGGGAACGTAACGATCGGATTCCACCTGGTCTTCGGTGCGGTCGCGCTGATCGCACCAGTCGTCAAACGGATCGGCCGGCGGCGGTGCGGCAACCTGGTAGGAAAGCTGATCCACGCCGGAGATTTGCGCCGCCTGCCGCGCATGCACGGGAAACGCCATGCCTCCCCCGGTCACCGAGACATCGCCCGCAATCACCGTGACCGTCGTGGTGTTGTTCCGTCCATCCGCATCCACACGGTAGCTCCCGGCGCGCAGGATGGTGATCGCCACATTCGGAGTATCGACTTCGTAACTTTCGTCGTCTGCCATTTCCCGGATTCGCAGGTTCGCGGAACCCTGGGTGAGGCTGATTTGTACGCTGCGGTCTTCGAGATTGAGAAACGAGAGAGCCGTCTGGGACGCCATCCGGATGGCGCTCGAACCTACGTGCATCTCGCTGGTTGCGCCCGGGTCGGTCCAAAGGTGGTCGCCAATCGTCAGCGGGTAATTCAGGCTGGCGGCGGACCACTCCTCCACCGACCCTGGCCGGAACGACACCGGGCCGGAGAGATAGTTGAGGCGGGCGACGCGCGCCGGCGGATCGGGCTCCTGTGCCAGCGCGCAAGCGGCAATGGCAAAGAAAGCGGCGAGTAATTCAGTCTTCCGCATCATCATATCCGGATGCCTCCATCCTCATTCACTCATTGGATCGTTAAGATTCGGCGGCAGGTTACATTAAAATCCCGCAATGAGGATTCCTGCGAAAATCGGAAGATGTACAATCCGGCTGCATTTCGCGAAGAAGAGCCCGAGAACATCCGTGCAGTGATCGAAAGATACCCGCTGGCAACCCTGGTGACGGTGGGAGCGGGCGGAATTACGGCAAGTCACTTGCCCATGATCTACGATCCGGCGGCCGGGAGTGCGGGTGTGCTTCGGGGGCATCTCGCGCGAGCCAACCCGCAATGGCGCGACGCCGCGCCTGGGGAGGCTCTGGCGATCTTCAGCGGACCGGATCATTACATCAGCCCCGGCTGGTACCCCTCCAAACAGGAACACGGCAAGGTGGTTCCGACATGGAACTACGTGGCGGTGCATGCGCGCGGGACGGTCCGCTTCGTGGAAGATCCGGCGTGGCTGCTGGCGAACGTCAAGGCCCTCACCGACCTGCACGAGAAGCGGCAGGGTACCGGTTGGAAGGTGGAGGACGCGCCGGCCTCGTTCATCGACAGCATGGTACAGGCAATCGTAGGAGTCGAACTGGCCATCACCGGTTGGGAAGGCAAAGCCAAAGCCAGCCAGAACCGTTCCGCCGCCGACCGCGAAGGCGTCATCGCGGCCCTGGAGCGGTTGCCGGCAACCGCCGCGCGGGAGATGGCGCAGGTGGTAAAGGCCAAACTGGGGAAAGCGTAGCCTCGAACCCGTCCCATGCTGCCGATTCGGCCGGTGCTACGCTTCTCTTTTAATCGATGACGAATTTCTGCCGGGTTTTGATCGATGACGAGTTTCTGCCGGGCCCGAAGAGCTCTACCGAACGAGCGTTCCGCTAGTCAGGTACCAAACGTCAGGCTCCAAAGTTCGCTCGGTGATCAAGTTCCCGGTCACGGCGTCGAGTTTGACGATACGAACCGTCTTCCAAGCCTTGTCGCCCACATCGAGCCCATAAAGATACCGTCCATCGTCACTGGACACCAACTGGCGGAAGTGCATCGCCGGAGCGAGTCTGCCGAGCACGGTACCGGTCTCAGGATCGGCGAGCAAATAACCGCCGGCGAGATTACAGAATCCGTCCGATTTCATTCCGAACCCTGCGAAGATCGCCACCTTCTTTCCCGCTGCAATCACCGAGTATGGCGCGGGCTCGCAATCCGGAAATGGAAATCCCGATGTAGCAGCCAGCGGCACAGCTGGACCGAGTTTGGCGTCCTCTAACCCGACACTTCGCAAGGTGGGCCGGCCGCCCTGCACCTGGAGCAGGTAATACTGCTCTCCCACCCATACACCGGCGATCGGCTGGTTCCGCGGCAACGGCTGGCTCGCAATCCGCGCCCCTTGGGCAGCATCGAAGAGATCCAGCGACGGTGAGGGGAAGTTCGTCACCCCAAAGATCCGTGTGCCATCAGGTGAGGGCTGCAGATCATAAACGCCGGGTGCCTTCCAAGTCGGCCGCCGCTCCAGTGTGGACGATTCGAAGCTCTCGATCCCAACATTCCCGCGCTGCATGTAAACACGGCCGGCAGACGGCGTGGCTCGCAGCACCGGGAAATTCAGGTACATCAGGTGCAGTGTGGCCAGGTCGAGCGCGTACAACGCGCAGCAGCCCTCGCCAGGGTTTTTCGGAGCGCTCAGATACAACCGGGTACCCGAGGGGTCAGCCGCGACGCTCTCGGTATTGGCGGGCGTCGAAGTACGGAAAACGGTGGCCAGTGTTGCCGGATCGAACGCTTCGATCCATCCGCCGCGGCGGCTGGTTAGTAGCACCGGGTCGGCAGCGGACGCAGCGGCCGAGGTTAAAAGTGCGAACGTGAGGGACAGCAGGACTACACGCATACTCGTTCCCTCTTAATCTCGATGATAGCGCTACGGTGTGATGGTCAAATGTGCATGCCAGGCAAGAGGTCTTTATCGGACGCTTACCAGCCTCGGATTCAGCGCTCGCTATCGAGCATCCGCATCTGGGCTTCGCCATAGCGCGCGCCGGCGACGCGCTCCGGAGGGATGGCGCGCTCGACGCCCGCCAGATCTTCGGGCGACAACGCCACGTCGAGCGCCGCCAGAGATTCGCTAAGCTGCGCGCGGGTTCGGGCACCGACGACGGGAACGATATCGGAGCCTTGGGCCAGCACCCACGCAATCGCCAACTGCGCGGCGCTGGCGCCCTTCTCCGCCGCCATGGAGCCGAGAGCGGCGATCAGCGGGCGGTTACGCTGGTAGTTCTCGCCGGTGAAACGGGGGAAATGGGCGCGCAGGTCTCCGTCGCCGGCCGGGCGGGAATCGGTGAGCAGACCCCTGGAGAGCACCCCGTAAGCGGTGGTCGCGATGCCTAGTTCGCGAAGTGCCGGGAGAATCTCCCGTTCCACCCCGCGGCTCACCAGTGAATACTCGATCTGCAGGTCGCAAATGGGATGGACCGCGGCGGCGCGCCGGATGGTGGCGGCCCCAACCTCCGACAGGCCAATGTAGCGGACATATCCGGATTGCACCAGGCCGGCAATAGCGCCGATGGTCTCTTCGATAGGCACCTGGGGGTCGAGGCGGGAGAGGCGGTAGATGTCGATGTAATCGGTGTGCAGGCGCTGCAGGCTGTAGGCGGCGAAATTGCGGACGGCTTCGGGACGGCCGTCCACGCCGATGAAGGCGCCGCCCGGAGCGCGCATGGCGCCGAACTTGACGGAGAGCAGAACGCGGTCCCGGCGGCCCTGAAGCGCGCGGCCGAGCAGCATTTCGTTGTGCCCCATTCCGTAGAAGTCGCCGGTGTCGAGAAGGTTGACGCCGCAATCGACGGCGGCGTGTATGGTGGCGATGCTTTCGGCCTCATCGCTGGGGCCGTACATGCCGGACATTCCCATGCAGCCGAGCGCGATGGCGGAGACGGTGGGGCCGGCGGCGCCCAATCGTCTTTCAGAGAGCGGGGTCATCCCTTACATGGTACCCGCGCCGGGGTTCGTATGCCGGCCACCGGGCCCCGCCGCCTGGCGATCGCGGCTCTGTGAACCCATGTCGCCGGTCGCGCCTTAGCATTGTGTTTCACAGAGCCGCGACCGTCAGGCAGCGAGCCGCGACCTGCACCAGCTCGTTGAGCCGTGCACCCCAGGCGAATCGAAGTACACTCGCAGTCCGCCCGGCTGTTGTAAACTGGGCAACATTGGGTTGCCATTACAGCACAAGGAGGAGAAGTGGCATACGCATTAACCGGCGGACGCAAGGCCTACACGCAGGCAGATATTGAACTGGCTTTTCGCGAAATGGACACGAACCTTTCGCAGGGAGCGAATCTCGATCCAAACACCGGTATCTATCGATTGGGATCGACCTTTGGCAAGGGGAAGTTTGGGCTTCAACCCAACCCCCACGCCGGCATTCACGGCGCCGACGAGCTACATAACCATCCGCTATTCGCGAAAGCACGCGTCACCACGGGCGACGCCACCACCCACAGCACCATGGACCACACCCAGATGGTGGTTGCTCTCGTGACCGCGTTCAACGATCCCGCCATGCAACCATTCCTCGCGCAGTTGGATAACGGTCAGGCCGCGGTGAACGTGAACGTGAACTACAACGTGAGCCCCGGAACCTGCAATATTTTCGCCGCGGGGGCCGGGGGTGCGGTGAATTCGACCTTGAACGCGGCAGTGTTGGCGCTGGTGCTCAAGATCAGAAAGAACCCCAATAATGCGACAGTACCGATCATCCAGACATCGATTCCCTACGCGGTAGCCCAGCAGGTAAAGACCAAGAAGGGAGCCGTTGTCGGTATCACCGTATAGGATGATGGACGCACCGTGGTCGAGGCTATCTGAAGCGGAAATCTGGCTTCGCCAGCGGACCTACTACGAGCAGGTCGGCCGTGAGGCGTTTCAGCCCGGGGGCATTCCGTTTCAGATCACCTCGAATCCGGCGATCAGCCACGCCTACGCGAGCATGGCGGCGGCCTGGATCTCGGATTGGTATCGAGCCGGAGAGGGCGGCGGCATCAACCCGGGCGAACCGGTCTATATCCTGGAGCTTGGCCCGGGGACCGGCCAGCTCACGTTTTACTTCACTCAGGATTTAAGACGGCTCATGGAGCGGAACGGGCTGGGCCACCTCCGCACGTGCCATGTCTGCGCCGATCTGAGCGCGCGATTGCTCGGCCACCTCGCAGAACACGAGGCCCTCGAGCCGTTCGTCAAAGACGGGCTTCTGGATTTCGCCGTCCTGGACGCCGCGAACCCGGAGCCCCCCAGGCTTCTCCACGCAGCCAAGACCCTGACGCGCGAGACGCTGGCAAACCCGCTGATCGTGATTGCCAATTACGTTTTCGACAGCATTCCGCAAGACTGCTTCTCCGCGCGCGGAGGCTGCCTGTACGAAAGCGCGGTTCAAGTCGATAGCACCAAGGGCGGCTGTGCGAGAGACGCCCGGCTCGGGTTCCGGCAGCGCCCCACTTCGACGCCGTATTACGACGACCCGGAACTCGACTGCCTTCTGGAAAGCTCCCGCAGGCGCGACGAACCATTGATCCTGTTTCCGGTGGCGGGGCTGAAGCTGCTTAAGTGGCTCTGGCAGCTTGCCGGCGGGCGCCTGCTTCTGCTGACGGCCGATAAGGGGTACCAGACCGGCGATGCGGTGGCTTTCCCGGGGGTCGAATTTCACGACGACAACTGCCTTTCGATGATGGTGAACTTCGGTGCGCTCGAAGAGTTCTGGATCGGGCGCGGCGGCCGGTTTTACGTACCGCCGAGCGAGAGCAGATTCCTCACGATCGCCGCCGCGGAAGCAGGGCTTCCGCCCGCCGGCAGCGCCGGGGTGGCGCAGAGTTTCGCCGAGCACATTCTGGACCGCAACCCGGAGGACTGGGACGTATGGAGTTGGCGGGCGGTGCGAGACGCTCACCTGTACTCGGTGGCGGAGATCCTCGCTTGTCTGCGGCTCTCCCGTTGGGATCCGGCTGTTTTTCGCGATTTCTTTCCGGCCCTTCTGCGGGCAGCCGCCGGGATTTCGGATTCCGAGAAGGCCCAGGTGATCGAGGCGACCCGCAAATCGCTGGGCCGGTACTACCATTTAAACGAAATTCCCAACCTGGCTTTCCAGGGAGGATCGATTCTTTACGAGCTGGGAGTGTATCCGGAAGCGCTGGCGGCCCTGGAATGGTCGCAGCGCTTGAGCGGGCCGCTTCCGGCCACCAGTTTCCAGATTGGCCGTTGTCTCTACCGGCTGGGAAGAAAGGCCGAAGCCCTGCGGGCCATCCGCAACGCCCTGGAGACCGAGCCGAAATTCGAAGACTACCTGCTGGCCACCGGCATCCTTCCCGAGCGCCGGGCCGCTGCACTGGCGGCCATGCTCGAATGGGAGATCAGCCTGGATACGCGGCCCTAGACCTGGCGCGTCACGGAACCAGCCGCCGGCAGGCGTCGGTTTCGGAGCGGATGGAGGCCAGGGCTGTGCGCAAATCCCCGGCGAGCGTGGGCGCGGCGGCATGGTCGCGGGTGGCGCCGAGCAGCGTGGTCAGCAACAGATCGGCGCGCCGGGCCGTGCGGAAAAGGTCTTCCGTGGCGGCCTGCCACGGCTCGGCCGCCTGTACGGACGGTGTGCCGGCCGGCCCCAGGACGGGCGCCAGCGCATGTTCGATCGAGGCCGTCTGCGCCGCCAGCGCGGCCAGATGGGCGCGGGCCAGATCGTGCAGCACGGCGCGGTCCTTCGCGTTCATGGACGCCTCGGTCCTGGCGGGAAAGCGCTGGGCGAGCGAGCGGAGCGCGTAGACCCGCGCCATGGCGGCGTCGTTCCAATCGAGCAGTTGCGCGCTGATGCGCTCGAACTCCGCGCGGCCTCCCCAGACCTGCTCGAGGCGTGCCTCGAGCCCGGTGGGCTTCGTTACGGGTGACGAAGCCTCGCCGGGCGCGGGCTGTTGCTCTTGCGGGAGCGGGGATGCTGCGGGGTCCGAAAACTGTACCGCCACGTAGGGTAGCGGGTCGAGAGCCTGATGAATCTGCTGCCGGCGTTCGGGAGGAATGCCAATGCCGCTGACCAGAATGCGGCCGCCGGAAAGGTTGATGTCGAGGGGATCTCCGAGGTCAGCCCCGATCTCGTGCAGCGCGGCTACCACCGCCAGTTGCTCCGAAACCGAGGCCGTGCCCTCGGGTATGACGGGCTGGCTTGGTACAACCCGCCGAACCGGCGCGCCGGCGTTCGGCTCCTCAACCGGAGCTTCCGCCGACTCGGTCAATTCCACCCAATCCTGGTTGCGAAATTCAAAGCGCCCCTCCACAGGATGGAAATCTGTGGTGCGGAGGGTGAGGCTGGCGGCCGCCAGGTCGCCTTGGGCCGCCACCGTGCGGATACGGTAGCAGCGGTCGAAAGGCGGTTCGGCGGTGGTGATGGTTTCCACCTGGTCGGTCTTGACCGTTTGGGCATTCCGCCAAGCCTGGTAGGAGGCCGCGCTCAACGGCTGTTCCGCCGGGTAGTGGGCCTTGACGAACAGGGCGCGGATTTCGGGCGCATTCTCATAGCGCGCGACGCGGTTCCTGGTGCGGACCCGGATGCGGCGATGCTCGGCCGGCGAGGAGGCGGAGGCGGCGACCGCCTTTCGCAGCAGTGCGGCAGCTTCGACCGAGGGCGTCCCGCGGAAGTGATAGAACAGACCGGCCGCCAGAACCACCGCCGCCGCCGCGGCCATAACCCAGCGGCGATACGGCCGTTCCGCCGACAACTCCGCGTCGATGCGGGCGAAACCGCGGGTGAGATCGCGCCAGGGCGCGGGCGGCAACTGAGCCGCCATCATCCCGGCGCGGTAGCGCACGCAATCGTCCGCCGTCTTTCGGAACTCTTCGATTTCGGAACGGCACTGCCAGCAGCCGGCGAGGTGTTCCTCCACCGCGCGCCCGGCCCGCGCGGAAAGTTCGCCGTCGAAGTAGAGCAGCAGCACATCCTGGCCCGGATGCCCGCCCGGATAGCTACTCATCCCGCACCTTCCTCAGCCGCAGCATGGCGCGGCGCAGGAATTCCCCGACCGCCGAGGGGCTGATTCCCAACACGGAGGCGATCTCGGGATAGCGCAGGCCTTCCATCCGAAGAGAGAGGCAGCGCCGCTGCTGTTCGGACAGGCCTTCTATGGCGGTGTGGATGCGCCGCATGCGCTCATCGTCGAGCAATTGGCTTTCCGGATTAGCCGGACCCGCGCGGAGCGTCGCTTCCAGCACCGGGCCGAAGGACTCCTCCGAGACCTGTTTTTCCCGCACTTTCAGGCCGTAGTTGTGGGCCACCCGGAAGATCCAGCCGCGCGGATTCTCGATCCGCTCCCCCTTTTTCAGCGTGGCGTAGAGGCGTAGAAACACTTCCTGCGTAGCCTCCTGCGCCCCGGGCGGATAGAGACCCAGGGTCAACAGGTACCGGTAAATATCGTCCCGCGCTTCCACGAACAATTGCGCCACCCTGTCCTGCAACGCCGTGCTGGTTCGCTCTTGCCGGAAAATCCCCACTAGCGTTTCACCGATCGAAGACCCCGACATGATTACGAGCCATCACAAAGACTCCTGGCGCGCGAAATCCACTACAGGCGCGGAACATTTTTCACAGAAATCGCAGCCGGTTTCCCCTCAGTGTAGTTGAAAGCGGCGCGGCGGGGTCTTTGGAACGGACCGACAAACCAAGTGCCCGACCCGACCGTTGGCATTGCCATCGTAACCTGCAATAGTGCCCGGCATATCCGGCGTTGCCTGGAAGCCGTCTTCGAACAGGAAGACGTGTCCCTTCAGGTGGCCCTGGTGGATAACGCCTCGACCGATGCTACTCGGCAGATTCTAAAAGAATTCAAGAGCCGCATCAAGGTTCTCCTCCAGAGCCGCAACCTGGGTTTTGCCGAGGGGCAGAACCGGGCTATCCGCGCGCTGAACACGGATTGGATACTCACTTTGAATCCCGACGTGCTGCTGCTGCCCGGCTTCATCCGCAAGCTGGTGGATGCGGGCGAGATGGATTCGGGCGCCGGGGCGGTCTGCGGAAAATTGAAGTCGATCGGGCCGGGGTTCCACCTTCTGAGCGAGCCCAGGATCGACTCCACCGGCATGTTCTTTACTCCGGCGATGCGCCATTTCGACCGCGGCTGGCACCAGCCGGACACCCCCAGTTTCGAACGGATGGAGTACGTGTTCGGGGCCAGTGCCGCGGCAGCGCTCTTTCGGCGGAAAATGATCGAAGACGTGGCGGTCGAAGGCAGTTTTTTCGACCCCGATTTCTTCGTCTACCGCGAAGATGCGGATGTGGCCTGGCGGGCGCAGTTGATGGGCTGGCGCTGCATCTATACCCCGGAAGCCGAGGCCTACCACGTGCGGACGGTGACCCAGGACAGCCGCCGCGGGCTGCCGGCGCTGATCAACATGCACTCGGTCAAAAACCGCTTCCTGATGCGGATCAAGAACGCCACGGGAGGCCTTTACCGCCGGTACTGGCTGCCCATGACCCTCCGCGATCTGCTGGTGGTCGGCGGCGTGCTCCTCTGGGAGCAGGCTTCGCTCAGGGCGTTCTGGCACGTCGCCCGCTGTCTGCCGCGCGCGCTCAAGCAGCGGCAGCAAATCATGAGCCGCAAGCGGGTCAGCGATGAGGCCCTGGCGCGATGGTTCTCTTTCGAACCCTCCGCCGAACCGCTGGGTGAACTGCCCGTACGGCCGGTGGCCCATGCCCCGGGCCGCGGCCTTGCCGCCGTGCGATCATAGGAAAAATCCAAACCGGGGTTTCGCTATGAAGACGCCGCCGGACGGCAACTAAGGCGACCCGGCGCCGCAGTGGATCGCCCCGGGGAGTCGCCGTGCTGGAGCGCGAAAAGGAACTGAAGCAGGACAAGAAGGATGCGGAAAAAACCCGGTAACCTTGAACGGGAAACGTTTCGCGGAATCGTTCGTCGGAAGGAATAGCATGAAACAACTGATCGCCTGTAGTTTGCTCATTTCGGGCGCTTTCCTGGCGAGGAGCGCCGATCTCACGATCCCGATCGAGAAGTACCAGTTGAAGAACGGGCTACGGGTGGTGCTCTCGAAGGACAACGCGGTCCCGGTGGTGACCGTTTACCTGATCTACAATGTCGGGTCGCGGTCGGAGGAGAAAGGCCGCACGGGGTTCGCGCACCTGTTCGAGCACATGATGTTCGAAGGCTCGGCCAACGCGCCGAAGGGCGTCCACTTCAAGACCGTCGAATCGAACGGCGGAACGCTCAACGGCTCGACGCACCCGGACTTCACGGACTATTACGAGATTCTCCCCTCGAACAAACTGGCCACGGCGCTGTGGCTCGAATCGGATCGCATGCGCAGTCTCGCGATCACGGACGAGAATCTCAAGAACCAGAAAGAGGCGGTGAAGCAGGAGCGGCGGTTGAGCTTCGACAACCAGCCGTACGCCACCGCCATCGTGGATGTCTGGCCCACGCTGATGTTTCGAAACTGGCAGAGCTCGCACTCGCTGATCGGGTCGTTCGAAGACCTGAACGCATCGAGCGTGGACGACGTGCGGAAGTTCTTCAAGACTTACTACGCGCCGGACAATGCCGCGCTGGTGATTGTGGGCGATATCCAGGTTCCCGAAACCAAAAAGTTGATTGAAGAGTATTTCGGCGATATTCCGGCACAGCCGCTGCCGGCGCGTCCGAACCTGGCGGAGCCTCCGGGCTTCCAGCCGCACACCCTGGTCTACAAAGACAAGCTGGCGCAAGTGCCCGGAGTGGTTCTCGGTTTCATGGGGCCCACGCGGCGTTCGCCGGATTTCTACGCGCTGAACATGGTGGACGCCATCCTGACGGCAGGAGACAGTTCGCGGCTGCGGCAGGACCTGGTGAAGGGCAAGCAGTCGGTGATCCAGTATGAGAGCAATCTCGGGTGGCCGTTTGCGGGCCCGCTGGATTATCGCGACCCCGAGCCTTACGCCATATTCGTGCTCTATAAACCGAACTTCACGTCGGACCAGATTGTGGCGCAACTGCAGGAAGAGCTGACCAAGCTGGCCGACCAGCCGGTGGACGCCAAAGAGCTGGAGCGGGTCAAGATGCAGCTTCGCGCCATCCACATTCGGGACCTTCAAGCATCGTTGAGCCGGGCACGGGCGCTCGGACAATACGAGATTACGGACGGAGATCCGGGGCTGATCAATACGGAGCTCGACCGCATGCTGGCAGTGACGCCGGAAGAGATTCAAGCCGCGGCGAAACAGTACCTGACGCCGGCGCGGCGGGCGGTGCTGGCGATCCAGCCGGCGCCGCAGGCAGCACCGCCGGCACCGCAGGCAGCGCAACCGAAGGAGGGGCAGTGATGTGGAAGCGAACGATTGCCGCGGCGGCACTGGCCGCGATGAGCCTGGCGGCCCAGCCTCTGGACCGCACCAAGGAGCCTCAAACGCCGCCCATCCCGGGATACAAACTGCCTCCGGTTTATGAGACCAGGCTGCCCAACGGGATGGGACTGGTGCTGGTGGAAGACCCGCGGTTTCCGCTGGTGACCGCGCGGCTGAACTTCCAGGCCGGCAGCAAGTTCGACCCGCCGGACCTGCCGGGACTCTCGCAAGCCGTGGCCGCCCTGTTGAACGAGGGCACGAAGACGCGCACGTCCAGGCAGATCTCCGAAGAGACGGATGCCATCGGCGGATCGCTCGGCGGATCGTCTGGCGCCGATGCGATGACGCTTTCGGGAAGCGCGCTATCGGAGAATTTCGATAGGCTGATGTCTCTGATGGCCGACTGCGCCAGGAACGCCACGTTCCCGCAGGATGAGGTGAACCTGCACAAGCAGAACCGGATTCAGGCGCTGCGCGCGGAGAAGGCCGAACCGGGCTTTCTGGCTGCGGTGAAGATGGCGGAAGTGCTGTACGGCTCATCGCCCTACGCGCACATCGCGCCGACCGCCGAGGCCATCGCGAAGCTCGATCCGAAGGTGCTGGCGGGCTTCCGCAATACGTACCTGGTTCCGGGTAACGCCACCCTGATTCTGCTGGGCAAGCTGCCGCCGCGCGAAACGCTCATAAAAGAGCTGACCGCGGAATTCGGAGGATGGCAATCGAAGCCGCTGCCGCCGGCCCCCAAGATGGATGTCCCCGCGCCGAAACGCCAGATCGTGCTGGTAGACCGGCCGGGTTCGGTGCAGGCCGATATCCACGTCGGGCGGCTCGCCCCGACCCGCATCACGCCGGAGTATTTCCCGTTGATGGTCGCCAACAACATTCTGGGTGGCGGCACCAGCTCGCGCATGTTCATGGACATCCGCGAGAAGCAAGGCTTCGCCTACGACGCGCACAGCCAGTACGATACACACCGCGAGGCGGCCGATTTCGAAGCCGTCACGGAGGTCCGCAACGAGGTTCTCGAGCCGGCGCTCAAGGCCGTGCTGGCGGAGATGGACGGCATGGCGGCCAAGCCCGTGCCGGAGGCGGAATTGACCGATGTCAAGAATTATCGGGCCGGCCTTTACCTGCTGGGCATGGAAACCCAGGACGGCGTAGCCAACCAGCTCAGCGGCATCAAGACCCTGGGGCTGCCGACCAACTACCTGGAGACTTATGTGGCGCGCGTACGGGCCGTCGACCCGAGCCAGGTTCTGGCGGTGTCGAAGAAATACGTCGCTCCCGGGCAGGCCGCAATCGTGGTGGTGGGGGATGCCGCGAAGATCGGGGACGTGCTGAAGAAGTTCGGCGAGGTCACGGTCACGAAAGCCAATTAGAGAAGGGCAGGCGCAGCCCGCTCCTTCACGGTCGCGGCTCTGTGAAAACATCGCACAGCCTGCTGCTAACATGGATGCTCGATGAGCTTCCAGTGGCTGCAGATGAGGATCACCGAGGAGAAGGATCGCCGCGCGCGGGAGCAGCGCATCCTGGAGCGGCTTCCGGATGCCCTGGTGGAACTCTACGAGGGCATCCGCTCCTGCCTCGAAAGCTACAACGGCGCATTCGGCGCGCACGCGTCGGAAGCCGAACTGCTCTCGGGCAAGTTGCGGGTCGTCGCATTCGAGGAACTCGACGGCAAATGGCGGGAGTGCGGGAAGGTGGAGGTGAGCCTGCTTGCATCCCTGCCCGGTTTTCAGATCGACCGCGGCGACGAGCCGCTGCTGATCGAAATGGGGGTGCTGCCGGGGGGCAAGCTTTCCTACCACGACCGCACGGCGGATCAGTATCTCACGATGGAAGAACTGTCCCGCCGCATTCTCGATCGGGTCCTGTTTCCGAAACTCAAAGAATAGGGCTACTCCGATTTCGAGTATCTCCGCCAGGCTCCGGCGATGTCGGCGGTCCGGACGTCGCCCGGGTGAATGATGATGCGGTAGCGGTAGCGCAGGCTCTGGCCCTGATCGATCGTGACCGCGCCATTCTGCGACTTGTCGCCGGTGAACACGGCGAGGCCGAACGGATTGGCGGCGAAAAGCCCGTAGCCGCGGGCGTGCCAGCGCACCGGGTGGTGCGGATTGGCGGGGTTGTCGAGGATCGCGATCCCGACCTTCTCGCCATCGATCTCGCCCGAATAGTCGCACCAATTGGAGGGCTTGCCCCAGAGTTCTTTCTCGCCCACGAGGCCGTCCGCATTGGTGATGTGGCCGGTGCCGAGATCCTCCTGCAAAGCCGGCCGGATGCGGATGCCGAGCACGCCATCCTTGGCGTCGCCGAAGGTCACCGGACCGTTCAACGCGGTCAAGGTAAGATCGAGATCCATCGTGCGGTTGTCCTTGCCGGCATAGAACGTCATGACGCGCTGCTCACGGAGGATGGGCGGGTTCTTGCCATCGATATCCTGCCAGTCGAAGGTGGCGGCGATGGATCCCTCTTTCCTGCCGCTCTTGACCGCGCCGAGTTTGACGAGAGTGATTTTGCCCCGGTTCTTGGTGGTGTACGAGAACTCGTTGTTCCAGAAATCCAGGTGGTTCACGCTCTCGTGCGCGAACCACAGGCCGCGCTGATGCCGGTGGTCGGGACGCTTGCTCTTGTCCCACCGATACGCATTGCCGTCGAACTCTTCCTTGACGTCCTCCATGGGCCACATGCGCGTGACGTAAGTGCCGGTAGCGGCGCGCAGGGGCCAGAGGTAGGGCTTCGAAACCGTAGATCCCGCGACATAGAAATCGCTGAACGGCTTGCCGTCGATCTCGATCGCGATCTTTTCGGGGCCGGGCGTGATCTGGACCTGCGCCGTGCCCGGCAATGCCAGCAGGGCGGCGAAGAAAAGAATGGTGGATACGCGCTTCATGCGCCTAACATTCTATCGCTACCGCACGGGCAATTCGCGCACGCCGGGGACGGGCGGCTTCTGCGGCGGAATTGCCAGGCGCAGCGGAGAGCCGGCCGGAGCCAGGCGAAACTCGGAGCCTGCGAAGAAACCCCACGTGGGCGCGCCCTCCGTCCCAAGCTTCCGGTAAAACCAGATTTCGTAAGGTGTGGCGCCGGAAGGGTGCGACTCGATCTCATCGGGAGGGCCATAGAAGATGTACACGCGCCCGCGATCCGTTTTCCACCCGGCGGCCGAAGAGGCGAAGTGTCGGTTGGCGTAGGCGATGCGCCGGTAATGTTCCTCTTTGAATTCGTTGCGGGGGGTACCTGGGGTCGGGTCGCGCCGCTCCCAGAACTGCTGGATGAAGTGGTCGCGTTCGGCATCGGTCGGGAGCGCCTGGAACGCGGCGCGCTCGCGGTCGTCGATGATGTAGGCGACGTCTTCGTTCAGCCAGCGTTGGTACACCGTCTGGGCTTCGGGCGCGGACTGCGCCGGCTTCGATTGCCACGCCAGCAAGGCGGCCGCGGCCAACAGCAGGATGGCGATGGATTCGAGTACCGGCGCGGCGACGGAGCGCGGTGGCGCGGGAGTCTTCAGCAGGCGGCGGATTCGATTCACGAGGTTTCCTCCAGTGGCGGCAAGCACGGGTTGATACGAAGGACGGCGAAGTTCAAGGGCGGCCAGGGCGGCGGCATAGCCGTACGGATCTCCGGTAGCCGCCACCACGCGGTCGTCGCAGCAGTGTTCGCGCTCGGTGCGGACGACGCGCGAGATCCACCACACCGCGGGGTGGTAGAAGAGCAATCCCTCGACAAAATGCTGAAACAGATTGACCAGCGGATCGTGACGGCGGATGTGCGCCAGTTCGTGGAGCAGGATGGCCTCGACCTGCGCCGGCGGAAGGCCCGCGGCGAATCCGATCGGCACCAGGATGGCAGGACGCAGCACCCCCACCACCATCGGCACCCCGATCCGGCAGGATTCAAGAAGCGGCACGGCGCCGGGCAGGTTCAGCCGGGCACGCCAGAACCCGGCGGCCGCGCAGACGCCCGAACCGCGCAAGCGGCGGGCCGCCATCCACCCGCCAAGGCTGCGGAGATCAAAGACCACGACGCCCGACATCCATAGCGGCGTGAGCCATACCAGGGCGCCGCGCCAGCCCGCGGGCTCAAGCGAAAAATCGGACGGCCAGGGCGCGGCGCCGGCTCGGTATGCCTCGCGGACGAAGGTCAGGACCTGCGCGCGGCCGGGCCCGAGGTACAGCGCGGCCGTCAGGCCGAAGGCCAGCGGCAAGGCGAACAGCGCCATCGCGGCCGCGGCGTACCTCCAGCGCGACGGCCATCCACGGCCGAGCCATAGCAGTGCCGCAAGGGCCGCGGCAATCGCGACCCCTTCCCAGAGAAAGTGGATCAGGGCCCATGCCAAAGCCAGAGCCACCGGGCTTTCGAGCCAAGTCATTGCTTCCCTCCCTGGTAGTTGTCGAGCAGCTTGCGGATTTCGTCGATTTCCTCGGGAGATGCCGGGCGGCTCTCGAGCGCGCCCAAAACCAGGCTGGCCGCCGAACCGCCGAAGGCACGCTGCAGCAGATCGCCCGCCAGTTGCCGCTGCGTGCATTCGCGAGGACGCGCAGCCTCGTAGACGTGGGCGCGCAGTTTCTCATCCCGGCGCACCAGGCCTTTGGCGGCCATGATCTGCATGAGCTTGAGAACGGTGGTGTACTGGGCCGGACGGCGGCGCGCGATGGTTTCGTGAACCTCGCGCACGGTGCTGGGGCCGCGGCTCCAGAGGACGGTGAGGATTTCGAGCTCGGCGTCGGTGGGGCGAGGCGGATCCTGGGCTGCGTTCGACATCTACGAAGAACTTACTACGAAGGTCTTCGTGCGTCAAGCCCGAAGATCAGGCAGCCTTGCTTTGCTCGATCAGGCGATCCACAAGCTTCCGGTAGACGGCCAGCGCCGCGCGCAACTGCCGGATCTCTTCCAGCAATTCGTCGGACCTCGGGGACGCGCATGCCGGGCTCTCGGCGGCGAGGCGCGTGCAACTGGAATTGGTGCAACTGCGAGTGCGAATCATGAGGTGTGCGTTTCCTATTTCTTATTCTGAAGGCAGGAATAATCGGATCTCAATCGCCACTCGGAGGTGCACGTGCGAATCATATGGGGGTATTGGCAGTACTATATAACCGCTATTGAGGGCAATGAATACCCGCCAATGCGCATTTGTTTCGCGGAGAATTCCCGCCAGGCTTGGTAGGCTGTTGCTGATGGTATCAGGCGGAAGGAGCCCCGAAGATCTGCTGCGCCGGATGGACCCGGCGCTGGCGCCCGGCGAATTCGTTTTCGCGACCGGGCAGAAGGACCCGGAGGGGATCGACCCTTTGTGCCGGTTCCGGGAAGCCGAGGGCATCACCTGGATCCTTCGCCGCGAAGACGCGGAACGCCTGGGCCTGGAGTTCGCCTATCCGTGCCGGATGATCACGCTGCGGGTGCATTCCAGCCTGGACGCCGTGGGGTTCCTGGCGCGGGTCGCCTCCGGGCTGGCAGTGCGCGGCATCAGCAGCAACGTGGTGTCCGCATACTTCCACGACCATCTTTTCGTGCCCGCGTCGCGCGCCGAAGAAGCCTTGGCTGCGCTGCGCGACCTGACGCAGAGCGGCCCGGGTTCCACACCCGCAGTCCGCTAGACTAACGAGCCAGGCGCAGAGGCTCGCGCAAGACGAATGACAGGCGGGTTTCGGCCGGCAGGTGCAGGTTGCGTTTGCCGGTGATTAGGGCCCCGGTAGTTCCGGCGGCCGCTCCGGCGCCGGCGCCGACCAGCGCGCCGACCCCGCCGCCCGCGACGGCTCCGATGGCAGCGCCCGTGCCGGCGCCACCGCCGATCAACCCCAGGTTACGCTTCTTGTGATTGAGGCTCACCCGGGTGGTGTGGGAAGTGGAAATGGCGTAAGTCCGTCCATCCACCTCCACAGAATCGAGCTTCAGCGCGACAACCGCGCGTCCTTTGAGCCTGCCGGACGGTTTCGATTCCACCAGGTGCCCGTGGCACACGGCGCCGCGCGGAACCACCACGCGGCCATCGTGCGTGATGGCGTTCGCCGTATGCGCCAGAAACCGCGTGCCTGCGTGGTCGCGCCTGGTATCGATCGATTGCGCGAGCCGGACGGTCAGATGAGTTCCTGCCGGAAGCACCTCGGCCACGGCATGTCCGGCGAGAGCCATGGATAGCGCGAAGATCGGAATAATGGTTTTCGTCTGCATAGGGATTCGCAAGGGCTTGGGATGCAATTCGGCAGCCGTTCGATTTCCGTTGAATTTCGGTGCTGTTCCGAGGAATACCGGTAAAAAAGACACGGATTCCACGGCGGAAGCAGCAGATTTTTCGCGTTAACTCGGGATAATGCCGGTGGTGAAACACAACGGCGAAATCCGCGGTACAGTGGGATCTCGCGCGCTCACGAAGCTCCGAACCAGCGCTTCCAGCCGGGGCGCTTCGCGTCTTCGACCCCCAGGAGCCTGCACAACGGTTCCGTCTCGGCTTCCGAAAGCGGCTGGATGCCCCTCAGCAATTCCAGCACTTCGGCGAGCCGGCAGAAGTGGTCCACGCAGTGCAGGCACCGGGTGGCGTGCCGCTCCAGTTCCTCCCTTCCGCGCCAGGTGGCGCGGCCGTCCAGCACGTCCAGAAAGGCTTTGGCGCTGAGACATTCTCCGGTGCCGGAGGCTGCCGCGGCGCGTCCCAGCAGAAGCCCATTCCGGGCGAGCATGCCGCGGCTCCAGGAATCCACTGTCTGGCGCAGCAATTCCGCGGCGCGGGCCCGGATCTTCTCGACGGTGGCCGGCGCCATGCGCAGCATCGCACCGGTCCCGGCTGCGCTGTAGCCCATGGTTTCGGTCCAGGCAGCCTGTTTCTCCACCAGGGTCAGCGGCTCGAATGCCGTGCCCACCTGCTCCAGCCCAAGCTCAAACTCCGGCGGCGGCGCCCCGATTTCCGCCAGGACGAGTTGCCGCAACTCTGCCACGAAACGCCGCTCGGGAGCGGGGTCGAGCGACTGGAACAGAGCCGCGTCTCCCCGCCGGACGGCCGCCAGCGTGGGCTCGAGCAGGCCCGGCTTACCGGGTGCATAATGTTCCAACACCCTACGAATTACCGGCACATAACCGGATAGAAAATACCTCCACCCCTCCACTCGACCCGCCCGGCAATCGCGGATCATCTCATAACAGGTATAAATCATTGCTCTTACGATCTTACCGGTACGGGGAGTAGTTGTGGCAAGCGGCGTGCATAATGGTACGAGGGAGAACAGAAATGCTTTGGGCTCTGGGTTTCTTCCTGATCGCGGTCGCAGCGGCAATCCTGGGTTTCGGAATGGCAGCCGTAGCCTTCGCGGCGGGTGCCAAACTGGTCTTTTATATCGCAGTGGTCCTGACGGCAGTCAGCCTGATCGGCCATGTGATGAAGCATGTTTGAGGGTCAACGCCGCTCGAACTTGCCCATCGTCTCCGTTTCCGCCAGGATGTGATCCTTCAGCGCCCCCAGCAACTCCGGGCGCTTCACTCCGGCGGGGAGCCCCAGGGTGTGCACATCCAAAGCGTAGAGCTTGAAGAAGTAGCGGTGAGGGCCGTGCCCCTTGGGCGGGCACGGGCCGCCGTAGCCGGGCTTTCCGAAATCGTTGATACCACTCAGGCCCATGCTGCCGGGTTTGAAGCCCTGTGCCAGTTGGTGGATTTTCGGCGGAACGTCGTAGAGTAGCCAGTGGGTCCAGATGCCTGCCGGCGCGTCGGGGTCTTCCACGACCAATGCAAAACTGCGAGCGTCCGCCGGTTCACCATTCCATTCGAGAGACGGCGAAACGTCCGCGCCCTTGCACGTGTACAAATCGGGGATCCAGCCACCTTCAGAAAACGCGTTCGAAAAAAGACGAAAAGTCATGAGTGAACACTCTCCGCCGTTTGATCGTACTCCAATGCTTGCGGCTGCGCACATGAGGGAGTAAGCTCCGAGTTAGAGGGACGATTCTTATGAGGGCTACCCTACAGTTCGCTTTGTGCCTGCTGTTGGCCGGAGGCACCGCTTTGGCTCAACGCGGCGGCGGCCACGGCGGCGGCGGCGGTGGCGGCTTCCATGGCGGTGGTGGCGGCTTCCATGGCGGTGGAATGGGCGGTGGCGGCTTCCGTGGTGGATTCGGAGGCGGCGGGTTCCGCGGTGGATTCGGAGGCGGCGGGTTTGGTCACGAAGGTTATCGTGGCTTTAACCGGGGATTCGGCTACCGCGGATACGGCGGGTATTACGGCGGCTACTACCCATATGCTTATGGATATCCGTACATCGGGAGTTACGCCTATTGGCCGTTCTTCGATTACGATTACTCCTATCCCTATGGGTACGACTACGGCTATCCCGCTTATAGTTATAATTACCCCAGTTACAGCTACCCGAGTTATAGTTACCCCAGTTACAATCCATCTCCGAATGTGACTGTCATCTATCCCCAACAGGCGCAGGAGGCCGCCGTCTCGCCATACACTCAACCGGCGCACCCTGTGATTCGCGAATACGATCAGTACGGCCAGGAGATCGCACCCCAAGCGCCTTCGAGCGGGGTGCCGGCTTCACCGGTCTACCTGTTCGCATTCAAGGACAACGTAATCCGCGCGGCGTCTTCGTATTGGGTGGAAGGACAGACACTGCATTACGTTACGCTGCAACACGAAGCACGGCAAGTTCCGCTCAGCGATCTGGATCGGTCATTGACGCTGAAGCTCAACTCCGAGCGGCACGTCACCATTCAACTACCCCAATAAGTCCAATCGACCCGCCTGCTTTTTCCCGGCGGTCGGACCGGGAGAACCGGCAGGCGGGTCGGTGGGCCTCGCCGTCCCCGCTAAATCCCTATTTTGGAAGCACCCGTACCGCTTTTTACACGATAGTAGTTGCGCTTTGTATTTTGTTTGGTTTAGAATCACCAAACCGCGGATGCCCGTGATAGAGTATTCCACCAGTAGCGGAGGCGGCATGAAGGCGTTCCCGATTTTTGTAGCGGCTGTTTTCGTACTATCCTGCGCACCTCTTCCGGCCCAGCCGGTCTCTGACTCCGTACGCCAGCTCGAGGCTTCCGGCGATACGGCGGGCGCGCGTACGGCACTCGAGCGCGCGGCGGAATCGAACCCGTCGAGCATCCCGGCGCTTACGGCTTATGCCGAGTTTCTGGAACGCTACGGCGACCCGGAGGCGCGCGCGGCCTACTCCAGACTGCTGAGCGCGCTTCGCGGCTCCGGAGATACGGCGCGCCAGGGGGTGATCGCACGGAGACTTGCAGTGCTCGACCTCCTGGCGGGGGACGGAAGCGCCGTCTCTCGCGATCTGGACTCCTATCACCTGGCTACCGGGAATGCGCTGCGGATTGCTTCGGCGCCTCAGGATGCAGCGGCCGCCCAGACCGCCACCCTGCCCGGTCCGCTCCGCTCGTTCGCCAGGATGGCCGCCATCTCGCCCGACGCGGCGCCCGAGGACGTGCTTGCCGCTCTGGCCCGCAACGTGGTGACCAACGGCTTCCAGGCCTCCCACAGCAACGATGCGCTGGAGCAGACCGAGTATCTGAAGCTGGTGCACCGCTATCTTTCCCAGGCGCACGAGCTGGAGAGCCTGGCTGGCCCGGATCGGGTGATCAAGGTCGCCAACTGCGACGCCCCGAATGTGGCGGAGTTGATCCGCGTGTTGGGCTTCCGCATGCGCGGCGGTTGCGGATCGGATGTTGTGCTGGAGACGGTGAACGCCGCCCGCGCCTTTCTGAGCACCGATTCCGGATTCCCCATCAACCAACTCGAGGAGGCGCTGCGAACCAACCGTCCTTTTACGTACGATTACCACCCGACCGTCGTGCCCGTTTTGTTCGGGCCGGAATACTGGATGGGCGGCGGAAAGGATAAGGAACCGGCGGACTTCCTCGAGACCTTCATCTCCGACCCCGCGGTGTGCCGGCTGTACCTGGGACTTTCGAAGCTCGACCGGCAGACCGCCGAAGCAATGCGCAAGAGCACCTCCTTCGTGCGCCTGAAAGCATTCGCGCACGTGCTCGATTTCTTCGGAGGCATGTTCGAGATCCGCGACGGAAAGGCCGTGGTTCCGGGCGGGCAGCACTCCGCCGGGGCATGGGCCGACCTGGTCGGCGTCTCTCCGGATAAAGGTCCGGAGTTTTTCGACAAGCTGATTGCCAAAGACGACGGCTGGCTCGCCAGCCTCTACGATGCGTTGGCGCGGATCCAGGGGCCGGTGCGCGATTACCTTACCGATCCGCCGCGTATGAAGCGCTTTTACAGCGCGGTGCGCGGCCGCCTCACAACGCCGGGCCCGGCGCGCCCGGTATTCCGCTCCAATACGGACATGATGCTGTTGACCACCAGGCTGTGGCTGGATCCCAACGGCAAACCGCACATCCCGGGGAGCCTGGAAGTCTGGAAAAATCTGTTCGCCGATCACCCGCAGGGAAAGTATGACGCCAGGCTGAGCCGTATGGCTCCCACGTGGAAAGAGCCCGACGACGTGCTCGAAGCGCTTTTCGCGCTCTGCCGCAAGTCGGTGGAGAACGAGCCGCTGAAGATCTTCATGGCGCTCTCGGATCTGGATCGCAACCGCCCGAAGCCGCTCGAAGCCGCCACCGTCAACCGCCTGGCACGGTCGTATCATATTTTCGGCGCGCAATACCCGGTCTTCTCCGAGTTGGACACCCTCAGTGACCGGGCGATTCTCGGCTTTCTCGATACCGCGGAGGCAATCGACAAATCCCACGACCCGCTGTTCCGTTCCGACCTGGCCGGATCATTTCAGGCGCTGGTCGGGCTCTGGCAGATTCTGGTTCGCCAGGGAACGATTCCGCACCAGCAAGCCGAGCCCGCCTTCACCGCCATCGCGACGGCATTCGGCCAGGTTCGCACCGACCGCGAACTCTTCGATGCCGGCCGCGGCGGGGTAAACGCTTTGCTGGCGGCCGCGCCCGCCTCCGCCGGCGGTTCCGAACATCCGCAGCAACGGATGATGGAGCTGCTGGCCGGCGCCACCGAGTCGGCCGATGCCGAGGCGGAGAGCAAGGTGGAACTGGATCTGGGGCGGATTCTCGATGCGCAGCGGATGGCCTCGCTCGATACGATCTTCCAGCTTGCCGATCACCTCGAGGCGCTCGGCAAGGGCGCGAAGCTGAACGCCGCACTGATCAACAAACTGACCGCCGGCATCACCGAGATCCAACTGCCGCGCAGTTCGCTCTCGGAGAGCGAAAAGAACGCCATGGGCTTCGGCTATTGGACCGATAAGCACGTGGATGCCGAGCGCAAGCTGAACCTCCGGGCGGCCATCGAGAAGGCGGGCGGCAATCCGGAGAAACTGGCCGAAGTGCGCGGGCTGATGGCGCCCATTCTTCGGGATACGCTGGTGGGTTTCAATTACGCCTACTACGCGCCTCCGGGGGCGCAGATCCTGATCACCAACCCGTTATTCGTACGCAGCCACGATTTCGTGGGGATGGTGGGGGCTTTGCACACCTGGCGCAGCACGGAATTGTTCGGATCCGGATGGCCGTCGAACGGAGGCGGACGGCTGCTGGGCTCGCTCGCCACGCTGCCCTACGCCCTGGCCGAGGCCGAGCAGAATTTCCTGGTTCCGGCGCAGACCCAGGCGCTGATCTGGGGCGACCTCGTGCCGCAGATGATCCTCAGCGCCAAGATTCCGCGCTGGTGGCTGGTCACGCCCGCTCAAGTGCACTGGGTCGGGTTGCACCTGCGTTACGGCCGTGAACTGCTGGGGGAAGCGGCTTTCGACCCGGCGCTCCGGTCACAGGTGGTGGAGGCGCTCTCGATGCACGCCGCCCCGGTGCGGACTTCGCTGGTGAACCGCTTGATTCTCGAGGGTCATGTCCAGGAGGCGGCGGAAGAGGTGACCCCGTCCGAGTTGTTTTCGGTCGCGCGGGACCTGGCCCCCAAGCGGAGCACGGATACTTCCTGCGTTCTGGCGGAACTTCGCCGGCTTGAATCGGATGCCCCCGGGCAGATTAACTACGCCGCGATTTCCCGGGCCTTCGGCACGCCCAAGCCGACTCTTGCGAACTCCTACCAGCCGGAACTGCTCAACCTCCGCACCTTCCCCGCCCTGATGGGCTACTCCAGCCGCATCATGGCCGAGAGTTGGGAATCGAACACGCTGTATTGGGCGGCGTTGGCGGATGAGACCAGCGTTACGCCCGCGCAGCTCAACGTGCGGATCCCCGAGTGGACCGAGAAACTGGTGGAGCAGATCTTCGCTTCGCACCTGGAAGACTGGCCGGCCCTTCTACGATCGCTGCGCGAAGTAGGCGACGAGGTTCGCGCCCGCAGCCGGGCCGGCACCGACCAGAAGGCTTCATTACAAGAGACACCCAACCGGTAGACAACCATGACCATTTCGCGACGAGGTTTCCTTAGCATGGCCGGCGGCGCGACGCTATTGAGCGCTCAGGAGGGCCGCCAGCCCGTCTTTCGGATCAAGGTCGACATGGTAGTGTTGAGCTTTCAGATCACCGACAGCAAGAACCACTACATCAACGGGCTCAAGCCTTCGGATTTTCGAATTTACGAAGACGGCATCCCGCAGAAGATCGCCACTTTCGCCGAGGGCGCCAGCGCTCCGCTGGCCGTATCAACCGACGGCTCGACGCGCCCGCTCATCGAAGTCAAAAAGAACGCGCTGCCGGGCATGGACCGCCCGGATGCCTTCATCGGAACCAACGTCTTCGTTCTTTTCGACACCAGCAACTTCATGTATCGCGGGTTCGTCTACGCGGAAGATGCCATCGCCGATTTTGTGCGCGGGCTGGACCGCGCCGATTCGGTGGCGGTCTACACCTTCAGCCGGAATCTCTCCCGCGCGGCTCAGTTGACGCACGAACACAGCGACGCGATCTCGGGGCTGCGCAAGGCGGTGGCCGGCGACGACACGGCGCTCTACAACGCCCTGCTGCTGACGCTGCGCGATGCGTCCAAGGTGCCCGGCCGCAAGGTGGTCATCGTCTTCTCCAACGGGCCGGACAACGCCAGCATGGTGGCGCCCGACGATGTGCGCGCCGTGGCGGAAGACGAAGGCATTCCGATCTACGTGATCTCGACCAGCGAAGTGAACAGAGACCCGATTTCGAGCAACGCATTCCGGCGTATCTCCCAACGCACCGGCGGCAAAGCCTACTGGGCGAAGACCTGGCAGAAGCAAGTGGAAGCGTTCGAAGACATCCGTGAGGATCTCGGCAATTCCTACACCGTCACTTACTATCCGCAACCCAACCCGAACGAAGGATTCCGCAAGATTGCGGTAGAAGTCGTCAGCGACCCGGGCAAGAAATACCGCGTGCATTCACGCCCCGGATACCGCCCCAGCCGGATCACCGGATAAACCGGCCGGTCGCCGCTATTTCGTACCCAAGTCCGGGTACAGTTTCTCCGCGCAGCGCGGGCAATACGTGTGGGTGAACAAGGCTTCCGAGTTGGCCGAGAGGTATTTCTCCAATTGGTCCCATTCTCCGTCGCCGGTCCGGATTGCCTTGCAGCAGGCGCAAATCGGGAGCAGCCCCTGGAGAATCTTGACTTGAGTGGCCGCCTTGAAGGCGGATTCCCGAGCGGACCGGCGGGATGCTGCCAGGTAAGCCAAACCCACAATCATTCCCATCGCCATGACGCGGTTCATGGCCCCCATCCAAAATGGAAGATACGGGTTAGGAGAAGTCCATAGGCCAATCATCAGGACAGCGGATGAGACGATCGCGACGGCTTTCATCTCGGCGGCCGTGCCCCAAAGGGAAGCGACCCAGACAATCAATATCTCGACAATCCAATCGGCCACGCCCAGAGGCGTTACTTCGTCCAAATAAGCCGCGAGGAGGAGCGCCGCAACATAGAGGAGGGGGCGCCCCGCGCGCACAACCGGAACTCTCATGCCTGCATTTTCAGTCTATCTGGTGCAACCGGTACCAGTCTACCTACTGCAACGGGTATCCGCGGATCAGCTTGAACGTGCGGGACCACCGGGTCTTGGTGAAGAAATGTGTGATTACATCCACAATATGATCGATTCCAATATTCGGGTTCGTGAGATCCTGCGTGGGCGCTTCGAACGACCAGTAGATCAGCACCGGCGTTCCCACAATGTTCTCCCGCGGAACGAACCCCCAGTAGCGGCTGTCGAGCGAGTCGTCGCGATTATCCCCCATTGCGAAAATGCAGTTCGGAGGAACCACCACGTCTCCGTTCACCACATGGTTCTGCAGCATGTCGAGCGCGCTTGGCGGGAGTGAGACATCCGGCGAGGAGGGAAAATTGTCGCGGTACGAGTCGATGTACGTGGTACGGTGGATGGCGTATGGCTCGTTGACCAGGTGGCCGTTGAGCATGAGCTGCTTGTCTACGAGCCGGATGTGGTCGCCCGGCAGGCCGATGGCGCGCTTCACGTAGTCCTGGGTGATGTCCCGCGGATAGCGGAAAACGATGACGTCGCCCCGCCGCACATTGCGGTACGGCAGAAGATGCCGCGAAATCGAGCCGGACGGAGCGTAGACCAGCTTGTCTACCAGCACGTGATCGCCGATCAGAAGCGTGTTCTCCATCGAAGCGCTGGGGATGACGAACGCCTGGACCAGCGTCGTCGTCGCAAACAGCAGCAGGACGATGGTCACCGCCCACTCGGCGACGAACCCGCGGCGCACATCGCGGGTGAGTTCGGTGTACCGGTGCCAGAGGCCGGGTTGCGCAGTCTGTTCCTGAGTCTCCACTTAAGCCATTGTATCGGATACGACGGGAGGCTACTGCACTCCTCTGGTACAATCGCGATCAGGGGGGTTTGCTTGTCTACTCGAGCCACTCAGGAGTTGCCCCGCACCCTAGGCACGCTTCGACAGAGTTTCTATTCCGAAGCGAGGATCGCCTGCCAAACCGTCAAGGACGAACTCCGCAGCAATCTGATTTGTAAGATTCAACGCGGCGACACCTTGTTTCCAGGTATTCTCGGTTACGAAGACACGGTTGTCCCGCAGGTAATCAACGCCGTTCTTTCCCGGCATAACTTCATTTTGTTGGGTTTGCGCGGCCAGGCTAAAACGCGGCTCATCCGCCAGCTCACCTCGCTGCTGGACGAATTCACCCCTTACGTGGAGGGCTGCGAAATCCACGACAATCCATACCGGCCAACCTGCCGGCGGTGTATCGATCTGATCGCCGATCAGGGCGATCAAACACCCATCGGCTGGCTCGAGCGTCATCAGCGGTATGTGGAAAAGCTCGCGACCCCGGATGTGACGATCGCGGATATGATCGGCGACATCGACCCGATCAAAGCCGCGCGCCGCGGCCAGGATATCTCGAACGAGCTGACGGTGCATTACGGCCTGCTCCCGCGCGCCAATCGCGGCATCTTCGCCATCAACGAACTGCCGGACCTGGCGGGCAAGATCCAGGTCGGCCTCTTCAACATCATGCAGGAAGGGGACGTGCAGATTAAGGGCTATCCAGTCCGGCTGCCGCTCGACCTGATGCTGGTGTTCACCGCCAACCCGGAAGACTACACGGCCCGCGGCAAAATCATCACGCCGCTCAAAGACCGAATCGGGAGCGAGATCCGGACGCACTATCCGGCCATCGTCGAACAGGGCATCGCCATCACCGAGCAGGAGGCATGGCTCGATCGTTCTTCTCCCGTGGAAGTGCGGGTTCCGAATTACATGAAGGAGGTCGTCGAACAACTCGCCTTCCTGGCTCGCGAGGATAAGCGCATCGACAAGCGCTCCGGCGTCTCGCAGCGGCTGCCCATCTCGGTGCTGGAGAACGTCGTCTCGAATGCGGAGCGCCGCGCTCTCCGGGCGAAAGAAGCCGTGGCGGTGCCGCGCATCGTAGACCTGTTTTCCGCGCTGCCCGCAATTACCGGAAAGCTCGAACTCGAATACGAAGGCGAACTCAAGGGCGGCGATACGGTGGCGCGCGAGATCATCCGGACCGCGGTTGGCCGCGTGTACGACCACTACTTCGACGGAGCCAACGTCTCGCAGATCGTGCAGTGGTTCGACTTGGGCGGGTCCCTGAAACTCGATGAGAACGTGGATTCGTCGACCATGGTGAAGCAACTGGGCGGGATTCAGGGCCTGATGGAAAAGGTGAAGGCGCTGGGGCTTACGCATAACGAGCCGGATCCCGTACGCGCTTCGGCGGCCGAGTTCATCCTGGAGGGGTTGCACTCGCACCGCCGCATCAGCCGCAGTGAAGAGAGGGGATTCGCGGCCGAAGAGAAACGCCGCGAGCCGCGGGAAGAAGGACGCCCCGAGCGCCCCAATTTCCGCCGTCAATACAACTGATCGCACAGAGCCGCGACCGTGAGGGAGCGGGCGCAGGCTTGGGGGGGTGTCATGAAGTGGGTACACTATTCGCGCTACACCGGCGAAGACCTGGGAATCGGCGCCGAGGACCTGCTGCAGGCGCTCTCCGACTTTCTTCTGGAGAGCGGCTTCAATACCCAGTACATGCCGTTCAGCGAGTGGAATCAGCACACGCTCGAAGATCTCAAACAGGCCATCCAACAAGCCCTCGAGCAGGGCAAACTGTTCGACAGCGACGCGCTCGAAGAGATGATGCAGAAGCTCCAGCAGATGTCGCCGGAGCAAATGGACAAACTGCTCGAAAACCTTGTCCAGAAGATGGTGGACGAGGGCCAGATCACCATCGAGGAGCCCTCCCAGGAACAGGCCGCGGCCCCCGGCGTGGGTAACGGCAAGGAGACCAAGGTCAAGTTCGAGGTAACCGACAAGTCGCTCGACTTTCTCGGTTTCAAGACGTTGAAGGATCTGCTCGGCTCGCTCGGCAAGTCGAGTTTCGGCCGCCACGACACACGCGATCTCGCCACCGGGATCGAAGCGTCGGGTTCCTCCAAGGCATACGAATTCGGCGACACCCTGAACCTCGACGTCAGCGAGACCCTCTTCTCCGCCATCCGACGCGAGGGTGCCAAGGTGCCGCTCGACATGGACTACTCCGACCTGCACGTGCACCAGTGCGAGTACCAGAGCTCCTGCGCCACCGTGCTGATGCTCGATTGCAGCCACAGCATGATTCTCTATGGCGAGGACCGCTTCACCCCCGCCAAAAAGGTGGCGCTGGCGCTCGCGCACCTGATCCGCACCCAGTATCCCGGCGACAGCCTGCGCTGCGTCCTGTTCCACGACACGGCCGAAGAGCTCGCGCTCAGCCAACTGGCGCGCGTGCAGGTAGGCCCGTACTACACCAACACGCGGGACGGCCTGATTCTGGCGCAGAAACTGCTCAACCAGGAACGCAAGGACATGCGGCAGATCGTCATGATCACCGACGGCAAGCCCAGTTGCCTGACGCTCGAAGACGGCCGCATGTACAAGAACGCCTTCGGGCTCGATCCGCTGGTGATCAGCCGGACGCTCGAAGAGGTCAACCGCTGCAAGAAGCAGGGCATCCTGATCAATACCTTCATGCTGGCCAGCGATTACGGGCTGGTCAACTTCGTGCAGAAGGTGACCGAGATCTGCCGCGGCAAGGCCTATTTCACGACGCCCTTCACCCTGGGGCAGTACCTGCTAATGGATTACATGAACCGCAAGACGCGGACCATTCACTAACTTCCCGCGCCCTTATGGCTGGAAGATACTCCCGGACCCGCATCCGGCGAGGCGGTCTTTCGATGCATTATGGGAGCGATAGGGGAAGCAGGAATGAGTCGAACTCGTCTGACGATTGCAGGCGCCGTGCTGGCCGTGGCACCGGCGCTTTTTTGGGGCGCGGAGCCGCAACAAATCGAGCTGCAGTGGAGCGAACTCGGCCCGCGCATCGGGCACAACAAGGTCTCGCTGGCCTTGCCCGGCGGCGTGTACATCGAAGGCAAGGTTCGAGAGGTCTCGGCCGACGGTCTTCGCCTGAAGATTTCGAAGACCTCCGACAGCCGCGCGCAACCCAGGGGCGTGCACGTGATTCCCCGGCAGTACGTCTCCGTGCTGCACCTGACGGAGTACCGTAAACTCGGCCGGCTGCTTGGAACGCTGGGGGCGGCGGGCGCGACGGCCGGCGTCGCGGCGGCCAACTACCCGGATCTCTACGAAGGACCCGCGATTGTCGCGGTGCCCGCGGTCGTCGCAGCGGGAACGGTGGGGGCCGGGGTGGCCGGCTACTTCGTGGGGAAGCGGCTGGACAAGCGCGAGGTGGAGATCCGGATTGTCCGCGGCCCGGGCCGGCCGCAATAGCCGCCGGTTGGGCGGTTATAATCTTCTTTGACACCGAAAACCGCTTTTCTTTTTCCGGGCCAGGGATCCCAGGCGCCCGGTATGGGCAAAGCCCTTGCCGCCGGGTTTGCCGTGGCACGCCAGGCCTTCGAGGAGGCCGACGATGCCCTCGGCTTCTCGATCTCGCGCCTCTGTTTCGAGGGACCCGAGGACCAGCTCAAATTGACGGAAAACACCCAGCCGGCCCTGCTGGCGGTTTCCACCGCCGCCTGGCGCGTGCTGCGCGAGCGCAGGATGGCTCCCGATTCGGTTGCCGGCCACAGCCTGGGCGAGTACTCGGCGCTGGTCGCCGCCGGCAGCCTGGAATTCGCCGACGCCCTGCGCCTGGTGCGCAACCGGGGACGCTACATGCAGCAAGCCGTTCCACCGGGCGTAGGCGCCATGGCCGCGCTTCTCAAACTGCCGGAGGGCAAACTCCAAGGCATACTGGAACAGGCGGCGCAGGGGGAAATCGTAAGTGCCGCAAACATGAATTCACCCGACCAGGTGGTGATCGCGGGCCATGCGGGCGCGGTCAACCGGGCCATGGAACTGGCGAAAGCCGCCGGCGCTCGCCGAGCCGTGCTGCTGCCGGTCAGCGCTCCCTTCCACTGCTCCCTGATGGCGCCCGCCCAGGAATGCCTGCGGGTGGATCTCGATGCCGTGGCTTTCCGGGACCTGGGCTTTCCCCTGGTGAACAACTGGCAGGCCCGGGTGATTACCACAGGACCGGAAGCGCGCGAGGGCCTGTATCAGCAGGTGCCGAACCCTGTGCGATGGGTGGAAACGATCCGTGTGCTTGCCGCTCGGGGGGTGACGCGGTTCATCGAGACGGGCGCGGGCGGGGTTCTGACCGGGCTCTTGCGCAGCATCGACCCGTCGCTTTCCGGGCAGAAATTCGGAGACCCCGCCGATCTGGAAAAGCTGTAGGCCGGCGGCCCGGCTACTTGCGAGGCACCGTCCCCAGGATTCGTGCGATGACCGGCTGCGACGCGAGGTCGAAAAACCCGTCGGCGTCGGCTTCAATCAGCCGCGCGATTTCCGAGATTCGCGCAAAATACTCCAAACGCTCCTCAAACCCCGCTTTCGGGTTCGAGAATCGCTGGATCAGAGCCTGCAGAAATCGCGCCTTGGTGCGCATCGCTTCGGCGATCGGCCCGCTATTCTCGTCCAGGAATCGGCTGGCCGTGCTCTCGGCGTTCCGCAGTTCTTCCTTACTCCATTTTCCGTAGTGGGGTTGCTCGTCCGGCATACGGCTCACCTTATTGCCAGCCTAGATTTGCGAGCCGCGAAACTTGAACAGGAGAGGGAGGGGTGGTGCGAGTTCCTAAAATCGCTTTAAAAGGTCTGGCCCGACACGAAAATTCGACAAACCTCTGACTCCGAGTGTACACTATCGAACAATTAATTTCTACAATCGTCAGGCGCGCTCTTGTTCATCTGTTAGCGTGGAGGAGAGGCGTCCGGAACCCGGGAGGAACGGCATACCTTGAGCGCGACAGACGCGGACGGAATCGCGCGTTGTCCAGCTTGTGGGGGTAGGGATTTACGCCCTTCCCACAGTCAGGGCCTGCGCGACACGATCATGCTTCATTTTCACCGAAGTCCCTGGAGATGCAGGAGTTGCGGGCACCGCTTTTTCCGTAGGCTGGAACTCGAAGAGGCCGGGTCCAGCGCTTCTTCCGAACCTGGCGGGCGTTCCGCTTAGCGCCGGCCCTAAACCCTGCGCACGCGGATTCCGGCCTCGCCGAAGAGTATTTCCACCATGCGGAAGTGCTCGTCGTAATAGGCGCTGGAATACTGCGCCATGCGCTCGCAGGACACGACCACCTCGATAATTCCCGCTTGCACGATGGCCCTGGCGCAATCCATGCACGGCATGATCTCCACGTAGATGGTGCAGTCCTCGGTAGCGGTGCCGGCGCGCGCCGCGTTGCAGATCGCGTTGCGCTCGGCGTGCTCGATCCAGAGATACTTCGTGGGCCGTTCCAAACGCTCGGGAACATCGTCGCGGATGCCGCGCGGGAACGAGTTGTAGCCGGTCGAGCGGATCTCCCGGTTGGGACCGATAATCACGCAACCCACCTGCGTATTCGGGTCCTTGCTGCGGGCCGCGACCACCTTGCAGATATCGAGATAATACTGATCCCAGGAAGGTATGCTACGCATGGTTCTATCAACTGTAGCAGACCCGCCACGGTCTATAATGTCCGGGATGACCTCGAAGATTCTCTGCGGTTGTCTGCTGACGGCCGCCCTTGCCGGCGCCGCGGTTCCCACGCTAGACCAGACTCTCGGGATGGAATCGGTCAGCGGCGCGCAGATCTCACCGGACGGCCGCTATGTGGCGTATACGGTGCAACAGACCAACTGGGAAGACGACGAATTCGTCCAGCAGATCTGGATCGCCGTACCGGCAACCGGCGAGCGCTATCTACTCACCAGCGGTAGGAAATCGAGCAACAGTCCGGAATGGGCGCCCGACTCGCGGCACATTGCGTTTCTCTCCGACCGAAGCGGCAAACGACAGATCTACGTGATTTCCGTGCAGGGCGGAGAGGCTTCGCAACTGACCGATGAGGAGAACGGAGCGAATTCGCCGGCGTGGTCGCCGGATGGGCGGTCCATCGCCTTCACTTCCACCGGCGCCGAATCCAAGGCCAGGAAGGACCGCAAGGAGAAGTACGGCGATTTTGCAATCGTGAGCGGCGATTACACGATGACCCACCTGTGGCGGGTGGCGGTGCCGGCCGAATTCCCCGCCGACCCGAAGAAACTCCCCAAGCCCGAAGCCCTGACCACCGGAACCGACTTCAGCGTCGAGTCGTTTTCCTGGTCCCCCGACGGCACGCGAATCGCCTTCAGCGCCACCCGCGATCCGGACCTCGGCTCCGAGGATACCGAGCAACTCTATCTGCTCGACCTCTCGGACCGTCACGTCCGAAAACTGCTCGACGGCGGCGGACCGAACGGCAACCCCAAGTGGTCGCCCGACGGAAGACAGATCGCCTACGTCACTTCCGCGGGCAGTCCTTCTTTCTATTACATGAACCGGCGCATCGCCGTGATTCCGGCCGGCGGCGGAACGCCTCGCATCCTTACCGAAGCCTTTGACGAAGATCCCAACCTGATCGACTGGGGCCCCGGCGGCATCTACTTCGGTGCCTTGCAGAAGACCTACGCGCACCTTTTCCGCGTCGACCCCGCGACCGCCGGAATTCGCCGCATCAGCGGGCCCGACCGGTTCCTGGTGGGAGGCGCGTCGTTCACTAAAGATCACCGGACGGTGGCTGCCACCGGCGCTGGGCCTAATGAGTTCATGGAAGTGCTGGTCTCGCCCGTGGACGATTTCCATCCGCGCTATCTGACCAGCGTGTCCGCGCAGTACAAGGATTTTCAACTGGCCACCCGCGAGGTAATCGAGTGGAAGGCAGCCGACGGCACAGCGGTCGAGGGCATTCTCATCAAGCCGGCCGATTACGATGCCACCCGCAAGTATCCGCTGCTGGTGGTGATCCACGGCGGCCCTACCGGCGTCGATACGCCCGTGCGCTCCGCCGACCGCTACTATCCGGTCGAGCGCTTTGCGGCGAAAGGCGCGCTGATCCTCCGGCCGAATTACCGGGGCTCGGCCGGCTACGGAGAGAAGTTTCGATCGCTCAACGTGCGCAACCTGGGGGTGGGCGACTACCAAGACGTGATTTCGGGCGTGGACTACCTGATCGCGAAGGGCATGGTCGATAAGGACCGCGTCGGCGCTATGGGCTGGAGCGAGGGCGGTTACATATCGGCGTTCATCACCTGTTACAGCCGGCGGTTTAAGGCTGTTTCGGTTGGCGCCGGTATCTCGGATTGGATGACTTACTACGCCAACACCGATATTCACCCGTTCACGCGACAGTATCTCAAGGCCACCCCCTGGGACGACCCGGAAATTTACCGTAAGACGTCGCCCATCACTTATGTAAGTCGCGCCCAGACCCCTACGCTGATCCAGCAGGGCGACCAGGACAAGCGCGTCCCGCCGCCCAACTCCTTCGAGCTGTACCAGGCGCTAAAGGACCGCGGGGTACCGGTGAAATTCATCCTCTACAAGGGCTTCGGACATCCCATCAATAAGCCCAAGCAGCAGCGCGCGGTAATGGAACACAATTACACGTGGTTCAGCAAGTACATCTGGGGGGAACAGGTGGAAGAGCCCAAATGATCAACGGCGTTGGCGGCTGCGCATGTTCTGCATCATGTTTTGCGCTTCCTCCCGGCGGATCACCTGGAGTTTCTGATACTGGCCGGGAGTCAGAATCGCCCTCACTTTGGGGTCGGTCTCGGCGCGCACGGCTTTGAGTTGCGAGAGTTTCTGCATGGGTGAGAGCGCGGCGTCGTTTTTGATCGCTTTCACCTTCGGCGCCTGCTCCGCAAGTACGGGCGCGAGTTGCATTTTCTGCCGGGGCGTGAGCGCCAGTTGTTTCGCCAGTTCCTGGATCTTCTCCTGTCCGTGCAACAACGGGAGAGGCCACAGGAGCCACAAACCAGCCACTACAAACGCCAGAAGCTTCGGTCGATGCATGTGCCATCCTTTCGTGCTCTACGCACTTACACGAATCAGGATGCGGAGGCGCGGGGATCGGGCCGCGGAAACGGGTTACACGCCGACCGAGCGGCCGCGAACCCGCCTGCTCAGCGCGGCGATCGCGTCCATCATGCCCCTGCGCGCCTCAGCGAATTTCGCCACCTCGACCGCGCCGGCTTTCAGGTAATCGAGCACGATGGCTTCGGCCTTTACGAACTCGGCGGCGGCATGGCCCACTTCATTCGCGATTTCGAGCGGAATGGTCGTGACGCCGTTGGCGTCGGCGTGGAGCAGGTCGCCGGGCTGGACCGTCACGCCGCCCACGCGCACGGCCCGGTGCAGGTCCACCGTGTGGCTATACCCGTGCGAACAGATGGCGCCGTTGCTGAAGGCCGGGAATCCGAGGCGGCGCACCTGGTCGAGATCGCGCGCGGCGCCGCTGGTAACCAGCCCTACCGCGCCGAAAGCCTGGTACGTGGTGCACATGATCTCGCCGAAGGTGGCCGCGACCGCGGGGTCGTCGAGGTCCTGGTAGACCACCACGGGCGGACCCGGCAGTTCGGCAAAGCGCGCGACCTGCTGGTCGAGTACGCTATAGACGTCGCCTTCCCGGCGGGGGAACGCGCATCGCATCGTCGCAGTGGATGCGTACCCTACCATGGGCGGCATCTCCGGGAAGCAGGCCCGGATGCGGGCGTCCATGTACCCGGCATTGCGCGGCCGGAGCTCAAACAACTCGATGGTGTTGCAGATGGTAGGCGTGTCGAATTGCGCCAGAAGCTTCAGGTCTATGGCCATGAAGCACTATTTTACCGGTTCCGGCTGCTTCTCCATCCAACTGGCCCAATATTCCTTCCATTCCACCTGCTCGCCCGCCGGCAGGACGTGCATGGGGTTGAGACCGTCGAGCATCACCGCGTATTCGTCGGTGTGGGTCTTCTTTCCCTGGTTGGCCAGGGCCTTGGGATGAGGCCCGTGGTGGATGCCGCGCGGATGCAGCGTGGCATAGCCCGGCTTGATGTTGTCTTTGCTGAAGAAATCGCCGTCGTGGTAGAAGATGAACTCGTCGTAATCCGTGTTGCGGTGGAAGAACGGCACGCGCAGAGCTTCGGCGTCCTGCTCGAGCGGCCTCGGCAAGAAACTGCACACCACCGCGCCTTCAGTGAGGAAGGTGGTGTGCGCGCTCGGCGGCAGATGGGCGCGATGGCTCATGATCGGCCGGATGTCGCGCATGTTGATCTTCCAGACGGTGAGATCGCCTTTCCAGCCCACCACGTCGATGGGGTTGAACGGATAGACCACCTTCGAGACTTCGTCTTCCACCTTGATGCGCACCTCCCACTCGCGATCGTCGTCCAGGTGCGGCGCGGGCTCGGGCGTGGTGATGACGCCGGGGTCGTAGAGCGCGTGGTGCCCGATCATGCCCTTGTCGGGCTGCTCGAATTCGGCGCGCGATTGAACGATCAGGAAGAAGTTGTCTTCGGTCTGCGGAATCAGCCGGTAAGTCACGGCGCGCGGCAATACCAGATAATCGCCCGGCTCGAAAGCCAGCGGCCCGAAATCCGTCTCGATGGTTCCCCGTCCGCGATGCACGAACATCAGTTCGTCGCCATCGGCATTCCGGTAGTAGAATGGCATGGCCTCGGAGCGCCGCGAAACGTACAGCTTCAAATCCTGATTGCCGAGAAAGGCTACGGGCATGCCTTCCGGATCCTTGCGATCGGTGGGGGAGAGGCGGTTGAGGTCGAACAGGTGGGGCCGCAGCTTGCCCTCGAAGCGGATCCAGCCGGTGGGAGGATGCGCGTGATAAAGGTGTGAGCTCTTGCCGTAAAACCCTTTGCGCCCGTGCTCTTCTTCGTATGTGCCCTCCGGAATTCCCACGTGCGCCTGCGGTGCGAATTTCCCCTTCTTGAGCGGGTACATAAGCCCTCCTGTAGACAGGATACCCACATTCGGGTGGGTGGGATTCCGATTTTGGGCCGGAAACCGGCGATAATGCGAGTCTATGGTCCTGGGCCTCACGGTGGTGGCGATCTGGGTTTACCTGTTGGCCGGGCGCGGAGCATTCTGGCGGATCCGTGAGGATCGCGCGGAAAGCAAACTTCCCGCTGCCGCGCCTTCGGTGGCCGCCGTGATCCCTGCCCGCAACGAGGCGGAGACCGTGGGGCTCGCGGTGACGTCCCTGGCCGCTCAAAAATATCCGGGTGAATTTCACATCGTGGTGGCGGACGACGCAAGTAACGACGGAACCGCGAAAGTCGCCCGCTCCGCCGCCCCCGCCGGCCTCCTGACGGTGCTACCCGCCGGACCGCTTCCCCAAGGCTGGACAGGGAAACTCTGGGCGGTCGCGCAGGGCCTGAGGCAGGTCCGGCCGGACTACTATCTGCTGACCGACGCCGACATCGTGCATTCGCCCGATAACGTGGCGGCG
Organism: Bryobacterales bacterium; assembly: GCA_963794265.1. Classification (GTDB taxonomy): domain Bacteria; phylum Acidobacteriota; class Terriglobia; order Bryobacterales; family Bryobacteraceae; genus CAWCDJ01. The sequence continues at coordinate 708,245 of CAWCDJ010000001.1, forward strand.
CTGGTGTCTCGCGCCGCGGCAGGCGATTACGACCTGGTCTCTTACATGGCCATGCTCCGGTGCGAAAGCCCGGCCGAACGCGCACTCATCCCGGCGTTCGTTTTCTTCTTCTTTATGCTGTATCCGCCGGCGTGGATCCGCAGCCCGCGCCTCCGCACCGCAGGAGCCGCCGGAGGATGCATGCTGGTGCGCCGCGAGGCTCTCGAACGCATCGGCGGAATCGACCGGATCCGCGCCGAACTGATCGACGACTGCGCCCTCGCCCGCGCCATCAAGGGCTCGGGCGGACGCGTCTGGCTGGGAGTGAGCGTGGGCACCCGCAGCATCCGCCGCTACGAAACATTCGGTGAGATCCGGCACATGATCGCCCGCACCGCTTTTACGCAGCTGCGGCGCTCCGCCGTATTGCTCACCGGTACCCTGGCGGGCTTGGCGTTGACCTACCTGGCGCCTCCCGTGCTCGCGTTTCGGGGCTCGTGGTACGGTGCCGCCGCGTGGGCGATGATGGCGGCATCCTATATCCCTGTGCTGCGGCTCTACCGCAGGAGCTTGCTTTGGGCTCCGCTGCTCCCGCTGATCGCTCTATTCTATTCGGCCGCGACCGTGAACTCGGCCGTGTCTTATTGGCGTGGCACCGGGGGCATGTGGAAGGGGCGCTCCCAAGCGGAAAAACCGGTGGTGCCGGGCTCGATTCAATGAATCGCTCCCCGGCCCACCGGTTCGCGCCACTTCAACTGCTGAATCTTTATGCAAGCCTCTTGCCAACAGATAGGGTAGGCCTCGCGGCCTGCCCATTTTGAAACAAAAGACCATGATGGGTGGCCAGGAGGCCTACCCTATTAGATTACGCCGAACATTGCGTAGCCGTTACCCGGCAGGATTTACATCCTGCTCGCGATCAAGGTCCCCTTCCTGCGCTTGTTATACTTGGATTTTCATGCTGCGAGTTCGCTTTGCGCCCTCCCCTACTGGCTTTCTGCATATTGGGAGCGCGCGCACTTTCATATTCAACTGGCTTTATGCGCGTCGAAATGGCGGCGCCATGATTCTGCGTATCGACGATACAGATGTCGAACGCAACACGGAAGCCTCGCTCCAATCCATCTTCGAAGGCCTGCGCTGGCTCGACCTCGAATGGGATGAACAGTACAAACAGTCTGAGCGTCTGGCCCTGCATCGCCAGGCCGCCGAGGCGATCTTCCGGAAAGGACAGGCCTACCGCGACTTCACGCCGGCCCAGGTGGGCGACAGCGAGAGGTCAGGCGCGCAGGGCACCTGGCTGTTCAACTCCGGGATGCGCGAACTCCCGCAGGAGGAGAGCGACCGCCGCGCCGCCGCCGGCGAGCCGTTCGCGCTGCGCTTCCGCGTGCCGCGCGACCGCGACCGCCAGGTGTGCTTCGCCGACGCCGTTTACGGCCGGCAAGCGAAATCCACCGCCGATATCGAAGATTTCGCGCTGTTGCGCAGCGACGGCATGCCGACTTACCACCTGGGTTCCTGCGCCGACGATGCCGACCTGCGGATCAGCCACATCATCCGGGGCCAGGACCATCTCTCGAATACCTTCAAGCATGTCCTGATCTTCGAAGCGCTGGGCGCCGAGCCTCCGGTTTTCGCGCACCTGCCGCTGCTGGTGGCGCCGGACGGCGCCAAGCTTTCGAAGCGCAAGCACGGTCCGGTTGTGAGCGTCACTACATATCGGGACGCGGGCTTCCTGCCGCATGCGTTCGTGAACTTTCTGTGCCTGCTCGGCTGGTCGCCGAAGGACGATCGCGAGCAGATGACCCGGCAGGAACTGACGGACACCTTTTCGCTCGAGGGCATCAACCGCAGCAACGCCGTGGTCAATTTCAAGGACGAAGACCCGTTCGATCCCAAAGCCGTCTGGCTGAATGCCGAGATGATTCGCGCCCTGCCGGTGGACGAACTGGCGGCCGCCCTGGTACCGTTCGCCCCGGAGATCGCCCCCGAAAAGATGCGGCAGATCACGCCGCTGATCCGCGAGCGGATCAAGCTGCTGCGCGATGTACAAACCGTGGCCGATTTCTTTTTTGCCAGGGAGCTGGCGCCCTACGATGCCGCGGAGCTGATTCCCAAAAAGGGCGATGCCCCGATGGCGCACCGGGTGCTCCAACGCGCGATCGAAGTGCTCGATACGGCGGAGTTTTCGCACGATGGCCTGGAAGCCGCGTTGCGCTCGGCGGCGGCGGGCCTCGGCATCAAAGCGGGCCAGATGTTCGAACCGATTCGCGTGGCCGTCTGCGGGCGGAAAACAGCTCCGCCGCTGTTTGGAACCCTGGAAGCTCTCGGCCGCGAAACCTGCCTGACCCGCATTGCTCAGGCGATCGAAAAGTTGAAAACATTATGAGTGAGACCAACCTGACGCCGCCGGCGGAAGCGGAAAGCGCCGCGCCGGCGGGTCCATCGAATTTCGTCCGCGACATCATCGTCGAAGACCTGAAGACCAACAAGTTCGGGGGCCGCGTTCACACGCGCTTTCCCCCCGAGCCGAACGGCTACCTGCACATCGGCCACGCCAAGTCCATCTGCCTCAACTTCGGATTGGCGAAGGAGTTCGGCGGCAAGACCAATCTCCGCTTCGACGATACCAACCCCGAAAAGGAAGAGCAGGAGTACGTCGATTCCATCATGGACACGGTCCACTGGCTCGGCTTCGACTGGGAAGACCGCCTGTTCTATGCTTCGGATTATTTCGGCCAGCTCTATGAGTGGGCCGTGCAGCTCATCAAATCCGGCAAGGCTTATGTCTGCGACCTGAACGCCGAGGAAGTGCGCGCCTACCGCGGCACGCTCACCGAGCCGGGCAAAGAGAGCCCCTATCGCAACCGCAGTGTCGAAGAGAACCTCGACCTGTTCACGCGCATGAAGGCCGGCGAATTCCCCGATGGATCGCGTACCTTGCGGTCCAAGATCGACATGGCCTCGCCTAACCTCAACATGCGGGACCCGGTGATGTACCGCATCCTCCATGCCGAGCATCATCGCACCGGCAACGAGTGGTGCATCTATCCCATGTACGATTTCACGCACGGGCAGTCGGATTCGATCGAGGGCATCACCCACTCCATCTGCACGCTCGAATTCGAAGACCACCGGCCGCTCTATGACTGGTACGTCGAGAACTTGGGCATCTACCATCCGCAGCAGATCGAGTTCGACCGCCTCAACCTGACCTACACGCTGCTCAGCAAGCGCAAGCTGCTCAAGCTGGTGCAGGAGGGCTACGTCAATGGCTGGGACGACCCGCGCATGCCGACGCTCTCCGGGATCCGCCGGCGCGGCTACACGCCCGAGGCCATCCGCAACTTCTGCGGCGCCATCGGCGTCTCGAAAACCAACGGCACCATCGAACTCGGGCTGCTCGAACACCATGTCCGCGAGGATCTCAACAGGCGCGCCCTGCGCGTGATGGGAGTGCTCCGGCCCCTGCGCGTTGTGATCGATAACTACCCCGAGGGCCAGGTGGATGAGCTCGACGCGGTGAACAACCCCGAAGACGCATCGGCCGGCACCCGCAAAGTACCGTTCTCCAAAGTGCTCTACATCGAGCAGGACGACTTCCGCGAGGTGCCGCCCAAGCAGTATTACCGGCTTTCCCCGGGACGCGAAGTGCGCCTGCGCTACGGCTACTTCATCACCTGCACCGGCGCCGTCAAGAACGAGCGGGGCGAGGTGGTCGAGATCCACTGCACCTACGACCCCGAGACCCGCGGCGGCAACGCGCCCGACGGCCGTAAGGTGAAATCGACCATTCACTGGGTTTCGGCGGCCCATGCCCTCGACGCCGAGGTGCGGCTCTACGAAAACCTCTTCACCAAAGAGAACCCCAACGATACCGAGCCCGGCCAGGAATTCACCGCCAACCTCAACCCCAAGTCTCTCGAAGTCGTGAACGGCGCCAAGGTGGAGCCCTCGCTTGCCAGGCCTAAGGTGCTGACCAACTACCAGTTCGAGCGCCTGGGCTATTTCTGCGTGGACCCGGACACCGCGCCCGGCAAGCCCGTCTTCAATCGCACGGCGGTGCTGCGCGATACCTGGGCCAAGATCGAAAAACGCGAAAAAGGCGGCAAGTAGACGATGATCATTCTCGGAATCGGCGGCATTCAAGGGGATGCCGCGGCCGCCCTCCTCAAGGACGGCGAACTGGCCGCGGCGGTGGAGGAATCGAAGCTCGTCCGGCAATCGCCCCGCGGCGCCAATGGCCACCTGCCCGAACGTGCCATCGCCACGTGCCTGGAACTGGCCGCGGCCAAACCCGAGCAGGTGGACGCGGTGGCCGTGGTGCGCCCGCTGCCAGAAACGGATTTCCACCTGCAATTGCGCGCACAATTTCCCAACAGCCGCATCGTGGTGCTGGAGCATCACCTGGCGCACGCGGCATCGGCCTACTTCCCTTCCCCGTTCGACGACGCCACGGTGTTGACGCTCGACCGCGGCGGCGATTTCCGCTGCGGGTCGCGCTGGCACGGCTGCGGCACCACCATGACGCTCGAACAGGAGCACTATTCGCCGGATTCGCTGGGCGACCTTTACGGCCGCGTCACCGAACTCCTGGGCTTCGTTGCGAATTCCGAAGAGCACAAAGTGCAGTGGCTTTCGGTCTGCGGCGACGCCCGCTTCCGCGACCTGTTCGTCGATATCATCGGGATGAGCGAAACCGGCCCGCGTTTCGACCGCTCCTACTTCAGCCTGGAGCGTGTCCAGCACGGCCGCTTCAGCTCGCGGTTCTACCAGCGACTGCACCTCGAGGACGGCCAGGTTGTTCCGGAGGGCTTGCGGGCGCACGTGGCGGCCGGCATCCAGAGGGCCGTCGAGGACACCGTAATCCAGATGGCCGGCAGCGCTTCGCGCGTGTGTCTCGCGGGCGGGCTCGGGCTGAATGCGCTGGTGGTTTCCGCCCTCGAAAAACGCTTCGGCAACAACAACGTCTTCGTGCAGCCGGTTGCCGGCAACGCCGGGACCGCCATCGGCGCGGTGCTCGAAACCTGGCACAACGCCTGCCGGCAGGAACGCCGGTTCCCGATGGAGACCCTGTGCCTGGGGCCGGCATTTCCAGCCGCCGCCATCAAGCCGGTGATCGAGAACTGCAAGCTGCGCTTCCGCTACCTGCTGACCGCCGACGAGGTGATCGATACCGCGGTCGAGCAGTTGAACGACAACAAGATCGTCGCCTGGATGCACGGCCGCATGGAATTCGGCTCCCGCGCCCTGGGCAATCGCAGCATTCTCGCATCGCCACTCGATCCCTATTCCACCGAGAACCTGAACGCATTCATCAAGCACCGCGAGCCGTTCCGCAAGTTCGCCGCCTCCGTACCGGCCGAATTGTGCGCCGAATATTTCGAGGTCGGCTCGAACGCGCGGTACCTTTCGACCGTGGGCCACGTCCGGCCCGAGCATCGCGAGAAATTCGCCGCCGCCATCCTGGCCGATGACCTCGTGCGCGTCCATGCGGTGGATCGCGAGGAAAACCCGCTGTACTGGAAACTCCTGCACGCCGCCGGCAAAGCCACGGGCCTGCCGGTGCTCTACAACACGTCGTTCAACCTGTTCGGCGAACCGCTGGTGTGCACGCCGCGGGATGCCGTCCGGAGCTTTTACTCCTCGGGTATCGACGCCATGTTCGTCGGCCACTTCTTCCTGCAAAAATAGGACGTGGTCCGGATCTGGGCAGGCCGGAGGCCTACCCTACTTTTTTCCAACCTTCCCCTCCCCCCGTTCGTCCAAACGACGAAAAAGCGAGTATGGTGGGAACACGCCAATTGGCGCTGGTCGACCGAATGGCATCCGTGGAATACGGCTCCGAGGCCGAACTTCTGGCCGCCTGCAAGCGGCAGGATATTCGTGCGTTTGAGCAGTTATACCAACGGCACGGGCCGCGGCTGAAGTCGGTCGCGTTCCACATCATCGGCAACCGGCAGGACGCCGAAGACGCGGTGCAGGAGACGTTTCTCAAGCTGTATCGCGCGATCGGCGGGTTCGAGGAGCAATCGAGCGTCGGGACCTGGCTTTGCCGGATCGTCATCAACGTCTGTTACGACCTGGCTCGGAAACGCGGGCGGGAGACGGAATCGCCGCCCGGAGACCGCGCGGCTCCGCCTAGCCAGATCGGGCTGAAAGTGGCGCTCGACGACGCCATGCGGCGCATCAATCCGCGCCATCGCATGGTGTTCCTGCTATTTGAGGTTGAGGGTATGCGGCATTCGGAAATTGCGTCGATCCTGGACATTCCGGAAGGGACCTCCAAAGCCTGGCTCTTCGAGGCGAAAAAGGAACTCAAGCGTTTGCTGACGGAGTCGCCGCGATGATTTTTCAATGCCATGACCTCGAACGCGCGCTCCGCTCCCCGGAACTGATGCCGGACGCCCGGGCGCACGCCGAAATCTGCGAGCGCTGCCGTCAGGAACTGTACCTGTGGTCGGAAATTTCGCGGGTGGCGCCGCAGCTTCATCGGGAGTGGGAGAGTCCGGCGCTGTGGCCGCGCATCGAGGCGGAAATGGCTGCGGCGCGGAAGTCTCGCAAAGTCGTTCCGATCTGGTGGTGGGCGGCTGCGGCGGCGGCCGTGATCTTCATGGCGGCGGTGCTGATCGAGCCATGGAAACCCGCCCTGCGGCCAAAGAACAACGATTTCCTCACCGAAGACGCGCTGCGGCAGGTGCAGCAGGCGGAAGCGGTTTATGCCCGGTCGATCGACCGGCTTTCGAAGTTGGCGGGGGCGAGTCTCGAACAGTCGCCTACGCCGCTCGCGGCCGCGTATCGCGAAAAGCTCACGGTGCTCGATTCGGCCATCTCCGAACTCAGGGCCAACCTCGCGGCCAATCGCTATAACGTCTACCTGCAGAACCAGCTTGCTTCGCTTTATCGCGAAAAGCAGGACACCTTACAGGAATGGTTGCAAAATGCGAAGCGCAATTAACGTCTTTCTCATCGTCTTCTGCGCGCTGACGGCGCTCGCGCGCGAAGAATACAAGCGCGATTTTCAAAAGACGGTCCCGTTGGGGGCCGGAAAGACTTTCCGTATCGATCACAAGCTGGGCAATATCGCTATCCGGACCAAGCCCGGCTCCGAGGCCTCGATCCACGCGGTGATCCGCACCTCGGCCGGATCGGCCGAGGAAGCCCGCCGCCTGGCGGACAATATCCGGATCGACGTGGATACGTCGGCGGGCGGCGTGTCCGTCCGCACAACCTATCCCAGCAACTGGAACAACGTCTCCTACGGCGTGGACTACGACATTACGCTGCCGGACACCGCTCCGCTCGACGTCCGCAACCGCTTCGGCGGAATCGCCATCGATGACGCGCACGCCGGCGCCTCCATCAACAACCGGAATGGCCGGGTCATCGTAAGCCGCGGACGCGGCCGCCTGGAAGTGGATAACGCCTTCGGCAGTGTGGACGTGCGGGGCAACGACGGCGACGTGCTGGTGCGCGGCGGCAATGGCGCGGTCACCGTCGCCGACGTCAGCGGCACCGCCGACATCACGAACCGCTTCGGCAGCATCCAGGTGCGGAATGCGGGTAAGGGCCTCACCATCCACAGCAACAACGGCGGCATCGAAGCCACCAACGTGGGCGGCGCAGCCAACATCGCGAACTCTTTCGGCAAGGTGATCGTGACCGATTCCCGGGGCGACCTGTTCGTCCAGAATCAGAACGGCGAAATCCAGGCGACGGGCGTGGGCGGCGCCGCCGACTTGCACAACTCCTTCGGCGCGGTGCGCTTCTCGCGAATCGCCAGGAACCTCACGGTGCGATCGCAAAACGCCGGCGTCGTGGGCGATTCGGTGGGCGGGTCGGCCATCATCGAGACCAGCTTCGGAAATGTCGATCTCCGCGGCGTCAAAGGTGGCGCGCGCGTTACCGCCGGCAACAGCCCCGTGCGGCTCACCTCGGTGGGCGGAGAGATCTACGCCAAGACTTCGTTCGGCGGCATCGCCGTGGCCGACGCAGCCGGACCGGTGACCGCCGAAAACGGCTATGGATCGATCACGCTCGAGGCGCGCCCCGGCGGCAAGTGCCAGCCGGTCTCTCTGCACACGACGTTCGCTCCGATCCGCGTCACCCTTCCCCAAGGCTACGGCTACAACCTGACCGCGCAGACTTCCTTCGGCCACATCCAGTCCGATTTCGAAGTTGCCGCAAGCGGCGAGTTCGGCCGCGACGCCCTGACCGGTAAGATCGGCGGCGGCGGCTGCGAGCTCCACCTCACGGACCAGAACGGAAACATCGAGATCCTGAAAGGCCAGTAGGGTAGGCCTCCGGCCTGCCCAAGCCGGGCGAAGCTCGGCCTACCGTGCCGCCAGCGTCAATGCCGCGGTCCCCGCGCCAGCCCGCGCCACCGGCTTCCGGGGAGTTCGTTCGAGCGACCGCACCCACTGTTTGGCCGCTCCGGAGTACTCCTCGTTCCAGAGCTTGCGGAACGCATCCGCCTTCTTCTGCTGCTTCTGCTTGAAGGACGAAGCGATGGAGGCGTCGGGGTCCAGTTCCGCAATCAACTCCCGCGCCACGCGGTAGTCGTTCATGTCCCCGAGCAGGGTCTGGATGCGTTTGATCTGGCCCACCCACTCCTCCGCGACCGCCCCGTAAACCGGGCGGAAGAGTTCCACGGAGTAGCGAAATTTCTTGGACCGGATCCGGAAGCGGTGCAGGTCGTTCACCGAGGAATGCGCCGAGGCCGCCTGGTCGCCGGATTGGAAGAATTTCTCCGCCATCCGGATCAACGGCCGCTCCAGTTCCGCGGTAGCCGGCTGCACGGGCAGGAGCCAACCCCGCCACTTGGAAGTCGATTTCCTCGCGCCCCAGCGCCGCAGCACCGCCAGCAGCACCGTCTCGGCTTCTTCCCTTTGCTCGCGGAGCTTCACTTCGAGCGCGGCGGCTTCGGCCGATTTCGAATCCGCAAGTAACTCGATGGCAATGTCGCGGTCCCGCACTTCGCCCGCGAACGACATGATCTCTTTCAGATTGCGGCGGATTTTCCGGCTCTCGCGCGCGGGAAAATACGGCTTGAAAACCGCCAGCGCCTGCGCGAAGCGCCGGATGGCCACGCGCAGATCGTGCACCGAATCCGCACCCTTGGAATGCAGCGTGGAACTCGCCTGAGAGGCCAGACCATCCAGCAGCCTGGTGGCCTGTTCGGTCACGAATTGCCCGGATTCGACGGCCTGCGGCATGCCTAAAACAATTCTATTACAAGCCGCTTGTCCGGCAATCTCAATCGGGGCACTTTGGTACGATGAAAGTTTCCCTTCATTTATGGCCTTGCGCTTCTACAATACGTTGACCCAGCAGGTGGAGGACTTCCAACCGGCGCGCGACAACACCGTCCGGATGTACACCTGCGGTCCGACGGTCTACGATTACGCCCATATCGGGAACTTCCGGTCGTTCGCGTTCGTCGATCTGCTGCGCCGGTGGCTCCGGGCGAGCGGTTTCCGGCTGGATCACGTGATGAACATCACGGATGTAGATGACAAAATCATCCGGAATGCGGTGGCCCAGCGAAAAGATCTGCGGGAATACACCTCGGTCTACACCCGGAAATTCCTGGAGGATTGCGACAGCCTGCGGCTGGAGCGCCCGGAACACCTGACGCCCGCCACCGAGCACATAGACCAGATGGTCGACGCCATCGAGCGCCTGACCGAGACCGGCCACACTTATCGCAGCGACGGTTCGATCTATTACCGGATCTCCACGTTCCCCGAGTACGGTAAGCTCTCGCACAACGATTTCAGCGGCAACATCGCGGGCGCCCGCGTCGATCTCGACGAATACGAGAAGGCGGACGCGCGCGATTTCGCCTTGTGGAAAGCTCCCAAGGAAGGCGAGCCAGCGTGGGAGACGCCCATCGGTCCGGGCCGTCCGGGATGGCACATCGAGTGCTCCGTGATGGCCATCGCCTACCTCGGCGAGACGCTCGATATTCACGCGGGCGGGGTGGACCTCATTTTCCCGCATCACGAAAACGAGATCGCCCAATCGGAAGCTCTCACCGGCAAACCCTTCGCACGCTTCTGGCTGCACGCCGAGTTCCTGATGGTGGAAGGCCAGAAGATGTCGAAGTCGCTCGGCAATTACTTCACCTTGCGCGACATCCTCGGCCGCGGCTACGCGCCCGAGTCGATCCGCTACCTGCTGCTCTCGGTGCCCTATCGCAAGCAGCTCAACTTCACGTTCGAAGGGCTGAAATCCGCCACCACCGCTATCGAGCGGCTGCGCAATTTCAAGCTGCGCCTCGAAACCGACCGTTTCGAGGAGGGTCTCGACCAGGCCATGGAGGAGCGCACGGCGGCGGCATCCCGGGCGTTCGTCGAAAGCCTGAACGACGATCTGAATACGGCCGGAGCGCTCGGTGCGGCGTTTGAATACCTGCGCGATGCCAACAGCGCCATGGACGCGCAGGGTTTCCGCGCCGGTAATGTGCCCGCCGCGCTCGAATTCCTCGACCTGTTCGACAAAGTCTTCGACGTGTTGCGGCCCGGTGCGCAGTCCGGCGGTCTCTCCGATACCGAGGTGGAGTCTATGATCGCGGCGCGCAGCGCAGCCAAGAAGGCGAGAGACTTCGCCCGCGCCGACCAGATTCGCGCGCAGCTTCTGGAGCAGGGCATCATTTTGGAAGATACAAAATCCGGCATTCGCTGGAAGAGGAAATAAGTTGAAGATCCATACCACGGCAGTACACGCGGGCGACCGCAAGAAGGCGGGCCCGCACATCCCCGTCACCACCCCGATTCACACGGCCACCAGTTACTTCTACGATTCGATGGAGCAGCTCGACCGCATCTTCGGCCGCGAAGAGGCGGGCTACTGCTACGCGCGTTACGACAACCCGTCGAACGCCGCTCTCGAAGAGCTCATGACGGCGCTCGAAAGCGGATACGGCTCACTCGCCACCGCCTCCGGAATGGCCGCTCTACAGATTGCCATCACCACGGCGCTGGCCGACCGGCGCAAGTCGATTGTAGCGGCGAATGCCTTGTACGGCGCCACGGTAGGTCTGCTCATGAGCGTCTTCGAACCCATGGGCGTCGCGGTTCGGTTCGCCGATATGTGCGATCTCGCCGCGTTCCGCGCGGCCGTGGCCGAGGCGAAACCGGGCTGCATCGTGATCGAAACCATTTCGAACCCGCTGCTGCGGGTCGCGGAAATCGACCGGATCGCCGAGATCGCGCGCGAAGGCGGCGCGGCGCTGGTCGTGGACAACACCTTCGGGACTCCGCTCATCGCCCGGCCGCTCGAGCTCGGCGCGCATTTCACCGTGCACAGCGTTACCAAGTATCTGGGCGGGCATGGCGACGTGCTCGGCGGCATCGTCGTTAGCGACCGGGAGCATTACGACGGCCTGCGCGCCCTGGGCCGCTCCACCGGTCCCGTGCTTGGGCCGTTCGAAAGCTACCTTACCATGCGCGGTATCAAGACGTTCCCGCTGCGCATGGAGCGTCACTGCGCCAACGCCTGCCGGGTGGCCTCTTGGCTCAGCCAGCAACCCGAGGTGGAGCGCGTCTATTTCACCGGCGACCCCGCCCATCCGGACGCCCGAACCATCCAGCGCCTCTTCCCGCAGAACCTCTACGGGGCCATGGTGAGCTTCGAAATCCGGGGCGCGGGCCGCGCCGAAATCTTCCGCTTCATGGATGCGCTGAAGATGATCGTGCGGGCGACCTCGCTCGGCGACGTCCAGAGCATGGCGCTCTACCCGGTGATGAGCTCGCACCGGGAAGTCTCGCCGCGGCACCGCGAGCGCATGGGAATCCGCGACAACCTGGTGCGGCTCTCGGTGGGAATCGAGGCGCCCGAGGACATCATCGAGGATCTCGACCAGGCGTTCACGGCGTGAGCGGTTCGAATTCGATTTTCGGATTCCCTTTAACTGAAATTACCTAGTACGATAAGGCGATGGCAATTGCAGCCGCGCCTGAACCCAAGGCTCTGCCCGGGAATGCGTACACGCCGCTCGAACCCGGCGAAACTTACAAACCGCCGGTCCCGGCCGTGGCCGAAGTGCCCGAACTGACCCCTCGATCCGTAGGATGGGGGCTGTTTCTTTGCGTGGTGTTCACCGTCGCCTCAGCCTATTCCGGGCTGAAAGTGGGCCAGGTCATGGAGGCGGCCATCCCCATCTCCATCCTGGCAATCGGCTTGGCGCGCCTCTATCCGCGCCGCTCCAGCCTGCTCGAAAACGTGATCATCACCGGCATCGGGGGCCTGGCCGGCTCGGTCGTGGCGGGAGCCATCTTCACGCTCCCGGCGCTCTACATGTTGAAACTCGATCCGCACCCGCTCCAGACCATCTTCATCTGCCTCGCCGGAGGCACCCTCGGAGTGCTCTTCCTGATTCCGCTGCGGCGTTACTTCGTGCGCGACATGCACGGCCGCCTCCCTTACCCCGAAGCCACCGCCATCACCGAAGTGCTGGTTACCGGGGAAAAAGGTGGGGCGCAAGCCAGGTTACTCCTGGAGGCCACCGCCATCGCGGGTGTTTACGATTTCCTGGTCACCACGTTCCACGTTTGGAAGGAATACGTCGATTTCCAGTTCCTGGGGTTCATGCACGCGCTTTCCGAGCGCGCCCGGGGGACGCTGAGTTTCGACGCCATCAGCTTTATTCTGGGCCTCGGCTACGTGATGGGGTTGCGCAGTTCCCTGATTCTGTGCGCCGGCGGAGTGCTTTCGAACCTGGTGCTGGTTCCGCTCATCTGGATGTTCGGAACCCACATGGGCGATGCCGTGGTTTACCCGGCCACGGTGCCCATCTCGCACATGACGGCGGCGGAAATCTTCCGCGGCTACGTCCGGTTCGTGGGGGTCGGCGCCATCGCCACCGCGGGGATCTTCGGAATTCTGAAGTCCATGCGAATCGTCGCGGGCTCGTTCGGCGTGGCCGTCCGCGCATTCCGGCGCGGTGAATCCGCCGGCGAGCGCACCGACCGCGACATCTCCCTGATGAGCATTCTCGCCGGTGTGGTGGTGAGCGCGCTGGCGATCGCCATATTTCTCGGCAAGCTCTCGGGCGGCCTCGCCGCAATCGCGGCGGGCCTCCTGCTCACGCTGCTGTTCTCATTTTTCTTCACCTCGGTGGCCGCCAACGCCATCGCCACGGTCGCGCGCAACCCGGTCTCCGGCATGACCATGCTGACAGTCATCATCTCTTCGGTGGTCCTGTTGAGCTTTGGTGTTTCCGGCACCACCGGAATGTTCTTTGTGATGGCCGTGGCCGGGATGGTCTGCACGGCGCTTTCGGTCTCCGGCCAGGCGGTGACGGATTTCAAGACCGGCTACTGGCTGGGGTCCACCCCGGCGGCCCAGGAGAAGGTGAAGTTCCTCGGAGTGCTGGCGGCCGCCGCCGCGGTCGGCCTCACGATTGTCCTGCTGGCGCACGCATTTCAGTTCGGAGAGGCCGTGCCGGGCGACTCCCGGGTGGTGCTGCCTTCGCCGCAAGCCGCCATTATGAAAGCCCTGGTTGCGGGCTTCATGAGCCGCCAGCCGGTGGCCTATCTGCTCTTCGGCTCAGGCGCGGCGATCGCGGTGATCATGGAGATGCTCGGGGTCCCGGCCCTGATTTTCGCTCTTGGCATGTACCTCCCCCTGGAGTTGAACACCCCGGCGCTCATCGGCGGCTTCCTGTCGCATTTCCTGAGCCGGCAGGACGCCACGGCACGCGAGCGCGGCGTGATCGTCGCCTCCGGCCTGATGGCGGGCGGCGCCTTGGGCGGCGTGTTCGGCGCGGCCTGCCGGCTGATCCCCGGGTATACCGAAGACTGGATCCGGACGCCCTTCTACGCCAACGATGCCGTCTCGCAAAGCGTCTCAGCCCTCGCCTTTCTCGGTCTGTGCGTCTATTTCTGGTGGGCAGCCAAACGCACCGCCCAACCTTGATCGTTGCGAACGGGACGCCTCAGAGGTGAATGATTCCCCGCTGGATGGCCGCCGTAGCCGCCTGCGTCCGGTCCTGCACCCCCAGCTTGCTGAGGATATTCTTCACGTGGTTCTTTACCGTGTGTTCGGCGATGCTCAGCGAATAGGCAATCTGCTTGTTTGCCATACCCTGCACGATCAGTTCCAGCACCTGGACCTCGCGAGCGCTCAGGTCCGGACGCGGCATCTGCGCCGCCAGGGCCGCCGCCACAGCCGCGGGAAGATACGTCTGGCCGGCATGCACGGCATGGATCGCTTTGATCAGCTCGTCGTGCAGCACGTCTTTGGTCAGGTACGCCTGCACCCCCGCCGAAAGCGCCCGGCGGATATCCTCGTCGCCGCCATAAGTCGTGAGGGCCACCATCCGGGCGTTCGGATATTCCGCCCGGATCGCAGTCGCCGCCTCGACGCCGCTCATTCCGGGCATCCGCAGATCGAGAAGCGTGACATCCGGCAGCCACTTGCGGAACATCTCGATCGCCTGTTGGCCGTTGGCGGCCTCGGCCACCACCGTCATATCCGGCTGCAAATTCACGATCGTCGTCACCCCGACGCGCGCCACCAGGTGGTCATCCGCCACCAGTATTCGAATCTTCTCGTTCATGGAAGCGGTACCCTCACCTCTACCTCGGTTCCTTTTCCGGGCTCACTGGCCAGGGTCAGCTCTCCACCCAGCCGCTCGGCGCGCTCGCGCATTCCGATCAGCCCGAAATGGCCGCCCAAGGATGCGAAGACGCCGTCCTGCTCAAAGCCGCGTCCGTTATCCACCACCCGCAGGCGGAGCTTGTGCGCTTCCATGTGGAGGTGGATCGAAATTTCTGTCGCCGCCGCGTGCTTGAGCGCGTTAGTGACGGCTTCCTGCGCGATCCGCAACAGGTGCTGCTCGTACTGCTCCGGCAGTGCGGGCGGCGTCCCGGAGACTTCGATATCCACATTCACGCCTGAGCCGGCGGTCCACACCCTGGTTCCCGTAGAGAGCGCCGAGGCCAGGTCCTGGCCTTCGAGCATCGAAGCCCGCAGGTCCATCACCGAACGCCGCGCTTCGGTAAGGCTGTGGCGAGCCATGCGCCGCGCCAGGTCCAGATAGCGGCGCGCCGGCGAACTTTCGTCCGGCATGCAGATGGCGACCGCATCGAGTTGCGAAGAGATCCCGACGAACCCCTGCGCCAGGGTATCGTGAATCTCGCGGGCCAGGCGGGCGCGCTCTTCGAGAACCAGTGCGAAGCGCGACCGGATCTGCCGCATCCGCAGCCGGAACACGGCCCACGAAGCCGCCGCCAGCAGCAGCGTTGCCAGCAGCCGGAACCACGAGGTTTCGTAGAACTGCGGCAAGACCGTGAACGCGTAGGACGCGTCGCCGGTCAAGCCTCCCGCCAGGTCGGCCTTCACGATGAACCGGTAATCTCCGTGTCCCAGGTTGTTGTAGTTGATGACCCTGCGGGTGCCCGCACGCACCCAGTCGCGGTCCAGTCCCTCCATGCGGTAGGAATAGCGCACCTCCTCCGGAGCGGCCAGGTGAATGGCCGTGTAGCGGATCTGCAGGTGACCCGGGTTGGGAGGGAGATGCTGGTTCGGCATGAGGCTCAGAGGCTGGCCATTCACCGCCATTTCGGCGATGTGCACCAGCGGCGGGAGCACGCTCTGTTTGTGCGCCCCCGGATTGTACACGGCAAGGCCCCGGGTTGTCGTGAACCAGAGACGCCCGTCCGCCGTGCGGTAGCCGCCGCCGCCGATCGGATAGCTGGGCGAACATTGCGCGCTGCGCAGACCGTCTTCGATGCCGTAGTTGACAGGCTCGAGCACCTTCCGCCGGCCTTCGTCGAATTCGCGCAACTGGCGTTTCTCAATGCGGCAAATGCCTCGCGTCGTGCTCAGCCACAGAAACCCGCCGTCTTCCATCACGTCTCCCACGTTATCGCTGAGCAAGCCGTTAGCCGCCGTGTACTGGCGGAAACGTCCATCGCGAAACGCGTCCAGCCCGCCGCCGAAAGTGCCGATCCAAAGGGTGCCCTCCGAATCGAAATTCAGGGACCGGATCTGGTCGCTCGAAAGCCCATCCGCGGTGGTGTACTGGCGAATGGAATCGCCTTCGATCCGCCACAGCCCCTTGGCGTAACTCCCCGCCCAGAGAACTACGCCCGGCCCGAAACACAGAGTCACCGTCGAACTCGCCAGGATGGGCGCTCCCGGAATCACCACGCGGGTCTGCCCCGCGGTCTGCTCCAGCAATCCGCCGGGAGTCGCCATCCAGATATCGCCGCGGGCATCCTCGAGCGCGTCGAAAACATTGATCCGCGCCAGGGGATCGCGCGGCACGAAGGTGCTGAAGCGGCCGTCGTGCAGGCGGACCATACCGCCGCGCGCTCCAATCAGCAGATCGCCGCCGCGGGTCTCATGAATGGAAAAGATCTCGTTGTTCGGCAGCCCGTCCCGGGTCGTGAAAACGCGCGTCTCACTGCCCGAAATCATCAGCAGGCCACTATCGTGGAAACCCACCCACAGGCGTCCGCTGTGGTCCTGGAAGACCGCGTTTGGCTCATCGCTGGGCAGGCCTTCGCTCTTGCCGTAGGCCACGAACATGGTGTCGCGGAACCGGGTGAGCCCGTTGTTCGAACCCACCCAAAGATCGCCTTCGCGATCTTCGAACAGGCAGCGCACGAGATCGCGGTTGTTGGCATCGTCGTGGAGCGTGGTCCACCGGTCGCCGCTGAGCCGGGCGATTCCGAGATTGGTTCCCGCCCAGATATTGCCGTCGCGATCGATCCTCAGCGCGCGGATGAATACGTCCGGCAGCCCTTCGCGGGTAGTGTAGCGGCGGATCCGGCCGTCCGGCCAGCGTTCGATCAACCCGTTGCTCCCGCCGATCCACAAATGGCCGCTGCGGTCCTCCACCATCGAAGTGACGATCTGGCCCTTCAACGTTCCCGAGTCCATCACCGTGACAAAGCTTCCGCCGGTCATCTTCACAATCGCGGTGAAGCCGGCCACCCACAGATCGTGATGACTGTCCTCCAGGATCGTCCGTGCCGAAGTAATCGGCAGTTCAGCGCCCGGCGTGAAGGTGGTGAATCTGCCGTTTACGAGACGGCTCAGATACACCCCGGCCACGATCCAGAGCGTCCCGGCGTGATCTTCGTAAAGGCTGCTTACCGCATCGTCGGGCAGGCCGTCCCGGAGCGTGTATAAGCGGAATCGCCCATCGCGGTACTCCGCCAGGCCCTCTGAGGTGCCTATCCACAGCGTGCCGTCTTTGGCCGCCGCCAGGGCCGTGATGGAGTTCGAGGGAAGATCTCCCTTGGCCTTATTGTAAACGGCGAATTCGTAGCCGTCGAACCTCGCCAGGCCTTCGTCCGTGCCCACCCAAAGATACCCGTCGGGCGTCTGTGCGATGGCCCGGATCGTGTCCTGCGGCAGCCCATGCTCCTGGGTCCATGTGGTGCGGGTGTACTGCGTCAGGCTCTTGCGGGGATCCAGCGCCCAGGCGCTCCGGCACGCCGTCACGATCAGGATTGCAATGCAAGCCGCGGACG
Source organism: Bryobacterales bacterium (assembly GCA_963794265.1). Taxonomy (GTDB): domain Bacteria; phylum Acidobacteriota; class Terriglobia; order Bryobacterales; family Bryobacteraceae; genus CAWCDJ01. The sequence goes on from CAWCDJ010000001.1 coordinate 725,713, forward strand.
CGAACGTCCCCCGGCGGCACGTGGCATTTTTGAACACCTTCGTTATCAGTATAGTCCGACGGCGTCTATGATCATCTGCATCCGCCGGTGGTGGCCGCCCTTCCAATAGACGCGGCCGCATCCCGGGCAGCGCTGGAACTCATCGTAAAGCGCGGCGGTGCGCTCGGGCAGCGAGCTTGCGACCTCCGCTTTCGCCACCGGACGGAGCGGGCCGTTGCAGCGCATGCACCGGGTGAAAGGGCGCAACAGGCGCCCGAGATCGAAGCGTTTGACGATCTCGGCCAGTTGCTTCCGCGGGGAGGTCTCGCGGACGAAATAGCCGTGCGTCACCTCGCCGCGCTTGAGCAGCCCCACGTCCCGCGTCAGCAGGATGCGGTGCTCGCCGCTCGAAACCCCCGCCAGCTCTTCGTCCGTGTAGCAGTTGCGATAGAGCACATCGAACCCCGCCATGCGCAGGTAGGCCGCCAGCTTACCCAGGTGAATATCCAGCACGAAGCGCGGCTCCCGCAGTGGTTCGGGCCGCAGACGGGTGAGGCCGGTAATGTCGAGCGCCTCGAATACCGGGTAGACGCTGATGCGGTCTCCATCCTCGACGCGCCAGTCGAAGCCCCGCGACACGCCGTTGACCAGCACCAGATCGACCTCGGTGTGCGGCACGCCGAAGGACTCGATGCGATCCTTGACCGTGCCTATATCGAGAAAGTCGTACGGGAACTCGGCAAACCGCCGCTCCGGCGGAAGAAAGTCATTCAACTCGGCGTAAAAACGGAACCAGGCCCGGGGCATGGCGGCAACACGCTATTGGAAGCCCAGGTCCAGCGGCAGAGCCGCTGGAATCTCGAACACCCTGGTGCCGAACAGGATCGCGGAGAGCCCGTTCGGATCGGGAATCGCGGCGCCATCCGCCGCCAGAAACCCGGCGATCTGCTGCTGCGCATCCAGGCTGACGGCCAGGCCCGAGAGTCCCGGCAGTGCAATCGTGCTGCCGTTCAGGCTGATGAAGAGCACGAGGTATGGGTGCGGGTTGGCGGGCAGGTCGGGAACCAGCGCCCGCGCCAGGTCGTGGCGGTAGAGCCAGGTAGAGGATTCCAGCCCCGCGGCCGTGACCAACGCCGAATTCGCCGGGTTGGGAACCGTCTCGTCCCCGCGCGCGAACTGAATCAGCACCGGCCGCGCGGAGAGCCCGGCCAGCGGCGAGATCTTCAAATGCGGCGCGAACGCAATCGGATCGCCTGCGATCCCCAGCCACTCGATGGTCTCGAAGAAGTTCTGGATGTCGATCGCTCCCGGCACGGTCGTCACCTTCACGGGCTGCCCCGGAAGCACATAATCTTCGTCATAGACGGCGCCCTGGTTCAGCAGCGACGGCAGGCGCAGTTGGAGGCTCTCGGTCGTCAGGTCCCGATACGCCGGGCTCCAGCGCGCGATATCCACCACGGTGGCGCCGCCCACATTCAGCGCGGCTGCGCGGATGGACGGTTCGACGGCGGTAACCATGGTCCCGTAGATGGCACCCAAAGACTGCCCGGCGTAGTAAATGCGGGACGCGTCGAGGTCCGGCGTGCCGTCGCCATCGAGGTCCAGCCCCTGGCGGATCGCGTTCGCCAGTTGCATCAGGTCCACGGCGGTCTGCCGGAAGCAGTCACGCGTGCCGTAAGCGATGGGCGTAACCAGCGTGCAGCCTTCATCGGCTTCGATGATGCCGTCGCCGTTGAGATCCAGGCTGCGGCCGCCCGAAGTGAGGGTCGTGGATTTTCCGGACTTGTCTACAAACGTGACGGTGCTCTGCGGGCCGAAGCCGTGGCCGACAGCGTTGATCGCGATCACGGCGAATCCCGCGCGCGCCATGGTAGGCGCGACGGCCGTCGGACCGCCGAAACGGCTGTCGCCCAATCCATGACCGAAAATCAGCACAGGGTACCCGGCCGCCGGCTTGGGAGTTGCCGGCAGCAGGGCATTGAAGTAGACCTGGTTCGCTCGCAAGGGCACCTGCAGCCCGGGCAGCGTGGGGGCGTTGCGGATGGTCTGGTCGTCTTCGAGGAAGTCCGGCGACGTATACGAACCAATGACCACCCGGTCCAGGCCGCTCAGAAGGGCGTTGTTGAGAGGCAGCGAGAGGTCGGTGAAACTCGCCGGATTGTCGCCCGTCTGTTCGTGCAGCGTCAGGGAATCGAGGTCCAAGATGCGGAACGAACTCTGCGGCTGGGCCAGCGTCGCCATCGGCGGCACGTAGTCGAGAATCGCGCGAGCGTGCTCCAGCCAGGCGGTGGCGCTCATGGTCGTGAACACGGATGCGGCTACGACCTTTTGCGGCGCGGCCGCGATTTCGCCGAGCGCCGCCACCAGCCGGCCGCAATACCCGTCGCCCCCCTGCGCGCAGGCCTGAAATGCGGGGTCGGACTGAACTGCGGCCCCTGAGGTATCCTTCACCGCATCGGTCACCACCAGCGCGAAGCGCCGGTGCTGGTCGAGCACGGTGACCGGCTTGGCATAAGCCGTGTCTGTGGCCGGATCCCAGACCACCTGATCGGCCGCGATGCGGTCTCCCACCTTATAAATACCCGGCTCCTCGCCGGTAAGGTTATCGAGCGCGACGAAAAAGACGCCATCCTTCAATGTGGCCGGATCCACGGGGCTCGAAAACCGGACCCGCGCCCGCGCGCGCAGGCTGAAGCCATCCAACTGGTCGAGCAGTCCCCCCTCCTGGCAAGCCGTGTAAGTGGAGCCGCAATCCGGAATCGGCATGTTCACCCGCACGGCGGTCTTCTGAAGCGGGTCGAAAACCGTCAGCGCATCGGAGGGAAACGGGCCGGTCGAGGGGGTCAGCGGGTCGTATAAAACAGTTGTGCCCGCGCACAGGAGCGCGGGCGCACAAAGGGCAAGCAGGATTGAACGTGGCATCGGGCCTCAGTACTCGATCATACTCCGTTGAGATCCGGTGGGTTAGGTCCGTTTGCCTTTCTTGAGCTTCGAAAGCCTGGCCGCCACGTCCTTGGTTTCCTTGCCGGCGGGCGCCGCCTGGAGTGCCTCGTCGACCTCCCCGGTCATCACGTTGAGGCGGTTCGGCTCATCGAGTTTTTTGGGCGAGTACAGGTCTGCCAGGTCCAGCATCACCTTGGCAGTCTCCAGAGCGAACGTGGGTTTCGCCAGCGCCGCATTGCCGCCCTTGAGAATTTCGAGGGATTTGCCGGTGTTGTCGCCCGCTCCTACCGCGCGTCACGGCGAACAGCACGCTGCGCTCGATCATCTCTTTCTGGAGCGCGTCGGTTTCGGCGTCGGGCAGCATCATGCCCTTGGCGACGCGCTGCAGCGACACCGGCTCGGCCGCAGACCCCCTCGGGTATGCCAAGTCCAGGGGGATACTATCGGGCGGATTCGACTGGAAAAACTGGTGCACGGCCTCGGCGGTCTGCATCGAGGCGCTACTGGCCTGACCGCGGAAGAGGTTCACCTTCCGGATGAACGGCGTGGGGTTCTCCCGGTTCGCCTTGCCTCCGGCTTCGAAACTGTCTGCCAGGTCGACATAGGCCTTGGCGATCCCAGAACTCAGCAGGATGGCCAGCGGGCGCGACCGGACGGCAAACTCGGAAGTGCCCTTCGCGAGTTGCGTCAGGTTGTCAGCCGCTTTGACGTAATCGCCCGCGGCGTAATTCGTCCTGGCGACGGACCACAGGAATTCGGGAGTGCCCGGCTGGGGTGGCGTGGGGCCGGAGTTACAGCCGGCCGAACAAAGGATGATGCCCAGAGCAGCCGGGAGGGACCACATGCATCGCATGGCCTAACCACCTTTCAGTCTGTTTCTCTGACTATGGAATGTCGTCGGGGTCGACGGCACCGCTGTTCCCGGCGCCAGCGTAGCGGATGTAGGCGATCAGGTCAGCCAGTTCCTGCTTGGTCCATTTTTTGGCGCTCGGCGGATGCTTCCAGGAGTTGTTCTGCGTGAACGTTACATCGGCCTTCGGCAGCTTGCGCGATTCCGGAGGAGTTTTCGAAAGATCGAATAGCTCGATGGTGTCGCCGGTCGTGGCCCCGGCCATGCACGGGAAGCTGTCGCCCCCTTTGACCTTCGCGATCTGCACGTACTGAGTCACCGTGGAGCGGATCGCCATGGCCATCCCCGCGGGAGTCAAATGCGCCACCATTTTCAGATCCGGCCCGACCGCCGTGCCTTTCCCCTTGAGCGCGTGGCAGCTCACACAACCCGTCGCGGCATCCGTGAAGAGGGCTGCGCCACGATCAATCTGCGTAGGCGTCGCGCTCTGGGCCAACATCAATAACAACGGCCAAAACATGGGACTTCCTCCTTGGAGGCAACTACCGGACCCTGTACTCCGAAATGAGAATACCTCAGAGCGCTGCCGGAAGCAATGGCGGCCACCGGCCAGCCTCATTCTTCCTCTCGATCCCGTTGACCGGCATCACCACGCTCCGGCGCACATTCGTGGTGCCGCCCTCCGCCGTGTTAGGCCTGCCTGGCGAGGACGGGCTTAGGTAAAGACCCTACGGAAATCTCTCCATTCGGAGACATCGCAAGAAGTTGTTCTTTTTGTCCGCTAACAATACTTGACATATTATCACTCATATTTTATGATTGCACTAGATGAGGTCTATTGAGGGGCCTCACGGATTTCAGCCGATAAGGAGATTGAACAACACCATGTCCCTTAGCCATTTCGACCCGTTATCGAACCTTCGCGCCTTCGAAGATGCCTTTACCCGGATGCTCAGCGAACCCCAGACCAACCGTCCCTGGTCTCCGGCCGTCGATATCTACGAGACCGAGAATGACCTCGTCCTGAAGGCGGACCTTCCGGATATCGAACAGAAGTTGATCGACGTGCGCGTGGAGAACCAGACCCTGACGATCGCCGGGGAGCGCAAATTCGAAACACAGGATTCCGGCAAGGGCTTCCACCGGATCGAGCGCGCTTATGGCACGTTTGTTCGCAGCTTTGCCGTGCCGAACTCCTTCGACACCGATAAGATCGGTGCCGAGTACAAGAATGGCGTGCTGACTGTGACCCTGCCGAAGAAGGAAGCGGCCAAGCCCCGCCAGATCAAAGTCGAAGTCAAGGCTTGACGCATCTAAACGGTAGGCGCCGGTTTGTACCGGCTTTTACTGAGGGGGCCGGGCCAAATGCCCGGCCCGAGGTTTCTAAAGGATAGAATGTTTCGACTAGACAAACTGACCCAGAAAGCCCAGGAAGCTCTGCAGCTTACGCAGGCGGTGGCCGAGAAAAACGACTGCCAGGTGATGTTCCCGCTGCACCTTTTGATCGCTCTGGCCGAGGAGAAGGAGGGGGTTGTCCGCCCGATCCTCGAAAAGTGCGGCGCGCATCCCGACGCCGTGCTTGCCGAGGCGCAGCGGCAGCTGGCAAATCTCCCCAAAACCGCCGGCGCCCCATCGGGAATGTATCTTTCCCAACCGCTGAACCAGGTTCTGGAGCAGGCCTTCGATGAGGCCGGCAGGTTCAAAGACGAATTTGTCTCGACCGAACACCTCCTGCTGTCGCTCGCCGAGCAGCGCAGCGACCCCGCCGGCCGCGTGCTCGAAAACGCCGGCGCCGGGCACGACGCGATTCTCAAAGCTCTCGTGGGCATCCGCGGCAGCACCCGGATCACCGACCAGAACCCCGAAACCAAGTATCAGGCCCTCGAGCGCTACGCTCACGATCTGACCGAATCCGCCCGTCAGGGCAAGCTCGATCCGGTGATCGGACGCGAAGACGAAATCCGCCGCGTGATGCAGGTCTTGAGCCGCCGGACAAAGAACAACCCCGTGCTGATCGGCGAGCCCGGCGTCGGCAAAACCGCCATTGTGGAAGGACTCGCCCAGCGCATCGTGCGCGGCGACGTTCCCGATCAGTTGAAGAACAAGCGCCTGGCCGCGATCGACCTCGGTTCGATGATCGCGGGCACGAAGTTCCGCGGCGAGTTCGAAGACCGCCTCAAGGCGGTGGTCAAAGAGATCATCGACTCGAACGGCGAGATCCTCTGCTTCATCGACGAGTTGCACACGCTGGTGGGCGCCGGCGGCGCCGAAGGCGCCATCGATGCCGCCAACCTGTTGAAGCCGGCGCTCGCCCGCGGCGAACTGCGCTGCATCGGCGCCACCACGCTCAACGAGTACAAGAAGCACGTGGAAAAGGATGCCGCGCTGGCGCGCCGCTTCCAGACCGTCATGGTGGGCGAGCCCACCGTGGACGACACCGTCGCGATCCTGCGGGGGCTCAAGGAAAAGTTCGAGATCCACCACGGAGTGCGCATCAAGGATTCGGCCATCGTCGCGGCCGCCGTGCTGTCGCACCGGTATATTGCCGACCGCTTCCTGCCGGATAAGGCCATCGATCTGATCGACGAAGCCGGATCGGCGTTGCGGTTGCAGATCGGCTCGATGCCCATCGAGATCGATGACCTCGACCGGCGCATGTCGCACCTCGAGATCGAGCGCCAGGCGCTGAGCAAGGAAATGGACCATACGTCGCACGACCGCCTGCGCGTGATCGAGAACGAACTCGAGCGCCTGCGCGGCGAGGCCGCCATCCTCAAAGAACGCTGGAATCGCGAGAAGAATGCGATCACCCGCGTGAAGCGGCTCAAAGAGGAGCAGGACAACCTGCGCCAGGACGAAGAGCGGGCCACGCGCGCCGGCGATTGGGAAAAAGCGGCCCAGCTCCGCTACGGCCGGCTTTCCCAGATCGAAAAGGATATCGCGGCCGCCGAACAGGAGCTCGAAGCCGTCAAGGAGACCGCGCTTCTCAAAGAGGAGATCGGCGAAGACGATATCGCGCGCATCGTGGCCAAGTGGACCGGCATCCCGGTGACCCGCATGATGGAGGGCGAGATCCAGAAACTGGTCCACATGGGCGACCGCCTGAAAGACCGGGTGGTCGGCCAGGACGAAGCCGTGCGGCTGGTTGCCAATGCCATCCTGCGCAACCGGGCAGGTTTAAGCGATCCCAACCGGCCCATCGGCAGCTTCATTTTCCTGGGACCGACGGGCGTCGGCAAAACCGAGCTCGTCCGCGCCCTGGCGCACTACCTGTTCGACGACGACAAAGCCATGGTTCGCGTCGACATGTCCGAGTACATGGAAAAACATGCGGTAGCTCGCATGATCGGGTCTCCTCCCGGGTACGTGGGCTTCGAAGAGGGCGGCCAGTTGACCGAACAGATCCGGCGGCGCCCCTACTCGGTGGTACTGTTCGATGAAATCGAAAAGGCCCACCCGGACGTCTTCAATATGTTGCTCCAGATTCTGGACGACGGCAGGCTGACGGACGGCCAGGGCCGCACCGTGAGCTTCCGGAACACGGTGATCGTGATGACGTCGAACATCGGAACCGGCATGGTCGAGAGGAGTACGATCGGATTTTCGGTTCACGGCAAGGACAAACAGGGCGAAGATACCCGGAAGCGGCTGTTCGAAGCGCTGCGGCAAAGCTTCCGTCCCGAATTCCTGAACCGGGTTGACGATATCATTGTATTTAACGCATTGACCCGCGAACACCTGGCGCAAATCGTGAACATTCAACTGGACAACGTCGGCAAACTGCTGAAAGACCGGAAGCTGACACTCGAAGTGACTGCGGCCGCCAGAGACCTGATCATCTCGGAAGGATATGATCCGCAATACGGTGCACGGCCGATGAAACGTGCGATTCAGCGCCTGGTTCAGGACCCGCTGGCCCTGAAACTGATCGGCGGCGATTTTGGCGACGGCGACACCATCCTGGTGGACGTCGCGAGCCAGGGGGGTGAACTCGAGTTCACCCGCCTTGTGCCGCTGGCTGCGTAACCGGCAGCCGGAACGGAGGTTCCCCATGACTACCAACACTCTCAAGACCGCGTTGCTGCTGGGCCTCCTCAGCGGGCTGCTGCTCGTTGGAGGAGAGGCGCTGGGCGGGCGCCAGGGCCTGTACATCGGCCTGGGCATTGCGGTGTTCATGAACTTCGGCAGTTATTTCTTCTCTGATAAAATCGCGCTATCGATGTACAGGGCCCAGCCTGTTTCGGAAACCGAGAACCCGGAGGTCTACCGGCGGGTCGCGCCCATCGTGCAGGGGCTCGCTCATCGCATGAACCTGCCCATGCCCAAGCTGTACCTGCTCCCCGAGCCTTCACCCAACGCCTTCGCCACCGGGCGCAATCCCAGCCACGCCTCGGTGGCGTTTACCAGCGGCATTCTGCAGTTGATGAATGATAATGAGATCGAAGGCGTGGTGGCCCACGAACTCGGCCACGTGCTGCACCGCGATATTCTGATCAGCTCGGTGGCGGCCACGATTGCCGCGGCTATTACGTTCCTGGCGCGGATGTCGTTCTTTTTCGGCGGCACGAGCAACGACGACGACAATCGCGGCGGCGCCATCGGCGCCATCGCCATGATGATCCTGGCGCCCTTCGCCGCCATGCTGATCCAGATGGCCATCTCGCGCTCGCGCGAGTACGATGCCGACGCGGCATCGGCTAAGTACGTCGGCTCCCCGTATCCGCTGATCAACGGCCTGGAGAAGCTCGACGGCTGGTCGAAGCGCATTCCGATGGATGCGTCGCCTTCCACCGCTCACATGTTCATCATCAAGCCGTTCACGGGGGATGCGATCATGCGGCTGTTCTCGACCCACCCCAAGACCGAAGACCGGATCGCCCGCCTGCAGGCCATGCGATGAACGAGGTCCGCGTAAACCGGAAGGCGGCGGGCCGCGTCGCCTCCGGCCACCCGTGGATCTTCGCCAGCGACGTCATGGATCTGAACGGGGCCCGGCCGGGCTCCACGGTGAAAGTTGCCGACGAGCGGGGCCGCCCCGTCGGCACCGCCCATTACAGTTCCACGTCGCAAATCGCGCTCCGGATGCTTTCGCGGCAGGTCGAAGAGACCGGCCGCGATTTCTTTTTGCGGCGACTCCGGGCTGCCGAGTCCTTTCGTTCGCGAGTGGTGCACCACACCGACGCGTACCGGGTGGTTCACGGCGAGGCCGACCTGCTTCCGGCGCTCATCGTCGATCGCTATGGCGATTACCTGGTGATGCAGACGCTCGACCAGGGCATGGACGCCGCCAAATCCGAGATCGTCTCGTGCCTCCAGGAGATCTTCCAGCCTAAGGGCATTCTGGCGCGCAACGACGCTGCCGTGCGGGCGAAGGAGCAGTTGCCGCTCGAAACCGCGGTGGTGTCGGGCGAGGTGCCCGAGCGGGTGGCCGTTCAGATGAACGGATTACGCCTGGTAGCCGATCTGGTGCATGGCCAGAAAACCGGAATCTACCTCGACCAGAGAGAGAATTACCGGGCGGCGGCACGCTACGCCCGCGGTGGGAAGGCCCTCGATTGCTTCACATCCACTGGCGGCTTCGCCCTGCACCTGGCAGCAAAGTGCGAATCGGTGGAGGCGGTCGACAGTTCCGCGCAAGCCCTGGGAACGGCGCACGCGAACGCGGAAGCGAACGGCATCGGCAACGTGGAATTCCGTGAGGCCGACGTTTTCGAACTGCTGGGGGGCTATGCCTCGGCACGGCGTCAGTTCTCGGTGGTGGTGCTCGACCCGCCGGCATTCGCCAAATCGAGGGGGTCGGTGGAGGGAGCGGTCCGGGGCTATAAAGAGATCAACCTGAGGGCACTGCGGCTGCTGGGACCGGGCGGTGTGCTGGTTACGTGCTCATGCTCGCACCATGTCAGTGAGGCGATGCTGCTGGAACTTACCGCGGAGGCCAGCCTGGACGCCAACCGCACGCTACGCATCCTGGAGCGGCGGTCCCAGGCGCAGGATCACCCGATCCTGCTGACGGTGCCCGAGACGCTGTACTTGAAGTGCCTGATCCTCGAGGTAGTTTAACCGTAGATCGTCAGTTTACGAGAAGGGCGGCATGCTCCGCCGCCCTCCCCGAAAACTAAGGTCAGAAATAAAGCTTCAGCGCGAGTTGCAACTGGCGCGGCGAATTGAGCTGCGAGCCGGAGCCGGTCAGCACGCCGAACGACTGGGATTGGAGCGTCGTGGAACCCGTCCCGAAGCGCACACGGTTGAAGATATCGAACGCCTCAGCGCGGAATTCCAGCCTCACCTGTTCCCGGATCGGAAACGTCCGGGTGATGGACATGTTTTCATTCAAGTTCGGAAAATTCCGGGCCTTCGGATTATAACGGGTTACGTTGCCGATGGTGTTGAGCGCCGTTCCGGTGCCCTGGAGCGGGAATGGGCCGCTGCCATACGCTACGAAACGGTTGTCGACGCTCGGGTCGAAGCCGCCGCTATAGCTTGGCGTCCAGCCTTCATAAGAAGTCACGTAGGCTGGCACGCGTCCGCCGAAGATGGGAAGGCCTAAACTGGTGGAAATGCCGATAGGCGTACCGCTGTCATAGACGGTGACACCGCTGAGGCGCCAGTTGCCGATAATCCAGGAAGCGGGACCAGAACCAACAAATTTCTGGCCTTTGCCAAACGGCAGATCGTAGACGCCGGCGAACTTGAAATCGTGCGTCACGTCGAACTGGCCGATGGATTTCTCCAAACCGCGGTTGAAAACGTCCGCGGCCTGGCCGCTGCCCCAAGCGGTATCGGAATCGGTCAGGACCTTCGAGAACACGTAGGATGCCCGGAAGGTCAGCCCGTTCGTCAGCCGCTTGTTGAACTTGGCGATTAGCGCATGGTAGGTGGAGTGGCCGCTATGGTCACCCTCGCCGGCGTAGGTGCCGATCGTGGTGTACTGCGGGAAAGGCCGTAAAGCCTGCGCCACCGTCGCGCGCCCTCCCCAAAGGGCGTTGAAACCCGGGAACGGCGCGTAGACGCCCGCGGCGTTAGCCGTCGCCGATCCCACCAGGCTGGTCAGCACGTTGGTGCTCTGCGCCACTGTGCCCCACTGCGTCAGGTAGGACGGGCTGATCTGGTTATACCCCAGCAGTTGACTTTGCAGGTGAGAGCCCATCACGCCGTTGTAGCCCAGTTCGACGACTATCGAGTTGCTTAACTGGCGCTGGATCGAAAAGTTGAAATTGTCGGAAGCCGGCAACTTGGTGGCCTCGTTGCCTTGGAACCACGAGGGGCTCGTGCCGTTGGCAACCGACGGATTCACGAACGGCGGGGCGGTCCACGGCGGCATGCCTTGATCCATCATGAATGTCGGGTTCAAGCCGTTCGAGCTGTTGCTGAAAGTTTGGGTGAGCGTAAAACCCATATTGTGAGTCGACCCACTGACGGAAACCAGCGCCGCGTAAGAACGTGAATACGAACCTCGAATCACAGTCTTCGCATCCTTCGAATACGCGAAGCCGATATGCGGCCCGAAGCCCTTCGTCCAAAGGTCGGCCAGGGCGCTGCTACCGACGCGGCCTGCGCCGGAGCAGCAGAAGAGAACGGCTCCCGGAAGACCACCCGCGCCCGGATTCGGCGTAGTTGGGGAGAAGTCGCTCCAAGCGCCGCTCCCGCCCGTCGGTGGCAAGCTGATGTCATAGCGCAAACCGAGATTCAGGACCAGCTTCGGACTGACATGCCAATCGTCCTGAATATATCCCCCAAAATAGGGAAAATTCTGGGCGATGTAGCGGATAGTATCGATCTGGCCCGAATCGGCATAGCCCAACAGGAACGAGGCGAAAGCATTGCCGCCGGCGTTGCTGTTCGATCCACCCGGAACACCTGTTTCCTGGTAGCTGAAGCCTACGCAGCCGGAGATGCACTGCCGGCCGAATCCGCTGTAGTTATTGAGCTGATACGACCCTCCGAACTTGAACGTGTGGTTGCCTTTGATCCAGGAAAAGTCGTCGTTAAACGAGTACGCCGGGTTCTCGGAACCGTTGTTCGCATTGCCGCCCCACTGGCTGTACGTGTCGCCAGTGCCGCCATAAAACAGATTGACGAGGTTGTCGTTACAATCCGGAACGTTCCCCAGACAGAACTTGCTCTTCCAGTTACCCGTGTACTCCTGCGGCGGATTATGGCCCTGTTGCCAGTTATTCCCGCCGGCGTAGAAGTGGTTCAGCTTGGTCGGGCCGATGATCCAGTCCCAGGCTAATCGGAACACGTCGGTGTTCTGCACCAGGTCGTTGTAGCTGGTGTACAGGCCGGGGAGGGTGGCCGGGCCGTCCGCTCCCGGGGTCTGATGCTCGCGGTCGTAGCCGTAATAGAACGAAAAGTGGTGCTTAGAGGTCAATGCCTGGTCAAACTTGATGCTCCACTTGTTCACCGGGTAAACCTGCGTTCCTGAAGTCACCAGATAGTTATTCGAGACATACGCGGCCGTCCCCGGGGCGGCACCGTTGTTGGGCGCTAATTTGCCGCTGCCCTGGAATACGCCGAGCGCCTGGGTCGAAGCCCCGTTAAAGCGCGTCATTGGAATCTGATTGCCCGGAAATACCTGGCGCGTGTAGCTGCCGTCCGCGTTCTGCACTTGGGAGGCCGGATCGTAGATCGGGATCTGCGTGCCGGAGGCCGTAACCCACTTGCTGAAGTCGCCGTTGTACATTTCCGGCGTCGGCACCGTAAACGTGGTGCCGTTGGCTCCGGTCCGGTTTCGGAAACCCTCGTACGAGAAGAAGAAGAAGGTCTTGTCTTTGCCGTGGTAGATCTTGGGGATGGTGACCGGCCCGCCCACGGTGGCGCCGAAATCGTTTTGCTTGTAGATCGAGTTCGCAATGCCCGACCGGTTGCTGAAGAAGTTATTGGCGTCGAAGTCGTTATTGCGGAGGTACTCGTAGGCCGATCCGTGGTACTGATTTGTCCCGGACTTCGACACGTAGGTCAGGTTGCCACCGCCTGCATGGCCGAATTCCGCCTTGAAACCGTTGGTTTCCGCGGTGAACTCCTGGATAGCTTCGACGGAAGGCGAATTGGACGCAACCCAGCTCATCGAAAGCGCACGGCTGGTGTTGGTCGAGACGCCGTCGAGCGACGTTCCATAAGATGCCGCCTGGCCGCCGCCCAACATGAAGCCGTTGTCTCCGCCTAGGTTCTTGGCGTCGGGTGTGAGCGCCGCCAGGTCGAATGGCGTCCGGACCGTCCCGCCAACCACCAGCGGAAGATCGTTCACCAACGTGTTCTCCAGGGTTGTCGCGGATGTGGCGTCCTGGGTTTGCAGTTGAACGGCCGAAGCCTGCACCTCAACTGCCTGGGTGGCCGTGCCTACTTCGAGAGTGGCATTCGCCCGGACACTCGACGCGGCATTGATCGCCATTCCCTCGACGATCGAAGTCTTGAAGCCCTCCTTCTCCGTGCGGATTCTATATACGCCCGGCGGTATGCTCGGAAGGGTGTACTGACCCGTGTCATTTGTGGTGACCGAGAGCGAAACATTCGTGGCTTGATTGGTGATCGTGACTTTTGCCTGCGGAATAACAGCCCCTGAACTGTCCATCACGACACCGGTGATGGTTCCGCGCTCGGACTGCCCGAAAAGGCAGACGCAGACCAGGAAGGGAACAAGCCAAAGCGATTTTGGTATCCGTGAGCCGATCATAGGTGTGGTTATCTCCCTCAACTGTCCTTGCTCTTTTGATGTGTGCGACAAACCCCTAGTGACCCAGGAACGCTATCACAGTGGAACCCGGTTGTCAATCCGGCCTCCGGGGCATGTCAATAGATTTAACAATTGGGACTTGTGCCGGCCGGGAAAGCTTAAGGTCTTCGAGCGCGGGACTTTGGACGTGCTTCGGCTTTTAACGGCAGGTACCCCAAGCCGGATGCTCGCAACCTGATTCGGGCCGCCAGCCTAGTTGACCCAGGGCCCGTTGCCGTGCTTCCGCATGTAAACCTGGAATTTCCTCTTGGCGCGCGCCAGCTTATATTGCCGGTATGCCCCGCCGAGATCCGGCATCTTGATCTTCGGCAGCCTGCCCTTGAGGTAGACGTAGCCGAACGCCATGCCGCCCAGGTGCGCGATCGTGCTGACGCCGTTGTTCGGGCCGAACGTCATCAGCAATTCGATTCCGGCATAAATCAGGACCAGGTATTTGGCCTTGATCGGGAACAGGAAGCTCATCAGCACAGTCTGGTTGGGATAAAGGACACCGAAGGCCACCAGGATTCCAAAAATGGCTCCCGAGGCGCCAATCGTGGGGGTAAACCAATCGCCCAACAGGATGTTGACCGCGAGTACGCAGACGCCGGCGGCGATTCCGCAATAGAAGTAGTACTTCAGGAATTGCCGGGTGCCCCAGTCCCGTTCCAGTTGCGTGCCGAAGAACCAGAGCGTGAGCATGTTGAACAGCAGGTGCCAGATGCCACCGTGCAGGAACATGTAGGTGACCAGCTGCCACAGGAACAGGTTGTGAAGCGCACCCGCCCCGTACAGCGAGAACAGCACCGTCATGTGGCGGGCAAGGGTCCCGCCGCCCAGATAATACACCAGGAAGACGGCTGTATTGCTGATCAGCAGCCACTTCAACCCCGGCGGGAAGTAGTCGTGAATGAACGAGCTGCGGTATATAGACCTGGAGTGGGCCATGGCGGGTTGCTCTACGTTCAGGATAACAAAAGAGGCCGCGCGGAACGTTTACGAAACCGCCGGATCGTCTCCCTTCCCGTAGCGGTTCAGAACGTGCGAGCACAACTGCAGCAGGATGGCCGCCGCCAGCCAAACCCACCAGTGTGAGAAGAAACCGCTCGGGATGGCGAAACTGCTGGCCCACTTCATGTCCGCGGCGATACGCCATATTGCCAGGACCGCAGCCATTGCTGCGGCAGGCGTCAGCAGGGCCGCAACCGCCAGCGCCAATTTGCGATTCCTGCCACGTCTCCTGACAAGCCGGGGACCTTTCCTGAAGCGAATCCGGACCACCATGTCGCTGTTCATACCAATCTAACAGCTTTTGCGATAGATTATTTAATTCGGAAGGTTTGGAATCATTCGAGAGGAAAATCATGCATCGATTGAAAACCGCAGTTTTCGGCACGGGATTCGTAGGGCGTGTTCACCTGGAGGCGATCCGCCGTTTGGGTTACGTGCAGTTGTACGCGATCGGAGAGCCGGAAATCGAGAAAGCCCAGAAGCTGGCCGATGAATTCCAGGCCGAAAAGACCGAGGCGGATTACCGCAAGGTCCTGGATGATCCGGCTGTGGACGCTGTCCACATCTGCACGCCTAACGCGCTGCACTTCCCCATCGCGCAGGATGCCCTGAACGCCGGCAAGCACGTAATTTGCGAAAAGCCGCTGGCGACCTCGGTGGAAGAGGCGCGCAAACTGGTGGAACTGGCCCGGGAGAAAAAACTTCGCAACTGCACCTCGCATAACCTCCGCTACTACCCCCTGGTGCAGCACATGCGGCGCATGCGGGAAGACGGCGACCTGGGCGAGATCCTGGTGGTACAGGGCACCTATTCGCAGGACTGGCTGTTGTACGACACGGATTGGAACTGGCGCATCGATTCGAAATCGAACGGCCCCTCGCGCTGCATGGCCGACATCGGCTCCCACTGGTGCGACATGGCCGAGCACGTCACCGGCCAGCGCATCACCTCGCTGTGCGCCGACCTCCAAACGTTCCATAAGACCCGCAAGCGCCCCAAGGGACCCATCGAGACCTTCGCCGGAAAGACCCTGACACCGGAGGACTACGTCGAAGTTCCGATCGATACCGAAGATTTCGGAGGCGTGATCTTCCGCATGGGAGAACGCGCCCGCGGCTCTTTCACCGCGAGCCAGGTCTCGGCTGGACGCAAGAACCGGTTGAGCATCGAAATCTACGGCAGCAAGTGCGGTGTGGCCTGGGACCAGGAGCGGCCCGATGAGTTGTGGATTGGCAACCGCAATACCAACAACCAGATCATCATCAAGGATCCCTCGCTGCTGAAGCCCCTGGCGCGATCTTACGCCGACCTGCCGGGCGGCCACAGCGAAGGCTATGACGATTCGTTCAAACAGGTGTTCCGCCGCTTCTACCGGTCCATCGAGGAGCCGGGCTCGGCGCCGGAGTACCCGCAGTTCGCCGATGGACTCCGCCAACTCACGATTCTCGAGACCGAACTGACGAGCAACCGGACGCGGGCGTGGGTGGACGTGCCGGCCATGCAGGCAGCCACGGCTTAGACCCGGACCACGAAGCGCAAACGGTTACCCCGAGGAGCCGCTCTGCCAGGCGGCTCCTTCCGTTTCCGTACGAAGACAATCCTTTCACGCGCCGCGGAAACGTCCGCGGCTCCTATACTGAAAACGGTGCTATCGAGAGCGGCCCGGGTCCTCAGCAAACTTCTCTTAACCGGATTGGCTCTGGCTGCGGCGGCAGCCTTATTCCTCGGCTGGCTCGCTGAAGAGGTCCTCGAAGGCGACACCGCAAAATTCGACGCCTACATCCGAAGCGTGGTGCACTCCGTTGCTTCGCCCCAACTAACTTCCGTCATGTGGTTCTTCACAGACGTGGGCTCCCTGCCTGTGCTTGCCCCTATCTTGGCCGCCACGCTGGCCGCCCTGTGGGCGTTCCGATGGCGGCGCGCAACCCTGATTCTGACGGTCACGATGGCCGGCGGACTTCTGCTGGACGAGGCGCTGAAGGTCGGCTTCCATCGCGCGCGGCCCAAGCCATATTTCGGCATCGCCGCGCCGCATTCGTTCAGTTTTCCCAGCGGGCATGCGCTCTTCTCGTTTGCTTTTTTCGCTACCCTGGCGGCTCTTACGTCGTCCCGGGTGTGCAGACCCACGGTCCGCGCAGCGATCTGGACCGCCGCGGTTCTCCTGATCGCTTCGATCGGATTTTCACGAGTTTATCTGGGAGTGCACTACCCGACCGATGTCATCGCCGGCTACCTTACTGCGTTCATCTGGGTCAGAGCAGTCAGTTACGGCGACCGGTTCTTCAGCAGACGCGAGCGAGTGGACTCCGCCGGGGACGTTCCTGCACGCCCCGGGTCTCCGTCCGGTAAGTTATAGACCGGTTCCAACCTACTTTCCTGGTAAGCAGATCGGGACGGCCAGTATGATTGAAATATGGCGTATCCTCCTAACCCGGATCCATGGCATCGCCGCTACTGGCGCACTTACAACCGCCCTTATTCCGGCTGCGGCTGTCTGTGGGCGGTGCTCGTGGTTCTCTTAATCTGGTGGATTCTTTCGTGGTTCTATGCGCCGGCCCGGTTCTGGTAATGAACCTCACCGGACCCGCAAATTACTTTGGTATGCCGCTGCCTTCGTCATTCTGGCTTATGCGCCGTTTCTGGCGCCGGCCGCCGCGGTAACCCTGCCCGGCCTGATGATCTTCTGGTCGTTCTTCTGTTCGACCACTATCATTTTGTGCGACGAGGCGACTCAGTTACTGGAAGGCCGGTCTCTGATTGCCGAAGTAACTGCCGGCGGACGCGAGTTTGTGGAATTCGTAGCGTCCGCCGCCATCAGCGGCCTGCTGCTGGACGGTGTGGGCCAGTGGATCGGCAAACTGTGGATTTATCCGTACTGGACGCGCGCGCTCTACGCCTCTACTTTCGTCCTGGGCTTCTGCGCTTACTGGCTGCTGCTGGCCGAGATCTTTCTGGTGGGACGCTCGTTGCTCGCCAGGGCAGCCGGCTCATTCGGCCGCCGGGTGCCGCGGTGGGGTCCGCTCGCCCTGCGGACCGGCGCCTTCGGCGGCGGCCTGCTCATGCTTTCCGGGCTTTCGCTCGCAGCCCAAGGCTACCGGGCGGCGGGCGGCTATCGGTTCGAGATCTCCCTCCCTTCCCGGCCCCCGGTTCCGTTCGCGTGTTTTCCGTTAATTTTTACGGGCGTTTGGCTGATTCTCGAGTTCATCCATCACCGCTTGGGGCGCGACTCTCTGCTGGGCCGCCTGATCCGGGGAGACTGGCTGTCTCTGCTCTCCATGGCGGCCGTGGCGTGGAGTTTCGGACTGTTCATGGAGACCGTAAATACCGCGAATCACTTCTGGCGCTACACGAACTGGCCGCTCGGCGCGCACCAAGTCTTTGGGGTGCCGCTGTTGGTCCTGCTTCTCTGGCCGCTACAGTATGTGGTGTTTCTCTCGGTGTACCACGCAGTTTCCGGCCGGGACTTACTCGAAAGCTGAAGCGGAGGCCGCCAGTTAGTCCAGGCTCCGTGCTACACCAGGTTCAGGATCGCTCTGGCCTTGCCAGCGATCCACGGCCGGTCGAGTTCGTCGCCGCTCTCGGCCGACGCGGCAATCCTGGCGACCAGGTCGCGCAATACGCGGACCCGGTCGTCCCCTTCCACCTGTTCGAAAATCTGCTCGATCGCATTCAGCGCGGAGGCGAGCACCTCCGGATTTCCGGCGGCATTTCGGATGATCGGATAGAATCCCTGTTTGAGCACCGCCGAAAAGCGGGTCTCCCTGGTGATGAGGCGCAACCGGCCGCCTTCGTACAGCAGGTTGCCGGGATCCGGAGTTCCGGCGAACTGGCGGAGAACGGCTCCCAGATAATCCAGGCAAGTCAGGGCGGTCGTGGTGTCGTTGATGCTCGGCGATAGCGCCTTCAGCGCGATGTCCACGATCTGCCGAACGCCGAACCCCGGGTCCTGCCTGGTCGTGCGATAGTTTTTGATCACCACCATGCCGTTCAGTTCACGGATCCGGCGGTCGTCGATGGGGTCCGTCCCGGAGAGGCGCAGCAAGGGAGCGGACCTCGTGACGAAAGTTCCCACCGCGTGCACCGAGGCGACAACCCGGCCGCAACGCGCCGCGAAACGCGCCAGTTCCCGCAGGTCGATCTCCTGCAGGTATCCATTCGTTAACGCCGGAACATCGCGCCAGTGCTCCGGCAATCCATCGCCGTCGGGTTCCAGCAGCCGCTCCAGCGGTTGGTCATCCTCACCCCGGAAGAGCTTCTCGAACGAACCGGCAGTGTCGTTGGCAACCGTCTCCACGATGTGCGACGCGATCAGCGAAACCGCCGCGTGGTGAATGAAATAGATGAACACGCCCACGCTGAAGATGGCGAGCAGGATTCCCACGATCACCGCGATCGAAGGAACGAAGGCGGTGTGCCCTCCGTGTATGACTCTCAGCATGATCACGGAGTACGCGAACGAACCCAGGAACACACCCAATACGAACTGGTTCCCCCTGTCGCGCATATAGTTTCGAAGCGTACGCGGGCTGTACTGGTTGGCAGCCAGGGAGAGGGCAACTACCGTGATTGAGAACGTGACCCCGGCCACAGTCATCATCGACTCGGCGGTCACCGAGAAGATGCTGTACGCGCCGCTCGCGCTGACGCCGAATACGGACGGGTAATCTCGCCCCAGCACAGCGTCAAACCGGAGATCCAATCTCAGAACACCGTAGGCGAGCGCCACGCTCGCCAGCAGAATGAGCGCGGGCAGGAACCACAGGCCGTCCCGCATCGTATAAGCCAGCCGTTTCAATCCCCGCCACGACTTACGAAACACCAAAACTGTGCCTGCACGGGAATTGCCGACTTCACAACCGCCTCAGCGGCGCAAATGGATCGATCGTTACCTAACCCGGCGGGCTACTCCGATCGCCGCACCGCGACGTCAGTGAAACAGATCGGCGGCATCGAGTTGGAGAAACATCGCGCCATTCGCCTGGCCGGTGCCGGGCCGCGGGTTGAGGGCGTAGCCCAGCGTGAAGTTCACGTTGACCAGGCTGAGCCGGACCCCTGCGCCGGCTGCGTATTGCACGCCGGTGCCGGCCGGCCAGACGCGCGCCGCGTCGAAGATCGCCACCGGCGCGATCGAATAGATATTCAGCTCGTAGAGAACCGTGCGGAGCACTTGATCGACCGTCAGAAAATCATGTGCGGCGCGCCGGTCGGCGCGTTTCCTGGCGGCATCGAGCGCCGGGCCCTTCAGGCTCCGCGACAACGAGTCCCGGCCGGTTTCCAGGCGGCCCCGCAACTCCCCGATCCTCGCCGCCGCCGGCGCGCGGCCCGCGGCGCGGAGGGCCGCTTCCAGTTGGACCAGGTCCTCTTCCAGCTTGGGAAGAAGCCTTCCGGCCAGCACCCCCAGGAGGGCGCGGCCGCTGCGGATGGAAGCGGCGGTGCGTGCGGCGCGTCCCAGGTCCGATGCGACACCCGCCGGCGCCAGGCCCGCGGGCAGCAATTCCAACTCCCCCTTGAGGTCCCGCAGCACATCTTGAATTGCCGGAATTGCCGCGGCGGCCGCCTGCCATTGCGGATCTTTGGCCAGGTAGCTGTCACCAAGTTCGCCCCTGGCGGTCTTGACGGCGGAATCGAGACTATCCGTAAACTCGCGAGTGGCGAGTTCCCTCGGCAGCAGCGGCTGGGCATAGACCGGCCTGGCCAGCGTGAGGTTGACGGCGTAGAAACGCGTCCCGCCGGAACCGCCCAGACGGTTCTCCGGGACGCTCCGAATGTAAGGCTGACCGCGAACGTCCCAGGGTTCGCCTTCGAGGAACGGCAGCTTCTGGTTTCCTCCGAAGAAACGCTCGGCAAGCGGCACGCCGCCGAAGTCCTGAATGATGCCCCCGCCGAGACGGGCTTCGAGCGTAACAGGATGGTGCGGACTGCCGATATACCGGGGCCGGGCATCGGGGGTTCGCGGCAGGGGCAGGAAGCTGGCCGCATAGGCCAAGTCGACGATGTGCTTCGAGAAATCGACTACCCGGCCTGAGAGAGTGCTGCCGAGTTCCAGGCCGTAAGAGGCGCTCCATTCGCCGCCCCCTCCCTGTCCGGACGCACCTGCCAGCGCCTTCACGCCGGCCCCTTCGCTTCCCCCCGCCAGCGCAGCGCCGTAGCGAAACAGCTTCCAGGTTCCGAAGTAGCCGCCGGATATCGTGGACTGCGCCAGTTTCGCGCCGCCGGCGGGCACGTCGCGGTACGCCGCGGTTACGCGCCAGGGGCCCTCGATCCATCCGAGCGTTCCGTTGAAGCTGTCCGCGGAGCCCGCGGCACTCAGTTCGAGCGCCCCCGCCCCCACCCGGAACCCGCCGTATTCGCCGCGGGTCTGATTGTATCCGAACAGCGGCATCGCCAGCAGCCGGCCTTCCGACCCCAGGGTCGCACCCGAAGTGGCCGGCCGTTCGGTTGTCTCCTGACGAATCTCGAAGGACCGCCCGGCGACCGCCGGCACGATCGCGGAGTAGACGATGTACCGGACGTCCATCGTCCTGGCGCCGTCATCGCAATTTTCCACGGTGCCGGCGGCCGCCACAATCCGCACCACCGCCGGTTCGCCGAATTCCGGGCGAAGAGCCGCACCGATGCGCGCCGGCCCCAGGTTGTATTGCGCCAGGTCGAAGGCTGCGCCGCCCCGCAGGGGAAGAGACTCCGCGATCTGCCCGAACCCATAGGCTCCCGCGCTGAAAAAGCCTATGGGGGAGGTTACGAGGACCTGGCGGACGCGGTAGCCCTCGTAATCCTCCAACGGCCTGCTACATGGTGCGGCGCGCAGTCCCGGCGACAGAACCGCCAGGAGCGCCGATGCCATCCGGATACCGTCCACGATCGCGCCCGTCCGAATCAACTATTCGATTGCCGGGCCGGGATGATCGCGGCGGCATCCTGCGCGAGGTCCGCCTGGGTGGCGTCGCCCGATGCCACGGCCTTGGCGGTGTCCGCGGCAACTGCGGCCTGGGCGCGCTGGCTGGCGTCCAATCCCTGGGCAGCGGTGGCTTCGGCCGCCGGCTGGTCTTCTTTGTTGATGTCCACGTCCAGCTTGACGATGCTTTCCGGAGCATCGCTGGACGTTGTGTCCTGCAGTTCGAAATGCAGTTTCCACTCGGCGGTGTGATCTGGGTTGCAGGTCTTATCCAATTCCAGGATGACCAGACGGTTATCGGGCAGCCGTACTTCCAGGCTAACGGTGACAGGAGTGCATTGCATAGGTGAGAGGATCGCTACGATTGGGTGGACCAATCTCTGCTGCGATCGTATGGAAAAATACAATCGGATGCAATGCTCTCTTCAGTTATCCATAGTTAGCATCCAGCCAGTACCCAGCCGACCAGCGTCTCGCCCCCGGGCGGTCCGGCAGGCAAGGCGGCGGGGTCGATCGCCACTTCGCAGGCCGCGATTTCTTCGTCGGAGGCGCCCTGAAAGCAGAGCTCGCAGATGCCCAGCGCCGAGTCTCCCAAGCGAATCGGCGGGCCGAAGGTACGGCAGGTGAGGGGACGCGCGGCATACAGGTCGCACGCGCCGGTTTCCGGGTCGAGCGCCGGGCATGCCTCCTGCTCCGCGGCTTCGTCTTCCCCCAGTACGCGCGCCACGGTGTCGCCGGGATAGTCCCGCTCCAACCGGCTGACATAGGCGAGGGCCCGCAGCCTCAGGCGGGCGGCGCGTTCCGGGTCGCGGGCGGACAGTTCGGCGAAGCCGCTGCGGAGGCGTTCGGCATCGAGGGGCGCAATCGGAAACGGACCCAGGCAGCATTCCGTGCAGCCGACCCGGCAGGCGAGCCACCCGCCGGCCTTGCGCCCTGCCTCTGCCAGTGCCGCATCCACAATCTGAATCAGGTGCCCGTCATTCATACCGCAGCGCCACTACCGGGTCCAGGCGTGCGGCGCGGCCCGCCGGCCAGATGCCGAAGAACAGGCCGACCCCCACCGAAACCAGCACGCCCGAAATCGCCGCTCCCAGGGGCACGGCTGTCGGCAACGTGGGAAAAACCAGCGCGGCCACCCGCGAGATCAACCATCCCACCATCAGCCCCACCATGCCGCCCAGCCCCGTCAGCACCACCGCCTCCGTCAGGAATTGAACGATGATGTCCGATTTCCGCGCGCCCACGGCTTTGCGGATGCCGATTTCGCGCGTGCGCTCCGTCACGCTGACCAGCATGATGTTCATTACCCCTATGCCGCCCACCAGCAGGCCGATCGAGCTGAGAATGATCATTACCAGCGCCACCATGGCGGTCACGCTGTGAAACTGCTCGATCATCTGCTCGGCGGTGGTCATGGAGAAATTGTCCGCCGCGTCGAAGGCCACGCGCCGGTTCAGCCGCAGCACGGCCCGCACCTGGTCCTGAGCTTCGCTGACCATTCCCGGGTAGGCGATCACGATCAGCATGTTCTCCTGCATGTTCGGGAACATCTTATGCATGGTGAAGTAGGGAACCAGCACCCGCGTATCGTCCTGGCCGGGGAACTGGTTGGCCGGGCGATCCATCACCCCGACGATTTCGAGTTCGTGCCCGTCCACCGAGATTCGTTTGCCAATCGGGTCCTCGGTCGGCAGCAATTGCTTCTGCAGATCTTCCCCGATCACCACCACCGGCATATGATGCTGGTTTTCGGTATCGCTGAAGAAGCGGCCGAACTTCATGGTGGTGCCCCCCGCGGCGTACCCCTCTTCGGTACCTGCGAGTTGGATGTTGTAAACGTCGTTTCCCTTGTAGCGGGCGCTGTGGATCCCGCCCGGTGGGAACAGGTACGGGCTGACATGCAGCACCGCCGGACAGCGCTCGGCAATCGCCCGCGAATCCTCGTAGGTGAGCGGCTTGCGCCGGCGCTCCTCGCGCGTGGCGTTGCCCATGGCGGTGGTCTTGGTTACGATCACGGTGTCCGGACCGAAGCTCTTGAGCAACCCGGTGATCGCGCCATCCAGGCCCGCGATGATCGAGCCGACGCCGATCACCGCGCCCGTCCCGATGATCACCCCCAACACCGTGAGGAACGAGCGCATCTTGTGCTCGCGCGTGGTGGCCAGTGCGAGTCCGATCCCATTGCCGATGGATGCCAGCGTCATATCTCGGCCCTCAACGCTTCGATGGGGTCGAGCCGCGCCGCGCGCTGCGCCGGATAGATCCCGAAGAACAGCCCCACTATTGCGGAGAGGGCAACCCCGATTACCACGGCGCTGATCGGCACCGACATGGGCACCGGCGTAAGACTGCGGACCAGCACCGCCACCAGCCACGCGATCATCACGCCCATTAACCCTCCGATTCCCGCGAGCATCGACGACTCCACCAGGAACTGGTTCAGAATATCCTGGCGCCGCGCGCCTACCGATTTGCGGATTCCGATTTCGCGGGTCCGCTCGGTGACCACCGCGAGCATGATGTTCATGATCACCACGCCGCCCACCACCATGAAGACCGAGACCACCGCCACGGCGGTCGCGGCGATCGCGCCGGTCAACTGGTTCCAGAAGTTCACCAGCGAATCGGAAGTCACCATGGAGAAGGTATCGTCGTCCTTGGGGCCCAGGTGCCGGTAGGCCCGCAGCAGGGAACGGGCTTCGTCCTGCGCCTGCATCAGGTGCTGGTGATCGAGTGCGATCGCCGCATAATCCATGCCGTTGCGGGCGCCCCACGTCTTGAAATAGCTCTCGGCCGGGATGATGACAAAATTGTCCTGCGACTGGCCGAAAACCGAGCCCTTGGCCTTGGCGACCCCCACCACCTCAAAGGGGATGCCCTCGACCGCCAGCGTCTTTCCCACCGCGTCGCCGCCCGGGAAGAACTTATCCCCCACATCCTTGCCGATGAACGCCACGCTCATGTGGCGCTGGTTCTCGACGTCCGAAAAAAATCGCCCCTGGTCGGCATCGAAGTCCAGAATCACCGCGATATTCGGCGAGGCGCCCATCAACTGGACGCCTTCCGCCGTCTGCTTGCCGCTGTTCAGAGTAACGGAGCGGTTGGCCACCATGCCCATTTCTCTGGTCAGGGTGGCGTGAGACTTGAGAAACTCGAACTCCTCGCGGCTCAGTTGGGGGTTGCGCCGCAACATGTCCAGGTACTTCTTGGGATCCCACTGCATCATGACGATGCGAGTGATGCGATAGCCGTCCGCGCCCATCTTGGAGACGTTCTCGGCGATATACACATCCATGCCCGAGATCACCGACATCACCGCGATCAAGGTGGTGGTGGCGAGAATGATCCCCAGCAGCGTGAGGAAACTGCGCAGCTTGCTGCCGCGCAGCGATTGCAGGGCACCGATCACCGCTTCCCAAAACGACGCATGCGTGTTCATTCAAATCCTCGCCGATCCGGCCGGCCGCCCGTGAGCGTTTGCTTGGAGATCCACTCCATTATCGCCGCATCGGCCCAAAACCGCTCGGGCGAGCGTCCGAGGAAGCCGAGATGCCCCCCATATTCCGTTACGAGCAATTCGATCCGCGGGTTCGACCGAACTGCCTCGTGTTCGAAAATTTCGAACGGCACGAAGATGTCGTCTTTCGCCTGGATCAACAGCACCGGCACCCGAATGGCATGGAGGAACCGGATGGCCGATTGCGTCCGGTAGTAGTTGGCGGCGGTGCCGAAGCCGAATGAAGGTGCCGTGATGCGGTCGTCGATGGCCCTCACGGAGCGCAGCCCGGCGAATTCCGGCGGGGCATAACGGCCGGTGGCGCGCAGGCGGCCGAGCATCCGCCGCACGAAGCGCTTTTCGTACACGCGGTTGGAAGGCTCGGCGATGCGAAGGGAGCAGGCTTCGAGGTCGAGCGGCGTCGAGACCGAAATCACACCGGCGATCAGTTCGGCCGCCGCTTCCCCCAGTTCGCCCGCCAGCTTGAGAACCACGTTCCCGCCCAGCGAGAATCCCGCCAGAAACGCCGGGGCGCGTCCTTCGGCTTCGAGCGCCCGCAGTACCGCCGCCAGGTCGGTGGTCAGACCGGCGTGATACAGCGTGTTGCACAGGCGTTCGGTGCCCCCGCAGGTCCGCAGGTTCAAGCGGTGTGTGGCGAACCCGGCGGCCACCGCCAGGCCGCTCAGGCGCCGCATGTAACCCGCATCGGCCGAACCTTCGAGACCGTGCACCATCACGATCTCGGCCGCCGCGTCACCCGGGGGACGTTCGGTCAGTACCTCCACCTCCACTTCCGGCTCGCTGCGGAACCGCCGGCGATGCACCGGCCGCCGCGCATCGCCGGCGCGCCAGTAGTGCCCCGCGATGGTCTGCAGATGGGGGTTCCGGAAGAGCGGCCGAAAAGGCTCCATGGGTCGAGGACGCCGCGTTCGGCCGCTACTGGGGCTTCGGCATCACTTTCACATCCGTGACGTAGTAATTCGGATCCTGGACCACAACGGTCGCCTCGATGCGGTCTCCTACGTGCAGCTTCTGAAACTCCGCGTCTGGCCTCACCGGATATTCCATAGTCATGGCTTCCATCCAGTCGTCGATCTTTCCGGCATCGATGGTGGCGGTCTTCGCACTGCTGTCGAGCGCCTTTACGGTTCCCTGCATCGGGTATCGCTTGGCCGCCGGTTGCTTAGCGCCGCAGCCGGCCAGCGCTACCGCAAGCATCAGAATGGCAAAGAATCGCATCATGTTCCCCTTATCATCGCAGGAATTCCGGGGAGCCGCTCCCTCTATTCGGGCCAGGGCGTGACTTTCAAATTCACCGAGCCGATCTCGCCGGCATCCACGTGAAGGGTTGCGGCCTGCGGCGCAATCGCCCGGACAAATTCCGCGTCCGTGAGCGCCGCGAATTCGACCCGGTCGAACGCGAAAACATAGTAATCGCCGGGACGCACGCTGCCCAATTCGAAACGTCCGGCCGCATCGCACGGAACCGAGCGAATGAACGGAGTGCTCAGCAGCGATTCGTCCTGCGGAAGCAGGTACACCACCGAACCGGCGCCGCTTTCCACCGTGCCGCGAACCCGCGCGGCGTTGGCCTGGTACACCACCCGGACGGGCGGCGACGAGGCCGACAGATCCACTTCCTGCCCCGTCACGTTGCTGTCCCCCAGCCAGATGGAATCCACGTAGTAGCCGGGCACAAAGCCCAAAGGGATCAGGTGATAACGGCCGGGATACACGCTCTTGATCTGGAAGCTGCTGTCCTGCTGCTGGAAGCCGCTGGCGCCTGCTTCATGGTAAGCATCCGTGATCTGAAGACCCGTAACTACGTGCCTCCCCAGCCCATCGGGTTTGTCTTCCCGATCCACCGCGACCGAAATCGCGAACGGCGCGGAGAGCCGGATGCTCAGGTCCGCCACGTCCCGCCGCACCACGGTAACCGAAGCGGCGCCTTTCAGCAGCACGTGGTTGCGCTCCGCCTCGACCGTAATGCGCCGGTCGCCCGGAGCTACCGAGGGGAATTCGAACTTGCCGTCGGCGCCGGCGGTGACCTGCGCATCCGCACCCGCGATCAGCGCATCGCGAGCCATAAGTTTCAGCGAAGCCTTCGGCGCGCCGGCACCTTGATCGTCGAGCACCACTCCATCCACGCGGTACACCGGGGTGGTCCTCAGCCGGATCGCATAACCGCTGAGATCCGACCCGCCCCGTATCCGGATCACTTCCCCCTCGCTGCGCGTCAGGGCATTCGGGTAGTAAGTCGGAGCCCATTGGTAGCCCGCCCCTTCTCTCGGGTGCGACGGCAGAGACGAACGGTTCTCCGTCTTGTTACCCGAGGCAGTCCCGGCGAGCACGGGCCTCGCCAGCAGAAGATAATCGCCGGCCTCGATCCCATCCATGTCCACTTGGCCCTGCGCGTCGGTGATGCCGCCGGCCCCGCCTCCGCCGCGCCGGCGCAGCAGCATCAATTGCGCGCGCGCCACCGGGTTTCCGTCTTCATCGAGCACCCGCGCGCTCAGCTTGCCGAGCGGCACCAGTTCCACTTGAAGGTGCACGGCAGTGCCCGCCGCGCTGACGCGAAAGGGCCGGTACGCCGCCTGTTCCGTGTTCGGCGGCTGATACTTCGCGGCCATGTAAGAAGCCAGGTAGTCGCCCGGCAGCACGTTCCCGATGTGGAACGTTCCGCCGGCATCGGTCGTGCCTACATAGCCCGCTGACCGGCCGTCAGCCGCCCGCAGTTGCACCGTGGCACCCGCGATTCCGGTATGCGAAATGCGATCGGTAACCACCCCTTCTACGGCCCCGTAATTCTGGGCCAGCAGGGGGAACGCGAGCACCGCCGCTGCAAGCAAGCGCGCCATCGCACCCAGGATACCTCCTGACCGGGAGCGAATGTCTACGGCGGGGCGGTCCCGCGCGTCTAACGGATCAGGAGAACCCATGCGGCGGAGTATACGGCTGGCGATCGCGGGGCTGGCCGGCGCCGGAATCGGATCGGTGATCGTCACCGACAATGCGCTCCACATCGGGCAGCGGCCGGCGGCCGACCCCCGGGAAGCCTCCCAACTCGCGTGTGAGACGGGCTCAACCTGGGAGCCCGCCGAAGTCGCCGCGGCTGACGGAATCCCCTTGCGCGGCTGGCTGTTCCGCCCGGCCGGGACGAACGGCGGCGCGGTCATTCTGCTGCACGGCGTGGGCGATAACCGCATCGGCATGATCGCCCAGGCGCGCTTTCTTCTGGAGGCTGGCTACACCGTCCTGCTGCCGGATGCGCGCGGGCACGGCGAAAGCGGCGGCCGGGTGATCAGCTACGGCGTGCGCGAGGCCGACGACGTCCGCCGCTGGGCCGATTGGCTGCTGGCGCGCGCGCCCGCCGCGCGGCTCTACGGACTCGGAGCTTCCATGGGAGCGGCCGTCCTTCTGCAGTCGCTGGCCGTGGAGCCACGCTTCCGGGCGGTGGTTGCCGAATGCCCCTTCGCCAATTTCCGGCAGATTGCGCTCCACCGCCTGCACCAGCGAAGCCGCGTGCCGGCCCCCCTGCTCGAACCGGTGGTGGCGCTCAGTTTTGCCTATGCCCGGGCGCGCTACGGGTTGAACCTGTGGAGCGCCTCCCCGGCCGCCGTGGTGCGCGCCACCGCCATTCCCATCCTGTTCATCCACGGCATGGAGGACACCAGCATCCCGGTTCGCCATTCGCGGGAACTGCATGCGCTCAACCCTGCCACACAGCTCTGGGAAGTGGCCGCCGCCGAGCACGTCGGCAGCTACCCGGCACAGCCGGAAGCCTACCGCCGGCATGTGCTCGCCTGGTTTTCGCAAGAACGATCAAGCACGCCGCGGTGACTCGGGCTACCATCGGCTCAATTATGAAAGCCACAACCGCCCTGGATTACCAGGAACGCATTTTGCGCACGCTGGTACATATCCAGCATCACCTGGACGAGCCGCTCGAATTGGACTCGCTCGCCCGGGTCGCCTGCTTTTCCCCCTTCCACTTTCATCGTGTGTTTCGCGCCCTGGTCGGCGAACCGGTTCAGGAGCACGTTCGCCGGCTCCGTCTCGAACGGGCCGCAATCCGCCTGAAGCTCCAGGACGAACCCGTGACCGATCTCGCTCTCGATGCCGGTTACGAGTCCCACGAGGCGTTTAC
Source organism: Bryobacterales bacterium (assembly GCA_963794265.1). Lineage (GTDB taxonomy): Bacteria > Acidobacteriota > Terriglobia > Bryobacterales > Bryobacteraceae > CAWCDJ01. The sequence continues at coordinate 754,744 of CAWCDJ010000001.1, forward strand.
CCGCGCTTTTCACAATATGTTCCACATGTCGCCTTCCCAATTCCGCGGCGCGCACCAACCCGCGCCCGATTCGCCTTCCGGAGTGCACTTCGAAAGCACCTCCGGGTACCACGCGCCCGATTACAGGGACGCGCCGCCGGTCGCGATTCAGACTCTCTCGCCCGCGCGCGTCGTATTTCTGCGCCACCAAGGCAGCTATGACCAGGTGGGCGCCACCTGGGGCAGGCTTACCTCTTGGGCGGGCCGCCGCGGTCTGATCGGCCCCGCCACCCGCTTCCTGGGGATCTCCTACGACGATCCGCAGATCACACCACCCGACAAGCTGCGCTACGACGCCGCCCTGACCGTGAACGCGCCCGTCGAGCCCGAAGGAGAGATCGGGGTGGCAGAGATCGCCGGAGGCCGTTACGCCGTCCTCACGCATAAGGGGCCGTATGAGACCCTCGGCCGAGCTTACCAGGCACTGCTCGGCGGATGGCTCCCGGCCAGCGGATGCGAGCTGCGCGATCTCCCCTGCTTTGAGCTGTACCTGAACTCGCCCCAGACCGCACGGCCGGAAGACCTTTTGACCGTAATTCACGTACCCATCTCCTAGGCCCCGGGGCGGGCGCGTAACCTTCCCGGCGCCCGCCGCATCTCACCTACCAAACCGAAGAGGCAAAACGAATGCTGACACGCCGCAGCCTGCTTTCGGCCCTGTCCCTGCTCCCCGCTGCCCGCTTTTTGCGAGGCCAAGCCACACAGGACCAGGCCCCGCCAAACTTTTCGACGGACGTTAAAGTGGTGAACCTTTTCGCCACCGTCCGCGACAAGAAGGGCGAGATTGTCCGGGACCTCACCAAAGACGATTTTGTCCTGGACGAGGACGGACGTCCCCAGACCATCCGGTATTTCTCCCAGGAAAGCGACCTGCCCTTGACCCTGGGGCTCCTGATCGATACCAGCGGCAGCACCCGGCGGGTTTTGCCCGACGAACGCACCGCCAGCTACAAGTTCCTGGAGCAGGTGCTGCGCGAAGATAAGGACCATGCCTTCCTGATCCACTTCGATTTCCAGGTCGAATTACTGCAGGACCTCACCAGCTCCCGCGCCAAGCTCGAACGGGCTCTGAACGATATGGACACTGCCCAACTGCAGCAGCGCTCCGGCGGCGGTAACCCCGGTGGCGGCGGTTACCCCGGTGGCGGCGGTTACCCCGGTGGTGGAGGTTATCCCGGTGGAGGTTACCCGGGAGGCGGAGGATACCCGCGCCGCGGCGGCGGATACCCGGGAGGCGGCCAGCGGCGGCGCGGAGGCGGCACCGATCTTTACGACGCCATCTTCCTGGCCTCCGACGAGCTGATGCGCAAGCAGAAAGGACGCAAAGCCCTGATCCTGATGTCCGATGGCGCCGATACCGGCAGCCGGGAGACTCTCGAGAATGCCGTGGAAGCCGCTCAGCGCGCCGATACGCTGGTGTATTCCATCCTGTTCCAGGATCCCGAGTTCAGTTCCCTGGGCGGTGGTTTCGGCCGCATGGGGCGGATGGGCCGCTTCCCCTCGGAACAGCCCGACGGCCGGAAGGTGATGCAGCAGATCTCGCGCGAAACCGGCGGACGCTTCTTCGAGGTTTCGCACAAGATGCCGATCAACAGCGTCTTCTCGGAGATCGAAGAAGACCTGCGCAACCAGTACAGCATCGGCTACACACCCGACAGCTCCACGTCCAGCGGATACCGCCACATCCACCTCACCACCACCCGGAAGGGGGATACCGTGCAGACGCGGGAAGGCTACTACCCGGCGTAGCCCCTCACCCGTCATTCGACTTCGCCGAGCACGCCATCCACATCGCAGGCGCCGGAGAGCGTGCCGAGGCAATGTCCCCAATCTCCCGCCAGGCGGGAGGCGCAAAAGGCATCGGCCACCGCCGCCGGACGGAAGCGAATGAGCAGCGACGCCTGTAGGGCCAGCGCCAGCCGCTCGGCCAGCCTCCGCGCCTGCGCCTCCGGAACGTTGGCGTCCAGCGCCTCGATCGATTGCGCGAGCCGCGGGTCGTTCGCCAGGCGGATCTCGGCCCGCATCCGCTCCAGGGTTTCCGGCTCCCGCCCGATGGCCCGCAGGACGTCCAGTGCGATCACGTTTCCGGAGCCTTCCCAGATGGAATTCAGCGGCGCCTCGCGGAACAGCCGCGGCATCATGCTCTCGTCCACGTAGCCGTTGCCGCCCAGACATTCGAGAGCTTCGGCCGCCAGCGGAGCCGCGCGCTTCGACACCCAATACTTCCCGGCGGCCACGGCCAGCCGCGCAAACGGCCGGTCTCCTTCATCGAACGCGCGCGCCAGGCGCATCGCCAAAACTGTGGCGGCTTCGGATTCGAGCGTCAGGTCGGCCAGCACGGCGCGCATCAACGGCTGCCGGATCAGCGCGCGCCCAAAGGCATGCCGGTATCGCGCGTGGTGTACGGCCTCCGCCAGCGCGCGCCTCATCAGCGCGGCGGACCCGATCACGCAATCGAGGCGGGTGTGGTGCACCATCTCGATAATCGTGGCAACTCCCCGCCCCTCCTCGCCCAGGAGCCGCCCCCACGCGCCGTGAAATTCCACTTCGGCCGAAGCGTTCGACCGGTTCCCCAGTTTCGGCTTGAGCCGCTGCAAGTGAAACGCATTGGGCCTTCCCTCCGGCGTCCATCGCGGAAGGAAAAAACAGGAAAGCCCGCGCGGGGCCTGCGCCAGCACTAGAAACGCATCGCTCATCGGGGCTGAGCAGAACCACTTGTGGCCATGCAGAAGGTATTCGCTGCGGTTCAACGATTCGGCCCGTGTGGTGTTCGCCCGGACATCCGAACCGCCCTGCTTCTCCGTCATCGCCATGCCGATCAGGACGCCCTGTTTTTCGGCCCCCGGACGAAACGCCGGGTCGTATCGCCGGGAAAACACCTTCGGGCTCCACTCCGCGGCCAGCGACTCATCGTGGCGGAGCACCGGCACCGCGGCATAGGTCATCGAAATCGGGCAAATGTGTCCCGCTTCGTTTTCGGACGCCAGCATGGCCAGCGCGCCCCGCGCCACATGCGCGCCGGGCCGCCCCTCCGACCACGGCATGCTGTGAATGCCGTGCTCCACCGCCAGGCTCATCAAATGGTGCCATGCGGGATGAAATTCAACCATATCCCGCCGGTTGCCGTAGCGGTCATGGGTGTGGAGCACCGGAGAATACTCATTCGCCAGCACGCCCCACTCCATCGCCTGTGAGGATCCCGCCACGCGGCCGTATTCGGCCAGCAGTCCGCAGGCCCACCCCGCGCCTTCGCGCGCCACGGCGTCCTCGAGGACCCGATCGGTCGAAAACAGGTTCAGATCGGCCAGCGGTGGGGGTTGGTTCAGAACCTCGTCACCCACAGCCCAATCCTACACCCGCATTACGGCGTCCGGCGCCACTTCCGCCCGCCTAGCCCCACCGCCATCAGCCCGATGCCCAGGCCGATCAGTACGAAGGCTGACGGTTCCGGCACCGGTGAGCTTAGCGCCGGGGGGTTCACGATGATCGGCGGAGGGGAATCGAGCAGTTGCAGAAATTCCTGGTTGCTGGCAAACGGCTCCGACGGAGTGAGGATCCGCAGACGCGAATAGACCTCAACGTTCTGCGGAGCATTCAAGAGGACCGCTTCCGCCGCGTCGCTCAACAGAGTCCCGGCCGTTGCGTCAGGCAGAACCACCGAAGGCGTGAACAGCGCCCACAGCGCATACTGGTAATCAGCCGTAAGATCGAGCAGTTCTCCCGGGCCGGTCTGTTCAAGGCCGTTCAGCAGCAGCGCCGCCTCCTCGTAACGCGCCGTCGATGCCCGGCTGTCGCTCGGTCCCGCGAAACGGGCGTACTCCAGGGGGTCGCTGCCCGCCAGAGTCGACGCGTCGTAAGTCAGCGATCCCGAGGGCATGTAGGTGGTATGGCTGAAATCGTCGCAAACCAGAAGCTGATTCGCCACCCCGTCCACCGTCGCGAGGGCAAACCCGTTGAACGTGCCGAACTCGGTGTTAATCGGCAATCCAGTGAACTCGATCGAAGTACCGGCCGCAACTCCGCTAATCGAAAGCAAAAAAAATAACTTAAACACATACCGAGTGTGTGGCTGACAGGCGCGGCCGTCCATAGGCCGGAAGTCGTGATTTCGATACCCACAACGTCCTGTGGACTACGTTAAGACACTTACATCGCCGCGCACCCGTTTACACGCAGTTTTTCCCCCTGATTGGCAAGCGAACTGCATACTATACCAGTGGACGAGCCACTTACAACGGCAATCCTATGCCCGGAAATTACATGCTCGACCGATTACGGCTCCCTGGCAGGGGAATTGCAGTCACTAACAGCGAATCTCTCTTGAGAGGTGGAATCAATGAAGGGTATCCACATGAACATTCAACGATTTGCACTATCCTTGACGGCAGCAGTTTGCATGGCGGGCCTCCCCGCTCTTGCTAGTACATCGAATTCGGGATCCCAGTCGAACTCCATGTCGACTCACCACATGCACTCGCGTTCGGCATTCTCCAGCTCGACCGTCCGCAGCGTGCAGAGGCAACTGAAAGCCGACGGCTTCTACCACGGCAAGATCGATGGAATCAGCGGTCCGAAGACCCGTGCTGCCGTCCGTGCCTACCAGCGTGACAACAAGCTTGCCACCACCGGCAGAATCGACAGTGCAACGTTGAGGCGCCTGGGCGTGCACGCCCGGATGGGGCAGGCGGCCCGCTCGTCGCAGCGTATGTCTCAAAGCTATGGCACTTCGGCCAACCGGATGAACAACAGCTCCAATATGGGCATGAACAACCCGAACACGTTCGGAAACTCCGCCAACCGGGTCAACTCGCCTTCCGCGAATCTTCCCAAGGACACGATCAAAGCTGCCCAGCATGAGCTGAAGCAGAGCGGAATGTACAACGGAGCCATCAACGGCAACTGGGACTCCGCAACTCAGACCGCCGTCCGCGACTACCAGCAGAAGGCCAACTTGACCGTGACCGGCGAGCTCGATCAGCCAACGCTGAAAGCCCTCGGGGTTCCAACCGGCAACCAGTCGAATCCAGGCTCCGAGAATCCTCAACCGCAACCGCAGCAGTAGCATCCATCGCCTCGGACCACGGGCCGGTTGGTTGGCCGGCCCGTATGTCTTCTCTAGCGCTTCATCACGTGCACCGGGTCTTCGATGTACTCGAACTCCGGCGGCTGGTTCCAGGGCCCGCGCTGGTCGGCGGCGCCGTCTGAACTCAGATTGAAATACAGGTTGACGGTCTTATCGGGCTGCACGTTCCCGAAGAACGGGTCAGTGAGTTTGCCGAGAGATTCGAGCGCCTTCATGAACATGTTGGTGTGCGAGATTTCCCTTGTGAGGAGGTGGATGAGGGTCTTTTTGCTGCCTTCATCCGGCGCCATGTTGACCAGGCATTCGTAAGTCTGGCGCGCGCCTCCCTCGGCCGCGATGTCGGCGCGCAGGTCCCGAACCACGTCGCCGCCTTCGTTGATATAACTGGCCGTCCAAGAAGAACCCTGGCTGTCCAGGAAATGGGGGCCTTTGCCGCGAACCGCGAACAGCGGGCTGTCGATGCCCGCGCCCGGCTTGACTCCCCTGGTATGGAGTTCGATCAGTTGCCCCACCATTTCCAGGTGGTTGAACTCCTCCACCGCAATATCCTGAAGCATGTCTTTAATTCCGGGATGGTCGACGTGAAATGACTGCACCCAGTATTGCAGCGCCGCCGTAAGTTCCCCTGTGGCGCCGCCGAACTGTTCGAGTAGAAACTGTCCGAACTTCGGGTCGGGCCGATCCACTTTCACCGGCTGCAGCAGTTCTTTCCTGTGAAGAAACATCGATCTACCTTTCCTGTTGTAAGTTTTCCCGATAAGTCGCGAACGCATTCAATCGTGCGCGACCACGCTTTCCCGACAGAACGCCCCGCCCGGCATCCGGCTGGCGCTTGGAGCCGGGCCAATGGCCCTCGCCCGCCTGCACTTCACCGAAACGCTGCTGCTGGCGGGGTCCGCCACGTTGCTCGGACTGCTGCTGGCCAAGGCGCTGATCGCGGCCGCGCCCGCCCTGTTCTATGCCGGTGTCACCTATATCGATTACAACATCCGTCTCGATGCCCGCACGTTTCTCTTCAGTTCGGCCGCGCTCCTGGTGGTGGCGCTCGCCGGCACTCTGATCCCCTTCAGCAACGCGTGGAAGCAGCGGCTCCTGCCGGCCCTCCAGACCGCACGCACCACCGGTTCCTCGCGCTGGCTGGCGGTGCTGGTGGTCGCGCAGATGGCGCTGGTGACCGGAGTGACGTGCTCCGCCGGGCTGCTGTGGCGCAGCTTGCAGAACATCTCCGCCATCCGTCCCGCCATGGACCCCGGCCGCAGGCTGCTGCTGGTCGAAGGGGCCTTCAGCGGAAGCGAAGGCGCCGGCGCCGAAGCGCGCACCGGGACGCTGGCCCGGGAGGTCGCCGGCTTGCCCGGCGTCGAGAGCGTCGCCTGGGCGCGGCGCGCCATGCTCAGCGGTTCCGGGGGCGGCGGCAAGGTCGCGGTGGAAGTGCCCGGGCAGCCGAAACTGGAGTTCCCCTACAACCAGGTGAGCACGAACTATTTCGCCACCACCGGAGCGCGCATTTTGAGCGGGCGCGCTTTCCGCGAATCGGACAGCGCCCAGGCTACGCCCGTCGTGATCGTCAGTTCGAACGCCGTACGCCGCTTCTTCGCGGGCAGCGATCCGTTGGGCGCCTGGATCAAGGTGGCCGGCCGAAACCGCCAGATCGTCGGCGTGGCCGAAGACGGACCGCAGAATCACCTTCGTGAAGTCATCCAGCCGTTTTTCTATTTCCCGTTCGCGCAGATGCCCCTGGCCTACTGCACGCTTTTCGTGGAGACCCGCGGCGAGCCCGGCCTGCTGGCCGCGCCTGTCCGCGGCCGCCTGCGCCGCGCGTTCCTCATTACTGAAATGCTCACCATGCGGCAGCACATGCGCAACGCCCGCAGCAATGAAGAGCTTGCCGCGCGGATCACCGGCGGGCTGGCATCCATCGGGCTGCTGCAGGCCGCCGCCGGCCTTTTCGGCGTGACCCTGTTCGCGGTGGCGCGGCGCACTCCGGAATTCGGCGTTCGCATGGCTATGGGGGCAACTCCGCTGCGCCTCGCCCGCATCGTGTTGCGCCAGGCGCTGCTGTGCGTGGCTGTCGCCATCCCTCTCGGCTGGGCTCTGGCCTACGCCGGGCGGCATGCCATCAGCAAGGTCCTCTACGGAGTAGCCGCGGACGACCCCTGGACGTTTGCCGCCACCAGCATCCTGGTTGCGCTGGTCGCCTGCGCCGCGGCGCTCCACCCGGCGCTCCGCGCCGCCCGCATCGACCCCATGACCGCGCTGCGCCACGAATAACCGGCCAATCGATCCTACAATTGAGCTATGGTCATCATGCACGTGCACATTCGCGTAAAGCCGGAGCACATCGAGGAATTCCAGCAGGCCACCATCGTCAATGCAGCCAACAGCGTGAAGGAAGCGGGCATCGCACGCTTCGATGTGGTCCAATCCGCCGAAGACCCCAGCCGTTTCGTGCTGGTCGAGGTCTACCGCCACGAAGAGGCCATGGCGGCCCACAAGAGCACCGCGCACTATCACGCGTGGGTCGGGAAGGTCACGGATATGCTTGCCGAACCGCGGACCCGCGCGATGTACCGCAGCATTTTCCCGGAAGAACAGGGATGGTAGCCGCCTATGCGGTTTGAATTCGCCACCACCCGGCGCATCGTCTTCGGCGAGGGAACGGTCCGTGAAGTCGCCGCCGCCGCGGCCGCGCTGGGCTCGCGTCCGCTGGTTGTGACCGGCGCCGCGCAGCGCATGGCACCGGTCGAAGGCCCCGCATTTCGCGTTCCCGGCGAGCCTACCGTCGAACTGGTTCGCGACGGTGCCGAATATGCCCGCGACGAGCGCTGCGACCTGGTGGTGGCAATCGGCGGCGGCAGCGTGCTCGATGCCGGCAAGGCGGTGGCGGCCCTGCTCACCAATCCCGGCGAGCCGGTCGACTACCTGGAGGTCATCGGCGCCGGTCTCCCGCTGCGCCATCCGTCCGCCCCGATGATCGCCATCCCCACCACCGCCGGCACCGGCTCGGAGGTCACGCGCAACGCCGTGCTGGCTTCCCCGGTCCATCACGTCAAAGCCAGCCTGCGCAGCGCCGGAATGTTGCCGCACCTGGCGGTGGTCGATCCCGAGTTGACTTACGGCCTTCCCAAAGCCCTCACTGCATCGACCGGGCTGGACGCCCTGACGCAGTTGATCGAGCCTTATACCGGGGCCCGCGCCAATCCCATGACCGACATGTTCTGCGTGGAAGGCATCCGCCGCGCTGCCACGGCCCTGCCGCGCGCCTGGGAGAATGGCAGCGACCGCGAGGCCCGCCGCGAAATGGCGTGGGCCAGCCTGCTGGGCGGCCTGGCGTTGGCGAATGCCTCGCTCGGCGCCGCGCACGGCTTCGCCGCCCCTATCGGCGGCATGTTCCCCGCCCCGCACGGAGCCGTCTGCGCCGCGCTGCTGCCGCATGTCATGGAGGTGAATGTGGAGGCACTCCAGGCTCGCGACCCCCGGAGCCCCGCGCTGGCCCGCTATGCGGAGGTCGCTCGGCTGGTCACCGGCAGGGCCGGCGCAACGCCCAACGACGGCGCCCGCTCCATCGCCGCACTCTGCCGGCAGCTCGAGATCCCCAATCTGCGCGCTTATGGCATGACGGAAACGCATCTTCCCGACCTGATCGCCAAAGCGGCCCGTGCCAGCAGCATGAAGGGCAACCCGATCCTGCTGACCGAGGCGGAACTGCGGACAATCCTCGTGCGCGCCCTTTAAAAGGGATCCGTTACCCTTTTTTCTTTGGCGGCCTTTTTGGGGCGACAATATTTCCATGCGCGCTTGGCTGATGGATTCCTATAACGGCGTCGAAAACCTTCGTCTGGCCGAAGTCCCCGGCCCCCAACCCGGAGCCGGCGAAGCGCTGCTGCGGACCCGGTTCGCGGCGCTCAACCCCGCCGATGCCTTCCTCGCGCGTGGCATGTACCCGGCCAAGCCGAAGTTTCCCCACGTCCTCGGGCGCGACGGCGTGGGTGACGTGATTGCCGTGGGCGACGGCGTAACTGCGGTACGGCCGGGCGACACCGTGGGGATTCTCCGCTGCAACGCCGGCATTGAGACCTGGGGAACGCTCGCAGAAAAGACCGTCGTGCCGGCCGGGAGTCTCGCGCCGGTTCCTTCCGGCTGGACGCTCGAAGAGATGGCTGCCGCGCCGCTGGTTTCGCTCACCGCCTGGCAGGCGATCACGCAGTGGGAATACGCGCTCGCCCCCGGATCGGTTCTGCTCGTCACCGGCGCATCGGGCGGCGTGGGCGTCTCCTCCGTGCTGCTCGGTAAGTCCCTCGGGCTCACGGTCGTGGCACTCTCCCGCAGCGCCGAAAAGGCCGTGCGGCTCAAAGAACTCGGCGCGGATTTCGTTTTCGACCCGAACGACCCGAACCTGCGCAGCCTCCTTCCCCGCAAGGCGGACCTCGCCGTCGACAATATCGGCGGCCCGTTTTTCAACCAGCTTGTCACTCTGATGGGTTATCGAGGCCGCATCAGCGTGGTCGGACGCAGCGCCGGCCCCGTGCCCGAGTTCAACACCGGAACGCTCTTTTTCCGCCGCATCCGCATCGGCGGCGTCGCCGTCGGAGACTACACACCCGCCGCCGCGCAGGCGGATTGGAAGGAGATCGTGCGGCGCTACGATCAGCTCGGCAAGCGCCCCCCTGTCGACGCCGTTTTCCCCTTCGAGGAAGTGAAACCCGCGTTCGCCCGCCTGGCCCCCGGCCCCATGGGCAAGGTGCTCATCCGGGTCGCATAGACCGTCCGCCCACAACCTTTACCGCTTGCGCGTTAATATCATACTTCGGAACTCATTTTCAGGAGGCACGATTCAATGAAGGCTATTCTCTTCCTCGCGCTCGCCGGCGCGCTTTCCGCCCAGACCAGCGATCCGTCCCAAACCCCGGTGAAGAAGGGCGGCGGCCCGCACATTCCCGCATCCGCCGGGGATGACGTCCGCGGCTACAACGATACGCCGCAACTGCCCGGACAGCCGTGGAAGGTTCACGACATGCGCCGCCCGCGCGCCCGCAAGGTCACGCCCGGCCAGCCGTTCACCGAGACCGCGCCATCCGACGCCATCGTTCTTTTTGATGGAAAAGACCTCTCGCACTGGGTCCAGTTGTCGCGCGGCAACCAGTCGCACGCACCCGTCTGGAAAGTCCGCGACGGCTACATGGAAATCAACCCGCACACGGGGCGGATGGTCACGAAAGAGAAGTTCGGCGATTGCCAGCTTCACGTCGAGTGGATGATCCCGGAGGGCGTCACCGGCACCGGCCAGGGCCGCGGAAACAGCGGCGTGGAGCTCATGATGCGTTATGAGATCCAGGTGCTCGAATCCCACGACAACCTGACCTATGCCGACGGCGCGGCCGGCGCCATGTATGGCGTCTGGCCTCCGCTGGTGAATCCCGCCCGTCCGCAGGGCCAATGGAACGTTTACGACATCGTCTTCGACGCACCCCGGTTCGAAGGCGACAAACTCGTCAAACCGGCTTACATGACGGTTCTCTTCAACGGCGTCCTCGTCCAGAATCACCAGGCCGAAATCGGCACCACCGTCTGGCGCCAGGTTGCGAAGTACAATCCGCACCCTCCCGAGGAGCCGCTCAGCCTGCAGGACCACAACCAAGCCGTCCGCTATCGGAATATCTGGATCCGGCGGCTTACCGGTTACGATCAGCAATAACACGAACTACCCGGTGCAGGCGATTGCCCGATGGCTTTCGCCTGCCGGGTAGCCGCGGAAGTTAGTGCTGCGGCAGAAGATCGAGTTTCTGTCCGCGGATCACACCCGGTTCGCCCTCGCCGACCGAGATTCCAGCCGTTCTCACTCCTCTGGGCCGGCGTCCGAAGTTCAGCACCGTTCGCCCGTACGTTTCCGCCAGCGTCATCGCCGTAGCCGTGTAGAACGCCGCAAACGACCCGATCAGGAAACAATACGCGGCAGCTATCATGAGCGCGCCTACTGCTCCGCTCAACAGCGAAATCGCGGCCAGCGTGGCACCAGCTCCGTAGAAAAGCAGTGTCACAAACAGCGAGATGTTTTCGGCCAGCGCGGCCCAAGCCAATACCCAGGTAATCGCGGCCAAGACTATGAACCAATAACCTAGCGCCGGAAACGTGGTCGCGACCATACCGACTCCTGCCCGGGCAAACCCCAAGGCCAGGAAACCAAAAGCGATCCAGAACGATCCCCAGAGACCGTGCAGGGCGGTGGCCATGCCGTCGCGGGCCTTGTAGGCCCACATCCCTGCCAGGAATTGCGCAAGGCCGCCGAAAATGGCGATAAACGGAGCCAGGAAGATCGTTGTAGCGGGACCGCCATACCACCCCGCGAAATGAGCTGAAACCATGAAAGTCGCGCCCGCTAATGCAAATAGGCCCAGAATCGACGGAGCAGCCACCGGCTGCAGATAGATTCGGGCGGGAGTAACTTCGTAAGCTTCGTTTGATGTAGGCATATATTCCCTCCACTTTCCAGTTTACGGCTCGTACTTACGTTTGCCCTTCTGTTCTGTAAGAACTCACGCACCGGCATTACTAAGAGGCACCTCCAGCGTGTGGTTTCAGCCTGAGCGGCGGCCCGGTGTGTGATACCGGCGGCAGCAATGGAAAAGTAAGTTATGGAACAAAGCCGCCGCCGGGCAGTTACTTATCGAACCGGATATTCGAGTCGGCCGTAAACTTACGGTAATTTTTGAACTCCAAAACGTTGCGGGAGCACGCGCCGCTGCCGCTCATGCAGCCGATGTTCTCGCTCGACGAGGGCATCAGGTAAGTGCGCTGGTCGATGCGTGCATAGGCGTAAGAGACGGTGCATTCGGTGCGGTTGAAGGGATAATCGCGCGGAAAAGTGGTGGCCCGCTGTTCGATCCGCACCACGTTATGAGTCTGCCGGTCGATCCAGATGGCGCCTTCGTACGGTGGGTTGTAGCGGCGCTGATCGGGCGAGACGATGGTCCAGTGGGAGTTCGCCTGTTCCACCTGGTAGTCGTACACCAGGCACTCGCGGCCGTTCAACGTGGCTGGGCCGCGCCGCTTGAACTGCGCACGGGTCGCCAGCGAAAGAACGTCTTCGAGCGTCGTGGCAAACTCGCCCGTCGACCACGACCCGGTTTTCTCGGGCGGCCGGTTGGTCGGAGTTCCGTTGATGGCGATGTTCCGGTACTCCTCCTTGCCATCCACGTAGGCAACGTCCGCCGTCACGGTATCGATAGGCTGCCATCGCGCCGGAAAACCCGCGCTGAAGTACCGAGTGGTCGCCTGCTGCACCAGAAAATCCGGCAGGCCGGCGGTCAGCGAGGCGGCATTCGTTCGCGCATCGAGGATGATCTCGTCGTCCGACACGCCACCCGCGTTCGACGGAGGCGCCGCCGCGGTATCGGGGGCGGCTTCGGGCTTTGGCGCTTCGCCCGCCGGCGCCGGTTCCCGGGCGGCGGTCTCTTCCACCGCGACCGTCCGCGCTTTCCCGAAGTCATCGGCCGCGGGCGGCTTCGCCGAAGCTTTGTCGAAAGGCCGCTCGGCTGCCTCGCGCTCGGAATCCGCAGCGGTTCGCAGCAGCGTCACACGCAGCGCGGTCTCCTCATCGTCGGTGTTCACCTGCACCGAAAGCTGGTCGCCGGGGTGCAGCAGGGAATCGCGAACCGGCTCACCCTGTTTATTCTGAAACCGCGTCTTGGCCAGCAGGCGAAACCGCAGCAGGCGTTGCGGCCTGGTCTCGAGAAAGAGATCCTTCTCGCCCATCGACCGGAGAGTGCCTTCCGCCGCGGCAAGCGTCATCTTCGCGGCTTCGTCACCCTGCTTGTTCGGCTTCTCTTTCGGCTGCCGCTTCGGCAGTTCCACGCGCGGAATCGGAATCCCGATGGGAATGCCTCCCGGCCCGGGATAGGGGTACTGCCCCGGCGGATACTGACCGGGATACTGCCCCGGCGGATACTGACCCGGCGGATATTGCCCCGGCGGATACTGACCCGGATATTGCGCAAATGCCGAACCTCCCCACAACAGTGCGGCGCAAACCAACGGCCGGGCCGCACGAGTCAGCGAGCGCATCGCACAAGCGCCTCCTGGCTAGCAATTCTACAGCGTATGAAGATCGCGATCCAGCCGGGGCCGTGCCGCGAGTGGACTTGAGCGCCTGCAAAGTTTCATAATCGGCGCATGCGCATCAGGCGTGCTGTCCCGGTTGGTTTGCTGGCCGGGCTGCTCTTATCTACATTTCCGGCCCTGGCACAAATGCCCGGACGCGGCGGCGCGGGCGGCGCCGTGATTGTCATTAAGCCGGCCCGTGTTTTCGATGGCGAGTCCCTCCACCAGGGTTGGGCCGTCCGCGTTCGAGGCGACCGCATCGAAGCCGCGGGCCCCGCCGGCGAAATCGATTCTTCGGGCGCCAGGGTGGTGGAACTGCCCGGCGCAACGCTTATGCCGGGCCTCGTCGAAGGCCATTCCCACGTGCTCTTGCATCCCTATAACGAGGAGCCCTGGAACGATCAGGTGGCGCACGATGGAATCGCGCTGCGCACCGTCCGGGGCGTCAACGCGCTGCGCGCCACGCTGCTCGCGGGCTTCACCACCATGCGCGACCTCGGCACCGAAGGTGCCGGCTACGCGGATGTCGATCTCAAACGGGCCGTCAACCTGGGGCTCACCCCCGGCCCCCGCCTGCTCGTCGCCACGCGCGCCATCGTCGCGACCGGCGCATACGGACCCAAAGGCTTTGCCCCCGAGTGGCGCGTGCCGCAGGGCGGTGAAGAAGCCAGCGGCGTGGACGATCTCATCCGTGTGGTTCGCGACCAGATCGGCCATGGCGCCGATTGGATCAAGCTCTATGGCGACTACCGCTGGGGCCCCCTCCCGGGCGCTCATCCCACCTTCTCGCTCGAAGAGATGAAGGCCGCGGTCGAAGCCGCCCACGACGCCGGGGTCCCGGTGGCCGTCCATACCGCCACGCCCGAGGGCATGCGCCGCGCGGTCCTGGCCGGCGCCGACACCATCGAGCACGGCGACGGCGGAACGCCTGAGGTTTTCAAGCTGATGGCCGAGCGCCACGTGGTCCTCTGCCCCACGCTCGCGGCCAGCGATGCCACCGCGCAGTATGCCGGCTGGAAGAAGGGGGAGCAGCCCGAGCCGCCTTCGATTGTCCGGAAGCACGAGAGCTTCCAGGCCGCGCTGGCGGCCGGCGTCACCATCCTGAGCGGCAGCGATATCGGCGTCTTCCCCCACGGCGACAACGCGCGGGAAATCGAAATGATGGTGGAGTATGGCATGCCGGCCGTATCGGCGCTCGAATCCGCCACCTCGGTCGCCGGCCGCGTCCTTCACATGGATATCGGGCTGGTCCGGCCCGGGAAACTTGCCGACCTGGTCGCCGTCGATGGCGATCCCACCCGCGATATTCACGTCCTCCGGAAAGTCGAGTTCGTCATGAAAGGCGGAACCGTAATCAAACCATGATTGGCCTTGCGAACATTCATCACGTGAGCCTGAACGTCCGCGACCTCGAGCGCTCCCGCGCCTTCTACCGCGAGATCCTCGGACTTCAGGAAATCGAGCGCCCGCCCTTTTCGTTTCCGGGCGCCTGGTTCGCGGTCGGCGCTTCGCAGCACCTCCACCTGATCGTGCACCCGGGCGCCACCTTCCGGGGCGACAAGGGCATCGACACGCGCGACAATCACTTCGCCGTGCGCGTCCCGAGCTACCGTGGCGCGCTCGAATTCCTGCGCGGGAGGGGGTACCGTGAGGATTCCGCCGGCGAGATGACGCGGATGCGCCTCCAGCCCCATGCCGTCGCGGGTTTCCCGCAGATCTACATCCTCGACCCCGACCGTCACGTGATCGAGATCAATGCCGAAGTGCTGGACGTGTAGACGGGCCTGCTATGCCTGGGCCGCCAGCCGCAGATCGTCTTCCAACTCGTAGATCCGGTCCTCGATCGCCCGTGTCGGGGACCCGGCGGTTTTCGCATCCTCGAGCTTCTTCCTGGCTGTGGCCAGTTTCTTCTGCAGCCCCGCGACCTTAGGGTCCGGTTTCGCCGGAGGAGCCGGTGGCGGCTCCTCCTTCGCCTTCACCGCTTTCTTGGGCTTCGGCCTGGTGGACGCCTTGTAGCGGAACGCCGTCACCGGCGCCGGCGGTTTGAGCCCCGGGCCGAAATCCGCCCGGTACTCCTCGGATAGCCGCACAGCCTCCACCATCAGTTCCTTGAAGCGCGATTCCATCGCGTGCTTCGCCTGGCTCCGCAAGCCTTCGCCCTGCTGCTTCCAACGCTGATATTCGGAAATGACGTCGCCCATAAAACCTCAATTCTCCGGTAATGAGATGGTGATATTGCGGTAGGCCATCCCGCCGTCGTGATCGCCCTGCAGGAAGATCGGCCCCGGCTCGCCTTCATGGCTGTCGAGCGCGCCGCCGGTGATGCCGGGTATCTCCTGGTTTTCGTGAATCGTTATACCGTTGCGCTTCACGGTCACGTGGCGCCCCACCAGCGTGATGTCGAAGGTCTGCCACTGCCCGGAGTCCATCGGCATGGCCACCTTGGGAGCGAAGAAGCCGTAGATCGCGCCCATTTCGTGGCTCGCCAGCTTGCCGCCTTCCGTTCCGACCTGGATTTCGTCGCGCCCGCGCAGATAAATTCCGCTGTTGCAGTGCTCCGGGCACACCACTTCGATGTGCAGTTTGAAATCCTGGAAGGTGCGGGTGGTGCGAATATTCGAACCGCGCGCTTCGTTGAGCATGGTTCCGTCTTTCACCACCCAGCGGCTGTTCTGCGGGTTGTTCACGGGTTCCCAGCCGGTCAGGTCTTTGCCGTCGAACAACGGTTCCGGCGCGCTCCATGCCTTCGGCATCGGCCGGTCGAGCGCCGGAGCCCGCACTCCCGCGATCCTGGTATTCGAGTTCTCTCCCTGCTTCTGAATCCCCGCAAGCTCGTCTCCGTTAACCGTCAGGTCCCAATCGATCTGGGGTCCCCGCCCGGCCGCCTGCTCCGTAATCAGCAGATGGCCTCCTTCCAGCCTGGCCCCGGCCATCGGGCGCACCGCTCCGCCGCGAGGTTGGATCCGTCCCTCGATCTTGCCGTCCTTTTCCATCACCTCCATCCACTGGGGCCACGAGGAGTTGGGCCCCGTCACGGTGAGGTCCCACCGGCCGAGAAAAGGATTCGCGGTTTGAGCGAAGGCGGAAACCCCCAATGCCGCTGCTACAGCAAGAAGGGTCCAGAATGTTTTCATCAGGCCCAGTGTAACCGACCGCACAACTTGACGGCAGCCGTGCCCGGCCCGACCGGCCTGTGTGCGCTTATATCCGCATGAGGCCCCCGCCATGCTGGTGTACTGGAATCGTGAGTCTCATTATTTGTGCGCGTTACATACTGCTTCGGGACGTAGTCGCCAGCGCGGTGGATGACGACGGGCGCGCACGCTTCCCGGACGACACGCTTCTTTCCACCGGGACTGAATTCGTGGTCGTCGGCGACAAGCACCCCTGGCCGCAGCCCAAAGCACATACGCTGTATTACCTGATCGAACCGCGCGTCTCCGGCACCGACCTGCGGCTCGGCGCGCGTTACGCGGTGCCTGCCCTCGACATCGAAGACGCAGTCCGCGCGGCAGCCGCCTGATGCCTCAAACCTCGCGCCGCTCGGCCTCGCGCGCAGCCGTATCGTAAATCACGAAGGTCGAAGGCACGTCCACCCGCGACCCGTCCGCCGCGAAAGCCGCGCCCATCACTGGCCCTGGGTTGATCGCCAGTGTGCTCCCGATTCGCGCGATCTCGAACACGTGGTTGTGGCCGAAGCACACCACGTCGAACTCGCGGGACGCCGCGAGCGGCCTTGCGATGTTGTCGTAGTGATTCGCGGCAAACCGCTGCCCGTCGAATTCGCCGCGAAACAGTTCGCCGTGAATGTGGACGTGCTCATAGCGGCGCGCGTTGGCCGTGATGCGAAACAGGTCGCCGTCATTGTTGCCGAAGACCACGTGAATCGGCCGCGGGAACCCTCGCCCCATCTGGTGAATCACGAACGGCGAGCACAGATCCCCGCAGCAGATCATGGCGTCCGCCTCCTGCAGCGATTCGAGCGCCGCGGCCAACTTCCAGACGTTGTCGTGAATGTCCGAGAGAACCGCAATCCGCATCTGCTCAGTCTTTGCTCCGAAGTTTGGCGGCGAACTTCTCGCGAAACTTTGCCACCTTGGGGGATACCACGAACGTGCAGTACGGTTGGTTCGGGTTGTTCTGGAAGTACTCCTGGTGGTAATCCTCAGCCTTATGGAACTTCGAGGCCGGCCGTAACTCCGTCACAATCGGCCCTTGCCAGATGTTCTCCGCATTCAGTTCGCGAATCAACTCTTCCGCCGCCGCGCGCTGGCTCTCATCGTGATAGAAGATCACGGAACGGTATTGCGGGCCCGCGTCGTTGCCCTGGCGGTCTCGCGAGGTGGGGTCGTGGATCGCGAAAAATACCTCCAGAATTTCGCGGTACGAAGTCATTTCCGGATCGAACGTCACCTGCACCACTTCCACGTGCCCGGTCATCCCGGTGCAGACCAGGCGATAAGTAGGATTCTCGGCATGGCCGCCCATGTAGCCGGACTCCACCGAAATCACTCCGTTCATCTCGTCATAAACCGCCTCGAGGCACCAGAAGCAGCCCCCTCCGAGTGTAGCCGTTTCGGTTTTAGTCATAGTGATTCGATTCACCCCGTTGCGCACTTACTTTGAATTGTCGGATTTGAAACATCTTGTTCCCACGGCGCTAACAAAATTTCCACCGCAACCAATTGCGTACTTCTGAGTTTAATAGGAACAGGGGGCTATGGATGCACAAGATAGTACTGGTCGGATTAGTATGCGCCATGGGCCTCGCCGGTCTGCCCGGCGCAAGCGCCCACGCTGAGAAGAAGCAGTCCGGCGATACCCGGGCGTTTTCGCGGCGCCTGCCCACGGACCGGAAGATTCCCCAAGCCCTCAATCGGCTGACGTTCGGTCCCCGCCCCGGTGACGAAGCCCGGGTTCGCGCCATCGGCCTCAAGAAGTGGCTCGACCTTCAGCTTCACCCCGAGTGGATCGCCGAAAACCCGGCCCTCGAAGCCAGGCTCGCGGCGCTCGACTCGCTTCGCATGTCGCCGCAGGAACTTGTGCGCAGCTATCCGACGCCCCAGATGGTCAGGCAAATGGTAGCCGGCCGGATTCCGTTCCCCTCAGACCCGGAACGCCGCCGGATGATCGAAAAGCTGGTGGCCAGGGCGGAGCGGAAACAGGGCGGCAATGCGGCGTCAGACGTCCCCGCCATCGCGCCGGTCGCCGGCCTCCTTACGCCCGGGCAGATTCGCGGCCTCCGGCGCGGCGCCCCGCGGGAAAGATTGGCGGCATTGGAAGCGCTCCCCGAAGCCGCGCAAGACGATGTGATCGCCGCCCTGCCGCCGGGCATCCGCCAGCAGCTCTTCGTCGTCGCTCCGCCCGATCTGCGCCGCAAAATCGAGTTGACCGCCGGTCCGCAGCAGGTGCTGGTGCGGGACCTCGATGAGGGCAAACTGCTTCGCGCGATTTACAGCAATCGTCAGCTCGAAGAGATCCTGACCGATTTCTGGTACAACCATTTCAACGTCTATCTGGACAAAGGCGCCGACCGCTACCTGGTTACCGCCTACGAGCGCGACGCGATCCGGCCGCACGTGCTCGGCAAGTTCCGCGATCTGCTGGAAGCCACCGCCAGCAGCCCGGCCATGCTGTTTTACCTCGACAACTGGCAATCGGTCAGCCCCAACCTCCCCGGGATTGTCGCCGCGGCAAATCGTCCGCGCCGCGGACTGAATGAGAACTACGGCCGGGAACTGATGGAGCTGCACACCCTGGGCGTCGACGGCGGTTACACCCAGAAGGACGTCACCGAAGTGGCTCGCTGCTTCACCGGCTGGACCATCAGCCGGCCACAACTCGGAGGCACCTTCACGTTCAACCGGCGCATGCACGACGCCCGCGAAAAGATCGTGCTGGGCGTCCGAATCCCGGCCGGCGGCGGCATCGAGGATGGCGAGAAGGTCCTCGACATCCTGGCGCGCCATCCCTCCACCGCGCATTTCATCTCCAGAGAACTGGCCCGGCGCTTCGTCGCCGACAACCCTCCGGAATCGCTCGTCGACCGCATGGCGCGGACATTTCTCAAGACCGATGGCGACCTGCGGGCGGTGATGAAGACCATGCTCGATTCGAAGGAATTCTGGTCCGAGGGCGCCTACCGCGGCAAGATCAAATCGCCGCTCGAGCTGGTGGCGAGCGCCGTCCGCGCCGTCAACGGCGACGTGGATTTCGCCTTCCCCCTGGCCAACCAGGTGGCTCAGCTCGGCGAGCCTTTGTACCGCAGAGTGGACCCCGCCGGCTACTCCGATTTGAGCCGCCAATGGCTCAACACCGCGGGCCTGCTGGCGCGCATGAATTTCGCGCTGCAACTCGCCGGCAACAGGATTCCAGGCGTGAAAGTGGAATTCGCCGGGGGAGAGCAGCCGGCTGCAATCGCGGCATCGCTCGGCTCGCCCGACTTTCAGAAGCATTAGGAAAACCATGATGAACCGACGCATCTTCATACGCAACTCGGCGCTGGCAATGGTCGGAGCCGGCGCCGCTCCGCGCTGGCTCGAACGCGCGCTGTACGCGGCCGGCGCGCCTTCTCCACGAAAGAATGTCCTCGTGGCCATCTTCCAGCGCGGCGCCGCCGACGGCCTCAACATCGTGGTCCCCCATGGCGAAAAGGCATACTACGACCTGCGGCCGACCATCGCCGTTCCCCGCCCCGCCGCAGGCAGCGGCCAGCCCCAGGATGCCGCCATCGATCTCGACGGCTTTTTCGGACTGCACCCGTCGCTCGCGCCGCTCAAGCCCATTTACGACCAGGGGCATCTCGGCATCGTAAACGCCGTCGGTTCGCCCGACCCGACGCGCTCACACTTCGACGCCCAGGATTATATGGAATCCGGCACACCAGGCCTTAAAGCCACCACCGCCGGATGGATGAATCGCGCCATACCGCGGGATTCGGGCAAACCCTCGCCCGTCCAAGCCGTCGCGATCGGCCCCGTGCTGCCCTCTCGCTGGCCGGCCCAAACCCCGCGGTCGCCCTTCAAAACGTGGCCGCTTTTCAGGTGCGCGATGCCGCGGCTGCCAAACAATTCGAGGAGATGTACGCGGATTCGCAAGACCCGCTGCTGGCCGCCGCCGGACGAGAAACCTTCGAAGCCATCGCCATGCTGCAATCCATCCGAAAAAGCCCCTACCAGCCGTCGCCCGGCGCCGATTATCCGCGCGGGCGCCTGGCCGATAGCCTGAAGCAGATCGCACAGCTCATCAAGGCGGATGTCGGACTGGAGATGGCTTTTGCCGACGTCGGCGGGTGGGACCACCATGTGAACGAACTGGGCCAGCGCGCCTCGGAGGGGCAGCTCGCCAACCTGCTCCGCGATTTCGGCCAGTCGCTCTCGGCCTTCTGGCACGACTTGGGCGACCGCATGGCCGGCGTCGCCGTGGTCACTATGTCGGAATTCGGCCGTACCGCGCGCGAAAATGGCAGCCGCGGCACCGATCACGGCCACGCCAACTGCATGTTCGTCATGGGCGGCGGAATCCAGGGCGGCAAAGTGTACGGTAAATGGCCCGGCCTCGAAACGGAACAGCTCAACGAAGGCCGCGACCTGGCCCTCACCACCGACTTCCGCGATGTCCTCGGCGAACTCGTCCGGAAACACCTCGGCAACCCATCGCTAAATACCGTTTTCCCAGGCTACTCGCCGCGGTTTCCCGGGGTGGTTTAGCGGTTTCCGGCGGGCCAAAAACCCTAATCCGCTAAAATGGAGTTGTAGGTGAAGGTGGAATGCAGTCTCAAGTGCAGGACTCTGTTTTTGTCCTCGACACGATCCCCGAAGCGTATATCCGGGTTGACGAAGAATTGCGTATCACTTACCTGAATCAGGCGGCACAGACTTTCTTCGGAAGGCCCCGTGTCGAGATGCAGGGCAGTTGCCTGCCCGATTCCTTTTCACCTGGCGCTGCGGCGTCCCTTCGAGCAGGTCTTCGGCCTGCCATCGCCTGCGATACCACCGTCGGCTTCAGCCTGTTCGACGAGTTGCGGTGCCGGGCCTACGCCGTTTTTGCCACACCCGATTCGAGTGGCGGGTTGGTGGTGCGGCTCTCCGACAGCAGCTCGCCGACGTTGCACGAGATTCCAGGCAATCTCGCTGCCTTCGAGTTTCAGTCTTACGTCACGGACTCCGGCGAATGGGGTCTCTGCTATGTCCACGAGCGCTCAGCTAAGGTTTTCGGCATTGATCCGGAGCCTCTGGATACCGCCTTTCGCAGATTCGCGGACCGGGTCGCGCCGGAAGACAAGGACCGATTCTACTCATCCATCCGCGAGTCTACGCTTTCCGCAAAGGATTGGGCTTTTGAAGGGAAGTTCGTCAAGCCCGACGGCCGCGAGCGGTACTTTCGCGGGTTTGCGCGCCCCCGCCGGTCTGGCGCCGGAACGCTCTACGACGGTATCGTTCTCGATATCACGGAAGAGTGGCGTGCCCAACTAAAATTACGGGAGAGCGAGAAGCTCTACCGCCAACTGTTTGAAGTGGAATCCGACGCGCTCGTCCTTGTGGACAACGAATCGGGCCGCATTTTTGCTGCAAATGCCGCCGCAGCTGCTCTCTATGGCTACAGCCGCGAAGAACTCGTCTCCCTGAATCGGGTCGACCTTTCCGCCGAGCCCGATAAAACCGTCCAGGCTACCACTGCCAGGCAGCCCTTCATCCCTCTCCGGTGGCACCGCAAAAAGGACGGCACCATCTTCCCGGTTGAGATCTCCGGCCGCTATTTCGACTTGAAAGGCCGTTCGGTCTTCATCTCGGCGATTCGGGATATTTCGGAGCGCCGCCTCATGCAGGAGGCCCTCGTCGAATCCGAACAGAAATTCTCGAAGGCCTTCCACTCCAACCCGGCGGCCATTACCATCGTGGATCTCGAGAGCCAGCGGTACCTCGAGGCAAACGAGACCCTTGAACAACTTTCCGGCTACAGCCGCGATGAAGTGGTCGGACACAACTGGGAACAACTCTGCATCTGGGTCGATTTTGAGTCGAGGGACAGAGCGGTCGCGAAGCTTCTCAAAGAAGGCCGGCTCCGCAATTGGGAGTTCCGATTTCGTAGGAAGAACGGCGAACTGGGGACTGGACTGCTTTCGGCCGAACTGATCGAGGTCGGCGGCAAACGCTGCGCCATCACCGCCACCGTGGACATCACTACACGCACGCGTCTTGAGAACGACCTTCGGCAGGCTCAGAAACTCGAAAGCGTCGGCCGGTTGGCGGGAGGCGTGGCCCACGACTTCAACAACCTTCTGACAGTCATCAACGGTTACACCGAGGTCATCCTCGGCGGGCTCGCCCAGGAGGACCCACTGCGCACTTCCGCGCGTGAGGTACAGAAGGCCGGCGAGCGCGCCGCCGGTCTCACCCGGCAGTTGCTCGCGTTCAGCCGCAAGCAGGTGATCGAACCAAGGCTGCTCGATATCAATGCCGTGGTCAACGATGCCGGACTGATGCTCCGGCGGCTGATCGGCGAAGATATCGAGGTGGTCACCGCACTCGACCCGCACCTCGGACTGACGATGGCGGACCCCAACCAGATCCAGCAGGTGATCGTGAACCTGGTGGTCAATGCGCGCGAGGCCATGCCGGGCGGCGGCACGCTCGAGATCGCCACTCAGAACGTGGAGATCGACGAAGCCGCCGCGGCCGGACATCCCGACGCTTGCCCCGGCTCGTATGTAATGTTGAAAGTAACGGATAGCGGCACCGGAATCTCCGAAGATGTCCTGCCCAGTATTTTTGACCCGTTCTTCACCACCAGGCCTCCCGGCAAGGGTACGGGACTCGGGCTGGCCACGGTGCACGGGATCGTGCGGCAGGGTTGCGGCTGGGTTCAGGTGTCCACTGAAGTCGGCCGCGGCGCCTCGTTCTCCATCTACCTGCCCCGTGTGGAGCCCCCTGTCGAGGCCGCGCCCGCGCCGCCGGCCGCGCTTGCCACGCTGACTGGCCGGGAAACCGTGCTGGTGGTCGAAGACCAGGAGGAGGTGCGAACGCTGACCGTCGCCATTCTGAAATCCTACGGCTACCGGGTTCTCGAAGCCGCGAACGGCGACGAAGCCCTGAAAATCGCCGGCGAACGGGCCGCTGAAATCGACCTGCTGCTGACCGACGTCATTCTGCCGGGAATCAACGGCCGCGAACTGGCCGATCGGATGCTCGCCGCGAGCCCGCGGATGAGGGTGCTCTTCACCTCCGGCTACACCGCCGACATCATCGCGAGCCGCGGCGCTCTCGAAACCGACATAGCCTACCTTCCGAAGCCATTTAGCGCGCAGTCTCTCGCTGCCAAAGTCCGCGAGGTGCTGAGCTGATCGGCCTGCGCCACGCTATAATTCGGACAGACCGTGCGGATGTGGCGAAATTGGCAGACGCGCTGGATTTAGGTTCCAGTTCCCGCAAGGGAGTGTAGGTTCAAGTCCTATCATCCGCACCAGATCCAGCCCTTTGTCGAGGCGATGTGCACCATTGCCCGAAACCAACCTGAAGGTTCGATACCTCAGCCAAGGTTCCTTCCGACGACGACATCTCGACTATTCCGATCGCAGCATGGTAACCGGATCGATCCGAACCGCCCGGATTATCGCCGGCAGTGCGGCCAGCAGTGCCACCGCTAGAATTGTCACCGTCGGCAGTGCAAGCGCGCCGACATCTTTGGCCTTGACCTCGAAGAGCAGCGACTCGATGAATCGTACCGATGCAATTCCCAAAATGATCCCGAATATCGATCCCGCCAGCACGACCGCGAAGGCGTCCATGATCACGCGCCGCGCGATATCGGTGGCTTGCGCACCGACGGCCATGCGGATGCCGATTTCGCGCCGCCGTTGCAGGACCGAATAATCGAGCACGCCATGCAGGCCGATGCCGGCGAGCAGCAGCGCGACCGCCGCGAAGAACACTGCCAGCATGGCGAGCAGCCGCTCGCGGAGCGTGAGTACATCGTCGATCTCCGTCTGCGTGCGGATGTTGCTGACGCGAAACCCGGGTCGTGCGCGCGGTATTTCCCGGCGCAGAACGGAGACAAGCGCAAGAGGGTTTGAAGCGGACGTGCGCACGATCAACGTTCCCCGGCCGATTGCCCTAGGCGCGCCCTTCCTGTCGAGTGCCCGGAAGGGGACGTAAACCACCGGCGGGATGGCGTCGCGCATGCCCCGGTAGCGGGCATCGCGGATTACGCCAACGATCTGGAGGCGTTGCCGTCCTTCTTCGTCTTCCACCTGGTCGAACGATCTGCCGATAGGATTGGCGCCCCTGAAGTATCGCTTCGCGAAAGTGTCATTGACGATCGCAAAGCCGGGATATGTGTCGCTCGCCCGGAAATCCCCGCCCTCGATGAAGGGAATTTTCATGACATCGGCCCAACCTGGAGAAACGCTGAGGAAATAAGCCAAGTCATCGCTGGGAGGCCCGCCATCGACCGAAACCGAATCGTTCCAGCCGTTCCCGCTCAGCAGCGGCCAGCCCGCCAACGCCACGCGCTCCACACCGGGCACTGTGCGTAGATGTTCGGCTAGCTGGTCCCAGGAGGCCGCCGGCTGAGGGCGTTCCGCTACGGTATCGAGGGTAAGAATCCTCTCGGCCGAAAACCCCGTGGGTTGACTCGATAGCCGTTGGAACGTGGCGACAAACAAGCCGGCAACGAAGAGTACGAGAAAACAGAAGGCCACCTGTCCCGCGATCAGGGCATGCATCAGGCGGCGACGCGAGTGCGGGTCTTCTCCTCCTTTCAGCGCGCTTGCCGGTTGAACGGCCGAGGCGCGCAGTGCGGGTATCATCCCAAACAGGAGCGTCACTCCGAGGGTGAGCGCCAGGCCGAAGCCAAGTACCCGCCAATCCGCGGGGAGATACAATCGAGCGGGGTCGTCCGGCGGATTGATCATGTGGACGACCAACGGCGCAGTCCACCACGCGAACAGGCCGCCAATACCGGCCGCGAAAAACGCCAGCGTGGCGCTTTCTACCAGGACCAGCTGAACCAGCCGCCGCCGCCCGGCGCCTATCGAAACCCGCAGCGCCATCTCGCGAACTCTCGCCGCCGCTTGAGCGGTCATCAGGTTGGCGACATTGGCGCAGGCAATCAATAACACCAGCCCCGCCAAAATACCGAGAGCCGCAAGGGAACGGCGATTGCCGTTCTGCATATCGGAAACGCCCGAGGGTGCGGGCTCAAGCAACACGGTCTGATGCAGGTAATTGTCGATGCTCTGCCTGGACATGTTGGTGAACCCGTTGGCCCGCTCCCGCTCAAAGGCCAGCGAGATTGCGTTCAGCCTCTGGCGCAGTGGTTCCACCGCCGCTCCTGGTTTCAGCATGGTCAAGGTGCGATGCCAGGTCGAATCAGAACGGTTGACAGAACCATTCATCATGGTGGGAAGAAAGATGTCGATGACGGTCCCGGGCTCCGTGCCTGTGAAGCCACTCTCCGAGACGCCGATGATCTCATAGAGGCGGGCTCCCATCCGGAAGGTACGTCCCACGATTTTTGGATCCCGGCGGAAGCGGCGCGTCCAGTAGTCGTAGGACAGAACGGCGTAGGCATGAGCGCCCGGTTCGAGATCGTCGTTTTCGACGAACAACCGCCCCACGGCGGGCCTCAGCCCGAACGTGCTGAACATCCAGCCGGAGACGTATTGCTGATAGGCCTTCTCCATCTCCTCGTCCGAACCGTAGGTCAGATCGGTACGCTCGGCGTAGGAAATTGCGATCAACTCCGCCTGATCCTTCACCGCAGCACGCATCTGGCGAAACACCGGATAGGCCCAACCGTCAAACGTTCCCGGTTTGCCGTCCCAACCGATTTGCGCACGGAGAAGATCGTACAGTCGCTCCGGGTGCGCCACCGGGAGCGGCCTTAGCAGGAGGGCGTCTATGAGCCGGAATGCGGACGCGCAGGCGCCGATTCCCAGAGCCAGCGACAGAATCGCACAGGCAGAGGTCAACTTGCTCTTCAGCAGCTGCCGCCCGCCGAAAACTGCATCGGCGTAAAACGATTCGAGCCAAGGGATGAGGCGAATATCGCGGCTCCTCTCGCGATGGGATAAGACGGAACCGAACGCGCGACGGGCTTCGCCGGGGTCTCGTCCCGCCGCAGTTGCTTCCACGATGTGCGACTGCATCTCTTCTTCGATGTCCCGGCTCAACCGGTCCCCACGAAACACATTTAGGATGCGCGACCGTAGCGACATATCAGACCGTCCTTAACACCAGATTTACGGCTGAAGTGACTGCGTGCCAGCGAGATTCCTCATCGGCGAGCTGTTTCTTGCCTGCCGCGGTCAATTCATAGAGACGCGCCCGACGACCCGTGTCTTTCGTAATCCATTCGGCATGAATCCAGCGATTTTCCTCCATCCGGTGCAGCGCTGGATAGAGGGATCCTTCATCGGCGCGAAGCACGTCCCCAGAAAACTCCTTGATCGCAGACATAATCCCGTAGCCGTGGAGGCGTGGCCGCCGCGACAGAATTTTGAGAACGAGCAAGTCGAGCGAGCCCTGGAGGGAGTCGGGTTTTGCCATGATACTTGATATTGAGACGTCTCAGTATCGGAAAGGTTAGGGGAACTCTGGTGCTGGGTCAAATCGACGCCATCGGAGTCGATGAAATCCAATACGTCAAAGGCCACAAGTACTTGACGCGGGTTTATCAGATCGATCTCGGCGTGGCGCCCCACCACGCGCCTCCTGTTATTCCTGATTGTTATTTCGTCTTTTTCGGTTACAATTACGGCGATCACTTAGGAGAGGTCTGCCCCATGGATTGCCGTTTCCCCAAATGGTTACTCCCGATCGCAGCCGCGCTGGCGATCTGCCTGATCTTCACAATATCCCCCGCCTTCGCCGGAGATGCCCCCACGCCGCTGCTGAAGGCGGGCCATTCTGTCGACTGGTGGTTCGTTTTCAAATTGAATTCCAAAGCGTTTCCCGGCTGCGGCACCGACGCCGCCCGGACCTGCGCATTCGGAGGAAAAGTCCAGGATTACAAAGAATTCGGCCAGCAATTCGTTTACTCGAGCAGCGACAACGGAAAGCTCCAGCAGGGCGGCGGATGCCTGGGCGACACCACCGCCGACCCTCTCGGCGCGACTTTCAGCCAGGTCTATAACGGAACTTACAATTACCTCGTGTGGAACGACCAGTTCTACGACGATCCGAAAATCAAAGGATGCACCCAGAACTGCGACTCGCCCTGGGGACATTCGAAAGGCCTGCTCGCGTGGAACGACGATGGAGAAGGAATCGTCCTGCAGGTCTCCACTCCCTCCTGGCCGGCGTCGGGCAGCAGCAAGCACCCCCGGAAAACCGACGGCAATACCCTCGGTTGCGTGACCGACGACGACGTCGAGGTCAGCCAGCACTTCTTCGCCTTGAAGCTGACGAAGAACGACCTGGTCAAGGTCCTCGGCGCGCTGCAAAACGCCAGCGTGGTGACCGATCCCAAGAACTCCCAGATCGTCAACAACGGCGGGCCGGCCGACGTCCAGAAACTGGTGAAGGCGCTCGGCGTGAGATCCAAGTCCACCGCCGCGCTGCACGAGGAACTCTCCACCGGTGTGGAGCTGATCTCGAAGCCTTCGGCCCTGAATGTGCCGCCATGGCAGATGGTGTCGGCGTTCCTGAAGGGCGTTCCCCTGCGCGCCGCCACGTGGTGGGACAAGCCCGAGATCTACTCGACTACGGCCGGCACGAAAATCGCGTGCTGGAGCAATACCCTCGGCAAGCCCGGAGCCGTGGAGATCGCGACCACCGGACAGTGGGCGGGCAAGAGTTTCGGCCTCACCGGCGGCAGCGGACCCAATTTTAACCATGCCAAAATCGGAGTGTCGACCTCCGGCGCCGAACACTACACCATCTTCGGCGATATGAATCAGCAGGGCACGATCTCGGGCGACAATTGCGCGAGCAGCCAGAACGGCCGGGGCGGGCTCTTCTACATCATCGATAACCAGGAGCTTTCGGAGAGCGTAGCGGGCCTCATTCAGGGCGAGAGCGCGCCAACTCACGCTGCCGCGAAATGACGTCCTGCGGCCCCTACCGGGGCGCCCGCAGCACCGTGCACACGCTGGCGCAGATCGGCCCGCCGATGTTGAAGGTGGCCGCAAGTTTCGGATCGCGCACCTGAAGCTCCGCCGGCGCCTTGCCGAGCAACTGCTGCGCCGACCAGCCGATCATCGCCACGCCCGTCGCCCCGATGGGGTGGCCTTTCGCGATCAATCCGCCCGACGTGTTGATGCCGCACTCGCCCCCGGGAGCCGCTTTCCCTTCCACCCAGTAGCGCGCGCCGCCGCCCGGCTCGGCCTTGCCGATCACCTCGGTGCCGATCGCACCCATCACGCTGAAGCAGTCGTGCACCTCGGCCACGGTCACGTCTTTCGGGGCCGCGCCCGCCATCTCGTACGCCGTGCGCATCGCGCGGTAGGCACCCGCGGGCCGCAGCACGTCGCGGCCCTCCTTGCGAATCGGGTCGGTCGCCTGTGCGGTTCCGGCAATCTCGACGCAATCCGCCTTAGCGACCCCGAGTTTAGCCAGCCCTTCTTCGGTGGCCAGGATCAGCGCCGCGTACCCGTCGGTGATCTGCGAGCAATCGTACGTTTTGAGCGGCAGGCCTTCCACCACGTAGCGGTTGATGCCCTCGATCCGGGTGGCCTGCTCGAGCGTGATCTGCACCTTGCTCATCTGGGCGCAGGAGTTGTACTTCGCGTTGGCGTATTCCTGCACCGGAATGACCGCCAGGTCGCGCTCCGTAACTCCATAGGCCGCCATGTAATCCCGCATCACTTCGGCGAAGATATGCGGAAAGACGAACACTTTGCCGGCGCGCTCCTCGGGGTGTGAAAAGTACCCGAGCACCTTCCCGATGAGCTTGCCGTCCATCTTGCCTTCGGCGTCGCGCATCTTTTCGAAGCCCACCGCGATGCCCGTATCGCCCATCCCCAACCGCAGTTTGTGGATGACCGAGAGCACCGCCTGCCCGCCCGAGGCGCACGCATTTTCCACCGCCTCGATGGGCTTCGATTCCATGCCCGGAGTCTCCGCCATCAAGCCGGCCAGCAGCCCCTGCTCGTTCAGGGAGAAGTTGCAGGCCGCCGCGACGCTGCCCACATCCAGCGCGGCCGGCTCCGCACGGATCTCACGGCACGCGCCCTCGATGGCGTGGTTCAGGATCTGCGGCACCGTCATGCCCATCAGCTTCCCGAATTTCGATTGGTGATAGCTCGCGATGTAAATCGGTTTCACGTCATCCCCTTTCTTTCATTTTCGCGCCATTACGTGCCTGGAACCACGCCGCCATCCACTCCGAGCACCTGGCCGCTCACGAATTGGGCGCTATCCGACGCCAGCCATACGTAAGCGTCTGCCACGTCCGCCGGCTGTCCCATGCGGCCGAGCGGCGTTCGCCCCACCATCGCCTGTAGAATCTTCTCGGGCATCCCGGCCGTCATCTCGGTGGCGATAAACCCCGGCGTCACCGCGTTCACCCGAATCTTGTATTTCCCCAGTTCGCGCGCCCACACCCGGGTCATCCCGATCACGCCCGCCTTGCTGGCCACGTAATTCGTCTGCCCGAAGTTACCGTAGATTCCGACGATGCTCGACGCATTCAGAATGACTCCGCCGCCGCCGGCGATCATCCGCGGCGCCACCGCCCGGGTGCAGTGGAACACGCCTTTCAGGTTCACCGAAATCACCGCGTCGAACTGCTCGTCGCTCATCAGCCCGGCCACCGCGCCGTCCTTGTATTTCACCAGTTGCCCGTCCCGCAGAATGCCCGCGTTGTTGACCAGCACGTGAATGCCGCCCCACCGCTCCAACGCATCCCGCACCGCGGCCTCTACCGCTTCGGCGCTGGTCACGTCCACGATCTGGAAGACGCCGCCCTCCTCGGCGCCGCCTTCCCTGACATCCCAGGAAGCCACGCGGCAGCCTTCCCGCGCAAAACGATGCGCCGTAGCTTTGCCAATTCCGGCCGCCGCGCCGGTGACGATCACGACTTTGCCTGCAAGACCTGTTTCGATCATGACAACTCCGATGATCGCAAAGCCCGGCGCACATGCGCTATCGTGGGATCGAAAAACATCAATGGCCTCACCGCTCCGTCTCACACGCAGCATGCTCTTCGTGCCCGCCGCCCGCTGGCCCATGATCGAAAAGGCGGCCGCTTCCGATGCCGACGCCGTCTGCCTCGACCTGGAGGATTCCGTTCCACCCGACGACAAGCCGGAAGCCCGCGCGAACGTCGCCCGCGCCTACCGCGAGCTCGATTTCGGCACGCGCGTCCGGATGTTCCGCATGAACGCCCTCGATACCGGCTTCGCCTATCGCGACCTCATCGAGATTGTGGAAGCCGCGGGCGACCGCATCGACCTCGTCATGCTCCCCAAAGCGGGCTCGCCCTCCGACGTGGCTTTCGTCGACCGGCTTCTCGGCGAAATCGAACGCCACCGCGGGTTCACCGCTCCCATCGGAATCGAGGCCCAAATCGAAACCGCCGCCGGTTTTCTCTACGCCCGTGAGATCGCCGGGGCGTCTCCGCGCCTCGAAGCGCTGATTTACGGTCCCGGCGACTACGCCGCTTCCATGCAGATGCCCTCCGCCTCCATCGGCGAATTCGATCCGCATGACGAAGCCTACCCCGGCCACCGCTGGCACGCCGTGATGCACACCATCGTAGCCGCCGCCCGCGCCAACGGCCTGCGTGCCATGGATGGGCCTTTCGCAGCCTTCCGCGACGCCGCCGGCTTCGAACGCTCCGCCCGCATCGCGCGCGCCCTCGGGTTCGACGGAAAACAGTGCATCCATCCCGCCCAACCGGCCGCGGCCAACCAAATCTTTACGCCGGGCCAATCCGAGGTGGAGCACGCCCGCCGCGTGGTGGACGCCTACGATCAGGCGCTTGCCGCGGGACGCGGTTCCGCGGCCCTCGATGGCCGCATGATCGACGCCGCCAACATCCGCATGGCGAGGGTAACTCTCGAAAAGTGGCGGCTTGCCCGGACTTTCTAGGTTAGTAGTCGTTCCCATTAGTAAACTCCCAGTACCATCTAGTAAACCTAGATCCGGGATTTGCCTCTATCTGACCGCTCTTTGGGTTAATTTAAGATTAGAACGACTCTAATTGGCACGTTTAAGCGAAGGAATTGGTTTCCGCCGGTCATGCCGGCTCGATTTTCCGATACAAAGACAGGCAAATTCAATGCAGATTTCAACGGATCCGGCGGTCTTGCGGGCGGCGCTGATCGGCTATCAGAAGCGGCTCGATTATGTAAGTACGCAGATTGATCGGCTTGGCCGCATGGTGAGCGGAGCACCGGCATTTGGGATGCTCTGGCAAGAGCCCCCGGCACACAAACACCACGTTAGCCCGGAAGGCAGGGCGCGCATCGCGGCGGCACAGAAAAAACGCTGGGCCGCGGCCCGCAAAGCCGCCCGTTAGACTAGCACCGCGGATTGGCAGCCCACACCTTCCGGCCTATCGGCGTTCGTCTGTGCAG
Organism: Bryobacterales bacterium; assembly: GCA_963794265.1. Lineage (GTDB taxonomy): Bacteria > Acidobacteriota > Terriglobia > Bryobacterales > Bryobacteraceae > CAWCDJ01. Next base: position 786,480 of record CAWCDJ010000001.1, read on the forward strand.
CTTGGCCGGGAAGGTTCTCAGCGGTGGAGAACGATCTGCGAATCCACTTCCCGCGGTGTCGGGAAAGTGCGCGAGATGTGGTCCTGCCACGTCAGGGCTTCTTCGTCCGCCAGCGACCACAAGAGCCCTACCACCGTACACAGGCTGAGGCACGACCCCGCAAACCGCAGGAGCCGCTGCCGCAGTTCCGGCCGGAAACCATCGAAGGTGGTGAGCCGCAAGTGAGTCCAGCGCATGCCCGGCGTTTCCGAACAGGCAATTGCAAACACACTTCCGTAGGCGAACGCCAGCACCAGAAGGGCGCCTCCAAAGACGACCAGGTTGAGCCGGTCGAGTGAGATCTCTCCGCCCAACAGCAAGTAGGTCGCCAGGAAGAGTCCGTAGCCGATCAGCACCATGGCCCAATCGAGGGCTCCGGCCACCGCGCGGTGCAGCGCTGTTGCCACGGGCGCCTCACAATAGATCACCGCTTCGACCGTCGTTCCCAGGGTGCGCGGCTTCGGCGCCGCGGGGAGCAAAAAATCAAGCCGTTCCTGGGTCTCGGGAACCCGACTTCGACGGGTGGCAGGTTTACCGGCGCTTGCGGGAGCCTTGACTCGCGGACGCGGCGCCGGTTTCGGCGGCACGTAGTCCTCAAACGGAATGACGTTCGACTGCGAGCGCACGGGGAACAGCGAACCCTGCACCGGCCGGGCCAGCCCGGAGGCGCGCGGCAGCAACGCCGGCGCGGGTTCTTCCACCGCGCGGGCACGCGGCGCCGGATGGAGCTGCGGCGCTGTCGCCCCGGACATCCGCGGCGGAGCAAATTCGGCGGTCAGCCTGTCTCCCGGACGCCGCCCACACCGCCGGCAGCGATGCTCTCCTTCGGCATTACGCGAACCACAATACCCGCAAGTCATTTCACTCCAAGCTTTTCGAAGGGCCGCAACATTCCTTCGCGGAACTGTGTTACTTTTTCGGATTGAGGCACTACCACTTCAGCAGTCCTCTCACATTTCTTAACATAATGGTGCCCGCTTGTCACGAAAAATCTTCGAGTAATAGATATCTTTTTCGTTTCAGCCTGTTGCTACCGCTGGTCTTAGCCACCGCGCTCCCTGCCCAGCAGGTGACCACGCGCGAGGTCCCGCCCCCTTCCGTCGCTCCGAAAACGATCCCCCAGGGCGAGTGGAACATCGTCTCCGAAAGTCAGGACGTCGACGGCAGCGTCTACCACCTGCACGGGCATCCCGCCGAACTCGAAGATTCCCGGATGCTCTTTAGGGCTAATGAAATCGAGTGGAACCAGGAAACCGGCGAAGTACGAGCCTCGGGCGCCGTTTTTTTCTGGAATTTCGACCAGAATATGAAATTGTGGGCCAGCCGGGTCGAATACAATACGGACGCTGAACGGGGTAAGTTCTACGATGTCATCGGCGAGACCCAAACCAAAATCGTCGCCCGGCCCGGCATTCTCACCAGCAACTCCCCGTTCCACTTCGAAGGGCAATGGGCGGAACGCATCGGAGAGAAGTACATCCTCTATCATGGCTGGGCCACCAACTGCAAACTGCCGAATCCGTGGTGGCGGCTGAAGGGCCCGAAATTCGACATTATCCCCAACGACCGCGCCATCACGCACAACAGCATCTACATCCTCCGCCACTTCCCCATTTTCTATATGCCGTATTTCTTTCACTCCCTGGCGGACGAACCCCGGAAGAGCGGTTTCCTCATGCCCAATCTCGGGCATAGCTCGCAGCGCGGAGAGATGTTGGGCATCGGCTACTTCTGGGCCATCAATCGCAGCACCGATGTGACCTACCGGGTGCAGGACTTCACGGCCCGCGGATTCACGCACCACGTCGACTTCCGCGCCAAGCCGAAAGCGGGTACGGACCTCGACTTCATCCTCTATGGCGTGCAGGATCAGGGCGTTCCCGGCAGCGGCTCGCCACCCACCAAGTACAGCGGAATCAGCATCTACTCGGTCGGCCGCTCGGACCTCGGCGACGGCTGGACGGCCGCCGGACAGGTCAACTACATCACCTCATTCCGCTTCCGCCAGGAGTGGACCGAATCGTTCAACGAAGCCATCGGCTCCGAGGTCCATTCGAACGGCTTCATCAATAAGAACTGGTCCACCTATACCTTCGACGTGGTCGCAGCCCGCCTGGAAAACTTCGAATCCACCGAGATCCCGGTTACCGACCCGGCCACCGGCAACACCAACTATCTCACCAACGCGGTCATCATCCGCAAGCTGCCGGAAGCCCAGTTCTACAGCCGGGATCACGCGATTTTCCAGAACCTGCCGATCTGGTACTCCTTCGAATCCACCGCCGGACTACTCTATCGCTCGGCCCCCGTGTTCGACAGCAACAATAAACTGATCGACCAGTACCAGACCGGCAATTTCATGAACCGGGTCAATCTCGCGCCGCATATCACCACCGCCTTCCATTTCGGCGACTGGCTCCACATCATACCCAGCTTTGGCGTTCACGAGACGTATTACTCGGAGGGACAGGCGATCTCCGACGGGCACTACAACGTGGTCGGCACCAATTTCGTGCGCAGCGCGCGCGATTTGTCGGTGGACTTCGTCTTCCCTACCCTGTATCGCGTATTCGATAAGAAGACCTTCCTGGGCGACAAGCTCAAGCACGTGATCGAGCCGCGCGCGACTTACCGGTACATTACGGGGATCGGCAGCGACTTCAACGATTTCATCCGCTTCGACGACACCGATCTGCTTTCCAATACCAACGAGCTCGAGCTATCCCTGACCAATCGCATTTACGCCAAGCGTGGGAACGAAGTGCAGGAAATCTTCACGTGGGAAATCGCCCAGAAGCGGTACTTCGACCCGACGTTTGGCGGCGCGCTGATCGACGGCCAGCGCAACATTTTTCAATCCACCGCCGATCTCACCGCGTATGCGTTCCTGGTAGGACCCCGCAGCACCTCGCCGGTCGCTTCCACCGTGCGCGGCAGCCCGTTCGCCGGCCTCGGCATTCAGTGGCAGGCCGATTACGACCCGCGGTATCACGCGATTGTGGACAGCGCGTTTTCGGTGGACTACCGCTGGCAGAAGTATTTCGTATCGGCGGGCAACAACGAGGTGCACAGCAACCCGCTGCTCACGCCGTATGCCAACCAATACCGTTTCCGGATGGGCTTCGGCGACGCTAATAAAAGAGGGTGGAACGCCGCGGTGGACGCGGTTTACGACTACCGCGCACAGGTGCTTCAGTATTCCACTACCCAGGTGACTTACAACACGGATTGTTGTGGATTCAGTGTCCAGTACCGCCGGTATAACATCGGAATTCGAGACGAAACCCAGTACCGGGTGGCCTTCAGTATCGCCAACTTCGGTTCGTTCGGAACCCTGCGCAAGCAGGACCGGCTGTTCTGAGCCCCTGCCGCTCACCGCGGCAGCGCGGCATGCCCGATCCGCCGGACGTCCGCCGAGGCGACTTTACCGTCCCGCACCACCAACTCCGCGTGGGCGCTCTTGCCCAGATAGGTCAAGGTGCTGGCGCCGTCTTCGCCGGTAATCTCCATCGACGGTCTCCCGAAGCGGCGGATCAGGTCGGAGTAGGCAATCCCGGCTTCGATCCTGGCCGGATCTTCGTAATTCGCGGCAGCCGCGGCTTTGGTGGAAGGAGCGGATTTCGCGGCGGTTTCGAGCTTCTTCCAGGGTTTGTCGAGCGATTTGCCGGCCGCCCGTGCCGGCGCGATGGTCGTGGCGGCGCGCGCCGCGCCCAACCCGTACCCCACCATCGCCTGCCCCACCGCCGTGCCGCCGAACACAGTCAACATCAGGAAAACAACCGGACCAAACCGTTTCATAGGCCGAGCTCCTTCCCCAGTCTGACGGCGGCCGCCGGGAAAGGAAATACTCTCATTCGTTAGGAATTAGCGCCCCGGCTGCGCCACCGACGCTTTCGCCGCTCGCTCGAAAGCCCAGCCACGGATGTGGTTGATCTGCTCCTTCATGGTGCGCGAGAGCGGCACGACCTTGGCCGCCACGCTGATAAGGTCGTGGTCCGTCAGTTCCCGGTCCGCCAGCTTGGACTTGGTCAGGGCCGAAACCACGCACTGCTCGATCTCCGCCCCGGCCCAGCCGTTGGTGAAGCCTACCAGTTGCTCGATATTGAACCGGCCGGAGTCCTCGCCCCGGCGATTGAGGTGGATCTTGAAAATCTCGACCCGCTCGTCGTCGCCGGGCAGGTCCACGAAGAAGACCTCGTCAAACCGTCCCTTGCGGATCATCTCGGCCGGCAGCAGGTCGATGCGGTTGGCGGTGGCCGCCACGAACAGACCGGTAGCCTTTTCCTGCATCCACGTCAGAAAAAACGCGAAGATGCGCCCCTGTTCTCCGCCCGCTTCCGCCGACGTGATCCCCATTTCGATCTCGTCGAACCACAGCACCGCCGGCGCCATTTCTTCCATGAGCCGGCAGGCCGAGACGAACGCGCCCTCGGGTTTGCCGTGCCGCCCGGAAAAGATTTCGACCATATCCACCCGGTAGAGGGGCAGTTGGAAATAGGTCGCGATGGCTTTGACGGAGAGGCTCTTCCCGCAGCCCGGAATCCCCATCAGCAGGAGCCCCTTGGGGACGATTTCCGCGCTCAGCCGGTCGCGCATCTGGAACAGCTTGCGTCTTTCGAGCAGCCACTTCTTGAGGCCCTCGAGCCCGCCCACTTCCCCCAGCCCGGTTTCCGAAGGAATGAACTCCAGCACGCCGCTGCGGTTCACCAGCAGGCGTTTTTCTTCGAGGATGGCGGTCACAGAACCGGGCCCCAGCCGCGGACCCACCGCCCGCGCCCGCCGCAGCGCATACCGCGCCTCATCGAGCGTCAGCCCTTGCAGGGCCGCCGCGATCTGGGAGCGCAGTTCATCGTCCGGATGGCCGTCGGGGAACTGGGAGGCCGCTTCCTCGCGAACGAATTCCGCCAGTTCCGCCCGGTCCGGCGGCCGCAGGTCGATATAGACGAGGCTTCGCTCCACCTCCTCGGGGATGAAGCGGACCGGCGAGGTAATCACCACGAATTTTCGCCGGTCCAGGCAGGCGGCGTAAATATCCCGCAGGCGCCTCCGAACCTCCGGAGACTCCCGCAACGGCTCGTGAAAATCCTTGAGGTGAAAAATGGCTGCGCCCCGGTCGTGGGCGGCAATGAAATCCAGGGCTTCCCGCGGCCCGCGGGTTCCGGGTTCGGGCGGCATATCCTCGCGCCGCAGGCCCTCGGTGAGGCTCCAGGTCCAGACCGACATCGGCGTGGACTCGGCCATCCTGCGCGCCACATCGCTCAGAAGGCGCGCCACGCGCTGCTCCTCAGCCGAGCGGATATAGGTAAGCGGCCGCCCCGATTCGAAGATCTCCCGAATCGTCGCGGCCGCGCGGCTCTCGCCGCCGGTGCTTTGCGGAAAAGACATGTACGTTCTTATTATCGGACGCGGCGGAAAGGCAAAATGGCGAAGTGGGCAGGCCAGGAGGCCAACCCTACCCTCGCACCAGGTGAAGCGCCTCGATGGCCGCACCGCGCGCGCCGGCGGTGTCTCCGTTGGGCATGATGTGAATCGGGATGTCCGCCTGCTCCTCCCGCTGGCCGGGCATACCGGCGCGGGTCTCTTCGATGAACCACTGCTGGAATTCGGCGCAGGTCTCGATGGCGCCGCCGCCGATGATCAGGGCGTCGGGGTCGAAGGTATTGATCATTTCGTCGAAAAAGAGGCCCATCGCGCGCGCCTGAACGCGGAAGATCTCCCGGCACATCGGGTCGCCGTTCTCCGCCATTCCCCGCACCAGTTTTGCCGCCTGGTGCTGGTCGAGCTTTCCCAGTTCATGGCCGAGATAGCAGCGCAAGAAGAAGGGGAGCAGGGTTCTTTCGATTGCTCCGAGCGAGCACAGCGATTCCAGATCGCCCGTGCGTCCGCAGTTGCAATCCGGCTGGATCCCCTGAATGCCGGGAATGCCGTGGTACGGAATTAGCACGTGGCCGAGCTCGCCGCCGAAGCCCATTCGGCCTTTCAACACGCGGCCCTCGATGATGACGCCGCCGCCCAGACCGGTGCCGATCACCGCGGAGATGGAGGTATGGGTGCTGTCGGCGCCGAAGATCGTGAAGTGGCCCCACAGCGCGCCGGCATTGCCGTCGTTCAGATAGCAGACCGGCTTGCCGAGCCGCCTGGCGAGACCTTCGCGGATGTCGAAACCGGCCCAGTCGGCGTGCACGAAATTCGTCGATCCGCGCGCGCTCAGCATGCCCGCCGCGCTGGCCGGGCCGGGTGTGTCCAGACCGACCGCCACCACGTCCGAAAGCGCTACGCCCGCCCGCCCGGCGGCAATTTTCAGGCCGTCCTCAATCTGCCGCAGGCACACCGCCGGGCCCTCTTTCGACCGCGCCGGATGCTCGCACAGATTCTCGATGAGAAACTGCTCCCCGGACGTGAGCAGCGTATAGTTGATGGCGGTTCCGCCAAGATCGACTCCTGCCACTACTTGCATAGACATTTAGATTACCAGGAGGGCGCGGGGCATGCGGAGCCGGGGGGAAAAGACACTGCGGCCGGATGGAGAGGCGTTGCGGGCGGACGGGGTCTTCGGACTTATCGCCGGACGTGTCCGGCCGCCACTGGGTTGAGCGCAATCTTCGAGGACCGAGGCGAGCTGGATGGCCCGCGCGCGGGCAGGCCGGGAGGCCTACCCTACTATTACTTGCAGGAATTGCGCGAACACGGATTTCATGGCTCAGCTACCGGGAAATGACGGAAGTGGCCCGGCGCTCGATGCGAACTACGAGGCGGTGAAAAGGAGCCCATATCCGTGGAGGGTACGCGCGGCGGAGGCTCAAAAAGCGGGCAGGCCGGGAGGCCTACCCTACTGAATAGTGCTAAGATTTCTGCCAAGTGGACGCCGTACAGATCTCGAATGTAACCAAGACATTCGGGGAGGTCACCGCCGTGGACGACCTCTCCCTGTCCGTTCCGCCGGGCTCCGTTTACGGGTTTATCGGGCCCAACGGTTCGGGCAAGACCACCACGATGCGTATGATCGTGAATATCTTCCGCCCCGACCGGGGCCAGATCCGCCTCTTCGGCGACCGGAGCCCGGGGTCGTGTCCCGAACTCATCGGATACCTCCCCGAGGAGCGCGGCCTTTACCCGCGGATGACCGTCGAGTCGCTGCTCGAATTCTACGGCGAGCTGCGAAGCGGGCGCAGCGTAGCGGCCGAGGTCCGGCAGTGGCTCGAGAAGCTGGAACTGTCGAAATGGGCCTCCCACAAGGTCGAGGCCCTCAGCAAAGGGATGAGCCAGAAAGTGCAACTGATTGCCGCGGTCATTCCCGAGCCCAGGCTGCTGATCCTGGACGAACCCTTCAGCGGGCTTGACCCGGTGAGCGCCGACCTGATCCGCGGCGCGCTTCTGGATCTGCGGCGGCGGGGCGTGACCATCATCCTCAGCACCCACGATATGAACCTGGCGGAGACCATGTGCGACTACATCTGCATGATCTTCCGCGGGCGGAAGGTTCTCGACGGGACGCTCGCCTCCATTCAAGACCAGTACGGCGACGACACGATCCGCGTCTCGTCCGAGGGCGGCGGCGCGGCATTGGCGGGTCTGGACGGAGTCGAACAGATCCGCGATCTCGGACAGGTGCAGGAGGTCCGGGTGGCGCGCGGGGCGGACCCGCAGGAACTGCTGCGCGGGCTGGTCGGCCGCACGCGCGTCACCAGCTTTTCCATCGTCAAGCCTTCCCTCCACGATATTTTCGTGCGAATCGCCGGCCCCACGGCCGAGGAGGCGCAAGTTGCGAGTGCATAGAATTCTGACCATCGCCAAACGCGACTACATCGCGACGGTCCGCACCAAGGCGTTTCTATTCGGCCTGGTGGTCGCGCCGATTCTGTTCGGGGGCGGTTCGATCGGCATGTCGCTGATCAAGGGCAAGCCCGACACCGCCGAGCGCCGCATCGCCGTGCTCGATCATACGGGCGCGGTGGGCGCCGCCCTCATCCGCGCCGCCGGCGAAAAGAACCGGAAAGAGCTGTTCGACAAAAAGACCGGGCAGCAGGTCGCGCCGCGGTACGTTTTCGAACTGGTGCCGCCGGGCGCGGATCCAAAGGAGCAGTTGCTGGCGCTTTCCGACCGGATCCGCCGGCGGGATCTGGTGGCAATTCTCGAAATCGGAGCGCAGGCCATACACCCGCCCGAACCCGCCAACCAGGCGAACAGCGAAAAGAACGAGAACGACAACCCGGCAGCCGGCGTCTCTTACTACACCAACGCGGGAGGCATCGACGAGCTGCGCAACTGGTTCTACGGGCCGGTGAACGACGGCGTGCGCAGCGCGCGGCTTTCCGAACTCGGCATTGACGTGAGCCACCTCGAAGGGCTCACCGTTTCGGTACCCATTACGCGGATGGGCCTGATAGAACGCGACCCGGCCACCGGGCAGATCGAGGAAGCGCACAAACGCGGCGAGGTCGAGAGCTTTATCGTGCCGTTCGGGGTGGCGATCATTCTGGCGATGATCGTGATGTTGGGCTCCGCGCCCATGCTGCAAAACGTGACTCAGGACAAGAGCCAGCGGATCGTGGAGATGCTGCTCGGTACGGTGACTCCGCTGGAGCTGATGGCGGGCCGGGTGCTCGGGTCGGTGGGCGTCTCCATCACGAGTTCGGTGCTGTACGTAGCGGGCGGAATTCTGGCAGTGAACGGGCTGGGCCTTTCGGGCCTGCTGCCGCTGGCGATTCTGCCCTGGTTTTACGTATACCTGCTGGCGGATGTGGTGATGCTTTGCGCCTTCGCGGCGGCACTGGGCGCGGCGTGCAGCACGCCGCAGGATGCCCAAAACCTGGCGATCGTGCTGCTGACGCCGTGCCTGATCCCGATGTTCACGCTGGTCACAGTCCTTCGCGAGCCCAACGGCATGGTATCCACGGTACTCTCGCTGATCCCGCCGTTCACGCCGATCCTGATGCTGCTGCGGCAGGCGATTCCCAACGGCGTTCCCGCCTGGCAGCCGTGGGCCGGGCTGGCGGGGGTAGTGGCCTTCACGTTGGCCACGGTGTGGGCCGCTTCGCGGATTTTCCGGGTGGCGATCCTGATGCATGGCAAGCCGCCGAAGCTGTCGGAACTGATGCGCTGGGCGGTAAACGGCTAGGGCAGAACGACAGTGTTTTCGATCTTACGCAGGTTCCAGAGGACGAGAGCAATCCTCGCCGTATTCGGAATAGCGGGCGGTCTGGCGGTCTGGTACTACGCCGCCCGGCTGCCCCCGATACCCCAGCGTCCACTACGCATCGGTTTTGAGCAGAATCCTCCGCTCCAATACCATACGGCCGACGGACTGGCGGGGCTCGGAGTGGAAGCCGTGAGCGAAGCCGCCAGACGCGCCGGATTGCCGCTGCAGTGGGTGGAAACTAAAGTGAGCTCGGAGGAGTCTTTCCGAAAAGGGCTGGTTGACCTCTGGCCGGTGATGGCCGATTTACCCTACCGCCAGAAATCCGTACACTTTTCCAGGCCGTGGCTTCACAGCAGTCACGCCCTCCTGGTCCGCTCCGGCGCGCCGACCCCCGGCCACGGATTTACCGGCCGCATCGCCGTTTTCAAACTGCCGCTGCACGTTCGGATGGCGCACGAGCGATTCCCCGCGGCGCAACTGGTCCAGCTGCCGGATGCTGTAGCGGTTTTGAAGGAGGTCTGTTCCGGCACGGCTGCCGCAGGCTTTCTGGAGTTCCGGACGGCTCTGAACACGCTGCAGGCGAAGCCGCCGGAATGCGCCACGGTCCCGATCCGCACCCAGATTCTTCCGGCGCTGAGCAATCAACTGAGCGTCGCTTCGACCTTTGAAGCCGCCGGAGCAGCCGAGAGACTGCGGGACGAAATCGGCGGCATGTTTCGCGATGGCACGATGGCGCTCATCATGGCCAAGTACCCCTACTACGGCCTTGACGACACCTGGGCCGCCTACGATTCGATCGAGTCGGCGGAGCGCACGCGCTGGCTGGCAGGGGTCGTGATCGCACTCACGATTGCCCTGGCCCTGATCGTCTGGCGAGTGGCTTCGGCGCGCCAGCGCAAACGTTCGGAGGCGGCGCTGCGCGAAAGCGAGGAGCGCTTCCGGAACATGGCCGACAATGCTCCGGTCATGATCTGGGTCACCGGCCCCGACAAGCTGTTTACCTTCGTCAATAAGACCTGGCTGAGTTTCACGGGCCGGACGATGGAGCAGGAGTTGGGAGTCGGCTGGGCCGAAGGCGTGTATTGCGAGGACCAGCAGCGCTGCTACGAGACGTTTTCCTCGGCGTTCGACGCCCGCAGGAACTTCCAGTTGGAGTGCCGGCTGCGGCGATACGACGGCGAGTACCGGACCATCCTGTGCAGTGGGGTGCCGCGCTTCGCGCCCGGCGGCGTTTTTGCCGGCTATATCGGCTCCGATAGCGACATCACCGATCTGCAGAGCGAAGAGCGGTTCCGGGAGCTGGCGGAGAACATCGATGAGGTCTTCTGGATGCTCGATCTCCGCACAAACCGGGTACTTTACGTCAGCCCGGCCTTTGAACGAGTGTGGGGCTCCAGTGCCGCCGCCCTGTATCGGGATCGCGACTGGCTGGTGGAAACCGTACACCCGGAGGACCGGGAACGCTTTGTCGCGTTCCTCGAGAAGGTGAGATCAGAACGGGAAGAGGTCTCCTATCGAATCGTGCGTCCGGACGGTTCGGTGCGATGGATCCAGGACCGCGGTTTTCGAGTGTGCGACGGGGAGGGCAAACCATACCGGGTGGCGGGAATCGCGGAGGATATCACGGACCGGCGGGAACTCGAAGAACAGCTCCGCCAGGCACAGAAGATGGAGGCGGTGGGCAGGCTGGCGGGAGGGGTCGCTCACGATTTCAATAATCTCCTGACCATCATCGGCGGCTATGCCAAGATGCTGTTGGACAGCAGCCACCCGCAGGATCCGTGGCGGGAGAAATTGGAGCAGATCCTGAATGCCGCCAACCGCGCCGGCGGCCTCACCCGGCAGTTGCTTGCCTTCAGCCGCCGCCAGGTGCTTCAACCGGAACTGGTCAACGTGAATCACCTGTTGACCCATATGGAGGCTCTGCTGCGCCGCCTGATCGGAGAAGATATTGCGGTCGAAACGGCGCTCGATCCGGACGTGAGCTGTATCAAGGTGGATCCCCATCAACTCGAGCAGATCGTGATGAACCTGGCCGCCAACGCGCGCGATGCCATGCCGAACGGAGGGCAATTCAGGATTCAAACCAGCATGGCAAGCGCGGCCGCAGTGGCGGAAGGGGATCGCCAGAACAGCGACGGGACGTGCGTCCGGCTGAGAATCAGCGACACCGGATGCGGCATGGACAATCGCACGCTGGAGCGGGCGTTCGAACCGTTTTTTACGACCAAAGGCATGGGAAAAGGCACCGGTTTGGGACTGAGCACGGTCTACGGCGCCGTCCGCCAAAACCAGGGCAGAATCGAAGTATCGAGCGAACCGGGCCAAGGCACGGTCTTCGATATCTACTTTCCCGCCGTGCCCGAAAGCGAAGCGCGAAGCGAATTCCCAACAGACCCGCCGCGTAAGGCTAAGGCAACCGAGACGGTTCTTGTAGCCGAGGATGAACCGGCGGTTCGCGGGTTGGTGAGGCAAACGCTGATGCAACTCGGATACACGGTTCTCGAAGCCGCGGATGGTCACGAGGCGCTGCGGATCGCCGAACAGCACCAGAGCGAGATCCACCTTTTGCTGGCCGATGTGATCATGCCGCTGATGAACGGCCGCGACCTGGCCGAGCGGCTGACTTCGATCCGCCAGGATACGAGAATCCTTTACATGTCAGGCTATACGGATGACATGCTGGCGTTCCACGGCATAGACCAACCGGACATTTCGTTTATCCAGAAGCCGTTTACCCCCTCCGAACTGGCCGAGAAAGTGGCGGCCGTGTTGTCGGCGGGCAGAAACGACGGAGAGTGAACTTTGCCCGACGCGTTCAGGCCGTTCCCGGCAGCCAGCCCCGGCGGCTTTCGCGGTGGCGGACGAAACCTTCCGCCTGGGCGAGCCCGCTCTCAATTCCGCGGAAGCGCGTAAGCTCCACCTGGCGCGGGTACCACTTGTCGGGCTGCTGGGAGGCGTGCGCGTAGCAGGCCGTCCGCCGCTCCGCCTCGACTGCCGAGATATCCACGAACTCGGCGGGAGAGAACATCTGGGTATCGTCGGCCACCTCGTAGAAGTAGAGCGCCGCTTTCCTGCCGCCCGCGAGCCAGGCATCGAGCACCAGCAGGGAGACGGCGCGATGGTCGCGATGCTGGTCGATGGGCCACTGGGTGAAAACGATGTCGGGCTTCTGTGCGTCGTACAGGCGCCGGAACTCATCGTAATGCGGGTTGTCGATGATGGCGCGCCCGTCGTACTGCCCGGCGAAGACGACCCGGGCTTTCAGGATGCCGCAGGCCTTCTGCGCTTCGGCGGTGCGCACGGTGCCGCACCGGCTGAGGTCCGCGCCGCCGCAGTATCCTTCGCCGCGGTTCAGGTAGAGCACGGTTACCTCGTGCCCCAGCGCCGCGTAACGCGCGATGGTGCCGCCGCAGCCGCACTCGGGGTCGCCCGGATGGCCACCCGCAACCACGATGCGCAGGTGGTCTGCCGCGGCGCGCGCGTCCAGCGCCGGAAGAGCGGCCGCGGACGCGAGCAGATGACGGCGGGAAATTCTCATGCAGACGATTTTACTGCAGCGGCGCTACCGGCTGTCCCGAAAGAAGCCCCTCACCCTATCGTGGATCTCGTCCCGGACGCGGCGAAACGCGGCCATACGGACCTCCTCGGCGCCTTCGACGGCGGCGGGATCCTCGAAGCTCCAGTGGATCCGGTTCCGCGCGCCTGGGAATGCCGGACAGGTGTCGCGCGCGTGATCGCAGACGGTGATGACGTAATCGAATGGCTGGCCCACAAACTCGTCCGCCGACTTCGACCGGTGGTTGGAGATGTCGACTCCGATTTCGCGCATGGCCGCGATGGCTTCCGGCCGGACGAAACCCGGCCTGGTGCCGGCGCTGAAGACCTCCCACGCTTCGCCTCCCTCGCGCCGAAAGAGGCCTTCGGCCATCTGGCTACGGGCCGAGTTGCCGGTGCAGAGGACCAGAATTCGCTTCAGCACCTCAGGCCTCCGGTTTCAGACGAGACTGGCGCGGCACCCTCTATCTCCGGAAACCAGTGGCGCGTCCGGTTGCAGAAGGAGCAGACCGACAGCATGGCGGGCACCTCGATCAGCACACCCACCACCGTGGCCAGGGCCGCTCCCGAACCCGCGCCGAACAGCGCGATGGCGGTGGCGACGGCCAACTCGAAGAAGTTGCTGGCCCCAATCAGGGCTCCCGGCGCGGCCACCGCGTGAGGCACTTTCAGCAGCTTCATCAATCCATAAGTCAGCGAGGAATTGAAGTAAATCTGGATCAGGATGGGAACCGAGATCAGAATGACGTGGAAGGGCTTTCCCAAAATATTATCGGCTTGAAACGCAAAGATCAGCACCAGAGTCGCGAGCAGGGCCAGCATACCGACGGGTGCGAAGCGCGGCATGAGAGAGTTCTCAAACCAGGCCCGGCCGTGCATCCGAATCAGCCGGCTACGCAGCGCGGTACCCGCGACCAAGGGAATCACGATGAAGATTCCCACCGCGTAAAGCAGCACTTGGAACGGCACGTGCAGCGTGGAGGCGCCGTTCACGAGGAACCGCACGATGGGCGCAAACAGAAAGAGCATGATGAGGTCGTTCAGCGAGACCTGCACGAGGGTGTACGCCGGATCCCCGTCGGTGAGATAGCTCCACACGAAGACCATCGCCGTGCAAGGCGCCGCGGCCAGGATGATGCAGCCGGCGATGTACTGATCCGCATCCGCCGGAGAAATCCACGCGGCGAAAATGTACCGAAAGAAGAGCCCCGCGATGAGGGCCATCGAAAACGGCTTGACGAGCCAGTTGACGAAGAGGGTGACGAACAGGCCGCGCGGCCGGTTGCCGACGTTGCGAATGGAGGCGAAATCGACCTTCATCATCATCGGAACGATCATGAGCCAGATCAGGACCGCGATCGGGATGTTGATCTGGCTGCCCGCGCCAAACTCCAGGCGCCGCAGCGAATCGGCCAGTTGCGGGATGGCCTTCCCCAAAAGGACACCCAGTGCCATGCAGGCGCCGACCCAGACCGTCAGGTACCGTTCGAAATAGTTCAGCCTTTTCGGTTCCATATCCTCATCATTAGAGATCGATGATTGGCGATGCACGCGGGTCAGATAATTGCCACCATCGCCTTCAGCCGCCGCAGCCCGTCGAAGTCGATGCAATATCCTTCTTCCGAGCTGCGCACCAAGCCCGCCTCCTTGAGAATCCGCAAATGCTCGGAGACCGTGGATTGAGCCAGTGGAAGTTCGCCTACGATCTGGCTGCATACCCGCGCCTCTTTTCGCGAAAGCAGCCGGAGAATCCGAACACGGGCGGGATGCCCGATGGCTTTCGCCAGCCGCGCGAGTTCTTCATCCGCGCCGGCCCCTTCGAGACTCTGCAGAGTCATCTCCCGCGGAGGAGTTTCGGGCGGACAGCACGTGTCTTTCGAATTCATAGGGTATCGTCGATTAACGATACCTCTAGACGGCCGGAGTTGTCAAGCGGAAGCACTATCGGATCGAGCCCTCACCGTTCCAGGTGCAGCAGCCTGCGTTCGGCCAGCTTTCGGACAACCGCGCAGCACTGCTGGCGAACCGCTTCGGGCGGCGCCTTGACCTGTCCGGAGAGTTCCCGCACCAGTTCCCCCAGGGTGCGCGCACCATCGCAGCGGCCGACGAACCCGGCCACCTGCTGATCGAGCGCCATGCCGGCCGGCACGGGGCCGGCGAGTTGGAGTCTGAGCGATTCCACGCCCCACTGGCCGCCGGAGGCGCGCGCCACCTGCTCGAGCCGCACCAGCGCCGGCAGGCGCGGCTTCACGGCCAGCAACTGCTGGTCGTCCGGGTGGAGGGTGAGAATATCCTGGGTGGCAAAAGTCCGAGGCACGAGGTCGCCGAACTCGTTGACTCCGTCCACGGCCTGTTCATCGATCCGCAGCCAGTTTTGGCCGGAGCGCCGCCGCAGGGCCAGAATGCCGCCGTGCACCTCCTCCACGCCGCGCTGCCGGTAATATTCCATCCAGTCGCCGAAGCGGAGGGCCGACCGCTGTTCCGGCCACGTGGACTGGATCCGTTCCTCGGCATAGGTTGCGGCGTCGCGGGCGTAGGAGTGCACCAGCCAGGCGTCGCACCCCGACCCGTCCACCCATTCCGCCAGCCGATCCTGCCACCTCTGGCCGCGCACCTGGACCCACTCGGCCAGCGCCTGGAAATAGCCGCCTTCGGTGAGGTGAAGGGCCGCTTCGCGCACGACCCGGCGGCAGTAGAGGTCTAGCTCCATGTTGTTTTCGCAGAACATCTGCGACGTACCCGGCGTCACGAAAAACGGCGGGTTGGCCACGATCAGGTCGAACGCGCGGCCGCCCACCGGCTCGAAAGTATCGCCGGTCAGCACCTCCACGTTATCGACTCCGTTCAGCCACGCATTGAAGCGCGTGAACTCCTCGGCCCGCGGGTTGAGGTCGGTGGCGGTGACCTGGCGGGCGCGCCTGGCCGCGAGGATGCCGAGGATACCGCAGCCGGCGCCCAGGTCGAGCACGGTAGCGGAGGGAGTTCCGGCGGCGAAGACCTGCAACAGGCGCGTGGTGACATTGGGCCACAGCACCAGGTCTTGGGAGCCGCCGGCGCGCATCCGCGCGGCCGAATCGGCGGCGAAGACAAAATCGTCGCAGGGGGTGAGCATCACGTTGGGGACGAGGTCCGCGCCATCGCGATGGACGATTCCGCACTGCTCCATGGCCTGGAGCACGGAGGCAGGGATGTGCCCGGCCGCCGCTTCGGAGGGCTGCGGCACACCCAGAAAGAACAGCCGCACCAGCAGATTCAGCACGCCGGGGCCGGCGGTGCGTTCCAGCATGTAGGCCAGGTCGGCTGCATTTTTCGGCAGTTCGCGCAGCCAGGGCGATTCGCGAAAGGTGTCGTGGACGAAACCGGCGTCTTTCAGAAAGGCGCGAATTCCCTGCGAGTCCCCGTTCGAGAGTGGCGTCAACATAAGGGCCATTCTAACGGGTCCGAAGGATGGCGCGGCGCGCTGCATGTTAAATTGAGGGGAATCCACCCTCAATGACTGCCGGAGAGAAGTTTCAAACGCTTGTGGAATTGATGTCGCGGCTGCGCGCACCGGGAGGCTGCCCGTGGGACCGGGAGCAGACTTTCGACTCCATCAAGCCGTACACCCTGGAAGAGACCTATGAGGTGCTCGACGCGATCGATCGCCGCGACTGGCGCGAGCTTTCCGAAGAGCTGGGCGACTTCCTTCTACAGGCCGTTTTCTTCGCGCAGATGGCTGCCGAAGAAGGCCACTTTCGGATTGAGGATTCGCTCGACGCGATCAACCGGAAGCTAGTGCGGCGCCATCCGCACGTGTTCGGCGAGCAGTCCGCCGAAACCGCGGGCGACGTGAAGCGAATCTGGGGCGAGGTGAAGGCCGCCGAAAGGAAAGAGAAGGGGCAGGAAGCCGGGCTGCTCGATTCCGTACCGCGCGCGCTGCCGGCGTTGGTGGAGGGGCAGCAGATCGCCTCGCGGGCGGCGGTCGCCGGATTCGACTGGCAGAATCCGGACCAGGTCATCGACAAGCTGCACGAGGAACTCGCGGAATTCGCCGAGGCGCGGCGCGGAGGCGACCCTGAAGAACTCGAAGACGAACTGGGCGACATGCTGTTCGTGCTGGTCAACCTGGCCCGTTTCGTCAAGGTAGATCCGGAGCAGGCGCTACGCCGGACCAACGCCAAGTTCCGCCGGCGCTTCGGCTACATCGAACGCAAGCTGGCCGAGCGCGGCAAGACTCTCCAGGAATCCGACATCGAGGAAATGGAGGCCCTGTGGCAGGAAGCCAAGCGGTAATCGGGATCCGGCAACTGCACCGGCTCGAGGAGTTCGGGGACGTGCTCCGCCTCCAGCAGCTCATCTGGGGGTTCGCCGATATCGAACTGCTGCCGCTGCGGTTTCTGGTGGTGGTCAGCAAAGTCGGCGGGCATGTATTCGGGGCGTACGACGGGGCGGAGATGATCGGCTTCTGCTTCGCCATCCCCGGGGTGAAGCCCGGCGGGCGGCCTTACCTGCACAGCCACATGCTGGGCGTGCGGCCGGAGTACCACAACCAGGGCATCGGCCGGCGGCTCAAATTGCGGCAGCGTGAAGAAGCGCTGGGGCGCGGGATCCAGCTCATTGAATGGACCTTCGATCCGATGGAGCTGAAGAACGCGTTCTTCAACATCGAGCGGCTGGGAGCGATCGTGCGGCGCTATAACGAAAACCAGTACGGCGTGACCGCCAGCCCGCTGCACGGCGGATTGCCCACGGACCGCTCGATCGCCGAATGGTGGCTCGATTCGCCGCGCGTGAGGGCGGTGCTGGCGGGCGAACGCGTGCCCCACGCGGTGGGCGC
This sequence comes from Bryobacterales bacterium, assembly GCA_963794265.1. Taxonomy (GTDB): domain Bacteria; phylum Acidobacteriota; class Terriglobia; order Bryobacterales; family Bryobacteraceae; genus CAWCDJ01. The sequence goes on from CAWCDJ010000001.1 coordinate 804,032, forward strand.
CGAGCGCATCGCCTACCCGGCTGGGATCGGGCGGATGCGCGAGGACGACCGAGATTGCGCGCGGCGGATCCAGCAGGACAACGCCGCGAAGTTTCAAGCCGCGTTCGCGCGCGGCCTGGCCGTCACCGGTTTCGAACCGGCCGAAGAACAGGGAACCTACCTGCTGGAGCCATGGCAATGAAACTGGAACGCGTGACGCTGCGGCAGATCCGCATGCCGCTGGTCGATTTCTTCGAGACCAGCTTCGGCCGGACCTACGGCCGCGACATCATCCTGGTGGAAGCCGAGGGCGAGGGCGCCTCGGGCTGGGGCGAAGTGACGGCCGGGGAGAACCCTTTCTACAACGAAGAGTGGACCGAATCCGCCTGGCTGATTCTGCGCGATTACGCCGTGCCGCGCGTGCTCGGGAAACCGCTCGGCGGCCCGGAGGACGTTTATCCGCTGACGGCTCACATTCGCGGCCACAACATGGCGCGGGGAGGCCTGGAAACCGCTGTGTGGGACCTTGCCGCGCGCAGGGACTCGGTGCCGCTGTGGAAGAAGATCGGAGCGGGGGCGCGGCGCGAAATCCCGTGCGGCGTTTCGATCGGCATCCAGGATTCGGTGGAGCAGTTGTTCGAGAAGATCGAAACGGAACTGGCCGCGGGGTACCAGCGCATCAAGATGAAGATCAGGCCGGGGTGGGACGTGGACGTCGTACGGCGCGTCCGCGAGCGCTTCCCCTCCATCAAGCTGATGGCCGACGCCAACTCCGCCTACACCCTAGCCGACGCCCCGCGCCTCAAACAGTTGGACGACTTTTACCTGATGATGATCGAGCAGCCGCTGGGGCACGACGAGATCATCGACCACGCCGCGCTCCAGGCACAGCTAGAGACGCCCATCTGCCTGGACGAGTGCATCCGCACGGCGCACCAGGCCGAGCAGGCCATACGGATGCGCGCCTGCGGGATCATCAACATCAAGCTCGGGCGCGTGGGAGGATTCCGCGAAGCCAAGAGAGTTCACGATGTAGCGCAAGCGGCGGGAGTCCCGGTCTGGTGCGGCGGCATGCTCGAGGCCGGCATCGGGCGCGCGCACAATGTGGCGCTGGCTTCGCTGCCGAACTTCGTGCTGCCGGGCGACGTCTCGGCCAGCAAGCGGTATTGGAAGCGCGACATCATCGAGCCCCCGGTCGAAACCACTCCGCGCGGAACCATCGAGCTGCGCGACGAGCCGGGCTTCGGCTACGCTCTCGACCGGGACTTCATTCGAAGCATCACGGTGCGGGAAGAGAGTATCGGTTGAAACGCTGCTTCTCACCTCCGAGACGCCGAGGCGCCGAGGAAAATCAAATCTCAATTTTCAGAGTTTTCTCTGTGTCTCGGCGCCTCGGCGGTGAATCCCATTTTTCCCGATGAACGAATTCGTCGAGCTCCTCCGGCACAACCGCAACTATCGCAACACCTGGATCGGGCAGGTGGTGAGCGAGATCGGCGACCACTTCAATAACATTGCGGTGTTCAGCCTGGCGGTGGCCACCACCAAATCCGGCCTGGTGGTCAGCGGCGTGATGCTTTCGCGCGCCATTCCCGCCATGCTGATCGGGCCGGTGGCTGGGGTGGTGCTCGACCGGTTGAACCGCAAGGCCATCATGATCGCGAGCGACCTGTTCCGCGCCGTGATCGCGGCCCTGTTCATCCTCACGATTCACCGGCACGAGACCTGGCTGCTCTACGTGCTCAGCGGGCTGCTGATGCTGGCCTCGCCGTTTTTCACCAGCGGGCGCGCGGCGATTCTGCCGAGCATCGCCACCAAGGACGAACTGCATACGGCCAACTCGCTCACCCAGACCACGCAGTGGACCACGCTGACGATCGGCACGTTTCTGGGCGGCACCAGCGTGATGGCCTTCGGCTACCACTGGGCCTTCGTGGGAAATGCAGCTTCGTTCCTGGTTTCGGCCTTCTGCATCTCGCGGCTGTTCCTGCCGGGGCGCGGGTTCCTGCCGCCGCGCGCAGCCCTGACCGAAGCGGAAGTGATCCGGCCCTGGCGCGATTACCGGCAGGGCCTCGGCTACATGAAGTCGGTGCCACTGATTCTGGGGCTGCTGCTGATCAACATAGGCTGGGCGACGGGCGGCGGCGCCGCGCAGATCCTGTTCAGCATCTTCGGCGAGATCGTCTTCAACCGCGGGCCGGCCGGGCTGGGGATGGTCTGGGGATTCGCCGGCATCGGGCTGCTGATCGGCGGCGCGACCGCCCACTGGCTAGGCCGGCGGCTCAGCTTCCGGGATTACAAACGGTCGATTGTCATCTGCTACGTGGTGCACGGCGGCTCGTACATCCTGTTCAGCCAGGCGCGGCAGTTCGGCTGGGCGCTGTTCTTCATCGCTCTTTCGCGCGCAGGGGTGGGCGTCAGCTCGGTGCTCAACATGTCGCAACTGCTGCGCATCGTGCCCAACGCGTTCCGCGGCCGGGTGTTCTCCACCATGGAATCCATCCAATGGTCGGTCATGATGCTCTCGATGGCTGCGGCCGGAGTGGCTTCGCAATATTACGACCCGCGCACCATCGGCGCGGTGGCCGGCGCGCTGAGTTCGAGCACCGCGCTATTCTGGGGCTGGGCCCACCTGACCGGGAGGCTGCCCGAGCCGAAACACGAAGGCATCGAACCCGAGGAGATCGAGGTGCATGGCGAGCCAACCGTCTAGCTTGTCGTCGAAAACGATCCTGGTCACGGGCGCCGCCAAACGCATCGGCCGCGGTATTGCCCTGCGCCTGGCCGAGGAAGGCGCGCGCGTGGCGATCCACTACGACCGCTCCGAGGCCGAAGCGCGCCGCACCGCGGAGGAATGCGGCGGGGCCGAGCTGTTCCACGCCAACATCGAAAGCGTGGATGAGATCGGCCGCTTGTTTCGCGACGTGGAGCAGCGCCTCGGCCGCCTCGACGGCCTGGTGAACAACGCCGCCCGCTTCACGCGCTTCGACCCGCTCGACATCACCGAGAAGGATTGGGATTTCATCCATTCCGTAAACTTGAAGGCGGTCTTCTTCTGCTGCCAGAACGCGGCGCGGCTGATGCACAAGACGGGCGGCGGGCGAATCGTCAACATCAGTTCACTCGGGGGCCTGCGGCCCTGGGCCGAGCACGCGCACTACTGCGCGTCGAAGGCGGGGGTCATCATGCTGACCCGGGCGCTGGCCAAGGCTTTCGCCCCGGAGATCACGGTGAACTCGGTGGCGCCGGGCGTCATTCCCTTCGAGGATATCGACGAACGCGGCAAGCAAATGATCGCCGCGACTCCGGCCGGCCGGGGCGGCACCCCGGCCGAGGTGGCTGACGCGGTCGTCTATTTCCTGCGAGCGTCGAACTTCATCACGGGTCAGATTCTGGCGGTGGACGGCGGGCTGAGCCAGCGCTGAAATCGGTACTTTTCCACGCCAGTACTATTCGGGCTTGCCTTCGGTTGCGGCATTCCTGTACGTTAGATGAACAAAAATTGTTCGTTTTCCCGCGTTAACAGGAGGAGGAGACTGTTATGAACCGAACCATCGCCCGATATGCCCTGCCGCTGTTGCTATGCCTGGGGGCACAGGCAGCTACGACTCAAACGACGCTGACGGTGACTGCGACCGCCACGCTCAGCGGCACCAGCGTAGCCGTCAGCGGCACCGCGAAGTTAACCAATATCGGCGACGGCACCTTCAGCTCGACGGTGTCGCTCACTTCGATCACCGGAACAGGGGTGACTGCGCCATTTACCATCACTCTATCGAACGGGACCATCACCGGGACGTTGGCAGTGCCTCTGGATGTGGTACTGGGGCAGGCTTCCTCGGGGAGTGGCACAGCAACGGTGACCGGCGGTACCGGGAGCTATAGCGGCGCAACCGGGTCGTTCTCGCTGACAGGGACATCCTCCGGTACATTTCCGAGCGCGGTTAGCCTGACGTTGACCGGCTCCGGCAACATCACGACGGGCGGCACGACCGGCGGCGGAGGCGGCTCGAATGCCCCCATCATTACGGCCGTCTGGGACTCCGCCAGCAACACGGTGAATCTGGCACAGGGGAGCATCTTCATCGTCAAGGGCTCGAATCTTTGCCCGAAGGGCGTCAACATCTTCAGCGTTCCGCGCCCAACTGTTTCCCCGGATGGCGTAAAGATCACGTTTACGCCTGCCGGCGGCGGCGCTGGGACAGACGCGATCCTCGTCTACACCTATAATCCGAGCGGCACATGCCAGCTTGCGGGTATTCTGCCTTCGACGGTACCGACGGGCAATTACAACGTGACCGTCACCAACGGATCCGCGAGCGCGGCCTTCGCAACCGTGGTCACACAGAGGAAATTCGCCCTCTTCACGCAGGATAGCTCCGGCAGCGGACTCGCCTCGGTTCAAAACTACATCTCTGCATCCCAAGTGGATCTGAACAGCTTCACGACGGGAACAGGCAAGAGCACCACGATTTCTCCCGCCCACCCGGGGCAATACGTGATTGCCTGGGGAACCGGTATGGGGCCGCTGGTCGGCGGCGATAATTCCGCTTCGCCGGCGTATGACTTCAGCGCCAACGGCGTGAAGGTCAACGCGATCGTGGGCGGAATGACTGTCCCGGTCGCCTACGCCGGGCGTGCGGGCTACGCGGGCGAAGATCAGATCAACGTTCTGCTTCCCGCGAACGTGCCGACCGGCTGCACGGTGCCGTTCCAGATGTCGGTCGACGGCCAACTCAGCAATACCACGTTCATTGCAATCGCGACGGACGCCAATTCGAACGCATGTCTCCAGCCGGGTTTCAGCACGTCGCAGCTTCAGCAGTACGATACCGGAGCGACGAAGACTTTCGGCTACTTCGCGCTCACGCAGTTCTCGGAGACCATCCCTCAGCTGGGGACCGCGAAGATCGATTACGCGAGCGGCGGCTTCACCCGGTACACCGGTTATCAATTGGCCGGCCTGTCACAGGCTCAGGCACAGGTTGCATCCTCAGGAGCCTGCACGGTCAGCCACGTTACGAGTTCGGACCAGGCCGGACTCACCCCGCCCCTGGTTGGCGGACTCGACGCCGGTACGGTCACTCTGAGCGGGCCAACCGGCTCGGGCCTCACGAACCAGGCGTTCACACAGGACCCGAACTCGCTCCTGTATTCGCTCAACCTCGGCGTCGAGGGGCTGTCGATTCCCGGAGGGATGAATGTAAGCCTGGGCGCTGGTCAATATACGGTGAGCGGCGCCGGTGGGGCAGACGTGGGGAAGTTCAATACATCGATCACGCTTGGGGCGCCCTTAAGCCTGAACCCGGGGCTGCCCACCACGGTCACGAGGAGCGCCGGGCTGACGCTCAACTGGACCGGCGGAAATCCGTCGGACCTCGTGGAAATCATCGGCTCGTCGGCCATCACATCCGGTACCGGCGCGAGCGCGGTCACAGACTCGTGGACGTTCATTTGCACGACGACGGCCGGAGCGGGTACTTTCACCGTCCCGCCCTCGATTCTGCAGCAATTGCCGGCAGTATCCGCGACTTCCACTACCGGCGCGGGGTCCCTGACGTTTGGCTCCGCGACAAACCCGACCAGCTTCCAAGCGCCGTTGACCGCGGGCGGCAACATCGACAACGCGTACTTCCTGGCGTTTTCGGGGGTCGGCGGGCTTGTGTCCTATCAGTAGACCCCCTTGCGGGCCGGCCGTCGCTTAGGCGGCCTGCCCGGCCGATATACTGGGAGGGATGGACCGCCGAGGGTGGAAAAGTACTGCGTCCTACCTCCTGTTGCTGGCGGGCGCCTATGTCGTCGCCGTAGCCGGAAGCTGGCTGTTCGGAAGCCCGTGGGATAGCGCCGTCTATGACGAAATGTTCAGACGGTACCAGCCCGCCACCTGGGCTACGGAATCGGCCCTTCTGGTCATCGACGAACGCACGCTCGACTGGCTGCCGGGCGGCATGCAGGGGATCCGGAAACCGCTGGCCGAAGCCCTCCGGCTGGTGGCCGCGGCCAAACCCAAGGCGGTGGCGGTAGATATCATTCTCTCCAACCGCACGGACCCGGGTGTGGACTCGGCGCTTGCCGGCGCCTTCCGCTCCACGCCCAACCTGGTGCTTTCGAGTCAACTGGTGGGCGACGGATGGGAATATCCGCTGCCCGAATTCCGTTCCGCCGCCGCAGCCACTGGTCACGTCCATGCCCAACCCGACCCCAGGGACGCGATCACCCGCTCGATTCCGCTCGAAGAGGTGCACGGCCGCGAGCGGCTGTGGGCGCTCTCGCTCGAGGCTTTCCGGCTAAGCCGGCACGCCGATATCGTCGAATCGCCCTCCGACCTACAGGTGGGCGGCACGCTGATCCCCGCCACGGGCGACCGCCGCCTGCTGCGTGTGCGCTTCGTGCCGCCAACCATGCCGCTGCCGCGGGTGACGGTGAAGCAGCTTCTCGAAAACCCCGCGCTCGCCGGCGTGTTTACGGGAAAGGTGGTGTTTGCCGGGGTCACCGCGCAGACCGAGCACGACCGGCTTTTCTCGCCCTATTCGAACGGCACGCCCACCAGCGGGATGGAGATCAACGCCGACGCGTTCGAGACCATGGCCTCGGGACAATTCATCCGGGACGTGGACCTGCTTTGGGTACTGCTGTGGGCGCTGGTGCTGGTGGCGGCCGCGGGCGCGGCCTTCCGCTATCTTCCCGGCTGGGCGGCTTACGCCGCGGCGGTGGCCATCCTGGCGGCGGCATCGGCCGCTCCGTACATCCTGTTTACCCACGGACGCGTGCTGTCGTTTACCACCTCCGCGTCGGCGGCGTGGTTCGGCGCCATCACGGCGGCTGCCTACTACCACCTGGTGGTGCGGCGGAACCTGCGCCGCAGCGAGGCGCAGCGCACACGCTACCAGCAGGCCATGCACTTCGTGACGCATGAGATGAGAACGCCGCTCTCGGCGATCCAGGGGTCGAGTGAACTGATCTCCCGGTACGCCCTCACCGAAGTGAAGCGCAAACAGATCGCCGACCTGATCAACTCGGAATCGAAGCGCCTGGCCCGCATGGTGGAAATTTTTCTGAATGTGGAGCGGCTCTCGGCCGGGCAGATGGAGTTGAAGCACGAAGCCATCTCCGTGAAATCGATGGTGGAGGTGTGCGCCGGGCGCGTGCAGCCGCTGGCGGAACGCAAGCACATCGGTATTACGATCGAGCCAATTTCCGGGCAACTCCAACTTACCGGCGATCGCGAGCTGATGGAGTATGCCTGCTACAATCTACTTACTAACGCAGTCAAATACTCGCCCCAGCGCACCGAAGTGACCGTGCGTGCCTCGTTCGAGGGTGGCCATATCCGGGTCGCGGTGAAGGACCAGGGGATCGGCATGGACCACAAGGAAGTGAAACAGATCTTTCGCAAGTTCTATCGCACCAAAAAAGCGGAGGAATCGGGAGAAGCGGGCACCGGAATCGGGCTCTCCATTGTCCGGCAGATTGTAGAGCAGCATGGTGGAATTATTGAAGTGGAGAGCCAGCCGGATGCCGGCTCCTGCTTCACGCTGGTGTTGCCGGCAGCGGCAGCAGCCAACCTGTCCGCCGCGGCGGAACAACATTAGATGCAGAAATTACTGTTAGTCGAAGACGACCCGGCTTTGCAATTCACGATCCAGACGGCCCTTGAAGAGAAAGGGTACGAGGTGGATGCGGTCTCCACGACCGGAGAAGCCATGGACCGCCTCAGCGACGGCGCATACCCAATCGTGATCTCGGATATTTACGTGGATGAACGCACCGGCCTGGACGTGTTGAGCGCCGCCAAGAAGCGCGACCCGCGTTGCTCGGTGATCCTGATGACCGGGCGCGGCACGATGGAGACGGTGATGGCCGCGACCCGCGGCGGCGTGTTCGATTACATCGCCAAGCCGTTCGACCTGGACGTGATGATCGAAGCCGTGGAGCGCGCCGAAGCCTCGCTGCTTGCCACCGACGACGAAGCCGAATCGGAGGACCTGCCGGAAAGCCAGATGATCGGCACGGCGCCCGCCATGATCGAGATCTACAAGAAGGTCTCGCGCGTGGCGCCCACTACCGCCACGGTAATCATCGAAGGCGAGACCGGCACGGGCAAGGAACTGGTGGCGCGGATGATCCACAGCTTCAGCCAGCGGGCCTCGCAGCCGTTCGTGCCGGTGGATTGCGCGGCGATCCCGCCCGCGCTGCTCGAAAGCGAACTGTTCGGAGCCATGCGCGGCGCGTTCACGGGAGCCGACCGGGACCGGGTCGGCATCTTCGAATCCGCCAATCGCGGAACCGTGTTCCTGGACGAGATCGGCGATATCGAGCCGGATTTCCAGGTGAAGCTGCTGCGCTTCCTGCAGGAACGGGAGATCCGTCCGGTGGGCTCCTCGCGGCCGAAGGAAGTAGATGTGCGGGTGGTCGCCGCCACCAATCGCAACCTCCAGCAGTTGACCGACGACGGCAAGTTCCGGATGGATCTATGGTACCGGCTGAACGTGGTCAGGATCACGATGCCGCCCCTGCGCGACCGGCGCAACGACATCCCGCTGCTGGCGCGTTTCTTCGTCAACAAGTACAACGGCCGGTACAGCCGCGAACTCAAGCTGATGGATTCGGGCGTGAAGGCGCTTCAGGACTACACGTGGCCGGGGAACGTCCGGCAGTTGCAGCACCTGATCGAGCGGCTGACGGTGCTGGCGGACCGCGTGGATGCCGAAGCCGTTCACGAAGCGCTCACGGTGATGGAGTCGCGCGAGAAGCCGGTCGATACCCTGGCCGACGCCGAAGAAGAGCAGATCCGGCGCGTGCTGGCGGCGACCGGCGGGAATAAGAGCAAAGCGGCGCAGATTCTGGGGATCGAGCGGAAGACGCTGTACCGGAAATTGGAGAAGATGAAGCTGTAGCGGGCGAGCTCCCGCTCGTCTCTGGGGACAGGCGGGAGGCCACACTAATTTGGACAGCGGTGACCTCCTGGTCTGCCCTCCGGCCGAGCTGCGCCCGGCTGGACAGGCCAGGAGGCCTATCCTACACTACTTCCCGGACTTTGTTCTCAGCGATGGTCTTGATGATCTCCCAGCGGTTCTTGTCGCCCTTGGCCAGGGCTTCGGCGAAATGGACGCTTTGCTCCAGCGTGATGTTGCCGGGCAGGGGCGGCTCGTTGGGATCCACCACCGCCTGAAGCACCGCCGGGCCGGGATGCGCCAACAACTTGCGCAACGCATCTTCGGCATCTTTGGGATCGTCGAGCGTGAAACCGGTGGCACCGCAGGCCTGGGCGTGAAGCGCGAAATCGATGGGCTGCAGGTCGATGCCAAACTCCGGATTTCCGTCCATCGCCATCTGCTCCCACTTGATCTGGCCCAATTCGTTGTTCTTGATGACGATCACCTTCACCGGCAATTTGTACTTCACCAGCGTGGCGATCTCACCCATCAACATAGTCAGGCCGCCGTCTCCCACGATGCAGACTACCTGCCGCCCCGGGTAAGCCACCGAGGCACCGATCCCGTAAGGCAAGCCGTTGGCCATGGTCGCCAACATGCCGGAGAGAGAGAACTGCATCTCGTCGCGGATCTCGATATAACGCGCCGCCCAGGTGGCAATGGTGCCGCTGTCCGATATGACGATGGCGTCGCGATCCAGCAGGCGGTTCAAGTGATAGGTGACCACCTGCGGCTTCATGGGCTTGTCAGTGCGGGTGCCGCGCTCCTCCATCAGCTTGGTCCAGGATTCCATGCGGCGCTGCGACTTTTCAAGGAAGCTGCGATCGCTCTTCTCCGGTGCGAACTTGACCAGCAGTTTGAGCACGTCCGCGCTGTCGCCCACCAGGCCGACGTCGGCCTTTGCGCGAAGCCCGATGCGGGTGGGGTCGATGTCGATCTGGATGACCTTGGCCTTGTCCGGCTTGGGCAGAAATTCGATGTACGGGAAACTGGTGCCCACCATGATCAGGGTGTCGCACTCGTGCATGGCGTCCTGCGAAGGCGCCGTCCCGAGCAGTCCAATGCCGCCCAGGCTGTAGGGATTCTTGTCGGGGATCACGGCCTTGCCGAGCAGTGCCTTGATGACCGGAGCCTTGAGTTTCTCGGCGAGTTGCAGTACTTCGCGGCGTGCATCCAGGGCGCCGCGTCCGACCAGGATGGCGATCTTCGATCCGTCGGCCAGAATTCGCGCGGCTGCTTCGAACTGCGACTCGTGAGGAATCGGGTACTGGCTGGGTACGATATCCGAACTGTGGCGCTTGACGTTCATGTTGGAGCGCTGCTCGTCGGAGATTTCCCATTCCTGGATGTCTTTCGGGATCGTGAGGTGTGCCACGCCGCGATAGGCAAGGGCCGTCCGGATGGCCTCGTCGAGCACATTGATGACGTGCGCCGGGCCCATGACGCGCTGGTTGTAGAACGCGACGTCCATATAGAGCTTGTCGAGGTCCAGGTCCTGCTGGTAGTGGGTGCCGATCAGGTCATGGAAGGTATGGCCGGTGATAGCCAACACGGGCTGGCGGTCGAACTTCGCGTCGTAAAGACCGTTGAGCAGGTGCACGCCTCCGGGGCCCGACGTAGCCACGCAGACGCCCAGCCGGCCAGTGAATTTCGCGTATCCGCACGCGGCGAAAGCGGCGGCCTCCTCATGCCGCACCTGGATGAATTTGATCTTATCTTTGTATTCGCGCAGCGCTTCAAACACACCGTTGATGCCGTCGCCCGGCAGGCCGAATATCGTGTCGACTCCCCAGTCCAGCAGCCTGCTGATCAGCAGATCCGATACTGTCTTTGCCATTGTGATTCCTCCTTACGCGCGCATCCATTTCCTGGTCAGCACTCCAGCCGCCATACCGGCCGCGATCCCCAACGTGACGCCGGCGGCCACGGCGGCTCTCCGAGCCAACAGCCGGCCGGAACGGGCGGGCGGATATTCCGTCTCGCGGCCGCCGTGGATGGCCATCCGCAGCACTTCGGCCGTGTGCCTGGCCTCGCGGCGCGTCAGTTGTGAAATCTGTTCGCGGCAGCTGAACCCGTCGGCTATGACGATTGTCTCGGGATCGGCCCGCCTCACCTCGGGGAGCAGCACACGGTCGCCGCACGCGACCGAAACGGCGTAATGGTCTTTCTCAAAGCCGAAACTGCCCGCCATCCCGCAGCAGCCGGACTCGAGCACTTCGAAATCCAGGCCCAGCTTGTGGTAGAGCTTCTCTTCGGCCTTCATGGTCATGATCGCTTTGTGATGGCAATGCCCGTGAACCACGGCCTTGCCGGCGAGCGCCGGAATGGAATCCTCCTTCCCTTCTTTCTGGAGGAACTCGCTGAGGGTGAAACACTGTTGGTGGAGCCGCCTGGCGTTCCAGTCGTTCGGGAACAGGTTGATCAGCTCATCTCGAAATACCGCCAGGCAGCTTGGCTCCATTCCAACCATCGGGATGCCGGCTTCAATCTGGGGAGCGAGCGAGTTCAGTATCTGATTGAGCAGCATCTTCGCCGTATCCAGCATCCCGAAATCGTATAGGGGGCGTCCGCAACACAGGCTGCGGTCCGGAATCGTCACCTGATAGCCCGCGTGCTCCAGGACCTCAACCGTGGCTTTCCCCACATTCGGATGAAAGTAGTTGTTGAACGTGTCCGGCCACAGCAGGACAACCGGCGCGCCGTGGTTCACGACACCTCGCTCCCGGAACCAGGTAGTGAAGGTCTCGGTGGCGAAGCGCGGAATTTTGCGCTGCGGCGCGATTCCGGCCGCCGCCTTGGCGAGCGTCGAGGTCAGCGGCGCGCGGGCCAGGATGTTTACCAGCCGCGGAGCGAGCGAGGCGAGCCGCGCCCACCAGTAAATCAGCCCCATGGCGTAGGCGTGCCTGGGCCGCAGTTTCCGCGCGTAGTAGTGCGAAAAGAATTCGGCTTTGTACGTGGCCATATCCACGTTCACCGGGCAATCGCCCTTGCAGCCTTTACAGGCCAGGCACAGATCGAGCGCGTGCAGCACGGCCTCGTTGTTCCACTGCCCGGTCAACGGGTCGCCCTGGAGCATTTCAAATAGCAGCCGGGCGCGGCCTCGCGTGGAATGCTCTTCTTCCCGGGTGACCATGTAGCTGGGGCACATTGTGCCGCCTTCTTCGCGGCGGCACTTGCCCACTCCCACGCAGCGGAGCGCGGCTTGCGCGAAGTTCCCGCCGTCATCCGGATATTGAAAATGAGTGGTGAGCTCAGGCGGGTTGTAGCTGGTTCCCAGCCTCAGATCATCGGTGATCCCCTGAGGGTCTACTACTTTCCCCGGGTTCATTTTCCACTGTGGGTCCCAAATGGTCTTGAATTCACGGAACGCCTGCACGATCTCGTCGCCGAACATCTTGGGCAGAAATTGCGCGCGCGCCTGCCCGTCTCCGTGTTCGCCCGAGAGGGATCCGCCGTAGCTGACCACGAGCGAAGTGGCTTCATCCATGAACGAGCGATAATTGTCCAGCCCCGCCGCGGTTCGGAGATCGAACTCCACGCGGCAGTGGATGCAGCCCTGCCCCAGGTGTCCGTAAACCGAGGGGTGGTAGCCGTGTTTGGAAAACAGCTTCCGGAGATCGCGCAGATAGTCGCCAACCCGGTCGGGCGGCACTGCCGAATCTTCCCAACCCGGCCAGGTGGCGGGTTCGCCGGGCACCCAGGCGGTAGCTCCCAGGCTCGACTCGCGGACCTCCCAGATGCGCTTCTCCTGGGCCGGGTTGTCGTAGAGCTTCATGGTGGGCGCGTCCGGCTTGCTCTTCAGACGCTCCATCATCGATCGGGCTTGCGCGTCGGAGTCGGCGCGCGTGTCGGCGCCGAACTGCACCAGCAGCCAGCCGCCGCCCTCCGGCAGTTCCGCTGTTTCCCTGAGATGCTCGCCCTTTTTCTTGTAGAACCCGATGAGGCGATCGTCGATGCCCTCACAGCCGATCGGCTTCGATTCGAGGATCTCCGGAATATGGTCGCCGGCCGAATAGATGTCCGGATACCCCAGCACCACCAGCGTGCGCGCCGGCGGGCTGTATACCAGGTTGCCGACCACCTCGAGCACCGTGACGCAGGTTCCTTCGGTTCCGACCAGCGCCCGCGCTACATGAAAGCCGTTCTCCGGCAGCAACTCATCGAGGTTATATCCGGAAACGCGCCGCGGAATCCGCGGGAAACGTTCCCGGATGCGGTCGGCGTAGCGGTCGCGCAACGATTGGAGCGCGGAATAGATTTCGCCGCGCCGCCCGCCCTGGCGGATAATGGCTTCGAGTTCCTCCGGGCTGGTCTTGCCCACCCGCATACGGCAGCCGTCGTACGTAAGAATTTCCAGCTCGTGGATGTTATCCGCGGTGCGCCCGGCCATCAGCGCGTGGATACCGCACGAGTTGTTCCCCACCATGCCGCCCAGCGTGCAATGGTTGTGCGTGGCCGGGTCGGGTCCGAAAGTCAGGTGGAATTTTTCGGCCGCGTCGCGGAGCGAATCGAGCACCGCACCGGGCTGCACGCGGCCCAGTTTCCGGTTCGGATCGACCTCCAGGACCTCGAACATGTACTTCGTGAAGTCCATCACGACCGCGACATTGCAGCACTGACCGGCCAGACTGGTACCGCCGCCACGGGAAAGCAGCGGAGCGCCGTAACGCCGGCACGCGGCCACGATTGCCTCCACATCCCCGGCGCTCCGCGGGCAGGTTACGCCGATCGGAACCTGCCGGTAATTGGACCCATCCGTTGCGTAGAGTGCCCGGCTTCCTTCATCGAACCGCACCTCGCCCTGAATAGCGGCACGCAATTCCGCTTCCAGCGCGGTAACTGCCGCACCTGAGAGGCCGGCAGCCGCAGGCCGTTCCGTGCGATGCTCTACATGCTCGATACGCTCTATCAGCACCTCGAACCTCCGACTTTTCTATCCGGCTTTTCGAACCCGCGGCTTCGCGTGCTTCTGCTCGTGGCTTTCCTTCTCGGCTTTCGAAACGAAGGTCTCGCCACAATTGGAGCAGCGGTAACTGCTCTTCGCCTGCTTTTCGGCCGCTTTTGCGGCTACTCTCCTCGAGTGTGCTTTGCTTTCCACGATCCCTCCCCCTGCCATCCGGGCAGCTAGACGTGCTGGTGAGCGCCAAGTTGCAATGCTTCGCGGTTGACGATTCCCTCGGCGAGGCTGCTCAGCCGCGCGTCGGTGGCTTTCTCCTCTTCGAGAGTCTGTTCCAGCAGTTCGGCCGCCCGGGTATGTCCCAGGAGGCGCGCAAAAGCAATCGCCGTGCCATAGCTGGCGATCTCGTAATGCTCGACCCGGTTTCCGGCGCCGATCAGTGCGGCGTCGCGCAGCGCCGACTGATCCTGCTCGGCGATCAATTTCTCGCCCTCCTTCACCAGGCCCGCGATCCCCTCCGCGGATTTGCTGACGCGCGGCCTGCCGATCGAGCGAAAGATTTCTTCGAGCCGGCGCGCGTGGCTCCTGGTCTGCTCTCTGTGATCGCTGAAGGCCTCACGCAGGTTTCCGGACGATGCAGCCCTGGCCATCTTTCCGAGCGCCTCGACCAGCCGGCCCTCGATGTCGTACAGTTCGCAGAGCTGCAGGTAGAATAGGTCCTCGAAGGTTTCCGTTTTCATAGTGGACTCCTGCGGCGCGGGAACGGACGGCCGTTTACGCGGCCTTCCGGCGCTTCTCGATTTCCTGCACCACTCCCTTGCGGTTCTTGTGTTTCTTCTCGTAGCTCTCGATCTTGCGGAGGTCGCCTCTCGACAGGGGTTCGAGCTTCGGCTTCACCTGTGCGATCGTCAGCCGTTGATAGTTGCGGATAGGCAGGTCCCGGTCGGGCGACTTGCCCTCGCGGTCTTTCGCTTGCTCTCCCCGCGTTTCGCCGTATTGGGCTCGCTGCTTGTTTACGATGCGGGAGGCCACTTCTGGCGCCCGTCCTTTGTAGCGTCCCGATTTTTGAAACTTCTGCTTCAGTTTGCGATACTCCCGCTCGCGCTTCGGACTTGCTCCTCTTGGCATTCTGTTTCCTCGCGTGAAGTGGGCGCTACTCCAATTACATCAGAGGGCTCCTTTCGGTTCCATGAGGTTCCGCACACCCACGCGGCTGCGGGGTATGAGGAATTGAAGGACTGCCAGCGGTCTACGGCTTAAATTCGGTGCCTGACCGCCCGCTCGCTCACGGTCGCGGCTCTGTGTGGTCATGCAACGCAGCAGAGCCGCGACCGTGAGGGAGCGGGCAGGTTGGGTACCCATCTTGCATGCCGCACTACACTAGCAGCCGAAGAAGGCCCGGTCGAGTTCGCGAGTTACGTCGCACGAGAGCGGCCGCAACTCGCCCACGGCACGGCAATTGATGATCGCTTCTGCGGTCGATTCGAGCACTTCCAGCCGGTCGAACGTCTCGAGGATGTCGCTCCCCGTGACCAGGACTCCGTCGTTTTCGAGGATCAGCGCGGGCCGGGTAGGGGAAAGCATTTCCGCCAGTTCTGCGCCATCTCCGAACTGCAGGCCGTAGGTCGCGCGGCCGACGTCTCGTACCACCACATAGCTTTCCGGAATGGTCCGGGTGTCGAGCGGCAGGCCCGTGACGCTGAAGGCCGTGGCATTGACCGGGTAAGCATTCACGATGGCGCCGATTCCCGGGTGCTTCCGGTAGATCGCCGCATGAATCCGCGCGGCCCGGCTGGCGGCCCTGCCCGATTCGACGGCCCCGTCCCGAACCAGCACCAGGTCCTCGATTTCGACCGTGCCGCGGTCCACCTGGTACGGCGTGATCACGAAACAATCGCCCGAGATCCGCGCGGAATAACTGCCCTGGGTACTGATGAACAGCCGCTGGCGGTAACCGCGCCGGATGAACTCGCACAACCGGCGGCGCACGGCTTTTTCGAGGCTGGATGGCGCGCGGCGCTCGAATGTGCCGGATGAGGCGTCACGTGCCTGTTCGAGTGCGATCTGCTCATCGCTGAGCAGCCTGGGTTCGCCGCCCAGAAGGCGGGCCTTGATGATCGTCTTGGCGGTGAATTCCAGGGTTTCGAAGCGGCGGAAGGCCTCCTGCAGCGTGGCGCCCGCGGTGACTACGCCGTGGTTTTCGAGAATCACGCTGTCGGAACCCGCGGCGAAAGTGTCGGCCACGATATCGCCCAGCTCCTGGCTTCCCGGCAGCCGGTAGGGCGCGAAGCCCACCTTGCCGCAGACGTGCCACGCCTGGTGAAACAGGCGCGTTGCCGGCGTCTGGTGCACCAGGCTGAAGGCCACCAGTGCCACGGGATGGGCGTGCACAATGCCGCCCAGTTCCGGGCGCCTCCGGCGAATCTCCTGGTGAATGGGCAGCTCCGACGAAGGCCGCCCCGCGCCTTCCACCCGGCCGTCGGGCAGGACGCAAACGATGTCCTCGCGCGTCAGCGCCCCCTTGTCCAAGCGAGCGGGCGTGATCCAGACGCTGCCGTTCTCTTCCCGGATGGAAAGATTGCCGCCGGAAGTCGTAGTCATCCGATATCGGTAGATCCGCTCCATTGCCAGCAATAGTTCATCGCTCGGGTGAAGGTAGGAGTGCATTTATTGCAAGCGTATCAAAGAACGCCGGGAAAGCACGCCGACGGCCGGCCTTACCGTCTCACTTCGAAATCCGAGTAGCGGT
Organism: Bryobacterales bacterium; assembly: GCA_963794265.1. Lineage (GTDB taxonomy): Bacteria > Acidobacteriota > Terriglobia > Bryobacterales > Bryobacteraceae > CAWCDJ01. The sequence goes on from CAWCDJ010000001.1 coordinate 820,593, forward strand.
CGGCGGTAGAGGGTTTGCCCTGAGGCGCCAGCGTGTCTTTCACGCTCAACTGGAAGGAATATACGCCGGCGGGCATGGTCGGGCCCAATTTCAGTGTGCCTGCGGCGGAGCGCCGCCGCGGCTCGTCGCTGGGAGGGAATTCGAGCGGCATCGCCTGCGCCGAGAATACCTGCTCGCCTCCGCGGTAGAGCCTGAGTCTGACCTCGATTCGCGAGCGCTTGTCGTTATCCGCCGCCAGGTTGTAGACGCTGTACCTGTAGCGCAGCGTGTCTCCGGGCCGGAAGATTCGCACGCCGGCGCTCTCCGTATCGGAAGGCGCGATTTCACCGGCAACGGGCTCTTTCACGCTCAGCCCTTCCAGGGTCACACCGGAAAGAACCGGAATACCGCTCGATAAATTGGGGATCTCGATGAATTCGCTGGCCGACCCCACTCGTCCGGTGGCCTCGTCGCGCGCCACCAACCATAACTGCCAGCCTCCGGGAGGCGTCCTGCGGAGAGGCAGCAGCAACGAAAAGGAAATGCCATTGCGGGCCGCGGTCTCATAGCCCTGGGCCGAAAGCTTGAGCGTAAGCGTGCTCGAAGCCTGATCGAACGGGTTTGCGTTTGGCCCCATCGTGGCAACCGCCAACTGGATCCGGCTCTCCCGCACGCCTTTCAGGTCCTCGGTCACGGTCACATTGCGGATATCGAGATGCATCAGCGCTTCTATCGAAGAGCCTTGCGGCCCGGATTGGAACAGTGGAGTGAGCCGCAGGGACAGCGCTCCCGAAGAGAAAGGAATCGCCTGTTCGCGCGAAAGCCGCTCGTCGGAGTCCTCATAGGGCACCTCGTCTACCCTGGCGGCGCTGCCGGCCCGGATGTTGAGGCCGGGGCGCTTGACCCGCACCCGCACGTTCCGGTCGAGATTACCGTAGTGGGACTCGTTCCGCGGATAGGACAATTGGTAGTAGCCGTCCGCATCTTGCGCGATCCGGTCGATCGCCCCAGCCGCGTCTTCGGTCTCGAAAAACAAACCGCCGGTGCCGCGGGCCACGTCCGGCAGGCCGTTCTCGAGTTGCGGCGCGGAGCGGGCGCTCGGATCGATGTCGTAGAGGACCACCGAAGCCACACTCGCGGCGTCCAGCAGCTCTGTAAAAGCCGCGGGGGCGCCATCCGCTCCGATGTCGGCAGACCGCAGACCTCCGGAAAAGAACACCACCGACTTCCGGCCGGGCTCCTTCCACAAATTCTCAAAGACCATGCGAAGCTGGCACAGCGCGCCGCGCGCCGCGCCCTCCAGATTCGCCCGCGCCCCAGCCGGACCCACCGGCTGGATGGCGCTCAAAGAACTCTGCAGGAACAGAGGATCCGCGCTGAATTGCTGGTGCGCACCCGATCCCCTGGAGGTGGCTACGATAGCCACGCGATCCTCGGGCCGCAACCGGTTTTCCACGAAGCCGCGGACCGCCGCGCGAGTGGCGGAAAGCGCCGCGGGGGGCAGTTCGAGATCGTCGATCACGAAAACCAGGGTCCGGCCCCGCCTGCCGTCGATATAGGAGGCCGCCGAGATCTTCTGAGGCTTATCGCCTTCCACCACTTCGAAATCGTCCGCGGTCAAGCCCGTCACGGGACGCCCGTTCGCGTCCATTACTACCGCCTCGACCTGAAGGGTTGCCTCGGGCTCCTCCTGCCGGTGCCTGCCGCCCGTCTCCGGGAGGACCGGCCTGGGGGCCTGCGGCAGCGGCAGTTGGGCGAACGCGGAAGAACACCAAACCGCGAGCGCCAGGGTGAACCGGGCTTTCATAGCTCTTTCATCCTAAAGCACAACATCCAGGAGATGCAGCACCGGCTCCATCGGCGCAGAGGGAGAAAAGTTGCCGAAGGCGTTCGCGCCGGGGCGAATTGCGGTTACTCTTTCTTGGTTTCCGACTTGCTCTGCGGCCTGCGCTCGAGTTTCGGCACGCCGAAATGCCCGGTCAGGTCGGCCAGCGAGTCGAGATCCACCGGACCGGCGATGTTGACCACGGTGAAATCCCTCGGCTCCACCACCAGAATCGCCACGCCGGTGATTTTCTTGTTTTCGTAGCGGACGTAGACTTCGGAAGTGTCGCTGTCTTCCTGGCTCTTGTAGCCCAGGATGCGCGACCACTCGGGCGCGCGCAACTGGTTGCGGACACCGTCGATATCGGCCTGCGTCCACATGCCGTCTCTATTGAACTCGAAGCTGCGAATGTAAATGCCCTCCAGACCGGCAATCAGTTTCTTGACCCTGGCTTCGTCGGAGTCCTTGTCGTCGAGGAACTTCGCGGCGAACTGCAGGGTGGATCCGTTCAGCGACAGATCCACGGAATCGGAGGCCTTCGCGGCCAACTGGCCGAAGTTGAATTTGAACTGCTGAGCGGCCAGCGATACGCCGAACGCCAGCAGCACGATCGCAGTACGTTTCACGGTCTCACCTGTTTCATCTGCGTTTGAATCCGGTTCAGCTTGCCGGCGGTGATCCGCACCGCCTCCATCACGCGCTGTTTGGCCAGTTGGCCCTGATATTCGCGATAGGCCGCGCTCCCGCCGGCCACGATGACGATGGCGGCGGCGGCGGGAATCCATCGCGGCATCGCGAAGAGGCGCCGGCGCCGCGCCGCGGCCGCCACCCCGGCCGCGAACCCCGGCGAGGGCTCCTTCCGCTCCAGGGCCTGCTTTAATTCCTGTTCCAACCAATCCATCAGGCTTCTCCCACGCCGCGCCGCTCCAGTTTCTCGCGCAGCAGCGCCAGCGAACGCTGCAAATGACTCTTCACGGTGGCCACCGGCATCCCCAAAATTTCGGCGATTTCGGAGGGGTCGAGGTCCTCCTGGTATCGCAGGATCATCACGCTGCGCGAAGTCCCGGGCAGCGCAGCCACCAGGCGCCGCAGCATCTCGCCCAGCAGCGGATCGCCTGGCGCGGGCGGCGAGGACGGCTCGCTCACCTGCTCTAACGCTACTTGCGGACGCCGCTTTCTGCGTCGCGCCGCGTCGATCGATCTCTGTACCGCCACTCTCTTCAGCCAGAACACGGCGTGCTCCGCGGACTGAATCGTCGCCCGGTTACGGTGCAGCGCCAGAAAAACTTCCTGGGCCACCTCCTCTGCCAGGTCGCGGTCGTGCAGGAAGTGATAGCAGAAGCTGAAGACCATCGACTGATGCTGCCGCACCAGCGAATCGAAATCGCAACCGGTTCTTTCCTCGCTCTGTAGTGCCGTCACTTGCCTTCCGCTGCGAATGCCACGCTGCTGCTTACGTCGGTGTGGCGAAAATCGGTGTTCACCATGGATACCGAGATCGTCCGCTTGTAGAAGAATACCGCCCGAATATCGAACTCTCCGCCATAGCTTACCGGGAACCACACGCCCTCGGCGAATTTCCGGTACGTTACCGAGAATCCCAAGCCTTTCAGATTGGTGCCGAGAAGCGTCTTTACCACCAGCGGCAGGCCGCGCGCCATACTCGTCGTCACCATTACGGGCTGGTACTCGGCGGCATCGATCAGGGCTTCCCCTTTCCACATCGAATCGTCGAAATCCTGGTGCGGCTTGGGATCGAAAGAGACGCGGAAAACCCGCCGCCCGTGAAACACCTCGCTGCCCACCAGCTTGAAGTTGTACTTCAACTGTTCGTGGTAGGTGAGCGGGAACAGGTCGCGGCCTACCCCGTCTCTCGAGCCGTGATCGTCGGTCATGTCCCTGGACATGGAGTCGAGAATCTGGCCGTCGATATCCGTGCCCTTGTACTGGTAGCCGGGCTTATCGTACGTTTGGTTCTTTCCCTTGTTCTGATATTCTCCGCTGAACTTGACGAGTTGCTTGCCTACGCCCCGGAATTTGGGGGCGACCACGTACTCGCGGTGCTCCTCGCGCGCGATCTTGCCGTTGCCCCGGACCATTCTCAGCAACTGCTTCTGGGTGTACACCCAGTTCTGACGTTCTTCGAGCGACCGGGCCTGGTTAATGCCGACCCGGGACATGATCTGCCCGATATCCGGGGCCTGGCCCCACGCGCATCCGGCGAGCAATGCCGCCACCAGCAACCTCATGCTTCCTCCGCTCTCAAAATCTAATACGCCGGCCGGCAACCCGGGGATGCAGAAGTGTCGCGTTATCATCCAGGTAATGCGCAAATTTTTTTTCGGCCTGGGGCTTGGCCTGTTCTTGCTCCAGGCTCAGACCGTGGAACGGTTCGCCCTGACGATCGACAACATCATGCGAGGGCCGCAACTGGTGGGCTATGAGCCCGCCCAAGTCCGCTGGTCGGGCGACAGCCAGGAAATCTACTTCCAGTGGAAGCAGTACACCAGCAGGGAAACCGACCCGCTGGAGACCTGGGTGGTAAACCGCGACGGTTCGGGTCTCCGAAAGCTGTCCGAGGAGGAGGCCCGCCTGGCGCCGCCTGTGATCGCAGACACCTCGAAGGACCACCGGCTCACGGTCTACGCCAACGGCGGCGACCTGTTCGTCTACAACCACGCCACCGGCAAGACGGAGCAGATCACCCGTACCACCGAGATCGAGGCGAATCCCCGGTTTCTTCCTGACGGCAAGCGCATTGCATTCACCCGGGCGAACAACCTGTATGTAATGTCTCTGGACAGCGCATCGCTGGTTCAGATGACGGACATCCGAACCGCGGTGATGCCGGCTCCGGCAGTCGCGGGCGGTGGCAGGGGATTGGGCGGGCGCGGATTCGGCGGCCAGGGAGGGGAGCCCCAAGCCGCAGCCGCGGGCGCGGAACCCCAGAAGGGCACGCCGAGCCAGGAATACCTCAAGGCGGAGCAGAAGGAACTTCTCGACATCGTTCGTGAGCGTGCCTCCCTTCACGATCGGGAAGAGGCGCGCCGCAAGAAGGAGAACCCGCGCAAGCCATTCACGCTCCAGGCGAGGCAGAATGTAGCCGGGCTCGAGCTTTCGCCCGACGAGAAGTACGTCCTGGCGACCATTGTGGATGGGGGCAATGCCAAGAACACCGTAGTCCCCAACTACATCACCGAGTCGGCTTACACCGAACAGATTCCCGGGCGGACGAACGTTGGGGACACGCAATCGAAATTCCGGCTGGCAATTTTCGACGCGGCCACCGGCGAAATCAGGTGGGTGGATTCCAGCCAGGGGAATCGCGGCGTAAGACTATCGCCGCCGGTCTGGAGCGAGGACGGCACGAAAGCCGTGCTGCAGGCTCGCGCCGCGGATAACAAAGACCGCTGGATTCTGGCGCTCGACCCAGCGACCGGGAAGACGCGCGTGCTGGCGAGCGACCACGACAGCGCCTGGATCGGCGGTCCCGGCGCCTACACGCTGGGTTGGATGAAGAACGGCCGCGAAGTCTACTTCCAGTCGGAGCGCACCGGATACTCGCACCTCTACGCCGTATCGTTCGAGGGCGGCGAGCCGCGCGCCCTTACTTCCGGAAACTGGGAAGTGCTGAACGTGCGGCAATCGGAGGATAAGTCGCGCTTCTTTCTTACCGCGACCAAAGACAGCTTGTACGAGCAGCAACTCTACGAGATGCCCGGCGAAGGCGGCCCGCTCACGCGACTTACCGCGGCCCCTGGAAAGCACGCCGGCGTGGTTTCGCCCGACGGCCGCTGGATCGCCGACGTGTACTCTTATACCAACAAGCCGCCAGAACTCTACGTCCAGGAGGCCCGCGCCCATGCCGACGCAAAGAAGCTGACAAATTCGCCGGCTCCCGAGTTTTGGCAGTATCCCTGGCAGGACGTGCCGATCGTGACCTTTACCGCGCGGGACGGCGTTCAGGTCCCGGCCCGCTTGTTCAAGCCCGCCAATTTCGCGAAGGGCGGCCCCGGAGTGGTGTTCGTTCACGGCGCGGGGTATCTCCAGAATGTAGACAAAAAGTGGTCGACTTACTACCACGAGTATATGTTCGACCATATCCTGATGGAACACGGGTTTCTCGTGATCGACGTGGATTACCGCGGCTCGGCCGGGCATGGACGCGACTGGCGCACCGCGGTCTACGAGCACATGGGCGGCAAGGATCTCGAAGATATCGTGGATGCGGCGAAGTATATCGCCTCCGCGCAGGGCGTGGATCCGAAACGGATCGGCCTCTACGGCGGCAGCTACGGCGGTTTCATGACCCTGATGGCCATGTTCACCGAGCCCGATGTGTTCGCGGCGGGCGCGGCGCTCCGGCCGGTCTCGGACTGGGCGCTCTACAACCACGGTTACACGTCGGACATCCTGAACGAGCCGCAGACCGATCCCCAAGCCTTCCAGCGCTCGTCGCCGATTTTCTTCGCCGGCGGGCTGAAGGGCGCGCTGCTGATTTGTCACGGCATGGTGGATACCAACGTGGAGTTCGAAGATACCGTGCGGCTGGTCGAGCGCCTGATCGAGTTACGCAAGACCAATTGGAACCTGGCGGTCTATCCGGTGGAGAACCACGGCTTCGTCCAACCCGCCAGTTGGGCCGATGAGTACAAGAGGATTCTGGCGCTGTTCGAGAAGAACCTCAAGGGATAGCGCCGGCTGCCTAGGCACAGACGCTGATGAACGCGAGAGCCGCGAGCCCGGCAGATGCCGCCGCCATTGCGCGCATCTATAACCAGGGGATCGAAGACCGCGTTGCCACCTTCGAAACACGCCTGCGCACCCAGGACGACGTGCGCCAGTGGTTCGACGGCGTGCATCCGGTCGTGGTGGTGGTAGACGGCGGAGAGGTGATCGCCTTTGCCGCCACCTCCGGGTACCGCGGCCGTGAATGCTATCGCGGCATCGCGGAGACTTCGGTCTATGCGGCGCGGGAAGCCCGACGCCGCGGAGCGGGGAAACTGGCGCTCGAAGCCCTGATCCGCGCGGCGGAAGATGCCGGGTTCTGGAAGCTGGTATCGCGCGTGTTCCCCGAAAACTACGCCAGCCGGGCGCTCATTCGTTCCATGGGGTTTCGTGAGGTCGGGGTTTACGAAAAACATGGCAGGCTCGACGGCACCTGGCGGGACGTCGTGATTGTCGAGCGGCTGATCCTTGCGAATTGTTCGGAATAACTCAGCCAGCCCGGTTTGCTATCTCCGCGCGGGGAATGTAACTCCGAGCATCAGCATGGCCTGGTTCTGTGCCGGCTGATAGTAAGTCGAAGTCCAATGCAGGAAGCGGATCTCGGGTGCGACGTCGAAAACCGAGATTCGCCATTCGAGGCCGGCGCCCCCGGTAATTGCCACGTCCAGATTCCTGCCGCTCTCGAAGTGAACCGACGTTGGTTGAGGATTGAGATAGAAATCCAGTTGGATGCCGCGCCCCTCGAACGGGCCGAGATGGCGTAGGGTAGCGCCGGCATCGACAAAAGGCGCGAGTCTCCGCCGTCCAAACGCGTACTTGAGCAGCAAGGGAAACAGCCATCCGTTGGCGGCCGCGCCATACTGCTGCCCGAAATTCAAATATCCGGCGTGGGCAATCAACCCCTCGGTCACGTCTTTGTGGAATCGCTGGTAGAGGAAGCCCGCCTGAACAGAGATGTTGCTGAACAGGTAAACCTCAGCGGTTGCGCCGATGGCGTAAGGCTTGATCAGGAAGTCGTTCGGCCCGCAGTCGGTAGTCCCCTGGAACAGGCAGCCCTGACCGTAATCCTCGGAGTGAGGCGAAACGGGAACACCGGCCTCCACCCCGGCCGAGACCCTCTGGGCCGGCAACAGAGAGGGCAGTAGAGCCGCAAGCGCACAAACCCGTGAAGCGTTCATCCATCTCAAAGACCCGCGAGCGGCGAATTCCACTACACGCAGAAGCGCCGGCCTCTAGTATCGCCAGCTCTTCACGTCCGCGCCCCGCGGCGCGGTCCGCAGCATCCACTCCGACGCTTCCGGCATGATTCTCTGCAGCAGCGTACGATTCGCGACGCCCGGGGGCAGGGCAGCGCCGCCGCTATAGCCGTGGCCGAAGCCGATGCCGTAGTCGAAAAAACCCGCATAATAGGGGCCCTGGCCGGGGTACCTCGTGCTTTCAAGAAATGTCTCGGTGAGCCGCACCGCATGGTCGAGATAGTAGTTGTCCGCCGTCCCTACCGCAAAACGCAGCTTGCCGGTGAGCTTCGGACCGAGCGTTTTCCAGTTGCGCTGTATGATGGCGTCGAGATCGTAATGTTCTTTCCAGTATTCGGCGACTTTGTGATCGATCTCGCCGGTCTTCGGATCGAGGATCATCCGCGGATAGCCGTCTTTGCCGACCGGGCTGTACACCGCCTGCCAGATATCGAACTGCTCGGCGGAGCGTCCCCGGCTGCCCAGCACGAGTTCGTAGCGAATGGCGTCATCCATATCGGAAACAATGGCCCCGTCCGGCGTGCGCTCCATGGGAATCGGCACCTTTTTCCACTCGCTCCTGGCGTAGAACGCATTGTCGTCCTTGTAGAGGTCGATGAGGGAATATGCGCGGAAATCGATCGGGTCGGGGCAGAAGACCCAGGCTCCGTTGAAGAAGTCGGGGTGGAAAACCTGCAGCGCCAGGGCCCGCCAGCCGCCCGTCGATCCACCGTACAGCATGCGCGCCCAGGGCTGGCCGATGGCGCGGAATTTCCGCTCCACGTAAGGATAGAGTTCCTCGATCAGCGCGTCACCGTAGGGGCCGACGTTCTCCGAATTCACCGCGTAGGAATCGTCGTAGTAGGGGTTGGCGTCCTGCGTCAGCACCACCAGCATGCGGGGCAGCCGGCCGCTCGACCAGTCCTGGTAGAGTTTGTAGCCGTAGGCCGCCGCCATCGAGGCGTTGGGCGGCGGCGGTTCCGTGCGGAAGCCGCGGAAGGTCGGGGCGAAGTGCCCCTGGTTGTACAGCACCGGGTAGTGCGCATCCGGATGCTCGTCGAAGCCTTCTGGTAAGAGCACCACGGCGCCCAGGTACATCGGCCGGCCCCAGAACCTGCTCAGCAGTTTGCTCTCGATCCTCACGTGCCGGATGTACTTCGTATCTTCGGGTGGAGCGATGGGCGGAATGGTTTTGGTGAGCTCGATTCGTACCGGCGCGGTGGACGCGGGGTCGATCCTCAACTTCACGGGCTCGCTGTAGAGATTCCCCGGCTTGAGATTCCACCGCTGCCCTTCGCCTTCGTCCATGGGAAGCTGGAGGGTGTGGCCGTCGGACCGGTGGAAGGTCTGATACCGGTTGAGCACGGCTTGCACGTAGTATTCACCGGCCGGCACGTCGGCCAGGTTCTCCCGCGGATATCCCAGGGTGGATGCATCGAGCGTGATCGACCGCGCCCCTTCCACATCGGCGCCGAACATCTGCTGGCTGCCGATCTCTTCGGAGGTTTGGAATCGCGGCTCGGGTTGATTACGGTGAGCCAGAACCAGAACCACGTGGCCGTCGGCAGCTTCCGGCCAGGAGATTTCGATACGCAGGCGCGGCTGGGAAGGCGCGGAAGCCGCCACGGCGGCAAGCGCCGCCAAAGCGAAAAGGCGCATATCCTAAATTCTAGCAGCCAACGGGTTTAACCCCGGTATTCTCTTCGACATTCATCGATTTTTTCTATTCGACAGGAACACCGGAAACTGGTAATCTACTTCCGCGGTTGTTTACGCAGAGGGGAGCATATGGAGAACATCCTGACCCGCGAGCAGGAGTTGGATTTCGTCAAACGCGGCTTTTCGCGCCGGAGTTTCGGCCGCATCGCCGCCATGATTACCGCCGGCGCCGCGCTGCCGTTCTATAACGAGCCGGCCCTGGCCCAACTATCCGCAATGCACGGGCCGATCCCTCCCGACGCGGTCAAGATCGACGCGAATGAGAATCCGCTCGGCCCATGCGACGAGGCGGCCGCGGCCATTCACGGCATGGTCAAGTACGGCGGCCGGTATCGCTACGAGGAAACCTTCAACTTCATCGACGTTATGGCGGAGCACGAGGGGCTGAAGTCGAGCTACGTCCACGCGTTCGCCGGCTCGAGCGCGCCCCTGCACCAATCGGTGCTGGCTTTCACCGGCCCCGACCGCCCGCTGGTAACAGCCGATCCCGGCTACGAAGCGGCCGGAGTGGCGGCCCGGTTCATCGGGTCGAAAACCATCAGCGTGCCGCTCACCAAAGACTACCGGCACGACGTGAAGGCGATGGCCGCCGCCAGTCCCGACACCGGGCTGATCTACGTCTGTAACCCCAACAATCCCACGGGCACCACGACTCCGAAATCGGAAATCGAATGGCTCGTCGAGAATAAGCCGAAGGGGGCTGTGATCCTGCTGGACGAGGCCTACATCCACATCTCGGGGGAGCCCATGTGCTCAGACCTCGTGGCGCACGATCAAGACGTCGTCCTTCTCCGCACGTTTTCGAAGATCTACGGCATGGCAGGCATTCGCGCCGGAGTGGCGATGGCGCGGCCCGATCTGCTGAAGAAGGTTTCCGGCTACAGCGCCGGCGCGCTTCCGATCACCGCCATGGCCGCCGCTTCCGCCAGCCTCAAAGTCAACGACCTGGTGCCCAAGCGCCGCAAAATCATCGCGGACACCCGCAAGGATACCTTCGCCTTCCTCGACAAGCACAACTTCCACTACGTGCCCTCGGTATCGAATAAGTTCATGGTGGATGTCCGCCGGCCGGGGCGCGAGGTCATCGAAGCCATGCGGAAGGAAAAGGTGTATATCGGCCGCGTCTGGCCGAGTTGGCCGACCTATGTGCGGGTCACCATCGGCACCCCCGAGGAGATGAAGAAGTTCGAGGCCGCCTTCCTCAAAGTGATGGCGTAGGCGCTGGTAGCGAAGAACGCGTATCCAAAGCTAGGCCCGCTCCCTGACGGTCGCGGCTCTGTGAACACAATGCTAACAGAGCCGCGGCCGTCAGGGAGCGATAAGTCATCAGGCAGGGGTAAATGTCGGAATTTCAGCCGTCGAGCGTCTCCCTGATTTTTTGCAGAAGAAGTTCAGCGGTGAAGGGCTTTTGAATCAGGTTGGAGCCAACCCGGCTTTGGGTTCCCTCCCGTATCATTTCGTCGCTATAGCCGGACATGTAGACGACCTTCAGCCCGGGCCGGAGTTGCCGCGCCTCTTCCGCGAGCCGCCGTCCGCTCATTACGGGCATCACCATATCGGTTAGTAGCAGATCGAGCCGTCTCTCGTGTTCCCGGCAAAGCTTCAGGGCTTCGTCCGGGTCGCCGGCGGTGAACACCCGGTAGCCCCGCTGGGTCAGGATGCTTTCAATCAGCCGCAGCACGGCAGGCTGATCTTCGACCACCAGGATCGTTTCCGTGCCGCCGGCCTCCGGCTTCGACACGGCTGAGTGCGTCTCCTCCGCCTCGGCCTCCAACACCGCCGGCAGATAGATCTTGACTGCCGTACCCTTGCCGGTTTCGCTTTGGAGCCAGATATGACCGTCGCTTTGGTTGACGATCCCATACACCGTGCTCAGGCCGAGCCCGGTACCTTTGCCGGGTTCTTTGGTCGTGAAAAAGGGCTCGAACGCATGCGACAGCGTTTCGGCGTCCATGCCTTCGCCGGTGTCGCCGACCGACAGAAGCACGTATTGGCCGGGTCTCACTTCCGCGTGTTCCGCAACATATGCTGCGTCCAGTTCCACATTCGAAGTTTCGATGGTCAGGCGTCCGCCGTGAGGCATTGCATCCCGAGAATTCACCGACAGGTTCATGAGGATCTGGATCAGTTGGCCGCGATCCGCCCGGATGTTCTTCAGTTCCGGATCGAGTGAGGTTACGATCGCGATATCCTCCCCGATTACCCGGCGAAGCATCTGTTCCGTCTGCCGCACGACTGTATTCAAATCGACAAGTGTGGGCTGCACCGCCTGCCGCCTGCTGAACGCCAGGAGTTGCTGCGTCAATGTGGCCGCCTGCTCCGCGGCGCGGCAAATTTGTTCGGCCTGAGCCCACTGCGGTCTGCCCTGCGGGGCCGCATCGCGTAACATCACGCCGTAGCCGGCGAAGACGGTCAGAAGATTGTTGAAGTCGTGCGCCACGCCGCCGGCTAACCTTCCGATCGCCTCCATCTTCTGGGCTTGGTGGAGTTGCTTCTCCGTGCGCTTATAGTCGTCGATGTCGGTGCAAACGCCAAATAGCCTGTGTATTCGTCCGGTTTCGTCTGGCATGGGGAGTCCGCGCATAAGAAACGCGCGGTACGAGCCAGTCTTGTCCGCGAGCCGGCACTCTACCTCGAAGGGGGCTCCCGAATCCACGGAAGCCGTCCAGCGGGCAAGGGTTGGCGTCACGTCATCGGGATGCAGCGCCGAAATCCAGCCATGGCTGCGGGAACGCTCGAGGGTGAAACCGGTATAGTCGCACCAGCGCTGATTGAAATAGTCGCATTCGCCTTTCGATGTGGCCGTGAAAATGAAATCTGGAACCGCATCGGCGAGGAACCGGTAGCTCTGCTCGCTTTCGCGTAGGGACTTCTGGGCGCTTCTCTGCTCGCTGACGTCGCGAAAGACCATCACGGCTCCCCGGGGCTGTCGCGAGCCGCCGAGAATCGGCGCGGCGCTGTCCTCGATGGCGAAAACCGTGCCGCCCCGGGAAACTAAGGCCGTGCCATCGCGCAAATGCGTGACCGTGCTGCCGCGCAGAGCGCCATCGACCGGAGCATCCACTTTGCTCCTGGTGTGTTCGTCCACTAACTGCAGGACGTCCTCTATATGCCGGCCGTTGGCCAAGCCAGCGTTCCAGCCGCTGAGCGATTCCGCGACCGGATTCATGAAGTTCACCGCCTGCTTCGCGTCGGTGGTAATCACGGCGTCGCCGATGCTGGTCAGTGCCGTCGAGAAGATCTCCTCGGACTCATATAAAGCGCCACCCACCCACGCGATCAGAACCGCCACCCCGACGAAGAGGAAGAGGCGAACCAGCACCGCTGTGCTGTTGATGTAGACCGAGTACTGCGGTGGGAGGAAAAAGTACAGGCGGATCACTACGGATTCGGCCACGGTCAGCAGGGCGCAGGTTCGGCCCGCCCAAATCGCGCTGAGGGCCACGGCTGCGAGGAACAACTGATAGGTGCCCGGATTCTGATCTGGGCCGAACAGAGAATCAAGCCAAAACTGGAGCAGGAGGGCCACAACCGGCAAGACTGCCGCAAATCCGTAGCGTAACGGCGGCGAGTTCCTCAGCTTGTGCCGCAGAGCCATCGACGAATCGTACCATACGCGAAAATCGCCCTCACGCATCATTGGGTTGGATCGGATCCATGGCTATGTTCTACCCTCAGAAGTAACGGCTCCTCCCATCCGAAAATCCCGGATAGTACTAAAACGCGCTTGCAATTTTCCACCGGTTCAGGCATTCTGAAAGGTTTTCCTCAACTATCGAATGCTGGAACGAGTGCTGTACCATGACCATTGCTTCGACGGGGCGGCCTCTGCTGCCTTCTTCAGCCGCTTTATCGCGGGAGCAATCCACCCGGATGCGGAGTTCCGTTATACCGGAATGGCCCACAAGGCTTCGCAGATGTTCGATCCCGAACTATTCGACGGCGACGAAAATGCCATCGTAGACTTCAAATATTCGAGCAATCCGAAGCTGACCTGGTGGTTCGATCACCATCAGAGCGCCTTTCTGACACCTGGGGATGCCGCGCATTACCGGCGAGACACGAGCGGCCGGAAGCTCTACGATCCCAGCTATAAGTCCTGTGCCTCCTTCATTGCCGCGGTCGCCTGCGAACGCTTCGGCTTCCGCGCGCCGGATCTCGACGACCTCGTCTACTGGTCCAAAATCATCGACGGCGCCCAGTATCCGGATGCCAAGACCGCGGTGGAACTCGGCGCGCCGGCCATGAAGCTGACGCTGGTGATCGAAGCGGCTCAAGGCTCCGATATCGTGCACAAGACCATCCGCTGGATGCAGCACAGGCGCCTGGAGGATATCGTTGCCGAACCCGAAATCCAAAGCCTCTACGCGCCGCTATACCAGCGCCACCTGGAGAATAAGAAGATCATCCGCCAGCGCGCGCATGAAGATAATGGCGTGGTCTTTTTCGACCTGGATGGGTACAACGTGGAGGGCTATAACAAATTTATCCCCTATTATCTCTTTCCAGCGTCGACCTATACGGTCTCGGTAAGCCCTTCCAGCTTTCGTACGAAGATTTCGGTAGGTTCCAACCCGTGGGCGGCGACGGAACCTTCGCACAACCTCGCGACGATCTGCGAACGCTATGGCGGAGGGGGTCACGCCCGGGTAGGCGCCATCAGCCTGCCTCCCGGCGAAATCGGCCGGGCCCGCGAAATCGCCGCGGAGATCGTGGCCGAGCTGAAGGCTGACGCCGTTCCGGGGGCTTCTCACGCAGGCTGATCGCCGGTGCGGGGAGGCGCCAGGCGGTCCCGGACTTTCGCGAGCAACTGGTCAGGCGTGAACGGCTTGCGCAGGTAGTCTTCGAGATCGACCGGAACCCGGGCAGCGAAGCGCTCGGGCGCGTATCCAGTGGTCAGCACTACCGGCAGGTCGGGACGGATGCGCCGCAGTCGCGTGGCCAATTCCCCTCCGGACATTCCGGGCATCACCACGTCCGCAAGCAGCAGGTCAATGCGATTCGCGTCGCGGTGGAAAAGTTCCAGGGCCTCCGCGCCGCCGGCGGCCTCCACGACCCGATAGCCACAGCGGCGCAACACCTCGATGGCCAGCCTGCGCACGTTGTCCTGATCTTCCACCACCAACAACGTCTCCCGGACCACCACCGGCACGCCGGTCGCGGTGACGGCCGGCGTCTCCTCGGGAGTCCGCTCGGTGTGCGGCAGGTACACCCGGAAGGTGGAGCTTTCCCCCACCACGCTCGACACCCGGATGAATCCGCGGGCCTGACGCACAATTCCATACACTGTCGCCAGCCCCAGCCCGGTGCCGATGTCCGGCGGCTTGGTGGTGAAAAACGGCTCGAAGATGCGTTCGAGCACCTCCGGGCTCATTCCCGTGCCGGTGTCGCTCACCGCCAGCACCGCATAGCTCCCGGGGGCGGCGTCCGGCGCATCGGCGGGCGCGGATGGCAACTCTTCCCGGGCAGTCTCGATGACGATCGTGCCGCCCCACGGCATGGCGTCGCGGGCGTTCACGGTAAGATTCATGAGCACCTGCTGGAGTTGTGCCCGGTCGGCCAGCACCAGATCCGGACGGGGGTCGAGCCGTATCTCGATCGCCACGTCTTCTCCGATGAGGCGCCGGAGCATACCGGCTTCCTCCTCCACCACGGTATTCAGGTTCAGCGGCTTGGGTTCGACGCCCTGCTTGCGGCTGAAAGCCAGCAGTTGCCGGGTCAATGCCGCGGCGCGCTCGCCGGCCGACCGGATCTCCTGGACGGCCTCTCGCGTGTCGGGCGCTAACGTCGGTTTTTCAAGCAGCATGCCGGAGTACCCGTTGATTACCGTCAGCATGTTATTGAAATCGTGCGCCACGCCGCCCGCCAGGCGGCCCATGTTCTCCATTTTTTGCGACTGCCGCAATTGCTCTTCCAGATGGTGGCGTTCGGTGATATCGCGATAAAAGGCCATGGCGGCGGTCCGGCCGTCGTGCGCAATCGGCACCGCCAGCACCTCCGTACGGAACTCGGTTCCGTCCCGGCGCAGCATACGCCGCTCCATCGCCGGCGCGGCGCGGTCCTCTTCCACGTTGCGAATCCGCAGTTCCGCGATTTGACGCTCCTCCGGGTGCACGTCTTCGATAGCCGGCCTGCCGATCATCTCTTCGGCGCTGTTCGCGCCCAGCATCCGCACAGCTGCCGGATTCAGATACCGGTACGCCAACCCGGAAATGAGAACGATCCCTTCCGGGGCATTTTCCACCACTTCGCGAAAGCGCCGCTCGCTTTCCAGGAGGTCGGCCTTGGCCTGGTGCTGTGCCTGCCCGAACTGGCGCTTCTGGCGGCGCAGGAGAAGGAACACCACGCCTGCCGCCGCCAGCAACACGGATATGGCCAGGCACGCCAGCGACAGCGTTGGCCCTGGCAGCAGTACGAGGACCGCGGCAGCTCTTTGGCCGCCAGGATTGCGCCGGGCAAAGGCGCAAACGGGGCCGGCGAGGACCAGAAACAGGGCGATCAAGCGATACGAGTTGGCGCGGGCGGACACTTGCTTCATCCCTCCTCCGGAATCGGAGAGTTCCGGATCCTGCGGTATTTTACCATAGCGAATATCGGGAATTTACCGCTGGTTTATGGAGCGCCCTCAATCTCCAGGGTGGAGGCGGTTTGCACGCCCAACGCGGCCTCCGGCAGGATTCCCAAGCGTACATAAATGGGGCGCACCATGGTGCGGATCTCCCCCAGTCGAGAGGCGAACCAGGCGGCCGCCGCCAGGCATACGGCTCCCGAGATGACGATGGTGGCGGGCGCCCCGATCCGTGCCGTCAGCGCCCCCGCCCACAGGCTGCCGAACGGCGCCATGCCCTGGAAGGCCATGGCATAATAGGACATCACCCGGCCGCGCTTATCGTCGTCCACGATCGTTTGCAGGATGGTATTGGTAGAGGCCATTTGCTGCATCATGCCGAATCCAACCAGGGGCAGCAGCAGGAGCGAAAGCCAGAACACGTGCGATAGCGCAAAGGCGATGAGCGCGGCGCCGAAGATTGCCGCCGAGATGGCGATCCGTCGGCCCAACCCGAGCACCGACTTGCGGAGCGCCAGCGAGATCGCTCCGACCAGTGCGCCGACCCCCGATGCCGACATGAGGAACCCCAGGGTGTTCGCTCCCCCGTGCAGAATCCGCGACGCAAAGACCGGCATCAGCACCGCGTATGGCATTCCCACCAGGCTCATCAGCCCCATCAGCAGCAGCAGCGAGCGAATGGCCTTCGAGGAGCGAACATACTCCCACCCTTCGGCGAATTCCTGCCAGGCGCGGCGCCGGCGCGGGTGACGCTGCACGGTGGTGACCCGCATGGCCAGCAGAGAGGCGATTACCGCGAGGTAGCTTGCCCCGTCGATCAGGAAGCACCAGCCCTCTCCCACCGCCGCGATCACCAGCCCGGCGATGGCCGGACCGGCCAAACGCGCCAGGTTCACCATGGACGAATTCAGCGCGATGGCATTCCCCAGGTCCTCGCGGCGCTCGACCATCTGGATCACGAAGGCCTGCCGCGACGGCATATCGAAAGCGTTGATGATTCCCTGGCAGAGCGCGAGCAGGACGATATGCCAGACGCGAATTACCCCGCTGAGCGCCAACGCCGCCAGCGCGAAAGATTGCAGCATCGAGAGAATCTGAGTCACGACCAGCGTTCGATGCCGGTTCCAGCGATCTACCCAGACTCCCGCGGGAGGCGCCAGGAAGAAGGCCGGAATCTGCCCGGCGAAACTGACCACGCCCAGCAGCAGGGCAGACCCGGTAAGCCGGTATACCAGCCACGCCGTGGCCACCCGGGTCATCCAGGTGCCGACCAGGGAAACGGTTTGTCCACTGAGGAAGAGCCGGTAGTTCCGCGCGCGCAGGGCGCGCAGCGGAAACTCGAAGTGCATGCTTCTATTCTCGCATCCGGTCCCGACCGGACCCGCGCGAGCGCACTATTCCGCGCGCAGCGCTTCCGAGGGATCGATCGAGGTAGCCCGGCGTGCGGGAAGATAGCTCGCGGCCAGCGCGGCCGCCGCCAGCAGCAGCGAGACGGCGCCGTAAGTGACCGGGTCGAGCGGGCTCACACCATAGAGCAGCGCCGACATCAGGCGCGTAACCCCGATCGCCGCCGTCAGGCCTGCCCCCACTCCGACCGCGGTCAGCGCCAGCGCGTTGCCCACGAACATGGCGCGCACCGACTGCTGCTGCGCCCCCAGCGCCATCCGGATTCCGATTTCCCGGGTGCGCTGCGACACCGAGTAGGAAACCACGCCGTAGATACCTACCAGGCCCAGGAGCAGCGCCATGCCCGCCGCTATGGTGAGCATCGTGAGGGTGAAGGAAGTGCGCGCCAGCGAACTTTCGTACACCTCCTCGACCGTCCGCATCCTGGCAATCGTGAGATTCGGGTTGACCGACCACACCGCCTTTTCGGCTTCCTCGACAAACGCGCTGGAACGGCTGCGGCTGCTGCGGATCAGAAAGGCGGGGTTGCGCTGAACGTTGAGCGGATTTGACCAGAAATTCGCGATGAGCAGCGGCCAGTAAACAATGCCGGGCGCCTTCTGGCTGATGCCGTCGTCGTGCTCGTCCCCGGCTACCCCGATGACTTCCCGCCAGGCGCCCTTGGGGTTTTCGCGAATACGCTTGCCGATGGCAGCCGTGGGCGATCCCCAGTATTCGCGCGCCAGGTTCCGCGAAACCAGCACCACCGGCCGCTTGCCGTAGATATCGGTCCAGGTGATGTCCCGGCCCGCTACCAGCGGATTCCCCATGGTGCGGAAGCTTCCCGGTCCGATGAATTTGTAACGCCGGACTGGCGGAATCTGCCCATCGGAGTACGTGCGGTCTCCTGCGTAGACCGGGTCGTTGTCGTTATCGCCATCCATCGTTACGGAGTTCGAAATGGCCGCGACGGTTACACCCGGGATGGCTTGGAGCTTGTCCAGGATGGTGTTCTCGACGCGCACCACCTCCTCCGGATCGCGCACCTGGGCGTCCGGTATCGAAACGTGGAAAGACAGGATCTCCGCGGGCCGGGTAAACCCCGGCTGCACGTGCCGGAGGGCCTGAAGCGTGCGGATCATGAGCCCGGCGCTGATCAGTAAGATCAGCGCGAGCGCCACCTGGACCACCACCAAAGCGGAGCGCGCCCGATGCCGCTCGCGGCCTGCGCTGAGCGTGCGCCCGCCCTGGCGCAGCGCCATGGCCACCCGCAGGCCCGCATACTTGAACACCGGGACGGCGCCGAACAGCAGCCCGGCGAACAGCGAAACTCCCAGCGTGAACAGCAGGACCGTAACGTCGATCCCGATCTCGTCCAAACGTGGGAGGTTGCGTGGGCCGGCCGCCACCAGGATCCGCAAAGCGAGCCACGAGACACCCATCCCGAGAACCCCGCCGGCCGCTCCGAGCGACAGGCTCTCGAGCAGCAGTTCGCGCGCCACCTGCCAGCGGGTCGCTCCCAGCGCGGTGCGGATGGCGAATTCCTGCTGCCGTCCCTCGGCCCTTACCAGCAGGAGATTCGCGACATTCGCGCAGGCGATAAACAACACGATCCCGACCGTTCCCATCAGCACCCAGATCAGTTTGCCGATATCGCCGACGACGTCGGACTTGAGGGGGCGCACCAGGGGGCTGAGCCGCACCTCGTCCAGCATCTTCGGACTCATGCCGGGCGCCGGCGGGAACTTGTACTTCAACATGGGCAGCATGCGCGCGACGTCCGCGTTGGCCCGCGCCAGGGTCACGCCCGGCTTCAGGCGCGCCACCGCCTGGTAGCTGAAGTTACCGACGAATACCTTACTCCGTTCGAACCGGAGGGGCAGGACCACGGCCGGCTGGAAATTCATGAAGCGAAAGTCGCGCGGCATCACGCCGATGATCTCTCGCGCCCGGCCATCCAGTAAGATCTGCCGGCCGATCACGTCCCGGGTACCTCCAAAGCGGTGCTGCCAATAGCCGTAGGCCAGCATCACGGTCTCGGGTGTTCCCGGTGTGTCGTCCTGGCGGTTGAACCAGCGGCCCAAAATGGGCTGCACCCCGAGCACCGGAAGGGTTCCATCGGTTACCCCCAGGGAATCGATCTCCTCCGGCTCGGCAATTCCGGTAGCGCTCACCGCGCCCCGCGTCCACAACCCGATGTCCTGAAAGGTGCGGCTTTCCTCGCGGTAGGTGAAGTAAGTGGCCGGAGAGGCGTTCAATTCGGCGATCCCGATCCCCGGCGCCGCCTGCCATACTCCCACCAGACGCTCGGCATCCGGGTACGGCAGCGGTTTCAGCAGCACGCTATTCAATACGCTGAAAATAGAGGTATTCGCGCCAATCCCGATGGCCAGCGTAAGCAGCGTGAGGCCCGTGAACATGGGCGAGCGGAACAGCCGGCGAATGACCCTCCGGGGCTGCTGGAGCAGATTTCCCATATGTCAAAATACGCTCGACCCGCCCAAAAGTTCGCGCAAAGGTACGTCTATGCAGGTTGCATGCCGGATTTGCAACGAAATATTGGACGATGGATAATGACGATGGATAATATTGAACGTCGTCTGACTTATCGTTCGAATGCCCGCGTCCAAGCCGCCAGACCGTTTCCTGCATGGCGCGGTGGCTCCCGCCGAGGCATCTCCCAAGACATCGTCCAAACCCGGGAAGAAGGGCTCATGAAGTTCGTCGTCGCGACGTATGGCACCGAGGGCGATGCGCGTCCGTTCGCCGCGTTGTGCCGTGGCTTGATGGATGCGGGGCACGAGGCGCGACTGCTCGCGGATGCCGCCACGCTCGGCGGCGCCCAGGCGCTCGGCGTGCCGGCTACCGCCCTAGCCGGAGACATTCGCGGCGCTCTCAGCCGGGACCATGCCATCGCCGGCGTGGTCGCCAAGGGCGGCGGCTTCAACCAAACCGCACGCGCGCTGGCGAAGATCGCCAACGAAAATGCCGAATCCTGGCTGCGCGCCATCATTGAGGCAGGGGAAGGCTGCGATGCGATCGTGGCGTCGGGGCTGGCCGGGTTTGCCGGCTTTTCCGCGGCCGAATACCTGGGCGCCCGGGGCATCGGCGCCGGCATGATCCCGATTACGCCGACCGCCGCATTCCCTTCGCCGTTTCTGCCGCCCAAGTGGGTGCCGCGCCTGCTCAATCGCGCCAGCCACAGTTTCGTCAACGCCATGCTGTGGAAAGCTTTCCGCGACAAGACCAACGCGGCGCGTGCGATGTTCAAACTGCCGCCGCGCAGATCGGTATGGACGGAGGTCCCGATGGTTTATGGCGTCTCGCCCAACCTGTTGCCCACGCCTGCCGACTGGCCGGCCAACGTGCACCTGTGCGGACAGTGGCCGGCGCCGAGCCCTGCCTGGATGCCGCCTCCGGCGCTCGAGTACTTCCTCGCCGCCGGAGAAACCCCGATTTACATTGGTTTCGGCAGCATGACCGGCTTCGACAACGCGCGGCTGCTGGACGCTCTGATTGAGGCGATGAGCGGCCGGCGTGCACTGTTCCATCCCGGCTGGAGCGGCATCGATCCGAAGGCGCTTCCGGAGAATTTTCTCGTCATCGGGGACACGCCGCATGACTGGTTATTCCCGCGCACCGCCGTGGCGATCCATCACGGCGGCTCCGGTACCTCGCACTCCGCCGCACGCGCGGGCGTGCCCTCCATCGTGACCCCGTTCGCCGGCGACCAGTTTTTCTGGGCTGAACGTTTGCGCCTCGCCGGCGTGGCGCCGGCAGCCGTAGATGGCCGGCGGCCCAGAGCTGAGGCATTCGCCAGCGCTCTCGAGTTCGCCGCCTCCGCCCGGGTGCAAAACCGCGCCCGAGTGCTGGGCGAGACGATGCGCGCGGAGAACGGCGTTGCGGATGCAGTGGTAGCCCTCGAGCGCATCCTGGCAGGTTGACGCACCGTACCTGTTAAACGTGCCCGTGCAGAAGCTTGAATCGATGGGCCTGCAGGCCTATTGAGCCAGCCGCAGCATCGCCGAAGCAATCTGGGCGAAGGCCGCGCCTAATGTCGCTTGATCGCTGGCTTGGGCGTACATTCCTGTCTGTTGTGCCGGGTCGTAAGAAGTGGAGGTCTTGTCGTTCGCAATCCGACGCAACAGTCCGTCGTCGGTGCCCCCGGAATTGCCGTCGTAACCGATAGCGAAGATCGCGATCTGCATATCCTGGGTGTCGCCCGGGCGGTTTGTGCGGTTGGCATCGGTACGAATTCTGTAGCCGGCGCTATCCGCGGCATTCCACATTGCCAGCCCCCAGTGATAGTTCTTGGTGACCGTGCTGCGGTTCAAAGCTGTACCGTTGTAAACCGAACTGACGTGCCCCGCGCTGTCCACAATGTGGGAGTTGGTATAGGCTGTACTGGTCATGTCGTTCCCGTACATATCCGCGTGCGGGATCATGGAGATGTTCGTCATGCTGAGATCTCCACTGCGGTCAGTAAACGTCGTGCAGTTGTTGAACGGCTGCGACGGATTGGGCGCAGCCTGGTCCGAGCCGCCATTTTTCATCCACCAGTTAGCGGAATTGGTCGGATCCGTGCTGGCCAGCAGATTAATGCCGTAAGCAGTCGCGGGGGAGGAGGTGGAGAACGGTGGACCCGGGACCGACAGCCATCCGAACATCTTCTGGGTCGTGTTGTTCGTCCGGATGTCCTTATAACTGCAATTACTCGCACTTGCTATCACGTCGTCGTAATTGTTGCTGGCCGGGTTGTTCAAGAACATGGATATGGCGGATGGAATGCCGTCCGTGAATAGCAGGATTGAGTTCAGCCTGAGGTCCACGCCATTGAGAGCCAGGTCTCTCATATGTGCCTTCTGGAGCTCAATGTAGGCAATCGACAGCGCGTCCGCCATTCCTGTGCCGCTGTTTGCCGTAATTGCCTGGATCTGGTGGAGCATGTCGGTGGAGGATCCGCTCATGAACGAGGCGTCCGGGCCTCCGGTCGAAGTCGATGTAGTGGTCGAATCCCAGGGGCGGACCGTTGGATATCCTACTACCCCGCTGCCATCGTAGACCACCAGCCCCAGTTCATCCACTCCCTCGGTGTAACCCGACACCAGCGCCTGCGCGTAGTTGATCACGTCCTGGATCACGGTCGTATGGGTTCCCGACCCGTCATCGGTGGTCATTGAGCCTGACCGGTCAATCACGATCATGACGCGCGAATCCCGGCGCGTGGCCGTGGCTGTGGCCGATACGGTTGCCTTGGGGAAACCGAAGATTCTCGCGAACAGCAGCGGAACGTCTGCCGTAGCGGTAACTTTAACGGTCTTGGTGGTACCGATAGTGACGTTGATCGAGGGCTGGAGATTGTTGGCTCCCCAGAAGCCCATCGTCCCATTGGTCCGGAAATTGGCGGTCAGAAACTCGCCCGCGATTTCACTGGGAGAAGCGATGGTACCGAGCAGGCGTCCGGCGCCGAGCGCCGCTCCGTCCACTGCCGCCGCCAGTTTGGCCTGCACGATGTACAACATGGTGGCATCGATCCCCAACCCCGCCAGCGGGATGAGCATCGTCGGCAGCATCAGGGTGAATAGTACCAGGGTCGACCCTTTCCGGCCGTCCCTGCAACGAGATGGAATTCGCATGGCTGGGTTTCCTCCGCGTGGCCTCAGAACATGTTGTAGGAGTACATGATCGCGTTCGGTGAATATGGCGGCATGGTCATTCCGGTGGTAGCCGCTTCGGCGAGATAGATGACCTGGCGCGAAGGCAGGCCCTGTACCGAGCCGTTGCTCAAAACGGCGTACGGGTTGATTCCGGTGAAGGTAGCTACGTCGCCGGCATTGGTGGCCTGGTCATTCAAAGAGATGTTGCCGTCCGAATCGACGGTTACCGGAGTCTGCCCGGTAGTGATCGGGCTTCCGAAGTTGCTCATTCGCATGCTGGTCTTGCCGATCGAGATGCGCTGCGTGAAGACCCATTGGGTGTAATTCGTGCAGCCGAGCGGATTGCCGCTGCCATCCACCTTGCCGGCCGCCTGGCACGTAGCTTTGTCCACGTAAGTCACGGTAGACAGCACCACCAGAGCCTTGCTCGTCGACGCGGATGTCGTCAGTCCCAAGTCCGCGCCCAGCGTAACGAGGATGGTCTGGTTTCCCGGCCGCGCGAAGTTCACGCCGCGGGCGTACATGTGGCCCGCGTCGCGCGCCAACTGTACGGTTTCGAGCGAGCGGATCATGTTCAGCCCGATCGACATCGTGCCGAGCATGAGCGGCACCAGCACCAGGGTGATCATCGAAAATTCCAGAATGGCGACGCCGCGCGACTTCTGATTCCTCATACCGGATCTCCTATGGGGCCGTCCCGATCGGAGGCACATCCCGCGAGGGTTCGATCAGGTCGGCCGAAACCGCGGAGATGCTTGTGCCCGACGTATCCAGCGGCTTGCCCAAACCGAACAGGCGCGGCACCAAAGCCGGCAGAGTAAAGCCCTCCACCGATACCTGCATGATATAGAGCGGTGTGTTGCCCCAACTCTGGGTCGACACATCTACGGCTGCAGCCGAGGAACCTTCCGCGGGGGGTTGGAAATAGTGAACCTTGATATCCGAGTAACCGGCGCTGCCGCGGAGAATGCCCAACGACTTCTGTTGCACGATAGCCTTCACCATCGAGGTCAGGTCGGAACCCGCCAGCGATGCCTGCGTCCCTGTGATCGTGATTCCCGAACGGACTCCCGCCCGCACCGCATATTCCAGCGTGGCTTTCACGAATACCGCCCAAGCGACGTCGATCAGCAAAAAGATCATCGCCATCATGGGGATGAAGACAAACGTAAACTCGAGCACTTCCGCGCCCTTCGCGCGCTGTACTCGCGACCTGCGCTTATTTTCGATCAGCATGCCTCCAGGCCTCTCAAACCGCGGTCGCCCGGATAATCCGAGCTACCAGGGATCCTAACGGAGCGGCAACCGGCGTTCAATATTACCGTTGGGCAGATCGTACGATCCGCCAATGGATAGCCGGAGGCCAACTCAATCTCCAGCGACCTCGCTCATGGTCCGGGCTTCCGCGGGCGCGAAGGCGAAGACCGCTTCATCGTCCGCTGCCAGTGCCAGTGCCGGCATCGGCAGATGCTCGCCTCCAGCGCTTCCGTTTGCCGGGTGGTGGCCGTTTCCGTTGTGGGCCTCGGCAAACCGCATCTCGAACACGCCCGAGAACTTCTTATGCGCCAGGGAAAGCAGTTCCATGCCTTCCGCGGCGGAGGCCCGTTCCCGCTCGACCTCGGCTTCAAGCGCATCCCTTTGTTGCCTGGCGGCGTCCAGCTCGGTCGCGAATCGCAGCCGGTCTTCCGCCATCCGGGCCTCTTGAGCGCGCAATTGTTCGGCCAGGGCACGCGCCTGCTGGCCCGCTTCCGCGCTCAAGGCTGCGTGCCGCTGCGCCCACTCGTCCTTCAGCCGCCGTTCGG
Organism: Bryobacterales bacterium; assembly: GCA_963794265.1. Lineage (GTDB taxonomy): Bacteria > Acidobacteriota > Terriglobia > Bryobacterales > Bryobacteraceae > CAWCDJ01. Next base: position 845,492 of record CAWCDJ010000001.1, read on the forward strand.
TTTCGAGTTCGGCGCCGGACTTGGCCTGGAGATCGCGTATCTGTGCCGTCAGTTCTTCGTTCTCGCGCCGGACGCCGTCCAGTTCCGCCCATACCGCGAGCCGTTCGGCCGCTGCCTTGGCTTCGAGTTCACGCAACTGTGCCGCCAGGGCTTCCTTCTCGCCTCTCTCGGCCTCGATACCCGTGGAAACCGACTGCCGCTCCGCAGCGGAAGCGGCTTCGAGTTCGCTCAGCTTTGCGGCCAGTTCTTCCTTCTCGCGCTTCACGCTTTCCAACTCGGCCGACACTCTCTGCCGCTCCGCGGCCGCCTTGGCCTCGGTTTCCCGCAGTTGTTCGGCTACCGCCTCGCTCTGCTGCCCGGCTTGCGCCGTGAGGGTGACGTTCCAGCCGGCCAGTTCTTCTTTCTGACGCCGCTCGTCGTCCAGGCGGGCGGTAAGGTCCCGGACCTTCTCGTTGAGCGGAGCCACCTGCTGCTCAACCGCCGCACGGCGCCCCAGTTCCGCATCGAGTTCCTGTTGTTTCCGCTCCAACTCTTCGCGGTTCTGTTGCAGAATCTGCCCCTGCGCGGCAGCCTGCTTCCGTAACTCATCGATGGTGGCGCCGGCCGTCGCCAGGGAGCGCTCCAGTTCGGGCGCCTGCTGGCGCGCAGCCAGCTCGGCCCCTGAGGCCAGTACCTGCCCTTTGCGCTGCATCAGAAGGACGGTTGCCATCACGCCGGTAAAGGTACCGATCGCGGTCGAGAGGATCACGAGCATCATCAACATATATCCAATCATTGTCGAGAGAATTCGCGATTCTGTCAGCCCACAACGGTTAACAGCCGAATGCTAACTCTGGCAGTCTCAGTACTGTCTCTTTCGTCAGCCTTCCGCCGCCAGCGAGGTGCCCGGAACCGAAGGGCGCCGGACGTGGGCGCAAATTCGCCTCAGGGCGCGGCCGCACTCCGCGTCCGCGGCTCGTGCGGCCCCGATCCCGATCGCCAGCCAGGGGGAGATGCCGGAGAACGCCGCTCCCATCGCATACAGGGTTCGGGCGGAGAAGCGGCGCTCATTCGAAATGGCATAGACCGGCTCCCAGGCGCGCGGAGCCAGTTTGGCCCGAAAGTGTTCCAGCCCGCGGAAATGGTAGAAGCGATTGGCATGCGCCCGGGCGAACCGCATCAAGACTCTGAGCCAGGCGGGGTTGGCCCCAATTTCGCCGTCGGCCGCGCGGGCCAGGGCTACCAGCCCGAGCGTCAGGTACCCGCGGCTTTCCCCGGCAAACCGCCGCATGGCGGAATCGATCAGTAGTTCGCCGGTGCCGTTGGGAGCGGCGCGCGATCGTGCCAGCACTTCGACCAGGTATCCGTTTCTGGCGGGAACCGGCGATGCGGCCAGGAACGCCACGGCGGCGCCGTCGCGCCGCGCCACCAGAAACACGCGGTCCCGCTGGCCATCGCCGAGGACGTCGGGGGAGGCCAGGAAGCGCAGCGGCGGCAGCGGCCGGCTTTCCAGCCATTCCCGAAAGAGCGCGTGGATCTCCGGGTCATGCGCGGCCAGCGCCGGCTCCACGGCTTCCACCTGCACGGTCTTGTTGCGGGCCCGGTTCAGTTGCCGCCGCAGCGGACCGTGCCGGCTGAGGAACCCCGGCCAGTCGCGGGGGTCCCACACCGGCTGCGCACCCAGCGCGATCGCCGAGTGGCGATTCGAAGACTCCAGCAGATTCCGCATCCGCTCGCCCGCGCAAACGTAACAGACCCGGCAGCGCTGCTCGCGGGCGAACGTCTCAAAGCCGGCCGAAGCCTCGGGCAACATTTCGGGCGCGCACACCGGCGCTCCGGCGGCCAGCAGGACGCGGCCCCGCCTGGTATACCCCACCACGGCGCGGCCATCCGCGCCAAACCAATGATCGATGCCTGGATTCAGAACCTGGTAAGCAGTGGAATTCCAGCCGTGGGTCAGGACCAGATCCCGGGCGGTGGCAAGCGAGGGGGCCAACTTTCATAATCCCATGGCGGGCTAAAATCGAATGAGCTATGCCGAACCAACCTCGCCGGAAGATGCTGATCGCCTTCCTCGCGGCCGCATCCGCCTGCTTCGCGTACCAGCCCTCCCATCAGGAGGCCGCCCGCTGGGAGCGGGAAGCGCGCAACGTCACCATCGTACGGGACGACTGGGGCATCGCCCACATCTACGGCAAGACCGATGCGGATGCCGTGTTCGGCACGCTTTACGCCCAGGCCGAGGACGATTTCAACCGGGTGGAGACCAATTACCTCAACGCCATGGGGCGGCTGGCCGAAGCCGAGGGCCCGTCCGCCATCTACCAGGACCTGCGGATGAAGCTCTTCATCGACCCGGCCGCGCTGAAATCGGAATACGCCGGCAGCCCCGCCTGGCTCAAGGCGCTGATGGACAGCTTCGCCGACGGCCTCAACTACTACCTCTATAAGCACCCCGAAGCGCACCCGCGCGTGATCCGCCATTTCGAGCCGTGGATGGCCCTATCCTTCACTGAAGGCAGCATCGGCGGCGATATCGAGCGCATCGATCTGAATCGGCTTCAGGCCTTCTATGGCCACGCTCCGGCCCTGGAGGCGCTGCCCGAAAGCCGGCCCGCCGAGCCCCGCGGATCGAACGGAATGGCGGTGGCGCCCTCGAATACGGCCGGGCACCACGCGCTGCTGCTGATCAACCCGCACACCTCCTTCTTTTTCCGTTCCGAGCTGCAGATGGTGAGCGGCGACGGACTCGACGCCTACGGCGCGGTGACCTGGGGCCAGTTCTTCGTGTATCAGGGATTCAACGATCGCGCCGGTTGGATGCATACCTCGAGCGGAGTGGATGCCGTCGACGAGTATCTCGAAACCGTGGTGAAACACGGGAACAACTTCTTCTATAAGTACGGCAGCGAAGAGCGTCCGCTGATAACATCCGAAATCACCGTCCCTTATAAGACGGCAAATGGGATGGCGGAGAAGAAATTCACTGTCTACCGCACGGGGCACGGCCCGATTGTCCGCGAGTTAAACGGCAAATGGGTCAGCATCCGGCTGATGCGGGAACACGTGAAGGCGCTGACGCAATCTTACACGCGCACTAAGGCCACCGACTATAAGTCGTTCCGGCAGACGATGGAGCTGCACACGAACTCCTCGAATAACACGATCTTCGCCGATGCCGATGGCGATATCGCGTATTTTCACGGTAATTTCATCCCCCGGCGCGACACCCGTTTCGACTGGACCAGGCCGGTGGACGGCTCCGACTTGGCGACCGAGTGGCATGGCCTGCTTTCGGTGGATGAGACGCCGCACTTACTCAATCCCTCGAGCGGCTGGCTCTATAACTCGAATAACTGGCCGTGGTCCGCGGCCGGGCCAAGCAGCCCCAGGCGCGAAGACTACCCCGCGTATGTTGAAACCGGCGGTGAATCGGCGCGCGGCCTGCACGCCATCCGGGTCCTCGAAAACACGAAGAATTTCACGGTCGATTCGCTCATCGCCGCTGCCTACGACAGTTACCTCACCTGGTTCGACAAGCCGCTGCCCGCTTTGCTCAAGGCCTGGGACAGCGCGCCGGCAGGCAACCCGCTGAAGGAGAAAACCGCCGCGCAGGTGGCGCTCTTGCGCCGGTGGGACCACCGCTGGGGCGTGAACTCCGTTCCGACGTCGCTCGCCGTCTTCTGGGGCGAGGATATCCGCCGCCGTGTTTCGGCCGACGCCCGAAAGGCCGGCCTCTCGCCGGAAGAATACATCGGCAGCCGGGCGCCCGGAGAATTGCTCCTGGAGTCGCTCGCCGCCGCAACCGGCCGCCTCCAAAGCGACTTCGGAACGTGGAAAACTCCATGGGGCGACATCAACCGCTTCCAGCGCCTCACAGGCGACATCGTCCAGCCGTTCAGCGATGCCGGGCCCAGCATTCCGGTCGGTTTCACGTCCTCGGTCTGGGGATCGCTCGCTTCCTTCGGCGCGCGGCCCTACCCCGGCACGAAGAAATGGTACGGCACCAGCGGCAATAGCTTCGTGGCGGTGGTGGAGTTCGGCCCGACGGTCCGCGCCAAGGCGGTGACGGCCGGCGGCGAGAGCGGCCATCCGGGTTCCCCCCACTTCAACGATGAAGCCCAGCGGTACGCCGCCGGCAACCTGCGTGAGGTCTATTTCTATCGCTCGCAACTCAAGGGGCACACGGAGCGCGAATACCACCCGGGAAACTGACCGGAGCCGCTCGGCCCGCTCCCCTGACGGCCGCGGCTCCGTGAAGATCAAGCAACAGAGCCGCGACCGTAAGGTAGCGGGCAAGCCAGGGGTAGATGTCGGAATTTCAGCCGCAGGCCGGCTAGCCGACCAGCTCCGGCTCGCAGGTTGCGCACTTTTTCTTCCCGCGGACGCTCAGGCGGCGGAACTCTTCCTGCTGTTCGAACGGGATGGAGAACTCCTTCTCGATGCGCTCGCGGTAGACCGGGCCGGAGTTATAGGCGCAGAAGGGGTAAATCAGGCCGTTGGGCGCGGCGTAGTGGATCACGCAGCGTTTCACGCGCTCCACGTCGTAGTTGTACGAATCCATGAAGTGCATGCCGGCGAGCATCAGGGTGCGGTAGGTGAACCCCTTGGTTTCATTTTCGCCGCGGCCATACTTCTTGTCCGTGAGGCCTTGCAGGGTCTGCAGGAACAGGCTGAAGTCGAGGCCCTGCGGGGCCTTCTCCTCGTGGAAGAACTTGCGCAGGCTGTTCCACGCCTGGAGCTTGGTGAAGAACTGGATGCGGCGCTTGCCGGCTTTGTGCGCCAGTTCATCCATGGCCTGTAGCATCGGGCCGACTTCGACGAACTGGGTGACGGGCGTCGCTTTGCGGTTCTGGTCCACGAACAGGTAGGTGCCGAGCGAGCAGTGCGGATGGCAGCTCAGGGTGGTGGTTTCCTCCCCGCGGAGGGCGCTGATCAGTTTGGAAAACGGCGTGACGCAGGAGAGCGGGAACCAGTCCTGGTAGGGGTCGGCGATGCCGGTCTGCTGCTGGACGGCGTGGGCGAAATCGGAAAGTGTGAAGCGCTTGGATTCGAGCTCATGCCGCGCGATCCGGCCGGTGAAGGCCACCGGCTGGAAGCTGATCCCGCTGGTGCAGTCGATGTATTCGAGCGCGAGCCGCACGATATCGCCGATCTGGTCTTCGTTGAGACCCTTGACGATGGTGGGGACGAAGACGATCTTGAGCCCGGCCTTCCGGACATTCTCGATGCACTGGAGCTTCTTTTCCCAGAGCGACTCGCCGCGCGTGCGGCGGTAGACGTCGTCGCAGACGCCGTCGAATTGCAGGTAAAGCGTGTGCAGCCCGGCTTCTTTGCATTGCTGGGCGAATTCCAGGTCAGTGAACTTGATGCCGTTGGTAGCCACCTGGGTGTGGGAAAAACCCATTTCGGTCGCCAGGCGCAGGGCATCGAGAAAACGGGGGTAGATGGTAGGCTCGCCGCCCGAGAACTGCACGATTCGGCAGGCAACCGGCTTTTCATCGCGCAGCGCCTGCAGCATCTTGCGGACGGTCTCGAAATCCGGTTCATAGAGATAGCCGGCGGCGTTGGCGTTGGCGAAGCATACGGGGCAAGTCAGGTTGCAGCGGTTGGTGAGGTCCACGTTGGCCAGGCCGGTATGGCTGGTGTGGAGGTTGCACAGGCCGCAATCGTCGGGGCAGCGGGTGGCGTTGCTGACAGGCGGGTTCTCGAGGCCGCGGTTATCGCCGAACGTCCACTCCTCCATTTTCAGGTACAGTTTGGCGTCGCCGTAGACGATGTCCCGAAAGTCGCCGTGTTCCGGGCAGTGCTTTTCCATGACGACCTTTCCGGAATCTTCCCGAATCGTCGCCTCGATGAGTTTCGAACAATCCGGGCAGAGAGACTGGGTCTTTTTGGGAAGGCCTTTGGAGAGAGGCTGGATGCGCGAGCCGGTATAGGTAGTTTCGGGTTGTATTACCTGAAATTGCGCCATGATTCGCCATTCTAGGGCGGGTCTCGCGTCGATTCCTAGCATGAGACACCGAATGGCGAAATCGCGGGGTTCTATGGTGCGCTGGCAGGGGCGAATGGAAGCGCGATATTCTGCAAGTTGCACACTTTACTGGATATCGGCCGGGCGGTCGCGGCCTTTGCGGCAGCCTTTGTGGCGGGCGCCATCAACTCGGTAGCGGGCGGCGGGACGCTGGTCTCATTTCCCATGCTGATCTGGCTGGGGCTCAACCCCGTGACGGCAAACGCCACCAGCACGGTGGCGATCTGGCCCGGGACGGTGGGCAGCATGTGGGGCTACCGCAAGGAGTTACGGGGAGCCGAGCCGCGTTTCCGGATCCTGGTGGTGCCAAGCCTGGTGGGCGGGTTGGCGGGCGCGCTGCTGCTGCGGTACACACCGAAATCCACCTTCAACCACATGGTGCCGTTTCTGATCCTGTTCGCGACCCTGCTGTTCATGGTGCAGGAGACGGTGCAGCGGCTCTTGAAAACCGGCGAGTCGGCGGGCCACCGCAGCGGCAGATGGCTGGCGGGCGCGCTGCTGTTTCAACTGGCGGTGGCGATCTATGGCGGTTACTTCGGGGCGGGGATCGGAATTCTGATGCTGGCGGCGTTGAGCATCATGGGGCTGAAGGACATCCATGAGATGAACAGCCTCAAGGTGGTATTCGGCGGCAGCATCAATGGAATCGCTTCCTTATACTTCGTGTGGGCGGGGATGGTCTACTGGCCGGACGTGCTGGTAATGGTGGCGGGAGCCTTGGCCGGCGGCTACGGCGGCGCCGGGCTGGCGCGGCGGTTGGGACGTACGGCGGTGCGCAGGATCGTGATTGCCATCGGCCTGGGAATGGCGATTTCGCTCTTCCTCCGTTTGGCATAGAATAGCGCCGTGACCGCCTCACGCCGATCCTTTCTTTCCGCGGCCGCCGCGCTGATCCCGGCCGCCGCCCAGACGCCTCGCGACTGGAGCGGGCGCCAGCCTCTCCGCTATCCGGACCCGGACATCATCGCGCTGGATCCAAAATTCAACAAGTACAAGATCGGCAACACCGCCATCGAGAAGCTGTACACCGGAACGCGGTGGGCCGAGGGGCCGGCGTGGAACGGTGTCGGCCGCTACCTGCTGTGGAGCGACATCCCCAACAACCGCCAGATGCGCTGGCTCGAAGAAGACGGTCACGTGAGCGTCTTTCGGAACCCATCGGGTTACAGCAACGGCAACACCTTCGATTACCAGGGGCGGCAGGTTTCGTGCGAGCACGCCGGCCGCCGCGTGGTTCGGTACGAGTACGATGGCACCGTGACGGTGATCGCGGATAAGTGGCAGGGCAAGCCGCTCAATTCGCCGAACGATATCGTGGTGCACCCCGATGGCGGCATCTGGTTTACCGACCCGACCTACGGAATTCAGGGCAACTACGAAGGTTTCCAGGCGACGCCGGAACTCAAGCCCGTGGTCTACCGGGTGGACCCGAAATCCGGCAGGATGGCGATCGTGGCCGACGACATGGGCCAGCCGAACGGGCTATGCTTCTCGCCGGACTATAAGAAGCTGTACATCGCCGATACCGGCGACGCCAAGGATATCCGCGTGTTCGACGTGGCGGAGGGTTCGAGCCTGCGCAACGGGCGGCTGTTTTCCAAGATGGTGACGTCCAAAGGCTCGGGCATTGCGGACGGGATGCGGGTGGACGTGGACGGGAATCTATGGGTCGGCGCCGGCGGGGGCGGGGCAGGGTACGACGGCGTCCACGTGCTGACGCCCGAAGCGGAACGCATCGGCATGATCCTGCTGCCCGAGATCTGCGCCAACGTCTGCTTCGGCGGGACTAAGCGCAATCGGTTGTTCATGGCGTCGAGCCAGTCCTTATATTCGGTGTTCGTGGGAACTCGCGGCGCGCACATTGCGTAGCCGCTAAGGAAGCCAACGTTTTCACGGGTCAGCCCGTCCAATAGCCGATATGGCACGTCTTCGCTACGCATTTCGCAGTCTTGCCAAGGCTCCGCTGCTCAGCCTGGTGGTGATTCTTTCGCTCGGTTTGGGCATCGGGGCCAATACCGCGATTTTCTCGCTGCTCCAGCAGGTGGTGCTGAGTAATCTGCCGGTCGAACATCCGGAGCAATTGGCGCTGCTGACCTCGCACGCCGCGTTCAAGGGCGGGCGTAGCGCGACCAATAACTCGGGCGGGATGGAATATATCTTCAGCTACCCGGTTTTTCGTGAATTGGAGAAGCATGCACAGGGCGTAGCGGGGTTCGCCGGGTTCCGCGATATCGGCGCGAACCTGGCCTTTCGCAACCAGACGTTGAGCAACCAGGTCGAGTTGGTCTCCGGCGGGTATTTTTCGACCCTCGGCGTGAAACCGCTGATCGGCCGGCCGATCACTACGGATGACGACCGGACCGGGGCGGGGAATCCGGTGGCCGTGCTCGGATATGGCTACTGGCGGGATAAGCTGGGCGGGCAGGCAGACGTCCTGAATCAGCCGCTGCGGATCAATGGACAGGTCTTTACCATCATCGGCGTTGCGCCCGCGAACTTTACTAGCACGACCTTGGGGCTGGAACCGGCTGCCTACCTGCCGATGTCCTTCAAGCCGCTGCTGACCCCCAACTGGGACGGCACGGACCGCTGGAACGACTGCTGGATATACCTGATCGCCCGCCTCAAGCCCGGTCAGACGCGCCAGCAGGCGGCCGCGGCCCTGAACAGTACGTACAGCGGGTTGGTGGAGCAGCAGGCGGCCAAGGAACATTTCCGCAGCGCCGCCAACCAGAAGCGGTTTCGCGAATCGCGGCTGACCCTGGTGGAGGGCAGCCACGGGAATAGCGGTTTTCGCGACGGTGTGCGGATCCCGCTGCTCATCTTGATGGCGGCCACCGGGATGGTGCTGCTGATCGCCATGGGGAACGCCGCGAACCTGCTGCTGGCGCGCTCAGCCGAGCGGCGGCGGGAACTGGCGATCCGAGCGGCGATGGGCGCCGGGCGCGGCGAACTGATGGGACAGTTGATTACCGAAGCACTGCTGCTGGCGGGCGGCGGAGGGCTGGCGGGCGTGGCCCTGGGGCTGGTCAGCACCCGGGTGTTGATCGCGCAGATCGCGAAAGGCGAGACCATCCACTATCTGAGCTCCGGCCTGGATTGGAAAGTGCTGCTGTTCGCGCTGTCGCTGTCGGTGGCCACCGGGCTGCTCTTCGGGCTGTATCCGGCTTGGGACGGCGCGCGCGTGTCGCTGGCTGTCACCTTGAAAGACGAATCCGGGCAGTCTTCCTCCACCCGCGGGAACGCGCGCGTGCGCCGCATGCTGGTATGCGCGCAGGTGATGATTTCGGCCGTGCTGCTGATCCCCACCGGGCTGTTTCTCAAGAGCCTGGTGAACCTGATGCACGTGGACCTCGGAATGAACACGGAAAACCTGATCGGTTTTTCGGTGTCGCCGGCGCTCAACGGGTACAAGAACGAGCAGTGCCGAGCGCTGTTCGAGCGAATGGAGGGCGAACTGGCGGCCATACCCGGAGTGCGCGGCGTGGCCACGGCGCTGGTGCCCCTGATCGGCGGGAGCAACTGGGGGAACGACGTCAAGATCGAAGGCGCGTCGCGAGGGCTCAAAGCGGATCTTAACGCAAGGTTCAACGAGATCGGCCCCGGCTACTTCGGCAAGCTGGGGGTGCCACTGATCGCCGGGCGCGAGTTTACCGATGCGGACACGCTAGGTGCGCCTGAAGTCGCCATCGTCAACGAGCAGTTCGTCAAAGGCTACCTGGAGGGCCGCAACCCGATCGGGTTACGTTTTTCAAGCGGCGGCGATAGCAACTACAACCTCGCGATCGTGGGCGTCGTCAAAGACAGCCACTATTCCGATGTCAAGCAGGCGCCGCCCAAGCTCTACTACACGCCCTGGCGCCAGGATAAGGAACTCGGCTGGATGTCTTTTTACGTACGTTCGGCGCTGCCTACGGACCAGATGTTTCCGCAGATCCGTCGCGTGATGGCGGCCCTCGACCGCAATCTGCCGCTCGAAGATTTCCGCACGCTCGATGAGACCATCAGCCGCAACATTCAATCCGACCGGCTGGTGCTGGAACTGGCCGCGGCATTCGCAATTTTGGCGACCCTCCTGGCCATGCTGGGCCTCTATGGTGTGATGGCGCACAGTGTGACGAGGCGCACGCGGGAAATCGGAATCCGTATGGCCCTGGGGGCGAAGCCCGCGCGCATCCGCCTGATGGTGATGCGCGAGCTGATGTGGATTCTGGGAATCGGTCTGGCGCTCGGTATTCCCGCGGCGATCTTCCTGTCCCGGTTGACGGAAAGCCAGCTCTACGGCGTGAAGGCGCGGGATTTTACCGTGTTTGTGGTGGCCACGTCGGCGTTGGCGCTGACGGCCGTCGCGGCGGCCTACTGGCCGGCGCGCCGCGCATCCCGCGTCAATCCGCTCGAAGCGTTGCGCTACGAATGACTCATGGCGCTTTCGGCGCCGACTTTAGAGGGCTCGGGTTACTTCCCTATCCCATCCGCTTTGAGATGCCATTCGGATGAGCAAGAATGGATCATGATGAGCGGAGGCGGAGTGCCGAAACCTGTTGAAAATCCTGCTACGATCGAAACTCCGGCCGCGGTTCGAGGCACACTCGACGCGGGCGTAATGGCTGCCGTCGCGGGCGGCTATCACAGCACACCATTTGACGTCCTGGGAATGCATCCGCTGGCGGCGGGCGGCCCCGGAATCGTGATCCGCACCTTTCAACCGCAAGCCCTCGCCGTCTCAGTCAAGCGGGATGCCGAGTTGCAGCCGATGGAGCGCGTGCATCCGGACGGGCTCTTCGAGGCCGTGTTTCGCGGCGAGACCGGGTTCTTCCGGTACCGGCTGTCGATTACCCTGCCGCAGCAGGACGGCGCTGCCGGACGAGCTTATGAGGTTGAAGATCCGTACCGGTATCCGGCCGTACTCACCGACTATGACCTGCACCTCTTCAGCGAAGGCAATCATTTCCGTTTGTATGAGAAGCTTGGCGCGCACCTCATCGAGCACGATGGCGCTAAAGGCGTGTGCTTTGCCGTATGGGCGCCCAATGCCGAGCGGGTCAGCGTGATCGGGGAGTTTAACCAGTGGGACGGCCGGCGCCATCCGATGCGGCCGCGCGGCGTGTCCGGCCTGTGGGAGATCTTCGTTCCGGATCTCCGGCAGGGCGACTTATATAAGTTCGAAATCAAAACGAAATACATGGGGTATATGGCGGTCAAGGCGGACCCCTACGGCCTGTTCGCGGAAATGCGCCCCAACACCGCATCCGTCGTCTGGGACCTGAGCCGATACCAGTGGCGGGACCAGGAATGGATGGCTGCCCGCAAACAGCGACAGGGCCTGGATGCTCCCATCGCCATTTACGAAGTGCATCTCGGTTCGTGGAAGCGCAAGGCCGATCCTATAGGGAGGCGCTGGCTGAGTTACCGAGAACTGGCCGACGAGTTAGTCCCGTATGTCAAAGAAGGCGGCTACACCCACATCGAACTGCTGCCGATTACCGAGCACCCCTACGACGGGTCCTGGGGCTATCAGACCATCGGCTATTTCGCTCCCACTTCGCGCTACGGCTCACCCGACGACTTCCGGTATTTCGTCGATCGGGCGCACCAGGCCGGAATCGGCGTGATTCTCGACTGGGTGCCCGCACATTTTCCCAAGGACGGCCACGGCCTGTCATTCTTCGACGGCACCTCTCTCTACGAACACGCGGACCCCCGCCAGGGGGAACACCGCGACTGGGGCACCCTGATTTATAACTATGGGCGGAACGAGGTGCGGGCGTTCCTGCTTTCGAGCGCGCTGTTCTGGCTGGATAAATATCACCTCGACGGGTTGCGCGTGGACGCGGTCGCCTCGATGCTGTATCTGGATTACTCGCGCGAGGGCGGCGACTGGGTGCCCAATCAGTTCGGAGGGCGCGAAAACCTGGAGGCCGTCTCCTTCCTCAAGCGCTTCAACGAAGTCGTGCACCTGGAACATCCGGATACGTTGACTTTCGCCGAAGAATCCACCGCCTGGCCGCAGGTGTCCCGCCCCACTTATCTGGGCGGGCTGGGCTTCGACGTGAAGTGGAACATGGGTTGGATGCACGACATGCTGGAGTACATGGAGAAAGATCCGGTCCATCGCCGCTATCATCACAACAACCTGACTTTCTCGTTGCTTTACGCCTTTACCGAGAACTTCGTTCTGCCCTTCTCCCATGACGAGGTGGTCCACGGCAAGGGCGCGATGCTCAGCAAAATGCCCGGGGATTACTGGCAGAAATTTGCGAACTTACGGGCTCTCTATGGATATATGTACGGGCACCCGGGCAAGAAACTGCTCTTCATGGGATCGGAGATAGGCCAATGGAACGAGTGGAACTACCAATGGGAAGTCGACTGGATGCTGCTTGACCACGAGGGTCACCGGTCGCTGCTCGAATACGTGAAATCGCTGAACCACCTCTATACCTCGCAGCCCGCGCTGCACGAGGTGGATTTCAGTTGGGAAGGCTTTCAGTGGATCGACATACACGACGTGGATAACAGTATCATCTCGTTTTTACGCCGGGCCAGGGATCCGAATAACTTCGTCGTGGTGGTGGCTAACTTCACACCGGTGCCGCGCGAAGGCTATCGCGCGGGAGTGCCCGCGCCGGGCTACTACCACGAGTTACTGAACAGCGACGCCGCCGCTTATGGAGGCAGCAACATGGGCAACGGAGGTGGAATGCCTTCCGAGCCCATACCGTGGCAGGGGCAGCCGCATTCCATCGTGATCACCGTACCGCCCCTGGCCGTGGTTTTCTTCAAGCCCGCATCCTAACCATGTACATCGTCCAAATCTCCTCGGAATTCGCCCCCGTCGCGAAGGTCGGCGGCCTTGCCGACGTGGTTTACGGGCTGAGCCGGGAAATCCAGGGCCGCATCCACTGGGTGGAAGTTATTCTGCCCAAGTACGACTGCATGAGGTATGACCAGATCTGGGGGCTGGAGAAGATCTACAACGATCTGTGGGTGCCGTGGTATGGCGGAGCGATTCACTGCTCGGTCTGGCAGGGCGAGGTCTATGGCATCCGGTGCTTCTTCATCGAACCGCACTCGCGGGACAATTTCTTCAATCGCGGCGGGTACTACGGCTTCCCGGACGAGGCGTTGCGGTTCACCTTCTTCTCGAAAGCCGCCCTGGAGTTCCTGCTGAAGACCAACCGCCGCCCCGATGTCATCCACTGCCACGACTGGCAGACCGGAATCGTGCCGGTGCTGCTTTTCGACATCTACAAGTCCCAGGGAATGGGGAACTCGCGGGTTTGCTACACCATACATAACTTCAAGCACCAGGGTGTGTGCGGTGGTAACATCCTCGAGGCCACCGGCCTGAGGCGGCCCGATTACTATTTACACTATGACCGTATGCGCGACAATTTCAACCCGGACGCGCTGAACCTGATGAAGAGCGGCATCGTGTACTCGAACGCCGTCACTACGGTTTCGCCGCAGTACGCCTGGGAAGTGCACTTCACCGACCAGGGATTCGGGCTGAGCCACACGCTCCGGGTGCACGGGGGAAAATTCCGTGGAGTGTTGAACGGCATCGACTACGACGTCTGGAATCCGGAGGTGGACCGGCACATTCCAGCGCGGTACGGCCAAGCCAACCTGGAAGAGAAATACCGCGACAAGGAAGCTCTGCGGGACCGCCTCTGGCTGCGCAAGGGATTCAAGCCGATCGTCTCGTTTGTCGGCCGGCTCGATGCCCAGAAGGGTATTCACCTCATCGCGCACGCGATGCACTATGCCCTGGCGAGCGGTTCGCAGTTCGTGCTGCTCGGCAGCAGTCCCGACCCCGCCATCAACAACGCCTTCCAGCAGTTCAAACGCCGGATGAACGACAACCCGGACTGCCATCTAGAGCTGTCTTACAACGAAGAACTGGCACACCTGATCTACGCCGGCTCCGACATTCTGATCGTGCCCAGCATGTTTGAGCCTTGCGGCCTGACGCAAATGATCGCTCTCAAATACGGAACGGTGCCCGTGGTTCGGGCGGTGGGCGGCCTGGTGAACACGGTGTTCGATCGCGACTACTCCGACAAGCCCCGGAACGAGCGCAACGGGTACGTGTTCCACCAGAGCGATGCCCGGGCAATCGAATCCGCCCTGTTACGGGCCATTGGGCTCTGGTACGCGTATCCAGCCGAATTCCGGGAATTGATGATCAACGGAATGAATTACGATTTCTCATGGAATCATCCGGGGCAGCAATACCTGGAGGTCTATCAGCGCATCTGGTCGAAGGCCTGACCGATGGATGATAATGAGAGTTTATGAGCCCCCAGACCATTTCCGAATATATCGACGGACTCCCGAATATCTCGGGGTCGGAAGACCTCGTCGCCCGGGCGATGGCGCGGAACGGCCCGTTTTACCTGCCGGACTCGGGGATTGACTTTGGACGGATTCGGAGTGCGTTCAGCATTGCTCTACACATGCACCAGCCGCTGATTCCAGCCGGCGGCGGCGACCTCCGCACGGCCGCGGTAATCAGCAATCTCAAGTACATGATGGACAATCCGGGCATCGGCGACAATCACAACGCCTCGGTGTTCCACTGGTGCTACAAACGGATGGGCGAATTTATTCCGCAGTTGACCGGGGAAGGCAGGCAGCCGCGGGTGATGCTGGATTACTCCGGCACGCTTCTGCACGGGCTGCGGGCCATGGGCCTCGACGATGTCTTCGACAACCTGAAGCGGATCACGCTGGACCCGGCGTACCGCCGTTCGGTGGAGTGGCTGGGGACGGCCTGGGGGCACGCGGTGGCCCCCTCGACTCCGGTGCAGGATTTCCGGCTTCACGTGCAGGCCTGGCAGCATCACTTCGCGGCCATCTTCGGCTTCGACGCGCTGAGCCGGGTAAGAGGGTTCTCGCCGCCCGAGATGGCGCTGCCCAACCATCCGGATGTGGCTTACGAGTTCGTGCGCACCCTCAGGGACGCCGGTTTCCGGTGGCTGCTGGTTCAGGAGCATTCCGTGGAGAACCCGGACGGAAGCGGCATCCGCAGACCCCACGTGCCGCACCGGTTGGTGGCGAGGAATTCCCGAGGCGAGACGGCATCCATCGTGGCCATCGTCAAGACCCAGGGCAGCGACACCAAGCTGGTCGCCCAGATGCAGCCGTATTACGAGGCAAAGGGTCTTTCGCGGGTGGATCTCGGCGGAAAATCCGTGCCGCAGTTGGTCACCCAGGTGGCCGACGGCGAAAACGGCGGCGTGATGATGAACGAATTCCCGCCGAAGTACATGGATGTCACGCGCGAAGCGTCCGGGTCGGATACGCCGGCGGTCAACGTGAGCGAATATCTGGAGTACCTGGATGCCATGGGAGTCCGCGAGGAGCAGTATCCGCCCATCCAGCCCATCATGCAAAAGCGGATCTGGGACCGGCTCCAGCCGGCGGGCGGACCCGAAGCGCTCGAGAAGACCATCGAAGAACTACGGAAACAGGACGGGCGCTTCCACATGGAAGGCGGAAGCTGGACCAACAACCTCTCCTGGGTGCGCGGCTACGAGAGCGTGCTGGGCCCGATGGAGCAGGTGAGCGCCCTTTTCTCCCAGAAGACGCAGGGCGTTCGGACGTCGGACGCCAGGTACCGCAACGCGCTGTTCTACCTGCTGACCAGTCAGACGAGCTGTTACCGCTACTGGGGCAGCGGAATCTGGACCGACTATGGCCGTGAACTCACGCGGCGCACCCACGACATTTTGCAGTACGATTTCTGATTAGAGCGGCTCAACGCTCACGTCGAGGACAGGAGAAGCCCATGAAATGCTGGTTTTGTGAACAAGAGGCACGAGGCACCTGCGCGGCTTGCGGGCGGGGTCTCTGCCATCAGCACGCCCACAAGCACGACGAGATGACGATCGCGAAGTCCGACACCAGCACCGGTTATACAAGCTACTACAACGTATATGACGCGCTGAAGTGCTCGGACTGCCGGCTGGAGTGGCGAAACTTCCAGCAGGGCCGATAATCGGCGGAACAGCCGACCCATGGCACGATTGAATCCGGGGGAACTCATCGCGGAACTGGACGCCGCCTTCCGCGCGATGCCGGCAGGCGTTCGCGCGCTGCTAGGCCCCGTGTGCGCGACCACGCCCGCCCCCCCGCCGGAGGCGCACGTCACCCAGTTCGGCGAATACGAGAGAGTGGAGGAATCCAAATTCTCTCCCCCGGCGCTGCCGGAGCCGGAACAGGGGGAACTGCCCCGTTCTTACGGCCGCACCCGGCTGGTGCTGCTGGTTGCCGGCGCCTACCGGGTGCATGCCTACTGGGAGGTCACGCCGGAGGCGATTGCCCGCGCCGAGGCGAAACTGCAGGGGCTCGCCGGACCGTACCGCGCCGTGCTGCGTTTCTATGACGCGGGAGACCGCGTTCCGGCAGGTTCGTTTGACATTGAAGTAGACCTACAGGCGCGGAACTGGTACGTCGATCTCTGGAGCGCGGAGATGAATTGCCACGCGGAACTTGGGCTGCGAGGCAGCGACGGGCGGTTCGTCGAATTGGCCCGGTCGAACCCGGTCCGCACTCCGCGTGCCTGGCCGAATCCGGAACTCCAAGAGCATTTTCTGCGCGTCGAACCGGCGCCTGGCTTCGACCCGGCGCCTCCACCTTCCCCCGCGAAGCCGCGCACCGGGCGTCCGGCCGCACCACCCGAGCTCGATCCGCAGTACCCGGGGGAACCAGCCCCGGCATTGGCGGCGGGCGCGGTTGCGGCGCCCGGGGAAGCGCCGCCGGGATCGGGCACGCCCGCTTGGGCCGAAGCGCTGGGGGTCCTCGAGCGGAAGCTTACGGAACTATACTTACACCGTCACTCGTATGGTGAGCCTCCGGAGTGGGATTCGCAGCCGCCGGCCTCCACGGAGCCGACCGCCGCATCCCCGGCTGGGCCCTCGCTTGCACCTGCGGACGATATCCCACCCGGTGACCTGACCGGGATAGACGAGCGGCAGTTTGTCTCCGGAGTCTCCTCGGCATCGGGCCAGAGGAAGCATGGCGAAGAGTGATCCCCGAGAGGAAGAACGGGGACTGCTGGCCCTCGTGCTGCACGCGCATCTGCCCTACGTGCGGCACCCGGAGCATGAGGACTCACTCGAAGAGAACTGGCTTTACGAAGCGATCACGGAGACGTATGTCCCGCTGTTCCTGGTTCTCGAAAGCCTGCTCGACGACGGTGTGGATTTCCGGCTGACGTTTTCCGTCACACCGACCCTGGCGCTGATGCTGGGCGATTCCTTCCTGCAGTCGCGCTATCTTCGAAGGCTCGAGCGGCAGATGGAGCTGGCCGAAAAGGAGGTTGCCCGCACCGCCTCCGACGCGGCGTTCGGGCCACTGGCGCGGATGTACCGCAACCTGTTCAGCCGGGTGCACGAGGCATTCGTCGGTCGATATGAGAAGGACCTTCTGAATGCATTCCGGCGTTTTCAGGATCTGGGCAAAGTCGAGCTGATTGCGAGCGCAGCCACGCACGGCTACCTGCCGCTGCTTTCGATCAACGAAGCCGCGGTGCGCACGCAGGTCCGGGTTGGGATCGAGCAGCACCGCCGGACATTCGGGCGGCAGCCGAACGGTTTCTGGCTGCCCGAATGCGGGTACGTTCCGGGGCTGGATCGATTTCTCGCGGAACAGGGCGTCCGGTTCACGATCCTCGAAACCCACGGCATCACCCGGGCCAGCGAGCGGCCGCGCTATGGCGTGCACGCGCCCCTCTACTGCCCTTCCGGCGTAGCGGTTTTCGGACGCGATCCGGATTCTTCCCGGCAGGTCTGGAGTTCGATCGACGGCTATCCCGGCGACTTCGATTACCGGGAGTTCTATCGCGATATCGGCTACGACCTGGATGCGGAGTATATCGCGCCTTACATCCACAAGGATGGCATCCGCATCGACACAGGCTTCAAGTATTACCGGATCACCAGTAAGGGCGAACACAAGGAGCCCTATGTTCCCGAGTGGGCGGAGCGTAAGGCGGAGATGCACGCCGGGCATTTCCTCTCCGAACGCGTGAAGCAGGTCGAGCGCCTTTCGGGCATGATGGACCGGAAGCCGCTGATCGTAGCCCCTTACGACGCGGAGCTGTTCGGCCACTGGTGGTTCGAGGGCCCGCGATGGCTGGAGTACCTGATTCGCAAGACGGCGCTGGAGCAGGACACGGTGCGGATGGTGACGCTTTCCGAATACCTGGTTCGTTACCCGGAGAACCAGGTGGCGACGCCCTCCATGTCCAGTTGGGGCGATAAGGGTTTCAGCGAAGTCTGGCTCAACCAGCGGAACCAGTGGATCTATCCGCACCTGCATGAAGCCGCTGAGGACCTGGGGCGGATGGCAGCGGCGCGCCCCGGCGCTTCCGGTATCATCTACCGCGCACTCAACCAGGCTTCCCGGGAACTGCTGCTGGCACAGGCAAGCGACTGGGCGTTCATGATCAACTCGGGCGCGATGGAGCAGTACGCGGGGGCCAGGACCAGGGCGCATCTGCTGCGGTTTCAGCGCATCCGTGAGCAGTTGGAGAGCGGGTCCCTGGACGAAGCGTGGCTCGCGCAGATCGAGACCCAGGACAACGTTTTCCCGGATATCGACACATTCCAGGATTTTTGCTCACCCGATCGAGTGGAAACCGCGGCAGCGCCGGTACCCGCGGCACCGCCCTCCCGGAAGCGTTCGGCGCCCATTCACGTGGTGATGGTCAGCCCCGAAGCCATGCCGTTCGCCAAGACCGGAGGGTTGGCCGACATGGTCACTTCTTTATCCGGCGCTCTCGAACAACTCGGCGTGCGCGTCTCCATCGTCATACCGGGGTACCGGCAGGCGTTCGGGCACGGCTTTTCGCTGCGCGATACCGGCATCCGCGCCGCCGTTTCCTCCGGCGGCAGAACCTTGGAAGCGGAGGTGTTCGCCGGGGAAACCGGCAGCCGGATCCCGGTTTACCTGCTGCGCGCGGATCGCTATTTCGGCCGCGAGTACCTTTACGGCAGGCCCGAGGGCGATTACCCGGATAACGCGGAGCGGTTCGCTTTCTTCTGCCGGGCCACGCTCGAGGTGCTCCGGCAAATCGATCCTCCCGATGTACTTCATGCGCATGACTGGCCGGCAGCCCTGTCCGTCACCTTCCTCAAAACCCAACCGGAGCGATACCCCGGATTGGCCGCGGTGCGAACGGTCTTAACGGTCCACAATCCCGGTTACCAGGGCCTGTTCCCGGCGCGGGAGTGGGGGCATCTCGGCCTCGACGGCGGTCTGTTTACGCCCGCGGGCCTGGAGTTTCACGGCGGGATCAATCTGCTGAAAGGCGGAGTGCTCTTCGCGGATGCTATCACCACCGTGAGCCCGGCGTATGTCAAGGAGATCCTCACCGCGGAGCAGGGGTTTGGCATGGAGGGGGTCTTCGCCCGGCGGCAGGCGGCGCTGACCGGAATCCTGAACGGAGCCGATTACGGTGTATGGAACCCCGCCACGGACCGGTTTCTCGCGAGTAACTACGGGCCGCATGACCTATCCGGGAAACAGCAGTGCAAGGCCGACTTACAACGGATCTTTGGGCTTCCAGCCGATTCCGGCACTCCGCTGGTAGGCATGGTTTCGCGGCTGGCCTCCCAGAAAGGCTTCGATCTGCTGGAGGAGGTACTCGATCAGTTACTCGAACGGGATCTCCAGTTAGTCATTCTGGGCAGCGGCGATCGGAGATACCAGGACTTTTTCCGCTCGGCGGCCCGGCGGCATCCGGGCAAACTGGCGGTCCGGATCGCCTTCGATGAAGCGCTCGCGCACAAGATCGAAGCCGGGGCGGACCTGTTTCTGATGCCTTCGCGTTACGAGCCGGGCGGGCTCAATCAGTTCTACAGCCTCAAGTACGGCACAATCCCGGTGGTGAGGGCCACGGGTGGGCTCAGGGACAGCATCGACGAGTTCGACCCGGCTCGAGAGACCGGCAACGGTTTCACTTTTTCAGAATATGACGGCGCCGCGCTGCTCGAGACGCTCGACCGGGCGCTGGCCGCGTTCGCTCAAAAGGATCGCTGGAGCGTGCTCATGAATAACGCCATGGCGGCGGATTTTTCGTGGAGCCGTTCGGCCCATGAGTACATCCGGGTGTATAAGAGGCTTCTCGGGAGGAATCGTGAATTTTCGGAGGCGCCGGCCAGGTGATTTTGCCGCTCGCGAGCTACAGCGGCATAGTCCTCCGGCCCGCCGGGCTGATCTTGGATGAAGAAGATACTTGTCATAGGGGGCACCGGTAACGTCGGCCGCCAGGTAATCGCTCAGTTGCTCGGCAAAGATGTCCGGGTTCGGGCAATGACGCGCCGGGAGTCTGCCGGCCTGCCGCCCCAAGTCGAACTCGTGCAGGGCGATCTCACCGTCCCGGCTTCCCTTGACCGGAGCCTGGACGGTGTCGGAGCGGTATTCCTGGTGTGGCAAGCCCCGGCCGCGACCGCCGTTCCCGCTCTGGAGCGGATCGTCAAACACGCTTCGCGCATCGTTTTCCTCTCGAACTTGACCGTGCGCGACGATAGCGATGAGCAATCCAATCCGGTAACGACGCTGCACGCCGGAATAGAGCGCGTCATTGCGGCGTCGGGCGTTGGCTGGACTTTCCTGCGGCCGGGTGCGTTCGCCACAAATGCCCGGTACTGGTGGGCGCCGCAGGTTCGTTCAGGCGATGTCGTGCGCTGGCCATATCCCGATGCTGCCACGTCGCCGATCCATGAGCACGATATCGCAGCGGTCGCGGTTCGTGCCCTCTGCGACGAGGGGCATGCCGGAGCGAAATACCTCCTGACCGGCCCTCAGTCGCTGACTCAACGGGACCAGATTCGGATCATCGGCGATGCGATTGGCCGCCCGTTGCGTTTTGAGGAGATCAGCCCGGATGTGGCGCGGTGGGAGATGTCGTGGCTGAAGCCGGCTTTGGATATGCTGCTCGACGCATGGTCGGGCGCGGTCGGGAGACCCGCGATCGTCACGTCCACGGTAAAGGAAGTCACCGGCGTACCAGCACGCTCCTTCGACCAATGGGCGGTCGATCATGGCTTCGAATTTCAACGCCCCGCCCAGTGAGAGCGCGGGCGTAATTCGCAGGGCTCGGCCGAATCTCGATCAGCCATTAGCGTCCGCACGAGGCCTTCCGCCTCTCGCCACCAGCCCTGAAAGAGGCGCCCGGCATACCAGGCCGCTAGCCGGTGCCAAGGTTCATCGCAACCGGGCGTTGCCGCAGGCCTCACCACTACGCATCGCGTATCGAGCCGCAGGCCGGTGCGAAGCGCCTTCAACACGCTCTCCTTGCCGCTCCACAGCAAGGTCAGCAAACGAGCCCGCTCCGCAACGGGCGCGGCGGCTACCAGTTCCTGCTCCTCGACTGTGAAGTAATCCGCCAGGAAAGCACCGTCCCGATCCTCGATCACCTCGAGGTCGCAGCCCGCCTCCGCCGCGGGTTCGGCCAGGGCACAGAGGGCCACGCCCGACCGATGGCTGAGCGAAAGCGCGAACCGCGCCGGCCGGTTGACCACCAGAACCTCCGGAGCCCCCGAGGCGGCCGCGCGAATCTCGATCGTCGCCAGCACCCTGGGATCCTCCGAAAGCTTCAGCCAGGCTGCCACGGCGCGCTTCGCGGTCCACCGCCCCAGCCGCCAATCGTCGCGGCGTTTCGGGAAGCGCATCGCGGCCAGCCGAAGTTGCTCGTTCGCATTGAGCCAGTCATCCGCGGCCGGAACGTCCGGCTGCTTCTGCTCCAGCCAGTACATAACCCGCTCAGGAAGCCGCGGCGGTGATCAGGCGCTCCTCGGAGGATTCGCGGCCGGCCGGCAGGCCCTTCAGCCGTTTCGCATCCACGCCGCCTGGCAGCGCGATCGTGCGGTAACCCGAGAGATGCACGTAACAATTGCCCGCCGAGTCGAGAACGTCAGCATCGAAGCCCCCGTTGCCGAGGTCGGGTGTCACCAGCGCGTACAGGGATCCGGTAGCGCCATTGACCGACCGGTACGGACACACGCGGTCGACGTGTTGGGGCAGCCCGAAGCTGTCCTTAACGGAAATTTGCCAGATGCCGGCAGTCTGGAAGCAGAGCTCGATCAAACGAGGCTCGGTCACCAGCGGCAATTCGCACGGCTGATGATGGGCGGGCAATCCGCTCGCCATCTGGCCGACCATACCGGCTCCATCCAGCCATGCCCGCCGCATGACCTGGTACGCCGGGCCATGGAAATATACGCGATAGATGTCTTCGGCTTCTACGGAAGCAGCCGGGGCTGGTGGCGCCGCCAGCGTGACCGCGTCGGGCTTCCGCCTGCTCAGGCGGATCCGGCCCGTGAAGTGCGTGGTCCACTGCGGTTCGGCCTGGTTCGGGAGCGACCGGCTCGCACTGAGCCGGCACTCAGCCACGACGCTGTTGCCATCCGGATAGAATTCCGCCTGGATGGTGAGAGTACGCGGCTCGTTCCGGTAAAATTTCACCGGCGCCAGGAAGTTCACGTCCTCCAGCGCTTCCACGTGCCAGTCCGGCAGCATCCATCGGGCGGCTTCGGCAAAAGCCTCGATCCCCATCACGCCGGGCAGCACGGGGGTGCCGTCGATCTGGTGATCGTGCAGGAACGGCTGCACGGCCGGGTCCAGGGTGGTCTCGATCTTCAAGCCGCCGTGCACGCCCGCGCTGACAACCTGCCCGGTCATCGGTCCCGGCGGATGCGTCGCGGCCGCGGTATCCACACCTCCGGTGGGATCCCATTCCTTGAGCAGGATTCCGAGTCCCCGGCCCACAACCACTTCGCCTCGCCTGCCCCCGGCCGTCAGTTCCCGGCGGATCCAGGGAATTCCGGCTTCCGGCGGCAGCATGTCGATCCCGGCCAGTTCCATCAGCTTCGGGATGGAACCTCGCGAGGCCATGCCGATCCCTCCCCACGCGGTCCAGTCGATTGCGATGGCGCGCGTCGACGGCCTGGTGCTCCGGAAACTCGATGCGATCTTGCACAAAAGATCGTTGGCGGCACTGTAATCCGCTTGTCCGGCATTGCCAAAGCGGCCTGCGATGGAACTGAACGCCACCGAGGCTCCGAGCGGCATATCGCCAATGCTGTGCACGAGGTTGAACCAACCATCGCACTTCACGTCGAAGACCAGGTCGAATTCGCGCCGGTCTTTATCGGGCAGCGAATGGCTGCGCTCCATCCCCGCGGCGTGCAGCAGCACGTCGATGCGCCCGCTGCGCTCGCGAACTTCACGGATCACGCGCTCCACCGCATCCGCGTCGGTGAGATCGACTTGGAAGTAGCGGGCCGTGCCACCCGATGCCCGCACGGCGCGGATCGCGTTCGCGGCGGCTTGCGCCCGTTCGATCGCGGCCAGTTCCCGTTCCACCAGCGCGGGGGTGGCCCGCTCGCCGCGCGCCTGCATCCGCGAGTAGAGGTCGCGCTTGAGGCCGTCCTTGTCGGTGGTGAAGCGCGCCAGGTCGGGATTGTCGGGGTCCGGTTCCGGAGCGAGGTCGAGCAGATAGAAGATGCCGCCGGAGGCCGCGGCCAAGTCGGCGGTGATCGCCGACACGATGCTACCGGCGGCGCCGGTAATCACGAACACGGTGTTCGCATCCAGCGTCATTCCCGGCTGCCCGTCCGCCACGGCTTCTTCCCGCAGGCTGACCGTCCAGCGAAGCCCTTGCTGGTACCCGATTTCGACCGCGCCCGGATCGCGCTGAGATTCGCCGATCAGGATTTCCGCGACTTCCTCGGGCCGCCGCCCAGGTTCGAAGTCCACCGCCTTGACCACGGCATCCGGCCGCTCTCGCTTGTAAGTCTTGGCGAAACCGGCGACCGCGCCTCCGAGGGGTGCTACCGCTCCCGCGTCGTCGTAGCCATGCCGCCCTCCGAGGCGCGTGGCTGCCACGAAAAACGTCCCGGGCTGCGAGATCTGATCGTAGAGCAGGCGAAGCGTGAGGTAGAGCGATTTGATTCGCGGGCGTAGCGCATCATGCCAGGCGGCAAGATCCATCCGGTCGATGGCCTGCTCCTGGTCGAGCGCGGGCAGCCAGTAGATGCCGCGTACCGGACCGGCAGCCAGCCAGCCGCCCAGGCAATCCGTCAGGATGCCCGCTTCGGCATTCCGGTCCAACCGCAGGACTTCCACTCCAAGAGCGCGCAAGCGGCGCTCCAGAGAGTCGGCCGCGCCGCCCTCGTCCGGCATGAGGATCACCCGGCAGCCGGCCTCCAGGACCACTCCTGTCGGCCGGCAGAGTTCCAGCGCCGGCCGTAGAACGGGAGCCGGCACGCGGCGCGGGATCAGGGTCGCGGCATCCATCGTGGCGGGGATCGGGCGCTCCCGCGGCGCGGGTTCCGCTTGCGGTGCCGGTTCCACTGCCGCCGCCGGCCGGCCGTCCCTGGCGAATTGAACCACGTGGGCGAGAGTGGGGAAGTCACGCAACTTCAGCTTTCCGTCCCGCGGGATATCGAACGCCGCGCGCACGGCGGCGAACATCTCCGCCTGCTTGACGGTGTCGATGCCCAGATCCGCTTCGAGATCCAGGTCCAGATCCAGCATGTCCTTGGGGTAGCCGGTCTTCTCGGAGACGATTTGGAGAATTTTCTCCTGTAGCGGGTCCTCGGTGGCGGCAGCCGGGACGTCAGCGTGCGTTGGCTCCGCTTCCGCTACCGCATCCGTGCGCTTCTCCTGAACAAAGCGGATGACGTGGGCCAGCGTGGGGTACTCGCGCAGCTTGCGGCTGGCGTCGCGCGGAATACCGTACTGCTCGCGAATCGCTGCGAAGATTTCAGCCTGCTTGACCGTATCGATGCCGAGGTCCGCTTCCAGATCGAGATCCAGGTCAAGCATGTCGGCCGGGTACCCGGTCTTTTCGGCTACCAGGGCGAGCACCTGGTCTTTGACGTCGCTCTTGGGCGCCGCCGCCATCGGCTGGGGTGGGGCGGGCAATGGCTGGGAGGCGGGCGCCGCAGGCTTGGGGGGAGCGGGGGATTCCGGCGCGGATGCGAGGTCCGGCCGCTTCTCCCGAACGAAGCCGATCACGTGCGCCAGCGTGGGGTAATCGCGCAGCTTGCGGTTCCCGTCGAGCGGAATGCCATACTGCTCGCGGATTGCCGCGAAGACTTCGGCCTGTTTGACGGTATCGATGCCGAGGTCCGCTTCCAGGTCGAGATCGAGCTCGAGCATGTCCACCGGATACCCGGTTTTCTCGGCGATGAGCGCGAGTACGCGGTCCTTCACCGCATCGCTCTTGGCGGACGGCGCTTCCAGGGGCGGCGCAACCGGAGCCGACGCTGCCACCGGCACGGTCTGCGCCGGGTCCGGCACGGTCTGCGCCATGGCTGGCACGGTCTGCGCCTCGCTCACCGCCGGAACATGCTCCGCCGCCTTCCGGTCGCGGACCCGGAGAGTCCGGTGCACCACTTCCAATTGCGGGGAATCGGTGCCGGCGACGCGGCTCAGCCATGCCTTCCAGGCAGCCTCGTCGGCGATGCGGTTCTGGTAGCCGAGGGCTCTCGGGTTGGGGCGGACCGTCTGATTCGCCGTCACCCAATGCAAAAGCGTCATGCTGATTTGCGAGCCGAAGCCGGCGGCCAGCCGCAATGCGTACTCCACCGGGTAATGGCCGCCTTTCGACAGGTTCAACTGCCCCAACTCGGGATCGATCTCCCTGAAGTTGGCCACGGGAGGCACGCATCCCGTCTCGAGCGCTTTCACCGCGACCACGTCTTCGATGCCCGTACCCATCGCGTGGCCGGTGAATCCCTTGGTATTGGTGATGACGATCCGATCGGCGCTGTCGCCAAAAACACGGCGCAGGGCATAGATTTCCGCCGAGGCGCTGCCGCCGCGCGCGGGCGTGTACGTTTCATGAGAGACGAAGGCCAGCCGGTCGGCGAACTGGCGCCGGGGAACTCCGCCGCGCGCCTCCGCCCGCGAGACCAGCGTCTCCATGACATTACCGATATGCTCGACATCGAGGCGGGTGCCATGATAGGCGCTATTGGCGGTTACCGCGCCCAGGACCTCGCAAATCGGGCGGATTCCGCGTTCCCGCGCGGCCCCCTCGCTCTCCACCACGAGCGCGGCGGCGCCCATTCCGAGAAGCATGCCGTGGCGCCGCCGGTCGAACGGAAGGGCGGCCTCTTCGACGTCGGCATCCGTGGCCGCCGCTCCGGTCGCAAGAAAACAGGAGCCCAGCCATCCAAAGAGGTGATCCGTGGTGGCGTCGTCCGCCGATATAATAATGACCCGCCGGCAGCGCCCGGCGGCGATCCAGTCTTCCGCTAGCGCGACTCCCTGGGCGGTACTGGCGCACGCCGAGTTGATCTGAGTGTTCGGACCGCGCGCGCCGATGATCTCGGCGAATTGGGAATGGGCCATGGGCAAGATCCGAAAGATGAACCGGCGGTCGAAGTTGTAAGGATGCTGTTCCAGCGCGAGGCGCAGCTCTTCCATACGCCAGTCCAGTTCCTGCATCAACTTGCCGCCGCCGTTGCCGGCGGCCTTGGCGCGAAGCTCGCTCAACATTTCAAGCTGCAGGCGGCGCGTGCGGTCTTCGTAGTAGCGCGTCAGCTCAGCGGAGAAAGAATCGAGCCCCGGGAACGCCGAGGCAAAAATTACGCCGGTGTCGTCGCGCATGAAATCGGGCAATCCCCAGCGGTCGGGCAGAAGGGTGCCTTTGCTACTGGTCTTGTAACGCATCAGCAGAGGGATGCCGGCGTCGCGCATCGCATCGATTCCCGCGGCGATGGCCAGGCAGGCACCGTGGTCGAGAGCGGCGAGGCGGTCGGCGGGGAGGCCGAATTCGCTTTCCGGGTCGAACGCGCCGGCTCGGCCCGCCAGCTTGATGACGTCGTCCAGACCGTCGATGGATTCGAAAGTCGGGTCTCCGTTCTCGCTCTTCACCAGGCGTGTGATGCGCTTCTCGAGCACCGACCGGCGGAGCCTTGTCGGCAGCACGTCGATGAACTGCTCGCCGCGCAGGATCCGGCCGATGTTGTCGTCGTCGAACATCCGTTGGGTGCCGGGCAGGCCCAGCGCGGCCCCGGTAATGGTGATGAGCGACGCTCCGGTGTTCCCCTTGCGAACTTCCGGAACTGATGCGGCGGGCTGGACGGGAGCTTCGTGCGAGGTCCCCCGGACCTCGCCGCCCAACCCGGCCGCATAAAGGCCGCAAAGCGCCTGGTTGAACGCCGCGGCATCCTGCAACTTGGGGTGGTTCGTGAACAGCGCGACCACGTCGCCGCGCTCCCCAAGTACATCTTCTACAAACCCGTGCAACGCCTTTTTCGGGCCGACCTCGACGAACACGCGGGCGCCAGCCGAATACAGCGTATGGAGGCCCTTCACGAATTGGACCGCCGAAGCGATCTGGCGTCCCAGAATGTCGAGCATTTCGGAAGCGGCGCCAGGGCCTGCCGGATAGAATTCACCGCTGACGTTGGCCACGCAGGGTATGCGGGGCGGCTCCAGGTGCAGCCGGCGCAGCGTCTGCTTGAGAGGCTCGCTGGCGGGAGCGACGATGGAGGTGTGGAACGCATGGCTTACCGGTAATTCAACGGCGTTGTACCCGGCTTGCTGAAATAGTTCGATCGCCTTCCCGACCGCCTTGCTGGCGCCGCCGATCACCGCCTGGCTGTTGCTGTTGATGTTGGCGACCACCACATAGCCATCCACGTTCTTGAGCAGACGCTCCACTTCGGCGATCGGCGCAAAGACCGCCGCCATCCTGCCGTTATCCGCCATGGACACCCGCGTCATTTCGCGGCCGCGGGCGCTTACGGCTTCGAGCGCATCCGCGAACGGCATGGCACCAGCCGCCACCAGCGCTCCGTACTCGCCCAAACTGTGCCCCATAACCATGTCGGGCCGGATGCCATGCCGGGCAAGGAGCCGCGTCAGTGCTAAATCCGCCGCCAGCACGGCGGGTTGCGTAATGGCGGTCTGCCGCAGCATCTCTTCAGCCTTGGCCGTTGCCTCGGCGTCTTCCGGATTCACGAAGACGATGTCACTGAGCCGGGCGCCCAACAGCGGTTCGAGCACACGATCGGCTTCAGCAAAAGTCTCGGCGACTACCGGTTCCCGGGCGCGAAGATCCGCCAGCATGTTCACGTACTGCGAACCCTGCCCCGTATACAGGAAGGCAATTTTGGGCGCGGGCCCATGGCCGCGGAAAATGCCTTGGGCGCTCAGTGCTTTCCATGTGGCCGGCTGGCCGGCAGCGATCGCGTGCAATCCCTTTGCCGATTTTTCCGCCAGATCCGCGGC
Organism: Bryobacterales bacterium; assembly: GCA_963794265.1. Classification (GTDB taxonomy): domain Bacteria; phylum Acidobacteriota; class Terriglobia; order Bryobacterales; family Bryobacteraceae; genus CAWCDJ01. The sequence continues at coordinate 873,765 of CAWCDJ010000001.1, forward strand.
ATCGGCGTAATCGATGGCGATCCGTTCGGCTGCCCGCAGGTCCGTTTCCGAAGGGACCGCCGGAGCCGGAGTGCGGCCGGCCGCGGCAGCCTCCCGGAGCGAGCGCAGGCGGTCCGTAAGTTCTGCTACCGAGGCTCCGCCGATCACGGCCGCGCCGCGCTGTGGCGTACTCGAAGCGGGGGGCGCTTGGGTAATGGCTACCCGCCGCTTGCCGTTGCCGTTCAGAGCGCCCGGGATGTATTCTTCCAGCACGGCGTGGAAATTGGCTCCGCCAAAGCCGAACGCGCTGACTCCGGCGCGGCGCACCCCGCCCGACGGTGTGGTCCACGGCCTGAGATCGGTATTGACGAAGAGCGGAAGGTGCGCAAAATCGATTTCCGGGTTCGGATGCTCGAAGCGGGCGGACGGCGGCAGCATCTTATGGTGGAGCGCCAGGGCCGTCTTCAGCACGCCGGCGCCGCCCGAGGCTCCCTTCAGGTGTCCGATGTTCGACTTGACCGAACCGAGCGCCACCGACCCCGTGGGAAGGTGGAAATCGCTCAGGACCACCGCCATGCTCTGCACCTCCACCACGTCGCCGACCCGCGTGGAGGTGCCGTGGCCCTCGATGAAGGTTGCGGTGGCAGGTGAAAGCCCGGCATTCTGCCAGGCGCGCTGGATGCAAAGCTTCTGCCCCGCTGGATTTGGAGCGGTAATCCCCTTGCCCCTGCCGTCACTCGACCCGCCAACTCCGCGCACCACGGCGTAGATCCGGTCGCCGTCGCGTTCGGCATCCGCCAGTCGCTTGAGGACGAAGATCACCGCGCCTTCTCCCATCACGAAGCCATCCGCGCCTTCAGCATAAGGACGGCTGCCGGTGCCGGAAAGCGCGCCGATCTTGCAGAACTTCACGAAGGTGGAGGCGCCCATGTTCCGGTCCACGCCGCCGGTAATCGCTAGGTCGAACTCATTTTCGACGAGGCCTTCCGTCGCGGAAGTGATTGCCGCCATCGCGGATGCGCACGCGGCATCGACCACGAAGTTGGGACCATGGAAATCGAAGATGTTGGCTATGCGGCCGGCAATGCAGTTGGCGAGTTCGCCGGGCATGCTGTCTTCGGTGATTTCGGGAAGGCGCTTGCCCATGCGGTGCTGCAATTCGCGGGTGATCTCGCGGCGCACCGCGTCCGGCAGCGCGGAAAACGACGGGCTTGCGGCCAGTTCCCGGGCATACTCCGGGAAGTACACCCGCAGCGCTGTCAGATAGTGCCTTTCCCCGGCCATGGCATTGCCCAGGATCACCGCCGTACGGTCGGCGGGAATGCTCTTCTTGGGATAGCCGTAGTCCTCCAGGGCCTCGCGAGTGCAGGCAATGGCCCACTTCTGGGCCTCGTCCATGGCATCGACGACACGCGGCGGAACCGGCATTCGCCACCCTATGGGGTCCCAGGTATGCTCTCTCACCCAGCCGCCGATTTTCGAGTACGTCTTATCCGGCGCCTTGGGGTCGGGGTCGTAGTAGAGCGCCGGATCCCAACGCTCGGGCGAGACCTCTGTAATGCTGTAGCGCCCGGCTTTCAAGTTTTCCCAGAACGCCGGCACATTCGGCGCGTCCGGCAGCACGGCCCCCGCGCCAACAATCGCGATTGCATGATATGAAGTACTTTCCACGATGAAGCTCCTTTTAAGAACCGGGGCGCACACGTATTAGCCCTCGGGTGTGCGCGGTAATACTTTCGTCAGGACCGCGGCTCGGAACGGGGCGCGGGTTTGCGGGCGTACAGCACGTCGGCTATGAAATCCATGTCGGCGATCAGGCCGGCTTGCGCACGGTGGATGGCGGGCAGCCGCAAGGCTGCCTCGAACGCTTCCATCCCGTCATCCGTAACGCCGCCGGCCCCGGCCGTCCCCTGCAATCCTTCCGTTGCTACCTTCAACGCGGCCTCGCGCGCAAAAATGCGGCTGAGGGCCGCCAGGGAAGCCGCATCGAAGCGGCCGTGCGCCTTGTCTGCCAACTTGTTCTCCGCCGCCAGGGCGGCGCGGCGGGCCAGGCAGCCGGCGCATTCGGCGAAGGCGATCCATTCGCCCAGCCGCAGCAGGATGTGTTGATGGCGGGTCAGGCGCGCGACTCGCGCCCGTTCCAGCACTTCCGCCAGGGCGTCCAGCGCCAGTGCGGCAGTGCCCGCGCCCACCGCCGGATGGCGGGCGGCGAGGGCCTCCAGTTTCCGAGCCTCTTCGTGGTAATGCTGACCCCGCGTCTTCATGTGCAACTGCCAGCGGTCGCGGCTGATGGTCATCTCCAGGATCTCCGAAGTTCCTTCGTAGATTGTGGTGATTCGCACGTCGCGCTTGATCTTCTCAACCATGTATTCGTGGGTGTAGCCATAACCGCCCAGCGCCTGAATGGAGGCTTCCGCGGCGCGGTTGCCCGCTTCGGAGGCCATGTACTTGGCAACCGCGCCCTCGGTGTTCAGACTTCCTTCCCCGGCATCCAGGCGTCCGGCAGTTTCTTCGATGCACGCGCGAGCGGCTTCCAGCCTGGCGGCGTGCGGCACGATCAGCTTGTGCGTGTAACCCTGTTTCTCGGAGAGCGGCGAACCCGCCTGGATTCGTTCCTTGGAATACGGAATCGCCCGGTCCAGCGCGGCCCAGCCGGCGCCCAGCCCGAACGCGGCCACCATCAGCCGCGTGTATCCGAAGACGACCTGCGCCTGAACCAGGCCCTGGCCCTCGACGCCGCCAACCAGACGGTCCGCGTCCACATAGACGTCGTCGAATGAGAGCGCTGCCGTGTTGCTGGTACGAATGCCGTGCTTGTTCTCCGGTTTATCGTGCCGCAAGCCCGGCGTATCTTTTTCGACAATGAACCAGCTCGGACCACCCGGGGCATTCGCCAGCACGGTATAGGCATCGGCCACGCCCCCGTTGCTGATCCACTGCTTGCTCCCGCTGATCCGGTACCCGGCGATCCGGCCATCCTCCATGACCCGCGCGGCGGTACTCCGAAGCGCACCGAGATCGCTGCCCGCCTCCGGCTCGGTGGCAGCGTACGCGAATAGCAATCCCTCATCGGCGATGCGCGTCATCCAGCAGCGCTTTTGCTCAGCCGTCCCGCCGACGCGGATCGGATCGCTGCCCAAAAACGTGGCCAGCACGGCTGTGGCGATTCCCAGATCCACGCGCGCCAGACCCTCGCACAAGCGGTACACGTCGAACGCTCCGCCGCCCATGCCGCCGAACTCCTCCGGAATGAAGAGTAGCTGGATTCCCAACTCGTCGCCGCACATGCCGCGCACGATCTCCAGCGGGCATTCGTCACGGGCGTCCAATGCCAGCAGAGTCTCGTCGGGCAGCCGGTCCCTCGCAAAATCCTTCAGCGACTTCAAAGTCAACTCTAAGGCTGTAGCATCGAGCCCACTGATTTCGGTCACCATCGCGTGTCTCCTGGAATGAGTTCCTGCTTCTTCTCACAGAGCTGCCATCACCTGCTCCACCGTCTCCCGCTCGTTCAGAATGAGCCGGCGGAGCGTGCGCAAATCGTTCAATGCCCGGCGGCTCTTCTGCACATAGCAGGTCAGCATCTTCAGCTTGAACAGCGCCAGTTCAATAGCTTGAGCGCGCCGCTGCTCACCGAATTCCGCGGCGGCCCGCTGCTCGAGATTGAGCTCCTTCATGGCGTCGAAGATCGTCTCGGCCAGGACCTGCATGTAGTCCTGCGCGCTCTCAATCGAATCGAATGGTTGATCGATCTGATCCGTCGGCATGAGACAGTTCTCCACTTTCGGGTGTGAGCGCCCACCGCTCCTGGCCCGGCTAAGACTAGCGGCGATCGCCGCAGTGCATTAGAATTTAGCGGCCGAGTCCCGCGGAGGACACTCGGGGACCCGGACCTGAGGCTTCAGCGCGCCGTTGAAGCTCCGTATGCAATCGAACACAACGCGGGACTTGTGGCCTTCGGACATGGCCGTTCCACCTGGGCCATCCGACTTGGCAAGTCGCCTCTCCGAAGTTTGAGGTCGTGTCACACCGGCCATCAAATGCCACCAGAAAGACCAACTCCCCCCTGGATGTCGAGAAACTGGACGGGAACTTTCACGGGGGCTATAGTCAGTTTCAAAACTACTATACCCGAATATCTTTTTTAGGGTAGGGATATTCGCGGGTGCTGTGTTGGGAAGTTCACAACTGACTCAACCATCTCATCTATGACTCGGATTGGAGCTTCCCGAATGGCACTTCTGACTAACGCACTGGCGCTTGCCGACGGCAGCTAGAACTGTGAAAGAACTCGCAAAACTTCGGAGCCCTCGCACGCGCCCGATCCGCCGGCAACTGTGATTTTCGTGACCTTCTGGAGCGGTATCGCCTCCTCCCCGTTGCGGCGCCGCGTATCGGTCCGGTTTCAATACAACGAAAGGGAATCTGTATCCCATTGCGAGCGCCGAAAGCGGATTCGGATTATTGGCGCGCGCCGAGCCACACGAACCGAACGCGAACAGTAATAGCCGATGGTGATTTCCCGGCGTTCCTCCTTCGAATGATCGGGTGTCCGGAAAGGTGGTCGCGAGCGGATCGAAGAACTCCGTGGCCGCGTCTTTAAAGGCTATGGCGTGCCTGGCAAAGTTGGCCGCGGCCTTGCGCGCGAAGTCACGCTCGCAGTTTATCTCACGGCACCATCGATTCCGGACAGCCCGTTTCTTTCAGCCGTGCGGCGGCCAGACAGTGGCGCGCGACCACACCGCCCTGCCACGACACTTCCAGGACCATCTACGACAACTTACCCTACGATGACATCGGCCTGATCAAGTGTAACCAGCCATTGTCGAGGCGTTACGCGGTACGCCGTCGTTCCGGGCGATGGCTCATACCGCTTACTTCACGGAACTGGGCTGGCGTTCCCCTTGCCTTTCTCGGATAACTTTGAAAGTTAGGCCCGGGGTCAGCTCGCGAGATACTTCTCCGATATGTACGAGGCGTTCGAGACGTCGCGCTGAGCCGGCGGCAGAGAGGGCACGTGTCTCAGCCAGTGACTCCGGCGGCGGCAGCAGCCCATTCACCATTGTCGGCGATCTCGATTGGACCGACTATCGGGTCTCGATCGACGTCCCTCTGGAGCACTCGGGCGCGATCGATCTCATCGGACGCCTGGCGGGCAATCCCTTAAGGTAGGAAAAGCCGCGTGCGAGCAGCTATATCCGGGGTTGTCGCTTCTCTTTCCTGATCTACAACGTCTCAAACGAAGTTCCGAGTCCAGGACGTACTACTGCCGAGATCATTCTGATCCCACGATTCGTCGAGATCAGCGCAACACAGCAACCATTTCTTCCGTCCTCACACCGGAAGTTATTAATCCTCTTGGAATGGACTATTCGGGATGCCACGGGGAACGAAATTTGGCTGCAGACCGTTCAAGGTCCATCAGAGCGCAAAGCCGGGGTGTTTGTGACGACGAAGGGAGTCTCCGCGTTGGTCGACGCCGCCATGGCCGAGTTGGTGAAGGAATCGGCAGCAAAAAGCGCCGCGGCGCCGGAGCTTCGGAAGCTCTCCCGGTAGCACATCGCGCGGGAGAGAGAATCGTGGACCTACAGGAACTCGAATCTCGGACCTGCTCCGTATCAGCGAGGCGATCTAACCAACTGAGCCACTGCCCACGAACTGGAGTCCACTTGGAGTCCAGACTCGTTACGGCTGCACTTTAATCCCACCAGGGAGGGTGCGTAAGTATTGTGTTTTCAGTATCGATGGTGGGCCCGTGGCGACTCGAACGCCAGACCTCTACCGTGTCAAGTAAGAGGCCCCAGCCCACTTTTCCTTTTCGTATCTATCACTTACCGGGGTCCAATAATCGCCAACCCAGGACCCCGGGGTCCAAACGCCGTTCCAATCGCGACAGTCCGGACCCCAACTACTCTGGCAGTATAACACGCGCGTAATCAGCAGGTTGCCAGCCGTGTCAGCCATGACAGCCTAAAACGCACGTTCTGCTCTCTCCCCTCACCATACTATGGTGACGGGACAAGGCAGATCGGACGCCTATATAGCGGGGGAGACTCGCGGGGCGAGTCATTGCAGGCAAGGAACAAGCTTGGCAGCATGGCTGAAGCCGGAGACGGCGGCAGCTAAGGCCGCTCGCTCAATGGAGCTTTCCAAAGCCCGGTATATAGCGTGGTTCTGGGCCCCGCGCTCGATGCAGTGGTGACGTTGGGGTTCCCGCTGTTTGGGAGCCGTGGCGATCCCGTTTAGGAGAGTGCCCGATTTGCGCGGCCCGGGCCGTCGCCTCCTGCTGCGAAAGGGAGACGATGACGAAAAAACCGAAAAAGAATCAGATGGCGGAAAAGGTGGTTCCGGTCGTGAAGCCGGATGCGGCGGGCATCGACATTGGCGCCACAGAGATCTATGTGGCCGTCCCAGCCGACCGCGACGCTGAGTCGGTGCGCTCGTTTGCGACGTTTACGCAAGACCTGTACGCGTTGGCGAATTGGCTCCAGCTGTGCCGGATCAAAACCGTGGCTATGGAATCCACAGGCGTGTACTGGATTCCGTTGTTCCAGATTCTGGAGGACCGCGGTTTCGAGGTGTATCTGGTGAATGCACGACATGTGAAGAACGTGCCGGGACGGCGGACAGATGTCTCCGACTGCCAATGGCTGCAATTCCTGCACTCGGTGGGCTTGCTGCGGCCATCGTACCGGCCGGCGCAAGAAATCTGTGCGATCCGTTCTGTGCTGCGGCACCGGGAGAGCCTGGTGCAGATGGCAGCGACACACGTGCAGCACATACAGAAGGCGCTCGATCAGATGAACCTGCAACTGCACCACGTGATCAGCGACATCACCGGCGTGACGGGACTGGCGATCATAGACGCCATCCTGGAAGGGGAACGCGATCCCCACGAATTGGCGAGTCTGCGCCATGAAGGTATCAAGGCCTCTGAGGAAGTAATTGCCAAATCGCTGGTGGGCGATTATCGCGCGGAACATCTCTTCACGCTGGACCAATCCCTGACGGCATACCGGAGCTACCAGAAACTGATCGGGGAGTGCGATCGCGAGATTCGACGACAAGTGGAAAAGTTCAAGGCCCCGGAAGCCTGTTCGACTGCGCCCGAGGCGGAGGCGCCCATCGGCAAACCCACGAAACCGGTGAGCCTTCGGGAAGAGCTGAAGCAGGCGTTCGGCGTGGACCTGACAAAGATCCCCGGTATCCAGGTCGGCATCGCCCAAACACTGTTTGGTGAGATTGGACCGGACTTTTCGAAATTCCGGAGCGCTTCGGCTTTTGCGTCCTGGCTCGGGCTGTGTCCAGATAACGACATCAGTGGCGGCAAAGTACTATGGGTTGGCACGCGCAAAGTGAACTGTCGGGCCGCCACGGCGCTCCGTCTGGCCGCCCGATGCCTCCACCACAGCAAGTCGCCCTTAGGGGATTTCTACCGCCGGATGCGCACGAAACTGGGTGCCCCGAAGGCCATCACAGCCGCGGCGCACAAGCTGGCCAGAATCATCTACCACCTGGTCACAACCAAACACGAGTTCGATGAAAGCAAATTCGCCGACGACCACCTGCACGCGCGTCAGCGGCAGCAAGCGAAACTTCGCGCAGCCGCGAAAGCACTCGGATTTCAGCTCGTACCGACGCCGGCGAAGTGAGTTCCTTAGGAGAGCAATCGGAGATGCCGTGCCCGGCCCGGCCTGGCGAACTGGCGGTGTGGTGACGGGGAGTTGGCGGCGCACCCAGAGTCGGACACGGCGACAGCCCGTCATCATTGCGTTTTGGGAATACGATAACCAGTCCGGGCGCGGACGCGTGCTTGCGGACTGCGATTCCTAGTCTCCCCGATCAGCGTGACTCGAATGCTGCGCACCTCGCCCGGTGTGCCCTGCGGCATGGCGTAGTACAAGGTATAGCGCAATCGCAGCCGGTGCATAAGCTCGGCGAATTGGACAGCGGCATCACCGCGCAAGACTTCGCCTCCAGTTTTCTCGGCTACGCCGGACATGCTCTCGCTGTTAAAGAGCCACCAACCGGGACGCACATGATCGACCGCGTCCAGGGCCGTCTCTCCACGAAAACGCACCTGGAGTCCGCTGAGCACGGCGTCGGCCTCCCACAGGTTATGGACTGCCGTGCTTGTTCTGCCGGAGATTTGCCCGTGATTGTCGGTGACCATGATCACCGCGCGCCGCCGCTGGGTGCGCTTCTCTTTGAGGAAAAGCACGGCTGCGTTGTTGATCGCGGCATGAATCCGAGTGCCACCCATACGCATAGTGGTGGCGGCGTTGATCGCCTGTTCCACGGCATTCAGATCCTCGGTGAAGGGCAGAACCACGCGCGATCTCGATCCGAAGACCATAACGCAGACGCGATCGCCCTTCCGCAACTCCGCCAGTGCCACGTGGGCCGATTCGGAAAGCTTCTTCAGCTTGGGTCTCATGCTGCTGCTGAGGTCGAACAACAGAATGAGGTCCAGAGGTTCTTCGCCTTGCGAGAAATATAAAACCGGTTGCTCCGTACCGTTGTCGAAGATGCGGAAGTCGTCCTTCTGGAAACCGCTTAGGACCTTGGTTCCATCTGTGACCTCAGCGTCTACCTTAACCAGCGCGACGTCAGCCTTGAATGTAGGGGCCTCCTGAGCCGCAGCCAAACGGTCATTCCGGCCCAACACCACTATCGCCGAGAGCGTGGCGGCGGCGGCGAACATAACTGCCCGTCGCATATTTCGATTATAGGTCGCATCGAGTACGCCCGAGAGACGGGTCGCGAGGTATGCGATACAAGTCGAATCGCGCGACCGACGACTGGCGCGTGATGATCCTCGACACGAACGCCTATGGCCGCATCTCCCTGTTCGATATGGCGCTGGCCGCCAACGATGTGATCGGCGGCGGCGAGGTGCCGCGTGAGAAGTTGGTGTGGGCAGACACGGGCGGGCGGCTCATCGACGGCCGCGCCGAATTGTAGGAGGACACGATGGCACGCATCGCATACGGCATGTGCAACGTGGTAACGGGCGACGACTCGACGAGCTACCGTCGCTCCGACAACAGCGAACCAGCACCGCAGGTAACGATCCCGCACCTCCGCGCCCAGCTTGACGATCCACGAGGCCAAGGCGCTGGCCGAGGACCTCGCGCATGCAGCGGGGGCGGCAGCAAGCATGGAAGGAGCACAGTGATGGAGACGCGCAGGTAAAGCAATCGCCCGCCACGCGCCGCCCGATTCTCGGGCGGCTTTTTTCGTTTTCAACCACAAATTTTGGTACGATGAATCTTGTAACGGGCTCGTAGCTCAGTTGGTTAGAGCGCAACCTTGACACGGTTGAGGTCCGGCGTTCGAGTCGCCGCGAGCCCACCATCCTCCTCTTAAAAATTACTTGGCACCCGCCCTGGAGCCACTGATTCCAAACGAAATAAAACGCTAGACCTCGATGTTGTTTTAGTGCGACATTGTGGGCGGCAGAGAGCAAGCAGTACGTGGTGCCGAGGCCCCACGGATCAAACACGATCCTCGCAATAGCGTCAGGAGCGGTGTCGAGTGCCCCCGACGCCTTCGTCAGATCCCCACCACCGAGATCCTGATGACTATTCCTCTCTACAGGTTCGACAACACCCTCGAAGGCCGTATCCCGGTACGCCTCGCACTCCGCGATGACGGTGTACGCGTGGTTCCCCGGCAACGCAACGACCGGCCTCTCGTTCGAGTTGGAGATGGGCTGGTGGGAGCGGTAGTCACGTCATAGGGCACCATGCTCCTGCTCCTGTTCAACAACACGCGCGCTCTGGCCGGTGCCGTCCTCGGCCAGAGTGACACCAGCGGGCAACTCGCGGCGCTCCGGTCGGTGGCGGGAGGCGCGCTTGGCGCGTCCTCCGTCTCCGGCCGCCTCGTCCGCATCCGCAGTCTCCTGGCGCGGGCGGCGGCTGGCCGGGGGACGGCCTCTGGTGCGTTCCGGGCGTACCGCGTCATGCGCGCGATGGCCACTGGCTCGTCGGTGGCCTCCGCGCGCCTGGCACGCCTCCTGGCGTTGGGCGGGTACGTCTTCGCCTCCTCCAGCGCGGCAGCCGTCCTCGCGGTCGTGCGGCGGCAGCAGGGCAAGACGCCCAACACCCGTGTCGTCGCGGTGCCGTTCGAGGTGCGCGCCATGGCCGTTGCGGAGTCGCGCCTCGTCGCGGTTGAGCGCGAGGTGCGGGGTGTGGCGGCAGACGCGGAGGACCGGACGATTCTCGTGCCGGCCGATGTCCGGAGGATCGCAGCATGACGACGTTCACGAAGGACCCCAATGCCGTACTCGATTACGCGATCGACTGGTCGAAGTGGCTGGCTGGCGACCAGATCAGCGAGAGCGCGTGGTCTGTCAGTGACCCCGCTCTGGAAGTCTCGGACGAGACCAATACGGCGACCCAAGCCACCGTGTGGTTGTCGGGCGGGGCTTTGGGCACATCGTACACGGTGACGAACAAGATCACCACGCAGGCGGGCCGGATCGACGAACGGTCGTTCATCGTCCAGGTCCAGGATCGATAGTTCAAGTCGCGCCCGGCGATCTCCGGGCAGAAAAGAGAGTAGTTATGAATCGTTGCAACACCCTTGCGCTCGTGCTCCTCGTGCTCCTGCTGGCGACCGCCGCGTTCGGCCAGACCGCGATCTACGTGGGCGGCGGCCCGAGTCTCTATACGACCGCGCCGTTCGGTGCGGGCAACCTCGCCATCGGCATCTGCAACGCGGGCGCCAGCACGTGCTCGCTTACCGGATTCGAGGCGCGCGGCTCCGTCAAGGACCCGAAGAACCTCGTGTACTCCACGTCCACGGGCATCCGGCAGGTAGTCGCGACCGCGTCCTCGACGGCGGCCAAGGTGGAGTTGTTCGCGCTGGCGCAGGGCGGCGCGGCGGTGACCGGATCTGCGGTTGGCCTGGCGGGCACGCTCGGCGGCGGCATCACGATCCACCCGGCGAAGGCACCCAACTGGGGCTTCACGCTGGCGGCGCGTGAGATTTACTCGCCGGTCAACCCCGGTTGGCAGCCGTGGTTCCACGCGCAGATCGGCTACACGTTCCAGGGGAGCAAGTAGCTATGTCGATCCGCGCCGACTTCCTGGAACGCGAGGCGGGCCACGTCGTGGTGTGTCTCATCCTGATCGTCATGGGCGCGGGCCTGTGGATGTTCAAGGTGCCCAAGGGCGAGGACCTGATCCCCTTCGCCTTGGGCGTCCTGGGCCGAAGCATGATCGGGCGCAAGCCCACTCCGGAGGACACCGCCAAGTGAACCCGCAAGAATTGACGGTCATCATCTCGGTCATCGGCATCGTCGCCGTGGCCGTCAACGTTTACGTGGGCCTGCGACTCGCCGCCGTCCAATCGAAGCTGGAAGGCGACGCTGCCGCCCTCAAGGCCGAGTTGCTGGAGCAGTTCATCACGTGGAAAGACGAGGTGCTGAATGCCATCAACGGGAAGTACGTCAGTGAAAAACTCATCGTCGAGATCCGCACCGGCCTCGGTCGCGAGATCCAGGGCATCACGTCGAGGCTCGATCACATCGACGAGCGGTGCGAGAGCCGGCTGAAGGATTGCCCGCTCCTCCGTGCCGTACAGTCCCGCACCGGCAGTCGCCAGCCCGAGTATCCCCGGCCTGGCGGGCGCGTCCATGCCCGCGATCACCATGTCGATGCCGGGCATCGGCGGTGGCGGAATCCGCATCGCGTCCTCACGTACTGGGCTAGCGTGATGCCCGGCCCGTTGGGCAGGCTGGCTTGGTCACGGAGGGCGGCGTACTCCTCGTCGGTGACGGTGATCGTGATGCTGTGGCGTTCGAGCGCCCGGCGCACCTCCGGCGTCGGCGGCAGAGCGTTGGACCTCTCCGCGCCACGCGAAATCCAGCCCGGCAGTCCACAGCAGGTCCTCACGTATGCGGGGATGCTCACGTGCGCCTCCCTGGCGCGCGCCGCCAGCCGCAGCAATTCCGCTCCGTTGAATGCCGCGGTGACCGCTCGCCGTCTGATTGCCACGTCCCTCAGTATCACACGTCGGCCCGGCAATCCTGGCTCTCACGTTTCGTCTATATAGGGGCCGGATCTGCCTTGTCCCGTCACCATACTATGGTGAGGGGAGAGGATTTTTGGAAGGCGAGTACGACCGCGCGCGCACGCGTGAAAAGCACGTCTGTGACCGCATCGAATCAAACCCGGATACGCGGGGTCCAACGCTTATCTATCGCGGAAGAACTCTGGACCCCCAGGGTCCAAACGCGCACGGAAGAGGTCTGTGGGGTCCAAACCGCTAACCTGTAAGTCTTGTATTTTCAGTGGAGGCACACGTAAGTGATTGATATTTTTTACGTGTCAAGGTAGCGCTCTAACCAACTGAGCTATGGGCCCTTCAGGTAGGCTGAACTTGCAGTATAGCATGGGCTTCCCCGCATGCTGGCGCGCGTGCGCCGGCTACGGCTCGACCAACGAAAGAATCGTCGCCGGAGCGTTTCCCTCCAGCCGATTGTTCACGAACAGGAACAGGAACTCGCGGTTCTCCCGCGCGCGGCCGATCAGCACCCGCATCGACTCCCGCGCCTCCGGGTTCGGATCCTGCACTTCCCCGTAGGGCGAGAACTTCGCCACCGCCTCTTCATACGGCCGCCCGCGGCGCAGAAGCGCCCGGCAAACCTGAAAATGTGCAGTCGCCGAATCCGCAATTGCCAGTTGCTCCCGCAATTCCGGCATCCTGGACCACGCATTGTAGACATGCGCGACGCCGTGGCTGCGCAGGCAGGAAAAGTAATCCTTCTCCAGAAACTCCGGGTTGCGGACCTCCACGGCGTATCGAAACTCGGCCGGCAATCCGGAAAGGAAGGGGTCCAGCCGTTCGACAAACTCGCCCGGCGACGCGAAACTGCGCTTCCCAAAGGTGCCGAACTCGAAAATCAGCACGGCCGTCTTCGGCTGATAAGCCAGGAGCGGCCGTAGGAACATCTCCCGCAGCATCTTCAGATCCAGAAATGCTTCGTTCTCCAGCCCCGCTTGCGGCCCGTATCGCGGGTGCGCCGGAAACACCCGGCAGGTGATCTGTTCGGGAACTTTGAAGGCGAACCGGAAGCCCTCCGGCGTCTGCGAAAACAGGCGCCGCCAAAACTCTTCCGAGGGGAACTGGTAGAACGAGAAATCGCCGCAGACCGCCGGGAATGTCTCGGCGTATTCGCGGAGGCACCCGGCCTCGAACGCCTTGCGCGAAAACCTCCCTCGCGAGAAGTACCGCTCCGGGGTGTAGACCTGGCCGAGCCAGCCTTCGTATTTCCAGGAACTGCCGCCGACGTAGATGCCTGCGGCGGCCAGGTCCCGCAGGCGCGCGGCCAGTCCGTCGCGGTCGAAGCCGCTCGGCTCGTCGAACAGCGGGCCTACCATGCCTGCGACGCGCGGAAATAGTACGGGTCCGCGCCGGCCTCGATCATGCCGTTCGGGTTGAGCCGGATAAACACGGGCGCCGCGCCGCTCGCATATCGCGACCGTATCTCGACCTTGTGCCCGCGCTTTTCCAGGTCTGCGACCGCCACGCTGGACGTGCGCTCATCGAGCAGCAGGCTGCCCGGACTCATGGCATGGTTATCGAAACTCGATACCAGGTGCTCGGTCTGGAAACGGGGCGCCTCCACGGCCTGCTCGGCGTTCATGCCGAACTCGGTGGCGTAGAGCAGCACCTGCAGCAGCGCCTGGTCCTGGTTGTCCCCGCCGGGCGTCGAAAGCGCGATCAGCGTGCGGTCCGGCCCCGTGGCCAGGGTCGGGCTCAAGGTCACGCGCGGCCGCTTGCCGCCGGCCAGTTCGTTGGGGTGTCCCGGCACGAGCAGAAAACTCTGCGCCCGCTGTGTCAGCGGGATCCCGGTGTCTCCGGCAATCACCGGCGGCATCCACGCGCCCGAAGGCGTAATCGAAATCGCAACCCCATCCTTGTCGATCGCGTCCACGCAGGTCGTGTCTTTGGCCAACAGCGCATCGGGAATCTTGTACCGCGCGATCTGCGAATAGAACGGGTGTTTCGGCGGGTTCGACTCCACATCACCCGGCCGGAAATCGAGCGAAGCCGTCTCCCCGATTTGCTTCCGCCGCTCGGCCCCATACTCCTTGGAGAGCAGCCGCTCCGCCGGAATTTTGACGAACTTGGGATCGCCGTAATAGGTATCGCGGTCGGCGTACGCCAGCTTCAGCGCTTCCACCAGGGTGTGAATGTAGCGGCCCGAATTGAGCCGCATATCGGCCAGGTTGAAGCCCTCCAGAATATTCAGGGCCTCGATCATCGAAGGCCCCTGGCTCCAGAAGCCCGGCTTGTAAACCGTGTAGCCGTGGAATGTCGTAGAGACCGCCTCTTCGGGCTCCAGGCGGAACGACGCCATGTCCTCGTACCGCAGCAAACCGCCGTTCTGTCGGGAGAACGCGTCGATGCGGCGTGCGATCTCGCCGCGATAGAAGTAGTCGCGGACGGCGTCGATCGCCTTGGCGCGGCTCTCGCCCGCCGCCAGGGCCTTCGTCTCCACTTCAGCCATCGATCGCAGCGTGCGCGCCAGGTCCGGCTGGCGGAAAATATCGCCGACCTTGGGAATTCGCCCGCCGGGCAGGAACACCCGTCGCGAGGTCGGCCAATCCTGCAGATACCGCACGCTCGCGCCCAGCGACATCGCGCGCATTTCGTCGAGCGGAAAGCCGTCGGCCAGTTCGATCGCCGGTTCCACCGCCTCCGCGAACGATTTCGTGCCGAACTCCCGCAGCGTCACCAGCGCCGCTTCCACCATTCCCGGCACCAGCGCGGAGAGGATACCCGCCACCGGCACCCAATCCTTGAGGCCGCGTTCTTCGGGCGGGTCCAGAATTTCGTCCGGCTTCAGCTTGTGATGGCGGAAGAAATCGGCGGTCGCCAGTTCGGGCATCGTGCCCACACCCGCAATGGCCCAAACCTTTCCGGCCCTGGTGCGGACCAGAATGGGCGCTTCGCCGCCCAGCCCGAAATGGGAGAACTCGCAAACCGACGCGGCCAGCATGGTGGCGATCCCGGCATCTACCGCATTGCCGCCGCTGACGTACATCCGCATGCCGGCTTCGGTGGCGTATTCGCTGCCTCCCGCCACCGCGCCGCGTGTCCCCCGGGAAGGAAGCCGCACCGTCCGGTTGGGCGGCTGGCGTTGCGCCATGCCTCCCGCCGCCAACGCCAGAAGCACCACCGCCATCCTGAGTTTCATCACGATGGCTTTATTGTATGGGAACCGGTATCGGCGGCGCAGGCAGTATAATTGGCATGAGCTGAGCCTGCCTATCATGTCTGACATCCCTGCGTTGTTGGAACGTTACCGCCGCGGACCCGAGTTGCTGGCCGTGGTCCTGACCGGGGTCTTCGGAGAGGAAGAGGATTTCACTTCGACTCCCGGTAAGTGGAGCATCCGCCAGATCGTGGCGCACCTGGCCGACGCGGAACTGGTCGGGGCGCATCGGCTCCGGCAAGTGCTTGCCGAGGAAAACCCCACCCTCATCGCATTCGATCAGGATGCCTGGGCGCGCAATCTCGACTACGCCCGCCGCAAGCCGAAGCAATCCCTGGAGACCTTCCGCCGCATCCGCACCGAGAATTTCGAGCTCCTCAAAGACCTGCCTCCTGGCGCTTTCGAACGCACCGGCAATCACTCCGAAAACGGGTCGATGACGCTGCTCCGGCTGCTCGAAGGCTATGCCGGACACGCGGAGTCGCACGCGCGGCAGTTGCAGGAGATCCGCGAAACTTACAAGCAGGCCAAAGGGAAAAAATAGACCGGCCACGGGGTAAACTAATTGTTTATGCCCCAGCTCTATCCTCCTCTCCAGGCGCCTCCGCGCCTGCTCTTCGGTCCCGGTCCCGGCTTGGTCGCTCCCCGTGTGTACCAGGCCATGGCGCAGCCCGTGGTGGGCCACCTGGATCCGTTTTTCTTCCAGGTCGCCGGAGAGATCCGATCCCTTCTGGGGTACGTCTTCTCGACGAAAAACGAATGCAATCTCGCTCTATCCGGCACCGGCAGTTCCGGCATGGAAGCCGCGGTGGCCAATTTCGCCGAGCCGGGCCGCAAGCTGGCGCTGCTTTCCAACGGCTTTTTTGCCGATCGCATCGGGGAAATGGCGCGCCGGCAGGGAGCCCAGGTTGCCGTCCTCGCCAAGCAGTGGGGCCAGCCGTTCGACCCGCAGGAGGCGCGCGAATTCATTCGCCGCGAGCAGCCCCACGTGGTGGCCCTGGTGCAGGCCGAGACTTCGACCGGGATGTACAACCAGGCGAAGCCCGTCTGCGAGGCGGCTCACGAGGCCGGCGCGCTGGTGATTGCCGATTGCGTCACCTCGCTCGGCGGTATGCCGGTGCTGGTGGATGACAACGGCATCGACATCGCCTACAGTTGCACGCAGAAGGGCTTGGGCTGCCCGTCCGGGCTGGCCCCCATAACAGTCTCGGCGCGCGCCCTGGACCGCCTGAAGTCCCGCGGCACCCCGGTGCAATCCTGGTATCTGGATCTGCAGTTGCTGGATGCCTACTACACCGGCCACAAGTATCACCACACCGCTTCGGCCACCTTGTTCTATGCCCTGCGCGAAGGTCTCGCGATCATCGCCGAAGAGGGGCTCGAAGAGCGCTGGGCGCGCCACCGCAAGAATCACCGGGCGTTCGTCGCGGGCATCGAGGCGATGGGTCTGGAGATGCACGTGAAGGATCCGGCCGCCCGGCTCTGGACCTTGAACACGCCGCGCGTACCCGCCGGCGTGGACGATGCCAAGGTGCGCCAGTATCTGTTCGAACAGCGGAACATCGAAATTGCCGGCGGCTTCGGCCCCCTGGCCGGCCAGGTCTTCCGTATCGGGGTGATGGGTTACGGCTCCACGATGGAGAACGTGCTGCTGATTCTCGAAGCCCTCGGGTCCGCGCTACGGCATGCGGGCTATACGCCTGCGGCGGACGGCCGGATCGCCGCCGAGCGCACACTGGCGGTTCCCGCCTGACGCTCACAGCGTGTAGCTGTGGAACACGTACAAGTAAGTGGGGCTGACCCCCGGCGTGGTGTTCCGGACGAACGCCCCGGAGAAAAAGCGGCCATATCCGGCGCCGAAGGTGAAGTGCCGGTACTTGTAAGTGCCGAACAGATCGCTCTCCTGGCCCACGTGGCGCCCCGCGATTCCCGCCGCCGACCGGGCGATCGCCTTTCCCGAACTGTTGTATAAGGCGTCTTTCGCGTCGGCCAGCCAGTAATTGTCGTAAAGCGCCGTCACCGCGAAGTTTTTCGTCAGAGACAGCGTGGCTGACGACCGCGCATTGTGCAGGTTGCGCCACCCGAACAGGTCTTCGTGCCCGAATTTATCGTGATTGGCTGCGTACAACTGGTCGAAAGTGCCGGTGCGGGCGGGGTCGGAAGGGTTCGCGGTTCCCGAGGCGTACTTGTACTCCGCCGACACGTCCAGGGTCCGCCCTCCGAGCTTCCACTGCCGCGCCACCAGTCCGTAGAGCGCATGGGCCGCCAGGTTCGCGGCTCCGACCTTGCCTTTCTGGAAGGCGGTCTCCAGGCTGTACTTCCACGCGGGCGCCAGCGGCCCGGCCAGCCGGAACCCGAACGTATCGACCGTCAGTTTGTCGGTGCCGTTATTTGGGGAACCTCCGGCGAATCCGCCCGGCGCGTTCTGGTCGTGCCGCAGAACATACGCCTCCAGTAAGTTCTTCCGGTAAATATCGGGGAACGAATCGTAGGTTCCCCAAACACGATCTCCCAACTCCGGCCGGTTGAATTCGCCGATCCGCACTTTGACCGGCGATACCATCAGGAGCTCGATCCGCGCTTTCGGTGAACGCCAGTAGAAGCGTGCATGATCGTAAGTCCGCGAGAGATTGCTCCATTCCGGCGTGCCGATCAGCCGGCCTTCGCCGTAGCTGAGCATCATTCGTCCGGCGGTCATTCCGAACCCCGTCTTTTCCTGCGGAAAGAGCTCGATGTATCCCTGGTGAAGGTCCGCCTGGTCGCGCACATTGTTGGGGGCGCCGCGGCCGTACCAGGGTGCGCGGGAATCCTGCACCATGCCGGAGAGCTTCAACCACGATACGGGAATGTACGACATCCCCAGACGGGTGCGGAACAGTCCGGTAGCCGTGCCGGCATGTGTGAAGCTGTTGCCGGTTCGATCTTCGTACCGGCCCCGCTGCTCGAACGAGAGAATGAGCCGGCCGCCGCTGGCTTCGGATAGGGCGTTCCCCGCCCGTGCTCCCACGTCCCATTCCTGGGCCGTCAATCCGCCTGCAAGGGTCAGGAGCCCAAGGAACGTCCGGACGATGGCGTCTCCGCGCTGCACCATTTCATTTTCGGATCGGCCCCACTCAGCCTCGAGCGCCGACGCTCTCTAAGGTATCAGACATCGAAAGCCGAAGCCGGTTTCCCGGACGTCCGCACTCGCAGGGCGAGCACACCAGGGTGGCGCCATGGAGAGACACCTCGACGTGCCCCAGGTGGAAGCCATCCTGGACCTCGCATTCATAGGCCAGGATCTTCCCGCCCTCGCCGCACAGCAGAAGGTATGCCGGAACCTGGAACGTTTTCCACAGGAAATCGCGCTCCACACCCGTCAAAAGGGGCCGCTCGCGTTTTCCGAGCACGAATATGGCCTGAGTCGCGCGCGCGCCCGCCGCTGCGGCATGCCTCAGCTCTTCGAGCGTGCCGGCCAGCGCCCGGCACACGCGCGGCGCACCCGCGGCCGGATCGGCAGCCAGATGCGGAAACAGAGGGTGCCGCACCCGCCTACGGAGTCCCCAGTGCATATTTGTCTGTAGTGGGCCGGAGCGGTGGAATTTCTCAGGAAAGAATACGTTCCAGGTTTCCGCCCAGAATCAAGCGGGCATCCGAACTGCCGAGTCCGAGGTCCATCAGGTCGCGTGTTTGGGCCTCGAAAACCTCTTGGTTCCAGCCGCGCGGAAAGAACGACGAATCGGTTCCGAACAGCAGCCGTTCCGGACCCGCCACCGCCAGGGCGCGGCGGAAAACGGCTTTCAGGTCGAGGCCTTCGTAGCGCACCCAGGAGTTGCTGCTCGAAGTATCCAGGTAGACGTTGGGACACAGGTCGGCCAGCATCAGGGCCTCGCGCAAATAGCCCGCGCCAAAATGCGGAACGATGAACCGGAGCTGCGGAAAGCCAAGCGCCACGGCGTGCAGGTCGAGCGGATTCGAGTAGCGCATGTCGAACGGTGACGCCAGGCCGAGCTTGCGCCGCACCCCCACCGTCAGGACGCCGCAATGGACGAATACCACGCACCGCAGTCGCGCGGCTCGTTCGAGCAGCGATCCAACACGCTGGTCGTGCAACGAATATCGGTGCATGGCGGGAAACAGGCAGATTGCCGCCAGACCTTCCATATCGGGGGGCGTCTCTGCCAGCGGATTCACCATCGCGTACGGAAAGAAGCGGCCGGGAAACGCCTGGGCCGCCCGCTTGACGGAGGCCTCGTCGCCGGGGACGCTGGCGATGATCGCGGCCCGCGTCACGCCGTGCCGGTCCAGTTCCTCCACCCAGGTGCGTGCCAACTCCACCGCGTCGGCGGGCGGCACGTCCCATCCCAAGGACGCAGCCACCTGGGAGGCGTCCTTGCCGCTCGGGCTGCCCAGGGCGGCATAGAAAGGCTCCGAGAAAAAATGGACGTGCCCGTCGTTGACGGCGCACTCACCCCACGGTGTTCGCATCGGGTTTGTTCCAGTGCGTGATGCCGGCTGCCAAGGCCAGTTGTGTGAGGCCGGCGACGTTGTTGACGCCCAGCTTCTTCATCATCGTCTTTCGATAACTCCGCACGGTTTGCAGGCCGAGGTCGAGCAGTACCGCGATGTCCTTGCTGGTTTTGCCTTCAGCCACCAGGCGCAAGACCTGCAACTCGCGCGGCGAGAGGGATTCGAGCGGACTGCGGTCGTGGGTTTCGAGGTCGCCCCGTTGGATGCGCGCCAGCAGACGGTCGGAAACTTGCGAGCTCAGGTACGATCCGCCGCGCGCCACCGTCCGCAGGGCATCTACCAGTTCGGCCGATGAGGCCTTTTTCAGGACGAATGCCCGGGCCCCCGAGCGGATGGCGCTGACCACCGAGTTTTCATCGTCATACATCGACAGGATCACGACCTTGACCGCCGGACAGTGGCGCAGCAGTTCGGTGGTGGCCTCCACTCCGTTCATTCCGGGCAGCCCGATATCCATGAGCACCAGGTCGGGGTTCAGCCTTTTGCAGAGCTGCACGGCGTCGCCGCCGTTTTCCGCCTCTCCCACCACCCGGAACTCGCCGCCCCGCTCCAGAATCGTTCGCACGCCATCGCGTACCAGCTTGTGATCATCGACAAGAACAATGTCGAAAGCCATAAAAGTTTGTCAGCGGGAATCGGCGGTCTCGGCCCGCACAATCGTGCCGGCACCCGGATTGCTCACGATCGACAGCTCCAGTCCGGCTTGCGCGGCGTAGTGCTCCATGCTCAGAAACCCCAGCCCTCTGCGTCCGGATGTCAGGTCACCCGGATCGAACCCCTTTCCGTTATCCTTCACCTCTAAGAAGGTGCCGGTACGTGTGGACTTTACCGCGATTTCAATCGCGGAGCAACCGGAATGCTGCACCGAATTCTCCACCGCCTCTTGTGCGATATGGAACATTGCCTGCGCGATCTCCGTCTCGAGCTTCAAAGACGGGTCCACATTCAGCCGGAGGTTGCCTGGGAATCGCTGCCGCAGGCGCGCCGTAAGCCGGTCGAGCGCCGCCCGCAGCCCGGTGCGCTCCACCGCCGAAGGGTTCAGCTCATAGCTGTATTCGCGGGTGTCCGCCATGATCTCTTCGAGGACGCCCTGCATCTCCCCGATCCGCACGCAGACGTCGGGCGCGATGGTGTCCAGTTCCATACGGATCAGGTCGAGCTGCAGGCCCAGCGCCGTCAGGTTCTGACCGATCGAATCGTGCAGGAACTTGGAGAGCATATTGCGCTCGAACTCCATCGCCTTGAGAGCTCCCAGCACGGAATGCCGGAGTTCCTGCTCGGCGCTGCCCCAGGGAGTGACTTCCCGCGCCAGCCCGCCGGCGTAACGGATCTCGCCTTCCACGGTAACGGGGAATACCGAAATGTTATAGGCATCGCCGTTGCTGCGTTCCCGAACGTGCAGCGTCTCGCCGGCGAAAACCCGCTTCAGCCGTGAGAGCCACAGGGCGGAAGCGGCGGCCCCCAGCCCGGCCGTGAGCGGGCGTTTCTCCAATTCGGCCGCGGTCTTCCGGAAGATTCCGCGCGCGTCTCCGTAGATCCGCACGAAGATGCCTTCCCGATCCATGAGCCAGTGACATGCCGGGCTTTCTTTCAGCAGGAGTTCGGCCAGGCAAGCTTCCGGCATGGTCGTGACTCAACGTCTGCGGGCGGCCGCTTTGCGGGCAGCGGCGGCTACGTCGCTCGCTACCAGTCCGTACTTCTCCATCAACTCGTCCGGCTGGCCTGATTCCGCATAGCGGTCGTGAATGCCGACGAACTCCATGGGGCAGGGGTGCGTCTCGGCCACGACCTGCGCCACCCGCACGCCCAGGCCTCCATCCACCAGGTGCTCTTCGGCCACCACGATCGCGCCGGTCTCCGACGCGGCCTTGCCGATGGCCTCGCGGTCGATCGGCTTCACCGTGTGCATGTCCACGACGCGCGTCGAAATGCCTTCGAGTTCGAGCGATTCCGCCGCCAGCAGCGCCTGCGCCACCAGCAGCCCGTTGGCGATAATCGTCACGTCGGATCCGGCCGCCAGTTCGATCGACTTGCCGATCTCGAACGCCTGGCCGGCATCGTAGATCACCGGAGCTTTCGGACGTCCGGTGCGGATGAAGACCGGTCCGGCGTAGGCCGCGGCTGCGTGTACCAACGCCCTGGTCGAAGCTTCGTCGGCCGGCGCCATCACCACGAAACCCGCCAGAGAGCAGGCCAGCGAGATTTCCTCGATGCTCATCTGCGAGGGGCCGTCCTCGCCGATCGAAATGCCGCTGTGCGTTCCTACCACCTTGAGATTCACGTGGGGATAGGCCGCGCAGGCCCGGAGCTGTTCGAACCCCTTGTTCATCACGAATGCCGAAAAGCTCGAAACGAACGGGATCTTCCCCGCCAGCGCCATGCCCGCGCCGGCCGCCACCGCGTTCGCCTCAGCGATACCGAACGAAAAGAACCGGTCCGGGAATTCCTTCTCGAAGTACGTGGTCATGGTCGACTTGGAAAGGTCGGCATCGCAAACCACTACATCCGGATTCGCGCGTCCGAGTTCCACAAGCGCCCGCCCGAAGGCTTCGCGCGTGGCCGGTCCAAGTTTGATTTCGAATTTCGTCTGGAAGGGCTTGGGTTGTGAGGCCATGGCTTATTGCAGCTCCTGGAGGGCCAGTTTCACTTCTCCGGCGTTCGGCGCCGTACCGTGGAACTTCGGGTTGTTCTCCATGAACGAGACGCCCTTCCCCTTGACCGTGTGGGCCACGATGCAGGTGGGCTTCCCCTTGGTGGCCTCCGCTTCGGCCAGCGCGCCCTGAATGGCCGGAAGATCGTGGCCGTCGATTTCGAGCGTGTGCCAGCCGAAGGCCCGCCATTTCTCCGCCAGCGGAGCGACCTCCATGATGTCCTTGACGAAGCCGTCCAACTGGATCCCGTTGTAGTCCACGATCGCCACCACGTTATCCACTTTGTGGAACGCCGACGCCATGGCCGCTTCCCAGATCTGGCCTTCCTGGATCTCGCCGTCGCCCAACAGCACGTACGTCCGGTACTGGCGCTTGTCGAGCCTGGCCGCCAGCCCTATCCCGAGGCCCAGGGAAAGGCCTTCGCCGAGCGACCCGGTCGAGGCTTCGAGCGCGTGGATGAAGCGCACGTCGGGGTGGCCCTGGTACACCGAGCCGTAGCGCCGCAGCGTTTTCAGTTGGTTCACGGGCGTTTCCGCGTAGCCTGCCTCCGCCATGACGGCGTAAAGCACCGGCGCCGCGTGCCCCTTGGAGAGAATAAACCGGTCGCGGTCGGGCCACGCCGGGTTTTGGGGATCGATCTTCATATGATCGAAGTAAAGCTCGACCAGAATCTCGACCGCCGAAAGCGACCCGCCCGGATGCCCGGACTTCGCGGCCCCGATCATTTCGATAATTTCCCGCCGCACGCGTTTAGCAATCTGCTGTAATTCCGCTAGAGATTTAGGCATGGAGAACCTTTCCATTCTATCGATTCTACGATGGTGGAACAATCTAAGGAACTCTGCCGTAACTATCTTGCGGAGGGTAGCGCATGTATTGCGACCGTTGCGGCACGCGGTTGAGCGAGAGCCAGCAGTTCTGTCCCACCTGCGGCAAACCCGCCGGAGCCGTGCCGATGATGCCCGTTCAGGGCCGGATTGCCGGGCATATCCGCCTGCTCGGCATTTTCTGGCTGGCGATTTCGGTCTTCCGGCTGATTCCCG
The DNA here is from genome assembly GCA_963794265.1 of Bryobacterales bacterium. Classification (GTDB taxonomy): domain Bacteria; phylum Acidobacteriota; class Terriglobia; order Bryobacterales; family Bryobacteraceae; genus CAWCDJ01. The sequence continues at coordinate 897,173 of CAWCDJ010000001.1, forward strand.
GCTTCTTTCTTCTGTCGTTCTTTCACCGCGGCGCGTGGGGCGTGTTTCCGCCCGACATGCCCGGCTTCGTCTTCGGCCTGATGCGAGGAATCGGCCTGCTCCTGCTGGCCGGCGCCGTCATCGGGGTCATCGCGGGTTGGGGGCTGCTCGAACGCCAGCCCTGGGCGCGCATGCTGGCCATCGTGCTCGGGTTCTTCAACCTGCTGGATATGCCGTTCGGAACCGCCCTGGGGGTTTATACTCTCTGGGTGCTTTTGCCGGCCCGCTCGGAAGAGGAATACCGCAGGATCTCCCGGGTGGCTTAACTCCGGGCGCGCGCCGCTGTAGAATGCGGGCATGTCTGTTTTGAGCCGCCGGGATGTCCTTCGCTCCGCCGCGGCGGTTGCCGCGGGCGCGCCGCTCCTCCGCGCAGCCTCCTCCAAAGTCCCCATCGGTGTTACCGACTGGAACCTGAACCTGGGCGCCGACCCCGAAGCCGTGACGCTAGCCGCCAGGCTGCATTTCGACGGAGTGCAGATCTCCTTCGGGCGCAAGATCATAGACGGCAAACTGCCGCTCGATAACCCAGCCCTCCTCGACCGTTACCTGGCGCTCTCCGCTGAGCACAAGATACCGCTCGACGGCACTTGCGTGGACCGCTTGCACGATAATGGACTGAAGAGCGACCCGCTGGCCGTAAAATGGGTCACCGATTCCATCCGGCTCACCAAGGCTCTCCATACCCAGGTTCTGCTGCTGCCGTTCTTTGGCCGCTGGGCCATCCAGACCCCCGAAGAGCGCAACCACGTGGGGGACGTGCTGCGCGACTTGGCCCCCGAAGCCGGGAAGGCCGGCGTCCTCCTGGGGCTCGAAAACACCATCTCGGCCGAAGACAACGTGCGGATCATGGAGCGCTCCCGCTCGAACAACGTGCAGGTGTACTACGACGTCGGCAACTCGACCAACAACCACTTTGACGTAGTGAAGGAAATCCGCTGGCTCGGCAAAGCCCGGATCTGCCAGATCCACCTCAAGGACAACCCGCACTATCTGGGTGAAGGTACCATCCCATTCCCCGCCGTGATGCGGGCCATCCGCGACATCGGCTTCAACGGCTATGCGAATCTGGAGACCGACACGCAAAAAGGCAGCACCGTGGAAGCCGACATGCGCCGCAACCTTGCTTACATCCGGAAGCTGGTAGGGTAGGCCTCCCGGCCTGCCCCCTCGGCCGAGCGGCGCTCGGCTGGACAGGCCAGGAGGCCTATCCTACCCCAGTAGCCGCGCCGCCGGTTTCGCAAAATAGGTCAAGATAATCCCCGCGCCCGCGCGCGCGATCGAGGTCAGGCTCTCCATCATGGCCCGCTCTTCATCCAGCCACCCGTTGTGCGCCGCGGCCATAATCATCGAGTATTCGCCGCTTACCTGGTAGGCCGCGATGGGTACGTCGAACCGCTCCCGCGCCTTGGCGATCAAGTCGAGATAGGGCATCGCGGGCTTCACCATGATCATGTCGGCGCCCTCTTCGAGATCCAGTTCGATTTCGCGCATCGCCTCGCGCGCGTTGGCCGGATCCATCTGGTAGCTGCGGCGGTCGCCGAACTGCGGCGCCGATTCCGCCGCCTCGCGGAACGGCCCGTAGAACACCGAGGCGAACTTCGCCGCGTACGACAGTATCGGCACCTTCTCGTAACCGTTGGCATCGAGTGCCTGGCGGATGGCCCAGACGCGGCCGTCCATCATGTCCGACGGCGCTACGATGTGGGCTCCGGCGCGCGCGTGCGAAAGCGCCGACTTCGCCAGCCACTGCAGCGTGGTGTCGTTATCCACGTCGCCATCCTTGACGTATCCGCAATGCCCGTGGCTGGTGTATTCGCAATTGCATACGTCGGTCGCCACCAGCAGCCGGGAGGTCTCCCTGCGGATGGCGCGGATCGCCCGCTGCACGATTCCGTTATCGTCGTACGCGCCGGACGCCATCTCGTCCTTCGATTCCGGAAGGCCGAACAGGATCACGCCGCCGATCCCCAGAGCCTCCACTTCAACGCACTCCTTCACCAATTCGTCGATCGACATCTGGTAGTTGCCCGGCATCGCGCCGATTTCGCGGCGCACTCCCTCTCCCGGGCAAACGAAAAGCGGCAGGATGAACTGCGACGGCACGAGGTGCGTTTCTCGTACCAGGGAGCGCAGCGATTCGGAGGCGCGCAGGCGCCGTAAACGGTGTGTCGGAAATGGCATTACCCAGGATTGTAACTCCGTAGGCAGGGGGGGCTTGACAACTCGACGTACGCGGTTAAAATAATCCTCATCTAAGCGTTGGCTTATGCAGACCGCTTGTGACCATACCCGCACCCAGATCATCGCCCGCAGAGACGGCGTCGATTATGTGGAATGCCTCGATTGCCGTCAGATCTTCGAGGCCGAGGACCTTGAACCGGTGAAAGTCGAGGAAGACGAGGAATAGCCCTCCACGCTTGCGTTAGCATGGAGGGACATGCACGATCTCTCTCAGTTCCGGAACAACTTCGACACCATCTCGGAGCGTCTGGCCACGCGCGGAAATCCGCCGCAACTCGACCAGTTCCGCGAACTCGACGTCCGGCGCCGGAGCGCCATCTCCCAGGCCGAACAGTTGAAGGCACGCCGCAATGCCGAATCCGGCGAAATCGCCCGGCTGCGCAAGCAAGGCGAGGACACCACCGCGCGCCAGCAGCAGATGCGCGCCATCGGGGAGCAGATTGCAACCCTCGACGAACAGGTCCGGAAGTTAGACGAAGAGTTCCGGGATCTCCTGGCTGCCATCCCCAATGTCCCGCACGAATCGGTTCCCGCCGGTAAAAGCGAAGCGGACAATGTGGAGGTGCGCCGCTGGGGCACGCCGGCGCAGTTTGATTTCGAGCCCAAAGCCCACTGGGACCTCGGCCCGCAACTCGGCATCCTGGACCTCGAGCGCGCCGCCAAAATCACCGGCGCCCGCTTCGCCCTCTATTGGGGCCTCGGCGCGAAGCTCGAACGCGCCCTCATCAATTTCATGCTCGACGTACACACCCGCGAGCACGGCTACACCGAGGTCCTGCCGCCTTTTCTGGTGAATTCCCAAAGCCTGTTCGGCACCGGCCAGCTCCCCAAGTTTAAAGAGGATCTCTTCAAGTGCGAGGGTAACGATTTCTGGCTGATCCCCACCGCCGAAGTGCCGGTCACGAATATCTTCCGCGAGGAAACGCTGGAAGCTTCGGCGCTGCCGGTCTGCCTGTGCGCCTATACGCCCTGTTTTCGGAGCGAGGCCGGCTCCTACGGCCGAGACGTCCGCGGCATCATCCGGCAGCACCAGTTCCAGAAGGTGGAGCTGGTCAAGTTTACCGCGCCCGACCAGAGCTACAACGAGCTGGAAAAACTCACGGCCGACGCCGAGGATATCCTGCGCCGCCTCGGATTGCCCTACCGCACCGTGGTGCTGTGCACCGCGGATATGGGTTTCTCCTCCGCCAAGACCTACGACATAGAGGTCTGGCTTCCCGGGCAGAACGGCTATAAGGAAATCTCCTCCTGTTCGAATTTCGAGGCGTTCCAGGCCCGCCGCGCCGGTATTCGCTACCGCGCGGGCAAGAAAACCGATCTGGTCCACACGTTGAACGGCAGCGGTCTTGCCGTGGGCCGCACCTGGGTCGCCATCGTCGAGAATTATCAGCAGAAGGACGGCAGCGTGGTGGTGCCTGAGGCGCTGAGACCGTATCTGAACACCGAGGTGATCCGGCCGCGCACCTGAAGTATCTGGAGGAATCCAACCGATGAATACCGAACGAATCGGCAGCCTGGTAGGCCTCCGCTATAAGCTGCTGTGGGCCAAGACGCGCTCCCGCAACGGAAGAATCGCCCTGTTTTTCGCCGGCTACCTGCTGCTCGTCATGGTCGTCGCCCTGCTTGCGGCCGGCGGCTTCGGCGCCGGGATCGTGGCCGTGCGCAGCGGGAAGGCCGAACTCGTGGCGCGGATCGTGCTTTCCGCCGTGTACGTGCAGGCGCTGATTGCCACCATCAGCCTGGGTTTCGGGATGAACACCATCTTCTCCGACCTGGAACTGCGCCGCTACCCGGTCCGGGCCTCCGAGCGCTTCCTGGTGCGCCACATCGTGGGGATCGTCGACCCGTTCTGGATTCTCTTCCTGGTGCTCGACCTCGGCTTGGTTGTCGGCTTGAGTGTGTATGGCGGCACACCTTTCGGACAGGGCGTTCTGGCCATCCTGCTGCTGTTCGTTTCGAACTATCTGCTGGCGCGCGTGATCGCGGGCGCGGTGGACCGCATGATGAAAGGCCGCTCTGGTGCCATGGTGTTGACCCTGGTCATCATCGTGCTCGCGGTCCTGCCCTCGCTCGCCGGCCCGGCCTTCAAGAAACGTCCGGAGTGGATTCCGGTGGCGGTGCGGTTCCTGGCGGGAACGCCGCCTTTCGGAGCCGCCGCCGCCGTGGCCCACACCGGTGCGGCGGCGGCCTGGGGCCTGCTTCTGCTGATCGTCTGGATTGCGGCCGTTTTCGCCGTGCTCGTGCTGCTCGAAAGCCGCCCGCCTTCGGTCCGCCGGGCCGAATCGGCGAAGCTGTCCTGGGATAGTCCTTACGAGAAGGTGGGCGCGCTGTTTCCCTCCGAAGACGCCCCCTTTGTCGCGCACTGGCTGCGTTTCTACATGCGCAACAGCCGGTTCCGCGCTTTGTACCTGGTGGCGCTGCCGCTGGTGGCGTTCCTGACCTACAACCTTTCGCGCCGCGGGGGCGCGGACGCCCTGTTCGTGGCCGCGCTGGGCACGTTTCCGATTCTCACGTTCCTGGGCACCGCCCGCATGGCCGTCAACCAGTACGGATACGTCGGCGGCGGCCTGCGGCGCTATTTCCTGCTGCCTTCCGACCCGGGCGCCAGCCTGCGGGCGGGCTCCTACGCCTCGATGCTGCTCGGCGGTGCGTGGATTCCGGTGTCGGTTCTTGCCTGGGCGCTCCTGGCGCCCGGGCCCTTCGATCTGCGAAAGATCCTGATGCTCGCCGGCAGCGCCTTCACCGGGTTGTTTGTGATTCACGGGCTGGGCCTGTGGGTTTCCATGCTCAACCCGCGAAAGGGCAACTACTACAGCAATTTCGGCAACGATCTTTCGCTGGGAGGGAATCTCGTGCTGATCGGAGGCGTGCTGGTATCGATGCTTCTGCCGCAGGTGCTGCGCGCCACCGCTCCGGCGCTGGTGGCTCCGGCGCACTGGTGGGTCGCCTTCGCCGCGGCGCTGGCGGGCGCGACTTTCTTTGCCGGCTCGCTGCGCGGGGCCGAGGGCCTGTTCCGGCAGCGCCGGGAATACCTGATGGCCGTAGTGGAAGGAAGAGGCTGAGCTATGGACGCGATTCGAATCTCCAACCTGGTCAAGAAATACGGCAATGTCGTGGCGGTTGACGATCTCTCGCTGGGCGTGCCAAAGGGGGCCATGTTCGGCTTCCTTGGCCCCAACGGGTCGGGGAAGAGCACCACCATCGGGTGTCTCACGGGGTTGCTCGACCCCAGCGCCGGCCGGGTCGAAATTCTGGGCGAGCCCTTTTCGGCCGAAAGTTCCGCGCTGAAGCGCCGCATGGGCGTGATGCCGGAAACCCTGGGACTCTTCGACCCGCTCTACGCCCACGAGTTTCTGGCCTTCGTGGCCCGCATGTTCGGCCTCGATGAATCCACTACCCGCAAGCGTGTGGGGGAACTCCTGGCGGCGCTCGAATTGAGCGATAATCGAAAGCCGCTCTCCGAGTACAGCACCGGGATGCGCAAGCGCGTGGCCTTCGCCGCCGCCGTGATCCATTCCCCCGAAGTCCTGTTCCTCGACGAGCCGTTCGAGAGCATCGACCCGGCCGGCGTGGCGCTCATGAAGCAGTGGCTCCGCCGCCTCACCGAGCAGGGGCGCACCGTTTTCATTACCAGCCATGTGCTCGAAACCGTCGAACGGCTTTGCGACGAGGTGGCCATCATCACCCGGCCCGGCAAGCTGGTGTGGCAGGGGAACATCACGGCCCTCTCGAACGATGGCTCGATCGAATTCGACGGCAAGACCTTCCGCGCCCTCGAACCGCTCTTCCTGCACTTGACCGGCGAGCGCTACGCCGATCTAAACTGGCTCTGATGAAGCTCTATTTGAAACCCACTTGAACCAGTTGCCGCAAAGCGAAGAGTTTGCTTCGCGAAAAAGGCGCGCAATTTGACGAGATCGATCTCAATCGCGGACTCTCGGTCGCCGAACTGGAGAGGCTGATCGGAAAGCGGGACTACCGCGAGTTTCTGAACACCCGCAACGAACTCTACCGCGAGCGCGGCATGAAGGAAAATCCGCCGCCGCGCGCGGAGGCGCTTCGCCTCATGTCCGAGAACCCCAACCTGATCAAGCGCCCCATTCTCGTCGAGGACGGCAAAATCCTCCTCGGCCTCGACCAGATTGCAGTAGGGTAGGCGTTCCGACCACAGCTGTCCAAATCAGGCAGGATCGTCTCCAGCGCTGATTGATTCCATTGGACAGAGTTTGCCGTTCTTGGGGGAGCCGCAAACCAGGAGGTCTAGCCTACTTTTCGCCCGTGCCCAGCAGCGTCTCGAAGTAAGGCGCCTCGGTTTCGCGATAGACGATCGCGGTCTCCACCGCGCGGAACCCGGCGCCTTTCAGCAGTTTCTCAGTTTCCAATTCCGTGAAGCCCAGCCAGAGATCCGCGTACATCTCGCGGGCTTCCTCGAAATGATGCCGGTTCAGGTCGAGAATCACGATCCTGCCCCCCGGCTTCAGGATCCGCCATGCTTCGGCGATCGCGCGTTCGGGGTGCACCGCGTGATGCAGGGCCTGGCTCAGGAAAGCCAGGTCCACGGTCCCCGCGCGGATCGGGACATCCTCCAGATCGCCCTGCCGGAACTCCAGGTTGCCGATTCCGTGCTTGCGCGCCAACTCGGAGCCGAACTCCACCATCTTCTCCGAATTGTCGATCGCGATGACCCGCTTGGCCCGCTGCGCCATCAACTGTGAAATGGTGCCTTCGCCGGCGCCGAGATCGGCGATCACCATCGGGGGCATGAGCTTCAGCAGCGCTTCGGCGATTCCCTTCCAGGAACGTCCGGGAACGTACTGCCGCCCGAATTTCCCGGCCAGTTCGTCGAAATAGCGCCGCATCGTGTCCTGGCGCCGCCGAAGCGCCAGACGCAGCGCCTCGCGGTCCTGTTCCGCTTCGGGTACCTCGGCAACAGCTTCCCTGAGCAATTCCATTAATCCGGCGGGCGCTTTTGAACGGTAGAAACTGTTCTTTCCCGTACGCCGGTCGTCAACCAGCCCCGCCTGTTTGAGCTGGGCCAGGTGCGTCGAAATCTGGCTCTGGCCTTTGGCCAGGATCTCCTGCAATTCGGCGACGGACAGTTCTTCACGTTCGAGCAGCAGCAGCAGCCGGAGCCGGTTCGGATCCGCCGCCAAACGCATCGATTTCAGAATTGACGCCATGCTCCCATCCGTTCTAATATCAATCTATCAAGATTTCTTGATACGAGGGTAGAAAACAATGGGCACCGCCACGCTGAACCAGACCTCCACCGATTTCAAAGTTGCCGATCTCTCGCTGGCCGAGTGGGGCCGCAAGGAAATCTCCATCGCCGAGCAGGAGATGCCCGGCTTGATGGCCATCCGGCGTAAGTACACGGAGGCCAAGCCGCTGGCCGGCGTCCGGGTCACGGGTTCGCTGCACATGACCATCCAGACCGCCGTGCTGATCGAAACGCTGGTGGATCTGGGCGCATCCGTGCGCTGGGCCAGTTGTAATATCTTCTCTACTCAGGATCATGCAGCCGCGGCCATCGCCGCCGCCTCGGTGCCGGTGTTCGCCTGGAAGGGTGAGAGCCTGGAAGAGTACTGGTGGTGCACCTGGCAGGCGATCAGCCATCCCGGCGGCAAAGGTCCGCAGCTCATCGTAGATGACGGCGGAGACGCCACCCTGCTGGTTCACAAAGGCTACGAACTCGAAGAGGGCAGCGGCTGGGTGAACACGCCCTCCGGCAGCCACGAAGAAGACGTCATCAAGGATTTACTCAAACGGATCCATGCCGAAAATCCCGCGCGGTTCCATGAAATCGTCAAAGACTGGCGCGGCGTCTCCGAGGAAACCACCACCGGTGTGCACCGGCTGTACAAGATGCAGGAGGCGGGCACGCTCCTGGTTCCGGCCATCAACGTAAACGATTCGGTCACGAAGTCGAAGTTCGACAACCTCTACGGCTGCCGCGAATCTCTGGTCGACGGCATCAAGCGCGCCACCGACGTCATGGTCGCCGGCAAGGTAGCGGTGGTCTGCGGATACGGCGACGTGGGCAAGGGTTCGGCGCATTCGCTGCGCGGCATGGGCGCGCGCGTCGTGATCACCGAAATCGATCCCATCAATGCCCTGCAGGCCGCCATGGAAGGCTTCGAAGTGACCACCATCGAGGACACCCTGGGCCGCGGCGACATCTACGTCACCTGCACCGGCAACTGCGACATCATCACCCTCGAGCACATGCAGAAGATGAAGGACCAGGCCATCGTCTGCAACATCGGCCACTTCGACAACGAAATCCAGGTGGACCGCCTGAACGCCTCCGGCGCCGGCCGCACCAACATCAAGCCGCAAGTGGATATGTACACATTTCCCGGCGGTAACAGCATCTTTTTGCTGGCGGAGGGCCGCCTGGTGAACCTGGGATGCGCTACCGGCCACCCCAGCTTCGTGATGAGCAACAGCTTCTCGAACCAGACCCTCGCCCAGATGGATCTCTGGACCAATCGCGACACCTACAAACCGGGCGTCTACACCCTTCCCAAGCGGTTGGACGAGGAAGTAGCGCGCCTGCACCTGGAGAAAATCGGAGCCAGGCTGACCAGGCTCTCGGCCAAGCAGGCCGACTACCTGGGTGTTTCCGTAGAGGGCCCGTACAAGCCGGATCACTATCGGTATTAGTGTTAAATTGTTGATATCACCGCAGGAGGACACTTGTCAGAAGCTCAAAAGTACCTATTCACCTCGGAGTCCGTCACGGAGGGCCATCCGGATAAAATTGCGGACCAGATTTCAGACGCGGTACTGGACGCGGTTCTCGCGGACGACCCCACCGGACGCGTGGCCTGCGAGGTCCTCGTCACCACCGGCACGTGCATCGTAGCCGGTGAAATCACGACCAATACCTACGTGGATGTCCCCCGCATCGCGCGCGGCACCATCGAATACGTGGGGTATAACGACGCCACCTATGGCTTCGATTCCCATACCTGCGGTGTGCACAACCTGATTCAGTCGCAATCGCCCGACATCGCCATGGGCGTTGACACCGGAGGCGCCGGCGACCAGGGTCTGATGTTCGGTTTCGCCTGCGACGAGACACCCGAACTGATGCCGCTCCCCATCATGATGGCGCACAAGCTGGTGCACCGGCTCTCGATAGCCCGGCGCGAAGGCATCCTCGATTTCCTCCGTCCCGACGGCAAGAGCCAGGTCAGCGTCGAGTACGTGGGTCACACGCCGAAGCGCATCGAAGCAGTGGTCATCTCCACCCAGCACAGTCCCGAGGTCTCCACCGAAGAACTGCGAGCGGAAGTGAAGAAGCACATCATCGATCCGGTGGTCCCCGCCGGAATGGTCGATTCGCAGACGAAGTACCACATCAACCCCACCGGCCGTTTCGTGGTGGGCGGTCCGCACGGCGATACGGGCCTTACGGGGCGGAAAATCATCGTGGACACTTATGGCGGCATGGGCCGTCACGGCGGGGGCGCATTCTCCGGCAAGGATCCCACGAAGGTCGATCGCTCGGCCTGCTACATGGCCCGCTACATCGCCAAGAACATCGTGGCCGCCAAGCTCGCTACCCGCTGCGAAGTGCAATTGGCTTACGCCATCGGCGTGGCCGACCCGGTTTCCGTGACGGTGGATACATTCGGCACCGGCGTGGTAGCCGACGAACGCTTCACCAGCCTGGTCCGCGAGAACTTTTCGCTCACGCCGCGCGGCATTATCGAAGCGCTCAACCTGCGGCGTCCGATCTACCGGAAGACCGCTGCGTTCGGCCACTTCGGCCGCACCGAAGATACCTTCTCCTGGGAAGCCACCGACAAAGCCGAGGCGCTCAAAGAGCAGGCCGCGGCCGTAGCGCAGGCGGCCATCAGGTAATCCGGCCGGCGAGCCGCGATGCCGAAGCCAGCGCCCGTTCGTACACGGCATCGCGGCGCATAATCCCCAGTTCCTCGCGCATCAGCAGGTAATCGGTAGGCTGCGGCAGGTTCGTACAGTTCTTCAGTTCGTTCACGGATACCGTCAGCTTTCCGTCCTGCCGCTCCAGGCGCACCAGAAAATCTCCACCCGAGAGTTCCACCCGAAGCGACGGCCCATCCGTCAGCGGAGCCACCGATAAAGAAGCCCTGATCCGGGCATCCGCCAGCAAATCGGAAATCCACGCGCCCATGTACCACGCAGTAGTTTCGAGCCCGGCGCCAAACCACACCCGGATTTCGGTGACCAGCGGCAGCTTCGCCAGGTATTCGCGGTTGTGGAACACCTGAGACAGCATCGCGCGCCAGCGTGTGGTTCGGGTCCAGGCCAGGTCGGCCAGCAGGGGTCCGCCGCCGGCTGCATCCGCAAGTATCCGCAGCGCGTTTTTTGCGTCGGGCATCGCGCCGCTATCCAGCACGACCTTCTGCGCCATCCCGGCCACCGTACGGAACTCCGGCATCCCCACCAGACGCGCGCTGCGGCACCAAACTACCACCGGCAGGTCCGCCACCGCCAGCGGCAGCACCACCGAGGGTATGTCGCCCAGCGCGGCATCCGAAGCGGTAATTTCGATCTGCTCGCAGCAGATCTGGCGCCGCTGTCCGAACGGCATCCAGCACTGCGCGTAGACCCGGTCGGCCAGGGTTCGCGGGCCCGCGCCGTGCAGGCGAATGAGAATCGCGCGGGCCGGGTGCTCCGGCATTAGCGCCGCCAGGGTTTCGCCAAGCGTGGATACGTCTTCGCTCTCTTCGGCCAGCACCACCATCGTCAGGGAACATGCGCGCAGCACTCCCGCGCCCGCTTCCGCCTCGCCCTGTTTGCCCAGCGTGACCCACAACTCGGAGAGTTCCTTGAGGATGCGGTCGGTCGCCAGCGAAGCCACTAGGGTCTCCTCCACACGTGGCCGCGCCGGGCCAGCATCTGGTCGGCTGCCTGGGGCCCCCAGGTCCCGGCCGGGTAATTCGGGAACTCGAACTTCGTCTGCCGCCAGACGTTCTGAATCGGCTCCACCACCGACCAACTGGCCTCCACCATGTCCTGGCGTGTGTAGAGCGTCGCGTCGCCGATTATGGCGTCGAGCAGCAGCGTCTCGTAAGCCGAGGGCGAGCGCTCTCCGAAACTCGAGCCGTAGTTGAAGTCCATCGAAACCGGGCGCAGCGTCATCCCCGCCCCGGGCCGCTTGGAAAGAAACTTGAGCGAGATACCTTCCTCCGGCTGGATTCTTACGATCAGCAGGTTCGGCTTATTGCCGCCGCCGTCCTCGTCTTCGAAGATGGAAAGCGGCGCCTGGTTGAATTGAATCGCGATCTCGGTGACGCGCTTCGGCAGCCGCTTGCCTGTGCGTACATAAAACGGCACGCCCGCCCACCGCCAGTTATCGACGAAGAACGTCACGGCCGCGTACGTATCGGTTTGCGATTCCGGATCGACGCCCGGTTCCTGGCGGAACCCCGGCACATCCTCTCCGCCGATGCGCGCCGGACCGTACTGGCCGGGCACGGAGTTCGCCCGGATTTCGTCAGGTTTCATCCGCTTGATCGACCGCAACAGTTTGGACCGCTCGTCGCGCACCGAGTCTGCGCGGAAACTGGCGCTCGGCTCCATCGCGATGGTTGCCATCACCTGCAAGAGGTGATTCTGGATCATATCGGCCAGCGCGCCCGCTTCCTGATAGTAGGCGCCGCGGCCCTCCACGCCGATCGATTCCGCCGCGGTGATCTGCACGTGGTTCACGTATCGCCGGTTCCACAGCGGCTCGAAAATTCCGTTGCCGAACCGGAAGGCCAGGATATTCTGCACGGTCTCCTTGCCCAGGTAATGATCGATCCGGTAGACGTCGGACTCGCGGAATACCTGGTGCAATTGGTCGCTCAGTTCACGCGCGCTCGCCAGATCGTGCCCGAACGGCTTTTCCACCACCAGCCGTCGCCATCCGTTTCCCTTCCCCAGACCCGCGCTTCCCAGTCCCAAAGCCGCGGGTGCGTACTGGCTCGGCTGCGTGGAGAGATAAAACAGCACATTGCCACCCGTATGCCGGGTCGATTCGATCTCCGACAGCTTTTCTCCCAGCTTGCGGTAGAGTTGCGGGTCGTCGATATCGCCCGGAAGATAGAACAAGCCGCCGGCGAATGTCTTCCAGACGTCTTCATCGATCTGCGTGTCTTCCGAAAAGCGCTTGACCGCGTCCAGCATCTTTTCGCGAAACTGCTCGTCGGACATCGGCGTTCGCGAAATTCCGACCACCGCGAAGCCTGCCGACAACCTGCGGTCGTACGCCAGCCGGTAGAGCGCCGGCATCAGCTTGCGCTTGGTGAGATCCCCATTGGCGCCAAAAATCACAACCACGCATTCCGGCACGCGCCGCTCGAAGCGGAGCGGGTCTTGAAAGGGATTCTCCGCGATGGCCGCGGGGGCAGCTTCGTCTCGGACCATGAGATCGGGCATAAGGCGGGTGCGGACCTTCCGTCACTGGCCATTATGCCATGCTCATGGCCGCTGCCTCGCGAATCGTGCGGGGGAACCGGCTCCTCTCGTGATACAAATCTCTGTATGTCATTCCCCAGTGGCCTGGATATTGTGTCGGCAACCTCCACCGAACAATTGGGCGCGGTAAAGGCACTCTTCCAGGAGTATTGGAATTCGTTCGGCTTCACACCTTCCTTTCAGAATTTTGGCTCGGAGTTGGCGGCTCTTCCCGGCAAGTATCAGCCGCCCCAGGGACGGCTCGCATTGGCCCTGGTCCGCAGTGAACCGGCGGGATGCGTGGCGCTTCGCCCGATAGACGCAATTCGATGCGAAGCCAAACGTCTCTATGTCCGTCCGCGGTTCCGGAGCCAGGGCGTCGGTAAGGCACTCCTGGAATGGGTCATCTCCGAGGCGCGCTCAGCCGGGTATGAAGAGTTGGTGGGCGACACCATGCCGGTCATGGAACGGGCGATAGCCATGTACGAGCGGATTGGGTTCGAGCGTACGGGACCTTACGCAAATCAGCCCACTGGGGGAGCGATCTACGTTCGGTTGAGGTTGAACCCTCCCGCGATTCGCCGTATCCTGGGGTTGGAGTGACTGTGAGCGCCATCAAAATGTCGTGGCAAATCGAGGAAGACCGTCTCGTCTGCCATTGGACCGAGGTGGGGGAGCGCTTGCGATACCACCCGCGTTGGAATCCAGATACTCCAACCGGGAAGGCTGTTTCGCCGTCGTTTCTGGATTACACCAGGCTCAGCCCATTTGCGGGGAGCAAATGGTACACTCCGAATCGTCTGCGGTAGTTTTCAGCCTCGGAGTCCCGGGCGGGGATCGCACTTACTTCGGCACCTCAATCGTCTGATTCAGCGATCCCATCTTGCCATAGGCATCCTCGACCACGACCCGCACGCGATATGCTCCGGGAGGCGCGGCGAGCGAGAGCGAGGCATTCAATCCGCTGGCCGTAAGCCGGGGCAAGGTCTCCTTCTTCAGAGCGAAATCCACTACGCCCTCCTTTGCCGCAACCATGTTGCCGCGGTCATCCAGCAGCGCTCCGATGAACACCAACTTCTGCAAGTGGCGCCCATTGCGTTTAACGAATTTCAACCGGGAGACATCCACGTGAATCGCGAGCGCCACTTCCGGCTGGGCCGGTTTCGATTGGTCCAGCCGCGTGTCCAGGTGAATGGGGATCTCCGTCAGCACGTCCGCCGCCAGGGCTTGCCGGTCGAGCGGGCTCGGCGCGGTCTTCGTTTCGGTTGGTCCCTCCGAGGGCGCAAAGTATCCTGGGCGCGTTTGAACGTAATAGCCGTTGTGCGCCGTGAGCCGCACCTTGAGCTTGTGGTATGTGCCGGCCGCGTCTTCCGGGTCGGGACGGAATGCCAGCAGATAGGTCGTCTCGGGGACGGCGGCAAGTTGGGAAAATCCGCCCGCCAGATCGTTGCTGTTATGGAAGAACAGGCCGCCGGTGGCCGACGCGGCTTCGGCCAGCACCGCATCCATCGCGTCGTTACGCGAACCGATGGTCTGAAGCTCGAAGGCGAATGTCAGGAGCGGGAAGCCGTCCATGTGACCCTCGCCAAAAGGACGTCCCGGCGGCTCCGCCCACAGGCCCTTCGCGTCCAGCGCATTGATGACGATGCCGGCGTGGATGGCGCGGTTGATTGTGGCATCCATCTCCTCCTCCAATAAGCCCGAGAGGAAGCCCGTGGAAACCAACAACAGGACGCGCGTCCCCGGCACCCTCGCCAGCACCGCCAGGGCCGTATCGACGGCTGCGAACGAGTTGAGCGAATCCCGGCGCGCCTGCTCCCATGTGTCCGATGCTTGCGCCCGCACTGCGATTGTGTTCGGGTCCGTCGCGGTAGGGCCGGAGTTGATGGGTCCGCGATGTCGATCGTTCGGGTCGGTGTACTCGCACTGCTGCGCTTCCTGAACCGCCGCCAGCAACGCCGACTGGTCCAGGTTGTTGGCAATCAGATAGGCCTGGTACGGCGTGATCCGCGGGCACGATTGAAATCCGTTCCCGGAGATGCGCGGGTGCGAGCGCAGCTTTTCGATGGCCGTCGTGAGCGCGTCCGCATTCGCGGTGAAATCGAGGACCAGCCCTTCGGAAGCCGCAAAAACCGCGACCCGTGCCCCGGGAGCGAGGCCATCCCGGATGAACCGCCTGGCCGCGCCCTGCGTTCGCCGCAGTTCGGCCGGCGCGACGTGAAGATCGTCGAAAAAAAGCAACGTGGCCCTCGGAGGCGCGGCCGCCGCGGCCGGGACGCTTGCCGGTGACTTCGCGGCAGCGGAAGGCGCGGCGGGAACGGCGGCCGGCGCCGCCTCGCGCGTTTCTATCGAAAATGCCGCGATCTCCCGTGGCTTGCCCTGGTCGAGAATTTCGAAATCGCTCTGCTTCAGCCCGCCCACGGAAAGACCGTGCGGGTTTCGCACTACTACCTCCAACGGCACAAGCTCCGACCGCACGACCAACCGGACCTGGGGCGGTATGTAATCGCGCGCACTGGCGCGAATCTGGTCCGACTGCGCCGCGGCGAGGAAAGCGCTAGCCGAAAAGAGCCACAACCATTTCATAGAATCGCGCAGAGGGGAAAGTGTTCCGCATTACTGAATGAGCATAGAGTAGCTGGCTGCACCGCCAAAGAAAAGGCCGCCGAGCGTCCGCCACGACCTCGCGCGCTCAGATCTTCATGCCCAACTTCTGCCGGAGGGCCAGCTTTGCCATGCCCCACGGGCCGAAACGATCCTGGAACATTTGCAGGTAGAGCGACCGGGTATCGTCGGGAGGCAACTTGGGGCGGTCGCTCGGAACCAGGCGCAGCGCGCCCGAAGGGCATGTGGACACGCACAGCCCGCAACCGATGCAGCGCGACCGGTCCACCACCGCTTTTCCATCCGGGCTCGAGATCGCCTCCATCTGGCACCGCACTTCGCAATTCCCGCAGGACTCGCAGATTTCGGCCTCGGCGACCGCGTAGAAGTTCGTGCTGAAGTAGCCGGCGGGCGAATCGAGCCGCTTGGCCGAAGTCAGGACTCCGCAGCAGCAGCCGCAACAACAGCAAATGAACATCGGGGTCTTGGTGTTCTCGGGCTCGAGTACCAGGCCTTCTTCATCGGCCTGATCGAGCAGGTTGAGCATCTCCTCCCGGCTGATTTCCCGGCCTGTCCCGGAATCGGCCGCCCAGCGGGCCGCCATCCCGATCATCAGGCAGTTCTCCCGGAGCTTGGTCTGCTTGCAGCTATTGCCTTCCAGGTCGCGTCCATGCCGGCAGATGCAGGTGATGGTTCCGAAAGGTCCGGGCGACGATTCGATGTACCGGCGAATCTGGTCATACGTCGTGACGCTGCGCTCGATGGCGATCTGCCGGTTGACCGGGACGATCCGCATCTGGGTGGTCTTCCCGGTGTGGAACGCCTTGTGGAACGCTTCATCCATGTATTGGCGGCTCTCCCGCTCGAACTCCGGCGTCAACCGCTTGAGTTGCCGCTCGTACATGCCGATGGCAAAAATCAGCTTGGCATAGCGGTATTCGCCGGCCGCCGGCACGGCCAATATGATGCCTTTCGCGGACATGCGGTCGAGTTCCGATTGCAATTCCGCAAGCGGCCGGTGAGGGTGTATGCGCTTCTGTATGGTGGCGGTGGGTTCGGGAATGGCGCTCAGCTCGAGCGCAATTTCAGCTTCGCCTGGCGTGAACAGCCGTTGCAGAATGCGGATCTCCACCCCGGATTCGGTAGCTGGAAACCCAACCGGCATGCGGTCGAGATGCTGCTGCAAACGCCGGTAAAGGGATTCGGATCCTCTTGTATCCATTCACGCCGATTCTACACCCGAAATGGCGGCCACTCGCGGCCCCTACCGCGAACGCCGCCGCGGCGCGCCGATGGGAGGGCGGTTCGCCCGCTCGACGGCGCGGTCCTGCTCGGCAATCGCCGGCCAACTTACTGTTCCCGGCGAAGCACCCAGCTCAGCTCGCCCAACGCGCGTCCGGTGAGCGACCGGTGTTCCAGCCTGCGCGAAGACAGGCGCGAGCTCACATCCAGATCCCGCTCGAAATCCTCCGTCAGCCGCGCCGCGACTTTCGAGTCGCGCAGCCCTATGTTCACCTCGTCGTTCAGCGCGAAGGAGCGATGGTCGAAGTTCGTCGAACCGCCCACCGCCCACAGTCCGTCTACCGTCATCAGCTTGGCGTGGATCATTGCCGGTCCGTACTCGTAGACCTCCGCGCCGGCCTTCACCAGCTCGGAAGCGAAGACCCGGGCCAGTCGCCGCGTCGCGGGGTGATCGCTGTGCGCGCCGGCTGTAAGAATGCGGACGCGCACGCCGCGTTCTCGAAGAGCGCGCAGCAGCGACCGGCGCGCGCTGCGGTCCGGCACGAAATATGGCGTCGTGATGTCGATGGTTTCACGCGCTGCTTCGATCAGGGTCTGAAACAGAATCCGGGCGCGCGTCGCCCCTTCCCCGGGTGTGCTGGTCACCAGCAGGCAGTTGCTCCCATCCCGCAGGTCCAGGCGAGGAAAATGCTCCGGACCGGCGATCAGCTCCCCGGTTTCTTCCAGCCAGTTCTCCGCGAAAACCGAGTTCAATCCGGAGGCCGCCTCCCCTTCGAGCCGGAAAACCGTGTCGCGCCACGGACGGCCCTGCGCGTTCGGCAGCCGCCAGTGGTCCGCGAAACCCGCTCCGCCGATGAAGCCTACCTTGCCGTCCACCGTGAGCATCTTGCGATGCGACCGATGATTCACATCCGGCCAGTGCTGCCAGTCGACGGGGTGATACCAGGTGACGCTGCCGCCCGCGTCCGTGAGCGGGCGCAGATAATCGCGCTTCGTCCCCCAGCTTCCAATGGCGTCTATGATCAGCCGCACCTTGACCCCGGCCCGCGCGCGGTGCTCCAGCACCTCCAGGAACTGCCGCGTTATCTCGCCCTCGAGGAACTCGTACGCTTCCAGGTTCACGGTGTGCCGGGCGGCCCCGGCTGCTTCGAGTTCGGCTGGATAGAACCGCTCGCCCCCGTCGAGCACGGTGATTCGCGAGTTTCCGCGCACGGTCGAATCCGTGACTGCGGCCACAAACGCCAGGAATTCTTCCGACTCGATCGGGTGCAGAAGCCCGCGGTCGATCCGGTACGGCTGCACCGGTCCGAACAATCGCGTCGCCAGTCTCCAGCCGTGCAGCGCCAGGGCGCCGGCGCCTACGGCAGCCAACCCCAGGGTGATGCCGTTTCTTTGCGTTTCGCGAAATTTCGCCATCTCGGGCTTCCCGGTGCAATTGCGGGACCACCGTTCGCCTGGCACGAACTACTTACCGGCGGTACCGCCCTGCTGCCGGCATTCCGTGATGCGGTAGAAATGCGTGGGCGCGGGCCTGATCCCCACGATTCTCATGGCCTCCCGCTGCCACGCCGCGTATGGCTCGAAGAAGATGTCCCGCTCGGCACGCCCCGCGCACGCTTCGGATTCCACCTCGGTCGTGATGTGCCCGGGCGAGATGTCCCTGGTATTCCGCACCATCCACACCGTGGCGGCGGATTTCACCCGGGTTCGCGCTTCACTGGCGTATCCCGGCAGCAGCGCCAGGTGAGGCGTCTTTTCGGACAGATACGTCGCCAGCGCGCTTCCGTCCGTATTGAATGCGTCCAACACGATGAGGTCGCGCGGGCCGGCATCGCGGTTCAGGGTCGCGGCGATCCGGTCGAGCGGTACCGAATAGCCGTGATTCAGAAACTGCTGCCTTCGAAAATACAAAACTGCGGAGGAGAAATAGGATATGCCGATCAATGACACGACTGCCCATCGAAGGGCCGGCCGCCGCAGGCGGAAGATGCCCAGGGCCACCGCCAGCATCAGGAACGGCAGCAGCCACAAAAGCCGCGCCGGCACGAACGGGTAACTGACCCAGTGCGATACGCCGATATATCCCACCACCCCCGCAATCGCGATCAGGGCCGCCAATCGCCGGCCGAACTGCGATGCCCGGGCTCCGGAAGCCGCCAGCAGCAGAATGACGGGAACCAGCAGCAGCGATACGGCGAAAAAGGATTCTCCCACCGTCCACGACACCGCGCCGAAGCCGAACTTGGCCACGTGCTCGAGCGCGGCGTTGCCGGTGATTTCGTAGCGCGAGGAGAACCCGGAGGCCCGGCCCCATCGACTCAGGGCTTCAGCCAACGTCACCGCCCACGGAGCGTAACAAACCAGGATCGCCAGGAAGAACGCCCCCAACCTGGGGGCACCCAGCCGGCGCCAGCTCACCCATAGGAAACCCGCCAACAACGCAATTCCGGGCACGTAGTGGGTGTAGAGCAGGAGTTCCGCCGAGAGCAGCGCGGCAAGCGGCGCGAGTCTGGATCGCGGATGGTCCAGCCATCGCAGCAGCATCGCGATCGTCAGCAGGGTCAGCGCGGTTTGCATCGAGTACGAACGCGCCATCCGGCCATACAGCAGAAAGCACGGGGAGAAGGCAAACAGCGACAACGCCAGCCAGCGCTTGGGAGGTGCCAGCGACCGCGCCCAGAACAGGTCGAACAGGAACGTCGCCAGCAGGGCCCAGGCAGCCGAAAACGCGCGCAGGGCCGCCACCCCGGTCCACGGCAGCGGCAGTTTTCGCCAGCCTGTCAGGCAGACGAAATAGAGGGGCGGATGGATATCCTGCTGCACGATAGGTAGGATCTCGCGAACCGGATGCGCCACGGTCTCGACCGTGAACAGCTCGTCAGTCCACGCCGGAAGCAGGTTGAGGGCGCTGAAGAGCAGGCAGCCCTCAAGGCACAGGATGAGTGCAAGCGGTAAGGAGCGCGACACGGAAAGCTCCAGTTTACTCCCGCTCACACCGACACTACCGGCGCCTCGCTGCCCACCGGCTTCCGGCGCTTCCAACCCTGCACGGTGGTCTGCAGCGAGGACATGTAGATGTAGAACACCGGGGTCAGGTAGAGCGTCACCAATTGCGAGAACAGCAGCCCGCCGACCACCACCAGGCCGAGCGGCTGCCGCGCCTCTCCGCCCGCGCCATAGCCCAGCGCAATCGGCACCGCGCCGAGCAACGCCGCCATCGTTGTCATCATGATCGGGCGGAAGCGGATCAGGCAGCCCTCGTAGATCGCTTTCTCGGGAGGCAGGCCGTGCTGCCGCTCCGCTTCGAGCGCAAAGTCGATCTGCATGATCGCGTTCTTCTTCACGATGCCGATCAGCATGATCAATCCGACGAACGCGTAGATGCTGAGGTCGATCTTGAAGATCACCAGCGTGAGCAGGGCGCCGAAGCCCGCCGAAGGCAAACCGGAGAGAATCGTAATCGGGTGAACGTAACTCTCGTACAGAATGCCCAGCACGATGTACACCACCAGAATCGCGATGATCAGCAGCACCCAGAGGTTGCCCAACGAGCTCTGAAACGCCTTGGCCGCGCCCTGAAACTGCGTGCTGATGGTGCCCGGCAGAGTCTGGTCCGCCAGGTTCTGGATGTTGTCGACCACCTGGCCCAGCGCCGCGCCGGGCTTCAGGTTGAACGAAATCGTCGCCGAGGGCAGTTGCCCGTAGTGGTTGATGGTCTGCGGCCCGGTATCGGTCACGATGCGCGCCATGGTATCGAGCGGAATCAGCTTGTTGGCCGGGCTTTTGAAATACAGCAGCGAAAGCGCGTTGGGGTCGGCCTGGAAACGCGGTTCCAATTCCAGCAGCACCTTGTATTCATTCACCGATCCGTAGATCGTCGAGACCCAGCGCGGACCGTAGGCGTCGTAGAGCGCGTTCTCGATCAGGTTGGCATTCACGTTCATGGCGGCCGCCTTATCGCGGTCGATCGTGACGTTCACCTGGGGCGTAGTCACCGCCACGTCCGAAGTCACATCTTCGATGCCCGGCAGTTTCTCCACTTCCTGCGTCAGCTTGGCCGTCTGGTCGTACAACTCGGCTTTATCGGGCGTCTGCATCGAGAACTGGTAGAGACTCTTGGTGAGCTGCCCGCCGATCTGAATGGTCGGCGGATTCTGCAGGTATGACTTGACCCCCGCGTATGCCGCCAGCTTCGGCCGCAATTCCTTGATGATCTCGTTGACGTTCAAGGCCCGCTGCGACCGCGGCTTAAGGTGAATCACCAGCTCGCCGTAGTTCGGGCCACCCAGGTTGGAAGCCGTTGTGCCGCCGACGCTCGCCATCAGCGAGTCCACATTCACGTCCTGCGCCACGGTCCCCGCGATCTTCTGCTCGAAATCCACCATCTGGTAGTAAGAGGTGCCCTGCTGCGCCTCGGTGATAATGTGTAACTGGTCGGTGTCCTGATCCGGGATGAAGCCTTTGGGGATGGTCACGAACATGTACGTCGTCGCCCCCAGCACCAGGACGAAGCTCAGCATCATGGCCGGCCTGTGGCGAAGAACGAATTGCAGCGAGTGGTCGTACATCCGCAGCATGCCCGCGAAGAAGCTCTCGGTGGTGTGGTAGAACGCGCCGCGTTTCTCTTCGCGCGCGGCCCGCAGGAACCGGCTGCACAGCATGGGCGTCAAGGTCACCGAAACTACGCCCGAAATCAGGATCGCCACCGTGATGGTGACCGCGAATTCCTTGAACAGCCGCCCCAGCACGCCGCCCAGGAACAGCACCGGAATGAATACCGCGGCCAGCGACAGGGTCATCGACACGATTGTGAATCCGATTTCCCCCGAGCCCTTCAGGGATGCCGCCAGCGGCTCCTCGCCCAGTTCGATGTGACGGACGATATTCTCCAGCATCACGATGGCGTCGTCCACCACGAAGCCGATCGAAAGGATCAGCGCCATCATCGACAGATTATCCAGGCTGTAGCTGAGCAGGTACATTACGGCAAATGTGCCGACGATCGAAAACGGCAGAGCCAGGCTGGGAATGATGGTGGCGGAAACATTGCGCAGAAACAGAAAGATCACCGCCACAACCAGCCCGAGCGTCAGGATCATGGTGAACTGCACGTCGGTGTACGATTCCCGGATCGTATCCGAGCGGTCGTAAAGGATATCCATGTTGACCGACGGCGGCAGTTCCGCTTTGAACAGCGGCAGCAGGTTCTTCACGCCATTCGTCACTTCAATCGTGTTGGTGCCCGGCTGCCTCTGGATGGCCAGAATGATGGACCGGCTGCTTTCCCCGTTGTGCTTATAGAACCACGACGCCGTCTTGTCGTCCTCAACGCTGTCGATGATCTGCCCCAGCTCTTCCAGTCGCACCGGCGAGCCGCCGCGGTAGGCCACCACCAGGGGCCGGTACTGCGAGGCGGTCAGCAGTTGCCCGCTGGCTTGCAGCGTGAATGCCCGCTGCGGCCCGATGATCGCGCCGGTCGGCAGGTTCACGTTCCAGTTCTTCAGCGCGGTTTCGATTTCGTTGATGCCGATCTGCCGCGAGGCCAGGGCGTGCGGGTCCATCTGCACGTGGACCGCGTACTTTTGCGCGCCCAACACCTGCACCTGCGCCACGCCCGAAATCATGGAAATGCGCTGGGCGATCCGCGTTTCGGCGTATTCGTCGAGCGTGTAGAGCGGCAGCGTCGGAGAGGTCAGCGCAATGTAGAGAATCGGCTGGTCCGCCGGGTTCACTTTGGTGAAAGTGGGCGGCGTCGGCATGCCCTGCGGCAGCAGCCGGGAGGCCTGCGTTATGGCGGCCTGCACATCCACCGCTGCGCCGTCCAGCTTGCGGTTCAGGTCGAATTCCAGGGTGATGCTGGTATTGCCCAGCGAATTCGACGAAGTCATCGAATTCAGACCGGCGATCGTGGAGAACTGGTTCTCGAGCGGAGTCGCGACCGCAGCCGCCATCGTGTCCGGACTGGCGCCCGGCAGGCTGGCCGTCACCAGCAGCGTCGGAAAGTCCACGTTCGGCAGGTCGCTTACCGCCAGCGAACGGTACGCCACTCCGCCGAACAGCGCGATCGCGGCCATCAGAAGACTCGTGGCGATCGGCCGCTCGATGAAGGTCTGAGAAATATTCATTGCGTCAGTCTCCCGCCTGCATCACGGGGGAGAGGACCTTGGACCGTTTGCGTTCCTTCCGCGCGTTCCAACGGACCAGAATCGCCGCCATATAGGTATACACCACCGGAGTCAGATAAAGGGTCATTAACTGCGAAAATGCCAGGCCGCCGACCACCGCCAGGCCCAGCGGACGCCGCGATTCGCCGCCCGCGCCGTATCCCAGCGCGATCGGCATCCCTCCCAGAAGCGCGGCCATGGTGGTCATCATAATCGGGCGGAAGCGGATCAGGCAGCCCTCATAAATCGCTTCCTTGGCCGGCTTGTGCTGTTTGCGCTCGCACTCCAGGGCAAAATCGATCTGCATGATCGCGTTCTTCTTCACGATGCCGATCAGCATGATCAGCCCCACGAACGAATAGATGCTGAGATCCACCTTGAACAGAATCAGCGTGAGCAGCGCCCCGAATCCGGCCGAAGGCAGCCCCGAGAGAATTGTCAGCGGATGCACGTAGCTCTCGTACAGCACCCCCAGCACGATGTACACCACCGCGATCGCCAGTATCAGCAGGATCCCCATATTCCGCATCGAATCCTGAAACACCTTGGCCGTGCCCTGAAATACGCCCGTGATCGTGGCGGGCAGACTATTGCGCGCCGCCGCCTGGATTTCATCGGTTGCCTGCCCCAGCGAGGTTCCCGGCTTCAGCGCGAATGAAATCGTCACCGAGGGAAGCTGTCCGGAATGGGGAATCGATTGCGGCCCCGCCGTCTCCTTCAGCGTGGTCACCGCCGTCAACGGCACAACCTGGCCGGTATCGGACTTGAGATAGATCATCTTCAGCCCGTCCGTGAAGCGCTGATACCCGGGCAGCATTTCGAGCAACACCCGGTACTGGTTCGTCGGCGAGTAGATGGTGGAAGAAAGCTGCGGCCCGAATGCGTCGTATAAGGAGCTGGCAATCGAATTCCAGTTCACGCTCAGCGCCGCCGCCCGGTCGCGGTCCAGCACCAGATTCACGGTCGGGTTGCGGATCTGCAGGTCGCTCGATACCTCCGTCAGCCCCGGCAGCCGCGCCACGATGCGCTCGAGCTTCGGCGCTTGCGCGTAGAGTTCCTGCGTGTCCGGCCCGTAGAGCGTGAAATCGTAGCTGCTTTTCGACATGCGGCCGCCCACGCGAATCGCCTGCGGAATCGAGAGGTAAACCCGCAAGCCGGGGAACGCGGAAACCTTCGGTCGAAGCCGGTTGACGATGTCGTTCACCGTGGCCGCGCGCTGCCTCCTGGGTCTCAAATTGACCATGAACCGGCCCGTGTTCGCTGCGCCGCCGAAGCCGCCTCCCGTGCTCGAATAGAACGTCTCGATATCCGGGTCCTGCACCAGAATCTTCGCCAGCGCCTGCTGGAACTTCACCATCTGATAGTACGAGGTGCCTTGCGCGGCTTCGGTTTGCACGTTGAAATTGTCGTTGTCCGTGTCGGGGATGAAGCCCTTCGGGACGATCACGTAAAACCAGCCCGTCACGCTCAGCACCACCAGGAACATCGCCAGCATCACCGGACGGTGATCGAGCACCCATCGCAGGCTCACGCTGTAGGTCCGCAGCATGCCCTGGAACACGCTCTCCATGGCACGGTAAAATGCGCCGTGTTTGTCCTCGCGCGTGTCCTTGAGAAACCGGCTGCACAGCATCGGGGTGAGGCTGATCGAGACCATGCCCGAGATTAAAATCGCGGTGCAGATGGTGACGGCGAACTCCCGGAACAACCGTCCCAGAATTCCCGCCATGAACAGGATCGGGATGAACACGGCCGCCAGCGACAGCGTCATCGAGACGATCGTGAACCCGATTTCCCGCGAGCCGTTGAGCGCTGCGTCGTACGGTTTCTCGCCATGTTCGATATGCCGGACAATGTTCTCCAACATGACGATGGCGTCGTCTACCACGAATCCGATCGACAGGATCAGCGCCATCATCGAGATGTTGTTGATGCTGAAATTCAGCAGGTACATCACCGAAAACGTGCCCACTACCGAAAACGGCAGCGCCATGGCCGGGATCATGGTGGCCGAGAAGTTCCGCAGAAACAGGAAGATCACCATGATGACCAGCGCCAGAGTGGCCGCCATCGTGAATTGAATGTCCTGGAAGGCTTCGCGAATGTTCTTGGAGCGGTCGCCGCGAATTCCCAAGTGTACCGTGGGCGGCATCTCCGCCTGAAACGTCGGGAACAGCTTGCGGATGTTGTCGATCACGTCGATGGTGTTGCTGCCGGGCTGCCGCATCACCGCCAGGCTGACCCCGCGGGTTCCGTCCTTGCCGTACTCGCCGCCGTAGATGAGCGACATCTGCTTGTCGTCTTCCACGCTGTCGATGACATGGGCGACATCGCTCAGCCGTACCGCCGCGCCGTTGCGGTAGGCGACGATCATCGGCCGGTAAGCCGACGCCCTCATCAGTTGCCCGTTCGCCAGGACGGTATAGGCGGTGTGCGGCCCGTACAGCGTTCCGGTCGGCAGATTGACATTCCAGTTCTTGAGAGCGTCGTCGATTTCGTTCAGCCCGATTTGCCGCGCCGCCAACTGGTTCGGATCCACCTGCACCCGCACCGCGTACTTGGCCGCGCCATAGACCATCACCTGGGCCACGCCCGAAACCATCGAGATCCGCTGCGCCACCATGGTTTCCGCGTACTCGTCCAGGTCCGAAATCCGGAGCGTCGGCGATGTCAGAAAGATGCTCAGAATCGGCGAATCGCCGGGATTCATTTTCCGGAACGAAGGCGGGGTGGGCATCCCGGGTGGAAGCAGCGGCATGGCTTCCGCAATGGCCGTCTCCACATCCACCGTCGCGCCGTCGATCTCCCGGCTCAAATTGAACTGCAGCGTGATATTCGTGCTGTTCTGGCTGCTATTCGAGATCATCGAATCCAGCCCGGCGATGGTGGTGAACTGCCTCTCGAGCGGGGTCGCAACCGCCGAAGCCATGGTGTCCGGATTGGCCCCCGGCAGATTGGCCGAAACGTTGATCGTCGGATAATCGACCTGGGGAAGATCGCTCACCGGCAGCGCCCGGTAGGCAATCACGCCGAACATCCCGATGCCCAGCATCAGAAGGCTGGTGGCAATGGGCCGACGGATAAATGTTTCGGAGATGTTCATGCCTGGCCCTCATCGGGAGAACGGTGCTCCGTACGGGAAGGCCCGCCGGATTCCGCCGCTCGCCCCGGTCCGCGCCGTCAGCTCTTCTGCCGATCCCCCGGATTTCCGCCCCGGCGGCCGCCGTCTCCGCTTCCGCCTGCGCCCCGCCCGCCGCCCCGGCCGTCGCGGATCACCACGCGGCTGCCTGGCGCCAGGCGCAACTGCCCTTCCGTAACCACCGTCTCTCCCGGCGCCAGCCCCGACTCTACAACCATGTCCTGGTCCACCCGCGCGCCCACCGTGACCGGCCGCGACTCAACCGTCCGGTCCTGCTTCACAACGTAGAGAAACGATCCGTTCTGGCCGGTCTGCACGGCTTCGTTCGGCACCACCACCGCATTCTGCTGGGTCGTCAGCCGGAGGACCACGCGCACAAACTGTCCCGGCCAAAGTTTGTGATCGGAGTTCGGGAAGGTGCCCTTCAGCTTGATCGTGCCCGTAGTCGTATCGACCGCGTTATCCACGAAGGTCAGAACCCCGCTCTCTTCACCGCCCGGATCGTCCTGCGGTCGCGCCGTCACCGCAAGTTTGCCCTGCGCCATGTAAGTCTTGACCGCCGTCAATTGCGATTCCGGAACCGCAAAAGTGACGTAAATCGGTTCCACCTGGTTGATGGTCATCAGCTCCTGGCTGTTCGCTATTACCACGTTCCCCTGCTTCACCGTAAGGTTCCCGGTCCTGCCATCGATCGGCGAAAGAATGCGGGTGTATTCGAGCTGTACCTGGGCATTCTCGACAGCCGCGCGGCTGGCGCCGATCGTGGCTTTTGCGCTCTCGATGGTGGCCCTGTCGGCCGCCACCAACTGCGTGGCGGCGTCCGCCGTGGCGCGCAACTGCTCGGCCTGGTCCCGCGAAATGATCTTCTGCTCGAATAGCTGCTGATATCGCGAAGCCTGGGACTCGGCATAGCGCGCCTGCGCCTCATCCCGCGCCAGGTTCGCCTGCGCCTGCCCGAGACTCGCCTCATCCTTCGACAGATTCGCCTTCGACTGGTTCAAGGCGGCCTCGAGGGGCCGCGGGTCGATCGTAAACAGCAGCACGTCTTTCTTGACGTAGTCGCCTTCGTGGAAGTACACGTTGGTCAACTGCCCGGTTACCTGTGCCTTCACCGAAATCGTGGAGTACGCCTCCACATTCCCGATGACCTGCACTTCCACGGGAACGTCCTTCTGCGCCGCCACCGCCACCAGCACGGGAACGTCGCCGCCCCCCATGCCCCTTCGGCCGCCACGGCCTCCGCCCGAGCCATTCGAAGCAGATGTCCCGGCTCCCCCGCAACCCGTCAACGCGATCAGTCCGATTCCGGTAAGCACCAGAAACCAAAGGAGATGACCCCGTTGCAGGGGATTATAGCACCGAAACCGCAAGGGAATAGGCATAGATCGTCAGAGACAAGAAGGCGATAGCGCTCATGGTATAGTTACTCCCCCGATCGCGCAATGGCTCGAAAGAGGCAAACAAATGGGAACTATTCTTAGAGCTTGGGCTTGGGCGGAGGAAGTTCCCGCGCCACGACCGAATCGGAGAACCCCATCCGATGGTGGCTGCCATCGCAAAACGGCTTATTCTCCGAGTGCCCGCAACGGCATAGGGAAATCACCGTCCGGCCGGCAAGACCAAAGACTGCGCCGCTCGGATCCACGATCTCAAACTCGCCCTCGATCCGGATCGGGCCGTTGTTCATACAGGTGACCTTGGTGTTGGACATCCTTCGAATCGTAACACGGCAAAAGGGTTGCACCCACCGTCGAGCGGGAATGCAGCGCCGCTTCCCTGTCAGCATCCGGTATTTTCCCGTTTGACAAATAAGTAAGCACTCACTTACAATCCGGCTGTGACTGAAACCCGGCATGCCGCCCGCATGCCCGCCACCGACCGCCGCCATCAACTCCTCGAAACCGCCCTCGAAGTTTTCTCGCGCCGCGGCTTTGAAGGAGCCACCACCAAGGAAATCGCAGCCGCGGCTGAGGTGACGGAGGCCGTCATTTTCCGGCATTTTCCGAATAAACAGGCTCTCTATGCCGCGGTCCTCGATCATCATCAGCAATGCAGCGATTTCGATGCCTGGCTGGTGGAGGCCAAAGCCTGCATGGAGCGGCGCGATGACGAGGCCCTCTTCCGGTCCATCGCCCGCGCCATCCTCCGCGCCTACCGTGTGGATCCCCGCGGCCATCGCCTGGTTCTGTTCGCGGCACTCGAAGGGCACGAGCAGGGGCTCGCCCATCACCGGGCGCTATCCATCCCCATTTTTGAGCTTTTGAGCGATTACATCGGCCTGCGCCAGCGCGAAGGCGCACTGGCCGATCTCCCGCCCGGCGCGATCCTCTCCGCAATCGCCGGCATGGCCACCCATTACGCCACGATGACCCAGATGTTCGGGTTCGATTCCGATATTTCCGATGACGCCGTCATCGAAGCTTTTACCCGGATCATGATGCGGGGCGTCAAACCAGCCCCGCCGGAAGCCTGACCTCCATGAAGCGACTCGCACTCATCGCCATCCTTGTTTCTATAGCATTCGCAGCCGGCTGCTCCTCCCAGAAGGAACTGGCGGCATCGCCCAATACCGCGCCCAAACGGATCGCCCTCTCCACCGCCCGCGCCGCGGTCCGCAACGTGCCGGACTCGTTCGAAGCCACTGGCACGTTCGATGCGGACGAAACCTCCGATATCGCGCCGCCGGTCGCCGGCCGGGTCATCGCCACGCCCGTCAACGTGGGCGACTTCGTCAAGCAGGGCCAGGTGATCTGCGAACTCGACCACCGCGACGCGCAGCTCAAACTCGACCAGGCGCGTGCCCAGCTCGACCAGGCCACCGCGGGGCTCCACCAGTCCCAATCCCGCATCGGCTGGAGCGGGTCCGGCAAGTTCGACCCCACCACCCTCCCCGAAGTAGCGGCGGCCCGCGCCAACTACGAATCCGCGCAGGCCCAGGCGCGGCAGGCCGCCGCCGACGCCCGGCGCTACCAGAACCTGGTCTCCACCGGCGACGTCTCGCGCTCGGCCTATGAAAAAATCCGCACCCAACAGGAGACCGCCGAGGCCCAATCGAACGCCGCCCGCCAACAGTACGAAGCGGCCCTGAATGGCGCGCGCCAAAGCTGGGGCGCCGTCGAAACCTCGCAGGCCGGCCTGGAATCCATGCGGTCCGCGCTGGCCCTGGCGGAAAAGGGACTCGCCGACACCACTATCCGCGCTCCTTTCGATGGCTTTGTCACCGCCCGTCCGGTAGCCGCCGGCGAATACGTGGCGCTGACGAGTAAGATCGCCACCATCGTCCGCATGGGTACCCTCAAGCTGGAGTTGCAGACGCCCGAGCAGCGCGCCTCCCACGTCAAGCTCGGAATGCCCGTGGTCGCCCGGGTGGCCGCCTATCCCGGCCGGGATTTCAAAGGCAAAGTCACCGCCATCAATCCGTCGGTAGACCCCAACTCCCGCATCTTCCTGGTCGAAGCCCGCTTCGAGAACACCGGCGCCTCGCTCCGGCCCGGGATGTTCGCCACCGCCGACGTGCTGCTGCCCGGCGGCGAGAATGCCGTCTTTATTCCCCGCTCCGCCGTCCTGCGCGACAAGACCACCGATTCCTGGCAGGTCTTCACTGTGGACAATGGAACCGCGCGGCTGCACGTCGTGACCGTCGGCGACGTGGAAGGCAGCGATATCCGCGTTACCTCCGGCCTCGCCGGCTCGGAGCTCGTCGCCACCAATCACCTGGCCGAGCTATACGACGGAGCGCGCGTCGCGGAGCCGCGACCCTAAGGGAGCGGGCAAGGATATACCATGCATGCACTAGCCCAGCTCTGCGTAAAGCGCCCGGTCTTCGCCACGATGCTGATCCTCTCGCTCGTGGTGGTCGGCGTTTTCTCCTACTTTTCGCTTGGCGTTGACCTGTTTCCGAAAGTCGATATTCCCACCGTGGTAGTGACGATCTCCAACCCGGGTGCATCGCCCGAGGAGATCGAAACCGAAATCACCAAGAAGGTCGAGGACGCGGTCAACACCATCAGCATGGTGGACGAAGTCCGTTCCGTCTCATCCGAAGGCCAGTCGCTCGTCACCATCACTTTCCTGCTCGCCAAGAATGGCGATGTGGCCGCCCAGGAAGTGCAGAACAAGGTCAACCTGATCGTCCCCAACCTGCCGCAAACCGCCAAGCAGCCGGTAATTCAGAAATTCGATCCGGATGCCGCGCCCATCCTGCAGATCGCCGTCTCCGCCCCGCGGTCGCTGCGCGACGTCACCCTGATCGCCGACAAGCAGATCAAGCAGAAGCTCGAAAATGCCAAAGGCGTCGGAGAAATTACCATCCTCGGCGGCGCCAAGCGCGAGATCCACGTGCTGGTCAATCCCGACCGCCTGCGCGCCTACAATCTCACCGTCAACGACGTCTTCAACGCCCTGCACGCGCAGAACCTCGAGCTCCCCGGCGGAAACCTCAACGCCGGCGCTAAAGAGTTCACCGTCCGCACCACCGGCCGCGTCACGGACGTCCCGAAGTTCAATGAAATCACGGTCGCGAACCGCAACGGCTCGGTGATCCGCGTCAAGGATGTCGGCTATGCGGAGGACAGCTACGAGGAGCCTCGCACCGCGGCCCGCCTCGATGGCGCCCCCAGCGTCACCCTGGTGGTGGCCAAGCAGTCGGGCGAAAACACGGTGGCCACCGCGGATGAGGTCAAGGACCGCTTGAAAATCATCCAGGCCTCCCTACCCAGGGACGTTCACACCCAGGTGATCAGCGACCAGTCGGTCTTCATCAAGGCCGCGGTCGATAACATCAAGCGGCACCTCATCGAAGGCAGCTTTTTCGCCGCCATCATCATTTTCCTGTTCCTGGCCAATATCCGCACCACCCTGATCGCCGCCATCGCCATCCCCACTTCCATCATTTCCACCTTCGCGCTGATGGCCGCCATGGGGTTCACGCTCAACCAGATCACCATGCTGGCCCTGACCCTCATGGTGGGGATCGTGATCGACGACGCCATCATCGTGCTCGAAAACGTCTATCGGTTTATCGAAGAGAAGGATATGCCGCCGTTCGAGGCGGCCATCCGCGGCACCAAGGAAATCGGCCTGGCGGTCATGGCCACCACGCTTTCTTTGCTTGCCGTGTTCCTGCCGGTAGGCTTCATGGGCGGGATCGTGGGCCGCTTCATGAGTTCCTTCGGGTTCACCTCGGCCTTCGCCATCGCCGTATCGCTGCTGGTGTCGTTCACCCTGACCCCGATGCTCTGTTCGCGTTTTCTCAAGCGCCCGGAGCACAAAGCGTCGGACCACTCCTCCAAGGAGTCGCCGCTGTTTCGGTTTCTCGATACCCACTACACCACCATGCTGCGGTGGTCGATGGCCCACCGCAAGATCGTCCTGGCCCTGTGCCTGGGAGTGATTCTCAGCATCGTGCCGCTGTTCATGTTCGTCGGCAAGAACTTCCTGCCGCAGGACGACCAGTCGCAGTTCAATGTCCTGGTCCGCACCCCGGAAGGCTCTTCCCTTGCGGCCACCGCCAATCTCACCGAACGAATCGCCCAGGAGGTCCGCAAGATCCCGGGCGTCGTCCACACGCTGATGACGGCCGGCGGCAGCGCCGATAAATCCGTCAACAGCGCGTCGATTTACGTGAAGCTCAGCGACATCGACCAGCGCACCTTGTCGCAGCAGCAGATCATGCAGCAAACGCGCGACCTGCTGAAGCACTACCCCGACAACATACACACCGGAGTCGAGCTCGTCAGTACCGTCGGCGGCAACCAGAGCAACGCCGACGTTCAGTACTACATTCAGGGTCCCGATCTCGATAAGCTCGCCACTTATTCGGCCGCTCTCCTGGCGAAGATGAAAACCATCCCGTTCCTGGCCGATGCCGACACCACGTTGCGCGCCGGAAAGCCGGAGGTTCGGCTGGATATCGATCGCGCCCGCGCAGCCGACCTGGGTGTCTCGGTGCTCGATATCGAGCAGGCGCTCAACACCCTCGTGGCCGGCCAGACCGCTTCCACTTACAATGCCGGCGAAGACCAGTACGACGTCGTGGTCCGCGCGCAGGAAGAATTTCGCGGCGGCGCCGCCGGGCTCGCGCGCCTTACCGTGCCTTCGTCGAAAGTCGGCTCCGTCGGGCTCGACGAAGTCGTTCGCATTCACCCCGGGGCCGGACCGTCTTCCATCAACCGCATCAACCGGCAGCGCCAGGTCACGCTCACCGGCAACGTGCTGCCGGGCGGTTCGCAGGCCGCCATTCTGGCGCAGTTGAACCAGTTCAGCCAGGAGCTGAACATGGATGCCGATTACAGGGCCGGGCTCACCGGCGCCTCCAAAGAGCTGGCCCGGACCGGGTACTACTTCGTTCTGGCCTTCTCGCTTACGTTCATCTTTATGTACATCGTGCTGGCCGCGCAGTTCGAGTCGTTCATCCACCCCGTTACGATTCTGCTCACGCTCCCGCTGGCCGTGCCTTTCGGCATCCTCTCCCTGCTGATCGCCCACCAGACGGTGAACATCTTCTCCGGCCTCGGCCTGCTGCTGCTGTTCGGCATCGTCAAGAAGAACGCGATTCTTCAGATCGACCACACCAACGGCCTGAGGGCCGGCGGAATGGCGCGCTACGACGCCATCATTCAGGCAAATCGCGACCGGCTACGCCCCATCCTGATGACCACCATTGCCCTGGTTGCCGGCATGATGCCGCTGGTGATCTCGCGCGGCACCGGCGCCGCCACCAACCGTTCGATCGGCGTCCTGGTGGTGGGCGGGCAAACGCTGTGCCTGCTGCTCACGCTGCTGGCCGTTCCGGTCTTCTATTCGATCTGGGAGGATCTCGGCGAGGTCCGGCTCTTCGCCGGACTCCGCTCGCGCCTGAAAAAACTGGCCGCGGTCGGCGCCGCGATCGGCTCGTCGCTGTACGGCCAGACGCTGATCAAGCCGCTGCAGGAAGTCAAGGTCCAGCCGCGCATCGGGATTCAAGGGGAGACGCGGCTGACACTTCCCGACGTTCTCCGGCGCGTGCTCGCCAATGATCCGGACCTGCGCGTCGCGCGCATCCTGCGACAGGAAGCCGCCTACGGCATCACCGGCGCCCAGGGGGCCTACGATCCGGTCTTCGGCCTGAACGCGTATCACACCCGCGCCGTCACGCCGGTCGCTTCCATCCTGGGCGGAACGGAGACCGGCAAACTCACCCAGCAGGAGTGGAACTACACGCCGCAGCTTTCCGGCCTGACTCCCTGGTTCGGCGGATCCTACTCGCTCAATTTCGCAAACTCCCGGCAAACTACCGATAGCCAGTTCCTCACGCTCAACCCGCAGTACCCGACCTCGGTCAACCTCAACCTCACCCAGCCCCTCTTCCGCGGACTGCGCTACGACGACGCCCGCCACCGCATCGACGTGGCCGTCCGCAACCGGCAATTGAGTTCCGAGCAGTTTCGCCAGCACCTCATCGAAGCCGTCAACCGCGCCATCGCCGCCTATTGGGAACTCGACTACGCCCGGCGCAACCTCGACGTTCAGAGCGAAGCCGTCCGCCTGGCCGAGCGCCAGTATGAAAGCAACCGGCGCCAGGCCGAGCAGGGCATCCTCGCTCCCGTGGACGTAGTGGCCGCGCAGACCCAGGTGGCCACGTTCCAGGAGGCGCTGTTTGCCGCCCAGCAGGCCGTCACCCAGGCCGAAAACAATCTCAAGGCGATGATGCTTCCCGACCGCGCCGACCGCCTTTGGGCCAATGCCATCGTCACCGAGACTCCGGAGCCCGGGCGCTCCATTCTGCCGGCGGTCTCCGAAGCCGTTCAGGAAGCGCTTCGCGACCGCCCGGAGCTCTCCGAAAGCGTCATCGGGCTCGAGATCAACAAATTCGATCAACGCCTCAGCCGGGAACAGGCCAAACCGCAGATCAACGCGTTCGCCAACCTCAGCGCCACCGGCCTTTCGGGCGTGCCCGTCCCCCTGGGCGCCAACCCGTTCTCTCAGTTCCTGCCGGGCGGCCTCCCGGCGCTGCCGTCGCTCTTCGTGGGGACCTACGGGCAGTCTTTGAGTACCCTCACGGCCGGCAACTTTCCCAGCGCGCAGGTGGGCGTCGAGTTCAGCCTTCCGCTGCGAAACCGCACGGCACAAGCCCAGGTGGCTACGTCGGTGGCCGAGGGACGCCGCCTGCGCGCCTTGCGCGACCAGGTGGAAATGGCCATCGAAGCCGACGTCCGCAACGCGCTCCAGGCCGCCGTTACCGCCCAATCGCGCCTCGATGCCGCCACTCTCGCGCGCCAGTCCGCCGAAGAGCAGTACGCCAGCGAGCAGCGCCAGTTCCAGGCCGGAACCTCCACCGTCTTTCTGGTTCTACAGCGCCAGACCGACCTGATTAACGCCCGCAGCCGCGAAGTTCGCGCCCGCGCCGATTACGCCGAATCGCTCGCCAATGTCGATCGTGCGACCGCCCAAACCCTTGCTACCCAAGGAATCACCCTTGAATAGCCCTATCTCGTCCAAATAGTACGGAATGGCACCCTGGCGAACCCCGCTCACGGTATACTGGCACGGTACGCTAACCGACAGAGACGGGCATGACTGGATCGACACAGTTGGGTGAATCTCACCCGGTTCCGGAAGACCTCGTTCGGACCTGCCATTCCCTCGTTTCCGCAATGGTGGAAGGCGTCGTTCAGCAGGATGCCGGCGGGCGCGTTGTCTTTTATAACCCGAGCGCCGCGCGCATTCTGGGTGAGCCGGTCGGCGAGTCGTTTCTGGCCGCCTTTCGTCCCACTCACGAACATTCCGCGCGGCAAGACGCCACGGACGCTTCCGGCAACGAACATCCCGCCACCCTTGCCCTGCGGACGGCCGCTCCCTGCACCGGAGCGATCCTGGGGATCCGCCGTGGCGACATAGTGACCTGGGTTTCCGTGAATTCGGTGCCTCTTCAGCGCCCCGGTGAGGACGCCCCCTACGGGGTTGTCTCGACCGTGACCGATATCACCGGCTGGTACGTCGAGGAATTGGCCGTGCGGGCGCGGGAGAAAGTCTTCCGGCTCCTGGTCGAGAACCAGAACGAGGGCATCGGTATCGTGGATCTGGAGGAGCGCTTTCTCCTCACCAACCACGCCGGCGACGAAGTTTTCGGCGTCCCGCCGGGAGGGCTGGTTGGCCGGTCCCTGCTCGACTTTCTCACTCCCGAGAGCCGGCTCTCGATTGAAAACGAAACCAAGGCCCGGATTGCGGGCAAGCGCAGCCGATACGAACTCGAAATCGTGCGGGAGTCCGACAAAGCCCTGCGCACCATACTCGTTTCGGCGGGGCCGCATTTCAACGATGAGGGAAAGATCTCGGGTTCGGTGGGCGTGTTCAGCGACATCACCGACCGAATCCACGTCGAGAGGGCGTTGCAGGAGAACGAAGCCCGCCTTCGCCTCACGTTTGACCAGGCTCCGATCGGCGCCGCCATGGTCGGCCTCGACGCCCGCTACCTCCACGTGAACGCGGCCTTCTGCCGGATGCTCGGCTACCAGGAGAGTGAACTGATCGGCAGGTGGGTCGCCGAGGTGACGCACCCCGAGGATGCCGCCGGCACCGAACAGAACATCCGGCGGATAGCGCAGGAACCCGGAGCGTCCCAGTACGAAACCGAAAAGCGATACCTCCGGAAAGATGGTGGCGTCGTCTGGGCCCACCTGACCGTCACCCTGCTGCGGCCTTCTTCCAACGCGGATCCTTATCTTTTGACGATGGTCCAGGACATCACCGCGCGCAAGCGCGCCGAAGCCGATAAGGCGCGACTTCAGGCACAGCTCCTGCAATCCCAGAAGATGGAATCCATCGGGCGCCTCGCCGGCGGGGTCGCCCACGACTTCAACAACCTGCTCACCGTGATCAACGGCTATTCCTCGACAGTGCTCGATCTGATGAACACGGAAGACCCGCTGCGCGGGCACATCAGCGAGGTCTACAAGGCCGGAGAACGCGCCGCCGCCCTGGTCCGCCAGTTGCTCGCCTTCAGCCGGAAGCAGGTTCTGAAGCCAGACCGCATCGACCTGAACGAAATGGTGGCCGATATGGAGAAGATGCTCCGGCCCCTGATGGGGGAGGATGTCGAGATCGTCACCACGCTGGCGCCGGCACTCGACGCCGTGCTGGCGGATCGCCACCAGATGGAACAGGTGATCATGAACCTGGCTGTGAACGCGCGGGATGCCATGCCGCACGGCGGCAAATTGTCGATCGAAACCGGCGGCACGGTCTGGGACGCTGCCTGCCCGAAGTGCGGCGCGGACGTGCACCCCGGCAACTACGTACGCATCTCCGTCCGCGATACCGGCACCGGCATAGACGATGCGATCCGGCAACACCTCTTCGAGCCCTTCTTCACCACCAAAGGCGTCGGCCACGGCACGGGCCTGGGTCTCGCCACGGTGCATGGGATCGTGCTTCAGAGCGGAGGCCACATCGACGTCGACACCAGCGCCGAGGCCGGAACCACGTTTCATGTTTACCTGCCGGCCGCCCCAGGGCATGTCTCGGCCCTGCCTGCGCCGGAACCCGGGCAGCCGCACGGCACGGGAACCATTCTTCTGGTGGAGGATCAACCCGAAGTCCGGCGCTTTGTGGCGATTCTGCTCCGCGGATGCGGCTACCTGGTAATTGAATCGGCGGATGGCGAAGAGGCGCTGGAACAATGCGCGCAACCGGTCGATCTGCTGCTCACCGATGTCGTAATGCCCAAAATGAGCGGCACCGAACTGGCTGCCCGCATTCGTTCCATCCAGCCCCACGTCCGCGTGCTGTTCATGTCCGGATATTCGGACGAGGTGCTCTCCTGGCCGGACGATTCACGGCGCGGCACCGCGTTCATTCAGAAACCCTTCGGACTCGACGCACTGACCGCCAAGGTGCGCGAAGTGCTCCGCGCCGACGAACCCTCACCGCCCGGCGCTTTGCCGGATCAAACGAATCTCGAATAGCTTCGGCCAGTACTTCCCGGTCACAAACAGGCGGTCGCCCCGGGCATCGTAGGCAATCCCGTTCAGCACCTGCTCGGCGCCCTCCCTGCCCGGACGCCGGTCGGCCGGGTCCAACAGCCCCGTGAGATCGATCCATCCGCGCACCGCACCGCTCGCAGGGTCGATCCGCGCGATCCGATCCGTCTGCCACACATTGGCGAAGATCTCGCCCTTGACCCACTCGAGCTCGTTCAGGTTCGAGACCGGCTGGCCGTCCGCCGTCACCCTTATGCGTCCGGTTTCCCGCAGCGTTTCGGGGTCCCAGAAGCGAATTTCGGGCGTCCCGTCGTCCATGATGATGCGCTTGCCATCGGTCGTCATAGACCACCCCTGCCCCGGATACGAGAATTGTTTCTCAACCCCGAACGTCGCCAAGTCGTAGACGAAGCCCACCTGCGTCGTGTAAGTGAGCTGGAGCAGCCGGTTCTTCCAGGCTACGATCCCCTCGCCGAAGTAAGCCTCGGGCAAGTCGCGCTTCTGAACCACCTCGCCGGTTTCGAGTTTCACTTTGCGGACCGAGGATTGCGCCTCGATCCCCGTCGCTTCGTACAAATAACCGTCAAGGTAAAAGAGCCCTTCGGTGAACGCCTGCGGGTCGTGCGGGTAGGTGTGGACCACCTTGTACCCGTACTCCGCGATCCCGCGGGATTCGCTCGAAGAACCGCCGCACCCGGCCGTAGCCAAAAGCGCCGCCGCGAGAAGCGAAAGGCTCACCGCCGAGACGCGGAGACGCCGGGAATTTCCCGAAGAAATACTTCGCTCTCTCAAAGCTCTAATCTGCTCTTTTCCTCTTCCCGGGGGCCTCGGCGTCCCGGCGGTGAAACACTGTGCTACTGCTTCTTCGTGGGGGGCGGCGGCGTCGTAGGCTTGTCTTCCACTACTCCGCCGTAATGAATCGTGGATTTGCCTTCGTACTTCTTATAATCCTGGTATCTCACGATCATGCGGATGCGCTGGTTTTCGCCGCTCTTGAAGTGCAGCGTATCATCGGCGCGGGTATAGGTCGGGAACCAGTACTTGCCGTCGATTTGCTCGCGATAGGTCTCGAATTTCGGGAACTGGTTGTCGCCGCCCCGCTTGATCACGCCTACGCCCTTGCCGTAAGTCTTCACGATCTGCAAGTCGCGGTCGTCCACCCAGATCTGGCCCTCGAAGTAGCGCTTTCCCTGCACCAGCTTCTTGGGTTTCACCGAAAACACGTAGGTGCCGATCTCGTCCACCTTCTCGCGTCCCAGGTACACGATGTCGTACTCGGGAATCTCGGAAGTGGTCAGCACGAACGGCTGCACGTTGCGCAGGTCCTGCTCGTCTTCGGGCGTCAGCAGGATGTTTCGCAGGGTCTGTACCGGTGCGTACACAACCTTTTCCATGCGCCGGCCCTCGGGGGTGAAAATGATATCCTCCACCAGTTCCCACTTGCCGCCCGTCGGATTCCCGTCCGGGTCCAGTTCCTCGAGTTTCACCGACTGCCGGTAGGTATAGTTGTTGCGTGCCTCGGCGAACTCGGCTTCCTTGGCGGCGAACTTCTGTATGATCTGTTGCGGATCCACGCTGTCGCCAGGGGCGTTGGCCGCCCAGACCGGCGCGCACACTGCGGCCAGCACGGCCGAAAGAACGATTCCTCGCATTTGACCCTCATTCGTGAGACGAATTCACTTGCCCAACAGTTTCTTCGCGATGGTCAGCAATTGGATGTTGCTGGTGCCCTCGTAAATCCGTCCGATCTTCGCGTCCCGGTACAGCTTCTCGACCGGATAATCCTTCGTGATCCCCACCCCGCCGTGGATCTCGATCGACTTGGAAGCCACCTTCTCCGCCACTTCCGAGCTGTAGTACTTGGCCATCGCCGCTTCCGTCAGGAACGGCATCCCCGCATCCCGCAGCCGCGCCGCGTTGTACACCAGCAGGCGAGCCGCCTCGATCTCCACCGCCATCTTCGCAAGATCGAACTGTACCCCCTGGAAGTCGCCGATGGGCTTGCCGAACTGCTTCCGTTCCCTGGCGTACGCCGCGGCATACTCCAACGCGGCGCGGGCCAGCCCGATCATCTGGGCTCCGATCGCGATCCGCCCCTCGTTGAGCGTCTCAATCGCTATTTTATACCCCTGGCCCGGCGCGCCCATCAGGTTCTCGCGCGGTACCCGGCAGTTGTCCAGGATCAGCTCGCAGGTGGAAGAGGCCCGCAAACCCAGCTTGTCTTCCTTCTTCCCCACCTGAAAACCCGGAAATTCGCGCTCCACCAGGAACGCCGTGACGCCCCGGTATCCGACGGCCGGATGGGCGTTGGCGAACAACAGAAAGAATCCGGCTTCGGCGGCATTGGTAATCCACAGCTTCCGGCCCGTCAGCAGAAAATGGTCGCCGCAGTCCTGGGCACGGGTCGCCATGGCGAAGGCATCCGACCCCGAGCCGGCTTCGGAAAGCGCGTAGGACGCCACCGTAGTGGAGGCCAGCCGCGGCAGGTATTTCGATTTCTGCTCTGGCGTCGCCCATCGCAGCAGGGCGTTATTGCAGATGGTGTTCTGCACGTCCACGATCACGCCCGCCGATGGGTCCACCGCCGAAAGCTCCTCCACCGCCAGAATCGCCTGAAAGAAGCTGCCTCCCTGGCCGCCGTACTCCTCGGGGATCTCGATTCCCATCAGCCCCATTTCGAAAAACTGGCGGATGATGTCTTTGCGAAATGCGCCCGCCTCGTCCATCTCGCGGACGTACGGGCGGATCTCTTCGCGCGCGAACTTCCGAACGGTGGCCTGGAAAAAGTGCTCTTCTTCGGTGAGGGCGGTCAGTGGCCGCCCCTCCGCCTGCTCAGTGGCCAGCATAGTGCGAGCTTACTCCACGGTTGTCAGTTGGCGCCACTGCCGGCCCTGCGACTCGGCCACTCCGCCGTGGGTCACATAACCGTTGTACGTGTTCACGCCCTTGCGCAACCCCGGGTGCCGCTCGCAGGCGGCTTCGAGCCCGTGGCCGGCCAGTTCCATCAGGTAAGGAAAAGTCGCGTTGGTCAGGGCCAGCGTGGAGGTGTGCGGCACGGCCGCCGGCATGTTCGATACGCAGTAGTGCAGCACGCCATCCACGGTGTATACCGGCTCGGTATGGGTGGTGGCGTGCGAGGTCTCGAAGCAACCGCCCTGGTCGATCGCCACATCCACCACCACCGCCCCGCGCTTCATCGTGGCGATCATTTCGCGCCGCACCAGCTTGGGGGCCGAGGCTCCCGGAATCAGCACCGCGCCTACCACCAGGTCGGCGGTCTTCAGATTTTCCCCAATCGTCCAGGTGTTGGACGCCAGCGTCACAACCTGGCCGTTGAAAATGTCGTCGAGT
Source organism: Bryobacterales bacterium (assembly GCA_963794265.1). GTDB lineage: Bacteria > Acidobacteriota > Terriglobia > Bryobacterales > Bryobacteraceae > CAWCDJ01. Next base: position 937,345 of record CAWCDJ010000001.1, read on the forward strand.
TGGCGCAGACGGTTCAAGTCCCGGTCGATGATCGTGACGTGCGCACCCAATCCCAGCGCCATCTTCGCGGCGTTGGTTCCCACGATTCCGCCGCCCAGGATCACCGCGTTTGCCGGCGCCACGCCCGGGACTCCGCCCAGCAGAATGCCCCGTCCCCCGTTCGGCTTCTCGAGGTATTGCGCGCCCACCTGCACCGACATGCGTCCGGCCACTTCGCTCATCGGCGTGAGCAGCGGCAGGGAGCCGTCGCTCTCCACAATCGTTTCATAGGCCACGCCATTCACCCGGGAATCGAGCAGGCGGTCCGTCAACTCCGGAAGCGGCGCGAGGTGCAGGTATGTGAACAGGATCAGCCCGGGACGAAAATGCGCGTATTCGCCCGGCTGCGGCTCCTTCACTTTGACCACCAGGTCAGCCTTGCCCCAAACCTCGGCAGCGTTCGCCAGAATCTGCGCGCCCGCCTGCATATACTCACGGTCGGTAATGGAACTGCCGTCACCCGCGTGTGACTCTACCAGAACGTCGTGGCCCGCCTCGCGCAGCGCGGTCACCCCACTCGGCACCAGTCCAACGCGGGTCTCGTGGTCTTTGATCTCCTTCGGAACGCCAACAATCATTACGTTTCTCCGGAGATTAGCTTAACACCACTACACCGTAGGTATACCTGGTGTTCAGCCCATTTTAATGGTTCAAGCGGAGGATGGAAGCCGCCGCCATCGTCCGCACGCTTGTGTGCGAGTCCTTGAGCAGCGGGATTAATCTATCGATACTCGCGGGGTTCCCGAGGTCTCCCAGCCCCTTGGCCGCCTCGACCTGCACGGCCGGGTTCTTATCCTGCAAGGCCCATTCGAGCGTATTCAGGGCCGCGAGGTCTTTCTCCTTGGCCAGCGACGCGGCCGCTTCGGCCCTGCCGCTTCCGCCGTGCGACCGTTCGGCTGCCGCCTGGCGGGCCGCCGTCATCCCTATAGCGGCCGGTGGGAACACGATGCCCGACGCTCCAGCCGCGCCCGTGAAGATGAGGTTTTTCGGATGTAGCAGGTTCTGCCGAGCGTTGCGCCTGGCATTCGCCATCATTCCCGGCTCCGGCTTGTCCGCACCTTTGAGAACCGCGATCATGAACTGCTCGCCCGCCGGATCCCCCAGTTCCGTCAACGACCTGGCCGCGGCAAAACCCACTTCCGGACTGTCGCTGAGGGCCTTCTTCAGCGCCGGAACCGCCGATTGTGCTTTCATGTCTCCCAGCGCCAGCGCCGCGGTCTGGCGCACCCGGGTCGATCCGTCGTGTTGAAGGATGGCCACGACTTTCTGCACGGCCTGCTGATTGGTCGCCGGCAACGTCGACATCGCGGCCACCGTCTGTTCGCGGTGTTCCAGCCGGTTGGCGTGCAGCCCTTCGTCCAGAGTCTTCCATGCCCTGCTCGCGGTCGGTGAATCCGCTGCCAGCAGAGTCCCCGTTAGGAATGCAGCTGATAAAACCAAGTATCGGCACTTCATAACCTGGAGGCTGCATCCGGGCTGCCTTCGGATGAAAACGCACTGCGTCTTCGCACCACTCGGGAGACAATAAGGGCATGGAGTATACGGATTCCACCGTCGATATCGGAACTGGTGTTTCCGGGGCCGGATTAGCCATCGATTTCTCGGCGGTCATCACGAAGGTCGAGAGCGAAGCAGAGGTTCGGCTTCTGCCGCCCGGCTCGGTCATCGGAGATCTCCACGGGGGTCTCACATTCACCGACGCGGTCGCGGCTGCCCTTGAGTGCCGCAGCCTGGGCGGGTGGCAGGAATCGCGATCACCCGGTGGCGAAATCTGGACAATTATCGTCCTCAATCGGTAACCCTCCCCGCGTTATGCTAGTGGCTTGACGCCACAAACCAATCAGGAACAAAAGAAGGAACCACGGGTTTCCGTGGTGGTGGTGTCGCGTAACCAGGCACACGCTCTCGAGCGGTGTCTGGAATCGATCGAGAAATCCGATGGCCGCGCCGATTATCAGGTCATCGTCGTTGATAACGCCTCCACCGACGCCAGCACCCAACTGGAGAGCCGCTTTTCCGCCCTGCAATGGGTCAAGCTCCCTAAGAACTTCGGCATGACCAAAGCCTGGAACATCGGCTGGCGCGCAGCCGACGCCCCCTACGTGCTGTTTCTTCACGCCGACACTGAAGTGGAGCCCGATGCCATCGCGCGCCTGGCCGATACCCTCGATACGAATGCCGAGGCGGTGGCCGTTTGCCCGCTTCTGGTGGATGCCGAAGGCCGCCCCGCGCCGCAATTGGACGGGTTTCCGCCCACCGGCGAATGGCGCGCCGCGGAACCCGCGGGCGAGCAGCCGGTTCCCGTGGAGTACCCGCGCGGCGCCGCCCTGATGGCGCGTGTCTTCTATATCAAAGCGGTCCGCCAGATCGACGAGCGCTATGGCCAGTTTGGCGCCGATGCCGATCTCGCAATGCAGATCCGCCGCGCCGGACGCAAGATCCTGCTCGCGCCCGCCGCTCGCGTCCGCCATGCAGGCCGTTCCGGCTACAGCTCCGCGGAGCGCGCCGATTTTCTGCTCGGGCGGGCCCTGTTTCTCAGCAAATACCAGGGTTTCGGCGCGGGGCTTTCCGCCCGTCTGGGCGCCATTTTCGGATCCCTCTTCGGGTTTCGCTTGGGCGAGCTGCGCAACACCATCGCCGGCCAGAAGATCGATGGCTCGCAGCAAGGCCCACAACAATAAGTTATGAGACTCCTCATACCCGCGCTTCTGGCAATCGCGGCGGCATCGGCGCAGCCGTTGCGGCTCGATCCGCGGAATCCGCACTACTTTCTGCTCGACGGGCGGCCTACCGTGCTGATTACGTCGGGCGAACATTATGGGGCGGTCCTGAATCGCGACTTCGATTACGTGCGCTACCTCAAGACCCTGCGCGCGAACCACCTGAACCTGACGCGGACTTTTTCAGGTTCATACCGGGAAGTGCCCGGAAACTTTAAAATCTCCAGCAACACCCTGGCGCCCGAGCCCGGCCGGTACCTCGCGCCCTGGCGCCAGAAGGACGGCAAGTTCGACCTCACCCAATGGGACGACGCTTACTTCGCCCGCCTCAAGGATTTCGTGGCCGCCGCGCAGCGCAACGGTGTGGTGGTGGAGTTCGACCTGTTCTGCCCGCTGTACGAAGACAGCATGTGGAGCGTCAGTCCGATGAATAGCCGCAACAACGTGAACGGCATCGGCAACGTTCCGCGCACGGATGTCCTCGCCTTGAAAGACGAACGTCTGACCGAGGTCGAGGACGCCATGGTGCGGAAGATCGTGAGCGAGTTGCGGGACTTCGATAACCTTTACTACGAGATCTGCAACGAGCCGTATTTCGGCGGTGTGACGCTCGAGTGGCAGCGGCATATTTCCCAGGTGATCGCCCGCACGGAAGAAGGTTACGGCAAGAAGCACCTGATCGCCCAGAACTGGGCCAACGGGTCGTCGGTGATCGACCGGCCGAATCCCCTGGTCGGCTTATTCAATTTCCACTACTCGCGGCCGCCGGCTTCGGTTGCGATGAATTGGAATCTCAACCGCGCCATCGGCAACAACGAAACGGGCTTCGACGGAAGCGCGGATGCGACCTACCGCATTCAGGGCTGGGATTTTCTGATGGCGGGAGGCGCGCTCTACAACAACCTCGATTACTCCTTCGCCGTGGGGCACGAAGACGGCACCTTCACGCCTCCCCCGGCCACTCCGGGCGGCGGAAGCGCGGCGCTGCGGCAGCAATTGCACCACCTGCGAGCGTTCTTCGACGAGATTCCGTTCTGGCGCATGCAACCCGCCGCCGAGGGAACGGTGCAAGCGCCGGAAGGCGCCAGCGCGCGCGCACTTGAGGAACCGGGAAAGGTCTACGCCATTTACATCCATCACGGACGCGAGGTGAAAGACGGCAAGCCCCGGTTCCAGGTGGACGAGAGGGCGATGGCGCGTCAGGTCGCGCTGCAACTGCCGCCGGGAGCCTACACTGCAACCTGGCGCGACACGCGCACCGGCTCCGATGCGAAAGTGGAAAAATTCTCGGCAGTTGAGGGCCGGCAAACCACGCTGACGTCTCCCGTTTACGCGGAAGACATCGCCCTGATCGTCCGTGCCGCCAACGCGCCGGCCCGGTAACGCCGCTTCACAGCCCGAAGCACAAAATATTCGGACCCGCCGCCACCGCGACGTACTGCTTCCCCGCGGCCTCGAAGGTCATCGGCGAAGCCTTCATCGGGACATTCGTTTCGAACCGCCAAAGCTCGCTCCCGTCGCGCGCGTCCACCGCCCCAAACCCGCCGTTCGGCTTCCCATAGAACACCAGCCCGCCTGCCGTCGCCAGCACGCCCGACCATGTTTTCGCCTTGGCCGGCCCAGGCTGCGGCACCTCCCAAACGATCTTCCCTGTCTCGATATCGAGCGCCCGCAGGAAGCGCTGCCCCGTCTGGTCCGGATAGCCCAGCGGGCTCCCGGTGCACTCCTCCAGGGCCAGGAAATAGAACAGCCGGGTCGCCGGGCTATAGGCCGTCGCGCTCCAGTTGGCCGCATCGTCCGGGCATCCCTTCGGGTTGGTTACAACCGGCCGCCCGCCGGCGCCGATCCCCGAAGCCCAATCCACCCGGCGCAGAAAGGGCCTGGCGAGCAGCAGCGCGCCGCTGGTCCGGTCAAGAACATAGAAGAAGCCATTGCGGTCCGCGTGCAGCAACAACTTCCTGGGCGTTCCGCGATAGGCCGCATCCACCAGCACCGGCGGCTCGGTTGCATCCCGGTCCCGCAGGTCGTGCGGCGTGAACTGGAAGTGCCACTTCAGCTCCCCCGTATGCGGGTCCAAGGCCAGGATGCAGTTGGTGTACAGATTGTCTCCGCCGCGGTCGCGATCGTCGCCGTCCGGGAACGGGTTCCCCGTCGGCCAGTAGAGCGTATCGGTTTCGGGGTCGTAAGAACCGGTCAGCCAGGTCGATCCGCCGCCCCGCAGAGGCTCGCTTCCCTGCCACGTTTCCGACCCGCGCTCTCCCTTGAGCGGCACCGTCCAGTGCCGCCAAAGCAACTCTCCGGTCTCGGCGCGGTAGCACGCGACGAATCCGCGGATCCCCTCGTCCGCCCCCGAAACTCCCGCGATCACGGTGTCGTTGACCACCAGCGGAGCCATCGTCCCGCCGTAATGCTGCGGCTCGCCGGGCATGGTCTTCTCCCACACCAGTTCGCCCGTCGCGCGGTCGAGCGCCAGCAGGTGCGCGTTGTCCGTCTCATAGAAGACCTTGCCGCCGCGGATCGCCACGCCGCGGTTCGTCCCAAGCGCCGCATCCCCGTCCAGGCCGCGGGTGGGCGGCCGCGAGTACGTCCAGATCCGGCCTCCGGTGAGAGCATCGATCGCATACACCTGGTTCGGCCCGGTGACATACATGACGCCGCCGGCCTCGAGAGGCGTGGTTTCGAGGGCGTAGTGAGGGATCGGAAAAATCCACTTCACATGCAGCCCAGCCACATTCCCGGTGTGGATCTGTTTCAGCTCGCTGTACCGGTTGGCGCTGAGCCTACCGTTGTACGTGAGCCAGTCCCCCGGCTCGGGCGGACCCCAGGTCACCCGTTTTCCGGCAGCCGCCCGCGCCGCCGCGCCGGCATTCAGGCTCCGGACGTAACCCGCGACCGCATCCAACTCCGCCGCCGGCAAATCGAAGGCCGGCATCCCCGAATCGGGAAACCCTCCCCGCACGATTTCCCGCAGCCGTTCCAAAGCCACGCCGCTCAGACGCGGATTGCCGGCCAGCCCCGGCCCCTGCGCGCTTCCCAGCGCGCCGGCGCCATGGCACCCGGCGCACCGGTTCCGGAAGACGGTCTTCCCATCCGCCCCCCACGCAGCCGCCGGAAGAAGAAGCCATACCGCCAGCAGTCTGTTGCTCTTCAAGATCGCACCCCGACGAACTCGCGCTTTTCCATGCGCGAGTATACATCAAAGGTGGTCCACGCTCAGGCGATTCTTCTTGCCAGCTTGCCGAGCAACACCGCCCCGCCGGCCAACCCCGCAACCACGCCCAGGGTCTGGAGCACCGTGAGGGCTTTCCGCCCGGGCGACCCGTATTGCAGGTTCGACATGCCCCAGCGCTGGAACTGCTGCCACTTCATAATGACGTTGCCGGGAATTTTCGCGCCCAACCCCACCATCAGGTTGGGCATGGCCTCGCGCAGCACGGGGTGGCCGGGGACGAAATAGACCCGCGAGTCGTGCTTGTAGCGATCTTTCGCGGCGTCGTCGAACACCAGATACGGCCCCTGCATCAGGTGCTCTTCGAAATTGGGATCGTCGATCTCGCCCACCATGATGGTGGGTGTGCCGTTCAACCAGATTACTTCCCGAAGCTCGCCCCGCCGCACCATGCTGTCGAGCGCGCTCTTGACGTGGCCGATGGTCCCCTCCATCGACACGCCCTCGCCGACCAGGAAATTGAGGGGATAGTAGTTGAAGTCGCTATGGTTGTGCCAGGCTTCGAACGACACCTCCTCGAGAGGCGTGCCCGCATATTCGACAGGTTCCATCACGCCCAGGCCGCGCTCCGCCGCCAGCCGCGGGTAATCGAGTTCCTTCCAGTCCTCGCGGCCGAGCAGCCTGGCGATTGTGACATCCGTCGCGACCGGGTCGGTCGAAGCCAGCACGCACCCGCACCAGCGCGGCAAATTGGCTACCGGCCCGTCTCCTTCTCCGCAAATGATCGCATCCACAACGCACAAGGTCGGAGGCACCACCGTCATGATGTCCATGATGCGCTGCGCGGTATCCGCGCCGTGGTTGTGCTGGCGCCAGCGCTGGTTGACCACCCCGACCCAGTTCTTGAGAGCGCCGGTGATCTTCGTGTTCTCATGGGTCTTGGCTTTGGGAACGTCGATGATCACGTCCGCATCGAGCAGCGGAGCCGGCAGCGGAACCTCCTTGAGTACTCTGCCCCGGGGCAGCGCCACCATGCGGTTAGGCGTCCGGTCGCTGCCCAGGTCGATCAACTCGGCGCCCTCGCGCTCCGCGGCCGGGCCGATCCCGGTGATCTTCATGTTGCGCAGGGAAGAGAACATGCCGCCGCTCGATTCGCCCACAATCACCCGGGAGGCGCCCGCCTCCTTCGCCATGCGCACCAGGGCCGCTACCAGGTAGGGATCGGTGGTGCATCCCTCGTCCGCCGTGTAAAAGACGGTGATGTTGGGTTTGATGAGCACGGTCTGCCCGGGCCTGACGAAATTGCGCATCCCGCCGAGGTGCGCGAGCGCCTCTTCGGCTAGGGCACGCACGGTCTCGAAGGACCGGTGCTTTTCGTTGGTGTGAGCGATCGCTACTTTGGGTTCGCGCCCCGTCCCGGCGCGCATCCCGGCCTTTTCCTGGTTTTGTGTTTGCATCGTCATGCGAATCCGTGGCCGCCGTAATGCACGTCCATCGGCGATTCGTCCCTCCACTCTTCAATCAGTTTCCGGTACGCGTCTCGGACGGGGTGTGCGCGGCGGTCCAGACCGTACAGGCCCACCGGGTTCACCCGGCCATTCTCTTCCCGCAGCGCGGTGTCCCAATCCACCTGGTCGAGCAGACTGTACCAGGTGAAACCCATCACCGGGACGGCACAGCGCTTCAATTCCCGTACAGCCGACCATTGCTTCCATAACCAGTCCGGCGCCTCCTTGGCGTCCATCTTATTGGTTTCGGTAAGCATGACCGGCAGATGATACCGGTCGAAGTAAGTCCGCGCCAGCAGCGCGTATCCGAAGACGGTGCCGGCGCTCTGGATGGGGCCATCCGGCGGTACCCAGTGCTCGTTGGCGCCGTAGTAGTCGCTGCCCATCACGCAGTGGGGCTTGAGCGCCGCGCCGTGAGCCATGAACCAGTGGTAATCCTCGCGGCTCAACCCGTTGTCCATCAGGTACTCGTACATCGAGGCTTCCACCGGGTTGCCGTAACTCAAATCGAAGGAGAGAAAACGCCGGTCGTTCTCGGTCCGGGCGCGGCAGATTGCCTCGGGAGACTTTTCGTGAAAGCACGCGGTGGCCTCGCTCTGCACGAAAATCGCGTCCGGATTGGCCCCGGCAATCTCTTCCTCGGCGCGCAGATTCGCCTTCACCATGTGCTTCAGCGCGGTGACCCAGGCCCGGTCGGACTTCAAACGCTCGTTCCACCATCCATATTTCGCTGAGAACGTGGCGTTGACGTAAATTTCGTTCACCGGCGTGAAGAACCGCACCCAGGGATAGCGTTCGGCGAAGGCGCGGGCGTACTGCGCGAACAGTTCGGGCCAGTCCGGGTTCTGGTAATCGCCGACCCAATCGGGCACACCGAAGTGGCAGAGGTCCGCGACCGGCTGGACCCCCATCTCCTTGAGCCGCGCGAAGGTCTCGTCCGCAAACGTCCAGTCGTATGCGCCCGGCCCGCGGTGAGCCCGGTAGTACTGCGGCCCGTAACGAAGATAGCCCACACCCACTTCGTCGAGGAGCGCGAGATCGTCCTGCCAGTTTTTGTAAAAGCCGGTGCTTTCGAGCTCGTCGCGGCGGACGCTGGTTCCGTCGCGGGCGGTGATGACCGGGTAACTGTTTTCAATCCCAGTGGCGAACACGAATTGCCGGATGGGGTTGCGCGATTCCCGCAGGTAAGTCATCGCTCAAGCCCATGATACGCCGCGGGTAGAACCGGGGACCTCAGGCCGGCGCCGCGTAATGCGCGAAAAGAGCCCGGGGGGCAGCCACAATGTTCCAGGCGTCACCCTTCGTGGGTGTTTAGGTGGCGCGGCCCGCTCCCTGACCGTCGCGGCTCTGTTAGCATTGCGCTTGCCCGCAGAAACATGGTCCGGGGTGCACGCGGCCGTGCTTGAGCCAACCTCCTGATTCTGCTATCCTCATTAAGTTGAATTCATAACAGAATTGTCTTCCCCGGCCGCGCCTGGCCGGGCCTACCTGAGAGGTTCACATGTCAGGCCATTCCAAATGGGCCACCATTAAGCACAAAAAGGCGGCTTTGGACGCCAAGCGCGGAAAGAGTTTCACGCGCATCATCAAAGAGATTTCGATCGCCGCCCGCAGTGGCGGCGACCCCGAAGCCAACCCGCGCCTCCGCACCGCCGTGCTTGCGGCTAAAGCCGTCAGCATGCCCGCGGACAACATCAAGAAGGCCATCATGCGCGGCACCGGCGAGCTGGAAGGCGGCCAGATCGAAGAAGTCATGTTCGAAGGCTACGGGCCGGGCGGCGCCGCCGTGCTGGTCAACGTGGCCACCGACAACCGCAACCGGACCGTCAGTGAGATTCGCCATGTCTTCTCCAAGAATGGCGGGAATATGGGCGAACAAGGCAGTGTCGCTTGGATGTTCGAGCGCAAAAGCCAGATGTTCGTTCCGGGCGATAAAGCCACGGAAGATCAACTCATGGGCATCGTCCTCGACGCCGGCGCCGACGACCTGCGCAGCGACGGCGAGCGCTGGGAGATCCTCTCCGCGCCTGAAGCCCACGAAGCCGTGCTCAAGGCCCTCGAAGCCAGCGGCCTCCCCATGGAGGACGCCGGCATCGCCATGGTTCCCAAGAACCTGATCAAGCTGGAGGGCAAAAACGCCTCCGGCATGCTCAAGCTCAGCGAAGCGCTGGAAGAGCACGACGACGTGCAGAACGTCTACTCCAACTTCGACATTGACGAGAAAGAGCTGGAGGCGCTGGCGCAGTAACGTGCGCGTCCTGGGCATCGACTGCGGCTCGGAAAAGACCGGCTACGGCGTGATCGACAGCGACGGAGGCAGCCACCGCATGATCGCCGCGGGGGTCATCCGGACCAGTCCGAAGCGCCCGTTCGAGAAGCGGCTGCTCGACATCTCCAACGGCCTCCGCCTCCTCATTCGGGAGTATGCTCCCGAAGCCGGAGCGGTCGAAGGCATCTTCTATTCCGCGAACGTGAAGACCGCGCTCAAGCTGGCGCACGTGCGCGGAATCGCCCTGCTGGCCATTGCGGAAGCGGGAATCGAACTGGCGGAGTACTCTCCGCTGGAAGTCAAAGTCAGTGTGGTGGGATACGGCCGGGCGGAAAAGTCGCAGGTACAATTGATGGTGCGCTCGCTGCTCGGGCTCGCGGAGCCGATCGAATCCGAAGACGCCTCCGACGCCCTGGCCGTAGCCATCTGCCATGCAACGCACGAAGCGACCAGCCGCCGGCTGGCGTAAGCGAGGGACCGAATGAAGTGGGCGCTGTTTTTGCTGCTGGCCGGATGTCTTTTCGGAGGTGACGGGCCCAGTATTTTCTACTCCAAGAGCTTTCCCGGAAGCACTCCCGCCTACGTCGAGATCACCCTTGACCACGCCGGCAACGCGGTCTACAAGGAGGCGCCCGACGACAACCTGCCCCTGAAATTCCACCTGAACCAGTCCGAGACGGCTGAGGTCTTCGGCCTGTCCGACAAGCTCGAGCACTTCAAGATTCCGCTCGAATCCGGGCTGAAGGTGGCCTTCATGGGCACCAAAACGTTCCGCTACGAAAACGGCGCCGAACGCTCCGAAGCCAAGTTCAACTACACCGCGGACCTGTCGGCCCAAGCCTTGCAGGATTGGTTCGAGCGCATGGCGGAATCCGAGGAGATGCTCATCGAACTGGAGCGCTCGGCCAAGTACGACCGGCTGGGGGTGGACCAGGCGCTGCGCACGCTGCTCACGGCCATGGATCGCAAGCGCCTGGTGGCCGTTGACCAGTACCTTCCCATGCTCGACCGCATCGCAAAGAACGACTCCTACATGCACACGGCCCGGGCCAAAGCGGCGGAACTCGCCGAGATGATTCGCGCGCCCAAGCCATGAATTACCGCCTGCCGGCAGCCTTGGGCCTGATCCTGGCGATCGCCGCCGCGCAGCAGAAACCCGCGCCTTCCGCCGAACAGCAGGACCTGGACCACGCGCTTTCCGAAGCCGGAACCAGCCCCGTCGAGTTCCTGCGAGCCATCGAAAGCCACCTCGCGAAGTACCCCAACTCGCCGCGCAGGCCGGAACTGGAGCGCGCCGCGACGCGCGCCGCCATGGACGCCAACGACGACCGGCGAATCATTCTCTACGGCGAGCGCGTGCTCGCCCGGCGGCCGGACGATCTGCAGATTCTGGAGCGCGTGACGCGCTCGCTCGTGGCCGGCGCTTCCGGCCAATCCCCGGCCCTCGGCCTCAAATACGCGCAGCACTACGAGCAACTGGTCTCGGCCATGCGGAAGGATCGCCCGCTCGATTCCGACTGGCAGGATCAGGTGGACCGCAGCCTCGCCCGCGCCCTGTGCTACGAGGCGCGCGCTACCGGAAATCTCGGCCGGCCGAAGGAAGCGCTGCTCCTCGCCCAGCGTGCTTTTCAGCTCTTCCCGAACGCCGAAGCCGCGCGCGAAATCGCGCTCTGGCAGGAGAAACTCGGCAATTATGCCGCGGCCGCCGGCGCCATGGCCGACGCATTTACGGTCCAGGACCCGGGCAACACCGATGCCGGCCGCGCCGGCGACCGCGTGCGCATGGGCGAACTCTACCTCAAGGCGAACGGTTCCGAAGCCGGCCTGGGCGACCTGGTGCTCGAAGCTTACGACCGCAACCTGGGACTGGTGCTCGCGCGCGCCATGCGCTTCCGTGCCAACGACCCCAACGCCGGGCTTTCCGACCCCATGCAATTCATCCTCGGCGGCCCGGACGGCGCCAAACTCCAAATGGCCACTCTCAAAGGTAAGGTGGTGGTCTTCGACTTCTGGGCGACGTGGTGCACCCCCTGCCGCGCCCAGCACCCGCTGTACGAGCAGGTCGAGAAGCGATTCGAAGGCAACCCGGACGTAGTATTCCTCTCGATCGACACCGACGAAGAGCGCGGCCTGGTGCCGCCGTTCCTCGCGACCATGAAGTGGACCGGCCCCGTTTATTTCGAAGACGGCCTTTCGCGCGCGTTCGAGATCACTTCAATCCCCACCACCATCGTGACCGATCGCAAAGGGGCGGTCTTCAGCCGTTTCAACGGCTTCACGCCGGAGAGTTTCGTCGAGACGCTCACCGCGCGAATCCGCGCCGCGCTGGCAAACTGAACTTTACATCCGCGCCAGCTTGATCCCGCCGTTCGACGTGGTCAAATCGAGCAGTCCGCCCCCGCTTCCGATCATCGCGTCGAGGTAGTTCTTGTTGAACTCGCCCTGCGTGCGGACCTCGAAATCGGTGTTGATGTGGGAATTGCTGGTGCGGGCCACGACGTGCGCGTTCAGCTCCCCGAGCACGTTCACGGTGATTCCGGCATTGTTTGTGTGGGCGCGCAGGTCGCCGCGGTAGTTGGCCGGAATGGTCAGCTCGATGCTTCCGTTCGAGGTCTCCGCGCGCACCGTGCGGTCAGGCCGGCTGATGTCGGCGCGAATGCTTGCGTTCGAGCTGGTGGCGTCCACCCTTCCGGTGACGCGGTCCACCTGAATACGGCCGTTGGAGGTGTGGAGCACGACGTCGCCATCCACCGCGATGAGCTCGATGCCCCCATTGGAAGTCTGGGCGTCGAGGTTGCCCTTGAGGTTGCTCACCTGGATTTTGGCATTCGAAGTCTTGAGGCGCGCCGGACCGACGCCGTCCGACGTAATGATATGGCCGTTCGACGAGACGATGCGGTCGAGCAGCACGCCGCGTGGAACCCGGATGACGAGGCTGGCGCCGGCCCGGCCCTTGCGGTCGTAAGGCGGCACCACCCGCACGTCGATGCTCGTGGCGCTGTGCTCAATGTCCACCGGCAGCGCATCCGCGGCCGCCTGCGTCGGGCCGTACTTGGTGCCGCTGATATCGATGGTGTTCTGGTCCCATCCCGATATCTCGACCGAACCATTGAACGTCTCCGCGGTCAGCCGGCCGTCGGAGTTGAGCGGATATGTGTAATGGAAGTCGCGGCTGAAACGCTCGAAATCTCCGAAATCGGCGTCACATGCCGCAAGGCAGAGCAAGCCGGCCGCAAGAGCCGGTATCATCAGCTTCGTTCGCATTGGCTGTCCTCGACCTGAAATATACGATGCGCCTTCCGGTTTTGTTCCATGCTTCCGCGGAAGCGGGGCCGGGACCCGCGACAAATATACGGCAGGCTGCCGCCGAAGAAAAGGGCGTGCCGCCTCCGTTTTTGCGCGAGACTGGTGTATCTATGAGGCTCCTGATCTGTCTGCTGTTCTGCGCCCAGGCACTGGCCGCGGACTTTTTTCCGGTAGCGGTCTGGTACGGAGGCGGCAAGGCGCGCGCCCCCATGCTCGAAAGGAACCCGCGCGCGAAAAAAGAGCTCTGGCGCCGCGACATCCGCCAGATCAAAGCGCTCGGATTCAACACGGTCCGCACCTGGATCGACTGGGCCACCGGAGAACCGCGGGAACACGAGTACCACTTCGAAAACCTGGACGTGATCCTGGAACTGGCTCAGGAAGAGGGGCTTAAGGTCTTCCTGCAAGTCTATATGGACTCCGCGCCGCGCTGGGTGGGAGAGAAGTATCCGGATTCGCTGTTCGTCTCCTCGAATGGCGAGGCGGTCAAGCCGGAATCGTCGCCCGGATACTGCATGGACCACCCCGGCGTGCGGAAGGCCGACCTGGAGTTCTACACGGCGCTGGCCGAACACGTGCACAGCAATCCTGCATTCGCGGGCTGGGACCTGTGGAGCGAACCGCACGTCATCAACTGGGCCACTCCCGAGTACATTCCCAACCCGGAGTTCTGCTTCTGCCGGAACACCATCGCCAAATTCCGCCTCTGGCTCCGCAAAAAGTACGGCGACCTCGACCGCCTGAATGCCGCCTGGTATCGCGGCTACGACAACTGGGACGAGGTCGAACCCGGGCGCATGAGCACCATCCTCTCCTACACCGATTACATCGATTGGAAGACCTTCATCGCCGATAAGCTCGGCGACGACCTGCACGACCGCTATCTGGCCGTGAAGCGCGTCGACCCCGGCAGCATCGTCACCAGCCACGCCGCGGCCGTGGGGCTGTTCACGTCGCCCAATCACTGGGAAGGCCAGCCCGACGACTGGACCATGGCCCGGCAGGTGGATTTCTACGGCACGTCGTTCTATCCGAAGCATTCCGCCTTTGTCGACCGCGATGTCGCCTGGCGCGGGGCGCTGTTCGATTTCACGCGCTCGTTCGGTTTCGCCGACGGGCGGAACGGCTTCTACGTCGGGGAACTGCAGGGCGGGTTCGGAACGGTGGCGCTGAATGTCGGCCCCACGGTGACTCCCGGCGATATCCGCACCTGGGCCTGGACGGCGCTCTCGCGCGGCGCCAAAGGCGTGAACTTTTACGCCTGGTACCCCATGAGCTCCGGGTACGAGAGCGGCGGGTTCGGGCTGATCCAACTCGATGGCACCGTGACCGAGCGAGCCCGGGTAGCCGGTTCGATTGCCCGGGTGGTGGACCGCAACCAGCGGTTGTTCCTCGACGCGCACCCGCCGCGCGCCGAGGTGGCGATCGTCTACAACCCCCTGGCGCATTTCGTGGGCGGGCGCCAACGGTCGGAGGTCACGGCCGGACCGCAGGGCGAAGTGGCCGGGATCGAGCGCGACTCACTGCTGGGCGCCTATCGCGCGCTCTTCGGCCACAACGTGGAGCTCGATTACGTCCACATCAACGAGCTCTCTTCCGGGGTGCTGAAGCTCTACAAGCTGGTCATCCTTCCCTACCCGCTGATGCTGCCGGAAGCCTCGGTGGAACCGCTCCGCCGGTATGTCGAAAATGGCGGCACGCTGGTTTCCGAAGCGCGGCCGGGATGGAACAACGAGCGGGGCTACGCGTCGGAGACGATCCCGGGCATGGGACTCGCGGAAGTCATGGGCTGCCGGGAAACGGCCGTGCAGGTGGCTCCCAAGGGCCGCACGAGCCTGCGATGGACCGGCACCGGGATCCCCGGCTTGGAGGCCGGGGAATGGCTGCCCGGACGCTGGTATGAAGAGACACTCGAACCGGCCGGAAAGGACGCGCAGGTGGTGGCACAGTTCGCGAACGGCGCCCCGGCTGCCGTTGTTTCCCAATTCGGAAAGGGCAAGACCCTAACCCTGGGGTCGTACCTCAGCGCGGCGTATGAGACTTCGCCCACACCCGCCGCGGCACGCTTTTACGCGGGGCTGCTGGAGTGGGCGGGCGTCACTCCGCCGCCCGATGGAGGGAGCCCGGGGATCGAGGTGCGGGTTCTCGAATCCGGCCCGAACCGGCTGGTCTTTGTGTTCAACCACAGCCGGCTGACCGCCGACGCCCGGGTCGCACTGCGTATCCCGGGAGCCTGGCGGGCATCCGACCTGGTGGAGGGCGGTGCCGTTCACACCACGCGCAGCCGGGAGGCGCTGCAATTCGGCCGGCCGCTCGGCCCCGAGGCGGTCTGGGTCGTGAAACTCGAACGCCAGTGAAGTTGCCACACCATAGAGCTATTGGCATCCACGATAAAGTGGTGTTAAACTCCGAAATGGGTTTACCGGCCCGGTTTTTTGACAATCGAACCAACCGGTTCAGGAGATTTCCATGATTAAGAAACTCGTACTCGCGTTTGCGGCCCTGGCGCTGGCTACTGCATTTGGGGGCGCCGTTTCGGGTGTTCATTACAAGATCACGCTGCTGCAGCCTTCCGTTGTGAAGGGGACTGAACTGAAGGCTGGGGAATACCGGCTCCAGCTTGTCAATGAGACTGCGACCATCACCGGTCAAAAGCTCACTGTTGATGTGCCGGTCAAAGTCGAGACCAACGAACGGAAGTATGACAGTACGGCTATCCGTTACATCGAACAGAACGGGAAGGCCATAGTTTCCGAAATCCGGATTGGCGGGACGAAAACCAAACTTCTGATTAATTAATAACTTACTGAGCAGCAAGGGGCCGGGCGTCGCCCGGCCCTCCTAATTCCCTCTTCCGACAAATCCCCACACCAGATATAGATTGCGAAGCTGGCGGTAGCCCAGGTTTTCCACAATGGCCGCCACAAACAACTGCTTGATCTGCGCCGGATCCGGGCCCCGGTCGCTAACGAGAGCGGGCAGAACGACCGCGGCGGTCGAGACCACCAGGCCCGTGCCGGCGCTCGCCACCAGGAAGAACAACGCGGTTGGAGCATCCAGCCACCCCAGAATCCAGCCGGCCAGCGCCAGGGGATAGCCCGCGATTTCGAGCAGCGGTTGGAACAGACGGTACCAGAGCACGCCCGCGCGGACGCGTCTGGCCGTTCCGCGCGGCCAGCGAATCCAAAGCCGCGACAGTTCCTCCTGGTCGCGGGCCGTCTCACGGCCCAATTCCCGCCAGTTCGAAACCCGGGCGGGAAGCACCACGGGGTCGGGCACGAGCGCAACCCGGTAGGGTACCTCGGCAGATCTCGCCGCGGCGTGCAGCCGCAGGCAAAGATCCGCCATGCCGCCCCGAAAACCGTGCGCCGCCATCACCGCGTCGCGGCGCACCAGCACCGCCGCGTCAGGCACCGGCAGCAGCAGGTTCCACCCGCGGAAAGCGGCGCAGCGGACCAGCCAGTTCCGCAGGAATGCGCACGCGGCGAAGCGGGCTGCCCATCCGCCTGGCGCGGGAGCGGGAGCCAGGCCGCAGACCGCCACCGTCTCCTCGGGTTTCTCGAGCATAGGGCGTACCAGGCGCAGCAGCAGATTCGGCGTAAAGCGGCTGAAGCGGTCCACCTGGCCGATCACCGGGAAACGCGCGGCGTTGACCCCTGCATTCAGAGCGTCGCCGAGGCCTCCCGGTTCCTTATCCACGAGCACGAGCTGAATCGGGTCGTAGGATTCATAAACGCCGCGCACCGGTGCCGCTTTCAGTTCCCCGGAACAGTCGCGGGAAGAAGGACCAAGCCGGAATTCGGCCAGCCAGCGGTCGCGCTCGAGCGGCTCCGGGCCGTCCAGCACCACCACCACCTCGTAGCTTCCGTAGTGCAGCTCCAGCAGCTCCCGGACCCAGGCGCGCGACTCGGGCGAAGCGTCGGCCGGTGAAGTGATCACGGAAATCCCCGGAGCCATAGGCGATTTCAACAGGATCGAATCGTCATCCCAGGCAGCGCGGACCAGTCGCCGCAAGACCTGGCAGCCCCGCAACAGCGCATACAGCGCGACTCCCGCGGAAACCATTAGAACCACCGAGAGTGCTATGAGAATGGCCGCCGGGATAGTCATGCGCGCGGCTCTCCCCGGACACTCGCCAGGGCGGCGCGGGCGTGATGCGCGGTCACGCTGTTGAGGCCCGCGCTCAGCTCTTCGAGCGCCTCCCATCCTTGGGGTGGCATGGCAGCCAGCGCCGCGGCGGCGCTACGGACCACCTCCGCACCCGCCCGGCGCGCCAGGGCGGCCAGGTACGGCAGGCTTTCTTCCATGCCCAGGCGCCCGGCGGCGAGGGTGGCGGCCGCGATCACTTCCGGGTCCGGGTCTTCGAGGGCGCGCAGAACGGCGGAGCGCGCTTCGGGTGTCAGGGGGATAAGCGGCGCCAGGCCCAGGGCATGCAGCCTGACGGCGGTGTCGGGGTGTTCGAGCAGCCGCGGCAGCTCCGGAACGATGACCGCGCGCTGCCAGGCCGACAGCATTTCGAGCGCCGCCAGAACCACACGGCTATCCGGAGAAGAGAGCGCCGCGGGGATTACCCTCTGCGAGAGTTCCGCGGTGTGCCGCCGCAGGTCCCCCGCCAGTACCGCGCGCGTCAGGGGATCGCTCGCAAGGGCAAACTCGAAAACCGAATCCAAGGTGGCGGCTTCTTCAGACTGAACCAGTCCCCTGGCGGCCGAAATCCGGGTGTCCTCATCCGGGTCCCCGATGGCAGCCGCCTGAAGTTCTCCGGCCAGGCGGCGGCAGGGTTCATACGAGGAGACGAACGCCAGGCGCGCGAAGGCTTCGCGGCGGTTTAGGGCGTTGGACGACCGGGCCCGGGCGCACCAGTCGCGCACCAGCCCCAGCTCCAGCGCCAATTCGCAGAGCCTCTCTTTGGCTCCGCCGGCCACCGCACCGCGGAACAACAGGAGGCCTTCGGACAGTGCCGCGGAATCCGGCTCCAGAAAGCGGCGAAGCTGCTCGACCTTGTCCGCACCTGCCAGGAAATCCACCAGGAGGGCTCGGATTTCCGGAGCCACCGCGGCGGAAGACTGCTCCCGGCGGCAGCGCCTCAGGCTGCGCAGCAGCGCCACATCGAGTCCGGCCAGGACCACCGCTTCCGAGCAGCCCACCAGGGCGGCGACCGCGCCGACAAAGACCCCCGTCATTTCGGGAACAGCCGCTTCAATCGAGCCACCAGTTCCATGGGGCTGAAAGGCTTGACCACGTAATCGTCGGCCCCCAAGGTGAAGGCTCGGATGACATCGTTTTCCTGCTGGCGCGCGGTCAGCAGCAGCACCCGGGTAGGCAGCGCTTCGCCCCGGATGGCGGCGAGCACCTCGTATCCATCCAAACCGGGCATGTTGACATCCAGCACGGCGGCTTCCGGTTTGTTCTTGCGGATGGCTTCGATGGCGCCGGTGCCGTCGGCGGCGGTCAGGCACTCCATGCCAAAATTCTCGATGGCGGCCCGCACCAGAACCAGCACCGTGGGATCGTCGTCAGCCACCAGCACCCGAAGGCGCCCCGGCCGGGAGACCGCGGACGGCTGTGCGGAAACCGCGGGCCGGTCGGCCGCGGCCGGCCGCGAGCACGCCAGGCTGAGCCGGACCAGGGCCTCATCCACGTCCCAGGGGTCCATCAGGAATTCCACGCCGGGCACCTGAGCCGCTTCGACGGCCAGCAACTGCTCGCGCGGGCCGACGAACACCAGGGGCACACCCACCGCTTCCCGGCGGACCTGCATCCAGTTCGAATCCAGATTCTCGGTGCGCACGCTGATCACGACCAGGTCGAAGTCGCGAATTTCGGCCGAATCCTCCGGCCTCGAAACAGGCAGGCAGACGGCCTCCGCCCGGGCCCGCTCCAGGGCCACCGTCAGGCGCTCCGCCTCGTTGGCCGGAAAGCCGACCAGCGCCGCGCGCTTCCCGCTCAGGACGTCCAGAACGGCCGCCGGAACCGGGGTGTCGCGGGCCTCCCGCGGAGTGCTGAACGCCAGAACCAGGTTGGCCAGGGATTCGCGAAGCTGGCCGGCGTCGAGCGGACGCTCGCGCAGCACGGCTTCCACCTCGCGGCACAGACGGCTGATTGCGCTATAGCCCAGCAACCCGGCGGCGCCGATCCACTGGTGCGCGGCGCGCGCGACCTCGTCGCTCTGGAAGGAACCCTCCAGGTCGCGCAGCCACTGGCGCGTCGTCTCATAGCCCTCATCCAGAAAACGCCGGCGCAGCGCCAGCATTTCCGATTGGGAAGACAGGTCGCCAACCGCCTCGGGTGCCGCCGCCGGCGGGGTCTGGTCGCGCTGATCCAGGTATCCCCGGATGCGGGCACCCAAAGCTCGAGTGTCGATCGGCTTGGTGATATAGCCATCGCAACCGGCGTCTATGGCTTTCTGCTCGTCGCCTTTCATGGCAAACGCCGTAAGTGCGACTACGGTAATATCCCGGGTCCCCGCGTCCTGCTTGATCCTCCGGGTTAACTCCAGCCCGTCGATACCGGGCAATTGAATATCGGCCAGCACCAGGTGGGGGTGACAGCTCCGGAGTAACTCCAGCGCATCCTCCGCATTAGGGGCTGTTAATACCTTGTAACCTTCGTTAAGCAGGAGGATGCGAGTCAATTTCAGATTGACCGGTGTATCATCGACCACCAGAATAGACTCTCCCGCCATCGTCCCGTATTTTAGCGTACAGCCAACTTCCTTTCGGCACTCAAAGGTAAAATTGCGGAAAAAACACTGCCGCTTCCGGGTGTGCTCCGCACCTCGACGCTGCCGCCCTGCGCCTCCACGATGTGCCGCGTCAATGCCAGGCCCAGGCCGGTTCCCTGTTCGGCTTTCCGGCTGTTGGGCAATTGCTGGAATTCGCGAAACAGTAAGGGCATCTCTTCCGGGGAAATCCCAATTCCCGTGTCTTCCACCTCCAGCCGCAAGTAACCTTCACCGGCCGGGTGCGCGCGCAGGCTCACTCGCCCCCCGGGCAGTGTAAATTTCACGGCGTTCGAGAGATAGTTATAGAGCACCTGTTTGAAACGCCCGCGGTCCATGACGCCCTCCAGGCCGGCGGGCACGTCGGTCGAAATCTCGATATTCTTTTTTTCCGCCAGCGGGCGGAGCACGTCGCGGACCTCGTGGATCAAAGCGTCGATCTGGCAGGGTTCCGGATGGAACTCCATTTTTCCGGCCTCGACCTTCGAAAGATCGAGAATGTCGTTGATGAGCTGCAGCAGATGGCGGGCGCTGGTGAGGATGTCGCCCAAAATTTCGTTCTGGTCCTGAGTGGTCTTTCCCAACTTGCCGTCGAACATCATTTCGGAAAACCCGATGATGCCGTTCAGCGGCGTCCGGAGTTCGTGCGAGACCGCGGCCAGAAAGCGGCTCTTGGCTTCGGTGGCCGAATGCGCCCTTTCGAGGGCGCGCGCCAGTTGTTCGTTTTTGGTGCTCAGCTCCAACGCATACTGGGCCACCTTGCGCGCGGCGACCGCCGCCAGGTTGCGCTCCGTCACATCGAGCAGGGACCGGCACACGCCGGCGACCGAGCCATCCCCGCGGCGGATGAGGCTCTCCCGAACCTCCACCGTGATGCGCAAGCCGTGCTCCAGCAGGTAGTCGCATTCAAACGGCCCCGTTTCGCACGCCGAAGCCATGCGGGCGAGCATGGCCGTACGAAAGTCCTCCTGCTGGTCGGGCGCCACGAAGTGCCAGGCTTTGCACCCGAGGATGCGGTCCGGCGTGGTCCTGAGGAGCCGGCACACTTCCTGGTTGAAGCGCCGGACCACGCCTTCGCCGTCGGTTTCCTCATAGGGGATCGGAGCGCGGTCGAACAGATCGCGATAGCGGCTTTCACTTTCCCGCAGCTCCCGCTCGCGTCCGTGCATGAGAAAAGCCGCGTCTTCCAACTGCCTGGCCAGGTGGGCGATCTCGTCGGTGCCGGTCGGAAACGCGCCGAGGGGGAGCCCATGGGCAAGCCGGCGGGCGTTCTCCTGCACCGCGCCCAGCCGCCGGGCCAGCTTATCGGCCACCAGAAGGTGCAGGAACAGGGCTCCGAGCGGCCCGAATATCCCGCATCCCAACAGAATCCCCGTGAGCTTGCGGCGGGCGGCATCGCGGCGTTCGCGCAGGACAGAGAGGCGCAACTCCGCCGCCCGGTCGAACGGAACACCCGCGGCCCGGTTTTGATACTCCCGCTCGATGGCTTGCCCGTCCAGAACCGATTCCATTCCCAACGAGCGGATCGCAAATAGCGCGAAAAACAACGCCAGCAGGGGCGCCGAAAGCACCGATACGCCCTTCACGCGAAGCGATAAGCCGGAAGAACCTGCGAAGCCATTTGCATGCGAAGGGTAGGAATCCGGGGTCATAGCTTGCGAGCCGAATCCCATTTTACGACCGGCCGGAGTGATTTCCGGCTAAACATAGTCTGGTACTATCCGGAGATAACATCGAGGTACCGGACGTACCGGATGGCCGGAACCGCCAATTAGAACGACTTATAACTGCGGCAGATACTGTGGATTGCTAATTGAACCCCGAGAGCATTACACGAATTATCTGACGTCAGGGTTGTGCCGGCTGCGCTTCCGAATCCGAAGCGGACCCGTCGTTTTGCCCGAGGCGTATCCTATACGCCGGGATTCGACGCTCAGGGTGGAACTACGGCCTGTCCACCACTTTCCGGTGTGCTATCACTAGACTGAATGGATCGTATCGGGCGATATAAGATTGTCAGGGAGCTCGGGCGGGGAGCGATGGGCATAGTTTACCACGCCATCGACCCGAACATCGGCCGTCCGGTAGCGATCAAGACCATCGCCCTCGGCACGGCGCGCAAGCCCGACGAGCAGGAGCGCATGCGCGAGCGCCTCTTCCGGGAAGCCCGCTCGGCCGGCATCCTGTCGCATCCGGGAATCGTCACCATCTACGACGTGGAACAGCACGGCGACGTTGCCTACATCGCCATGGAGTACGTGGATGGTCCGACGCTCGACCAGATGCTCTCGGAGGCGCGCCCGCTTACCCCCGAGCAGATTTTCAGCATTCTGGGCCAGACCGCCGTAGCCCTCGACTATGCCCACCAGAAGGGCATCGTGCACCGCGACATTAAGCCGGCCAACATCATGATCGCAGCCGACGGCACGGCCAAGATCACCGATTTCGGAATTGCCAAAATCACGGCTTCCGAGCAGCTCACGATGACCGGCTCGATCGTCGGCACGCCCCACTACATGTCTCCGGAACAAGTGCAGGGTCAAACCGTGGACGGGCGCTCCGACCAGTTCTCGCTGGCCGTGATTGCGTTCGAGATGCTGACGGGCGAGAAGCCCTACACCGGCGAGCACCTCACCACGGTAGTCTACAAAATCGTGGCGGAAGAGCCGGCCGCGCCGCATCGCATCAACCCCAGCCTGACCCGGGAGATCGAGAGCGCCATCCAGAAAGGGCTATCGAAGAAGCCGGAGGACCGCTTCCGGAATTGCCAGGAGTTTGTTTCGGCGCTCGAGAAGGCCTGCTCCGCGAGTAAGGGATGGAGGCCGATGCCTCGCGGCGGCGTCCTCAATGAGCCGACGGTGGCCGAGGGTAGCAGGCCCGTCATCGTGTTGCCGCCAGCCCGCAAGCCGCTGCGGTCGTCGCGTCCGGGCGAAACCACCATCACCGAGGCCCGCGCCGCGCGAAAAGGCGGCTTCCTGACGTTTCTGCTGGCCATGCTGGTAGCCGCCGGCCTGCTGGCACTGGTCGGCTCGCAGGCGCTCCCGTGGCTGTCGAAGAAGCCGCAGCCGCAGGAGACCGCCCGGCAGCAGCCCAAGGCGGATACGCAGCCGGTCAGCCAAGCTCCTCCATCCCCCGCCCCTTCGGCCGCCGAGGAACAAAAGCCGAGCCCCATGACACCGGCGGAGCCGGCGAAAACCGAACCCGTGCCGGAACAAGCCAAGGTGGAACCAGCCAAGGTGGACGAGTCCAAGGCGGAAGAGTCCGCACCGGCACAGTCCAAGCCGGCGGCCACTCAGCCGGCGTTGCCGCAACCGGAAGCAGCCAAGCCCGCGCCGGTCCGTCCCGCCCCCAGGCAGGAAATTCCGGAACTGCCGGCTCGAACCCGGCAGGCGCCTCCCCAACCCCAACTGGAACCGGTGAACATCATCAGCAGCCCGGGAGGCGCCACCGCCACGCTCGATGGCCGCGCCGAGATGTCCTGCACCACGCCGTGTACCTTGAACGCTCTTCCCGGCCGGCACACGGTGGCGGTGACCCTGCCCGGATATGGCATCGAGCACCGCGAAGTTTATGTGGGAAGCTATCCCATGGAGATGCAGGCAGTGGTGCTGCACGCGACCGGCGGCACCCTGATGCTGACCAGCGAGCCGCAGGGCGCCCGCGTGCTGGTGGACGGCAAGCCGACCGGACAGGTCACGCCCGCCGAGGTGACGCTGCGGCCCGGATCCTACCTCATCACTATCGAGAAGGACGGAAGACAGGTAACCCAGACGGTGGAGGTCCGGACGGGCATAAGCTACCTGAAGCTTCTGCTGGGGCGTTGATCGCCGGCCCATCCCAATTCCGCCGCTGTACGATGGTTTGCGGCTCGTAGGTTTCGCCGGCGGCCAGACGCCGCTCTTCCCGCCGGGCGGCCCACAGCAGCACCGGGCCCAACGCGCGAGTGACCACGCGCCCCATCATTCCGAATTCCCGCCCGATATCCTTTCGCAGCCCGCGGATCTTTCCGGCCACCGCTTCATTGGTGCGGCTCAGGTGCTTTTCCATGGCCCACAGCGCGGCGGCGTACCCGTCTTTGAGCGAACGCGCCTCACGGGCGAAGCGCGCCCGTACACGCGGGTCAGGGTCGTTTCTGTAGCGGCGCCAGCCGTTGAACGTTGTGCGGCAAATGCGGTAAATACTGGGCCCGTTGCGCTCGAAATCGCGCCGGAAGGCCCAATCGAGGAAGCGCTTGGAATCTTCGCGCGAAATTGCGGCGTGCTCGAAATTGAACTGGTTCTGCCCGTGGATGTCGGCCAGGTCTACGTCTTCGAGCATGCGTCCCTCTTCCGTCATCTGGCGGAACAGAGGCGTTCCCGGGACCGGGGTATACAGCATGAACTGGTGGAAATCCGTGTCATGGGCCACGGCGTGCTCAATCTCTTCGTGGATGTTTTCGGGCGTGTGGTGTTCCAGGCCCACGATGGTCGAGCCCAGCAGTTTGATGCCGTGTTTGCGCAGTTCGGCCGTCAGCGACAGCGTGTCCGACCCCTCCAGCTTCTTGTAGCTCGAGCGCGGCGATTCCAGGCCCATCCAGATCCACGAAACACCCAGCTCCACCAGTTCCCGCATGGTGTACTGCCGGATGGCATTGGCCGAGGAGAACACGTAGAGCGACCACGGCTTATTGTGCCGCTTCATGCGGTCGAGCAACTCCATGGCGCGCCGCTTATGCAGCAGGAAATTCTCATCCATCATGAAGAACGACTTCACATCCAGCCGGTGCTCCATCCGGGACATGACGTCGAAGAGTTCTTCTCCAGTGTCGTAAAAATTCAGGTACTTTCCCTTGCCGCCGAAAAATGCCGAGGTGGTGCAGAAGTTGCAGCCCATGGGGCACCCGACCGAGGGAATGATGGTGGCGGCGGTTGTTCCCTTTTCCTGCGGCAGTTTGACTCCCAGGGTTCGGGCGCCGAACCCGGAGACGATCTCGGGGTGGCGGACCGGCGCGGTGTCATCCTCACCCAGGAACCGGCGCATCCAACTGATGCCGTCGCCGCGCACGATGTGGTCGGCGTCGACCATGTCTTCGATTTCCGGGATGGCCGCGACGTGCCCTCCGATCACGATGGTGGAGTCAGGCGAAATCCGGCGGACAATGCGGCACATTTCCCGAACTTTCCCGACATTCACGATGATCGAAGAGATGCCGACGATATCGTAGTGGTGCGCCTCAAGTTCCGCCTCGAACGTCTCGCGCGTCGGGAAATCCAGTACGGTGGTCGGGGCCGAGATGTTCTCCTGAATCATGAGGATCCCCCAGGAGCGGTGGAACATGCGCAGGGAGAAAGGCCCCTGTTCGCGGGTCACCTGGTTGTGGTACAGCTCCATGGGGTTGATCTTGCGGCTGCCGAAGGAATCGTCCTGAGCGTAGGGACCGAATACCGAACTGAGCAGAATCCGGGCGTGGATACCTTTGGAATGGGGTTGCATTTTCAGTAGTTTAGGTGCCTAATAGCCTAATATAGCATCGGTCGTAACCGGGCAATCGTCATACTTTTGTCGCGGGAAACGCTATCATCGGTGAATGCGAACACTGGGACTTACCCTACTCCTCGGTGGGCTTGCGGCTGCCCAGCCGCTGCCGGAGGCCATTCATGCCCGGATCCGGGATTTTCCAGGCACGGTCTCACTGTACGCCGAGAACCTGGATACCCACAGAGTGGTGGAGATCCGCGGCACCGATCCGGTGCGCACCGCAAGCACCATCAAGCTGCCGATTCTTTGCGCCGTCTTCGACCTGGTGGCACAGGGTAAAGCCAAGTGGACCGATCCCCTCACGATTACCGCGGCCGAGAAGGTTTCCGGTTCTGGCGTGATCGCTGCGGAGTTGTCCGACGGCGTTCAACTTCCGCTGCGCGATGTGACGCACCTCATGATGGTGCTCAGCGATAATACCGCGACGAATATGGTGCTGGAGCGCTTTACGGCAGATGCCGTCAATGCTTATCTCGACCGGATCGGCATTCGGACGACGCGGTCGCTGCGCAAGATCATGGGGGGAGACGGACCCGCCGGGGGCGTGTCGGCGGCCGGCAGGCTTCCGGAAAACCGGAAGTACGGGCTGGGTGTTTCGACGCCGCGCGACATGGTGACCATCCTGGAGCGGCTGGAGAAGGGTGAAATCGTCAGCCCGGAGGCGTCGCGGGAGATCCTGAACGTGATGAAGCGCTGCCAGGACGGCACCGGAATCCGCCGGAAGATGGGGGATCTCACGGTCGCCAACAAAACGGGGGCGCTCGACGCGCTGCGGTCGGACCTTGGAATCGTCTACTCGAAAGGGGGGCGGATCGCTATGGCCATCACGGTCGACGGCATGCCCAAGCCGGATTGGAGCCCCGACAACCCGGGTTCGCTGCTGATTGCCGACCTGGCCAGGATGCTGGTCGATGGACTGCGGCAGCAGTGAACTGCCAGGCTTTGTTCCGGAACGGACTCTTCGCGGAGGGTGCATTTAAGCGCGGTCAGCCCCTCCGGGCGACGCCGTGACGCCGCTTTCATTGAATTCCGACGCGTATATCTCTTATAATGTGTGGTCAGAAGCACTCCGGGTAAAACTTATCTGACGCCGTGGTCTGCCCGGGGCATGGCCATGGCAATCCTTTAGGAGGATCTCAGACGATGCTTTCTATTTCGGACACAGTCCGTGTCAGGCGGCAAGCCGGACCTTTCGGGGCCGCCGCAAACGCGCGTATCGCTATCATAGTGCGCGTTCTCATCGCCCTTGCCGCTTTGGTGCTGGGCGCACCGCTCATGGCGCAGGAACAGGGAGCGGGAGAGGCCGATCTCAGGCTTCCCGACCTCCATTCCGCGACGTTTCTGGGAGGCATCAACGGACATTCGCTGTTGCTCGGCGGCCTGCTGGTCAGCGCCTTGGGAATGGTGTTTGGTCTGATCATCTTCGTGCGCCTGCGGAACATGCCGGTGCATTCCGCAATGCGCGAAGTATCCGAGCTGATCTACGAAACCTGCAAGACCTACCTCGCCACGCAGGGCAAGTTTCTCATGCTCCTCGAGGCGTTTATCGCGGTTATTATCGTTTTCTATTTTGGATTTCTGCGAGGTTTCGTAGCGTACAAGGTACTGATCATCCTGGCCTTCAGCGTGATCGGAATCGGCGGCAGCTTCAGCGTCGCAGCCTTCGGGATGCGCGTGAACACCTTTGCCAACTCCCGCACCGCCTTCGCGGCACTCAAGGGTAAGCCGTATGCTTGCTATGACATCCCGCTTCAGGCCGGGATGAGCATCGGGATGCTGTTGGTCTCGGTGGAACTCTTCATCATGCTCTGCATCCTGTTGTTCGTACCGGGCGAACTGGCCGGCGCCTGCTTCATCGGCTTCGCGATCGGCGAGTCTCTTGGCGCCGCTGCGCTGCGCGTGGCCGGCGGCATCTTCACCAAGATCGCCGATATCGGCTCGGACCTCATGAAGATCGTCTTCAAGATCAAGGAAGACGACGCGCGGAATCCGGGCGTGATTGCGGACTGCACGGGCGACAACGCGGGCGATTCGGTGGGACCCTCGGCCGACGGCTTCGAAACCTACGGCGTCACCGGCGTGGCGCTGATCGCGTTTATCTTGCTGGCCGTGGTGAGCCCCTTGGTGCAGGTCGAACTGCTGGTCTGGATCTTCGCCATGCGCGTGATGATGCTGATCTCCTCGGCGATCGGCTATTACATCAACGGCGCCATAGCCAAAGCCAGGTACGGCACCTCCGAAAAGATGAATTTCGAAGCGCCGCTGACCACGCTGGTGTGGCTGACTTCGATTCTCTCCATCGCTCTCACCTACGTCGTCAGTTCCGTGATGATTCCGGACCTCGGCGGAGACCCGTCGCTGTGGTGGAAACTCGCTACCATCATCAGTTGCGGCACCCTTGCGGGCGCGCTGATTCCGGAGTTCGTCAAGGTCTTCACCTCCACGAAATCGCGCCACGTCAATGAAATCGTCACCAGTTCCCGGGAAGGCGGCGCGTCGCTCAACATTCTCTCCGGCTTTGTCGCGGGCAATTTCAGCGCCTACTGGCTGGGCTTCACCATGTTGCTGCTGATGAGCGTGGGTTACGCCGTGAGCATTGACTTCCCGACGACCCTGATGGTCGCTCCCGCAGTCTTCGCCTTCGGCCTGGTGGCTTTCGGCTTCCTCGGGATGGGGCCGGTCACGATCGCGGTCGACAGCTACGGCCCGGTGACCGACAATGCCCAGTCGATCTACGAGCTTTCCATGATCGAGACCCTTCCCAACGTGAGCGGCGAAATCCAGAGGGAGTTCGGTTTCACTCCGGAATTCGAGAAAGCGAAGGACAACCTCGAAGAGAACGACGGCGCGGGCAACACCTTCAAGGCGACTTCCAAGCCGGTGCTGATCGGCACCGCCGTTGTTGGAGCCACCACCATGATTTTCTCCACCATCGTGGCCCTGACGAACAGGCTCACCACCAACGTGGAGAAACTCTCGCTCATGCACGCGCCCTTCCTGCTCGGCTTGATCGCGGGCGGCGCGGTGATCTACTGGTTCACCGGTGCGAGCGCGCAGGCCGTCACCACCGGCGCCTATCGGGCCGTCGAGTACATCAAGAAGAACATCAAACTCGAAGGATCCGACAAGGCTTCCGTGACGGATTCGAAGAACGTCGTGGCCATCTGCACGCAGTACGCGCAGAAGGGCATGCTCAACATCTTCCTGGTGGTCTTTTTCTCCACCATGGCGTTCGCGTTCCTGGAGCCGTTCTTCTTCGTCGGCTATCTGATTTCGATCGCGCTGTTCGGCCTGTACCAAGCCATTTTCATGGCGAACGCCGGCGGCGCGTGGGATAACGCCAAGAAGGTGGTGGAGACCGAACTGCGCGCCAAGGGCACCGAACTGCATGCCGCCACGGTGGTGGGCGACACGGTGGGCGATCCGTTCAAAGACACGTGCTCGGTGGCTTTGAACCCGATCATCAAATTCACCACGCTGTTCGGCCTGCTGGCGGTTTCGCTGGCGGTGGAACTCAGCCGGAAACAGGGCAACGGCCTCACTACCACGCTGGCCGCCCTGTTCTTCCTGATTTCGGTGGTGTTTGTTTACCGCAGCTTCTACGGCATGCGGATCGAATCCGAAGTCAAGAAGTAGCTTCAGTGGCGCAGGCCTCCGGGCCTGCGCCTTTTTCAATACCCGGAAGGGCCAGACCTGAGGCCTGCCCTACTGCGGATCGATGGTGGCTTCGATCAACTCCAGCCGCCGCTTGGGAGTCTCCCCGTCCACTTCTTCCTTCTCGAAGGCATCAAGCACTTCCATGCCCTCGACGATGCGCCCGAAGGCGGAATACTTGCCGTCGAGGTGCGGCGCATCCCCAAGCACCAGGAAGAAGGAGGTGGTCGCCGAATCCGGATCGTCCCCTCGCGCCATCGAAACGATGCCTCGCACGTGCTTCACATCGGCGCGGAATTCGCCTTTGACCGGCCGCACCCAGCGGTCCGCCGGGTGAGTTGGGCCGCCGGCGCGCCCCTCCGCCATCCCTCCCTGCACCACGAAGCCTTTTACCAGGCGGTGGAACACCGTGCCGTTGTACCAGCCGGTCTCGGTCAGTTTCAGAAAATTCCGCACGGTTTCAGGGGCCCACTCCGGCGCCATCCTGATCTTCACGGTGCCCAGCGTAGTCTTCATCGTCACCGTGCGCCGCAGTTGCTCGACGGTGGCGTTGAGGAACGGCTCCACCTTCTTCTTTTCGATCGTCACCTTCAGGATGCGCACCGGCTTCTCCGTCACCCCCTGGCTATCCACCTGAACTTGCGAAATCTTCTGCACCACGTCTATGCCTTCAGTGACCCGCCCGAACGCGGAATATTGGCCGTCGAGCGTGGGCTGCGGATAGAGGCAGACAAAAAACTGGCTGCCGTCGCTGTCTTTCCTGTCGGGGATGTGCACCGTCGAGACCACGCCGCGCTCGTGCTTGAGGTCGCTGATCTCGGCCGGCAGCAGGTTCAGGCCGCCCGTGCCCCACAGGTTCCGCGGCGTTTTCGGGTCCTTCAGCAGCGGGTCGCCGCCTTGAATGATGCCGTTCGCCACCACGCGGAAAAAGGCGCTGCCGTCGTAGTAGCCCTCCGCCGCCAGCTTCAGAAACTGAGACACGTGTTTCGGCGCTTTGTCCGGCGCGAACTCGAAGCGGAACGAGCCCATTTCCGTCGTGACCACGGCCTCCACTTCGTTCGGCGGCAGCCCCTGCCCTAACAGGGGAAGAGCCAATAGTGCGATGATCCAAAAACGGCGCATGACGCACTATCGTATCGCCTTGCGCGGCGCGGGCGGCGTGATGAAGAACAGCGGCGTCAGAAAATAGACGGCGAATGCCGCGTATACGCTTAACCAGGCGCAGGCCACACCCAGCAGGTAGGAGGCGGGTCCGACGAAGGACTTGGCGATGATGTGCGGATCTTCCGCTCCTGCAAGCTCCGGCTTCATCAGGTTCTTCTGCACGTAGCTTTGCAAAATGATGAACAGCACCGTGTTCAACGCCATCACCAGGCCGAAGAAGCTCACGGCCAGCGGGTTCCCGGGATATTCGCCCATCAGTGCGGTCGGGAACGGCACGAAAGACTGGAACATCAGGAAGATCGAATTCAGCCATACCATGCCGTAGGTGGCATGCCCGGCCTGTCCCAGCACGTGATGGTGGTTCAGCCAGAACTTGCAGACGATCACGAAGCTGATCAGCCAGCTCAGGAATTTCGGAAACTGATCGAGCAGTGCGCGGCGCAGCTCGTTCACGCTCGAGTGATCGGCGAGCGAGGGCACCTTCAGGTCCAGAATCAGCAGCGTAGCCACGATCGCAAACACACCATCGCTGAAGGCCTCGATGCGGCCCAATCTCAGCTCTCCGCGGGAGAAGCGGCTCAGAAGTGGCATCGTTCGGTCCGGCTCCGAACTATTGTAAACGGTCCGGGTGTTCCGGACCCGCGGCGGATCGGCGCGGCGATAGAATAAACCATGCCCACAAGAAGGCACTTCCTCCAGACCGGCCCGGCCATGCTAGCCGCGGCGGGAATTGCCGGCGCAGACCAGAGCATCTCTCCGAACGACCGCATCCGCATCGCCACCATCGGATTCGGCGGCATGGGGATGGGCGACACGAAGTACGCCCTCTCCGTTCCCGGCGTGGAACTCGCAGCCGTTTGCGACATCTACGATGGGCGGCGGACGCGCGCCCGCGAGGTGCACGGTGATCAGATCTTCACCACCCGCGACTACCGCGAGGTGCTCGCTCGCAAGGACATCGACGCCGTCATCATCGCGACACCAGACCACTGGCACGCCGCCATCTCAATCGCGGCCATGGAAGCAGGCAAGGATGTCTACTGCGAGAAGCCCATGGTGCAGGCGGTGGACAGCGGCCAGGAGGTGGTCGCGGCCCAGCAGCGCACAGGGCGAATTTTCCAGGTCGGCAGCCAGTACGTCACCTCGGCCGTTTATCAGAAGGCCCGCGACCTGGTGCAGGCGGGCGAGATCGGCCGGTTGACAATGGTCGAATCCTGGCTCGACCGCAACACGGCGATCGGCGCGTGGCAATATTCGATTCCGCCCGACGCATCCCCCGCCACCGTGGATTGGGACCGCTTTCTCGGCACTGCCCCTAAGCGGCCTTTCGAGGCCATCCGCCTGTTCCGCTGGCGCAACTACCGGGACTACGGCACCGGCGTTGCCGGCGACCTGTTCGTCCACTTGCTCAGCGGCCTGCACCTGGTGACCGGTTCCATCGGACCCGACCGCATTCTCGCCACCGGCGGGCTCCGGTATTGGAACGACGGCCGCGATGTTCCCGACGTGATGCTGGCGATGCTCGATTACGGCAAGCAGCCCACCCATCCGGATTTTACGATGTCCCTGCGCGTGAATTTGAAGAGCGGCGTTCCCGAAGAACGCTTCGGCTTCCGCTTCATGGGGACCAACGGCGTCATCACCACCAGCATGGGTTCCCTGCTCCTCGAAAGGGCGGCCGCCGAACGGGAACCCGGGTACACCATCGACACCTTCCCGAAAGCCGTACAGGAGGAATTCCTGCGGCGCTATCGCGAGAAGTACCCGCCCCAGACCCGGCCCGAACCGAAGATCGAACCCGAGAAATTCACCCCGCCGCCGGGGTATGACGCTCACCGCGAGCACCACCGCGTCTTCTACGAAGCGGTGCGCAGCCGCAAAAAGCCCGTGGAAGACGCCGTATTCGGCTTCCGCGCCACCGGACCGGCGCTGCTCGCCAACACCAGCTATTTCGAAAAACGGATGTGCCGCTGGGATCCGGCGGGGATGACGGTGCTGGGATAGGTCGCTGCACCCCAACCCCATTTGCGGGTATGTCGAACATTCCCACAAAAGAGCCCAAAGTGTCTGAATATCCCTCAATTCTTTCGAGCTATACTGGTTGTTTCAGAGGGATGCCTATGCGAAAGTACGGGAAGTTCGCTGCGCTCATTGTTGTCGTGATTGGGACCGTCGTCTGGCTCGCCACGGCAGGCATGAAGGAAACCCAAACCTACTACAAGACGATCACCGAAGTACAGCAGATGGGGGCAAAAGCCTACACCGCGCGCCTTCGCGTGGCGGGCGATGTGGAGTCGGGTTCTATCCAGCGCGTCGGTGAACAGGTGCAATTCGTTCTGACGCAGGATAAGAGCAAGCTCAAGGTTGCCTACACCGGCACCGATCCCCTACCCGATACTTTCAAAGACGGCGCCCAGGCGCTGGCCGACGGAAAACTGGGAAGAGACGGCGTATT
The DNA here is from genome assembly GCA_963794265.1 of Bryobacterales bacterium. GTDB lineage: Bacteria > Acidobacteriota > Terriglobia > Bryobacterales > Bryobacteraceae > CAWCDJ01. Next base: position 969,867 of record CAWCDJ010000001.1, read on the forward strand.
CCGTGCGTCCAAGATCCAGGCGAAATGTGCTTCGAAGTATGAAGCCAAGCCGGGGCAGTTGCCGGCCGGACAGACGCCACCGAATATCAATAGCGGCAAGAGCAGCATCTAGAGGGGTATTATGGAAAATCTCGGCTCGCTGGCCATCCTGCTGGCCTTCTGCGTGGCCATCTACGCCACCGTGGCCTGTGTAGTCGGCCGCGTAAAACACAAGCCTTTTCTAACGGTTAGCGGTGAGCGTGCGGTCTACTCGGTGTGGGTGCTGATCACGCTGGCCTCGGGAATCCTGGTTCACGCCCTCATGACGGGCGATTTCCGGTTCGCCTATGTCGCGGAACACAGCAACCGTACCATGCCGATTCTGTATAAGTTCGCGGCATGGTGGGGCGGCCAGGAAGGATCCCTGCTCTTCTGGAGCTGGCTGCTTTCTACTTACGCCATGGTCGTGGTTTTCACCAACCGCCGCCGCCACCGGGATTTCATGCCCTGGGTCATCGCCATCCTCACCACGATCCAGGCTTTCTTCCTCCTCCTGAACAACTTCATCGCCAACCCCTTCCAGATGCTGGCTACCGACAAGCTGATCGTCGCGGTGCCGGATGGCAACGGGCTGAGCCCGCTCCTGCAATACCCGGCCATGGCGATCCATCCCCCCATGCTGTACCTCGGGTACGTGGGGTTCGCGGTGCCGTTCGCTTTCGCCATCGGTTCGCTGATCACCCGGCAGCCGGGCGAACGCTGGATCAGCACCACCCGACGCTGGACCCTGGTCACCTGGCTCTTCCAGAGCACCGGGGTCATGTTGGGCGCGGCATGGGCCTACCACGTTCTGGGCTGGGGCGGCTACTGGGGGTGGGACCCGGTGGAAAACGCTTCGCTGCTCCCGTGGCTGAGCGGCACGGCTTTCCTCCACTCCGTGATGATGCAGGAAAAGAAGGGCATGATGAAGGTCTGGAACATCGTCCTGGTTTCCGCCACCTTCTTCCTCTGCATTCTGGGCACGTTTCTGACGCGGTCGGGCGTGGTGCAGTCGGTGCACGCGTTCGCGCGTTCGGAAATCGGCAAGTATTTTGTGAGCTTCCTGGCCATCGGGATTGCCGCCACGGTGTGGCTGATTCTCGACCGGCTGGATTACCTGAAGAGCGAATCGGAGCTCGAATCCGTGATATCGCGGGAATCGAGCTTCTTGTTCAACAACCTGATCCTGCTGGCAAGTTGTTTCGCGGTCCTCTGGGGCACGCTGTTTCCGGTGATCTCGGAAGCCGTCACCGGCGACAAGATTTCGCTCGACGGCGATTGGTACAACCGCCTGATGGTGCCCATCGGCCTGGCTCTGCTGTTCCTAACCGGAGTCGGCCCGCTGTTTGCCTGGCGCCGCACCTCGGCCGACAGTCTCCGCCGGAATTTCCAGTGGCCCGGGATCGCTTCCCTGGTCCTGGTGGCGGCCCTGCTGGTTGCCGGTGTGCGCAACTTCTACGCCCTGGTCTCCTTCGGATTCTGCCTGTTCGTGGCGCTCACCGTGATGATCGAGTTCTATAAGGGCGGCCGGTCCATCGCCGCCAAGAACCACACCAACCTACTCCGCGGCACCATTGAACTGACCCATCGCAACACGCGCCGCTACGGCGGCTATCTGGTCCACATGGGCATCGTCCTGATGTTCGTCGGATTCACCGGCCACGCCTTCAACAAGAGCGAAGTCAAAGAGCTGAATACCGGCGACACCATGTCGGTAGGGTCGTACCAACTGAAGATGATCAGCCTGCAGCAGGGCGAAAATACGAACTACCAGTGGCATCGCGCCACCATTCAGGTTTCGAAAAACGGCGAGATGCTCGGAACTCTCGAGCCCGAGAAACGCTTCTATATTGCCAGCCGTCAGGGCACCTCCGAGGTCGGCATCCGGCAGCGGCCGAACGAGGACCTGTATCTCAACTTCGGCGGCATGTCGGACGACAACCAGCGCGCCGTGATTCAGGCCTATGTCTTCCCGCTGGTATCCTGGATATGGGTGGGTGGACTGGTGCTGATCGGCGGCACCTTCGTCTGCCTGATTCCGAGCAAGATTAAAATGCAGTACGCCCGCACTTCGGTTGTGGGCTATACCAAGAAACATGTACCGGTTAAGAATTAGCATCGCAGCCGCCGTCCTGGCAGTTGCCGCCCTGGCACAAACCGTGGCGGAGAAGCCCAGCGTGGACGTGCGGCGCGTCGCATCGCGGTTGCAGTGCCAGTGCGGCTGCAAAGATTCCGTCGCCACCTGCAGTATGCTCGAGTGCTCCTTCTCCAAACCAGCCAAGGAGCGCATCGCCCAGATGCAGGCCGTCGGGATGTCCGACGATCAGATTATCCAGGCTTTCATCCGCGACTACGGCCCAGGCATTTATCTTGCCAAGCCGAACGCGTTCGGATGGATCGTCCCTTATGCTTCCGTGGGATTGGGCCTGGCAATTATCTGGCTGTTTATCAGGAAATACCGGAAGCCCAAGCCGCTCGCCGAGATTGGCCCGGTGGAGATCGACGACCCGGCCCTCGAGAAGTATAAGGACCAGATCGAAAAGGACATGGCCCAACTGGAGTGAAACGCAGAAGTTTCCCGCCCGGCCAATCGTCTAAAGAGTGAACAGGTGATCATTGCCATTACATGCGTCATCGCGATCGCTGTTATCGCGTTCATCCTGGGGGTTAGGCCCGAGGATCTACCGGCACCCATACCGGAATCGCCGTTTCAGCACCTGGACGACCGCAAAGCCGCCATCTACGAAAACCTTCGCGATCTCCAGTTCGAATACCGCGTCGGCAAGCTCTCCGACGCCGACTACCAGAGCACCAAGATCGACCTGCAGAAGGAACTGGCCCACGTCCTGGCCGAAGTGGACCAGCTCAAAGCCGCGTTAGGCGCCGTTCCGGAACCCGAGGCCGCGCCCAAGCCGAAGGCCGCGCCCAAGCCGAAGGTAATGACAGCCAGGGCTTCCGGGTTTGTTTGTGACTCTTGCGGCGCACATTTCGTGGAAAACCTGAAGTTTTGCGGAGAGTGCGGCAAACCCATGAAGGTGGCCCAATGATCCGGCGAATTGGCTTCGTCCTGCTGGTTTCCACCGCGGTCGCGGCGGCCGCCGTGAGCGGTTCGGTCCGCAACGGCACGACCGGCCAGCCCCAGCCCGGCGCCGAGGTCACCCTGTACAAGTTCGGCCAGGGCGGCATGGAACCGGTAGCCCACGTCAAAACCGACGCGCAAGGTGCCTTCAGTTTCAGCCAGGATACCGGCGGCCAGGGGCCTTCGATCGTCCGGGTGGAGCGCGACGGCGTCACCTACAACCACCTGATACCGCCCGGCACTCCGACTACCGGGTTCACGGTCGAGGTTTACGACGCCTCGAAGCAGCCCGTCCAGGCCAAGGTCTCCAAGCACATGCTGCTGTTCCAACCCGGCGGCGGCCAGATGGTGGTCAACGAGACTTTCATCGTGGAGAACAACGGCAAGACCACCTGGTTCAACCCGGCCGCCGGCACCATCCATTTCTACCTGCCCAAAGGCACGAACGGCAATGTCGACGTCAAGGGTACCGCACCGGACGGCAGCGGGATGGCCGTACCGGTCCCCACGGACAAGACCGGGCGCCCCGACGTGTACACCGCCAAGTTCGAGATTAAGCCAGGCGAGACGCGGCTTGATTTGAGTTACACCGTGCCCTTCACCACCGGGCAGCCCTACGAAGGAAAGATCGAGAGCAAGGACGACAACACCTACCTGATCTCGCCCAACGGCATCACCCTGGCCGGCGAGCATCTGAAAGACCTCGGAACCGAACCGCGGACTCAGGCCCACATTTACGGCTTGCTGGCCGACAGCTACAAGATCCAGTTCACCGGCACGGAAGCCGCTGCCCCGGCTGCCGACGCCTCGGCTGGCCAGGCGGATAACAGCGGCCCGGGGATCGAGGAGATCATGCCCCGTATCTATGGCAAGGTCGGGCTGATTCTGACGCTGGCGCTGGGCATCCTGGCCTTGGGCTTCGTCTTGCTGTACCGGGCTGGCCCGGAAGGCGCCGTCCCGAAGGAGTCGAATGAACGCGGTCGCCATTGAGGGTGTCTGGAAATTTTACGGGGACTACCCCGCCCTGCGCGACGTCAAGCTGACGGCGGCGTCCGGCGCGTGCCTGGCCCTGATCGGGCGCAACGGCGCCGGTAAGACCACGCTGCTCCGCACGGTGGCCGGCTTCTCCCGGCCGGGGCGCGGCAAGATCGCCATCTTCGGCAAGGAACCGCGGGATACGGAAGCCCGCCGGCGGATGGGGTTCATCGGGCACGGCATTTCGGTTTACGACGAGCTCTCGGCGTTCGAAAACCTGGTGCTCTACGGGCGGCTCTACAGCCTGCCCGACCCGAAACGATCGGCGCTCGAGTGGCTCGAGCGAACCGGTCTGGCGCGCGTGCGCGACGGCCTGGTGCGGGAGTTTTCGAGAGGCATGCGGCAGCGGCTCGCGGTGGCCCGGGCATTCCTGCACGACCCGGACGTGATGTTGCTCGACGAGCCCTTCACGGCGCTCGACGACCGGGCAATCGCGGTGCTTCAGCGCCTCTTGCGGGACGCGCTGGCTGCCGGAAAAACTATTGTGATGTCGACCCATCAGTTGCGGGAAGCCCTCGAGCTGGCCACGCACGTTGCGCTGCTGAACCGCGGCCATGTGGCATTTGACGGCCTGTGCACCGAAGAGATGGTGGCGGACCCCGGGTACGTCTATGCGCGGTATGGCGAGGGTTGATGTCCTTCTTCCGTCTGGCCCTGGTGGTTGCAGTCAAAGACCTGCGCGCCGAATTTCGAACCAAGGAAGCCATCAACGCCTCGCTGGCCTTCGCGCTGGTGATTCTGCTGATGTTCAGCTTCGCGTTCGACCCGGAGAGCGAAACCACGCGCGAAATATCCGGCGGCCTGCTGTGGATCGTGTTCGCTTTTGCGGGTACGCTGATTCTGAACCGCAGCTTCGCCCGGGAGATCCCCAACGACTGCCTGGACGCTTTGATCTCCGCCCCGGTGGCCGGCAGCGCGCTCTTCCTGGGGAAGGCGCTGGCGAACTATGTGCTGGTCTTCGCGGTGGAGTTGATCGCGCTTCCGGTGTTCGCGATCTTCAACAACGTGACGTCGTCGATCACGGCGCATCTGGGACAACTGCTCCTCGTGATGGCGCTCGGCACCTGGGGAATGACGATCATCGGCACGATTTTCAGCGCCCTGACCGTCAATATCCGGCTGCGGGAAGTGATGCTGCCGATGCTGACGTATCCGATCCTGGTACCCGCGCTGATGAGCGCCATGCAGTTGACCGCCAGCCTGGTCATGGGCCATCCGATCGGCCCGGCCAACGACGCCTGGCTCAAAATGCTGATGGCTTTCGACCTGGTGTACACCGCGGCCTCGATCGCGCTGATCGAAACAGTGTTAGTAGGGTAGGCCTCCTGGCCTGCCCAAGTTGAGTGAAAAGAGAAAGCTGCGATGACGTATTACGAACGCCACCTTCCGCACTGGCAACCCGAAGACGCAGCCGTGTTTCTCACCTGGCGGCTAACCGGGTCGCTGCCGCGAGAAAAGGCGTTCCTGATCGCAGAAGGCCAGACCGCCGGCAAAAGTTTCGCGGCTATAGACCAGGAACTGGCGAAGGCCGCTACAGGCCCGCGCTGGCTGGAAGATTCGAGTATCGCCCAGGCGGTTTACGAAGCCCTGCAATACGGAGAGCAGCAACTCAAGCTGTACTCACTGCGCGCCTGGGTGATCATGCCAAACCATGCGCATATTCTGATGTACCCGAAGGTCGAACTGTCGAGAGTCACCCATGCGGTGAAGGGATACTCCGCCCGCCGCGCGAATGAGCTGCTAAGGCGTACCGGCCAGCCCTTCTGGCAGAATGAATCGTACGATCATTGGGTTCGGGATCAAGAAGAGTTAGATAAGATCGTTCGCTATATTGAAGCCAATCCGGTGGCGGCGGGGTTTGCGGGAAAGGTTGAAGATTGGCGCTGGTCCAGCGGATGGGCAGGCCAGGAGGCCTACCCTACTGGGAGTCTGTTATGACGGAAACTAAGTCGAGCGTTACGGAAAAGATTCTTTACATTCTGGGTGCGGCGGTCATCCTGCTGCTCACCTGGGATATTTATGTGATCGCCCGCCTCCCGCCGGAGGCCAACCAGGGCGCCATCTTCAAAATCATTTTCTTCCACGTTCCCGTGGCCATGACTGCGATGATGTGCGCTTTCGTTTCCCTGGTCGGCAGCGTGATGTTTCTCATCACCCGGAATTTCAAATACGACGCCATCGCGGTGTCGGTCACCGAGGTCGGACTAGCGTTCCTGGCGGCGAATCTCGTAACCGGTTCCATCTGGGGCCGCATTATTTGGGGCATCTGGTGGACCTGGGACGCGCGCCTCACTTCGGCACTGGTCTGCTGGCTGCTCTATGCCGGCTACCTCATGCTGCGGCGCGCTATCGAGGAACCCACGCAGCGAGCCACTTTCGCCGCGGTCTTCTCGATCTTCGCGTTCATCGACGTGCCGATCGTGATCTTCTCGATCAAGTGGTGGCGCACGCAGCATCCGCAGCCGGTGTTCTGGGGCGGCGGCAGCTTTCCGCACGACTGGCTGGTGGTCTTTCTGAGGAACCTGCTCGCCATGGTCCTGCTGGGCATCGTGTTGACGGTGGTCCGCCTGCGGCAGGAGGAAGCCCAGCGCGAAATCGATTCCCTGCGCCGGACGGCGCATGCGTTCTGAGGGAGATTTTTCATGATTTACTTACTCGCCCAATTCACAGCCGACGACGTGGCGCGCGAAATGGCACGCCTGCAGAGGAACTACGAGTTCCTGAGCTACGGCTTGACCGCCGCCTGGATCATTCTGGTGGTTTACGTTCTGATGTTGCTTGCCCGCCAAAAGAGGCTAAGGCGCGAAATCGCCAGCCTCCGGGCCATGCTCGAAGAAAAGAAGCACACTACCATTTGAGCGTGCCGGTCAATTCGGACACGCTCGCGATCCGTTCCCGCTTCAGAAACTCGGCCAGTTCTTCGGCGATGCGGAGCGGCGAGCGGGGATCCCAGAACGTGGCCGTCCCCACCTCGACGGCGGTCGCTCCGGCTACCAGAAACTCGGCGGCATCTTCGCCCGATGCGATCCCGCCCAATCCGATCACCGGAATGCTCACGGCCCGCGCCGCCTGGTAGACCAGCCGTAGGGCGATGGGCTTGATCGCCGGCCCGGAGAGCCCGCCGAAGCCCGCTCCGATCCGCGGGCGGCGGGTGCGCGCATCGATGGCCAGCGCGATGAAGGTGTTGACCAGCGATAGAGCGTCGGCGCCCGCGTCCCCGGCGGCCCTGGCCACCGGTTCGATCTCGCTCACGTTCGGGGAGAGCTTGACGATGACCGGCCTGCTCGCCACCTTCCTGACGGCCGAAACTACTTCACCCAGCAGCGCCGGGTCGCTTGAAAAATAGATTCCGCCGTGGCGCGTATTGGGACACGAGACGTTCAACTCGTAGGCCGCCAGCCCGGCATGGTCCTCGAGCACCCGTACGACCTCCACGTAATCCTCGGTTTGGTAACCGAAAACGTTGGCGAACACCGCGGTCCGCAGCTTCGCCAGTTCCGGCAGTTTGTCGCGAACGAAGGCCCGCACTCCAATATTCTGCAGCCCTACCGAGTTCATCATTCCGGCGGCCGTCTCATAGAGGCGGGGCGCCGGGTTGCCCTCGATGGGTTCTCGGGAGAGGCCTTTGACGATGAAACCGCCGAGGCGATTCAGATCGACCTGGCGCGCAAACTCCAGTCCGTAGCCGAACGTGCCCGAGGCCGCCAGCACGGGGTTTCGCAGCGTGATGCCACACAGCAGCACTTCGAGGCTCATTCGGCAAACGCCTCGGCGAGCGCCCGTCCGGTGCACGATGACGGGCAAGCCACCCCGATGGCCTGCGCCAGCGTGGGCGCGAGATCGATCGATCGCACCGGCTGGTGAAAAACGCCGGTCCGGAACTGCGGCCCGTAGAGAAGCAGCGGAACCTGCACGTCGTAGTTATACAACGACCCGTAGGAAATGCCCCGGTTCTGGCCGTATTCCTCGATCTGCTCGGGGCGGTAGGAAACCATGAAGTCGCCCGAGCGTTCCGGATGGAAGCTGTCGCGGAATCGCGCCACCCAGGCGTCGCGCACCGAAGCCTCGCCGCCCAGGGTGTAATAACCCGTTACGGAAGGGTGCTCCAGCGCGGCCCGGGCAGCCACCAGGCGGGCGCGGTCCGGGTCCGCGAGCTTGGTCGTGTCCAGGTAAAAGAACGGGTAGATGTACCGCTCCACGCGGCCGGCGCCCCGCGACAGAAGTACCGAGTCCACCGCCTGCGCCAGTTTTTCTCCGCTGACCGCCATCGATTCGCGCAGGTCCGGACCAGGATCTGGTGGAGCGCCGTGGCCGCCCACCACTACCAGGTTGAAGGCGTTTTCACCGAGGGTCTTCGAGAGTTGCGCAATCAGAAGTTCCAGGCGCCGGTCGATTTGGAGGATCATCTGCTGCATCAGCGGATCGTCGGCTCCGGTCTCGTAACCCAGAAGTTCGGAAGATCCCACCAGCACGCACAGGAAATCGAGAGCGTTCCCCTGCCCCAGGCGCTCCCGGTCAATCAGTTCGTTGACAAAGTCGAACTGTGCGCTGAGCGCGAACGGCGAAGCACGGTAGAGCGTCATGAATTCCTGGGCACGGTCTTTGGAATACTCCAGGATGCGCAGCGCCGGCGCGTCGGGCTTGGCTCCGAGCGCCAGCCATTTGGCTCCATGGAAGCGCTCGACCAGGTTCTGGCTGTTGTACCCGGCAAGCCAGCCCGGCACCTCTCCGCGGGTGGCCAACTGGCCTTCCCCGTCCATCCAATAGATCCGCGCATCGGGCGAACCGGCAAACAGGGCGGCATGGTCTTCGTCCAGCGCCACCACGGTTGCGCTGGTACCCGGTTGGTTCAGGATTTGCGCAGCGAGGGTGGTCGCAAGCAGGTCTTCTTCCGTGCCGCGTACCGGCTTGCGGAGCGCCCGGTCATACCAGTAGTCCGCGACGATGCCGTGCTGGGCCGGCCAGGCGCCGGTCGCCAGGGTGGCGATGCTGGTCGAGGGGAAGGTGCTGGCAAGATTCCGGCAATCGTTATAAACAACACCTTTTTCCAGGAAGAGGCGAAGGCCTCCGGGAGCGAGTTGGGAGCGGATTTGGTTGAGGTAGTCGGAACGAAATTGCTCCAGTACCACTAGAACCAATAGTTTAGGGCGCGCAACGGCTGCGGGGAGCAGCCTGGTGGCCAGCGCGCCCGCCAGGCAGGCACCGAATTCCCGACGGCAGATGCCCATGAAAAAAGAGTCTAGCAGAGGAGTAAGTAATGTTATAGTGTGAAGTTGGATACCAATGCCGCGCCGGGCCTTTAGCCTCCGGGTCTGGGTGGAAGGCTATCTGTCGATGCATGAGGAAAACAGCGTACTAGGTTTGGCCACGATTCGGCGTAATCGCGGCATTTCCCTCGAACAGATTGCTGAGTCTACAAAGATCAGCGTCCGTTCGTTACGAGCTATCGAACAGGGAGAATTCCGAAAGCTCCCAGGCGGTATCTACAACACCAGCTACATCCGGCAGTACGCCCGCGCCATCGATTATGATGAAGCGGCGATCCTCGCAGTCTACCACCACGAAATGAACGGCAAGGGCGCGGTAGCCGACACAAAGCCGAACAGTAAAGACATCTTTCGCCCCTTCCGGCCAGCTTCCACTCCGGTCTAAGCAGGGCACAGCCCTCCTGGCGATCGCGGTCCCCCGGGGACCTATGTCTTCTTTCCGGCAAGGCGCGACGCGAACTTCGCGATGTGGATCACCGTGCGCTCGTGCGTCCCTTCTCCGATTTTCTCCTGCTCATCAAAGGCTTCAACGCGGAACTGGATGCGGCGTCCGTCGACGCTCAGCACCTCGGCGGTGAACCGCACGGTCATGCCCAGAGGCGCCGCCGCCAGGTGCGCGACGTTGACATGCGTTCCCACCGTGTCGTAGCCCGCGTCGAGCAGAGGTAGCACGGTATCCCGGCAGGTGCGCTCCATGTAGCCGATCATGTGGGGAGTGGAGAGCACGCGAGCGCCCTCCATTCCCAGGAAATCGATGGCGTTCTCGCTGGTAACGAGAAGTGTCTTTTCCCCCTTGGTCCCAACCGGAATCGCCATGATCTAAGCCGAGGCCAGCCCGGCGAGCACGCCGCGCATGTAGCTGAACGAACGCTGCATGCCAGGCAGCGGATCGTTTCCGTTGATCTCGTATTCCAGGTTGACGCAGCCCTGGTAGTTCATTTTCTTTAGCTGCTTGAAGATCTCCGGGAACGGCATTTTGCCATCCCCCACGTCGCACTGGCTTTCCTTTACGGAGAGGTCGGCCAAGTCTTTTACGTGCATGTCGAGCAGGCGGTCGCCGGATTCGGCGATGCTCTTCACCACGTCCGCGCCGGTGCGGGCGGTGTGGCCCACATCCATGCAAAGGCCGCAGCGCGCGTCGAGCGTGCGCACTACTTCCAGCACCGATTCGGGCGTGGGGAAATTCCTGTCCTCCGGTCCATGATTGTGAATCGCGATCTTGATGTTGTACTCCTTCACCAAAGACTCCACCATTTTGATGTTGTCGTGCGTGGGGGCGCAGACCATCATCGGCATTCCCGTGTACCTGGCGTATTCGAAATGATGGCGAAGTTGCTCGACCGTGGTGTCCCTGGTCATATCGACGTTTCCGCCGCTCATGATCTTCAACCCGGCGGCTTCAAATTCTTTGCGGCCCGCCTGCCACTCCCCGGGCGTGAGGTCCTGCTTGAGATGGACGTCTTTGATGCTGACCCAGGGTGTCTTGAGGCTCCGGATCATCGCAATCGTCCTGGCGCGATCGAAGTTGCGGAAGGAATACGTGGCGACGCCCAACTTGATTCCCCACGGGGCTGGCTCGATCACGGCGGAAGCGGGCCTGACTTCGAGCACGCCGAGACCGGCTATGCCGGCCGCGGCACCGAGGAAACTGCGGCGAGATGGATGCTTCATAGATCGGATTCTCCCTCTTTGGCTTGAATCTCCAATCTTATCCTTTCGCCGTGGCCCAAGGAAGCCGTTCGGGCGGATATCGAGATGCAGATCATTCTCGTTCGAGGAGTGTAGAGATCGGCCGCGGCATCTCTGCCGCTGATCCATCAGGCGGAAGCGACGTCGGCCCGCAGGCGAACGTTGCTCTCGTGAAGATCGATCTCCCTTCGCAATCTGGCACACTCGGTCGCCGCCCGAAAATAGGCGGGAGAGAGTTCCTCTATAGCCTTCTCGTCGCGGGACACCCTTGCCATTCGGAGCTTGCCCTCGACTTTCAGGTAGTGCCGGGTGGTAAGAGCGTACTCATTCCAAAGGCGTGTACATTCCTGACAGTTGTAATGCATCAGACCTGCGTCCGAATTCGTGCCTAGAGAAGCCAATATATCACCGCCATATCTGATTTGTTCATCCCGGCAAACGAATTCTCGGTTAAATTTTTTAATATCTTGCTACGTGTCAAGCCTCACATTTAACGATATAAATGGGTGACATTCCCGGCTTGGCCCCAGTTCGCGCGGCGGTTTACGGGCAGCGTCGAACCGACGCGCCCACGCGCTCTACCATGGCGACCAGTTGCGGACCCTTGAGCGGCTTCGCGATATGGTCGTCCATCCCGGCTGCCAGGCATCGTTCACGATCATCGGCCATGGCGGCGGCGGTCATCGCCACAATCGGCGGAATCCGGCTGGATTGCCGCCGGATGGCGGCTGCGGCCTCGAACCCATCCATCTCGGGCATCTGCAAATCCATCAGAATGACGTCGAATTCCTCCCCGAGCGCGGCCTCTACGGCACTCTTACCGTTGGGCACGACCTTGACGGAATGGCCGCGGCGCTCAAGCAACCGGACCACAACCTTCTGATTCACCGGATTATCTTCCGCCACCAGGACGCGCAACCGGCGCTCGGGCTCTTCGGATATCCCGCTCTCGGTGGCGCAAGAGGCCAAATCCTGCCCGCTCTCCACCGCCGCCGTGAAATGGAACGTGCTGCCCTGCCCGGGCTCGCTTTCCACCCAGATGCGTCCGCCCATCAGTTGCGTCAGTCGCGTGCAGATCGCCAACCCCAGGCCCGAGCCTCCGTAGCGGCGGGCCGTCGAGGCATCCGCCTGGCGGAAAGCTTCGAAAATCAGGATCTGCTTCTCGACGGGAATCCCGATACCAGTATCCGAAACGGCAAAATGCAGCAGCTTCGAGTGTTCGTCCGGACCCGCCTCGGCCGTGAGCCGCACCGATACGCTGCCGCTCCGGGTGAACTTGATCGCATTCCCTACCAGGTTGAGCAGCACCTGCCGCAGCCGCATCGGATCGCCAACCACCACCTCCGGCGTCTCTTCACTTGCTTCGCCGCTCAGTTCGAGATGCTTCTCACGCGCCCGGGCCGCGAGCGCCCGCACCGTCTGGGACAGGAACGGCCGGACGGCAAACGGGACCGGCTCCAGGTCGAGACGGTCCGCCTCGATCCTCGAGAGGTCCAGCAGGTCGTTCAGCAGCATCATGAGGTTTTCGGCCGAATCGCTGGCCGCTTCCACATACTCGGTCTGCTCCCGGGTGACGGTGGTATCCGCCAGCAATTGCAGCATACCCAGGATTCCGTTCAGGGGTGTGCGGATCTCGTGGCTCATGTTGGCCAGAAATTCGCTCTTGAGGCGATTGGCCTGCTCCGCCCGCTCGCGCGCGGATTCGGCCTCGGCGGTACGCGAGAGAACCACTTTCTCCAACTCGGCGGTCTGGTCGAGCAGCCGTCGCATGCGCCATTTCCAGAGCAGCCGCGCCGATACCAGGAGCAAAACGAAGCAGGCCGCCCGGAACCACACAGTCTGCCACCATGCCGGCTCGACGCGGAAGGCGAAGCTTGCCGGGCTGCTGCTCCACAACCCGTCCGCGCCCTTAGCCATCACCTGAAACGAATACGAGCCGGGCGGCAGGTTCGGATAGCGAACTTCCGGCAATTCCGTGGTGCTCCAGTTCTCCTCGAAGCCCGCCAGCCGGTAGCGGAACCGGATGGCCGCTTCGTTCAGGAACGAGAGCGCCGCAAAGCTCAGTACCACGGAGTTCCGGGAGTGCGTGAGCCGCGGCGAGTTTACATGGAGCCAATCCCGGCCACCGGCCTGCGCCGAAATCAAGACTACCGGCGTCGGGCGCCGTCCGCGTGCCGGGCGCGGGAGGTGGTGCTCCAATCCTCCGGCGGTGCCCACCCAGACGCTGCCATCCGGGTCGGCCCAGAAACCGTTCTCGTCCTCATCCTCCGAAAGCAGGCCGTCCGCTTGTCCGTAGTGCCGCCAGCGGCCCCCGATGCGGACGTCCAGGCCTGAATCGGTCCCCACCCAAATGTTCCCGCCCGCATCCACTCCGGCAAAATAGCCCTTGTCCGAACCCAGCCCCTGCCGCCGGGTGAAATGTTCCACGCGCAGTTTCCCGCCGCTGCGGTCTATGCGAGAGATACCCACCGCGTCCCAGTACACCACCCACAGCGCGCCGGCCGACTCCCGCGCGACGGCCACCACGGCGGAACTGAGCAGCCCTTCGCTTTTTCCGATCCGCGACCAGTTCCCGCCCCAATACCGCAGCAAACCGCCGGTCGAGGGGATCCAAACCGACCCGTCCGGATCGAGCAGCGGCTGCTCGAACCGCGATCCCAACCCGTAGGGCGGCACCACCGCGCCAAAACGAAGGCAGTTTCCCTTGCCCGCCGGAGAGGTGGAACGAAACAGCCCGTTGTTCCCGGTAGCCCACAGGTAGCCCTCCCCGTCCACCAGCAGGCCCGTCACGCGATCCAGGTCGAAACCATCCCGCCGCCCGTAGACTGCCGCGACCCTGCCGCTTGCGTCGATCCGCGCCAGCGACCCGGACTCGTTACCGGGGCTGGCGCCGACCCACATGCCACCACCCGTGGCAGCGGCCAGCGCGATGAAGCGATCCCCCGGCAGACCTTCGCGCCGGGTCCACGTGTGCCAACGCCCGGTTGCCGGATCCAAGGCCTGTACGCCCTTGCTGCTCGCCACCCACAGGCGGCCTCCGGAACCGCGGCGGATGGCCCACACGGTTTCGTGGAGCAGGCCTTCGCTGCGGGTCCAGGCTTCCCACTCGCGAAAGCCGAGCCAGCGCGAAAGCCCGGATCCCGAGTAACCGACCCAGATGGAACCCTCGCGATCGCGTAGCACCGTGTTCACGGTACTCGCCATAAGACCCTCCGCGGTGCCGATCTGCTGCCAGTGGTCGCCATCCCCGATCGCCAGGCCGGAATCGGTGGCGACCATGATTTCGCCTCCGCCCAGCGGAGTGATGGTGCCGTCGGCCGACTCAGGTAGATTCCTACCGCGTGCCTGGAACCGCGTCCCGCCGCGAGGCAGCATGAAGAGCCGCCCCGTGCTTCTCACCCACATCGCCCCGGAGGGATCGACCACAATCACCCGCCATTGGTCCGCCGGCAGACCCATCTCTTGGCCAACCGCTTCGGGCGTCTCTCCGCGAAGGCGGTACACCCCGGTCCCGCTGCTAAACCAGATACCCTGTTGCGAATCTACCAGCAGCCCGTGTACCGACTCCGTGGTGAGCGGGCGGAACCGGTATTCGCCTCCAGGCCCTGGCTCCCCGCGCAGGAGGCCGCGGCTGGTAGCCAGATATACCCGCCCCGAGCCGTCGAACCCGATATTCCAGATGGGCGTCGGGGGGGCGCCCGCATCCATCTGGCGGAACCGCTCGCCATTCCACCGTGCCGCACCGGAGCGCGTCCCCACCCACACGGCCCCGTCCGGCGCCACAGCGAGGGCCTGAATGTAAGACGCGGGCACCCCCTCGGCGAGCGAATAGGCGCGAAAAATCCGGCCTTCATAGCGGAACAGGCCGTTCTGCGTGCCGACCCAGAGGAAACCCTCCCGGTCCTGCACCATGCACATGACCGCCAGATTGGCCAGTCCGTCATTTTGGCCGTAGTGCTTGAAGGCGAACCGCTGCGCCGCGCCAGGTACACACAGCGTCGCGGCCAGAACCGCGCCCAGGAGGTATCGGGTGAAACCCATGTTGCTCTGGCTTCTTATCGGCGGAAATCAGAGCAGCGTTAGGTCCAGGCGTTACGAACTGCCGATGAGGATACCGGTGAGGAACACCAGCGCTCCGCCCACGCCCACCTGTACCGCGGCCGCCAGCGGCGGCGTTTCCATGTAGTGCTGGCGGATCCAGGTGATCGCTCCCAGTTCTATCAGCACCACGCCGACCGCGGCGTACAGCGCCACGTGGAAATCCGAAATCAGGAACGGGAGGGTGTGTCCGATCCCGCCCAAGGTGGTCATCAGGCCGCAGATCACGCCGCGCACCCAGGGGTGGCCGCGGCCGGTCAGGGAACCGTCGTCGGAGAGCGCCTCGGCAAACCCCATGCTGATGCCCGCGCCCAGCGAAGCCGCCAGCCCCACCACGAACGCATCCCAACTGCTGCGCGTGGCGAGCGCCGCGGCGAATACCGGAGCCAGCGTGGAGACGGAACCATCCATCAATCCGGCCAGTCCCGGCTGCACGATTTGCAGGACGAACAGCCGCCGGCGCGCGCGCTCCTCTTCTTCCTTGACGTGCGGCTGCAACATCTCGCGCTCCAGGCGCTCGGCCCGATACTCGTGCGAGCGCTCCTCGGCCGCCAGGTCGTCCAGCAACTGGCGGGTGCCCGCGTCTTGGGACCGCTGGGCCGCGCATTCGTAGAACCGCCGGCTCTCCATCTCCATCACGCCGGCCTGCTTCCGGACAGCGTCAATCCCCAGCGGGCGCGTCAACCACACCGGCCTGCGCTGCACGAAGCCCTTGACATCCTGGCGGCGGATCAGCGGGATATGTTCGCCGAACTGCTTGCGATAGAGCTCAATCAACCTACGCCGGTGGCCGGCCTCTTCGGCTTGCATGCCGATGAAGACCGCCGTCGAACCGGGAAAATTCTCGCGCAGGCCCTCGGCATAATCCGCGTACACCCGCTCGTCTTCCTCTTCGAGAGAGATTGCCAGCGCCAGGATTTCCCGTTCCGAGAGGCTGTCGAAGTTTCTCATTCCTCCAGCTTAATCGAGCCATTCAGCAAGTCCGCGTAGATTTTGTATGCGGAACGCCCGAAGAGCACGAAGATCACGGTCTCGAGTTTCGTCCGCGGGTCCTCCAGATGCGCTTTGACCTCGCGCAGGGCCAATTCCGCAGCCGGCCTGGCGGGGTAGCCGTAGATGCCCGTGCTGATGGCCGGGAAGCTGATGGTGCGAAGGCCGCGCTCCTCGGCCAGTTTCAGGCACGAGCGGTAGCACCCCGCGAGCAGTTCCGCTTCCCCGCGGCCGCCGCCGTGATACACGGGGCCAACCGCGTGGAACACGTAGTTCGAAGGCAACCTGCCGGCGCCGGTCACCACCGCGCTGCCGGTCGGGCAGCGGCCGATCTGAGCGCGAATAGTATCCAGCTCCCGCATGATTTCCGGACCCCCTGCCCGGTGGATGGCCCCATCCACCCCGCCGCCGCCCGCCAGCGCCGAATTAGCTGCATTGACGATGGCATCCGCTTTTATGCGGGTGATATCGCCTTCCTCCAGCAGGATCTTTCTCCCAGTGCCGCTCGTCCATTCCATAACCTCTATTACAATCAATTTATATGACCAGGAGAGAGCTGCTCGCCGGGAGCGCCTTTGGGGGCGCGGGCAGGTTGTGGGCGCGCAGCCGCTTCGACAAGTCTCACATCAGCGCCATCACCGACGAGATCGGCAACACCACCGGCGACGCCATCGCGTTCGCCCACCAGTACGGCCTGAGCTTCGTCGAGATCCGCGACCGCCGCGCCGAAACGCGTAAAGAATACTTCCAGCTCAGCGAAGCCGAAATCCGGGCGGACGCGCTGCGTTTCAAAGAAGAAGGATTGAAGGTATCGTTCGTCAATACCAGCCTGATGAAGTTCGCCTGGCCCGGCATGGAGCCCGCCCGCCGCCGCAACGAGACACCGGATGCCCGCGACCGCCGCCTGGCCGCGGAGAAGGCCCGCTGGGAAAGGCGGGCGGAGGACTTCCGGAAAGCCATCCGCTGCGCCCAGATCATGGGCTGCGATAAGCTCCGCGTGTTCACCGGCTCTCGCGTGGCCGATCCCCAAACGGCCTATTCCCGCATCGCCGAGACCATCGGCGGCGAGATGGCGCCCATCGCGGAAAAGCAGAAGGTGTTCCTGCTGATCGAGAACGAAGGCTCGCAGAACGTCGCCACTTCGGCCGAACTGGCCGACATCATGAAGCTCATTCCTTCCAAATGGGTCGGGTTCAACTGGGATCCGCACAACGCCTACGGCCGGGAGACCTCGTATCCGGACGGCTACTCGCTGCTGCCGAAGAAGCGGATGCTGAACCTCCAGATCAAAGCCAAAGGCGTGATGCCTTCGAGCCCCGAGAAGGAAGACTGGAAGGCCATTTTCGAAGCCCTGGAACGGGACGGCTACAAATACAAGGCGGGACTCGAGACGCACATATTCGACGGCACCCTGATCCAGGCCGCGCACACATCCATGGAAGAAATTCTGCGGATCGTCGGCGAATTGTCCTGAGACGATCGGAAGAGAGAAATGCGTAATCGTTTTGCCGCTACATTCGCTATCGGGATTGCGACGGTGCTGGTAATCATCGGCGCGATTCTTTACATGCAACGCGGGGCGCGGGTCGGCCTCACCGGCCAGGTTCTGAAGGTCCGCACCGCTCCGCTCGACGATCACAGCTCGGTGGCCGTGGTCGATTTTCGCTTCGCGAATCCCTCGTACGTGAGATTCGTGGTCCGCACGGTTTCGGTCATCCTGGAGCAACCGAACGGCAACCAGGTGGAAGGCAGCGTGGTTTCCGAAATGGATGCCCAGCGGCTTTTCGAAGGGCTGCCCCTGCTCGGGCAGAAATTCAACCAGACGTTGATCATGCAGGAAAACATTCCGGCCCACAGCTCCGAGGACCGCATGGTAGCCGCGCGGTTCGAAGTGCCGGACTCGATACTCGAATCGCGCAAACGCCTGCTGTTGCGAATTGAGGACGTCGATGGTCCCGTTACCGAAATTTCCGAGAAGTAGTTTTCTGGCGCTGCTGCTCGTGCCGGCCGCGCTGGCGGCGCTGAACATTCCCGCCGGTACAGACATTCAGGTCCGACTCAAAACCAGGCTCTCCACCAAGACGGCCAAGGTCAACGACCGGGTGGAGGCGGTGGTCATCTCCCCGGTCATGTTGGATGGGCAATTCGTGATTCCCGCCGGCGCCGCGGTCGAGGGCAAAGTGGAGAAGGCCAACCAATCCTCGAAGGGGGACGAACGCTCGACGCTCCTGCTCCTGTTCACCGGGATCGAGTTCGACGGTGCCAGGCGGGGGATCGCGGCGCGCGTTTCGGCGATCGACAACGCGCGCGAAAAAATCGACGACCAGGGGCAGGTCAACGGCATCCTGGTTTCCGATACCATCACCGGAAAACTGGACGCCGGCATCAGCAAAGTGGCCGAAAAGTATGCGAGCTTCGCGGACATTCTGAATACCGCCAAGAACGCCGTCCTGAAACCCGCCGAAAGCGACATCACTTACGAAGCCGGCGTGGACATGACGATCAGGCTCACCGCGCCGCTGAGCGTGAAAGGGCCCGTTTCGCCCGGCCCCGCCGCGCATCTCCAACCGGTGCCCGACGAGGCGGCGCTCGCCAGGCTGGTGGCGGCCGAGCCGTTCCAGACCGTCGCCCAGGATCCGCCGAAGCCATCCGACGTCACTAATATCCTGTTGATCGGTTCGGAAGACCAGGTGCGCCAGGCGTTCACTGCCGCCGGGTGGAGCGTCGCCTCCAGCCTCACGACCGAAGCCAAGTTCGAGACTTTGCGCGCACTGGCCGAGGATCGCGGGTATAAGGAGGCGCCGGTCTCCATCCTGCTGCTCGACGGCAAGCCGCCGGACATCGTCTTCGAGAAATTGAACAATACGTTCGCCCGCCGCCACCATCTGCGTGTCTGGCAGCGCCCGGCCAGGTACCGCGGCCAGCCGGTGTGGGCCGTCGCGGCGACGCACGACACCGGAATCAGCTTTTCGGAGCAGAACCGCACGTTCATTCACCGAATCGACCCGCAGATCGACCGCGAGCGCGCCAAGGTGGTCAACGACCTTCTGTTCACCGGCAAGGTGCAGTCGGTCGAACTGGTAGACCGGCCCAACGTGCCCCAGCACGGGCAAAACGCCACCGGCGACAACCTGGAAACCGACGGGCGGATCGCGGTGCTGGTGCTGAAGTAGACCGGGCGATATTTCACATTCGCGCCGGTTCGCGAGGCGGGCCGATGCTACGATTGGGACATCCTCGTTGACCGCCACAATCCCTCTCCGGCTTCTCTTTGTGCTGGCCTGTCTCCCCGCTTGGGCGCTCGCGGGTCCGCCCTTTCAGACCGACGATCCGGAGCCAGTCGATTTCCGTCATTGGGAAGTCTACACGTTCGGGAGCTGCGATGCCACGCGAGCGGGAGCCGTCGCCCTCGGACCGGCCCTGGAGGTCAACTGGGGCGCGGTGCCGGATGTGCAGTTGCACCTGGTCGTACCGGCGTCGGCGGCGTGGCTCCCGGGCGCGCCCGCCGCGTTCGGGATCGGCGACACGGAACTCGGGGTGAAGTACCGGTTCGTTCACGAAACCCGGCATCGCCCCCAAGTTGGCATATTTCCGTTCGTCGAACTGGCGACCGGAAGCGCGGCCGCCGGCCTCGGAAACGGGCGCACCTGGTACCGCCTGCCGCTCTGGATGCAGAAGAGCGCGGGCCCCTGGACCACCTACGGCGGAGGCGGGGAAGTCATCAACCATGCCCCGCGGATGCGCAATTATCAATTCGCGGGATGGCTGCTCGAGCGCGACGTCAGGGCAAAGCTGACGCTGGGAGGCGAGATCTTCGAGCACGGCCCCGAAGGCCCCGCCGCCTTGAGCACCCGCTCTTCGGCGCTGTTCGATTTCGGCGGCTATTATTACTTCCGCAAGCCCGGGTTCCAACTGCTCTTCATGGTGGGACACAGCATCGCGGGGCAGGCCGAGACAGTCGCGTATGCGGGTCTCTATTGGACGGGCGGATAGCACTACCGGGCCGCTTTCCGGGCCGTGAGCCTGACGGTTGCGTTCACAGAGCCGCGACCGTGAGGGAGCGGGCAAACCGGATCGCAGGAAGCCAATAGATACATTGGACGAAACCCTCTCGCGAGCCGCAGAATGACGGTATGAGTACTGCAAACGGCGACCTTCGCGCCGTCATCCTGGACTATGGCGATGTTCTCTGCCACCACCCGGATCCCCGGACGATCGCCAAAATGGCCGCCGCCTCGGGACTCGACCCGGAGACGTTCGCCAGCCGCTACCATCAGGAGCGCCCGCCGTACGACCGCGGCGATCTCAGCCCCCAAGAATACTGGTCGAAGGTTCTGTCCGGTGCGGCCCGGCTCGATGAGGGACTGCTCGATACGCTGCGTACGTGTGACGTGGAAATGTGGAGCCACATCAATCCCGAGATGGCAGATTGGCTGGAGCGCGTGCACGCGGCCGGTTACAAAACCGCGCTGCTCTCCAACATGCACTCCGACATGGCGTCCTACGTCCGCCGGAATTTCGAATGGCTGCGCCGCCTCGACTGCCCGGTCCTTTCCTGCGAACTTCGCCTCGTCAAGCCCGACCGCGCGATCTACGACCTCTGCCTCCGCCGCCTGGCCGTGAAGCCCTCCGAAGCGCTCTTCATCGACGACCGCGAGGTGAACGTGTGGGCCGCCGGGGAAGCGGGCCTGAAGGCCCTTCGCTTCGAATCGGTCGAGCAACTACACCGCGACCTGGCCGCTCTTGGCTTTCCGGTGCGCTAATGCTTTTGGCTTTCAGGCTCGGTCCGCCGGCCGCGATCGGCAGATCCGACTCCACGGTGAGTTACAGAGGCGCGACCGTGAGCGAGCGGTTTCTGTCGCCGGCTGCTGGTCTCGCGGTCATTCGGTACTAGACCGGGTCCAGGTACGCCGTCCTCTTGCCGGAACCCAAGCCTCACTATCTAATGGGAGCGTGCTGCCTCTCGTGCTGCTGCTGTTTTCATCGGGTGCCGCGGTGGAAAGCCGGCCACCGTCCCTGCGGATGCCTGCTCTCGCGGCGCCCATTACGGCTTGTGAAGCCGTAACTCGCGCCGAAGTGATCGACGCTCTTGGCCGGACCGTGGGAGACGGTTCGGAGACCGCCGCGGGCGCCGAATCGACGTGCGATTATGCCACCCGCCAAGGGTTGGTGACCGTGATCATCGAACGCGTGACGGCAATGCCCGAAGTCCAGCAGGAGATCGACAGCTTGAAGAAGGTCGTTCCGGAAGGCTCGGTGCGGAACGCCAAGGGGATGGGGGCGCGTGCCTTCTTCCTCGACATCCCCGGGGCCGGAACCCAATTGCACATCCTGCGGGAACACGAGTGCCTGCTGATCTCGGTGCTGGGCTTCGGCGAACCGGCGGATGTGGCGGGCGCGGCCGAAAGAATCGCACGGAAGGCGCTCTCGCGGCTCTGAGAGCACGGCTCCGCCCGCGTCACCTGCTCCACCCGATTCCGGAGCAGGCAGAGACACACGCCGCCTCCCTTCTCCGCGATCGCGGAATCCGGTAGGATCAAGATTCCATCATGAACCGCCGAAGCTTTCTTCAGAACACCGCCGCCGGCGCGCTGGCCGCCGCGGCGCAGGGTATCGCGGCCGCGCCCGATCCGCGGATGATCGGGATCCAGGTTGGCGCGGTCTCGTTTGTCGACGAAGGCGTGGAAAAAGTACTGGACACGTTCCAGGAAGCTGCGCATATCAACACGCTCTTCGTCGCCACGTTCACTTACGGACGCGGCATCGCCGGCCGGCAGGTGCCCGGCCAGCCCCTGCCTGACCACGGCAGGCAGGAGTACGATTCCGACACCTTCCATGGCGGCG
Source organism: Bryobacterales bacterium (assembly GCA_963794265.1). Taxonomy (GTDB): domain Bacteria; phylum Acidobacteriota; class Terriglobia; order Bryobacterales; family Bryobacteraceae; genus CAWCDJ01. The sequence goes on from CAWCDJ010000001.1 coordinate 991,887, forward strand.
CCTACACGCGCATCCATCCTCAATATTTCCAGGATACGTCGATTCGCGAATTCCGCGCGCCGGAGTTCGGCGATTACGACGTGCTCGAAGCCGTGCTGCCTTCCGCCCGCAAGCGCGGCATGAAAACCATCTGCTGGTTCGAAGATGTCTGGCGCGGCGATGTCCCGGGGGTCGAACAGGCGCAGGAGAGATCATTCAACGGGCGGAACGCCGGGACGCTCTGCTTCAATAACCCCAACTACCGCAACTGGCTGCTCGGAATGGTGGAGGATTACGCCCGGTCTCACGAGATTGACGGCATCATGTGGGGATCGGAACGGCAGGGGGCGTTCGCCAATGCGTTGGGAGCGTCGCACGGCGGAGTTCCGCGCGATCCGGCGAGCGTCACCTGCTTTTGTCCGTTCTGCGAGAAGAAGGCGCGCGACCGTGGCATTGACCCGAAGCGAGCGCGCCTGGGTTTCGCCGCGTTGATCTCGTTCGTCGAAAATGCCCGGCAGTCCCGCCCGCCGGTGGATGGCTACTATGTTACGCTCTGGCGCCTGCTACTCCGGTACCCGGAGTTACTCGCGTGGGAGATGCTCTGGACCGACAGCCTCCGCGAGACCTATGCCGCCATGCGCCAGCGCGTGAAAGAGGTGAAACCGTCGATCGGCATCGGCTGGCACATCTGGCACAATAACTCTTTCAGCCCTATTTACCGCGCCGAACAGGACCTTACGGAATTGAGCCCGCACTCCGATTTCCTCAAAATGGTGATGTACCACAACTGCGGAGGCGAGCGCCTGGCCGGCTACATTCGCAACGTGGGCCACACGCTCTATGGCGACATCCCGGGCCAGGAACTATTGGATTTTCACTATCGCGTTCTCGACTACCGCCACGAGAAACCTCTCGACGAGATTTCCGCATCCGGCCTCTCCTCCGATTATGTCTACCAGGAAGCCCGGCGGGCCCGCGAAGCACTCAACGGAAGTAACACCAGGCTCTGGCCGGGAATCGACATCGATATTCCAACCGCGGCTGTTTCCAGTAAATCCTCGCCGGAAGGGACGCGAGATGCGGTTTTGGCCGCGTTCCACGCCGGCGCCGACGGGGTGATTCTTTCGCGGAAATACTCCGAAATGAGGCTGCCGAACCTTTGCGGCGCGGGCGAGGCGGTTCGGCAACTCGGAGTCGCCTGAAATTTTTACACGTTAGTGATGGCCGTGTCCGCCGTGCTCATGGCCCCCGTGTTCATGGCCCCCGGCGCGGTTGCCTTGCCCGCGGTGCTCGTAGTGCTCGTGCTCATGATGCTCATGGCCGCCCCAGAAGGGTACCGACAGATACGAGTAAGGATACCCGTCATAAGGGTTCGCATATGAGTATGAGTAAGGGGTCGGGTAGCCATAATAGTAGGGAGCCGGATAGTCGTAATTGGGGTTACCCACAGTAATACCGAAATGGACTCCGCCGGCTGTCGCCGGGTGCGGAACCGCCAGCGCCAGCATCGCTCCAAGAGCAAATACCGGGATTCCGAGTTTTTTCAACATACCTTCCCTCCACTTTTTATTGAACGCAATCGAATCGCCGAACTCAGTTACCGGCGGCCCCCGTGGTGACCGCCGAAATGCCCTCGGTCGAAGCGGCCGCCGTAAAATCCTCCGTGGTGTCCGCGGTAAAAGTGATTCTCAAAACCGTGACCGCCGAATCCAAAGGCGAAAGGTGTTATGTAAGTGGGCGAATAATAGCCGTAAGGGTATGCATAACTATACGGATATGCGTATGCATAGTTATAAGGATAACCGTATGGACCGTACCCGTATGGGACCGGGTAGGTGTAGGCGGGCGCGCCTAGGTAGACGCCGAACCGGACCTTGGCGTCGGCCGGCGTCGGTTTCACAAAAGCCAGCATCGCGCCCAAAGCCAAAGCCGGAAATCCGATTTTCTTCCACATTTCTTCCTCTAACTCGTTGGATGCCCGGAGCTCGGTCGAGACCGTAAAGACCTGTAAGCGCGCCCGGGCTCGTTCGGGCGGATCCGGCGACTGGCCTCCGGACGGATTTCACGCCCGCCGGGGCTGTGGAAGACCCCTGAATCCTGCAAAACACCCCACTTTAGGCCCATTACTGTTCATTCGCGCACCGATGCCCGGTTTGGTAGCGGTGCCGAACCACGCTTTTTTGGCGTACCCTATGAATAAGACATTGAATTGTACTGTTCCGACGGCTTCTCTTCAATTCCAACCGGAGCCACCGAAAACTGGGTTTCCGTGGCTACCCACCGGCGCTACGCCCACCGCAACCGTCGTGGCAGGTTTCGGCCGTAAGGACGAATTTCATTTGGGAGTACCAATATGCCGAATGGCGCAAAATTGAGTGCTGCGCGTGAGATGGAAGATGCATTGATGTATCTCCCGCGCAAGGGCGTTACCGATTACCGCAAGGGCCAGATCATCTTCGATGAGCACCAGCCTTCCAAGGGCCTGCACCTGGTGGTCCAGGGTCGAGTGAAAGTCACTATGGCGTTGGATGACGGTACGCAAACAGTTGTCGACATCTTTACCACGGACGACTTCTTTGGCGAGAGTTCGCTCCTGGGATCGAGTCATCACCCCGAGAGGGCCATGGCTCTCGATAACGTCACGCTGATGTCCTGGACCAGCACAGAGATCGAGGAGCAGGTGGAACGCCAGCCCCGGCTTGGGATCGCACTCGTGCAGATGCTTGTCAAGAGGGGACTTGATTACGAAGAGCGATTGCAGAGCTTCGCGCTGGACAAAACACCCGAACGGGTGGTCCGGGCTCTGCTCCGGTTCGCCGAGCGCCTGGGCACTCGCATGGAGGACGGGTCTATCAAAATTCCGCCACTCACCCATCAGGTGATTTCCGAATACGTGGGAACTTCGCGCGAGATTGTCACGTTTCAGATGAACCACCTCCGCCAGAAGGGGCTTTTGCGATATTCCAGGAAGGGAATTCAGGTATATTCCGATGCTCTGCGGGAGCATCTGCAGGCGCAGACCCGCCAGGTCGTGAACTGGCCGCACCCCGAAGAAAAGACCTTCGGCGCCGGTCCATTTTAACTTCCGAGAGCATCCGGATACTGCCTAAATTGAGGATTAAAGAAGGTTTACAGCTCGCTGCCGCTCGGGTACATTGAGACTGAAACAGTCCGGTCTCCGAGAGCAGTCATGAGTCTGTATAGTTCGCTTGCGATGGCCGCGCTGGCCGGCATTCTGGTCCTGAGCGCCAACGCCGCTGAACGTGTGAATGCCGGTGCAACAGGCGCTGGCGGCGGCGTTTCCGCTGCGTCGGCCAGCAGGGTGCCATCCGTCGCGGAACCTTCCGAGCCGGTCGATAGCGTGCTTGTGAGCCTGCCGGGTCCCCGGGCGAAGCCGGGAATCCAGCTCTCGAACCCGGAGCCCAAGCTCGAAGCGCCTTCGGTCCCCCCGAAGACGGCCGGGCCGAAGCCAAGCCCCGTACCATCGGCGGTCGCCAAAGCGGTTCGGGAAGCCCCCCGGAAGACCTCTCCCTCGCCATCTGCACCAGTTTTCCCGCCGGATTTTCAAAAAGATAGCGCACTTTTCTGCCAGCAGCGGATCGGACAATGGAGTAAGGCCGATGCCTACAATCTGTTGGGCGACCCGCTCCGCGAGCGGCCAGCTTATTCTGAGGCGAAGACGGAGAACGGCCGGATCTACGCATTTCGCGATCCGACCGGGCGCTACCGCGCCCTGGAACTCGATTTCGCCGCCGACAAAGGTCTTCTGCGTACCGTGTTCGTCTATCCCTGGGGAATGACTTGGCTGGAGTGCCGCCACCTCTGGGGCGCCAAGGTCACCTCTACCGGGACGAACAATGGGAAAACCTTCTATTCCTATCTCGACCACCGCCTGGATGTCCTGGTCGACCCCCGGGGCAAGGTCGTAAGCCTGGGCTTCTACTGAGCGGTCGACTTTCTCCGCCGCGCGGTAACCTCCTCGCCGTGTCTCGCGTTTAACTCTTAGGGTTGTTAAGCGCCAGACTGGCGTATAGTGTACGCATAGAGGAGTTGTCGACAATGAAACGTCGATTCGCTTTACCGATGGCAATGGTGGCTGCCCTGAGCTTGTTGAATTCAGGCGCCTTCGCGGGGGACAAAGACAAAAAACAGGACCCGGACGCCATCGGAGACCGCGATGTCGGTAAGGGCGTCAACTTCTACTCGCTCGAGAAGGAGATCGCCCTCGGCAAACAACTGGCCCAGGAAGTGGAGCGCCAGGGCAAAATCATCGACGACCCGATCATTGCCGAGTACGTCAACCGGGTCGGGCAGAACCTGGTGCGCAATTCCGACGCCAAGGTGCCTTTCACCATCAAGGTTCTGGATTCCGAAGAAGTAAACGCGTTTGCGCTGCCGGGCGGCTTCTTCTTCGTCAACTCCGGGCTGATTCTGAAAGCGGATACCGAGGCGGAACTGGCCGGCGTGATGGCTCACGAGATTGCGCACGTCGCCGCGCGCCACGGCACCAAGCAGGCCACCCGCGGCGAACTGGCCAATATCGCTTCGATTCCTCTGATCTTCATGGGAGGCTGGACCGGTTACGCCATCCGGCAGGGCATGGGCCTCGCCATACCTATGGGCTTCCTGCAATTCTCGCGCGGCATGGAGCGGGAAGCGGATTACCTGGGCTTGCAGTACATGTACAAAGCGGGGTACGACCCCACGGCGTTCGTGGATTTCTTCGAGAAGATCGAATCGCTCGAGAAGCGGAAACCCGGCTCGATTTCGAAAGTGTTCTCGACACACCCGATGACCGACGACCGCATCAAGGCTGCGCAAGGCGAGATCCAAACGATTCTGGCGCCGAAGTCGGAGTACGTCGTGAACACCTCGGAATTCAACGACGTGAAAGGCCGTCTGGCGATGCTGCACAACCGGCGCAAGGTGGATACGGAAGATCCCAGCCGTCCCCGCCTGCGGCGTGCACCCGGCAGCGGCAATGGACCGGCGGACGCGAACAGCGACGGCACCACCCCCAAGACCGATTCGGACGAACGTCCAACCCTAAAGCGACGCGACAACTGATCGAGTCTCCAGCCGGAAAGGCTAAGGGGCACGCCGCGAAAACGGTGTGCCCCTTTTTGATTGGTGGCGGCCCGCCCCCTCACGGTCGCGGCTCTGTTGCGTCAGCGAGAGTCGCTTAGCTCGCTTTGCGGGTGATGATCGCCGAACCGCGCTCCCCTTCTTCCCCCGCCCAGGAATGCTGCCGGGAGTGGCTGCTGAGCTGGTTGTGAACTTCCTTCACGCCCGTCACCGACTCCGCGAGGTCTTCGGCCAGGCGCTTCGAGCGGCGATCCTCCACGGCGCCCGTGAGCGTCACCTCGCCTTCCTTGACCTGCACTTCGATGTCAGTGGCGTCGATGTAGGCATTTTCGGTAAGGCACTCGTTCACGTCCTCCCAAATCCGCTGGTCGGATCTTACGTAGTTCTTCGGACCGCGGCCGGCGTAGCGGCCCCGTTCACTCATCCCGCCCCAGCCTTCGCCGGATCTCCCGATTTCACCATGGCCCTTCGGTTCGCGACCTTCGCCGCGACCTGCCCCCCGGACCCAGTCGCCGCGCTCTGCGTGCTCCCGGTAACGCTCCAGGCCGCGACCGTATTCTTCGCGTCCCCAATCTTCCCGTCCCCGATACTCGGGGCCTCCCTCGCCGTGCTCGCTCCACTCGCGCCCGCGGTCCCAGTCCCAGCGGCCTCCGTTTCGTTCGCGGTCGCGCTCGCGCTCCCACTCGTTCCGGTCTGCCATAGCATCCCCTTTCCTTCAACGATCCGGCGCCTCCGAGCCCTCGCCGGACCCGTCCCTTTCTATGCTAACGACGGTGCCACACCCAGGCAATCCGGCCGGGCGCTCCAGTGTTCGGTATCCACCGCAGAAAAAGGTTCCATCCGCACACCCGGCTAAGCCCGGCGCAGTGTGCCGGCGCCTCCAGCCCGAAAGATCGTATTGACTTTAAGCTGCTAAGTACTCAAGCTGTAACTAGCGAGGTGCCTTATGAAAGCGCTTTGGGTGGTCGGAATTTCGACGGTGCTTCTGGCGCTGGGTGCCAGTCCCTCCTTCGCGCAGGCGGTGATCGGAGCCAAATCGGGAGTCGTAAACTACACCGAAGGCTCGGTCTATCTGGGCGATAAGCTGCTCGAAATTCAGCCGGCCCAGTTCCCGGAAATCAAGGAAAACGCCGTTCTTCGCACCGAGCAAGGGCGCGCCGAGATTCTGCTGCCTCCCGGCGTCGTCATGCGGATCGGCGAGCATACCTCGTTTCGAATGATCACCAACCGGCTCATCGACACCCGGCTCGAGCTTCTCACGGGCTCGGCGGTCATCGAAGCCGACGAAATTGGTAAAGAGACCCACGTCACGGTAGTTGCGAAGAACGCCACCATCAGCCTGGATAAAGTCGGGCTCTACCGCTTCGATATGCAACCGGCCCGCCTGAAGGTTTTCAAGGGCTCGGCCGCCGTGCAAAGGGGTTCGGATACGGTGGAGGTTTCAAGCGGCAAGATGCTGGAATTGGGAAGCACGCTCGCCACGGCTGAGAAATTCAATGCCGAGGATACCGACAGCCTCGATCACTGGAGCCGGCGGCGCGGCGAATTAATGGCCATGTCGAATATCTCAGCAGCCAACCGTGCGCGCACCGGAGGCTGGCAGCAGGATCCCTGCACCAATATGTACGCGAATTCCCTCGGATCGTGGGGGTATAACCCCTACTACGGACTGGGGACCTACATCCCGTGCACCGGGTCCATCTACAGTCCGTATGGTTACCGGTTCTGGAGTCCGATGGGAGTCTACCAGGCGTTTTATGCGCCGAGGCCGATCTTCACCCAGAGACCTGGATTTGGCAGTGGTGGTTTCAACCCCGGATATTCCACCATGGGACGGACCTCCAGCGGCTATTCGGGCACGATGTCGTCCATGTCGTCCGTAGCGGCGGCTCCGGCCGCAGCCTCGAGCACAGGTTCAGTGTCCTCTTCCGCTGGGGCCGGCGCTTCGGTTGGACACGGCTCGGGCGGCGGCGGCGGCCGCGGCCACTAGGCAGAATACCGCTTCCGGCCTCGTCTGCTCCATGGCGGACAGGCCGGAGGCTTAGACCTTCAGACTACCGCGCGTACGGGACGGTGCCGGCGGCTGGCCCGCATGGCGATCAATTCTGCTACTTCTCCAAGCAGAGCGGGCAGGTTTTCCGTGTACACCGCGATCTGGTGGGCGGCGCTTCGGGCGCGCCGGCCGGCGGGTTCGTAAGAGGTGACCAGCGCCGTCGCCGGCCGGTAGTCCTTAACCCTTGCATAGGCCAGCACATTCCGCGCGGCAGACCGCGACCCGATCGCCGAATCGCTCAATACGAGCTCATACGTGCCTGCGTCGAGCTTCGCCAGAGCTTCTGCCGGGGTCGAGGCCGAATCCACGGAATACCCTCCGGCCTCCAGGATCGTCTTCAGTGCCAGCCGGGATGCCAGATCTCCATGCACAAGCAAAACACGCGCCAACTCCAGGCACCGGGCATTCGTATCGCGATAGACCGGCTCGGGATGTTTACTCATTTTCGGTCTAGAATTACTTTACTCGAAGTTTCAGATTTTGAAGCCTCAAAATTTGAAAGAATCGGGTGACCACCTGAATCGCCTGTATGCTCCACCGCTCGCCGCCCTGGATAGCGTGAGCAAACCCGCAGATGATTTCCGATCGCCAGCCGGGTCGGCCCAGGCGCTGGCGCTCCGCGAATTCGCGGGGCACAACCGCGCCACATCGGCATGAGAATCGGCGTCTCATGGTAGTACACTAGTGCGTTACATGCCGCTCCAATTGAGTCACGAGGAGATCGCTCCGGGAACCGTCGCCGTGACCGTGGCGGGCAAGCTCATGCTGGGGCCGGAAGGCGAGCGGATCGTCAGCCTGGTGGACCAGTTGCTGGCCGAAGGCATCCGGACCATCATTTTCGACCTCACGGCAGTCACGGTGATCGATAGCACCGGCATCGGCCGCTTCATCGCAAGCTATAACAAGATCGTCGGAGCCGGCGGGGAGATGCGCATGGCCGGCGCCACGGGCCACGTCTTCCATTCGTTTAAAGTCAGCCTGCTCGACCAGGTGTTCCCTTTCTACCCTGCGGTCGAGGACGCCCTGCGCGGCTGATCCCCGCTAGCGGAAGTTCTGGAGCAGCATCAGGTTGGTCTCGCCACGATCCACCTTCGGATACAGAATGTACTGGCCGTCCGGCGATATCGAGAAGCTGTTCCCGCCGCGCACGCGGAAAACCACCGAAGGCTTCTTTTTGGCGAAATCGTAAAAGGAAATCACCATACCGCGGCTGCTGCGCTCGAATTCCATGTAATACAGGCCGTTATTGGCGGTCTGAAGGGCGCTCCAGAACAGGTCGTGGTCGGGGACGAAAGCTTCTTCCGGTTCCCCTCCCGCCGTCGGCACCCGCCAGATGGCGCGGCGAAATCGGAAATAGAGGGTCTTTCCATCGACGGACAACACGGGGACGTCACTCCCGGACTCTTTTACCAGAGGCTCTGGAGTTCCCCCATTCGCCGATGCCTTCCAGATCTGACCGTGCGACTCGTAATAGAGGTGTTTCAAGTCGGGAGAGAATACTCCGCCGGAGGCGCCCATCACCAGGCGCTTGGGCCTGGACCCGGCCGCGGCGGTAGTCTCGTAAATGTCCGTCCCCTGGTCGCCGCTCGCGTCGAAGAGGAGGAGCTTGCCGTCCGCCGACCACTTCGGACGCCGGATCTGCGGGCCTTTCAGCCTCGTAAGCTCAATCCGGTTGCCTCCGTCCGCGTCGCTCATCCACAACTCGTCGGCGCCGGTCTGGTCGGAGACATTGGCGATCTTCCGGCCGTCCGGAGAATAGACCGGGGAACTCTCGCGGCCGCTCGAACGAATTAGCGCCCGCTCGTCGGCCGCCCCCTGGGAATCGGAGATGCGCGCCCGCCAGATCGACGAAACCGTGGGACTTTCGGTATAGGCAAGCCGGTTGCCCGCCAGCGACACGGCTGGGTTCTCCGCGTGGCGGCCGGCCATCGGGATCTCCCTGGGCGTCCCTCCGTATGCCGGGATGCGCAAGAGCCACCAACTGCCGCCGAAGCGGTTCGCCGCGTACACCAGTTCGCGGGAATCGCGCGTCCAGGCGATGCCGCGGATGGGCTTATCGTCGAACGTCAATCTCCGCGGCGCTCCGCCGGTCAGGCTGCACAGGAAAATGTCAGCGCCCTCGGGACTGGTCGAACGGACGAACGCCAGCGCCGAGCCATCGGGCGCAACGGCTGGGGTGGAATCGCCCTCGCTGCCTTCCGGGGGTGCCGTGAGTCGCTTTGGCCGGCCGCCGAAGACCGGCACCGTCGCCAGGAAGGCGGCCTGCTTCTCCCCCACCTGCATCACTACCAGGGACCGGCCGTCCGGAGCCCACGCAACCGCGGGCTGGGGCTGAGCCTCGTCCACGGCCGCCGCGAACGCCACCACCTGCTGCTCGCTGCCGCCGTCCACCCCGGTGACGAAATACGCCGTGCGCCCCTCTTCCAATCGCTGAAAGGCGATTTTCGTGCCGTCCGGCGACCAGACCGGTCCGATGTCGTTGCCCGCCCCCGAGGTGAGCTGCCGCGGGACATCCGATGCCGCGGCCCGCACGTAGATGTGGAACGGTTCGACTTTGGCGCCGTTGCGTGCGCTGTACGCGATGCGCTGCCCGTCGGGAGAGAACGCCGGATACGCCTTGGTCCCCGTCTCCTTCGAAAGCGTGACGCGCTTCTGCTCGGCGGCCGGCCCGCCGGCCAGCCTTCCCAGGAGCGTGACCACCACGCCCAACGAGCCAAGAGCCAGCGCCAGCAATACCGGCGGCCGCTTGAAAAAGGAGGCAGAAGCCATGACTGTTCCGTATTATCGCAGGGTGCGGCTCCGCACCCCTCAATCCCAAGACGCAGCCGCCGCCCCGAATGTTCCCGCCGCCGCCCTCCCACCACGCCCCTGCCCGCCAACAGCTACAATGAGATTTCAACAAGCATGAAGCTCTACCTGATAACTTTTACGGCGATGGTGGCTGCCCTTACGCTCGTATCGTGCACAAAGGCGCCGCCCGCCGGTGTCGCGGCGCAGGTGAACGGGCACTCGATCACCTACGCCGAACTCGACAAGTACTACCAAACACAGCAGCAGATTCCCGAAGGCTCGAGCGACGATCTCGTGATGTCGCAAAAGCTGGAACTGCTGAACAGCCTGATCACCAATGAGATCATGCTGCAGCGCGCTGAGAAGATGGGGCTTTCGGCAGTCGATGCCGACGTCGATACCGAATTGAACAAGATGAAGGCTCCCTACACCAAGGAAGACTTCGACAAGCAACTCGCCGCGCGCCACATGACCGTGGAGGACCTCAAAGCCCAACTGCGCCGCGAGTTGACCGTAAACAAGCTCATCAATAAAGAAATCACCTCGCACATCAGCATCACGGATTCCGATGTGAAGGGTTTCTACGACACCAACAAGGCCAGCTTCAACCTCCCCGAACCGCAAATCCATCTCGCGCAGATCGTGGTGACCCCGTTCCCCGACCCCAACGTGCGCAATCTGAAAAACAGCAAGGCGCAGAACGAAACCGAAGCCAAGACCAAGATCTACGATCTCGCGGGCCGTCTGCAGCGCGGCGAAGATTTCGGAATGCTGGCGCAGAACTATTCGGAAGACCCCAATACCGCGCCGAATGGAGGCGACATGGGTTTCATCCCCTCCTCCAACCTCGAGAAGGCCAGCCCCGACCTGAAGCGGCTGATCGACTCCCTCCAGCCCGGCACCGTCTCCCCGCCCTTCAAGACGCAGGACGGCTACCGCATTCTAAAGGTAATCTCCCGCGAACCGGCCGGCCAGCGCGACCTGCAGGACCCGCGCGTGCAGCAGAATATTCGCGAAACCCTGCTCAACCGGAAGGACCAGTTGCTCCGCGCCGCTTATTACGAAGTGGCTCGCAACAGCGCCAAGGTGGAGAACTACCTGGCTCGCAGCATCGTGGAAAAAGCCGGTAAATCGAAGTAGACCGCGAGCCGTTTTCCGGTCCGCCGGCCCGCGGATCGGCGCTCTCTACCTTGCTTTACCCATCTCGTAAACGTAGATGGTGTGTTCCATGCTGCCGCTCTTGGCGTGCACGACGGATTCCGGTTTCCAACCTTTGATCGGAAACTGGTTCGATACGACGCGGGCTCCGGGTTTCAGATACTTCTCTAGGTTCGGTCTCAGGCGCTCGTTCGAGCTGGTGAGAAAGAACATCGTGACCACGGTCGCCGGGCTCAGGTTCACGCGAAAAACGCTGTCCTCGATGATACGCGCACGGTCCTGAATCCCCAGAGCGTGAATTCTCTGCTCCGCTTTGCGGCACAAATCCGGCTGAAACTCCACTCCCACCGCGCGCGCGCCGAACTTCTGGACCGCGGTGATGACCACGCGCCCGTCGCCGCTGCCGAGATCGTAAACCAAATCGTCGTGCGTCACGTTGCCGGCTTCCAGCATGCGCTCCACGATCACCTGCGGAGTCGGGATATCCGGCCCCAGGTTTTCGAAGGGGTTGAACCTCTGTGCGAATCCCGGGAGGGAGGCCGAGGCGAGGAGCAGCGCGATGGAGACGGCTCGCATAACTATCTACTGTGACGCGGCAGTGGCGCCGGACGTTCTGTTGAACTTCGATTTTACGATACGGCTGATGATTTCCGTCCACGAAAAGAACAGGTCCCGCGGCCGGCTGATGGTAAACTCCGAACCCTTGGCTGCCTTGACGGCGTTGCCAATCGCATCGCGCCAAGGATTTACCTGAGGATTCAGGTTGTAATTCATATAGAATACCGGTGTTTTGACGTCCGCAAGCTGCTTTAAGGTTTCATCGGGAAGCGCGCTATCCAGCACTACCTTCGGACCCGCAAAAATCACCGCGTCGGGCGGTTGCTTGTCCTCGGTCAACTCCTTGGTAATCAGGCCCCCCAGAAACTCCGAGTCGCCGTGCTTCTGGCTCAACTGTTTCAGATCCACCGTGCCCAGATTGAGCGATTTCAAGGCGTTGCCCAGGGCCGGAAAATCGATCTGCGAAGCCGAATCCTGGCGGTAAATGATGCGCTGCTCTTGCATATTGAAGGCCACGATCGAAAACCGCGTAATCCGCGGTTCCCGCGCGATATTTCGCAGAATCGAGACCAGGGCATTCAGATCCAGTGGCTGAAGCGAGGCCGCGCCCGAATCCTGAGGCGCGAAATTCACCACCACCTTCACGTTGAGAGGCGCTTTGTACGCTTCCCGCTCGACCGGCGGTTCCTGCTTGAACGGCTCTATATCGGCGGTCCGCACTGCGTCCCGATTGATATCGAGCGCCATCTGCTTGTCTTTCGGCGGCAGGCTGGCTTCGATATCCCAATTGTTGGAACACAAACGTTCCGAACGGTCTCGCATCAGCCAGTCGACGTGGTACTTGCCCTCGCCCACATCGAAAGAGCCTTGCAGGTAGGCGGGGCCTCCGGCATCTTCCGCGATCCGAGGCACCGCTATGTGCTGCGAGAAGTACGAGGGGGCCTTCGAACCATCGGCGGGGGCAACCCGAAACACGATCGTCAGCAGGTTCTCGGAACCCGCCAGTTCTTTCAACGGAACGGTTACTTCGTAACCCGCGTGAAATTTCAGGTCGAACCCCAGAGCCGGCTTCACGGGGGTCACCGTGCACGGCAGGTCTTTGCGAACTTCCCCGGTGTCGAGCACGGCGGCATCGGAGTTGAACAGGCGAACTTCGTTGCCCGGTCCGGCGACCGGCATGAATTCCTGGGCTGCGGCGGCTGCCGCTGCCGCGATCAGAATCCAGGAAACGCGCAAGGTCATGGGGGTGTGATAGGATTCGTTACCAGACTTCGGCATCGCCATTGCCGCGAGCATCTTCGATTCCAACGTCCCTGTCCCCACCAACGTTCGATACCGTATTATGGCTCAAATTTCGCGGACCGCAACCAGGAAAGCAATGCCGCAGCAAAACAGAGCAATTGTGGAAAGATTCGGCATCCGGGTCCAATACTCCCGGCGTGAAAGCCCCAGGGTTCGCGGCCCGGCAGGCCAAGATCGCGAGTGGACTTTGGAGAATTGGTAAGATCTGCCCCGCACCCGTATTTTTCGGATTCAGCGTCTTTCCGGGACCGGCGCCAGCGCCTATAAAGCTCCCGCCGTGCGCCTCTTCAGCCGGTACGTTCCAATGTACTTTGCGCCCGCGGGCGCGGGCTCGATCGCGTGTTCCGCACGGATTTCCGCCAACATGCTGGTCACTTGTACACCGGCCGGATTGAAGCCGTAGGCTTCGATCGCCCGACGGACCTCCGCCAGTTGACCGGCGTAAGCGGGAAATTCCACCATCGTAGCCGCTTCTGCCTCCTCATGCTGGTCCGGAAAGCGGAACACCAGCGCCGCGTCGTGATAGATTTGCGGATTAATCGGAAAACTCACCTGGGAGAGGGATTCCAGCAGCAATTCCAGCTCGCGCGGGTCCACACAAATCGAAACGGAAACCAGTTCTCCATCCCGTCCGCTCAGCGAAAGGTCAGCCGACTCGGGTTTCAGCCAGACGCTCATTGATCCTCCGGCATCCGGCGATGACGGCCTGATCACAACAAAAAACCCTGGAGCCCAAAGGCGCCAGGGTCGAAATGTTCTGAACAGACCGACTCGCCTTTAGCACTTTTTTTCGTGGTTGCAATTAGCCGGGCCATTACGCCCTAAATCAATCCACGTCAATTAGAAGATAACACCTGTAACCCCCCAAGGCAATACATTTAATGTGGCCCCGAACAGCGGCGGGTACTCGGGTGAACTAGCCCGGGCAGATTTCGGTGAGCTCGATATTCAACACCGATCCGCACTTGCCGCACACGGGGTACCCGTCTTCCGCCAGATACACCGCGGTGGATTGGCACCGGACGCATTCGGCCGTTGGATCGGCGGCGTCCGGCAACGGCTCGGGCGGCACAATGCCCGAAACGGTCTTGCCGGTGGCCACCGTCACGGGCTCGAAAGTGGCCCCGCAATCCGCGCAGACGTGGTTAAAGCAGCAGTTCGGCGTGCAACTGTAGGACACGTCCTTCGAGCCGCACACCGGGCAGGCGATTTCGAGCTTCCGCGTCTTCACGCTAGGGCTTTTTGACGGCGAAGAAGGCCGGGTCGTACACGACGCCGCTCTTCTGTTCCAAATCGTCCAGGGCTTTTTTGGCAATCTCGGGCCGCAGGCGCCGCTCCAGTTCGGATTTCACGTCTTCGAAGCTCTGGGTTCGCTTCTCTTCCACCTTGATCAGGTGGTATCCGAACGGCGTCTTGACCGGCTCGCTCAACTCGCCCACGTTCAGTTTGAACGCGGCCTGGTCGAAGGGCGGCACCATCTGGTTGTGGTGGAAGAAGCTCAAATCGCCCCCGCGGCTGGCCGTCCCCGTATCGTCGGATTCCTGCATGGCGAGCGTCGCGAAATCCGCCCCATCCACGAGTTTCTTGCGCAGGTCCTGGGTCTTGGCCAGGGCTTCCGCGTCGGTCAGGTCTTTTTCGCCCGGCTTCACCGCCAGGGGGGAGCCATGCGCACGGATCAGGATATGCCGCGCACGTACCTCTTCGAACTCCGACTTGTGCTCGTCATAATATCTCCGGAGGTCCGCGTCTTCGACCTGGGCCTCTTTGCTGATCTGTTGATAGGTGATGCCGGCCAGCGCGTTGGCGCGCTGGAACATGACCTGCGCCTGAAACCCGGGAGTTTGATCCAGGTGGCGCCGCCGGCCTTCCTGCTCGAGCGTCAAAAGTTGCGCCAGCGTTTCGGCGAACTGCTTGCGCCCCGCGCCGCGTGCCGAGGCCTGATATTGGGCCGGTAGCGCGGCGATAATCAGGTCGAACTGCGCAGCGGTAATTTTCGTGTCGCCAACCGTGAGAACCACCGTCTCGGGCGGTACTTCGGGCATTGCGGGAGCGGCGTTCTCGACCGACATTGCGACGGCGGGCTTCGGTGGGGCGGCCTCTGCCGGTTTGGGCGGAGGCGCGGTCTGAGCCAGCAGACACGCCGCCGGACACACCAACAGTAAGCTGCGGTAAAACTTCATTCCCCTATCATACCGTGCCGCTCCAGACCGTCCGCGGCAGCCTTAACCCTGCCCGGCCGGCTCGATCACCGCGGACATCGGCCCTTTCGAACGGGGCAGCCGCCAGTCCGCGCCATACGAATGAATCTGGTCGCGCGCGAATTCTGCTTGCGGCAGCTCACAGACGATCAGCACGGTGCGGCCGCAGCGGTCCACTTCCTCGGCGTGCCGGTAGGCCTGGTCGAGCGTGAAGATGAAAATCTTCTGCAGCATCTCGATCACATAGTCGTAAGTGTGATCGTTATCGTCCAGCAATACGACCCGGTATAGCGGGACTTTTTCTTCGCGCTCGGAGGTCTCGGTCTCCGGTGAAATCGAAGGCTTTGGCACTGGTTACGACCAGTATCCGCCATTTCACGCGAGAATGGGAGTGAACCCATGCGAGACCCGGTCTACCTCGACTACCAGGCCACCACTCCCGTAGACCCCCGCGTGCTCGAGGAGATGCTGCCGTACTTCGGGACGAAGTTCGGCAACGCCGCCAGCCGCAGCCACCGCTTTGGATGGGAAGCCGAAAAGGCCGTGGATCTCGCCCGCAAGCGGGTCGCGGAACTGGCCGGGGCATCACCCCGGGAGATCGTCTTCACCAGCGGCGCCACGGAGTCCAACAATCTCGCGATCAAAGGCGTGGGAGCCGCTCACATCGTCACTGCGGCTACCGAGCACAAAGCCGTGCTCGACCCCGCCCGCCGGGCCGCGCCCCGGCTGACCATATTGCAGCCGCGGCGCGACGGGCTCATCGATCTCGACGAGCTGCGGGCTGCCATCGCGCCGGAACCGACGCTGGTCAGCGTGATGTGGGCCAATAACGAAATCGGCGTCATCCAGCCGGTGGCCGAAATCGGTGCGATCTGCCGGGAACGCGGCGCGATCTTCCACTCCGACGCGGCCCAGGCCTTCGGCAAGGTGCCGGTGAGCGCGGAGCATGTGGACCTCATGTCGTTGAGCGCTCACAAGCTGTACGGGCCCAAAGGTGTGGGCGCCCTGTACGTGCGCCGCAGGCGAGTGCGTCTCGAACCGCAGATGGATGGCGGCGGCCATGAATCCGGCATGCGCTCGGGAACGCTGAACGTGCCCGCTATCGTGGGGTTCGGGGCCGCCTGCGCGCTCGCTGCGGAACAGATGCGGGAAGAAGGCCAGCGGGTGGGCCACCTGCGCGACCGCCTGTACGCGCGCATCACTTCGGAACTCGAGGGGGTCGCCGTCAACGGCTCCATGGATTGCCGGCTGCCTGGCAACCTCAACCTCAGCTTTGCCGGGGTGGACGGCAACGCGCTGCTGATGAGCATGCCGGATCTGGCTCTTTCGACCGGCTCCGCCTGCACATCCGCGGCAGTTGGGCCAAGCCACGTGCTGCGTGCGCTCGGAATATCCGGCGAGCAGGCTCACTCGTCCCTTCGTTTCGGCCTTGGCCGCTTCACTACCGAAGAGGAGATCGATTACGCCTCCGGCCGCGTCATCGAGGCCGTGAGGAGGTTGCGCGCCCTTACGCCCGTCTAGAAGACGGCGCGGCCCGCTCTGTCGAAGACGCGCCCCAAGTAATTGATTCTGCAGGTCCGGCCAAAACGCGTCTTCATCCTCTTTGGCGGGCCGCCGCGGCCCATGGAGACTCCCTCACGGTCGCGGCTCTGTGAGGAGTTTCGGCACAGAGCGGGCCGGGACGCAGAAGCCTGCGTCGTCATGATATACTTTTGTAGTCTTTCCTGTTCGAGAAGACCCCAGAATTTCTATGCCTAAGCTGAAGACTCACAAAGGTGCGTCCAAGCGGTTCAAGAAGACCGGCACGGGCAAAGTGGTTCGCAACCACGCGTTCGGCCGGCATATCTTGACCTCGAAGCCGCATAAACGCAAGAAGAAGCTGCATCAGAGCGTGGTCGCCGACGCGGCCGACCAGCCCGTTCTGAAGCGAATGCTCCCCTATTAGGGTGAGCCCGATTGTGCGGACGGAGCGCGTGGCACGTGCCCGAACCGCCAATGAATTGAATGAATTCAAGGAGATGAAACGTGCCCAGAGTTAAACGTGGTACCCACCGCCGGGCTTCCCGGAAAAAGACGCTGAACCAGGCGTCAGGCTATTTCCTAACCAAGAGCAAGCTGTATCGCGCAGCGCAGGAGGCTGTGGAACGCGGGCTGAAGTTCGCCTACGTCGGCCGCAAGAACAAGAAGCGTGACTTCCGTTCCCTGTGGATCGTGCGCATCAACGCTGCCTGCCGCGATGCCGGCATTTCCTATAGCCAGTTTGTGCATGGATTGAAAGCCGCCGGGCTGGACCTGAACCGCAAGGTTCTGGCTGACGTGGCCCTGCATGATGACGCCGGCTTCCGCCAGTTGGTGGAATCGGCCAAAGCCGCCCTCGAAAAAGCGTGAGTTTGAGCATGAGTGCCCCTGATTTGGAAATCGATTCCCTCAGCAGCCTGGAAGACCGCATTCAGCAGGCAGTACAACTGGTGAACCGGCTGCGCCGGGAGAAAGAAGCAGCCCTGGAAGAGGCCACCGCGGCGAAAGCCGAAGCGGCGCGTCTCTCCGACGAAGTGAAGATGCTCCAGGGGGAGCGGAAGCAGGTCCGCTCCCGCATCGAGAAGTTGCTGGGGCAGATCGATCAGTTGAGCGCCGGATAAATCGGACGCCCGGAACCAGCCGGTGGAGAGCAGCACGCCTGACAAGCAGCCCGTTCGAGTCACCATCCTGAGCCGGCCGTATACGCTGCTGGCCAGCGGTGATCCTCGCGAAGTCGAGGAAATCGCCGCCAGCGTCAATGAGCTGATGCTTTCCATCGCCGGCAAGGCGCCTAATGCGGATTCCACACGCATTGCCGTGCTGGCCTGCCTGCACCTGGCCGATCAGCTTCGGCGCCGCGAGCGCGACCTCAATCGCTTAAAGGCGCAGGTGGACCGCAAGTCCGAGGAGTTCGCGGGTCTGCTGGAGCAGTTGATCGAAACCGCCGGAGACCGCGCCGAATGACGCGCGCGTCCATCCTGTTTCTGATTGGTGCGACCATGGCTACGGCAGCGGACTACCCCTCGGAGATCGCGGCATGGCACCGCGCGCGCGAAGCCGCTCTGAAAGCCGACGGCGGGTGGCTCAGCCTGGCTGGCCTCGACTGGCTGCATGACGGCGTCAACCGTTTCGGCCACGACCCGTCGAACGACATCGTGCTGCCGGACGGACCGGCGCACGCCGGCTCGTTCCGGTTGGCGAACGGAGAGGTGACGGTCACCGCGGACGGCGCCACGCGCAGGATCGCGCCCGACTCGAAAGACCGCGTGCACGTCGGCCGCCTCAACATGCAGGTGATCCTGCGCGGCGGCAAGTTCGGAGTTCGCCTGCGAGACCCCGAGAGCGAGGGGCGCCGCCGGTTTCACGGCATCGAATCGTATCCGGCCGCCGAATCGTGGCGGCTGACCGCGCGATTCGTTTCCGAGCCGCGCAAAATTCCGATTCTGAACGTCCTCGGCCAGACCGAGGACAGCGATTGCCCCGGCTACGCCGCTTTTCAGATCCACGGACGCGAATACCGCATGTATCCAATCCTCGAAGAGCCCGGCGCGAAAGAGCTGTTCTACATCTTTCGCGACCTGACCGGCGGCAAGGAAACGTACGGCGCGGGCCGCTTCCTCTATTCCGCCCTCCCCGAGAACGGGCACGTGGTTCTCGACTTCAACAAGGCATACAATCCGCCTTGCGCGTTCACGCCCTACGCCACCTGCCCCTTACCTCCCAGAGAAAACCGCCTGAATGTGCGGGTCGAAGCCGGCGAAAAGAAGTATCACTAGGCTAGGCCTGCGCGAATACCAGAAACTGTTCCAGCCCAGCCAGGGAGCTGCGCATGGCTTGCAGGCCCTGATCGCAAGCTGCCGAGTAGGCTCCGATCTTCGAGATCACCTCGGGATGCAGCTTGAAAAATAAATCGACAATCTCGGGATCGCGCCATCCGCGCCGCGTTTCCTCCTCAATCAACTGCAGCGCCGCTTCCGGGGAGTACGCCGGTTTGTAGGGGCGCGGGCTGATCAGGGCGTCGTAAATATCCGCAATCTGCAGGATGCGCGCGAGCCGCGGAATCTGCTCACCCGACAAACCGTCGGGGTAGCCGCCGCCGTCCCACCGCTCGTGATGATGGCGGATGATCGGCAGCACCGGGCCGAGCGACTTCAGGTGCCGGCAAATTTCCTCGCCGCGCGCCGAATGGCTCCGCATGATGACCCATTCGGAGGCCGTGAGCCTGTCCGGCTTGAAGAGAATCGAGTCTGGAATTCCTACTTTGCCCACGTCGTGCAGGTAGCCGCCGCGATAGAGCGCCAGCAGGCTGGCCAGTTCCAGCCCCATCGCGAACCCAAGGCTGACGCTGATCAATGCCAGGCGCTCGCAGTGGCCCGCGGTCTGCCTGTCCCGCTGCTCCACCGCCTGCGCCAACGCGAAGAGAATCTCTTCGGTTTCATCGACCTCGCACTCAGGCGGCCGCGTATCGCCCCACGACCCGGATTGGGATTCGGCCGTGCGCGGCGCGTGGCCGTTCGTGCCGTGTCTGCATGGGTTGTTCATCTCCGCGAGGCTCTTGGTTGTACTAAGGAACCGGTCCATAGGTCGCTCAAGCAATTTATCGGCACAGTGCGGAAAAGCACGAGGGTCCTAAGAGAGAATTTTCGCAAAACTCAGCGCCGGACTACCGTCACCGCGCGCCAGGACGAGTTTCCCGCCGCATCGTAGGCCCGGACCGTCACGACATTGTTCCCTACCAGCAGCGGAACCGCGGCCGTCCAGGCATTGGTTCCCGCCGCCGTCCCCGCGGCGCCGTTGCTGGTGCTCCATTGGACCGTTACGACTCCCACGTTATCCGCCGCCGTGCCGCTCACCGTAAGCGATGCCGAAGAGGTCGCGACGATGGTCGACCCCGGCGATACGATCGCCAGTGACGGCGGCGTGCGGTCGGTCGAAGATGATGTAGTGGGGTTCGTCGGCGTGGCCGGCGTGGTGGGCGTGGCCGGAGTCGTGGGGGTGGCCGGAGTGGTGGGGGTCGCCGGAGTGGAGGGCGGCGGCAGCGTCGGCGAAGTCGGCTCGGCGGGCGTGGTCGGATCGACCGGAGGAGACAACGTCGGGGTAGTCGGATCGTCCGAAGTCGGGGGTGTCGCCGGGGTGGTGGGCGGATCGAGCGTCCCCGCCGCCCCGCTCCCATAGAGCGATCGAATGCCTGCAATATCGTCCTCCGTCAGGCCGCCCGTCACGTGGTAATACGGATACATCACGGCTCCCGGCATATCGGAATGCCCCAGGCCAAGCGCGTGCCCAGTCTCGTGAAGCACCACCGAGTAGAGGTCCACGCCGGTGCCCACACCCCAGGCTTCGTCCGCGTCCAGATGCATGTCTCCGGCGATGGTTTCGGTGTTGGGCGGCGACGGATAGAAGGTATGGGCAAGGATTCCCCCGGGACCGTCGAACGGGTAATTATCCCCATGGGCTCCGCGCGCAAACTGGATCGCAATCGTCCGGACCGCGTCGGCCACCTGCCCAGGTGTCAACCGCACCGGCGCATACTGCTCCCACTGCTCAAAAGCGCGCTCCACTTCGCTCTTTACGGTGGCCTCGTCCATTTTTTCCGTTACGGTTTGAAAGTAATACTGGAGCGAGACAACACCATCGGAATCCTTGGCCCACCCGGTTCCCTCCTGCACGTAATCGGCGACCGGTCCGGCTTCGGTGAGGGCGCCCGCACAACCCTGTACGGAGTTCCCAGCCACCAGATCGGCCGAGGCCGGAAGGATATAGGACACGGAATCGTCCGCCGCCAGCCGCACCAGTGCCGCATAGCTCCCGGATACCAACAAGTGATTCGGGAGCAGGCTCGGGTTGGGGATCAGGTCGAAGCCCGAACTCTCGACCAGCGCCCGCGCACCTGCCATATCGACATCGGGCTCGAACATGACCACGTAAGCGGAAGAGAGCGCTGCCGCCAGTTGCGGGCTAAGCTTTTCGGAGGCGTCGAGCGGCCCCGACCAGCTCACATCCAGGCCGCTCAGATCGGCCTTCGGTCCTGCTGAAACCATCAACGCATTATCAGGGACATACCCGATAACCCGGATTCCCCGCGTTCCCAACACATCCCGCACCTGGCGGTCCGGGTAGGAGCGGAACTGAACCAGAAAGTGGCTCCGTTCCGACAGCCGGCTGGCTCGTACGCGCGAGGTCCCGGGACGGGGCACGAGCGTCCGAACCTTCAATCGAATCACTCCCTGCGCATGGGCGCACTCCAGGCATAAGATCCAGACCAGCAGAAATGGCCGGAAGAGTTTCATAAATTTTGGCTCTGATTTTCTCTTCGTGAAAGTTGAGAATTTTTCCAGCGCGGAAATACTAGAACTTCACGCGGATAGAGCGGGGTTTTTGTCTTATTTTGATGCTGAGTTGCTGTTACGCAGCCACCAGCACGCAGCCCACCGTCGCTTATGGCATCGAAGGTGTAGCGGGAAGCGGCGGCCTCGGTGATGGCGGTCCTGCCGCGTCGGCGCAGATGGGCATTGTCCAGGGCGTCGCAGCCGACCGGTGGGGCAATCTGTACCTCTCCGACACCGACCACCACCGGGTCCGCAAAGTATCGACCAGCGGCACTATCACCACTCTGGCGGGAACCGGCACTGCGGGCTTTTCCGGGGATGGCGGCCCGGCTGCTTCGGCGCAACTGAACCTGCCCTATGGCGTCGCGGTGGATTATGCCGGATATGTCTACATCGCCGACCTGGGGAATAACCGGGTGCGGCGGGTCGCGCCGGACGGCACCATTACGACCGTTGCCGGTACCGGCGACGCCGGCTATTCGGGCGATGGCGGTCCGGCCGTGGCGGCCCGGTTGCACACCCCCAGAAACGTGGCGGTAGACGGGTCCGGTGTGCTCTACATCGCCGAGTTCGAAGGGCATCGGGTGCGCCGCGTAGCGAGCGACGGTACGATTTCGACGGTGGCGGGCACCGGTATCGCCGGATTCCGCGGCGATGGCGGCCCCGCGGCGGCCGCTCAGTTGGGTTACCCCGCCGGGTTGGCGGTAGACCCGAGCGGAGCACTTTACATCGCCGATTCCCAGAACAACCGGATCCGCAAAGTCTCCAACGGCATCATCGTTACGGCCCTCGGCGGCGTGCCGGGGACCGCGCTATCCACGCCCATCGCGGTGGCCGTGGATGCGGCCGGCAACCTGTACGCGGCGGACACCAGTTTCGCGGTGAGGGTCTACACTGCCGCCGGAACGTGGTTCGACTTTGCAGGTTCAGGCGCCCAGGGGTATGCGGGCGACGGAGGGCCGGCCACCCAGGCCGAGCTCACCCAGCCTCGCGATCTGGCCACGAGCCCGGCGGCGGGCCTGTACGTCGCCGATGGCGTCCGGGTGCGCCTGGTGGACGCGAGCGGCCGCATTCAGACGGTGGCGGGCGATGCGTTCGCGCATGCCGTGGGCGACGGCGGCTCGGCATCCTCCGCCATCCTGAACCAGCCCTCGGCCGTGGCGCTCGATGGAGCCGGCAACCTGTACATTGCCGACACCGGGACCCAACGGGTCCGCCAGGTGCGGCCGGATGGAACCATCGAAACCCTGGCAGGCACCGGACTTGCCGGCGACGGCGGCGATGGCGGTCCGGCCGCCGCGGCGGAGCTCAATACACCCATGGGCGTAGCGGTCGACGCATTCGGCAACGTGGCGATTGCCGACAGCTACAACCATCGCATCCGGCAGGTGGGTCCGGACGGGCGCATCGTCACCCTGGTGGGCACGGGAACCAGCGGCACCGGGGAGGACAACATGCCTCCGACGGAAACCGAGCTGCGCGGCCCCCGAGGCGTCTGCTTCGACCGCTCCGGCACCCTCTTCATCGCGGACACCGCCAATCACCGGATTCTGCGCGACGCGCCCAACGCCCTGGTCGAAACCGCGGCGGGCAATGGCGCTCCCGGGGATTCGGGGGACGGCGGCCAGGCGCCCTACGCCCAGCTCAATCAGCCGAACGCCTGCGCTGTCGACTCTGCCGGCAACCTGTTCATCGCCGACACACTCAGCAACCGCATCCGCAAAGTGACGCCGGGCGGCATCATCTCGACCGTCGCGGGCACCGGAGATGCAGGCTATTCGGGGGACGGCGGACCCGCTACCGCCGCCCGTATCCAGCAGCCCCGCGGCGTGGCTGTGGACGACAACGGCGATATCTTCATCGCCGATTCCGGCAATCACTGCATCCGGCAGGTGATGCCCGACGGCTCCATCCAAACCATCGCCGGCCAGGGTTCGCCCGGCTACTCCGGGGACGGGGGCGCGGCGGCCGATGCTCTCCTCAATAACCCGGGCGGGCTGGTGCTCGACGGTGCGGGCGACCTGTACTTCGCCGACACCGCCAACCAACGCATCCGCCGGCTGGTGCCGCAGACCGTATCGCCGGAACCCGACCCGGTAACTGCGCCGCCCGCTCTGTCCGCGGTGAACGCCGCCAGCCAGCAGCCGGGAGCCGTTGCGCCGGGCGAGATCCTCACGATCTACGGCGAAAATCTCGGCCCGGATTCGGGCCTGGCGGCTTCGTTCGATGCAATCGGCGCGCTGCCGGACCAGTTGGGCGGCACGGAAGTGCGGTTCGACGGCATCTCCGCGCCGATCCTTTACACGCAGGCCGGGCAGGTCAACGTCCAGGCTCCGTACGGCATCGCCGGCAAGCAAACTACCCACGTGGAAGCCTTTTATCAGGGGCAATCGGCCGGCACGGTGGATCTGAACGTGACTGCGGCCGCGCCGGCGCTGTTTCCACTCGCCTTCAACCAGGACAGCAGCCCGAACTCCGCGAGCGCTCCGGCCGCGCGCGGAACGATCGTCACGTTTTTCGCCACGGGCGAAGGACTTACCGACGGCCCTAACCGGTCCGGCACGGGCGCCGCCGCTCCGTACTCCAAACCGAAGCTGCCGGTGACGGTCTCAATCGGCGGAATTTCGGCGGATATCCTCTATGCGGGGAGCGCTCCGGGGCTGGCCGGAACTCTCCAGGTCAACGCGCGGGTGCCGGGGGCTTTTCTGGCTCCCGGCACCACGACGGTCCAGCTACAGGTTGGCTCGAACGCCTCGCCGCCACTGACGATCTGGATCCGGTAGGCTGGTATTCTGGAGCAGATGCCGCCTGTCGCCCTCAGCATTGCCGGATCGGACCCCAGCGGCGGGGCCGGCATACAGGCGGACCTCAAGACGTTCCACCAGTTCGGCGTGTACGGGGAAGCCGTGATCACACTGCTCACCGTGCAGAACACCAGGCGGGTCTCGCGCGTCGAGGTCATGCCGCCGGAACTGGTGATCGAACAACTGGAAGCCGTGCTCGAAGACATTCCTCCCGGCGCAGCCAAGACCGGAGCCCTGGGCTCGGCCGCGATGGTGAAGGCGGTGGGGCGAGCCGCGGCGAAGTTCGCGTTTCCGCTGGTGGTCGATCCGGTAATGGTCAGCAAGCATGGCCTGCCGCTGCTGCCGGAGGACGCCGTGAAGACGATTCGGGAAGATCTGTTGCCGTGGGCGGCGCTGGTCACGCCCAACGTGCCGGAGGCCGAAGCGCTGGCGCAGATAGCCATAACCTGCCGCGCCGGGATGCGCCGGGCGGCCGCCGCCATTTACGCGCTCGGCCCTCGCGCCGTCCTGATCAAAGCCGGGCACGCCGAAGGCGATGCCACGGACCTGCTTTTCGACGGCTCGGAATACCGCGACTTCCCCGCGCCGCGCGTGGCGACGCCGCACACGCACGGCACCGGTTGCACCTACTCTGCCGGGATCGCCGCCGGCCTGGCTTCAGGGCTGCAGCTGGCCGAAGCCGTGGCGCGCGCCAAGAGATTCATTGCCGAGGCCATTCGCAGCAATCCCGGGCTGGGCGGAGGTTGCGGACCGGTCAACCATTTCGCGGAAGTGCGATGACGTTCGAGGAGATGTCAAAGGCGAGGCCGATCTGCCGGAATGAGCGCTGCTATCCTGTAATTTCATGACCAAAGTTCAGATTCGCTTCCGCCTGCAGAGGCCGCTCGACGAGACGATGCTCGGCCGCATTTCGGACGAGCACGCACGCTACGGGATTCAGAAGATCCGGGTTGAGCCGTCGCTCGACGCCCTCACCGTGGATTACGACGCCACGCGCCTGCGGCCCGCCGAAGTCGAATCGGCCCTGACCGGCGCCGGCATCGCCGTCGTCCGCGCCTGAAACGGGAATCGGTGATCACTCCGGAAAGATCTGGCCGCTGAGGTCTTCGGGCGGCTTTTGCCGCGAGACGGCCCACACGCCGAGGGCGAACGCCGCAAGCGACACCACCCATACCCCGATAACTATCGCGTCGATCGGGCTCCGGAAAACAATTACCACGGCGCAGACCACGGTACGCAGAATCCAGCCGTACAGTTTCGAGACCTTCTGTTGTCCTCTTCGCACGGACGCCGCCGAACGGCCGGCCATGTGGGCAAAAAAGATGCAGAGCAAACCCAACATGCCGCGCAGGAATTCCAACGAGACGGGCATCCCCTCAAGTTTGCCACAATGGGCGCATGAGCCTGATGCGGGAGATCGGTGAATTCCGTGTAGAGAAAGGGACCGTGGCCCTGTGGTGGCTGGGGCAGAACGGCTACATCTTCAAGTCGCCCGAAGGAACGGTGCTGGCTACCGATCTCTACCTCACCGACAGTTGCACCGAAGTCGCGCCGCCGGGGCTCGACCTGCATCGCCAGGTGCCGGTGCTGATCGCGCCCGAAGAAATCGACGCCGACATCATCGCATGCACCCACAATCACCAGGACCACACCGACCCGGCAACCATCGCGAGGCTTCGACATAAGGACACAGCCCTGTTCGTCGGGCCCCACCCGAGCTGCGACGTTTTCCGCCGCGAGGGCGTGGAGAGCGGCCGGATTTCGCCTATCTGGCCGGACCACGAGCTGGAATTCCGGGACGTGCGGATCCGCGCGACGTTCGCGCTGCCGACCGACGATACCGACCTTAACCATGTCGGGTTTCTGTTCACGTTCGGCGGCGGCCCTCGTGTTTACATGACCGGGGATACCGCCGAGTGCGAACTGTTGGCCTCGGCGGCGAAGCACGCACCGGATCTGATGATCACCTGCATCAACGGCGGGTTCAAGAATCTCTCGCACGACCAGGCGGCGCGACTGGCGGCGCAGATCCGGCCGCGCGCCGCGATTCCCTGCCACTACGACATGTTTCCCGATAACGCGTGCGATCCGCGGCAGTTCCGGGCCGCGCTCTCGCTGCGGGCTCCCGGCGTCCAATACCTTGCGCCGGTTCACGGCCGGGTCCTGGTGTACGAGAAGTAGCCGCGGGCAGGTGCTATAGTAGGCCGAAGCTTTCCCGATTCCAAGGAGGCAGGTATGCGACGTGCAACTCTGGCAGCCATAATGATGGCGCTGATTTCGGCCGCCCTGTGGGCCGCCGACGTGACCGGAAAATGGACAGGGCAAATGGCCGGCCCCAACGGCGAAGGCTTTGCGCTGACCTTCAACTTCAAGCAGGACGGCACCAACCTGAGCGGCACCGTGCAGGGGCCGCAGGGCGACGCTATCGAGATCTCGAACGGAAAAGTCGAAGGAGACAAGATCTCGTTCATCGTGACGATCGAGGCCAACGGCGGCATGAAAATCATGCACGACGGAACCATCAACGGCGACGAAATCAAACTGAATACCAAAGCGGAAGGCGGCGAGTTCCCCGGCGGCGCCATGACGCTGAAGCGCGAAAAGTAATCCGCGCCTCACGCCGAAAAACGCAGTCCCGCTAACCGGCGATTCTTGCACGGTGAGGCGATCCGGAAATCCCGAATTGAGTAAATTCCGCACACGGCACCGCGCCTCGACGCCCTAAGGCGTGCCGAACCGTACCAATGAGCTGCTAGGTCACAAAGTTGCAGCGCGCTGGATGGTAAAGGAGCCTTTGTGATGCAAGAGAGCAAAATCAAGAAAACCGATCCGAATAAGAAATTCCGAAGGGTGCTGGCGTCCAGCACCCTGGAAGGGGACACGGTCCGAAACCCGGAAGGCGAGGATCTCGGCAACATCGACGAGATCATGATCGATATTCCAACCGGAAGGGTGGCATACGCCGTGGTGTCGTTCGGCGGTTTTCTGGGGATGGGAAACAAGCTGTTTGCCATACCGTGGAGCGCGCTGAGCGTGGATGAAGACGAGAAGTGTCTTATTCTGGACGCCGACAAAGAGACGCTGAAATCCGCTCCCGGTTTCGACAAAGACAACTGGCCGGATATGGGCGATACCGCCTGGGGATCGAAAGTGTTCCAGCACTACGGCGCAACCCCCTACTGGGAGGAGCGTGAACAGAAGACCCTGCGAGGCGGGGGCGGAATGTAGGCACAACCTGGCAGCCCGTGGCGAAAACCGCTCGTTCGTGACTTCCGCCACGAGCTGCCAGCCCTACCAGACCAGCAACCAGCAAGGACGGAGTTTTCGCATGCCGCAACTGATCCGCGAATTAGCCGGCGCCGAACCGGTAGACCAGCACGGGAATCGCACCGGCGCCCCCGTGACCTTGCCCGCTGGTACGGAATACACCATCACCGTGCCAAAGCTGAAACGGCCCAGCGACACCTTCGACGAATATTGGTCGGAGATCCGCATCGCCGATCAACTGTACCGGATCCCGCTGAAACTCCTCGAAGCCGCTAATGCCGCGTAAACTAAGGGCTCAAGGTGTCCGGGGACGCCGCTTCGCGGCCGGCCTGATCGAGCCGCTCGTCGACATCCTGAAGTTCCAGTTCCAGCAGTTCGCCCCAAACGATGCGGTCTTCGGCAGCCTTGCCGAAGCCGGGTTTGCGCCGGCGCGCGCGCTCTCGTTCCAATTCGTCGAGCGCCGCTACGCCGCGGGCAAGACGCCGGCCGGTTTCGCCGGAAACGGCGCTCACGGCTTCCGGGCGCTGGCTGAACTGGTGGCGCGGGGCTACCCTGGCCCTCGGATTCTCCGGGTTCGAGCGCGTCACGGCGAGCGGGAAAACAGCATCCGCGATCAATGCGGTGAGAACTCCGGAAACCACGCTGGCGGTGATCGACTCCACCCCAAACGGCACCCATTTCATTCCCAACACGAGCGCGCCGAAACCGGAGGCGATGCCGAACGCAAGCCCCAGCCCGATTCCGCGCTTCCACCAGCGGGCAAGCCCGGCGGTCATGCCCACGCTGACACCCAGAAACAGATGCCCCAGCCAAACCCACACGGCGCCGTACCACGGCACCGCTAGTGCAATTGCCAGACGCCACCCCTGTAGACCCAAAGCGGCGCCCAGCCCGGTGGCCAGAAGTGTTCTCCGGATCACGGCCTGGTCTGCTTGCGGTTCCACACTCTGCACGGCTTCACCTGCCTTTCCCGCGAAGCCCCCCACCCAGTTGTGCGGGGCACGCGATACTACGGCATTTGGAAGGCCAGAGGTCGCCGAGGAACCGGGTGGAGCTCATTTCGGGCGGACCACTCGCCAAGGCGGCAGCGATGGTAGCCTGCCTCATCTCGCTACCTCCCGCCCAAGGTGTAGCACAGCATCGTAGTCAGTGCAATGGAAATCTAGCCACTGTGCGAAAAGCTCCGATCCCCCGCGCCGGGCGCCGCGTGATACCGTCGCGTTCTGGAGTTTTCGATGCGAAATCGCGCACTTTCGGTACTCGCCCTACTGCTCGCGGCGCCAGCCGCGCAGCCAGCATCCCATTATACAATCCGGCTCGACGACCCGCGAGCCGTGTACCTGACGAAAGCCGACTTCGGCGCACAGGGGGACGGCATCGCCGACGACAGCGCCGCCATTCAGCGAGCCATCGACAAAGTTCAGGAAAGCACCGGCGAAGGCGTGGTGTTCATACCTGAAGGGCATTACCGGTTGACCCGGACTTTGACCGTCTGGCCGGCGATCCGGCTGATCGGTTACGGCGCGCAACGGCCGGTGTTCGTGCTCGACGAGAACACGCCCGGCTACCAGGACCCAAATAGCGAAAACTACCTGGTGTTCTTCTCCGGGGGCCGCGGCGGACGCGGCGGTCGCGGCGGGGGAGGCAGCGACGCGGGCGGACGGCCCAGGGACGCCGGCGCCGGCACCTTCTATTCGGGCCTAAGCAACATCGACATCGAAATCCTCGGCGGGAACGCCGGGGCCGTCGGAGTCCGCGGAAAGTACGCGCAGCATTGTTTTCTTGCGCACATGAATTTTCAGGTGGGCAGCGGGCTCGCCGGTGTCCACGAAACGGGCAACGTGATGGAGGACGTGAGCTTTCACGGTGGCCAATATGGCATTTGGACGGATACGCCCTCGCCGGGCTGGCAACTCACCATAGTGGACGCGGAATTCGAAGGGCAGCGGGAAGCGGCGATCCGCGAGCGCGCCGCCGGGCTCACGCTGATCCGGCCGAAATTCCTCAAGGTTCCGACCGCCATCTCGATCGACGCCGGCTCGAACGACGAACTGTGGGTGAAAGACGCGCGCTTCGAAGACATCGCCGGCCAGGCCGTGATCGTCAGCCTGGAAGAGAACCCGCGCACCGAGATCAACTTCGAGGACGCCCGGTGCCGGCGCGTGCCGGTCTTCGCCTGGTTCCGCGAAAGCGGGCGAAAGATGACTGCCCCGGGCGAAATCTACTCCGTGAAAACGTTTTCTCACGGGCTGCACTTTTCGGATATCGGAGCCGCCGGCCGGATCGAGGACATCTTCGAGGCGGCGCCGCTCGGCGCCATGCCGGCCTCGGTGAAATCCGACCTGCGGGATCTGCCGCCGGCCGCGACCTGGGTGAACATCCGCAGCCTGGGAGCCAAGGGCGACGGCGCCACCGACGATACCGAAGCCTTCCGCAACGCCGTGGCCGCGCACAGCGCGATCTACATCCCGATGGGAAAGTACATCCTCAGCGACACCATCGAACTGAAGCCGGATACCGTGCTGATCGGCCTGCACCCGAGCGCCACACAACTGGTGCTGCGCGATTCGACGCCGGCGTTTCAAGGCGTGGGATCGCCCAAGCCGATGATCGAGGCGCCTAAAGGCGGCACGAACATCCTCACCGGGATCGGGCTCTACACCAACGGCATCAACCCTCGCGCGGTGGCGGCGAAGTGGATGGCGGGAGCGGACTCCCTGATCAACGACGTGCGTTTTCTCGGCGGGCATGGAACCCAGGGGCTCGACGGACGGCGCCAGAATCCTTACAACAACACTCACACCGCGGATCCCGACCTCAACCGCCGGTGGGACGGGCAGTATCCGAGCCTGTGGGTGACGGAGGGAGGCGGCGGCACGTTCTTCGATATCTGGACGCCCAGCACGTTCGCGCAGGCGGGGATGCTGGTCTCCGACACCACGACCGAGGGGCGCATTTACGAGATGTCGAGCGAGCACCATGTCCGCAACGAAATCGTGATGCGGCATGTTTCGAACTGGCGGGTCTACGCGCTGCAAACCGAAGAAGAGCGCGGCGAAGGCGGCTTCGCCCTGCCGCTCGATATAGAGGATTCGAGCGGCATCACCTTCGCGAACTTTCACATTTACCGCGTGATCAGCATGTTTCAGCCCTACCCGTACGCGGTGAAGATAGAGCGGTCGAAAGACATCCGTTTCCGCAACCTGCACTGCTACAGCAACAGCAAGGTCTCTTTCGACAGCGCGGTGTTCGACCAAACGCACGACGCGCAAATCCGCCAGCGCGAGTTCGCCTGGCTGGATCTTTCCGGCAAGGCACCGGTCGCGCATCCGAAAAAGGCCTCGGCCGTGCTGGCGCCGGGAGCGAAGATGGAGAAGCTGGCAGGCGGCTTTTACAACATCTCGGGCGGCGCCGCCGACCCCGCCGGCGATTTCTATTTCGTGGATGCGCACCGCCAGACGATCTACCGCTGGTCGGCGGGCAGCCGGGAACTTTCGATCGTGCGCGACAATCCACTCGACCCGGTCAACCTGGCATTCGATAAGGCAGGCAACCTGATGGTGGTGTCTTACGCCGGAGCGGGCACGGTGTACTGCTTCAAACCGGGAGCGCCGGGCGACGGCGTGACGCTGTTGAAGCCCGAACCCGTGGCGGCGCGCCCGGGAATGACCGCCGTGCTGCCGGCGGGCGACTGGCGCGCCAATCCGCAGGCGCTGGGGGAACCGTACCGGCAGTACGTCTCGCCGGATGGAACCACGTTCCTTCCCGCCGGCCAGGATTTCGTGAGCGGCGCGATGAGTTGGGGCGTGAAAAGCAGCGCGCTGATCCGCGGATTCGGACTGGCTCCCGCCGTTCCGGGGCAGCGGGCGTACATTACCAGCGAAGCCGAAATTGCCACTTACGAGGGGACCGTGGCGCCCGACGGCGGCATCACCGGGCTCAAGGTCTTCGCCAATCAGGGAGGCGAAGGCGTGGCTGTGGATGAAAACGGCGATGTATATATCGTGGCCGGCGAGATCTTTGTGTACGACCCCTCGGGCAAGCTCATCGATACCATCGACGTTCCCGAGCGGCCGACGCAACTGGTATTCGGAGGCAAGGATCGCAAGACGCTGTTCATTCCCGCGCGCAGTTCGCTGTACGCCGTCCGGACGCGATTCGCGGGTCGTTAGGAGAACACGATGAACCGAATACCCGTACTGGTCGCGGCCCTGCTGCTCGTGCGGCTGCCCGCCGGCGCGCAGTCGAAAGCCGGGGTCGCTGTGTGGATCACGAATCCGGATAAGTCGGCGCTGCTCGAGCGGCAGAAACCGGCGGCATTTCCGTCCGCGGCGACGCCCGCCACCACGATCGACGTGGACGGCAAGCAGAAGTTCCAAACCATCGACGGCTTCGGCTTCGCCCTGACGGGAGGCAGCGCGCAGCACCTGATCCACATGGACGCCGCGCAGCGGGCAGCGATTTTGAACGAATTGTTCAGCAACGGCGGCGGCGGCATCGGAATCAGCTATCTGCGCCTGACGATCGGCGCTTCCGATTTGAACCAGCGCGTTTTCACTTACGACGATCTGCCCGCGAACGAAACGGATCCGGAGATGCTGCGCTTCGACCTCGGTCCGGACAAGGACGATGTGATTCCCGTGATGCAAGAGATTCTCAAGATCCACCCGGGGATCGGCATCCTGGCCTCGCCGTGGTCGGCGCCGCCCTGGATGAAGACCAACCATGCCTCGAAGGGCGGCAGCCTAAAGCCAGAGTATTACGACGCTTACGCGAAGTATTTCGTGAAATACATACAGGCGATGAAGGCCGCGGGAATCCGGATCGACGCCATCACCGTTCAGAACGAACCGCTCAACGCGAAGAACACGCCCAGCATGGTGATGACCGCGGTGGAGGAGGCGGCCTTCATCAAAGGCCACCTGGGGCCGGCGTTCCACGCAGCCGGGATCAAGACGAAGATCGTGCTCTACGATCACAACTGCGATGTCCCCGAGTACGCAACGTCGATCCTGGCCGATCGTGCGGCGGCGCGCTACGTGGACGGTTCGGGCTTCCACCTGTACGGCGGCAGGATCGAGGCGATGACGCGGGTGCACGACGCATATCCGCGCAAGAACCTCTATTTCACCGAGCAGATGGTGACGGGCTCGGTGGAGACGAAGCCTTCGATCCAGATCGCGAGGCCGGTGAGCCGCCTGATCGTGGGCGCCACGCGGAACTGGAGCCGCAACGTGCTTTTGTGGAACCTCGCGGCCGATCCGAATAACGACCCGCACACGAACGATGGCGGCTGCACGATGTGCCAGGGGGCGATCACGATCGACGGCAACAAGGTGAGCCGGAACCTGGCTTACTACGTGGTGGCGCACGCTTCGAAATTTGTCGCGCCGGGGTCGGTGCGGATCGGCTCGAACATCCCGGATTCACTGCCCAACGTGGCGTTCCGGACGCCGGCCGGAAAGACCGTGCTGATCGTGGTGAACGCGGGCGGGGAGCCGAGGGCCTTCGGAATTCGCTATCGGGGCAGGGTGATGCCGGCGAGTTTGCAGGCCGGCGCCGTGGCCACCTACGTCTGGTAGCGGCGATGGTTGATCGCGGCGCGAATAGCATATATCATCGACTGCGATGACGAGCAGGCGAGACTTTCTGGCAGCGGCCGGAGCCGCGGTGGCCACGGCAGGGGCGAGCGCGCAGGCCGCAGCCGTCCCCATCGTCGATTGCCACATACACCTGTTCGATCAGACACGTCCGCAGGGGGTGCCCTACAGCGGCGGCGGTCCCAACCGGGAGCCCGCGCTGCCGGCGCGATACCGCCGGCTGGCCGCACCACTGGGGGTCGTGGGAGCAATCGAAATCGAGGCGAGCCCGTGGATCGAAGACAACCTGTGGGTGCTCGAAGTGGAGGCGCGCGACTCCCTGATGGTGGGAACGATCGGCAACCTGCAGCCCGAGAAGCCGGAATTCCGCGAGTATCTGGACCGCTATCACAAAAACCGGCTCTTCCTCGGAATCCGCTACGGCAATTTGTGGGGTTACGATCTGGTGAAGCAGGTGAGCAACCCCGTCTTTATCGAAGGGCTCGGGTTGTTGCAGCAGGCGGGCCTGGCGCTCGATACCGCCAATCCGCGGCCCGACCTGATGGAGGCCGTCCTGCGGGTAACCGATCGGGTGCCCGGCCTGCGGGTGATTCTCGATCATACCCCCGGCATGATGGCGCGGCTCAGCACCGAGGAGAGGCCCGCCGTCGAAGCCACCATGCGGGAGCTGGCGAAGCGGCCCCAGGTATATGTGAAGGTTTCGCAGGTGCTGCGCTTCGCGGACGGGAAGCCGGTCACCGAGCCGGCTCCTTACAGACCATTGCTCGATTATTTCTTCGAGACCTTCGGTGAGGACCGCCTGATCTTCGGCAGCGACTGGCCCAATGCGCTGGCGGTGGACAACCTGCCCGCGATCGTGAAAATTGTTCGAGACTATTTCGAAACCAGGGGCCGGCAGACGGCGGAAAAGTACTTCTGGAAAAATTCGGTCGCCGCCTACCGCTGGCTGCCGCGGGAACCCGCTCAGCCGCGGGCTTCCGGCTGATTATGCAGAACCATGATTACCCGCTTCGGGCCGGGCTGTTCAGCATCGGCCTGGATGCGTACTGGCCGCAGTTCGAAGGATTGCACCGGAAGCTGACGGAATACAACCAGCGGGTGGCGGAGAAAATCGAAAGCCACGGCGTGGCGGTTTCGAACCTCGGGCTGATCGATACGCCGGAGAAGGCGATGGCCGCGGGCCACCGCTTTCGGGAGGCCGATGTCGGGCTGATCTTCCTGCACGTTTCCACTTACGCCCTGTCCTCGACCGTGCTCCCGGTGGTGCGGCGGGCGAAAGTGCCGGTCATCATCCTGAACCTGGCGCCGGGCGAAGCCATAGACTATTCCGCGTTCAACCGCATGGGGGACCGCGGCCGCATGACCGGCGAATGGCTGAGCTGGTGCCAGGCCTGTCCGGTGCCGGAAATCTCGAACGTCTTCCGCCGCTGCCGGATTCCGTTCTTTCAGGTCACCGGGATGCTCGAAAACGACCCGCCCGCGTGGAGTGAGATTGCCGGCTGGATTCAGGCCGCGCGGGTGGCCCACGTGATGGAACACAACCGCCTGGGATTGATGGGGCACTATTACGGCGGCATGTTGGATATCTATTCGGATCTGACGCGGCACTCGGCCGCGTTCGGCGGCCACATGGAGATGCTCGAGGTGGACGAACTGGCCCGGTTGCGCCGCGAAGTCTGCGACCGGCAGCTCGACGCGCGCGTGGAGCTGTTTCACACCGCATTCGACGTTCAGCCCGATTGCCCCGCGGAGGAGTTGCGACGCGCGGCCCGCACTTCCGTGGCCCTGGACCGGATGGTCGAGGAACACGCGCTCGGCTCGCTGGCCTATTACCATCGGGGCGCCGGGTCCGCGGAGAATGAGGACGCCATCAGCTCGATCATCCTGGGAACCAGCCTGCTGACGGCGCGCGGAATCCCCGTGGCCGGGGAGTACGAGGTCAAGAACGCGCAGGCAATGAAAATCTTGGACGCATTCGGCGCTGGAGGCTCGTTCACCGAGTACTACGCCACCGATTTCCATGACGATGTGGTGCTGATGGGACACGACGGGCCGGGCCACATGACGATTGCGGAAGGCCGGACCAAGGTCCGTCCGCTGGGCGTCTACCACGGGAAGACAGGCCGCGGCCTTTCGGTGGAGATGTCGGTGAAGCATGGCCCGGTGACGCTGCTTTCGGTGTTGGAGACAGAATCGGGAGCGATCAAACTGCTGGCGGCCGAGGGCGAGTCGGTGGCCGGGCCGATCCTCGAGATCGGCAACACCAACAGCCGGTACCGTTTTCCCGCCGGCGCGCGGAAATTCATCGAGCGGTGGAACGCGGAAGGGCCGGCACACCATTGCGCCGTGGGCGTGGAACACGTGGCCGGCAAAATCGAAAAACTGGGTCAACTGCTGGGGCTGGAAACGGCCCGGATCTGCTGAGGTATGGTATGTCGAGTCGAACGGTTCTAAGCGCGGCCGCCCTGCTTACGGTGACCGCGGCGCTCGCCGGCGCGCAGACGGTAAACGTTTCGTGGGACAGGGTGCAGCGGGTCTCGAACACCACCCCGACGCTGCAGGTGGTGGTGAATCCGCCGCTCCGCCGCGACGCAGCGATCCACGACCGCGTTTTCGCTGAATTGCACAAACTGGGTGCGGACTACGTGCGGTACGTGCCCTGGCTTCCCTACCCCAGGCTGGGGGTTGCGGAGCTGGAACCGCCGGGAGCCGGCGCGACCTCCTGGGATTTTTCGCTGATCGATCCCATGACCGTGGACTTCGTGAACGCTACCAAAGGCCACCCCATCATCCTGAATTTCAGCACCATCCCGGCATGGTTGTTCCGCACGGCGAAGCCCGTGGAATACCCCAAAGATCCCAACGAGGCGGTGTGGAACTACACGCAGGGAACCGAACTGCGCGACCCGACCGGCAAGGAACTGGGCGATTATTACGCGCGGCTGGTCAGTTGGTATGTGAACGGAGGCTTCACGGACGAACTGGGGAAGCGGCACGAATCCGGGCATCACTTTCAGATCGCCTACTGGGAAGTGCTGAACGAACCCGACATTGAACATCAGACAACGCCGGAGCAGTACACCACCCGCTACGATGCGATTGTCGGAGCCATTCGCAAGGTGGCACCCGGGATGAAGTTCGTCGGAGTGTCGGTTGCCTTTCCGTCGGGCGATGCACACATGTTCGAGTACTTCCTCAACCCGAAGAACCACAAACCGGGGATACCGCTGGACATGATCTCGTATCACTTCTACGCCACCCCTACGCCGGACCAGACTCCGGAGGTCCAGCAGTTCACGTACTTCGACCAGGCCGACCGGCTCCTGGCCACGGCGCGGTATATCGAAGAGATTCGCAAGCGATACTCCCCGTCGACGCGGACCACCGTGAACGAGATCGGATCGATTCTGCCGGGCGATCCCAAAGGAGGCGAAGCCATTCCGGATTCCTACTGGAATCTCTCGGGCGCCTGCTACGCATACGTCTTCGGGCACCTGGCGGAACTGGGAATCGACATCGCGGGCGAGTCGCAGTTGGTTGGATACCCCACGCAGTTTCCGAGCGTCTCGCTGGTCGATTGGAACACCGGGGCGCCGAATGCGCGCTTCCGGGTGCTCCAACTGTTGAAAGAGAATTTCGGGCCGGGGGACCGGATGGTCGAAAGCCGGAGCGACTCGCCATACGTCTACGCGCTCGCGTACGTCTCGATGGCGGGCGAGCACAAGGTGCTGCTGGTCAACAAGCGCGACCGCGATCTCAGCGTGGAGATGCCCCAGGCGGTGAAGCGGGTGCAAATGGTGAACCAGGAAACCAAAGGCGGCGAGCCGAAGGTGGAAGAGCCCGGCCAGAAGACCGTACGGCTCCATGGGCTTGAAGTAGCGGTACTCACGCTGGAATAGAGGGTGGAAGGTGATCGAGCGTACAGAATCTCCGTTAGAGAAGCCAGCCCGCTTCCTCGCGGTCGCGGCTCCGTGAGGTACACTCGCACAGAGCCGCGACCGCGAGGAAGCGGGCTGGAGGGATAATTCATGGCCTTCGAAAAGAGAATCGCGCTGGCCGGGAGTCATCGCGAACCGGTTGCGGGCGCGGCAATCGCACGCCCGATCAATGACACCGAAGTGGTGCACGCAACCCTGGTGCTCCGGCGCAGGAGCGAGCCAGGCGCGTCCGAAGCGTTTGCCGGCCCCCATGCCGTCCGTCACTCCAGGGAGGAGTACGGCGTGATCCATGGAACGGCTCCCGCCGACATGTCGGCTATCGAGGCTTTTGCCCACGAATTCGGCCTCACCATCACGCAACTCAGCCAGGCCCGCCGCAGCGTGGTGCTCTCGGGCACCGCCGGAAACATGCAGCGGGCGTTCGAAACCAAGCTGGCATACTATCACTCGCCACGCGGCACTTACCGCGGCCGCACCGGCCCCGTCATGATCCCCGAATCGTTACAG
Source organism: Bryobacterales bacterium (assembly GCA_963794265.1). Lineage (GTDB taxonomy): Bacteria > Acidobacteriota > Terriglobia > Bryobacterales > Bryobacteraceae > CAWCDJ01. The sequence goes on from CAWCDJ010000001.1 coordinate 1,029,473, forward strand.
GCTATGCTCACGGCGGTGCTCGGGCTGGACAACCGCCCGGTCGCGAAACCGCACCTCCGGGTGCGGGCGGCGCAGCCGCCGGGCTCGCTGACCCCGCCGCAGGTCGCCCGGCTATACAATTTCCCGACGGGGGTCAACGGAGCCGGGCAGACGATCGGCATCATCGAGCTGGGCGGGGGCTACACGACTGCGGACCTGAAGACTTATTTTCAGTCGCTCGGGATCGCGGCTCCGGTGGTAACCTCCGTTTCGGTTGACGGCGGCGTCAATCAGCCTGGCGCCGACCAGAACGCCGACGGGGAAGTCATGCTGGATATCGAAGTGGCCGGAGCCGTGGCGCCGGGCGCCCGGATTGTGGTTTATTTCGCGCCGAACAGCGACCAGGGGTTCCACGATGCCATCACGACGGCGGTGCACGACAGCGTGAACAAGCCATCCGTAATCTCCATCAGTTGGGGTGGCCCGGAAGATACCTGGACCCAGCAGTCGTCCGACGCCATGCTGCAGGCGGTGACGGATGCCGCGGCGATAGGCGTGACGATAACCGCCGCGGCCGGCGATGACGGCTATACGGACGGCGTCTCGGACAACCAGGCGCACGTGGATCTTCCCGCCTGTCTGCCTCCCGTGCTGGCCTGCGGCGGAACGCGCCTGAACGCCTCGAACGGGGTCATCACCAGCGAGGTCGTCTGGAACGAACTCGCCAATCAGGAGGGCGCCACGGGAGGCGGGGTCAGCAGGATCTTCCCTCTCCCCAGCTACCAGGCCTCGGCCGGAGTGCCCATCCAGCCCGATACCAATTTCGCCGGCCGCGGCGTTCCGGACGTCGCGGGGAATGCCGACCCGGTGACGGGCTATGTGGTCCGGGTGGATGGAAAGAACACGGTGATCGGCGGGACGAGCGCCGTGGCTCCACTGTGGGCCGGGCTGATCGCGCTCATCAACCAGCAACTGGGCCGGCCTCTCGGTTTTCCGCACCAGGCGCTCTATCAGATCGGAACCTCGGCGTTCCGGGACATCACCACCGGCGACAATGGCCACTTTGCGGCCGGCGCCGCGTGGGACGCCTGCACGGGCCTTGGCAGTCCGAATGGAACCGCGCTGGTGCAGGCCCTGATGGGAACGGCCGCGGCTGCCGGTGGCGCTTGAGCGGCGACCGCGTACCGCTGGAGGCCAGCCGGCTGCACGAAACGGCCGGCCTCCAGGCCAGAGCCGGTGTTCCGCGCTCCCAAAGGGTGGAGGCGACGATTCTGGTGCGGCGCCGCCCGGCCGCCGGAACCCAACAGCGGATCGAGGCGATTCTCCGAGGCGAGGAGCCGGCACTCTCGCGCGAGCAGGCGGCCGAGGCGCTGGGAGCCGACCCCGAAGACCTGCGGCGGGTAGCCGAATTCGCCGGGTCCTACGGCCTCACCGTCACGGAAGCCAGCCCGGCGAAACGCAGCGTCCAGGTATCGGGAAAGGTGGTCCAGATGGAAGCCGCGTTCGGGGTCACGCTCGACGGGTGCACAGCCGGCGGAAAGACGTACCTCTGCTACCAGGGCGTTCTCACGATCCCCGCTTCGCTCGACCAGGTCATCGTGGGAGTCCTGGGACTCGACCAGCGGCCCATCGCGCAGCCGCACCAGTGACGCGCGCGTTCACTTCTTCCCGATGGCGAAATCCCAGATCTGAACGTCGAGCTTGCCTTCCGTGTATTGGACCACGGCGTACTCTCCCGGGGGTAGGGGGTCGCGCGCCCAGATTTTGTACAGGTTGTCGTTGGTGAGCTGCGTCTGAAAACTGGGCACCATGTCCATGTCTTCCTGGGTCTCCTTGACCACAGGCAGGAAAGTGAGATTTTCGACGATGCGGATGGCTCCCTTGGGCTGGAGTTTCGCGATGCCGAACCGCTCCTGCTGGGAAAGCTGGATGTAGAATTCCTGGCTCGGGTTGGTGAATACGGTCTTCGAATGCGCACCGGGGATCTCCAGGGTGCCTTTCCCACTGACCACCGGCACCGGCGCAATGGCCTTCAGGATGGACCGGCGCTTGTCGGTCTTGACGCTGGCTTCCGCCGCCGTCATCACCCTGGTCTTGTCGCCGTCCAGCCAGTAGACTCCGGCGTCCTGCGGGATCCGGGTGACTACCTTCTCCAGTTCGCGCCGCGCATTCTCCTCGGCGGTCAGGACTTTGGCGTCTTTCTCGAGTTCCTCCTCGTGCGCCGACGCCTCGGCCTCGGTTCTCTTCAGGTCGACCATCGTGAGGGGAATCTCCTCCCAGTCGCTGCGCTCGGCGCTATAGAAACGCACGCGGTCGGATTCCACCTTGTATTCACGGGCAATCTGGTAGGTACCGTCCTTCAGGTAGAGCTTGACGTTGGCGGCCCAAGCAGCCGCGGCAAGTGCCAGGAAAACAAGCAAAAACCGCATATATCTAGTGACTACTGTAGCGCCGCGGGGGTTTCGCGACGAAATCCGGCGGAAGGGTTAAGTTTTTCCGGTTTCCGGCGTCTAAATGGGGGTGAAGGGTGTCCGAAAGCGGCGGGGTGCGTCCCAAAAGCGGACAGTCGCAACAAAACCCGAACCGGTGCCGGGCGTTTCGCGTATACGGGAAAGAAGCATTTACGGCCTTGTCAGCAGCGGCCCCTGTTTTGCGGCCATAATGGAACTTCTGAGGTCTTTGGAGAATATGTCATTCGCTAGATCGGTCTTCTCAGTTCTGCTGTGCTTCGCGTTGGCCCTTCCGGGTTTTGCGCAGAAGGAGGGTCTGTACACGGGAGAGAACCACGGAATCATCGGCTGGGTCAGTAACAACTACGAGGCCCACCCCGTGGCGCAGACCAGCTATGCCGATTCGCTGCGGCTCGAAAAGCTCATGCGCGCCGGCAACATCTATCTTTCGCTGCGGGATGCCATTGCGCTGGCGCTCGAAAACAATTTGGATCTGGAATACGCCCGCTACAACCCGAAATTGTCGGAAGCGAACCTGCTCCGGGCCCAGTCCGGATCGCTGTTGCGGAATGTTTCGAACAGCATTTCAACCGGACCGTCTTCGGCCAGCCTCGGGGTGCTGGCTTCCAATGCCCTGGGGTCCGGCGGCACCGGCCAGAGCGTCGGAAGCGGTCAGGGCGGCGTGCTCAGCGGGTTGAGCGTCCAGCTTGCCGGATCGAGCATTCCCAACCTGGACCCGGTGTTCTTCATCAACGGGCAGTTCACACACAACACCACCATAGAGACCGCTACCAACATCACCGGGACGAACTTCCTGGTTTCGCAATACAAATCGGCCAACTACGGCATTCAGGAGGGTCTGCTCAGCGGCACGACGCTTCAACTCGGGATGGGCAACACTCTCGGGGTGACCCAGAACTCGCCGTACAATATGTTCAGCCCTTATAACCAGGCAACGCTTTCGTTCTCCATCCAACAGAACCTTCTGCAAGGCTTCCGGCGTTCCGTGAACAACCGCGCCATCCGGGTTGCGAAAAACCAGCTCCGCATTTCGGACCTCACCTTCAAGAACCAGGTGATGGCGACGGTTACGAATGTGGTCAGCCTGTACTGGGACTTGGTTTCCTACGACCAGAGCCTCAAGGTAAAGCAGCAGACCTACCAACTCGATAAGAAGCTCTATGAAGATAACCAGCGGAAGGCCGCGCTGGGGGCCATCGCTCCGATCGATATCATCCAGGCGGAAGCCGAAATGAAATCGGCGCAACAGGACGTGACGACCGCGGAAACGCAGGTGTTGCAGCAGGAGACCATCCTAAAGAACGTGCTCACGCGCAGCGGCCTCGACAACCTCGAAATCGTTGATGCGCGGATCATCCCGACCGATCACTTCGACGTGCCGGCCCAGGAAGCCATTCAGCCGATTCAGGACATGGTGCAGGAAGCCGTTGCGACCCGTCCGGACGTGGAGCAGAGCTCGCTGGGCCTGGAGGATGCGCGCATCACCACACTCGGGGTGAAGGACGCGATGCTGCCGCAGCTTACCGCCTTCGCCAATATGTCGAACAGCGGACTGGCCGGACAGATCAATGGGATGCCCGTGCCGACGGTTCTGCCGAGCGGCGAGACGCAATTCGTCAGCCGGACGCCGGCAGACGTAAACGGCTATTTTCTCGGAGGATACGGATCGGTTCTCAACCAGTTGTTTAGCCGCAACTTCCCGAACTACAGCGTGGGCATCAGCCTGACGATGAACATCCGGAACCGCGCCGCCCAGGCCGACTACATCACCGACCAGTTGAATTTCCGCCAGCAGCAGATTCAAGACCGGCAGCTTCGGAACAGCATCCGCCAGGACGTGATCAACTCGCGCGTGGCGCTCTCCCAAGCGCGCTCCGCGTACGATACCAGCGTGGAGGCGCGCCAACTTCAGGAACAGACGTCGAACGGCACCCGGAGGAAGTACGAGCTGGGCACGGCCACCATTCTCGACGTCGTGATCACCCAACGCGACACCACCACGCGGGAACTGGCCGAGGTGCAGGCACTGAACCAGTACATGCACGCCCGCCTGAACCTGCAAAATACCCTGGGCGAGATCCTGCGGGATTACGACGTGAGCATCGACAATGCCAAAACCGGCGTGGTCGGCCGCCCGCCCGACCTGATTCCGGCGGTTCCGCAGTCCGCCCTCCCGAAGCCGGCCACCACCGGCTCCCGATAGCTTCCTCCGGCGTTGGATGCGGGCGGCTTCACGCCGCCCGCACCGCCACGATCAACTTTCTTACCTGCCGTTTCATCTCTTCCCGCGGAAAATACACACGCTCGCCGTGTCCGGGCAGCACCCACTCGAACGAATACCGGTCGAGCAGCGCCACGGACCTTGTCTGCTCGCTCCACGAATGCCAGCAAACATCGCGCGACGCGTTCAGGCGTCCGCGAAGGCGGCTCCACCAGATGTGATCGCCGGCGAACAGGAATTCATCGCGGAAGAGCAGCGAGCAGTGGCCGCGGGTGTGGCCGGGGGTGGGGATCGCCAAGAACCCGGGAGCCAATTCCACCGGCTCAAAGCCTTCGAGGCAGCGCTCCGCATCAGGCTGCGCGGCGCGTTCCAAGCGGTGGATGATGCGCGTCGCGCCGAAGCGCGCGGCGTACTTATCCGCGTCCGCCACATCATCCCGGTGGGTCAGAAAAATGTAGCGGATGCCGCCCAGTTCGGCAAAGCGCCGCGCCAGGTGCTCGACGAACCGCGGCGAATCCACGAGCCAGTTGCCGGCGGGGTGTTTCACGAAGTAGGAGCTGCCGCCGAACGATTTGCGGGAATGGAAGCCGCAATAGAAAACCGATGGGGCAAGGGGCATGGGGAAATCGCCCACTGCCTCGGAAACGCCGCGTCTTTCGGAGGTGCCGATGGAGCCCGTGGGGCACGCGACCAAAGCCCGCAGGGCCGCGCGGGTCTCGTCTGGGCCGATTGGCTGGAGTTGGACGAACGAGGTCTCACCGTTGTCGCCGAAAGTCGCCGGAGCCAGTTGGCGGCAAGTGTCGCAGTCGATGCAGGTGGCATCCACGAAGAACGCGCCTTCGATATTTCCGGCGACGGCTCGGAGGCGGTCGGCCATACCTGGACGATGCCGCTGCCGGCCGGAAAGATACAGGAACGGGAGCGCGAATGGGTTGCGCCGGCCGTTTCAGCTCCTCAGGCGCAGCACAAACCACACCATGCCGAACACCAGCAGCGCGGTGGCGGAAAATTGTACCGGGCGCGGGCCGCGCGCCACTTTCCCGACTTGCGAAAACACCAGCGCGAGGAACGAGACCACCACCACGTCCGCCAGCGCGGCTCCGGCCAGCACGAAACCCGGGCGATCGCCCGAGTTCAAAAGAAACAGGTGAAAGAACAGCCCGTGGAATGCGCCGAGCACGCCCGCCGCGAGCCAGCGCGCGCCGGCTTTCGGCAGCAGCAGAATCTCCGCTGCCAGATATGCCACCGTCAGCGCGGCGGCAGCTTCTACGAAGCGCGGCGCCGGCTGCCAGCCGGTATTGGGCACCAGCAGCACGGAGGCCGCCTGGCCCGCAATGAACATCGCCGCCAGCGCGAACAACTCGCGGCGGGTGCGCGCGGCGAGCGCCAGGGCCGCCAGGAAGAGAATCTGCGCCGCCCCGCCCAGCGCGCGCATGCACCCTTCCGCCGTTTGCGCAATCGCTACCTCTATCGGAGTGGGCGGCCGAAAGCGCAGGGTGGCGCGTGGAAAGGAGATATCGAACACTCCCTGGTCGCGCTTCCCGTCCATCACTACCCGCAGCAGGTGAACATGGTTCGGCACCGTGATCGAAGCCAGCGTGCACTGGACATCCAATTGCTTCGGCGGAGAAGGAAATTCGTAAGCGGCCCGGCAAACGTAGAGATCGCGGGACGGCTCGGCGCGGCAGGCGCTCGAAACCATCCGCGCTCCGCCGAACCGGAAGTGCTCGAGCAGCGTCCGCTCCGGCGCCCGCACGTGTGAGATCTCATAAAGCGGCATGCGCAGCTCGAAGCTCGCGTCGGTCCCTGCAATCGTGAGGTCCGAGGAGCTCATGCTGACCACGTGGGCGCACGCCGCGCCCGCCAGCAGCAGCAGCCAAAGGCGCCGCATCACCGCTCGACCGGTTGGGGTGCCGCCAAATGCGAACCCATCCGCGCCTTGCGGATCCTCAGATAAAGAATCCGAATCAGCGCCAGCACCGGAACCGAAAGAAAAGTGCCCGGGATGCCTGCAATCTCGGCCCCCGCGAACACGCCGAACAGCACCAGCAGGGGGTGCACCTCCACTCCCTGTCCCATGAGGTGCGGAGACAGAATATAGTCCTGAAAGACACGGTACGCCAGAAGGAAAATCAAGACCGCCAGCACGCTAGAGCCCGACAGCAGGCTGACGCCGAGGATAATCAGGGCAGCCGTCAGCGGGCCGATCATGGGGATGAACTCCAGCAGCCCCGCCAAAGCCGCCAGCAGCACGCCAAAGGGCACCCCGATAATCGAAAAGCCGATGCTGAACGCGGTGAACGCCGCAATCGAAAGTAGCACCAGCGCCCGCATGTAATGCGCCAGCAGCAAATGAACATCCGCCATCAGATCGTCGACCAGCGCGCGGTTCGGTCCGGCGTCCACCATATCCAGAATGTGGCGCCGCATGGCGCGCCCGTCTTTCAAAAAGAAGAACGCGAGGATCGGAATAATCACGATATAGATGGCATCGCTCGCAATCGTCACGAATTTCAGGCCCGCACTGGTCGCCGCTGCCAGAAGATTCGAGTTTGTGGAGAACAGCTCCGAGCGCATCCTCCGAACGGTTTCTGCTTTGAGGCTGTTCCACAGAGCCGGTGCCCCGGGCGACGGAGCCTCCCACTTAGCCGTCATGGCCGGAAGCTTTTCCTCCAACGCCTTGGCCTGCCTCACAACCGTCGTACCGACCTCAAAACCGAAGAACACCAGGATCCCGACAAGAATGATGTAGGACAGCCCCAGGGCGGGCGCCCGAGTCCTAGACGGAAGGTACCGGTCGAGAAGATTCACCAGCGGCGAGATCAGGTATGCCAGCAGCAGCGCGAGGACGAAAATGAACAACGTGCGGCGAGCCAGGTAGACCAAAAACAGCAGCAGGACCACAACTGCCGCGGTCCAAACATAGCGCGCCGCCTTGGCATCAACACCTAGCATGCGAATGACCAATTCTAACCCGGACTCTTGGGCCGCTGCTCCGGGAGTTTCTCAATCCGCACCCGCGCAATCCGGTTTCGCTCCATCTCGAGCACGGTAAACCGCCGGCCACCGTATACCACCGACTGGCCGTTGTGCGGAATCTCGCCGAGCCGGAAGAGCAGGAATCCCGCCAGCGTTTCAAAACCGGAATCGGCGGGAATGTCGATGTCGTATTCGTTCTCGAGTTCGCGAATGCGCGTGGTGCCATCGAGTTCCAGGCTGCCGGTTTCGGCATCGCGCCGGCGCGCCTTCTCGTCGTACTCATCTTCGATACGGCCCACAATCTGCTCTAGCACGTCCTCTACCGTTACCATTCCCACGATGGTCCCGAATTCGTCCACCACCATGGCGAGGTGGGAACGGCCCTCGCGGAATTCTTCGAGCATCTGCGAGAGCGGCTTGGTCTCCGGAACCACCAGCGGCCGGCGGAGCAATCGATTGACGCGGAAAGAGCGGCTCGGGCGCCCCGTACGAATGGCCTGCCGGCGCTCTTCCCAAATCGGCAGGAGGTCTTTGTAGTGCAGAATGCCGATGATGCGTTCCGGCGATCGTTCGTACACCGGCAGGCGTGAATGCTGTTGCTGCACCATGGTGCGCAATACGTCGTCGAGGCCGGCATCGGCCGCGATCGAGACGATGTCGTTGCGCGGCACCATAATCTCGCGCACCGAAATCGCTCCCAGGTCGAGCACCCGGTGAATCATATCTTCCTGCGCCTCAGGCAGGTAGCCCAAGCCGCGGCTGGAACTGACGATCAGCTTCAACTCTTCGGAGGAATGCCCGCCCGCGCGCGCTCCCGTCTTCTGGAGGGTTCGGGTGAGAGCGGCCGCCGACCGCTCGATCACCAGAACGAACGGCAGCGAAAGCCGGTAAAACACCAGCAGCGCGGGAGCCACCAGCACCGCCAACCGGTCGGCCTTCGCAATCGCCAGGTTCTTCGGCACCACCTCGCCAATTACTACGTGAAAGTAGCTGATCACCAGAAAGGAAACGATCAGGCTGACGACATGAAGTACCGGCTGCCCTATGGGCACCGCGTGAAAGGCGGACATCAGGAGGTCGTACACGGTTCCTTCACCGGCCCATCCCAGGCCAAGGCTGGCCACCGTCACGCCCACCTGCGTCACCGAAAGCAGGCGGCTGGGATTGGCCAGCAAGCTCAAGGCCGCCTGTGCGCCGGCCCTGCCCTCCTCCGCCATTTGGCGCAGCCTGGATTGGCGGACCGCGACTAGGGAGACCTCCGCCGCGGCGAAGAAGCCGTTGACTGTAATCAACAGAACAACTAAGAAGATGCGAAAGGGGGAATCAGTCACTGATCTGCCCACAATTCTATCGGAGATTCATAACCAATTCGTGGGGCGCGCGTCTATTGAGGTAACCAACTAACTCCGTTACGTAGGTGGGCGCGCTCCAAAGTATCCCGGGAACGCGCCCGTTTTCTTTTTGTTCGAACGGAGCGGCGGGCCACCACCTCCGGATTCGGCCTTTCCCGGCGTCCGCCCCACAGGCGAACGTACGCGCATTATCATTGGAGAGTATACAGAGTTTGTGTTCCCCCCATGAAGACACCAATGTTTGCGCGCACGGTGCGGTACGCGAATTATTCGATCGCGCTGTTGCTGGCCGGTGCGGGAGCCTTGGCTTTCTGGTTCGGCTGGCGCCCCCTGCCGAAATACTCGGGCACCATCCAGGCTGCGGTTTCGCAGCCGGTTACGGTGCGGTTCGACGCTCTCGGCGTACCACACATCCGGGCCGCATCGCTCGAAGACGCCCTTTTCGTTCAGGGCTACGTCACGGCCCAGGATCGCTTGTTTCAGATGGACCTGCTGCGCCGCTTCAACTCCGGGGAACTGGCCGAGGTCTTCGGACCCGCCGCGCTCGAAGCCGACCGCGAAGCCCGGCGCCTCCGCTTACGGCGCATCGCCGAGGACGCTTATCCGCGCCTGGCGCCCGCGGACCGGGCAATGCTGGCCGCCTACACCCGCGGGGTGAACGCCTTGCTGTTCTCCCGCCTCGACAATCTGCCGGTCGAATTTCGCCTGGCCGGGTACCAGCCGCGGCCGTGGAGCGTGATCGACTCGCTGCTGATCTGCCTCAACATGTTCCGCGACCTCAGCACCACCTGGAGGGATGAGGTGGTCAAGAGCACGATGCTGGCGGCGGGAAACACGGCCAAGGTCAACTACCTTTTCCCCATACGGTCGGGCGCGGAGCCGCAGCCCGGCTCCAATTCCTGGGCCATCGCGGGCAGCCGCACGGCTTCCGGCAAGCCGCTGCTCTCCAACGATATGCACCTGTCGATGTCGCTGCCCGGCATCTGGTACATGGCGCATCTTCAGGCTCCCGGACTGGATGTCTCGGGCGTCTCGCTGCCGGGCGCGCCGGGCATCATCGTGGGCCACAACCAGCGCATTGCCTGGGGAATCACCAACCTCGGGTACGACGTCCAGGATCTCTATATCGAGAAGTTTGACGATCGTACCGGCCGCTACCTGTTCCGCGGGCAAGTGGAGCAGGCCCGCACCGAACGCGAGATCATCCAGGTCAAAGGGCAGAAGCCCGTGGAAGAGGCCAACTGGATCACGCGCCACGGGCCGATTTTTTACAGCGAGGGAAACGCACGCATGGCCCTGCGCTGGGTGGTGGCCGAGCCGGGATTGCTCCAGTACCCGATTCTCGACATCGACCGCGCGCAGAACTGGCAGCAGTTCACCACCGCGCTGGCCCGTTTCCCCGGCCCGGGCTCGAACTTCGTTTACGCCGACGTCGATGGCAACATCGGCTACCACGCCGCAGGAAGGCTTCCCATCCGTCACGGGTACTCGGGCGACGTTCCGGTGGACGGATCTTCGGGCGATTACGAATGGGATGGCTATATCCCCTTCGACCAGCTTCCCTCGGCTTTCAACCCGCCCTCCGGCATCATCGCCACCGCCAACCAGAACCCCTTCCCGGCGGATTACCCCTACCCGGTCAACGGCAATTTCGCAGCGCCGTACCGGGTGCGCCAGATTCGAAGTCTGATCGCGGCGCGTAAAGGGTGGCGCGCAGAAGACCTGCTGGCCGTTCAAAAGGATGTGTACGACGGATTCCGCTACTTCCTCGCGAAACAACTGGTGGCCGCCTACGAGCAGCGCCACGCCCACAACCCCGATCTCGAACCCGCCGTCGCGCTGCTGAAGCAGTGGAACGGGCAGATGGACCAGAACCTCGCCGCGCCGCTTCTGGTCAGTCTCGCCTACCAGCATCTGTTGACGGCGGTGGCGGAATCCGCGGCGCCTGGCAAGGGCGCGCTATACGCCAGTCAGATGGCGACCCCTGTGATCGAAAAGCTGCTGCGCGAGCGCCCGCCCAATTGGTTCGGAGATTACGACAAGCTCCTGGTCGATACCCTGGCCGCTGCCGTCGACCAGGGCAAGCGCCTTCAGGGCGGCGACCTCGGCCGCTGGAAGTACGGACGATGGCTGCGGGTAACCCTGACCCATCCGGTGATCCACCAGGTGCCGGTGATCGGCCCATATTTCGATATCGGGCCGGTGCCGATGAGCGGTTCGGGCACCACCGTCAAGCAGACGACACGCACGCTCGCGCCCTCCATGCGCATGGACGCGGACTTGGGCGACTGGGACCATTCGCTGTTGAACATCCTGACCGGGCAATCCGGCCAGATACTCTCTACTCACTATGCAGACGAGTGGAATCCCTGGTATTACGCCACGAGTTTCCCGATGCAGTTCCGACAGGTGAACGCCAAGAGCACCCTCGAATTCCGGCCCTAGGGGTTGCGGTGGCGGCCGGTTTCGTGCAACCTGACGGGTAGCAGCGAAAATTCAACCAGCGGTGTAACCATGTTCTCCTGGCTCTTTTCCGATCCGCTTCCGGTGGGCGCAAAAGCTCCCGATTTCACTCTCCCCGACGATACCGGCCGCTCCGTCACGCTCTCCGCGCTCAAGGGCAAGAGCGTCGTGCTGGTGTTCTATCCGGGCGACGACACGCCGGGCTGCACCAAACAGCTTTGCCAGTTCCGTGACGATTGGAGCGAGGCGCGCTCGCGCGGCGTCAAGGTGTTCGGCGTGAACCCGGGTAAGCCGGAAAGCCACACCAGGTTCCGGCGCAAATTCAAATTTCCTTTCCCGCTTCTGGTGGACCAGGGCCAGAAGGTGGCCGCCCTTTACCATTGCAACGGCATCATCGTGAAGCGCACGGTCTACCGCATCGGCCCCGGCGGTACGATCGAATTCGCGAAACGAGGCATGCCCTCCCCGCACGAAGTCCTGTCGTAATGGGCGGGAACACCGAACCGCCATCCGGCGTCTATTCTGACGAACGTGATAGGAGGCGCTATGCCGGATTCAGGCGAGGTGCAATCGCCCCGGGTTTACCGGTGGCTGATCCACGCCGCCGGTTGGATTGTGCCTGCCGGGTTACAGCCCGCGTGGCAGGCGCGATGGGAATCGAATCTGCGCAACCTATGGATCCTGACCGAGCGCGGCGAACTTCCCCACGCCGCCCTGACACAGACATCCTGGCTCTGCCGCCGCGCTTTCGCCGAAGCGTTCTCCACGCGGCTGCGGAGGGCAGACCTGGCCCGCTGGGTCCGCAGCCCTTTCTTCGTCTTTCTCTGCTTCGCGGGCGCCTTCTTCGCGGGGGGCATCGCCAGCGGTGGTTTCCCTATGACCCGCCACATCCTGAGCGTCGCCTGGTCGCTGCTCCTCTATCCGACCGCTCTCGGCCGCTACGATCCGCGCTGGGACCTCATTGTTCCCTACACCTTCCCGATCGTTTTCGCCACGGTTACAGCCGGGATGCTGATCGCGAGCAGCCGGCTTCCGTTCCGGCGCCATAACTGGCGCTATTGGTCGTTCCTGGCGCTCAAGACTGTCTCGTTGCTGATGCTGGTCGCGCTTTTCTGGGTCGAGGGCGGCGCCGCGTTTCGCCGTTACCTCCACAACCAGTCCGTACGGGCCGTTTTGGGCGGCCTCCTGTTCGCCGCGCTCTACGTTGCAGCCAGCGCCCGGACCGTGATCTGGAGCTTCGCCGACCAGCGGCGCCGCTGCCCCATCTGTCTCGAGCTCATGGCGATGCCGGTGAGCGTGGGCTCCTGGTCGAGCGTCCTCGACCCGGCCGGCACCGAGTTGCTCTGCCGTTCCGGCCACGGCTCGCTGTGCCTCTCCGAAACGGCCGCGAACCAGACGGACCGCTGGATCGAGCTCGACGCATCCTGGCGCACGCTCTTCGAGGAAACCGCCCCCCGGTAGCCCGGCCGCTGCCCGCGAGTCGCTATCATGTTCTCCGAATGCCTCTCGCGCTGCGCCGCATCACTTCGACCGGAAGATTCGTGCCGGAAATCGACGGCCTGCGGTTTATGGCCATCTTCTCGGTCGTCGTCTACCACTTGAGCGGCTTCGTCCCGATGGCCCATATAGAACCCGGGCTTCACGATTGGCTCCGCGCGGCGGCAGCCCACGGTTATCGAGGCGTCAACCTGTTCTACGTCATCAGCGGCTTCATCCTGGGCCTGCCGTTCGCGGCGCACCACCTGAAAGGGCAGCCACCGGTCTCACTGCGCTCGTATTTCCTGCGCCGCCTGACCCGGCTCGAGCCGCCTTACCTCCTCAATCTGCTGATCTGCTTCGTGCTGCTGGTTCTGCTCGCGGGCACGGACCTGCGCGCCGCGCTGCCGCACCTTGCCGCGAGTTCGGTCTACCTGCACAACCTGTGGTTCGGCGAGCAGAGCACCATCAACCCGGTCGCCTGGACACTCGAGGTCGAGGTTCAGTTCTACTGCCTCGCGCCGCTTCTGGCGGCCGTCTACCGCGTCCGCTCCCGCACCGCCCGCAGGGCCTTGCTGGCAAGCGCGATTCTGCTGACCGGCGCGGTTCAGATGATGTTCTGGAGCGCGGGCGGAAGAATCAAGCTCACCATTCTCTACGCCGCCCAATTCTTCCTGACGGGACTGCTGCTGGCGGATCTCTACCTTGTGGATTGGAACGAGCGCCCGTCCGCGCACTGGGCCTGGGACCTCGGGTCGCTCGTCTGCTGGCCTCTGATTTTCGCGCCTCCGGACCTGGCCGTCTGGCTCGGGCTGCCGTTTCTGATGATGGCGGCGTTCGCGGGAGCGTTCCGCGGAATTGCGTTCCGCCGAATTTTCCGCGCGCGGGGCGTCACCACCATCGGCGGCATGTGCTACACGATTTACCTTTTTCATTACCAACTGATTCCGCCGGTGGCGCGGCTTGCGGGCTTCGCCGCCTACGGCCGCAGCTTCGATGCCCGCTTCGTTTCGCTGTTTCTGATGTATGCGCCCATCCTGCTGGGGGTCAGCCTTTCCTATTACGTGCTGATCGAGCGCCCGTGCATGGCGAAGGACTGGCCCCGCCGTTTGAGCCGGCGAATTACTCGCTCATTTTCAGCAGTTCGTTGAGAGTGAAACCGCCGCCCGCCCCCGCCGGGCTAGTGCCAATACGGTTCACTTAAGGTCGTCCCGAGCCAATCTCAGCATAGGGGACTACGCAGCCAAGTGGATTGATCGACTTTGCAACAGAGTTTTCGCCACGCTTCCGACGATCAATAAAAGTAGCCATCGGGAGCCGTTATTCGCACTCATTTTCCGGCTGACTTTTGCAACGCCGGTCCCCCTGTTTTCGGGGTTTGGCGATGACGTTGCAAAACTTACCCTTTTTGCAACCGCGAACGGCAGCTTCCTCAAAAGGCATCCGGCGATTCCCGGCCAGGGTTTATTGGCTACACTGACCATGCCCCCGCGCAGATCGTGTACAATCTCATTTCTGCGGAACGTCGGATCTGAAGAACCTGGGGTGGAGATTTTGTACCATGGCAAAGCTCGTATATGGATTGAACCAGTCCTTGGATGGCTACGTCGACCATCTGGAATTTAGGCCAAGCCTGGCGCTCTTTCGTCACTTCATAGAGCATGTGCGCGACTTGACGGGCATTGTGTACGGTCGCCGCATGTACGAGGTAATGCGTTATTGGGACGAAGACCGTGCGGACTGGGGCGCAGAGGAACACGACTTCGCGGCGGCGTGGCGGAGCCAGCAGAAGTGGGTTGTGTCGCGCTCGTTGAAGTCCGTCGGACCCAACGCCACGCTTGTCGAGAATGACATCGAGGCGGTGATACGTGGGCTGAAGGCTCAGCCGGTTGGGGAGATTGAAGTTGCCGGACCAGACTTGGCAGGAAGCCTAACTAACCTTGGTCTTATTGATGAGTATCGACTATACCTCCACCCCATCGTACTTGGTCGCGGCAAGCCATTCTTCTCCGGCCCTCGGCCGCCGCTCCGTCTTGTGACCAGCGATCTCGTTGCCGCGGACGTGATTAGGTTGACGTACGTTCCCGCTTAATCGAGCGACTCGCCCGACGGACTGCACCCCGACGGACTGCACCGACGCGTCAAGTCCGCTTTGGTCACGTCCAGGCATTCCAGCTTGCGCGCCAATCTTCCCCGAGAGCGGTCGCACAAAGGAAGCCTTTCGGGACGTATCGGTTCCAACTTTGTTGGGAGTGCCGACTCGGCTGGCTGAAAGTCGCCGGTTTGGTGGGATCTGGTAGGCCGGTGGCGAACGGCCTATCACGCCGACCTGGCGATCCGATCATTTCCGAGCGGATAGTCGGCCCTCCGGACCCGATCCCGGAGGCTGGGCTCTCTCTGGATGGTGCGTAATCCGCCAGGAATTCCGTTTGTTCAGCTGGCTTACGTGTGATTGCAATGCACTGCCCTGGAGTGCCCTGAAGGGCGGTCCGCCCGAGGCAGCCGTATCCAAAATTGCAACCAGTCCGGACTCGGCAAATCGATTGCATACCGATAATCCAGAGAAGCCGCAATGGAGCGCGCGAGGAACATTTATGGATAAAGTCGTTTTGATCACAGGGACGAGCACGGGTTTCGGGCGAACGGCAGCGGAGACCCTGGCTCAACGCGGATACCGGGTATTCGCCACGATGCGGGACATCTCGGGGCGAAATGCCGCCACCCGCGAGGCGTTGCATTCGTCGGCCAAACGGCAGGGCTGGAATCTGGACGTCCTGGATATGGACGTCACGAACGAGGCTTCGGTGAACCGGGCAGTACAGCAGGCCCTGCATCTCGCCGCACGCATCGACGTGGTGATCAATAACGCCGGAATCGCGGCGCATGGCATCACCGAAGCTTTCCCCGTCGAACAATATCAGCAGGTGTTTGATGTGAACGTGTTTGGAGTCGCCCGCGTCAACCGCGCGGTGCTGCCGGCGATGCGGCGCCAACGCAGTGGATTGTTGATTCACGTGAGCTCCGCATTGGGACGGGCCGTGGTCCCCGGCTCGGCCATATACGGCGCGAGCAAGTTCGCGTTGGAGGCCCTGGCGGATGTGTACCGGTTTGAGCTCTCCCCGTTTGGCATCGATTCGGTTGTGGTAGAACCGGGCATTCACCGGACACCCATTCTGGAAAAGCAGCTTGCTCCCGCGGACCATGACCGTGTGGCCGGGTACGGTTCCACAGCCGAAGCAGTCGAGAAGGTCAAAAGCATTTTCGAGGGTGCGAGCAGTGCGCCTGAAACGCCCGGTCCCGAAAGTGTTGTGGAAGCGTTCGTGCGTTTGATCGAGACGCCGGCCGGCAAACGGCCGTTCCGGACCGTGCCGACGGCTGCCCTGCAGCCACTCCTGCAACCCTACAACGAACTGGCCAAAATAGTAAGGGAGGCCGTCGCCCGGCAGTTTAACCTGCCGGAAGAGCTTATGGTGCTGCAAGAAGCTCCTCCCAAGGCTGCGTAAGCAAGGTGGCCGGATGGTCGCCGACTCGGAGAAAGGGTCCGCCCGAATCCCCTGTGCCGTGCTCATCCCGTCACCTGACGGAAAACGCGCATCTCGCCATCTGAAGATTATCCGTCTCCGCCGGCCCGTCAAGATCAGCAACGGGGGGGGGCACTCTGCTTGAAGGCGTGAGGAGGGCCGGTAGGCGCTACCGGGTCGGTGCGAGTGTTACATCCCTGGCGACATACAGGACCAACGCGATGCGGCCGGTGTCTTCCAGCCAATGATATTCCAGCACACCGGTGCCTGCTTTCTGCGGCGTGCTTCTCAGCGGAACTTCCGTCTCGCCGATCTTGAGGTGTACGTTTTCCACCGAAAGGTGCATGGAATCGACCGCGCCTGAGGCGGACGGCGCGGCTGTGGAAGTGACCTGGCCCTCTACTTTGGTCCCGGCTTTGGCGGCGATGACACCGCCTGCCTCCAGGTCTTGGGAAAGCACGAAGGTGACCGGCCTCGCGGTTCCCGTCGTGGCGGAACGCAGGTCCTCTACGGAAAACAGCGGCACCCGGGCGCCGTCGCGCAGAACCTGCTGCCGCCGTGCCACCGTTTTCGGCACGTGGGTCGTCACCCACCGGTAGACGAATTCCTGTATCAGATGATCGGTTGCCCTGCCGCTGAAACCCAGCAGAAAGCCATGAAAAGCGCGCAGTCCCGGGCGGGAGGTGTAGGAGTGGAGGGGGGATAAGATCTCCCGCGTGGCAAGTCCTCCGATCATATCGGAGTAGTCGGGCTGCCAGTGGCCGTTATCGCCCTTGGCAACGAACGCGGTCCCGACGGCGTAAAGAAATCGTGAGCGGAGACTGCCGGTTCCTTTATAGAAGTAGCGCGGATCCTGGTGAAACACGGATTGGGTGAGGGTATGGCCGATCAAGACGTGGGTGACGGTGGCGGCGTAGTCCACGCCAAAGCGCTTCCCGTACCCTTCCATCCCCTGGCCGAATTGCCGGTCGGTGGTGTTGCGCCATTGTTCGATTCCGGCGCCGGCTGCGTTGCCCAGGATGGTCTCCGGATCGATCAGGGTTCGCAACCCAAGGTGAAACTTCTGGGCGGCGGTCAAAGGCGCGGCATTCGGATCGTAGCTGACGTAGAAGTTCGGAACAATCCCGAGCAATCGCTGTTTCTCCTCGGCGCGCACCTGCAGGACGGCCAGTTCGTGCGGCGGCAGAGTCACATCCACTTTGCTGATGGCGGGTGCGATCTGCAGAACGACCGGAGGGAGCGGTGGATTCTCCCCGGAAACCACGGAAACATTGCTCTTTTCGTCCATGAAACCACCAGCCGTGATGGTGAGGGTGTAGGCCCCGGGCTCGACCGCGGAGAAATGGAACGAGCCCGTCTGGTCGGTAAGAGTAGTGCGCAAGGCAGTGGACCCGGGCGCCTGTAATCTGACGATGGCGGCCTCCACCAACGATCCGGAGGAGTCCGCGACGGTGCCGCGGATGGTTCCGGGCGCAGGGCTAGTTTGTGCCGCGCATGACTGTGCAACCAGTAGGATGCAAATCGATGACGTAACAGCAGCCCCCCACCCGCCGCACGATTGGCCGCGTTGCAGCTGCGCTCGCATGAACTGATTCTCTCACCGCCAAAGTCGGCGGGGGAAATGGGCCGCCCGGCAATTGAGTACCGATATTGACGTATCGCGCCCGTCTCGCCATCTGACGCAGCCCCGACGGGAATGGCCGGCCTCTCAAGATAAGCAACGGCGACTACACGGCCATGTGGAATTGCTTCGCGGCCATTCGAAACCGTTCGCGCATCTGCGAATCGGGCGCGAGCGTGAGGTTCTACCGCTAGGCATCGATCCGACTGGAAAGAACCGTAACCTTTTGCCGCTCGGGGAGTATCCATTAGCGGACCAGAAACCATGAGACTGTTCACTTTCTGGGAGCAATTGCTTCAGGATGTACGCTACGCCGTGCGCATGATGGTCGCGCGACCCCTCTTCTCGGCCGTGGCAGCCCTCTCACTAGCCTTAGGGATTGGAGCTAACGTGGCTATTTACAGCTTCATCGATGCGATCCTGCTGCGCGCGCTGCCGGTGGCGGACCCCGAGTCCCTGGTAGCGCTGAAGTGGCACAGCAAGGCGCAGCCGGCCGTTGCCCGCAGCCTGAACGGCGATATCGTCAGAGATCCGAGAACCGGGTTCACCGCCGACGGTTTCCCTTACGCTACCTGCGAATTGCTGCGCGACTCGAAGATCTTCTCGTCGGTGTTCGCGTTCACTGCGGCGGGCCGCCGAAACCTGGTGATCGGAGACGCAGGCGGTCTGGCCAGCGGGCAATACGTGTCCGGCGAGTTCTTCTCGGGTCTCGGGATTCCTCCCGCGGCGGGCCGCGTGATCTCGCCTTCCGATGACCGAGCGGGCGCTCCGCCGATCATGGTTCTCGACTACCAGTACGCCGAACGCCGCTTCGGCGATATTTCGCGCGCAGTAGGTCAGTCGGTACGGGTTGAAGATGTGCTTTTCACGGTGGTCGGGGTCACACCGGCGGAGTTTTTCGGGGCTGACCCGTCCGTCCGGTCCGACTTTTATGTTCCGCTTCACGCCGAACCCCTGATGGACCCCCTGTCCTTGACAGGGCTCGATCCAAACCGAAGGTTCACCGAAGAGACGTTTTATTGGGTCCGATTGTGGGGACGCCTCCAACGCGGCGTCACTTTGGAGCAGGCGCACGCCGCGCTCACGCCGGTGTTCCGCCGTTTTGTGGAAGCCAGCGCAATTACCGATAAGGAACGCACTGATCTCCCGGCCCTCCTCCTGCAGGAAGGCGCCGGGGGATTGGACAGCCTACGCCGTCAGTACGCCAAGCCCCTTTACGTCCTGATGACTATGGTGGGGCTGATCCTGGCGATCGCGTGCGCCAATATCGCCAATCTCCTGCTGGCGCGAGCCACGGGCCGGCAGCGCGAAATCGCACTCCGCCTGAGCCTGGGCGCGGACCGCGGGCGCCTGGCGCGGCAGCTGCTTACCGAATCGGCGCTGCTGAGCTCGGTCGGCGGCGCGCTGGGCCTGGGTTTCGCAGTCTGGGGAATTCGCGGGTTGACCGCACTCATTGGGAACGGACGGGAGAACTTCACGCTCCACGCAACCTTGAATTGGCACGTGTTCGCAATCGGCTTAGCTCTGTCTCTCGTGACCGGGATACTGTTCGGCTTGGCTCCAGCTCTTCGGTCGACGCGCGTCGATCTGAACCACCTACTCCGGCAGGCTCGCGCCGGTGGCCCGCCGCAGCGCTTGTTCGCGCGCTTGCGAGTGACGCCAAACCAGGTGCTGGTGGTTTCTCAAATCGCGGTTTCACTCCTGCTTTTGATGACCGCCAGCCTTTTCGTCCGGACACTCGTCAACCTGAATGCCGTCAATCTCGGATTCAACAGCGAACGGGTGCTCCTGTTCACTCTCAACGCGCGGCAGGCCGGATATAGGGATTTCGCGATCGTGCAATTCTACGAAGAGGTGAGGGCGCGGCTGAGTACGATTCCCGGTGTACGTGGAGTCAGCACGTCCAACGTCGCATTGATCTCCGGCTCGGAGAGTAGTACCAGCATCAAGATTGCCGGCTACACCGGTAATAACAGACAGGTCTCGTTCCTGTACGTGGGGCCCGGCTTCCTCTCGAACATGCAGATTCCGATTCTTCTTGGGCGTGAGATCGACCAACGAGACTTGTACAGGGGCTCCGGCGTCGCGGTCGTCAACCAGGAGTTCGCGCGGACTTACTTCACTAACGAAAACCCCGTCGGACGGCATTTCAGCATGGGTATGATCGGCGCGGTGCCGGATCTGGAGGTCGTCGGTGTTTCCCAGGATGCCCGGTACAATTCCCTGAAGCAGGATATTGCACCGACCGTATACCTGTCTTACTCGACCAACTTGATCACTCTCCGTGGAGGGATGGTATTCGAGGTGCGTGCCGCTGGCGATCCGAATGCCATTGCCCACGCCGTGCGCACAGCACTCCGGCAGCAGGATGCGAACGTCCCCATCTCCGACATTTCGACGCAAGCCCAGCGCATCGATCAATCCATGAGCCAGGAGCGCACGTTTGCGACGCTGTGCACCTGTTTCGCTCTGCTTGCGGTGCTGATCGCCTGCATAGGTTTATATGGGACCATGGCATATACCGTTGCGCGCCGCACAAGCGAGATCGGAATTCGAGTGGCTCTGGGGGCGCAGCGACGCAGCGTGGTCTCGATGGTACTCGGTGAAGCGCTAGCGATGGCGGCGGTCGGTCTCGGCATCGGAATACCAGCAACCCTTGTGGCAGCGCGCGTGTTAGAGACGTTCCTGTTCCGGATCAAGCCGAACGATCCGATGGCGCTAGCCGCTGCCGTCGCAATCCTGCTCGCAGCCGTGCTTGCAGCCGGCTATGGCCCCGCTTTCCGCGCATCGCGTGTGGACCCGTGGACCGCACTTCGGGAAGAGTAACCCCCCAGGTGGTGGCGAATGCGCGCGTTCCGTCCGGAGTCCAGGCGTTCAGCGTGCCGATTTGATATCACGGCCGGACCGCACGGGAAACACGAAGTTGGGCTGTTCGGCCTCAAGTTGCGGTATCACGCGCATCTCGCCGCCTGACGCAGCTCCGGGAGTGTCGCCGGTCAAGATCAGCAACGGCGACTAGACGTCAAGTTGAATTGCGTGATCGGCAGTTCGCGCCTGCACACATGGCGCCGGCGAAGCTGGCGCAGTACATCAAGGGGCGCTCTTCGCAGCGGTTGCAAGATGAATTTCCGGAGCTGCGGAAACGGTACTGGGGGCAGCACCTGTGGGCGCGGGGATACTTTTGCGCGACAGTCGGCGTGGTGGACGAGCCGACCATCAAAGCGTACATCAAGAGCCAAAGGTGGGACGAAGATGATCAGGGTTTCAAGGTCACCGCGCCGACGGAGCCTTGAGCCGGCTGTGAGCCGGGAATTCTTCAGCTGCAAGCCGACTTTCAGTCGAAACACAACCTACCGGCTTTAGCCTGTAGTCGTTTAGAGAAGGCCATTCAATTGCTCTTGTCTGACGTCAGAGGGAGGACGGCTTGGACATGCCGGAAGCGACCTGGGAACCTCACGACCAACACGAACGGCTCACGACGAAGAGTGACCTGCCAGGCAGTGTCTACGCGTCTCCGAGACAGCGTAAGGAACCGCTGACCGACGCAGAACACGTGCGTAGCGCGGTCGCCCGGTTCGAGATCGTGATTTGGCGTTCGCGAACATCCAGAAAGCTGCACGGCACTATGGTGTCAACCTCTCGGAAAGGTCGCGGCACGATCTGAGCGTCCACCGGCAGAAGAGAAGAAAAGGACCACAGATGCGCCGTGACGTGAACCGCGGAGGCAAGAAATGAAAGCAGTCGTCGTCCACAAGTATGGTGGTCCGGAGGTTCTGAAGTTCGAGGACTATCCGGATCCGGCGCCGGGTGCGGCCGAGGTGCTCGTGCGAGTCGCCGCCGCGAGCGTGAACCCGCTCGATTACAAGCGGCGCGCCGGATTAACGGACGACTATTATCCGATCCATTTCCCGGGCCTCATAGGGGTCGATATGGCGGGAACCGTCGTGAAGATCGGGCCGGAGGTGGAAGGGTTTTCCGTCGGCGATCAGGTCTTCTCTATGGCAGACAATACTTACGCTGAGCTTTGTGTCGTCAGTGCGGCGATCCTGGCGAAGGTCCCCAAGGGCCTCGATTTGATCCAAGCGGCGGCGCTGCCGCTGGTGACGATAACGGGCAACCAGCTCCTTTCGGCTACAGGGATCAAAGCGGGCCAGACGGTTTTGGTTGTAGGCGCTGTGGGAAATGTCGGGCGTTCGGCGGTATTCACCGCCAAGGAACGCGGGGCGACCGTGATAGCGGGGGTCTTG
This sequence comes from Bryobacterales bacterium, assembly GCA_963794265.1. Taxonomy (GTDB): domain Bacteria; phylum Acidobacteriota; class Terriglobia; order Bryobacterales; family Bryobacteraceae; genus CAWCDJ01. The sequence goes on from CAWCDJ010000001.1 coordinate 1,051,803, forward strand.
AAGAGGCAGATGGATGAGGCGAGGACTGCCGGCGCGGACCAGGCGGTCGCAACCGACGACGATACAGCGATTGCAAATCTTCCGCCGCTCGACGCGGTGGCGGATGCGGTCAACGGAACAACCGCCGAAAAACTGATCGCCAAGGTCAAGCCGGGAGGAGTGTTTGCTTCGGTGCTTAGAACACCCCAGACGGCCGCGAATTACCCGTCTGTAAAGGCGGTGTACGTATTCTCGAAATTCGACAGGACAAAGCTCGAGTTCATGGCTGAAGCCGTGCGAGATGGCAAGCTGGTGATCCCGATTAGCGAGACCCTGCCGCTCAGGGAAGCGGCCGAGGCTCAAGCAGCGGCAGAGAAGGGTGTTAACGGGAAGATCTTGCTAGTCCCTTGACATTACTTTGCGAACAGAGGACACGAAAGGAAACCAGAAACCGAAAAGGGATTTGGAGTCATCAATGAACAGTGTACAGATCGAACAGAAGAGCTATGAGATGCCCCCGCGGGAGGGGTTCAGCGTCGCATATTTTCTCACTGTCGCCGACATCGAGCGATCGGCTCGCTACTACGAAAAGGTTTTCGGTGCTCGCATCCTGAGCCTGGGTGACGGCAACGCGCCTGGGTACCTTCAGCTTGCGAATATCTGGATGATTCTGAACGTTGGAGGCGGGCCGACCGCGGATAAGCCGACGGTAACGCTCAGCGTCCCCGACCCGAATCACATCAACAGCTTTATGAATTTCCGCGTTGCGGATATTCAAACGTGCTATGAATCATGGAAGAGTCGCGGAGCGGAGTTCATCACGGAGCCGATACCCAAGTACGGCGAGATTCGCTGCTACATCCGCGATCCTGACGGTTATATTATCGAAGTCGGACAGAGCACCGACCTTAAGTACGGTTAAACGCTCAAGCCGGATGGGACGCGGATCTGAATTCTTACGGATCTCCGCTTAGTGCTAGCCCATCGGGGCGAACGACACAACACCGCTCGGCCGCGGCTCCGAGTTGGCAGGCGCACTAGCTATAGCTAGTCTGAGGTATAGAAACGAGGATCATATGATCACGCGGATGACCGCCTCCATCACGTCGAATACGCTCGGTGTGAACGTTTTTGCCGCCCCGGGCGCCTGAGGTGAACGGCCGCTCGCGTATTTAAGGATGGCCGCAAGCGACCCCGAGGCCGCGATCGCACTCCGTCCGAATGGTCGGCGGCTCGGAGAAAGAGTCCGCCCGAATCCCCTGTGCCGTGCTCATCCCGTCACCCATTCCACATTGACCATGACCAGGTATCATCTGAATTCGCCAGCACACCTTTTTCAGCGTAGTCACGGATGAGCGAAGACCGGACCATCGGCACCCATTTCGCTGGCATCTCGGCCAGCTTATCGGCGGAAATCCCGTACTTGGCCATCCGATCCACGAAAGCTCCTCGCCCTGTCGGGCGATAGACCCGAGCGAAGGCCAATACCCAAAGGGTGCTGCGTCCGCCGCAAACGCCAGCGGCTTCGTTCAAACGCCCCAATCGAAAGTGCCCCGGCGGCCACCATCACGGCAAAACTCGGGCTTCGCACGCCGGGGCACTTCCGATTGGATCATAGCGTTTATCACGAGCAATCCGCATGGTGACAGGAATCCGTCTCATATCTGCGAATTGGGCGTCATGCGTCGCGCTTCACAGGGGGTAAGTCCTGCAACGACTCGATTATGGAAATGAGTCGTACTCGACCCAAACTAAGTTGGACGCCCGCTCATAACCGGGCAGCCGACGCCAAGATCGATGACTTCATGACCGTTCCACGCTCGCTCCCGGGGCGGCGAGAAGCTGGTCCAACTGCTCGAACTGCTCGCCAGACCAACTTATACTTCCAGAGGCCGTTGCATCGTCGAGGGCTTTTTTTGAGGGATAGAGTTCGTGTATAACGACGAGGGTCTCGCCACCCCTTTCTTCGAAGGTCACGGTGGTGACGGGCCCATCCTCATCACCTTCGTCATTCGTCCAGACGAGGCGGGAGCCCGGAGTCACTTCGACGTACCTACCATAGAATGGCATGGGCTGCTCTGAGGAAGGGTGACTGAACACGAAACGGTACGTGCCCTCCGTACGAACATCAGCCTCGCAGGAAAGGAAGGACGCTCCAAATGACTTCGGTACCCACCACCGCTTGAGCAGTTCGGGTTTGGTCCACGCATCGAAAACAATATGCGCCGGACCGTTGAAGGTTCGAGTCACGACGAGCTCACGCTCGGACTTCCGTTCCACTGTCGTGTCGTACTTTGTGGGGTTGATTTCACTATCTTTTCTTCCGTACATCGGCTTTCTCCTTCTGTTTCAATTCCTCGACAAGCTTGTCCAATTCATCGAAGCGTGCGGCCCAGCACTGGTGGTACCTCTCGATCCATGCCGCCTCTGCCTCCAGTCCGCGCAGGCCGAGCTTGCAGGTCCGCACGCGCCCGACCTTCTCTGTGGTGACGAGCCCCGCCTGCTCCAGGACGCCGACGTGCTTCTTCATGCCCGTTAGGGTCATGTGAAACTTCTCGGCAAGGTCCGTGATCGAAGCGTCCGCGCGTCCGAGTTGTTCCAGAACGCCGCGTCGGGTGGCATCCGAGAGCGCGGCGAACGAAGCATCGAGGACGGTTCCCGTATACTGAACCACGTGGTTCAGTATATAACCAGGATAGGCGACATGCAAGGGGGCTGAGCGCGCGCTGCGCTGCCTGCTGCCTTCATTCCCTAATCGACACGCGGCCACAACTTCGGGCGCAATACAGCCCACAAGTTTGCAGCGTGTGTCTCAGAAGTCCCCCGCAAAATCTGGTCCCGACGTCGAATCAAACCCCGGTGCCGGAAATCTGGCGAGAGGGAGTCAAAGTCAGTCCCGATAGGGAACGACTTGTCGCCTGGCGTTTAGGAACATATTTGGAAGAGTCGGGCCCACTTGGCTGGGAAACGCGCATCTCGCCATCTGACGCAGCTCCGGGAGTGATCGCCGGTCAAGATCAGCAACGGCCTCTACGCGGCCGGGTGAACGATTCTGTGATAACCGGGTCTCACGACCGCGATGCTAGGCGCTAAACTCTGGCCATGCGAGGAGTTCGTTCCGTACGATCCAGGTCCACCCGTCCCGGCGAATCAGTTGAGGATAGTAGATCGGAACAGAGGCATCCGCTCCTGATGTAAGCGGGCAATCAGCACCTGCTTCTCAGCTCGTAAGTGAACAGTATTGGGCCTAATCCGGCCTTAAGATCCGCGCAACTTTATCGGACAAAGTCCGCGAATGGAACGGTTTCTGCAAAAACCCGTTCACGGTGCTGCCCGCAAATCTGCTTCGGACCTCGCTGTCGCTGTAGCCGCTACAGATCACCACAGGCAACCCCGGGTACTTGTTTCGGATAGCCTCGAAGGTCTGCTTGCCGCCGAGGTCCGGCATGCTGAGATCGAGCAGCACCAGCGAGAAGCCGGGAGCCGCCGCAAGCAGTTCGAGCGCCTGCCGCCCGCCGGAAGCGACCTCGACCTCATGCCCGGCGTGTTCCAGGACCGACTTGACTGTGCTCCGCACAATCGGCTCATCGTCCACCACCAGAATCCGGCCCTTCACCGTGTCCCCTCGCGCGGAAGGCGGAGTCGCTGATGCGGCAGCGCCCGGGGACTTGCCCGCCGGCAGCAGCACCCGGAAGGTAGTGCCGCGGTCGAGCGTGCTCGTCACTTCGATCGACCCCTTATTGCCGCGGACAATACCGAACACGGCGGCGAGCCCAAGGCCCCTCCCCGTGAGTTTCGTCGAGAAGAACGGGTCGAAGATCCGGCTGAGCAGCGACGAGGGAATACCGCTCCCGTTGTCGCACACCTCCAGGAGAACATAGTCTCCCGGCGCGAGATCGCCGCTCCAGGAGGAGCGGGGCGCGTCCACACGCTCGGTACCGGCGCGCAGGGCGACGCGCCCCTGACGTTCGGAGGGAATCGCCTCGCTGGCGTTCAGAATCAGGTTCATGACGATCTGCTGTAACTGGGCAGGATCGATATGAATGGGCGGAAGATCTCTCGGGATCACGAGCTTCAAGTCGACCGACCGCGGCAGCGAGGCCCGGATCAGTTCCCAGGTGGCGCCCACGGTCTGCTCGACATCCACGTTCCCAACCTGGAAGCTCCCCTTCCCGGCATACGCCAGCAACTGGCGCGTGAGATCGGCCGCCTGTTCTCCGGACTTGAATGCGCCCTCGAGGACCGGGCGCACCTCGTGATCTTGTGGAAGCACTTCCAGGGCATAGCTGAGCCCGCCGATAATTCCCACCAACAGGTTATTGAAATCGTGCGCGACACCGCCGGCCAGGATGCCGACGCTTTCGAGTTTCTGCCGTTGATGCAGCAATTGTCCGGCGCGACGCTGGTTCTCCACGACGTCCGCCGTCCACAAGACCTGCGGCATGGCTTCGGCCAGCGTACGGTAGCGGGAGTCGCTCTGCCCGGCCGCGCGCCACGCCTCGCGCTCGCGTTCCAGCGCCGATTCCAACTGGCGTTTGAGTTCCTCGGCGGCCAGTTTCTGCTGTTCGACACGCCGTTCGAGCGCGCGTTTCTCGAGAGCGTTCAGGATCACGTGAGCGAGGCCGTATGCGGTAATCGAACCCTTGACGATGTAGTCCGTCGCGCCCGCTTTCATCGCTTCGACGGCCCGTTCTTCGCTCCCCCTGTCGGCGATGGCGATGACCGGCGCGGCCTCGGGGCCGCCGACGATCGACCGCAGCAGGTCGAGGCCGTCCATGTCGGGCAGCTTCAAATCGAGCAGAACGCACGCCGGGCAGCCGCGGCGGAATTGCTCAAGCCCGGCGCGCCCCTGCTCGCTTTCCAGGCACTCGAAACGATCAGCCCCGTTCGAGCCGCAGAGAAGCCGCCGGAACAGGTCGCGGTCGTTCGGGCTATCGTCGATTACCAGGACGCGAAGCAACTGAGCGTCGCCCCGCGATTCGATCAGTGGTGATGGTTCCAATAACCAGTGGGCCGGTTCCGACATTGTAAAAAGGACGTGCCAGTCGCTTCCAAAAACGCGCGTTCCTGTTCTGAGCGATTTTCATTATATATACGGGGAGATCGCGGAAATGACGCGGCGCGAGCATCTGCCGTGCAGATTCGCACCTTTGAAACAGCTCCGGCCGTGCGCCCGGCCGGGCCTTTGTCAAGCCGGTCACAGAGCCCCTCCGGATGGAGGCGGGCACGGCCGGCCTGCTTCCGTGTATCATAAGCAATTCGCTCATGAGCCTTGCGCTACCCCGCATTTATCCCATACTCGACACCGAAGCCCTGGCCGCCCGAGGCATCCGCGTGGAGACCGCCGCGGCGGCTTTCCTCGATAGCGGCGCCGGAATCCTGCAACTCCGCCACAAAGGACATTGGAGCCGAGAAATATTCACCGCCGCGCAGCAGGTTTCCCGGCTGTGCCGCGAAGCGGGCGTGCCACTGATCATCAACGACCGCGCCGATTTCGCTGTTCTTCTGGAAAGCGGCTTGCACGTCGGACAGGACGATCTGCCACCCCGCGACGCACGCAAACTCATGGGGGCGGAGGCTGTGATTGGCTTCTCCAGCCACAGCCCGGCCCAGATCTGCGCGGCCGGCGGAGAGCCCGTGGATTATGTCGCGCTCGGCCCGGTCTTCTCCACGGCATCGAAGCAGAACCCCGACCCCGTCATCGGAGTCGAACAGGTGCGCCGCTGCCGCGAACTCGTGGATAAGCCCCTGGTCGCCATCGGCGGCATCACGCTCGAGAATGCCGCCGAGGTACTTCGCGCCGGCGCCGATTCGGTGGCCGTCATCGCCGGTCTGCTTCCTCAATCGCCGGGCGCCCAGGCTCTGCGTCAACGGATGGAACAATGGCAACAACTCGTGACAGCGGTTTAGTAAAAGGCCTCGGCCTGCTCGATTCCACCACCCTGGTGATGGGCTCGATGATCGGCTCGGGGGTGTTCATCGTGGCGGCCGATATCGGCCGGCAGGTGCAATCGCCGGGGCTGATGATTCTGGTCTGGCTGATCACCGCTGCCCTTACCCTCATCGCGGCCCTCAGCTACGGCGAGTTGGCCGCCGCCATGCCGCACGCCGGCGGCCAATACGTCTACCTGCGCGAGGCCTTCGGCCCCTTGTGGGGCTTTCTCTATGGCTGGACGCTCTTCATGGTCATCCAGACCGGCACCATTGCCGCGGTGGCGGTGGCCTTCGCCAAGTACAGCGGCGTCTTCGTGCCCTGGATTTCGGCCGGGAACTACCTGCTGGGGAGCGGCAGGATCGGGCTCACCACGCAGCAGGCGCTGGCGATCGCGATGATCGTTTTCCTGACGTGGTCCAACACGCGCGGCATCCGCACCGGCGCGATCGTGCAGAATGTTTTTACGTTCGCCAAGGTGGCCGCGCTACTCGGACTGGTGGGTTTCGGCCTGCTGCTCGGGCGCAACTCCGCCGCCCTGGCCAGCAACTTCCACGGCTTCTGGCGCCACGCTTCCTGGAATTTCGACACGGTGCGGCTGGTGGGTGTAGCCATGGTCGGGGCGCTGTTCTCTTCCGACGCCTGGAACAACGTCACCTTCACCGCGGCCGAAGTGCGCAATCCGCGCCGCAACCTTCCGCTCTCGCTCGGGCTGGGCGTGCTGATCGTTTCGGCGCTGTACATCGCGTCGCAGTTTGTCTACCTCAACGTGCTGACCTTCCCGGAGATCCAGCACGCCGTCGAAGACCGCGTGGCCACGGCCGCGGCGGCCAAAATGTTCGGCGGCGTCTCGGTGGAACTGATGGCCGCCGCCATCATGATCTCCACTTTCGGGTGCGCCAACGGCCTGATCCTCTCCGGCGCCCGCGTGTATTACGCCATGGCCAAGGACAAGCTGTTTTTCCGCAAGGCCGGCGAACTTCACCCGGCCACGCATGCGCCCGTCTTCTCCCTCGGCGTGCAGTGCGCCTGGGCTGTGCTGCTTACCCTCAGCGGCAGTTACAGCGACCTGCTCGATTATGTTATCTTTGCGGTACTGCTTTTTTACATTCTGACGATCGCGGGCCTTTTTGTGCTCCGCCGGACCCAGCCGAACCTGGACCGGCCCTATAAAGCGATTGGATACCCGGTCTTGCCCGCCGCCTACGTAGCAGCCGCCGGCCTGATCGAGATATTGCTGTTGCTTTACAAACCGAATTACACGTGGCCCGGCCTGATCATCGTTCTGCTGGGTCTTCCGGTCTACTTCGTCTGGCGGAGGTATGTGAGTGTATGAGCCTTTTCGCGACTAAGTCGCTCGATCGAATTGTTGCCGAATCCGAAAGCGGCAAACACCACCTGAAGAAGACGCTGGGGGCCTTCAACCTGGTGGCTCTGGGGATCGGCGCGATCATCGGCGCTGGTCTTTTTTCGCTGACCGGAATCGCCGCCGCCGATAATGCCGGACCGGCCGTGGTGCTCTCCTTCGTGGTGGCCGCCGTGGGCTGCGCCTTCGCCGGCATGTGCTACAGCGAATTCGCCACCATGATTCCGATCGCCGGCAGCGCCTACACCTACGCCTATGCCACGATGGGCGAACTGCTGGCATGGATCATCGGCTGGGACCTCGTGCTCGAATATGCGGTCGGCGCCGCCACCGTCGCGGTAAGCTGGTCGAGTTACGTGGTCAAACTGCTCCACATGTACGGCATGCAGTTGCCGGAAAAGCTGACCTACTGCCCGTGGGATCAACCCGCCGGGATCATCAACCTGCCGGCCGTTCTTATCGTCTTCGCCATTTCCGTGCTGCTGATGGTTGGAATTTCGGAATCGGCGAGGGTGAACGCGGTGATCGTCTGCATTAAGGTCGCGATCGTCATCGTGGTCATCTGCATCGGCTTCGCCTACGTGAACAAGGCCAACTACACGCCCTTCATTCCGCCCAACACCGGCACTTTCGGCGAATTCGGCTGGAGCGGCATCATGCGCGCCGCCGCAGTGATCTTCTTCGCCTACATCGGCTTCGACGCGGTCTCCACCGCCGCCCAGGAAGCCAGGCGCCCGCAGCGCGATATGCCCATCGGCATTATCGGCTCCCTGATTATCTGCACCGTTCTCTACATCCTGTTCGCCCGCGTGCTGACCGGCATGGTGCCTTACCGCAAGTTCCACGGCGACGCCTCCCCGGTCGCCACCGTGATTTCACTCTTTCCGCACGCCTGGCTGCAAACCTCCATCGTGATCGGCATCATCGCCGGTTACACGTCGGTGATTCTGGTGATGCTGCTGGGCCAATCGCGCGTCTTCTACTCCATGTCTCGCGATGGCCTGCTGCCCGCGGTCTTCTCCGATATCCACCCGTCGTGGTACACCCCCTACCGCTGCAACATGATCTTCATGGTGTTCGTTTCCCTGTTCTCCGGGTTTCTGCCGATTTCGAAACTCGGACACATGACGAGCATCGGCACGCTGCTGGCATTCGTCATTGTTTGTGTCGGGATTATAGTGATGCGCCGCACCAACCCGAATGCGCCGAGGCCTTACCGGACTCCGCTGGTGCCGCTGGTGCCGATCCTGGGAGTGGTGGTCTGCCTGGCCATGATGGCCTCGCTCGATGTGGAAACCTGGTACAGGCTGGTGATCTGGCTGGTGATCGGGCTGGCGATTTACTTCGGCTATAGCCGCCATCACAGCCACCTCCGCCAATCGGTCGAAACCGTCGCCAGGCGCTGAAACCCATGTTTCGATTTCTCCTGGCGTGTGCCGCCGCCGTCGCGGCGCCCGCCCAGCAGTCGCAGAATCCTTCTCCGATGGTGGAGCACACGCGCGTCCACGCGCGGCTCCCGCAGTCGAGCCCGGCCGGCCGGCGCGAAAAACTGGATCTCGGCACGCTCTTCGTGCCGCAACATACGACGCCCGTATTGCTCATCTTCTTTCACGGCGGCACCTGGCTGCCTGAAGTGGCGGCCGCCCGTAATCGCATCATGGTTGTCAGCGTTCAGGCTGGTTCCGGTTCCGCCGCCTATGCCCGGCTATTCACCGACCCCGGCCGCTTCCCACGGCTTCTCGAAGAAGCCCGGGTTAAAGCCGGCGTCCGCTTCCGCCGGGTGATGCTCGGAGGGTGGAGCGCCGGGTGCGGCGCGACTCGGCAGATTCTGCGAGACCCGGCATCTTACGCCCTCGTAGACACCGTGATTTGTATCGACGGCATCCACACCGGCTACCTGGACGGCAAACCCGGCCCGCTCGAATCGAAGATCGACCCCGCCAATCTCGAGGTCTGGCTGCAACTCGCGCGCGATGCGATAGCCGGGCGAAAACGCTTCCTCGTCACCCACTCGGAAATCTTTCCCGGCACCTTCGCCAGCACGACGGAAACCGCCGACTGGCTGATCGCCAAACTGGGCCTGAAATCCCGGGCGGTGCTGCGCTGGGGTCCGATGGGAACCCAGCAGTTGAGCGAAGCTCGCACCGGCCGTTTTCAGATCATCGGTTTTGCCGGCAACACGGCCCCCGACCACGTCGATCAACTCCACTCTCTGCCCGAGTACCTGAAGTGGATTCGCTGACACATCGATCGCGCTATCCTGCCATCGACGCACTGCCGCGAGCCGGCCGTAGCCCCGGGAACTTATAGCGCGGATCCCGAATTCGCCCCTCATGCTACGATGAATACTTGTCAGGTCTCGGGCTCCGTGCAACGGACGGCTGCAAACCCCGCCAGGTCCGGAAGGAAGCAACGGTAGCGGTGCGGTTCGTGTGCCGCGGATTACCCGGGGCCTGGCATTTGCCCACCCCATGTACCAGGTCATCGCCAGAAAATACCGGCCGCAGACGTTTCAGGACGTGGTCAGCCAGGAGCACGTAAAGACCACCCTCGAGAACGCCATTGCCCAGAACCGCATCGCGCACGGCTACATCTTTTCGGGCCAGCGCGGCACGGGGAAGACCACCATCGCCCGCATTCTGGCGCGCTGCCTGAACTGCGTCGAGGGCCCCACCGCCGCACCGTGCGGCGTGTGCGCGAGTTGCCGCGAAATCACCACCGGCGGCACCGTGGACGTGATCGAGATCGACGCCGCCTCCAACCGCGGCATCAACGAAATGCGCGAGTTGCGCGAAAACGTCCGCTACCAGCCCGCGCGGGACCGTTACAAGATTTTCATCATCGACGAAGCCCATCAGATCACCAGCGAGGCCTTCAACGCGCTGCTCAAGACGATCGAGGAGCCGCCGCCATGGGCTGTCTTCGTCCTGTGCACCACCGAAGCCCACAAGATTCCGGCGACCATCGCTTCGCGCTGCCAGCATTTCAGTTTTCGCTCCGTCGATTTCGAGGAGCTGATCGCCCGCATGGCCTGGATTTGCGGCCAGGAAGGCATCGAGGCCGACTCGGAAGCCCTGGCCGTGCTGGCCCAGGCGGGCGAGGGCAGCGTGCGCGATTCGCTCTCGGCTCTCGACCAGGCCATCGCCTGCTGCGGCTCGAAACTCTCGGCCGTAGAGGTCCGCGCGCTGCTCGGGGCGTTCTCGCTCGAATCCCTGGAGAAGATCACCCAGGCACTCGGCGCGGGCGATTCCCGCCGCATGCTCGAAGTGGTGGACGAACTCGAGCGCAACGGCCAGAACCTGCAGCATTTCAGCCGCGAACTATCGCGCTACTTCCGCAACCTACTGGTCGCCCGCATCGCCGGCCCAGAGACGCGCTTGGTGGCCGCCTCCGCCGCGCAGCGCCGGACGCTTGCCGAAATCGCCGGCGGCTTCTCCGAAGAGGACCTCACCCGCTACCTGCAGCTCTCGCTCGACCTCTTCCGCGACTTGCAGTACTCTTTGCAGCCCCGCTTCCATCTGGAAATCGGCCTGGTGCGGATGGTGCAGGCCGGCCGCCTGCTTCCGATCGAGCAAGCCCTGGCCGGCATGGCGCTGCCTGAACGGCCGGCAACTCCGCCGCCCGCCCGCATCCCGCAGCCTGCGCCGGCGGCCGCGCCTCCCGCCCGCACCGGCCCCTCTCCCTTCGAACTCGACCGCGCCAAGAAGGCAGCCTCCCGCCCGCCCGAGCCGCAATCGTCCGGCGCCAACGCGCTCGCGCCCGATCCCTCGCCCGCCTCCATGGCCGGCGACCCGCGCCAGAGTCTCCACGCCTGGCTGATCGAGCAGGGCCACACCCATCTGGCGGATGCCGTCGAGAACGCGCACGTCGAAATCTCCGGAACCGATCTCAAAGTCACCACCCCCAAATCGTACGCGCGGTATTTCCGCGACCGCGTCATCGAGTCCGCCGTGCGCGCCGTGTTCGGCCGGCCGCTGCGGATCGCCATAACCGCCGGCGAGGCCCCGGCCGGCGAAGCGCCCCTCGCCCAGGGCAATTCTTCCGCCGAGGACCAGGCCTCCGAGCGCGCGCTGGCCAACCCCGAGGTCCGGCGCTTCCGCGAAGTCTTTGGCGGCGAAATTCGAAAAGTTCGCAATCTCAAGGAGTAGGAACGTGAAACTACCCGGCAACATGCAGCAAATGATGCGCCAGGCGCAGCAAATGCAGGAGAAACTGCAGCAGGAGATCGCCCAGATCAAGGTCGACGCCACTGCCGGCGGAGGAATGGTCGCGGTCCAGATGGACGGACAGAAGAACATCCTCTCGGTCAAGATCGACCCCGAAGTCGCGGGCGATGTCGAGATGCTTCAGGATATGATCGTGGCCGCCGCGAGCGAGGCCATCAAGAAGGTCGACGAGCAGATTAAAGAGAAAATGGGCGGCATGCTCGGCGGAATGGGTCTGCCGCCCGGGCTGTTCTAGTCCATGCCCGATTTCGCCGAACCACTCGCGCGCCTCATCAACGAATTCAAGCGCCTTCCCGGCATCGGGCAGAAATCCGCGCAGCGAATCGCCTTCCACGTCCTGCGCACCGGCCGCGACGACGCCGAGCACCTTGCCCAGGCGATCCTCGACGTGAAGGATAAGCTCGGCCTCTGCGCCGTCTGCAACAACATCAGCGATAGCGACCTCTGCCAGTATTGCCGCGATCCCAGCCGCGACGCGCGTGTGATCTGCGTGCTCGAAGAGCCGCACAACATTGTCGGAATCGAGACCACGCGACAGTACAACGGCCGCTACCACGTGCTGCACGGTTCGCTCTCTCCGCTGCGCGGCATTGGCCCGGAGTCGCTCAAGATCAAGGGTCTGGTGGAGCGGATCGGCCGGGGGGACGTGGAAGAAGTGATCCTGGCCACGAACCCGACGGTGGAGGGCGAAGCCACCGCCGTCTATCTCGCCCGCCTCCTGAAACCGCTGGGCGTCAAAGTGACGCGCATCGCCATGGGCATTCCCGTGGGCAGCGACCTCGAATTTGCCGACGAGGTGACGATGTCGAAATCGCTCGAAGGCCGCCGGGAAATGTAGCCGCCCCGGCGGACTACTTTTCCCGCTCCGCCGGGGGCTCTCCGCTCACCTGCGCCAACCCTTCCCTCACCTTGGCTGCCAGGGTGGTCGCCGCAAACGGCTTTTGCAGGAATGCCGCGCCTTTTTCCAGAATCTTGCTTCCCGCCAGGTGGTGGTCCGCATAGCCTGACATGTACATGACCTTCAGGTTCGGCCGCATCCTGGACAGTGTAGCCGCGAGTTCGAGTCCATTGCCGTTCGGCATCACCACATCCGTCAGGAGCAGGTGGATCACATCATGGAACTCGCGCGCGATCCGCAACGCCTCTTTCGGATCCGGGGCAACCAGCACGCGGTAGCCGAGTTTTTGAAGGACCGTGAACACCAGCCGCCGGATGTGGTCCTCATCCTCGCAGACCAGGATCGTCTCGCTCCCTTGCGCTTCCACGGAAGGATGGACGACCAGTTCCTCCTCACCGGCAGCCTCCGCCGCCGGCAGATAGATTTTAAAAGTCGTCCCTTTCCCCAACTCGCTGTACACCCCGAGTTCTCCGCCGCTTTGCTTCACGATCCCGTACACGATCGATAGCCCCAAGCCGGTTCCCTTCCCCAACGGCTTGGTGGTGAAAAACGGCTCGAAGAGGCGGCTCTTGACTTCGCTGGACATGCCGCTTCCGGTGTCGCTGATCGCCAGCATGCAGTACCGCCCGGGAGCCACGCCGATGTGCCGATCCGAATAGTTCTCGTCGAGCACGGTCTCCGCGGTCTCAATCGTCAGCCTTCCCCCATCCGCCATGGCGTCCCGCGCGTTCACCACCAGGTTCATAATCACCTGGTCGATGTGCCCCGGGTCCGCCCGCACCTGGCACATGCCTGAGGCCAGCGTCGTGACCACTTCGATATCTTCGCCGATCACCCGCTGCACCAGCTTGGTGGAACGGGCCACCACTTCGTTCAGATCGAGGATGCGCGGCTGGAAGATCTGCCTTCGCCCGAAGGCCAGCAACTGCGCCGTAAGGGAGGTCGCCCGATCTCCGGCATATTGAATCTCCCGCGCATATTCCACCAGGTCGGGACGGTCCCCGCATTCCTCGATCAGCGTCTCGGTGTAGCCGCAGATCACCGTCAGCAGGTTGTTGAAGTCGTGCGCCACTCCGCCCGCCAGCCGGCCTACAGCCTCGAGCCGCTGTGATTGCCGGAACTGCTCCTCGAGCAGTTTCCTGCCGGTCACGTCGCTGTCGATTGCGATCGTTCCGCTGATTTTGCCGGAGGCGTCCCGCAGCGGAGCCGTCCAGATTTCCACCTGGATACGCGTTCCGTCCTTGCGGACGCGCTCCCGCTCCACCGCCGAAAGGCTTTGGCCATTTTGAAAGCGCACGAGCCAGTCGGCGTACTCCCCTTTCAATTCCTCCGGCACCGCCGGCAGCGGACGCCCGATCACTTCACTCTCGGTCCATCCGAAGATCCGCTCCGCCGCGGGATTCCAAAAAGTGAGCTTACCCTCCAGATCGACGGCCCAGATCGCCAGGGGGCTCGAACCGATGATCGCGGCCCTTATCTCATTTGCCTGCCGCAAGTCCTCATTCGCCTGCCGCAGTTGTGAAGTGCGCTGCTGGATTTTGGCCTCCAACTGACTCTGAGCGTCGCGCAATTGGTCGCCTTGAGCCGCCAGCAGCCGTGAGGTTTCGAGCAGGGTCCCCTCCAGCCGCGCGATCTCATCGCCTCCCTTCACTACCGCTTCAATCGGCCGCCCTTCCGCCAGCAGGCGGGCTTCCTTTTCCACCCGCTTGATCCGCTTTTCGACCGCGGTGGTGAAAAACAGGGCGGCCAGCACTCCTCCCAGCAGACCGATGCCTCCTCCGCCAATCACAGTCAGCCGCAGGCGATCCTCAGCCTGCTGCGCTCTTGCCGTGCGCCCCGCCAGCAGGCGCTGCTCCTCGGATTGCATATCGTCAAGCGCGGAGCGCAGCCGGAGCAGCGCCCGATTTGAGGATTCCAGGAGCGTCGTGGCTCCGGCCGGCGTTCCGGGCGGGGGAGCATTTTGCAGGCGGCCGAGCGATTCCATGCCGCTGCCCACCAGACTCTCCACGGTCTCCACCTGAGCGGTTTGTTCGGGGTTGTCGCGCACCAGCGCCCGGAGAGCCGCCAGGCGAGCCGGTATCCCCGCCCGAGCCTCCTGATATACCCGCAAAGACGAAGGTCTGCGGGTCAGCAGGTAGCCGCGCATGCCGGCTTCGGCTTCCGAGACCATGTTACTCAGCTGCCGGATTTCCGACGACACCTCGTAACTATGGTTCACCCAGTCCTGCGCGCCCCTCGTCCGCTCGCCATACTGGTAGAACATCGCCATGGCCAACAGTATGGCGGTGGTTGGAATCAAGACCACCAGGAACCCTTTGGAACGAAGCGACAAATTTCCGAAAAATGCGGGGTATCGCCTGAACATTTATTTGCCTGAACTATTCCGCAGTTACTTCCGGCGTCTCACGTAACCCCTCGTTACCGAGTCCTCCGATATGCACCATCACCAGCCGGTTTGCTTCTCTCGGGGCAGCTAACTCCACGCTCAGATAGTTTCCCGTGAGGGCGCGACCCGGCTGGTGCAGCGTCACCGCCGATACGGTGCTCCCCACCATGCCGCGGCGAAACTCCAGGTTCTTAGCGGCTGCCAGCTCCCGAAGAATGCGGTTTCTATTCTTCCGGACCGGCACCGGCACGCTTCCGGGCGCTTCCGCGGCCGGAGTCCCCGGGCGCTCCGAGTAAGTGAACACGTGAAGATAGGTGAACGGCATTTCTTCAATAAACCGCCGGCTGTCTTCGAAGTCCTGTTCCGACTCTCCCGGAAAGCCCACCATCACATCCGCGCCGATGGCGGCATCCGGCATCAGCGAACGCGCGCGCTTCACGCGGTCCGCGTAATGGTGCGGCCGGTACTTGCGCCGCATCAGCCTCAGAACGCGGTCCGAGCCGGTCTGTAGCGGAGCGTGAACGTGCCGGGCGATGCGCGGCGACTCGGCCATCAGTTGCAGCAGATCATCGGAGAAATCCATAGGTTCGACCGAGCTCAGCCGCAGGCGCTCCACTTCGGTTTCCGCCAAAAGCAGCCGCACCAGGTCCGCCAGCCGCAGCCGGCTACCCGGCTCCCTGCCCCAACGCCCGAGATTGATACCGCTCAGTACGACCTCGCGGTACTTGCGGGCCAACCCCCTCACCTGCTCCACCACCTGCCCGGAAGGCGCGCTGCGGCTGCGGCCCCGAACGTACGGAATGACGCAGAACGAACACCGGTTGTTACAGCCGTCCTGGATTTTCAGGTTGGGCCGGGTACGGTCCCCGGCTGCGTCCTCCACGGGAGCGGAAAGGAAATCGTGCTGCGCGAAGATATCGCCTACGTGGATATTGCCGTGATAGGGGGTGGTTTCGCCGCCGCCGATCGTGACGAGGTTGGCGATTTGGGCTTTGTGCGAATTCCCGACGACCCACTCGACACCCGGCATATCCGCCAGTTCCTCCGGCGCCCGCTGTGCGTAACAGCCGGTCACCAGGATGCGGGCGGCGGGGTTCTCGCGGTGCACCCTGCGGATGGCCTGCCGCACGTCGTCATCGGCCGCGGAGGTGACGGTGCAAGTGTTTAAAATCACCAGATCCGCGCCGCTGCGGTCGCTTGCGGCCTTCAGCCCCTTGGCCGCAAGCTGCGATTCGAGGGCGGCACCATCGGCCTGCGCAGCCCTACATCCGAAATTCTGTACGTAGAATTGCCCCACTCCACTTCCATTGTATTGTGTGATAGGCTTCGCGGTCTGTCCGGACGTTAGCTAATTCTCAAATACGGGCCTTTGCTTCTTTCCTCTGTGGTATGCATCCTGCACATACCGGGTCCGCGTGATTCCCGGAATTCGCGGTACGATCCAGAAATGCACGATCCCAATCCCCTCACCCTGGGCGGCTGCGCGCCGGTCCTGCGGGTGGAAAACATGGAGGCTAGCCTGCGCTTTTACGTGGGCCTCCTGGGCTTTCGAAACGCCGACTGGGGCACCAACGACTTCACCCATGTCGGGAACGGCCGTACCGGCATCTATCTCTGCCGGGGCAGTCAGGGCCGCGGCGGAGGCTGGGTCTGGATCGGCGTCGAGAATGCCGCCAAGCTTTACGAGGAATACAAGACCCGCGGCGTGCCGGTCCTGCTTCCCCCCACCAACTTCCCGTGGGCGCTCGAACTCCGCGTGGTGGATCCCGACGGCAACGTCCTCCGCCTGGGCTCCGAGCCGCTGGCCTGAAGCCATGCCGGATCTCCAGGAGCAGTTCGGCGCCATCGACATCTACCTCTTCGATCAACTGCTGCGGGGGCGGATCGCGCCGGGGATGCGCATCGTCGACGCGGGCTGCGGTTCCGGCCGCAACCTGGTTTATCTTCTGCGGCAGGGCTACGAAGTCTTCGGCGCCGACGCCGACGTTCGCGCGATCGAGAACACTCGCCGCATCGCCCAATCGCTGGCGCCGCACCTCCCGGCGGAGCACTTCCACGCCGAACCGGTGGAAGCGATGTCTTTCCCCGATGACTTCGCCGACGTGGTTCTCAGCAGCGCTGTGCTGCACTTCGCGCGCGACGACAGTCATTTCACGGCCATGCTGCGCGGCACCTGGAGGGTGCTCAAGCCGGGCGGCCTCTTCTTCTGCCGCCTGGCCTCCTCAATCGGCATGGAGGAGCGCGTGCACCGCCTCACCGGGCGCCGCTTCCGGCTGCTCGACGGCTCGGATCGCTACCTCGTCGACGAACCCATGCTGCTGGCGCTCACCGAACAACTCGGCGGCAGCCTGGCCGACCCCTTGAAGACCACGGTCGTCCAGGATCAGCGCTCCATGACCACCTGGGTGGTGCGCCGTCATGGCGACGCAGGGTAGAAGCGGCCGGCGCGACGGCGATGAGTGCAGCAGCGGCGCGCTCCGCCATCCCGATAAGAAACGGGGTTTGGGTTCCCTTAGCTCAATGCTTCGAGACCATCTCGCGCACGTCCTTGCGTAGCGCGGCCTGGCTGTCGGGGCGGCTGTAGAACATATGGCCGCCCGGATACTCGTGGACCGCCACGCGCGTGGCATCGCCCATCACCGGCATCTGGTCCACGGTCAGCACCGAGCCCATGAAGGGGCAGGAGAGGTCGTTCCAGCCGTGCGCGATCAGGACGCGAATTTTCGGGTCTGCCGCCACCGCCTGCCGCAGGTCGCCCACGGCGCCCCTGCGCAATGCGCGGCCGTCGCGATCCCACTGTGAGTTCACCTCGTAGCTCAGCGTGTTGTACCGCGCTTCCGTCTTCCAGCCGGCGACGCGGGTCACGAAATCCACCATGGCCGTGGTGGTCGGCGCGATGATGCTCTCGAGCATCGGATCGTTGGTGCGCTGCTCCGGCGCGAACGGGTACGGGTCATACGACGTCACATTCGAATCGTAGATGCTGCCGATTTTGCCCTCTTCGCGAAAGACCTCGCGCAAGTACGCGGCGATCTCCAGCCGTCCGCCTGCCCGCCGCACGAACTCCGGCTCGAGGCCCGTCAGTTCGGTCACGCGTTTCACGATCCGCGGTGTCGCTTCCGGATCGGACCGGCCCTTCAACAGGTCCATGGCATATTCGCCGCGAGTATACGCAATCACTTTGGCCATCGCCTCGGCTGTCAGCTTATGCTCGCGCTCGAGGTGCGCGGCGGCAATCGACGGCAGAGTCAGCATCCACGGAAGCGGAGAAACGTCGCCGTTCTCGTCGAGCGTCGGATTCAGGTAGGGCGAGATCAGGACCACTCCGTTCATGGCGACGCCGAGCTGCGATTGCAGGTAGTGCGTGATCCGCGGGCCGCGATACCCGCCGTAGCTCTCGCCCACCAGGTATTTGCGGGACTCGAGGCGCCCGTTCTTCACCAGCCAGTCATAGATGATGCGCGACAGATAGTGAATGTCGGGGTCAGTGCTGTAGAACTGCTTCTTTGTTTCGGCCGGCGAAACCAGCGAGCGGCTGAAACCGGTGCCGACCGGATCGATGAAGACGAGGTCGCTGAAATCCAGCCACGTGCCCGGGTTGTCTTTCAGGGTGGCCGGATCCGAGGGGCTGTTCCCCTGCTCGCCGAACTCGATGTGCTTGGGGCCGATGGCGCCGAAGTTCAGAAACACCGAAGACGCGCCCGGACCGCCGTTCAGCGCGAACGTCACGGGCCGGTCCGCGCCGTCGACCGTGTAGGCCGTGTACACGACCTCGGCGCTCTTCTTGCCTTCGTTGTCATAGACCGGCAGCGAGCCCACGGTCACCGTGTAGTGCAGCGGCTTGCCGTCGAGAGTGATGCTCTGCGCCACGTGCGCATCGCCCGGAAGCGGGGGCTCTTTGTCGGCGGTCTTTTCTTTGTCTTTCGCATTAGCGGCGCCCGCGGGAGCGGGAGCGGGTTTTGCTTCCTGGGCGGCGCCCGCGAAGGCGCAAGCAGCAAGAACAGCCGCCGCAAGCATGGCTTTGCCGGTGGAGTTTATTGAAATGGAAGTCATTTGGGGATACAAACTCGTAATGAACTAATTGTACCCACCTCCGTCGTGGCATGTTTCACTTGCCTCCGTTTCGCTCGACCCTGCCCGTTGACTCGCGAACCCATTCGGCGCAGACTCACAATCGATGGCCGCGACGTTGGATCCCGTGATTTCGTGGCTTCTGGAGGGAGATCCAGCGATCCGCTGGCAGGTCTTTCAGGACCTCACCGGACTCCCCGGCCGGCAGGTGGCTCGGGAGCAGGCGCGTGTGGCGCGCGAAGGCTGGGGCGCCCGTCTCCTCGAGCTTCAATCCCCCAAGGGACATTGGGCCGGCACTTACACGCCGAAGTGGACCTCCACCACCTACACATTGTTGCTCTTGCGGGCCGTCGGCCTCCCTTCGGCCAATCGTTGCGCGAAGGCTGGAGCCCTGCTGCTGCTGGAGGAAGGCCTGGCGCTGGACAACGGCATCAACTTCTGGCGTCCACGCAGGGTAGTGAGCGAAACCTGTGTCATCGGTATGGTGCTGAGCATCGCCGCCCGCTTCGCCTCCGGCGACTCACGTATCGAGCGCCTGGCCGAAAACCTGCTCGCCGAACAGATGCCTGACGGCGGCTGGAACTGCCAGCGCCCCGCGGGAGCTACGCATAGTTCGCTCCATACCACCATATCGGCGCTCGAAGGACTGCTCGAATACGAAACAGCGGGCGGAGCACAGGCGCGCCAAAGCGCACAAGCGCGCAGGCGAGCGCACGAGTTCCTGTACCTTCACCGGATGTTCCGGTCGCACCGCACCGGAGCGGTGATCGACGATGCCATGACCCGGTTCTCCTTCCCGCCGCAGTGGCACTACGACGTGCTCCGCGGACTCGACTACCTGCGGGCGGCTCGAGCGCCGAGAGACGATCGATTGTGCGAAGCCCTCGACCTGGTGAAGAAGCGCCGCGCCGCCGGCGGTACCTGGCCGCTGCAGAATGTGCATCGCGGCCGGTACCACTTCGCCATGGAAGAACCAGGCAAGCCCAGCCGGTGGAATACCCTCCGGGCCATGAGGGTGCTTCGCTGGTGTGGGTTAGACTAGCGTTTCAGATTGCGTGGTCCGCCGCGGCATCTTCGCCCCGCCACAGCCGCCGCGCGGTCCAGTCTTCGGCGGCGCCGCTCCAGAAGGCGTCCGAAGGTTGCAGCCCAAGGGGTAACATCGCGGCCGAACAGAGATACAGGCTGCCGGTAGAAATATAGGGCTCTCCGAGATGCGGCTGGTGGCCGCACAGCCCGACCGTAAGCCAGCCTTGGCGGTCGAACGTGCCGGGCGCGTCCAGAGTCCTGCGGATCACGGCGGTCAGGGCGCTGCGCACGCGCGGCCCGGTGGGCGGCGGCGGAATTTCGCCGAGCAGCGCCATCTGCGCCAGCACCTGAAAAGCGCCGCAGCGGTAGGCGATCGACCGGCCGACGGCCGGATAGCTGCCGTCGGGCGCGATCAGCCGCTCCTGAATCGCCGCGTACCGCCTGGCCCGCGCCATCACGTCGGGCAGGATGCGCGCCCAGCGGGCGGTGCGCGCGCCGGCCGCCCGCAGCACGTCCACCAGCATGGGCTGGATCACGAAGCTGTTGTAGTAGTCCCAGTGGAACCGCGGGCCGTCGCCGTATACGCCGTCGCCCACGTACCACTGCTGGTGCTGGCGTACGGCGTAATCGACGCGCATCTCGTCCCAGGGCTCGCCCATCTGCGCCAGGGCAGCTTCCACAGTGGCCGAAAACAGCAGCCAGTTGTTGAACCCCGGAGTGATCACGCGCGACGAAGCCAGCGCCGCCGCCAGGTTTCGCCGCGCCGGTGCGTCCATCGCTTTCCAAAGCTGCCCGGGCGCGCGCAGCACCGCCTGGGCCAGGAAGCCGCAATCGACCACCGGCTGGCTGCCTTCGTGGAAGTTCAGGTAGTCGGGCGATTTCGGGTCGGCCGCCTGGCGGATCGACTCGCGCGCCAGTTCCCGATAGCGCCGCTGCAGGTCGCGCTCCGGGGCGTTTTCGAGATCCGCCTCGAGCCACGGCGCGATGCCCGCCAGCAAGCGGCCGATCGCCTCGAGGTGCGTGTATTTGGCACGGTCCGAAGGGTCGCCGGTCACGCATTCCACCGGCATGTTGCGCTTCAAAGTGCCGGCCGCCAGGTTCCGCAGCACCGGTTCGGCGACTTTTTCGAGCATCCGGACCCAGTATTGCCGGTCGCCCTCGGGAGCCTCCGGCGCGGCCGGCGCAGCCGCCGCGGCCATGCCAAACCCCGTCATGATGCGGAAAAACTCGCGGCGATGTTCCATACAGAAGACAGTTTACCTTCGAACACCCCACACGATCCCGCGCGATCCCCCGCCGATGTGGGGAATACCAACGGTAGGCCCCGCGATATACTGGGGTTTAAGACTCACAGTTACCGGATCGCCCCATGGCTGAAATGAGCGTCATCTGGCTGCGCGTGGCCGCCGCGTTGTACTCCCTCGGTCTCCTGCATGCCATCCTTACCCTGGTCCGCCGGCGCGAGCATCTGTTTCGCGTAGCGCTAGGCGCCTTCACGCTCGGCGCCGTATTCCATTTCGTTTCGATTGTGGAGGAAGGCATCCTCAACAATCGATGCCCCATCACGAATTTTTACGAAACGCTCTCGATGTGCGCGTTTTTCATCGTCCTTCTTTATTTATTCGTGCAATGGAAATACAAGGTGGAGAGCCTCAGCGTCTTCATCTTCCCGCTGGTGTTCGTGATGGCCCTGGTGGCCACGCTCGGCAACCCGGTGAGCGCCTGGTCGAGCCCGGTGGTCCGGGATACCTGGCTGACGGTGCATATCGTGCTGGTGCTGCTGGGATACGCGGCGCTGCTCCTTGCCATGGGGGCTTCGGTACTCTACCTGTTTCAGGAGCGGGAGCTCAAGGCCAAGAAGCCGCGCAAGGTCTATTACCGGCTGCCCGCTCTGGGCACGCTGGACGACCTGATTTCGAAATCCATGGCCATCGGTTTCGTGCTCATTACGCTGGCTGTCATTGCCGGCAGCACGTGGGCCTCCATCGAATTGAAGACCGCCTGGATCGGGCAGCCGAAGATCGCGATCTCGTTTTTCACATGGGGGGTTTACCTGGCTCTCGTCGTTCTGCAAACCACAGCCGGGTGGCGTGGGCGGAAGGCCGCGATCATGACGGTTACGGTGGTGTGCTTCTCGGTGCTCACCTGGGCCGCTCACGCGAGGCTCGGTTCCATGCTCTTGAAACAATGAAGCTGCTGATCACCGGAGTGAGCCACAAAACCGCGCCCGTCGAGATCCGCGAGCGTCTCGCCTTCCGGGAAGAATCGCTGCCCGCCGCGCTGGCCGATTTGAAGTCGCGGGACGGCGTGGCCGAAGCCGTCATCCTTTCCACCTGCAACCGCGTGGAGATCACGGTGACTACCGACGACAGCGTCGATCCGCAAAGTATCGTGGACAGCTTCCTCGCCGATCACAAGGCAATCGACCCGGACGCGATTGGGCCGCACCTCTACCGGCACGAGGGCCGCGACGCCATCCACCACCTGTTTCGCGTGGCGGCCAGCCTGGATTCGATGGTGGTGGGGGAACCGCAAATTCTGGGCCAGTTGAAAGCCGCCTATGGCGCGGCCAAGAACTGCGGCGCGGTCTGCGGCTGGCTCGACGGCCTGCTGGCGCGCTCGTTCAGCGTCGCCAAGCGCGTGCGCTCGGAAACCGGCATCGGCCAGATGGCGGTCTCGGTGAGCTACGCCGCGGTGGAACTGGCGCGCAAGATATTCGGGAACCTGGACAACCGCACCATCATGATCGTGGGCGCCGGCAAGATGTCGGAACTGGCCGCCCGCCACCTGCGCCGCTCGGGGGCTTCGCACGTTTTCGTCACCAACCGCACCCACGAGCGGGCGGTCGAGATGGCCGAACTCTTTCAGGGCACGCCGGTCGAGTACACGCGCTTCGTGGGCATGCTGCCGGAGGTCGATATTGTGATCACCTCGTCGGGCGCGCCGCATTACATCCTGCGCAAGGAAGACATGCAGCGCACCATCGCGGCGCGGCGCAACAAGCCGATGTTCCTGATCGATATCGCGGTGCCACGCAATATCGAGCCGGCGGTCAACGACCTCGCCAACATCTTCCTCTACGATATCGACGACTTGCAGGAAGTGGTCAACGCCAACCTGCGCGAGCGCATGAAGGAAGCGGGGCACGCCGAAACCATGGTGGCCGAAGAGGTAGAGCGCATGATGGCGCGGCTCAAGGTGGCCGAGGTCACCCCGACCATCGTCGGGCTGCAGGAACAGCTCGAGCAGATTCGCGCCACCGAGATCGACAAGGCACGCCGCCGGCACGGACCTTTCACTCCGGAACAGGAACAGGCCATCGAGGCGATTACCCGCGGGATCGTGAACAAAATCGCGCACGGCCCCATTTCCGAACTCCGGAACCACGCCGGACACCCCGATGGAGCATACGTGGTAGCGGCTATCAGAAAGGCGTTTCATCTTCAGGATTGATTCATGCTGGTTATCGCATCGCGCGGCTCGCAGCTCGCATTGTGGCAGGCCCACTGGGTCGAAGAGCAGCTCACCGCCGCCGGCCACGAGTGCCGCATCGAAATCATCAGGACCACGGGCGACAAGATCACCGACGTGCCGCTGGCCAAGGTCGGAACCAAGGGCCTGTTCACGAAGGAGATTGAAGAAGCGCTGCTCGACGGGCGCGCCGACCTGGCGGTGCACAGCCTGAAGGACCTGCCGACGGAGTTGCCCGAAGGCCTGGCGCTGGCCGCCGTACCGGTGCGGGAGGATCCGCGCGACGCAATCGTCGGCACGCGCCTTTCCGCCCTGCAACCAGGCGCGAAAGTGGGGACCAGTTCGCTTCGACGCGCGGCGCAATTGCGCAAACTGCGGCCGGACCTGGCGATCGAATCCGTGCGCGGCAATCTCGACACGCGCCTGCGCAAGCTCGACCAGGGACAATACGACGCCATCGTGCTGGCCGCCGCCGGCTTGAAGCGCCTCGGTTGGGCCGATCGCATCGCGGAGATCCTGGAGCCCTCGGTGATGTGCAGCGCCGTCGGGCAGGGCGCCCTGGCGATCGAGACGCGCTCCAGTGGTGCGGGCTGGACGGCCTGCACGCATTTAGACGACGCCGCCACCCACACCGCCGTGACTGCCGAGCGCGGCGTCCTGGGCGCGCTAGGCGGCGGCTGCCAGGTGCCGATCGGCGCACACGCGCTGGTCCGGGACGGCCGTCTTCATGTGCAGGCCATCGTCGC
Source organism: Bryobacterales bacterium (assembly GCA_963794265.1). Classification (GTDB taxonomy): domain Bacteria; phylum Acidobacteriota; class Terriglobia; order Bryobacterales; family Bryobacteraceae; genus CAWCDJ01. The sequence goes on from CAWCDJ010000001.1 coordinate 1,075,904, forward strand.
CGCGCCCGATGGCTCGGAACTGATCCGCGCCGAAGCGGAGGGCGCGCCGGCCGACGCGGAAGCAATCGGCCGCGCTTTGGGAGAACAGCTTCTGGCCCGCGGCGCGCGCAGGATTCTCGAAGCGGTCTATTCGCTATGAGCAGCCCGCTGCCTGACGGTCGCGGCTCTGTGAGCCGTGTCGGACGCGTGTACCTTATCGGCTCCGGACCGGGCGACCCCGAACTCATCACCGTCAAAGGCCGCCGCATCCTGGAGCAGGCCGATTCCATTCTGTTCGATCACCTGGCGCCCGACGCCCTGCTCGACCTCGCGCCGCCGGACGCGGAGCGGCTGTACGTCGGCAAGAAGAAATCCGACCACGCGTACTCGCAGGAAGAGATTGGCGCCATGCTGATCGACCGGGCGCGCCGCGGGCTGAAGGTGGTGCGGTTGAAGGGTGGCGACCCGTTTCTGTTCGGCCGCGGCGGCGAGGAGGCCGAAGCCCTGGCCGAAGCCGGAATCCCGTTCGAAGTGGTTCCGGGCGTCACCACGCCGGTCGGCATCGCCGCCTACACCGGAGTCCCGCTCACTCACCGCCAGCACACCTCGGCGGTCACCTTCGTCACCGGGCACGCGGTCGACGCAATCGATTGGGACAAAATCGGCCACGCGGAAACGTTGGTAATCTTCATGGGGCTGACGACGTTCCGCGCGATCGCTGGGCAACTGATCGCGCGCGGACGCTCGCCCGAAACACCGGCGATGGCGGTTCGCTGGGCCACGCGGCCCGACCAGGAGACCACGGTAGGCACCCTGGCGACCCTGCCGGGCCTGATTGCGGAGCGTGGCATGAGGCCGCCGGCAACCATCGTGGTGGGCGAAGTCGTGCGGCTACGGGGGAAGCTGAACTGGTACGAGCACCTGCCGCTGTTCGGGCGGCGTATCGTGGTGACGCGCGCCCGCGGGCAGGCGGATACCCTCTCCCAGCGGCTGCGCGCGCTGGGCGCCGATGCGCTGGAGGTCCCCACGATCGAAATCCGTCCCGCGGCGGATTACGGCCCGCTCGACAGCGCCATCGCCGGATTGAGCGCCTACGACTGGCTGATTTTCACCTCGGTCAACGGAGTCCGTTTTTTTGCCGACCGGCTCGACCGCTCGGGAACCGACCTGCGGGCGCTCGGCGCGAAGATCTGCGCTATCGGTCCGGCCACGCGGGCCGCCGTGGCGGCGCTGCACCTGAAGGTCGACCTGATGGGCGAAGAGTACGTGGCCGAGGGCCTGCTCAAAGCCTTTACCCCTTTCGACCTGGCGGGCAAGCGCGTGCTGCTGCCGCGCGCGGCCGTGGCGCGCGACCTGGTTCCCTCGGAACTCGCACGGCGCGGCGCGCTGGTGGACGTCGTGGAGGCGTACCGTACGGTGGTCCCCGAGGAGGCCGCCGCGCGGGTCCGCGATGTTTTCCGCCGGAAACCCGATTGCGTTACGTTCACCAGTTCGTCGACCGTGCGGAATTTCGTGGATGCCGCCGGTGCGGAGATTCTGCGCGGCGTGCCGGTCGCCACGATCGGGCCGGTGACTACGGAAACCGCCCGCGAACTGGGCATCGCGGTGGCCGCCCAGGCGCAGGTCTTCACCATTGCCGGTCTGTTGGAGGCAGTCCGGCAAGTGTGCGAAACTGGAGTGACTCCCCCAAACAGCGAATGAGACCACACATCATCGGGGTTGCCGGTCCGTCCAGTTCCGGCAAGACCGAACTGGCGCGCCAACTCGTCAGGAGACTGCCGGGCACCGCCATCGTTTCGCTCGATTCCTACTACCGGGGCATGGAGGAGATTCCACTCGCCGAGCGCAAGCGCATGAACTTCGACCACCCCGACGCGCTCGATTGGGAATTGCTCCACGAGCACCTTCAGGCCATGGCCGCCGGCCGGGCTTTCGAAGAGCCGATCTACTCCTTCGCCGATTATGCGCGGACCGGCGGGGCGCGGCGAATCGAGCCGAGCGAGTTCGTGATCGTGGAAGGGCTGTTCGTGCTGTACTGGCCGGAACTGCGGTCCATGCTGGACACCAGGGTGTACGTGCAGACCGCCCCGGAGGTCTGCTTCCGGCGCCGCCTGGAGCGCGACGTCGCGGAGCGCGGGCGAACGCCCGAATCGGTGCGCGAACAATACGAGCGCACGGTGCGCCCGGGGGCCGAATGGTTCGTCCACCCAACCGCAAAGTACGCCAGCCTGGTGGTTTCCGGAGAAGAGCCGCTGACGAGATCGACCGCCGCGGTGCTCGGCGCGCTCCGCGTGGCGCAGGCGGCGGCCGGCGCAACGTAGGTACACCCCACGACAGATGGTGTCAGCGCTGTAATGTTGTACCAGCAGTGGTTTTCCCGGGATCATTCAGCTATAATCGAAGCTTAGCGGAGGTGGGTCTTCTCGAGTAGCAGACGAACCGCAGTCGCGAACTTCGGACCTTCAGCAATCCAAGCAGTCTCTCGCGCCCTTTTTTCCCTCCTCTACCCCGATGATTGCCGCGTTTGCGGGCGTCCCCTGGCTGAAATCTCGCGAATCCCGGTGTGCCGGTCGTGCCTCCGGTCGCCACAGCCTCTCAGCGCCGAATATTTCTGCGTAAGTTGCAGGACGCCATTTCAAAATAGCTTCCCCCTGGATGAAAAAGGCCGTTGCGCATTATGCCGCAACGGCCTTCGTGGTTTTGACGCGGCCTATTGCTTCGGAGCCTACGAGGGCGCGCTGCGGACCCTGATCCACCTGTTCAAGTATTCCGCCATTCGCTCGCTGGCGCGGCCCCTGGCAGATCTGCTGGCGGACGCCCTGCCGCGCGACCAGCGCTTCGACGCGATCGTGCCGGTTCCGCTGCACTGGCGGCGGCGCTGGCATCGCGGCTTCAACCAGTCGGAACTGCTGGCCAGGAGCCTGTCACGGCGCACCGGGGTGCCGCTGCTCGGGGTGCTGCGGCGCACGCGGGCCACGTCCGTGCAGGCCGGGTTAAGCAATACCCGGCGGCGGCAGAATGTGACCTCGGCGTTCGGGTGCCGGCGTCCGGAGCGGGTCCGGGGAAAACGCATACTTCTGATTGACGACGTGATGACTACGGGATCCACCGCGGCTGCCTGCGCCCTCGCCTTGAAACGGGCCGGGGCCGCCAAAGTGGCGATCTTGACGGTGGCGCGGGTCGACCGGCGGTTGGAGCCGCACGGTGCGGCGGCCGCGTCTATTTCGGTAAGGGGGAGTCTCTGATCATGCCAAGCGATCGACTGCAGAAACCCGTGCTGGTACTCAACGCGAGCTACGAGCCGATCAATATCTGCGCCGCCCGGCGCGCCCTGGTGCTGGTGCTGAAGGGGGTGGCCTCGGCCGAGGAGGAGTCGCTGACGGCGATACACTCGGCGCGCAACAGCGTGCGGCTGCCATCGGTGATCCGGCTATTGGAATACCGGCGGATTCCCCACCAGACCCGCGCTCTTTCGCGTAAGAACATCCTCATGCGCGATCGCTACACCTGCCAATACTGCCATCGCACGATGCCTTCCGGCGAGTTGACCCTGGATCACGTAATTCCGCGCTCGCGCGCCGGCGAATCGGCCTGGGAGAACCTGGTGGCCTGCTGCCATCCATGCAACAACCGTAAAGGCAGCCGGACTCCGGAGGAGGCAGGTATGCGGTTGTCGCGACAGCCCAAGCCGTTCAGCCTGCACACCAGCCGCAACCTCATGCGGATGCTTGGCAAGAGCGACGCGCAGTGGCGGAAGTACTTGTTCTATTAATCACGGGGCGAGAAAAACCAGAACCGTACAGAAACTTACCTGCATTGCGGGGCCTGCAATTCTAGGGTATAGTCGTTCATAATCGTCCGATTACTCAGAGAGGAGCACTTGGAATGAAAAAACTGATCGCTGTGTTTGCGTTGACTACCGGCTTTTGCCTCGCGGCGGACTGGACCGGCTATATCGTCGACCAGAATTGTGCGAGTAAGAAAGAAATGCTGGGCAACGTAGCCTGCGCAAAGAGCTGCATCGCGAGGGGGGCCAAAGCGGTGTTGGCGACCGAGGACGGCAAAGTCTACCAGATCGCGGACCAGGAGAAAGTGAAGGCGGAGGCCGGCAAGAAGGTCACGATCACGGGAACGATGGATGGCGACGCCATCAAAGTCGACAGCATCAAAGCCATGTAATTCGGGAGCGAGGCGCGCCGAGGTGCGCCTCGCTCCGACCTCATTCCGAACCCACCATCTGGCGCATGTCCTGGACCAGCGTGCGTAGCTGGGCGGCATGTCCGTTGAGTTCCGCTCCGGCCGAGGCGCTTTCTTCGGCGCCCGCGGCGGTTTGTTGAGTTACCTTCTCCATCTGGACCACCGTGCGCGAGATTTGATCCATGCCGCGCGCCTGCTCCTGGCTTCCGAGGTTCACTTCATCCACCAGGACTTTGACGCGCACGGCGCTATCGGTCATGCTGCGGACGGCGGCAGCCATACTGTCGAGCCGCGAGTTGCCGTCGCGCGATGTTTCGATCGATTCCTCGATCAAGCCGGCGGTATCGCGAGCGGCCTGGGCGCACCGCTGCGCGAGGTTCCGCACTTCGTCCGCCACCACCGCGAAGCCAAGACCGGCTTCTCCGGCGCGCGCCGCCTCAACCGCCGCATTGAGCGCCAGGATATTGGTCTGGAAGGCGATCTCATCGATCACCTTGATGATGCGCGCGATTTTGTGACTGGAAGCGTCGATCTCTTTCATCTTATCGATCATGCGGTCCAGCGTCTGATTGACTTCGCCGGCGTGATCGGAAGATTGCTGCATCAGTCCGGCCACTTCCATTGCGGCATTTGCGTTCTTGCGTGTAATGGAGGCGATCTCTTCGGTAGAAGCAGACGTCTCCTCGAGCGACGCCGCCTGCTCGGAGGCGCCGGCCGCCAGCGTCTGGCCCGACCCGGAAACCTGGGCAGCCGCGCCCTCCACCTGCACCGCGCTGTCCGATAACTGCCCGGCCAGACGCTGCAGCCCCCGGTTGGCCGAATGGACAACCCACAGCATTCCCGCACCCACGACCATGGCTCCGAGGCCAAGCAGGATCGTCAGCAGGCTGGCCGCGCTTGCCGAGGAGGCCGAAGCCTGCGAGAACGCGTTCAGCTCGATGTTCTCCCGACCGACGAGTGCCTGGGCCTCGCGGGCGCTCTCTTCCAGGCTGGGCTGCACCTTCTGGGCGAAGATTGCCAGCGCCGCATCCATCTGCTGCCTCGCCATCGCCTGCTGCAATTCCTTCTGGGCCTGGGCGGCAGTTCCTGCATTGTCCACCAGCTTGCGAAGCATGGCGGAGGTACTCGCCGAATCAGAGAGCTTCAGCAATTCATCGAGCGATTGGCGCAACTGCTGCTGCGGATCTTGAAAGTCCTGCTGGTAAGCGTCGGAGTGTGCTTTGTCGCCGACCACCGCGGCCAGGACGCTGCCCCGTTCCAGGCTCATCATTTGCATGGACGCCGTGTTCACCTGAGCGGCAAGCAGGCGCTTGCGCCCGATCAGGTTGATGGAGCGGTCGAGGTCGTTTTGGGAGCTCCTGATGACAACGAACGAGGCAACGTTGCACACGATCTGGATGCCCAGCATGAGTCCGAAGCCGCCCAACAGTTTCTTTGTGAGAGTCATGATCCTGGCCTCCTTAGGGTTTGAACTCGATGGCGATCTGAGTCTGAGCCTTGACCGGCGCCCCATTCGCCGTGAAGGGTTTGAACTTCCACTTTTTCAGCGTGTCCATGGCCGGTTTGGTAAGGACCGGGTTGCCGGAGATGGCGCTGACACCATCGACGCTGCCGGTGGCCGCGATATCGACTTCAATCATGACGCTTCCCGAGATATGCAACTGTCGCGCGATGGGGGGATACTCCGGCGCGACTTTAGTGACCACGGCGCTCAGGGCTTCCGCCTGGGTGACCTTCTTGGGGGGGCCGTCACAGACCCCGCATGCCGCACAGATCAATAACAAACCGAGCGATTTGAAGAAAATTCTGAGCATTCCTGTTTGGGACCTCACAGTACTTTATCGGTTAAAAAGTGAGATTCCTTAGAGAAACCCGGCCCGGATTGCGCATCTATCCGCTCACGGCCCCGTACCGCGGCAGCCGGCCCGGCCCCTTATAATCAAGAGGATCATGAAAAAACGGCTGCTGCTTGGATCGGGCGCGGTGCTGCTGGGCATTTCGGTGCTGCTGGTGGCCTGGCTCGGCTCATTCAACAGCGGCCAATTCGCACCCGCGGATCCTCATCAGACCATCGTTTTCTGGGCGACCTCGGTCCTGATTTTCATTCTGATGGTTACCCTGGGGTTCATTCTGTTCCGCGAACTGGTGAAGCTGTACGTCGCGCGGCAGAGCAACCAGCAGGGATCGCAGATCCGCACCAAACTGGTGCTGGGGGCGCTGACGCTGAGCTGCGTGCCGGTGGTTTTCCTGGTTCTTTTCAGCTTCGAAGTCCTGAGTCACAGCGTGGACCGGTGGTTCACCAATCCGGTGGACCAGACGATCGCCCGTTTTGTGAAAGTCACCGGCCTGCTGCGCCGGGAGATGCAGGACGAGGTGAACGCTCAGGCGGCGCTGCTGGCGTCGGCGCCGCAGGTCCGGCGCATGTTGGGCGGTGGGACGGAAGCCGCGTTCCTGGAGCGTTTCGCCGCCGATCAGCAGTCGGAATCCGCGACGATTTACGGCCCGGACGGCGTGACGCCGGTGGCCCGGTTCGGCCCGGCCAACCACCGGGCGTCCAACACCATTCGCGCCCGGTCGCCGGTGACTGCGGACGGGCGCGTGATCGGGTACGCGGAGTTGGTGGCACGGCTACCCCTGGATGTGGCGGAACAGTTGGCGGCCGTAGAGAAATTTTCCGGCCAGGCGACCGAACTCAAAGTGAATCAGAAGAACGCCAAGTTTGTCTACAGCATGGTGATGGGCCTGATCACCTTGTTCGTGCTGTTCTTCGCGACCTGGGTGGCATTCTTCCTGGCCAAACAGATCAGCGTTCCGATTAGCGCGCTGCTCGACGCGGCGCACGAGGTGAGCAAAGGCAACCTGAAGCGGCGGGTGGAGGTGAAAGCGACCGATGAGCTGGGCTCGCTGGTACGCGCCTTCAACCGCATGATGGAAGACCTGGATTCGGGAAACCGGGAACTGGACCGGCGGCGGCGCTTCATCGAAGCCATCCTCGAGAGCATTCCGACGGGCGTGATCTCGATCGGCGCGGATGGCTCGATCCATCACGTGAACCGCGCCCTGTCGAAGATTCTGGGGACGTCCGCGGTGGTGCGGGCGAGCCGGCTGGAAGACCTGTTTTCGCGCGAGGATACGGCCGAGATCAAGTACCTGATGAAGCGGGCGCGGCGCACCGGGACGGCGTCGCGGCAGTTCGATCTGCACACCGAAACGCGCAAGCTGCAACTGGCGGTGACGGTCTCGGCGCTCGAAGAGAAGTTGACGTCCGGGTTTGTCGTGGTGCTCGAGGATACCAGTGAACTGCTGCGCGCGCAGAAATCGGCGGCGTGGCACGAAGTGGCGCGGCGGGTGGCTCACGAGATCAAGAACCCGCTCACGCCGATCGGGCTTTCGGCGGAGCGGATCGCGCGCCAGGTGGATCGCCTGGAGCTGCCGCCGGCCGCGGACCGGATCCTGCACGAGTGCACGGCGACGATTTCGAAATCGGTGGAATCGGTGAAGACGCTGGTGGACGAGTTTTCGCAGTTCGCGCGCTTCCCCACCGCGCTGCCGGTGCGCTCTGACCTGAACTCGCTGGTGGAAGAGGCGCTGACGGTGTTCCGCGGGCGGCTGGACGGAATCGAGATGCAGACCAGCTTCGCCCCCAACCTGCCGGCGGTGAACCTGGATCCGGACCAGTTCCGGCGCGTGGTGGTGAACCTGGTAGACAACGCGGCCGAGGCCATGCAGGATTCGCTGGTGAAGCGTCTGCTGATTGCGACCCAGCCGGGGGCGGCCGAGATGGTGGAACTGGTGGTGGCGGATTCGGGCCCGGGGGTCAGCCAGGACGATAAGGAAAAATTGTTTCTACCCTATTTCTCGACGAAGAACCGGGGCACCGGGCTGGGCCTCGCGATTGTGAGCCATATAGCGGCCGAGCACAACGCGCACATCCGGGTGGAGGACAACCAGCCGGCCGGGGCGCGGTTCACGGTGGAAATTCCGGCGTTGTTGGAAGCGGACGCGGCGGAGCCGACCGGGCGGACGGTGGCCAATCTATGAAACAGCGCAGGATCCTGGTGGTGGACGACGAACCGGCCATCCGCCAGTCGCTCGGCGGCGTGCTCGAAGACGAGGGTTACACGGTGGCGGCGGTGGAGAGCGGAGAGAGCTGCCTGGCGGCCCTGCCGGGAGCAGGCTTCGAACTGGTGCTGCTGGACATCTGGCTGCCGGGGGTGGACGGGCTGGAGGTGCTTGCGCGGATCCAGGAGATTCCGTTCGCCGACCGGCCGGTGGTGGTCATTATCTCGGGCCACGGGAGCGTGGAAGCCGCGGTGAAGGCGACCAAGCTGGGGGCCTTCGATTTTCTCGAAAAGCCGCTCTCGGTGGAGAAAGTGCTGCTGGTGGTGAAAAACGCGCTGGCGCACCGGTCGCTGTCGCTCGAGAATGTCCGTCTGAAGGGAGACAGCGGATCGCGCTGGAGGATCATCGGCGAGAGCGTGCCGATGAAGGCGCTCCGGCAGCAGCTCTCGCTGATGGCGGGAACCAACGGGCGGGTGTTGATATTCGGAGAGAGCGGTACGGGAAAAGAGCTGGTGGCCCACGCCATCCATGCGATGAGCCCGCGGCTGCCGGAAGCTTTCGTGGAAGTGAACTGCGCGGCCATCCCCGAGGAGCTGATCGAGAGCGAACTGTTCGGCCACAACAAGGGCAGCTTCACCAGCGCGCACGAGGACAAGGTCGGCAAGTTTCAGAAGGCCGACGGCGGTACGCTGTTCCTGGACGAAGTGGGAGACATGAGCCTGCGGACTCAGGCCAAGGTGCTGCGCGCGCTCGAAGAGCAGCGCTTCGAGCCGGTGGGCGCGGCCGAATCGGTGCAGGTGGACGTGCGGGTGGTGGCCGCCACCAATAAGAACCTGGAAGAGGAAATCGAGCACGGAAATTTCCGGGAAGACCTGTTTTACCGGCTGAACGTAATTCCGTTTTTCGTGCCGCCGCTGCGCGACCGGCGGGAGGACATTCCGCTGCTGGCGGAGCATTTCCTGGCGGAGTTCACGACGGCCTATGGGCGGAAACGCAAAGAGCTGACGGGAGAAGCCTACCGCGTGCTGACCGAGTACCACTGGCCGGGGAACGTGCGGGAATTGAAAAACCTGATCGAGCGCATCGTGATCCTCAATCCGCAGGTCCGCGTGGATGCGCGGCACATTCCGCTGTATGCCGCCCGGCGGCAGCAGGACCGGCCGCTCGACCGCTTCGGCAGCCTGCAGGAAGTGCGGGAAGCGGCGGAGCGGGAATACATCCTCAAAAAGCTCGAAGAGACGAACGGGAATGTGACGCGGACGGCGGAACTGTTGGGACTGGAGCGGAGCAACCTGTACCGGAAGATGCGGACACTGGGAATCGGCCCGAAAGAGTAACGGGCCGTTGTCACAAACCCGACCCGGCCGTCGTTTTCCCATTGGCTCTTCGAAAATTCGCCACATCCATGCTTCCAGAGCATTTACAGGAGATCGTTATGTTCCGTATGACCAGTGCCGCCGGCCTCCTCTGCGCGTCCATCGCCCTGGGGCAGCCGCCCGACCCGAAACTCACTTTCGAAGTAGCCTCCATCAAACCGGCCGCTCCGCAAGCGATGGGCCGGATCCAGATGGGCGGGGGCGGCGGCCCGGGAACCCCCGATCCCGGCCGGATTCGGTTCACGAATATGCCGCTGAGGATGCTGATCATGCGCGCCTACGATGCGCAGAGATTCCAGGTATCGGGCCCTTCCTGGATGGATAGCGATCGCTTCGACGTCATCGCCAAGGTCCCCCACGGCGCCACCAAAGAAGATGCCCGATTGATGCTCCAGAACCTGCTGGCGGACCGTTTCAAGCTGAAGCTGCACAAGGAGAGCAAGGAGGCCCCGATTTACGAGCTGGTAGTGGCGAAAGGCGGCATCAGGATGAAGGAAGCGGCCCAGACCGGGGAAGCGCCGACCGAAGGCGCGGGTGGCCCTCCGCCCGGGCCTCCCCCGAGGGGCAAGGACGGCCTCCTCACGACGCCGCACGGCCAAGTGGGAATTCAGGGGATGCGCAACGGTCGCATGCGCCTGCGGGGCGATGCTTTGACTATGGCACGTCTAATCGAGATTCTGAGCATGGCGCTGGACCGCCGGGTCGTTGATAGAACGGGACTTACGGGAACTTACGACGTCACGCTCGACTTCTCTCCCGAAGGCATGGGGCCCGGACCCAAGCCCATGCTCATGGGTCCGCGGCCGGAAGCGGGCGGAGGCAATCCGGCCGAAGCTCCAGGCGACTCGGATGACTCCGGTCCCACCATCTTCACGGCCCTTCAGGAGCAGCTCGGCCTTAAACTCGAATCGCGCAAAGGGCCGGTGGATCTGCTGGTCGTCGATAGCGTGGAGAAGATGCCAACCGGCAATTAGGGCCTGGACTGCCCTCGAATCCGCTCTGCCGTAACGGGGACTCTCCCCCCAGTTTCGAAAAGGCTTCGGAGCCTTCGGGTCCGGAAACTGTGCGGAGGTAAGAATCCAACGGACCCGCTTTAAGTTATCCCCTCCCGAACAATCCCGCCGGACCGCTTCGGCACGGTACCTTTCCGGTCAGGTAATTGGGAATGTTGCGATCGCAATTCTTGTCCGGTGCTGCCGGAAGATCTTTATGCCGCGGATACCTCTAGCGAACTCTCCATCAGCGAGCGCTCCAATTCACAGGTATCTCCCCGACGGCATGCTTCATCGCCGGTTGTCCACCGAAGGCAAAGGAAACAGAGGGCAGGATCTTTACTCGCCCGTGGTTCCGCGGGGAACAGTGCTTCTAGACTATCGAAGCGTTCCAGTAAGGCAGGCATGCCTTGATCGACAAAATCGCGAGTCATATTCACCTCAATGCAGAACAGTTGGACAAAACCACGATATAGCCAAAATCTACAGAATTTAAGGTCTATTTATCACTTTTGCGGGAAGAAGTGTGCGTAGGATCCCACAGCGACGGCGTTGCCGCCCGCAGGCGATCGGGGCTTGCACAGCGTCTCAGGCCGGAGGTCTGCCTTACTTACGACGACTGGCGGCGGAGTAACTGACGTACCAAACCTTCCTGCCCCCATCGTCCGAGATCAGGAGAGTGCCGTCTTTGAGTTCGAGAACGCCTACCGGGCGGCCCCATACGTCTTTGCTCTGGGGGGAGACCATCCAGGCGGTGAGAAAGTCCCTCGGCGGACCGGACGGATGGCCGTTTTGGAACGGCACGTAGACCACCCGGTAGCCGGTGCGGGGCGACCGATTCCACGAGCCGTGCTCCGCCACGAACGCCCCGCTTCGGTACTCGGATGGAAAGCGGCCGCCCGTATAGAACGCAAAATCCATCGCGGCCACGTGAGCGCCAAGCAAAAGGTCCGGAACCACAGTCTTGCGAACGAGTTCGGGGCGCTGGGGCTTGATTCGCGGGTCGGGATGCGGCCCGATGTAGGCGTAGGGCCAGCCGTAGAAAGCGCCGGGCTCTACGTGGGTGAGATAATCGGGCGGCAGATTGTTCCCCATCAGGTCGCGCTCCTGGACGCTGGCCCACAGGGTGTTGGTGCCGGGGTACCAGTGGATGCCGACAGGGTTGCGGAGTCCGGAAGCGAAGATCTCATGGCCGCTCCCGTCCGGATTGTAGCGATTGATCGCGACCCGCCGGGAGTCGTCGCCGGTCTCTACGTTGCCGGCGGAGCCGATGGCGACGTAGAGCTTGCGGCCATCGTTGTCGAAAAGCAGGGCGCGGGTCCAGTGGCCGTTTTCGAGGCCCTTCAGTGAGATCACTTCGTGACCCGGGCCGGCCTTCGTGTGTACGTCATCGTACTCGTAGCGTTTGACCGAACCGGGTTCGGCGACATACAGCCACTTACCCGATATGGCGAGACCGGTGGGACGGTCGAGCCCGGAGATCAGGCGGATTCGGTGATGGGGGTCAGCGCCGGGGAATGCGTACACCGCGCCGCTGCCTGCGTCGCCGCTGTCGGCCAGCAGGACTTCGCCGCGCGGGCCTAGCAGCATGAAGCGCGGCCGTTCGAATCCGGAGGCCCAGGTATCGACGCTGAAACCAGCCGGCACCGTGAGGTGGGCGTCGCGCGGAGCGGCGATGACCCGCGGGGGGTTGTCGGCCGTCGGGGTGGCGAACGGCGGCGGCAGTTTTGGAACGGTAGCCAGTTCGGCCGCGGCGGCAAACCACAGGATCCGGGAACGCATGTGAGATCTCCGCCAGAAGATCGGCGGCGCTTCCGGCTATTTAGTGGCCTCAGGGGCCAGGTCGAGACCGCCACAGTGGAAGTAGATGGCATGGACAAAGTTCTGCCGGTTGCGGAACCCCCGCGCCGTGTACTTCACCCATTGAATTTTGGCATTGATCGATTCGCTACTCGCGTTCGTGATGCGGTGCCGGAGATACGTAATGATGTTCTCGAAGCGTCGCTTGAGCATTCGTGCCACTTCGATCATCGGTTTCAGTCGACTCCGTACCGCCCACCCGTGCCACCAGCGGAAATGCTTCCTCGCCGGCCGTTCGTAGATGTAATCGTATAGCGCCATGGCGGTCTCCTTCAGCGCCCAGGCACGTGCCGTTTTCAATTCGCTGTTTCGCAGTCCGGCGAATTCCTTGCGGTCCTCCGGTTCCATCTTTGCTGGGTTCCGCAGCCAGTCATAGCGTGTCCCGGCCAAGCGGTCATCTCCGGCAGCCTTCAAGCTTTTGTGTTCTTTCCGTCGCACCTTGTCCACGGCATCGCCCAGATGTTTGGCGACATGGAACTTGTCGAACACGATCTTGCCGTCCGCTTCAGGCATGTGCTCCCGCACCGAGGCGATGTATGGGTCCCACATGTCCATCGCCACGGCTCGAATACCGCTGATTTGCTCAGCCGTCAGCGTTTCCCAAAACCCGTCCAAGCTGCTCTGCTTCCGATCTTCGGCCACGTACAGCACGCGCCCTCGGATCAGATCATTCACCAGAGTCAGGTAGCTGTGTCCTTTCCGAAACGCCTTCTCATCCACGCCGATTTCGCTCACCAGTTCCGCTTGGCGCCGCCCCAAACCACGTTGCACCGCACGTTCCATGATGCCGTGGATCTCATCCCAACTCAGTTGCAATAATCCGGCGACGGCCTTCTGGCTCGCCGCCTTCAACCACTCGATCGCCAGCGCCTCGAACAGCGCCGTAAAGCGACTCGACGGTTCCGCCCAGGGAAGCTTGACTACCTTGACACCGTGCTCACGACATTCGGCGCGCGGCGGCTCGGCGTGCAGGATCGTCTGGTATTGGCAAGTGTCCAGATGCCGCCAGCGCCTCTCCGGCTGGTGATCGTAGAGCTTGCAACTCGCGCCACATTCCGGACAGGGCCAGTCGATCATCTCGTGGTGCCGCAGATAAACATGGATCTCGCCAGCCTCCAACTTCAGGTCCACCGAGTCCACAAACCAGGGAGCCTCGATCCCGAGAATGCGCCGATAGAGTTCGTGATCCTGCATCGACGGCATTGTCGCATGGAGCCGACCGGCGGCATCAACCCACTACGATCCCGGAATTCCCAGATCGGCATTCGAAGCGCCAGTGCGGCGGGACGCCCCGAAGAGGAGGAAGAGCCGTGAGATAGCAGACAAGCGCGTTCGCCGCGCCCGGACGCCGAGAGGCTTACCCTCCCTAAAACCGGTAGGTGGCGCCGAATTCGAGCACGCGGGGGTTGTAGAACATCGAACTGATCACGCCGAAGGTCGTGTCGTTGATGTTCTGGTCACCCACCCAGAAGGTGGCGTGGTTGAAAGCGTTGAAGGCATCCATGCGGAGTTCGAGGTGCTGGCGCTCGGTGATGCGGATGGCCTTCATGAGGCTCATATCCATGTTGAAGGTCCAGGGGCCCGAGAAGTAGCGGCGCTGGAGCGTGCCGACCGTGCCGGGGCCGGGGTTGAAGAAGGACTGCCCTTGAAAGGCCGGGTCGCCATCGGCATTCACGCCGCTTCCGTCGGCGGGGTTGATGGCGGAGGGGCTGATGATCATGGGTCCGTTGCCGGTCATCTGAAAGCCCACGATGCCGGCGAGTTGCGATCCGGTGAGGGAAGTGGTGGCGGTGTTGTAGTAAGAGCGCGCTTCGCGGTTCAGCGTTCCCCGGCCCGAGAGAATCGAGAACGGCGCTCCGGATTGCCAGACCATGACGTCGCCGAAGGTCCAGCCGCCCAGGAAACGATTGTTCCGGAAGAAAGGCAGGTCCCAGTAGCCGTCGGCTTTGATCATGTGGTTGAGGTCGAAGTTCGCGCGGGAGCGTTCGATGCCCGGGTTATTGAAGTCGAGGAACGCCTGGAACCGGGTTTGAAGGTCGCCGTCGCCATCGCTCAGGACTTTCGAGAAGGTGTAGTTGGCCTCGAAGCTCAGGCCGTTGCGCAGCCGGTGCCGGGCCGCAAGTTGGATCGAGTTATAACTGGAGCTTGAGTAATTAGTGAGCATGTCGGCGGCCACGGCATTCGGATTGGCGAAGAAGTTCACCGAGCCGTTGTATCCGTTTGTCTGGTAGAGGGTTGCCAGTTCGCCGGGCTCGCCGGTCTGGATCAGGTTGCGCACGTCGCTGTCATTGAGAAGGCCGCCCTGGTAGAGGTTCGGAAACACGGTGAGCGGTTGGCTTCCCGGGACCAGCGCGTTGTAACTCGGGTTGAAACCACGGCCGGCGCTTTGCGCGAGAAAGGCATTGTTGCGGGCGCGAAGGAAGTCCGCGAGAAAGCCGTTCTGCACGATCTGCACCTGGTTGAAGTCGAAGGCGCGGTAGGCTCCCACCACGTGGTTGCCGACATAGCGGGCTTCGAATACGGTGCCACGGAAATCGTGCTGGATGCCGAGGGTGTATTGCTGCACGTAGGGGCGGTGCAGGTTGGGATCGACGGTCGCCACGACGTTGAACGGATCGTTCAGATAGTTTTGGGATGTCGTGATGGGGACCTGGTAGGAGGGTACGGGGATCGGCGTCAGGCCCGTGGCGACGCGGTCGGAAAGGCCCGTGTCGGCGGAGGTGGACTGGAGCCCCGCGTTGGCCTCCAGCATATTCTCGGGCGCGAGTAACTCCTGATCATTGACATAACTGATGGAATAACCGCCGCGCAGCGCCGTGCGGCCATCGCCGAAGACATCCCAGGCGAAACCGACGTTGGGGGCAAAATCCTTGAAGGACCGGTGGTACCAACTGGTGGTGAAGCCGAGCGATGCGTCGGAGAGCAGCGTCTGGACGGCGCTGCCGGTGAGGACCGGCGCGAGTTCGAGTCCGTCGCGCTCGCCGGCGACGCCCGGCAGTTGCCAGCGCAGCCCGAGTGTGACGGTGAGGCGCGGCGCAAGTTTCCACTTATCCTGCGCGTAGAAGCTGTAATCGGCAAACCGGAAATGCCGGACGTAGGCGGAGCCGGGCACAAAACCCGAGTTCGAGCTGGTGATGTTGAACGTCTGGCTGTAGCCATCCACGTAGCCGCCGAGGCTGGCGAGCAGGGCGTTGGCTGTGGCGAGGTCGGTATTGCTCACTCCCGGCAGGGCGGCGCGCGTCAAGGCCGGCTGGCCGGAGCCCATCGCAAGGCTGTAGGTGGGGACCGTCCCCGTGGCGTCGAACGAGCGCACAAAGACCTTCTGGCCGTGGAACCCGAATTGGATGTAGTGGCTGCCGCGCTGATACGCCGCGTCGTCGGAGACGGAGTAAGTATTGGTAGTGCGTCCCTGTGGCAGGAACTCGTTGACCGGATCGGAATAGAGGGTGCCGGTGAGAAAGTAGGGGCCGAAGTCCTGCGAACTGAGGAAGTAACCGTAAGTCAGATTGAAACCGGCGCGGACTTCGTTGGTGAGGCGGGCGCCGGGCGTCCAGCGCCAGGAGACAGCCAACAGGTTGGAGTGGGTGGGATTGTAAATCTTGGGGACGAGCGAATAGTCGTTCTCGGCATCGGGGCGGTCGGAGTTATCACGGTTCCAGAGATACGATCCGCTGATGGCGTGCCGGGTGGAGAGGTTGTAATCGATCTTGCCGGTGACGTTGTCGCGGGTTTCGTTATCGCGCTGGTTGAAACGGTAGCCGCCGGTGTTCAGTCCGTCGCCGACCAGTGAGCTATTGATCGTCGCAGGCACCTGGCCGAGCAGGTTCTGCATGATCGGATCGACAGTGATCCCGCGGAGGGTCAGGAGGTTCACGGTCTGGGTGGTTCCGGCCGTGGTGTTGTAAGTGAAAATACCGCCGCGGGCGGAGGGCGTCAGGACCGTGGTGGTGACCGGCGTCTCCTGGTGGTCGCGCACCGCTTCGTAATTGCCGTAGAAGAAGAGCTTGTCTTTGCGGATAGGTCCGCCGATTGAGCCGCCCAGTTGGTTCTGGTTGAGAAACGGGGTGGCAATGCCGGACTGGTTGTTGAACCAGTCGTTGGCCGCGAAGGCGTTGTTGCGGTTGTACCAGATGCCCTCGCCGTGAAACTGGTCGGTGCCGGATGGAGTCGAGAAGGCAGTCTCCGTGGCTCCGCCGAAAGAAGCCGCATTGCCGTTCGAGGAGACCAGGGTCATCTGGCGGACCTGGCCCAGCAGAAGCCGGTTGGGCGTATAATCCAGGGCGTTGTCGCGGATATAGTTGTCCTGGATGTTGATGCCGTCGAGAGTAACATCCGAGTAAGAGGTCCGCAGGCCGTTGATGACGGTGTAGGAGTTCCCGTTGTAAATCACGCCGGGCTGGGTCTGCAGGACGGCGAGCGGATCGCGGTCGAGGATCGGAAGATTGCGGATCTGGTCGGTGCTGATCGTGCCGGATACCTCGGCGCTGCTGGTTTCCACGCCGCCGGCTTCGGCCGAGACTTCGACCGTCTGGGTGACGCCGGCCAACTGGAGCCGGATGCCGGGAACGGAGATTTCGCGGGCGGCATCCACGGTGATGTCGCGGATGACCGCCGTGACGAAGCCTTTGGAAGCGACGGAGAGGTCATAATCGGCGGGGCGGACTCCGATGAAGTGGTAGAGACCATCTTCGGAGGTTTTCACCGAGAGCAGGGGGCGTTTGCCGCCGGCCAGGTAGAGGTTGACTTCGGCGCCCGGCACCGCGGCGCCCGAAGCATCGGCCACGGAACCCGTCACGCGGCCGGAGAATTGGGCGCTCAGCGGCAAAATCGGCAGCAGAGCCAGGACAAACACACCACCAGCGAGCTTCATGACCTCTATTGAACCCCAGAAACGGACGCGCCACGCGGGATTTTGTCTCCGGGAGGGTTTACGCGGCGGAGTGGGAGCGCGTAAGATTGTGGGCTATGGCGGAAGGCAAAATCGAGATGCTCCGGCACACGGTGGCGACGCTGGCTTACCGGGGAGCAAAGGCGCTGAGCGGGGCTCCTGCGGATTTCGCGGGGTACCGGGTTTCCGGGGGAACGCGTACCCCGGGGGAGATCCTGGCCCACATCGGCGACCTGCTGGATTGGGCGGTCGCACTGGCGGAAGGGCGCCACGAGTGGCACGACTCGCCGCCCGTGACGTGGGAGCAAGGGACGGCGCGGTTTTTCGCTGGCCTCGAGGCGCTGGACCACCGGCTCGCAAACGCGGCGGCACCCGATTTTCCGGCGGAAGCGTTGTTCCAGGGGCCGGTGGCCGACGCGCTCACGCACGTCGGGCAAATATCCATGCTGCGCCGGATGGCCGGGTCGCCCGTAAAGGGAGAAAACTATTACCGGGCGCACATTTCGGCAGGCAGGGTGGGTGCGCAGCAGGCGGCTGCCACGGTGGAATTCGACTAGGAAGGGGGCCACGAATGAACGCGAATCGAATAGGGATTCTGGCGATGGCTGGGGTGCTCGCGCTGGCCGGTTGTTCCCACGCGCCGGCACCTCCGCCGGTTGACAATCGGGCCGCGGACGAACAGGCGGTGAAAGACATGGAAGCTGCCTGGTCGAAGGCCGGGGAAGCAAAAGATGCCGATGCGTTCGCGGGGTTTTACGCGGAGGACGCAGTGGTGCTGGTGGACGGCGCGCCGCCGATGTCGGGTAAGGAGAATATCCGCAGCGGGCTGAAAGCGGTGTTCTCGGACCCGAACTACGCCCTGTCGTTTCAGTCGACGAAGGTGAGCGCGTCGAAGGGCGGCGACATGGTGTATTCGATCGGCACCTACCGGGAGACGGTGACAAACCCGAAGACCAAAAAACCGGAAACGGGGGGCGGGAAGTACCTGACGGTCTACCGGAAGCAGGCGGACGGCAGCTGGAAGGCCGTCGCCGATATGCTGACCGTGGACAAAACTTAGGGTCACTCGCACCGCAGGGCGATGGCGGGGTCTACTGCCGTGGCACGGCGTGCCGGGAGGTAGCAGGCGAGCAGCGCGATTCCTCCGAGCAGCAGGGCTACCGCGGCCAAGGTCGCCGGGTCGGCGGGACTGACGCCGTAGAGCAGACCTGCCATAAAGCGGGTGAGCACCGCGGCGGCGACCAGGCCCGCGGCCAATCCGATGGCGGCGACCTTCATGCCCTGGCGCAGGACGAGCCAGACGATCTCGCCGCGCGAAGAACCCAGGGCGGCGCGGATGCCGAGCTCATGCGTTCGACGTGTGACGGCGTAGGACATGACGCCATAGATTCCGACAGCGGCGAGCAGGAGGGCGGCGGCCGCAAAGAGGATGAGCACCAGCATCGTGAAGCGGCGCTCGGCGAGCGATTCCGAAACGATCTGCTCCATGGTGCGCGATGCGTACACGGGCTGATCCAGAGTCGGACCGGCAACCTGTGCACGCACGGAGGAGAGCAGGCTGAGGGGTTCGGGTCCGGTGCGGACGGTGAGCGTCAGGCCCGCTACAGCTTCGGACATGAACTTGTCCGGCACTTGCAGG
Organism: Bryobacterales bacterium; assembly: GCA_963794265.1. Classification (GTDB taxonomy): domain Bacteria; phylum Acidobacteriota; class Terriglobia; order Bryobacterales; family Bryobacteraceae; genus CAWCDJ01. Next base: position 1,094,897 of record CAWCDJ010000001.1, read on the forward strand.
AAGGGGAAGTAGATCTGGTCGCGAACTTTGGCGGTATCGTCCGAATCGAGGCCCCAATGTTTCACATGACCGACGACCCCGATGACCTGGACTGTACCGATGATCATCAGGCTGAGTTGCTTTCCAACGGCGTCCTGGCCGGGAAAGACGTGCATGGCCATGACATCGTCGATCACAACCGCCGGGGGCGCAGAGAGGTCGTCGCGGTCCGTTAAGAACCGTCCGCGCAGCAGGGGGAATCGCATCACGGCGAGGTAGCCGGGGGTGACGATGTAGAACATCGCCGAGTTCATGCGGTCGATGGGAGGCTGAGGCCCGCCGCCCTTCCAGAACGGAATCTCGCTATCGCTGTCGCCGAGCGGAACGACCGTGGTGATGGCGGCGGAACGGACACCGGGGATCGCCGCCACGCGGTCCAGGAGTTGGCGATAGGCGAGCCGAATGCCGGGCGCGCTGGTCATGACCTTGGGCGAGAGAGCGACCTTGGTGGTAAGGATGTTGCGTATGTTGAAGCCGGGATCGACTTGCAGGAGGCGCCAGACGCTCTGCATCATGAGCCCGGCGCCCGCAAGCAGAATTACGGCGAGGCCGACTTCCACCGCAACGAAGATGCCCTCGGCGCGATGACGTCCGCCGCCGGCGCGCGTACCTTCTTTGAGGGATTCCTGAGGGTTGGCGTTCGCGCTGTGGAAGGCCGGGGCCAGGCCGAATAGAATGCCGGTGACTACGGCAACCGCTACGGTGAAGAGCAGAACGTAGGGATCGATTCCGATCTCCGCGGCGCGCGGCAGGCTACCGGGGGAGGCGGCCAGAATGAGGCTGACGCCCAGCCTTGCGAGCAACAGGCCGAGCGCGGCGCCGCCCAGGGAGAGGAGAACGCTTTCCGTCAGGAGTTGCCGCACGACGCGCCGGCGTTCGGCGCCCAGCGCCGAGCGGATGGCGAACTCACGCTTTCGAGCCGCAGAGCGGGCCAGAAGCAGATTGGCGACGTTGGCGCAAGCGATGATCAGCACGAACCCGACGGCGCCTACGAGCAGCAGGAGGGTGGGGCGAATGAAGCCGACCATATCGTCCTTCATCCGCACTAACTTTACGCTGTGGCCGGCATTGCTCGCCGGGTATTGGCGGGCCAGCGCACTTGAAATCGATGCCAGCTCCGCCTGGGCCGCTTCGACGCTAACCCCGGGTTTGAGGCGGCCGATGGCGCGAAGCCCGGGGTGGTTCTGGCGATCGCGCAATTCGGCGGAGTTCCACAGCTCGATGGGAACGTAGACTCGGATATTGTCACCAAGGCGAAAGTTCGCCGGCAAGACGCCCACCACGGAGCAACTCATGGCGTTCAGAGTCAGAGGCTTGCCTAGCACGTCAGGGGAGCCTCCGAAGCGCTGCTTCCAGAAAGCGTTGCCAAGCATCACCGTGCATCCGGCGCCCTGGCGATCTTCCTCCGGGAGGAAACTGCGACCGAGAATCGGGGTGACGCCGAGAGCGGGGAAAAGGCTCGCGGAGACGTAATCGCCCGAGATTTGCTCAGGCTGGCCGGCGCCGGTCCAATTGAAGCCATTGGTGCGATAGGTGCCCATATCGGCGAACGCGCGGCCTTCACGGCGCCAATCGAGAAAGTTCGGATAGGCCACCGATGACTGGCTGAACTCGGCGGTGGTCTCATAGATCACCAGGAGGCGATCCGGCTCGGGATAGGCAAGCGGGCGCAGGAGAACGCCGTTCACGACGGTGAAGATTGCGGTATTCGCACCGATGCCGAGCGCCAGAGCCAGCATCGCGACGGCGGTAAAACCGGGGTTCTTGCGCAGGGTACGGAATCCGTAGCGGAGATCCTGCCCGAGCCCGGCCAGGAGACGCGCCTTGCCCTCAGCGCCTAAAACTACCGGCTCTGGGGCGTTCAGCCGCTCGATCGAACGCAGTTCGTTAGAAAGGAGTTCGTGGCCGGCGATTTCTTCGAGTGCGAGGCGGCGCGCCTCGGGCTCCGCAACGCCGCCGCTAAGGATCTCCCAATAGCGATCCTCGGCATGCCCGGCCAGTTCCTCGACAATTTCCGCCTCGCGGGCGGGAGCCAGACTCAGACCCGCCAGTTGGCGGCGAATCGGTTCTTTCCAATCAGGCATTTTCGACTCCGGCGATTCGGTTAATGGCCTCGACGAACGTCTGCCAGCCCTGCCGCTGGGAAGCGAGTACTTTGCTCCCCTGCGAAGTCAGCCGGTAATAGCGGCGGCGGCGCTGGCCACTCTTTTCGACCCACCGGCCCTGAATCCAGCCTCGCTTCTCCAGGCGATAAAGAAGCGGATAAAGGGATGCCGCGTGAAAGCGGAGAGCCCCTTCGGACCGCTGTTCGATCAGCCTGCTGATTTCGTAGCCGTGGCGCGGCAAAGCTTCGAGCAGGGCCAGGATGAGCAGCTCGGCGCTGCCTTTCTTCCACTCGCGGTCAATGGATGGCTCTTCCATATATCGTACTGCCACATATTATGCCCGGCGAGAACCCGAGTCAAGGGGCTCCCGACAGGGGCTCCCGAATTCAGGCGGAGATCAGGCGTGGAGGCGCGGGCGCTCTTTGCGGACGAAACCGGTGTCCTGGCGCGGGACGTCTTCGCATTCGATCGCCAGGGTGGTCACAGGCTCGTCGGGAGCGGCGGCGGGGAGGCCGGTGAAGCGCACCCGGAACCGGTCCTGCACGACGTTCACTTCTTTCCCGGTGGCCAGGAAACGCGCGGATTTCACCTTGGTCATCATCCCGCCGATGGTGGCCGTTTCGCCGGGCCAGAAATGGATGTGCATGTAAAGCGTGTTGCCGTTGCGGGTAAAGCCGGCGTAGTTGGAACTCCGCGGCTGGCATGTCTCGGTGCGGTAGATCGACTGGCCGTTCCGGTCCATCCACTTTCCGACCGAGGTCATAATCCGGACGGAGTCTTCGGGCACCGATCCATCGGGTTTGGGACCGATGTTCAGCAGGTAGTTGCCGGTATCACGGGCGCAGGCGACCAGGTTGCGGACGACGGTCTTGGGTGATTTCCAATCGTCGTCGGTCTTCTGATACCCCCAGCTATCGTTCATCGTCATGCAGGATTCCCAGGCGCGGTTCTTCTCGGCCTGGATGTGCTGCTCGGGGGTCGCAAAATCGCCTTCGAGTTGGTTGCGGTTGTTCACGATGATATCGGGCTGGAGTTTGAAGACCATCTCGTTCATCTTCTCGGATTCCCAGCCGGCGGCGTCGAGCGGCCAGGCGACGTCGTACCACAGCACGTCGATCTTTCCGTAATTCGACATCAGCTCGTGGACCAGTCCGTGGGTGTAATCGACGAAGCGGCGGCGGGCCTGCTCGTCGGTGGCGCAGCGGGCTCCATCGGGGTGGTGCCAGTCCATCAGCGAATAATAGAAGCCCACGCGGAGGCCTTCGGCGCGGGCGGCTTCGACGTACTCTTTGACCAGGTCGCGGCCGGGACCCTGTTTCGGCGCGCAATAATCGGTGAGCTTCGTGTCGAAGTTGCAGAAGCCTTCGTGGTGCTTGGTGGTCATCACCATGTACTTCTGGCCGGCCTGCCGGGCGAGGCGCGCCCAATCGCGCGCGGCGTTGGGCTTGGGTTTAAAGCGCCTGGCGAGTTGCTCGTACTCGGCCACCGGGATCGCCTCTTCTTCCATGGCCCATTCGTGCCGGCCCAGCACGCTGTAAAGGCCCCAGTGAATGAACATGCCGAAGCGGGCTTCGTGCCACCACTTCATGCGCCGTTCGCGATCGCCGGCGTCGCCCGCGGCGTAAGCAGCCGTGGTGACGGTATTCGCGGCCGCCGCGCCCGCCGCCATCAATTGGAGATAGTCTCTTCGCGTCATGCTCTATCCTCCTAGAAGCAGTAAGCATATCACGCCTCTTTTTAGCGATTTAGTCGAGGGAAATTCAGGTCTTCCGCGCACCGGATACCGCCGCCGCTCGCCCGTGGGTTTGCGCTTGGGCATTCAGTAAAGTACAGTATTCCGGAGAGTCATTATGGCCTTTTGTACGAATTGCGGCGCCCAGGTTGCCGGCGCGTTTTGTAATCAGTGCGGAACACCGGCCGGAAGCCCGGCGGCCACTCCGCCTCCATCTGTACCCCAGGCGCCTCCTCAACCACCTGCTCAGGCTGTGTGGGGAGCTCCCGCCGCCGCTCCCGCTATCGCTCCGGCTCCGGCCCGCAAGACCAACCCGATTGTGTGGGTCCTGGTGATCCTTCTGGGGCTGTTCGTTCTGGGAGGCATCGCGGTGGTCGGCGCAGGCATTTTCGTGGTCCACAAGGCCCGCCAGGCGGGACTCGATCCGGAACTGCTGCGGAGCAATCCCGGGCTTGCCGTCAGCAAGATGGTGGCCGCGGCCAACCCCGACGTGGAGGTGCTCAAGACCGACGATTCGGCGGGAACGATTACGCTGCGCAACCGCAAAGACGGCAAAGTGATCACCCTTTCCTTCGACCAGATCAGGGGTGGGAACTTCAGCATGCGGGCTTTCGATGAAAGCGGGAAGGCCGCGACGGTGGAATTCGGCGGCAACGTAAAGCTGCCCTCGTGGGTCCCGGATTATCCGGGGTCGAAACCAGTGGCTACCTTCGCTGCGCGCGGTGATTCGTCTGACGAACAGGGCGAGGCGGGCAACTTCTCGTTCACCACCCCGGACAGTCCGGCGAAAATCATCTCCTATTACCAGGACAAGCTGCACGAACTCGGAATGAAGGCGGAGTTTACGGCGGGCGCGGCGACTGGCGGAATGATCGTGGCGGCCGATGACGACAACACTCGATCGATGCAGATCGTAGTGGGCGGCGGCGAGAACGAAACCACGGTCAACGTGACCTACGGACGCAAGCGATAGCCGCTACGGCCGGAAGAAGATCACGAACCGATCCACCGGGACGGCGGCCGGAAAATCGCTGTAGACGCGCAGGCGCTTCGGATCGCCGGCACAATCGAGACAGGCTACGGCGCAGGGGCTCGCGGCGACAGGCTGCGAATAGCGCGCCGAGACGTTCTGCACGCCAGTATGAAGGAAGCGGATTCCGGGCTTTCTCTCCCGCAGCATCGCCTGGAGAGGATACTCCAACTGCAGGTTGGTGATATCGATCCCCACGGTTTCGCAATTGGACCGGGCGATCAGGTCGACGGCCTTCCGGTACGCATCGCGGTTGTGCCATTGGCTCATGTCGGCGAAGTACTGTTCGTTCCTGGGCGTGTGGAGAACGCTGTCGGGTCCCCGGAGCGGACGAACCCAGTTCCCGATCAGCGGCAGACGCCCATTGGCGAGGAGGAACAGGCAGAGCGCAAATTGGAGCACGCCCCTGCCACCGATTTCTTCGAGCACCCCGGCGAGCGGCGCAGAGACGACGAATAGCGGAACCAGGAGCCGTGCCAGAAACGGCTGCCACTTCAGGTAGGCGCAGAAGGCCAGAAATGCGCAGAGCAGGGCAAGGGCATAGACCAGGCGCTCCCGCTCCCTGTGGCGGAGCGAACGCAGAAGCAGAAAGCAGAAGATCGCTAACAGGAGTGCCAGGTGCCAGCGGTTCGGCGCGTTGGCTTCGTGATTCGCGTTGCGGGGAGGCGCGAATGAGCTCCAGCGCCAGGTGGTTCGCGGATCGTCGACGTCGATGCCCAGACGCCTGTGCGCTTCGATCACCAGGTGGTATACGCCGTCGTTCCACGCGGCGCTGCGCGCGCCGAGTTGCTCGGAAAGGTTGCGCAACACGTTCGAGGCGGTCTCTTTCCAGCCGAACGTTTCGTTGCGCCAGCGGAAAAAACCGTCGCCCTGGGCGGAATCGAAACCCATCGGGGAACCGCTCAGGCCGTAGTTCCGCACGTACTGCGGCGTATTCAATGCGACGGCGGCAGCGACGGCGGCCAGGGCGCCCACGGCGAGCTGCTTTCGGAATTGGCCGGCTTGCAGCAGGAAGATCGCGGCCAGGGGCCACGGCATGAAGAGATACGCGGTGGCTTTCGTGAGCAGGGCCAAGCCCAGGGCGGCGCCGAGGGATACGGCATCGGCTGGCCGCCGGGTTCGCGTAAAGCAAAGCGCGAAGTAGATGGCCGTGACCATCCACATGGCGAGCCAGTAATCGTTCTTGGCCCCGGAACTGGCCAGGATACCCGCCGGCAGGGTTGCGCAGAACAGCGCCGCAATCGCCTGTCCGCGAGCGCGGCTGCCGAACATACGGGCCACGGCGGAAACGCCGACGATGCTGCCGAGCGAGGCGAACCACTGCACGAAATTCACGAGACGGTCGCCGCCCGCAAGTAAATAGGTGTGCAGCATGGCATATTCGGCCAGTGGCTGCAGCATGATCTGATTGAAGTACGGCGTGGGGAAGAACCGGACGCTCGACTGTTCCGCCCAGTACACGACGCGGGGCATGTGGTAAGCCATGGCGTCGGCGCTGTTCGGTGGACTGAAGGCGGCGGTGACCGCGGTGAGCGCGAGGATGCCCGCCGTTCCCGCCAGGCAGAGCCAGACAACAGGGTCGGTACTCAGCGAGGGAGCTGCCAGGCGGAATTTCCGGCGGGCGGCAATCCACAGCGCGAGCGACAGAACCCCTACCCAGCACAGAATCAGCGGGCCTCGCCGAAGGAGATCGAGGGCGCCGAGCGACTCCGTAATGACGACCAGGGACACGCCCAATACGGTTATGGCGCGGAGGAGGGTGTCGCGGATACCGGCGCCGGGCGGAGGGTTCATGGCAGCACTACCGGCCCAGCCACGCGAGAATGGTCTCGAGTTCGGCCACGCGCATATCGGGATGCCCCTCGGGCAGGCGCACCAGGACGGAATCCACCTTTCTCTGACGCAGCGCAAAGTAGAGCTCGTCGCTTTCCGGGTCGGAGTCGCCAGCCAGGATCAGGGTAGGGGTCTCGAAGCGGGCGGCGAAATAGAGAGGCGAATGGCGGGTGTATTGGTCGGGGTCGTCCCAGGGCATTGCGCCCATCCACTCGGAGGCGCGGCGCGGACCGCTGGGGTTGGTCGCGACGTCCGTCGCCCAGTCCACAATCGGGCGCCGGGCGATGGCGCGATGGAAGCGGTTGGTGTGTCCGATGGTCCAGGCGGCGAGCAGGCCGCCCGAAACCGCCATGCGGCTGGCATCGATGTAGCCTTGGGAGAGGACGAAATCCACGCCGCGCATCAGGTCGTCATAATCATCGCCCGGGAAGCGCGTGCGCAACAGATTTCCGAAATCTTCTCCGTAGCCGGGGGTGCCACGAGGGTTGATGTGAAGGACCACCCAGCCGCGCGCTGCGAAAATCTGCGAACGAAGATCGATTTCGCCGCCGTACATGCGGCGCGGAGCGTCCTGAATGTCGAGCAGCAGGGGATATTTTCCAGCCGGGTCGAAGAGCGGCGGCTTGACCATCCAGGCCTGAATCGTGCGGCCATCGGAAGGAAAAGCAATCTCCTCGACGGAGGCAAGGTCGCGTTCGGCAAGCAGATGCTGGTTGGGCGAGGCGGGCGCGGTAGGCTCGGAGGCCACATCCACCGTAAACGAAACGACGTCGCCAGCCACCGTTGCGGACGAGCGAATACTGACAGCCCGGCCGTTATCGGCGAGCGAGAAGCCGTGCAGGCGCGCCGGACGGGTGGTCACCTGGCGCACGGAGCCATCGTTGTGAGCGGCGTAGACATGCGTCGCGCCGCGGTCCGCGGCGAGGAAATAGACGGTGCGGCCTTCCGAACTCCACTGCGGAGATTCGGGGTCGCGGTCGAGTTCGCCTGCCAGAGCCTTGGCACGGGAGCCATCGGCATTCATCACCCACAGTTTGCGGATGGTATAGCTCTGGGGCCGGATGGCGGTGGCCAGCCAGGCGATTTTTCGGCCATCGGGAGAGGGCAGCGGTTCCTCGAAGCACGCCGCGTCCCGGGCTAACACTTTAACGGCGCCCCCGGTGAGCGGGACGGACACGATTTCGGAACCACCGCGGACGGCCACCAGGGAGTGGCTGTCGAGCATCCAGGCGGGCTCCGCGTAATCGGCAGGACCGGCGGTGATCTGTCGCGGCGTGCCTCCGGAGGCTTCGACTACAAAGATTTGCCGATGGCCGGCGGTAGACGGCCGCAGGTACTGTAGGATCGCGGGCGGCGCCCACGCGGGAGGGGCATTGGCTGACGGGGCCAGCGCGGTATACGCCAGAAATTTGCCTTCGGCCGACCAGGAAAGCGAAAGCGGGGAAACGCCCGCGGCGATCACGATTTCTTTGCCAGGGGAATTCAGCGGACGGACGCGAATTTGCGACTTTCCGTCGCGCCCGGAAATCCAGGCGATGCGGTCGTTCCCGGGCGCCCAGCAGGGCGACCAGTCGCGCCAGTGGCCCGCGGTGAAGGCCCGCGTCCCGCTGCCGTCGGCCGAGGCGAGCCACAGGTTGGCGAACTCGGCGTTGGCGAGGCGGTCATTCCAGCGTTCGGCATATACCACCAGGCGGCCGTCCGAACTGATGCGGGGGCTGCTCGCGGTTCGCCAGTTCCACCAGTCGGCCGGGGTAAAGGGCTGTCGGGCGGCCAGGGCAACCGCGGTAAATTGCAGAAAAATCAATCCGATTCGGCCCAGAAGAGTCTCCAAACCGTCCCAGTTTCTCACAACCCGTACCGGCCGTGCGGCGCCTGGCTCGGCGCGACAATATTAACCTTGGATAAGTAAGTATTGCTAACGATGTTTATGGTAATTTATCACCAAAAGCAACGGATAATGCGACTGAGTTTTCGTGGTATTCACTAAAATAGTACTAATAGTATATCTCAGGCATCTCTGTGGGCTGCTTATTTTGCGGTAAAGAAATCGGCCCGTTCCGGCAACTCCGGGATCGTGAATTCTGCAGCTCTGCCCACCGCAAACGCTATGGGGAGAGGTTGGGGAGAGCTTTGGACCAACTGGCCACGCCGGAGCCCATGCCTGTAGGAATGGCGGAGTTCCAGACGAGCCTTTCGCCGGTGAATACGCTTACGCCGCCGTCGCAGCGCCTCTGGGATCAGGGATTTAGCGAGCACGCAACGCGGATTGCCGGGACGCTGCCGGTCGAGTTGAACGCAACCCTGGGCAGCGGGTTTCTGCCTTCCACGTTTCCGCGCGCCGGGTGTCCGCCGCCGGTGCCGCACCGCGCAGGCACTGCCGGTATCCTGTTGCGGGAAGCGGTTTGTCCGTCCAAGCTACCCACTGGCATTTTGGGCCGCGGCCTACCCGAATCCGGAATTCTGAGGCACCTGGAACCGGCCGCGGGCGCCTTGCAGCCTTCGGTTGCGAGCCGCCAAGGGTGGGCCGCACCCCAGGTCGAGATTCAGGCGGCTCTTCCACTCCCGGGGCTGACGGAAACCTGCTGGGAATCCTGCGCGACGATCGCTCCCGAACCCGCGGAGCGCTGGCTTTCGCTGGTGCTGGCAATCGAGCCTCTGCTCGAAGCTCAGCCGGCCGCCGCGCCACGGTTCGCGCTGGCCGCGGCCGCCGCCGACTGCTTCCGCGACATCGCCGCCGCGCCTCCCGCGCTTCAGGAAGCCTGGATGCCGGGGCTCGCGGCGGAAGCCGCCGAACGGTGGATTCAGCCGTCGCTGGCGGACGCTTTCGCCGCCCGCATGCCGGTAGTGCAGCCCGCATTTACTCCGGCAATGGATGCGGCGAAGCCCGAAGTAGCGCGATTCGCCCCGGCGCCGGCGGCAGAGGCCGCGGAACGTTGGATCGAAGCGTCCGTGTCCCAGGAGCCGGCCATGGGCCGCCACGACCCCCGCCTGCAGGCTTTCGGAATGAGCGCGCAAGGGGCCAGAATCTTCCGCGATCCGGCTCAGATGCCGCCGCCGCTTTCGGAAGCCTGGGCTCGGCCGGCGGCGGCCGAACCCGTGGAGAGTTGGGTGGAAGCGGCCAGCGCCGAGGCTGTCTGGACCGCTCGCGCTTCCTTGCCTCAGCTCTCGATCGCGGTTCCGGCCTGCGCCCCGGCACTGACCGGAGCCTTGCCCGGCCTTGCGGCTGAGGGCGTGGAACGGCGCGTCGACCCCGCGATGGTGAATGCGCTGGCGGTGAGCCGGCACCCGATCCAAAAGCTTCCGTTCGCCGTGGCGCCGCATGGGTCCGGGATCTTCCGCGACCCGGCCGACGCTCCGCCTCCCCTAGCCGAACGCTGGGCGCGGGTGCCTGCCCCGGAGGCAGCGGAGAGTTGGATCGAGGCGGCCAAAGCGGAAGAAGCGGCCTACTCCCCTGCCCCGATCCGCATACCGGCAGCGGCGATCGCGGCGACTTCCTGCGCTCCCCCGCTGGCGGGCGCGGCCGAAGCGCCTCCGGCAGAGGCTGCCGAGCGCTTGGTTGAGCCGGTGCTGGCGAGCGGCTACGCGGCCCGGGGAGAGAGCCTCCGCACGCTCCCATTCGCGGTGGCGGCCCAGGTTCCGGCCGCCCTTGCCGACCCGGCCGAGGTTCCGCCCTCTATCGCCGAAACCTGGATGGCGGTGCCCGCGGCCGAACCGGTAGAGCGTTGGATCCGGACGGCCGAGGCTGGAGCACTTGCGCCGGCGCCATCCGTCGCCACGCCGGCCTTCGCGCTTTCGGTGGTCGAGCCATTCGTTCCGTTCGTCCCCCAGTTTGCCCGGCCGCAAGCCGCCGAGCCGGCCGCCGCGTTCGTCAAGCCGGTATTCCGTCCTATCCCGATGCAGCCGCAGGTGACGTTCCCGCCCCTGTGGATCGCGCAAACCAGCGCATCCGGCCATTCCGCTGCCCTGGCCGGCGCCGCATCCGGATTGCGCGCCGCCCCTGTGGAATCCATGCCGTCCCCGGGCAAGGAGCCGATTCCGATTCGCCGCGCGCCGGCCCTGCCGGAAGTGCAAGAGGCGGCTCCCCTTCCAGCCCGGCTGTCACCGGCGGGCGTGACCGAAATCTACCCCGCCGCGGCGCGAGCGAAAGACTTGATTCCGCGCTCGGTCGAGTTGAATCCGTTAGAAACACTGCGGGCTCAGGCGCCCCCGGTTGAGATCGAGCGGCCGGTCGCGCAGATGCCGCAGCCGGAACTTCACCCCCTCGAATACTACTGCGAGGGGGGCGGCGGCTCGCCTTCACGCCGGTTGCATTGGGAAGCGCCGGCGATCCCTCCGACGGCGCTGCGCTTCCAGATGAAGCCCGCCCTGGACAGTCTGGAGGAGCAGGCGCCGCCCAAGCCCGCGCGCACCGGACCGGCGATTGCCGAGATCTTCTCGCTGCCGGAAGCGCGGCAGCGAAGCGCGCACTCGTCGGACCTGGGGTGGGTCGGAAAGATCGCGGCCGGAATCATGGTGGCGTTCGCGTTGTGGTCCGGATCGAAGATCGCCAATTTCGGAAAGCAACAGCCGGTGGTCGCTCGCGACAATCCGGGGTTGCAGCGTCCGGCGGACCCGCTGCCACTGGTCGCACGCGGAGCCGAGCCTCAGTCGGGTCCGATAGTCAGGCTGCGGCAGGCGATCGCGACGCGCGCGGCCGCCTCGGTGGGGGATACCTTCCACGGAGGCATGGAAGCGTGGGGCGCGGGGGCGAAGTCATTGGCGCCGGGCTGGTCGCACAGCCCTGACGGATACGTGCGGGTCGGCGACCTGGCGCTGTTCCAGCCGACCCGGAGTTTTGCCGATTACCGGCTGGAGTTCTACGGCCAGATCGAGAAAAAGAGCATCGGCTGGGTGATGCGCGCCAAGGACAAGCAGAACTACTACGCCATGAAGTTCACGGTGGTGGAGCCCGGTCTGCGTCCGATGATCGCGATGGTGCACTACCCGGTGGTTGGCGGCAAAAGGGGACACCGCAGCGAGACGCCGCTTTCGGTGATGGTGCACAACAACACGCCGTACCACGTGACGGTGGACGTGAAGGGCAACCATTTCACGGCCTCGATTGAAGGCGAGCAGGTGGATGAGTGGACGGACGATGCGCCCGGCAGCGGGGCCGTCGGCTTCTTCAGCGATGCGGGAGAAGCGGCCCGGCTGTATTGGGCCAAGGTGTCGAAGAACCAGGATTGGATAGGGCGCTTCTGTTCATACCTGGCGGGGGACGAAGCGCGCCGCACGGCACAACTCTGGAACCCGGGCTTACCGCCGGAAACGCCCGCGCCGGTGGACCCGCGCCCGCGCGATTTCATCGTGACCGCCGCCTGCGAAGTAGAGCCTGAAAAGAATTTCGCGCCCCGAGGGGCCGGCATACCTGAAAACTGGAGGATCCCACTATGGATTTCCTGAGCACAACCGAATCGGTCGTCAGCCCGTCGCTGCCGCCTGGAGTCACGCCCATTACCGAACTGAAGCAGCAGAAGCGGGTCAACCGCACGTTGTCGAAGGCCGTCTCGCTACACCTGGAAGGCAAGCTGGAAAGCGCGGCGCGCCTGCTCAGTAAAGCCATCGAAGCGGGTGAACGCGAGCCGGGGTTATACACCGCGCTCGGGCACATCCAGTACGAGATGCGCGACTACGATGGGGCCTCCCAGACCTATGCGGCTCTGGCGGACCTCGAACCGCTGCACCGCACGGCGCATTTCAACCTGGGCGTCTGCTACGGTCATCAGAAGAACTGGCAGGCAGCCGCCGGAGCGTTCCGCAACGCGAGCGAAGCGGACCCGACGCGCGTCGATGCGCTGCTGGGCCTGGGCCTCTCGTTGCTGCATATCGGGCGCCCGGGCGATGCCCTGGACCCTCTGGAGAAATACCTGAGCCTGTTCCCCGACAACGAGCAGGCGCTCTTCGGCAAAGCCGTGGTCTTCCAGCAAACCGGCAAACACGCCGAGGCGGTGGAGCAATACCGCAAGGTGCTGGCGCGCAACCCGCGCTGCGAAGAGGCGCTTTCGAACCTGGTGGCGATGTTTCTGGAGAAGAAGGATCCGGAATCGGTGCGCCGCTACGCCGAAATGCTGGTGGAGTTGCAGCCGGATTCCACGGTGGCGATGGAGGCGCTGGCCAGCCTGGCTTTCTCCGACGGCGATTACCTGAGCGCGACACGGTACTGCCGCAATCTTTCCGAACAAGCGCCCGAGCGATTCGAGAGCTGGTTCAACCTGGGCGTGGCGTATCACAAGATGGGGAACCACCAGAAGGCGGCACAGGCCTATCAGCAGGCCACGGCCCTGAATCCGAATGCCGCGCAGGCATTCCTCAACCTGGGAGTGGCGCACCAGGAACTGTCGGATCTGCCGGCCGCGCGGACCGCGTACGAAAAAGCTCTGGCCATCGAGCCGGCGCAGGCGGACGTGATGTGGAACCTGGCGCTGGTGCTCGAGCAGCAAGGCGAGCGCGGACGCGCCGAGCAATTGTATGCGAAAGTGCCGGAGTCGGCGCCGGAATGGTGCGACGCCTGCTTTCGGCTGGGCTACCTGCGCCTGCTGCAGGGCGACTACACGGGAAGCGCCGAAGCATTCCAGCTATGCCTGGCGCAGAAGCCGGACTGGCCCGAAGCCCATCTAAACGCGGGGATCGCGTACGCGCGCTTGGGGAACCCCGAAGCCGCGCGGCGCTCGTTCCAGGAAACGTTGATGATCCGGCCGGATTCCTCGGACGCGGTTCGCGGGCTGGCCGCGCTGGCGCTCGAACAGCAGGATTTCGAAGCCGCCTACGAGCTCCACAAGAAGCTGATCGACCTCGGCGAGAAGAGTCCGGAGCTCTATTACAATGCCGGATTGATCTGCCAGAAGCGGGGACAGCCGGCCGATGCCGTAAGCTTCTATCAACAGGCGTTGAACGAAGACCCGCAATTCGCCGAAGCGCTGCTCAACCTGGGTCACGCGCTGATGGCGATGGGCCAGGAGGAAGAGGCGCGGTCGTATTGGCGGAAAGCAATCCGCGAAAAACCGGACCTGGCGCAGATGTACTTCGAACCGCCGGCGGCACAGTAGAGGACTAAGCCGCGCTACGCCCCCGAATCGCCAGCGACGTCCAGGTGATGTAAATCAGGGCGGCCATCGGCACCAGGAACGAGAGTTGCACGGAGCCGGACCGGTCAGCCACCAGGCCCATCAGCGGCGGAACGAAGGCGCCGCCGACAATCGCCATGATCATCAGGCCGGATAGCGCGTTCGTGTGCTTCGGCATGGTATCGATCACGATTGAGAAGATGAGCGGGAAGATGTTGGCGAAGCCCAGGCCGATTACGGCGAAGGCGGCTACCGCCACCCACTGATTGGGTACGAACAGGCCGGCGATTCCGAGCACGGAAACCAGGCTGGTGGCCAGGAAGAATTTCTTGGGCTGCATCCAGTTGAGGATGACGCCGCCAGAGAAGCGGCCGACCGTGAGAGCCAGGAAAAAGAGCCCTGTGCCGAGCAGTCCGATGCGGTTGATATCCAAGTGGTAGCGATCTTCGAGAAACAGCGGGATTCCGGAACTCATGGAAACCTCGGCTCCCACATAGAGAAACAGGGCGAGCACGGTCATGGCGACGAAGCCGTTCCGCAGCAGCGAGAGCGAAGAGCCGAGCGTGGCGCGGTTGCCTTCGGGCTGCGTCTCTTTTGCGTTCAGCGGCAAGACTGCCAGGAGGGTCAGGAGCAGGGCGACGCTGTAGACCGGAAAAATGACATTCCAACTGGCGCCGAAAGCGCGCGCGGCAATCACGGGAATCAGCGGCCCGGAGAGCGACCCGACGGCTTTGACGAATTGAGCCAGGGAGAGATTTCGCGAGTACTTGCCCTCGGCCGAGACGTCGCGCATGATCGGGTTGCCTGCCACCTGGAGGACAGTGGCGCCGGCGCCGAGGGCCAGGACCGTCAGCAGAAACACCGGAAATGTGGAGAGCCCCATGATGGCCGGGAAGAGGGTGCCGACGAGCATGACCACGAGGCCCAGCAACAGGATGAACTTCTTCCCCTTCTTATCCTGGAGAATACCGACCGGCAATGAAAGGATGCCGAACATCAGGAAACCTACGAAGGGAATCAACTGGGCCACGAAATTCGACAGCCGAAACTGTTCCCGCGCCAGGCCGACGAAAGGCCCGAGCGCATCGGCGAAGCCCATGGCCACAAACACGAGAAAAATCGGAAGCGCGCTGCTCCTGGTCCGGTTCATAGATCCAAGACTGTAGCACTAATCGGGCTCCGATTATCGGCCATCTGATACTATTTGGGTTCGATGCGAAAGATCGCTCTTCTCTCCACTGTGTGCGTGCTGGCAGCGGCGGCGCCGCAATCGAAGGACCCGGCGGACCTGGTGAATCCGCTGATCGGGACCGCCGGAGACGGCCAAACGTTTCCCGCCGCGGGAGTTCCTTTCGGCATGACGCAATGGACGCCGCAGACCCGGGACGGAGAGGCCAAGTGCGTGGCACCGTACTACGAAAAAGATACGCGGATTCAGGGCTTCCGCGCCAGCCATTTCCCGAGCGGCTCGTGTACCGAGGAGTACGGCAGCGTGACGGTGATGCCGCTAGAGGGGGAATTGAAACTGGGGGCGTCCGAACGGGCGTCCGGATTCCTCCGGTCGAGCGAAAAGGCCCGGCCTTACCGCTACGATGTGACGCTGGACGAATCCGGGATCGAGGCATCCGTGGCGGCGGCCTCGCGGGCGGGGATGCTGCAATTCCGGTTTACGCGGGCGGGCAAGGCGTGGATCCTGGTGCAGGCAAACTCGCGGCGGGGCGAAGGACAGGTTCGGATCGACCGCGAGCGCCGCGAGATCTCGGGCTTCAACCCGGTGCACCGCCTGTACGCGGGCGCGGGCAAACCGGCGGGCTTCAGCGGCTACTTCGTGGCGCGACTCGACCGGCCTGTCGACGCGTTCGGAGTGTGGACCAGCGGAGAGAAGCGCGACGGCGCGGTAGAGCAGGATGGCGCGCAGGGTGCGCCGGGCGCGTACGTCGGGTTTTCGGCGAAAGCGGGAATGGTGGTGCGGGTGAAAGTGGGGACGTCGTTCACCAGCATAGACGAGGCGCGGCGCAACCTGGATGACGAGATTCCAGGATGGAACCTGGAGCGCACGGCCGAAGAGGCGCACAAGGCCTGGAACGACGTGCTGTCGCGGATCGAGATCCGGGAGCCTTCAGCCGCGAAGCGGAGGATCTTCTACACGGCCCTCTACCACGCCTATCTCACGCCGCGAACCCTCAGCGACGCATCGGGAACCTATCCCGGTTTTGCCGGCGAAGGCCGCACCGAGACGGCGCACGGTTTCACTTACTATTGCGATTTTTCCCTGTGGGACACATTCCGCTCACTGCATCCGCTGCTGACCATCATCGACCCGGCGCGGACGCTCGATATGGTGCAATCGCTGATCGCGAAAGGGGCCGAGGGCGGCTGGCTGCCGATGTATCCGGCCTGGAACAGCTACACCCAGGAGATGATCGGGGACCACGCCATTGCCATGATCGCGGATGCCTACGCCAAGGGCATACGCGGGTTCGATGCGGCCGCAGCCTACCGGATGATGCGGCGGAACGCGATGGAGACCCCCTCAACGCAGCAGGAGTACGCGGACGGACGGGGACGGCGGGCACTCAACAGCTACCTGGAATATGGATTCATCCCGCTCGAGGACCCGGTGAACGAGGCGTTCCACCGGGGAGAGCAGGTCTCCCGGACGCTCGAATACGCATACGACGATTACGCCCTCTCGGTGATGGCCAAGGCGCTGGGCAAGACCGCGGACGAGGAACTGTTCCGGGCGCGCTCGGGAAACTATCGAAATGTGATCGACCCCGTGACCGGTTTTGCGCGGGGCCGCCACTCCGACGGTTCCTGGGATACGCCGTTCGACCCCGCCGGCAAATACCATTACATCACCGAGGGGCTGCCGTTCCAGTACACGTTCTTCGTGCCGCACGACGTGGCGGGCCTGATCGCGCTGGTAGGCGGGCGGGCAGCGTTTATCGGGAAACTGGACCGTCTCTTCGCGGGCAAGTATTACGACCACGGCAACGAACCGAGCCATCATATCGCCTACCTGTACGATTACGCGGGCGAGCCGTGGAAGACCCAGGAGCACGTCCGGCAAATCATGGAGGAGCAGTACCTGGACCGCGCCGCCGGAATCGCCGGGAACGACGATTGCGGCCAGATGTCGGCCTGGTATGTGATGAGCGCGCTGGGCTTCTATTCGGTTTCGCCGGGCACGCCGGTGTACCAGATCGGCACGCCGCTGTTCGACGAGGCGGTGATTCATCCGCCGGGCGGCCGCGCCTTCCGGATCGAAGCGGCCGGAGCATCGGCCGGCAAGCGGTACATCCAGGCCGCCACGCTGAACGGAAAGCCGATCACCCGGACGTGGATCTCGCACGAGGAGATCGTACAGGGCGGAACCCTGGTGTTTGAGATGGGGGAACAGCCCAATCCCAAATGGGGAAGCCGGCCGGAAGACGCGCCGCCATCGATGAGCACGGAGCACTAAGAACGGAGAGCCGCGTGAGGAAGTAAGCTCCACCCGCCGCGTCGAAAGCCCGATGTCCCCTTTTTCGGTTTCTCCCCTTTAGTACGTTTCGATTATTGTCGGAATCCCGCGCTTCGCATATTCTCGCTTTCAGCAGAGAGAGGGGAACCGACTGGGATGAGAGCAATCCTTCTTACGCTTGTGGTGTGCCTGGCCGCGGGCGCGCAGGATACGAGCGCGATTCTCGAAGGGCAGATCACCGACGCCACCGGGGCTGCGATTTCGGGTGCGGTAGTGCGGGCGGTCAACCGGAACACCGGATACACGCGGGAACAGGTGGCCACGCAGGCGGGCAACTATCATCTGGCCCTGCCGGTGGGCGAATACGATCTGCGGGTGAGCGCTCCGAAATTCGCGGAGTACGTGCGCTCCGGATTGCAGATGGATGTGAGCCGGACGGCGCGGGTGGATGTGCAGCTCCGGGTCGCGAAAGAGAAGGACGTCGTCACGGTCAGCGGCGCGGCGACGGCGGTGGATTCCGGTTCAAACGTCGTCGGCAACGTAGTGACCGGGCGCGAACTGGTGGACCTTCCGCTCAACGGGCGCAACTTCACGCAGTTGGGATTGCTGCAACCCGGGGTCGCGCCGTTGACGGCGGGGCTGGTGCAGGCGGGCGGTTCGCTGCGCGCGGGCCAGGCATACGCGGTGAACGGACAGAGGCCGGAATCGAACAATTACCTGCTCGACGGCGTCACGAACGTAAACCGGGTCGACGGCGGCTACGCGCTGCGCACACCGGTGGACGCGATACAGGAATTCCGCATCCTGACGGAGACCGCGCCGGCCGAGTACGGCGGGACAGCCGGCGCCACCACCACGGTGGTGACGCGCTCCGGCGGCAACGACCTGCACGGGTCGGTCTACGAATTTCTGCGGAACGACGCGTTCGATGCCCGGAACTTTTTCGCCGCGAGCACCGAACCGCTGAAGCAGAACCAGTTCGGAGCGACGATGGGAGGCCCCCTGCGGCGAAACCGGGATTTTCTCTTCGGCTATTACGAAGGCTTCCGCAACCGGCAGGGTGTCACCGAGAGCACCACGGTGCCGAGCGGCGCGGAACGCGCGGGAGATTTTTCGGGTCTTTCGGGCCCGCTGATCAATTACCTCACCGGGCAACCGTTTCCCGGAAACCGTATTCCGGCGGCCGCGATGAGCCCGATGTCGCTCAGCCTGCTGAACTTCTATCCGCATCCCAACGCTGGGCCGAACCTGTTCGCCACCACCCAGACGATGAACAACAATGCGGACCAGGGCGGGTTTCGCTTCGATCATATCGTGAGCGCGAATGACCAACTGTCGGCGCATTACACGCGCGCGGTGAGCGCCAACGTGGACCCGCTCTCGGTGAAGGGCGCGAACGTGCCGGGGTTTCCGGTGGGCGAGGACCTGGGAACCGAGAGCGCGTCCGTAGCGGAGACGCACCTGTTCGGAGGGGCGACCGTCAACGACTTCCGAGCGGGCTTTTTCCGGAACGCCTTCGTGACGGACCAGCCGCTCAATCACACTTCGCCGCGCCAGTTGGGGTTCCAATACGACAGCACGCTTCAAGCCGCGCAGGGACCGCCGTTCCTGATCATCAACGGATATGCCAGCGCAGGCGATCCGATTACCGGGCCGCGCAACACGGCGCAGAACACTTATGAGATCCACGACGGCCTGTCGCACGTGACCGGCCGGCACAGCCTGAAGGTGGGCATCGACTTCAGCCGCAGTCAGATCAACATGTCCGAGGGGATTGCTTCGAACGGCTTCTTCGTATTCGCGCCGTTTCCGGCGAGCGACCCATTCGCCAGCTTTCTGCTCGGGTTCCCGGTGGTCTTCTTCCAGGGCGGCGGCGATATGAATCGCGGCCTGCGCAACATCGACGCCGCGGGGTACGCCCAGGACGAATGGCGCGTGGCGCCGCGGCTGACGCTGAATTTCGGCGCGCGATACGAGGTGAACACGCCGTTCACCGACATTCGCAATCGCATGAACTCGTGGTCGCCGGGCAGGCAGTCGCAGGTGTTTCCGAACGCGCCGGAGGGGCTGTTGTTCCCCGGCGACCCGGGCGTGCCGGACGGAATCGCGCCGGTCTACTGGAAGGGAATCATGCCGCGAGTGGGCGTGGCGTTCGACCCTACCGGGTCGGGCATAATGTCGATTCGCGCGGCGTACGGCATCTTCTACGATTCGGTCGCCAACGGCGTGGGCGGCCCGCTGCAGGCGCCGCTCAGTGCCCTTCCCTGGACGCAGGCGCGGCAGATCAGCGCGCCCATCAACTTCACGAACCCCTGGAACGGCCAAAACCCGTTCGCGCCGAATTCGTTTCCCCAGCCCACCACTGTGCTCACGCTTGAAAACGGAATGCGGCCGCCCTATGCGCAGAATTGGAACTTTTCGGTGCAGCGCTCCTTCGGCGAGTATCTGCTGGACGTGCGCTACATCGGGAACAAAGGCACGCGGCTGCCACGCATGATCGAAGCGAATCCGGCGGTGTACGGGCCCGGCGCGACGGCGGAGAATGCCGACCAGCGGCGGCTTTACGCGGGCTGCCAGGGCTCGGGCGGCCCCTGCGATTTCGCATCGGTCGGACTGGTGACGGATTCGACCAACTCGACGTACCACGCCGCGCAGGCGGCATTTTCACGGCGGTTCCGCGGCGGTCTGGGATTCCTGGCGTCGTACACGTTTTCGAAAACGCTCGATTATGTTTCAAGCTTCAACGTGGCGGGTTCGGCGCCCAAACTGGTGGCTGGAGAGAACGACCTGGCTCAGAACCCGTTCGACTTGAACGCCGAGCACGGGCCTTCCCTGTTCGACGCGCGGCACCGTTTCGTATTCAGCGGGAGCTATAACCTGCCGTGGGGAGGGGTGCAGTTGAATACGATCGCGAGCTTCTCTTCGGGCACTCCGTTCACGGTGTACGACAGCGCGAATGTGGCGCTTCAGGGCAGCTCGCCCGAGATCACCGGCTTCTACTCCAGCCGGCCGGACCTGGCCGGCGACCCGAACGCGGGGCCGCACACGGCGAGCCAGTGGGTGAGCGCCGCGGCCTTCCAACGGTTGGACCCGAACACCCAGGCCGGACAATTCGGCAACGAAGGCCGCAATGCGGTGCGGGGGCCGGGAATCGGCAATGTGGACGTGTCGCTGCTGAAGACGTTCGCTTTGCGGGAGCGCGCGCGGCTACAGTTGCGGGCTGAGGTGTTCAACCTGCTCAACCACGCAAACCTCGGGCTGCCGGATAACGATCTCGCGTCGCCGAACTTCGGGCAGGTGCTGGCGGCGGGGCCGCCGCGGCTGGTGCAATTTGGAGCAAAACTGCTGTTTTGAAACTCATGCCTGAGCTACCGAAAATGAAGCCGATGTTTCTCCCGGAGGTGGAGCAGAATCCCCAGCCGGGGCCGTACGCCGACCTGATCCGGGCGATGCGCGAGAAGGGCGCCGAATATCCGCAGATCTGGCACCTGTTCGCTTACCTGCCGAAAGCTACGGAGCACCTGGCGCGATTCACACAGGAGATTCTGCGCGGACCGGGTCCGTTTTCGCCGGGGATCCGCGAGTTGATTGCGGCATTCACTTCGGCCCGCAATCAGTGCCCGTTTTGACTGAAGTCGCACGCCGCAGTTGCGGCGGAATTGCTGGGCGATGAGGAATTGGTGCGGGGCGTCTTGCGCGATCTCGAAACTTCGGCGCTCGACGAGCGCCACAAGGCACTGTTGCGCTTCGTGGATAAGGTGAACCACGATTCCCCGGGAATCACGGCGGAAGATATGAAGCTACTGTACGCTGCCGGATGGAACGACGAGGCGATCTACTTCGCGGTGACGGTGTGTGCGCTGTTCAACTTCTATAACCGCTGGATCGATGCGACGGGCGTACACGCGCTATCGGACGAAGCGCACCGGGAAGGCGGGAAACGGACGGCGATGCACGGTTATGCCCGCAGTTAGTACGGCGACCGCGCCCGGTTACTCGGAGGCGGCGGCGAACCCGGGTTGGCTGGTGGTGCTGGCGGCGTTTTTCGGCACGATGGTCAGCTTTGGATCGCTGCTGGTCTTCACGTTCAGCGTGTTTCTAAAGCCGCTCACGGCATCGTTCGGCTGGACCCGCGAATCGGTGGCAGGGGCGTTCGGCGCGGCGGCCATGAGCGTCGCGGTGTGCTCGCCGGGGCTCGGTCATCTGCTCGACCGGTATGGACCGCGCCGCGTGATCCTTCCGTGCATGGCGGTGTTCGGCTGCGCGTTCGCCTCGCTCGGGCTGATGACGCCGCGGATCTGGCACTTGTACGCGGTCTTCGTGGTGCTGGGGATCGTAGGCAACGGAACGACGCAGATGGGGTATTCGCGCGCGGTTTCGACATGGTTCGAAGCGCGTCGCGGCATGGCGCTGGCGATCGTGATGGCGGGGGTGGGAACGGGGGCGATGGTGCTGCCGCCGCTGGCGCAGTGGCTGATTGGCGGGTACGGCTGGCGGGCGGCTTACTTCACGCTGGGGGGGCTGGTGCTCGCGCTGGGCATTCCGCTCACGGCGCTCTACGTGCGCGAGCGGCCGTCGGACGACTGGCGAGCCGAGGCTTCCGCCGAGGGGAAACCCGCGCGGGAGTGTTTGCGCGCGCGCGCCTTCTGGGTTCTGGTGGCGGCGCTGTTTCTGAGCTCGGTGAGCATCAACGGAGCGATCGCGCATCTTTCGCCTCTGTTGACGGACCGGGGCGTGGGCCTCGAGACCGCTGCGCTCGCGGCCTCGGCGCTCGGGCTCGCAAGTTTCGGCGGGAGGCTGCTGACGGGCGTGCTGCTCGACCGCTATTTCGGCCCTCGCGTCGGCTGCTGCCTGCTGGGGGCGAGCGCCTGCGGAATCCTGATGCTGGCGCACGCCGCGACCGGCGCGCAGGGCATCACAGCCGCGGCGCTGATCGGACTCGGCGTGGGGGCGGAAGCGGATTTCACCCCGTATGTGCTGACGCGTTACTTCGGGCTGCGATCGTTCTCGACTCTCTACGGATTCACGTGGACGGCCTACGCCATCGCCGGCGCCATTGGCCCTGTGCTGATGGGGAAGGCGTTCGATGCGACCGGTTCGTACGCTTCGCTTCTGGTCTTGCTCGGCGGCACGGCGGCGCTTGCGGCGCTGCTGCTCAACCTGCTGCCGCGCTATCCCGAGACCCGGTGATTCTCTATTGCTCCCGCAGCACGATTACCGGGTCCACGCGCGCGGCGCGGCGCGCCGGCAGCACGCACGCGATCAGGCCAACCACTGCCAGCGTGAGGATGACCGCCGACATCACCACCGGGTCGAGCGGCTTCACTCCGTAGAGTTGGCCCGCCACCACCGAGCGCAGCGCCACCGAACCTGCGGCACCAAGTAACAAGCCGGCGCCCAGCAGCCACAAGGCTTCGCGCACCACCAGTTTCACGATCCCGCCCGCGGTGCACCCCAGCGCGGCGCGTATCCCGATCTCTCTTTGGCGCTGCGTCACCAGGTACGCCAGTACGCCGTAAATGCCAATCGCCGAGAGAAACAGAGCCAGACAGCCGAAGAACATGGCCAGGGTCAGCGAAGCCCGCCGCGACGCCAGAGCCAGGTCGCCGCGCTCCTCCATGGTGTGGATGTCGAACAACGCCAGGCTCGGCGCCACCGCGGCGAACCGGGCGCGCACGGCACGCAGGATCGCACCGGTGTTGCCGGCGGTCTTGATCGCAAACGCATAGCCATGCTGGACGTTCTGCGCGTAGGGCATGTAATACGCACCCACCGGACTGCCGTTGCCTTCCACATTCGCCGTGTGGACGGGGCGGATGACGCCAACCACCGTCATCCAGTGCGTGTGCTCGTCGGTCTTCAAAATGTTGTTGATGTCCTGCGGCTGATACATGCGCCGGCCGATCGGGTTGCGGCCCGGCCAGAAATGGTGTGCCAGCCGGTCGTCCACGATGATGGACCCCGGAGCGGACTCGCTATCCCGATCATCGAATGGGCGCCCCGCCAACATGGCGATGTGCATCGCCTCGAAGTAGCCCGGCGTGATCGTCACCTGCTCGGGAGAGATGAGCGACTCCCCCGGTTTCATGATGTAGCCTTCGGCGAGGATGACACTGTCGCTGTGGTTGCCGCCCCAGGGGATGGTGCTGGTCGCACCGGCGGCCGTCACACCGGGAATGCTGCGGATGGCGGCAAGCGCACGGTCCATCAGCGCCCGCGCGTCGGCGTCCTTGGGATAGAGAGATTGCGGCACGCTGGTGGAAGCCGTCACCACGCCCTTGACATCGAATCCGGGGTCGACGTGAAGCAACTGGCGGAAACTCGCCAGGATCAATCCGGCGCCGGCCAGCAGCACGAAGGCCAATCCGACCTGCGACACCACCAGGATCTGCCGTACGCGCCGCGACCGCCGCCCTCCGGTGCCCGAGCGGCTCTCTTCACGGAGCACCTCGTTGACCCGCGCCCGGATCACCTGCACGGAGGGGATCAGCCCGATGAGGATCCCGACCAATGCCGCCGTCACCAGCATCGCCAGCACGACCGTGGAATCTACGCGCACCTCGCCCGCGCGTGGCAGTGTTTCGAGCCCGCTATTCGCCAGGGCCCGCAACAATCCCGTGCCCAGCGCAGCCCCGGCGGCGCCGCCGGCCAGCGCCACCAGAATGCTTTCCGTGACTAACTGGCGCATCAGGCGTCCGGGCCCCGCGCCCAGCGCCAGGCGCGTGGCGAACTCCTTGCGCCGCAGAGTGGCTCGCGCCAGCACCAGATTGGCGACATTCACCGCGCCGATCAGCAGCACGAACGCCGCTCCTCCCCAGAGCAGGTAGAGGGCGCCCCGGATTTCCCTCACCAGCATGTCCGCCAACGGCATAACTACGGTGTGGAAGCCCGCGTTGATCAACAGATCCCGGAACTTCGGAAACCGGTCGAGGTTGGCGCGGTTGAGCGCGTCCACCTGGGACTGTGCCTGCTCTAGGGTCGCGCCCGGCTTGAGCCGCCCGATGTATTGCCAGTTATTGGAGTGGCGCACCTCCCGCTCCGCCGGAGTGAACGCCGCCGGCATCCAGACGCTGACTTCGGGGTCTATGAAGTCGAAGCCCCGCGGCATCACGCCCACCACCGTGAACGGCTGCCCGTTCATGCGGATGTCGCGGCCGATTGCCGCCTCCGGGCTCCCGAAGAGCCGGCGGCTCATACCGTCGCTCAGGATGGCTTTCTGATCGGAACCGGGCTCGCCCTCCGCTTCGGAAAAGGCGCGGCCGCAGGCCGGCGGCACCTCGAGCAGCCGGAACAGGGATGGCGTCGCCAGCATGCCCTGGACGCGCTGCGGAATGCCCTGGACCTCGAGGGTTCGGCTGGCGCCTCGGAATAGCGCCTGCTCCGAGAAAACGTGGATGTCCCGAAGGCGGTCGTAATAATCGCCCGAGGCGCTGTTGTAGCCGAAATCGGCGCCCGCCTTCGGGTAGCGATTCGCCATCAGCAGGATGGAGCGCGCGCCCGGCACCGGCAGCGGCCGCAGCAACACCGAGTTCACCACCGCGAAGGTGGCCGTGTTGGCGGCGATACACACCGCAATCGTCAGGACCACCGTGACCGTGAATCCCTTGTCGCCTATCAGAGAGCGGACGGCGTGCCTGAGGTTGCTGAACGCGGAGCCCATGGTACCTAATACGATATCCGACCACACCGATGTTGCAAAAAACTTCAGGCAAATTTGCGTCTGGCTCCCGTGAAGCCCCCGTCGACTCCATGCCGCAACGCTAATGCGGTGCGGGCGCGGTCCAGATATCCAGCACGCCGGCGGTGGTGTGGTCGTTGGCGTTTCCCTCCGGGAGCGCGATTCTTCCGTCGACGACAATTGGGCTGTTCCAATGACCACCGGCGCAGTCCAGAGTCCCCACTCCCACCCCGCTCTTTGGATCGTAGACGTGCAGCCCGCCGCCGGGATCGTATATGTAGAGCAGGCCGCCGGCGACAACCGGGCTCGTTCCGCCGGTCGAGTTTTTCCAGACCTCCGTTAACTGCCCGTTGGCGACCCTCCAGGCGGCCGTGCCGCCGTTGTCGGCCGCGAACATCCACGTCCCCGATCGATCGTGCCAGACGGCCGGGGCCGTGAACAGCATGCCGCCCGAAGGCGTGGACACGACCTGCCGTTCGTTGCCCATATGGGGAGCGGTGCCGGCGATATCGGGGATGCCGAGCAGGCGGATCAGCGCGTCCTTGCCTCCCTGCGCCAGAGTCTGCTCCCCCAGCAGCACGGGCGAGGTGGAGCCCAGGTCGAGGTCGCGCGCATCGAGCGTGGCATTGTCGGCTGGGGTGTAGTTTCCGAGCATCCGGGTCGCGTCGGGAGCGAGTTCGATGACCGAATCGCCCCAATCGGTCGTGCCATTATAGGGTCCGTTGCCGGTGGCCACGAAGATGTTGCCGGTAACCGGATCGATGACCGCCCCGGCTCGTCCCCAAATCGCGGATCGCGTAGACTGGCAGGACCCGGGTTGGATCAGGCCGGCGCGGTCGCTGCACAGTGAATTCCACACGTGCTGGAGGGCGCCGCTGTGCGCGTCGAGAACCGCGACGTGCCCCTGGTAGGGCGGTTCGTCACCAATGTAGCCGCCGGTGACGGCGATGATGCGGCCACCGAACTCCTTGAGCGGCGAGGCGATCTTCTCGCGGGCCGGCAGCAGGGTGATTGCGGTCTTCCACACGGCCTGGCCGTCCGCAACCGCGATTTTCTGGACGGTGCCGTCGGGCGCCGCGGCGTAAATGTTCTGCCGGTCCGGATCGGCGGCGGGCGTGCTGTTCGTAATCTGAGCCGTGCCCACCCAGCCGGCATAACCGGAGGGCGTGTATTCCCACAGAACCGCGCCGCTCTCCGCATCGAGCGCGATGGTCTTTCCGTAGGTGGTGGTCAGGAAGAACACATCGCGGGTCGATCCGTTCACGGTGACGCCCTGAAGGAAGATCGCCGATGCATCGACCACGCCATCGAGCTGAACCCGGCGGCGCGTCAACGAACCGACATTCCTGGCATTGATGCCGGTCGCGGCGGGAGAGGCTCCGGAACTGGCCGCGTCCATTCCGAATTGCGGCCAATCGTTCAGCGGTTCATGGCGGACGGCTCTCTGTGCCGCGATTCGCAAACTAAGAACGGCCGGCGCAAGAAGCAACCAAGGCAGGAGCCGCCGTGAGACAGCCACAGCGCGGAGCATGGCTCAATCATAAGCCAGCGGGCCTGCCGATCGCGCCACCCGCCTGTGCGGAAACATCCCCCGCTTCCGCGCAAAACGGCCTGCCTGAACCATCGCGGTGATGCTTCTCTGCCTCGGTCGAGCGCGGCTTGTTTTGATAAGCTCATGATTTGCCATGAAACTCGCTCTGTTTCTATTCGCTGCCGCCGCCCAGGCGCAAACGCTGGTTCCGGTGGAACCGGCTCTGGCCGAGCTTGCCGCCACCCATCGCTTCCTCGAGACCGCCATTGCTCCGGATGGTGCACACGTGGCCTACGTGGAAGCACTCGGAGCGCCCGGCCAATCGGAAATCTACATCGCGCCGCGCATACGAGTTACGGCGGGAGACGGCGGCACGGTATACGCCGAACACTCCCTCGCCTGGTCTCCCGACGGCAAACAGCTCGCGTTTCTTTCCGACCACGAGAAGAAAGAGCAGATGCAGCTCTTCATCGCTCCGGCGGGCGGAGGTCCGGCGCGCCAGTTGACCCATCTGAAGGGGCTGCTGGCCGAGCCGCGATGGGCTCCCGATGGCAGGCAGATCGCAATTCTGTTCACCGAAAACCTGCCGCACTCCGCAGGCCCGCTCGACCCGGTCCCGTCCGAGTCGGGCCCGCTCCAGTCCCAAATCTTCGAGCAGCGGCTGGCGCTCGTCGATGTCACAACCGGCGCGGTTCGCCAGCTTTCCCCGAAGGATATGTACGTGTACGAGTACGATTGGTCACCCAATGGGGAGAGCATTGCCGCTACCGCGGCGGCCGGTGACGGCGATGCGAACTGGTGGATCGCCCAGCTCTACAGCATGTCCGTTGCCACCGGCACCATGCACTCCATCTATAAGCCGCCCGCCGACCGGCAACTGGCGATGCCCCGGTGGTCGCCTGATGGAAAATCCGTTGTGTTCATCGGCGGCTTGATGAGCGACGAAGGTTCAACCGGCGGGGACGTTTTCCTGATCCGCGCCGAAGGCGGCGCTGCACGCGATCTCACACCCGGCATGGCGGCATCGGCCAGCAGCCTCGCCTGGCCCCGGAAATCGTCTAAGCTCTACTTCACCGAGAACTTCGATGGCGGCAGCGCCATATCACAGCTCGACGCCGCCACCGGCCGCACCGAACGGCTGTGGCAAGGCGACGAAAGCCTCAACCCGCACTTTGAAGATTCGGGAATCTCCATGACGGACGACGGTTCGGCGACCGCTGTGATCCGCCACTCCTTCCGGAACCCGCCCGAAGTCTGGGCCGGCCGCATCGGAGACTGGAAACCGGTAACCCGGGAAAACCGCCTGCGCAAGCCGCAGTGGGGCGAAGCCAAAAGCCTGCACTGGACCAATGAAGGATTCCGGATACAGGGCTGGCTGCTCTACCCCAGCCAGTTCGATCCCAACCGCAAATACCCCATGGTGGTGGCCGTCCACGGCGGGCCGGCCTCCGCGGTGAAGCCCTCCTGGCCAAGGCCGGGCTACAATCCGGCGCTGCTCTCCCAGCAAGGCTATTTCGTGTTGATGCCGAACCCGCGGGGCAGCTATGGGCAGGGCGAGAAGTTCACAGCCGCGAACGTTCGCGATTTCGGCGGCGGCGATCTGCGCGACATCCTCGCCGGAGTGGAGGAAGCCATCCGCACAGCCCCCGTGGACCCTCGGCGCGTAGGCATTACGGGCTGGAGTTACGGCGGATTCATGACTATGTTCGCAGTAACCCGGACCAATCGCTTCCGTGCGGCCGTAGCCGGCGCGGGGATCTCGGACTGGAAGAGCTATTACGGCGAGAATGCCATCGATACCTGGATGATTCCGTATTTCGGCGCATCGGTTTACGATGACCCGGCAGTTTACGCGAAGATGTCCGCGATCGATTTCATCAAAGACGCAAAGACGCCGACTCTGGTGGTAGTGGGAGACCGCGATGGGGAATGCCCGGCACCCCAGTCCTACGAATTCTGGCGTGGACTGAAAGCCATGGGAGTGAAGACAGAGATGGTAGTCTACCGGAACGAAGGCCATGCGTTCCGCAACCCGCTTCACCAGAAAGACGTCCTGCTGCGCATGATTGAGTGGTTCAACGAAAACCTGAAATAGCCGGCGGCGTTCGCTCAGCGGCTTTTTCCGGCGGCGCGGGCCATCTCTACCTCTGAGCCGATGAAGCCCCAGGTAATCCAGACGTGGCCTTTCAGGACGCGTTCAAAGTACTTGCGTGCCCGGGCGGCGTCACCGTTGTAGAGATGCCAGTTACCAACGCCGTAAGCGACGGTGTCGAAGCGGAGCTCAGTCTCGTCATCGGTATTGCCGGACGGCGGCTCGGGCGGCAGAACCGCGGCCTCGTCCTTCCGGCTCTGGAAGAGGCGCACGAGATTGAGGTAATGTTCCGTGTGCGGGGCCTGGTTCTTCATCTCCGGCGGAATCGCGTCGAGAGCGCGCGCGGCTTCGGCAGTTTCGCCGGCGCGACGCGACGCGGCGTAAACCCAGTTCGTGCAGTTGATGATCTCGTCGTCATTGGGCGCGTGCTGCGCCGCTTTGCGAAACGCTTCGGCGGCCTCCGGGAACTGGCCCTGAAAGTAGTGGGCCAAGCCGAGGTGGTAATAGGCATCCATGCGGCTGGGGTCGATCTCCACCGCGCGATTCAGGTCGGCCGCGGCACGGGCGAACCGGCGCAGGGGCAGCTCGCGATGGCCGCGTTCGGTGAGCAGGGTGGCGTCGTTCGGCTTGAGTTCGAGGGCGCGGGTGAGCGTGTCCACGGCTTCGCGGTCCTGCCACACGGCGATCTGCGCCTGGGCCAGCTTCAGCAGCAGCTCGGGGTTTTTCGGATCGGCCGCGAGGTGCTTCTTGGCCTCCGCGACAACGCCTTTGGCATCCGCCAGGGAGTAGAATTTCGTGCCGAGCGGCGAAGTCACTTCGAGACGCGGCTGCGCCGCGGCGGCGAAGGCCAGCAGGCAGGCGAGGGGAAAGAAGCGGTGCATGAAGCGGATTATACAGTCTTCGGCCCCGGAAGGCTCGAGATGATCTATCCTGAATCCGTTGTCGATCTCGAATCGGTTCGCCGCTAGTATCGCGCCAGCCAGGTAGCGTAAGCGGTCTTGCGGTGGATCAGGAGCATCCGATGCGACTTTCCAGCTTGCACTATTTCCCCCTGGCGTGGCCCTTCCTACTGGCCCTCGCCCTTATCCTTGTCGTCGTAGTCACGCTGATCGAGTTGGGTATCTTGAAATACGCGTACGAGCGAATGGGGATCCCGCCCCGCTACATCCTGGCAGTCCTTTTGCTCTCGCTTCTGGGCAGCGCCATCAATGTCCCCGTCGCCCAACTGCCGGCGGAAGAGATGGTGTCCGGAAGATTGGTCGATTTCTTTGGTGTTCAGTATGTAGTCCCGGTGGTGCAGGAGTGGCCGGGGACGGTTGTGGCGGTAAACGTCGGCGGCGCGCTGATTCCCGTGATTCTGTCGCTTTACCTGCTGAGGAAAAACAGATTGTATGTGCGGGGCGTTCTGGCCGTTGCCGTGGTCGCGTTTGTGACGCATCGACTGGCGTACCCGGTGCGCGGAGTGGGGATCAGCGTTCCGATTTTCATTCCTCCGGTGGTAGCCGCGTTCACGGCGGTGGTCCTGGGTTGGCGCCGGGCGGCTCCGCTGGCGTATATCGCCGGAAGTCTGGGGACTTTGATTGGAGCGGATCTTCTGAATCTCGGAAAGATCCAGGGTCTCGGGGCGCCGGTCGCGTCCATCGGCGGAGCGGGCACGTTCGACGGTGTGTTCCTGGCCGGAATTATCGCCGTCCTGCTATCGCCCGCCGCCGCTCTTGGCTCCCGCGAGTCCGGATGACAGTGGGCAGAACGATTGGCCGCCCTCGTAGTCGCTGCCGCGGGAACGATCAGCCGGCGGGCCGAGCCATCCGGCCTCACGCCAAGCCGGCTTGCGATAGCATTGATGGTGAGATTCAGACCGTCTGGCCTGAATCCCTGCTTTGGAAAGAGGAGTGGCATGGGATCTTTCGGCAAACTCAAGCAGCTCGGCTGGGCAGCCCTGATCGCCATCCTGGCGGGGACCTGGGCCGTCTCCGCGCAGAACTCGGGCGATGCTCTCGAACGTGGCTTTCAGAATCCGCCGGATAGCGCGAAACCGCGCGTCTGGTGGCACTGGATGAACGGAAACATCACCAAGGAAGGCATCAAGCTCGACCTGGAATGGATGAAGCGCGTCGGCATCGGCGGCTTCCAGAATTTCGATGCTGCGTTGAATACGCCGCAGGTGGTCGAAAAACGGCTGGTCTACATGACCCCGGAGTGGAAGGACGCGTTCCGCTACGCCGCCACTCTGGCCGATCAATTGTCGCTCGAAATGGCCATCGCGGGCTCACCCGGCTGGAGCGAAAGCGGCGGTCCCTGGGTGCCGCCCGCTCAAGGGATGAAGAAATTCGTCTGGAGTGAGACCCGCGTGGAAGGCGGCCACCCATTCAGCGGCAAACTGTCCAAACCGCCGTCGACCACGGGGCCGTTTCAGGACCTCGCCGGCGGACGGCGCGGCTCCGGTTCCGAATCCGCACCTCCTCCCGAGTACTACGCGGATAGCGCGGTCGTCGCGTATCGCGCGCCGGCCGACGACGTCCCGCTGAAGGACCTGCATCCGCTCGTGACCTCGAGCGGCGGATCCTTCGACCTGGCTTCGCTCACCGACGGCGATCTTGCCAAAGCGACCGCCCTGCCGCCCGCCCCGGCAGGCGAGAACGCCTGGGTCCAATTCGAGTTTCCCGGGCCCCAAACCGTGTATGGGCTCACTCTGGCGGTGGACGGCGGAGGGGGCAGGAACGCCGCCGGCGGCCGGGCACTCGAAGCCGGCGACAATGGCCGCCAGTTTCACACCGTGGCATCGATACCCGGAGGCGCAAGCGCCGAACGCACGATCGCGTTTCCAGCCGTGACCGCGAAGTATTTTCGTGTCACCTTCCGCACGATGGCGCCGCAGCACGGCGGCCGCGGAGCGGCGAACACCGCCCCTACCGAGATCTCCGAACTCGTGCTCCACACCGCGCCTTGCGTCAACCGGTTCGAGGACAAGGCGGCGTTCTCCACCGCCACCGGTTTGTACGATCTGGCGACTCCGTCCGCGTCCTCGAGCGACGCCATCGGCAAGAGCGACGTCGTCGACCTGACCTCCAAAATGCGCCCGGACGGCTCGCTTGACTGGACGCCGCCCGCCGGACACTGGGTTGTGCTGCGCCTGGGTTATTCCCTTCTCGGGATCACCAATCACCCGGCATCGCCGGAAGCCACCGGGCTCGAAGTGGACAAACTCAACAAGACTTACGTCAAGGCGTATCTCGATAACTACCTGGGCCAGTATAAAGACACGGTCGGCCCGCTGATGGGAAAGCGCGGCCTTCAGTACGTAGTCACCGACAGTTGGGAAGCCGGCGCGCAGAACTGGACCGACGACATGATTCCGGAGTTCACCAGGCGGCGAGGTTATGACATGCGCCCGTGGCTTCCGGTTCTCACCGGCCGCGTGGTGGAAAGCGCGGAAGCGAGCGACCGCTTCCTCTGGGACTTCCGCCGCACCATCTCAGACCTGACCGCCGAGAACCACTACGACGAAATCGGCACCGTGTTGCATGAGCACGGCATGGGCCGCTACAGCGAATCGCACGAATCCGGGCGCGCGTTCATCGGCGACGGCATGGAAGCCAAGCGCCACGCCGATATTCCCATGAGCGCGATGTGGACGCAGACGCCGGGCGTCAACGCGGACATTCCCCGGTCCAATGCCGACATCCGCGAATCGGCCTCGGTGGCCCACATATACGGACAGAACCTGGTGGCTGCCGAGTCCCTCACGGCCGCCACCGGAGCGTGGGCCTGGTCGCCCGAGACCCTGAAGCCTACCGCCGACAAGGAACTGGCGATGGGCCTGAACCGCTTCGTCATCCACACTTCGGTCCACCAGCCGGTCGATGACAAAATCCCCGGCTTGGGCCTGGGCCCTTACGGACAATGGTTCACCCGCCACGAAACCTGGGCCGGGATCGCCAGGCCGTGGGTCACTTATCTCACCCGCAGCGCCTACATGCTCCAGCAGGGTAAGTTCGTGGCCGATATCATTTACTTTTACGGCGAAGATTCGAACATCACCACGCTGTTCGGCAGTAAGGCGCCGGATGTCCCGGCCGGCTATAACTTCGACTATGTCAACGCCGACGCGCTCGTGCACCGCCTTTCGACGGCGGGCGGAAGACTCACCACCCCCAGCGGCATGAGTTATCGGGTGCTGGCGCTCGATCCGAACAGCCGGCATATGTCGCTGCCGGTCCTGCGTAAGATCCGTGATCTTGTGGGCGCGGGCGCGGTGGTCGCGGGGCCCAAGCCCATCGACAGCCCCAGCCTCAGCGACAACCAGGCGGAGTTTCAAGCCATCGCCGATCAACTTTGGGGCGCCGGCGCCGGGGAGCACATTTACGGTAAGGGTAAGGTCTACGGCGGCGAAGTGCTGACGCAAACGCAGGCATCCCTCAATGTCGCGCCTGATTTCGAATACACAAAGCCGCTGCCGGATACCGAACTCTTGTATGTCCATCGCAAAGTGGCCGACGGCGAGATCTATTGGGTGGACAATCGCAACCATCGCGCGGAATCGGTGGAAGCCAGTTTCCGTGTGGAGGGCAAGGCTCCGGAACTCTGGCACGCCGATACCGGCGTAGTCGAGCCGGCCTCGTACCGGAGCGCCGGCGGCCGCACCACCGTGCCGCTGCGCCTCGATCCCTACGGGTCGGTGTTCGTCGTATTCCGGAAGGCGGCCGCGAAGCAGTCCCTTACGCTTCCCAGGCAGACCGAAAGCGAGGTCGCCGCGATCGAAGGCGCCTGGTCGATCGCATTCCAGCCGGATCGCGGCGCGCCCCCGCGAATTACCCTCGACCGGCTCACTTCCTGGTCAGATAACGGAGATGGCGGAGTGAAGTATTTCTCCGGCACCGGCACTTACACCAAAACCATTGAAGCGCCCGCCGGCTGGTTCCGGGCAGGGACGCACTTGTGGCTCGACCTGGGCGACGTCAAGAACCTCGCACAGGTCTCGGTCAACGGGAAGCCGCTCGGCATCCTTTGGAAGACGCCTTTTCGCGTAGATGTGACGGGTGCCATGAAACCGGGCTCCAACGCCCTGGAGATTCGGGTGACCAATCTCTGGGTCAACCGCCTGATCGGCGATCAGCAGCCCGGAATCGCGAAAAAGTACACCTACACCACACAGCAGTTCTACCATGCGGACTCACCCCTGCTGCCCTCCGGGTTGCTGGGGCCGGTTCGCGTCGTGCGGACCGCTACCGATTAGAACCGGTGCAGGTAGCGTGATGACTATGCATCTGTCCACTATCAAGAAGCCCTGCTGGCTCGTTCTGGTGTTCGCCGCCGCGGCTGCCGCTCAATCCGCGGATTTAAGGACGATGCGGGTCGACTATTTCCACAGCGGCGATGCCACCCACGAGGAGTTTGCCCTCGACGGCGTAGCGCTCGAAGGCGCCTGGCCGGGGCCTTTGGACCGCTGGATCGATGAAAGCAACCTCGGAAAGTATTATTTCCAGGTGATCGACCGCGCGACGAATCGGGTAATCTACTCGCGCGGTTTCGCGAGTATCTTCGGCGAATGGGAAACCACCGACGAGGCCAGGCGGCAACGCCGGGCATTCAGCGAAAGCGTTCGTTTCCCGGCGCCCGATAAGCCGGTGCAGGTAGTGATCGAGGAACGTGGGCCGCGCAACGAGTTCCGCGAGGTCTGGTCCGTAATCGTGGATCCGTCGGATCCCGCGGTGGACCGGAGCAGTCCTCCGAAACTCAACGTCTGGCCGGTGATTCGGAACGGACCACCCCGGGATAAGGTAGACCTGCTGCTCCTCGGTGACGGGTATACCGCGGCAGAGATGACTAAGTGGCACGCGGACGCGCGCCGGATGGCGGAATTGTTGTTCGCGGCATCGCCCTTCAAGGAGCATCGCCCGGACTTCAACGTCTGGGCAATCGATACACCGGCGGAGGAAACGGGCGTCTCACGGCCTTCAGATGGGGTCTACCGGCGGTCGCCGCTCGGTGCCGCCTACGACGCTTTCGGCTCGGAGCGCTACGTCCTCTCCTTCGATAACAAGCGGCTCCGCGAGATCGCGTCGGCGGCGCCGTACGAGTTTATCGAGATCGTGGTGAACGACCGCAAATACGGTGGCGGTGGCATCTTTAACCTGTACGCCACGGTCTCCGCCGACAATGCGTTCACCCCGTACGTCTTCGTGCACGAGTTCGGCCACCATTTCGCCGGCTTGGCCGACGAGTACTACACCTCCGACGTGGCCTACGACAACTCCCCGGCGCGCCCGGAACCATGGGAGCCGAATGTGACGGCCGACCCGCATGCGGAAAAATGGAAGGACCTGGTAAGTTCCGGGGTCGACCTGCCAACGCCCTGGCCGAAGCAGCAGTTCGAGCAACTCCAGAAGGAGATACAGGAGCGCCGCCGGAATATCCGCGCGCAACACCGGCCCGAGCAGGAGATGGAGGCGCTCTTTCGCGAAGAGCGCGACAAGGATACGGGGCTGCTCGCCTCCGGGCCGAATGCCGCCAAAGTCGGAGCTTTCGAGGGCGCCATGTATGAGGCGCACGGCTACTACCGCCCGCAGCAGGATTGCATCATGTTCACCCGGGACGAAGTCGGCTTCTGTGCCGTCTGCCGGCGGGCCATCGAGCGCATTATCCGTATGTACGCGAAATAGCCGGCACGGCCGCTGGGAGTGTTGTCTCCGTGCTGCGGCGAAAGGTCTTCGTGTATGCTGAATTCACCGGAAAAGGAGGATTTATGCGTCTGATACTTGCGTGCTTCGCCCTGGCGGCCGTCGCCGCCGCGAATGGGCCGCTGCTGCTGCAGAGGCCGGCATTGAGCAAGACTCATATCGTATTCGTGTATGCGGGCGACCTCTGGAGCGTGCCGCGCGATGGCGGCGACGCCGTGCGCCTCACCAGCGGAACCGGCAGCGAGACGGATCCGGCGTTTTCTCCGGACGGTACCCGCATCGCCTTCACCGGCGAGTATGACGGCAATGTGGACGTCTTCGTCATCCCGGCTTCGGGCGGCGTGCCCAAGAGACTGACCTGGCACCCGGCGGCGGATCGCGTGATCGGCTGGACGCCGGACGGCAAGCGGATCCTCTTTAGCTCGTCGCGAACCGCATACTCGCGCTTTAGCGAGATGTTCAGCGTCCCGGCCGACGGCGGACTGGAAGAGAAACTGCCGTTCCCCACCGGGTTCGAGGCCTCGATGTCTCCGGACGGGCAGTCGATCGCCTACGAGCCGATCGCGCGGGCATTCTCGATGTGGAAGCACTATCGCGGCGGCCAGGCCGCGCGCATCTGGCTCGCGCGCCTCTCTGACAGCGCCGTAACGAGCATCCCACGCACGAATTCCAACGATTTCAACCCGATGTGGGCCGCGGACCGCGTCTACTTCCTGTCGGACCGTAACGGCCCGGTGACGCTGTTTTCGTACGACATCCGGACCAAAGCGGTACGCGAATTGGTTCCCAACCAGGGACTGGACCTGAAATCCGCCTCGCTCGGAGGGGATGCAATCGTCTATGAGCAGTTTGGCGGGATTTTCCTCTATGACTTGAAATCCGGGAAGACCAGGCCCGTTCCGATTCGCGTGGCGGGCGATTTCGCGGAACAGCGCACCAGGTTCGTCAACGTAGGACGGCGGCTCGGCGCCGCGGCGGTGTCGCCGAACGGTGCTCGCGCCGTTTTTGCGGCGCGCGGCGAAATCATCAGCGTGCCGGCGGAGAAGGGCGATCCACGCAACATCACCAACACGCCGGGAGCGATGGAACGCGACCCGCAGTGGTCGCCGGACGGCAAGCGCATCGCCTATCTCTCGGATGAATCGGGCGAGTACACTCTCGACCTGCGCCCGCAGAGCGGCGAGGGCGGGGTGACCAGGGTCGAACTGAAGCCCGGGTTCTACCGCTCTCCGCGGTTTTCCCCGGACGGCCGCAAGATGGCCCTGGTCGACAGCTTTCAGCGGCTCTGGTACGTAGACCTGGAGACGAAGAAGCAGGTCGAGGTGGCCCAGGACACCTACCAGATGCGCGCCGGCGACATTGCGGGCGCATGGTCCCCGGATAGTAAATGGCTGGCGTACTCGAAAGTCCTGCCGAATGAACTGAGCGCCATTTATCTCTACTCGCTCGCCGACGCGAAATCCACCCAAGTGACCGACGGAATGAGCGATGCCACCAACCCCGTGTTCGATAAAGGCGGCAAGTACCTTTACTTCACGGCCAGCACCAACTCCGGCGAGAGCCTGGGACTGGATATTCACGCGATGGAGCGCACCGCCACCAGTTCCATTTACGTGGCCGTTCTGGATAAGACCGAGCCCTCTCCGTTCGCACCCGAAAGTGACGAGGAGAAGCCGGTCAATGAGAAGAAACCCGCCGACGCCGCATCCGCGACTCCAAAATCCGGCGACACGGCCGTGAAAGACGCCAGGGTCGACCTCGACGGGATCGATCAGCGCATTCTGTCCGTACCCATGCCGCCGCGCCGCTACATGGCACTTCAAGTGGGAAAGGCGGGGACTTTGCTCGCGCTCGCGGCCCCGGTGCTGTCCGAAGAGGGTCCAGCGGGCGCAGGCCCCGGGCTTACCGTCCACCGGTATGACCTCAAGCTTCGAAAGAGCGACGTGCCGCTCACCGGCGTAAGCAGTTTCCAGATGTCGTTCAGCGGCGAGAAGGTACTGTACCGGCAGGGTGACAACTGGATAATCGCGGCCCTGAGGCCCATGGCCAACGGACCCGCAGGCACTGGCGCTCCGGCCGCTGCTCCGGCGGGCGGCAACGGCCAGGGGGTGCTCAAGACCAGTGGCATCGAGGTGCGGGTCGATCCGGTGCTGGAGTGGAAACAGATGTACCGCGAGGCATGGCGGATCGAACGCGATTGGTTTTACGACCGCAATATTCACGGCCTCGACCTGAAGGAAGCGGAGAAGAAATACGAGCCCTATTTGCGCAACATCGCTTCCCGAAACGACCTGACGTACCTGTTCCAGGAGATGCTGGGCAACATGGTGGTCAGCCACATGGGAACCGGAGGCGGCGATACGCCGGAAGTGAAGCACGTCCAGACGGGGTTGTTGGGGGCCGATTACGAAGTGGCGGACGGCCGCTATCGCTTCGCGCGCGTCTACAGCGGCGAGAACTGGAACCCGCAGCTCCACGCGCCGCTCACGCAGCCGGGGGTGAACGTGAAGGCGGGCGAGTATCTGCTGGCGGTGGATGGCCGCGACGTGCGCCCGCCGGCGAACCTCTACAGCTTCTTCGAAGGGCTCGCCGGCAAGTCGGTGGTGCTGCGCGTGGGCCCGGATGCCACCGGCGCCGGATCGCGCGAAGTCACGGTGGTCCCCGTCGCGGACGAGGGCCGCTTGCGAAACCTGGCCTGGATCGAGGGGAATCGCCGCAAGGTCGACCAGTTGAGCGGCGGCAAAGTCGCCTACATCTACATGCCGGACACGTCCAATGGCGGGTTGACAGCGTTTAACCGCTACTTCTACGCGCAGATCGGAAAAGAAGCGGCCATTGTGGACGAGCGCTTCAACGGCGGCGGCTTGCTGGCCACCGACATCGCCGAGATCCTCAATCGTAAGCCGCTCAGTGCCGCTTCGGACCGCGTGGGATCCCCCCTGGTGCAGCCGCAGGGAATCTTCGGGCCGAAGGTGATGATCATCAACGAGCGCGCGGGTTCGGGAGGCGACGCCATGCCCTGGTATTTCAAGCGCGCCGGGGTGGGCAAACTGATCGGAATGCGCACCTGGGGCGGGCTGGTCGGAATGAACGGAGCCCCCGCGCTCATGGACGGCGGCTTCGTGGCCGCGCCCAGTTCGGGCATTTACAACCCGCTCACGGGCCAGTGGGAGGTGGAAAACACCGGTGTGGCGCCCGATATTGAAGTGGAGCAGGACCCGGCACTGGTTCGAAAGGGCCACGATCCGCAACTCGAAAAGGCGGTGGAAGTGGTACTGGAAGAACTGAAGAACAATCCGCCGCCGAAGCTCCGGCATCCGGCGTTTCCGAACTACTACCGCTCTCCGGCGCGCTAGCGGTCTGCCGCTGAAAGTCTGACATGCCCGCTCCCTCACGGTCGCGGCTGTGTGCTGGTAGCGAATCACCCGCTCACAGAGCCGCGACCGTCAGAGCGGGCAGGCTTTGGTAGCTTGTACGTAAGTGAAACCAGATCGACGCCAGCCCCGGGTCCCCGAGCCGCCACGAACGGCTGAGCCGGTTCTCCCGGCGCCCTCGAACATATCGAAGCCGGAGAAAAGCCGGCTCCTGAGGTCTCATGTCGGAATCTGGGTGGCGGGAGCGGCGCTTTGCTGGATGCTCTCGCTCCTGCTGGTAATCCATCATCCGGCGGCCCCCGTCGACGCTCTGGGCATGCCGATCGAGGCAGCGATCGGCATCTCCGTCGAGTATCCGCTCCATGGCGAGAACCTGGTTCGCACTCCACCGGTTTTCATCTATTCGCAAGACGGCGGCGAGCCGCGCCTGCTGGTGAACCTGGAGACCGTGGAGGACGTGGGAGCGGCCGGTATCGCCATGACCGGCCTGGCGAACGGCGGCGCGTGCACGCTGCTGACTGCGCCTGTGCACGAGCACCAGTCGGGCGCCAGCGTCAATTATGATTCCGACCTTAGCCGAAAGAGAGAGTCGCCGATCCAGTTCACCCGGCTCGGTTCCGAAGACCACCCGGATCAAACGTCCTGGGAATCGATCCATCGGACGTGGTGGCGAGCGCGGCTCGATCTTTCGGCGCCTCGAACCCGCTACGTCGTCGATTGCCCGGCCACCGTCACTCCAGCCAGCAACAGTGTCTCGGAGCGGGAGATCAGCTTCGCTCTCCCGCAGGAGACCCATTTTCCGCCTCTCTTTCCCGCCCCCGAAGCCGAAGCCGGCCGGGACGACACCATCGCCATGGTGATGTTCCGGCTGGAAAACGCGCGCAACGTGCACTACGAGGGCCGTGTCGCCGATACGCCGAACAGCGGTCCGGCCCACCGCTTCAAAGTGAGTCTTGTCGACGGCAAGGTCACCGCCCAATGGACCGACGCCGCCGCGGAGCGCCGCAGCGACCTTCTTCAGTTCCTGGCCGGAGCTTTGGCGGCGTTGGGCGCCACCATAATCTTCGAGGTGGTGAAGCTCGTGCTGCCGCTCGAAAGATCGTAACCGGCACCGGCGCCGCCGGGCGGAGCGGGAGGCCCGGTCTTTCGAGTGACCCGCGCCGCGCCGGTCCGGCGACTCCTGCTTTCTGAATTTGGCCGATATGTACCATGAGGTTCTCAACCTCCACAAGGTTGGGTGTGTCTGATCAAAACTGGCGGTGCACTTCGTTCGCGGAGCAGGCAATCAAGCCCGCAACCAGCCGACAGCTTTCCCAGCAGCCCTGTATCCACGCGAGTAGCGCCGGAAAGATGAAACCGATGTCGCCTGATACGGCGCTGAAACGCAGCCGCTGCTCTCCCCCTCGCGGGGTTCGGGTGCCGAAACGGTCGCAGGTGTCCCGGTTGGGCCGGATGCAGTCGAAGAGTGGGCGGGCGGAAAAGCGCAGGCGCTTCTTGCGGCCATCGTGGACGGTACGGAAGATGCCATAGTCGCCTACAGCGCCGCGGGCAAGATCCTCACCTGGAACCACGGGGCGGAAGCGATTCTCGGCTACTCGGCCGGAGAGGCAATTGGGAAGAACGTTTCGGCGATGGTGCCACCGGAACGGCGCCAGGCCCTCTCGGATCTTACAAGGCAGGTACTCTCCGGCACAGCCGTTTCCCAATACGAGGGCTTGTGCCTGCGCAAAGACGGGCGGAGGATCGACGTCTCGGTAACGGGATGCCCCCTCCGGGATTCGGCTGGGGAAGTAGCGGCGGTCTCCACGATTCTGCGAGACACCTCCGGGCGCCGGAAAGCCGAGCAGGCGCAGGCGCTGCTGGCATCGATCGTGGAATGCTCCGAGGCGGCAATTCACAGCGTCGCGCGGGACGGGACGATCGTCAGTTGGAACCGGGGCGCTGAACTTCTGTTCGGGTACTCGAGCGGGGAA
This sequence comes from Bryobacterales bacterium, assembly GCA_963794265.1. Lineage (GTDB taxonomy): Bacteria > Acidobacteriota > Terriglobia > Bryobacterales > Bryobacteraceae > CAWCDJ01. The sequence continues at coordinate 1,135,533 of CAWCDJ010000001.1, forward strand.
ATGGTCGGCAAGAGCGCGGGGACGCTCGCCCCGCCGAGCCACTTGGCCGAATTCTACGAGTGCATCAGGGCCGTTCAAGGAGGGAGCAGCATCGGCAGCCTGGAAACCGCCGTTTCGCCGATTCGAAATTCCGCCGGTGAAGTCGTGGGCGCCTCCGCCATCGCCAGCGACATGAGCAAGCGCCTTTCGGCCGAGCGAAAACTCCGGGAAAGCGAGGAGCGGTTTCGCGAAGTATTCGAGAATGCCCCCTTCGGGCTGGCCGTCACGGGGACGGATCGGCGCTTTCTTCAGGTGAATGCGGCTCTTTGCCGGATGCTGGGATACTCTGAGCAGGAACTTCATGCTCTGAATTGGGCGGATCTGACCCACCCCGACGATCTGGCGGCTTCACAAAAGAGTGGGGAACAGTTGAGCAAGGATCCACAGGGGTGCGTGGGGCGCGTCGGCACTTGCGGCTCGATCAGGCACAGAAACCGCTCACTTCCGGACGGTCTACGTTGGGCGTCGTGGAAATTACGCGCGGGTGCGGGCGCGGATGCCAGTCTTGCAGCATCGCCTTGGGGCGGGGTCAGAGCATACCCCTGGACCGGATCCTCGGGAATGTGCGGGCCAACGCCGCCGGTGGTTGCGGACCCACTTTGATGGAGCGACTGAGCCCCGTGGGCGTAGGGTACGCGCACCGGCGCCACCCCAAGTTCACCCATCCCGAAAAGCGGTATCAAAGTCTCTTCATAGGGCTCGAGACCGGGTCGGTGCGGCTCTTCAGACAGTTTATGAAGGGCAAAGCCTACCCGTTTCGCCCGGAGCAGTGGCCGGATGTCGTGCTCAAGGGAATGGAAATTCTAAACCACCACAACTGGTTCCCTTTCTGCACGTGGATCATCGGACTTCCAGGAGAGACAGACGCGGACGTGAAAGAGAGCCTGAACCTGCTGCACGCCCTCAAACATGCGAAGTGGTGCGTGGTGCCGACGTTGTTCACCCCCCTCGAAGATTCACGCCTGGCGGACAAGGAAAGCGTCAAGCTGCCGCGGCTCACCGAACTGCAGTGGGAGGCCTGGCGCACGTCCCGGAAGCGCTTCTCAGACGACGGCTCTATCTCGACCTGCGGGATGAGCCGTCGATTAGCTCGCCGGACTATGTCCCCATCCCCAACTGGCGCGCCCCCGGCGCCGACCAGAACCTCCTGCAATTGCCTTGAGTGGCGCGGGCGCGGTGTGCCCGCCAATGCGATTCAGAGCCATTCGCCGGGTGTCCACTTACTCTGCGATGATTACACTTGATACTTACCCGCCCGCGTTCTCTCTTAGTGCCGCTCGCCCTCGCCTTCGCGTTCCTGACTTCGGCCTGCCATCACGGCCCGCCGCCCGCCATCAGCGATACCGTTGCTTCCTCCGTGCCCGCCGGAACCGTGGCCCTGGCGGGAATCGACCTCGCGGCGCTCCGCCGCTCCAGTCTGTACGGCCGGATCCCGCAGGCCGCGCGTTCGTTCCTGGAGGCCGCGGACGGCGCCTCTCGCCTGTTCTTCGCCTGGAGCGGCACCGATCTCCTGACCCTCGCGGAAGGAAATTTCTCCGCCGCCCCGTCCGGCTTCACGCTCATCGGCCGCCACTTGGCCACGGCCGGACCGGCTGATGCGTTGCGTGCCGCCGAAGCCCAGCGCCAAACCGGGCACACCGGCGCGCCAGGCCTGCTGGCCCGGGCGGCGGGCATCGCCGCCAATCACACCGTCTGGATTGCAGCTTCCGGCGACTCCGGTCTGCCCCTCACCGGCAATCTCGCCAACCTGACCCGGCTTCTCCGCTCTACCCGCTACGCCACCGCCGCTGCGCGCGTCGATGACCACATCACCGTCGAAACGGAGGGCATCTGCGCGAGTCCCGGGCAGGCCCGCGAACTCGAGGAAAGACTGCGTGCGCTCGTGTCCCTGCTTTCCGCCGGGGCTTCGCGCCGCCCGGACCTCGCCGCCGTCTGGAACTCCATCCGCATAGGGACGAACAGCGACACGGTCCGGGTCAACCTCGCCCTTTCCCGCGAAGCCTCCGAAAAGGCGCTCGCCCTTCTCTCCCGCTAATCCAGTGTTTTGTGGAATCGCGCCGCGCTCAGCAGAAGCACCGTGACTCCGTACACCGTCAGCGCGACCATCTGCGGCCACAGCACCGATATCCCGGCGCCTTTCAGAAACAATCCGCGGACGATCTCGATGAAGTACCGCAGGGGGTTCAGGTAGGTCAGCCACTGCACCACCACCGGCATGTTCGCGATCGGGAAGGCGAACCCGCTCAGCATGAATGCCGGGGTGGAAAAGAAGAAGTTCGCCATCATCGCCTGCTGCTGCGTGTGCGAGATGGTCGAGAGGAACAGCCCCGCGCCCAGCGAGGTCATCAGGAACAGCGTTGCGCACACGAACAGCAGCAGCACGCTCCCGCGAAACGGAATGTGAAACACCAGCAGCGCCGCCGACGTGATCAGCGCCACCTCGAGCAGCCCCACCACCGCAAACGGCAGCGTCTTTCCCAGCATGAGTTCGATCGGCCGCACCGGCGTGACCATCAACTGCTCCATGGTGCCGATCTCTTTTTCCCTGACGATCGCCAGCGCCGTCAGCATCAGGGTCACCATCATAATAATGTTGGCGACCACCCCGGGCACAAAGTAATTGCGGCTGTACAGATCCGGGTTGAACCAGACGCGGCTGCGCGCGCTTACCTGGGGCAGCCCGGCGTTCACCGCTGCCGGAGCGCTCCGGCGCATCAGGCGCGAGTTCTGCTGTTCCGCCATGACCGCAGTGGAAAAATCGGCCAGCACCTCCGACGCATAGGTGGAAACCAGCGAAGCCGTGTTGGAGTTCGTGCCGTCCACCAGCACCTGGACCTGTGCCGGCATGCCGCGCCGGACATTGCGCTCGAAGTTCGGCAGCACCCGGATTACCGCCTGCGCTTCGCCGCGGTCGAGCGCCTGCTGCACCTGGTCCTCGTTTTCCGGCTGCGCCACCACGTCGAACCGCCCCGAGCCTTCGAAACGTGCGCGCAGGTCGCGGCTCATGGGCGTGCGGTCCAAGTCCATCCAGGCGATGCGGGAGTGGTCCACGTCCAGGTTCACGGCGAATCCGAAGACCAGCAGTTGCACCATCGGAGGGATGAACAACAGCATCCTCATTCGCGGCTCACGCAGCGCCTGGATCAGTTCCTTCCGCAGAATGACACCAATTCGCTCCCACATAGTTTCACACCAGCTTCTGGTTCATCTTGCGCGTCGCCAGCAAAAACACCACCGCGGCGTAGATCGCCAGGAACCCGAGTTCCCCCCACAGCACTCTCAGCCCCACGCCCTTGAGAAACACGCCTTTCATGATCGTCACCACGTATCGCGCCGGAATGATATGCGTGATCACCTGAATCACTTTCGGCATGGTCTCGATCGAATACACGAAACCCGAGAGCAGAAACGCCGGCAGGAACGAACTCAAAATGCCCATCTGGTATGCCTGCAACTGCGACTTGGCTGTCGCAGAAATCAGGATGCCCCAACACAGGGCTCCGAACAGGAAGACGCAAATCGAAACCGCCAGCAGCCCCAGACTGCCCCGCAGCGGCACCTGGAACACGAACAGCCCCACCAGCAGGGCAATCACCGAATCCGCCAGACCTACGGCGAAATAGGCCGTCATCTTGCCCAGGACGATCTCCACCGGCCGCAGCGGCGTCGAAAGCAGTTGCTCCATGGTCCCCATTTCCCATTCGCGCGCGATCGTCAGCGAGGTCAGCAGGGCCGCGATGATCTGCAGGATCACCGCGATCAAACCCGGCACCACGTAATTTTTCGATTCGAGCGAGCTGTTGTACCAGACCCGCAGCCGCGCGTCCACGGGCGACGTCAGCGGCTCGCCGCCGCGCTGGTTCATCACGTCCGCGCGCAAGCTGAGGGAGTATCCGCGCACCACGCTCTCCGCATACCCCAGCGCGATCGAAGCCGTGTTCGAATCGCTCCCGTCCAGCAGAATCTGCACCGGCGCATCCTGCCCCAGCCCGATATTCCGCGAATAATCGTGGGGAATCACCACTCCCATCAGCACCCGGTTGCGATCGATCGCCCGCTGGATCGCGTCGTATCCGTTCACAAACCCGCGGATCTCGAAATACTTGGAGCCCTGGAATTGCCGGATCAGGTCGCGGCTCGCCGACGTCTGGTCCTGGTCGTAGATCAGCGTCGGGATGTGGTCGACGTCCAGGCTCAGCGCATACCCATACAGCAGCAGCATCATCACCGGCACTGCCAGCGCCATACCCAGGCTGCGGGCATCGCGGGTGATGTGGTGCAGTTCTTTGATGCAGACCGCGCGCAATCTCCGGTAGCTCATGCCGCTTTGCGCTCCTCCGCTTCGATCATCGCCACGAAGACGTCTTCCATCGACGGCTCAATCTCCTCCAGCCGCTTCACCAAGATCGCGCGCGCTTCGAGCGCCTGGCGGATGCGCCCGGCCGCCTCCTCCGCCTGGTCCACCGTCACGTGCAAACCGCCGCCGAATACCGCCACGTCGCGGACGCCGGCGACCCCTTCGAGCGCCCGCATCGTCTCCAGCGGATCGTCCGTATCGAGCCGCAGCAAGCCGTGTTCGGTCAAGCCTGCCTTCAATTCCGCCGGCGTTCCAAGCGCAATCACCTTTCCGCGGTACATCAGCGCCAGCCGGTGGCAATACTCGGCTTCATCCATGTAATGCGTGCTGACGAAGATCGTGTGTCCGGCCTGCGAAAGGTCGTGGATCAGCGCCCAGAAGGCGCCGCGGGCGATCGGGTCCACTCCGGAAGTCGGCTCGTCCAGGAACAGCACCGGCGGCTCGTGCAGGATCGCGCACCCCAGCGCCAGCCGCTGTTTCCAGCCGCCCGAAAGCGTGCGCGTCGGCGCGTTCCGCCGTTCCGCCAGATTGGCCATTTCAAGCACGAAGTCTTTCCGCTCCGGACGGCGGCTTTTCGGAACTCCGTAAATGCCGCTGAAAAAGTCGATATTCTCTTCCACCGTCAAATCGTCGTAGAGCGAGAACTTTTGCGACATGTAACCGATGCTCTTGCGGATCTCCTCCGGCTGCCGCGCCACGTCGAACCCGTTCACCGAACCGCGGCCCGAAGTCGGTGTCAGCAACCCGCACAGCATCCTGATGGCTGTCGATTTCCCCGCCCCGTTCGGCCCGAGAAAGCCGAAAATCTCGCCTTTCTCGATCTTCAGTGACACATGATCCACCGCCACGAAGCTTCCAAACGCCTTTACCAGGCCGTCCATCTCGACCGCCCACCCGTTCCCGTTCATGCCCGCGCCACTCCTTCCGCCGTCCGGATCATCTGGATAAACGCGCCTTCCAGGTTGGCCGCCCCCGCCTCGCGCTTCAAGGCTTCCGGCGTCTCGCAGTGGATCAGCCTGCCCTTGTGCATCAACCCCACACGGTTGCAGCGTTCGGCCTCGTCCAGATAGGCGGTGGTCATGAAGATGGTGATCCCTTCCTTCAACAGTTGATACAGAATGGCCCAGAAGTCCCGCCGCGAAACCGGGTCCACTCCGTTGGTCGGTTCATCCAGAAACAGGATCTGCGGCCGGTGCAGGAGGGTGCACATGAGCGCCAGTTTCTGCTTCATCCCGCCCGAGAGCTGCCCCGCCGGCCTATGCTGAAATGGGTCCATGCGCGTCATCCGGAGCAGTTCCGACGTCAGCCGCTCCCGTTCCCCTCCCACGATGCCGAACAGATCGGCATAGAACACCATGTTTTCCTCGACCGTAAGGTCGGCATACAGCCCGAACCGCTGCGCCATGTACCCGATCTGGTCCTTCACCGCCTGCGGCTCCCGCACCACGTCGTGGCCCGCCACAGATGCCGCTCCTTCGCTCGGGTCCATCAATGCGCAGAGCATTCGCAGGGTGGTCGTCTTCCCCGCCCCATCCGGTCCCACCAGCCCGAAGATCTCGCCGCCCGAAACCGTGAGGTTCAGGTGGTCCACGGCGGTCAGCTTTCCGAACCGCTTTGTCAGATCCCGCGTTTCGATTACCGTTGGCATGTGCCCACCTGTGAAATTCAAATCCCGATCACCGCCGAGCCGCCGAGACGCCGAGAAAACCGAAGTATTTCTCTTCTCGGCGTCTCTGCGCCTCGGCGGTAAATATTCAGCCCCTACTACTCGAGTACGATCTCCGCATCCGCCGGCATGTTCGACTTCAGCTCATGCTTCGGGTTGGCCACCTCGATCTTGATGCGGTAGACCAGCTTCACGCGCTCCTGCTGCGTCTGGATCTGCTTCGGCGTAAACTCCGCCTCCGACGAGATGAACGTCACTCGCCCGTCGTAGACTTTCCCCGGGTACGAATCCGTCGTGACCCTGGCGCGGGCGCCAAGCCTCACCTTCCCCAAATCGGATTCGTCGACATAGCCCCGCACCCACGGATGATCGATGTCCCCCACCGTCACCACCGTGGTCCCCGGCGCCAGCACCTCGCCGACATCCGCGGCCTTCACCAGCACCACGCCATCCACCGGCGAGGCCGCCACGGTGTCGGCCAGTTGCGAATCGATCAACGCGATGGACGCTTTCGATGCTTCGATATCGGCCAGCCGCGCGGTGATTTCCTGCTCGCGGCGCTTGGTCTCGAGCGTGTTCGCCTGCGACGTCTTGAGTGCCCCGCGGGCCCGTTCCACCTGCGCCGCCTGCGCCTCAATCTGCTCTTTCCGCGGACCAGCCAGGACCAGCGCCTGCCGCTCCCTGCTGGATTTCCATAACGCCTCCGCGCTCTCCCAGCGGCTGCGATACTGGTCGAATTGCGCGGTCGAAATGTCGTCGTTCTTGTACAGAACCTGCGCCCGGTCCCAATCCTTCTTCGAGCGATCCACCTCTGCCTGCGCGTTGTCTACCGACGCCCTGGCGTCGGCCTTCTCCTGCGGGCGTGAGCCGTTCTCGAGCTCCGCAAGCCGCGCTTCGTTGGCCTCCAGGTCCGCGCGCCGCTGGACCAGGTCCCCGGCCAGCGTCTCCTTTTGCAGTTGAAGGGCGGTACGGGCCTGTGCCAGTTGCGATTCCGACGATGCTAAGGATGCGACCTGCCGCTCTCGCTGGGCGATCAGTTGATCCCGATCCAGCCGCGCGATGATCTGCCCTTTCTTCACCGGATCGCCCTCGTCCACGGTCCGTTCGATCAGCTTCCCGGCGGTTTTGAACGCGATATTCACCTCGGTCAGCTCGATATTTCCGGAAACGACAATCCGGTTGTCGGGCTTCCGCCCTAAATTGCGATATAAGTACAACGCGCCGGACGCCGCCGCCAGTACCAACGCAATCGGAATGATTCGCTTCTTCATCACTGCACCATGCTCCTGATCTTTCCCATGGCTTGCGCCAGGTCCACGCGGGCGAGATTGTACTTGTAGAGCGCCGCCGTCTGGTTATCCTGAGCCCGCGCCAGCCGCGTCTGCGCATCGGTAACTTCCAGGCTGACCGCCACTCCGGCTTCGTACCGCCGGCGCGCCTGCTTCATCTCGGCGTTCGCCAGGGCCAGCCCGTCTCCGGCGACCTTTACCTGCTCCTCGGCCGAGTGCAACTCGTCCAACGCCAGCCGCACGTCCAGTTCGATCTGTTCTTTGAGGTCCCTGGTCCGCACCTGCTCGGACCGGTATTGCGAGGCCGATTCGGCACGCCGCGCGTCCCGCCGCCCGCCGTCGAAGATCGGCACCCGTACCGAGATTCCTACCGTGCGCGTGGGCAGCAGGCTGGTGGCCCCCGTGCCGACCGTGCCGTAGTCCCCGAATGCCGCGATCGAAGGCAGCCGCTCCAGTTTCGTCGCGCTGGCGGAAAGCCGCGCAGTATCTTCGCGCTCGTGCTGAGCCGTGTAATCGGGCCGCTGTTTCAGCGCTTGCGCACGGGCCTGTTCCAGCGTGACTTCATCCACCGGCGTGAAGCGCAGCGGGTCGGTCAGCGTCAACTCCGTATCGAGCCGCAGCCCCATCGCCCGCAGCAGGCGAAGATGCGCGCTGCGCCGGTTGTTCCCGGCATCGAGCAACCGCTGCTGGTCGTCGGCGAGTTGCACTTTGGCGCGCGTGACTTCAATCCCGGTGCCGGTGCCCGCGGCCTTCAGGTTTTCCGCCTGTTTCAGCAGGGCCTGCGAGAGGTCGACGTTGGCCTGGGCCGATTCCATATCGGCATCCGCCCGCACCGCGGCAAGGTACGCCCGAGCCACTTGGCCGGCCACCTGCTCCTGGGTGCTTTCCACGTCCGATGTTGCCGCGGAGACTCCAGCTTTGGAAGACTGATAGCGCCGGATAGAGCTGAAGTCGAACAAATTCTGCGTGGCGGTCGCGCGAAAATCCAGGGTTTGGAACGGGCCAACGAAAGTGGGAATCTGGAGGCCCGGAATCGGGATTGCCAGTCCCGAAAAACCCATCGCCGCAAGGTTGCGCGTCAGGTCCTGGTAGTTCACCGAACTGTCCACGTTGGGCAACAGGGCCGCTTTGGCCTCGAGCGACCGGTCCCGGGTCTGCTGCAGCGCTTCCCCCGCCAACTGAACATTCGCGTTGCCTTCCGCGGAAGTCGCGATTGCCACCGCCTGCTTCAGGCTGAGCGGGAGCGGCCCGCGTTCGCCCGGCGGATCCGCGGCGAACACCGCCGCCGCAATGCCCAACACCAGAAAGACGATCCTCATCTGTTTACCTCGACCCGGGCCGGAGCCCGGAAACCCGCCGCCAGAAACGCCACCATCCGGTCCACCAACTCCTCCGGGTTCCGGATTCCGCTGCCCTGCGGCTCGGGAGGGCCAAACATGGCGTGCGCCATCACCCCGATCATGAAATGCATGCGCCATTTCAATTCCTCCGGGCCCAACTCCGGCAGCGCCTCCCCAAGCGCCGATTGAAAGCGCTCCACCATCGGATGAAAATGCTTCTGCGCGATCCACATCATCATCCCTTCCCCATATAGCCGCCCCATGAGCCGCACAAATTGCGGGCTTTTCACGCGCTTATAGAATACGGGCGCCAGAAAAGCCTCCAGAATTGCCTCGAGCGGCGCTTTCCCCGGACCGAATTCCGCCGCCGCGCGGTCCAGCATGGCAAGCCGTTCCTCATTCACCGGACCCGCCGTGCGCATCACCACTTCGTCCAGGAGTTCTTCCTTGGAGCCGAAATGGTAGTGGACCGATGCCAGATTCACACCCGCCTCGGCAATGATCTGGCGTAGCGAAGTGGCTGCATAGCCGTGCTCGCTGATCAGCCGTTCCGCGGAATCCAATAGCTTTTGTTTCGTATCTGTCATACGATTAAAACAGTTGCTTAAATTATACGTTTAACTGTTCGATTGTCAAACATCCATTTGCAACGGGCGCCGGTGACTTTTCACCATTCAGATGCTCGCCTGTGCGGCATGAGAATTGCACTCGCTTAGGCGGGTAGTACGGAGCCTGTTTCGAGGTTGTATCTGGAGGGGTTTGAAAAGACTATGTTGAACTGGTTTTCCGAACTCTGGTGCAAGAGAATGCACACGAAGGCAATGTGGCCCATTCACGGGCGGTACGTTTGCTCCCGCTGTCTTCGTGAATACGCCTTGGACTGGGAGGGCTCCCCCAGGGTTGCGGATTACGCCGATCCGGCATTGCGGAAGACCGTGCCGGTACACAGCACCGTGACAGTTTACAGTGAAATGTCCAATTAATGGACAGCCCTCGCCGGCGGTCGTGTCTTAGGATGCGGCTTTGCGTCTCGGAATCCACACATCGACCGCCGGCTCGCTCGAAAAAGCGGCCCTCAAAGCCGCCGAGTTGGGTGCCAACACCTTCCAGATCTTTTCCGCGAGCCCGCGCATGTGGCGCGCCGCACCGCCCGGCGCCGAGGAGGTGCGGCGTCTGCGCGCGGCCCGCGAGCGCCACGACCTCAACCCGCTGGCAATTCATGCCGGCTACCTGATCAACCTGGCATCTTCCGAACCTCTGGTTCGCGCCAAATCCATCGAGGCTTTTCGCGGGGAACTCGAGCGCGCCGCCCTCATCGGCGCGGAGTACCTGGTTCTGCACCCGGGCAGTGCCAGGGGTCGCTCCGCGGACGAAGCCATCGCCTCTTTCGTTTTGGGACTGCGCGACTCAGCCAAGGGCTTTCGCTCACATCGCGTGACGGTTCTGCTCGAAAACACCGCCGGATGCGGCACCAGCCTCGGCAGCCGCTTTGAGGAATTGCAGTCGATCCGGGAACTGGCGCTCGACCTCACAAGTCTGCCGGTCGGCTTTTGTCTCGACACCTGCCACTTGCTGGCGGCGGGCTTCGACATCGCCGCCCGGCGGGGATTGGACGATACGCTACAGCGCGCCGGCAAACTCCTCGGTTGGAGTCACATTCACCTCGTTCATGCGAACGATTCCAAGACACCGCGCGGCTCGCGCGTCGACCGGCACGCCCATATTGGCGAGGGGCACATCGGTAAGGCCGGATTTCGCCGGATTCTGACTGATCCGAAACTACACGCCCTGCCCTTCATCCTGGAGACACCTTTCACAAATCCGGGAGACGACCGTTCCAATCTCGACACTCTCAAGGCCCTCTCCGCCAAGCTCCGTACAAAGGCATAACGCGTGTTACTCAGCCGTTAGCGCCGTTCGACCAAGACATACCGATGCGCACCTTAGCTTCTTCTCTGTGCCTTTTGGCCGCCCTCGCAATCACCAGCGCCGCGGGAGATGGACCCCGGCTCCTGGAAGACCGTGCGCCGAGGCTCGCGCCCGGCCCCTCCGCGAATATCCGAGTGGATGTCTCTATGACCCTCGTCCCTGTCGCCGTTCAAGACACGACCGGACGCAATGTCCTCGGGCTCGACCGCGACAATTTCCGTGTGTTCGATGGAGCCGAGCAAAGGCCCATCGTTTCCTTTGGCCGTCAGGACGCGCCTGTCAGCGTTGGCATCGTCTTCGATTGCAGCCAGAGCATGAAGAGCAAGTTCAAGGTGGCCCGCGAGGCGCCGCGCGAGCTGTTCCAGGAACTCAATCCCGAAGATGAAGCTTTCCTGGTTACCGTCTCGAGCCAGCCGAATCTTCGCCAGGATTTCACGTCGAACTTCGCCGATATTCGCAACGCCCTGCTGTTCACGCCGCCGCGCGGCGAAACTGCGCTGATCGACGGCGCCTATCTCGCTCTGGCGCACCTCGCCAAGGCGCATAATCCGCGTAAGGTCCTCATCATCGTGTCCGATGGCGGCGACAACAACAGCCGCTATACCCTGCACGAATTGGAGGAACTCGCCCAGGAAGCCGATGCCCAGATCTTCGCCATCTGCCTCTACCAGAACCCCAACAGTCCGGAAGAGCTCGGCGGGCCGGAACTGCTCGAGAAGCTCGCCAGTTCGAGCGGCGGAGTCCGCTACCTGATCTCCGATCCCCGGGAAATGCACACCACGTTCGCCAGGATCGGCGTCACCATACACAACGAATATGTTCTGGGCTATTACCCGCCGGACGACGCACCGGCCGGCAAGTACCGAAAAATCAAGGTGCAGTTGAAGCTGCCGGAAGGGTCTCCCCGGCTTCAGGTCTACGCTCGTACCGGCTACTACACTCCCGACCGGTAAGGGCCGCCGGTGATCTTGCTACGATGGAAATTAGACCCCATCGACAGCTATGCCGGAAAAGCCGTACGACCATAACCATATCGAACTGAAGTGGCACGAGGAGTGGCGGAACCAGGAGCTTTATCGGGCGGGAGAAGACCCCGCGCGGCCGAAGTTCTACGTTCTCGAGATGCTGCCCTACCCCAGCGGCACCCTGCACATCGGCCATATTCGAAACTACTCGATCGGCGATGCGCTGGCCCGGTACAAATGGATGCGCGGCTACAACGTCCTGCACCCGATGGGGTGGGACGCCTTCGGTCTTCCCGCCGAGAATGCCGCCATCGCCAACAAACGGCCGCCGCGCGAGTGGACGCTGCAGAACATCGCGGCGATGAAGAAGACCCACCGCCGCTTCGCCTTCAGCTACGACTGGAGCCGTGAGGTCTCAACCTGCGAACCCGAGTACTACCGCTGGAACCAGTGGTTTTTTCTCAAAATGCTGGAACGCGGCCTGGCCTATCGCAAGAAGGCCCTGGTCAACTGGTGCCCGAAATGTGCCACCGTCCTGGCCAATGAGCAAGTCGTCGAAGGCTGCTGCTGGCGTCACGAAGACACCCCCGTCGAGCAGCGCGCGCTGGAGCAATGGTTCCTCAAGATCACCACGTACGCCGACCAGTTGCTCGAAGACATGAAGCAGCTCGAAGGCGGTTGGCCGGAGCGCGTGCTCACCATGCAGCGCAATTGGATCGGCCGCTCCGAAGGTGCGGAAATCGACTTCAAACTGGCCGGTACCGGAGAGCCGATTCGCGTGTTTACGACCCGCGTCGACACCATCTACGGCGCCACCTGCGTGATTCTCGCCCCCGAGCATCCGCTCAACCCGAAACTGCTCGACGCGGAAGGCCAGGCGCGCGCCAAGGCCATGGTGGACGACCGCGCCAATCGCGACCCGGGCGACATTCTGAAGGAAGGTTTCTTCACCGGGCACTACGCAGTGAACCCGTTCAGCGGCGAAAACGTGCCGGTATGGATCGGCAACTTTGTCCTCATGGGCTACGGCACCGGCGCGATTATGGCGGTTCCCGCACATGACGATCGCGACTTCGAGTTCTGCCGCAAATATGATATTGCCGTCCGGCCGGTGATCCGGCCGGACGATGGCGAACTGGCCGTGGAGCCCGGCATGACCCACGCGTTCACCGACGACGGTGTCGTGGAAAACTCCGGCCCCTGGTCCGGGTTGCCAGGCGAGGAAGCGCGCCGCCGGATGGCCGCCTACGCCAAGGAACACGGTTTCGGTAAACCGGCGGTCACCTACCGCATCAAAGACTGGGGAATCTCGCGCCAGCGCTACTGGGGAACCCCGATTCCCGTCATTCACTGCCCGAACTGCGGGGTGGTGCCGGTGCCCGAAGACCAGCTTCCGGTGGTGCTGCCGGATCGAATCGAGATTACCGGGGCAGGCCGTTCCCCGCTCGAAAACGTCCCCGAATTCGTCAACGTGATCTGCCCGAAGTGCGGCGGCGCGGCGCGTCGGGAGACCGACACCATGGACACGTTTATCGATTCGTCCTGGTATTTTTACCGCTATTGCGATCCGCATAACGACCGCATGCCGTTCGACCCCGCGAAAATCGCCTACTGGTTCGAGATCGACCAGTATATCGGCGGTGTCGAGCACGCCATTTTACACCTGATCTATTCGCGCTTTTTCACCAAAATGATGCGCGATATCGGGCTGATTCAAAACAGCGAACCGGCGCGGCGTCTCTTCACCCAGGGAATGGTCATCGCCGAAGGCGCCAAGATGTCGAAATCCAAAGGCAACGTGGTGGGAGCCGACATGCTTGCGGAGCGCTTCGGCGCGGATACGGCCCGCATGTTCGTCCTCTTCGCCGCCCCTCCGGAAAAGGAAGTGGACTGGCGCTTTGAAGGCGCCGAAGGCATCTACCGCTTCCTCGGCCGGGTGTATCGTTTCGTGACCCGCAGCCTGGGGCAGGGCTCCGCCGAGGGATCGTCCGACCGCAAGGTCCTCCGCAAGATGCATCAGACCCTCAGGAAAATCACAGAGGATTTCGAGACCCGCTGGCATTTCAACACCTGCATCGCCTCCATCATGGAACTGGTGAACGTGCTGTACGCCGAAGAGGGTAAGCTCTCGGCCGGCGCCATCTCGGAAATTGCGGAGAAACTGGCGCTCATGCTGGCTCCCTTCGCGCCCTACCTCTCGCAGGAGATCTGGGCGGAAATCGGGCGGGAAGGCCCGGTCTTCCACCAGTGCTGGCCGGCTTTCGACCCCGAACTGGCTAAGGAAGACCTGGCCGAAATCGTCGTCCAGGTGAACGGCAAACTGCGCGCCCGCATCTACGCCCCGTTTGGCACTCCCAAGGACCAGCTCGACGCCCAGGCGCTGAGTGACGAAAAAGTGCAGCAGCTACTCGACGGCAAGCATATTCTGAAGACCATTACGGTGCCCGATAAACTGGTCAATTTCGTGGTCCGGTAAGCTGAACGACCGTTTCCAGGTGGAACGTCTGCGGGAACAGGTCGATCATCGACATGCGGTCCACGGTATAGCCGGCGGCGATCAGGCCTGCCAGATCCCTGGCTAGCGTGGAGGGGTCGCAGGCCACGATTGTGACCCGCTGCGGACAGAGCCCAGCCATCCGCGCGACCACCGCCTTTCCGAGGCCGGAGCGCGGCGGATCGAGCAGTACCAGGTCCGGCGCATGGTCGAGCGCCGCCAGATATTCCTCGGCGTCGCGCCGTTCCGCCCGGACATTCGCCAGCCCAGCGCGCTGGGCGTTGAATTCCAGGTCGCGCACGGCGCCCGAGCCCGACTCCACCGCCGTGACCTCCTTGAATTTTCGACCGAGCGCGAGAGAAAACAGGCCCACCCCGGCGTAAAGGTCGAGAGCGTTTTCGCCCGCGGCGCCGCCTACGGCCAACTCCACCAGCGGGTCCAGCAGAAAACGGTTCACCTGGAAGAACGAGTTCCGGCTCACCCGGAAGCGCCCTTCGTAATCCAGCGGACCGCTGACCAGACCCGGAATCGTCTCGGCCGCCCATTCGAAAAAACGGCGGGCCACGGGGCGCTCCGTCTCCACCACGTTCAACTGCACCTGCCGCTCGTCCGTGAAGATCTCGAGCGAGCGGAGAAAGCGCGGCCAGCGCGGATCGCGCACCATGCGGTTAAGCGCGGCGATGCACTCGTTCGTTCTGGGAGAAGAGATCGGGCACTGCTCGATGGCGCAAAGCTTGTGCGAACGCCCTTCGCGGTATCCGATCCGTCCGTCGCGCACGTGCAGTTGCACCCGGTTGCGATAGCCCCATGGCTCGGCGGCGGCGATTTCGATCTCGGCCGGCGGCTCGATTTTGCCCAGGCGCCGTAACTCCTCCTCGAGAATCGCGCGCTTCGCCGCCAATTGGAAATCGTAGGGGGCGTGCTGGTAGTGGCACCCGCCGCAACGCGCGAAGTACGGGCAAGGCGCGGAAACGCGCTCCGGCGCCGGCTCGAGCACCGCGACCGTCCGGGCGCGCACCAGCCCGGGTTTCTCCTGCTCGGGTGCGACGCGGACCCGCTCGCCGGGCAGAACGAACGGTGCCAGCACTACGCGCCCCTCCAGGCGCGCCAGGCCGTCGCCGCCGTAAACCAGCTTCTCGACCGTCACCTCGAAATTGCTTACGATAGGAATAGCCTCCTGATCCTCTATGAAAACACGAGTTGCCGGCTCCAGGCAGCATAGGGCTTGAGTCTTCCCCGATGCTCTCCTGCTACCTCCGCCTGCTGCGGGACAATCGCAACTATCGCCTGCTGTGGATCGCGCAACTCGTCAGCGAACTCGGCGACTGGTTCTACGCTCTTTCCGTCTACAGCCTGATCCTCCAGCTCACCGGTGGGAAAGCCGAGGCAGTAGGACTCGCGGTGGTGCTGCAGGTGCTGCCCCAGACGTTCGTCGCCCCCACCGCCGGGGTGCTCAACGACCGCCTCAGCCGCAAGGCGATCATGATCGGAACGGACGTGGCGCGCTGCTTCATCGTGCTCGGGATGGTGGTGGTGCGCACTCCGGGCATGCTGTGGCTGGTTTACGTGCTGCTGCTGTTCGAAACTGTCGGCGCGGCGTTCAATGAGCCGGCGCACAGCGCGGCCATCCCCAACATCGTCCCGGAACGCGACGTGCTGCCGGCCAACACGCTGGCTTCCATCACGTGGTCGTTCTGTCTGGCCGCCGGAGCGGGGCTGGGCGGAATTGCGGCGGTGCTGTTCGGACGCCAGGCGGTGTTCATTCTGAACGCGTTTTCTTTCCTGGTTTCCGCATGGCTGGTGCGCCGGATGAAGTTCAACGAACCGCACACCGCCGGCATGGCGCCACTGCGCGCCCGCGACCTGGTGGATTTCACCCCGGTCCTCGATGGCGTGCGCTATATCCGCTCCCACCCGCTGATCTTCGCCACGGTGTTCGTCAAGGGCGGGGTCGGCTTGCTCGGAGCGAACAACGTCCTGCTGCCGATTCTCGGGCAGCGCGTCTTCCCGGTTCGATTTCACGGCATGGACCCGCAGCGCGCCGGGATGCTGGGGATGAGCGTGCTGATGGGCGCGCGCGGCGTGGGCTCCCTTGCTGGACCGCTGATCGGCGGCCGCTGGGCAGGCGAAGTCCACCAGCGGCTGCGCACCGGGATCCTGGTTGGATTTTTGTTTGCCGCCCTCGGCTACGTGTGGCTGGGGACCTCGGGGTCGCTCCTGCTGGCGGTGGCGGCGGTGGTGCTGGCGCATGCCGGATCGTCCACCAACTGGGTCTTCTCCTCGACCCTGCTGCAGGTCTATACCGATGACCGCTTCCGCGGGCGCGTCTTCGCCGCCGACTACGGCATCTGCATGCTGACGCTCTCGGCCAGCAGCTACCTGGCCGGGGCGGCCATCGATTGGGGTATGGCGCCGCGCACGTTCGCCATCCTGATCGGCGCGGTCATGCTGGTCCCCGCCGCCGCCTGGGCCGCCACGCTATTCGTGACGGAGCGCCGCGGCCGGGTCCATTGAAGCCGCACGGCGCGCCGGAACAGCCGCCGCCACAAGCGCCACTAACGCGAGCAGCAGAACGGTTCCCGCCAGCACCCGCGGGTCGGCCGGCTCGAGGCCGAACACGAGATTGGCTACCAGGCGGCCGAGCACCGAAGCGGCCAGAGCTCCGGCCGCCACCCCCGCCGCGGCGAGCAACGCGACTTCCCGAAACACCAGGCCCATGACACCGCGTCGCGTGGCGCCGAGCGCCATCCGGATGCCGATCTCGCCGGTGCGCCGCGCCACATCATACGCCAGCAGGCCGTAAATCCCTACCGCTGCCAACGCAATCGCCAGAATGCCGAAGCCGAAAGAGAGGGCGGCAGTGAGGCGGTCGCGGTCAATGGTGCGGTTGAACAGGTTGCCCGCCGAGTCGATGCTATCTATGCGGAGAGCGGAGTCTTCCGCGCGAATGACGGCGCGCAGGTCCGCCGGGATGGCGGCATTCGGCCTGCGGGTCCGCACCAGAAACCGCGTGGTGAAAACGGAAGTCCGGGTTTGCATGTGGGGCAGGTAAAACACCCACGGCGGGCGCCGGCGCACATCGGTACGAATGTCTCCCACAACCCCCACAACCTGCCAGGCTCTCTTGCCCTTGCTCGTTGCCATGTTGAAGTTGCGGCCAATCGGGTTCGCGCCAGGAAAGAAGTGCCGGGCGAATTCCTGGCTGACGATTGCCGCCGGCGGCGCCGCAGCGTCATCGCGCTCCGTAAAATCGCGCCCCGCGAGCAGGCGCGCACCAACTCCTGCGCAATAGCGTGGCCCCACGTCATGGAAGACGGCGTGATGTTCCGGTCCGGCGGTCCCGGGCAGGGCTTCGGTCTCGACTCCGGTTTCAGAGTTCCGGCCCGAGTAAATGCCGTTCGACGAGTAGGTCGCCGACTGAACGAGTGGAAGCGCCGACAACCGCTCCTGGAGCCGACGGTTCAAAGCCGCCATGGAGGCACCTTCGTAGCCGGCTTCCGTCGAGTCCACATCCACCTGGATCAGGTTGCGCCGGTCGATCCCGGTATCGAAGGTAGTGAGGTTCCGCAGGCTGAACGCAAATAGAAAGGTTCCGGACACCAGCACCACCGAGAGAGCCAGTTGCACGGAAACAGCCGCACGGCCAAGCGTCCGGTGTGCGCGTGCCGCCGTAACGGCGCGGTCTCCCTGCTGGAGACTCGCCGCAAGCGGGCCACGCGTGGCGCGCAGGGCAGGCACTACGCCACAGATCAGCGCCGCGACAATTGACGCCACCAACACGAACAGCAGCAGGCTGCTATCGATCCGCAGATCGAGCCTCACGGGGCTGCCGTTCCAGGAGATGAGGGAAACCAGTCCGACCGCCGCCGGGCGGTAGAAGGCCAGCCCGAGCGCGGCGCCGCAGCCGGCAACGACGATCGACTCGGCAAGCAACTGCCGCACGATGCGCCAACGGCCGGCGCCGATCGAGAGGCGCACGGAGAGTTCGCGGCGGCGCTCGTCGGTGCGGGCGAATTGCAGCCCCATGACGTTCACGCAGGCGAGCAGCAGCGCGATCACAACCATCGCAAAGATCGTGCGCAGCGGCTCCGAGAAGCGATACCGCAGCGCGGAGACACCCTTTCCGGCTGGCTGTAGATCCAGTTGTTCGGCTTCGATCTGCTTGCGGATCCATTCGGGCAGCCCCGGCCCCCCACGTTCGATGTCGATGCGCTGAGCCTGACGCGAGAGCACCGCTGCGGCTTGAGGGATCCCGATGCCCGGCCTCAAGCGCCCGAAGAGATCGAGAAAATTGTCGTTACGGTTGTCGAGCCAGTTGCGGCCGGGAAAGATGGCGGGCTGCTGGGAGAGGGGGATCCAAACATCGGCTCCGTCGCCGATACGCAGGCCGAGAAATTCGAGCGGCGCAACCCCGACGATTGTGAAAGGAACCTTCTGAATGTAGATGGTCCGTCCCAGCGCGTCGCGTCCTCCGCCGTAGGCTCGCTGCCAGTAGCGGTAGCTGAGGACAGCCGCATGCGACGGCCCCGCGCGGCGGTCGTCTTCGGGCGACAGAGTGCGGCCGAGCAGCGGGGATACGCCCAACTCGGTGAAGTAGTTGCCCGAGACAAGCTCCACCTGGCCGGCTTCGGACCCACCGCCCGTATCGAGGTCGCGGCCGAGAACGCCGGTGGTCGCGAGAACACCCGACAGCACTTCGCCGGAGTTCTCCTGGAACTGCCGGAACGCGAAATAGGAGGCGCTGCTTTCACTAAGCTGGACAAGCCTCGACGGATCGCGCACCGGCAGGTCGCGCCAGAGGAGTGCGTCGATGAGGCGGAAGATAGCGGCATCGGCGCCGATGCCGAGCGCCAGCGAAAGCACTGCCGCGGCCGTGAACCAGGGCTGCCGGCGTAGCACTCGGAAGGCGTAGAGGATATCTCGTCCCAAGCCCTCCAGCCAAGACCACCCCCACACGGCGCGCGCGTCTTCCGCCGCAAGCGTGAGGTTGCCAAGTTCGCGCCGGTCCGCCAGGGCGGCAAGGGCGTCTAACTCCTCCTGCATGTCGCGCTCAGCGGCGCGGCGAAAGCCAGGCAGCAGGTACTTCCACCGATCGACGATCATGTCTCATTCGTCCCCGGTTCCGTCTCCATAACGTTCGCAACGGCCGCCACAAACTGCGACCAGCGGGATTGCTCCTCGGCGAGTTGCTTCTTCCCGCCCGGCGTAAGCCGATAGAACTTGGCCTTCCGGTTGTGCTCCGAGATTTCCCATTTGGAAGCGATCCACCCCTTGAGTTCCAGCCGCTTCAGCGCCGGGTAGAGAGAGCCGAACTCGATGTCGAAGGACTCTTTAGAGGTGTGGCGGATCGACTTGGCGATCCCGTATCCGTGGAGCGGCCCGAAGATCAGGGTTCGGAGCACGAGCATGTCCAGCGTTCCTTGCAGCAGATCCATATGAAGTACATCTATATATTGAGTGTCTCCAGGTCTGGAGTCAAGAGAAACGTTCGGATTGCAGGCGGGGAGGGAGCCTGCCTTCCGGACTGGTACTGCGCCATCGGACGGGAACGACTAATCGGGTGCCGGCGGTGATATCGTAAACACCTAGGGGACCGGAACTGCATGATGCTAAAGACCTCAGGACTGCTAATTTCGCTTTGTGCCCTCATCGTCGCGGTTGCGGGCGCACAGCAGGCGCCTACCACCGAATTGACCGCCCGCGAGCTGTTCTACGCCGCCGTGGAGGCACCGAAGGCGCCCGCCCGGGCCAAGCCGCCGGCCAAGGCAGTGCACAAGACGGTCGCGAAGGCCGAGGCCCATAAGAACGGAAGCCGGCCGGCGGCCGCGCCAAGCCGGCCCGTCTCGACCACGCCCGAAGGCGGGTTCGTGCAACTAGCCTCGGAACGGACTACCGCACCCGCCCCGACTGCCGGACCGCCGCTCGGCCTCAAGTGCACGATCTTGAAATTGTCCGGCGGGGAGATGACCGCCGTGCCCGCCGATACGGTATTCCACGCGGGCGACAAGATTCAATTGGAAGTGCAGGCCAACAGCCCGGGCTACCTTTACATCATCACCAAGGGCTCGAGCGGCACCTGGAGGCCGATGTTTCCTTCGGCGGAAGTGGAGAACGGCGACAATCGGGTGGACGGCTGGCACAGTTACACGCTGCCGCCGAAATCGCGGATGGTTTTCGACCAGCAAACCGGTACGGAACGGATTTTCATCGTATTTTCGCGCGAACCCGAGACTGACCTGGAACAGACCATCTACTCGCTCCAGGGAGAAAAAGCGCAGCCGGCCGCGGCCCCGCGGCACACGGCGCAGCCGAAGCAACTGGTGATGACGGCCAGCGTTGACGATGCCATGGTCGGGCACTTGCGCAATACGTTTTCGCGCGACCTGGTGATCGAGCGGGTGGACGAGAGTACGCCCGGCGAGAAGAAAGAAACCGCGGTTTACGTGGTGAACCCCACGGGCAGTTCCGATTCCCGAGTGGTGGCCGATCTGGCCCTGGTGCACCAATGATCCGCGGGCTGGCCGCTGCCACCCTGGGCGCCGCACTGGCAGCCGCGCCGGCTCCGGCGCAGAGCCGCTCCATGCAGCAGGGCGCGCACCGCATGGAAATCACGCTCGAACGGCTGGAAAAGGGTTCGTGGCACGCCATCGACCCGGGGCTGGTGCTGGCACAGGGCGACCGCGTGCGCTTTCGCTTCCACACAAACTTCGATGGCTACCTGTATGTCACAAACTACAGCAGCTCCGGAAAGTACGGGCAGTTGTTCCCGCGGGAGGAGACCGGGCAGAACAACCAAATCGCCGCCGGCCGGGCGTACCAGGTGCCGGCCACCAGCACGGTTTTCAAAATCGCCGGACCACCGGGCTATGAGACGGTTTACTGGCTGGTGAGCCCCACGCGCCTGGCGGCGCCGCCGGCCACCCCCACTACCAGGCCGCTGACGCTCTCTCCGCGCTGCGACGATGCGCTTTTGAAGGCGCGGGGCGATTGCATCGATTCTTCGGCGGGGCCAAAACTGCTTCCGCGCGAGGTGGACGTGCCGCAGGAGCTGGCCCAGGCGGCGGGGGACAGCCGCCGCGAGCTGCTCTTCATGCGGCAGGAGAACAAGGCGGTGATCTCGTCGCCGGAGCCCCTGACCGGCCCGGTGGTCTACGAGTTCCGCCTGGCGCACCGGTGATCGTCATGTGGAAGAGCCTTCCTTTCCTGCTGGCCTGCGCCGCGCTGGGCGCCCAGCAGCAGCCCTCGCAACAGCGCCAGCGCGATCTGAAGCTGGAGAAGATCGAGACTCCGGAGCCGCCCAAGACGCCGTCGATTCCACGCAGCTACGCGGTGATCGTGGGCATTTCGCGCTATAAGAGCCTGCCGGCGAAGTTGCAGTTGCAGTATCCGGAACGGGATGCGCAATCCATTTACACCATTCTGATCAGTCCGGAAGGCGGCAATTTCAAGGCCGAGAACGTCCACATCCTTACGGGTGATAAAGCCACGCTGGCGGGCTTACGCCGCGAAATCGATACCTGGCTGCCGAGCGTGGCCAAGCCCGGCGATCGCGTGCTGGTGTACTTCGCCGGCCACGGCTTCATGTATCAGGGCAAGGGGTATCTGGCTCCCTACGATTTCGATGCGAGCCGGATTGCCGGCACGGGCTACCCGATGGACGAATTGGGCGATGTGATGGGCAGTAAGATTAGCGCCACGTCGAAAGTTCTGCTGACCGACGCCTGCCATAGCGGCGCGATTTCGCCGGAAGACACGGCGAGCCTGAACAAAACGCTTTCTTCGCTCAACACCTCGTTGTTTTCGCTGACGGCCAGCCGCGACCGGGAGCGGTCGTTCGAAAGTCCGGAGCTGGAGGGCGGCCACGGCGTGTTCACTTACTATGTGGTGAAAGGCCTGGAAGGCGCGGCCGACACGAACCATGACGGCATCGTAACCGCCGACGAACTGGCCGAGTACACCCACACTCAGGTGCGCGAGGCCACCGGCGCGCAGCAGAATCCGACCTCCGACCGCGGTAGCTTCGACCCGAATATGCTCCTGTCTTATGTGCCCTCGAACGCCGCCCCCGCTACACCGCCGGCGCCCAAGTTCGGCACCCTGGTGTTCGAGGCGAATAAGGACGGCGTGGAGGTGTTCGTCGACGACAAATCGGTCGGAGTAATCCCGGCGGGTAAGACGATTACCGTGCCGGGGCTACAGCCGGGCGAGCACACCATTAAGGGCGTCAAGATGGGTTACGAGCCCGACGGTCCGCGGCAGGAGACCGTGTACCCCGGGCAGGAATCCACGGTCACGATCAAAATCCTGATTCCGCGCCGGCGGACCAAGGCCGCCGTGGACTCGCTCGACGAAGGCATCAAGTATTACCTCAAGGGCTATCAGCAGAATTATAAGAAGGCGGCCGAGTATTTCGAGAAGGCGCTGGCGGCCGACCCCACTTACAGCCAGGCAGCTTACTACTTGGGGCTGACTTACAACGCCATGTTCGACGAGCAGAAAGCCCAGGAGTATTTCAAGAAGGCCATCGAGATCGACCCGGACTATCTGGAGGCGCACGCCAATTATGCCGGCATGTTGCTGGATATCGGAGACGTGGATGAGGCAATCCGGCAGATCAACACCGTGCTGGTGCGCCAGCCGAACCATGCCATGGCGCTCACCATGCTGGCTCAGGCCTACCGCCTGAAAGGGCTCTACGGCCAGTCGATCGACGCGGCGCGCAAAGCCGTGCAACTGGCGCCCAAGGACGCCGAACCGCACCTGTGGATGGCGGACAGCCTCAGGTTGAGCGGCAAGTATGCCGATGCGAAAGGCGAGTACAGCCAATACCTGGCGCTGAGCGATTTCGACAGCCACCTGGCGGGGCAACTGAATTACTACGTGCTGGGATCCCTGTTCGGCCTGGGAAAGAAGAAGCGCGCCGGAACGCATGACATCTGGAGCGATCTACGCAGCCTGGCGTATTTCGGGCTGTGCGACTGCGAGCGCAAGCTGTCGAACTTCGACCTGGCGATCGGGTACTGCCAGCGTTCGCTCTCTTACGATCCGGAAGATCCCTACGCGCATTTCGCGCTGGGCGTTTCTTACATGCGCAAGGCCAACGAGACCAACAGCCTCGCGGAGCTCGGGCCGGCGCTGAAGCATCTCGAACAGGTGGTGGCGATCAACCCGGACCTGGACGAAGCGCAGTTCGCCAAGAAAAACATCACGGCCATTCAGCAGGCCATACAAAGGGCGGAGCCGCGGCCCTGATTCCGGCCGTCCGGCTGTCTCTCCGGCTTTCCACTTTTCAACTCGCGCCCTTCCGCACGGCGGATTCGGCCGGCGGGTAAGGCAGGCGATTCTGCATGCGAGCGACCTCGTCGGGCGAAAAATCGGGGAACGGAAGGCGGCCGTCCTGCTTCCACTCGCGCACCTGTTGCTGGGCGGCCTCTCTGAGATCCCCATCCATCCCGGCCCCGCGGGCGATATAGTTGGTCTGCACGGGGATGGCGAGGCTGGTCCCAGCCGTCGAAATGACTTCGAGCATCCGCAGCAAGAGATCCTCCTGGATGGCCACAAACTCGCCATAGTCGGCGGTGAGCACGTAGGCAAACACCTCCAGCGTGAGTGCGGCCGGAGCGAAGCCGATCAACCGGACCCGGCCGCCCGGCTCCACTTTCGGATGTTCGTACAGCAGCTTGCGGATTCCGACCAGAACATACCGCAACTGGTCGGCCGTGCTATCGATCCGGAGACCGAATACCGGATGGAACCACACTTTCTCGCGCGGTCCGAAGTTCTCGATATTGATGGCGGCGAACTGCCCGTTGGGTATGGTGATGACCGTGCGGTCGAGCGTCTGGATGCGGGTGGAACGCAGGCCGATATCCTGCACGGTGCCGACGTTGTCGCCGAATTTGCAGAAATCGCCGACGCGGACCGGCTGATCGATCACCAGCGAGATGCCCGCGAACAGATTCTCAATGGTCTTTTGAGCGGCCAGGGCCACGGCGATGCCGCCAACCCCCAGGCCGGCCAGCACCGTGGACATCTGAAATCCGAAATTGTCGAGAACCACGAGCGAGATCGACACAACCGCCAGGACCTTCAGGATGCGTCGCCCGAGCGGCACCACCGCGGTTGCGGCGACGCGATGGGTGCGAACCAGCCCCAGCCTCGCCCGGTCCGAGGCGATATCGATGAGCCGCAGGAGGAACCAGGCGGCCGCCGTGGCGACCAGCATCATTTCGAGATCCCCGACGGTCTGGCGCATGAGAAGCGGTAAGGAGAGCAGCAGCAGCCCGGGGTGAAACAGGGAGACGGTGAGAAACAGGCGGAGCGGTCCGCGGAGTTTCTGGACGACCTCGTCGTCCAGAGCGTTGACCGTGCGGTGCGCAAAGCCGGCGACGAACCAGAGCAGGATTCTCGTCAGAAGAAAGGCCAGGCAAATCGCCACCGGCGCCAGCAGCAGGAGGGCGATCCAGCGCCACACGGCGGCGCCGAAGAACTGCGTTTGCGTCAGGACGCCGGGGAGATAGCGCTCCACCAGGGAAGGCGAAATGGAGCGGTAGACGGCGGGGATGCCGGCCAGCGTTTCCGATGAGAATAGCCAAATGCCGCCGCCCGATGGTACGCGATGAAGCATCACGCGCAAGGACCCCTGCGAATCCGGAATGGTGCCGATGAGTTCGCTGTCCGGAGGCAGGCCATCGGCCAGATTTCCCTCGGGGCTGTTTTCGATCGCGCCGAGATCGATGTTCAACCGGCGATCGAGGACCGTCTTGAGCTCGGATGCTAGATCGCGAGAGGCTGCAGTGGCGGGATTGGCGGGGGAGTGTCCGTCCTCCAGGTACTGAGCAGCCAGGCGGTAATTGTGGTCCTGGCCGGCGCGAAGAAACTCGAGCACCGTGCTGCGCGGCGTGGAGCGGCCCAGAGGGTCGGCAGGCGCTCCGCGGCCTGCGAGCGCGAACAGCAGAAATGTAAAAAAGAGCCTGAATCGAACCATCGCGAATTAGCGAACACCTTTATTGCCATTCTCGCGAACAGACCGCGACGGCGGGGCCACGCTACACAGATTTTGCTCGCGAGTTCACCTGTTTCAAGGATGCGTCGGCCAAGCAGCGGGGCGTACAATTCAACTAGAAGGTGATAGCGATCCCGAAAGTTCCGAAACGCCTTCTCCTTGGTTACATTCTGGGTTTTGCGATAGCGTCGGCTGCGGTCCCGCGGGTTCCGCGGGGCTCGGCCGGCGTTTTGCGTGCCGGAGTGGCGGGGTCGCAGCCATTCGTCGTGAAGGGGCCCGACGGCCTGGAAGGGATCTCGGTGGAACTGTGGCAGGCGGTGGCGGCCCAGGCCGGATGGCGCTACCGGCTGCAGCCTTTCGAGAGCGTACCGAAAGCTTTGCAGGCCCTGAACGCCGGCGAACTCGATATGGTAATCGGGCCGGTCAGCATCACCTCCGAACGAGTGCAGACCGCCCGGTTTTCTCAGCCCTACTACTCTTCGGCCCTCTCCATCCTCTCCCGCACCGAACAACCCTCCTGGTGGGATCGGATCTCTCCCTTCTTCAGCCGGACATTCTTCATCGCGGTGATGGTGCTGGTTTCCGTCCTGGCGCTGGTGGGCACCCTGATCTGGCTGGCAGAGCGGCGCGTGGCGAACGCCCCGTTCGCGCACGAACCGGGGCGCGGGATCGCCAACGGAATCTGGCTGGCGATCGTGACGATGAGCACGGTCGGCTACGGGGACCTGGCGCCCAGGACGTTTCTGGGAAGACTGGTGACTGCCATCTGGATTGTGATTTCTGTGATCATGGCTACCTCGCTGGTGGCCGGGATCGCCAGCACCCTCACGCTCACGGGCATGACCACGAACACGATCGGGACCGCCGAAGAAATGCACGGGCGGCAGGTGGCGGTCCTGGCAGGCTCTCCCGGCGAAGATTTTGCGCGCGAATACGGCGCGGACGTGCGCGCGGTCGATTCGCTGGCGAAGGCTTACTCCCTGCTGAAACAGCGTGCGGTGGACGCGGTGGTTTTCGACCGGCCGCAACTCCGCTACCTGATCGCGCAGAGGCACGACACGTCCGTGGCGGTTTCGCGGGCCGAGTACATGCCGCAGAACTACGGGTTCGCAATGCCGGTGCGCGCGCCGGGCATGGTGCACGAATTGAACCTGCACCTGCTCCGGCTGGAGGAATCGGGACGGGTGGATCGGATTGTCCGCGAATGGCTCGGGCCCGAAAGGGACTGACGTGCCGCTCCGTACATTTTCCGGAAGGAAATACCCCCGCGGCGGTTACGATCAAGGAGTACACGAATGGATGCACTCGATCGCAGGAGGAGGGTCGTCATTGCGGGCCTCAAGCCGGAGGTGGATTGCGGCAGGTTCGCGATCAAGCGCACCGCGGGCGAAACCGTGAGCGTAGAGGCTGACGTTTTTGCCGACGGGCACGACGTCATTTCCTGCGTGGTCCTCTATCGCAATGCGGGCAGCGCGGAGTGGGAAGAGACCCCCATGAGTGCGTTGGCGAACGACCGCTGGCGGGCCGAGTTTCCGGTGCGGGAGGTGGGGCGTTATCTTTACACGGTCGAGGGCTGGGTCGACCGCTTTGAGACCTGGCGCCGGGACATGCTCAAACGTATCGAAGCGCGGCAGGACGTGTCCGTCGATCTGCTGTCCGGAGCACAATTGATCGAAGAGGCGGCGTTGCGGGCCACCGGCAGCGACCGCGCCAGGCTGCTCGACCGGGCTGCGCTTCTGCGGAGCGATTCGGCGGCCAAAGTCAAGATCGAGGCGGCCCTGCTGGACGAACTGGCAGACGCGGTGCGCCGCCATCCGGACCGCAGCCTGGCCACGCGCTACGACCAGGAACTGGCGGTAACGGTGGATCGCGAAAGGGCGCGGTTCAGCGCCTGGTATGAATTCTTTCCGCGCTCCTGCGGGGGCCTTCGGCAGTGCGTGGCACGCCTCGATTATGCGGCCGCCATGGGTTTCGACGTGGTCTACCTGCCGCCCGTCCACCCCATCGGCAAGGTGAACCGGAAAGGCCGGAATAATTCGATTCTGGCGCAGGCGGAAGACGTCGGCAGCCCGTGGGCGATCGGTTCGAAGGAGGGCGGCCACAAGTCGATCGACCCGCAACTCGGAACGCTCGAAGACTTCGACTGGTTCGTGAAACAAGCGGCGGACCGCGGGCTGGAAGTGGCTATGGATCTCGCGTTCCAGTGCGCGCCGGACCACCCCTATGCCGGCGAGCATCCGGAGTGGTTCCGCAAACGGCCGGACGGCACGATCCAGTATGCCGAAAATCCGCCGAAGAAGTATCAGGATATCTATCCCCTCGAATTCGAAACCGCGGACTGGCGGGAATTGTGGGGCGAACTGGCGAGCGTGGCGCGGTTCTGGATTGACCGCGGCATCCGCATATTTCGCGTGGATAACCCCCACACGAAAGCCTTCCCGTTTTGGGAGAAGCTGATCGCGGACGTGAAGCGCGACTATCCCGAGACCATTTTTCTGGCGGAGGCGTTCACGCGGCCGAAAGTCATGTACCAACTGGCCAAGCTCGGGTTTACGCAATCCTACACTTACTTCACCTGGCGCAACACGAAGGCCGAACTCACGGCGTATTTCACGGAGCTGACCCGATCGGAGGTGCGCGAGTATTTCCGTGCGAACCTCTGGCCGAACACGCCGGACATCCTGCCGGAATACCTGCAGTACGGCGGAAGAGCGGCGTTCATCACCCGCCTGGTTCTGGCGGCGACGTTGGGGGCGAGTTATGGAATTTACGGGCCCGCTTTCGAACTGATCGAGAACCTCGCGAAGCAGCAGGGCAGCGAGGAGTACCTGGATTCGGAAAAGTATCAGATTCGCGAGTGGCGCCTCGACGACCCGTGGAGCCTGAGCGAGCTGATCACGCGGGTGAACCGCATCAGGCGTGAGAATCCCGCCCTGCAAAGCGACTGGAGCCTGAGGTTTCACGACGTGGATAACGAACAGCTCATCTGCTACAGCAAATCGGCGGGCGAAGGCTCGGATACGATCCTGGCGGTCGTGAACCTGGACCCCTCGCACAAGCACGCGGGGTGGGTGAGGCTCGACCTGCCGGTATTGGGCCTGGATGAAAACGAGCCCTACCAGGTGCACGAACTTCTTGGCGACAGCCGCCACCTGTGGACAGGCCCGCGGAATTACGTCGAGCTCAATCCGCAGATACTTCCGGCCCACGTGTTCCGGATCCGTCGCAAGATTCGCACGGAGCGGGATTTCGATTACTTCCTGTAACCATGAACGAAAGAACTCTGTATCTGTTCGCCGAAGGTAAATTTGGCCGGGATCACCGGGAGGCGGCCGCGCCGGATACGCCTGTGTCGATTTACGAAGTCGACCCGGACTCGTGGGCGCGGGTTCCCGAGGAGGGCAATCGTCCGCTTACCTGGCGGGAGATCGCGGGCAAACTGGCGGAGTACGTTCACGACATGGGATTTACGCATGTGGAGTTCCTGCCGGAACACCTGCCCGAAACGGCGGCCGATTTCCTGTATCTGGCGGACACTCTGCACCAGCAAGGGGCCGGCGTGATTGTGGATTGGGCGGAGGACTCTCCCGCGGAACTGCGACACCTTCTGTCCGGCGATCACATCGAAGGTCTGGGATCCGGGCGAGACGGATCGCCGCCGCCGGGCGCATTTGGCTTCCGGTACAAATGGAATATGGGCTGGACCGCCGGGACCCTCGCCTACCTGTCGGAAGACCCGCTCTACCGCTCGTACCACCACAACCGTCTCATCGCCGCCGCTGAATCCGCGTTTCCCGGCAAATGCGTGTTGCCGCTTTCGCGTGACGAAGTGGCTCCCGGTAAGGGGTCGTTGATCGCCAGGATGCCGGGGGACGACTGGAGGAAGTTCGCCAACCTGCGGCTGTTGTACGGCTACATGACGGCCCTTCCGGGAAAGAAGCTGCTCTTCATGGGCGATGAGTTCGGCCAGTGGCAGGAGTGGAACCCCCGAGGCAGCCTCGACTGGCATCTGCTCGAACAGGCGCCGCACCGCGGCTTGCAGCGCTGGGTCCGCGACCTGAACACGTTCTACCGCGGCCAACCGGCACTCTACGAGATCGATTCCGGCCCGGCGGGATTCCAGCTGATGGACGACGACAGCCAGCGGAGCATCCTCAGCTTCCGCCGGATCGGCCGGGAGCCGCTCGACCAGGTGCTCTTCATCTTCAACTTCACCCCGGTGCCGCGCCAGAATTACCGGGCCGGCGTGCCGGAGCGCGGCGAATGGCAGGAACTGCTCAATGGCGACGCCACGCTCTACGGCGGAAGCGGACAGGGAAACCTGGGTTCCCTCCATTCGGCGCCGGTGCCGATGCACGGCTACCCCGATTCGTTGAACGTGACGCTGCCGCCGCTGGCCATGGTCGCATTCCGGAAGGCTCCGAGGTGACGGCATGAAACGCAGGGGCAGCGCGCACGATCCGCTGTGGTACAAGGACGCGATCATTTACGAGACGCACGTCAAGGCTTTCTTCGACAGCAACAATGACGGCATCGGCGATTTCCGCGGTCTCATGCAGAAGCTCGACTACCTGCAGGAACTCGGGGTCACCTGCCTGTGGCTGCTGCCGTTCTTTCAATCGCCTCTGCGCGACGACGGCTACGATATCTCCGATTACGGGACGGTCCACCCGAGCTACGGCACGCTCGAAGACTTCCAGGCATTCCTGAACGCCGCCCATGAGCGGAACCTCCAGGTTCTGATCGAGCTCGTGGTGAACCACACCTCGGACCAGCATCCGTGGTTTCAGATCGCCCGCAAGGCGCCGCCCGGCTCGCCGGAGCGCGACTTTTACGTGTGGAGCGACACCGACCAGAGATACCGCGATGCACGCATCATTTTCACCGATACCGAAAAATCCAACTGGGCATGGGACTCGGACGCGCAGGCGTACTACTGGCACCGGTTCTTTTCGCACCAGCCGGACCTGAACTACGACAGCCCCAGAGTGATGGAAGAAGTGATCAAGGCGATGCGGTTGTGGCTGGATATGGGGGTCGACGGCATGCGGCTGGACGCCATTCCCTACCTGGTGGAACGGGAGGGCACGAGCTGCGAGAACCTGCCCGAGACGCACCTGGCGATCAAACGCATCCGGCGGGCCCTCGAAGAGACCCACACCAACCGGCTGCTGCTGGCGGAAGCGAACCAGTGGCCGTCGGACGTGCTGCAATACTTCGGCAACCAGGATGAGTGCCACATGGCCTTCCATTTTCCGCTGATGCCGCGCATCTTCATGGCGCTGCGGCTGGAAGACCGGCATCCCATCACCGAGATCATGGCGCAAACCCCGCCCATCCCGCCGAGTTGCCAGTGGGGGCTGTTCCTGCGCAACCACGACGAACTGACGCTCGAAATGGTCACCGACGAAGAGCGCGACTACATGTACCTGGCCTACAGCGCCGACCCGCGGATGCGCATCAACGTGGGAATTCGCCGGCGCCTGGCGCCGCTGATGGAGAACAACCGGCGGCGCATCGAGTTAATGAACAGCCTGCTGTTTTCGTTCCCGGGGACGCCGATCATTTATTACGGCGACGAGATCGGCATGGGCGACAACATCTACTTGGGCGACCGCAACGGGGTCCGCACGCCGATGCAGTGGACCGCGGACCGCAACGCCGGCTTCTCACGCGTCAACCCGGCCAAGCTCTACAGCCCGCTGGTGATGGACCCGGTGTACGGCTACGAGGCGATCAACGTGGAAGCGCAGCAGAGCGATCCCTCTTCCCTGCTGCACTGGATGCGCAACATGATCGCGCTGCGCAAGCTGTTCCGCGTATTCGGCAGGGGCTCGCTGGAATTTCTGGAGCCGGATAACCGCAAGGTGCTTGCCTACCTGCGCCGCTACGAGACGGACCAGATTCTGTGCGTGGCCAACCTCTCGCGCTTCGGACAGCCGGTGGAACTCGACCTCGCGTCGATGGCGGGCATGACTCCGGTAGAGATGCTCGGCTTCACGGAGTTCCCCGTGATCGGGCGCGAGCCCTACCGGCTCACGTTGGGGCCTTACGCGTTTTTCTGGTTCGAACTCCAGGGGCCGCCCGAGCCGGTCGAGATTCGCACAGCCCCGGAAACCGCCGAGAACCTGCCCCTGGTGCTGAGCGATGCCGGCGAACTGTTCGAAGGCCGCGCGCGAAACTCGCTCGAATCGGTGGTGCTGCCGGAGGTTCTTCCGAAGCAGCGCTGGTTCGGGGGCAAGGCCCGACGGATCGAAAGCACCCGGATCGCGGATTGGGCCTGGATCCGGCCGGCAGCGCCGCCGTTCGCCGTGACGTTGGTGGAAGTGAAATACGAGGGCGGCGCCATGGAACTCTACCAGGTTCCGCTGGCGATCTCTACGGGACGAACGCGAGAGGACCTGGAGCGCCAGGTGAAGCCGGAGGCCATCTTCTGCGACGTGCGGCTGGCCGGAGAGGCTGGGGTGCTGCATGACGGCCTGGCGGATGACGAAGCTTGCCACGCGCTGCTCGCCGCCATTACGCAAGGGCACGCGTTCCCGGCGCAAAGCGGAACGGTTACCGCATTCCCGGTGGACGAAGGAGCGGAACTCGCGGGCAGCGAAACGTCGCTCCGGGTGGTGCGCAGTTCGGCGGAGCAGAGCAACACGTCGGTAATCTTCGGCAGCCGCGCGATTCTCAAACTGTTTCGCAGGCTCGAAGAGGGAGTGAATCCGGATTTCGAGATTGGCCGGTTCCTGACGGAGAATACGGGCTTTCGCGGCGTTCCCAGGCTCGAAGGCGGCATCGAATATGCCCGCCCGGACGAGCGCCCGTGTACCCTGGCCATGTTGCAGCAGATGGTGATCAACCAGGGCGACGGCTGGAAAATGACGCTGGAGGATCTGGGCCGCTACTACGAGCACAGTTCGACATTTCGGATGGTGCCGGAGGAAATGGCGGGTGACGGGCGAACCCTGGCGGAAATCGCCGGACAGCCCATTCCCGAAGCGGCGCGCGAGAAAATCGGGATCTACTTGGATTGGGCAACCACCCTGGGCAGGCGCACGGCGGAGATGCACCTGGCACTCGCCGGCGCCACCGGAGATCCGGCTTTCGCACCCGAGCCGCTGACCAGGGAAGACTTGCAGAATCTCGCCGTCAGCCTGCGCGAGCACGCTTCCCAGGTGTTCGGTGCCTTGAAGACAAGCCTGCCGTCGCTCCCGGACGAGTTCGTGGACCGGGCGGCGCAGGTCCTGGGGCAGCGGCATCGGATTCTGGACCGTTTCCGCACCCTGGAGCAGATGACGCCCGGCGTGGTGCAGATCCGGATTCACGGCGATTATCACCTGGGCCAGGTGCTGCGGGTGGAGAACGATTTCGTGATCCTCGATTTCGAAGGGGAGCCGGCGCGGCCGCTTGCGGAGAGGCGCAGGAAGCAGCCGGCCTTGAAAGATGTGGCCGGCATGTTACGCTCCTTCAGCTACGCCGCGTATGCGGGCCTGCTCGGATACACCGCGCGCCGCCTGGAAGAGTTCGCCAGCCTCGAACCGTGGGCGTCGTACTGGGAGCAGTGGACGCGCGTCGCGTTCCTGCGCGCTTATCGCGAGACGGCCGGGGATGCGCCGTTTCTGCCGCGCTCGGCCGAGCACTTCGAGACGTTGTTGAACGCGTTTCTCCTGGATAAGGCTCTCTACGAGCTGAATTACGAGTTGAACAACCGGCCCTCGTGGGTGAGGATTCCCCTGCGGGGGATCCTGCCTCTGGCAAGGCACTGAGCCGATCCGAACTTCGACGCCGGACAATCCAGTGACGTTACAGGTTGTGGAAGCGTCCGGCCACTTCCTCTTCTTCGCTGCGTCCGGCCTGTCGCTCGAGCGAGCGGCTGACCATTTCCTTCGAGCCGAGACCGACGGCCAGTGCCAAAGCCAGCACGATGCCGCCGAAGAGAATGGCGAACGCCAGCCGCACAATCTCTCCGCCGATCCCCAGGTGATCGAGCGCCATGGCTCCGGCCATCACCATCACCAGCCACTTGACCCCGAGGCTCACCAGGCGCGCCGAATGTACCTGCATGTTCACCGCGCTGATCAGGACGCCGCGCGCCAGAAACCGGGCCACAAACATTCCCACAATCAGAATCAGGACCGCCGCGAAAACGTTCGGCAGATAGGTGAAAAGCCGCACCACGAGCAACGACGTAATCGAAGGGTCGAGGGCGCTCAAACCCACCAGAAGCCCCAGGAGAATGACGCACCAGAAGGCGAGCCCCGCGATCAGGAGCGTGGGGCTGCGCGAAGGCGACCAATCGGCGAGGGCCGAGAAGCCCCAACGCTCGAGGCGCTTGTCGAAGTCGATTCCCCGCAGGCTGCGGCGGATCATAACTCGCGCGATCCAGCCGATGAACACGGCAAAGACCAGCAGCACCGCCAGCGCCACCAACCCGGGCAGAAAATTGGCGATGCTCTTCGTGACCCGGGTGGCGGCCTGGTTGAGGATTTCATTCACGTGAGTCAGCATACGAATTTCTCCCTTTCCCTTACGGGCTGAACCGGTCCGGCCATCTCCAGCGCGAGATGAGGTACCGCTTCTGTGTCTCGAAAGCCACGCAGAGTTTCTCCTGCCACGCTTCCACCTGCTCCGCTCCGGCTTCCTGCAATTCCAGAACCGAGGACCCTGCCCATCCGAGGTAGACGGGGGTGATGGCGCGCAGCAGGTGGTCGCGATCCATCACGCGCAGGCGCCAGGCAAGGCCGAAGTCGTAAATCGTGCGCGCCCAGAGCTCCGCCGGAAAGCGGAACTGCGATTCGGGTGCCCGAGAGAGTCTCTTCAAATCCAGCAGCGCCGCCGGAGAAAGAATCTGAGACCAGATTCCCTGGAGGTCCTGGCAGCCCAGCCGGAAAGATTCGAGCATGCGGCCGGCATTCACGGCCACGGCGTTGGTGGTGACGGTAAAAGGCGGACCGAAGGCGGAGACAGCTTCCGACCCCCTCACCTTCTGCCAAAAGACCACGGTCCGTTCCATCTCCTCGAAAAGACTGCCAAGCACGTGGGCTAACGTCGTGCTGAGGTCCGGTGCCACCTCCCTGGGGCTGTGCGCGTGCGGCCCGAGGAACGTCTGGCAGATGCGGAAATGGCCAAGTACGGCGGGCGTGATGCTCCACGGGTCCGGGGCTGCCCCGGTGCCGTCGGTGGACGACGGTCCGGCGTAGTGGTCCATCAGCTGAGCGGAAAACGCCAGTTCCGCGGGCATGGGCTGCCGGATGCGGCGCCCGTAGAGCGCCCGGGTGAACGGATAGACGATACCATTGCTGATGGCTCCCTCGAACTTGTGGCGCAGGTAGCACGGTACGACGAGATCGAACCCGTGCTGCAAGACCGGGTCGAGCAGGTCGCCGATCCATTGCGGATTCAGGGATTCGACAGCCGCATCGAGCACCGCGCACGCCTTGGCGCCCAGCCGCTGCCCAACCCGCAGAATGTTCCGCAGCGCCTCGCTGCGTCCCGGCACTCCCGCCACGGGAGGAGCCAGCAGGTGCACCGGATAGAGCGAATACGGAGCCTGGAGCACCGGCACATGGCCGTTGAGGGCGCTGCGCAGCCGTGCCGGAGTTCCGTCGCGGGATCCTCCATCGGCGTTGACAATGACGGCACGCAGGGAGGAAAGCCGGTCGGACAAACCACCGACCGCAGCCTCCACCACGCGCTCGATGGTTTCGACGTTGTTGTAGGTGGGAATTCCGACTACGACATCGACGCTGCCAATCCGGCCCAGGTCCCGCTCGCTCTCCTGCAAGATCGCGTCTGGCTCAGACATGTTTTGCAGATTTGGGCTCTCTTTTCCATCATCTCACGCGTGCTTTCGTACGAACCATACGATGGATTCCGAGGAAGCGGGCGCGCGTCCATGAGATATCATGAGTGTTCGTTTCAGCACGAAGGTGGGATTTGGCTTGACGGACGACGAGGCTGTCTCCAGGCGTGAAGGTGAAATCGCCGAGGATCCGCGGGCTGGCGCAAGACATGGCGATTCGAGCCAACGCGCCCTCCTCGACAGCGCCTGCCTGCGGGCGGTGGAGGTGCTCCGGCACTGCAGCCATCCGGCTGGCATGAAGGCTTCCGCGCGCGCCTACGGCCATCAGCAGGTGTGGGTTCGGGACAGCATGATCGCGCTGCTCGGGGCGACTTTTGCGGAAGACGCCGCCATCCGCTCCTCCCTGCTGGCGAGCCTCTCGGTTTTCCGCCGGCACCAAACCCAAGAGGGCCTCATGCCCAATCACATCGACCTGGAGGAACTCCGGCCCAATTTTCGCGCGTACGCTGACGGCGGGTTGTGGTACGTCATCGGCAGCAGCATCTGCGCGCCGGATTTCCGCGGCGTGCGCAAGGCCCTATCGTGGTACGACTGCCAGGATGTAGACCATACCGGGTTAATCAGCATTCAGGAGGCTTCGGATTGGCAGGACCTCTTCTGCACCCGGGGGAAGGGGCTTTACGTCAACTGCCTGCGTGTGATCGCTTTGCGCCGCGCGGCGCAACTGGCCGGAATTCGGGGAAAAGAACGCTTGGCGGCGCGCTGGCTCGAGCAGGCCGGGGCGGCGGGTGAAGCCATCAACCGCACGCTTTGGTATGCGGGGGACGGCGACATGCTGCGGCACGTGTCACACTCGTTCAGCACGCCCGATCCGCAACGGGATTCGCTGGGGCGCCGGCGCCGCCTGCCTTCCAAACGCATCCTGGTGGATGCCGAGTATTACCTGCCCTACGTCAGCTTCCGCGAGGTGGGGGAGTGGTTCGACAGCCTGGGCAACCTCATGGCGATTCTGGCCGGGGTGGCGGACGAGGCCCGGGGCGCGCACGTGCTGGATTTTATCGCGCGGCACAACCTGGCGGAGCACCCCCTCAAAGCGATCTACCCGCCGGTCGAGCCGGGCGAACCGGACTGGCGCGATTACTACGGAACCCTGAACCTGCCGGACCACTACCATAACGGAGGCATCTGGCCGTTTCTGGGCGGGTTCTACGTGGCGGCGCTGGTGAAGATGGGGCGCTATGAAGAAGCGGAGGCGGCGCTGATCCGGTTGGCCCGCCTGAACCTCCAGGGCGATTTCAATGAATGGCATGACGGCCGGACGGCCGAGCCCAAGGGCGTACACGAGCAGGCGTGGTCGGCGGGAATGCTGCTGTTCGCGCGGCAGTGCGTAGCGGCAAGAAAAGTGCCGTGGCTCTGAGACGCGAATCTCGACGGATATCGCCACAAGTTGCGGCGAACTCAACCTTCCTCTACGAATGCCTGGCGCGAGACGCGGCCAGCGCCTGCTCCACGGCTTCGACCAACTCACCCGGCGGGAACGGCTTATTGAGGAGCCGGAGGCCCTCAGGGATTTCGAGGTTCTCAGGCACGAAACCACTCATCAATAGAACACTGACGGAGGGATCCAGTGCGCGGATGCGGTTGAGCAGTTCGATGCCGTTCATCCCGGGCATCTGGAGGTCGGTCAGCACCAGGTCGATCTTTGAGTGGTACGAGGAAAACACCATCAGCGCTTCGACACCGCTCGACGCGCACAGCACGGTGTGGCCGGTCTGCGTCAGAATCATCGAGACAAGCTGCAGCAGGCTGGGCTGGTCGTCGACTACGAGAACGTTTGCCATCGCGTGCTACCGGCTCTTTGGCCATCGGAACTGCAAGTCCAGAAAGACTACGGTCACGAGGATCGCCGCCACTATGGACAGGACCAACGCGATCGACTCACGCACGGTGTTGACATCGACGACATTCTCCACGTCGCTCCAGACGTGAAGCCAAAGGACCACCGCCAGGAAAGCATAAAACCACTTCTGATAAATCAGTCGTGCGACGAATCGCCTCATTCGGGTCGCCTCCAGGTTCGACCGGCTACACATCCGCAAACTGCAATTGGCGGCCGAGGGCTCGAAATGCCTCGGACCATTCCGCGCTATCTCGCAGTTTCGGGTACAAATTCAGCAGCAGATCGTGCCAGACGTTTTGCGCGTTCCAGAGCTGAACTTCAAACGGGAGAGAACGCGCCAGTCCCACCGCGCCCGCGAACTCTTCCATCAGTTTCGATTCCCTGGGATTGCGGGCGAAGTCGGCAGCGATGGCTTCGATGGTGCCGCGCAACGCGAACTCCAGGGTGGCACCGTCTACTTCCACGCCCAGACGGTTGGTTTCTTCCACCATGGCGCGGATGCGGGTCAGGTCGAGCGGCCGGCTCTCCATGGTCCTGCGTAAATCCGTGTTGAGGATGAAGTCGGCGGCCATTCGAAAGCGATTGGGAAGCGGCATTCCGAGCGATCTCACGAAGTACATCAGCATGGCGTCGCTCGCGTAAATCTGGCGGTAGGAGGCTTCGGCGAGCGCCATTCTGGTTTCGAGGATCCGTCGCACGATGCGCCGCTGCTCGTCGTGGAACAGCAGTTTCAGGCTGTACGCGCCCGGGTCGAAGTGGCGGTCCACGCTGCGGACGATCTCGGCGAAATCGCCACCCTGGAAGGCTTCCGTCAGTGCCGCCGCCGTCTGCTGGTATGCGGCGTCGCTGACGAACGCGCGAATGCCGCCGCTCACCTGGTGCTCGCCGAGATGCAGCACTCCGTAAGTGAAACGCTCGGTTTCCCTGGTGATCGCGGAGGTGCTCCGGGCCTTGCCCAGCACCAGCCGCGCGCTGCCGGCGGAGAGCGCCCGCCGGTCCTCCTGTGTTACGTCATAGCAGAAAATCCGGCTCTCGGCGGGGTATTCGTCGAACAGCGAGCTGACGGCGTAGTGCGCCGCCACGCTTCGGAGGCCCACCATTTTGGGGCGGACCAGCTTTTCGTACACCTGGCGGCCGTCGCGCAATTCCGGGAGGTTGCTCCTGGCCTGTTCCAGCAATTCGAGAAATCGCGGCTCCAGCCCGCGGCCGAACAACTCGCTGAAAAGCTGCAGGGCCCGCGCGGCGTATTGGATCACCTGCACGGTTTCGATGCCGGATAACTCGTCGAAGAACCAGCCGCAACTGGTATACATGAGCATCGCGTGACGCTGCATCTCGAGGAGTTTGAGCAGCCGGACCTTCTCGGCCTGGCTGAGCTGGCGCTGTGTATTGGCGCTGAAGAAACGCTCGAGCGACTCGGGCGAGCGGTCGAGGA
Organism: Bryobacterales bacterium; assembly: GCA_963794265.1. GTDB lineage: Bacteria > Acidobacteriota > Terriglobia > Bryobacterales > Bryobacteraceae > CAWCDJ01. The sequence continues at coordinate 1,173,745 of CAWCDJ010000001.1, forward strand.
TGACGTGGATGTAACCGTTGCGGGCCTCCCAGGGGTCGACACCCAGGCGGCGCGCGGCATCCGCATAGGACGCGGCCATCGTATCGCGCAGCCAGTCAAGCGCGGCGCGCAGCGGCTTGCGCCACTCCTGGTTCCAGCCCGGCGAGCCTCCCGAGCAGCAACCGCAATTGCTCCGCCACCGCTCGACGCCGTGGATGCAGCTCCAGGAACTGTTCTCGAAAATCTGCGCCTCGTGAGTGGGCGGATAGTTCTCGAGAAACTCTCCGTAGTTAGTAAGTCGCGCGATGCCCCGGCTCTCTATGTACTCGAGAACGTAGGCCAGCGCCATGTCACCCCGGTGCTGATGATGACCGTACGTTTCGCCATCGGTTGCGATGTGAACAATCTGAGGCCAGGCGCGTCCGTCGTCGAAAGCGCATGCCAGGCGTTCCGCAAGATACTCGCCCCGGACCAGCAGCTTTTCGAACGCCACCGCGCGGGAAATCGGACCGTCATAAAAGAACACGTTGATGCGCCGGCCGGAGCGCAGGTTGACGCGGTACGCCGTCGAGGGATCGACTCGGCTGCCGCTCACATCCTCCCAGTTCCGGCTGCCGCTGGAACGGACCCGGCTGGCCTGGTTGGGGGCGAGAACGGTGAAACCAACGCCCAACTCAGCCATGATGTTAAGCGTTTCCAGGTCAGCCGCTGTCTCCGGCAGCCACATCCCTTCCGGCTTGCGGCCGAAGCGAGATTCGAAATCGCGAAGCCCCCACCAGATTTGCGTGAACTTGTCGCGGCGGTGTGCCAGCGGCATGATCATATGGTTGTACGCCTGAGCCAGCGCCGAGCCGTGGCCCGAAAACTTTGTTTGCTGACTCGCGGTCCGCGGCCAGGACGGCCTGGTACACCTCAGGGGAATGCCTGGCGAGCCACTGCAAGAGCGTCGGTCCGAAATTGAAGCTGATCCGCGAGTAGTTGTTGGCGATCTTCACGATCCGGTTCTCGCCGTCGAGGATTCGCGCCGCCGAGTTCGGCGCGTAGCACTCGGCGGTGATGCGCTCGTTCCAGTCGTGATACGGATAGGCCGAATCCTGAAGCTCGATTTCCTCCAGCCATGGATTTTCCCGCGGCGGCTGATAGAAGTGGCCGTGAATGCAGATTTGGCGCATTTAAGCTTCGTCCAATTTCCGGGAATATACCAGAACTCCGCGAGCAGGCACGCGGAGCTCGACGCCGCCCGAACGAGTGTCCAGTTGGGGAGCCTGGTCGGGGCCCGCGCCGTTCCAACGCGCGGCGGCCGAATCGAGGGCCAGTTGCCACACGCCCGCGTTCTCATGCTCACTGCCCTGGTTGACGACGCAGTCGCGGGTGCTGAAATTCAGAAACACCAGGGAGGTGCGCCGCTCCAAAACCAGCAGTTCCTGGTCCTCGATCGTGTGGATCTCTATCTGCTCGCATTCCGAAACAGGGAAGCTCCGCCTCAGCCGCAGCAGTTCGGTGTAAAACGCATTCAGGACCGCATGGTTTCCGGAGAGACGCAACTCAGGGTCGATCTTGGAGCGGAGGAATGTGGCTTCCGATTGCGGATCGGGGCACTCGCCCATCCAGGCGAATGCCGCGAACTCCTCCTTGCGGCCGCGGCGCACGGCTTCCACCAGGTCCGGATCGGTATGGCTGACGAAATACTGAAATGGCGCGGTCTCTCCGTACTCTTCTCCCATGAACAGCAGCGGTGTAAACGGAGATAGCAGGACCGCGGCAGCCACCAGCTTGAGCGTTTCGAAATCTGCCAGCGTGCTGAGCCGTTCGCCCAGCATGCGGTTGCCGGTCTGGTCGTGATTCTGCGAGAAGACGATGAACTGCCGGCGTTCGAGACCGGCGGTGGAACTGCCGTGACGGCGGTGGCGATAGCGCGAATATTCGCCGGTGTACACATACCCGTCCCGATATGCCTTGGCTACCTGTGAGAACTTGCCGTAATCGGCGTAATAGCCCGTGTTTTCGCCTGTGAGCAGGGCGCTGATCGCGTGATGGAAACCATCGTTCCATTGCGCATCCAGACCGTAGCCGCCCTGAGCGCGGGGCCGGATGATTCGGGCATCGTTAGCGTCGCTCTCCGGAAACAGCCAGATCGCCCGCCCGAGCGCTTCGCCCTGGCGATGCACCGCCTGCCCGAGTTCTTCGAGAAACGGCACCGCCGCCTTGTCGGTGATCGCGTGGACCGCATCGAGGCGCAGCCCGTCTATGCGAAACTCCGTCACCCAGTGCAGCGCGTTTTCGATGAAGAAGCGGCGCACCTCGTCGGAATGCGGGCCGTCGAAATTGATGGCGGCGCCCCAAGGTGTACGGTAACGGCCGGTGAAATAGGGGCCGAACTCGGTCAGGTAATTTCCTTCAGGACCCAGGTGGTTGTACACCACGTCGAGAACCACCGCGAGGCCCTGCCGGTGGCAGGCATCGACCAGCCGCTGCAAACCAGCCGGACCGCCGTAGGAATTCTGCACGGCGAAGCAGTGCACGCCGTCGTAGCCCCAGTTCCGGCCGCCCGGGAACTGCGCCACCGGCATGATCTCGACAGCCGTAACGCCGAGTTCGGCAAGCCGGGGAAGCTGGGCGATGGCGGCGTCGAAGGTGCCCTCGGGGGTGAAGGTCCCGATATGCAGCTCGTAGAAGACGTGCCGTTCGAGCGGAAGCCCCTGCCAGTCCTCAATTTGCCAGTCGAACACCGTCGATACCACCTGCGACGGCCCGTGAACCCCCTCCGGCTGAAAGCGCGATGCGGGGTCCGGACGTTCGGCGCCGCCGGGCAGCCGGTAGCCGTAGCGGGCGCCTTCCGCCAGATCCGGCACAACCGTGGCGAAGTAGCCGCCGCGCTCGCGCCCCATAGGGATTTCGCGGGGAGCAGCGCCTTTCAAGACCAGCAGGAGCTCCGGACAGTGGGGAGCCCAGACCGTGAAGCTCACCGAACCGTCCGGCAGCGGCACGGCACCGACCGGCGGCAAATTCGCTGAGACAGGAGTGGGCCAGTAAGACGCGCACAGTTCGCTCGATGGTGTCATCCCCGGTCTTTCCAGCTTAGCGCGCGACCGGGTGCGCCGCGCCGCGCATTGTGACAATCTATCCTTACAGAGAATGCGTACTGGACGGTTGTCGATCGGCCTGTTGTTCGCCCTTCTCGCCGCGGCGGGAGTCGCCGGCGGGGAAACCAGGCGCGCCATCTTCGAGGGCGCCGGTCCGGAACAGACCTGGAAGCTGGCGGATTTCGACCCTGCCCTGCCGGCGGACTGGAGCGGTTACGGGTTCCTGGTGCTCGAACTGAGGCTCTCCGCTCCGCAGCGTTTTGAATTACGCGTCCACGACGCCGGCGGAGTGCGCGCGGTGCGGCTGTCTCCGGTTCCCGGAGCCTGGATTCGCAGCGCCGTACCGCTCGATATGCTGACCGAGCCCGCGCGGCAGGGGAACGACCTGGCATCCGTCCACAACAAGCCGCGTCCCATGATGTTTCTCAACCTGATGGGCTCGCCCGGCGAGTTGAAGGCAGTTCGGGAAATCGGAGTGGCGCTGCCGGACCCGGTGGGCCGGGTGACGCTCGAAATCCGCTCGATCAGACTCTCCAAGGAAGACCCGGGCGACGCGCTGCTGGACGCCAGACCTCTGGTGGACGAGTTCGGGCAGTGGATCCACGCGGACTGGCCGGGCAAGGCCACCAGCCTCGAGCAGCTCAAGGACGCCTGGGCGGATGAAGAGAGGTCGCTGGAGGCTGCCAGGCCCATGTACGGCCGCTACGGCGGCTACCAGGAGACCAAGGCCAAAGCCACTGGCTTCTTCCGCGTCGAGAAGATCGAAGGCAAGTGGTGGTTCGTCGATCCGGACGGCCACCTGTTTTTCTCCACCGGCGCGGATTCGATCGGCACCTCCGCGGCGACCCCGGTGCGCGGTCGCGAGGAGTTGTTCGCGGCGCTTCCGCCGGCCGCCGGCTCTTCGCCGCGCGGTGAACGCGAAGGGGCTTCCTTCTACACGTGGAATCTGGCGCGCCGCTTCGGTCCGGACTGGGGCCCGCAGTGGGTGGACCTCACGGTACGGCGGATGACCGCCTGGGGGTTCAACACCGTGGGCAACTGGTCGGACGCCCGGCTCGGGGAATCGCACCGGATCCCCTACACGTTCGGGCTGCGCGGCTGGGGCATCGAGAACGGCCCGATGGGCGTGGCCGACGTGTACGCGCCGGACTTCGAAGAGCGGGTCGACCGCGCGGTGGCCGAACAGTGCGAGCCGCGCAGAAACGACCCCTGGCTGCTGGGCTATTTTCTGGGCAATGAGCCGCCCTGGCCGGGCCGCGAAGGTGTGGCGGCTGACGCCATCCTCAGCGGCCCGGCCACCGCGCTGCAAAACGCCTTGAAGGCGTTCCTGTCGAAAGGAGATACGCTCGAACGCCGGCGCGAGTTCCTTTACCAGACCTACCACAAGCTGGTGGAGACCGCCACCGCCGCCATCCGCAAGCACGACCCGAACCACCTGACGCTGGGGCTCCGCTTCGGCTCGACCGCGCCGCCCGAAATCGTCAAGCTCTCGCGCGTGTTCGACGTCTACAGCCTGAACAATTACGCCTACTCGGTGAACCCGCTCGAGATCGAAAAAGTGCGCACCCTGATCGACAAGCCGATCCTCATCGGCGAGTTTCATTTCGGCACGCCGGGCCGCGGCATGACGCCGGGCCTGAAGCAGACGGCGAACCAGGAAGAGCGCGGCGCGGCGTATCGTTATTACGTGGAAAACGCGGCGGCCGACCCTTCGATCGTGGGAGCGCACTGGTTCGAGTGGGTGGACGAACCCTCCACCGGACGGTTCGACGGCGAGAACTACAACATCGGCATGGTCGACGTGACGGACCGGCCGTACCGCGAACTGGTGGATGCGGCACGGAACAATCTGAGGCTGTTGAGCGTACATTCGGGCAAGGACGCACCGGTGACCAGGCAGGCGAGAATTCAGTAATTCCGGCTCGGGCCTAACCGTACCGCGGATCACGCGTCGAGGGAGTATCCATGACATCGCTAGACAGCTTCAGGCAGGACCTGCGCTATACATTTCGCACCCTCCGCTCCGACGCCGGGTTTACGGCATTCGCGATTCTGATCGTCGGGCTTGGGATCGCGGCCAGCGCCACCGTCTTTAGCGTGGCGAACGCGCTGCTGCTGCGCCCGCTGCCGTTTCGGGATCCAGGCCGGCTGGTGTGGATCGCCAATTCCGACGAGCCGGGGCTTTCGGGCCAGACAACCCAGGTGGGGCACCTTCTCGACCTGCGCGAACGGAACCGGTCTTTTGAAGACCTGGGCGCGTACTTCGCGTTCTACGGCGTGGGCGACATTACCCTCACGGGCCAAGGCGAGCCGGAGCGGCTGAGCGGCGTGCCGGTTTCCGGGAACTTCTTCCCGGTGCTTGGAGTGCAGCCGCAGATCGGCCGGCAATTCAACGCCGAGGAGTGTAAATGGCACGGTCCCAAAGCAGTGATGCTGAGCCATGGGCTGTGGGAGAGGCGCTTTGCGGCCGATCCGGGCATCGTGGGCCGGCACCTGACCCTGGACAATGAGCCCTATACCGTGGTTGGCGTGATGCCAGCTTCTTTCGATTTCTCGTCGGTCTTCGCGCCTGCCAGCCACATCGATTTGTTTTATCCGTTCCCGCTCACTGCCGAGACGAACCGCTGGGGCAACACCATGGCAATCGTCGGACGGCTCAAACCGGGGGTGACACCGGCGAGCGCACAGGCGGAGCTGACCGTCCTGGCGCGCCAGATCACCAAGGCGCATCCGGAACGGAACGATTTCGGGGGTCGGCTCACGACGCTCGAGGAGCACGTCAGTGGGCGGATCCGGCCGGCGCTGATCGTGCTGGGGTGCGCCGTCCTGGTCGTGATGCTGATCGTCTGCGCCAACCTGTCGAATCTCCTGCTGGCGCGCACAGCGGCCCGCCACAAAGAAATTGCCATTCGCACCGCGCTGGGAGCGGGGCAGACGCGACTGATCCGCCAGATGATCACCGAAGGTTTGACGCTTTCCTGCGCTGGAGCGGTGCTGGGCGTGCTGCTGACGGTGGCGGGAACCCGCGCCGTGGCGCACCTGGACGCCTTCAGCATCCCGCTGCTTTCGAGCGTCCGCACGGATACCACGGCCCTCGCCTTCACCCTGGGGATGGCGCTGTTGACGGGGCTCCTCTTCGGCCTTGCGCCCGCGGTGCAAATCCCGATGGCCGGGTTGCACGACGCTCTAAAAGATACGAGCCGCGGTTCCACGGCCGGCAAGAAGCGGAGTTGGATACGCGGCGCGCTGGTGGTCTCGGAGATCGCGTTTGCGTGCGTGCTGCTGGTGGGCGCGGGGCTGCTGATCCGCAGCTTCCTCAGGGTGCTCGACGTGAACCTGGGCTTCCACCCCGAAATGGCAGCCGCCTTGCGCGTGGATCCGGACCGGGGATACGACACGCAGGCCAAGCAGAATGCCTATTTCGACGAAGTGCTGCGGCGGGTGAAGGCGGTGCCCGGCGTGGAATCGGCCGGATTGACGGACGCGCTGCCGCTGGGCCGCAACCGGACATGGGGAGCGGGCGCCAAGGGGCAGGTGTATCCGAAAGGGCAATATCCCACCGCGTTTGTACGGATCGCGAGCGATGGCTATATCGGGACCATGGGGATTCCGCTGCGCGCGGGCCGCGACATCTCACAGCGAGATACGCCGGAAACGGACCAGGTGATCATGATCAACGAGACCATGGCGCGCACGCTGTGGCCGGGCCAGGACCCGATCGGCAAAATCGTAGATATCGACAAAGGCCGGCGCGTGATCGGCGTGGTGGGCGATGTGCGGCACCTGTCGCCCGAGCAGGGATCCGGACTGGAGATGTACATTCCGATGCGCCAGAGCCAGGACCACATGGCTGCGGAGCTGGTGATCCGCACCACCCGGCCGCCGGCGGAACTCGCCCCGGCGGTGCGGGCGGCGCTCAAGCCGATCGCGCCCGACCTGGCAGGCAACGATTTTCGTCTGCTCGAGACCCTGGTGGATAAGTCGGTTTCCCCACGGCGCTTTGTGGTGCTGATGCTGGGCGGATTCGCTTTGTTCGCGCTGGTGCTCGCGTCGCTGGGCATCTACGCGGTGATTTCGTATTCGGTGAATCAGCGCACCCAGGAAGTGGGGATCCGGATGGCGCTGGGCGCCTCCGCGGGCCGACTGCAGGGGCAGATCCTGCTCGAGACGCTCGGGCTCGCGGGAATGGGCATGCTGCTGGGCGCAAGCGCATCGTGGGTGCTGGCGCGATCGCTGCACGGATTTCTTTTCGGGGTCACGTCCTCCGACCCGGCGACCTTTCTCGGCGTGCTCCTCGTGCTTACCACGGTGGCTGCGATCGCAGGCTACCTCCCCGCGCGGCGCGCATCGCGGATCGACCCGATGCTGGCGCTGCGGGCGGACTGAGCCGCGATCCACGAAAGCGGAAAGTGCGCGAACGTGATGCGCTCGTACGGATTGCTGCTTCCGTTCTCATACAGCAGGCCTACCGTGCCGTCGCGCAACACGGCCAGCGATGAGTAGGCGGAGGGTCCCGCATCCATCAGCCGGGCGGCGGACCAGGTGCGGCCATCGTCGCGGCTCAAACGGACGGTCATCCGGGTGCGGCTGATGGCGGCGGGATTCGAAAACAGCAGCCGGCCGTCGCTCTTCCTGCCCGCCGGCACGGCGGAAACGAGGCTCGCTTCGCACACCGGCTCGATCAGCGCGTCGTCCAGTTGCAGCGGCGACCAGGTGAGGCCGCCGTCGCTGCTGCGCTCGACGGCGCGGCGGTTCCTGCCGTGGTAGCTGCGCATGTTCAGCAGCAGGTCGCCGTTTTTCAGCTCGGCCACCGCCGATTCGTTGGTCTTATCGGCGGCCACACCGCCAATGTGCCAGGTCGCGCCGCGATCGTCGCTATAGATCACGTGGGAGTAGCGGCCGCCCTCGCGCGTGTTGTGATCGCATGGCACCACGAGCCGCCCGCCGCGCAGTTGGATGCCGTTGCCCGGACCGGTGGCGTACCAGGTCCAGCCCGCGCGGCTCACCTGCGGCGTGATGTCGGTGGGGGCGGTCCAGGTGGCGCCGTCGTCGGTGCTGTGGGTGACCCAGACGCTGCGGGGCGGAGCTTCCCCCTGAATGATCCGGGCCTCGGTGGCGGTACCGGGGTTGCGGGTCAGGAGCAGGAAAATGGTGCCGGTCTTGCGCTCCACAACGGGGGTCGGATTGCCGATGGTGTCGCCGCCTTCGTCGGCCACGGTCTGCAACGGCAACCACGTTCTGCCGCGGTCGAAGCTGCGCCGCAGGACTACGTCGATATCGCCGGCATCCCCGCTCCCCGTGCGGCGTCCCTCGCAGAAAGCCAGCAAAGTGCCCCTGACGCTGACGATCAGCGCCGGAATCCGGTAGGTGTGATAGCCGCCCTCGCCCCCGACGAAGACGTCGGTCCGGGTGAGAGACGCCGCCGGCAGCATGCCCGCGACTAACAGGGCTGTCAGGAACGGCCTATAAACCATGCGCAGGCCCGGAGACCGCGACTCCGACCAGCGAATCGGCGCAGCCGTAATAAAGGAGCCAGCGGCCCTTGAAATAGACGAGGCCCTCGGCGAAGGTGGTCCCGGCGGCATACTGGCCGGTCTTTTCAAAAGGCATTTCCGGCTTGAAGACCGGGGCATCGGTGCGCGCAATCAGCCTGGCCGGGTCATCCGCGGCGAACAGCGCCTCACCGGCGGCGTAGGCGTTGTCGCCCAGTTGCGGGTCGCCGCCCTCCGGCGCGTTCTTGCCGTTATAGAGAACCACGATTCCCCGGCTGGTGAGGACCGGCGGCGGGCCCGTTTCGGGGAACGAACTGTCGAAGCGGCCGGCGCGCTTGGCCAGCACGATGACCCGGTTGCCCTCGGCGTCTTCGACCGGCGTCCAGTGGATGAGGTCGCTCGAGGTGGCCAGGCTGATGGCGCCTTCACCCCAGTACATCCAGTATTTGCCGTGGATCTTCACGGCTTTCAGGCGGCCTTTCCGGAGCGCGCAGACGATCCCGGCCGATTTATAAGAGAGAGCGCCGTACTTGCCTTCGGTCCCCAGCGCGGGGCCGTACTTGGTCCACTTCAGCAGGTCTTTGGAAGTGGCGATGCCTGCATCAGTCTTCCTGCGGTTCCACTGAGTGTAAGTCAGGACGTAAGTGCCGCCTTCGCTCTCGACGATGCGCGGGTCCTCGCAGCCGCCCTCCCATTCGCGCTCGCGCTGGCTGTCTTTGTCGGGATAGAGGACCGGGGTGGCGCGGCGGGTGAAGTGGACGCCGTCGCGGCTTTCGGCTAGGCCCAGCCGCGACGTATGCAGGCCGATGCCCATCTCACCGGTATCGTCCTCGGCGCGATAAATGACATAGATTTTGCCATTGCGGACGACGGCTGCCGGATTGAACGTGTGCAGCGCCTCCCAGTGCACGGGGCCCCCGCGCATGGGGCAGTCGAACAGGGCCTGCTTCAAGGGAGCGATGACCGGGTTGCCCTCCGCGGGGCGCTCGAAGGGTCCGATCTGCCAATCCGCGGCCACCAGGCTCGCGCTGAGAATAATACCCGCCAGTACGATTCGCATCTTCAGATACGACGATATCAGAAGCGGAGCGGCGGCGCGCCCGCCCGGCCCCGTTCATCTCGAACCCGAAGCGGTGTACCCTGGATGATTCTATGAAACGCCTGCTCCTTGTTCCGCTGCTCGCTTGCGCTTGCTTTGCGCAAGGCGTCGAGTACATCAAGGCCCACTACACGAAGTACGAATACCGGATTCCGATGCGAGACGGAAAGCGGTTGTTCACGGCTGTCTACGTCCCCAAGGATCTCACGCAGAAGTTTCCGATCATGCTCGACCGCACGCCCTACAATGTGGGGCCGTACGGAGTGGATAACTATAAGCCGAGCCTGGGGCCGTCGGAGAAGTTCGCGCGGGAAGGCTTCGTGTTCGCCTACCAGGACGTTCGAGGCCGCTACATGTCGGAAGGCGACTTCGTCGATATGCGGCCGCAGATCGACCACAAGCGCGGCCCGCAGGACGTGGACGAAAGCTCCGACACGTACGACACCATCGAGTGGCTCATTCACCACGTGCCGAATAACGGCAACGTGGGGATGTGGGGGATCTCCTACCCCGGGTTCTACACGGCGGCGGGGGTGATCGACGCGCATCCGGCGTTGAAAGCGGCTTCGCCGCAGGCGCCCATCGAGGACTGGTTCGTGGGTGACGATTTCCATCACAACGGCGTGCTCTACCTGCCGCATGCCTACCGTTTCTTCAGCGGCTTCGGTCACCCGCGGCCCGAGCCGGTGCTGCCCTCCGCCGCCGCGCCGGCGCAGCCCAACGCCGCGGACGGTCAGGACGCCTACAGCTTCTTCCTTTCCCTGGGGCCGCTCTCGAACGTAGACGAGAAGTATTACAAGAACGATGTGCCGTTCTGGACCCAGATGATGCACCACGGCACCTACGATGACTTCTGGCAGGCCCGCGACCTGCGCCGCCACCTGAAAAACATCAAGCCGGCGGTGATGACCGTGGGCGGATGGTTCGACGCCGAAGATCTCTTCGGCGCGCTGAATACCTATAAGGAGATCGAGAAGAACAGCCCGGGCGCGAACAACACCCTGGTGATGGGGCCGTGGTACCACGGGGGCTGGGCGCGCAGCGACGGCGAATCCCTGGGCAACGTCAGGTTCGGATCCAAGACGGCCGAGTTCTATCGCAATGAAATCGAGTTCCCGTTTTTCAACTACTGGTTGAAGGGGCGGGGAGATCCGAAATTGCCTGAGGCATTCGTGTTCGAAACAGGCACGAACCAGTGGCGCCGCGAGGACGCCTGGCCGCCCAGGGACGCACAGCCGAAGACCATTTACCTGCGCGCGGATGGCAAGCTGAGCTTCGATCCGCCCAAGGAAACCGGCGCGGCTTGCGACGAATATGTGAGCGACCCGGCTAAGCCCGTGCCGTATATCAGCGAACAGGCGCCCGGCATGACCCGCGAGCACATGGTGGAAGACCAGCGCTTCGCTTCCACCCGGACCGACGTGCTCACCTACGAGACCGATGAGTTGACCGGGGATGTGACGCTGGCCGGACCTCTCACGCCATCTCTGTTCGTATCGACGTCCGGGACGGATTCCGATTGGGTGGTGAAGCTGATCGACGTCTACCCGGAAGACTACCCCGACCCGGTGCCGAACCCCGCCGGAGTCCACATGGGCGGCTATCAGCAGTTGATCCGCGGCGAGATCTTTCGCGGCAAGTTCCGCCACAGCTACTCGAAGCCGGAACCCTTCACGCCCGGCAAGGTGGAGAAGGTGGAGTACACGATGCCCGACATCAATCATGCATTCCGCAAGGGACATCGCATCATGATCCAGATTCAGAGCTCGTGGTTCCCCCTGGCGGACCGGAATCCGCAGAAATTCGAGGATATTTATAACGCGAAGGCAGCCGATTTCGTGAAGGCCACGGAACGGGTGTATCGCTCGGAAAGTGCGGCCTCGTGTTTGAAAGTGAGCGTACGGACGGCCCGGTAGACACCGGTTGCACCACTCGGCGGTGGGCGTATAGTAAAGCCAGAGGTAAAACTCATGGCTGACAAACGGGCAGACCTCGCGGGTCCCGGCATCGGCGACTACCGAGAACTGGAGAAGATCCTGCCACAGGATTACCACTCCCTGCTGAACCTCAAGGATACGCAGCGCGCCATTTTCGCGGCGAAGAACCACATCGAGCAGGGGCTTTGCGAGGCGCTCAACCTCATGATGGTGACGGTGCCGCTGGTGGTGGACGTGGAAAGCGGCGTGAACGACTACCTGGATCGCGACGGCTCGCGCACGCCGATCCAGTTCCATATTTCCAACGATCGCGACCTGCATCCGGTCGACGCGCAGATCGTGCAGGCGGCCACCAAGTGGAAGCGCGTTGCCTTGAAGCGTTTCGGCATGGAGCCCGGCGAGGGGCTCTGCACCGACATGCGGGCGGTGCGCAAGGACTACTTCCTGGACCACGACCACAGCGTCTACGTGGACCAGTGGGATTGGGAAAAGGCCGTCACGGCGGAGCAGCGAAATCTCGAATTCCTCAAACAAACGGTGAATGCAATATGGAAAGTCCTGGTGGATACTGAGGAGTACCTGGGGGACCTCTTTCCGCAGCTCAAAGACCCGCGATATCCGAACCTGCCCAAGCGGCTGCAGTTTCTCCACGCCGAAGACATTCTGGACATGTACCCGGACCTGCCGCGGAAGCAGCGCGAAACGGCCATCCTGCAGGAGGCGCCCGCGATCTTCATCATCGGGATCGGGTGGACCTTGAGGGACGGCTATCCGCATGAAATGCGCGCGGCGGATTATGACGACTGGGTGACGGAGACAACCTCGATCGACGGCCGGCCGGTCCATGGGCTGAACGGCGACATCCTGGTGTGGAACCACGTGACGAAGCGCCGGCACGAATTGTCGTCGATGGGGATCCGGGTGAACGCGGAGACGCTGAAACAGCAACTCGAATTGACCGGGCAGACGGATTTTCTCAAGTATCCCTATCACCAGGCGATTGTGAATGGCGCAATTCCGCTCTCGATCGGCGGGGGAATCGGGCAGTCACGGACGATGATGCTGCTGCTGCGCAAGGCCCATCTGGGCGAAGTGACCGTGAGCGTCTGGCCGAAGATCCTGAAAGAGATCTGCGCGAAACGGAATATTCACGTATTGGAGTAGGATAGGCCTCCGGCCTGTCCAGGCGAGCAGCGCTCGCCTTAGGGGGCAGGCCGGAGGCCTACCCTACGGCAGCACGACCACCGGAGCGCGCCAGAAACTGAACTTTCGGGCGGTGGGGTCGAGCACGCTCACCTGGCAATCGTAGCGGCCCGGCGCGAGCTTCTCTAAGGGCACATCGAATTTCAGGGGCAGCGCCTTGGACTTCGGATTCAGCCCCTCGGTGACTTCGAGCGGAGCCGTCTCGAAAGCCTTCAGCTTGCCGCGGAAGAAGCTGACGGTAGCCACTACCGGCTGGGTGCTCTGGGCAGCGGGCTCGTAGGCTTCGAGGTACACGTACATATCCTGCCCCTTGCGGAAAACCCGAGTCACGCTGGGAATCAGGCGCTTGTTGTCCTCGACCAGCGGGTCCTCGGCGAGCAGCTTCTTATCCTTTTCCGCGGTGTAGACGGCGGCGCTCAAATCCTGACGCTGGTTGCTCAGCACCACGGCGCTGATGGGGAGCCGTTTCTGCTCGCCAGTCAGGTCGGGAACGACGAATTTCTGTTCGAAGGTTCCCATCTTGCCGCTCTCGTTTTCCCGGGCCAGCACCTTGATGCTGTAAGTGCCGGGCGGCAGCGTAAAGCCGGTATTGTAGGCGATGCTGGTCTTCGAGAGCTGCGCGACGGTTTCGCCTTTCAGCTTGATATCGCTGATGTCGCGGACATTGCCCTGGATCTGCCCCTTGGCGTCTTTGACTTCGCCGATCCAGTCGATTTTGGTGCTCTCGGCGCCTCCATGCTTGGCCAGTTCGAATTCGCTGCCGGGAACCTTGATCGTGACCGGGACGAAATAGCGGTCGCGGGCCATGCGGAAGTAATTCACTTCCATCGCGATGGTCAGGTCCGTCACGGGGTCGCCCAGCATCAATGCCTCCTGAAGCTGGCGCTCCTTGTCGTCCGAGTTGAACTGCCGGAACTCCTTGCCGGCGAAATAGCCCTGGCGGTAATCGAGCCTGCCGAGGCGGGCTGAGAGCGCGGCGCCGGGGGTGAGCTTGATGCGGCGGTAATGGCCGTCGAGTTTTTCGTTGGAGCTGTAGTAGCCGAGAATGTAGTAGCTCGAAATATCCTTCTGCGCCTGCTGGATGCCCATGGCAAGGTCGTTGTTGTCGAGCAGGGCTTTGCCGCCGGTGTCGGCGGCCAGGGTGTAGAGCGTTTCCTGCGTGCCCTGAAAGCTGCTCTCCTGGGTGCGCGCGCCGCTGCCGGAGTACATGCTGGTGCTGCCCGGAGAAGCCTTGGTGGCATCGCCCAGGGGGGCCGACGCCACCAGGCCGCGGGCATCGATGGGATAAAACGCCACGTTGTTGCGGATGGCCGCGTTGATGGTGGCGCGGAGCTGCGCTTCGTTCTCGGCGCCGGTCTTGCTTACGCCGCTCGCGAAGTAGACCAGCGCTTTTTTCTCGGAAAGCGAGCCGAGCATCCGCGCGGCCGATTCGAGCGCCGCCAGCTTGCGGTCGGTATTGAAGATGTTGAACTCGGTATCGTCGGCGGTGTACGCATCGCCGCTATCGGATTCGTTATCCGCGCCGGTCGAGCCATCCACGGCAAGATCGCTGCCTTCGCCCACGGTTAACTTCTTGATCGTATCGTTGAGCGCGTCGCGGTCGTCCGTGAAGTCCTGCAGGACCTTGAGCTCGTTCGAGAAGGTCATGATCGCCATCAGGTCCGACGGCGTCATCTGCGTCTTGATGAACTTCAAAGCGGCGGTCTGCGCGCGGATCTGGTCCTGGATGGGCATGGAGGTCATGTCGAAAAACATCACCAGCAGGCGGCGGTCCTGGTACTTGACTTCGCCCGGCCGGGAAGGAGCGATCTGGTTGGCGGTGAGGGATTTTACCGCCGGCTGCGAGGGCTGCTCCGCGACGATCCCGGGCTGCTTCCGCGGGGTCAGCGCCGGCACGGGCCGGGTTTCCTCTTCCAGCTTCTGAAATTTGAAAACCTTGATGGCCTGCGGCTTGCCATCCTCGGAGATGGTGAAGTCCTTATCCGTCAGGCCCTCGATCGGATTACCGCTCTTGTCCTTGACCGTGACGTCCACCACGACAAGCTGGACGTTGCTTTCAAATTTCACCGAACCTTTCGGACCGGCGGGCTGGTTTTGCCGCGCGGGCGCGATCATCGCCCAGGCAAGAAGAATGGTGGTAAGCGGTCGCATGTCAGAACCTGAACCTCAAGTTGGCCCTCATATCCCGCATCGCGCTCGCGGCGGTCGGCAAGCCGAACGTGCTGGACGCCAGGGTGGTGCCCCAACCGGTGATGGTGACGTGGTTGAGCGCGTTGGTGGCGTCGAAGCGCAGGTCGATACTGCGACGGTCTCCGATGCGGAAGATGCGTCCCAGGGAGCCGTTGAGAGAAAAAACCGCAGGACCTGTAATCACGTTCCGCCCCGCGGTTCCCCAGAAGCCGGCAATCGGGGCGGTGAATGCATCGATATTGAACCCGTAGCCAGGCGTTGCCGGATCGATCGGCAGCCCCGTGGCACTGGCGCGCACGGGACCGGAAACGCCGGTGCCGGTAACAACGGAGCGGTTGCCGCCGGCGGTAATGGTAAGCGGGTTGCCGGTGCGCAGGGTGATGCTGTTCATGAAGGTCCAATCTTTCAGCAGCCGGCCTTTCCATCCGTTCAGCAGCGCGCCTCCGTGCATCCCGTTGCCCGAACTGTACATCCACTGCGCATTCACGGTGTGGCGCGCGTCGAAATTCGAGAGCGCTCGCTCGGCGCCGAGGTCCTGCCAGTCCTGCGCGATCAGCCCGCCCATGCCGCCGTTGTCGATAGCCTTCGACCACATGTACGAGAGGCGGCCGGAAATTCCGCTGCGGCTGCGCCGGGTGATCGCGAACATGGCGGAGTTGAAGGTGGAATCGCCGTTCGACGTCTCGTAGATATAACCCGCGGGACCCGCCGCAACGGCCGTAGAACCCGGGGGCAAGGAGTTCGGCAGAAATTGCTGGTCGAGCGCCGTCCCCTTGGTGTGGTTCAACGTAATGGTTCCGATCAGCGCGTGGCCCAGATCGTTCTGCAGCGAGAGCTGCCAGATCTGTGCATACCCGATGCGATAGTTCGGATCAATGGCGCGGGTATTGGTGACAGTGTTCACCCCCGTGTTGAAGGTGTCGATTGAAAGCGGGTTGGCCGCGGTCGAGGCCAGGCTGTAATTCTGCGCAAACGGCGGCTGTGCGGCCATGTTGGAGGCGAGCGTGGTATAGGCGGCGCTGTTGAAGTAGATGCCATATCCGCCATTAATGCGGGTGGAGTGCTTGGTCGAAGGCCGCCACGCAAAGCCGGCCCGGGGTGAGATGGCATGGTGGTCGGGGCGAACCAGCGAATCCGGGTATTGGATGCCGGTGAGCGGCCCCACCTGACCCGGCAGCACGGGCGCGATGGCGGTGAAGCCCGGGGCGATATCCAGGTTCACGATCCGGTTGTAGAGTTCGCGTATGGGTGTCTGGTAGTCCCAACGGGCGCCCACGTTCACCGAGAACTTGGTGCTGACGTGCCAGTCGTCGTTGGCGAACAGATCGTAGCCGGAGGTGCGGAAGTACTTATCGGCGTTGCCGTAGTTGATGGAACTGGTGGAGGGCTGGCCGAGCATGAAGTCGGCCAGGTCGAAGCCCGTGCCCAACACGGCCACGCCATTGACAATCTGGCTGGTGGCGTTTCCGGTGAAACCGAAAGTTCCGCGGGCGTTGGTGTCGGAAAGCGGATTGATCTGCTGCCGCCGGTAGTCCGCCCCGAAGGTGAAGTTGTGGTTCTCGTGCACCCAGATCACGCTTTCGCCGAGGTTCGCCGTCTGGTTGCGCGAAAGCGATGCCGCTCCGTCGGAAAGGCCCGCGAAATTGGTGAAGTTGAGGTTCGGGGGGCCCCAGTTTAGCGGATCCGTGGAAGCGCCCGCGATGCCGAGTTGGCCCTCGACGTTCTGGATATAGGAAAAGTATGGGGACGAGAGGCTGCGGTTCCGGCTAAAGCGGAAATTGAGGTTGCTGATGACGCGGGTGGTGAAGTTATGCGAGTAGCCCGCGTTAACGTTCATACCGCGGCCGGTGCGCGAATCCACGAAATCAAAGAGATTCGGAGTGGTGTTGTTATTGCCTTGGTAGCCCAGGCCGCCAGTGAGGCGGTCTTTCGAACCCAGCGTCTGGTTCAGCCGGACATTGATGTTGTCCGCATTGCTGACGGTCGTGATGGGTGACGAGTAGTTGCGGCTGTAGCCGGGAAAATTCGGCATCGGGAAGTATTTCAACAGCGCCAGGGACACCGGGTTCAGACGGCTCTGGGGAATGATGTTGCCGGGGAAGGGGTTGCCCGTCGACGGGTCGAAGATGGTCACAGGCCCCTGGGCAAACGACTGCGAGAAGTCGCCCGTGCGTTCGAGCGCGGAGGGCATAGTGCTGGTCTGAGTAGTGCCGTTGCGGCTGCGGGTCAACTGGTAATTGAAAGAGAAAAAGCCGTGCTGCCCGCTCAGCAGGTGCGGAATTTTGAGCGGCCCGCCGAACATCATGGTGGCGCGCGCATTGGCGTAGGCCGGCTTGGCCACCTGGTTACCGGTTACAGAGTAAGTCTGGGCGTCCCATGCCGAATTGTCGAGGATAAAGGCGAGATTTCCGTTGTACTGCATGCGCCGGTTGCGGCGCGCATTACCGAATGCCGCCACACCGGGCCGGTTCATGGGGCCGCGTCCGCCGCGTCCACCGAAACCGCCGCGCCGGCCGAAGCCGCCGCCGCCCATCATTCCACCGCGTCCGCCGCCCGGCCCGCCGCCCGGTCCGCCGCCCGCGGGTCCGCCACGCCCGCCGCCGGCCGCGGCAACGGCAATTCCACCGGGGTTATCGCCGTTCGGCCCCCCGGGACCTCCGGCTTCCATGCCCATCCCGCCCGGTCCGCCCATCATGCCGGGGCCGCCGCGCATCCCGAACCAGTCGAACTGCTGCGGCATGTCAAGCCCGCGGCTCACGCTGCCGTTCACCACCATGGAATCCGAAGCGCTGCTGCTCGGGTCGGAATTCATGTCCGTACTGAAGGTACCGTCACCGTTCATCTGCGAAGGATCCGCCGCCTGGTTGACGTCCATCCGCTGGAATCCACCTTGCTCCATGGCCTGCCGGAGAGAAGGCCGGGCGTTATTCGAGCCCCGGCCGCCATTCCGTGCTGCGGGCGTGCTGACCTGCGCGGCGGCAGTCTGGGCGGGAACGGCGGCCGGATGAGATTGGGCCGCCACCTGGGGCGCCGCCGGGGCTGCCGGCTTCGGCGCGAGGGATTGGCGCAGGGCCGCCAGAGGGAGCAACTTGAGATCCCACTCGGGGCTGGGCGCGTCGGGTGCGATTCCAATCACTTTCGACTCGGTCGCGAACCCCAGCATCTCTATTTGGATCGTCCAGTTGCCGTCGGCCAGGTTGGCAAACGAGTACGCGCCTTGCGCGTCGGTGGTCGTAACCACCTTCCTATCGCCCAACGTGGCGGTCACGGTCGCACCCGGAACCGGCAGGCCATTCGATCTGACGATGCCATGATGTTCCGAGGCGAACAGTACGCCTACCGCAAGACAGGCTACCAGAAGGTGGCCAAACCGGGGGTGATTGCTTTGTGCAGCCATGGGATGACTACCTTCAAGGCGCAGAACCCCCAGGCAACGTTACCGGCGGCATCCCGGATTTGTCGTATCGAAACGTTTAAAAATTTTGGAACTCTTTGCTTTTCAGTGAGAAAGCGAGCCATCCCGGCGCCGGCGCGCGGACGGACACGCCCGGTCGCGTTCTACATTACGCGATATCCGGTATCAGAAAGCGCGCCGGCTTACCGGCCGCCTGGGCCACCGCTTCCGCTGCCAGATAGCCGCTGCGAACCGCGCCTTCCATGGTGGCAGGCCAGCCGGTACGCGTCCAATCGCCGGCCAGCAACACCTTCGGCAACCCGGATTCGGGGGTTGGGCGCAGAATTTCCGTCTCGGGGGCCGCCGAAAAAGTGGCGCGCTGCTCCTTGATAACGTGTGCCTTGAGAAGCTTTGCGTCTTTGACTCGCGGGAAGTAAAGCCGCAAGTCGCCGATCGCAATATCGATAATTTCGTTGCGGGAAAGATGGGTCAGGTCGCGCGACGCGCTCACCACCAGTTGAAGATAGCGTCCGGCGTCCTTGTTGAACATCCACTGCATCGTCCGGTCCAACAAGGTGGCGTGCGGCAGGTTCGTCACCTCCCGGTCGAACCAGAGGTGGACCCCCGTAATCGGCGAATGCTCGAATCCCGGCGCGGGCAGCCCGAGGGCTGCCAAGCGCTCGAACGGCAGCGCGCAGATGTAATGGTCGGCCGTGCACAATTGGCCTTCAACCAGGAAGCCATCCTCCTGGATGGCCTCCACGGGGCAGCGCAGATGAATCCGCACATTGCCGATCCGCTTCCAGGCGTCGGTCGAGTACAGTTGGCCGAGCGGGACATTCGGCACCCCCATCTCATAGGAATCGGCGCGCGCCAGAAAGCCCAGCCAGAAGACCTGGAATCCGTGAAGGGCGGCCATCTTGTCGAGATCTTCATTGACCGCACTGACCAGCACCTGCCGCCAGAAGCGATCGATGGCGTGCGGCGTCTGGCGTTTCTGCAACAGCCAGTCCAGCATGCTGATGCGATCGAGGTCCTTGCGGCGGGTCCGCTCGCGGCGCAAGGCGTAGAGGGCGCGCGCGACGGAAAGCTTGTCGGCGGTGCTTAAACAGTGCATCCGCAGGAACGACCCCGTGAAGTGGAAGGGTGCGGGCAGGCGGCCGCGCCGCAGGATCGAGAGCCGCCCGCCCGGCTCCAGGAAATAGAACTCGCGATAGAACTTGATGCGGTCGCGAACTCCCAGCCGCTGGTAGAAATCGAGCAGGTTGACGCAGCATCGGAGCAGGATGTGCTGGCAATTATCGATGACTTCGGCCTCTTCCGACGACCCGTTTGCGAGTGGATAAGACGTGGCGCGGCCCCCTAGAAACGGGCGCGCTTCGAACACGTCGACCTCGAACCCTGCGGTGCCGAGCGCGGCCGCCGCGGAGAGGCCGGCAAGTCCGCCGCCGGCGATCAGTACTTTGGGCATTTAGTATCCCTAATCATCCCATTCCACTGAATATTACAGCCGGGCAGACCTGGAGGTCCACCCTGCTGGCTCTTCACATAGACGCAAAAATCGGCAATTGGTTCGCAGAATCGGTACCCGCTATCGAAGCAGCCCGCGGATGGTATCGATGCTGTCGGCATCTTCGGGCTTCTTATCGCGCCGCCACCGCGCCATTCTCGGGAACCGCACGGCAATGCCCGAGCGGTGGCGCGTGGAGCGCTGGATGCCTTCGAAAGCCAATTCGAAGACCAGGTCCGGTTTGACCGCGTGCACCGGCCCGAACTTCTCCACCGTATTTTGCCGGACAAACCCATCCACCTGGCGGATTTCCTCATCGCTCAGCCCCGAATACGCTTTGGCGAAAGGCACGAGCTTGCCATTGTCCCAAATACCGAAGGTGTAGTCCGTGAACAGACTGGCCCGGCGCCCGTGGCCCGGTTGGGCATAGATGAGGACGGCATCCACGGAGTAAGGGTTGATCTTCCATTTCCACCAATCGCCGCGCCGCCGGCCGACGCGGTACGGCGACCCGCGCCGCTTGAGCATGAAACCCTCGACCTTCCGCTCGCGGGATTCTTCCCGAAGCAGGGTCAGGTCTTTCCAGGAGTCCGCCCGTACGATCGGCGAAAGCACCAGCGCGCTTCCGGGTGGCGCGATCGACTCCAGCCGTTCGCGGCGTCCCTCGAGCGGGAGTTCCCGGATATCCTCGCCCGCGAGTTCCAGCAGATCGAAAGCCGTCAGCACCACCGGCACTTCGGAGAGAATCCGGGGACTCAGAACCTTGCGCCCGATGCGGCGCTGCATTTGGGCAAACGCGAGAGGCGCTCCGTCTTTCCACGGCAGGACTTCACCATCGATCACGGTGCCCTCGGGCAACCGGCTTCCGGCGGCTTCGATTTCGGGAAAGCGGTCCGTGATCAGTTCCTCGCCGCGCGACCACAGGAAGGTGCGGCCCTGCCGCCGAATGAGCTGCGCGCGAATGCCGTCCCATTTCCACTCCACTTGCCAATCGGCAATGCCGCCCAAGTCTTCCACCGCACCTTCGAGCGGATAGGCGAGGCAGAAAGGATAGGGGCGGCTGACATCGGCGCCGAGCGTTTCCGGAGCCGTGAGCTGAGCCCAGAACCCGGCCGTCGGCTGCCAGTCCCCCATCAACCGGTGCGCGATCACTTCGGGGGAGACGCCGCTCACTTCGGCCAGACCCCGCGCCACCAGGTTCTGCGAGACGCCCACGCGAAACTCGCCGGTCAGCAGCTTGTTCCAGGCGAACCGCTGGCCCTCGTCCATTTCGCGCCAGGCGGAAACCAGCCATGCGCGCCGGGTGTCGTCGTCCGCCCCGCCGAGCGGCAGCAGGCGCTCTTCAACCCAGAAGTGCAGCGGCAGATCGGTGGAGCGCGCGGCGGGCGGCAGCAGCAACGCGATGGTCTCGGCGAAATCGCCGACGGCGTGAATGCACTCGTCGAAGAGCCAGGCGGGAATGCCGGCTTCTTCGATGGCCCACTGCGCCAGCTTGCGCGATTCGAGCAGCCGCTTGGGACGGCGGCCGATCAGGAAACTGACCGCCCAGATTGCGTCCGCGGGCGCCGCGCTTGCGAAGTAGTTTTTGAGAGCCGCCACCTTTTCGCTGGTCCGGGTGGTCTCGTCGAGCGCGGCGTACAATTCGGCGAATTCCCGCATCACGACTCCTCGGGTACTTCGGTTCGGACGTCGAGCGCCACAGCCCGGCGGCCGCGCTCTTCGAGCCACCGGACCAGCGGGGCGCGAAAGCCCTCGGTCACCCACACGGTTTCGGCGCCAGTATCGTCGATGGCGCGCAGCAGTTCCGGCCAGTCGGCATGGCCGGAGAGCACGAAGCCGCGGTCGAGCGAGCGGCGGCGCCGGGTGCCGCGGATGCGCATCCACCCGGAGACCATGGCGTCGGAGGCCGGGCCGAAGCTGCGCGCCCAGGCCGTGCCCGGCAGGCTGGGCGGCGCAACCACCAGGGCTCCCGGTTCGATGGCGCCGGCGGCGCTCGCGGGGAGCGCGATGCCCAGGTCCCGGTAAATGCGGCTGAAGCGTTCGACCTCTTCGTGCGCATGGATCGGCCCCGCTACGGGGTCGAGCGCGGCCAGCACGCGCTGCGCCGGTCCGAGCGGGTAGGCGAACAGCAGGCTCACCTTGCCGGCCTCGCGATTGGCCCGCCACCAGGAGTGGATCTGCGAGGCCACCCGCTCCCGCGGCGGCCAGCGGAAGATCGGCAGTGCGAAAATCGCGCCGGTGACGAACGTGTGACAGCGCTGCGGCTCGAAAGGCTCGCAGGTCGGGTCCGGCGCCAGCCGGTAATCGCCCGCAACCACCCAGACCTCGCCTCGATATTCGATGCGGACCTGCGCGGAGCCGGGAATGTGTCCGGCCGGATGCAGGGAGACGGTGGTGCTGCCGAGCGTGAGCCGCCAGCCGTACTCGACGCTCTCGACGACGGCGTCGCCCGAAAACTCCCGGACCAGCGGCGCTCCCGCGCGGCTCGTCAGGTAAGCGCGCGAGCCGGGGCGCGCGTGGTGCGGGTGTGCGTGGGTGACCACCGCGCGCTCCACCGGCTCGCGCGGGTCGATGTAGAAATCGCCCGGCGGGCAGTACAGCCCGGCGCTGCGCAGTTCGAGCACGTCACCGCCCCACGATCCCGTCAATCGTGGTTTGCGCGATGGGGTGGTACCCCGGGCGCGCCTTGCCGTAGATCGCGCGCGCGCATTCGCCGCCTTCGGGCGTCTTCATCAGTTCGGAATAGAGCGGTTTGAGGAATTTTCTTCGGCCCACCGAGCACAGAAACTGATCCAGCTTGCCGAAGGCCGGCCGGTAGTTCGCGCGGATGGACATCAGCAGCCATTGAGCGACAATCTCGGAGTTGCCGGATTCGGTGAAGTGAAACTCGCGGTCCAGCCGCGCCATATCCGGATCCTTGCGGGTGCGCAGGAAGTGCAGCCACTGGTGGGTGCTCCAGTTGCCGGTGTCGGCCGCCGGCCCGGCTTCGATCCGTGCGAACGCGTCGGAATGCGGCTCGTTGGCGCCGGCCGGTATGCCCGGCTCGAAGATCCACCGGTCGAGCGGAACCGGGTTCGGCAGCTCGCGCCGGATGTATTCCAGGAAATCGGCGGTGGTGATGCTCTGGAACGCGAAGCGATCGAAGTAGCGGCGCAGAAATTGATCGAAGCGCTCGCGACCCACCGCGTGCTCGATGGTGCGCAGCATCAGCGCGCCTTTCTCGTAGGGAACCAGCGTGCAGCCGGCGTCCGGGTCGCGCCCCGAGAGGTCGATGTGCAGCAGGCGGTCGTTCTCGGGCAGTCCGGCCATTTCGCGGGTTAGTTCGCGGCGTCCCAGCACGGCTTCCATGGCCTCGCGTTCCGGGCCGTAGATCTTCTCGATCACGCGCCGCTCCACGTACACGGTGAAGCCTTCGTTCAGCCAGAAATCGCTCCAGGTGGCATTGGTCACCAGGTTTCCCGACCACGAGTGCGCCAGTTCGTGCGCCACCAGGGCGACCAGACTCTTGTCGCCGGCGATCACCGTGGGGGTGGCGAACGTGAGGCGCGGGTTTTCCATGCCGCCGAAGGGAAAGCTGGGAGGCAGCACCAGCAGGTCGTAGCGCCCCCAGCGGTACGGGCCGTACAACTCCTCGACCGCATGGATCATCGCTTCCGTGTCTTCGAACTCGCGCGCCGCGGCGTCCACCACCAAAGGTTCCGCGTAGACGCCCGAGCGCGGTCCCAGTGGGCGGAACGCCAGGTCTCCGGCAGCCAGCGAAATCAGGTACGAGGGCACCGGCTGCTCCATGCGGAAGCGGCCGTCCCCCAGCATCTCGGCTCCCATCACGGCACGCAGCCCCTCCGGCGTCCGGATTTGCGCTTCGAAGGTGACGCGCACGCCGGGCGTGTCCTGCAGCGGGATCCAACTGCGCGCATGGATCGCCTGCGATTGCGTGAACAGGAACGGGTGCCGCTTGCCGGCGGTCTGCGGAGGCTCGAGCCATTGCAGGCCGGAGGCGCAGGGCGCGGTGGAGTAGCGGACGGTCACGCGGTCCGCTCCATCCGCCAGGCGGATGCGCAACGGCGCGCCCAGCACGGGGTCGGCGCCGCCCAGCTCGAACGATGCCGCGTTTTCCACCGAGAGGATCGAGAGGTCCCGGGTGTCGAGTATCAGCTCGTCTCCGGCGGTCCGGTCGAAGTGCACCGTCACGGCGCCTTCGAGCATCCTGTGTTCGAACGAAATGTCGAGGTCCAGATCGAGATGGCGAACGCGCACCCGATCGGGGCGTGACCACGAGTGAACATCCATAGCTTTCATGATAGAATTCAAAGGTCCCCTCCTTCTAGCATTCAGTACAAGGTAAGTTAGCCTACAGCACATCCTATGCAGAAACAGGCACCGAAGAGAGTCCTGGCGGTAGTCAGCGACCTGTTTTTCTCGGTCAAACTGACCGAGGCAGCCAAGCGGGCGGGCCTCGCCCTGGAATTTGTCAAGGAGTCGAACGATGTGCTGGAGAAAGCCAAAGAAAGGCCTTCGCTCATCATCTTCGACCTGAATTTCGATTCTGCCCAGCCTCTCGAGCTCATCAGCCGGCTCAAGGGAAGCGCGGCCACAAAGGGCATCAGCCTGATCGGTTATCTTTCGCACTTGCAGGCCGAACTGAAGCAGCGGGCGCAGGAAGCGGGCTGCGATATGGTGCTGGCGCGCTCCGCGTTTTCTCAGAACATGCCCCAGATCTTCAAACGCCACTCCGGCCTTTAGCAGGGCAGGCCTCCGGTGCAAGTCATGCGTTCGGGCAGGCCGGGAGGCCTACCCTACTGTTACAATCGACGCTTATGACACCGACCGCGCGCCGCCTGCTGGCACTCGCGCTCTTCTTCTGCTGGCCGTTATCCGCCGAAGTCCGGACGCTCACGATCCTTCACACGAACGACCTGCACGCGCGCATCAGCCCGCTCGAGAATCACAACGGAGGGTTCGCCTATCTGGCCGCCGCCATCCGCCACGAACGCGAAGGCTGTCACGATTGCATTCTGTTGAACGCGGGCGACCTCGTGCAGGGCACCCCGGTCTCGACGATCTTCCACGGCCTGCCGGTCTACGAAATCGCCAACCTGCTGGGCTTCGACGCCGCCACGCTCGGCAACCACGAATTCGACTACGGCTGGCCGCAAGTTCGCACGTTCATGCAGGTTGCCCGGTACCCCATCGTCACATCCAACCTGGTCGATTCGAAAGACCAACTGTTCACGTCCAAGCCGTGGGTCATTCTCCAGGTCAACGGCTTGCGGGTCGCGGTAATCGGCGCCATGACCGACAGCCTCAAATCCCTCACTACGCCCAACCTCATGGAAGACTGGCACACGATTCCGCTTGTCGCGACCGCGCGCAAGTATGCCCAAGAAGTGAAGGATAAGTCCGACCTGATTGTCTTACTCGGCCATATTACAGGCGCCGAAGAGCGCCAGTTACTCGATTCCGCGCCGGAGATTCCGGTGATTGTCAGCGGCCACGTCCACAGCGGGATGACGGAAGCACTGAGCCGCGACGGCCGCATCCAGGTGCGCGTGAAAGGCTACGGCGAAGAACTGGGACGCCTCGATCTCAAGGTCGACACCGAAAAGAAAGCGCCCGTTTCCTGGAGCTGGAAACGTATCCCCATCGACTCCACCAGGATCGAACCGGCGCCCGACGTCGCCGTCCTGGTCAAGCATTGGGAATCGGAGGTCTCGTCCCGCGTCGACCAGCCGCTCGCGATTTCGAAGAGGCAGTTCACCAAGCACGAGGTCAAGAGTCTGATCGAGCAGGCGCTTCGCGAGGAGACCGGCGCCGATTTCGCCTGGATGAACCAGGGCGGCGTGCGCGATATTCTGCCGGAGGGCCGGTTGCTGGTGCGGAACATCTGGGACATCATGCCATTCGATAACCGTGTGGTTGTCGGGACCTTCAAGGGCAGCCAACTGCCGCCCCACATTCTCGGAGGCCGCACGGTGGATCCCAACCGCGAGTACACCCTCGCGGTCAGCGATTTCACCGCCGCGAATCAGGAAACGCAGGAGAACCTGCGCACCACCGGCCTCGTCTTCCCGCACGATGTCGGGCTCATGCGCGATATCCTGATCGACTGGTTCCGCAAGAAGAAAGTCGTCGGCGAGTAGCATGGTCCGCCGGGAGTTTCTGAAACAGGCCGGTGTGGCCGCCGCGGCGCAATCCGCGTTGCGCGCCGCTCCGGCCGGTTCGATTGTGGTCGATCCCCGGCCGCTGTTCGAAATCTCCCCGTGGCTTTACATGCAGTTCATGGAGCCGCTCGGCGTTACCGACAGCTCCGTCGAAGCGTCGTGGGACGATGACGCGGACGACTGGCGCGAGGACTTCGTTGGCATCGTGCGCGGCCTCTCACCGGGCGCCATCCGGTTCGGCGGACTCTTCAGCCGCTACTACCACTGGCGGGAAGGCGTCGGCCCCGCGGCCCGGCGCCCCTGGATGCGCAACTACGCCTGGGGCGGCAAAGAGACCAACCGCGTGGGCACGCACGAATTTGTGGACCTCTGCCGCCGTGTCGGCGCGGAACCGTTCTACTGCGTGAATTTCCTGAGCGACGGTGAGAAGCGCTTCGGCACGACGCGCGAAGGCAATCGCACCGGAGACGCGGGCGAGGCCGCCGACTGGGTGTCTTACGCCAACGATCCAGACAATCGCGAACGCAAGGCCAACGGCGCTGCCGCGCCCCTCAACCTCAAGCTGTGGCAGATCGGCAACGAGACTTCCTACGGCAGCGCGACCTTCGCGAAAGAGGAGGCCATCGCCCGCACCATCGAGTTCGCGAGGGCGATGAAAGGCCGCGACCCCTCCATCCGGCTGATCGGTTGGGGCGACCACGGCCGCGACGGCGCTCTCTGGGCGCCCGCCCTCCTCCGGCAGGCCGGCGAGTCGATCGATTACGTCGCCATCCACATGATGGGGCAGTCCCCAAAGCGGCCCGATACCGTGCTCAAGGGCCTGCGCTATCGGAAGGACCCGGAACAGGCCTGGCAGGAACTGCTCGAGCTGGCCGATCGCGTGGAACGGCGCGTCGCCGAAATCGAACAGGCTGTGGCGGATAGCGGCTCTAGCGCGGGCATCGCGATCACCGAAGGCCACCTCAGCCTGAGCCCGGCCAACACCAACCCGATTCTCCGTGAGTGGCTCTCGGCCGCATACCACGCGCGTTCGCTGAATATCTACCAGCGGCACGGCGCCCGGGTGAGAATTGCGACCGCCGCGGACTTCAACGGCACGCGCTGGACCAACACCGCGGTCATGCTGCCGGTTCCGCGCGGCCAGAGCTACCTGATGCCGGCCGGATCCATCGCCCGGCTTTTCAAGACCCACAACGGCACGCAGGGAATCGGCGTCCGCTCGGCGCCGCCCGGCCTGGATATCGCAGCCAGCCGCTCGGCGGGCAAGGTCTATCTGCATGTCGCCAACCTGGAATACCGAACCGCCATCCAAGCGACCCTGGCGGTGGATGGCACGGAGATTACCGGCGGGCGCGTGTTCGAGATCGCACCCGGGGATCTGCGCACCGCCGTCGATCAGGACCAGCCCGATATTTTTCAGCCGCGCGAGGCCGCGTTTCCGCCGGGAGAGCCAGGCTGGAGATTCCCCGCCGGTTCGGTTTCGGCAGTGGAACTCGACATCCCGGTGTAGCCACGTGGGCAGGCCGGGGAGCCTACTTTACGGATGCGCTTCGATCGAGATTGCGAACTGCATGGTGGACCGTGCGATGCCGCGGTAGTTGCCGGAAACCGGCGCGGCCATGGCCGGGTCCGCCGCGGCTGCCACGGCCACGTGCGAGGTGGATACGGCCAGGCCCTGCGACGGGTCGTAACCGCGCCAGCCGCCGCCCGGCAGATAGACCTCCGCCCAGGCGTGCATGTCCGTACGGCCGTCCGATTCGGCCCCGACCGCATACCCGCTCACGAAGCGCGCGGGCACCTGCATTGCGCGGCACGCCGCGCAAAACAGCACGGCGAGATCGCGGCACGTCCCGATCCGTTCGCGCAGGGTCCGGTCGGGGGAATGAGCCGGGCCATCGTCGCGAATGTTGTGGCCGAACCCCTCGAATATTTCGCGGTTCAGCTCTGCCAGAAACGGCAATACCGAATTCCCGGCGCGCCGCGCGATCGGCTGCACGAAGCCGCCCACGGCTTCGCCCGGCGCAGCAAGATAGGGCGCCAGCCCGGCATCCGGTTCGAGGGGCAACCGGCCGCCGCCCCTAAACAGAAAATCGAACGGATTCTCCCGTAGCGTTTCCACTTCGAACGAACTCTGGATGGCCAGTTCCGTCATCGGCGCATCGAACCACGTCTCGAGGATGACGTTGCCATCGCGGTCGAAGCACTGGCTTTGGCCGGCGGGCGCCGGCGAAACCTGCAAGGCGAACCGCAACAGGCTCTGCGCCGCGTCGGTTCGGGGGCGCAGGCGGAACGTGTGGGGCTCCTGGACAACCGGGGCGTCATAAAGGTACCCGGTGGAGTGCGTAACGGAAATTCGCATATCCGGCGCGCAGTCAGAGCACCAGTTCGTCGCCCGTCAGCCGCGAGAAGGCCGCGTCGATCCATTCCGAGGGCAGGTCCTGTACGCTGCGCCGCATTCGGTCCTGCCACCAGTTGGATATGTCGCGCAGGTCTTCCTTCTCATAGCGCTGCTCCACCATGGAGAAGCTGCCGGTCGAATACAGGATCACGTCCATCGGAAAATCCACGTCCGCGGCGCACAGCCTCGTGGCATCGAATGCCAGCAGCCCGACTTTGAACGCGTACTGCATCGAGTCCTGGCGCGTGAGGGAGCGCTCCAGAATCGGCTTCCCGAAGCCCGATGCGCCGATAATCTGGTACGGCGTATCCGGGCCGATTTCCACCCAATTGCCCTCCGGATACACAAGAAAGAGGCGATGCGCGGAATCGCCCGCCATCTGGCCGCCGATCAAAGAGTAGGCGTTGAAACTCAATTCGGCGTGGTGCAGCGCTTCGCGGTCTTCATCCGCCACCCGGCGCACCTGCCGCGAGTAAAGGTTCACCACCTTGTAGAGCCGCTCGCGCGCCTGCGTCTCCTTCGCAAATGCCTCCTCGAAACACAGTAGGATCTTGTCTCGCAACGACCGCAGCCCCGAGGTCATCACGAAAAACGAAAACCCGGGGCCCTGATAGCTGGCCGTCTTTCTCGCCACCAGGCACTCGTTGCCGGCAACCACCCGCGTATCGGCGATGGCGACGAGACCCTGTTCCACGGTAATTCCGAGGCAAAACGTCATGGATTTATTCCGTTAGCCGGCGGCGCCCCGGGCGTAGGGGCGCTGGGCGAAAAAATCGCCGGATACACACTCATCAATTCTATTCATTTTCACCTGCAGCGCGTCAAAAAATTCATGCAGCCCGGCCTGCAGAATCGGTTCCACCTGGGCAAAGTTCAGCTCCGACCGCAACAAGCCCAGCCGCTGCTCGCTGCCACACGAAAAAGCCCCGGCCGGGGTTCCGGTGATGGCGTGCAGCGAGGTATCGGCCACCCCGATGCAGTAGCGCACCGCCCGCGGGAACTCGCTGTCGAGAACCATGAATTCCACGATCCGGTCCGGAGCGATCCGTCCGTAGCGCTTGCGGTACATCTCGAACCCGCTTACCGATTTCAGAACCGCGGACCACTGGATGTCGTCGTAAGGCGTGCCCACGTCGCGCACCGAGGGCAGCAAGATAAAGTACTTTACATCCAGGATGCGGGTGGCTTTATCGGCCCGCTCCAGGCTGGTCCCCAGTCGGATGAAGTGCCACGCTTCGTTATGGCTCATGGTGACGTGCGTGATCCCCTGAAACAGATGGCACGCCATCCGCACGTGGCGGCAGAACTCCGGCAGCACTTCCGGCACCGGCTTGCGGCTCTCGGAAGCCACCAGCAGGTAGAGCGTGTTGATCTGCTCCCACATTTCCGAGGAGATGGTCTCCCGCACCGAACGCGCATTCTCCCGCGCCGCCAGCAGGCACGACCAGATGGAGTTCGGATTCCGCTCGTCGAACGCCAGGAACCGTACCACGTTCTCCCGCGTGGCCGTGCCGTAGAGTTCCAGAAACCGGGCGCGGTCGCCGGTGGTATCGACGATCGGCTGCCATTGGTCCCCATACCCGAACGGCAGGTCGAGCATCAAATTCTGGTTGACGTCGATGAACCGCGCCACGTTTTCGGCGCGTTCCATGTATCTACCCATCCAGTACACCGAATCGGCAACACGGCTGAGCAGCGGCCGGGCCGGCGCTATCGTCATGGTCACTGGAGATCCCCATTGGAAAGCACCCAGGTGTCCTTGCTTCCTCCTCCCTGGGAGGAATTCACTACCAGCGATCCTTTGGTCATCGCCACCCGCGTGAGCCCGCCCGGCACCACGTAGATGTCTTTGCCGTAGAGAACGTACGGGCGCAGGTCCACGTGGCGGCCCTCGAAATGGTCGTCGACGATGGTGGGCACACGCGAAAGGGCGAGGGTCGGCTGCGCGATGTAATTCCGCGGATTCGCGCGGATCTTATCCGCGAATTCCGCCTGCTGCCGCTTCGTCGAATGCGGCCCCACCAGCATGCCGTATCCGCCCGACTCGTTGGCCGCTTTGACAACCAGTTGTTCCAGGTGGTCGAGCACGTAGCTGCGGTCGCCGTCGCGCCAGCACAGGTAAGTCGGCACATTCGAGAGGATCGGATCGGCGTCCTCGTAGTAGCGGATCATATCCGGCACGTACGCGTAGATCACTTTGTCGTCGGCCACGCCATTGCCGGGGGCGTTGGCTAGCGCCACCTGCCCGTCGCGGTACGCGCGCATCAGGCCGGCCACGCCCAGCAGGGAATCCGCGCGAAACGCCTCGGGGTCCAGAAAGTCGTCGTCGATCCTCCGGTAGATCACGTCCACGCGCTCCAACCCCTTGGTGGTGCGCATGAAGACGCCAGCGCCATCCACCAGCAGGTCGCGGCCTTCCACCAGTTGCACCCCCATCTGCTGCGCCAGAAAGCTGTGTTCGAAATAGGCCGAGTTGTGGATGCCCGGAGTCAGCAGCACCACGCGCGGCAAGCTCTCGCCCGACGGCGCGATCGACTCCAGCATATCCAGGAGCCGGCTCGGATACTCGTTGACCGGACGCACCGGCAGCCCTTCGAACACCCCCGGAAAGATGCGTTTCAACACCTCCCGGTTCTCGAGCACGTAGGAAACGCCCGAAGGCACGCGCAGGTTGTCCTCCAGCACGTAATAGCGGGCATCGCGGTCCCGCACCAGGTCCGTACCGGTGATGTGGCACCAGACGCCGCGCGGCGGGTGAAGGCCATGGCACTGTTTCCTGTAGGAAGCGGCCGAGAGCACGACCTCGCTCGGGATGATGCCGTCCTTCAGAATCTTCTGGCCGTGATAAATATCGTCGATGAACGCGTTCAGCGCGTGGACGCGCTGCCGCAGGCCGCGGTCGATGAGGTCCCACTCCTCGGCCGGCACGATCCGCGGAATCAGGTCAAAGGGGAAGATGCGTTCCTTGCCCGCGGAATCGCCGTACACGTTGAACGTGATTCCCATCTGCAGCAGCAATCGCTCGGCGGCGTGCTTGTACCGCAGCAACTGACCCTCCGATAGCGCCTCTACCGTCTCCAGTAGCAGCCTGGCGTGCGGACGCGGCCGTCCGTCATCCTCAAACATCTCATCATAAAAACCCTGAGTGTCGTACGCGGAGAACTGCATTGATGCACATCCCCAGTTTTTCATCCTGGCGCAAGCCAGGCGGAAAGGGAAGCCGAAATCTTTTATCGGGTGGATTCGGCATTTTGATTCGACATCACTCTCCGGATGATGCGTTCCACGGCTTTTAATGCCTGCGGCCGCGGAAAGCTGGGGCGGCTCGCGAGCCGGATGGTGCGCGACGCCCCGCCGGCGAGTGGCCGCAACACCACTTCGCCCCGGCCCAGCACGGGCGCCGCCAGTTCGGGAATCAGGGTGGTGCCATACCCGGCCGCCACCAGGTTCACCAGCGTGTCCAGGCTGGCCGCCTGAAAGGAAGCCCGGTCCCGCTTTTGCCGCCCGCAGGCGCTCAGCGACTGCATGGCCAGGCAGTGGCCGTCCGCCAGCACGAGCAGGTCGCCGGCAAGATCGGCCTCACCGACATTGGCAGCCTGCGCCAACCGGTGCGTGCGCGGCAGGACCGCGAGAAACGGCTCGACAAACAGCGGGATGGCCGTGAGGTCTCTCTCTTCGATTTCGGTGGCGATCAGGGCCGCGTCCAGCCGCTGATCGCGCAGCATCTCCAGGAGGTGATGCGTCATGTCTTCCCAGAGTTCGATGGCCATCCGGGGACACACCTCGCGCAGCGGGCGCAGGATGAGCGGCATCAGGTACGGTGCCAAAGTCGGGATGACCCCGAGTTTCAGAGGGGCCGCCAGCGGGTCTCGCGAAGCCCGCGCCACTTCTTCGACCAGCCGCGCCTCTTCGAGTGCCCGGCGGGCGTGCACCAGGATCTTCTCCCCCGCCGCGGTCGGCGCCACCCGTTTATTGCTGCGCTCGAAGAGGCGGACACCGAGTTGCTCCTCGAGTTTCCGCAGTTGTCCGCTTAAAGTCGGCTGGCTGACGTGGCACGCCTCGGCGGCACGGCCAAAGTGGCGAAACTCGTCGAGCGCCACCACGTAGCGCAACTCCTGGAAATCGACCATCTCCGCCATCATAGGCCATACCAATCGTCATAGTCAAAACAATCGCTTTTACAAATACATAATGCCTTCGTAGGCTGGATCTATGGATGAACGTTTGACCACTACGAATGGCGCGCCTGTCGCCGACAACCAGAACAGCTTGACCGCTGGCCCGCGCGGGCCGGTGTTGATGCAGGATCACGAGCTTCTGGAAAAGCTCGCGCACCAGAATCGCGAGCGCATTCCGGAGCGCGTCGTCCACGCCAAAGGCTGGGGCGCATTCGGCACCCTGACCGTCACCCACGATCTTTCGCGCTACACGCGCGCCAAGGTCTTCAGCCAAGCCGGCAAGAAGACCGATTTGCTGATTCGCTTCTCCACCGTGGCTGGTGAACAGGGCGCGGCCGATGCCGAGCGCGACGTTCGCGGCTTCGCCATGAAATTCTACACCGAGGAAGGCAACTGGGACCTGGTCGGGAACAACACCCCGGTCTTCTTCGTGCGCGACCCGCTGAAGTTTCCGGATTTCATCCACACGCAAAAGCGCCATCCCCGGACGAACCTTCGCAGCAACACCGCCATGTGGGATTTCTGGTCACTCAGCCCGGAGAGCCTGCACCAGGTCACGATCCTGATGTCGGATCGCGGCCTGCCCCCCAGCCCGCGCTTCATGAACGGCTACGGCAGCCACACATACAGCTTTTGGAATGAGAAAGGTGAGAGGTTCTGGGTAAAGTATCACTTTAAGACCCAGCAGGGGCACAAGTTCCTGACCAACCAGGAAGCCGCCACGGTGGTGGGGCGCAGCCGCGAAAGCTACCAGGAAGATCTCTACGGCTCGATCGAGAAGGGCGAATTCCCGCGCTGGACGATGCAGGTCCAGATCATGCCGGAGACGGATGCCGAGAAGATGCCGTTCAACCCCTTCGACCTGACCAAGGTCTGGCCGCATTCGATGTACCCGCCGATCGAAGTGGGAGTGGTGGAGCTGAATCGCAACCCGGAGAACTACTTCACGGACGTGGAAATGGCCGCCTTCAGCCCGTCCAACACCGTGCCCGGCATCGGCTTCAGTCCCGACAAGATGCTCCAGGCACGGGTCTTTTCTTATGCCGACGCCCACCGTTACCGGCTCGGCACCCACTACGAGGCGCTTCCGGTGAATGCCCCGCGCTGCCCGGTCCACAACTACAACAAGGATGGCGTGATGCGTTTCTTCCGCAACGACAGCGGCAATCCGGATGCTTACTACGAGCCGAACAGTTTCCACGGCCCGAAACAGGATCCCTCCGTGGCCGAACCGCCGCTGCGCATTTCGGGCGACGCCGCGCGCTACGACCATCGCGAAGGCAACGACGATTTCAGCCAGCCGGGCGCGTTGTTCCGCCTGTTCGATGAAGGCCAGCAGCGGCGCCTGTTCAGCAACATCGCGGATGCCATGCAGGGTGTGCCGGAAGAGATCGTCGAACGCCAGTGCAAGCTTTTCGACCGGTGCGACCCGGCCTACGGCGCGGGCGTGCGGCAGGCGGTCGCCGAAAAGTCAGGCAGGCTCGCCGCCACCCGGTAAAGCGGGGGCGAGAACGCGCTCGGCCATGGCGTACTTGAGATTCTCCACGCCCTGGCCGGTCGCGCTCGAGATTTCGAAAAAGGGAAGGCCGCGCGTGGCGGCGAGGGCGCGCACCGATGCGACGCGCTCCGGGTCCTGTGCGGCATCCATTTTGGTGGCCACCACGATCATGGGCTTTTGCGCCAGTTCTTCGCTGAAGCCCGCCAACTCTTCCAGGATGATTTCGAAGTCGCGG
This sequence comes from Bryobacterales bacterium, assembly GCA_963794265.1. Classification (GTDB taxonomy): domain Bacteria; phylum Acidobacteriota; class Terriglobia; order Bryobacterales; family Bryobacteraceae; genus CAWCDJ01. The sequence goes on from CAWCDJ010000001.1 coordinate 1,208,102, forward strand.
ACCGGATCGCGGCCGCTGGCTTCCGATACGTCCACCAGGTGCGCCAGCAGGCGAGTTCGTTCGATGTGCCGGAGGAACTGCGTCCCCAGGCCGGCGCCGAGGTGCGCTCCCTCGATCAGACCGGGAATGTCGGCCACCACGAAGCTGCGATAATTTTCCATTTGCACGACGCCTAAATTCGGCTCGAGCGTCGTGAACGGATAATCAGCGATCTTGGGGCGTGCCGCGGAAATGCGCGAGATCAGGGTGGATTTGCCGGCATTCGGGTATCCCACTAGGCCGACATCTGCCAGCAGCTTCAACTCCAGGCGGAGGCGTTTCTCTTCTCCCGGACGGCCGGGTTCGTGCTCGGTCGGCACCTGGTGCGTGGAAGTCGCAAAGCGCGCGTTGCCGCGGCCGCCGCGGCCGCCGCGCGCCACTACGAAACGCTGCCCCGGCTCGGTGAAATCCACCAGTTTCTCTCCGGTGGCTTCGTCGTACACCAAGGTGCCGACCGGCACCGCCACTTCGATCGACCGGCCGTCCGCGCCGGTCTTGTTGCTGCCTTCGCCGTGGCGTCCGCGTTCGGCCTTGTGCTCCGGGTTATAGCTGAACTGGAGCAGGGTGTTCTGGTGCTCGGTAGCTGCCAGGACGACGTCGCCGCCGCGCCCGCCATCGCCGCCGCTCGGGCCGCCCCGCGGAACGTACTTCTCCCTGCGAAACGCGAGGCAGCCGTTGCCGCCGTCGCCGGCCTTCACGAGAATTCTTGCCTGGTCGAGAAATAACATAGAAAAGCCGCCGGCACTTCATCATACCGGCGGCCTCGGAAAAATCGATCGGTGGTTGGAAACTACTCGGAAGCCGTGATGCTGACGAACTTGCCCATGCGGCCACGGTCTCTGAATACGACGACGCCGGTCACCTTGGCGAAGAGGGTATCGTCCTTGCCCCAGCCGACGTTGAAGCCCGGCTTGATCTTAGTGCCGCGCTGCCGCACGATGATGGATCCACCCGGCACCAACTGGCCGCCGAAAACCTTTACGCCGAGGCGCTGCGCATTCGAATCGCGCCCGTTTTTAGAACTGCCTAATCCTTTTTTATGAGCCATACGCCACCTAAACCAGAATGTCGCCGACCTTCACTTCGGTGAAGGACTGGCGGTGCCCAATGGTTTTCTTGTACTGCTTCTTGCGCTTGAACTTGAAGACCAGCACTTTATCGCCCCGGCCATTGCCTACGATGGTCGCCTTCACGGTGCCGCCGGCAACCAGTTCGCCGCCATCCTTGAAAGCTGCCTTGGCGGGCAGTTCGATTTCGGAGCCGACGTCACCGGCCAGTTTTTCGACGCGGAGGACATCGCCGGGGGCTACCCGGTACTGCTTTCCGCCGGTTTCAATAATCGCGTGCATCACAATTCCTCTTGTCTGGGAGCCAGAACACACGGAGTGTGTTGGAACCACTGGAGTAAACATCCAGTGTACTACAGAGGCCGCAGCGGATACAATGAGACAGTGCATCGCCGCACATGGTTGATTGCCCTATGCGCCGTCGCGCTCGCCGCGACCGTACCCACCGGCCCGAAGACGGGTGAAACCGCTCCGGATTTCCGCCTGCAGGATCAAACCGGCGCCGCACGCACACTGCACTCGCTCATGGGCCCCAAGGGGCTGATGCTGGTCTTCTACCGCTCCGCCGACTGGTGACCGTTCTGTAAAGGCCAACTGGTCGAGTTGGAACAGGCGCTGCCGCAGATCCGGTCCGCGGGATTGGGGGTAGCGGCGGTGAGCTACGACAGCGTGGCGGTGTTGAAGCAGTTTTCCGCGCGCGCCGGGATTACCTTCCCGCTGCTCTCCGACCCCCGCTCGGCGGTGATCCGGAGTTACGGCATTCTCAACGAGACAGTCGATAAAGATACGCCATTCTACGGTATTCCCTACCCCGGCACGTATATTCTGAACTCGCGCAGCAGGGTGGTCTCGAAGTATTTCGAGGACGATTACCGCGTGCGCGATACCGCCGCTTCTATTCTGTTGCGCCAGTTCGGGCTCGCGCCAAAGCAGCACGAGACCTCCGCCGGGAAGCACCTGGTGGTGACCACCGGGTTGAGCGACCTGGAGGTGCGGCCCGGACAGCGCATCACGCTTTCGGCGGAGGCCAAGCCGGGACCACGCATTCACGTCTACGCGCCGGGCACGCAGGGATACATCCCGATCGCGTTCACCCTCGATCCATCGAACGGATTCACCGCCGATCCGGTGGTGTATCCAGCCTCGAAGACCTTGACCCTTCCGGCGATCCACGAAGCCATGCCGGTGTACGATGCCCCGTTCCGCATGCTGGTCACCGTGACGCTCGCAAATGCGGCAACCATCGAGCCGCTGCTCGATGCCGGGCGCCATCTGAGAATCGAGGCCAAATTCCGGTACCAGGCCTGCGACGACCAGGAGTGCTTCGTACCCGAAACGCTGCCCCTGGCCTGGACCGTACATGTGCTGGCCTTCGACCGGCAGCGCGCCCCGGAAGAGATGCGGCGCAAAGACTGAGGCGGCCGGTCCTACTGAAGCACCGGGAAAGAAGTGATCCTCAGCCGCGCCGCTCCATAAGGAATCAGCGTGACGGTTCGCTCCTTCGGGGGGTTCACCATCTCTTCTTTGGCGGGCAGCACCACCGGGCTCCGCGGCGGAGCGGCCGCGCTATCGTCCACGATCACCCAACCCGGCAGGCGAAGCGCCTTGACCTTCAGAACCACCGGAGGATGGGAACTGCTAAAGGGTTGGACCGTGATTGGCGCTTCGGCAACCTCGAAGGACGCCGCCGGGTTCGCGGAATCCAGGCGCAGGCCGTAGTTCCAGGGCGATGCCGGATAGACTTCCCAATCCGTCACCGGCCCGGTCTGCCGGAGCTTACTCCAGCTTTCCTCGATGCGCAGCGAATAGACCAGCGGACCGCGCTCGACCGAAACGGATCCGTTGAATCCGGGAACCGTGCGCACCCGCATGGGAAACGTGATCTCCACGCGGTCGCCTTTGCGCCACTCCCTGTCGATGCGATCATACGTTCCCGGTTGAATCCCCGCGGCCGCCTGGCCGTTGACCAGGATCGTGGCGCCGGCGGCCCATCCCGGAATCCGCAGGTGCAGGGGGAATCGGATATCGGACGCGGGGGAGACCGTCAGTGTGATGCGGTCGCGGAACGGGTAGCCGGTGGTTTCGTCCACCGCCACCTCCACGCCCTTTACGGTGGTGCGGACCTGGCTGGGGGCATAGGCCACCGCCGCCAGGCCGTCGTCGGCCGAGGCCATCCACAGGGAAGCGGCGAACTTGGGCCAGCCCTGGTGCAGGTTGGCGGTGCAGCATCCATAGTTCGGCTCGAGCCCGAAGACGTTCGATTCGGGTCCGTTGGTAGACCAGTCGCGGCGGCCCAGGGAACACAGCACCTGGTTGGGCTGTTGATCGTACTGATGGCTCCAAAGGTCGGCGGTTTGTCCGCCGGGCAGCGGATTGTAAGCGATCTTTTCGAGCCGGTCGCCCAGCCACGCATCGCCGAGAACCGCCGAGTCGAGTTCCAGCGAGAACATGGTTTCCACCACCGCGCAGAGCTCGGTTCCCTGGGAAGGATTGCGCCCGGCGAAGTGTTCGTCCGCGCTGAACATTCCGTTCGGGAGGCCCTGGTATTCGTCGAGCACATGGAACATGCGGGCGGTCGCGGCGCGGTCGGCCGGGTCTTTCGAAATCAACTGCCAGAGCGCCTCGGTTTTCAACCCCATGGCGTTATTCACCCCGTGGGAGCTGAGGCTGGCGCGGTCGCGGGCAACTTTGCCCGGATACGGAAAGTCCTCAAACAGCTTGCGCCAGTCGAACCCCTCGCCCTTAAGCTGCCGGGCGAAATTGAGCAAGCGGGCGTCGCCGTTGCGGTTGTAGAGCCACAGGATGCTGGCCAGTTCGTCCTGCCAGCGGTAGATCGCCCAGCTCTTCAGCGGGTTCCCGGCCAGCGACCGCGCCTGGTAGGCGTAATACTTCTCCATCAGCGGAATCACGCGCGGGTCGCCGGTGGCTTCCTGGTACTGGGTCAGCACCTTGAGCATGATCATTATGGGCCACCAGTCGTGATTCTTGGCGGGACCGATGGCTCCGTCGGCTGCCTGGTGAGTGAGCGTCCACTCCACCCAGGGGCGCGCCTTCGCGATGAGTTTCGGATCGTCCAGCAGATAGGCCAGCGGCAGGAGTCCGTCGAGGTAGTACGGACCGCGCTCCCATCCCTCGCCGCTGCCGCCGAGCCATGCGGAATTGGGGCCGACGTCCGGCCAGAATTCATCCAGATGCCCGGTGAGCCCCTGCGCCTGGAGACGCAACTGGTCGCGCAGCCAACCGGTGGGCCGGACGGAGGTCAGAGGAAGGGGATAGAAGGCATTGGCGGCCAGCGGCGCACGGTTCTTCACCGGTTCCGGCGCGGCAGCGCGCAGCCACGGACCAGTAGAGAGAACGGCCAGGGCAAAGTAGAATTTCGTATTCATAGGCAACGCCCGATTCCTTGAGGATACGTCTTCCGTTACAATCTCGGCATGACCCTGACTCGCCGCAGTGCCCTGACCCTTCTCGGCGCCGCGCCGCTGGCCCGCTCGTGGGCCGCTGGCCGGGCAGTCCGTCTGGGAGGCCCCATCTTTCTCAAATCCGAGGACCCCGCGCAACTGGCGCGCGAGCACCGCCGCCTGGGCTATAGCGCCGCCTATTGCCCGGAGGCCAAGACCGGGGACACCGGGCGCGTCCAGGCAATTCGGGATGCGTTCGCCAAAGAGAATGTCGTGATCGCCGAGGTGGGAGCCTGGAAGAACATGCTCGACCCGGATGCCGCGGCGAGAAAAGCCAACGTCGAGTATGTCGGCGAACGCCTGGCGCTGGCGGATGCGGTGGGCGCGCGGTGCTGTGTAGATATCGCGGGATCTTACAATCCGAAATACTGGTATGGCATGCATCCGAAGAACCTGTCGCGGGAATTCTTCGATGCGACCGTGGAAAACTGCCGCCGCGTGATCGGCGCGGTCAAGCCGACACGCACCCGCTTCGCCATAGAGATGATGCCGTGGTCGATTCCCGACGGGCCGGACTCATACCTGCGCCTGATCAAAGCCGTCGACCGGCCGGCGTTCGCGGTACACCTGGATGTCTGCAACGTGATTAACAGCCCCGAGCGGTTTTACAACAACCAGGCGGTAATCGAAGAGTGCTTCACGAAACTCGGCCGGTGGATCACATCGTGCCACGCCAAAGACCTGGCCTGGGTGCCGGAATATAACGTCCATTTTGCCGAGGTGATTCCGGGACGGGGTGTGCTCGATTACGCGGCCTACCTCACGCAGATTTCGAAGCTGCCGGTAGACGCGCCGCTCATGCTTGAGCACCTGAAGAATGCCGGGGAGTACGACGAAGGGCGGGCGTATATCCAAAACGTCGCGGCCAAGGCCGGCATCGAATTCGCCTAGATCGGCGGCGCGAATGCCGGGTCATGGTTCGCTTTCCGGTTCGCCGGATTCCGCTACCTTGCAGTTTCCGCTTGTCCCTGAAACCGATCTGTAATACTTTGTTAACAGTACTGTTACCTGTGCGCCGCGCGAGCGTGGCGCGGACGGGTTCGGATGATGCGGCTACTGGAAGGCGGTGTCATTTTCGGCCTGGCAGCAGCGTGCCTGGCGGCTGCCAATTCGAGCGGGCCGCTCGAGGAACCCCTGACGGTGAGCGCCGGCACTCCCCATTCGACCATCATTCCATTAAGACCCTTGGTAATCCCACCTGCAGGCACGCTCGGGCTCCTGGTCAAAGCACGCATCAACGACGGTCCGCCGCTGCGCCTGTTACTCGACAGCGGATCTCAGTTCCTGGTGATCGACAGGAAGGCGGCGCGAAAATCGGGGCTGACGGCGGCCACGGAGATGGACCTGGTGGGAGCGGGCGCGACGCCGCGGAACGCGCATCAGGCGGTTGCTGCCACGGTAGATGTGGAGGGGATTACGCTACACAGTTGCCAGGTGGTTGTGACCGACGAGAAGGTGTTGGACGGAATCGACGGCGTTTTCCCGCTGGCGCTCTTTTCCGGATTCATGGTCAATCTGGACGTGCCGCGCAAGGTGGTGGAACTTCGGCCCTACCCCGAAGACGGATTCGCGGAGGAACCTGGCTTTGTGCCGGTTCGCAAGAACCACAACATGCTCTTTCTGCCGGCAAACCTGAACGGGAGGCACGCGGGATATCTTCTGCTCGATACCGGGTCGGCCTTCAACGCTATTTCGGATGCCGCCGCGCGGGCGCTGAAGAATTCGAGCGCGCTGGCGCCGGAGGTGAGCCTGTGGGGCGGGGCGCGAGCGGCCCAAGGGCGGGTTTATTCCGAGGGAGTCTCATTCCGCCTGGGAGGACGCGTGATGGAAATGCGCCCGGTGGTGTCCGTGGACCTTTCGGAAATGACGCGGCGCAACGGCCTCGACGTCTCCGGCGTGATCGGCTATCCGGCCCTCGCCCGATCCGTCGTAACCGTGAGTTACCGGGAAGGGCTGGTTCGCATTCAAAGAAAGTGACGGGGTCAGCGGGGCGGGACCGTGCCTGCCCGGATCCTTGCGAGAGCCGCCATCATCTCCTTCACCCGGTCCGGGTGCTCCGCTGCTACGTCGTGCTGCTCGCCCAAATCGGAGGCGAGATCGAATAGCTGCGGTTCCGGCGCATTGCCCAACTCCGTGTGCGTGTTCTCGTTCCACTTTGGGCCCTTGCCGGGAGCGATGAGCTTCCAGTCGCCTTCCACGAGGGCCAAAGCACCAGCGTGTTCCACCAGGCTCTTTCGGGCGGCTTTCGATTCCCCGACCAGCGCTGGCAGGACGTTGAGGCTGTCGGGCGCGCTTCCGGCCGGCACCCGCCTGCCGGTGAGCGCGGCGAAACTCGCCAGCAGGTCCACCTGGCTGATGAGCGCGCCGGAGCGCGAATCGGGCCGGATGTGTCCCGGCCACCGCGCGATCATCGGCACCCGGGTGCCGCCGTCGAAGTTGCTGTACTTGCCGCCGCGGAGAGGCCCCGCCGGCCGGTGTCCGCCTAATTTTTCCACTGCCTGGTCGCGGTAGCCGTCATCGACCACCGGGCCGTTGTCACTCGAGAAAATCACCAGCGGTGTCTTCGGTGAGCCCATTCCGGTCGAGAGTGGAGAGCACCTGGCCGACCGACCAATCCAGCTCCGCGATGGCGTCTCCGCGCGGCCCCATCGGGGTCTTGCCGACGAAGCGCGGGTTTGGCATTCGGGGCACGTGGATGTCGTGCGTGGCGAAGTACAGGAAGAAAGGGTTCGCCCGGTTGCGGTCGATGAACGCCGTGGCCTTGGCGGTCAGGGTGGTGGAGATTTCTTCGTCTTTCCAGAGCGCCGATTTCCCGCCGGTCATGTAGCCGATCCGGCTCACGCCGTTGACAATCGCCTGGTCATGCCCGTGGCTGGGCTTCATCTTCAACAGTTCCGGATGGTCTCTGCCGGTCAACTCGCCGGGGAACGGATGAGAATAGCTGACGCTGATCGGGTCCCGCGGGTCCAGGTTGGCGACGCGGTGATTTTCCACGAACACGCACGGCACGCGATCGCCCGTGGCGGGGATCACAAAGCAGTAGTCGAAACCGATTTCGAGGGGTCCGGGCTTGATCTCGCCGTTCCAGTCGATGTTGCCCGCCCCCAAACCCAGATGCCACTTGCCGACCGCCGCATTCGAGTATCCCTGGCCCTTGAGAAGGGAAGGAATCGTGCTTGTGCCCGGAGGGATGATCATGGCCGCATCTCCCGGCAGAACGCCCGTGCCCTCCTTGCGCCAGGCGTATTGGCCGGTCAGAAGAGAATACCGCGAGGGCGTGCAGGTAGCCGAGGAGGCGTGGACATTGGTGAAGTGCAACCCGCCGCCCGCCAGCCTGTCGAGGTTCGGAGTGCTCACCCTGGTGGCGCCATAACAACTCAGGTCGCCGTAGCCCACGTCATCGGCGTAGATGAGAACGATGTTCGGCTTGCGCCCGGCCGGGGCGCCGTGCAGCGCGCTTCCCGCCATGGTCAGGCCGAATCCCGCGGATAGACTCTTCAGAAAATTCCTACGTATCATGTCGGAGCGCACCTCAGCCACAAAGATTTTCGCACCTGGCGCGGCTGGACGCCAGACAGAGAGCGCGCGATCTTAAAATGCGCCCCGCCGCCGCGCCTCCGAATCTACCCTTGCGTGAGCTTCGATGCGTTGGTCCGGCTGACCCTGACGGCGAGCATCGTGCTGAACGTTTTCGGCCTGGGGCTCGAAGCCACCGTTTCGGACCTCGCTTGCGTAGTCCGCAGGCCGGCGTTGCTAGCCCGCTCGTTATTTCCGATGGACGTCCTGATGCCGCTCGTAGCCGCGCTGCTCGCCGCCGGTTTCGGATTGCGCCCGCCGGTCAGGATCGCGCTGGTCGCGCTGGCTGTCTCACCAGTGCCTCCGCTATTGCCGCGCCGAACGGCGAGGGCCGGAGGAGAACGATCGTACACGCTAGGGCTCCTGATCGTAGCTGCGTTAGTCGCGATCGTATTCGTGCCCTTGGCTCTCGAATGCATCGGGCACGCATTCCGGATTCCCCTGCACGGACCGGTTACCGCCATCGCGAAAATTGTCGCACTGACGATCGCCGCACCTCTCGGAGCCGGAATCCTGGTCCGATCTCTCGCTCCGCGCCCGGCAGAGCGTGCCACCAGGGCGGTAATCACGAGCGGACTGGTGTTGCTGGCCGCGGGAGTTCTGCCGGTGTTTTTCCGTGCGGGGACGGCGATCATTTCTTTGATCGGGAATGGGACCCTGGCGGCTCTGGCCTGCTTCACGCTCACGGGACTGGTTGCCGGACACGCGATGGGCGGTCCGACGAGGAGGCATCGCATCGTACTTGCGCTCGCTACGGCCTTCCGGCACCCGGGAATCGCCATCGCCATTGCCGAGGCTAACTTCCCGGAACAGAAACTGGTTCCCGCGGCCGTGCTCCTTTACCTTCTGGTGGCCGCGGCCTTGAGCGCTCCCTACGCCGCATCCATGCGGCGAAGCCCGCTCTGACGGCGCGCATCAGACCAGCAGCAGAATTGCGGCGTAGGCGGCGGCGCCGCCGAGAAACCACGCGAATTGCGCGGGCCCACCCACCCCGGGTTCCTCATGTGCGCTGTTGATCGTTACGCCGCCGAGGATGAAAGCGAACAGTCGGGAGGTGAATGCCTCGGGGAGGGCATTCATGCTGCCCAGCGCCCAGCCCAGAAAAACGGCGGCCGTCAGAATGGCTCTGCCCCGCGGTTCGTAGAGGCTGGGAAACTGCTCGACCAGCTCGAGATCCAGCATGAAGAGATGCAGCCCCATAGCGGCCGCGTACAGCCAGAGAGAAGCCAGGGTAGTGTCTTCGCGGTGAACCAGCAGATAGCCGATCAGCAGCGCGTACACCGCAAAGCCCGACATCCGCAGCCAAAAAAGCGAACCGGGACGCTCCGCGCGAGCCTGGCCGGCGGGCCTCTCGGAGCGCCATTTGCCGAGCCCCGCAAACGTCACAAACCCGGCCAGCGCCCAGACATAGATGCGCTTCTCGGCATTCAGCAGCGTGCCGACCGCGGATGCGGTTACGGTGGGCTGGTGCTCCGCAAGTTCCGGAAGCACGTTCACGAACATATAGGCCACCGCGACGCCCGCCGACAGGGCAGCCCACCGGTGTTTGGATGTCGGGGTCCGCCGGCGCCACTCCGCCAGGGGAAAGGCGCCCGCCAGGAGGGCGGCGCCCAGAAACGAAGCCAGGTCGGCCATGCAAGCAGGTACTCTCTACCGGATGATTCGTAACCCGCGGCGGCAACTCAGAAATTTCGGGCTCCGCTTTATTCCCGAATTGTGACGGCGGACGCGATTGCGCGTTTTGTGTGCCTGGCGATCATCAGCTCTTCATCGGTCTTCATCACGCGAACCGTCGCGCGGCCGGATCCGTCCGAGATGACGGCATCGTGGCGTTCGTTGCGGCCCGGGTCGATTCGAATCCCCAGGAACTCGAGGCCCGCACAGATCCGGGTCCTGACCGGCGCGGCATTTTCGCCGATGCCGGCCGTGAAGATCAGCGTGTCGAGACCGCCCAGGACCGCGGCCAGCGCACCCACGAACTTCCTGGCCTGATAGCAGAACAATTCGACCGCCAGGGCCGCCGCCGGGTCGGCCGCCTCTCGCGACAGCAGTTCCTGCATGTCCGAACTGCTTCCGGAGACACCCAAAAGCCCGGAGCGCTCATTGACCAACTGCCTGGCGCCGGCGGGCGACAAACCCGCCTGCTCCGCCAGGTAGAGCATCACCCCGGGATCGAGATCGCCGGAGCGCGTGCCCATCATGAGCCCGCCAGCGGGGGTCAGCCCCATGGTCGTGTCGACCGGCTTTCCTCCGCGAACGGCTGCCATGCTGGCGCCGTTGCCCAGGTGCGCGATGATCACCCGCCCGCCGGCGGCCTCCTCGCCCGCCTCGCGCTCCAGTTGCTGCAGGACGTATTCGTAGGAGAGGCCGTGGAACCCGTAGCGGATCACGCCGCGCTCCCAATAGACGCGCGGCAGCGGATACCAGTGCGAGATTTCGGGAGCGCTCGAGTGAAATGCCGTATCGAAGCAGGCCACCTGCGGAAGATCCGGATATGCCCGGGAGCACGCCTCGATGGCCTTCAGCTCATGAGGAAGATGTTCGGGCGCGAACGGAATGAGTTTGCGCAGCGCCGGCAGCAGTTCGGAATCGATCAAGCGTGGGCGGGTGTGCTCCCGGCCTCCATAAACCAGGCGGTGGCCGGCGGCGGCGATGGAATGGGGGGTTGGACCGAGCCAGGCAAACAGGCGGTCGAGAGCCGCCTGATGGTCGGGACATTCGACCTGCTCGTGCAATCGCTCACCTTCCGGCGACCGGACGCGAAACGTCCCGCCTTTCAAGCCGATGCGGTCGAGCACTCCGTACTCCACCCGAGTGTCTTCCTCCACCAGGGCGAACTTCAGGCTGGAGGATCCGATGTTCAATGTGAGAATACGGTCGCCGGTTGCCATCTGCCTTCAGTTTGACAGCCCTTCGCCGCAGCGCGCGCGTCGGATGATGATAAAAACGTACTATGGCCACCCTTACTGAACCACCCGCGAAGACGCCGATTGTGGAACGCCCGGCATGGAAGGCGCTGGAAGCCCACTACAGGAAAGTTCGAAGGCTCCAACTGCGAAAGCTGTTCGCGCAGGACGCCGAACGCGGCCGGCGGCTGACCGTCGAAGCCGAAGGCATCTATCTGGATTATTCGAAGAACCGGATCACGGATGAGACGGTACAGCTTCTCATTCAACTGGCGGAGGAGTCCGGCCTGCGGGCCCGGATCGACGGCATGTTCCGCGGCGAGAAGATCAACGCAACCGAGAACCGCGCGGTTCTGCACGTGGCCTTGCGCGCTCCGAGGGAGGCCTCGATCGTGGTGGATGGCAGGAACGTGGTGCCCGAGGTCCACGCCGTGCTCGACAAGATGTCGCGGTTCTGCGGACTGGTCCGCAGTGGCGAATGGAAAGGATACACCGGAAGGCGCATCCGCAACGTCGTCAATATCGGGATCGGCGGTTCCGACCTGGGCCCGGTGATGGCGTATGAAGCGCTTCGCTTCTACAGCGAGCGGAGCATGGTCTTCCGGTTCGTCTCGAATGTGGACGGGACCGACTTCGCGGAAGCCGTCCGCGACCTGGATCCCGCGGAAACTCTGTTTATCGTTTCCTCCAAGACCTTCACCACGCTCGAAACCATGACGAACGCACACACGGCCCGCCAGTGGCTGGTGGCCGGCCTCGGTGGGGAGGAGCAGGCGGTGGCAAAGCACTTTGTGGCGGTTTCGACCAACGCCGGCGAGGTCGCTAAATTCGGCATCGACACCGCTAACATGTTCGAATTCTGGGACTGGGTAGGCGGGCGGTACTCCATGGATTCAGCCATCGGCCTTTCCACCATGATGGCGATCGGCGCCGACCGGTTTCGCGAGATGCTGCACGGCTTTCACCAGATGGACGAGCATTTTCGCACCGCGCCCTTCGACCGCAACCTGCCCGTGCTGCTGGCGCTGCTCACGATCTGGTACACGGATTTTTTCGATGCCGCAACGGTCGCGATTCTGCCTTACGAACAATACCTCAAGCGCTTCCCGGCTTACCTGCAACAACTGATGATGGAGAGCAACGGCAAGCATGTGACGCTCGAAGGCGCGGCGGTCGGCTGCGACACGGGGCCGATCTACTGGGGCGAGCCGGGGACCAACGGCCAGCACTCGTTCTACCAGTTGATTCACCAGGGAACCAGGCTCGTGCCGTGCGACTTTATTGCGTTCGTCCGCACTCTGAACCCGGTCGGCCGGCATCACGACCTGCTGATCGCCAACGTCCTGGCGCAGGCCGAAGCCCTGGCCTTCGGCAAGACCGCCAGAGAGGTCAAAGCCGAGGGCACGCCGGAGTGGCTCGTTCCTCACCGGGTATTCGAAGGGAATCGCCCGTCGAACCTGATTATGGCCGCGGAACTCACGCCCGAAACCCTGGGTAAGCTGGTGGCGCTCTACGAGCACAACGCCTTCGCCCAGGGCGTCATCTGGAACATCGATTCCTTCGACCAGTGGGGCGTGGAGTTGGGCAAGGTGCTGGCTCAGCGGATGGTCCCGGAACTCGAAAGCGCCGAGGAGCCGAAGCTGACGCACGACAGTTCCACCAACACGCTGATTCAAAGATTCCGGGCGCTGAAGTAGGGCGCGCCTCCAATTCCCATCACTCATCGCGCCCGTGTCTCCGGATTTCGTGAATCCCGAAGGCGGGAACCGAATCGATCATTGCCAGGAAGCCGGGAACAATGGGCGAATCCGGTCTCAGGCAAAAGGCCGTTCATGAGGTGCAGGAGTTTCTGAAGATCTTCTTGTACCTGGCTCCCTGGTTCTGCGCCTTTGCTACGTACCACATGTGGCTCCTGGATCAACTCGGTGAGAAATCTTTCGAGTACGGAACAGCCCTGATCAACTCCCTGGTCCTATCTAAAGTCATTCTGATCGGGGAATCTCTAGGGCTGGGCACGCGGCAGGATGACCGGCCGCTGATCTATTCGACCGTTTACAAAGCGTTCGTATTCACCGTTTTGGCGGCGGTCTTCCATGTCCTCGAAGAGACCATCAGGGGAGTTCTGCATGGCGCGGGCCCGGGGGCAGCCTTCGCCGCACTCCGTGGCAGGGACGCATTCGAAATACTGGGCCGCAGCCTGGTGATGTTTTTTGCATTCCTGCCCTTCTTTGCACTGAGAGAACTGGGCCGAGTATTGGGCGAGCGCAGACTGGCAGACCTCTTTTTCCGCGCGAGAGCGCCCGCCGAGCCGCGGCGATGACCATCCGCGGAGTGGGCGACCATCAGGTCAGATACCAGCCGCCGTTCACGTGAATGGTCTGTCCGGTGATGTAGCCGTTGCGCGCCAGCAGAACGGCGACGTCGGCCACCTCGCTGACGACGCCGAACCGGCCCACCGGAATTTTGCCAGGCTGCGCGTTGAGGTTGGCGGTCACCATCTCGGTTTCTATCAGCGCGGGCGCTATGGCATTCGCGGTGATGCCCTCGCGAGCCAGGTGGCTGGCGTAGTAGCGCGTCAGCCCGAGCATCCCGGCCTTCGACGCGGCATAGTGCGGCCCGACGATCCCGCCGACCGCCGCGGCCACGGACGAAATGTTCACGATCCGTCCCCAAGCCTCCGCCCGCATGCCCGGCAAGGTGCGCTGGGTGACGAGGAAGCAGGATTTCAAGTTGACCGCGATCAGCTCATCCCAATCGCGCTCGGTGATCTGGTCAAGCGCCTGCGGCCGGGCGATTCCGGCATTGTTGACCAGCACGCCGACCGGCCCGAGTTCCGTCTCGGCGGCCTGGACCAGGCGTTCCACCTCTGCCGCAACGGAAACGTCTGCTTTGACGTTGAGGCATCGCCTTCCCGCTCGCCGCACTCTGGACGCGGTTTCTTCGGCGTCTTGCGAGCGGTTGCGGTAATTTACGACGACATCCGCGCCTGCCTCCGCCAGCGCCACGGCGATCGCCCTGCCAATTCCGCGGCTCGACCCTGTAACCAGCGCGACTCTGCCTTTCAGATCGTCCATACAGTTGAGTGTAAGCCGCTGTGTATTTTCCGGCGCATCCGAATCGGCAGGGTTGTGCTAATCTGCTCGTGCCATGGAGAGCATTTTTCGGGACCATCTTCTTCAGAACAAGGTCGCGTTTGTGACCGGGGGCGGCAGCGGCATCGGCCGGCGGATGGCGGAACGCTTCGCCGAGCACGGCGCCAGAGTCGTCCTCGTGGGTCGCAACGCCGAAAGACTGGCGGAGGCGACTGCGGCAATCCACGATGCGGGAGGCGACGTGGAAACCGCCGCACTGGACGTGCGAGATTACGGCGCGCTCGAAACAGCCTTCAAGCGGACACACGAAAAATTCGGCGACATCGACATTCTGCTCTGCGCCGCGGCCGGTAACTTCCCCGCCCCGATCTCCGGGATGTCCGCCAACGGATTCAAAGCGGTGATCGATATCGATCTGCTCGGGACCTTCAACACCTGCCGCGCGGCGTGCGCTTTCCTGCGGCGCCCGGGCGGAGCGATCCTCAACATCTCTGCCAACCAGGCCACCATGCCTATCGGCTGGCAGTCGCATGTCTGCGCGGCGAAAGCCGGGGTGGAGATGCTGACCCGCTGCCTGGCACTCGAATGGGGGCCGGCGGGAATTCGCGCCAATTGCATCACGCCGGGGGCAACCGACGGCACCGAAGGGATGCGGCGCCTGGCCCCCAGCGAGGAGGCGCGGCAAAAGATCGAGCGGCAGATTCCGCTGCGTAGATTCGGCACCAGGGACGAACTGGCCGACCTGGCCCTGTTCCTGTGCTCCGATGCGGCGGCCTACATCACCGGGGCGACCTACGTCTGCGACGGCGGGCAGTCGCTCTGCCGCAGCGAGTTTTCCGCAGCCGCGGCGGGCATGTAGGCACCCGGGGTGGATTCCCACACGATCGCGCGGTTCCGCGCCCGCCACTCGTCGATCAGCACCTGGTAACGGCTCTCCAGGATGCCGCGTTTGATCTTGAGGGTGGGGGTCATCAAGCCGTTGGAGATGGTCCAGGGTCCATCGGCAATGACGATCATGTCGATTCGTTCGTACGGGTCGAGAACGGAGTTTATCGACTCCATGCGGGCCCGTAGAGATTCTTCGAGCGTTTTCCGAGCCTGCGAATCGGCGCAACGAGCCCGCTCGGCTTCGGCAAGCACGATGACCGCGAACGGGCTGGGTTGCCCCGCTCCCATGAGGCAGCATGCCTCCACCGAGGGGTGCTCCATCAACTTGCCTTCAATGGGCGCCGGAGCGACATACTTCCCCTTACTCGTCTTGAACTGTTCCTTGATGCGGCCGATGATCCTGAGTTGGCCGTCGTTGTCCAGCGTCACTACGTCGCCGGTGCGGAAGAAGCCATCTTCGGTGAAGGCGTCGCTGGTGGTTTTCGGATCCTTATAGTAGCCCAGCATGTTCATGGGGCTGCGCACCAGCAGTTCGCCTTCCGGAGTCAGGCGGGTCTCTACTCCCTCGATCGCCTGGCCCACATAGCCGGGGTGGACCAGGCCGGGACGCGGAAGGTGCGTGATCATGGTTTCGGTCATACCGTAACCTTCCGCCAGGTCGAGACCGATCTTCCGGTACCACACGAGGATTTCGGTGGGTAGCGGCGCGGCTCCGCAGGCCGCGTGCTGCACCGTGCCCAGGCCGAGTTTCCTCAGCACCTTGCGCCTCACGAATAAGTTAAAAGCGGGAATGCGCAGCAGTCGATCCAGTTTCTCTTTCGGCACATTCGCAAAGACTCCCTGCTGGAACTTGAGCAGGAGGCGGGGTACGGAAAGGAACAGCGTGGGCCTGGCGCGCTGTAAGTCGGTCAGAAAGGTCTCAATGCCCTCGGAGAAGTATAAGTGCCAGCCCATGCGGCAGGAACATGCCTCCACACCTACCCGTTCGACGATGTGGGCCAGGGGCAGATACGAGAGGACGCGCTCCTCCGGTTTCAGGTTCAGGAGGGTCGTGAGCACTTTAGAGTCGTAAGCGAAGGCGCCGAAACGGTGCATCACGCCTTTCGGCGTCCCGGTTGTGCCGGAAGTATAGATGATCGTAGCAAGGTCGTCGGCAGCGCGAGTCGGGCTGTCGCCTATGGGGGCATTGGCTTCCACCAGCGATTCCCAACTAAGATCGGCCGGTTCATTTGCGGTGGGGAAAGAGATGCAGGTAAGTCCCGGCAGGGTGCCGAGGTCCTCCGCGGCTTTCTCGTCAGTGGCACCCACAAAGCAGGCTACCGCGCCGCTGTGCTCCAGAATCTGCCGGATGGACTGCGCCCTCAGAGACGGATAGATCGGCACGCTGGTGTGGCCCGACATCCAAATCGCCAGGTCTGCCATCATCCACCAGGCACAGTTTTTCGAAAGGATGGCAATTCGCGAACCGGGCTCCCAATTCTGAGCCCGCAAATAGGCCGCCATACGGCGCGCTTCGCCGACTGCCTGAGCCCAGGTCCAGTGGCGCACCTGTCCGCCGCCGAATGGCTGCGTCAGGAAAACCCGCCCTCCCCGTTCACGCTCCCATCGATAAGCGGACTCGAGGGCGAGATCGTCTCGGGTTATATCCATGGCTCACTCTCCTCTCAGCTCAGCAAATTCGCGGCCAGGAACCCGCGCACGCCTGATCGGGAAGTGTACGTTTCCGTTCAAATTGAAAAAGGGGAATACCGATCCGGGGTACCTGAAGCCACAAAGTTCAGCGGGACGAGTAGTAACTCTCATAAGTGAAAACTCCGGGCGTTTCCACTTGCGTTTCTAACTTACCCGTGGGTAAGATATCAATTGCCTGCCCGAGTGTCAACCAGGCAGGTGAAACGTCATGTCGAAAGACGGGATAACCTCTCCATCGCTCCGGAAAGCATTCGCGAACCGCCGCCGCGACCCCGAAACCAAGCGCGAAGCCGTACTCCAGACAGCCGCACAATTGTTTCTCGAAAAGAGCTACGGACGCACCTCTCTGAACGATGTTGCCGAGCGGCTCCATATCACTAAACCCGCGCTATACCACTACTTTCACAGCAAGGAGCAGATCCTGCTGGAATGTTACCGGCTGGGAACCGGCTTGATCGAGGAGATCCTCAACGAGATCGCCGTTCACTGCGGAACGGGCATCGAAAAGGTGGAAGCATTCATCCAGGCGTATGCCCACGTGATGACCGTGAACTTCGGCCGCTGCGTGATGCGGCTGGATGAAGGCGACTTATCGGCGGAAGCGTTCGCGGAAGTACGTGCGTATAAGCGCAAAATCGACCGGCGTTTGCGATGTTTCATACAAGACGGAATCGAAGATGGTACGATTGCGCCGTGCGACCCGAAGCTGGCCGCATTTGCCATAGCCGGCGCGCTGAACTGGATTTGCGTCTGGTATGAACCCGATGGAGTTCTCTCCGCCGAAGAAATCGGCACGCAATATACCCGCACGTTGACACGGGGGCTGGCGCTCGACAAGCGGCGCACCGGTTCCCGCGCAAATATAAAGACAGGAGTTCTTTCATGATCGCTGAGACAGCCAGGAAGACGGCTTCGGCCGATAACCTTGCCTCCGAATACGGCTCGCCCACGCTCATCCGCAAGGCCGCGGTGCTCGGCGCCGGGACCATGGGGGCGCGCATCGCCGCGCACCTTGCCAACGCCGGAGTGCCGGTGGTACTTCTCGATCTCGCTTCGGCGGAAGGCCCGCGCAGCGCCATCGCCGCCGGGGCGCTCGAAAACCTGAAGAAGAGCAAACCGGCGGCATTCTTCGACCCCGGACTGGCGGCCCGCATCACGCCGGGAAACTTCGACGACGATCTGGGACTGCTTGCCGGCTGCGATTGGGTGATCGAAGCGGTGACGGAAAACCTGGAGATCAAACAGGCGCTGCTCGAAAAGGCCGCCCCGCACCTCAAGCGCGACGCGATTCTGACCACCAACACCAGCGGCCTGCCGGTCTCCTCGATCGCGTCGGTCCTGCCGGAGGAGTTGCGCAGCCGATGGTTCGGCACTCACTTCTTCAACCCCCCGCGCTACATGCGGCTGGTGGAGATCATTCCGACTCCCGAAGCCGGCCGCGCAGCCATCGATACGATCGCCCGCTTCGCCGATCTGCACCTGGGCAAAGAAGTGGTCTTCGCCCGCGATACCCCGAACTTCATCGCCAACCGGATCGGCGTTTTCATCATGCTGGAAGCGGTGCGGCTGATGGAGAGCGAAGACCTGATGATCGAGGAAGTGGATGCCCTCACCGGCACGGCGATCGGCTGGCCGCGCACGGGCACCTTCCGCCTGGCCGACATGGTAGGGCTCGACATCATGGTGCACGTGGCCTCGAATTTCGTCCGCCTGCGGGCGTCCGCCGCCGAGCAGATGCGCGTGCCGCGGTTCATTCAGACGATGCTCGAGCGCCGGTGGCTCGGCGACAAGACCAGGCAGGGCTTCTACAAGAAGCAGAAAGACGCCGAGGGCAAAGAGGTCCGTCTGGCGCTGGACTGGAAGACGCTCGAATACCATCCCGCCGGGCGGCCGAAGCTGCCCACGCTGGAAATGGCCAAGAACGCCGAGCGCCTGCACGACCGGCTGGCCCAACTGTTGTCTGGCGACATCAAGAAAGATAAAGGCGCCCGCTTTCACTGGCGCCTGTTGAGCTCTCTGTGGAATTACGCGGCGGATTGCCTGCCGGAAATCGCCGACAGCGCCGCCAGCGTGGACCGCGCCATGCGCGCCGGTTTCAACTGGGAGATGGGCCCGTTCGAGCTGTGGGATACGGCCGGAGTTCCGGCCACGGTGGAGCGGATGCGGGCGGGGGGCCAGCCCGTGAGTCCGGTGGTCGAGCGACTGCTCGCCGCCGGCGGCACCTCCTGGTACCGCAAACAGGGCCGGGAATGCTTCGATCTCGAGAGCGGCACCTACCTGCCGATCCACGAGACCCCCGGCATCGCACGGGTAGCCAACTTCAAGGCGGCGAATGGCGTGGTGAAGGAGAACCCGGGAGCGTCCCTGGTGGATCTGGGCGACGGCGTAGCCGCGATTGAGCTGCATTCGGTGAAGAATGCCATCGGCGAAGACATCGTGCGGCTGGTTACGGAAACGTTGCGGCCCGAAGGCGACGCAGTACGGAATTTCGACGCCTTCGTGATCACGGGCGATGCCGACCAGTTCTCGGTGGGCGCCAACCTGATGCAGCTTCTGTTGAGCGCGCAGGAAGGCGAGTGGGACGAGGTCGAGCTGATGGTGCGGACTTTCCAGCAAATGACCTCCGCGATCAAGTTCTGTCCGCAGCCGGTGGTGGTCGCGCCATTCAGCTTCTGCCTGGGCGGCGGCGCGGAGATCGCGCTGGCCGGCATCCGGCGGCAGGTGCACGCGGAACTCTACATGGGACTGGTGGAGACCGGCGTGGGATTGCTGCCGGCCGGCGGCGGCTCGAAGGAAATGATGCTGCACGCGGTGGATATCGCGGCGGCATTCCGGGAGAGCGGCCGCGGCGAATCGGTCGAGCTGATGGATGCGCTGCGGCGGAACTTCGAGACCATCGCGATGGCCAAGGTATCGACCTCCGCCCTGGACGCGCGCCGCCTGGGCTTCGTAAGCCAGGGCGACCGCATCACCATGAACCGCGAGCGCCTGCTGCTCGATGCCAAGCACCTGGCACGCGCGATCGCGGACTCCGGATACGCGCCGCCGGTGCCGCGCACCGACATTCCGGCTCCCGGCGAGAACGTGCTGGCCACCCTGCAGTTGGGTGTTCACATGATGCACCAGGGAGAGTTCATCAGCGATCACGATGTGAAGGTCGCCAACCACGTTGCCCACGTGCTTTGCGGGGGGAAAGTGACTCCCGGCACCCCCGTCAGCGAACAGTACCTGCTGGATCTGGAGCGGGAGGGCTTCCTTTCGCTGTGCGGCGAAAAGAAAACGCAGGAACGCATCGCTTTCACCTTGAAGACCGGCAAGCCATTGAGAAATTAGAAGGAAACAATCGAATGAAAGACGCTGTCATTGTCAGTGCCGTAAGAACGGCAGTCGGCAAAGCCCCCAAGGGTTCTCTCAGGGCCACACGGCCCGATGACCTGGGGGCGGCCGCCATCGAAGGGGCGCTTCGCCGCGTCCCCGAACTAAACCCGCGCGAAATCGAAGACGTGATCATGGGATGCGCCATGCCGGAAGGCGAGCAGGGTATGAACGTGGCGCGGATCTGTTCGCTGCGGGCGGGACTCCCGGTGGAATCCGCCGCCATGACCATCAACCGCTACTGCGCCTCGGGGCTGCAATCGATCGCGCTGGCCACGGAACGGATCCGGGGCGGGGGCGCCGACGCCATCGTGGCGGGCGGCACGGAATCGATGTCGTTCGTACCGATGGGCGGCAACAAGATCTCCATCAACCCGGCGCTGTTCGAGAGTTACCCGGACGCCTACCTTTCCATGGGACTGACCGCGGAACGGCTGGCGAGCCATTACGGCATTACGCGGGAAGACTCGGACCGGTTTGCGCTGGCAAGCCATCAGAAGGCGCTGGCGGCCCAGGCGGCCGGACGTTTCGACGAGGAAATCGTGCCGGTCTCGGTGAACTTCGCCGCGCCCGGTGCGCACTCGAAGACCGAGTTCAAAGTCGATGAAGGTCCGCGGGCGGACACTTCGCTCGAAGCCCTGGCCAAGCTCAAGCCCGCGTTCCACGCCAAAGGCGCGGTGACCGCGGGGAACTCGTCGCAGACTTCGGACGGCGCGGCGGCTGCGGTGGTGATGTCGCTCGAGCGGGCCCGGGCGCTCGGCCTCAAGCCGCTGGCGCGCCTGGTCGCTTACAGCTATGCCGGATGCCTGCCCGAGGAAATGGGTGTGGGGCCGGTGTATGCGGTTCCGAAGGCGCTCAAACTGGCGGGCCTCACGCTCGACCAGATCGAGCTGATCGAGTTGAACGAGGCTTTCGCGGCGCAATCCCTGAGCGTCATCAAACTGCTCGGTCTCGACCCGGCGAAGATCAACGTCAACGGAGGCGCCATCGCGCTCGGGCATCCCCTGGGCTGCACCGGAGCCAAGCTGACCGCCACCATCCTGGCGGAAATGAAGCGCCGTCACGCGAAGTACGGCATGGTCACGATGTGTGTCGGCGGCGGCATGGGCGCCGCGGGCATTTTCGAGAATCTGAATTAGAGGCACCCACATGGCAACCAGCAAGACGCAGGCAAGCGCAAAACGTGTGCAGGGCGGCAGTTTCCTGATCGAGGAACGCCTGCCTGAAGACATTTTCACTCCCGAGGACTTCTCGGACGAACACCGGCAGATCGCCAAAACCACGATCGAATTCACGACCAACGAAGTGATGCCCGCTGCCGCCGACATCGAAGCCAAGAACTTCGACGTGACCCGGCGCCTTCTGCGAAAGGCGGGAGAACTCGGCCTGATGGGCGTGGACGTGCCTGAAGCGTACGGCGGGCTCGAAATGGACAAAGTCACCTCCGCTGTCGTGGCGGAATCGATGAGCCAACTTGCCAGTTTCTCCGTGGCATTCAGCGCGCACGTGGGAATCGGCACGCTGCCCATCGTTTGGTACGGCACGCCCGCGCAGAAACAGAAGTATCTGCCCAAGTTGGCGACCGGGGAATGGATCGGCGCCTACGCCCTTTCGGAATCGTCCTCGGCGTCGGATGCAATGAACTGCCGCACGCGTGCCGTGCTCTCCGCGGACGGCAAGCATTACATCCTCAACGGCGAGAAGATGTGGATCACCAACAGCGGCTTCGCCGACGTGTTCACGGTCTTTGGCAAAATCGACGGGGAGAAGTTCTCCGCCTTCCTGATCGATCGCGGCACGCCGGGCTTCACCGTCGGCCCGGAAGAACACAAACTCGGAATCCGCGGCTCGTCCACCTGCCCGCTAATTCTGGCGGATTGCAAGGTGCCGGTGGAGAACCTGCTGGGAGAGCCCGGCAAGGGCCACCACATCGCATTCAATATCCTGAATATCGGCCGGTTCAAGCTGGGCGCGGCCTGCGTGGGAGGCGCGCGCAACAGCTTGCAGGCCGCGATCCAGTACGCCAAAGAGCGCAAGGCGTTCGGCAAGTCGATCGCGGAGTTTGGACTGATCCAGGAGAAGCTGGCCCAATCCGCCGCGGGAATTTATGCCGGCGAGTCGCTGGTCTATCGCACCATCGGGATGATCGACGCAGCCCTGGCCGATCTCGACGGCAGCGCGGATTCGCGCGAAATTCAGAAGCGCATCGAAGAGTACGCGGTGGAGTGTTCCATCCTTAAGGTGTGGGGTTCGGAGATGCTCGACATGGTGGTGGATCACGTGGTCCAGATCTTCGCCGGCTATGGCTACGTGGAGGAATACCCGGCGGAGCGCGCGTACCGCGATTCGCGCATCAACCGCATTTTCGAAGGCACCAACGAGATCAACCGCATGATCATCACCGGCTGGCTCATGAAACGCGCTATGACCGGACAACTGGCGCTTCTGCCGGCAATTCGGAAGTTGATGGACGAGGTGATGGCCGGCCCAGCACCGGCCGAGGAGCGGCAGGGGCCACTGGCCGCGGAGCACCGACTGCTCGCCAACTCGAAAAAACAAACTTTGTTTGCGGCCGGCGTGGCGTCTCAGAAGTACATGCAGGCCCTTGCCGACCAGCAGGAGATCATGGGAGCGCTGGCGGATTCGATCAGCGAGGTCTTCGCCATCGAATCGTGTATTTTGCGGGCGGAGAAGCTTCGGGCCAACCGCGGCGATGCGGCGGCCCACCAGGCGATCGCCATGACGCGCTATTACGCGGCGCATGCCGCCGAAAAGGTGGAGTCCGCCGCACGCAAAGTGATCGCCGCAGCGGCGGAAGGCGACATGCTAAGGACCCAGATGGCCATTTTGCGGCGTCTCTCCAAGCACGAACCGGCAGATGCCATCGGCATCGGGCGCCAGATCGCGCGTCACGTCGTCGAAGCGGGACGATACTCGCTCTAGCAGCCCGCTCCCTGACGGTCGCGGCTCTGTGAGCACATTGCCCAACAGAGCCAAGACCGTCAGGGAGCGGGCAAACTCACTGAATTTACCGAAGCCGCGTTCTCATCGTTTTCCCAGCGCCTCCACCTTGCGAATGACTTTTTCGCGCATGGTCCACGCGTCGAGAGCCATCTGGGCACCTTCGCAGGCCATAGAGGTGCTCATGCGCCGGTCCGCTTCGTCGAACTGGGCCTCGGCATCCATTCTGGCCTTGTAGGCCTCGTCGTCGGCTTTCTTCAGCGCCTGGGCGGCCAGCCTGGTTTCGGGATCGACATCGGCGGCGGCCTCTTTCGCCTTCTCGTATGACCGCCTGGCCCTGCCGTCGGATTCCGCGGCAACCAAAGCCTCGGCTTCCTTCCAGGCTTTCCAGACGTCTTCGCTCCAGGAACCTCTCACGTCGTTTTCATAACTTTCGAGCGCGAGCCATGCGGCATCCGCCGTGCGGCGCGCGCGCCGTTTCTCCGAGAGCCAGCGAAACATCCCCCAATCTTTGGCCTCGCTGAACAGCGACTTGGCCTCCTCGACAGGTAGCAATTTTCGCATCTGGCCCAGGATAGATGCGGATTCGCACGGTGTAAAGCCCGGATGTCGAAGTGTCCGATTCGGACCGTCCGACGAGATCCGAATCCACTCGATTCTCAGGTGAAGTACTGATGCGTCTAGGACGACCGGAGGGGTACAATTCTATACCAACGTACTACTCGTTAGGGGGGCGGCCCAAGATGGCTGACATGGCGCGCATGCACGTAATCAGTCCACGTGAGCTGGAACTGAGACGCTGGGTCGAGCTTGTGGAAGCACACGAGGCGGTCCTGCGCTGCTCGGAGAACAATCGCGAAGCCGCCTGGTCCCGTTTTCTCGAAGCGTTGCTGGTATTTCTAGGCGGGTAAGTGCACTTAGGTTCATAATAGGCTTCGGATACCAAAGTTATGAACCGAGCCGACACCCTCGTGGCTGTGGTCGCTTGTTACTTTGCAATCCCAGCCTGGCTTCCCGCTCAACAAGTGAAGCCGCAGACCGCCCAGGAATATGAGTGTTACGTTCAGTCCGCCGAAGCCCGGATGGCGAGTCGCAAACCGCTGGTCGCGGCGAGCTCAAAAATCGTTACGGTCCCGGGAAATGGTGCTAACCCTCACAAGATCTCCGGAGGCATGATCTATGACTGGATCGGTACTGTCCTGATACCCGGAGCTTCCGTGGACCGTACTATACGAATGCTCCAGGATTACGATCACCGCAGCCGTTACTTTCCCGAAATGATCTCCGCCTCAAAGCTTCTGTGCCGCAGCGGCGAGGAGCGTTTCGGCTTCTCCATGAGGTTAAAGGAGCCCGCCGTGATCGATACGGTCAACGATGTGGTCTGGGAGCGCGTGGATGCCCGCCACTGGCGATGCCGCTCCTACTCGACCAAAGTTACCGAGGTAGGCAAGCAGCACAATTACCTTCTTCGCCTGAACTCTTACTGGCGTTTTGCCGAAACGGACCAGGGCGTTTCGGTGGAAGCCCAGACGATCACACTCAGCGGAGAATTTAATGCGTTCATGCGCTCGCTCGGCTCCATGATGGGGATCAACCCGGAAAAGTCGCTCCGAACCACCCTCGCCTCCATGCGGGACTCGGTGGGGAAAGCCGGCCTGGAGTTCGCCCTGCCGCCTTCCGGACTGCCCGACTGCGGTGAAGCGGTGCGCATGACGGCCTGCCCCGCCGGCACCCAGGATTAGCGCGGAGGGCCTGTGCCCCACTCAGAACCGGATTACGACTTCGTAGTTATCGGCTCCGGCTTCGGCGGCAGCGTTGCGGCTCATCGCCTGACGGAAAAGGGCTATCGGGTAGCGGTGATGGAGATGGGCCGCCGGTGGCGTGCGGAGGATTTCCCGCGCAACAACTGGCGCTTATGGCGTTGGATCTGGCGCCCCAAAATCGCGCTCCGCGGCTTCTTCAATATCCGGCCGTTCCGCCACGTTCTGATTCTGCACGGCTGCGCGGTAGGCGGCGGCTCGATCACTTATGCCAACACCTCGCTCCAGCCCGGAGATTCCATCTGGGACCAGGGCACCTGGGCGGCCCTCGCCGACTGGAAACGAGAGATGCCGGCGCACTATGCCACGGCCCGGCGAATGTTGGGCGTGACCGAGAACCGGATTCTAGGTCCCGCCGACCGCATTCTGCGCCAGGCTGCCGATGCCATCGGCCGGGGTGACACCTATTACCGCACGCAGGTCGCGGTCTTTCAGGCAGCCGAAGGCGAGCCGCCTGGTCTGACTTACCCCGACCCCTATTTCGGAGGCGAGGGTCCCGCGCGCTCTACCTGCGTCGCCTGCGGCGGCTGTATGATCGGATGCCGCTACAATGCCAAGAACAGTCTCGACAAGAACTACCTCTACCTGGCCGAGAAACACGGGGCGCAAGTTTATCCGGAGACAAAGGTGGTGGATGTGGTTCCGCGAAACGGTAGAGCCGACGGCTCCGAGGGCTATGAAGTCACCACCGTCAAATCCACCGCCTGGCTCCGGAAGGAGCGCCGCCGTTTCACCTGCGGGGCTGTGGTTTTCTCGGCGTCGGCACTCGGAACCATGGACCTGCTATTCCGTTTGAAACAGGCGGACTCGTTGCCGGCCATCAGCGAGCAGTTGGGAAACCTGGTGCGTACCAATGCAGAATCGCTGATCGGGGTGCGGGTACCCCACAGCCGGGAAGACTTGTCGCAGGGAATCGCCATCGGCTCCGGAGTCTATATCGACGAACACACCCACATCGAAGCCACCCGCTACCCGTCGGGGTCGGATGCGATGGGGCTGCTGGCAACGATCCTGACCGGCGGACGTCCGGGGCGGACACGCGTCTTCCGCTGGTTCGGCGCCCTGGCCGCGGCGCTGGCGCGCCACCCGTTACACACGATACGCTGCCTGCACCCGTTCGGGTGGGCGCGGGAGTCGGTGATCCTGCTCTGCATGCAGAGCCTGGACGGCCACATCCGGATGCGCCTCGGCCGCCCGTGGTTCTGGCCTTTCCAGAAAACCTTGATGAGCCATGGCCGCCATATCCCCACCTTCATCCCGCAGGCCAACGAGTTCGCCCGCACGGTCGCTAAACTCTCCGGCGGCACGCCTATGAGCATGGTCACGGAAGTCCTCTTCAACGTGCCCGGCACGGCCCATGTCCTGGGGGGCTGTCCGATGGGCGCCACCCCGGCGGACGGAGTGGTGGACAGCCGGAACCAAGTGTTCGGCTATCGCAACATGTACATCTGCGACGGCTCGGTGATCTCGGCCAACCTGGGGGTCAATCCGAGCCTGACCATCTGCGCGCTGAGCGAGCGCGCGATGAGCTACATCCCGCCCAAAAGCGGGAGTTCGACTGGCTAATGATGCTCCGCGATATTGCGGCCGAAATTGAAAGCCGGCCCCACCGAGAAGCGCACTGTCCAACGGCCGTTGGCCAGCAGATCGTTGAACAGGTGATCCCATACGAGATCGCTTTGGGTCCGGATAGCAAAGTGCTTGGTGAGAAGCACGTCGACGCCGTATCCGACGCCGTAGAATCCGGTCCAATCCGTCTTCTTGCCCGCGGGCACCAGACTCGCGACAATCCCCGCCGCGATCGGATCGGCCGGGTGCGGCGTCGCGGTTTCGCGGATTGCCCCGAATGAAGGCCGCAGGAAGAGTGTCAAATGCTTAAAATGGCGGTAGGCAAGTTGAGGGCCGAGGGCGAACGATTGCGTGAAGGAACCAGCCGGCACGGACAGCGTGTATCCCGAGGGAATTAATCCGGCGGCCGCCAGCGCCGCGAGCTGGGCTCCGAGCTGCTGCTGCAATCCGGATGGCAGGAGGTTGGGTGTGATGGTCAGATTGCCTGAGGTCACGCTATAATCGAACCCGATCGAATACCACGTTTTCGGCCGGATTCCCACCTGGGTATGAAAGCCGTTTTCGAACAGACCGACTGCCGGGCTGTCCAGGAAAGTATATCCGGTGAACAGATCGTAGCGGCTGACGTAGGTCTGCTGCGCGAACGCGGAGGGCACCAGCAGTAGAACCGTCCAGCCGTATTGGATCGCCTTTCGTAATTGCATTCGAACCTCCTCTGCCATAACCTAGGCGACCCTCCACGACGGATGAAATTCAACCGGAGCGCACTAGCGGACTACGTCGTGGTCGCGGCGGACGGTCGCGTAGACTCGATTATTGTGCTTTCCAGACCGTAGTTCAAGACCTTGAATTACCAATTGTCATAACTCAGCCACAACTCACCGGTTCGTAACCCGGTCAAGACCTAAGCAACTTTCTCGCCACTGCGGATTTCAGAACATTCAGGGATTCGCGCCGGGCGATCAGCCGGTTTGCGGAAATCGTGTCCGGGGCCGCCGGGCGGGAGAGACTTCGCCCGGGCGCGGCAGTGAAGCGCCGGCCGCCCAGCCGAGCACACGGTGGTAGAGGGACCGCGCGGGATAGAGCAGAGCGTTCCATTCCATCGAAAGCACGTCTTTCAGAGCGAGCGGACTGTAAAAGAGGCCGAAGCTGGCGGCCCAGCGCGTCAGGAAGTAGCGCGCCATCACCTGGTCCATGCGCACCTCCGCTCCGGCCACATCCTGTAGAACGCCATCGAGTGTAAACAGGCTCTTTCGGAACAGGAACAGTGCGGCATCGAAATGTACGCCGTGCAGCGCGATCTCGTCCAGCAGTCTCATGGCATCCAGGACGCCCGGCGAGTGGTCCGCCGGCAATTCGTGGAAGAAGTCTTCCACGAAGCGGTCGATCAGGTCCTCCGATTCGCGCCGCCGCCTCTCTTCACCCTGGCGGAGACCGCGGATCGCCGCGCGCACGCCGTCCTGGCTCCGCAGCGACATCATTACTGCCAGCAGCATCAGATGCCGCCGGGAGTTACGGCTCAGCCGCTCCGCCAAAGCCCAATCGAGAATCACCAACTCGCGGTTGGCTTCGTCGTAAAGCAGGTTTCCCGCGTGGGGGTCTGCGTGAAAGACAGACGCGTCCTGCCCGGAAAACAGCGGTTCCGCGATCAGGGCCTCGACCAATTGCACGGAGATCCGAGCCCGGCGGATGGGCGAGCGGGGCATGGCCTGGGTAACTTTGACCCCGGTCTCCTCGCTCATGGCGGTGATCTCGCTCTCGCACAGTTCCCGGATGACGCGCGGGACTCGAATTCCGATCGTCGATCGGTAGGCACGCCCCGCCTCCGCCAGGGTCGCCTGCTCCCGTCCGAAATCGAGCTCGTGCTCGAGCAGCAACCGAACCTCGGTGAGCGTTTCCTTGACCTCACGGACCGCAAAGTCGTAACCGCGCTCAGGCGACGTCAGGTACTCGCCAAGCTCCTGGAGGATCCGCATGTCGTCGGCGAAACAGGCGGGAACATAGGGCTTCAGCACCTTGAATACGCCGCGCTCCCGCTCCCGATCGGACTTCTTCCAGCTGAACCGGATCACCGAGCTGACGCTAGCTTCCGAGAGTATGCGATCGTCCAGCCGGACAGCATAGCGGGCAAGACGGTCGCCCAGGCGGTCCCGGATGATCGCGTGAATCTCGTCGACAGTCGTATCCGACATGCCGTTTTCCAGCTCCGCGAGGGCGTTGCGCAGGGCTGGGGGAATCCGCCGGTTGCGCGCGAGCACCTGGCCGATCTTCTGCACGCCGGGCATCTTCGAGATGGCCAGGATCAGGCGCTTTTCGGGCGGGGTTTCGAGCGGAAGCGCCAGTTGCGCCGCCAGCTTCGCCGAAATGCGCTCCGCGGAGAGCCGCGAGAAGATGAAGCGCAGGGAATCTTCGACCAGCGGCCGCCAGCGCATCGCGCTCCTGGGGACCAGCGTGTCGACTGGAACGAACGTCGAGATATCGAATAGCTCTGCCATAGGCGCCCTCCGCGCACGGACAGACCCGAGGCCTACCCGGCTTTCTTTCTTCGACGCTGGGGCCGCGGTACCTGCTCTTCGAGTTCCGCGACTCTTCTCCGCAGCTCTTCCAGTTCGCCTTCGGCTGGTTGAGGAGACAGAAAGTCTTTTACCATCTGAAAGGGCGACGTCAGACGGCTCTGCACAGTCTCCTGTACTTTTTGATACGCATCGAAGGCCGATTTCAGATACCACATGATGAACTCCTGCCCGGCCCGGTCAGTAGCCATGATCAACTGGCGGAGGAACTCCAGGGGAAGGCCCGTGGGCTGGCCTTTTGCGTCTTCCACGATGATCTGGGTAAGGACGACGCGCGTGAGGTCTTCCCCTGTCCTGGCATCCACCACCTGCACCTCCTTACCCTGACGGATGAGGGCGGCTACGTCCTCGAGGTTTACGTATCGGCCGGCGGAGGTGTCGTATAACCTTCGATTGGGATATTTCCGGATGACCACGCCTGTCTGCTGCACTGCGATATCGCCCTCTCTCATATTGACACAGAACTCTTTCGGATCTACTATGCAATTGGATGCTGCATTGCAGCAATCCAAGGAGTCGAATATGCCACCCAAAGCGAAACCCGCACCGGCTACCCGGGTCCGGGAATCCTCTCCCATATCTCTGCTCTCCGAATGGATCCGGCAGGGAACGGAAAGCTTTTTCGCCACGCAGCGGATCCTGCTGGATCTGGTGATGCGGCAAAACGCCAACACTTTCGACGCCGTGCGCGATCGCCTCGCCAATGCCCGTACGGCCCCGTTTGCGGCCGTTACCGAGATCGCCGGCGAGGGCGTTTCCAATTTCATCGCGGCGCAGCGCGTGCTGCTCCAACTGGCGCAGCGCCAGAACGAAATCATCGTCGGGGGGATTCAGGAGCGGGCCTCCGGCACCGCGGTTCTGGATGCCACAACCGATCTTTTCCGCCGCGGAGTCGATACGTTTATCGACATGCAGCAGCATTTCCTCACCATCGCGGCCAAGCAGACCGACGCGTGGATCGACGCAGTCAAGGACGGACGGCCGCTCGACGGCGCACCGATCGCGGAACTGGCCCGCGACGCCATGGATAACTTCGTGAAAAGCCAGAAGAAGTTCCTGGACGTAGTCGCGGAGGAAACCGCCCGCGCCACCGGAGCCAAGAACGGCAAAGGCCCGGGAGCCGCGAAGAAGGCCGAGATTTCGGCCCTGGCCCGCGAGGCCGTGGAAGCCTTCATCGACGCACAGAAGAAGCTGCTCGATATTGCATCGCAGCAGATGGCGGTCAATGCCAAGGTGGCAAGGGAGACACTCCAGATGATGAATCCTTTCCCGCCGCTGACATTGAGCGATTTGACACGCCAAACCGTGGGAAGCTTCGTAGCGGCACAGAAGGCCCTCCTCGAAGTAATGTCCAAGCCGGCCGCCAAGCTGCCCGATCATACACCTCCACCGCCGAAACGTAAGGCGGCCAACCGGAAGCGGGCGCCCCAAGCCGCCGCGGCAGCAACCGCCTGACCCTTCCAGGCATCGGAATTATTAGGAAGAATCGCATAGACAGAGCGGCTCCCTTCGTTCACAATGTTTAGACCGATGCGGATGACGCGCGGAGAAGAATCCTAACGAGAAGGGGCAAACGGGTTGCCGGACGAGTACGCAGGTATTGAGCTCCCATTTTGGCAGGAGGCCCTATTCGGCATCGAAGTGCTGCTCCTTCACGCGGCTCCCGTCTACTACGGCTTCGGCATGCCTCGCGGAGACGATTCCGCGGTAGTTCTGATTCCGGGGTTCCTCGGAACCGATATTTACTTAGTGGAGTTGTACGCCTGGCTGCAGCGCATCGGTTACCGCCCATACTATTCGGGCATCGGCTTAAATGCCGAATGCCCGAATCTTCTCATTAGCAGCCGCTTGAACCAGACGCTGGATCGTGCGAGGAAGGAGACCGGGCGAAAGATTCACATCCTTGGCCACAGCCTGGGAGGACTTCTCGCAAGGTCCGCGGCGGCGGATCGGGTGGGCGAGGTCGCATCCGTAATCACCCTGGGTGCGCCGTTCCGTGGAACCGTGCTCCATCCCCGAGTGAAACAGGCGGTGGAAGCCGTCAGGCGAAAGATTCTGCTGACGCAGGGGGATTCGGTTCTTCCCACCTGCTATACCGGCCAGTGTACCTGTTCGTTCTTGAATTCACTCCGCAAAGACTTTCCCGATTCCGTCCACGAAACCGCCGTCTACACGCGAAGCGACGGTTTCGTGGATTGGCATTACTGCGTCACCGGAGACCCCGAAAAGGACGTCGAGGTCACCGGAACGCACGTGGGACTGGCCTTCAATCCCGTAGTCTACGGAGTTATCGCGGAACGCCTTGCCCTGTCGCGACAGACCCGTTAGTCCGCAGCGGCATGGAATGGCCGAACTGCGCGGCTTCGGTCGAGCCGTCGAGGGCCGTGGTGGCCGCATGGCCTCCGGCGATCGCCATTTGCACGGCATCGAAATACCCGGTACCCACGAATTTTTGGTGCCGTATGGCGGAGTAGCCATCGCTCGCCGCGAGCGCGAACTCTTTTTCCTGGAGGCCGGCGTAAGCCGTCATGCCGTTCCGTGCGTAGCCCCGTGCGAGTTCGAACATGCCCCCATTAAGCGAGTGGAATCCGGCCAGTGTCACGAATTGGTACTTATACCCGAACTGCGCCAGCTTGGACTGGAAACCGGCAATATCCGTCTCGCTCAGCAACTTCTTCCAATGGAAGGAGGGCGAGCAGTTGTAGGCCAGCAGTTTGCCGGGGTGATGCGAGTGGATGCCTTCGGCGAAGCGCCGGGCCTGCTCTAAGTCGGGCTCGGAAGTCTCACACCAGATCAGGTCGGCGTAGGGAGCGTACGCAATTCCCCGGGCGATAGCCGCCTCCAGCCCGCCCCGGTAGCGGAAGAAGCCCTCCTCGGTCTTGCCACCCTCGAGATACGGCTCGTCCCGCGGATCGACGTCGCTGAGCAGAAGCCGTGCGGAATCGGCATCCGTCCTGGCGATCAGCAGGGTTGGCACGCCCAGCACATCCGCCGCCAGACGGGCGGCAACCAGTTTCTGGATGAATTCGCGGACCGGCACCACCACTTTGCCCCCCAAATGCCCGCACTTCTTCGCCGAGGATAACTGGTCTTCGAAATGCACCGCGGCCGCGCCGGCTTCAATCATAGCTTTCATTAGTTCGAATGCATTCAGCGGTCCGCCAAAGCCCGCCTCGGCGTCCGCCACGATGGGAGCCATCCAATACGGTCCCGACTGCCCGTCCATGCGCGTGATCTGGTCGGCGCGCAGCAGGGCGTTGTTGATGGCGCGCACCAGCGCCGGCACGCTGTTTGAAGGATACAGGCTCTGATCCGGGTACATTTGTCCGGAGAGATTGGCATCGCCCGCCACCTGCCATCCACTTACATAAATCGCCTGTAACCCGGCCTGGACCTGCTGGACGGCCTGGTTGCCGGTCAGCGCACCGAGGCTCCGGACCGCGGTGGTCTGGTGAAGAAGCGACCACAATCGCTCCGCCCCGAGCCGGGCCAGGGTATATTCGATCTGAATAGAAGGCCGCAGCCGTTCCACATCTTCGGTGCTATAGGGTCGCGTGATTCCTTCCCAGCGAGAGTTGTTCGTCATAAAAATCTCTTCCTTCCGTGCAAGTGTCGGTCACCTACGACCAGTCAAACGCTTCCCCGGCCCCCGCGGCAAATGCGCCCGCACCAATCGGTCGAGTGGTCCGGACCGGACGGCCGGAGAGGCTCCCGGACGGACAACGCGCTACGATCGCGGCAGGAAGGGAGATTGATTTCTGTGATTGCTACGAAGAGCGACCCGGTGCGGATCGAAGGTCCGATTACCGGAGCCGAAGAGCGCATACTTACACCGGAAGCCATCCGCTTTCTGGTCAAGCTGTCCGGCAAGTTCGAACCCGCGCGGCGGAGGCTGCTCGAAGTCAGGCGCAGCCGGCAGCAACGGATCGACGACGGGGAAATGCCCGATTTTCCATCCGATACCGCGGAGACCCGCAGGGCGCCCTGGAAAACCGCGGAGCCGCCCGCCGACCTGCTGGACCGCCGGGTCGAGATCACCGGTCCCACCGACCGCAAGATGATCATAAATGCGCTCAATTCCGGGGCCAACGTCTTCATGGCCGACTTTGAGGATTCCAATTCACCAACTTGGCAAAACATCCTGGAAGGCCAGGCGAACCTGTGCGATGCCGTGAACGGCACGATCACCTACGACAGCCCTGAGGGCAAGCACTACGAATTGTGCGAGACACCCGCCACACTGATGGTACGGCCGCGCGGCTGGCACTTGGTGGAGAAGCACTTTCTGATCGACGGCGAGCCGATTTCGGCGTCACTGTTCGATTTCGGTCTGTTCTTCTTTCACAACGCCCGAGCCCTGATCGGGAACGGTACCGGGCCGTATTTCTACCTTCCGAAACTGGAGAGCCGGCACGAAGCGCGCCTGTGGAACCACGTGTTCCTTGCCGCACAGGATGCCCTGGGTATCTCCAGAGGTACGATTCGCGCCACCGTACTGATCGAAACCGTTCTGGCCGCCTTCGAAATGGACGAAATCCTCTGGGAGCTGCGCGAGCACTCGGCGGGGCTGAATTGCGGGCGCTGGGACTATATCTTCAGCTACATCAAGAAATTCAGCCGGATGCCGCACTGCGTCCTGCCGGACCGCTCGAAAGTGACGATGACCACTCATTTTCTCTCGTCCTACGTGGAACTCCTGATCGCCACCTGCCACCGGCGGGGAATCCACGCCATGGGAGGAATGGCGGCCCAGATCCCCATCAAGAACGATCCGCAAGCCAACGCCGTCGCCCTTAACCGGGTGCACCAGGACAAGTTGCGCGAAGTTTGGGAAGGACATGACGGCACCTGGGTGGCCCACCCGGGGCTGGTCCCCCTCGCCCGGCAGGTATTCGATACATATATGCCTCTTCCCAACCAGGTAGACCGCCTGATCTCTTCCACGACTCGCGCAACGGATCTGCTGTCCACTCCCCGAGGCGAGATCACCGAAGGCGGCCTCTCGGTCAACCTGGACGTCGGGATTCAGTACCTCGCCGCCTGGCTCGGCGGGAACGGCTGCGTGCCCATTTATCACCTGATGGAAGACGCCGCTACCGCGGAGATTTGCCGAACCCAGGTATGGCAGTGGCTGCA
Source organism: Bryobacterales bacterium (assembly GCA_963794265.1). Lineage (GTDB taxonomy): Bacteria > Acidobacteriota > Terriglobia > Bryobacterales > Bryobacteraceae > CAWCDJ01. The sequence continues at coordinate 1,242,257 of CAWCDJ010000001.1, forward strand.
CCACGGAGCCGCGCTCGACGACGGACGGGTAGTCACGCCGTCGCTTGTGCGGAACACCATGTACGAGCACCTGGAGAAGCTTCGCGCAAGCATTCCCGAATCACGGCTCGAAACGGCATTCGACCTGTATGACGAGATGATTACCAGCGCGGAACTCCCCGACTTTCTCACGCTCCGCGCGTATGATCACCTCCGCTGACCCGGACGGCGGTTTCCCGCTGGACTTGGACCCGGGTGCGCGCCATACTGCCAGCATGGGCCCCAAGCAAGAGCCCGCGGCGCTGGTCGAGCGCCTTCGGGAAGATCTGGGGCATCGCCGGATCGCGCAGGGCATTCGTACCCTTGAAGAGGCCCTCCCGATTATGGAGCGCCTGGAGCCCGGCCCGGGATCCGGCGTGCTGGTGGGCTTGGTCGCTCAGTGGGTCGACGCCGGATTCGAAAGCTACGCGGTTCTCGAGCGCCTGTTGGAACGATTTCCGAAATCGTTGCGGCCGCATCTTCCGGTGCTCGATTACCTCCACATCCGCATGGCCGAAGGCGCCCTGGCAATGTCGCGCGAAGACGTGGAGCGAGCCATGCCTCATTTCCGGGTCGTTCAATCGCTCGAAGAGGAGATTGGCGACCCGGAGCTCTCCGCGGTCGCGAACTTCTGGATCGCCCGATGCCTGCGGAAATCCGGCCGCTACGACGATGCGCTGCGCTACACCGAGCAGGGCGAGGCAATGGCGCATTCCTGCGGTTACACCCAGATGGCCGCAATCATGCAAACCACGAGAAGCTGGCTGGCGTTCCAGAAGGGGAAGCTCCAGGAAGCCCTCGCGCTGCTGCGGAGAGCCGCCGAAGCCCTCGATTCGACCGACGATTTCCAGAGCCGCGGCAACATCCAATCCGCCTACGGACGAATTGCCCGCAGGCAGGGTAAGTACCAGCGGGCCGTCGAATACTTCGAAAAAGCCATTGCCGAATACCGGGTTGGCGGCCGCAGTCAACTACAACTTGCCAGGACACTTTCGAACCTGGCGTTCGTCAAGCGGCAGTTGGCCCTGGATGCTCAACGCGAACTCGACCGCATCGCAGCGGGGCGCCGCTCCGCGCGGGAAGATGCCGCCGGGGCGCCGGACCGCATGCGCAAACTGCGTCTCCACATCGAACAGGTCCGCGGTATGGCGCGCGCTCACCTGGAGGAGGCGATGGCGATCGATAAGGCCCACCAGAATCACCGCGGAATCGCCGGCGTTCATATCAACTGCGGCTTTCTGCGGCTGGATGCCGGGGAACTCGATACCGCGGCTGCCGAGGCCGCCCGGGCTTTCTCCCACGGCCACGAGAAATCGGACTTTATCGTGATGGCTAGGGCGCGCACGCTCCAATGCATCGTCGAGACCGCCGCGATGGAGGAGCAGTTGGGCGATCCCGCGGCCCATCACGAAGCTGCCGAAGCGTTTGCGCGTGAGGCAGTGGCTTTTGCGGGTCACACCCAGAATCGCCGTTTGCTGGCGCGCGCCCACACCTGGTTGGGACTCACGCTTACGGCGGGGCCATCGCCGGATTTCGACGGCGCCCGGCGCTCGGCCGAGGAAGCTATCGCCCTACTCCAGACGGAAACGTCCGAGAGTTACCACCCGTGGGAGGATCTGGAGCTGCTCAAATCGCGGGTTCTCCGGACCCGTCCGGTCGACGCGCTACTGCGCGCCTGGAGCGCCGGAATCGTCGAGAGCCAATCGTTTCAGCAGATGGAAGAGGAGTTTGCGCGCATCGTGATCCCCCGGGTCTGGGAACGGGAAGGCCGCAAGATTTCACGCGTGGCGGCCAAGCTCTCCATCTCGCCCAAGAAAGTGCGGCGGATCCTACACTCCGCGGGTGCCGGTGAGCGGCGGGAAACGGCTAAGGGAATCACCCCAGCAGGCGGGTCTGCCGGATCAACTTGAGCAGACGGGTCATCCACCGCGCGTGGACCTCCGGTTTCACTCCCCGGCTGGGGCCGATGGGCATAAGCCGTTGAGCCGCCACGGTCTGCGAGTTCGTAAACTTGAGAATTCCCTCCGCCCCATGCCGGGGGTGTAATCCGGAGTCCTTCATGCCGCCTATCGGTGAGTCCACCGACCCCCATGCCGCGGCGTAGGCCTCGTTCACGTTGACGCTCCCGCTCCGGATTCGCTGCGCCAGCTTTACTCCCCTGCGGAGATCGCGCGTCCACACGCTGGCGCTGAGCCCGTAACTGGTTTCGTTGGCCAGTGCAATAGCATCGTTTTCGTCCCGGAAAGGGTAGACCGAAACTACCGGCCCGAAGGTTTCCTCCGCGTAGAGCTGCATTCCCGGCCGGACGCCGGTGAGAATGGTCGGTTCGTAGAAGAGCGGGCCGATGTCGGGACGGCGCTTTCCCCCCGCAGCAAGGGTTGCGCCCTTTTCGATGGCATCGCGCACATGGGCTTCCACGGCCAGGAGTTGGCGTTCGGACGTGAGCGATCCGACATCCGCCGAATAGTCCAGCGAAGCACCCAGCCGGAGACCTTGTGCCCGCTCCACGAAACGCTTGACGAACTTATCGTAAAGCGACTGGTGCACGTAGATCCGCTCGATCGAGACGCACACCTGCCCCGCGCCCACGAAGCAGCCGTTGGCGGCGCCGTCCACGGCAGCCCCCAGGTCCGCGTCTTCCAGCACGATCATCGGGTTCTTGCCGCCCAGTTCCAGGGAGCAGCCGACCAGGCGCTCCGCGGCCTGTCGGCCGACCATCCGGCCCGTTCGCACGCTGCCCGTGAACATGACGTAATCGACGCGGGCGGCGAGCGCCGGCCCGAGCAGCGGGCCTTCGCCCGTGATGACCGGAAGCACGTCCGCCGGGAGCCCGGCCTCCCGCAGCAGCGCCGCGGCCCAGAGCGCCGTGAAACTGGTCTGCGGGTCGGGTTTGAGAACCCCGGTATTGCCGGCCATCAGCGCCGGAATGGCATCCGTAATCGACAGGTTCAGCGGATAGTTCCAGGGGACGAAGAAGCCCACCACTCCGACCGGCACGCGAAATTCCCACGCGGCGGTCAGCAGAGGCACAGCGCCCCGGCGGCGCTTCGGACGAAGGAACGTCTCGGCGCGCCGAGCATAGTAGCGCGAAACCACCGCCGTATCGAGCACTTCTTCGAAGGCGTGGCGTCGCGCCTTTCCGGTTTCGAGCTGGATCAGATCGAGGACCTGCTCCTGACGGTCGAGCAGCAGGTCGTGAAAGCGAAGGAAGATGCCGGCACGCTCCGCAAAGCCCCGATTCGACCATGCCGGCTGCGCCGCCCGGGCAAGTCTCACCGCCCGTTCCACATCTTCTTCGTCTCCAGCCGGAATCGAACCGAGGGTCGCGGCGGTGTACGGCTGCTTCACCTCGATCGATTTGTGAGATTGCTCGCAGAGCGTGACGGACGCGGCCAATTTTTCGAACAGCAGCGGTTCGAAGCGCGCGCGCGGCATTGACATATATCCCAATCCATCCTACTCTACAAACGGAGTTTCGGATCCCGTTTGCAGAAGGTTCTGCGTCCATTTTTGTTAGGAGTAGCGCACTCATGGAAACATCGGAAATCCCGGTAAACGGGGAGCTCGATGAACGATCTTCCTGGTCCGATAAACCTCCGGTCAAGTTCGAAGAACAGGAACTTGACCAGGCAGCCTTCCAACTCTGGCGGCAAGCCAGCCGCGCCGGCGTGGCCACCGGAGAGGAGTCATAGAATACCACCGGCACGCAAATGAAACACCTAGCTTTGAAACGGCGCCTTTCCGTTACGGACGCGGCGTTTCTGTATCTCGAGCGAAGGGAAATCCCGCTGCACATAGCGGGCGTTTGCATCTTCGAGGGGGCCGTCCCTTTCCGCGAGCTGATGGCGGCGCTCGATTCGAAATTGCACCTGTTGCCCCGTTACCGGCAGGTCGTGGTGGAACCCCCGCTTCACATCGGCTATCCCTCGTGGGAAGATGACGCCGCCTTCGACATCAACCGGCACGTCTTCCGGGTTCCCGTGCAGGCGCCAGGCGGGCAGCCGGAACTGGAGGCCCTCGCCAGCCGGATCCTGACCCAGGTGATGGACCGCCGCAAGCCGCTGTGGGACGTCCACGTGGTCGAAGGTCTCGAGGGCGGGCGCGGAGCGGTGATCGTCCGGGTACACCATTCCCTGGCCGACGGCGTAGCCGGCGCGTCGCTCATGAAAATTCTGTTCGACCCGACGCCCGAGGGTTCGCACGCCGTCCGCAAGCCGCGGTTTCGCCCGAAACCGGCGGAGGTGACGAATCACTCCGTGGCCGATGCGCTCGCCAGCGCCGTGCGCAGTTCGCTCGAGAACATGATTATGGCCGAAGCCGTCATGGCCGACTTCGCCCAGTCCCTGCTCGATGACCGATCGCGCGATGCCCTGCAACAGTTCCTGAAGCTGCTCCCCGAATTTACGGCTTCTTCGGACAGGTTCCCATTCAACAAACCCTGCTCCGGGGAGCGCAAGTTCTGCTGGACTGATTTTCCGCTGGGTGACGCGAAGGCCATTCGCGAAGCCGCCGGGGGCACCCTGAACGATGTCATCCTTACGGTGGTGACCCGCGCGGTGGCGCGCTATGTCAAGCTGCACGGCGAACCCGTGGCGGGCCGGTTCATCCGGATGGTCTGCCCAGTCAACGTGCGGCGCGGCGATCAAGGCGAAAGCCTGGGGAACCAGATCTCCTTTCTCCCCGTGGCCCTACCGCTCGATATCCGGAACCCCATAGAAATGCTGCACGCCGTGGCCACGCGCACCGAAATCATGAAGAATGCGCGCGCGGCCCACATCATCACCCTGCTGGCCAGTTGGCTGGGTGCTGCGCCACCGCCGCTTCAAGCGCTCTTCTGGAACGCGCTCCCGCAGATCCCCCTGCCGGTTTCCCTGCTGAACATGATCTGCACCAACGTTCCGGGGTCGCCCACCCCGCTCTACGCCGTCGGGAAAAAAATGCTGGCTTGTTATCCGCATGTTCCCACCGGCTACGAGTTGGGCGTCAACTGCGCTGTCCAAAGCTATGACGGGAAGCTCTGCTGCGGGCTCACCGCCGACGCGCACGTGGTGCCGGACGTCGAAAAGTTGCGCGATTTCATTCATGCCGCATTTGAGGAATTGCGGCGCGCCGCGGGCGTACGAAGGCCGCGGGCCAAGGCGACCCCTCCGTCAGCGCCTGCCGCCGCCGCCGATTGATTCGGCCTGCAGGATCTCGTCAAGGATGTCCGGAATTTCGAAGATGGCCCGGTTTTGAAGCCGGGCCGTAGCGTCGCGAAAGCCCGCATACGCAGCCGGTTCCAGCAGCCGATCTACCGCGGCCGCGATCCCGCGAAAATTGGGAAGCACGATGCCCACCCCCTGCTCCCGGACCCACTCGGCGTTGTAGCGTTCCTGCGGAAGGGTCCACGCATTCCGCTCCACGATCACCGGCAGCCGCATGGCGACAGCCTCGCTGATGCTGCCCGGACCCGGCTTGCCAATGAAGTAATCCGCCAGTTGCATGTACCGGGGCACTTCCCGGGTGAAACCCTCCACAAACAGAGGCGCGGCATGGGGAAGCGCACGCAGCCGTCCGGCCAGTTTCTCGTTGCGCCCGCAGACAAGCAGCAGTTGGCGGTTATCGAGGCTCCGGGCGATGTCGTACATGACCCTGGCGCCCTGCCCGCCGAACAGTACCAGGCCGACGGGCTCTTCGGGGCGGAACCCCAGTTTCGCCCGCGCCGCGGTGCGCTCCCCGGATGAGACCGGAGCGATCTCGTAGAACCGGGGATTCAGAATCATTCCGGAAACGCGGTGGACATTCCGCCCCGCGTGCCCCATCGAGAGTGCCTGCTCCACGGCCCGCTCCGATCCGCAGACCACGTGCTGCTCCTGGCGCTCCAGCCAGAAATGCGGCGGGTAGTCCGCAATGTCGGTAAGGATCGTGACCAACGGCACGCCCGGCAGCGCACGGCGCAGACTCTCACCCAGTGCCCGGTTGAAATTCGGCACCAGCGAGACCACCAGGTCGGGCTGGCTGTCCCGCCAGAACCTCTCGAGCAGCCGCACCTGCTGTGCGTGAAACAGCCGGATTACCAGATGCATGCCCGCCGTAAGTTGCGGAGAGCCGAGCGTCCAGCCCTTTTTCAGCAGCGTGTTGTACACGTCTTCGAGGCGAAGCCCCGTGAGTTTGCGGAAGACGTCGATCCGATCGAGCAACTCCTGCAAATTCACCATCCGGATCTCGAAAGGACGGTTCTGCCGCTCCATCACCTCGCGCAGGGCATTTGCCGCCGCGCGATGTCCTCCGCCCGCGTCGAAGTAGATGAAGTCCAATCTCTTCATCAGCTTCGATTGTGCCATGCGCCCTGACTGTCTTCACGAAAAAAACACACCCTTTAACGCATGTTTTTCCCGGACGTCACTGAATTGTATTGCTTCCCCGGGTAAAACGAGGTTATGAGGTGCGACCTTCAAGTCCACACCACCGCTCCCAGGCCCCGCTTCCAGGCGTCGCTTTCCACACGGATTAGGAAATGGCGCCTGCTGCGTGGAAGAATACAGGCAGCGGCATGTGCGTCGCGTCCCGTTCTGGAGGACGCTCTATGACGCTGACAGGAACGATGCTGACGTTCATCGCCCACCGCGACCACAAGCTGATGCGGCGGATCAACCGCTGGCCGGCGCCGCGCTGGGTCCGCATCTGGATGCTGTGTGCGACGCGCGGCGGGGATGGGTGGCTGTGGTACGCCATGGGTTTCATGATCCTGCTGTTCGGGGGCGAGAACCGCTTCTTTGCCGTGGGAGCGGGTGCTTTGGCTGCCGCGCTGGGCATCGCGATCTTCCTGAAGGTCAAGAAGACCACCGGCCGCAAACGCCCCACCCACTTTGAGCCCCACTGCTGGGCCACCCTGCTGCCTCCGGACCAGTTCTCTTTCCCGTCGGGGCACACCATTACCGCGTTCGCCGTCGCCGTGTCGCTGAGTTGGTTCTACCCCACCCTCGCCATCGGGCTGCTCTTCTGCGCCCTCAGCGTGGCAGCCTCCCGCATCCTGCTGGGCATGCACTTCCTGAGCGACGTGCTGGCGGGAGCGGCCATCGGGACCCTGCTGGCTTACGGCTCGGTGCGGCTGATCACGCTGATCTGAAGTTACAGCACCGGCGAGTCGTTCCCCAGCAGCGCCCGCCGCACGATCTTTATCGGCGGATAACCCTGGGCCAGGAAAGCATCGTGAAACGCCTGCAGCGTGTAACTCGATCCTTTCATCTTCTTGTAGTCTTCTCGTAACTTCAGGATCTGCAGCTTCCCGAGCGTGTAGACCAGGTAAGTCGGGTCGGAAGTGCCCCGCTTGGCCTCCTTCTCGGCCACGGGCCGCACCTGGTATCCCTCCTTGACAAAAAACTCGGCCGCCTTGGCCATCGTCATCTTTCCGGTGTGCATCTGGATTCCCACGATGTAGCGCGCGTCCCGCAGCAGCGCATCCTGCAACTGGCCCAGCCGCAGTTTCGGATCGCCGTTGCCGTAGCCTTCGTCGAGCATCATCTGCTCGCTGTAGTGCGCCCAGCCTTCGGCGTTTGAACTACAGCCGATCAGTTTCCGAACCTTGGTCGGCGCGCCCTTAACCCACAGGAACTGGACGTAGTGGCCCGGATAAACTTCGTGCACGGCGGTGGAAATGATCGTGCCCCGGTTGAAACCCTCCAGATACTCTTCAATCTGCGTTTTCGGCCAGCCCGGCTCGGGCAGCGTGACGTTGAAGTATGCCTCCTTAGCCACCTTTTCGTAAGGTCCCGGGGTATCCATCGAGGCCGTGGTCAACGCCCGCATGAAAGGCGGAGTTTCTTCGACGATCGGCGAAACCTGCGAGGGGATTGTAACGATATGGTGCGTCTCGACAAACGCGCGCAGGCCGCCCAGCACGTCGCGGAACGACGGTATCAAATTGGCGGCGGAGGGATGGTCGCTCTCCAACTGATCCAGGATCTGCTGCGGCGTACGCTTCGGGTCGATCCGCGCCGCCACACGGCGGAACTCGGCCTGATTCCGCCGCAGGTCCTGATAGCCGATCTCGAGCAGCCGGTCGAGCGGCGTGTCCACCATCTCGTCATACTGCAGCTTCTTACGGTAAACCTCGGCGCCGATCCGGAAATCGCCCCTGGAGCGCGGCAGCAGGTCGGTCTTCATCCACTTCCCGTAGGCGTTTAGCGCCTGAATCAGCGCCTGGTTGGATTTCTGAAAGTCGGCCAGCAGAGATTGGTCGGTCACCGTCCGGAACGCAGCCGGAACATCTTTCTGGAAGAAGCTCACAATTCCCGGAACCTGTTCGAGCGCCACATCGGTGAAGACCTTGGGCGGATCGTTCAAATTCCGGCGCGCCGATTCGAGAACGCTGAGCGCCAGCCTTTCCCGCGCGATCACCGACCGCAAGCGCTCCGCCGGTGGGGCGTAATTCCGGCTCATGATCGTAAAAACGGCGACCGAAATGCCTGAAGAATAGGTGTCCGGATTCTTCTGCCAGGGGCGGATCTGCTCCAGTTCGAGGAGCGTCCCCCGGATCTGCGAAAGCACCAGTTCGCGGTCGGCGGCTACCGTCGAAGAAAGCCCCCGCGCACCGAAGGCTTCCACCTCGCCTTCGAACTTCTTGAGCGCGGCGACCTGGGACTGAATTTCGGCCTTCGAAAAACTCGGCAGTTGCGCATCGTATTGATGGAAGCCGGCCGAAGTCGCCTGGACGGGGTCGTAGCGGAAAACCGCCTCGTTGAAATAGCGGTCCGCGAGCTTGCCGAATTCCGCGTCGCGAGACTGCCCGAAACACGCCACGGCCAGGAGAGAAATAAAAACAACTCGGAAGGGTGTCACTATTCCGATTATAGTGGGGACATCGGCCTACCGCCCGCGACCCTGGAAAGCGGTGCCGGTCAATTCCTTTCGGCTCGCGAAGTCGTGATCGGGAATCATCACTGCGATCCAAGGTGCCCCGGTGGACAGCATCCTGGCTTTCCAGACGATGGTCCGCGGCGCACCGGGCGTCAGCACCACGACGCGGGCCGGCTCGCTCAACTCGAGGTTATCCGTCCGCAGTTGGAACGTGTGACGGCCCTCGCCCGCGGCAGCAACCCGGATGGTTACGTCTCCCCCCGCGCCAGTCTCTTCCTCGGCCTTGAAATCCAGGACCTTACCCTTCGTCAAGTCCAGTGAGTAGGATTCGCCGGGCAGGACGGTAAGAGCGCGCCGCGAGTTTCCGGACGAGACTTCGTATTCTCCCTCCGCCAGGGAGACACGAAGCTTGCCCGTGAGACGATTCGGTTGGGCCGTGACCACCTGACCGCTCGAAACCTCGCGGAACTCCACCGGCCGCGCGGGCGTGTCGCTCAAGGCGCTCACCCGGGCCGGACCGGCCAGGTCGCGCATCAGCCAGATCCAGCGCCCGACCGGATGCACCCACACTTCCTTCCAGTTGTGACAGTTTTCCGTGGGCCAATACGGCGCGTCGGCATTGCGATGACTCTGAATGCCGACTGGAAGGGCGCCGACGATATCGCCCGACATCGCAGAGTACAGCGGAGCGTAGTCGTATCCTTCGCCCCACATCAAGCTCTCGACAAATGGATTGCGCCCCACCACCCACTGCATGTTGCGCTCCGCCAGGGCCGCCAGATCGAGATTCGCCCGAAGGTGCGACGCTGCGGCGATGGCCTTATCCGAGGCCAGCATGGTGCCGTTGTTTCCGCGGAATTCGAACCACACCGGGAACAAGCGCACGTACTCATGATCGCCGACACGGATGCCGTTCAGCACCTGTTGGCGAAAATCCTCGCGGGTTGCCCCTTGGCCGCCGTGTTCCGGCTGCTGCAAATACTCGTCGTCCCTGAAAAGCGAGTTGGCCAGCAGGCCATAGGGTTCGGTGAACTTCGACATCGCCTTGTGAAAGTATTCCGAGTAAAGCGTCACGGCCGAATACCACTTCATCCAATCCGGGTGGTCGGGGTACAACTGGCACAGGCGGACCAGCGCGACTATGGGCGCCGATTCGTGGCTGGGGTGCGAGTAGCGCAGCACACGCGCCTTGTCCGGCCCGGTATAAAGAAAACCGGTTAGGGGGTAATCCAGGCCGGGGAGAAAGCTGCGCTGTTGTGAATCGGTGATGGTGCGGGCGAGTTCGAAGGCCTTCTCCGCGTACTTCCGGTCGCCGGTGGTCTCGGCCAGTTCCAGGGCGGCGATGATGGTATGCCCGGCCATCTCGACCGGACTGCCGCCGCGCCGCCGGCTTCCCGAGGCGGCCATGGCAAAGCCCCAATCCGCTTCCGCCTGCTTCAGGCTGTGGGCCGCAAGAATCGGATCGGAGGTTCTCAGCACGCGAGCCGCAATGGCCTCGGCGGCGGCCGCTGAAATGTTCGATTCCGGATTGTTGCCGGCCCGGGCCACCATATCGTCCACATTGCCGATGATGCCGTCGGTCCATCGGTCCATCATGGAGAAGCCGGGACGGGCCCCGTCGGGGAACGTAACCTTGAGCAGCCAGTCGAGTCCCCACCGGGCTTCTTCGAGAAGGCGTGCCAGCAGGGCCGGGTCTTCGTCCCGTTGCTGCATGCGCTCCGCCAGGCTGAACATGGAATAGGCGGCCTCCGCGGTATTGCCCAGCGATTGCGAAAGGTCGCCGGCATCGTGCCAGCCGCCATTGGCGACGATCTTCTGATCGCCGTGCTCGAGGACCCAGTCGCGGTGGCAGATGTCGTGAACGCCGGGAATCGCGTATCCGCAGCGCTCCACGTAGAAAAAGTTGATGGCCTTCCAAAGGCTGGATTTCCAGGTGTCGTCGGAGATGGGGAACGGCTGGGTGGTGCGCCCGCCCGCCCGCAACCGGTACGTTCCTGGCTCGCGGAAGCCGGAAAAATCCATCACCTGGAACGTTCCGATTTTAGATTCCACCGTGCCGACCTTCTTCGAAAGCACCGCCGCGCCGGTCCTGGCATTCACCAACTGAAACGTCGCCGCTTTCAGATCGCTGGCAATGGCGCTCTTGGGCGCGCCGGTTTGATATCCGGAGTGGCTGAACGAGATTTCGCCGGGAGCCACGTCCCATCCTTCGTAGTGGTCGGGTTTGACCCGCTCGAGTTCGAGCCGATCGATATCGAATTGCGCCATGTTCGTAGCGCCCGGCTCCATGCCCTGCATCCGATACGAAAAGTCGATACCGGTCACTTTGTCGCGCGTCAAATTGGCGATTTCCCACACCACATGGTTCCATTCGCGGTTCCGCAGAATCACGTAGTTGATTCCCATCTTGCGGTAGACATCGGGGACGTGCTCCGAGCCCTCGTTGTGGAACTCGATGATCAGGGAGACCACGCGGAACCCGGGCAGGTCTGGGTAGATCCACACCGAGAGACGGTTCCACGACGACCAGTCCTCGCCGGGAACCACTCTCCGCGCACTGGCTGTGCCGTAGTAGCGGCTGTTGGGCACGGGCTTGTCTCCGACGGTAGGGCAGCGCAGGCGGAGCGAGGTTTTGCCGCTCTTGACGTGCTCGCTAGTGAGCGCGATCTCGCCCGTGGCCTGATCGACGTTCAGAAGCTGCCAGGTCTCCAGGCTTTCGGCATCGTCCAGAAGCTTCGATTCCAAAACCGGTTTGGCGAGCCAACGAGCGCGGATCGATCGCGAATCGTCAGTCGCCATGGGCATTCGTGGGGGAGCCTCCGCCGCCAGCACCCACACGACGAGCGCCATCAGCACAGCCTGCATTTTCACCATCGGCTACCTCCGCCCCGCAATCACCAGCGGTTCGCCCTCCAGGGCATCAATGAGGATCCGGCCGCTCTCCACCTGCGAGTGGCCGCAAGTGCCCGACACGCGCAGCGTCCCGGCGGGCACGCCTGGCAGGAACGCCTTGGGATCTATCGTGATCTTCGCGTCGGCCGTGGACATCACACGCAACTCGGAGCCCTTCCAACTCAGCATCACATTAGCAGGGTGCTTCGCCGTAAATTCCAAGCCCGCCGACCGGTAATGCCCGTCGCCCACGAACAGCGCGTTCTGCGCGCGATACACATAGCCGGCGCCAATCGGATTGGCGGCGCGGACGATCTGAATTTCTCCGCCGTGCCCTCCGCCGTCGACGTACTCGCGCAGGAACCGCACCGCGGGCACGATTGGCTTGGCCCGCTCCAGTCCCGGCGGATGACCGTCGTAGTAGTACATCCCGAAATAGGCTTCGTAGATCTGCTTGGCGCGCCCGCGGTTGCCTTCCTTGGCGATGATGTCCCAGTGCCAGTCGGTAAGCACCCACTTAGTAACTCCGCTGTACCCTTTGGCCAGAGCATACAGGTAATGCGCCATCTCGCCGACCGCGGATGTGTGGAAGTCCAGGTAGCGCCCGTCGTTCATCACCAGCCCGTTGGTGTAACCGAATTCGCCCAGCGTGAACGGCTTATCGGGCCACAGGCGTGCCAGCCGGTCCATGGTGGTCAGGTTGATCATCACCGATTCGTAGGATAGCGGCGACTCGTAAACGTGGTGGATCAGAAAATCCAACTGGCGATTGGCGGGCAGCGCCGCCAGTATGTTGTTGTAACCCACCGATACCAGGTGATGCGCGTCGTACTTGCGGATCGCCTCGATGTGGCGCGCGAGCCATTGGGAAAGCGTCTGGTCCATGGCTTCCCGCACGCCCGAGGGATCGGCTGACGCCGGCTTTTCGAAAAAGCCCGGGAACGTGCTGGCCGAGCCGCGAACGTCCAGGTCCCATGCCGTCGACCAAAGCCCGCGAAAGGCGGCCAGAGCCTCAGCCCGCGGCTTATCTTTCTCTAACGCAAGCGCGGGACTCGGATTGCCGTCGAATGTCAGGCCGGCCAGAGCCTCCGGCGTCGGTTCGTTCTGAAGGTCGTAGCCCAGCACCATCGGTTCATCGGCATACATCTGAGCCACCCGGCCCGCATTGGCCACGTAGTCGGGGCGTGTACCCCAATTCAAGATGATAATCAGATAGATGTGGTACTTGCGCGCGCATTCGCGTATGATTTCCGGCGAGTCGTAGAAGCGCGACGCCGGGCCCAGGCGGATGCAATTGATCCCTGCCTCGTGCGCTTTGCGAAAATCATCCTCGAAGACTGTATCGTCGAAAGTTCCCTGCGACCACTCGCCCTGGTCGAGACCGCGATGGTAATTCACTCCCGTCAGGAAGAGCGGCTTGCCGCCGGCGTCGAGCAACTGTTTACCGTCGGGGCTCACGTGCACGAAGCCCGCCGGGGCCGGCGTAGAGAGCCGGATGCGGACCGCCAGCGCCTGCCGGTGCCCGGCTTCGGCGCTCTTTGAGAGATCGTCTCCGCGCATGCGCCGCAGGGCCGCGCTCAGCACCCGTGCGAAGCCGTCGGTCGAATAGAATGCCGGCGTATCGATCCCGAAGAGCAGCCAGTTCGAACCCGGGTACTCGGCATAGTTGGTGAGCAGGCCGCATGCCCAACCGCGGGTCCGTCCGTAGCGGTCTTTGGCCGCCAGAAGCGGAATGAACTTCGCCGAGCGGCGTGTGAAGCCCACGGCCGACCAGCCGGAGTAGCGGCCACGCATGTCGATTCCCGAGATAATGTCCTGACCGCCCACGGCATCGATCGTCTCGATGCCGTCGAGCGCATACGGCTCATAGCGGCTGAACGCCGGAAGCGTCATACTCTGCGGGTGCAGGAACCCCGAGGCGCCGAGGAAGACCATGTCGCCGCCTGCCCTCAGGTAGTCCAGGAGGTTGTCTCGCGCTGCGGCCGGCAAGTGATCCGAGTGATTCAGGATCAGGGTATCGAAGCGCGCGGCATTGAACTCCTCGTGAGATGCCAGGCTTGAAAGGCGAATCGGCGCATAAGCGATCGAGGCGCGATCGAGTACGCGCGCAGCGGCCTGAATCGCGCTGGAATCGAGGCCAGGAAGGTCGTCCTGGAAGAGCGCGACCCGGGGGGCGCCGGGTTGCGCGGCCGCGGCGGCACACGCCGCCACGAGAACAAGAATGATTCGCATTGGATAGCCCGCAAGAGGGGGCAGGTTTCGCCCTACCCCCTCACAGCTCATTAAAAATCCACCCTAGTTCCAATTTGCACGGTGCGGTTGCCGCCGACCGAAGTCACCTGCCCGAACGTGGAGGCGTTTGGGTTGGTCTGGATACCCCCGAACGTGTGCCGGTTGAATGCGTTGAAGGTCTCCAGGCGCAACTGGAAGCGTGCCCGCTCCTTGAACGAAAAGTTCTTCTGGATGGCGATGTTTTCCGTGCGTCCCCAAAAGCCGCGGATCTGCGCGACATAGGGCGCCGACGTCCCGAATGTGTATGCCGGCGGCTGCACGATGTACTGCTTGTTGAGGTACATGTTTTGCGAACTGGCGGCTGTCAGCACCGCCATATTGAATGCGGAAGCGTTGAACGGGATTCCCAGCCCGACGCCCGAGGGATTGGTCAGCGACGCGCGGTTGGTGCTCAGGTTGGTACCCGGCGCGGCGGTATTGGCGGCGAAGCTCAGCGGGGTTCCGCTGTTGTAGTTGCCGATAAACAGAATCTTCCATCCGCCCACGCCGGCATCCAGCCAGCGGTTCATGCGGCCGCCGAACGATTTGCCGCGGCCAAACGGCAACTCGTAGTTGAGCCCGACTTTGACTATCTGCGGTTGATCATACGGAGAAATGGCCTTCTGCAAGGCCAGATTGCTGGCCACCATGGGTGTGGCATCCCCGTTGTAATACAGGTTCGAGACGTTGGAAATGGACTTCGAGAAGGTGTAATTGGCAATCCAGCTCAAGCCGTGAGAAAAGCGCTTATTGAAAAGCACCTGTAGCCCGTTATAGGTGGAAAAGCCGAGGGGTGCGTTCCAGGCTCCCACCGTAGAGCCGCTATTCGACTGCGGGAATGGAAGCAGCGTCTGCCAAACCCCAACCGACCGGCCGGTGTTCCCATAGGGATAGATCGCGCCGACCGCCTGCGCCGCCGCCGGAATGGCCGCCTGGCTGGTGACCGTATTGGCGAGGATGCTTCCCAGAGCCAGTGCCGAAGGCGGGAGTTGATTCAGAACCCCCAGGGAATTGGCCTCTAACGCGGTGCCTTTGGTGCCCACGTAACCGACGTCCAGCAGAATGCCAAACGGCAGCTCGCGCTGGATGTTGAAGTTCCACGACTGCGTGTATCCCACCCTGCCACCGTTGGGCACCCAGGAGAGAGCACCGCTCTTGGTATCCGCCTGCGAGGGATTGGGCGTGGTCAGGGTGGTGACGCCCGGGTAACCGGAATCCCAGTTGAAGGCCGGCATGTAGTTGTTCGGATAGTTCACTACGTTCGCGGCGCCCCAACCCCAGCCGTTGTTGGTCGTTGAGCCGCTCGGGTCGCCGAAGTAGTCGTTGGGCGCGCGGTCGGCGAAGAAGATGCCGTAGCCCCCGCGCATCGTCAATTTGTTGGCGAACTGCCAGGCGAAACCGGCGCGCGGGCCGAAATTGTGATGGGTGTTGGGCGCGAAGCCCGAAGTGCCGTTGCAAATCGGGCAATTGCCCGCGAAGGTCAGCGCTCCCGGCAATCCGGTGGCTGGGTCGATCGTGGTGGGGCTGAAACTGAAGAGGCGGTTGTGCTCCTCGGTCTGCGCCGGTTCGTAGTCCCAACGCATTCCCAGGTTCAGCGTCAGGGTCGGAGTTGCTTTGAAATCGTCCTGCACGAAAGCTCCCCAGGACTTGTAGATCGCCATGGTGGGAGTGGTGATGGTGATGCTCGCGTTGTTGACGTCTCCGAGCAGGAAACTCGCGAAGGGGTTTCCGGTGTACTGTGTCAGACCCGGCAGCCCGGTCTGGTTCGAGCTGAACGCGAAACTCCCGGGATCGGTTTGCCGGTAATAGTTCAGCTTGTAAACCCGGTACTCCACGCCGACTTTCAACGTGTGCCGGCCCTTCACCCAGGAAAGGGTGTCCTGCCAGCCGTAGGTGATGGAGCGGACCGAGTCGCTCATCTTGTCCTGGCCCAGGTTCGTCAGGCTATAGCGGTCGCCACCGCTCCAGTTGATCTGCGGCACATCCGTGCTCGGAGTATTCGGCACGCCCACCGGGTTGGGATCGTTCTGGTGCAGGTTGTTGATGGAGTTTGTGACCCGGTTGAAGTAGACGCCGAAGTGATTGAACAGCGTGGGTGTCGCCGTGTGATCGTCGGCGATGCGGACGAAATGGGTATCCACGGGCTTGATGATGGCCGACGTAAACGGGCCGCCGTACTGCAAGGCCGAATTCCATACGTGGATGCCCGAGGCAGACGCGTTGTAGTAAGGCTGGGTGGTGCGCAGCAGCGAGCCGGACAGGTGATTGCGGCTACTGATGTTGTGGTCCGCTTTGACCGACATCTGGGTATAGGTCTGCCAGGTATCGTACCCGGCAAAGGCGTTGTTGTTCAGCAGGAAATCGCCGTTCGGCCCCGGCACCGTGGCCGGGTAATCCTTCTGCATGACCGCGATCACCCGCCGGGAAACGGTGGAAATGCGGCTCTGGGGGATGATGTTCCCTGGAAA
Organism: Bryobacterales bacterium; assembly: GCA_963794265.1. GTDB lineage: Bacteria > Acidobacteriota > Terriglobia > Bryobacterales > Bryobacteraceae > CAWCDJ01. The sequence goes on from CAWCDJ010000001.1 coordinate 1,258,744, forward strand.
CATAGTGCGCATCAGCTGCCCGTTCACCGTCTGGGTGGAATCCGGGTCGTAGATTGCGCCGCGAACCACGTTGTTTCCCAGAGCGTCCTTGCCCACTACCTGACTGGTCAGGAGATCGCTCATATCACCGGTTTCCCAGGAAGGCGGCGGCACCATCTGGTTCGGTGAACTCGCACCGCCCGCCGAGGTATGGAAGCGCTCGTAGGCGAAATAGAAGAAAGTCTTATCTTTGCCGTTGTAGATCTTGGGAATGTAAACCGGGCCCCCGAAAGAACCGCCCTCGTCGTTCTGTCGGTCGCGCGATTTGGGAAGGTTGTAATAGTTGTTGGAAAAGGACCGGGCATCCATCGATTCGTTGCGCAGCGCGAACATTCCGGTGCCATGCACCTGGTTGGCTCCCGACTTCATCACGAAATTGAAAACCCCGCCCATCGCCCGGCCGTATTCGGCGCTCATCCCGCTGGTCTCGGTCGTAAACTCCTGCACGGCTTCCGGCGAGGGGCTGTCCTGAGAGAGATCCCCCGAGCGATAACCCGTGGCCGTAGCTCCATCGAGCAGAACCGCCGAACCAAATGACGAAGTTCCATTCACGTAGGCGCCGCCCGCTCCGCCTGAAACTCCCGCGCCTAGCTGAAAGGCGAAGTTCTCAGGGTTGCGACCACCGCTGAAGCTGAGAGGAAGGTCCACCACTTCCCGGTTCTGGATAACCTGTCCGGTGACCGCATTTTCCGTCTGCAGCGCACCCTGCTGACCGGTCACTTCAACCGTTTCCTTCACATCGCCTACCTGGAGGACGGTATCGAGCCGCACCACCTGGGCGACGGCCAGCGAAACATTCGACCGCACCATTTTCTTCAGGCCGCTGGCCTCAAAGGTGACATCATAGTTGCCCGAAGGCAGGCTGACGACGGTGTACTCACCCGCGCTGGTAGTCGCCGCTTCGTAAGTCGTATTCGTGGCATTGTTCCTGGCCGTAATCCGCACGGCCGGTATGCGGGCGCCGGAGCTATCGGTCACGGTTCCCGTGATCGTCCCGCGGTCCAATTGAGCGAAACCGACTGCGGCCAGCAACAACGCAGTTGCAGAAAGTCTGATCTTTGTCATTTCTCACTCCTGAAGCTCTGAGCCCTCATTCGACCTGGCTGCGAAGAATTCTCACTCCTCGGACGCCGAAACAAAAGGTTTTCACATGTGAATTCCCTGTGAAATGTTTGAAATTCCGTTGTGATATGGTGTACGGTGCATGGGCAACCTGACAGAAGCCGGTCCGGTCGAGAAGCGCCTGGACTCCGACGAACGCTGGCAGCTAGCTCAACGGATCGTGGCCAGCCCCCCGTTCCAGAAGGCCGGACGCCTGCGCGCTTTGCTTTTGTACCTGGTAGAGGAGAGCATCCAGGGCCGCGCATCCCAGCTTTCCGAGCAACGCATCGGGCATTTCCTCTTCGGCAAACCAACCGACTACAGCCCCGCCGAAGACAGCTCCGTGCGCGCCAATGCCCGGCTGCTCCGCCTGCGGCTTCACGAATACTACGACAGCTGTGGCCGCGCGGACTCGATGGTCATCGAACTTCCCAAAGGGAACTACGCCCCCGTCTTTCGCCCGTCCGGACCGGCGCCGGAGCCCGTTATTCCGAGAGCTCAAGAACCGTCACCCCTGCCCCGCTCCGGACCGGCGCGCAGGGTGGCGCCGATTGCCGGCTTGTGCGCGCTATGCGCCATTGCCGGATACCTCATGCCGCGGCCGCAACCCACAGCTCCGCCGCCTCCCTGGCCGCTGTCGGAGGTTTTCGACTCCCATACCCGGACGCAGGTGGTGCTTTCCGATATCAACTACGGCCTTTTTTGCCTTCTCAGCGGCCGGATCATCGGTCTCCCGGAGTACCTGAGCCCGCAGTACCCCGCCGGCGCCATAGCGGCGGACAGTACCCCGCGCGAGGCGCACCTGGCGTCGTACCTCTCGCGGACGCAGTTCGTCTCCTACGCCGATTCGGTCTTCATGAGCCGCCTGCTTTCGGCTTTTGGAGAGGGCGACCGGCTCTGGCTGCGGTCGGCGCGGGATCTGAAGACCCACGATCTGGAGGACGGTGATTTCATCTTTGTCGGCAGCCCCGCCTCGAACCCGTGGGTTTCTCTGTTCGAAGACCGGTTAAATTTCGTCGAGGTTAAGTCTCCGGGAGCGCCCGGGAGCATCGTAAACCGGCGTCCCCGCCCTGGCGAGCAGCAGCGATACTCGGGAATCGGCAGCACAGGTTCGAGCGGAGAAGACTATGCCGCCCTGGCACTGCTGCCCTCGGCCGGCAGCCGGGGCAAGGTACTGATCCTGCAAGGCCTGCAACAGGAAGGCACGGAAGCCGCCAGCCTGCTGGTCTCCACCGAGGAAGGGCGCGCGCTGCTGCGCTCCGCCCTGCACATCCCGTCGGGGACCCCGGCCGGCCACGTGTTCTTCGAGGCGCTGATCCGGTCCAAAGTCGTGGGCGGCTCTGCGGCCGGAACCGAAATTGTGGCCACGCGGCTTCTCCACTGACGCGCACACCGGTTAGAATCGTCATGGCAGGACGCTGGTGCATATGGCAGCCGGCAGCCTGAATAAGAGGTCGTTTTCGCAAAAGGAGATTGGCCCATGAAAGTCCCTGAGACACCTGGAAAACCGGACGATTCGCTGTTTCGCGCAGGAAGAAGAGAGTTCGGCAAGATGGCTTTGGGTGGCGCGTTGGGGACCGCCGCGTTCCTCGCCAACCAGAAGAAGAGCTTCGCCACGGTACATCCGAATCCGCCGGGCATCAAAATCGCGACGTCGTACAGGGCGGACCCGACCGACGACGACCTGCTATTCCTCAACCAGATCGGCGTGGAATACGTGAGTCTCGGCGCGACGCCCGAAACGGCCAATGCCGAGAGCTTCATCAAGATGCGGGAGCGGTACGAATCCGCCGGCCTCAAGGTATATAACATCGGCAGCGGCGTCGGCCCGAGCGGCAGCCTCCACAATATGCCGGAAGTCACGCTCAACCTTCCCGGACGCGACGAAAAGATCGAAGAATATAAGAACTATCTCCGTTACCTGGGCAACGCCGGGATCCATTACACCACTTACGCCCACATGGGGAACGGCATCTGGAGCAGCGGGCGCGCCAAGACCCGAGGGTGTGACAGCCGGGAATTCGATATGGCGAGCCCGAACAAGCAAGGCGTCTGGGCCGGAAAGATTTACAAGGAACCTCTCTCGCACGGCCGGGTCTTTACCAAGGAGGAGATCTGGGCGAACTACACATACTTCATCAAGCAGGTGGTGCCCGTGGCGGAAGCTGCGGGAGTCCGGATCGGCATTCACCCTGACGATCCGCCGGAGCCTGTACTGGCCGGAGTTCCGCGTTGTATCTTTGCTAATTTTGAAGGCTACAAGCGGGCTATGGAAATCGCCGACAGCCCGAATGTGGGTCTTTGTCTCTGCTGTGGGTGCTGGCTTGAGGGCGGCAAGCGATTGACGGGCAAGGATCCGGAGGAGATGATTCATTACTTCGGCGCCCAAAAGAAGATATTCAAAATCCACTTCCGCAATGTCAGTGCGCCTTTGCCGCATTTCGTAGAGACATTCATGGACAACGGCTACTACGATATGTACAAGATCATGAAGGCCTTGCGGGATGTCGACTACGACGGCATCGTGATCCCCGACCATCTTCCGCGCATGGGTCCGCAGGGTGCGGCCAGAGCCGACGCCTATGGCCGGGAACAACGCGAGGCCTACGGCCGGGCCGTCCTGGCATACAGCATTGCCTATATGCGCGCGCTGCGGGACCGCGCCAACCGCGAAGCCAAAGCATAGGTCGGATCCCGTTTGCAGCGACTTAGCTGCCGGGAAGATCGCTGGATTAGCCCGCTCCCTCACAGTTGCGGCTCTTTGTCAGCGATCTTCGCGGCCGTGAGTTGCCATGCTGCCGCCGTTGCGCGCGGTAGGATTGTTTCTTATGCCATCCAACGATCGGCCGGCAGTCGCGGTAGTGGGAGCGGGCGCCGTAGGTTGCTATTTCGGCGGTATGCTCGCGCGAGCGGGCGTGCCGGTGGTCCTGATTGGCCGGGCGCGGCACATGGAGGCGATCGCTCGGGACGGCCTGCTGTTCCAGGGCCTGCGCATTCATGAGCGGATCCCGCTGGCGGCTTCGACCAGTCTCGAACCAGTGCGCGGCGCCAAGGTGGTGCTCCTCTGTGTAAAGACCGTGGATACGGAAACGGCGGCTCGCGAAATCTGTCCGCTGCTAGGCCCCGAGGCGATCCTGCTGAACCTGCAGAATGGCGTGGATAATGTCGACCGCGTCTTCGCGACGACCGGGATCCGCGCGATTCCGGTGGCGGTCTACGTTGCCGCCGCCATGACCGAACCCGGCCACGTGACCCATACGGGCCGCGGCGACCTGATTGTGGGGTACAGGGCGGGATGGCCGCGGGAGCCCGATCTCCGCCCGGTGGCCGCACTGTTCGAACAGGCGGAAGTTCCCTGCCGGATCTCGGACCACATCGAAGTGGAGCTTTGGAGCAAGATGGCGATGAACTGCGCGTACAACGCCATATCGGCGCTGGCTCGCGCACGGTACGGCCGCATCCTGGAGTTCGAGCCGGTGCGCGCCGTGATGCGGAGCGCAATCGCCGAGACGGTAGCAGTAGCGCGCGCCGAGGGGGTAGCGCTCCCGGAGCCGGCGCTGGTGGAGGCCGCGTTTCAATTGGGCGAGGCGATGCGCGGAGCACGCTCCTCGACCGCCCAGGATATCGAACGCGGCAGGCCCACGGAAATCGATTCGCTGAACGGTTTCATCGCCCGCCGCGGGGCTGCGCTCGGAATTCCGACGCCGGTGAACGAGACGCTTTCGGCCTTGGTCAAACTCCGCGAGCAGACCGGGATTTCGCAGCCCTGAAACCAACCGCTCCGCCCGGCGGCCCCTCTCTTAGTGGGGGCGGCTGCTTTCCACCTGGGCATACATCATCTTGACCAGTTCGGCGTTGGTCATGGGCTGCCAGCCGTGGCCTTTCATCGGGCGTCCGTACTCGAAGACCGCGTCCGAACCGGCAGCTTTCAGTTGCCGCTCGAGGCGATAGACCGCCAGGTTGAGATAGAAGTTATCCATGTCGCCCACGTAGATATGCAGTTTGCCTTTTAGCTGCGGGCCGAGCCGCGACCAGTTGTCGTGGAGATAGGCGGCCAGATCGTAGCCGTGCTGTCTCATGTAATCGGCCACGGATTTATCGATCTTGCCGGTGCGCTTGTCCCAAAGCGGCTTCGGGTAGCCATCGTCGCCCACCGGTCCGTACACCGCCTCCCACGCTTCGAATTGCTGGGCGGAGCGTCCATGGCTGCCGAGCACATCTTCGAGTTGGCTCATCTGGCGCATGGTCTGGACCACCTGGCCCTCGGCGGTCCGCATCATGGGGCGTTCGGGGACCATGTACTGGAATCCGGGCGCGGTGAAGGCGTTGTCGTCCTGGTAGATGTCGACCATCTGGTAGCGGTGGAAGTCGATGGGATCGGGATAAAGGGTCCAGGTTCCACCGAAGAAATCGGGGTGGTAGACCTGGAGCGCCAGCGATTCCCATCCGCCGGTGGAACCGCCCGTCAGCATACGCGCCCAGGGGGCGGAAATCATGCGGAAGTGCTGTTCCAGATAGGGGACCAACTCTTTCAGGAGGGCGTCGCCATAGGGGCCGTCGTTGGCCGAGTTGACCGCGTAGGAATCATCGAAATAGGGGGTGGGGTGCTGCCAGGTGACGGCGATCATGGGCGGTACGTCGCCGGCCATCCAGGCCTTGGTGAACTCCATCGCGCCGGGACGGGTGCTGCCATTCTCGCTGAAGCCGTAGGGAGCGTACGTGCCGAAGTGGCCCTGAATGTAGATCACGGGGTAGCGCTCGCCGGGATGCTCGTTGTAGCCCTTGGGAAGCAGGACGGTGGCGCCGAGGTAGATCGGGTGGCCCCAGAATTTCGAGAGCATGGGGCACTGGATCTTGATGCGCTTCACCCAGGCGGTATCGGGAGGCTGCGGAATTTCGCCCATGGCTTGGTCCACCTCGATTTTCACGTCGTATCCGGCGGCTGGGTCGAGATGGACTTTCCGGACGAGACTATAGAGGTTTCCCGGCGAACGTGTGAAGGCCTGGCCTTCCCACTGGTCCATATGGGCCCAGATGGTGTGGCCATCGGAGCGCGGGAAGCGGGTGTATACGTTGATCAGGGCTTCCACGTAATAGTCGCCGGCCGGGATTTCTTTCAGGCTTGCGGCCGGGTAGCCTGGGGTCGTGCCGTCGATGACTGCGGCCTGGCCTGGGGGTAACTGGTCGATGTCCACGCCGAAAAACGGCGTGCTCCCGGTCCAGAAGCCGATTTGTTCCATAGGCCGGGGCGCCTCGGTTTTCCCGATGGCGACGAAGACGCGGCCGGTGACAGGCCCGCTGTGCGCGGCCGCGGCGAAAGAGATTTCGAAACGGGGTTCCGCGGCGAACGCCGTGGCCGCGACGGCTAAAGCTAAAAGAATCAGGCGCGAATATTGCCTCATGCCCGATAATGATATTCTGTTTTTGGCCCTTAAACTACTGCGAAGGAGACATCCACGTGAGAGTCGGCGTATTCACCGCGCTGTTGTCGCAACTTTCCCTCGAAGACGTTTTGAAGAAGCTGAAGAGCTTCCAGATCGATACCGTGGAACTCGGTACCGGAAACTACCCGGGAGACCCCCACTGCAAGCTCTCGATGCTCGACAACACCTCCGAGCTGATCGAATTCAAGAAGAAGCTGGACGACTACGGCTTTACCATCAGCGCTTTGAGCTGCCACAGCAATCCGCTGCACCCGGACCAGGCGCGCGCCAGGCACGACCGGGAAGTGAGCCGCAAGACCATCCTGCTGGCCGAGAAACTGGGGGTTGGGGTGGTGAACGATTTCAGCGGCTGCCCCGGCGATTCGGCCAATTCCAAGTGGCCCAACTGGGTTACCTGCCCGTGGCCTCCGGACTACCTGGAAATTCTCAAGTGGCAATGGGAAGAGGTGGTGACGCCGTACTGGATCGAGCACGGCAAGTTCGCGTCCGACCACGGGGTTAAGATCGCCATCGAAATGCACCCGGGGTTCGTGGTCTACAGCCCGGAAACGATGCTGAAACTGCGCTCGATTGCGGGGCCGAGCGTCGGCTGCAACTACGACCCGAGCCACATGTTCTGGCAGGGAATCGACCCGATCGCCGCGATTCGCGTGCTGGGTGATGCGATCTTCCACGTTCATGCCAAGGATACGCAGATCTACGAGCGAAACCTGCCGCTTACGGGCGTGCTCGACACCAAGAGCTACACCGACGAGCGCAACCGGGCGTGGATCTTCCGGACCTGCGGCTACGGGCACGGAGCCGAGTGGTGGAAGGAGTTCGCCTCGACTTTGAGGATGTTCGGGTACGATTACGTGCTTTCGATCGAGCATGAGGACAGCCTGCTGTCGCCCGAGGAGGGCCTTTCGAAAGCTGCATCGTTCCTGAACGGCCTGGTGATGCGCCAGCAGCCCGCCGCGGCCTGGTGGGTGTAGAGTTTCCTGGTGGGGCAGGCTCCCTCGGCCTGCCCTACGGGAGGTTCTCTGTTGCGCCCACGAAGACCACCGCCTACACCCTCACGTGGCGCACGCCAGGGGGCCCTGCCTCGCCGAAGAAACTAACCTAAAGATTTTTTGGTTAATCAGATATTCGCATGTTATAGTCCTTGCGGTCGACACCGGCAGGCAGTGTATGTGGGGCGACAAGATGTCGTCGTGCCGGATGTGTTGCGCATGGAGCGGCTGTGAAATACACCCTGTTTCTCACGCGTCGCTGCAATCTCGCGTGTGAGTACTGCTATGTAGGCAAATCCGTCGACACTATGTCCCTGGATATCGCGGACCGGGTCATCGATTTCGGCTTCCGCAATACGCCGCCATCCGAAGACATCGATTTCGGCTTCTTTGGCGGAGAGCCCCTTCTCGAATATCCACTGCTTGAAGAAATCGTCCACAGGATTGAAGCGCATCCGCAGTACGATCCCTGCCGGGTGAAGCTATCGGTTGTGACGAATGGAACGCTGCTCTCGGCGGCGATCGCGGGTTTCGTGCGGGCGCATCGCATCGCACTGACGGTCAGTTGTGACGGCCCCCCGGACATTCACGACCGGTACCGCCATTTTCCGGGGGGCGGCCGGACGTCGGCGCTCGTCGAAAACGGCATCCGAACAGGGCTCGCCGTCCTCGGGCGCGTCCCGGTCAATGCCGTATACCGGCCGGATAACGTTTCGAAGTTACCCGAGGTTATCGAGTATTTTTCGAACCTCGGCGTGCGACAGATCTATCTCAATCCCGACTTTTCGGCTAACTGGGACGAAACGATCGTCGCCAGGATACCCGCAATTTACGAACAAGTTGCCGAGCAGTATATGGAGTTCTACCGGCAAGGGCGTCCCCATTACATCAGCCTGATCGATAGTAAGATCACGGTCATGCTGCGCGGCGGATACCAACCCCTGGAGCGGTGCAGAATGGGCGCCGGGGAGTTGGCGTTTACGCCATCGGGGGACATTTTCCCCTGCGAGCGCCTGGCGGAAGCCAATCCGAACAAGCACCGCATAGGCGGCATCGACGGGCTGGTGCGAATCGGGAGCTTGCATGATCACTTCGCCCCCGGGCCGCCGGTCAATGCACCCTGTTTGTCGTGCGGGATTCGAGACTACTGCGTGAACTGGTGTGGTTGCTCGAATTACTTCATGACCGGATATTACAACCGAGTAAGCCCGTTCCTTTGCGTTTCCGAGCGCGCGGCTATCGAGCTGGCGCTTTCCGTTTTCCGGCGTCTCGAAGCGGAATTGGGACCGGTTTTCATGGATCACCTGGGCGGCAAAGGATTGGCCCCCAGCACGTGCGAAAGCTTTCCGGCCCAAGCCTAGCCGAGGCTGGGCCAAGCAGTGAACCGACCCCCGGAAAGTGAGGCAAGAAAATGGATGATGACGTGCTTATTCTGAAGTACGGTGGCCGCTGGGATATCTGGCAGATGGAGCTGCCGGCTATCTCCCGCTTCGTCGAGTTGCACGCGAAAGAACTGGTCAGGGTGCAGGTCGCCGGCCAGGTCAATGTCGCGGCGGGGCATGCCGTCGCGGCAAGCGCGACTGCGGAAAAAACATTCGCTCCGCATTCGGAGAAGGTCCTGATCTGGGACCCGAGGTTCGGCGGGATGCGAATGCCGCACCTGCACTATAACGGCGAGATCTATGCGTTGAACGCAGAGCAGTGGGCCGAGTTCAGCAACACGGCTGTGGCGTCGCTTGCCGGGAAACTGGGCAAGGCTAAGGGCATCGCATTCGAGAATCTGATGGACGTGTCGAAAGCCATCGCAGGAGTCTGACCTCCCCGGGCGGCGCGCCCGTGCTCTTCGTGCGCGCCGCCCCCGAGTATAATTGAAGCCCGGTTGCATGAGCGGGTGGGCCGCACAGCTGTGGGCCACTTATGTGGCAGGAGCAACGCGTACTCTACGAACCGCTGAATTTCACGGATAATGAGTGCTGGAGACGAACTCATGAGGATGCTTTTGCCCTCGCTTGTGCTACTTGCCCTGGCAGACTCGTTGGTGGCCCAAGTCAGAGTTGGGCAGAAGGCGCCGGCGTTGCGTCTCGGACCAGTGCTGTCCGGGCCGGAGCAAGTTCCGGGTGCCGGACACGCGGCGGTGATCGAATTCTGGGCGACTTGGTGCTACCCATGTCATGTGGCAATTCACCATCTGAATGAGCTAGCCGACCGATTCCGGGATCGCGGGGTAGATTTCCTGTCATTGACGCCTGAGCCGGAAAACACCGTGAGGGAATTCTTACGGGACCATCCGATTCACGGCACGGTGGCGCTCGACCTGCACCATGTCAACGCCGACGCGTTCGGGCCGATAATCGCGGTGCCGAAAACGGTGCTGATCGACAGCGCCGGCCTGGTTGCAGCAATCACCGAGCCTTCGGCTGTCGATGATGAGGTCTTGGAGGCTCTGCTCGCTCACAAGCCCCTGCCGCTGAAGACTGCAGATGCACGCATATTCGAGCGCATGCCGCTATTCCGTGGAGAGACAGTGAACGACCCCGATGCAGTAGCGCGCGTAGTGGTGCGGCGGGTCAGCCGATCCGGGCCCAATCTGGCAATGGACGACCGTTACGAGTCGCGCGGGGCACAATTGAAAGCTCTGCTGGCGTTCGCATACGGAATTCCGGAGTTTCGCGTCGAAATGCCGGCGTACTTGGCTCAAGAATACTACGGCGTACAAGCCTGGGTGCCGCCGAACCACCCCGAGACTCTCAAGCCGCTCATGCAGGCGGCGGTCACGGCAGGGGCAAGCATAAATGTGCATCGCGAAGAACGGTTGACAGACGTGCTGGCGCTCTCCGGCCTGCCGGGCAAACTGCGCTCGTCATCCTCCACGTTGAGCCAAGGAGAGTATCGACCTGGAACCTTGTCCGGTGAGCTTACGATCCAGGAGATCCGTGACTATCTGCAGATGGCCGTCAGGAAGACGGTCATACTGGACCAAGTGCCGGCGGGAAGGCTCACGGTCAAGCTGGTATGGGACTCGGCGAAACCCGGTGACCTCGAAGCTGCGCTGCGAAATCAGCTCGGACTGGAGCTGAAGCCCGCCAGGAGAGTGGTTCCGTTCCTATTGGTAGATAGCCTCGATACCGCTTCCAAATTGGAAGATACCGTTCCAGAGGATCGCTGATCTCGACCCGCACATGATTGAGACCGGCCGGATGGCCACAGAATACGCCTTACTCAAGCACCTCGGGAGCGTCGGCTCGCGCCACCGTTGTTATCTGCGGCCTGCCCGTTCCCACCCAGGTGAGAGTCACCGTGGTAACAGCTGGACGGACGAAAATGATCGCTACTCGGCTCCCACGCCATGGCAATTGTAAGTTACTGGAAATGAGACTTCGTCAGCAGCCCGGATGTCCGGAAGGCGGAGTTCGTGAAGCCGAGCACGCTGGTAGACCTTCTCCAGGAATCCCACGCCAAGCCTGTCGGACACCTCGAAAACAGCGCCGAGGACCGCTCGGTCAAGACATCGAAGTATCCGCGTTCCTCTACACTAGCCAGTTTCTCGTTTGCTATTGATTCTTTATACCGAACTGCTTGGCGTACTCCGCGTTCAGCCGCTGCCAGCCGCCGAACCGCGTCGCGTCGCCACCAGCGATGCGGCCAATGGGACTTCCGCTGAGAAGGCGATCCAGAACATCGAAACAAATGTGCCAGCCCGCGGCACCCCACGAGATGAAGCGGCGATCGATTTTGTGCCACAGCGTCAGGCGCGTACCATCACCAGAGGCTTCGAGTTTCCACCGGATATCGCCGTACTCAAGCACCTCGGGAGCGTCGGCTCGCGTCACCGTTGTTACCTGCGGCCTGCCCGTTCCCGCCCAGGTAAGAGTCACCGTGGCTCCGACCGTAGCCAGGCTCCCATCGACCTCAAAGGGCGCCCACTCGCGTATATGCGCCGGGTCGGTGAGTGCCTGCCAGACTTTTTCCGGCGCGTGGCGCAGCTCTCTGACGAGAATGAGCGTCCATTTTTCGCCGTCCTTTCGTACCTGCGCCCCGCTGACGGGACCCGGTGTGTACTGCTCGCGAGTGGTCATCTTCCTGTCTCCCTTTTCGGTGGTGTGGATCGATCCATGGGGACGTGGTGGCGTTTGAGAGCACCCACGGGAGCGGACCAGAGCCGGCGCAGTTGCGCCAGTGTGCGGAACCGCATTTAGTATCGTGCCAACTGCGTGAGCTGAATGAGGTTGCCGCAGGTATCCTTCAGCATGGCAATGGTCGAGCCGGTCACGTCAGTGGGCGGCATCGTGAACTCCGCGCCCCGGGCCTTGATCCGCTCGTAATCGCCCTTGACGTCGTCGGTGAAGAACATGGCCGCGGGCTGGCGCAACTGAAAAATCGCCTGCTGATACGCTTTGGCCGCGGGGTTGTTGTTCAGCGCCAGTTGGAGCTCAGTGCCGTCCGCATCCTCTGGCGACACCACGGTCAGCCAACGAAATTGGCCCTGACTGAAATCGGCCTTGCTGGCAAAGCCTAGTACGTCCGTATAGAAGCGCAGGGCCTTATCCTGGTCGTCCACGTATACGCTGGTCAACTTGATTTTCACTTGATCTCTCCTATGATGTTTTGTCAACTACGACCTGGTTTTCGTCTTTCGTAAGACGAAGAAACTGCGCTACTTCTGGTTTCCGTCGGAGCCGCCCGTCGCAATTACTCGTGTCTGCAGAACGGCGCGCAGGAGGCAAGGGCGCGGCGGGGTTTGCCGCGGCGTAGCGAACCCTTGCCTCCGAGCACCGTTCTGCTATCACCCAAACCCGACGGGCGGCGGAGCGGAAACCAGAAGTCTGGATTTCCGTTGGTGGGTCCCAGAGCCTCTTCATGAAGCCTCCGGGAGGAGGATGAAGTTCGGGAAATCCTCGAAGACCCACTTATTTTTCAAAGTCCGGTAAATAATGCTCAAGAACTTCCGGGCCAGAGCGATGATGGCTTTGCCGGCCCCGCGCCGCGCTTTCACTTGTTCATAGAATCGTTTCAGATAGGGGCTGTAGTTGGCCGCGATCAGGGCCGATTGCACCAGCGCCGTCCGCCCTAACTTCGTTCCCCGCTTGTGAATCCGGCCGCTGTGTTGCGTTTCATTCGAGTTCGACACGCGCGGAACGATTCCGAAGTAGCTCGCCAGGTGGCCCTCATCGGCGAAGTCGTTCACGTCCCCGATCACGCTCAGCAGAATTGCGCCGGTGATCTTGCCGATCCCCTTGATGCTCGACAGCCCCTTGTGCCCCTCCAGCTTGGAGCCTTCTTCGCCAATCGTCTTCTCCAACTCCGCAATACTCTTGTTCAGGCTGCGGATCTGTTCGACAATCACCCGCAATTCGATGCGAACGATCTCGTCAAAGGGCAGATCCAACACTTCAGCCAACTTCTTCTCGCTGGACAACGCTTCTTTAGCCAGGTTGAGCCCGCGCGCACTCAGGATATTGTTGACCTTGTTCTTGAGCGCCGTGCGCAGCTTCACCAGCGTGTCGCGCGTCTGGGTCAACGACGCCAGTTGCCCGTGTTCTTTATCCTTCATGCGCACCTCCGGTAGCATGTCCTTGGACAAATACAGAGCCAGCGCCCGTGCGTCGTGCGGATCGGTCTTCTTCACCGACTGGCAGATCACTTTGAACTGGTTCGTGTTGACCACCACCACGCGTGCCACGCGCTCGACTACCGCGTCGTAAAACAACCTCGTATTGCCTGTGATCTCCACCGCAACTTCGTCGCTGGGCCGCAGCTTCTTGACGAACTTCCCCAAATCCTCCAGCTCCCACCCGGTCACATACGTCCGCTCGTTTTCCAGCCGGATGCAACACGTGAACCGGTTGCGGTGTAGATCGATGCCGATGTATCGCTTCTCCATGCCTCTCTCCTGGTTGTTGGTTCTTCCAGGTCGAGTAGACTAACTTTGCGGCGGTCACCATTCTCCTATTCGAGGTCGCTCGCGCGCCTCACGATGACGTTCAATCCACAGGTCTGACCAATCTCCTTTACGAGGTCCGATGCCTCAGAAACATGCACAGCCTGTGACCTGTCTACTCCGGAAGTCGCCTCCCGGAGCTTACCGCCGACCAGAGGGCCATGAGACATTCATCTCATCTCCTTTGTGACGTTCGCGGTTTGGGCCGCGTCGTTCTCTCGTTGTCTTCCTTTTCGTTGGTGTTGATTGATCCATGCGGTTGAGGTGGCGTTCGAGAGCATCCACGTGAGCGGACCAGAACCGACGGAACGGAACCAGCCAGACGTCGATCTCCTGAAGTGGTTCCGGTTTCAGCCGGTAGAGACGGCGCTGTGCATCCACCGTGGATTCTACGAAACCGGCATCGCGCAGCACGCGCAGGTGCTTGGACACGGCCGGCTGCGGCATACCAAGCTGGCGCTCGATCTCTCCCACCGACTGTTGGGACGTGGCCAGGAGGCTCAATATCGCGCGACGGTTGGGCTCCGCAATGACTTCGAACACAGATTCCACTCTCCTTATATACTCTACGTTGTATATACGTGTCAAGGGATATTTAGCCAGGTTCGGCCGGGCAGGCGGCAGTAGCTGAAATTCCGGCGGTGAAAACGGCGATACCTGGGCAGCGAGCGGTCTGATATAACGGTTGACGAATGAAGAGACGCAATTTTCTAGCTGCTTCGGCAGCGGCGGGAATGGCCGCGGCCGCCCAGGCGGAGACGCCGAAGAGGGCATGGTTCCATCTCACCTATTACTACATGCGCAACGGCACGCAGGTACCGCGGACCAACGAGTACCTGCGGGACACATGGCTGCCTGCGGCGAAGCGCGCCGAGGCTGGGCCAATCGGGATCTTCAATGCCGTGATCGCGGAGCGCAGCCCGTTCGCGCTGGTGCTGGCGAGCTATCCGTCGCTGGCCGCGATGGAAGCCGCCGAGCAGAGAATGGCGGCGGACCAGGAGTTCCAGAAGGGGTGGGATGCGTACAACAACATCGCGGATCCGGAGTATGTGCGGATGGAAAGCAGCCTGCTGCGGGCATTCGACGGATTCCCGGCGATTGAAGTTCCGGCCAACGACGGCAAACGTCCGGCCCGAATTTTCGAAATGCGCACGTACGAATCGGTGAACGAGAAAGCGTCGCGGCGCAAAATCCAGATGTTCGAAAGCGGCGAGATCGCGATATTTCGCAAGGTGGGAATGATCCCGATCCTCTTTGGACAGGGGATGGTCGGGACCAACCTGCCGAAGATCACCTACATGCTCTCGTACGATGACCTGGAGACGCACGACCGGCAATGGCGGGCGTTCGGATCGGACCCGGAATGGCAGAAGCTGCGGTCGCAGCCCGGTTTCAGCGACGCGGAAATCGTCTGCAACATCAGCAACGCCATCCTGAGGCCGGCTCCGTTCTCGCAGATCCGGTAGCGATCTACGCAGGCCGCGTGGGCTCGTCGGGAGAGAGGCCGTCGGGATCGTTGACGACCGCGCCGGCGGGAGCCTTCACCGGACCGGCCAGCAGAGGGTCGTTGGTGCGGCGCATCCAGGCATCCAGGCGCGCGCGCATCTCACGGAGCGCCGCTGCGGCGGCGGGGTCGGCGGCGAGATTGCGGGTCTCGTTGGGGTCGAAGAGCGTGTCGTAGAGTTGCTCTTCGGGGACCAGGCGATCCTTCCATCCGGCCTTCACCCAAACGGTCTTGCTCGGCCCGTCGTCGCAATTCGGCAGGACCGGGCGGACCCGGTCTCCGAAATGCCGGATGTAGTTCCAGCGCCCGGTGCGAACGGCCCGGCCGGGCTCATACGCGGCATGATAGTTCACTTCGGCGAAGATCTCGTCGTGGATTTCCGAGGCCTCGCCGCGAATCAGCGGGAGCAGCGACTTGCCTTGCAGCCAGGCGGGGTGGTCGATCGAAAGCAGGTCGCAGACGGTGGGGAAGATGTCCAGGTGCGAGACCATCGCCTCGCAGGCCTTTCCGCCGCTGAAGCCACCGGGGCCGCGCAGAATCAGGAACACGCCGGTGCCGTGCGCGGTGAGGTTGCACTTCATGGCGGGGAATGCGATGCCGTGGTCGGTGGTGCAGATGACCAGCGTGTTCTCCGCCAGACCGGCCGAAGCCAGCGCGTTCAGCACGTCGCCCATGCCCTGATCGAGCACGCGGGCGCTGGCCTTGAAGGCGGCGATGTCGCGGCGAGTCTCGGGGGCATCGGGAATCGGGGCGGGAGGCAGGCAGAAGCGCGGATCTTCGAGCGGGCCGGGGTCGTGAAACTCGCGGTGCGTTTCGAAAAAGCCGACGGAGAGAAAGAACGGCTGTTTGGGCTTCTCGCGGAGGAAGCGTACGGCGGCCGGGGCGACCGATTCGACATGCGTGCCGCGGGTGTGCAGGATCTCGTCATAGCCGATGGTTTTGGGGTCTCGCGCAATGTGCTGGATGCCGGCCAGCGTGGAGCGGTAGCCGTGCGGAGCCAGCGTGTGGAGGATGTGGCGGGAGTAGTCATTCAGGCTGAAGCCGCGATGGGCGAGGCCGAGCATGCCATTGGAGTGCGGGCATTCGCCCGTGAGCAGGCTGGCTCGGCTGGGCGAACAGGTGGGAGCGGCGTCGAAAGCGTGGCGGAAGAGCACGCCCTCGCCGGCGAGCTTCTGCAGGTTCGGGGCGGGCACCTCGTATCCGAACGGCTGAATGTAACGGCCGGTGTCGTGGGAATGGAGATAAAGGATGTTCGGCGGTGCGTCCTCCGCGCGTGCGCGGCGCGCAGCCCAAGCGCCGGCAGCAACCCTTTTCAGGAGGTCGCGACGGGAACTTGGGGTGAAATGGCTGGCCATGCGGGTATCGTAGCAGTAACGGGCTCGATCCACAGGCCGTCGATTAAAGCATCGTGCAATTTGTATGGTTTTGGACGCTCACGGCGTTGTGCGTGACCGCATGTTCCGCGCGGACCGTTTCGAGACCCGCCTCGCCGGGAGTATACGGCCGGGCAATTCAGGCGTTGGGCGGTACGTTGGTTAGCGCAAACGAGTATCCGGCGACGATTGCCGGTTTCGAAGCATACCTGAAAGATAGCGGTGTGCACAAAGTAACGGCGGCCGAACTCACGCAGCCGAACCACCCGGAGGTGGCGGTGAAGTACGGCTTCCGGGATTTTCTTCCTCAGCAAGACTGGTGGCCGCGCGGAGCGGCGCTGGCTCTGGTCATCGAGGCAATCGATCATTTTACGTCCTCGATGGTGCATGTTCGCAACTGGTGGCGTCCACGCCCGTATAACGACGACCGGGCGATCGGCGGCGCGAAGAATGGCGATCACCCCACGGCGAATGCGGTGGACCTGGATTATCAGAGTGTCTCAGACCGCATGAGGGCAGAGCGATTCCTGCGCGGGCTGAGCGACCGATTCCCCTGGATGCGGATCTCCCTGGGGTTGGGCGCCGAGACTACTCACGTGGGTATCGATTCGCCGCGCGGGCGCCGCGAGTGGCACTATGCCGGGTGGAGTCCGGCGACGTTCCGCAAGGCGGCTAGCGGGGGTTGACCGAGTGCCAAGCCTCGATGAAGTGATCTACCAGTTCGTCGAGACTGTCCAGCGAGGCGCGGTAGACCAGCCGGGGCTCCGCCAGGAGCACCGTGTCGGCTTCCCAGGTCTGAGTCGCGGTTCGCATTTTTGGGTCGCGGACGAGAACCACCGGTTGATAGAGTCCGATAGAGAGGCATAGCGCGAACGGTCCGCGGCTGCCGCGCACCTGGAGCAGGCGTAACCCGAGGAACTCGGTGGAGTTCGCCGCGACGGGCAGTCCTGCGCTGCGAAGACGCACTTCAATCCGGCTCTGAAAAGTCTCCGCATCGAACCCCTCCTTGCCCAGTTCGGGATCGATCCGGTCGACGACCACGCCCAACGATTTGAGGCCGCGCAGGGTAGAGCGGTCGAGGGCGGCGTCGCCGGCTCCCCTGGTCGCCAAAGGCAAAAGCAATAACAGAGGGAGAAATCTCCACATACAGCTAATGTTACGCCCTCCGGGCGGGTGGGCTGGCCAGGAGGAAGCCGTGCGGCCATTCCTCGCAAGACGCAAGCGTAAAAAGGTTCCAAATACTGGATAGCTCTAAAGGGCTAATTGCGTGAAATCGTGATATACTTCGCACAATCCATCGAAGAATGGAGTTTCGGCATGACCGAGGGGAAGCGGGGACTTGTCCGTATATGTGTGGAATTGCAGGGTTTACACATCTCACCAAGCTCGTAGACAGGGGCGTCGCCCAGCGAATTACCGAGAGCCTTTACCATCGGGGTCCGGACCAACAGGGTGTTTACGAGGGCAGCGAGGCGACGCTTTGCGCCGTCCGGCTGAAGATTATCGATCTCGGCGGGGGTGATCAGCCGATCGTCAGCGACGACCGGGATACAGCGATCGCGTTCAACGGCGAAGTTTACAACCACAGGGAGATCCGGACGGAACTGGAGGCCCGCGGGCATCGGTTCCATTCCAACTGCGACACCGAGACGGTCCTGCACGCCTTCCTCGAATGGGACACGGCCTGTTTCGCGCGGTTTCGCGGGATGTTCGGTGTGGCGCTGTGGACCGAATCCCGGAAACGGCTGGTTTTGGCGCGCGACCGGATGGGAATCAAGCCTTTGTACTTTTGCCGGCGAGGCGACGATCTCTACTTCGGCTCGGAACTGAAAGCGATCCTGGAGCATCCGGGGATTCCCAGGGTGTTGAATCTGAACGCGCTCGATTCATATCTGGCGGTGAACTATGTTCCCGGCCCTCAGACGTTGATCGAGGGAATCGAGAAGGTGCGCCCCGGTCACTATGTTGAGTGGCGGCATGGCAAAATATCGTCGGGATCCTGGTTCCGGCAAGAGAAAATAGACCGCCGGCGCGTTTCCCTGGGGGATGCGAAAGAAGAACTGGATCACCTGCTGCGCGCATCGGTCAGGGAGCACCTGGTTTCGGATGTGCCGCTGGGGGTATGGGCATCGGGTGGGTTGGATTCTTCGACGATCCTGCATTATGCGTCCGAGGAGTGTTCCAGCCGTTTGAAGACCTTCTCGGTATCGTTCTCCGGACGGAGTTTCGACGAGAGCCGATATTTTCGCGAGGTCGCGAGTTTCTACGGAACGGATCATCACGAATTCGACCTGAACCCGGAGATCGAATTGGCTTCGGCGATCGAGGAATTCGCGTACTACTCGGACGAGCCGAGCGCGGACGCCGGCGCGCTGCCGGTCTGGTTCCTGTCGCAGATGAGCCGGAAACACGTGACAGTGGCGCTTTCCGGTGAGGGCGCGGACGAACTGTTCGGCGGTTATCAAACCTACATGGCGGACCGGTTGGCGGGTCCGTTCCGGCTGGTTCCGAAGGCGGCGCGCCGATTCCTGCGGGGAGCGCTCGATCGGTACCTGCCGGTGTCGGATGACAAGATCAGCCTGGAATACAAGCTGAAACGCTGGATCGAAGGCAGTTGGCTGCACGCGGACGAGGCGCATTTTTTCTGGAACGGGACGTTCTCCGACGAGCAACGGCACCAGATCCGGCGGGGTGCGAACGGGAACGGACTGAGAAGAATGGTGGAGGCTCTGGAGATCGACCCGGGCAGCGGGATCGACCGATATCTGGCGATCGATCAGAATTTCTATCTGCCGGACGATATTCTGTACAAGGCGGACCGGATGAGCATGGCTCATTCGCTCGAAGTGCGGCCACCGTTTCTCGATCCGCGGATCGTCGATTTCGCCGCTTCCCTGCCCGCCCGATTCAAGATCCGGGGGATGCGGCAGAAGTTCATCTTGCGCGAACTGATGCGCGGAAAGATCCCGGAAGCGGTTCTCAGCCGCAAAAAGACGGGATTCGACATCCCGACACACGACTGGTTCCGCGGAATTCTGCGGGGCCTGCTGATGGACACCCTGCAATCCGACGTAATTGATGGCACGGGAATCTTCGATTCGCGAGCAATTCACGCCCTGATACGCGATCATATGGAGAGGCGTATCAATGTCGGATATCACCTATGGGGCCTGTTGACGCTTTTCCTGTGGATGAAAAGATGGAAGGTGGAGACCTTTCTCCCGGAGGAGGCGGAACAGTCGCCGGCTCGCGTGTTCGCTACCAGATAATTGTCGCCCTCGTGGCGGCCCTCATTTTTGCTGCCAGCATCTTCAGTCCGCCGTCCTTGATGGACGATGTGGACGCGGTGCAGGCGCAGATTGCGCACAACATGCTGCAATCCGGGGATTGGGTGACGGCCCGGCTCGACGGAATTGCGTACCTGGAGAAATCACCGCTGAAGTACTGGATGATCGCGGTGTCGTTCCTGATTTTCGGCGTACACGACTGGGCGGCACGGATTCCGATAGCGATCTCGACGGTTCTGCTGTGCTGGGTGACGGCGCGGTTCGGAGCCTGGGCATTCGGACGGCGCACCGGGATGTACGCCGGGCTGATACTGGCGACGAGCATCGGGCTGTTTCTGTTCACGAGGATCCTGATTCCGGACGTGGTGTTGACGCTCACGATCACGCTGGCAATGTGGGGGTTGCTGCGGTGCCTGGACGATCGAGAGCGGCGCCCGGCGTTTTGGGCCATGCTGATGTGGGCCGCGATGGGAACAGGACTGCTGCTCAAGGGGCTGATCGCCGCGGTCTTTCCGATGGCGGCGGGGCTGGTGTACCTGGCCCTGACAAAGCAACTGCTGGAGCGGAAGACGTGGAAGCGGATCCATCCCTTTTCGGGCACGCTGCTATTCCTGCTGATCGCGGCGCCCTGGCACGTACTGGCGACGCTGAAGAATCCACCGTATTTCGACCTGACGATGCACAGCGAAAGCGGGTCGTACCACGGATTTTTCTGGTTTTATTTCATCAACGAGCACGTACTGCGCTTCCTGAACCTGCGGTACCCGCGCGACTACAACACGGTGCCGCGACTCTATTTCTGGCTTTTCCATCTGTTGTGGTTCTTTCCGTGGAGCCTGTGTTTTCCGGCAGCCCTGAAGCTGAGCTATCGACGGCCCGACCGGGCATCGCGGACGCGCCTGCTGGCGCTCTGCTGGTGCGGATTCATCTTGATCTTTTTCACCTTTTCGACGACCCAGGAATACTATTCGATGCCTTGCTACCCAGCCATGGCGCTGCTGCTCGGATGTGCGATTGCAAGCGTAGATTCGTGGGTTAAGTGGGGGACCAGAGTGGCTGCGGGGATTGCAGGAGCGGCGTTCTTGGCCATCGCGGCGATTCTGTGGATGGTTCGGGGAATGCCCGCGCCCGGGGACATCTCAGTGGCGCTGAGCCAGCACCCGAGCTTCTATACACTGTCGCTGGGTCACATGGCCGACCTGACGCTAGGGGCATTCGCCTACCTCAAGATACCCCTGGCCCTGGCGGGAGTGGCGATGCTGGCAGGGGCAATCGGAGCGTGGAAGTGGAAATTCGTTCCCGCATTCACGATCATGATGGTTTTGTTCTTCCACGCAGCGAGGCTGGCGATGGTGGTATTCGACCCGTACATGTCGTCGCGGCCATTGGCAGAGGCGCTGCTTGAGTCACCGCCCGGAAAATTGATTGTGGACGACCAGTATTACACCTTCTCCTCGGTCTTCTTCTACACGAACCGAACGGCGCTACTTTTGAACGGCAGGGTAAATAATCTGGAGTATGGGTCCTACGCCCCGGACGCACCGAAAGACGTCTTTCTCAAAGACCCGGACCTGCCCTCACTGTGGGCAAGCCCGCAACGATACTACCTGGTGGCCGAAGGACCTCAGGTGCCGCGGCTGAAGAAGCTGGTAGGCAAACTGGTGACGATTCGGGAGGCCGGCGGCAAGTATCTGTTTTCGAACCAGTAGAGTCATGAGCTTTGAAATCGGCGAGACGGTGGGCGATTATCAGGTGACCGGCGTGCTGGGCCGGGGCGGCATGGGACGTGTGTTCCGGGTGCGCCACACGATTTCTCAGCGCGAAGAGGCGATGAAGATCGTGCTGCCGGATTTCGAAGCGCGTCCGGATGTGGCGGAGCGCTTTCTGCGCGAGATCCGGGTGCATGCCAGCCTGACCCACCCGAATATCGCGGCGATGCACACTGCGTTCCGGATGGGAGCGCAGCTCCTGATGGTGATGGAACTGGTGGAAGGGGTAAGCCTGGAGGAGAAGCTGCGGCAGGGCCCAATCGGGCTGGAGCGGGCAATCGGGTACACGGACCAGGTCCTTTCCGCCCTTGCCTACGCACACGAGCGCGGGGTGATTCACCGGGACATCAAGCCGGCGAATATCATGGTGATGCCCGATGGGGCCGTGAAGCTGATGGACTTTGGGATTGCGCGGGCAGCCGGCCAGAGGGAACTGACGGGAACCGGCGTAGCGCTGGGGTCGCTCTATTACATGTCGCCGGAGCAAGTTGCGGGACAGGCCGTTGACGCGCGTTCCGACCTGTACGCGACGGGGATCACGCTGTACGAGATGGCGACGGGACGGCGGCCGATTCAGGGCGGCAGCGAGTACTCGATCATGCAGGCGCATCTACAGCAGGCACCGGCGGCGCCTTCGGAACTGTCGCCGGAGATTCCGCCGGGCATCTCGAATGCGATTCTGAAATCGCTCGCCAAACAGCCGGCAGCGCGGTACCAGACGGCGGAGGAATTCCGGCGCGCAATTGCGGGAACGATCTCGACCGCAGCCCCGACGATTCAATCGACGGGTCTGAGCGCCGAGACCCTGGATTTCGCCCGTCAGAAGCTGGCGATTTACATCGGACCGATCGCGAAAGTGCTGGTGGAGCGCACGGCGCGGCGCGTACAGGGCGAGGTGCAACTATTCCAGCAACTGGCGGAGCACGTGCCGGCGGAAAACCGACGCGCATTTCTGGCTTCGCTCAAACGCTGAACCGTCACTCGCCAAGCAGCTTCATCGCCTGCACGAGACTGCGGCGCATGCGGTTGAAGGAACCCGCTAATTGCGAAATCTCGTCGTTGCCCCTTATCGGCAGATCGGGAATTTCGAGTTCGCCCAGGCTGATTTTGTCCGCCATGCCGGACAACCGGGCGACGGGTCTCGCAATGGTCAAGTACAGAACCAAGTTGAGAACCAAGAGCGAAAAGAAGAACACGACCACCAGATAAACGAGCAGTGACTGCAGGCCCTTGCGGGCCATGTTCAGAGGGATTGACATGGGCACAGAGACGATCTGGGCACCGACCACATCTCCGAGTTTCCACCCAAAACCGTTATTCGACCCATAGTGCCGAATCATAGAAGCGGGAGCAACCCTGGGCAGGCTGTGGCACTGCAGGCAGGGAGCATCCGCGCGGATAGGCATGGCCAGGAAGAGCGAAGGGCCGGTGGCTGCCTGCCGCTCCCCGCTGAAGTGAGCGAGGTCCGGGTGATTGCGGAAGTTGTTGATGATATCGGCCTCCCAATCGACGGCACGGTCTCTCAGATTGGTGGGATTGAGGGTGGCCTCTTTGTACTCATAGTCGGGATAGGTCTTGCGCAGGTAACCGAAGCTTTCGGTTGCGGCAAAGGCAGGGACGGTCTGGGCCAGAAACAACCGCTGGTGGACCTGGAGTGTCTCCAGCAGGGGTTTGACCTGATTGCTGGTGTAATCGCGCGCGGCATGCATCGACTGCATCATCAATTGCGCCTGCTCAATGACCTGCGCGCGCGCATTCTCCTGCAAAAAGTTGTAGGAGAGAAGCGCCGCCGCGACGAGGCCGACACCGAAGACCAAGGCGAAGATCGCACTGAATTTGTAAAGGAGTTTCATAAGGCCAGCATCCGAAGAAAGTGAAAGTATTGTACCGCACCCCGAGAGAGATGCGATCAGGCGACCAGGCGAATGCGGCGCCGCAGGCCGTTCACCTGATCAAAGATATTTTCGTCGCTTTGTTTGGAATCACTTGCCGGACGAGACGGCGGGGTTAACGGTAGACCGATGTTAGCTTTGAGGACAGGAAGAGAGTTACGCGGCTTCGCGGCTTCGCGAAGCCGTTTTGGTTTTGAGGAGCCAAAAACGGGATGGCCGTGCGAAAGCAAGAGAAGTCTCCCCGCACCTGCGCGCAATGTGAGAAGCGGGACGACGAGAGAATCCGGGTGATGAATCTGTTGACCGATGCGGTCAAGAAAATGGAGGCGAAATTCACAGCCGACGACTTTAAGCCAACGATTGGTGACTTTCTAAAGCTGGTGCAGATGGAGAAAGAGTTCGGCCAGGAGATGGCGAGGGAGATCAAGGTGACATGGGTCGAAACGCCAACAGAATCCAAACCCGCGAAATAAGATACGACCCGCTTCCCTCGCAGAAGAGGTTCCACCGGTCAGAAGCCCGGTTCAAAGGCTTTTCGGGACCGATCGGCAGCGGCAAGAGCCTGGCGCTGAGCCACGAAGCGATTCGGCTGAGCTATCTGAACCCGGGCCGAATGGGTCTTCTAGGCGCGCCGACTTACCCGATGTTGCGCGAAGCAACGCAGGCGACGCTGCTCGAGATACTGACTGCGAACGAGATCCCATACGAGCACAACAAAGCAGAAAACATCGTGCTTCTTGAGGACACGCGCTCGCGGATCCTGTTCCGGGCGGTGGATGAGTTCGAGCGACTGCGCGGCACGAACCTGGCATGGTTCGGTCTGGACGAACTTACCTACACACAAGAAGAAGCATGGCTGCGGCTGGAAGGACGCCTCAGGGATCCAAAGGCGAAGCGGCTATGCGGCTTTGCGGTGTGGACCCCCAAGGGCTACGACTGGGTATACCGGAAGTTTCTGGCCGACCCGGTGCCCGGCTACGAAGCGATTCTCGCCAAGGCGCAAGAGAACAAATACCTGCTCGACAAGACGCCCGACTTCTACGAACGCCTGAAGGGTAGTTATGACGAGCGATTCTATCGCCAGGAAGTGCTCGGGGAGTATCTCAGCATGGAGGGCGGCCGGGTCTACACGGCATTTGATCGCGAGACGCATATCAAGGACCTGGAGTCGAGCCCGTACCTCCCGCTGCTCTGGGCCCTGGACTTCAACGTGGATCCGATGAGTTCGGTGATCGCACAGATCTCCAGCGGGGTGGTTCACGTTGTTGACGAAATCGTCCTGCGGCATGGTACGACAGAGCAGGCTTGCGAAGAATTTCTGAAGCGGTTTCCGAATCACTGCGCCGGCATCGTAGTATTCGGTGACGCATCGGGATATGCGCAGCAGACCACGGGGCTTTCGGATTACAAGATGATCCGCGATCACTTCCATGTGCACACCAAGTTCGACGTAACGTACCGGGCGCCAAGATCCAACCCGAGCGTCAGGGAGCGGTTGAATCTCACTAACCGCACACTGCTATCGGCAGCGGGCACCGTGGGATTGCTGATCGACCGAAAGTGCAAAGAACTGATCAAAGACTTCGAGCAGGTTTGCTACAAGGCGGATTCGAACCAGATCGATAAAGACCGGGACCGCATGCGGACTCACGCGTCGGAAGCTCTCGGCTATCTGCTGTGGCAGGAGTGCCGGCAAGGCGCCGGGGTCGGAGAACGACGGGAGCGATTGCTGTGATTATACAGAACATCAACCGGGAACACCCGGAATACGTCGCGCGGAAAGCGATGTGGAAGCAGTACCAGGATCTGTACGCAGGCGGCGAACGGCTGCGCGCCAGCGCCTCGGAATATCTTGTGCGGCGCCACAAGGAACCCGGGGAGGTCTACGCGGAGCGCTTGAACCGGGTCTTCTACGAGAACTACATCGGTTCCATCATCGACTGGTATGCGGCGACGCTGCTGAGGCGGGAACCGATCATGTTGCTCGAGGGTCACGACCCGGCAGCCAGGAGCTTCTACAACCTGCTGGCTGACGATTGCGACCTGAAAGGTACGAACCTGAGCGACTTTTTCCGGCGGCAATTCGTCCAGGCGCTGGTTTGCGGCAGCAGTTACGTCGTGGTGGATTTCCCGAGGACAGGCGGTCCGGTGTTGAACCGGGCGCAAGAGGATGCCTCGGGACGCTCGCGCGCCTACCTGGTCGATTATAGTCCCGAAGAGGTCATCAACTGGAGTTACGACCCGGCCGGCGGGCTGGATTGGGCGGTGATCCGGACATCCTGCCTGCAGCAGTCAAAGGTGACGGATGCGAAGTGGGAGAAGGAAACCCGGTGGATCTACTACGACCGCGAGAACTTTCAGATTTACCGCAAGCCGGCAGAAGACCGGCCGGTGGAGATGATTGACGAGGGCCGGCACGGGCTGGCGTCGCTCGGGCGCGTGCCGTTGTTCCAGATGAAGGTCAGCGACGGGCTCTGGCTGATGAACAGGACGGCCCTGCTGCAACTGGAACACTTCAACAAATCGAACGCGCTGGGTTGGGCTTTGACCATGGGGCTATTTGCCACGCCGGTAGTTTACTCCGATCGCGAGTGGAACCAGATCGTGGGCGAGTCGTACTACATCCAGCTCGGCTCGGGGGACCGGTTTGGCTGGACCGAACCAGAGGGCAAAGTCTACCAGATCGCAGCGGACAATCTGGTCAACCTCAAGGATGAGATCTACCGCGTCTGTTACCTGATGAGCCAGGCGGGAACAACCGATGTACGACAGGCGGGGGTGAGCAAACAGCGAGACTTCAGCATCACGCAAGAAGTGCTGCGGGCGTATGGCGATGCCTTGAAAGACTGGATGAAACAGGCGCTGTGGGCAATCGGCGCGGCGCGCCAGGACGACATACGGATCGAGATATCGGGGCTGGACGAATTCGACATCGAAGATTTCAGCAACGAACTGGATGACGCCAAGAAACTGCTGGAACTCGGGATCGGCTCGGAGACCCTGAAAAAGCTGGTCTTCAAAAAGCTGGCGTTGAAATACCTGTGCGACGCCCGGCAGGAGATCAAGAACAAGGTGGCCGAGGAAATCGAGAGGGCCAACGCGGAAGGTTAGGGCATTGGGGCGTCGCACCGCAAGGATCGGAGGAGAGGACAAATACCAGGAGGTTTATGGAAGGCATCGACATACAGGGGATCGTCCGCCAGGCGATTCAGGAGTATCAGAACGCGGAACAATCCAAGAGCGAGCCGGCGCACCAAGCCGAACTGCTGGAGGAACGGCGCCGGCGCGAACAGCTCGAGCGGCGCGTCAACGAACTGGTGGAAGAGAACAAGCGCAGCCGGCAGGCAGCGGAAGAAGCCGAAAGAAACTCAGCGATCCGCGGCGAGTTGCAGCGCCTGGGAGTAGCGAAGCTGGATTTGGCGTACAAGGCGGTGCAGGACGGCGTCGTCAGAGCCGCGGACGGACGCTTTGTGGCGCAAGAAGACACGGGAGAGATGCCGCTGCGGGACTATCTCTCGACATTTGTAGCGGAGAATCCGGAATTCCTGCCGGCGCGAATCGCGGGTGGCAGCGGGATGACGGCAACCCAAAAGGCTCCGGCATCCGGAAGAGAGACGATCGACCTCGACCGAATTCGCCCTGGTATGAGCGCGGACGAGATGCAACGCGTGCGTGAGGAGATCGTGCGCGTGGCGTCCCAGACCCTGAGGGGATTCTAGCAGAATCCGGCCCTTCCGGCCGGCAATCACAAACACGCAAGGAGAATGAATGGCAGCAATTACTTCAAGCAACGTCGCTAATGCGATCGTGAAGCTGGTGGCGGCGGATGCATTGCCGGTACTAGTCGGGAACCTCGTAATGGGGAACCTGGTGAATCGGGACTACGAACCGGTGCTGGCTCAGGCCGGCGATACGGTCAACGTCCCGATTCCGCCGACGATGGTGGCGAACAACATCGCCGAGGGCGGGACCGTGCAGACGCAGAACCCGAGCCTGGGCAACGCACAGATCGTGCTCGACACGCATGCAGAAGCGACCTTCCAGATACCGGATGTCACGAAAGTACTGGCGGTCCCGGACCTGCTGAGGATTTACATGCAGCCGGCGGTGGCGGCAATCGCTCAGAAGATCGAGAGCGACCTGCTCGGCTTATACGCGGGCTTTACAGCCAACACACCAGTGGGCATGCCGGGAACCACGATCACGGAAGCGACGATCGATGCGGCAGAAACGGCGCTCTTCCTCGCCAAGGTACCACCTACTGACCAGAAGTTCATGGTGGTGGACGCGGCCACCTATTCGGCTTGGCGGCAGATTCCGCGGTTTAGCGAGTTTCAGACAGCCGGCGACGCCGGACTACGTGCGCTGGTGGACGGCTCCGTCGGCAAAGTGAAGGACTTCTTCGTCTTCCGTTCGCAGTTCGTCCAGAAGACCGGCAGCAGCCCGGTGACGACTCACAATATTGCCTTCACCAAGAGCGCTTTGGGTCTGGTGATCCGGCGGCTGCCCCAGCCGTTGCCCGGGACCGGAGCGATAGCGGAGTACGCAGAACTCGGCAACTTCGGAATGCGCGTGGTGATGAGCTACCAGCCGGACACGCTGGCCCAGCAATTCACCGTGGACGTGCTCTACGGGTGCGGCGTTCTGCGGAACGTCGCCGGCGTTCAGGTGAACACTTAGGCCGCGCCGCACGTAACGGCGGCTACCTGGAAACACGAACCGGGGCGGGCCAAATACCCGCCCCACGAGGAGAGGCGAAATGGACTTGAAGCAGTATTACCAGAAGATTCGCAGTGTCGAAGCCAAGATCGCGGACGGGTTTCCGCTGGTGGTCAGCCGCGAAACGCCGGACGGCGGGAAAGAGGGCACCAAGACGGAAGTGCCGAAACGGCTAGCAGCCAAGCTCATAGTCGACGGCCTGGCGCGCCTGGCCAATGAAGAAGAGAGAGCGGAATTTCACTTGGCCCAAGCCGAGGCGATCCGGCTAGCGGAACAGGCCGCCGCGGCAGCGAGAGTTCAAGTCACGGTCCTGGCGAGCAGCGACATCGAACGGCTGAGACAAGCCGCATCCAAATAAGAGGGCAGACCAAAATGGCACTGTATATCGACGGTCCACCTTCCAGCATCGAGGATCTCTCGGCGCAAGACTCCCAGTTGCTGGATGTCGCCACCACCGAGGGCATTAACGTGACAGGAAAACTGGCCCTAGCATACGAACAGCTGGGTATCGAGATGGAAGGCCTACTGCGTCGATTGGTCCCAGCCGGTTGGTGGATGGCACCGTGGCCCTCAACTCGAATCGCCAGCGTCGTCGTGACGAAACCACTGCGGTTGTGGCACACCTATCGAACGCTCAAACTATTTTACGGCGACGCTTACTACAACCAGTCCAATGACCGGTACGCTCACAAACGCGACGAGTTCGAACTGCAAGCGACGTGGGCGTACGAGAAGCTGATCGAGGCCGGCGTAGGCATCGCGAAAGATCCGGTACCGATTGCTGAGACACCGACCGTCACGCCAGCCGCTGGACTGCTACCGATGGGAACTTACTATGTGACTGCGTCCTGGGTAAATGCCGCCGGGCAGGAGGGCTCCCCAGCGGTACCGGCATCCTTGTCGGTATCGAACCAGACTCTGATGGTACAGATGGTTAACGTCCCGGCTAACGCCGTGGGCTGGAATGCATATATCGGAGCCGCGCCAGATCAGATGATCAGACAAAACGTCGCTCCGATCGGAACTGGGGCCAATTGGCTGCAACCGAGTGTGCTGATGGCCTCCGGCCCTGTGCCCGGAGATGGACAGAGGCCGACTTACTTCCAACCGATCCCACGGTTGATCCAGAGGGGCTGATGATAGCGACAATCGGAAACGCAGCAACCAGCAAAGTAGTGCAGCGGTTCAGCGCACCATCTGGAATGGGCGCGGGCCTCGCGGCGATCTCCGCGGGCCCATCCAGTGGGCTGATACTGCCGCAAATCCGAACACAAAATGTGGCAGCAGACTTGGCCGAGCGTACGAATGCGGTGAACTACCCGCTCATCCAGGTCTACTGTGACAAGATCACCAACGATCTGACGGAGAAGTTCCGGACGTTCTCGGGCAGTGTACAACTGGCGATGGAGTTACGGCACTCACAAGATCGCCTCGATGGCTTGCAGGATTCGCTGGAGCTATATGTGGACGCCGCAACCCAGGTGTTGGACTCGAGCCGCGGGGACTGGGGTGACGGAATGTTCTACACCGGCGAGTACCAAGTCACGTTCGGGGCCGTCAAACAAGGCGGCAAAAATTTTATTCAGGTAGCGAAAGTCACCTTCGAGATCGGAGTAAGCAGGAACTGAAATGCCATCCTATATTTCCTCAAACGCCAACCGCTTCTACGCGGCACTGGAGAGCGCCTACGGACAAGTCGGAACGATCACAGCCCAGAGCCGAATTCCAGCTTTGAAGCTCACCGTGCAGCAACAGCAGGACACGGCAGCACGGAAAGACAAGACCGGCAGCCGGACGTTTCCTGGCATGCCCATCGGGGGGAGACGCAAGACGAACTTCGAGCTGCGAACCTATCTCACCAGTTGGAACAAGAGTGCCGGCAATCCCAGCTACGGACCGCTGTTCCAAGGTGCCCTGGGCGGAACACCGATGGCATTCGGTGGCGGAGTAGTGGCCTCGTACACCTCAACGGGAACCCTTGGGTTCACGGGGCCCCACCTACTCACACCCGGCCAGGCAGTGACCTCAGGCGGAGAGATTCGCTTTGTGGCGGCGATTGTCAACGGCACTACCGTTCAGTTGAATGCTCCATTCACCACTGCTCCTCCAACGGGAGCCACTCTCGGCACAACCGTCACATACATTCCAGCCACCGAATTGCCGAGCTTGACGGTGTTCGACTACTGGAGCCCCGCAACGGCCGTTCAGAGGCTGCTGACCGGCGTGGCCGTGGACCAGATGGAGATTGTAGTCAACGGAGACTATCACGAGGTGCGATTCAGTGGCCTGGCAAGAGACTTGGTAGATAATGCCGGCGACGCGGGCGGTTCGGATCTATTGACAGGCTTCCCAGACGAACCCACGGTTGACGTTTTTGATTACTCGATTGTGCCCGGAAATCTTGGCCAAGCGTGGATCGGAACCACGGCTACCCAGTTCTTCACAATCAACAGTGGTTCGGTGGTCATCAAGAACAACCTCGACACCCGCTTCAACGAGTTCGGGTCGAGCCTGCCATGCGCGATTGCTCCCGGCCAGCGGACCGTCACGGCCGCATTTGATCTCTACTCTATGGATGACGACCCGACAAAGAGCCTCTACCAGGCTGCCCGGCAGCAATCACCTATCAGTGTGATGTTCCAGTTAGGTGAAACGGCGGGGCAAGTTATGGCCGTATACCTGAACAGCGTTGTGCCGGAGGTTCCCGAATTCGATGACACCGGCAACCGCTTGCAGTGGCACTTCCGGCCATCCCGGGCACAGGGAACCATCGATGATGAAATCGCGGTGGCATTCGCATGACCTATGAAAGTGTGAAACCCGTCGAATCCCAGCTGGCTACTGGGGTCATATACTCCATCGCCAGAATGTCTTTCGGCCGGAGGGCTGACCTGATGCGTCGCGTCAGGGAGTTAGCGCGGCGGATCGAGTTCCTGGAGGCTGGAGACGACACGTGCGGCAAAATGGATGCGGGGCTGCTTCGATCGGAAATCGACCGAATGTACGTCGAGTGGGGCCTGAAATCCATAACCGGCCTTGAACTGGACGGTGTCGAAGCGACACCTCACTCGCTCGTGGAGAGCGGTCCAGAGGAGCTCTTTCGCGAAGCGTTGGACGCGGTCCGGGCGGAAACGGGTCTTACCGAGGCCGAACGAAAAAACTGATAGTCGCCTTCCATTTCCAACTAGCTGACCAGGCCGGCTGGAAGTGCGACCTTTGCCGACGATCCGGCCTGGAGAAAAGACGTCGGTGCGGTTGGCTGCCAGCCCAGCCTGAGCGCGCCAGGAGGCCTGTTTGGGCGAGGAAGAGCATATCGATCGACTCGTGCCCCACATCCTACATCACGGCGGAGAGCCAGGGTCTGATCGAGGAATTCCTGGTTCGGCGCCGCCTGGGCGCCTGTCGGCCGGAGGAATTATCGGCCCGCCAAGCCGAAGCATTTTTGATTCTGGAGCAGGAGCTGTCGATGGAGATCAAAGATGGCCAGCAACACACAAAACACACTAGATAACCTCTTTTCCAACCTTCTCGGCGGGCAGGGGCTCGATTTGAGCGGCCTGCTTCAGACATTGGAGGGCGGTGGCGGAACGGCCACCAGCAGCACCTCAGCCGGCGGCGGAGCCGGCTCGATTGTCTCCACGGTACTCGAGAGTGCGCTCGGAGTGGTTCCGCTGGTAAGTGGACTGCTGGGGCTATTCGGCGGAGGCGGGTCTTCCACGCCGCCACCCCTGGTGAAGTATAGTCTCCCACAATCCATCTCATTCGACGCGGCCGATACGTCGACTGGCCTTTCCCCGGCTGACTATGACCAATCGGGAATTCCCAGGGCATACACACCCCAGCCAGCAGCGGGCACTAACCAAACGACCCAGGCTACAACGGCATCCGCACAGCAGGTCACGGTAAATGTGCAGGCTATGGATGCGCGCTCATTTATGGATAGAAGCAGCGACATCGCCGCTGCAGTGCGGGACGCGATGTTGAACCTCAGTACAATCAACGATGTTGTCAATGACCTCTAGCTATGCTGAGTTTTCCCATCCTCAAAACCGGCGCGGTGGCACAGTATCCCGCGAGCAGATCACTGATCTTCCAGAATGTCGCACTACGATTCGTGGACGGGACGGAACAACGATATCGTGACTCGGCGGGACCACTGCACCGCTGGGAGATTATGCTGGACCGTTTAGACGAAGGCGAGATTGCGGCAATCGAGGAATTCTTCCTCGGCGCGGAGGGGTCATACGCAGACTTCTCCTTTGCGGATCCCTGGGATCAGAAATCATATCCACACTGCAGCATCGAAGCAGACCGACTGGAGGTAACAGCTAAGCTCGAATTGTGGGGAGTCACCACGCTCGCCATAGTGGAGAACCGGAGATAACAATGCTTATTTATCCCCAACTCTCGACCGGCGCGTTAAGCCAGTTCCCGGTCCGCAAGCGAATCACGATGCGCACGATTGCGAATCGCGCGTCCGACGGCAGCAGCACCAAGGCCGCGGATCCCGCCGCGGCGGTAACCGAATGGGCGCTGAGTTACTCGGACCTTAGCGACGACGAAGCCGCAATTCTGGGGCAGTTCTTCACGGATGCGGAGGGCCGGTTGAACGGCTTCACGTTCCTCGATCCAGTGGGGAATCTCTTCGCTTCCAGCGGTCAACTGGATGCGGCAGTCTGGGAGAAAGATCCGCTATTGACGGTCAGCGATGGCGCGGAGGACCCCCGAGGCAGTGGGCTAGCCTGGCGTGTACAGAACTCAGGCGGCGGCGCGCAGAGTCTCGCTCAGACCTTGTCCGCTCCGGCCGGGTATGTCTACTGCTTGAGCACCTACGTGCTCGCTGCGCAGGCCACCACCGTTACCCTCCTCGCCGGAAGTCAGCGGAGCGACAGGAGGGTTACACCGCAATGGAACCGTATCACGTTCACCACAACACCGGACGCGCCGCGATTCGGAATCGAGATACCAGCGGGAGCGGATATCGATGTGTTCGGATTGCAGGTCGAACCGCAACCATCGCCCTCTGAGTATCAAGCAACCACGAATGGCGGCGTTTACGAAAATGCGCGCCTCAACGACGACGCGATGAATATCACGGCCACAGGGTACAACCGTCATTCCTGCACAGTGAATATTATCCATGCAAACCATTTATGACCTGAAGGAACAGTCGGTTACGGACACGCCGCTGCTAGTCTTCGACTGCACACTGCCGGATGGGCAAGTCGAGCAGTGGAGCACTCACCAGGTTACGGTGGGCAGTGCACTTTACACCGCCAGGGTCCTTCAGCACAACATCTTCGAGATGCAGACCGCTTCGGACCAAGGGGTGGACGGAATTCCGAGGATCTCGATAGTTCTGGCGAACGCCGACGGGCACTGCTCTGAAATAGAGAGAGCCTCGGGGTGGAAAGGATCTCGCCTCAGCGTCGGATTCCTGTTCTACGATCTGCGGAACGATCAACCGACCACGAACCTGTCGGTAATCTTCCAGGGAATCTGCAACCCTCCCGATGAGATTCGTGAGGGGACATTCCAGATCACCGCGAGCAACCGAATGAATCTTCAGCGGCTGCTTCTACCACAAGTTCGGATCCAGCGTAGGTGCCCCTGGGAATTTCCGGCCAATGAAGGGCAGCGCGTGGAAGCGATAGACGGCGGAGCCAGCGGTACTTATTCGAGATACTACCGCTGCGGCTATTCCGGCGGAGAGACTGGGGGTTCGGGCAGCCTAAGCAGTGGATCCCCTTTTACCTCGTGCGGATACACTCGGACAGACTGCCAGCAGCGCGGCATGTTCTTGCATTTCGGCGGGCTTGAGTTTGTTCCGCCATCGATCTCCGTCCGGACTTACGGCGACAAGTCGTGGCACACGTCGGCTATAGCCTTGAATGCGGCCAGGTACAACGACTTTGTTCCGCTCGTCTACGGCACCGGGTGGTACGCGCCTCCCGTCGTCTTCGCACGCAATGACGGAAATCTGACGCGGATGGAGGTACTTCTCGGCATCGGCGAGATGCAGGGAGTGCTGAAGGTACTGGTCAACGACGTAGAGGTACCGGCGGGTGTGTCCGGCACGGATATGACCGCTACGGGTTGGTACAATATCATGACCCTCGGTACGCGGGAAGGGGTATGCGACCCCGACTTCACCGACGCATCGGGCCAACCCGCCGGCGACCCGTACGGCAGCATGGCCTACCTTTCCGTGGTTGTGCCCAACCGACTGAACGACGGCACTTCCCTGCCTCGAGTGAAAGCACTGGTACAAGGACTCAAGCTTCCTACTTACAGCGCCGACGGAACACAGACTGGCCCGCAGTTTACATGCAACCCGGCTTGGATTCTTCTCGACATTCTGCGACGTACCGGGTGGTCGACGGCGGAAATCGACATTCCCAGCTTCGCGACGGCAGCGACGTATTGCGACGAGGCGATTTCCGCTTTGGACCTGTACGGCAACTCCATAATGCTGCCAAGATTCCAATGCAACCTAATTCTGCAGAGCCGAAAGAGTGCCGGGGATCTTGTACGAGGTGTGCGCAACGCAGCGAGGCTGCTGCTCTCTTATGGAACTAACGGCGCAATGACACTCAGCGTGGAGAACGCCCTAGCAATTGAGCAGCCGACGAAACCGCAGTGGTCCAACAGCACGGAATCCCTGGGCGGAGGTTGGCCGAGCTATGAATTCGGAGATGGCAGCAACGGCATCTCGGGCATTCTTCGCAAACCCAGCGGAGAGCCGACTTTGCGACTGTTCTCGCGAAGCGTAGCCGACAGCCCGAACCGCCTATCCGTAGAATTTCAGGACGCCCTCAACGAATACCAGCAGGACAGCTTTTCGATGGTCGATCCGGAAGATGTAGCTTTGAGCGGTCAGGAAGTGGCAGCGCCCCTAGCAGCCGTAGGAATTCCAAATTACGACCAAGCGTCGCGGATTCTCAAGCTGAACCTGGATAAGTCTATTCGCGGAAACACATATGTGGAGTTCCAGACAAGCGTCAAGGCATTCGGCGTACAACTAGGCGATCTCATCACGCTGACCTACCTAAAGGAAGGATTCGACCGGCAACTCTTCCGCATCCTGAAGATCGCGCCGGGCGTGAACCACAGGATCACGACCATTACCGCCCAAATACACGACGACGCTTGGTACACGGACACGAATGGTCAGGTCAGTACCGCACCCGGGGGGCGTCGTACGAGCGCTGCCGGCCTGGGTATCCCAAATCCACTTTTGGGCACGACGCTGGACGAGAACGGTGATATCCAGTTCGAGGTCGGCGAGACTGCCGCCACGTCCACCGACGGCACAGTGGAGACCAGCGTAACAGTCAGCTTCATTACACCGCCCGCTTCCGCGGCCGCCGGGCCCCGTATTCCACTCCTCTCCCTCTCGCCGCACGTCGAGACCGGCGGAAACCTTCAAGGAAATCAGAGTCTCTATTATGCCATCTCTGGTTGCGATAGCGCGGGTAATGAAGGCGCCCTGTCATTCATTGTAGCGGCATTCATCCAGAGTGATGGCAGCCAGGTACGCCTAACAGACCTCAGTTTTCCCCCCGAGACGACATCCTTTCATGCGTATCGCGGGAATACGCCTGCACTGTTGTTCCGGATTGCCTCGAACCAGCCAACAGCTCCTGACTTCCTGGATTCGGGGTTAAGCAAGCAACTGATTCCCCCACTCGACCCAAACTTCGATCATGCCAACTTTTACTGGCGGCTTGAACAACAATCCGAAGCCTCAGCCGCCATTCACGGACCTAACACGATCGGGAACACCACTCTTCAGATGGTAGCGAACCAATACCGAGGGATGATCGTGAGAATCACCAGAGGTCATGGCACCGGCCAAGAGCGGTCGGTCACATCCAATACCGTGAACACTCTCACGATATCACTGCCATGGACCGTAGAGCCCGACGCGACGAGCTTCTTTGTCGTCGCCGAAAACGGCTGGCACTTCGCAGCGGTTGCCACCGACAGTCCAGTTCAGTTTGACATCCCGAACCGTGCCGGCGAAACGGTTCAGATAACCGGTCGCGCAGCAAACGCGAATGACGTCGAATGCGCAGCGGAGCTCTCAACCGTCACGCGATGGCAGATCGGCGGCTGCGGAGGCAGCGACAGCCAAGCGCCGCCTACACCCTCTTTCGGACTTGAAGTGGGGCCGAGCGGCGGCGGGATCGACCTGACCGGCGTCTCATTTTCCACCCTTGAGAATACACATACAATAACATCGGGAACTCTAACACTGTACTATCGCGATGAACTGGCGGGACCGTCCTCCATTGCGCTGGCGGCACCAGCGGAACCTGGCGATCTTACCGTCACTGTGACCTGCTCCGGCGCGCCGGCAACTGGTAGCTACATTCAGCTGGGTGCCGAAATTCTCCGGATTGACGAGGTTCTCGGCAATGGCTCGCAATACCGTGTCACACGCGCCATGGACGGCACAACTGCGGCAACGCAAAGCTCCGGGACGCCTGTCTATCTCCTTAGCACCAAGACGGTAATCGCTTCCTTTCCTCGGGACTTCATTGGAAGCCCGTACGCCGGCAGTTGGTCTTACCCAATTACACTGCCGGATGCGCGAGTAGCCAGTGGTGAACTCTTTGTAACAAACTCGATCGGCAGCAGTGCGACCGCGACCGCTCATCTCACGAACAACGATGATTTCGGACTGCGAACTCTGTCGGGCGGTCAATACTCTATACAGGTTAGCGGTTACCTCGCCGTCGACCAGTCCGCGGCGCCGCCGCTGATGATCGAAGCCTCGCACGCAGTACGAGATATCTACGCTGTGCTGGGAAGCGGGGCTGACTCACCGGTCACTTTACAGGTCAATATGGATGACGCACCGTACTGCACCCTTACGTTTCCTGTGGGAGGAACGGTTTCCACGGCGGTCAACGGGAACGTGCTGCCGCCCCTCTTGACAGGCTCGCGCCTGACCCTCTCCGTGATCACCGTAGGCACGGTCGCGCCCGGCGCGGACCTTACACTTCTCATCAGACTCTGATGTCCGATACCTTGACCAAGCTACGCCCAGACCGAGACCTGCAGTGCTATTTCCAGGAGCCCTCGGCGATCGCCGCGCTGAGCGACACCAGTCAAACCGGGTTCACTGTCTCAGGTTGTTGGCGCCAACAGTTCGATTGGGCCGTGGTCGAATGGAATCGGGACAACGTCATCGATCACCCAATGCTGCGCAACCTACCCGACGGCGATTTGAGCGGTGTTCAATTGTCATACGAGGAAGTACGGACCAACTGCATACCGATCGACTCGAACACTTACGATTCCATTGGATGGTCCTACCTTCGCGTTTGGGAATGGTCCGACGATCAAGAGCACCTTCATCTAGTGCCTTTGAAGCCGTACGCCACGCCCGTCGAGGGCAGCTACTCACCGGCAACCGTCCAGTTCGAACTGCAGGGCACATTGACATCGGGCGACTATGTAGAACTCTCCTGGCTGGATCAGCACGCCAATTACCAGGTCACCAAATCGGACTCGCTCGAGAGCGTCGTGCAAGGGCTTGCGGGATTCATCAACGGCATGGGCGAGGCCGGCGTAACGGCAACCGCAACTGGAGCACAACTCACGCTCACCTGCGTATCAGTGGTCGGCACAAACGCCAACCGGGCCGGAGTCTATGGAGGAGTTCATGGAGCCGCCACCGAATCCTGGTCTCCGGGATGGGCCTATTTTTCCGGCGGGTCTTCCCCTCAGAGGTGGCGAGTCAATCTGGATTTCGCCAACCTGACGGACACGAACCAACAACGGGTCATAACCACAAATGTGCGCAAAATGCGGTGGACCTGGGCAGCCGATTGGCAATCTGCAAGCTATATCCGCGCGGAGTTCGCCGTCCAGGTTGACAACTGGCAGGTCTCAGGAGCCAACATAGCGTATCAGGTTCCCGGTCCCGGCAGCCGAAGGCTTCAGGACAGCTCCCCATCGATTACTTACACCGGCACCTGGGTCGCGGAATCGGGTAATTACTCTAACGGCTCGATCAGGCACGCCACGCAAACAGGGGCAGCCCTGACATGCAGTTATCTGGCGTCGACGCCTCACACGTTACTTTTGGGAACGCGGTATTCGGACAATGGCGGAAAGATCCAGGTACAGGTGGACGGAGGCACACCACTGGTGGTCGATCTGAAGCGAGCGCTGGAAGATGTTCTCATACGAATTCCCCTCGGCCAGTTTAGTGGATCTCAACATACTGTGAATGTGACGCACTGCGGAGCCAACGATACAGATATCTATTTCGACTTTCTGGAACTCGCACTACCGACCTCGGCCCTGCCGACATTCGGCACCTATCGGACGATGACGCTTGCCACCGACT
The DNA here is from genome assembly GCA_963794265.1 of Bryobacterales bacterium. Taxonomy (GTDB): domain Bacteria; phylum Acidobacteriota; class Terriglobia; order Bryobacterales; family Bryobacteraceae; genus CAWCDJ01. Next base: position 1,297,165 of record CAWCDJ010000001.1, read on the forward strand.
GGGACACCGATCATTCGCTGGCGATCGCGCCGGAGAGGACCGCATGGGAAATCAACACTTTGGGCTTTAGGGGCCGGGCAAATCACTATGCGGGCGCAATGTGGTTCTATGAGTTGCTTGACTCGGGTAATCAGTACGCAACCGCATCCATCACATTTGCGGGAACTCCACCGTTCGGCGGCACCACTACGATCACTGTTGCGAATACGAACATTCAACACTTGAACCTCATCGGGGACACAGCGGAGCGGGTTGCCAAGTGCTTCGAGTTTCTTTTTGCGGCTGGTTCCTCGGCGCTGTGGGCACAAGCGGACGGCGCCACGTTAACATTGACGGCCCGGACACCGGGGTCGGCGGGTAACTCAGTCACGGTCGGCGCAACCACCGATAGCGATGATTTCACGGCTACAGTGACCGCTCCATCGCTAGTGGGCGGCGTCGATGGCAGGTGGACTACCGACCTAGCCGCGATACCACGAGTGAACCGGGCCGCTCGGGACTGGACGTGCAGTTATCTCAGGTCTTTGAAGAGCTGCGGGATCGACGCGACGGTATCATTCAGCATGGAACTCCGACATGGGGATGACAGTTTCACCGCCGGAATTGCGCAGCGATATCCGCAGGGGCCGGTCTGGCTTGACACACCCGCGCTACAGACCAATTTCGGACCGGCCAGCCAGGCATTCTGGCAGCAAGCCCACGAGGATATGGCTGAAGTGATGACGCAAGCGGGTGTACAGCCTTACTTGCAGTTCGGAGAGGTGCAGTGGTGGTACTTCGCCGACAGCTCTGGCATGCCCTTCTATGACGCCTACACCCTAAGCCAGTTCCAAGCGGAGCACGGAAAGGCGATGGCAATCATACCCAGCCAGAACGCTGACCCAACAGCCTACCCGGACGAATGCGTCTTCCTGCCTAAATTGATCGGAGAATTCACGAACGCAGTGATGGCCTTTGTCCGGCAGAAATACCCGAACGTGCGGTTCGAAGTGCTCTATCCGCCAGATACAAATGACACTCCGCTGAATCAGATCATCAATTATCCCGCCGGCTACTGGGCTTCTTCCACCATCACCTGCCTGAAGACCGAGAACTTCACCTATACAGGAGACCGAGATCTCAACAAAGCCCGCGAATCGATCGATCTGCCGGCCAAATCAGGATTCGGAGCGACTCAGCGGAGTCACCTGGTGGGAATCGGAGACTGCACAAGTCCCTGGCGTAGGGAAAGCGATTTGGCACTAACCGCGGGCATGGAATCTGTAGTTCTATTCGCGCTGGACCAGTTCTGCCTGATAGGATACGAACTGCCCCTGAAGCACGGGAATCGCCGAGCGACCTTTATGGGTAGCTAGAGGGTCATCCCGCCGTCAACACAGAGCACCTGTCCGGTTATATAGTTATCCGGTTCGAGGAAGAACCGAATCGCCCGGGCTACATCCTCGCCACGGCCAAACCGTGAAATCACGCCGTCCTTGATGAAGCGATCGTACTTTCCGGAGGAGATACTCGCCCCAGCCATCCCAGCCTCGGTGACACCGGGGCTGACAACATTCACGCGAATGCCGGACGAACCGCGGCATTCCCTGGCCAAGATTAGGGCAGCGTGTTGCAAGGCAGCTTTTTGAGCGGCATATGGCGTAGAACCGGGAAACAGCGCGTTGGCCTGCATGGTCGAGACCAGAACAATCGCACCTGGGCTTCCGAGTGATTTCATTTTGGCCGCCGCCTCGCGCGCCAGCAAGATCGGTCCCAGATAATTGTTCTCGTGGGACTTCTGCATCGCCGCGGCTAGCTGCGCGGGGTCCGAGACGCGTGCAGGGACTCCTGCGAACACCGCAACGCCGTATAGCGCCGGCGCCGCATTCAAGAGCTTTGTACGATCTGATTCTGAAACCAGATCGGCTTGCAGAATTAAGGCCGACTTTCTCCACTCTTCGGCACGATCGCGATTCTCCCGATAGCTGATGATCAGCCGCGCGCACTCTGCCGTCAACATGCGGCCCAGCGCCGAACCTAAGGCTCCTGCGCCTCCAACCAGAACAATTTCCCTGCCTCGCAGCGAATCAATCGACTTCAACGTCCCTCTCCAAGGCCAGATATCCGCAGGCTACAACCACCAGGAACATCGTGAGAACTTCGCTATCGCCGAGATTGTATTCCGCGAACCCTTCCGCCAGAGTCGCGAGGACCACGGCAATTCCACCGTGCAACAAAAAGCGGCGGCTGTTCCGGCCGGGTGGGAGTTTGCGAAGGCCAAACCAAAAATCGTAGAGAATCATCGCCAGCATCCACATCAGAACAAGCATCGTCGGGATACCGCGTTCGGCAGCGTACTCCAGATAGATGTTGTGAAGGTGTATGTAAGATCCTTCTGGCTTCGAGGTCACGTCCTTTGGGAGATACTGATCGAAGTGGATGCGGGGACCCTCCGGCCCCAACCCCAGAAGAGGATGTGCCTCGATCATGTTCAGACCGGTGCGCCATGTGACGATCCGGAACTGGTTGGAATCGACACGCTGCGGGTGAAGAATGGACGTGAACCGCTCCTGGATCACCGGCGGCGAGACAAAATACGCAACGACAATCAGGGCGGGAGCCATGAATACCAGCCATCGCCGCCAATACCAAACGAGGTAAACGAGTGCCACCGCGCTGCCGATCCAAATAGCGCGCGTCTCGGCAAGGAGCACGGCGGCTGACATGATCACCCCGCATAGGGCCCACACCCAGATTCGCTTCTTTGCACCCGGGGCAAACAGTAGGAGCGATCCGAGCATAATGAGCGCGAACATTTCCTGCCCGGAAAACGTATTCCAGTGGCTCATGAAACCCGTGATGCGTTCCCCTACGTAGAACGAGTAGTCGTCCTGACCGGCGAGGCGGGCCTGATGCAGTTTGTTGGCAAACTGCACGAGCCCCACGAGGCCGGAGATCCCCGCAACACCAGCCCAGGTCAGGAAGAGGGCGCGAATCCACTTCGCGCTCCGCAGGCACGAGAAGACCACCAAGAGTTCCAAAAAGACATAAAACTTGCGGATTTGCACCAGGCCGGCTGCCCGATCCGGCGAGAAGATCACCGCGATCACTGTTCCCAGCATAAAGAGCGCCAACGGCAATCTGATGCGCGGCAACTGCAGCTTTTCTCCGGAAAGGAGCAGCGCGACCACCGCCAGAGCCAAGAGGATCTGCGAAACCGCGATCGAGAACACAATCGAAACTGCGGAGCCAAACGTCAGCCAACGCGCCGCGCGCGATGAGAATGATTCCGGCAGGTGCATGGGATCAGACCTCCAGTATGACAGAGCGACTGGCACTTGCGCGGCGGCGAGGGCTCGATATACTCGTAGGGCAGAATCCGGAGGAGGACTCCATGACGAGAAGACGTTTCTTCGCTTCGTCGGCTGCGCCCATTGCGGCGGCGGCGCTTGATCGGATCGCGCGCGGCGACGAACCCAGACTTCGAATGGGGATCGCGACCACCTCGTACATCAACGGCAAACCCATCACAAGCGCCAATGATTTCCTGGAGCACGCCAACGCGCTGGGCGCAGCCGGCATACAGACGCCGATCCGTGGGGATTTCGCGAAAGTTCGCGTCCGGGCCGGCGAACTAGGAATGTACGTAGAGGCCATCCTCGGGTTGCCGCGCAACGGCGACGGCGAGGCTTTCGAACAGAACGTCCGGAATGCTAAAGCGATGGGCGCTGTGGTCGTCCGTGCGAATGCGGGTGGAAGGCGCTATGAGGACTTCTCCACTTTGGCCGAGTTCCAGCGCTTCAAAGAACGAAGCCTGGAAGCTGTGAAACTGGCGGTTCCGATTGCCGAGAAGCACAAGGTTCCGCTTGCCATCGAGAACCACAAGGATTGGGCCATCGAGGAACTCGCCGGGTTGCTACGAAGCTATTCCACTGACTATCTCGGCGCGTGCCTCGATTTCGGCAACAGCATTTCGCTATGCGAAGACCCCCTGGAAGTGGCCGAACAACTGGCGCCTTACGCTCTTACCACGCACGTCAAAGATATGGGGGTGGAACCGTATGAGGACGGTTTTCTGCTGTCGGAAGTCCGCCTCGGCGATGGGTTCCTGGACCTGGAGCGCATCGTTTCCCTGATCCGTCAGCATCATCCGAGGACGAACTTCAACCTGGAGATGATCACACGCGATCCTCTCAAGGTGCCGGTCTTTACAGACCGCTATTGGGCCACTTTCCCGGATGCGCGGGCGATACAATTGGCACGCGCGATGCAACTGGTTGAGACGCATACCCAGGGCCGGCCATTGCCTGGCGTGAGCCAGTTGCCCAAAGAGGACCTCTACCGCCTGATCGAGGACAACAATGTTGCCTGCCTCCGCTACTCCCGTGAGAAGATGAAGTATCTCTAGATCATGCTCGTCTCACTACAGAACCAGAACGTACTCGTAATTGGCGCCTCCAGCGGAATCGGCCGCGAAACCGCTGCTTTGTTCGCGCGCGAGGGCGCGCGGGTAATGGCATCGGCACGGCGATCCGACCGCCTCAAGCAGTTGAAAGCCGAACTGTCTCAGGATGGGTTTTCCATCGAGACCCTCACCGCCGATGCATCGAAAGCCGCGGAAATGGAGCGTCTTGCTCATGACACGCGGGAACGCCTCGGCGGAATCGATATACTGGTCTACGTCACGGGGACCAATATCCCCGATCGTTCGATGAAACGTCTTACCGTCGACATCTGGGATATGATGATCGCGGTCAACCTCAATGGCGCGTACTACGCGACGCGCGCCGTGCTGCCGCAGATGCGCGAACGCGGTGCCGGGCACCTGATCTACATTTCGTCGATCTCGGGCCAGGTGCCGGACGTTTCGGGCGCCGCCTACCAGGCGTCGAAGCGCGGTATGCTCGGCTTGGCCCACGCCATCCGCGTGGAGGAAAAGGAGAACGGAATCCGCACTTGCGTCATCATGCCCGGGCTCGTGGAGACGGAAATTCTGGAAAGACGGCCGGTGAAGCCGGGGCCCGAGGTACTGGCCAAGGCCCTGCAGCCGGTGGATGTCGCAGAAGCCGTTCTTGCCGTGGCCAAGCTTCCTCCCCGGGCAGCGGTGCCGGAACTGCAGATTCTGCCAACATACCTGTGATCAGCCGAAGAACCTTCCTGGAAACGGCGGCGATGACCGCCTCAATGGCCCACGCGGCTGCCAGACCGCGCGGACCTTTCGTATCCCTCAATGGATCGCTAACGGGCGGCAAAGCGCCCTGGCCCGACTTCGTGCATCTCGCCGCCAAGGTCGGCTACGGGGGCGCGGACCTTGATCTGAACGCGGCGATAAAGCAGGGCGTCGCCGCCACGAATTCCCTCTATGGAGAAGCCAGGATCCGGCCCGGCGTGGGAAATCTGCCGGTGCCGTATACCGGTGAAGAAGCTGCGTTTCAGGCCGGGATGAAGCGTCTGTCGGACGCCGCGCCTTTTCTTGCCGCCGTGGATTGCCCGCGCCTGATGACGGTACTACCGCCTGCCTGCGCCATTCCGAAGGCGGAATACCGAAAGCTCCTGAAAGACCGGCTCGCCGCCATTTCGGAGGTGCTGCTGCGCTCCAAAGTCCGGCTGGGTCTCGAATTCCTCGGCCCTTTGCAGTTCCGCACAGGCCAGCCGCACCTATTCATCTGGCGGATGGACGAGGCATTGGCGTTTGCGCGTGAGTGCGGTCCGAACATCGGGCTGCAATTGGATTCCTGGCACTGGTATCACGCCGGCGCGACGGTAGCGGATATCCTCGCCGCGGGTGCGTCGCGGATTGTCTCAGTACATGTCTCCGACGCTAAGAAACAGCCGCCTGAAGAGGTCCGCGACAATCAGCGCCTGCTGCCCGGGGAAGGCGTCATCGATCTCCTCGGCTTCTTCCGCGCCCTGAAGAAGATCGGGTACGTCGATGCGGTCAGTCCGGAACCGCTGGGCCGCATTCCGGCAGGTATGAGCGCCGAGGAAGGCGCACGGCTCGGCCTCGAATCCACGCTCGCAATCATGCGCAAAGCCGGCGTGGCGTAATGGAATCCTCTACAGCAGCGCGTCCAGGTAGCGCTTCGCTCCGGCGGCCATGAAGCCGATATCGGTTGGGGCCTGGAATAGCTGGAATCCTTGCTCGCGATACTCCTTTACCTCCTCGGGCGTTCCGGCCGGGCGGCCCAGGAACTTACCATGCCGCTTTCCTGCTTCCACCACCTTCGCCACTGCTTCGCGGTGGCAAGCCTGAGTGGTGTCGCCACGCAAGCCCAAAGAAAACGCGAGGTCGCTGACACCGATGAAGAGCACGTCGATTCCGGGCGTGGCGGCGATCTCGTCGATGCGCTCCACCGCGCGAGCTTCTTCGATGATTGCGATTACCGTGACGTTGTCGTCCGCGGAATCGTAGTAGCGGTCGCGGTCGGGCCAGGCGAACTTCGCGAGCCCGGCACCCGACCCCCGCCGGCCGCGCGGCGGGTAGCGGCAAGCCGAGGCTGCCTGCACCGCGAGTTCCGGCGTGCTCGTAAAGGGAAAGATCACGCCGCACACACCCGAATCCAGCACTCGCTTGGCCATCCAGAGTTCGTTCACCGGCACACGCGCGAAAGGCAGCGCGCGCAGCCCGCGGGTCGCCAGCACGATGTGGCGCAGCGTTTCGAGCGTCACGGGCGAATGCTCCATCTCGATCCACAGGAAATCGAACCCGGCGTCGGCGAGGTGCGCGGCGGCATCCACGCTGTTTGCCGTAATAGTGGCGGCGGTGACAATCTCTCCTTCGCGGAGCCTGCGCTTGACGGGACTCTCCCAATTCGCAACACTTGTCGTCTGATCAATCATGTTCCGTGTACCGCCGCAAGGGCATTACCATATTATCTACCGGTCGGGACTAGATATGGCATGCACACCTGAAGTTCTGAGAGCTGTTCCCTTATTCGCTACCCTGGACGACGAAGAGACGGCGGTGCTTGCCGGCCAGGTCGAGATGCGCCATTTCGCTCCGCGACAGCGCATCTATAGAATGGGCGACCCCGGGGGCCGCGCTTATGTCGTGGTTTCGGGCCGCGCTCAGCTGACGACGGTCGATGAGGACCACCAGGAACTCGTTGTCGACGAGCCGACCCCGGGCGAGTTCTTCGGCTTCGCCTCGATGCTCGACCAGACACCCCACCAGACGGATGCCCTCGCCGTCGAGGAGACCGTCTGCCTCGAAGTCGATCGCCACGACATCGCCGTGCTCCTCGAGCGGAAGCCCCTGGCCGGCATGGACATGCTCTCCGTGCTGGGGAAGCAGTTCCATGCATCGCAACAACTCGTACGCCTCCGGTCTACCCGCAACATCAACGTGGTGATCGAGCAGGAGTCGACGTTCGGCGACCGCATTGCCGACGGAGTCGCACGGTTCGGCGGATCGTGGACCTTCATCATATCTTTCCTGGCGGTGCTCGCCGTCTACACCGCGATTAACGTCCGGCTGGGGAGATCCGCATGGGATCCTTACCCCTTCATTCTTCTGAATCTCTTCCTTTCCATGCTGGCTGCCATTCAGGCACCGGTGATCATGATGAGCCAGAATCGCCAGGATGCCAAGGACCGGCTGCGCGGCGAACTCGATTTCCAGGTGAACCGCCGCGCCGAAACGGAGATCCAGGGCCTTTCCCGCAAGCTCAACCTGCTCGGCGATAAGATCGGCGATATCGAAGACCTGCTTCGCGGGCGATAGGATCGAGAGGCGGCCCCGGCCCATCCAGGCGAACCGCGCGGTTTGCGGGTATACTCGGCTGAAGGAGATATCCGTCGAAATGCGACACCTGCTCACATGCTCATTACTGATCGCGGGAAGCGCCTTGGTCTCGTTCGCCCAGCCGTCCAAGCCGCTGACCCGAAATCCGGCCAGCCCGCCGATGGATTCCACGGTTACCATCAATGGAAAGAAGATCGGCGTCTGGTACCATGCGCCTTCCGTAAAAGGACGGCACATTTTCGGCGGTGCAGATGCGCTCCAACCCGACGATACGATATGGAGAGCCGGCGCCAACGAGGCCACCTGGTTCCACACCGATGCGACTCTGGAGATGAAGGGGCTGACCGTGCCGCCAGGCGACTATAGCCTCTACGTCTGGCTCGACAAAGGCAACTGGGACTTGATCATCAACAAGAAGACTGGCCAATGGGGTATTCAACGCAGCGGTGCCTCCACTGACGTCAAAGAGGACGAACTTGGCCGGGTACCCATGAGCATGAGCCATCCCGCCAACGTCGAGCAGGAGAAAATCACGCTCACCAGCGTAGGTGACGACAGGGGAAAACTCGAAATCGCGTGGGCCAATATGGCGGGTACCGTCGATTTCACTGTGAAGTAACGGCCCTATGGATTCGGCTTACGGCCCGGGAACGCTCTTTTGTGCCGAATGCGGCCGTCCCTCCGCCTCGGATGATCTCGCCCGCTTCGGCGACCTTCTGATTTGTCCGACATGCAAGAACGGCTACGCACAGAAACTGCGCGAAGGCGTGGCGCCGGTGGCCGCCTTCGAATACGGCGGCTTCTGGATCCGCTTTCTGGCGGTGATCATCGATAGCATCATCCTGATGGTGGTGGGAACGATCCTGCAATATGCGCTGTTGGGCAATCTCAGCACGCGCCTGCAGCCGCCCGCTCCCGGCACGCCGCCGGAACAGTTCCTGGGCCTCTTTTTGGGCGTCGTGGGGCTTGCCTGGGCACTCAATATGTTCATTGATTGCCTCTACCAGTCTTTATTTATTGCCTATCTTGGCGCCACACCAGGCAAAATGGCCCTCGGCCTGAAGGTGGTTCGACCGGACGGTGGCATGGTGGGGCTCGGTCGCGCTTTCGCGCGCTATTTCGGCAAACTTCTGAGCGGTATCATTCTGGGAATCGGCTATTTCATGGCCGGGTTCGATTCCGAGAAGCGCGCGCTGCACGACCAGATCTGCGATACGCGCGTCATCCGGGCGCGCCAGATTTAGCTCCATGCCGATACCCTGCGCACGCTGCTCGATGCCGCTGCCCAGGTGGGAACTGGCTAAGGGCGAGGCCACCTGCACCACGTGCGGATCGGGCAATCGTGTGCGCGTTTTTCCCGCCGCGCTCGGCGCGGAGGCGCAGGATCGCGCGGAAACAGCACTCGAAGGAGAGGCCGCCTGCTTCGATCACCCGGGGAAGCGCGCCGTATCCTCCTGCACCCAGTGCGGGCGGTTTGTCTGCCAACTCTGCGCCGTGGCATTCGGCGGCGAAACCTGGTGCCCCTCGTGCGTGGCGGCGGGAGCCGGCCGCGCCAAACAGGCCAAGGCCATTACCTCGCGGAATCTCTATGATTCCATGGTCCTGGTGCTGCCGCTCGCCAGCCTGCTGCTCTGGCCGTTGACCCTTTTTGCGGCGCCTGCCGCGCTCGCGCTAGGCGTCATGAAGTGGCGCGAACCGGTCAGCCTGGTACGCCGAAACCGGTGGCGCATGGCGCTCGGGATGGCCATCTCCACCCTGGAAATCGGTGCGTGGGTCTGGGGCATCGCCTACTTCTTTACGGTCGTCAAAGCGAGGCTGGCATGACGCGCTATCGCCGGCTTCCCGGGTACCGCCGGGGGCTGTTCCGCAGCGCCAGCGTGTGGCTCGGCCCCGACCACCTGCTGTCGGTACAGTCCATGCGCTTCCACGAGGAGTACAAGCGCTTCTATCTGCGCGATGTGCAGGCCATCGTGGTAGCCGATGCGACCCGGTTTCACGTCTCCACGCGTTCCATCCTCATCGCCGTACTCTGGCTGGCTGCATGGCTCGCGCTGCGGGATTTTTCGGTCTGGGCGGGGGTCGTACTCTGGACCGCCGCCATCGTCCTGATCGGCGCGTGGCTCTACGTTTCCACCGCCTGCAGCGTTACCTGCCGCATTTATACCGCCGTGAGCCGCGACGAGTTCCGGTCGGTCTACCGCACCTGGACGGCACGCCGCTTTCTGCGCGAAGTCGAGCCGCGGATCTCCGCAGCCCAAGGCGTCCTCGAAGGAGACTGGCCCGAGGCGCTCGAAACCCGGACGGTGGGCCCGCCCGGATCGGTCCTTGCCCGCCCGCAAACGCCGCCGGGCAGCGCGCCCCCGCCGCGGTTGCGTGCCCGAACCCTGGTTTCCGACACCTTTATCGGCAGCCTCCTGGCGGACGCCGCGGTTCACACGGCCTTTCTGGTCTATTCCGGGACGGTCCTGCAATGGCTGGGGTATGCGCTGAATGTCGTGGAAGTGGCTGCCGCCTGCGCCATTTTTGCGCAGTCCTACCGCAAACAGATCAAACCCGCCATGCAAAGGCTCGCTATCGCTACCCTGGTCATTCTAGGCACGCTCTATTATGTAAGGCCATTGCTCGCCGGCCTGGAAGAAGCGGCCACCGTTCCAAACCGGGGACAAGTCTCCGTGCGCCCCGACGTACTTTCCCTGCCCGCGTCGCGAATCTTCCACGAGGTCGAGATCGGCACCAACGTTTTGCTTGCGATGGCCGGTTTGGCGATCCTGTTAATAGACCGCGACGAAATCGGAACCCCATGAGCGCCGCCCCGCTTCATTCGCACTGCTGGAACCACGAGGCGCGCGAAGCGGTGTGCCGCTGCCCCGGGTGCGGCCGCGGCTATTGCCGCGAATGCGTCACCGAGCATGAAGCGCGGCTGCTTTGCGCGCGCTGCCTGGAAGCGCTGGTGCGAACGGAAGGTGTGCGCCCTAAGTCAGGCCGCCCGATGACGTCATTGTGGATGGCCGTTGCAGGCCTCCTTTTGGCTTGGATGTTCTTTTACGGAGCCGGCCAGGCACTGATTCTGATCACCGGGCGCATGGAGCAAACCTCATGGCAGAACCGCTAGCCGCTCGCGGCGTGGTCGAGATGCTCGAAGACGGCATCCACCTCCTGCGCCAGGCATCCCCGGGCACGTTGCTCTGCGGTTGGACCGGCAGCGTTCCGCTGGCCCTGGCCGCACTGCGGTTCTGGAACGACGTTACGAATCCGCGGACCTCCGGCCTCACTTGCCTGTTGGAATCCCTGGCTCTGGCACTGCTGCTGATCTGGATGAATTGCTGGCGCGCGGTGTTTGCGGGAAGACTCCGCCGGCAGTTGAGCGGCTCGGCCGAAACACCCTGGACCGGCGCGCGAATCCGCCGGTTGATCGCCGTCCAGGCATTCCTGAGCGCTTCCAAACTGATCGTGGTGCCCGGCGCGATGCTGATCGGCTTTCCGTTGGCCGCCGCGATCGCATTTTATCGCGATGCGGCTGCGCTCTCGGACCGCGGCCTGGAGCCCGCCGAGGTGATCCGCCGCGCCCGCCGCGTGGCGCGCCGGAATCAAGGGCAGGCGTGGTGCCTCGCCACCCTCTTGTTGCTGCTCGGCCTGTTGGTGATGTTCAACGTGTTCCTCACGCTGGCTCTGCTGCCTCAACTGGTACGCATGCTGACCGGCTACGAATCGGTCTTCAGCCGCGGAGGGCCGTACTTCCTCGCGAACGGCATGTTTGCCGCCGTAGTCCTGGCCGTCACGTGGCTCGCGTTCGACCCTTACGTGCAGGCCGTGTTCGGCGTCCGCGGATTCCGGGCGGAGTCGGTCGAAACAGGCGAGGATTTGCGCGCCGGCCTGCGCCGGATTCGCACCGCGGCGGCGGCTCTGCTGTTGATTCTCGCGCTGCTGCCGCACGCTTCGGCCGCAGTCTCCGCGCAGGAGTTGCGGAAGGCCTCACGCGAGGCCATCGAGCAGCACGAATACGATTGGCGGCTTCCGCCCCCCACCAGCGCGTCCGAAGGAAAACCGTGGCTCGTCGAATTCACAGATCGCGCCATCGCAGGTGTCCGCAAGGCGCTCGACTCCATCGGAGACCTGATCGGCCGATTCTTCCGCTGGCTGAACGACCGCTTCTCGAGCCGGCTCGCGCCCGGCGAAGGACCGCCACCGGCCCTGGCGTTGAACTGGACCATCGCAGCGCTGGCTGCGTTGGCGATTCTCGCGGCCGCCTGGGTGGTGTGGCGGCGCCGCCGCACACGCCGCCCGCCGCCGAAACCCGCAATTGCCGCCGCCATCCAACTCGATGCCGAGGAACTCGCGGCCGACCGATTGCCTGAGGAGGAATGGCTCGCCATGGCCGAGCGCTGCCTGGCAGACGGCAACCCGCGGATGGCCCTGCGCGCTTTGTATCTCGCCAACCTCGCCTGGCTGGGAAGCCGCGAGTGGATTGCCATTCATCCCGGCAAGACCAACAGCGAATATGAAACCGAGTTGCGCCGCCGAGCCCGCGCGGTTCCCGGTGCAAAGGAACTCTTCGCGGCCAACGTGCGCGCCTTCGAGCGCGTCTGGTACGGAGCCCACGAAGCCACCGGCGAAGAGATCGACCGTTTCCGGCGTCGCGCCCAGGAGTTGAAAGAACTGGGGGCCGCGGCGTGAAACGCGCCCGCCTGCTCACCGTGCTGCTCGCCGCGGGCTTCGCCTGGGGAGTTGTCTACCTGTTCAACCTGCAATTCGAGAACGGCGAGGTCTACCCCGAATACTCCAGCCTGCGCGCCGATCCACTCGGCTCTAAACTGCTGTTCGATACGCTGTCGCACGTCCCCGGAGTCACGGTTTCGCGCAATTTTTCGACCCTCGATGACGTGGAAGCCGGCACCACCGTCCTGCTTCTTGGCTGCCGCGCGGAAGGCCTGGCGGACGATGCTGATACCTTGCAGCATGCCGCCGGGCGCGGCGTTCGCATCGTGTTGGCGATCGCGGGAGACGCGAATACGCGGACCGATGCGCTCGCCAGGTCCTGGGGGCTTCCGCTGGCCGCCGACCGCCAGGCGCGCCACAGCCACGGTCTTTATTTTCCGGAAGTGCGCGGTTGGACGGTGGTGGATCGCGCCGGGCCCAAGATCCTGGCGCTCGAAAAGGCCTTCGGGAAAGGCACGGTGGCGATCTGGTCGGAGAGCGACGATTTTGCCAACGAATCCACCGCGGCGGGCGACCGGCTCGACACCATCGCCAGGGCGATCGGCCCCAACCGCCGGATCGTCTTCGACGAACGCCACTTCGGCATCGCGGAATCCGGCAGCGTGATCGCTTTGGCGCGCCGCTTCCGGCTGACCGGCATGGCCCTGGGACTGGGCCTGTGCGCGGCGCTTCTGCTCTGGCGGAATGCCTCCGCGTTCCCGCCGCCGCCCGAACTCTCCGCGCGCGAACGGCTCGCGGGCCGGACCTCCCACGCCGGCCTGGTCACGCTGCTCCGGCGCAACATCCCCCGCCAAAAACTCGCCGCCCTATGTTGGGAGGAGTGGCTGGCCGGCAATCGCCGCAAGGCGCACACGCCCAAGGCAGAGCGCGCGGCAGCCATCGTCCGCAACGCCGGCAGCCGTCCCCTCGAAACGCTGCGCGAAGTGCAATCCGTCCTGCAGGCGAAAGGAGAACTTTGAACCTCGATCAATTTCAAGCCGCCATGGACCAGGTCACCGCCGAAGTCCGCAAGGTCATCATCGGCCAGGAAGACGCCATTCGCTACTCGCTGATCGTGATCCTGTGCAACCAGCACGCCCTGATCGAAGGCGTGCCGGGACTGGCCAAGACGCTGCTCGCCCGCACGCTCGCCGCGGTGATGGGCAGCGAGTTCAAGCGCATCCAGTTCACGCCCGACCTGATGCCCGCCGACATCACCGGCAACAACGTCTTCAATCTCCAGCGCAACGAGTTCTCGCTGGCGAAAGGTCCTATCTTCACCACCTTCCTGCTGGCCGACGAAATCAATCGCGCGCCCGCCAAGACGCAGTCTGCGCTGCTCGAAGCCATGCAGGAGCGTACCGTGACGATCGACCGCGAAAGCTACCGGCTCTCGCCCAACTTCACGGTCTTTGCCACGCAGAACCCCATCGAGTCGGAAGGCACGTATCCGCTGCCCGAAGCGCAGAAAGACCGCTTCATGCTGAAGATCCCGATGAGTTGGCCCGCGGGCGAGGAGGAGCTTGCGCTGGCGCGGCGCAGCCTGAACCGGGAGGCCCCCGAAGCCGTCCTGGCCCGCGGCGAAGTCTGCGCGCGGCTCTCGGAGGCAGACCTGGATTGCCTGCGAGCCGCCGTGGACACCGTCACCGTCAGCCCGCAACTTGTCGACTATGGCGTCCAGGTGGTGCGCAAGACCCGCACGGACGACAGCATTCTGGTTGGCGCCGGTCCGCGCGCCACGCAGGCGCTGCTGAGGGGAGCGCGCGCGTGGGCGGCGCTCGCCGGCCGCGATTTCGTCAGTCCCGACGATGTCCGGGCCGTCGCGCTCCCGGTCATCGAGCACCGCCTGCTGCTGCGGCCGGAATCGGAACTGGAGGGCGTCCGCGCCGCCGAGGTGCTGGCGCGGATTCTGCATGAGGTGCCGGTGCCGCGATGAAAGACGCGGCACAAGCCTCCGGACTCGCGCAAGGACAGACCAGGCCTGCCCCGCAGATTCGCCTGGTATGGCTGGCGGCGCTCATTGCCCTCCCCGCGCTGACGCTCGCGGGACTTGCGCCCCGGTGGATCGCTCCCTGTGCCGCGCTGCTTTCCGTCTGTGCCGCAATTGCCGCAGCCGATCTGGTCCGAGGCGAGCAGCGCCTCGCACGCATTTCCGTTTCCCTCCCCGAAACGCTGCGGCTCACAAAGAGGGTCCCTGCCGATCTGCCCATCACGATCCATAGCGAAATCGCCCTGCGACTCCGCCTGGCCGCGCCCCTGCCAGAAGGCTTCGAATCGCCCGACCTCGTTCGCGAGTTCTCAGTTCCTCCAGGTGTGTCGCGCATCGACTGGCCCTGTACCGGCACCTCGCGCGGCGATTATGCAATTCGCCAGGTCCACATCGAGGCAGCATCCCCGCTGGGCCTCTGGGCCGTACGGACGGCCCGCCCCTGCGTTTGCGCGTTGCGCGTCTACCCCAACCTGCGCGACCGCGCCACCGCCGCGCTGTTCCTCAAGACCGCCGACCCCGGCTTCCGCCTCCGCCGCCAGGTCGGCAAGGGCCGCGAATTCGAGAACCTGCGCCACTATCTTCCCGGCGACAACTTCGAAGATATCCACTGGAAAGCCACCGCGCGCCGGGCCTTCCCCATCGTGAAACTCTACCGCGTGGAGCACGCCCAGGAAGTCTACGCCGTCATCGATTCCTCGCGCCTCTCCGCCCGCCCCGGCATTCTCGACAGCTACGTGGATGCCGCGCTGCATCTCGCGCTGGTAGCCCAGCGCCAGGGCGACCGCTTCGGCCTGGTCACGTTCAGCGACCGCACCCACCGCTTCGTGCGCGCCCGCGGCGGCATCGACCACTTCCGCCTCTGCCGAGAAACCATCTACAACCTGCGCGCCGAACGCGTGAGCCCCGACTTCCGCGAAGTGTTCACCAGCCTTCAGCTCAACCTGCGGCGGCGCTGCCTGCTGGTCTTCTTCACTTCGCTCGATGACGCCCTGCTGGCCGAAACGTTCGAGCACGAGGTCCCGCTGGTGGCGCGCCGGCACCTGGTTCTGGTCAACGTCACGGAAAACGCGAACATGCGTCCGCTCTTCACCGGCCAACCGCCCGCCGACCTCGATTCGCTCTATGACGGCCTGGCCGGACAGATGCTTTGGAACCGCATGCGCAAACTCGAAATCGGGCTCGAACAACGCGGCGTCAAACTCTCGCTGGTGGCTCCAGACCGCATCAAGACCCAGGTGACCGCCGCCTACCTCGACGTGAAACGGAGGCAGGCGCTATGATCATCGACCTGGCGCGCTTCGTGGCCAGCGAGAAGCCGTATTGGGAGGACCTGGAGCGCGCCCTGCGGCAGATCGAAGATAACCCCGAGCGCCGCCTGGGAGTGCCAGAGATCGAGCGGCTGCACTATCTTTACGAGCGCTGCTCGGCCGACCTCGCGCGCCTCGACACCTTCTCCACCGAGCCGCGCCTGCGCGAGTTTCTCTCCTCTCTGGTCTCGCGCGCCTACAGCGAAATCCACGAGACGCGCGCCCCGCTGCGCATCGAATTCCGCAAGCTGATCCTCGCGTTTCCCCGGGCGTTCCGGCGCCACCTTCGCGCGTTCCAATTGGCCGCGGGCATCACCCTGCTGGGCTGCGCGTTCGGTGCGTTCGCCGTCCGCCAGGACCCGCGGACCAAGGCCGTGCTGCTTCCCTTCCCCGGCCTGATGCAGTCTCCAGCGGAGCGAGTCGCACACGAAGAGCACGCCAGAGAGGACCGCCTCAAAGGCGTCAAGGCGACTTTTTCCGCGCAGTTGATGACCAACAACATCCGGGTGACGGTCCTGGCCATGGCATTCGGCATGACCTGGGGCGCCGGCACCGTGATCCTGGTTTTCTTCAACGGCGCGATCCTGGGCGCCGTGGCGGCCGATTACATCGCGGGCGGACAAGCCGCCTTCCTGGCCGGCTGGATTCTACCGCACGGCTCGATCGAAATCCCGGCAATCCTGCTGGGCGGCCAGGCGGGCCTTCTGCTGGCCGGCGCCCTGATCGGCTGGGGAGACCGCGCCCCGCGCGCCGAGCGGTTTCGCGCCATCGGCCACGACCTGGTTGCCATCGTGGCCGGCGCCGCGGTCATGCTGGTCTGGGCCGGGCTCGTTGAGTCGTTCGTCTCGCAGTACCACCAGCCGGTCTTGCCGTATGGTTTGAAGATCGGATTCGGCGTGTGCGAACTTGCCGCGCTCACGGCGTTTCTCGGCCTGGCGGGACGCGAATGAGGTCGCTCGTCATCGAGACGCCCGAAGGCGTGGTCTTCTCATACGATCTCGCGACGCCCGCCGCGCGGGCATTGGCCTGGGCGGTGGATTTCGCCGCCATCGCCGCCGCCGGTTACTTTCTCGGAAAACTGAGCCAGGTGTTCGGCGCCGTCAGCCGCGATTGGGCCTCTGCATTCTCGCTCGCGCTCTACTTCTTTCTCTCGCTGGCCTACGGAATCGTGCTCGAATGGCGCTGGCGCGGCCAGACCATCGGCAAGCGCCTGTTCGGACTCCGCGTGGTCGATGCCCAGGGTCTGCGGCTTCAGTTTTCCCAGATCGCCGTCCGCAACCTGGTGCGGCTCGTGGACATATTGCCGCTGGCGTATCTCGTCGGCGGCATCGCCGCACTGGTCACGAGCAGGTGCCAGCGCCTGGGCGATCTTGCCGCGAACACCGTCGTGGCGCACGAAAACCGGAAGCGGCAACCCGACCTCGAACAGATCGCGCCGGCGAAATACAACTCGCTGGCCGCATATCCCCACCTGGTCGCACGTCTGAGGTCCGCCGCCAACCCCGAGGCCGTCGGCATGGCCGTGCGCGCCGCCGCGCAGCGGGATACCTACGATCCGCAGGCCCGGGTGGAATTGTTCCGGGACCTGGCGGACTACTTCCGAAGCCTGGCGCCATTTCCCGACCCTGCCGTCGAAGGCCTCACCGACGAGCAGTATGTTCGCAGCGTGCTGCGTGTGATCTATCTCGCTAATGCGACATCCAGGCGCTAGGCGCCTGAACGGCGGCTCGGAGACAATAGACAGGTGCGCATGGAATTACGAACGTTCGATTCCACCAATCGGAAGGTTCCGGTTATCGGCCAGGGCACCTGGTATCTCGACGAGAGCGGTGACCGCGCCTCGGCCGTAGACACCTTGCGCCGCGGCCTCGACCAGGGAATGACCCATATCGACACGGCCGAGATGTACGGAGACGGTGCGGCCGAAGAAATCGTCGGCGAGGCGATCGCCGGGCGGCGCGACGAGATGTTCCTGGTATCGAAAGTCGTTCCCTCCCATGCTTCGCAAAGCGGAACCCTGAAGGCCTGCGATCGATCGCTGGCTCACCTGAAAACCGACCGGTTGGACGCCTACCTTCTGCACTGGCGCGGCAATATCCCGCTCGAAGAAACCATCGCGGCCTTCGACCAGCTTCAGGATAAGGGCAAGATTCTCTCCTGGGGCGTCAGTAACTTCGATGAGCCCGACCTCGAGGAAGCCTGGAGCATCGCCGGCAAAAGCCGCTTCGTCTGTAACCAGGTGCTCTACCACTTGAAGGAGCGGGCAGCCGAGCACGCCGTGATCCCCTGGTGTGAGAAGCACGGGGTTGCCGTGGTCGCTTACAGCCCCTTTGGACACGGGGACTTCCCGGGACCGTTAACGGCAGGGGGCCGGCTCCTGGAACGAATCGCTGCCGCACACGACGCCACCCCCCGGCAGGTTGCGCTCCGCTTCCTGCTGCGGTTGCCGTCGCTGTTCACGATTCCCAAGGCCTCCAGTTCCGGGCACGCCGCCGAAAACGCCGGAGCGGGAAATCTCCGGCTGACTGAAGAAGAGATTGCGCAAATCGATGCAGCCTTCCCGATGGGACCCCGGCCGCGCAGGCTTCCGGTCCTGTAGATACGTTTGATTCCGCGGCTTGGAGATTGATTCGCAAGAAGGCCAGCAGTCCAGATTTGGTGTTGCCAATTTGCCCGGGAAACGCTCGCCGCTCTGATATCGAACCGTCGAGACATGCTGCCCTTGCCGTATTTCGGTATTCTGGTTGCGCTGCACAACCCGCTGAAGACCGGCACACTTCACGCAACCCTCGCTGAAGTCGCGATCATGCGTTCCATCGCCGTCGAATCCTTTGCGAATTGCTTTGAAGCACTCTGGATCTCGCAGTGTGCGGCCAAGGTGACTCGCCCTGGCCGTACCACACACCGGGCCTCTTACCTCTGTGCCTTTACGCTCGGCGAGTCATCGGCTTTCAGATCGCCGAGGGCGTACTGCACGCCGGCCAGCAGGTGCTCGAGCATCGGCCTCATCGCATATACTCGCTCATCGTGGCCGTGCGCCTCGTAAAACACGCGCCCTTTGCCTTCACGCCGTATCCAGCTCAGGCCATAATCGTGGTCTTCGCGCGGATAGTCTTCCTTCAGCTTGTCGGCTTCGCTCATCTTCGAGTAGTCGATGCTCGTCAGCACATGCAGGTTCCCGCGCGACCAACTCCGGATGCCGAACGTGTAGGTCTCGTCGTTGATCTCGAAGCCTCCGCGGAACATCGCTGTCAGGGGGCTTGCGGGATCGTCGATCTTGTACACGATGTGCTGCGGATCGAGCCAGTGCCATTTGAAATACGCGCCAATCATCTTGTTGAACTCCGGCCACGTGCCGATCTGATGATCGGAACCGGTCTTCGGGCCCGGACGCGCTGCGGGGCCGGATCGGCGCCCTCCTCTCGTGCTCATCAATATGCGCGGAAACCGGGCTCTGAAATCCTGCACACCGACCTTGCCGGCGTGGGCCGTATCGACCTCGTCGAACCAGGTGTCCGCAAGCGCATCCAGTTCCCGGGCATCGACGGATTTGTCGTCGTTCTTGTCGGCGGCGGCCAGGATTCCCGAAGCCAATGTTCCGCCGAATGCCGGCCCGTCGGTGGCGCGATGGTACGAGTCGGCAGCGGCATGAATTCCCGCGAGTCCTTTGCCGGAACGGACGAAATCGAGCAGCGCTTTCTTTCGGGCAGCCGTCACTTTGGGGTCCGGGTCGTCCAGAAAGAATCCAGTCGTGTTATTCAGAAACACGAGATCGTATTGCTTCAGATTCCCGGCGTTGATCACGGAGGCATCGTAGCTGACCGTCGCCGTCCAGGCCCCCGTCTTAGCCCCGAGCGACTCAATCGTCTTGGCCGCCAGAGGAATACACGAGTGAACGTACCCGGCGCACTTGCAGAGCACGAGCACCTTGCGCGGCTTGAGCGGCTTGGCGGGCGCCGAATCCGGCAGGGCCGCCACCATTTTCGCGACGTCATCCGGTTTCGGAGTCTGGCTCTGCGGAGGCGAGATCATCCGCATAAACGTGGATTCCGGGAACGCGGCTTCGAGAGCGGTCGCCAGTTGCTCCTGCGTTACACGATCGTGGCCGTCGAGCCATTGGTGCGTGGCGCCTTTCAACTCGTCGCGAGTGATGAACCCGTCCTGATTCGGGTCGGCCATTTTGAAAAAGTCCGGAGCCTGTTGCGCCCTAACGGACGTCAAGGCAATGACGGCCAACCCAACGGCGGACGCCAGGATCGCCATCTTCTTGGTGACGGTTTGCATGTGCTCTCCAGTTTTTAACCTTCGATATTGCGCTACAAGCACGTTTGTATCGCCTGCGCGTGCTATGCCCCCGCCGACTCCTCCAGCACGCACACCGCGTCCAGGTTGCGATACTTCTCGTCGTAGTCCAGGCCGTAGCCTACCACGAACTGATCCGGGATGCGGAAGCCCACGTAACTTACTTCGACCGGACGCAGCCGGCGCTCGGGTTTGTCGAGCAGCGCCACGATCCGGATCGTCTTCGGTTTCCGCTGCTCCAGCACGTGCAGCAGATAATTCAGGGTCACGCCGCTATCCACGATGTCTTCCACGATCAGGATGTCGGCGCCTTCGACCGAAATGTCCAGGTCCTTGGTGACCTTCACTTCGCCCGAACTCGTCTTGCCCTTGCCATAGGTCGAGATCCCCATGAAGTCCACGAAGACATCGCGCTGCATGGCCCTCGCCAGGTCTGTCAAAAAGAAGCAGGCGCCCTTCAGGATGCAGATCATGTGAAGGTTGCCGCCGGGATAGTCGCGGGAAATCTGTTCCCCTAGTTCTCGGATCCGGGCCTGGATCTGTTCGGCGGAGATCAGTACCCGCAAGTTCGGATCGGTCATGGAAGTCTCTATTATCCGCCGAGTTTGAGGCGCGTGCTCATCGGGCCGATGTGAATATGGGCCCCGGTGGCCTTGCCTGGAACGGCGTGACGGAAGGCGAAATAAGGGATGCGGTTCGATGTCAGGTAATCGCGCAGCCAGACCCCTTCGGGCGTGTCCGGATAGATGGCCACGTCCACGCGGCCGCGATGGTCGAACCCGAGCGCCCGGTGCACCGCCGTCTCGCCCATGGCGCTCACCGGCAGCGGCTTGCCGAACTGGCGTTCGAAGGCGGCTTCCACGCGCGAGAAGATCGCCGGCGTGAAAACACCGTCGCCATCGTAGCGCTCGGCCAGCGCGGGCGCTTCCGCGGGATGTTCGGCCAGCCGTGTTTCGAGCGCCTCTTCGGCCCTCGCCATCGCCGCCAGTTGCTGCGTCAGCGCCGCCCGCGAATCGGCCAGTTCGCACTCTTTGCGAGCCATTTCCAAATCGCGGATGTAGGTGTCGAGCGAGATTTCGGAGGCGACGCCCGCCTCCACCAGCTTCTCGGCCTCGTCGTAGTCTTTCTTCCGCCGGTCGAACCGGCGCCCCGCGGCCGCCACCATGTCGTCTGCCTGCTCGGCCGTAAGCTCCGTGCCGTAGAGGGTCGTGCGAAGATATGCCTCGTCCTCGGCATCGGCGATCCGCTCTTCCGCTTTTTCCAGATCCCGGCGCGGAGCGGCGCCCGCCTGAACCAGCGCCCGCAGCCTTTCCACTTCGGCCCTGGCGCGAATCAGCTCCGGCGAGTCCGCGGGCTGCGCGCAGACGCAGAACGCACACACCAGGAGCCCCAGGCCAAAATGGAAACGCATTCACCCCATTGTAGTACGCAGGGGTTATCCTGGTCTTTCCATGCGAACTCCCATCGTTTGCGGAATTCTGCTGGCCGGTGCCGCCCTCGTGGCGCAGGAAGCCGGCGTCTTCACGGCCATAGCAACCAACGCCCACCTGGGCAGACAGGCCGCCGGGTTCTACCTGGTGCCGACCAATCAACTGCTTCGTCCGTGGGGCGAGCAGAACCTCATCGCCGGCCGCCCGGTCGATATGGCCTTCGATTCCGGCAAGCGCGTCCTCGCCGTGCTGAATTGGCGAAGCGTCCTGTTCCTGGACGGCTCCACCGGCACCAGAATCTCCGAGATTCACTCGCGATCCACCTCCTATGCAGGAATCGCTTTCCGTCCGGGGGACCGTGAGTTGTGGGCCAGCGAAACCACTCGTACCGGGCCGGACGACATCCTGGTGGCGCCGGTCTCCGAGGTCGGCATGCCGGGCACGCCTTCGCGGATCGCGCTCAAGGGCCACCCCGTCCCCGCCGGTATTGCATTCTCGCAGGATGGCAGGTTCGCTTACGTCGCATTCAGCAGGAACAACACGCTGGCCGTGATCGACGCCACGTCGCGCGAGGTCGTCAAAGAAGTCGAAGTGGGCGTCGCGCCTTTCGGCGTCGCTGTATCCGGCGGGCAGGTTTTCGTCACCAATCGAGGCGGGCGCAGGTCCAAATCCGGCGACACCGTGGCCCATTCGAGCGGCACGCCGATCGTGACCGACCCGGTGACCGGGGCGGCCGTTACCGGCACCCTGAGCGTGGTGGATCCCAAGACTTTCGGGGTGCGCGATGTGAACGTCGGACTCGGCCCTTCGCAGACGGCCCTCAGTCCCGACGGCAGAATTCTCGCGGTGATGAACGGCCATTCCGATTCCGTCACCCTGGTTCAGACCGCGTCTTTGGCGACCTCGGAACTGAAGGTGCCCGCGATTCCCGAAGGCACGCTGGGCAGCATGCCGATCGCCGGAACCTTCGCGGACGATTCGAAAACGCTGTACATCGCGTGTGGCGGCAACAACGCCATCGCGGTGGCGCGCGAGTCCGGCGGCCGGTGGAAGGTAGCGGGCGCCATGCCCACGGCATGGTTCCCGTCGGCGGTGGCGATCGGCCGCGAAGGCGATCTCCGCGTTCTCAACATCAAAGGCATGGGCAATACCGCGGATAAGAAGGGCACTTTCAATTCGCGGCAGTACGAAGGGTCGCTCGAACGGATTCCCGCGCCGGCTCCTCTGCAACTCGTCGCCGGGACCCGCGAGGTCAAGGCGGCCAACAGCCCCATCTACGAACCCGCGGGCGGAATCGCCAACCTGCCCTCGCTCGGCATCCAGCACGTATTCCTGATTGTCAAAGAGAACCGCGCCTACGACCAGGTCTTCGGCGACATCGCCAAAGGCAACGGCGACCCCAAGCTCGTCATGTACGGCCGCCCGATCACGCCCAATCACCACGCGCTCGCCGAGCACTACGTCCTGCTCGATAACTTCTACACCGGGGGCGCCATCAGCTTCGACGGCCACCAGTGGCTCATGCAGGCGTTCGTCAGCGATTACGTGGAACGCGCCTTCGCCTCCTCGCCGCGCGGCTACGCCTGGAACGAGAGCGACCCCCTCATGCTCACGCCCGCCGGATTTTTCTGGCAGAGCGGTGCGAAACCGCTGAGCGTGCGCATCTACGGCGAATTCCAACTGCCCGCCAAATGGGACCCGTCCACGCGCAGCGCCATCGACATGAACGAAGACAACCTGCTCAACTGGGACGAATACATGCGCCTCTACAAGGAGGGTAAGTGGCAGACTGCCGTCGGCTCCCGTAGCGGCGTTCCCGCCCTGCAGCCGTTCTGCGACCAGCGGTATCCCAATAACTCCACCAGCATTCCCGACCAGTTGCGCGCCGAAGAGTTCCTGCGCGATCTCGGCGAGCACGAAAAGTCTGGCCAGCTACCGCACGTGAACATCCTGACGCTCAACAGCGATCACACCAACGGAACGCGCCCGGGCTCTCCTTCGCCGCGTGCCATGGTGGCCGATGACGACCTGGCGCTCGGCCGCATCGTGGAAGGAATCTCGAAGAGCCGCTTCTGGTCCACCAGCCTGATTTTCGTGGTGGAGGACGATGCGCAGGACGGCGTCGATCACGTGGACGGGCACCGCACCGTCGCGCTAGCCATCGGACCCTTCATCAAGCGCGACACCGTGGACTCGAACAACTACAACCAGGAGAGCATGGTACGTACCATCCAGGTCATCTTCGGAATCCCGCCAAAGACCCGCTTCCTGAAGGCCGCCCGGCCCATGACCAGCATCTTCACCGCACAGGCGGATACCGCCCCCTACCGGCATATTGTGCCGACGCAGTCTATCGAAGAAATGAATCCGCCGCTGCGCGCGCTCTCTGGACGCCAGTTGTGGGCCGCCAGGCAATCGCTCAAGATGGACTTCCGCGAAATCGACGAAGCCCCCGAAGGCATTCTCAACCGCGTGCTCTGGGGCGATGCCAAGGGCTGGGACGTGCCCTATCCGGTTAGGCGGGCGCGCCGGCAGCCGTAAATTTATGCGAAACCAAAAGGCCGCGATCGTTACCGGAGGCGCTTCCGGGATCGGCGCGGCGGTAGTCCGGCGTTTGGCGAGTGCGGGGTGCGCAGTCGCCATTCTCGACGTGAAGGAACCGGAAAAACTCGCGGGTGCCCTCGCGATTCGGACCGATGTGTCCGACGAAGCCGCCGTACGCGCCGCCATCGAACAGGTAGTTTCGGAATTCGGCGCTCTCGACATACTGATCAACAACGCCGGCATTGAGATCAACGGCGCCGTTCCGGACCTCACTACGGACCAGTGGGACCGCCAGGTGGCCGTCAATCTGCGCAGCGTTTTCCTCTGCTCGAAATTCGCCATCCCTCACATGCGCGGGCGCGGCGGCGCAATCGTCAACGTTTCTTCCGTACATGCCACCGTCTCCTGGCCGAATTGCCCGGCTTACGACGCGGCCAAGGCCGGAATGCTGGGGCTCACCCGCGCAATGGCCGTGGATCACGGGCCCGAGGGCATCCGCGTCAACGTGGTCTGCCCCGGCTACATCGACACTCCGCTGCTCCGGAGCGTACTCGGCGCGGGCGGCGAGTTGGAACAGACCGTCGAGCGAGTTGCCCGGTTCCACCCCGCCCGGCGAATCGGAACCCCCGAAGAAGTCGCCGAGGCGATTTTCTTCCTGGCTTCCGACGCCGCGCGCTTCATCACCGGCGCGTGCCTGCCGGTGGATGGCGGATTGACCGCCAGAGGGTATTAACCGGTCCCAACGCCGCCGCCTGTAGTACGATACGGACAGGGGAGTAACTTCTGAGCAAGGCTGACCTGAAAGAGACTTCAAAACTCGAAACATCCCAGGACCGTACCTGGCTGATTGCGGTGCGGGCCGCCGAATCGAAGAAAGCCACTGATATTACGGTGCTGGACCTGACCGGCATCACCTCGTTCGCCGACTATTTCGTGATTTGCACCGGCGCCAATCAGCGCCAGATCCAGGCCATCAGCGATGAAGTCGGCCTCCAGATGAAACGCCAGGCGGGCGAACTCCCGATTAGTGTGGAAGGTTACAGTCAGGCCGAGTGGGTGCTGGCCGACTACGGCGACCTGCTTGTCCACATCCTTTCGCCGAAAGCGCGCGATTATTACGGGCTGGAACGCTTGTGGCGCAGCGCGAAACCGGTCGAGATCCCGGCCGAGTGAAGATCTATCTCTATTACATCGGCAAGCCCAAAGACCCTCACGCCAACGCACTCGCCGAAGATTTTTTGAAGCGGGCCGGCCGCTACTCGCCCGCCGAAATGCGTGAGATCCGCCCCGGCCGCGCCGATCTGTGGGCCAAACACCCCACGGCTCGCAAGCTGTTTCTCGACCCGGGCGGCACGCAACTCGACTCCGCCGCATTCGCCGCCCTGATCTCCAAGGCTGAGATGGAAGGCCGCGACCTCGTCTTTCTCATCGGCGCGCACGACGGTCTGCCTCCCGGCTGGGCGGCGCGCGCCGACCAGTTGCTTTCGCTCTCGGCCCTGACCTTTCCCCACGAACTCGCCCGCGCCATGCTCGCCGAACAGATCTACCGGGCATTTGCCACATTGCGGGGACATCCCTACCCGCGCTAACGTTGATTTGGAATGTCGTGGTTTAAGCGGGATCAATCCGCCGCGGAAAAATTGCCGAAACAGGGCAACGGTGAGCGTCGCGTCCGCACTGAGGGTTTGTGGCAGAAGTGCGACGCCTGCCGCCAGATCATCTGGAAAAAGGACCTGGAAAATAATTGGAGCATCTGTCCGAAGTGCGGCCATCACTTCCGTATGGATGTCACTGCGCGCCTCAAGCTGCTGCTGGACGACGGCGGTTACGAAACGTTCGATGACGGGCTGGCTTCCTCGGACCCGCTCACGTTCCACGACAGCAAGCCCTACCGCGAGCGCCTCGCCGCCATGCAGCAGTCCACCAACCTCAGCGACGCCCTGATCGCCGCGGCCGGCAAGCTGGAGGGCCGCCGCGTCCAGATTTGCGTCATGGATATCCGCTTCATCGGCGGCAGCATGGGCTGCGTGGTGGGCGAAAAGATCACGCGCGCCATCGAGCGGTCGCTTGCCGAAAACTCGCCCCTGATCGTGGTCTCGGCTTCCGGCGGCGCCCGCATGCAGGAAGGCGCCGTCAGCCTGATGCAGATGGCCAAGGTCTCCGCCGGGTTGATGCGGCTCGACGAGGCCCGCCTGCCGTTCATCAGTATCCTCACCGACCCTACCACCGGCGGCGTCACCGCCAGCTTCGCGATGCTCGGCGACCTGAACATCGCCGAACCGGGCGCGCTGATCGGCTTCGCCGGCCCCCGCGTGATCGAGCAGACCATTCGCCAGAAGCTGCCCGAAGGGTTTCAGCGCTCCGAGTTCCTGCTCAAACACGGCATGTTGGATGCCGTGGTCCCGCGCCTCGAAATGAAGCCGTTCGTGGCGAACGCCCTGGCATTCTTTGTAGGGTAGGCCTCCCGGCCTGCCCAAATTATCGCTTAACCTGGTACCAGAATGCTCACCGACCTCGTCCAGATTCGCATTCAAGGCGAAAGGAAACGCGACGAGAATCTCAACTTCCGCCGCTTCCTGAAGGCGCGCGACCACTCGGACCGCATCCTGCGCCGCATCGCCGAAGCCGTCGAAGGGGAAATCGACTGCACCGCGTGCGCCAACTGCTGCAAGGTGGCCACGGCCGTAATCTCCTCCCGCGATGTCGAGCGCCTCGTGAAGCACCTACGGATTCCGCGCGAGCGCTTCCTGTCCGGCTACACCGTCGAAAGCGAGGACGAGGGCCGCATTCTCAAGCGCACCGCGGAGGACGGATGCGTCTTCCTCGACGGAACCGCCTGCACCGTCTACGAGGCGCGCCCCGATACCTGCCGCCGCTTTCCCCACGTGGTGCGCGGCAGCGGCTCGCTCGCCAGCCGCATGTGGCAGTTCGTGGACCGCGCCTGCTACTGCCCCATCGTCTACAATTCGCTCGAAGCCTTCAAACAGGAGCTGGGGTTCAAACGATAGCCGTTTTCACGGCCTCTTCGAGAGCGTCGAGTGCGCCCGCGAAGAAGTGGTCCGCCGCCTCGATGAACATCAGCTCTTTGGGCTCCGCGAACCGCGCAAAGGCTTCTTCCAGTTCCGGCCGTGGGCCGAACTCGTCGTGCGTGCTCTGAATGAAGGTCTTCGGCACCGTGCTGGTCTCCAGATACGCGACCGGCCCGAATCGCGTGGGAAAGCCCGCCGCCAGCAGGAACCCGGGGCCCGGAATCGAACAGCCGAGCCTGGTGATTACCCGCGCGCCGAACGAGAACCCCGCCAGGCCGAACGGCAGCCCGGGGTATCGGCCGCGCAGCCAGTCGAGCGCCGCGCGCGCGTCCTCGATTTCGCCTTCCAGGTTGCCGTGCTCGCCCTGGCTGCGGCCCACCCCGCGGAAGTTGAACCGCAGCACCACCATCCCGGCTTTGCGCAGCCCGCGCGCGAGCCGAAAAACTACCTTGTTGTGGAGTGTTCCGCCGTAAAGCGGATGAGGGTGGCAGACCAGCGCCGCCATGCGCGGCTCTCCGTGCTCCGGTTCTTCGAGCACCGCTTCCAGACGACCCGCCGGCCCTTCCAGGTCATGCGATTCGATGCGCCGCGGCACGTCAGTTGGTGCGGTAGTTGATGAACTGCATGTCGATCCCGAAATCGGATTCGCGCAGCAGCTTGATGACGGATTGCAGCACGTCGCGGTCGCGGCCCGCCACGCGCACGAAGTCGCCCTGGATCGAGGCTTGCACCTTCAGCTTGGCATCCTTGATCTTCTTCACGATCTCGCGCGCCTTCTCGGTGGGGATGCCCTGCTGCAGCGTGATCTCCTGCCGCACCGTGGAGCCCGACGCCGGCGTGATCTCCCCAAACGTCAGGCCCTTCAACGGAACCTGCCGCTTCACCAGCTTGGATTGGAGGATGTCCACCACCGCCCTCAGCTTGAACTCATCCTGGCTGGCAAGCAGGATCTTATTATCCTTCTCTTTAAGCTCGATGTTCGAGTGCGAATCCTTCAAGTCGTAGCGCTGATGAATCTCTTTTTGCGCCTGTTGCACGGCGTTCAGCACTTCCGGCAATTCGATCTTGGAAACTACGTCGAAGCTGTTGTCGGGCATAGATTGTCAGAAGGGCTCGGAGTCGGAACGGTCCGGTCCGGCGCGGCCCAAATCCAATCCTAGTATGGATCCGCTGCGCAGGCGTACGGGGTTTACCCGGCGCACCGGTTCGCCGACCGGCACCGTCGGCACCGGAAGCGTCGGCCTGGCCGGCTCCAGCGACAACGCTGCCAGATCGGGAACGGATTTCTTGGTGTTGAGCGCCGCCAGCACGCGCCGCGTGATCTCTTCCACCATCTTTTCCATGGCGGCATCGAGCGCCACGGTCACTGCCGCGCGCACCTGCTCGGCGTCCACGACCGCCACGAACGGCGCGACCTGCGAGGGCGTCTCCGGCGCCGGACTCCGGAAGCCCGGGGCCTCCATACTCTCGCGCGCCTTAGCGGCCAATTCTGCCAGAGGCTTCACCGCGGCGATCAGCACGCTGGCTTCGAACGGCTTCTTCAGCGTGCCGTCGGCTTCCACCCGCCTGGTATGTTCTTCGTCGAGTTCCTCGAGCACCCCTGCAGTCAGAATCACCCGCACGTGCTTGTGCCGCGGGCTCATCTTCAGATACTGGCAGATCTCAAAACCGGTGCGTCCCGGCATTACCGTGTCCGCTAACACCACGTCCGGATCCACATCGTCCAGGCGGATCAGGGCCGAATCGGCATTGCTGACAGTGACGACCTCATACCCCTCCTCGGTCAGGATGCGCTCACCCATCCGCTGGGCATGCGGGCTGTCGTCTACCAGGAGAATGCGGCTCATTGCTTGGTGTCAGGCTGCGCGTTGCCGGTCGCAGTCTTATCCGCGGCGTTTTGTTCTTTCTGCTTGGACTTCTTCACCTTCGGCTTCTTGATCTTCCGCGGCTTCATCGTGTGGTTCTGCGGCAGCGGCTGGTTGGATTGAGCCGCGGCGGCAGTGCTGTTCGATCCCGAAGCGGCGGCCGTTCCCGAGGATGCCGGGGCGGCTCCGGTCGGGTTCAACCGCGCGTCCGGATTCTTGTCGATGGCCGAAGGGTCCGTCGGCACCGAAACGCCTACATCGGTGACGCCGGTCGTGCCGGCCGCCACCGCCGGAACGCTCACCGGAATCGTAGGCCGGAAGCCCGTCATCTGCGGACTGCCCGACTTGGCCGCCGCGGCGGTATCCGGTTTGCCGCTGAACGGCCCCCAGATCTTGCCCATCAAGCTCCGGCTCGAACGGTTCTCGAGCTCATATTTCATGCGCGCATAGGCCACCGGATCGGCCTCCGGCACCGGCCGCTTCATCTCTTCCAGGCGTGCCTTGGCTTCGTCCACATGCGAGCTCAGCGGATAATCGCGAACGATCTTGGTATAGGCCGCCGCCTGCTGGTTCTCGAAGCGGTCGCCCATGTGCTGGTAGTCGCCCGCCAGTTCCCAGAGCGCATCATCCGCCTGGCTATACAGTGGAAACTGATCCGCAAGCGCCTGCAGGCGGTTGGCCGCGGCCGGGAAGCTTCCCTTGTGGCCATAGAAGACGCCGACGCGGTATTCCTTTTCCGCCAACACTTCCTGCACGTTGCGCAGCATCTGCTGCGCCTCGGGCGCGAACTTGCTATTGGGAAACTGCACCAGCAACTGGCGGCATTCGTCTTCGGCGCGCAGCGCGTGGGTGGGGTCGCGGTCAGCCTTCTCCATCTGGTTGTACTGCATCTTGCAGATCTTCTCCTGCGCCTCGGCCGACTCTTCCATGTTCGGATAGAACAGAATGAAATCCTTGTATTCGGCCTCGGCCTGCGCGTACCCGTTCGCGCCGGCCTCGCGATACCAAGAATCCGCCACCGCCAGCTTGGCCTTCGCCAGGTATTCGCTGGTGTCGTACGTATTCATGAGGGTCTGCAGGATCAGGCGCCCCCGTTCGAACCGGCTGTGCTCGATCTCATTGATGGCCTGATCGAAGAGCACTTTATCGGGCTGCTGCGTGTCTTTCGTGATGGGATTGTCGTATTTATGGCGGCGCAAGCCACACCCCGCCAGCAGAACGGCGACCGCACCGACCACCACGATATTCCGAAGACCGTTTCGAACCATAGATGTTCCTATCTTTGTAACACCATTAACAGGGAACCGCAGTCGCGCCTTCCGCTATTCTCCGCATCTCCCGCACCGCCTCTTCGGGGTCCGCGGTGTGAAACACCGCCGACCCTGTGACGATCCAGTCACACCCGGAACGAACGACCTGCGCCAGGTTCTCTTTGTGGACGCCGCCGTCGATTTCGATCGGTAGCGCCAAGTGCTTCTCCCGCCGCATCCGATCGAGCTGCCGGACTTTGTCGAGAACGTACGGAATCAGCTTCTGGCCGCCGAACCCCGGATTCACGCTCATCAGTAGCACGTAGTCCGCCACGGCCAACACGTCCTCGAGAACCGACACCGGGGTCGCCGGATTCAACACCACTCCGGCCATCGCCCCGCCGTTCCGGATCATCTCCAGCGTGCCGTCCAGATGGCGGCAGGCTTCGTAGTGCACCGATACCGAATTCGCCCCGGCCGCCACGAAATTTCCCACGTACCGGTCGGGATCTTCGATCATCAGGTGAACATCCAGGTGCAGGCTGGTGGTCTTCCGCACGGATTCCACTACCGGAGGACCGATCGTGAGGTTCGGGACGAAGTGCCCGTCCATCACGTCAAGGTGCAGCATGGAAGCGCCGCCCCGCTCGACCCGAGTGATTTCCTCGGCCAGCCGGGCGAAGTCCGCTGATAGGATTGAGGGAATAATTTCAATCATTTGCGGGCTCCCCCGATTTTATCACAGCAGCAAAGAACCCGTCTCCTTCATCGCGTCCGGGAACGCGCATCACGGTCTCCTCCACCAGTCCGGAAGGTATTTTTGCCATAACCTCCTCGTTCTCTTCGGGTTCGAGCGAACATGTAGAATAAACCAGCAGCCCGCCCGGCGCCAGCGCCTGCCGCGCGTTGGACACGAGCGCCCCCTGCCGCCGGTGGAGATCCGAAAGGTCTTCCGGCTTGAGCCGCCACTTGATCTCGGGATTTCGCCCCAGCGTACCCGTGCCGCTGCACGGGGCATCCACCAGGATTCGATCGAAACGCCGGGCGAACGGCAAAGGCGCTGTGCCGTCCAATACCACCAAATCGGACGCCAGGTCTTTCATCTGCACAATGCGGTTGAAATGCACGTCGCAGGCCACGCAGCGCACCCCCGATTCGAGCGCCTGCGCCGTCTTGTTGCCGGGCGCCGCGCAGAGGTCCAGCATCGACTGCCCCGCCGAAAGCCGCAACAGCGGCACAATCGATTGCGCTCCGATATCCTGGGTGCGCCCGGCCCGCTGGTGCTTTCCCGGCTCCTCGAGCGCCGCCCGCGCAATGCCGTAGGCCGCTTCCCGGCCGTATTGCCGCTCCCACCGGGCCAGCAGCCATTCCGGACACGAAAGCTCCACTTCGCGCGACGGCCACGCCACCGGGTACCGGTTCACGTTCCGCAGAATCGCATTGACCAGCCCCGCCGCCGACCGCTTGCGTGCCCGCTTCACCAACTCCACGCTATCGGCCACCGCGGCGTGCGGCGGCACGCGGTCGAGATGCCGCAGTTGGTAGATGCCCATCCGCAGGGCCGTACGTACCTCCAGGTCGAGCTTTTTCGAGGTCGTACCCCGGTCGATCAGGTGGTCCAGTTGCGCCCGGAAGCGGAGCACCCCGAAGACCACCTCGGATGCCAGCCCCGCGTCGCGCGAATCGAAATCCCTGGTGTAGGAGATCAGCAGGTCGGAGGCATAGCCGCCGCCTTCCACCTTGCGGAGGATATCGAAGGCCGCGATTCTGGCGCGCGCTACGGAACCCACGCCTAAAACAGCACCCGAGTGCGGATGGTTCCCGGCACACGGTCCAATTGCCGCCGCAGGTCCGCCGCCGCCGCAAGGTCTTGCATCTCCACGTCGATCACCACGTAGCCGGTCTTCATGTTGGTCTGCAGATACTCACCCGCGATGTTGATTCGCCGCTCCGAAAACACGGCGTTGATGCCCGAAAGCACGCCCGGCTGGTTTCGGTGGATGTGCAGCAGACGCTGCTTGCCGGGATGTTCCGGCAGCGAAACCTCCGGAAAATTCACGGCGCTCAGCGTCGAGCCGTTGTCGCTGTACCGGATCAGCTTTTCCGCCACCTCCGTGCCGATGCTCTCCTGCGCTTCCTGGGTGCTGCCGCCGATGTGCGGCGTCAGGATGACGTTCTCCATCTCGCGCAGCGGGGAAACGAACTCCTCGCCGGCGCCCTTCGGCTCCCTCGGAAAAACGTCAATCGCCGCGCCGGCCAGGTGTTTCGAGCGCAGGGCCTCGGCTAGCGCGTCGATATCCACTACCGTGCCCCGCGAAGCGTTGATCAGGTGCGCCCCCTGCCGCATCCGCGCCAACTGCTCCGCGCCGATCATTCCCCGGGTCTGGGGCGTCTCCGGCACGTGCAGGCTCACTACGTCGGCCGCCTCGAGCAGCGCGTCGAGCGAAGGCATAGCCCGCGCGTTGCCGAGCGCCAGCTTCATCTCGACATCGTAGAAGATCACCTGCATCCCCAGCGCTTCCGCCAGCACGCTGAGTTGCGACCCGATGTGGCCGTATCCGACGATCCCCAGGCACCGCCCGCGCGCCTCGCGCGAACCCGTGGCGGTCTTCAGCCACACTCCGTTCTGCGCGTTCCGGCTGCGGTAGGGAATTCCGCGCAGCAGCAGAATCGCCTCCGCCAGCACCAGTTCCGCGACACTCCGGGTATTCGAGAAAGGCGCGTTGAACACCGGGATGCCGCGCTGCTCGGCCGCCGCGAGATCCACCTGGTTGACCCCGATGCAGAAGGCCCCTACCCCGACGAGCTTTTGCGCCTGTTCGAAAAAGCGCGACGCCAGCCGCGTGCCCGAGCGGATTCCGATAAAGAACGCATCGCGCGCCGCCTCCACCAGTTCGTCTTCAGGCAGCGATTTCGGGTGACATTCGATGTTGTGATAGCCGTCGTTGCGGAACGAATCCGCAGCGCTCGAATGGATTCCTTCGAGCAGCAGGATTTTGATCTTGTCCTTGCCTAGAGAAGTCTGCGTCATGAGAACTGTCTCTACCATCATACGAACAGGCAGGCGGAAAGCCGTAGCAGCCGCCATTCTATAATCGGAGTAGTGGAGCTCGAAAAAGTACTACTGCGCAAGGTGGGGGAAGCCATCCACCGTTTCCGCATGATCCGGGATGGCGATCGTGTGGCCGTAGCGCTTTCCGGGGGCAAGGATTCGGCTACCCTGCTCGAGGTTCTGCTCCTGTTGCAGAAGCGCGCGCCTGTCGATTTTTCCGTCTGCGCCTTCACCGTGGAGCAGGGGAAATTCCTTCGCCCGGTGGAGCCGCTGGGGGAATACCTCAAACAGCGCGGCGTCCATTGGACTTACTTCCGGGATAAACCATCGCTCGCTCTGCTGGAAGATCAGCCCGAGCACGGATGCGATTTGTGCAGCCGCTATCGCCGCCGCGCGGTCTACGAGATCGTGCACGAACTCGGAGCCAATGTCATCGCCTTCGGCCATACCGCCGACGACTTTTGCGAAGCCCTGCTGCGCAACACCATGTTCACCGGCAGGCTGAGCGCGCTGCCCCCGGTCGCCATGTCGCGCGACCGCGAATACCGCCTGGTCCGCCCCCTGGTCTTCGTCACCGAAGACCTCACCCGGGCCTACGCCGAAGCCCTGGGCATCCCGGTGGTGCCCTGCGGCTGTTCCCAGAAGACCGGCACCGTCCGGCGCAGCCTGCGCGACGTGTTCGCGGGGCTCGAAATCGACTACCCCCATCTCAAGGAGAATATCCTCGCCGCCATGGGAAATGTCGACACCAGCCGCTTACTCGATCCGCGATTTCTGAAACCGGAAGCTGCCGAAACGCAAGAAGGCGGCCTGTTTCCCATCATGCGGGACGAGAACGCGATTTGACCCCATCCGGGAAACCGAATACCATGAGGTTCTCTCTCGACCAAACCCAGTTATTATGAGACTGCTCCCACGCGAAGAGAAGTTCTATCACCTGTTTCAGAAGCAGGTGACGATTATCTCCGAAGCGGCCAGACTTCTGCTCGACGGAGTTCAGAATGGAAATTCCCGCATGGCGGGAGCCGCGACCGAGATCAGCGTCCTCGAGCACAAGGGTGATGAAGTGATCCACGAGATCTTCACCAGGCTCAATCAGACCTTCATCACGCCCATAGACCCGGAAGACATACACAACATTTCCTCCGCGCTCGATGACGTGATGGATGGAATCGAAGACACGTCGCACCGTTTGGTGTCATACCGCATCGATCCGATCCCCCCCGTCATGGTCACGCTGGCCGAAATCGTCTACGGCTGCGGCAAGTCTCTGCGGGCAGCCATCGAAGCCATGGAAAAGAACGGGCCCACCATGGAACACTGTATCGAGATCAACCGCCTGGAAAACGAAGCGGACCGCATCGGGCGCAGCGCCGTGGTGGACCTGTTCAACAAGGAAAAGGACCCGATCACGCTGATCAAGCTGAAGGAAGTCTACGAGTTCTTCGAGGCCACTATCGACAGTTGCGAGGACGTGGCCGACGTTCTGCAGAACGTCGTAGTCAAGAACAGCTAGCCCGATGTCCACTTTCGAGCTTGCTGTCATCATCATCGGGATCGCGCTCGTCTTCGATTACATTAACGGCTTTCACGACGCCGCGAATTCGATCGCCACCATCGTCGCCACCCGCGTTCTGACGCCGTTTCAGGCGGTGGTCTGGGCCGCATTCTTCAACTTCGCCGCGGCATTTCTGTTCGGAACGGCGGTAGCCCGGACGATCGGGCAGGGGTTCGTCGATCTGCGTCTGGTCACGCCCTACGTGATTCTCGCCGGATTGGTCGGCGCGATTGCCTGGGACCTCATTACCTGGTGGCTCGGCCTGCCTACCAGTTCGTCGCACGCGCTGATCGGCGGCTATGCGGGCGCGGCCATTGCGCGCGTCGGACTGCTCCGCGGCGTTACCCACAGCCTGGATGCGCTCAATCTCGGCCGGGGAGGCGAATGGCCGCTCACCCTGGCGTTCATCTTTCTGGCGCCGCTCATCGGCCTGATCTCCGCGTATACCCTCATGACGCTGGTGTACTGGCTCTTCCGGAAATCCAGCCCGTCGAAGATGGATCTCTACTTTCGCAAGCTGCAACTGCTCTCGGCTGCTTCCTTCAGTCTCTCCCACGGCTCGAACGACGCCCAGAAAACGGCCGGCGTCATCGCCGGCGTGCTGTACACCTCGCATTACCTGGATAAGTTCACGATTCCGGCGTGGGTGCTGATGGCCGCCTATTCCTCCATCGCGCTCGGCACGCTAACCGGCGGATGGCGCATCGTGCGCACCATGGGCGGGCGCCTCACACGCCTCAAACCGCGCAGCGGTTTCTGCGCGGAGACCGGCGCGGCCATCTCGGTGTTGTTCGCGACGCACCTGGGATTGCCGGTATCGACCACGCACGCCATCGCCGGAGCCATCGCCGGCGTGGGCAGCATTCACCGCATGAAGGCCGTCCGATGGGGAATCGCCACCAATATCGTATGGGCCTGGGTCCTGACGATCCCCGCCGCCGCCATCATCGCCTGGCTAAGCTATATGCTTCTCCACCTCGTCGTGATCTAGCCTGGCCGTCCCGGGCTGCCGACCTACTTCCATTCCGGCGGCAACTGCGCAATATACTGGCTCGCTCCGACCGGCAGATTATGGGCATTCGCCACCATCAGGCTCACCTGCCACAGTTGGGTATCGGTGAGCGACGGGCCGAACGCGGGCATCCCCGTCGTCCGAATTCCGTTCTTCACCACCCAGTACGAACGCCCTGGAGGATCGTCCGCGACTCCCTTCCCCTGTAGCAGCATCGGCGGTTCGGGGAACATGCCCCGCTCGAGCACGGTCTTCGGGCCGGTTTGGGCGCCGTGGCAAACGATGCAGTAGTCGTGATACACCTTGGCACCCGAAACCAGGCTTTCCTCGCTGGCGGAGATGGGCGCCTGTTTGGGCGCTTCCTTGGCGATCCGGGCGTGCAACGCCATACCAGCCAGATACCGCTCAAACGGCATGGCGCCCGCACTGGTCGCCACTGGGGCGAAGCCGAAATGAAAGTAGATCCACACCGCGGCCGGAATGGCGCACAGGCCGATCAGGAGTCCGAAGAGAAATCGTCCCATCTCTTGTATCGTAGCTTCCACCCACCAACTAAACCGTTCTGATTCATACGACTACATGCTTTCCGCCGGCCTCAGAAAATTCCCGTTCAACCCCGTCCTGCGCCGTACAACCAATCATTTCAGCAGTTTAATGGCAATTGATAGGCCCTGTTCGCGAGCTTTCCCTATACTCTCTACAAGCGCTCATCTTCATCGACCTGGGTAACTGTGCGCAGCTGTTCTTTTACTGGCGGGAGGGTTCCAACTCGAAATGCACAAACCGATCAAATACGTCGAAAAAGCCGTAACCTATGCTGCCGGAGCAGCCTGGTTCGTCTTCGATAAATTCAATCAGATCAATCAGAACGCCGGCTTTGTACCGAAATGGTCGGATAAGCCGCTCCTGAAGTCGTGGGAGAAGGTGAAGCCTCCCCTGGGTTGGCCGCGCGACACCGATTCGCTTTGCCCGCGCTGCGTGCCGGAGATCCGCCAGCAGATCCTGGATGGCAAAACGCCGATCGATGTGCTCTACAACCAGCGCCCCGGGGAGATCAAGGCGCAGATTGTCGAACGCGACGGCAAAATCCTGATGGTGAAGGATTGCCCGATTCACGGCCATTTCGAGGACGTCATGGCGATCGACACCCGGTTCTTCCAGCACCTGGAACAGGTCTTCCCCGGGCGCGACATCCGCGCCCACAACGATAAGACGCTCCACAAGCATGGGTCCAGCACCATCACGCACGGCCGCGGTTCCGTGCTCACGGTGGACCTCACCAACCGCTGCAACATGATGTGCGATCCGTGCTTCATGGACGCCAACCAGGTGGGCTTCGTGCACGAGCTCTCCTGGGAAGACATCAAGACGCTGCTGGACAACGCCGTCACCATCAAGCCGAAGCGCCAGATGTCGGTGCAGTTTTCGGGCGGCGAGCCCACGCTTTCTCCGTATTTCCTGGATGCCGTAGCCTATGCGCGCGAGGTCGGCTACACTTCCGTGCAGGCAGCCACCAACGGCATCGAGTTCGCCAAGAGTGCCGAGTTCTGCCGCAAGGCCGCCGACGCCGGGCTGCGCTATGCCTATCTCCAGTTCGATGGCATCGGCAACGCGGCCAACCAGCACCGCAAAGTCGGCAACCTGTTCGACGTGAAACTGCGGGCGATCGAAAACCTCTATGCAAACGGCGTGGACATCATCCCCGTGATCACGATCATCAACGGCATCAATAACGAGCAGGTCGGCCGGATCGTGCAGTTCGCGCTCGATAACCCCAAGAAGATTCCCTTCCTTTCATTCCAGCCCGTGTCGTTCACCGGGCGCGACGAAGCCGTCACCGACGAACGCCGCGCGGCTCAGCGCTATACGCTCTCGCACCTGGCGCACGATGTGAAGAACCAGACGGGGCTGGGCGAACCGGCGCGCGACTGGTTCCCGATCTCCTTCATGTCCACATTCTCCGACTGGAGCGACCTGGTGCACGGGCCACAGGCCGACTGGGGCCAGTTGAGCTGTGGCTGCCACCCCAACTGCGGCGTCGGCATGGCCGTCATGGTGGATAAGGAAACCAGGGAGGCCCGGCCCGTCACGGCGTTCCTGAACGCCGACCGGCTGGCGCGCGACGTGGCCCGGATTAACGACGCCGCCCGCGGCAAGTGGATGTCGATCGTCGGAATGGCGCTGGCCTCGGCGCGCAATTACGACCCGTTCCAGGCGCCGACCCACTTCCGCATGAAAGACCTGCTGCAGAAGTTCGACAAGACCTTCGGCGCCACCGGAAAGAACTACGGCAAGGTGGGCAAGGACCGCACCATGGAAGATATCGAGAAGCGCCGGCGGGATCGCTGGAACTTCCTCTTCATCGCCGGCATGTGGTTCCAGGACCTGTTCAATTACGATTTCCGCCGCACCGAACAGTGCATTATTCCCTATGCCACCCAGGAAGGCGAAATCTCTTTCTGCGCGTACAACACGGGCGTCGGCTGGCGCAACATCATCGAAAAGATGCACATGACCGCCACCCTCACCAAGTGGTACGAGGAGCACGGCAAGCACGAGATCTTCGCCGGCGGCAAGCACGTTCCGCTCAATGCCCGCGACCACTCGCTGGTGCTGCGCACCGAGATCGTCACCACCGAGGAGCAGCACGACCTCGACCGCCTCGGCATCGCCAAAAACGCGCGCGAGGAGAAGGTCCGAGCCCGCGACGCCAAGCTCAAACAGCAGCAGGAGAACGAGCGCATGGCGAAGCTGTACCGCGAGCACGTGCTGAAGGAAGTGCCCGGCCCCGAACTGGTGCAGATCGGCGGTGTGCAGCCGGCGCCCAAGCCCGCCACCGAGGAGCGCGAAGAAGTCGGCAGTTTCGGCGACTGACGCTTAAATACCCACTACGGCACAAGGAGAATCGCGCACGATGGCGTGGGAGTTGGCGCGGAGCCTGCCGAGCAGACCCGGAGCGCCGCGGCCGATCACCACGAGATCGGCGGCGAACTGGCGCGCGACATCGCTCACCACGGCGGCCGGCTCGCCGACCTGGATGAAGACCGAGGCCTTGGTTTCCACGGTCTCCTGCAGCGCCGAAATCGCGTCGCGCGATCGCGCCTTCACCTGGTTGCACCAATCCGGGTCAAAATACATGCCGCCCATTTTCGCGGTGGACATGGGAACGGCATGCACGATGCCGAGTTCCGCGCCGAAGTCGCGGGCGAACCCCGCGCCCCAGCCAAGCACCTCCCGGCTATGAGGAGCCAAGTCGAGGGCGCAG
The DNA here is from genome assembly GCA_963794265.1 of Bryobacterales bacterium. Taxonomy (GTDB): domain Bacteria; phylum Acidobacteriota; class Terriglobia; order Bryobacterales; family Bryobacteraceae; genus CAWCDJ01. The sequence continues at coordinate 1,336,187 of CAWCDJ010000001.1, forward strand.
AGGATCCGCCGGAAATGGATGGCTTCCCGCGGCGGCGCGGTCTCCATGTGGGGCCCCGTCCAGACCGGACATTTTGCGTCGTGAAGAACCTTGGCTGTGACCGACCCGAGCAGGAAGCGGCGGAACGGGCCGTAGCCGTGCGAAGCCATCACGATCAGGTCGCAACGCTCCTCTTCGGCCACCGCGACAATCTGCCGTGCCGGGTCGCCCCGCACGACCGAGCGCCGGACCTGAAGGTCCTTCAATTCGTCCAGCAGGAACGTCTCCAGTTCCACCTTTCTCTGTACCACCAACTCCTCCACCAACTCTTGAGCGGTAGAGTACGTCAGCGCTTCCGGAGGGGCGTAGGCTCCGTGAGGCGTGGGAACCACATGCAGCATCAGAATTTCGCTGTGGAAGTGGCTGGCCAGCGCTTCCACGTAATGGGCGGCGCCTTTCGCCCGGGGGGAGAACTCCACAGGTTCCAGGATTCTGGATAAGACAGGCATAACTCACCTCGGTCTCGGAAGAAACGTCCGGTTAGCCCGCTCGGGGCAGGAACACCCCGAGAATCAGCACGAGCAAAGTCAACAATGTAAAGAAGAGCGCGCTAGTAGTCAGAAAGACGCCCGTAAACGCGCCAGGAACACGATGGTGCCGAAATAGGCCAGACATGACAACCTCCTCAGCCGGCCGGCGGCGATAGCTCCATTTCCATTTTACAGCGGAAACGGAGGGCGGAGTCTGATATTAGCGGAGGGCCGTGCTGAACCGGGCGAGCGCGTCCACTCTTTCGAGCGCGGCGCCCGAATCGATAGAAACGGCGGCAAAAGCCGCACCTTCGAGAAACGTACTCACCAGTCCTGCAGCTACCAGTCCGGCGGCGGCATTGGCCAGTACGATGTCGCGATGCGCTCCCCGCGCTCCCGAAAGAACGGCGCGCGCAATTTCGGCGTTCGTCAGCCGGTCGCCACCCTTTAAATCTTCCGGACGCGCGAGCGGGACGCCGAAATCGGCGGGCTCGAGTTCCCTCGGCAATACCAGCCCGCCGCCGATTTCGTACGCCAGGGTAGGGCCGGTGGTCGTGATTTCGTCCAGCCCATCGGAGCCGTGCACGACGAAGCCGCGCCGCAACCCCAGGCACGCCAGCGCCGAAGCCATCAGCTCCGCGGCGTGGCGAGAAGGCGCGCCAACTACCTGGGAGTTGGCATTGGCGGGGTTCGTCAATGGGCCCAGGAGGTTGAAAACGGTACGCATTTTGAGTTCCACCCGCACCGGCTGGGCGTGTTTCATGGCGGTATGGAGAGCCGGAGCGAACAGAAACCCGATGCCCACCTCGCGAATGGCCTGGGCGGATTGGCCGGCGGTCAGCGTGATATCGATCCCGAGGGATTCCAGCAGGTCCGCACTGCCGCAACCGGGCCTCCCGCTGGCCGAGCGGTTCCCGTGTTTGGCCACGTGGACCCCGGCACCGGCCACCACGAATGCCGCAACAGTCGAAATGTTGAAGGTTCCGGCGCCATCCCCGCCGGTGCCGCAGGTGTCGAGCAGGGGAGAGCCGTTCAATCCCGGGTCCACCGGAACGGCCATGCGCCGCATGGCGCGCGCAAACCCGACCAATTCGCCCGCAGTCTCGCCTTTCATGCGCAGCGCCATCAGGAACGCCGCCATTTGGGGTTGGCTGACCTGGCCGCTGAGAATCGCCTCCATAGCAGTTTCTGCCTCTTCCGGAGACAGGTGTTGGCGGTTCGCAATGCGTTCCAGGTACAGGGAAAGGGACATGATATATTAAGGTTTCTGGCTGTTTCCGCCATACTAACACAAGCAGAATTCCATGAAAATTCACGAGTATCAGGCAAAGGCCATCCTGGGCCAGTACAACGTTCCTGTGCCGCGCGGCGTGATTGCGTTCACGGTAGAAGAAGCTGAAGCGGCGGCGAAGGAGATTGGTGGAAGCGTGGTCGTGAAGGCCCAGATTCACGCTGGGGGGCGCGGGAAGGGCGGCGGCGTCAAAGTAGCGAAAGACGCCGCGGAAGCCGTCGAGATTGCGCGCAAAATATTGGGGATGCGGCTGGTCACTCACCAGACGGGCCCCGAGGGACGAATCGTGCAGCGTCTGCTGATCGAGGAGACACTGCCGATCGAGCGCGAGCTTTACCTCGGGATCGTCCTGGACCGGGTCCAGGGCAAGCCGGTATTCATGGCATCGGCGGCGGGCGGCATGGAAATTGAAGAAGTGGCCGCCAGGACGCCGGAACTGATTTTGAAAGAGACGATCCAGCCCGCGCTTGGCTTGCAGGCGTACCAGGCGCGGAAACTGGCGTTTGGCATCGGGATTCCCCCGGCCAGCGTGAACGGCGCGGCGGCGGCCATGATGGCGCTGGCCCGCGCGTATACCGCGATGGACGCTTCGCTCGCCGAAATCAACCCGTTCATTCTGACGAAGAACGGAAAGGTCTACGCGCTCGACGCCAAAGTCAATTTCGACGACAACGCCCTTTACCGCCACAAGGAACTGCTCGAACTACGCGACCTGAACGAAGAGGACCCGCTCGAAGTGGAGGCCTCCCGGTTTGGCCTGAACTACATCAAGCTCGATGGAACAGTAGGCTGCATGGTGAACGGGGCGGGCCTGGCGATGGCCACCATGGACATCATCAAGTACGCCGGCGGCAGCCCGGCCAACTTTCTGGACGTCGGCGGCGGCGCCAGCGCCGAGCAGGTCAAGAACGCATTCCGCATCCTGCTTTCCGACAAACACGTGAAGGCCGTGCTGATCAACATCTTCGGCGGCATCCTGCGCTGCGATACGCTGGCCACCGGGGTGGTGGCGGCGGCGCGCGACCTGAACATTCAGGTGCCGATCGTGGTCCGCATGGAAGGCACCAACGTGGAACTGGGCCGGCAGATTCTGATGGAATCCGGGCTGAACTTCACGGTAGGCCAGGACATGCGCGATGCGGCCGAAAAAGTGGTCCAACTGGCTGCGTAAGAGGAAAAATTCGGATGAGCATACTCGTAGATAAGAATACCCGGCTGATCGTTCAAGGGCTCACCGGCAGGGAAGGCACATTCCATGCGCAGCAGGCCCTGGCTTACGGAACCAACGTGGTCGGCGGAGTGGTACCGGGAAAGGGCGGCACCAGACACCTGGATCTGCCGGTGTTCGATACCGTGGACCAGGCGGTGGCGAAGACCGGCGCCAACGCGACCGTGATTTTCGTACCGCCGCCGTTCGCCGCCGACGCCATCATGGAAGCGGCCGATGCCGGCATCCCGCTGGCGGTCTGCATTACGGAAGGCATTCCGGCGCTCGATATGGTGAAGGCCTGGCAGTTCCTCCAGGGGAAGCATACCCGGTTGATCGGGCCGAACTGCCCGGGAATCATCTCGCCCGGGAAGTGCAAGATCGGGATCATGCCGGGGCACATCCACCTGGAAGGCCACGTGGGCGTGATTTCCCGCTCGGGCACCCTGACCTATGAAGCGGTCGGCCAGTTGACCAAGCTCGGGATCGGCCAATCCACCTGCATCGGAATCGGCGGCGACCCGATCATCGGCACCAACTTCCTGGATGCCTTGACGCTGTTCAACGAAGATGCCGACACGCACGCCATCGTGATGATCGGAGAGATCGGCGGGAATGCGGAAGAGACCGCCGCGGCCTATGTGAAGGCCAATGTGAAGAAACCGGTGGTGGGCTTCGTGGCCGGTCAGACGGCGCCGCCGGGACGGCGCATGGGCCACGCGGGCGCGATCATCGCGGGCGGTTCCGGCAAGGCTTCCGACAAGATTGCGGCGATGAAGGACGCGGGCATTGCCGTGTGCCCCACGCCGGCCGAAATAGGAGTTACGATTCAGAGCCTACTATGAGTGTGGAACGCACATTTTCTATTATTAAGCCGGACGCCGTAGCCGCCGGTCAGGCGGGTGAGATCCTGGCCATGATCCAGCAGGCCGGATTCAGAATTCTCGGATTGCGCATGACGCGCCTGTCCGAGGCGCAGGCGCAGGGCTTCTATGCCGTCCATCGCGAAAGGCCATTCTTTGCCGGGCTGGTGAAGTTCATGACTGAAGGGCCGATTATCGTGATGGCGCTCGAGCGCGAAGACGCGATCCGGAAACTGCGCGACGTGATGGGCGCGACCAACCCGGCCAATGCCGCCGAGGGGACCATCCGGAAGCGGTTCGCGGCGAATATCGAAAGGAATTGCGTTCACGGCTCGGACGCGCCGGAAACGGCCGAAACCGAGCTGAGGTTCTTCTTCAGCACCGCGGATTTATTGTAGAGTCGCACAGGGTAACCCGCTGTTATGCGGGAGGTCTAGATGGGCATTAAAGTCGGAGTGGTATCCGAATCGGCGCCGGGTGAACGCCGCGTGGCGATGATCCCCGGCGCCATCAGCGTCTTCAACAAGACGGGGATCGAGTTGGTCATCGAGACCGGGGCCGGGGCGCCCGCCGGCTTCCCCGACTCCGAATACGCCGCCAAGGGCGCCGCTCTGATGAGCCGGGCCGAAGTATATCAGGCGGCCGATGTGATTTTGCAGGTCCGGAGCCTCGGAGCCAACCCCGGCGCGGGCGCGGCCGACCTGCCGCTGCTGCGTCGCGGCCAGACCGTGATCGGCTTCGGCGAACCGCTAACTGCCATCGACGCGGCCCGGCAGTTGGCCGAACGGGGCGTCACGTTCCTGGCGATGGAGTTGATGCCGCGCATCACCCGCGCCCAGAGCATGGACGCGCTCTCCTCCATGGCCACCGTAGCCGGGTACAAGGCGGCGCTGATCGCCGCCGGCGCGCTGCCGCGCATGTTTCCCATGCTGATGACGGCGGCCGGGACGATCACTCCGGCGCGCGTGCTCGTGATCGGCGCGGGAGTGGCGGGGTTGCAGGCCATCGCCACCGCCCGGCGCCTCGGCGCGGTGGTCAGCGGTTACGATATCCGCAGCGCCGTGAAGGAACAGATCGAAAGCCTGGGCGCGCGCTTCATCGTGCTGGATGTCGGCGAGGCCGGCGCCGAGGACAAGAGCGGCTACGCCAAAGCCATGGGAGAGGAGTTTTACCGCCGGCAGCGCGAAGCCATGGCCGGAGTGTTGTCGGAGCAGAACGTGGTGATCACCACCGCCGCTGTTCCCGGCAGAAAAGCACCGGTGCTGGTCACGGCCGAAATGGTGAGGCGCATGGCGCCGGGGTCGGTGATTGTCGATATCGCCGCCGAGCGCGGCGGCAATTGCGAGCTGACCCGGCCGGGCGAGGTGGTGGAATGGAACGGAGTCTCGATCCACGGTCCGGTCAACCTGCCGGCAACCGTGCCGTATCACGCCAGCCAGATGTACGCGAAGAACATCGCGACGTTCCTCAAATATCTCGTGAAGGACGGGCAGTTAGCGCTCGACCCCTCGGATGAGATCGTCCGCGAAACAATGGTGACCCACGAAGGCGCGATCGTGCATCCGCGCGTGAAGGAAGCGCTGGGAGCATCCCATGTCCTCTGACCTGGTACTCGAGCTTTACGTTTTCATGTTGGCGACATTCGTCGGCCTGGAGGTGATCCGCAAGGTTTCGCCGCTGCTGCATACGCCGCTGATGTCTCTGACCAACGCGATCTCCGCCATCTCGGTGGTGGGCGCCATCCTGATCACGGGCGCCGCCGGGGCCACCACGCTGAGCAAAGTGCTCGGCTTCATCGCCATCACCTCGGCGGTTACCAACATCGTCAGCGGGTTTCTGATCACCGACCGCATGCTGAAGATGTTCAAGAGGCGCGAGGAGAAGAAGTAATGGCGCAGGCGGTCCACTACATCTACATTGTCTCGGCGGCGCTTTTCATTTTGTCGCTGAAGTGGATGAACACACCGGCCACCGCGCGGCGCGGGGTGTTCGCGGGCGAGATCGGCATGGTGATGGCCATCTGCGGAACCCTGGTTGCGCAGCACGTGTTCAACTGGCAGTGGGTGTTCGCGGCTTTTCTCATCGGCACGGCGGTAGGGATTCCGATCGCCTATATCATGCCGATGACCGCGGTGCCTCAACGGACCGCGCTCTCACACGCATGCGGCGCGCTGGCGGCGGCGCTGGTGGGCACGGCGGAATTCTACCAGCGGCAGCCGCACGCCGCCACCGAGCTTCACGGCTTCATCATGGTGGCGCTGATTATCGAAACCCTGCTCGGCTTCCTGACGTTCACCGGCAGCCTCATGGCCATGGGCAAATTGCAGGAGGTGCTGCCGCAGCGCCCGATCACCTACCGCAACCAGAACTTCATCAACCTGGGGCTGTTCGCGATTGCAACGGGTCTCGGGGTGCGGCTCATGCTGGTGCCCACCGACACGTACTTGTTCCCGATCTTCGCCGGCCTCGCGCTCGTGTTCGGAGTGCTGTTGATCATCCCCATCGGCGGCGCGGACATGCCCACCGTGATCGCGCTGCTGAACTCCTACGCCGGCCTGTCGGCTTGCGCCATGGGGTTCGCGCTGGACAACAAGCTGCTGATCATCGCGGGCGCGTTAGACGGGTCTTCGGGCCTGATCCTCTCGATCATCATGTGCAAGGCGATGAACCGCTCGTTCGCCAACGTGCTGTTCGGGGCATTCGGGCAGATCCAGGCCACCCAGGCCCGCGCGGAACAGCGCCCCGTGCGCAGCGCCAGCGCGGAAGAAGCCTCGTCCATCCTGGAGGCGGCGGGCACCGTCATCATCGTGCCGGGATACGGCCTGGCGGTGGCGCAGGCGCAGCATAAGATTCGCGAACTGTCCGATGCGCTCACCCGGCGCGGCGTGAACGTGAAATTCGCGATCCACCCGGTGGCGGGCCGCATGCCGGGCCACATGAACGTGCTGCTGGCGGAGGCCGACATCCCTTACGACCGCCTGTTCGAGATGGACGAGATCAACAGCGAGTTCGCGCAGTGCGATGTGGCCCTGATCATCGGAGCAAACGATGTGACCAACCCCGCGGCCCGGACCGACAAGACCAGCCCGATCTACGGCATGCCGATTCTCGACGTGGATAAGGCGCGCACCGTGATGGTGATCAAGCGCTCCATGAGCCCCGGCTTCGCCGGCATCGACAACGAACTGTACTACATGGATAAGACGCTCATGCTGTTCGGCGATGCGAAGGCTTTCGTGAGCGAGATTCTCAAGGAACTGCCGTCCCGGGCGGCGGCGTAGTTCACCGGCCGCTTCTTCAGAAGCCCACGATCCGCATGAACAGGCCTGCCAGCGTGCCGCCCAGGAGCGGGCCGATGATCGGCACCGGGGCGTACGCCCAGTCCGATCCGCCCTTCTTGGCGATGGGCAGGATGGCGTGGGCCAGCCGGGGCCCGAAATCGCGCGCGGGGTTGATGGCATACCCGGTGGTGCCGCCAAGGGCCAGGCCAATGCCCCACACGAGGCTGCCGACCAGATAGGGGCCGAAGCCCGGAGCGGGTCCGGTCGGCGACACGGCCTTCGAAAAGATCGCGCCGGCCACCAACACCAGCACGAAAGTTCCAATGATCTCGCTCAGCAGGTTTGCCGGGTAGTGGCGGATCGCCGGCGCGGTGAAAAAACAGGCGGCCTTGCTATCGGCATCCGGCGTTTCACGCCAGTGGGGATAGTAGTGCAGCCAGACCAGCGTGGCTCCGACTAACGCGCCCGCGAGTTGCGCCGCGACAAACGGCAGAAACTTGCTGAAGTCGCCGGTCTTGACAGCCGAGCCGAGGGTGACCGCTGGGTTCAGATTGGCATCGGCGCTGCCGCAGGCAATAGAGACCAGCACGCCCAGCAGCACCGCCAGGGCCCATCCGGTGGCGATGACGATCCAGCCCGAATCCTCCCCCTTCGATTTCTTGAGCAGCACGTTGGCAACGGTTCCGTTGCCCATCAGGATGAGCACGAGCGTGCCCATGAATTCGCCGAACATCTGCTTTTCCATCCGGGTCTCCTATTCGTCCAGCCAGTCGAACGAGCGCGCCACCGCCTTCTTCCAAAAACCGTAGAGCCGCTCGCGGCGCGCCGCATCCATGGCCGGGCGCCAGGTGCGGTCGACGGACCAATGGGTTCGCAGTTCCTCGACGCCCTGATAAAACCCGGTGGCCAGGCCGGCCGCATAGGCGGCGCCGAGGGCGGTTGTTTCCCGCACCACGGGGCGAACCACCTCGCGGTTCAGTATGTCCGCCTGGAATTGCATGAGCAGATCGTTTTCCACCATTCCGCCATCGGTGCGCAGAACGTTCACCGGCACGCCGGCATCTTTTTCCATGGCCTCCACCACTTCACGCGTCTGGAAGGCGGTGGCTTCGAGCACGGCGCGCGCCAGGTGACCCCTGTTGGTGTAGCGGGTCAGGCCGGCGATCACGCCGCGCGCGTTGTGCTTCCAATACGGCGCATAAAGGCCGGAAAACGCAGGCACGAAATAGACGCCGCCGTTATCCTCCACGGAGCGGGCCAAAGTTTCGATCTCCGGGCTTTTGTTAATGAGGCCGAAATTATCGCGGATCCACTGCACCAGCGCTCCGGTGATGGCCACACTGCCTTCGAGCGCGTAATGCGCCGGACCGTTTTGCAACTGGAACGCCACCGTGGTGAGCAGCCCGAAACGCGACTGCACGATCCCCGTGCCGGTGTTCATGAGCAGGAAGCATCCGGTACCGTAGGTGTTCTTGGCCTCGCCGGCGTTGAAGCAGGTCTGTCCGAAGAGCGCGGCCTGCTGATCTCCGAGAATGCCGGCCACGGGGACGCCCTGGATGGCGTCCAGCCTGGCGGGTCCATAGCATTCGCTGCTCGAGCAGATCTTCGGCAGCATCCGGCGGGGAATGCCGAACGCGGAGAGCAGATCCGCATCCCAGTCGAGCGTTTCCAGGTTCATCAACTGGGTGCGGCTGGCGTTGGTACAGTCGGTGATGTGCAGGCCGGTCAGGCGCCAGAGCAGGAAGGAGTCGATGGTGCCGAAGAGAACGTCTCCGGCTTCCGCCTGCTCGCGAGCACCGGGCACATGTTCCAGAATCCAGCGGAGTTTCAGCCCGCTGAAATACGTGGAGAGCGGCAGTCCGGTCTTGGCGCGGAAGCGATCGGGGCCGCCATTGCGGGAGAGTTCCGTAACATCGTCGCCCACGCGCGTATCCTGCCAGACCAGGGCGTTACAAAGCGGGCGGCCTGTCTTGCGGCTCCACACGACGGTGGTTTCGCGCTGGTTGGTGATGCCGATTCCGGCAAGATCGGCCGGCTTCAGGCCGCGCTGCTCCATGGCCTCGCGCACCACCTGCTGGGTGCGCAGCCAGATCTCTTCAGCGTCGTGCTCCACCCACCCGGGCTGCGGATAAATCTGCTCGTGTTCCTTCTGCGCGCTGGCTACGAGGCGGCCGCCGCGATCAAAAACGATGAAGCGCGTGCTGGTCGTTCCCTGGTCGATGGCTCCGATGTAATCCGGCATCAGAGATAGCATAGCGGGTTATTGCGGGCCGGGGACAATCTTCGAATCAACCTGGAACTTGCGGTAATTGCTCCAGGTGATCTCCTCTTCCATGGCGAGTCTCTTCAGGAGGCCGATGCGGCCCGCGCCGCGCATCCACTGGCGTTTGGGGAGCCACACTTCGTCATTCACGCGGGTCTGCTCGAAAACGAGTTGGGCGCCGGGATTGAGACGCGCGAGAAAGATCCCCCAGGAGATGGTGCCGGTGGTTTGCGCCTCGATCCGCACCCACTGATATTCCGTCTTATCGATCCACATGCGCCCGCGGATTTTCAAGAGCGCGCGGGCATCGCGGCTCTTCGGCCGGGCTCCGGGCCGCGGTGCGCCGGAGATCACCCACACCGGGCGGCCATCCACGACGGCGTCTCCATCCAGATGGAAATCGAACAGATCGGGGATCTCTCGAAAGAAGGAGCGGGCCTGTTTGCGATCCTTCAAATAGTCGTCGATGCGGCGCTGCCGGCCGGCCGGAGTCTGGCGCTCCAGTTTCGAGGAGAACCGGTCGAGCTTCCGCTGTTCCTTGCCCTGCTGATCCGGCGGGAGCGGCTTGCCATCGCGCTCCGTCACGCGCCGGTACGGCAGGCCGTAGAGAATCAGGGTTTCCCAGCCTTCCGAATCGACCGATTGGACGCGACCGTTCGAGTCCAGGTGACGGCGGACGTCGCGCGCGGTCCACGTGTAATCCTTCGCGCGGGCCCAGTTGACCTGATCCAGTTCGATGGAGCGGCGGACGATTTCCCGGGCATCCTGCGCGTAGAGGGAAGTGGAGCAGACGATTGCCGCGAGGGCAATGAGGACCTTCACTAGTTTCTATTGTACGCAGTTCCGGGGCGCGGCTCTGTGATTCATCTGGCCATCGCACAGAGCCGCGACCATGAGGGGGCGGGCAGGGTTCATTCGAGCAGCTTCTTCAACCCCAGCGCGTTCTCGACCGCGTAGCCGGCCTGATCGTTATCGAAGTAAACATAGATCTCGCGCAGTTCGCGCTGCCACGCGCGAATGCGGTCCGCCCAGGTCTTCAAAGTCTTCGAGGGATAACTGCCCTGGTACGCACCGCCCGGGCCGTGCAGGCGGACATAAGTGAAGTTGGCCGTGATCTCCAACCCCGACCGGAATCCCGCGATTTCGAAGATGCAGAATGCGGCGCGGTGACGGCGCAGAATCCGATAGACCTCTTCGGAGTGCCAGGTGGGGTTGCGCAGTTCGAACGCGTAGCGGCGGCGCGGCGGCAGCGTCTCCAGAAACTCCTCCAGGCGCCCGAGATTCACCTCCCACCACGGCGGCAACTGGAAGACGACCGGTCCGAGTTTTTTCCCCAGGGGGTCGATGCGGTCGAAAAATTTTTCGACGCCCGGGCCAGGGTCCTTGAGCTTCTTCATGTGGGTCAGGTAGCGGCTGCCTTTGGCGGCGAAGAGAAAACCGCCCGGTGTCGAATCCCGCCATGCCTCCAGCCCCTTCTCCCGCGGCAGCCGGTAAAAGGTGTTGTTCAGCTCCACGGTATCGAAGTGCTGCGTATAGAACTCGAGCATCTTCGAGGCCGGCAGTTTTTCAGGGTAGAACGGGCCGCGCCAGTGCGGATAGTGCCATCCCGAAGTGCCGATGCGGATGGCTCCCTCGCGGGTCATACCACGGCGATTTCCTCGAGCACGCGAGCAACTTCGGCACCCGGGTCGGAGGCGCGCGTGATCTGGCGGCCGATCACCACGTAATCGGCGCCGTCGCGAATGGCTTCAGCGGGAGTGGCCACGCGCTTCTGGTCGCCTTTCGCGGCCCCCGCGGAGCGTACCCCAGGAGTGACGACGATCGCATCCGGGCCGGCGATGCGGCGAACTGCGGCGGCTTCGAGAGGAGAGCAGACCACGCCATCGACGTGGGCATCCATCGCCTGCCGGGTGCGGGTCGCCACCAGTTCGGAGACTTCGCAGTCGTGGCCGAGTTCCCTTAGATCCTCACGACCGAAACTGGTGAGCACGGTCACGCCGAGCAATTGCAGGCGCGAGTCTCCCCTGCCCTCCACCGCGGCGCGCATCACCGAAGGCACGGCGTGCACCGTCAGAAACCGCACGCCGGTACGCGCCACCTGGCTCACCGCGCGCTTCACGGTCTCGGAGATGTCGTAGAGCTTCAAGTCGAGAAACACCTCCTTGCCCTGGTTCAGCAATTCGCGGACCACGGTCATGCCGGCGGCGGCATAGAGTTCCATCCCGACTTTGTAGAAATTGGCATGCCTGCCCAGGCGAACCACCAGGGCGAGCGCTTCTTCGGCGGATTCGACATCCAGGGCGATGATGATCGGATTGTGCTTCATACCAGCCGGATCGGCTTCTCCTGTTTTTCGAGCACGCGGCCGATGCGGCGGGCTCCTTCGAGCGAGCGTTCGAGTGCGGCGGCGCCGGTCTCGGAAAGCGCGATCAGCAGTCCACCGGAAGTCTGCGGATCGTAGAGCAGGTCCTCGATTTCGCGGGGGACTGGGACGTCCACGACCACGGCGCAGGAAACGAACTCGCGATTATTCTTAAGGCCGCCCGGAATCGCGCCGAGCCGCGCGCACTCCACGGCCCCTGGAAGGAACGGCACGGAATCGACGGCGATTTCGAGGGTTACGCCGCTGGCCGCCGCCATCTCGCGCGCATGGCCGAGCAGGCCGAAGCCGGTGACATCGGTACAGCCGTGAACGTCGTAGCGCAGCATCTCCTCGCAAGCGCGGCGGTTGAGCGCGAGCATCGATTCGATGGACGTCTTCACGTGCTCCGCGGCCGCCACTCCGCGCTTTAGGGCGGTGGCGATGACGCCGGTGCCGATCCGCTTGGTGAAGACCAGGGCGTCGCCGGGGCGCGCGCCGGAGTTGGCCTTCACTCGTGCCGGATTCACCACGCCGGTAACCGCGTACCCGAACTTGATTTCTTCGTCCGAGATGCTGTGACCGCCCAGGATCGAACAACCAGCCTCGTGCATTTTCTCGGCTCCGCCGCGCAGGATCTGCCGCAGATCGTCCAGGTCATGCTTCGCGGGCCAAGCCAGGATGGAAAGCGACGAGATAGGACGCCCGCCCATGGCGTACACATCGCTCAGCGAATTGGCGGCGGCGATGGCGCCGTAAGTGTATGGGTCGTCGACAATTGGCGTGAAAAAGTCCACCGTCTGCACGAGGGCGAGCTCCGGCGTCAGTTGGTACACACCGGCATCGTCGGCGGTATCAAACCCGATCAGCACGTTCTGATCCGGCCAGCGGGGTACCGCTGCCAGAACCTGGTCCAACAACTTTGGACTCAGCTTCGACGCTCAACCCGCCGCCTTCACGTGCGCCGTCAGCTTCTTCAGGCCGCCTCCCGGGGGCCGCGGCTCCGCATCGGTCATTAGAACTATAATAGCGGGATGCGACGCATTTCCCTGCTGCTGGCCGTGCTCGTGCTAGGCTTGGCCTTCACCCTAGTCTCCCGTGAGCCGGATTCCCGGCTGAGAAAGGCGGCCCGCTACGGCGAGCGCAGCGGGTGGATTCAGGTCCACCTCGAGGGGACTCCGCAAGAGATCGGATTCCAGCACGGATACCTGCTCGCGCCGGAGATCCAGGACAACTTCAAGGTGATCTCCACCGAGATGACCCACGACGAGAAGAAGGATTGGGCCTTCTTCCGCAATGCGGCCCAAGAGGTTCTCTGGCCGCACGTGGATCAGGAGTACCGCGACGAACTGAACGGCATTGTGGAGGGGCTGAAGGCGCGAAATTCCACGCTCGACCTGTGGGATATCGTCGCCATGAATGCCTGGCTCGAGCTGCCGTATTACGACAAGATCTACAATCAGCAGCACCCCGGCACGGAGGCCGGCGCTGGACCGGGCGATCATTGCAGCGCCTTCGTCGCCACCGGCAGCTATACGAAGGACGGCCGCATCGTGATCGGCCATAACAATTGGACCAGCTACTCGTCGGGCGAGCGCTGGAACATCATCTTCGACATCGTGCCGGCGAAGGGCCACCGGATCCTCATGGACGGCTCGGCGGGCCTGATCCACAGCGGCGATGATTTCGGCATGAACTCGGCCGGCATCGTGATCACCGAAACCACCATCAGCAACTTCACGGGCTTCGATACCAACGGCGTGCCGGAATTCGTGCGGGCGCGCAAGGCCATGCAATATTCCGGATCGATCGACGATTTTGCGCGCTACATGAAGGACGGCAACAACGGCGGCTATGCCAATAACTGGCTGGTGGCCGATGCCAGGAATAACGAGGTGGCGAGCCTCGAACTGGGGCTGAAGAACGTCGTTCTGCAACGTACTAAAGATGGCTTCTTCGTCGGTTCGAACTTCCCGGCCGACCCGAAACTCACCCGCGAAGAGACCGACTTTAATGTCAACGATAAGTCCAGAAGCGAAAACACGCGGCACGTCCGCTGGCTGCAGTTGATGCAGCAGAATAAGGGGCAGGTCGACGTCGCGATGGGGCAGAAGTTTCTGTCGGACCACTTCGACACGTTCGAAGCCAGGAACGAAGCGAGCGAGCGCACCCTCTGCGGACATGTCGAGGATTCCCCACGCGGCATGGGCACCTGGCAGGCGCCGTACGCTCCGGCCGGCGCGGTGCAGAACAAAGTAACGGACGCCGCCGGAGTGGAGAAGATGTCGTTGACGGCGGCGCTCGGGCACGCCTGCGGGGTGAGCTTCAAATCTTCGCAACTTCTCGCAAAACACCCGGAGTTCGGCTGGATGAAGGATATTCTGCGCGACATGCCGGCGCGCGGATGGGCGCGGTTCACGGCGAAGTAGTTTCGCCGGCCGGTGCCAGGCTGAGCGCGATTTTTCGTACCGTCTCCGCGGATACGCTGGGCAGAAAAGCGATGTGACAGCTACAGGTGCCGTTCTTCGCGGGCACGCTGGCGCTGTACGCGTTCGAGTCGTCGGCATCGCGCGAGGTCCGGTCCTGATAGAAGGTGCGCTTGGACGAATTTTCGAACATCTTGTCTTTGGGGATGTGGAGCATTCTCAGGATCGCCTCGGGCATCGGCTTGAAAACCTGGCCGGGCTGGCTGGTCACGACGGCAATTGCCGTGGTGGCGTCTTTGAAGATCACCGCGCCGGATGTTTCCGAGAACGGAACCCAATCCGGAGGCGCCATAATGCGGCAGAGGCCTTTTGCGTCGTCAACGGCCTTCCAACCGGCCGGTGCGGAGATCTGGGGAGCAGCCTGGGAGAATAAGAGAACCAAAGGCAGAACCATGTATTCTCTCATGGTTGGAGTGTAGCGCCGGAAAAGCCCGGGAACAACCAAGGCCCGCCTCCGGTGATTGCCATCGCACAGAGCCGCGACCGTGAGGAAGTTGGCCGCCGCGCTTCACCAACCCATTTGCGACATGCGCTTCAGGATCTCCGCACTATACCCGTTCATGCGCGAAGGTTTGCGCCGCAAGGGAGCCGGGAGCACGGCGGCGAGGCGCGCGGCCTGATCGCGGTTCAAACGTGATGCGGGGATGGCGTACCAGGACCGGGACGCGGCCTCGGCTCCGTAGATTCCCGGGCCCCATTCGACTACGTTCAGGTAAAGTTCCAGAATGCGCCGCTTCGGCATCAGGACCTCGGCCACCGGCGCCAGGGTGAACTCAACGGCTTTGCGGAGGATCGAACGGTGCGTGGTGAAGAACAGGTTCTTGACCAGTTGCTGGGTGATGGTGGATCCGCCGCGGCCAAGCCGTCCCTCGTCGAGGTCCTGATCGACCACCTTCTGCACCTGCTTCCAGTCAATCCCGTGGTGCTGATAGAAGCGGCCATCCTCAGCCGCCACCACGGCGTTCCGCAGGTTCGGGGAGATCGAGCCCAGCGGAGCATAGGCGTATCTCCTCCGGTAGGGCATGCGGTGAAACCAAGCCTCCGCACGCCGTTGGATCTGCACCGCCGTAGTCGGCGGATTTACCCACCGGAAGGCAGCGAGCAGCAGTACGGCAGCACCGTATATCGTGGCGACGGTACCCGCCGTCCGGAGAATAAGCGTCCTCCACCAGGAGCGGCGTTTCGTCACCCGTTTCCGCAAGATAAGATGTTACAACTCTTTTAGGACCCAAACGATGACGCGCCTGGACAACTTTCTGGCACAAACGGAGTCGCACCACCTGATGGTGACCGCCGTCGCTGGCATGATGATAGCAGGGATCGCCTGGGTCGACTGGTCGATTCCCTCCGTCACGTTCGGGTACCTGTACCTTCTTCCGATTCTGCTGGCAGCCGCTGCCCTCAACCGGTACCAGATCCTGGCCATGGCGGTGCTGTGCGCCTATTTTCGGGAAGCGTTCGACCCTTTGCAGGTCCCACCCGGAACAACGTTGGAACAGTTGCTCCGTGCATTAAACCCATGGAAGTGGCCTCCCGGTTCGTTCGGGCGGTGGCTGGTGGTGACTGTGGGGTTCGCCATGACCGGCTATTTCGTGGCGGAGATCAACCGGCGGCGGCGGCTGCTTGGAGATCATCTGCAGGAACGCGAACTCCAGATGCGGCTGCGGCATGAGGCCGAACTGCAGGTTCGCATCCTGATCGAAACCAGCCCGCTGGCCATCCTGACCCTCGACGAATCGGGCCGCATCCTGCTGGCCAACGAATCCGCGCTTCAGTTGCTCGGTTTCGACGGGGAGCCACTACAGAATGAACCGGTGGAGCCCTACCTGCCGATTCTCACCCGCATGCTACACAGCCACCGCTCCGGCGGCAACATCCGAACAAATGTGGAATGCCGGGGACAACGGCGAAGCGGCGAAGTCTTCCTGGCGCACGTTTGGCTTTCGACCTACCGGACCTCTGCCGGCGAGGGTCTGGCGGCCGTGATTTGGGACGCCTCGGAGAATCTCCGCGACCGCGAGGGCTCGGGACTCGACTCGATGATGGCCACCTCGCGAGTGCTGATCGGAGCGATTTCCCACGAGATCCGCAATCTTGCGTCCGCGGCGGCTTCCGCCCACCTGGCGCTGGCCGAGAGCGGTATAGCCGGGAGCGAGCACTACCGGGCGCTGGGAACGTTGATCGGGGGGCTCGAAAAGATCGCCTCCTCGGGGCTCTCCGCAGCCTCCAACCGGGAGGCCGCGCTCGCCGACCTGGAGACAGTTCTCGACGAGACTCGCGTCGTGATCGAGCCGGCGCTGCGCGACGCCGGAATCGAAGTCGGCTGGGAGATTCCCGCCCGGCTGCCCCTGGTGCAGGCGGACCATCACAGCCTGCTGCAGGTATTCGTGAACCTGGCCCGCAATAGCCAGCACGCGCTCGAACACCAGGCGCAAGCCGCCGTGCGGATCTCCGCAGCTCTCGAGAGAGACCTCGTAGTGGTGCGGTTTCGAGATAATGGTCCTGGAGTTACCCATCCTGAAGAACTGTTCCGGCCTTTCCACTCCGGTTCCCAGTCCTCCGGCCTGGGGCTTTACATTTCGAGGGCGATCCTGCGGGCCCACGGCGGCGGATTGCGCTACGAACCGCAGCCTTGCGGCAGTTGTTTCGCGGTGGAGTTATGGCCAGTAGAGAATGCTTCGGAAAAATGATTGAGGGGCAGGCGGCACAACCGATCCGGGCGCTCCTGGTGGATGACCACGCGCTGTTCCGGGAGAGCATCGTAAGGGTCTTGGCTGAGAAGTCATGGCTCGTCATGGACCACTGCGGGAGCATCCGCGACGCTTTGGAGCGGATCGCCCGGCAGGAGTTCGATCTCGTGCTGCTCGATCACGACCTGGGGTCGGAAAGGGCTTCGCAGTTTCTGCCCGCGGCGCGCCAGCTTGGCTTTGAAGGCAAGGTGCTGGTGGTGACCGCGTGGGTAAGCGACACCGAAGCGCGGCGCCTCACGCGTCAGGGCATATCCGGCATTTTTCTGAAGCATGAGCCGTTGAGCCGGCTCGTGGAGGCGATTCGTGCGGTGTCGGAGGGAGGCACGTGGTTCGGTGGGCAGTTCGGCGACCTGGCGGTCGAACATCAGGCGAACCCTGCCGAACCGCTATTCAGCGACCGCCAGCGGCGGGTGCTTCACTTCGTCCTGGAAGGCCTTTCCAATAAGGAGATTGCGTGGCGCCTGCAAATTTCGGAGAGCTACGTGAAGGCCATATTGCAGAGCCTGTTCCAGAAAACCGGGGTCCGCACCCGCGGCCAGTTGGTGCGGGTGGCCTTCGAGCAATACGAAGACCAGATTTGAGGTGTCCGAAAGATACCCTTCCCCGTTGAGGGGCACGGCGGTTATCGTAAATCATGTTTAGCTGGATCTCAGGTCCGGCAACCGAGGCATGGGGGTGAGTGTCGCTGTCGGACACAAACTTACGCCACGGGGATTCATCCGATGCCGGCGCGACCGCTGCCGCAAACAAGCGTGACTTCGGGGGTCGCGCCGGTACCTGTTCTTCTCGATTGCTTTGCCCCCGGATAGAATAGGAATGTGCCTACTGTCAGTTCGACCATTCCGGAAGTCCTCGAAAAGCTTCACATCGAGCCGCTGAATTCGGGAGCCTGCTACGGGGAATGGATTGCGAATCCTTCCGGCCACGAGCTGGTCTCTCTGAACCCGTCCACTGGCGAACCGCTGGCAAAAATCAAAACCGCCGGAATTGAGGATTACGAAACCGTCGTAAGCCGCGCGGCGGAAGCGTTTCTCGACTGGCGCATGGTTCCGGCGCCGCGGCGCGGCGAGATCGTACGCGAAATCGGCAACGAGCTTCGCGCGCACAAAGCGGAACTGGGCGCGCTGGTCTCCCTCGAAATGGGCAAAATCCTCGCCGAAGGTATGGGCGAGGTGCAGGAGATGATCGACATCGCGGATTTCGCCGTGGGGCTATCGCGCCAGTTGTACGGCCTCACCATGCACAGCGAGCGGCCCGGGCACCGGATGTACGAACAGTGGCACCCGCTCGGGATCGTGGGAGTCATCAGCGCCTTCAACTTCCCGGTCGCCGTGTGGTCGTGGAATGCCATGATCGCTGCGGTCTGCGGGGATTTGGTTCTATGGCGGCCATCCTCCGATACTCCCCTGACCGCGATCGCCGTGCAGAAGCTCTGCAACCGCGTGCTCGACCGTCACAATCTCAAAGGGATCTTCAACCTGGTGATCGGGCCGGCCAACCCGGTCGGCCAGAGGATGGTTCAGGACCGCCGCATCCCGCTCATCAGTTTCACGGGGTCGACCGAAGTGGGCCGGCACGTGGCGGAAACCGTCGCACACCGGCTGGGCCGGACGATTCTGGAACTCGGCGGCAACAACGGGATCATCGTCATGGACGATGCCAACCCCGATCTGGTGCTGCGTGCCGTGCTGTTCGGCGCCGTGGGCACGGCCGGCCAGCGATGCACGACTACCCGCCGGCTGTTTCTCCAGCGCGGTATCGCACCGCGCATTCGCGAGGCGCTGATCGACGCATATCGCCAGGTCAAAATCGGAGACCCTCTCGATGAGAACACCCTGATGGGGCCGCTCGTCAATCGCCGCGCCGTGGACGACATGATGGATGGCATCCACCGCATCCGCGAACAGGGCGGCGAAATCATTTTCGGCGGGGGGCGTCTCGAGGGGAACTTCGTGCAGCCCACTCTGGTGGCCGCGCGGCCCGACATGCCGATCCTCAAGGAAGAGATTTTCGCGCCGATTCTCTACCTGGTCGAGTTCGACGACCTGGACCAGGCGATTCACTGGCACAACGATGTGCCGCAGGGCCTCTCCTCGGCGATGTTCACCAACAGTCTGATCGCGGCGGAGACTTTCCTCAGCCATCGCGGCAGCGACTGCGGAATTGCCAATATCAACCTGGGTACGAGCGGTGCGGAAATCGGTGGAGCGTTCGGCGGCGAGAAGGAGACCGGTGGCGGGCGGGAATCCGGCAGCGATGCCTGGAAATCTTACATGCGGCGGCAGACGAACACGTTGAACTGGTCGACGCAGATGCCGCTGGCGCAGGGAATTCAGTTTCTGTAATCGAACGGCCCGCTCCCTTACGGTCGCGGCTCTGTCAGAAGGCGTCGCACAGAGCCGCGACCGTAGTCCCACAGAGCCGCGACCGTAAGGGAGCGGGCTGAATTTCAGCTACTCTTCTTTCTTCTCTTCCGGCTCGCGGCCTTCGCGTTGTGCCTGCATGCGCTCTTCACGGCGCTTGGCGCGCTCTGCCGCGCGCTTCACCAGCTCGGAACCGACCAGCTCGATCATCGCCTGCTCGGCGCCATCGCCCTTGCGCGGGCCAAGCCGGGTGATCCGGGTGTAACCGCCGTTTCGCTGCCCGAAGCGAGTCCCCAGCGTATCGAACAGCTTCTTCACCGAGGCGGGCGTGCGTAAGACCGCCGCCGCCTGGCGCCGGGTGTGGAGCGTATCCGCCTTCGCCAGCGTGATCATCTTCTCGACCAGCGGCTGGACGGCCTTGGCCTTCGGAACGGTAGTGATGATGCGCTCCTCCAGAATCACGCTGGTGGCGAGATTCCGCAGCAGGGCGTTGCGGCTATCCACCGGCCGCTTCAATTTGAATCCGGCAACTCTGTGTCTCATCGGCTACTCTCCCATCGGCTCCTGTGAGTCTTCGTCTTCCGGGCCGTAATCCGGGATGCTGCCAGGCGCTTGCTGAGGCGGCGCCACCAGCCGGCCGTGCGCATCGATGCGCATGCCGAGCGAGAGCCCCATATTAGCCAGGATCTCTTTGATCTCGTTGAGCGACTTGCGGCCGAAATTCTTGGTGCGCAGCATCTCGGCTTCGGTCTTCTGCACCAGTTCGCCGATGGTCTGGATGTTGGCGTTCTTCAGGCAGTTGTACGAACGAACGCTGAGCTCCAGTTCTTCGACCGAGCGGTTCAGGATCTCGTTCATCTTGTCGAGGCCGCGCTCCGAGATCTCCTCGGTCTGCTCCGGCACTTCCTCGAAGTTGATGAAGATAGACATGTGGTCTTTGAGCAGCTTGGCCGCGTAGCCGATGGAATCCTGCGGCGAAACCGCGCCGTTGGTCCAGACTTCCAGCGTCAGCTTGTCGTAGTCGGTCATCTGTCCCAGGCGCGCGGCTTCCACCTGGAAGTTCACCTTGCGCACCGGAGAATGCACCGAATCGATCGGGATGTAGCCGAGGGCCAAGTCCTCGTCGAAGTTCTTGTCGGCGCTGACGTAGCCGCGCCCGGTCTTCAGGCGCATCTCGATCGCGAGGCGCCCGCCTTCGCTGACGGTTGCGATGTGCACATCGCGGTCGAGCACTTCGACGTCGGC
The DNA here is from genome assembly GCA_963794265.1 of Bryobacterales bacterium. Taxonomy (GTDB): domain Bacteria; phylum Acidobacteriota; class Terriglobia; order Bryobacterales; family Bryobacteraceae; genus CAWCDJ01. The sequence continues at coordinate 1,356,804 of CAWCDJ010000001.1, forward strand.
ATCGGTTTCGATCTGCCCGCTGCGAACGTCGCCCGGCTGGTCTACCGTGAGGCGAACGGTTTTGATGCCTTCGCCCAGAAGCTTGAACGGAATCTGCTTCAGGTTGAGGATGATGTCGGTCGCATCTTCGACCACGCCCGGAATCGGGCTGAATTCGTGCTCGACGCCTTCGATGCGCACCGCGGTGATCGCCGCGCCCTCGATGGAGCTCAACAGCACGCGGCGGAGTCTGTTGCCGATGGTGGTGCCGAATCCGCGCTGAAAGGGCTGGGCCGTGAACATGCCATACCGCTCCGTGAGGGTCTCGGTATTGGCAACCAGTCGTTTTGGTTTTTGGAAGCCCTTAAACATTGAAAACCTCGCTTTGGCGGGCGCCGCCCCGCAGCCTTTCGGGCGCGGGCAGGCCCAACCCTTACTTCGAGTACAGCTCGACGATGAGCTGCTCGTTCATCTGGATCTGCACCAACTCGCTGCGTTGCGGCAGGCTCGTGATGCGACCCTTCAACCCTTCCCGATCCACGTCGATCCAGTTCGGCGCCGGGGCGTGGGCCGTGGCGTCACGCGCGGCCAGAATGGTGGCGTTGTTCTTGCTGCTTTCCCGCACCGCAACCACGTCCCCAATCTTCACCATGGCCGACGGGATGTTGCACTTGCGCCCATTGACTTCCACGTGCCCGTGGCGGACCACCTGGCGCGCCTGCGCGCGGCTGGTGCCGAACCCCATACGGTAGATCACGCTGTCGAGGCGCCGTTCGAGCGCCGACATGAGATTCTCGCCGGTGATGCCCTTTTGCGCGGCGGCCTTTTCGTAGGTCGAGCGGAATTGCCGCTCCAGCACGCCGTACACGCGGCGTACCTTCTGCTTCTCGCGTAACTGCAGGCCGTAGCCCACGATCTTCGCTTTGCGGTCTTTGCCGTGCTGCCCGGGGATGAAGTTGCGGCGCTCGATGGCGCACTTTTCGCTGTGGCAGCGCTCGCCCTTCAGGAACAATTTCATGCCCTCGCGCCGGCATTGCCGGCAAACCGGGCCGATATATCTTGCCAAGTTATTCTCCTTACCTTTCTCAGTAGGATAGGCCTCCCGGCCTGTCCATGCCAAAAACCGGGCAAGCCCGAGGGCCTACCCTACCAATCATCAGGTGCGGTTTACAGCCGTGGCAGGCCTTCGTCCCGCTTATCGTTACACTCTGCGTTTCTTCGGAGGCCGGCATCCGTTGTGCGGAATCGGCGTGACATCGCGGATCGCGCGTACATCGATGCCCGCGGTGGACAGCGCGCGAACCGCCGACTCGCGTCCGGAACCCGGACCGCTCACCCGTACTTCAACCGTCCGCAACCCGCTCTCGCCCGCCTTGTTCGCCGCCGTCATGGCTGCCTGCTGCGCGGCGAACGGCGTCCCCTTGCGCGAACCACGGAAGCCCAGCGAACCGGCGCTCGACCAGGCGATCGTGTTGCCTTCCTGGTCCGAGATGGTGACGATGGTGTTGTTGAAGGTGGCCTGGATATGCACGACGCCCGAATGGACGACGCGCTTTTCCTTCTTCTTGAAACTCTTCTTTTTGCCTGCTTTTGCTGGTGCTTTCGCCATACTATGTCTTCCCGGTCGCCTTCTTCTTGTTCGCCACCGTGCCGCGGCGCGGTCCCTTGCGGGTCCGGGCATTGGTATGAGTCCGCTGCCCGCGAACCGGCAGGCTGCGGCGATGCCGCAGGCCGCGGTACGAGCCCATCTCGATGTGACGCTTGATGTTCATCGAGATTTCCTTGCGCAGGTCGCCTTCTACCGCGCCCTCTTCTTCCAGAATCTGGCGAACGCGGTTGACCTCGTCTTCGCTCAGGTCCCGAATCTTCTTGTCGAAATCGATGCCCGCCCGGTGCAGCAGCGATTGGGACCGCGTACGGCCTACGCCGTAAATGTACGTCAGCCCGATCTCGGCTCTCTTGGCGGGCGGCAGATCCACACCGGCGATACGTGCCATATTTAACCCTGCCTCTGTTTATGCTTGGGATTGACGCAGATGACCCGCACCACGCCTTCGCGATGGATCACCTTGCATTTGTCGCAAATTTTCTTGACGGACGCTCGAACTTTCATGTTGTCAGCTTCCTGGTAATTCTTCCCCGGGTCGGGTCGTGTGGCATCAATTCCACTTCAACCCGGTCGCCGGGAACCAACCGGACGAAATTCCGTTTCACCACGCCCACCACGTGGGCCAGCACCTTCTGCTGCGTATCCAGCACTACCTCGTATATCACACTCGGCCGCTCTTCCAGGATCGTGGCCTGGACTTTTACGGCCTTGTCAGCACCCACGGCCCGTTCTCCGTCACCGCGATGCAGTGCTCGAAGTGCGCCGAATTGGAGCCATCTTTGGTCACCGCCGTCCACTTGTCTTTCAGCACCACCGCTTCCGGCCGCCCGGCGTTTACCATCGGCTCCACCGCCAATACCATCCCCGGCTTCAGCCGCGGATTCTCATTCTTCCGGTCTACATAGTTGGGAACCTGCGGCTCTTCGTGAAGCTGAGTCCCGATCCCGTGGCCCACATACTCCCGCACGATCGAGAAGCCGTTGGTCTTCACGTGCTGCTCCACGGTCGCACACACGTCGAAAAGCCGGTTCCCCGACCGCACCCGGTCAATTGCCATCTCCAGCGCCTCCCGGGTCACCTCCAGAAGCCGCGCCGTCTGCGGGCCGATTTCCCCAATCGGCACGGTGATGGCCGAATCGCCATAATAGCCATCCAGCTTCACCCCGGTATCGATCGAAACGATGTCGCCCTTCTTCAGGACGCGCTTCGCATTCGGCATCCCGTGGACGATTTCGTCATTCACCGAGGTGCACAGCACAAACTTGAATGCCTCGCCGGCGGCGGGGACGTAATACCCTTTGAAAGCGGGCTTTGCGCCGGCATCGACCATCATCTTCTCGGCGGCGACTTCCAGGTCCATCGTGCTGACCCCTTCTGCCGCCAGTTCCTTTAGTTTCTGCAGGATCTGCCAGACAAGCAGACCGCTGCGCCGCATCTTTTCTAGTTCAGCGGCGGTCTTTCGAACAATCATCCTTCTCCATCGCCCGGCAGATCTTTTCGAACACAACTTCCGGAGACTCGGTGCTCGCGTCTACTTCGACCACGTGCCGTCCGGCGCTCCGCAGCAGGTCCAAAACCGGCCGGGTCTGCCGTTCGTACGCTTCCAGGCGTTCCCGGATGACCTCTTCCCGGTCATCGTTCCGGATCACCAACTGCTCGCCATCCAAATCGCACAAATTATCCTCGCGAGGAGGCTGGGACACGATGTTATACAGAGTTCCGCAGCGAGGACACTGCCGCCGTCCAGTCAGGCGGGCGATAACTACATTATAATCAACAGCGAGGTAAATTACCACCTCGCGGATCCCACGCTCGTCCAGCCAGCCGCACAACCGCCCGGCCTGCTCCACCGTGCGAGGGTATCCATCTAGCACAAAACCCCGGACCGCGTCTGGCTGGCTCAACCGCTCCGTCACCATGCGGTCCACCACTTCGTCCGGAACCAGCCCCCCCGACTGCATTCGGGCCACCATGTCCGGATCGATCCCGGCGCCCTGGCGGATGCGCTCCCGCAGCATGTCCCCGGTCGAGATATGGGGAATGCCCAGGCACTGCGTCAGAAGCCTCGCCTGGGTGCCTTTGCCGGAGCCAGGCGAGCCGAACAGTACAATTGCCTTCACAAAATTTTAGAACGTACTTCTGCGTCCGCGGATCCGGCCCGACCGCGGCGTGAAGCCTTCATAGTGACGCATAATGAGCTGGGCTTCGATCTGGTTGATCGTATCCATAGCCACGCCCACGACGATCAGCAGCGAGGTGCCGCCGAAATAAAAGTTTACGTTCAATCCCTCCAGCAGCCTCCGCGGGAACGTCTGATCTACCCAGTTGCCGATCATCGGCAGGTGCTGCAGGTGAATTCCCGAAATCATGATGTCCGGGATCAGGCACAGAATCGATAGGTAAATCGCGCCGACCACCGTGATCTTGGTCAGGATGTTGTTCATGTAGTCGGCCGTGTTCCGCCCGGGACGGATACCCGGAATGAACCCGCCGTACTTTCGCATGTTATCCGCCGCTTCGTTCGGGTTGAAGATGATCGAAACGTAGAAGAAGCAGAAGAAAATGATCCCCGCCACGAAGAGCACGTAGTAGAGCGGCTCGCCGTGATTGATGGACCGCAGGGTCGCCGAGAGCCAGGGGACGTTTTTGACCCAGCCCATCATTGCCAGCTGCTGCGGGAACGCCAGAATCGAGGAAGCGAAGATCACCGGGATCACGCCGCCCGCGTTCACCTTCAAAGGCATGTGGGTGGACTGTCCGCCCATCACTCGCCGTCCCACCACGCGCTTCGCGTACTGCACCGGAATCCGGCGCTCGCCGCGCTCTACCAGGACGATAAAGGCCACTACCGCGATCATCATCGCGATCAGCGAGATCAGCGTGAGCGCGCTCCAGTCGTGAACCGTGAACACGTGGGTGTAGAGGTTCTCGATCGCATTCGGCAGGCCCACCACGATCCCGGCGAAGATGATCAGCGACATGCCGTTGCCGATGCCCCGCTCGCTGATCTGCTCGCCCAGCCACATGATAAAGGCCGACCCCGTGGTCAGCGACAGCACCGTCAGCATCACGAATCCGAAGCCCGGGCTGATGACGATTCCCTGTCCCATCGACATCAGTCCCTGGGCAATACCGAACGACTGCAGAACGGAAAGGATGATGGTCAGGTAGCGGGTCCACTGCGTGATCTTGCGCCGCCCGAGTTCGCCTTCCTTCTGGAGCTTCTCGAGGGTCGGAACCACGACCGTCATCAACTGCAGGATGATCGATGCCGTGATATACGGCATGATACCGAGCGCGAAGATGGTCAGCCGGCGGATGTTGCCGCCCGCAAACAGGTCGAAAAATCCGAATATCGAGCCCGCCTGCGATCCGAAAAACTGTTCCCAGCGTTGAATGTTGATTCCCGGAGTCGGGATGTGCCCGCCCAGGCGGTACACCGCCAGCAGCGCCAGCATGAACATAAGCCGCTTGCGCAGATCCGGAACGCGAAACATGTTCGCGAACGCTTCAAATAACCTTCCCATGATTCCCTTCGATTCCCGGCGTTTATTTCAACTGAGCGCCAATCACCTGTGCCGCGCCGCCGGCCTTCTCGATCTTCTCCACCGCTGATTTGGAAAAGTGGTGGGCTTCCACCGTGATCTTACGGGTCAGTTGGCCCGTGCCCAGAACTTTCAGGCCCTCGCCCAGTTTTTTGATGACTCCGAGCTCGATCAGGCGGTCGACATTAAAGGAATCGCCCTCGAGCTTCTCCAGCCGTCCGAGATTGACGATGGCGTACTGCTTCTTAAAAATATTCTTGAATCCGCGCTTCGGCAGGCGGCGGTGCAGCGGCATCTGGCCGCCTTCGAATCCGCGCTTCTGGCCGAAGCCCGTTCCCGCGTGCTGCCCCTTGTGGCCCCGCGCGGAAGTCTTGCCGCGGCCCGAGCCCATTCCGCGGCCGATGCGCTTGCGGCTCTTCTTCTGCCCGGCGGGCGGTCTTAATCCGGTAAGGTTCATCTCTCTCTCCCTACTCCACCACTTCCAGCAGGTGCGGAACTTTCTTTACCATACCGCGAAACACGGGCGTGTCCGGCCGCTCCACCACCTGGTTGAGCTTGCGCAGGCCCAGGCCCTTGACTACCCGCTTCTGTTTTTCCGGAGTGCAGATCGGACTGCGGACCAGCTTGATCTTGATCTTGCCTTCCATTACAGTTTCTCCACTGCCAGGCCGCGCATTTCAGCCACGGCGTTCTTGTCGCGCAGCGATTCGAGCGCCACGATCGTCGCCTTCACCACGTTGTGCGGGTTGCGGCGTCCAATCGATTTCGTCAGCACGTTGGGAATTCCGCAGGCGGTAATCACCGCCCGGACCGCGCCGCCCGCGATCACACCGGTTCCTTCCGGAGCCGGCTTCAGCAGCACCTGGGAGCTGGCGAATTCGCCGAGCACCTGATGCGCGATGGTGGTCTCGAGGACGTTGACCTTGCGCAGACCCTTCTTGGCGGCCTCGATGCCCTTGCGAATCGCCGAGGGCACTTCTTTGGCCTTGCCAACGCCATAACCCACCACTTTCGCGGAGGGATCGCCAATCACCACCAGCGCTGAAAAGCTGAGGTTCTTGCCGCCCTTCACCACCTTCGTGACGCGGTTGATCGCAACCACCTGCTCTTTCAGGTTGAGCGCCGACGGATCGATACGTTTCACAATCGCCATGGATTAAAACTCCAGTCCTGCTTCGCGCGCGGCATCGGCCAGGGCTTTGATCCGGCCGTGGTATTGATACCCGCCGCGATCGAAAACCACCTGCTTGATGCCTTTTTCCTTGGCCCGCTCGGCCACCAGTTTGCCGATCGCCTTAGCGGCGGCCACGTTTCCGCCGTTGGTCTTCGCACCTTTATCCACCGAAGAGGCCGAAACCAGCGTCGTGCCCTTGCTGTCGTCGATGACCTGCACGTAGATGTGGGCCACGCTCCGGAACACCGCCAGGCGCGGACGCGCCGAGGTGCCGCTGAGCTTGCGGCGAATGCGCTGGTGGATGCGCCTGCGGATTTCCTTCTTCTCGATCTTATGAATCATTTGCCACCCGCCCCGGTCTTGCCGACCTTCTTGCGCAGCGGTTCACCCGTGTACCGGATGCCCTTGTTCTTGTAAGGATCCGGCTTGCGAAGCGACCGGATATCCGCAGCCACCTGGCCCAGCAACTGCCGGTCGTACCCGCTCAACACCAGGTGCGTCTGCTTGTCGATCCTCATGTCCACGCCCTCGGGCAGCAACACCTCGATGGGGTGGGAATAGCCCAGCGTGAACGTCGCGATCCGTCCCTTGACGTCGGCGCGGTACCCGATGCCGACGATGTCCAACTCGCGGACGAATCCGCTCGACACGCCCTGCACGGCATTGGCGGCCAGCGCACGAGTCAGCCCGTGCAGCGCCGCGTAATCGTCGGACGCGCGCTTCACTTCCAGGCGGCCGTCCGCCTGCTCGATCGTGACGCCCTGTGGGATCGGCACCGTCAGCTTACCCTTGGGGCCGGTCACTTCCAGTTGCTCGCCGATCTGCACTTTCACGCCGCCCGGCAGCGGGATCGGCTTTTTACCAATTCTCGACATAGTCTCACCAAACCCGGCAGAGAATTTCCCCGCCCAGGTGCTCCTTATGCGCGTCCCTCCCGGTCATCACTCCGCGAGGCGTCGTCAGAATGTTGATGCCGAGACCGCCCAGCACGCGCGGGATGTCGGTCTGCCCTACGTACACCCGGCAGCCCGGCCGCGACACCCGCTCGATCGCCGAGATGACAGGCGAGCTGTTGGAGGCGTACTTCAGGTAGATCTTGATGGTCTTCTTCGCGCCTTCTTCCGCCACCTTGAAGTTGGTGATGTAACCCTCTTCCTTCAAAATGCGCGCGATTTCCGTCTTCAGCTTGGAAGCCGGCACGTCCACCTTGGGGTGGCGGGCCTGGATCGCGTTGCGGACGCGAGTCAGCATGTCGGCAATGGGATCGCTCGTCATAGTTCTCCTACTTCAATTTCGTCCGGGCTTTCCACCCCGATGGCGGAGCTTGCGGACGTCGCATCTCTCTACCAGCTCGCCTTGACCACGCCGGGAATCTCGCCATTCAGTGCGAGCTGGCGGAAACACAGGCGGCAGATACCAAACTTCCGCAGAAATGCGCGGGGACGCCCGCACCGCCAGCAGCGGTTGCGATGCCGGCATTGCAGCTTGGGCGTCTTCGCCTTACGGGCTATTTCCAGTTTCTGGTCTTTCGCGATCTTGGCGGTAGTAGCCATTCTGTTCGTCTCTTTCCCTTACTGCCGGAACGGCATCCCCATCTGCTTGAGCAGCGCCCGGCCCTCCGCATCGGTGCGGGCCGTGGTCGTGATGGAGATGTTCATACCTTTGGTCTTTTCCACCTTGGAGTAGTCGATCTCTGGGAAGATCAGCTGATCCTTCACACCCAGGGTGTAGTTGCCGCGTCCATCGAACGACTTGGTCGAAACGCCGCGAAAGTCCCGCACGCGGGGCAGCGCCACATTCACCAGCCGGTCGAAAAACTCGTACATGCGGTCGCCACGCAGTGTCACCATGCAGCCGATCGACATGCCCTCGCGTAGCTTGAAGGCCGCAATCGACTTGGTGGCCTTGGTGATCACCGGCTTCTGCCCGGCGATCTGTCCTAATTCACCGACCGCTCCATCCATCAGCTTGGCGTTCTGCGTCGCTTCGCCCATCCCGATATTCACCGAGATCTTCTCGATCTTCGGAACGGCCATGACATTCTTATAGCCGAACTCTTTGGTCAGCGCCGGGACCACTTGTTTCAGATAATGCTCTCTCAAACGTGCCGCCATGGAATCCTCAGCCTCACTTCCTGTCGAGCGCCTGCCCGCATTTGCGGCAGACCCTCGTGCGCCGGCTCTTGCCGCCCGCCAGATGCTCCACATGGTGCCCGATACGCACGGCCTTATCGCAGCTCGGGCACACCACCATCACGTTGGAGACCGGTATCGGGCTCTCTCGTTCGGCGATGCCGCCCTGGATCTGCTGGGCCGGGTTGGGACGGGTGTGGCGCTTGATCATCATCACGTGCTCGACCAGTAACTTGCCGCTCTCACGGCTCACACGGAGCACGCGCCCGGTCTTGCCCTTATCGCGGCCGGAGATCACCTTCACGGTGTCGTCCTTCTTAATCTCGATCCGGACCGGTTCGGCCGGTTTTCTCTTTGCCAGTGCCATCAGATTACCTCGGGGGCCAGGGAGACGATCTTCATAAACTTCTTATCGCGCAACTCGCGCGCGACCGGTCCGAAGACGCGGGTTCCCACCGGCTCGCCCACATCGCTGATCAGTACGGCGGCGTTGGAGTCGAACCGGATGTACGTGCCGTCCCTGCGCCGCGTCTCCTTGCGCATGCGGACAATCACGCAGCGCACCACCTTACCCTTCTTGATACTCGAATCGGGCGCCGCCTCTTTCACGCTGGCGGTGATCACGTCGCCCAGCCCGGCGCGCAGGCCAAGGTCGCCGCCGCGCGGCAGGATGCAGGAGAGCTTCCGCGCGCCGCTGTTATCGGCAACCTCGAGAATCGTTCGCATTCCAATCATAAAAGCTCCTAATTCACCGCCGAGACACCGAGGCGCCGGGCAAAACCAAAATCTCTTCCCATCATCTCGGCGCCTCGGCGGTGAAGAATCCCACTCACACCTTCACATCCAGGTCCGCCGGCTGCGCGCCCACCTGGGCCGCCCGCCGCACGATCTCCGCCAGGCGCCACCGCTTCAATTTGCTCAGCGGCCGGCACTCCACGATCCGCACCACATCGCCGGTCTTCGCCGTGCCTTCTTCATCGTGGGCGTAGAACTTCTTCCGCTTGGAGATGATTCGTTTATATAGCGGGTGCGGCACGCGCCGGCCCACCTCGACCACGATGGTCTTCTGCATCCTGGTCGAAACGACCTGGCCGACCTTAGAGTTCTTCAATCCTTGCGTAGCTTGTGCGTCGGCCATGTTATCTCTTCTCTCCAGCCAATTCCCTCTCCCGCAGAATGGTGTAGATGCGGGCGCGGGTCTTTTTCATTGCGCGAACGTTCTTGAGTCCGTCCATCTGTCCCATAGACATCTGAAGCCGCAGACGGAACATCTTCTCGTCCATTTCGCGCAACTGGTTATTCAGCTCGTTTTCGTCGAGATCGCGAACCTTTTGCGATTTCATAATTCGTTACTCCGCGTCGTCCCGGCTGGTGAACCTGGTCTTGATGGCCAGCTTGTGGGCGGCCAAACGCATCGCCGCCGCGGCGGTCGTCCGGTCCACACCCTCCATCTCGAACAAAATCTTGCCTGGACGGATCACCGCGACCCACTGCTCCGGAGCCCCCTTGCCTTTACCCATACGGGTTTCGGCGGGCTTCTTCGTGATCGGCTTGTCGGGAAACAGCCGGATCCATACCTTGCCGCCGCGCTTGATGGAGCGCGTCATCGCGACACGGGCAGCTTCGATCTGCCGGTCCGTGACCCAGCCGCACTCGAGCGCCTTGAGCCCGAACTCGCCGAAAGAGATCGACGAACCGCGCCACGCCTTGCCGGCCATGCGCCCGCGCTGCTGTTTCCTGAACTTAACCTTCTTTGGCATCATCATGGCGGTTTTCCCTCAGTCCTTTACTGCTTCTCGCCACCTTCCGGAGTCTCGCTCGCGGGGGGCTTGGGTTCGGTTTCCTGCTCGTGGCGCACTTCCTGCTTCCAGGAAGGCTGCTGCGGCGACATCAACGGCGGCAGAATCGGCGCGGTCGGGCGAGCCGCCGGACGCGGCAGATCCGCCGGGGGCGTCTGTACCGCCGGACCCGTGGGCTCGGGCACGGCCGCTACCGGAGGAGGCGACGGCGGACGCTCGCCTCGGTCACGGCGCGGACCACGGTCGCGATCCCGATCCCGATCCCGGCGGTCGCGCGAATCGCGGCGCGGTTCGGGCTCCGTGAGCAATCCCCCGCGGCGCTTCGTCAGGTCCAGAATCTCGCCCTTGTAGAGCCACGCCTTGATGCCGATCACACCGTATGTGGTGTGCGCCTCGGCAAAGCCATAGTCGATATCCGCACGCAGGGTGTGCAGCGGCAACTGTCCTTGCAGATACCATTCGCTGCGCGCGATTTCGGCGCCGTTCAGACGGCCCGAAACCCGCACCTTGATTCCCTTGCAGCCGAAGCGCAAAGCCGAATCCACGGCCTTCCGCATGGCGCGGCGGAAAGCCACCCGCTTTTCGAGCTGCAGCGCAATCGATTCGGACACCAACTGCGCGTCGAGCTCCGGCTTGTGCACTTCCTGAATGTCGATGAAGACCTCGCGCTTGGTCCTCTTCGCCATGTCCTGCTTCAGCTTTTCGATTTCCGCGCCCTTGCGGCCGATAATGATGCCCGGACGCGAAGTGCGGATGGTGACCCGCAACTTGTTCCCCGGCCGGTCGACTTCAATCGAGCTGACCCCGGCCGATTTGAGGCGCGAACGAAGGCCTTCCTTCAACTCCAGGTCTTCCTGCAGCAGCTTGGCGTAGCCCTGTTTGGCGAACCAGCGCGAGCGCCACGGCTTGTTGAAGCCCAGCCGGAATCCGTACGGATGAACTTTCTGTCCCATCTATGCTTCTTTCTCCGTCACCTTGATGACGATATGTGCCAAACGGCGCTGATACCGGTAGGCGCGTCCCATGGGGGCCGGCCGCACCCGCTTCATCCGCGGCCCGTCGTTGACGTAGGCCTCGGAGACAAACAGCCGGTCCACGTCCACGTCCTCCGACCGGTTCTGCGCGTTGGCAATGGCCGACTGCAGAACTTTCTCCACCGCCGGCGCGATCCGCTTGTTGGTCGTGCGCAATGTGGTCAGCGCCGCCCCCGCCTGCTTGCCGCGGATCAGGTCCACCACCAGCCGCGCCTTCTGCGGGGAGATTCGGGTATATCGTGCTTCCGCTTTCACTTGCATGGCTTCCCTCTTATGCCGGCTTGGACGACTTCTCGGTCGCCGCTTTCACGGAATGGCCTTTGAACGTACGGGTGGGCGAAAACTCGCCCATTTTATGCCCGACCATGTTCTCCGTGATGTACACCGGAATGAACTTTCTCCCGTTGTGGACCGCTACGGTGTGCCCGACGAATTCCGGAAGAATGGTGGAGCGCCGCGACCAGGTGCGGACGACCTTCTTCTCGTTGGCCGCACTCAAAACCGCCAGCTTGGCTTCCAGATGAGTGTCGGTAAACGGTCCCTTCTTGACTGAACGACCCATATGCGCTTACCTCTTCTTGCTCTTTCGGGTGACGATCCACCGGTCCGTACGCTTGTTATTCCGCGTTTTGAAGCCGCGCGTGGGCTGGCCCCACGGGGTCACCGGGTGCCGGCCGCCCGAGGTCTTGCCCTCGCCGCCGCCGTGCGGGTGATCCACCGGGTTCATGGTGACGCCGCGGTTGTGCGGGCGCTTGCCCAGCCATCGCGTCCGTCCCGCCTTGCCGAGCGAAACATTTTCGTGATCCACGTTGCCGACCTGCCCGACCGTGGCCATGCACTCGAGCGGCACGCGCCGTATTTCGCCGGAAGGCAGCTTCAATAACGCCAGCCCGCCCTCTTTCGAAATCAGCTGCGCCTGGGAGCCCGCCGAACGCGCCATCTGCGCGCCTTTGCCCGGCTTCAGCTCGATATTGTGGACGATCGTGCCGGCCGGCATGTTCTTGAGCGGTAGAGCGTTCCCCACCAGAATGTCGGCCGTCGGCCCGGACATCACCTTCTGCCCGACCTTCAGCTTGTCCGGCTGAATGATATAGCGCTTCTCGCCATCGGCGTAGTTCAGCAGCGCGATGCGCGCGGAGCGGTTCGGATCGTATTCGATGGCCGCGACCACCGCCGGAATGCCGGCCTTATCGCGCTTGAAATCGATCACACGGTAGGCCTGCTTGGCGCCCCCGCCGATGAACCGCGAGGTCACCCGCCCGATGCTGTTGCGCCCGCCGGTCCGCTGCTTGGGCTGAACCAGGGATTTCTCGGGCCGGTCCTTGGTGATGTCCTCCCGCGAAACCACCGTCTGGAATCTCCGGGTCGGCGTTACGGGTCTGTATGTTTTGATCGGCATCGGTTAAATCTCCGCGAAGTCCGGAATCTTCTGCCCGGCCTTCAGCTTCACGTAGGCCTTCTTCCAGTCGGAGCGATAACCCGCGAACTTCCCGCGGCGCCGCAGCTTGCCTTCGAAGTTTGCCGTCCGGACTTCCTCCACCTTCACCTTGAACAACTTCTCCACGGCGGACTTGACCTGTGTCTTATTGGCATCGAGCGCCACCTCGAAACACAACGTGCGCTCGGAATCTTTCTTCTCCACGCCCTTTTCGGTCACGAGCGGGCGGCGAATCACTGCATACTGGTTCATTTCGCGAGTGCCTCCGACAGTTTGAGCGCCGCGGCTTCGCTCATCAGCACGCTCTTGTGACCCAACAGGTGGAAGGGGTTGACCTCGCGCGTCGGCATCAGGGTCACGCCTTTCAAATTGCGGATCCCCAGCTTCAGGTTGCGATTCTCGCCGTTATCCACCACCAGGACGGTTCGGCCCGCTTCCAGGCTGGCCAGCGTGCCCATCGCGTTCTTGGTCTTGTGGTCCGCGAAATTGAAGGCCTGCACCACCTTCAGCTCGCCGTCGCGCACCTTGGCGGAAAGCGCCGAGCGCAGCGCGCCCAGCACCATCTTTCGCGACAGCTTGTAGCTGTAGTCGCGCGGCACCGGCCCGTGCACCGTGCCGCCGTGGCGCCACAGCGGGGAACGAATCGAGCCCACTCGCGCCCGGCCCGTGCCCTTCTGCTTCCACAGCTTCTTGCCCGAACCGGCCACTTCGGAACGAACCTTGGTCTTGTGCGTGCCGGCCCGCTGCCCGGCCTGATACTGCCGGACGGCCTCGTACAGCAGCGCCTGGTTGATTTCGGCGCCGAAGACCTCGTCGGCCAGCTCTACCTGGCCGACCTTCTGATTATTCAAATCCACTACGTCCACTGTCGGCATGGCAGTTACCTCTTCGACCTCCGAACCACGACGTAGCCACCATTCGGCCCGGGGACCGCGCCCTTCACTACCAGCACGTTGTCCTCGGTGTCCACGTCGATCACTTCGAGGTTGCGGACCGTGACCCGCGAATGGCCCATGTGGCCCGCCATCCGCATGCCCGGAACCACGCGCGACGGAAAGCTGGATGCTCCGATCGAGCCCGGCGCGCGGTGGAACATCGAGCCGTGGGTCGACTCGCCGCCGCGGAAATGATGGCGTTTCACCAGGCCCGCGAATCCGCGGCCCTTGCTGATTCCGATCACGTCCACCTTGTCCTTGGGCTTGAACTGATCTACCAGCACCTGGTCGCCCGGCTTGAAATCATCGTCGCCGGGACCGAGGTCGAACTCCCGCAGAAACTTCGAGCCTTCCGCGCCGGCTTTCTTGAGGTGGCCCGTCGACGGCTTATTCATGCGCTGCGGTTTTACGAACTCCACCAGACCGAGCTGCATCGCATCATAACCGTCCGTGTTGGGCGTCTTGCGCTGCACCACCATACACGGACCCGCCTTGAGCAGTGTGACCGGCACGGCCTGGCCGTCTGGCCGGAACACCTGCGACATTCCAATCTTTTTGCCAAGGATTCCTGGACTCATCTTCTAAATCCTCTTGGACGCAGAGACGCTGAGACGCAGAGGTACACCAGGAGGAACTCCTGTCTGCTCTTCTCCGCGGCTCTGCGGCTCCGCGTCGAGATATTCATTTCCCGAACGCCTTGATCTCGACGTCCACGCCGGCGGGTAGATCGAGCTTCATCAGCGCGTCTACCGTCTGCTGAGTCGGCTCTAGTATGTCCAACAGCCGCTTGTGCGTCCGGATCTCAAACTGCTCCCGCGATTTCTTATCCACATGCGGCGAGCGCAACACGGTCGTGATACTCCGCGACGTCGGCAGCGGAATCGGACCGGCCACCTGCGCGCCGGTTCGCTTCGCGGTGTCCACAATCTCCGTCGTCGACTGATCGAGTACCCGGTGATCGTATGCCTTCAAACGGATTCGAATTCGTTCTCTCAGCGCCATTTTCCAGCCTACTTAATAATCTCGGTCACCGTGCCGGCGCCCACCGTGCGGCCGCCCTCGCGAATCGCGAAGCGCAGCCCCTTGTCCATGGCGATCGGCGTAATCAGCTCTACAAAAAGGTTCACATTGTCCCCGGGCATCACCATCTCGGTGCCCTCCGGCAACTGCGCCACCCCCGTCACGTCCGTCGTGCGGAAGTAGAACTGCGGCCGGTAGCCCTTGAAGAACGGCGTGTGGCGCCCGCCCTCTTCCTTGCTCAATACGTATACTTCGCCCTTGAACTGCGTGTGCGGCGTGATGGTCCCCGGCTTGGCAATCACCTGCCCGCGCTCCACGTCGTTTTTGTCCACGCCGCGCAGCAGCAGGCCGACGTTATCCCCAGCCCGGCCTTCGTCCAGCAGCTTCTTGAACATTTCCACGCCCGTCACCACCGTCTTGCGTGTGTCCCGGAAGCCTACGATCTCCATTTCCTCGCCGACCTTGCAGATCCCCCGCTCGATGCGGCCCGTCACCACCGTGCCCCGGCCCTGTATCGAGAAAATGTCTTCGATCGGCATCAGGAACGGCTTGTCCGTCACGCGCGCCGGCAGCGGCACGTAGCTGTCCACTGCTGCCATCAGCTCGTCCACCGTCTTTTCCCACTCCGGCTCGCCGTTCAGCGCACCCAGCGCCGACACCCGCACCACCGGCAGGTCGTCGCCCGGAAACTGGTAGCTCTTCAACAGCTCGCGGACTTCCAACTCCACCAGGTCGAGCAGTTCCGGATCGTCCACCATGTCCACTTTGTTCATGGCCACCACGATGTACGGCACGCCCACCTGCCGCGCCAGCAGCACGTGCTCGCGCGTTTGCGGCATGGGGCCGTCGGTCGCCGCCACCACCAGGATGGCGCCATCCATCTGCGCCGCGCCGGTGATCATGTTCTTGATGTAGTCGGCATGTCCCGGACAATCCACGTGGGCATAGTGCCGGTTTGCGGTTTCGTACTCGATATGCGCCACCGCGATCGTGATTCCGCGGGCTTTTTCTTCCGGCGCGTTGTCGATCGAATCGAAGCTCCGGAATTTCACTTTCGGATTGTGCTTGGCCAGCACCTTCGTGATCGCCGCCGTCAGGGTGGTCTTGCCGTGATCGATGTGCCCGATCGTCCCGATATTTACGTGCGGCTTGCTACGGTCGAACTTTTCTTTTGCCATAAGAAAAACCCAATCTCCTTATCTCGTAATCTTGCCCTGAACCTTATTCACGATCTCTTCCGCGAGACCGCCCGGCACTTCCTCATACCTGCCGAAGTGCATCGTGAAACTGCCGCGGCCCTGCGTACGCGAGCGAAGCTCGGTCGCGTAACCGAACATTTCCGAAAGCGGCACCATCGACTTGATGATCTGCGTGGTTCCGCGCAATTGCATTCCTTCGATGCGCCCGCGGCGGGAATTCAGATCGCCAATGACGTCACCCATGTACTGTTCCGGAACCACGACCTCCACCGACATGATCGGTTCCAGCAGGACCGGTTTGGCCCGCTTGGCCGCTTCCTTGATCGCCAGCGAGCCGGCGATTTTGAAAGCCATTTCCGAAGAATCGACTTCGTGGTAGCTTCCGTCGTAGAGCGTCACCCTCAGATCGGACATCGGGAAGCCCGCCAGAATTCCACCTTCCAGTGCTTCCTTGATCCCGACTTCGGTCGGGTTGATAAATTCCTTCGGCACCGTGCCGCCGTAAACCTCGTTGACAAACTCGAATCCGGTGCCGGTAGGCAGAGGTTCCACCCGGATCTTGACGTGCCCGTACTGGCCGCGCCCGCCGGACTGCCGGACGTGCCGGCCTTCGGCTTCCGCGCTCTTCCGGATCGTCTCGCGATATGCCACCTGCGGCTTGCCGACATTGGCGCCCACACCGAATTCGCGCATCATGCGATCCACGATGATCTCGAGGTGCAGCTCCCCCATTCCGGAGAGAATCGTCTGCCCGGTTTCGGGATCCGTGTTCACGCGGAACGTGGGGTCTTCCTGCGCCAGTTTCTGAATGGCGAGACCCATCTTTTCCTGATCCGCTTTGGTCTTCGGTTCCACCGCCAGTTGAATCACCGGCGTCGGGAAGTCGATCGACTCGAGCACGATCGGATGGCGGTCGTCGCAGATCGTGTCGCCGGTCGAAACCGTCCGCAGGCCGACTGCCGAGCAGATGTCTCCCGCCACGATCTCCTGGATTTCCTCCCGCTTGTTAGCGTGCATGCGCAGCAGGCGCCCGATCCGCTCTTTGCGGGACTTCGCCACGTTGTAGACCGAATCGCCGGACTTGAGCGTTCCCGAGTAAACCCGGAAAAACGCCAACTGCCCAACGTACGGGTCGGTCATGATCTTGAACACCAGCGCCGCAAACGGATCGCTGTCGGAGGACTTCCGCGTCAAGGTCTTCTCCGGATCGTCCACCGAAGTACCCTCCACCGGAGGAACATCGAGCGGCGACGGCAGATAATCCACGACGGCGTCGAGCATCGTCTGGACGCCCTTGTTCTTGAATGCCGTACCGCAGATCACCGGGAAAATCTTCAGCGCGATGGTGGCCTTGCGGATGCCCGCGCGAATCTCGTCGTTCGAGATGCTTTGCCCTTCGATGAACTTCTCAAACAGCTTGTCATCGAATTCGGAAATGGCCTCGATCATCTTCTCGCGGTATTCCTTGGCCTTAGCCGCCAAATCCGCGGGAATCTCGTCGATATCGAATTCCGCGCCCAGCGTCTCATCGCGCCAGATAACGGCCTTCATCTCCACCAGGTCCACGATGCCCTTGAACTGGTCTTCCGCGCCGATCGGCAGCTGAATCGCAACGGGCCGGCACTTCAGGCGTTCCACAATGGTATCGACCGAGTGAAAGAAATCCGCGCCTACCCGGTCCATCTTGTTGATAAAACAGATTCGTGGAACGTTGTACTTATCCGCCTGCCGCCATACGGTCTCCGATTGCGGCTGCACGCCCGCCACGGCGTCGAACACCGCCACCGCGCCGTCCAGCACGCGGAGGCTGCGTTCCACCTCGGCGGTGAAGTCCACGTGGCCGGGGGTGTCGATGATGTTGATCTGGATGTCTCGCCATTCGCAGGTCGTCGCCGCCGACGTGATCGTAATGCCGCGCTCCTGCTCCTGCTCCATCCAGTCCATGATGGCGGTGCCCTCATGGACTTCGCCCAGCTTGTGCGTGCGTCCCGTGTAATACAAGATTCGCTCTGTGGTGGTGGTCTTACCGGCATCGATGTGCGCAGCGATGCCGATGTTCCTCATCCGTTCGAGCGGGACCGTTCTTGGCAAAACCTTAGCTCCTCTATCCTCTTACCACCGGTAATGCGCAAAGGCCTTGTTGGCCTCGGCCATCCGGTGTACATCGTCCCTTTTCTTGATCGCGCCGCCCCTCAGGTTGGCCGCGTCATTCAGTTCGTTGGCCAGTTTCTCCGCCATACCTTTTTCGGGACGCGACCGGGCGTTGCCGATGATCCAGCGCATGGCTAGCGAAGTCCGCCGGTTCTGCGGCACTTCGATCGGAACCTGATAGTTCGCGCCGCCCACGCGCCGGGTCTTGACCTCCAGCAGCGGCTTGGTGTTCTCCACCGCCTTCTTGAAGGCCTTCAGCGGATCGTCGCTGGTGCGCTCCCGAAGTTTCTCCATGGCATCGTAGAAGATACCCTGGGCGGTGTTCTTCTTGCCCTCCCACATCATCGAGTTGACGAACTTCTCGACGAGCGAAGAGTTGTAGACCGGATCCGGCACTATCTCACGAACAACGGCTCTTCTTCTGCGTGGCATACGTTTCCTACGATTTGGGCCTCTTGGCCCCGTATTTCGACCTGCCCTGCCGGCGGTTGGCTACCCCGGCGGTATCGAGCGCACCGCGGATTACGTGATAGCGCACACCCGGAAGGTCCTTCACGCGGCCCCCGCGAATCAGCACGATGGAGTGCTCCTGCAGGTTATGTCCAACCCCCGGAATGTAGGTCGTGACTTCGATTCCGTTGGTCAGCCGCACGCGCGCCACTTTTCGCAGCGCCGAATTCGGCTTCTTGGGGGTCGATGTGTAAACGCGCGTGCAAACTCCACGCTTCTGCGGGCAGCTGTTGAGCGCCGGGCTGGAAGTTTTCCAGCGTGGCGGTTTGCGCCCTCTACGCACAAGTTGGTTAAACGTCGGCACGAAATTCCTCTTCGCGATTTAAATCTGTAAAATTGGTGAAATCCACCAAACGACCGGGTTCCCACAAGGGGATCCCAGAAAAACTCAGGTCGCAACCAGCGAGGATTACCTTGCTTCTTTGGACAGGCCCATGTTCCAGCCGGCGTTACCGGTGGAACCTCGGGGCCTCACCCCCGGCCGGACTCGTTACATACGAGTGGTAGCACAGGAGCAGAAAGCTTGCTCTCGCGAAACTCTTCAATATTAACTGAAGTGTGCCCGAGAGTGCAACTGGGGGTGGTGTCTGGCGGCGAAGTTCCCCAACCGCGAGCACTCCCCCGCGCTGCAGACTCCAACTTTGTAAGTATTTATACACTCGTCCGCCGGCCGGTCCGTGCCGGCCATTCGGTCAACGCCCGTAGCAGTGTGGGAGAGGCCAGGAGTTCTATCCTACTAATATGGACCGTGCCGAAATGCTCCGGCGCTTCCGGGCGCACGCCGGGCCGTGGGACATGATCATCGTGGGAGGCGGGGCGACCGGCGTGGGTGTGGCCATCGACGCCTCGACGCGCGGCTACGACGTTCTCCTGCTCGAACGCAGCGATTTCGGTAAGGGAACTTCGAGCCGCAGCACCAAGCTCGTCCACGGGGGCGTGCGCTACCTCGAGCAGGGCAATGTCTCCCTGGTAATGGAGGCGCTCAAAGAGCGCGGCCTGCTGGCGCGCAACGCTCCGCATATGGTGAAGAACCTGGCGTTCGTGGTCCCGACTTACGACTGGTGGGAGTCGCCCTTCTACGGGATAGGCCTCAAGCTCTATGACCTGTTGGCCGGAAAGTACGGATTCGGCGCGTCCCGGCTGCTTTCCAGGGAACAGACGCTCGAGCGCTTGCCCACCCTCAATACCGAGGGCCTGCGGGGTGGAATCGTCTATTACGACGGCCAGTTCGATGACGCCCGCCTGCTGATCCACATGGTGCTCACCGCCGCGAGCCACGGCTCGACGCTGATCAACTATGCCGAAGTCGCCGGCACCCTGGCGGATTCCGAAGGGTTCGTGAACGGCGTCGTTTTCCGCGATGTCGAAACCGGAGAGACGCATGAGGCCCGCGGGCGGGTCGTCATCAATGCCACCGGTCCGTTCGCCGATGCGCTGCGCCGCCTGGCCGAGCCCGGTGTGGCGCCCATGATCGCACCGAGTCAAGGTATTCACCTGGTGTTCGATTCTTCGTTTCTCCCCGGGGATTCCGCCATCATGGTGCCGCACACCAGCGATAAGCGGATCCTGTTCGCGATTCCCTGGCACGGCCACACCGTGGTCGGCACCACCGATACCCCCATAGCCGCGCCGGTCGAGGAGCCGGTCGCCATGGAGCGCGAAATCGAGTTCGTCTTGAGCACGGCGGCGCTCTACCTGGCGAAAAAGCCCAGCCGGGCCGACGTTCTCAGCGTATTCGCAGGCATCCGCCCGCTAGTGAAGGCAGGCGAAGGCGCCAACACGGCTGCTCTTTCCCGCGACCACACCATCCGCATCGAGAACTCTGGCATGATCACTATCTGCGGCGGCAAATGGACTACCTACCGCCGAATGGCCGAGGACTGCGTCAATCAGGCCGCCACCCTGGCGCGCCTGCCGGACCGGCCCTGCCTGACCGAGACCCTGCCGATTCACGCTTCGGAGCCGCTTCCCCCCGCGGCGCCCCTGCACCCGGCCCTGCCGTATACGGAATCCCACGTAATCCGGGCAGCCCGCGAAGAGATGGCCCGGAGCGTCGAAGACGTACTGGCGCGGCGCACCCGGGCCCTCTTCCTGAATACTGCCGCGGCGGCGGCGATGGCGCCACGGGTGGCTGAGTTGCTCGAGGCCGAGACCGGCAGAGACCCCGGTTTGAAGAGGTTCCTGGCGGTTGCAGGGAATTACCACATAGACCGTGCGGCAGAGAAATTCCACACAGGGTACTAGCCATCCCACTCCGAATTCGCATCTTCGGAGCACATCGTATTATTACCTTGAATCCGTTTAGGCCTCCTCCGCGTCCAAATAAGTGAATCAGGCCACTCAGGGCGGCTGTCTGCCAACTCATTTATACAGAACCACAATTGGCTTGCGCCGCTGAATAGAACCATTTAAGATAACGAAGTAACGTTACTCCGATTCTCCAACGGGGGGCACAGAATGATTTATTCTCGTTCGGCCGAGTACGCGATTCGGGCTTTCGTGCATCTGGCTCAGGTACCGGATAGCAAGTACGCCATGGTGAAAAACATCGCGGAGCAGGAAGACATTCCAGCTCACTTCTTGGCCAAAATACTTCAACAACTCGCCAGAAAAGGTCTCCTTCGCTCCAGCAAAGGGCCTACTGGAGGGTTTGCCTTGCGGGTAGAGCCCAGCGAAATCCGATTGCTCGATATCGTCGAGGCACTGGATGGCCTGGCGCCCTATCAGCAGTGCGCTAGCGGACTGGCCGAATGCTCCGACGACATGCCTTGCTCGATGCATGACAGCTGGATTAACCTCCGTTCGCGTATCATGGATTATTTGGGGCGGAATACGATCGCCGATCTGGCCAAGGCGCTGGAGCAGAAGAAGAAGAATCTGGCCCTGACCAAGCAGCGCAAATCCAGGCGCGCGGTCACCCAAAAACGGGCATAGCTCGAATTCCAAATTTGATCCGGAGGCACGATGGGACACTCAGTCCTGGTCCCCATGGTGGTCGAACAGACCTCTCGTGGTGAGCGCGCGTACGATATCTACTCTCGACTGTTGAAAGAGAACATCATCTTCCTCGGCACACCGATCGACGACCAGGTCGCGAACCTGATTATCGCCCAACTCCTTTTCCTCGAAGCGGAAGACCCCGAGAAGGATATTTCCATTTACATCAACTCGCCGGGCGGTTCCATCACCGCCGGTCTGGCGATTCTGGACACCATGGCCTTCATCCGGCCCGACATCGTCACCATTTGCGTCGGGCAGGCGGCATCCATGGCCGCCGTCCTTCTGGCCAAAGGGACCAAAGGGAAGCGTTTCAGCCTGCCGAACTCCCGAATCATGATCCATCAGCCCTCCATGCAGGGGCTGGCGGGGCAGGCGGCGGACATCGACATTTATGCCCGTGAAATCCTGCGGATGCGCGAGATTCTCAATACCATGCTCGCCGACGCCACCGGGCAGCCGGTGGACCGCATCTCGAAAGACGTCGACCGCGACTACATCATGGAACCCGATGGCGCCGTGCAGTACGGCATGATCGACCGCGTCATTTCCAGCCGGGACCTCGCCCCGGTAGCGGTAAAGGGCTAAGCTGGTGGGGCGGGTCAACCGGCCCGCCCCGCTGCAATGAAACTGAAACTTCCGGCACTTCTGCTGGCCGCTCTCCCACTGGCAGCCCAGTCTCCCCTGACACTCTGGTACCGCCACCCCGCCGACCTCTGGGTGGAAGCCCTGCCGGTTGGCAACGGCCATCTCGGAGCCATGCTCTTCGGCGGCGCCGCCCGCGAACGTATTCAATTCAACGAGCATACCGTTTGGACCGGCGAGCCCCACGATTACGCCCACCACGGGGCGGCGAAGTATCTGCCCCGGATTCGGGAGTTGTTGTGGGAAGGCAAGCAGAAGGAAGCCGAAGACCTGGCCATGCGGGAGTTCATGAGCCAACCGCTCCACCAGAAGGCATACCAGGCGTTCGGCAATCTCTACCTCGAATTCCCGGACATCCGCGACAACCAAGTCACCAACTACCGGCGGCAGCTCGATCTGGAAACCGGCATCGCCTCGGTCGAGTTCGATTGCCGCGGCGTCACCTACCGCCGCGAGGTCTTCGCCAGCTACCCGGATAACGTCCTCGTCGTGCGGCTTACGGCCAGCGACCGCTCCAAGGTCGCGTACCGGGCGGAGATGAAGAGCGCCCACCAGGGCGCCTTCGAAACCGGCAGCTCCATTTCCGGGCGTATCGAGGATGGTGCGATCCGGTACGAGGCGAGGTTCCGCGCCTGGAACGACGGCCAGGGAATCACGATCGTCCTGGCCGGCGCTACCAATTTTGAGAATTACCGGGATGTCTCGGCCGACCCCAAAGCGCGGGTGGACGCAACCCTGGCGGCGGCGGGCGAAAGCTATCGGAGGCTGCGCGACCGGCACGTCGCCGATTACCAGAACCTCTTCCGGCGCGTGACGCTCAATCTCGGAGCATCGCCCGACCTGCCCACCGATGAGCGCATCGCGGCGTTCGCCAAGACCGGCGACCCGGCATTGGTCGCCCTGGTCTTCCAATACGGCCGGTACCTGATGATCGGCTCCAGCCGTCCCGGCGGGCAGCCCGCCAACCTGCAGGGCATCTGGAACGATTCGAACACGCCGCCCTGGGATAGCAAGTACACCGACAACATCAACACCGAAATGAACTACTGGCCCGCCGAAGAGACCAACCTCGCGGAATGCCAACTGCCGTTGTTCGACGCCTTGAAGGACCTGGCGGTATCCGGCGCGATTACGGCCAAAGAGCAGTACAACGCCCGGGGCTGGGTGCTGCATCACAATTTCGACCTGTGGCGGGGAACCGCGCCGATCAACGCCTCCAATCACGGAATCTGGCAAACCGGCGGCGCGTGGCTCTCCACACATCTCTGGGAGCATTACCTGTTCACCGGCGACCGGCGGTTCCTTCGCGAGACGGCCTACCCGATCATGAAAGGCGCGGCGCTGTTCTTCGTGGATGCCCTGGTCAAGGATCCCAAAACCGGCTATCTCTACACGGGTCCCGGCAACTCACCCGAACAGGGCGGCCTGGTGATGGGGCCCACGATGGACCGGGAGATCGTGCGCGCTCTGTTCGGCGAGGTGATCGCCGCGGGCAAGGTTCTCGGCGTGGATGCCGCTCTCCGCGATCAGCTCACCGGGATGTGGAAACAGATCGCGCCGCTCGAGATCGGCCGTTACGGCCAGTTGCAGGAATGGATGGAAGACAAGGACGACCCCCACAACCAGCACCGCCACGTCTCGCATCTCTGGGCGGTCTACCCCGGCGACCTGATCACGCCCTACGGCACACCCCGGCTTTTCAAAGCCGCCCGGCAATCGCTGATTTTCCGCGGGGACGAGGCCACCGGGTGGTCGATGGGCTGGAAAATCAACCTCTGGGCGCGATTCCAGGATGGCGGCCACGCCTACCGAATTCTACAGAACCTGATCACTCCCGCATCCGACAAGCCGGCCCACGCCGGCCTGTTCGCAAATCTGTTCGACGCCCATCCGCCGTTCCAGATCGACGGGAACTTTGGCGCCACCGCGGGAATTGCCGAAATGCTGCTGCAGAGCCAGGACCCCTACGGCACGGAAAACAGCATCAGCCCGGTCGCAGCCGGCCAGGCCGCGTTTCTTCACCTGCTGCCCGCCCTCCCTTCCGCGCTCCCCGCCGGCAAAGTGACGGGTTTGCTCGCCCGCGGCGGGGTCGAAGTCTCGATCGAGTGGGCCGGCGGCAAACTCGTGAAAGCCACGCTGGCGGCCAGGGAGAGCGAGCCAATCAGAGTACGCTACGCCGGCAGGGAAACGGCATTTCAGGCGCAAGCGGGCCGCACATACACATTCGGACCCGAGCTGTAATGCGGGCGGTCAGTTTACCGCGCCGGCCGCGGCGGGAGTTGCCGCGAAAACCGACGGCTGCGTCACGTGGAAATTCAGCACGTAGTTTTTCATGCCGAACTCGAACCAATGCATCCCCAGCGACTGCGCTTCCTTCAGAGCCTTGTGATTGTCCCAACCGTCGTGAGCGATTCGGTAGCAGGCAATTAGGGTGCCGGTGCGGTCCGCGCCCTGCCGGCAGTGGATGAAAACCGGAGCGGAGGCCGCATCGTCGAACAAGGCCAGGATTTCCCGCACCTCCTCCGGCCGAGGCGCCGCGACGCCGCTCAGCGGGATATTCACGTACCGCATCCCCGCGGATTCCACCAGCCTCTTCTCCCGCAGGGACCGGCTTCCGGAATTCCGGACGTCGATCACCGTCTTGATCCCCAGATCCGCCAGGGAATGGAAACCGGCGGCGTTCGGCTGGGCGCCGCGATAGACCCGCCCGTTGACCTGATGAAAATTGCCGATGCCGGGGGCCGGCTCCGCGGCGAACATCGTGAGGGGCATCACGGAGACGGCCAGCAGCATCCCCGGAAACAGGCGCTTCCGGAAAGAAAGACCCCCAAGCATATAATCCACCAGACGCGAGACTGCTGATGCGAGTTACTCCCGGCAGATGCCGCGTTCGCTGCAGCGGATGAAATCGACCAGATGCAAGGTCTCGGGCGTCGGGATTTCGTTCGCGATCCTCTCCAGCGCTTCTTCCAGCTTCAGCCCGGAGCGGTAAAGCAATTGGTACGCCTTCTTGAGCGTGGCCAGTTCCGAAGCCCGATATCCGGCGCGCTTGAGCCCGACCACATTCAGACCCCTGGGTTTTGCGCGATAGCCCGCATAGAGGAAGAACGGCGGGACGTCCAGGCTGACGCCCGCGTTGCCGCCGACCATGGCCAGCCGCCCGATCTTCGAAAACTGGTGCACCCCGACTCCGCCCGAGATGAATGCCTGGTCTTCCACCTCCACATAGCCCGCCAGCAGGGTGCAACTGGCAATCACGACATCGCTCCCCACTTTGCAGTTATGCGCGATGTGGCCGGACGTCATGATGTAGTTCCGGTCGCCGATTTCCGTCACCGATTCGGGCTTCGTGCCCCGCGAGATGGTGTAGTGCTCGCGAATCCGGTTGCCGCTGCCGATGCGCAGGTAGCTGCGCTCGCCGGTGAAGGCCTTATCCAGGGGGTCGGTGCCGAGTACGGTTCCGGCGCAGATTTCGTTGTTCTCGCCCATGCTGGTCCAGCGCTTGATGAAGACGTAGGGCTCCAGCCGGCACCCGGCGCCGATCACCGTGTCGCTTTCAACCACGCAGAACTCGCCGATACGGACGCAGGGACCGATCACCGCTTCCGGGTGCACGCGGGCCGTGGGCGCCACCACGGCGGAGGAATCGATGGGCATGAACTTGTATGGTAACGGCAAACGCCGGACTCCGCGACGGGCGCCACCCGTTATGATGAGGCATGCGTGTTCGTGAATTGGCGGAATGGCTGGGAGCGACGTTCGAAGGGGATGGCGAGAAGGAGCTGACCGGAGTCGCGCCGCTCGAGGCCGCGGGAGCCTCCGAGGTGGCCTTCGTCGGCAGCCGCAAGGCCGCGGCACAGGCGGAAAGCTCGGCCGCCGGCTGCCTGCTGGTTCCCATGGAGTGGCCCGGCCCCAGCTACCGGACCGTAATCCGCGTGCCGGAGCCGCGTACGGCCTTCGCGCGCGCCGTAAGCCGCATGTATCCGACGGCCGAGTTGAAGCCGGGCGTGCATCCGGCCGCGGTGATCGGCAGAGACGTGGAGCTCGGCGCGGTGGTTTACGTGGGGCCGAATGCCGTGATCGGCGACGGCAGCCGCATCGGTGCGGCCAGCAGCATCGGCGCGGGCTGCTTCATCGGCAAGCGCGTCTGCCTGGGCGAAGGCTGCGTGTTGAATCCGAACGTGACGGTGTACGACAACGTGGATATCGGCCGCGGCTCGATTCTGCACTCGGGCGCCGTGATCGGCGCAGACGGCTTCGGCTACGTGATGGAGCAGGAGCGTTGGCACAAATTTCCGCAGGTCGGGCGGGTCGAGATCGGCGACTTCGTCGAGATCGGCGCCAACTCCTGCGTGGACCGCGCCGCCTTGGGCGTGACCTCGATCGGCGAGGGAACCAAACTCGATAACATGGTTCACGTGGGGCACAATTGCCGGATCGGACGCCACGTGGTGGTGGCCGCGCAGACCGGCTTCTCGGGCGGGGTGGTGGTCGAGGATTACGCGATCATCGGCGGCCAGGTGGGCATCGGCGACAAGGCGCGGATCGAGTCGCGCGCCACGCTCGGTTCGGGCTGCGGCGTACTCACCTCGAAGATCGTGCGCTCGGGCGAGACCGTCTGGGGCACACCGGCCAGGCCGCTCAAACAGCATCTGGAGCAACTTGCCAACCTGGCGCGGTTGCCGGAACTGCGGCGCGAGATGGCCGATCTGAAGCGCCGGCTCGCCGAGTTGGAGAGGAGACCGTAAATGTTGGTGGTGGTAGGCGGCCATTCGCGGAATATCGGGAAGACGTCGGTCGTGGCCGGCCTCATTCGCAGGCTGCGAAGCCGCCGGTGGACGGCGGTCAAGATCACGCAATACGGCAACGGGGTCTGCGCGCGCGACGGCGGCCTCTGCGAATGCGCCCCGGGGGCGGAGCATCCCTTCGCGATCAGCGAAGAGTACGAGCCGAACCAGACGGATTCCGGCCGCTTCCTGGCCGCGGGCGCCGAACGCTCGTTTTGGCTGCGCGCACCTTCGGGCGAACTGGCGCGCGCCTCCGGAACCTTGCGCAAGATTCTCGACCAGAACGAAAACGTGATCGTGGAATCGAACAGCGTCGTGGAATTGGTGCAGCCGGACGTCTTTCTGATGCTGCTCGATTTTTCCTGCGAGGATTTCAAAGCTTCCAGCATGCGGTTTCTGGACCGCGCCGACGCTTTCGTGGTGATCGACCGCGGCATCAATGCCCCGCTCTGGGAAGATGTCGCCCGCGGAATGTGGGACCAGAAACCGCAGTTCCTGGTGAAGCCTCCGCGCTATGTGACCGCCGAACTGGTGGATTTCGTGTCCACGCGGTTTGCGACGGCCGCGCGGTAGATTCTTTCAGCCGCGCCGCTCGACGGAGCCCGCCAGCAGCGGCAGCGCCAGCGAGTCCTCAATGGCCCCTCCCACTATGGCTGCTTCCACTCGATTCCGGCCGCGGTCCTTGGCGCCGTACAGGGCAAGATCCGCCTCGCGCACCAACGCGTCCGAATCCTGCGGGCGCGCCAACGCCCGGCACGAAAGGCCGATACTGCAGGTCACCACGGCCGGACCGCCGTCAAACGTGTAAGGCTCGGCTCCGACTGCCCGGCGAACCCGCTCGGCCTGAAGCCGGGCCGAGGACTCGTCGCACCCCGGCATCACGATCAGGAACTCCTCGCCGCCGTAGCGTCCCGCCGAATCGTAGCAGCGCACAGCGGCCTTCATGCGGCGCGCGGCATCCCGCAAAACCGCGTCCCCGGCGAGATGGCCGAACGTGTCGTTGATCAGCTTGAAGCGGTCCAGGTCTACCAGAAGCACGGCCACTCCGTGTTCTTCCCGCGCGCAGCGCTCCAGTTCTTCCCGCAGCGTCTGCAGAATGGTTGTGCGGTTCAGCAGCCCGGTCAGCCCATCGTGCGTGGCCTGCTCGCGCAGAGCCTCGCGCGCTTCGAGCAACTGTTCCTGCAACTCCAGAATGCGTCTCCCCGCACGCAACCGGACCCGCAATTCATGCGCATGAAAAGGCTTGGTCAGGTAATCGTCCGCTCCCGCATCCATCCCTTCCACCAGGTCCTGCGATTCGGTTCGGGCGGTCAGCAGCACGATGTAAATGTAAGGCTCGCGGTCCGCGGAACGCACTCTCCGGCAGATTTCCACCCCGTCCATGCCCGGCATCATCCAATCCAGAAGTACCAGCCGGGGCGCCTCGCCGGATTCGAGAATGCTCCATGCTTCGTTGCCGTCTTTGGCGATGATCACCTCGTAGCCCCAGCGGGTGAGCATCGTCTTCAACATGGACTGGAAGACCGGGTTGTCCTCAGCGGCTAATATCCGCAGACGACACGCCCCACCTTCGCTCTCGGGACACGGCGTTTGGATATCACCAGCGATCAAGATTCCTCCACGGGAATCTTATCGGCCGTTCGGCGGAATTCATGATGGCTCGATCAGATAAACTTCACGGCGGTCGTGTTTCCGCCGCACACCAACACTCCCACTCGTTCGCCCGGTGCGGGGCAGTATCTTCTTGAAAGCAGGGCGGAAAGCGCTGCTGCGCCCCCCGGCTCCGCCACCACCCGCAGCATTTCCCAGAGCGCCCGCTGCGCCGCTTCGATGGCCTCGTCTGCCACCAGGCAGCAGCGGCTGACATACCGCCGGGCGATCGGGAACATCAGTTCGCCCACGCGTTTGGGCGCCAGCGAGTCGGCCGCGATGCCCCCCGCTTCGGCGTCCACCGGGCGCCCCGCCTCAAGCGCCCGCGTGAGGGTAGGGGCTTTCTCCGGCTCCACGCCCACGATGCATACCCGGCCGCCGTACCAGGCCGCAATCCCGCCGATCAGCCCGCCGCCCCCCACCGCCACGAGCAGCGTGTCGATATCCGGGTCCTGCTCTTCGAACTCCAGCCCGGTGGTGCCCTGGCCCAGGAGCGTCTCTTTCTGCTCGTAGGCATGCACGCTGAGGGCTCCGGATCGGGCGGCCCACTCGCGGCTCGCCGCCAGCGCATCGTCATAGCGGTCGCCCGTGACGACCAGGTCCGCACCGTAACCGCGGATGCGCTCGATCTTGGCGGGCGAAGAGACCCGCGGCACGAAGATGCGGGCAGGCTTTCCAAGTTTCATCGCGGCATAGGCTACCGCCGCTCCGTGATTGCCGCCCGACGCTGCCACCACGCCCGCCGGCGGCACCTCCCGCAGCAACAGGTTGGTCATGGCTCCGCGGGTTTTGAAAGAGCCGGTGTGCTGGAGCAGTTCCAGCTTGAGACTCAGGCGAACGCCTTCCAGTCCAAAATCCTCGCCGGCCACCTCCACCACGGGAGTGCGCCGGATATACGGCCGTATGATGTCGTAAGTCTTCGCGATCTCGTCGCGGTTCAATGCCGGTGCGGGTGTCAATCTCCTGATATTCTGACAGACATTCCTGCTGCTTTCGAATGCCAATCACGGGCGATCCGGCCGCATCTATCCGCAACGAAGCAGATTTATGCCTTCCGCCCGGGATGCCCGCCTGGCGGGAATCAACGTGGCCACCCATGCGATCGATGCGACAACTCCAATCGCGGCCGCGTACGCCGCGGGCTGCGCCGGTGTAATGCCATACAGAATGGTCTGGGTGAACTTCGCTGCCCAGAGCGCGAACAGGCACCCGAATGCGCCTCCTGTCGCGAGAGCTGACAGGCTCTGGACGTAGATCAACCTGCGAACATCCGCGGGGGCGGCCCCCAGCGCAATGCGAATGCCCAGTTCGGGCCGGCGCTGTTCGACGAAGTAGGAGAGCACGCCATAGATACCGGCTGCGGCCAGACAAAGCGCGAGGCCGCCAAAAAGCGCGAATGTCTGGGCGAATACACGTTCCTGTACGACGGAATTGTCCACCTGCGCGCGCAACGTGGTGAGCCGGAAGCTGAGGTCCGGATACTCCTTGGTCAGCATGAGAGAAAGGTCGCCGAGCATCCGCTCGGCGGGCACGCGCGAGCGCAGGGCCACACTTGCCATGGGCGGCAGCTCCGGGTCTTGAGCAAACGGCGCATAGAGAGTTGGCGGGACGGCCTCCCGCAAGTTGCGGTATTTGGCATCCTGGACAATGCCGACGATTTCGATCGTGCGCGGCGCGGGATCTGCCAGCGACAGCCGGCGGCCAATCGCATCGGTGCTTCCGAACGCCGCGCGAGCGAAGGTCGCGTTCACCATCGCAACCGGCAATGCGCCCGCCGAGTCGTGATCGTTGAAGGGCCGCCCGGCCAGAACCCGTGTCTCGAAGGTCGAGAAGAACTCCGGCGTGACGGCGTTGTAGTTCGTGTGGAGCGTCTTCCAGCCATCCCCGCTCTCCGCACGCACGTTGAACTGCCATGCCCCGCCGGAGATCGGCGTCACAAAGCAAAGGCTGCCGGATTCGACCAGCGGCAACGACCGGATTCGATCGAGCAACTGCGAATAGAAGGACGCGCGGGCCTCCTTGGGAATCCGGGTGCGCCGAAGATCCATATCCGCCAGCACCACGTTGTTTCGGTTGAAGCCCGTCTCGACCGTCAGGAGATTCCTGAGCGTGGCGCCGAAGAGCGCCGCGCCGATCATCATCATCACGGTGATCGCGACCTGGCCCGCCAGCAATACGCGGCGGAAACCCATCACCGACGAAG
This sequence comes from Bryobacterales bacterium, assembly GCA_963794265.1. GTDB lineage: Bacteria > Acidobacteriota > Terriglobia > Bryobacterales > Bryobacteraceae > CAWCDJ01. The sequence continues at coordinate 1,387,611 of CAWCDJ010000001.1, forward strand.
AGATGGTGGCGCTGCCGCCCTTGAAAGCATCCGCGGGCGTGATGTGCGCGGCGCGCATCGCGGGCGCGAATCCGAACAGGATCGCGCTCATGGTTGCGGCGGCACAGGCGAATCCAAATACCGCCCAGTCGAGCGACAGATCGAGAACCAGCGGGTCCGATGCCGGGGACGATACGCGCACCAGGAAGGCGGCCAGAACACGGGAAAGCAGGAGGCCCGCTCCGGCACCCGCCAAGGCCAGGGCGAACCCCTCGAACGCAAGCTGCCGGATGATGCGCCCGCGCGATGCTCCCAGCGCAATCCGCACCGCGATCTCCTTTTGACGCGAAGAGGCGCGGGCCAGGAGGAGATTGGCCACCGTAAACGAAGCCAGCAGGAGCAGAAGCAGCACAAGGGCCGACAGGATCGCCAAAGGTAACTTGAAAGTCGTGCGGACATAGGACACGCCCGACGCCGCGGGCTGAAGCACGAAATTCTGCTTCAAATATTGCGGCCTCACGCCGGCCGGCAGTTTGGTGGGCAGCGTGGCCTGCATCGCGAGGGGGGACAACGCCGCCAAACGGTTCTTCGCCTGCTCGAGCGTCAACCCCGGACGAAGACGGCCGAAAACCATGATCCAATACCGGGTGGCATTCGGAAACGCAGACTCCTTGCCGCGCAGATAGGGCTCGGCGTCGAGCGGAATATAGACGTCGGCCTGGCGCCCCACCGTGAGCCCGAAAAACCGGGGCGGCGTCACCCCGATGATCGAGAACGGCTTTCCTTCAATCAGAAGCGTCCGTCCAACAGCCGCCGGGTCCGCGGCAAAGGCGCGGTTCCACAACGCATAGCTGATCACGACCACCGGCTCCGCCGCGCCGGCGCGTTCGCCGGCGGGGCCAAACGTCCGGCCGGCAATGGCCTGCACGCCCAACGTGCGGAACGCCTCCGCGCTCGCGAATGCGCCGCCAATCTGCCTGGTGGCACCGTTCAACACCGCGTCGAAATTGGCGTCCGCGTAGGCGAACGCTCCCGACAGCACATCCTGCTTCTGGAGGACCTGCTTCCACAAGGCATACGTGAGGGTATCTTCTGCCTCTATGTACCCCCAGGACATGAAATTCCCGACCCGGAGATTCACCAGACCCGCGGGATCCTTCACCGGTAGGGCACGCAACAGCAGGGCGTGAGCGATGCTGAAAATGGCAGTGTTCGCGCCGATCCCGAGTGCCAGCAGGAGGACGATCAGGGCGCTGACGGTGCGGCTACTGCGGAAGCTGCGCAGGGTGTAACGGGCATCCTGCGCCAGACTTTCGAGCCCGCTCCAGATCGAGGCCTCGCGCGTCCGCTCTTTCTCCACTGTGAGGTTCCCAAACCGCAGGCGGGCGTCCCTTTCAGCCTCCGAAGGGGGCATGCCTGCCCGGGCATTGTCCCGGCCTCTCATCTCGATGTGAAACTGCAGTTCCTCTTCGAGTTCGTCAAAGTGGCGGCGGCTTCGCACTACATTCCAGAAGCGTTTCCAAAACATGACAGTACCTCACGCGTAGCGAAGAAACTGGGCGACGGCGCCGGCGATTGCCATCCATCGGTCCTGTTCGGTGGCGAGCTGCTTTCGTCCGGCCTGAGTGATGGTATAGTAGCGGGCCCGCCGCTTGTTCTCGCTGGCGCCCCATTCGGCCCTGATCCAGCCGGCTTGTTCCATCCGGTGGAGGGCCGGGTACAAGGATCCCTCCTCGATTCGCAGGGCATTTTCCGAGCGGCTCTGGATATGCACGGTAATCCCGTAGCCGTGCATGCGGCCGCGGCTCTCCAAAGTCCGGAGCACCAGCAAATCGAGGGCTCCCTGCAAACAACCCGCTGAATCTTTGGCCATACGCTCTCTCAGACGTCTATGGAAACATTACGACGAATCTCTTCGCGATGTCAACAGATTTTTTGGTCTGAAACTACCCAAATTACAGTGAGAACAGGGCAGAGCTTCACAGGCATGGCGGGACGGGCTTGTTTATGGTAATCAGGTCCTGACAGGTTTTGTGCGCCGATGAATGCCCAACTCATCTTTCGCATTGTGGGCCTGCGGTACAAGCTGCTCTGGGCTCAGGTGCGCACCCGAAACGGCAAAGTCGCCCTGCTGACGCTCGGATATCTCTTGCTGGCTGTCGTTCTGCTCTTTCTGTTGCTCGGAGGCTACGCCGCCGCCATGGCCGCGGCGCATTTAGGCCGGTTGGAGTGGATCGCACGGGCCATGTTGGGCGGATTGTTCGTGAGCGCCACTTCGGTTGCCGTGCTGAGCGGGCTTGGCATCCGGGACGCTTTCTCGGATGCCGCCTTGCGAAAGTATCCCCTGAACGCCGGCGGGCGACTGGCAGCCAGGCACATCACGGGGCTGCTCGAACCCGTCTGGATTCTGATTCTCGCGCTCGAAGCCGGGCTTGCCACGGGCATGTACGTGTTTGGCGGCGGAAACTACTGGCTTGGCTGGGCGGCGGTGCTGATCCTGGTCATTACGAATTACCTGCTGGCATGGGACCTCGCGTGCGTCGCCGCCGGCCTGATGCGGCTCCGGGGCGGCAAAATCATGCTTCTCGCGGCCATTTTCGGCGCAACACTCCTGATGCTCCTGCTGGGGCCGGGCATGGTCAAAAGTCGGGCGTTTACCGCGGCGTGCCTGGGCGCTCTCCGCTACTCGCCGCCGTTTGCCGCCGCGGCCTTATTGATACCGGCGGCCGCTTCAAACGTTCTGGCAAATCTGGGGCTGCTGCTGCTGTGGGCGCTCGCGCTGCTGGGGCTGTTGCCCCGGCTGGAGCGTTGGTCAACGGCGTCGGTGACCGGGCAGGCGCCTGCCAGGGGTTGGGGCAGCGGTTACGATCGCGTGGCATCTTTATTCGGACCGCGCATGGCGCCGTTGATCGCGAAATCGCTCCGCTACTATCTTCGGTGCAACAAAGTCTGGTACATGTGTTTTGCCGCACTGATCGTGATTTTCAGCCAATTGGCGGGCACCCCGGTATCCAAAGATCCGCGGGAACGATTCCTGCTGGCTTTGTGCATTTTCATGCTCGCCGGAATCATCGGCCCGCTGCCGGTGAGCACCAACCAATTCGGTTACGAAGCACCGGGCTTCCGCCGGTACCTGCTGTCTCCTGTTTCGCCCGATCGTTTCCTGCGCGCCAACAGTTACGCATCGATCCTGGTGGGTGGAGCCGAAATCCTGCTGCTGCTCCTGCTTTGGATGCTGTTCGCGCCCATGGCTTTCGATGCGCGGATGCCGCTCATGTTGCTGGCCAGCGCCGTCACCGGCATGTGCCTCTTCAACGCCATCGCGGTCTGGACCTCGATCCTGGCGCCCCGGGCGGCAAGCTACGACGCCCTGGTCGGGTTCAACGTCTCGGTCGCTGCGGCGGTGTCGCTTCAGGCTGTTCTGTGGCCGGCGGCGATTGGCGGCCAGGTACTCAGGGCCTACGCCGCACCGGACGCTGTGCTGCGGTATTGGTGGGTATCGGTTCCCGCGGCGCCGTTCGGTATCGCGGTCTATCTCGTGTCATTGCGGAGAGCCGGCGCTACTTTGACCCGAACCCGGGAGCGACTGATGAACCGCCTGGAGGGCAGGGGCTGAGAGTGGTGGCTGTGGCTCGGTCAGGTAGCCGCGCCAGTCGGCCCAACCCCACGCCACCGCCGTCAGGGTACCGAAAGCGCCCGCTACCAGCCCGATGGTGCGCGGGCTGACGTATTGCGAGGCGATCCCGGCGGCTGCCATCGATACGATCATCATGGACCAGCGCAGCGAATCCAGGCTGGCGAACACACGCCCGCGATACTGGTCCGGCGTGTGGCGCAGCAACTGCGAGTTGTTCAGCACCGAAGTGATCGCCATCCCCACGCGCGAGAACAGCATCGCCACCAGCGCGGCGCTGTACGATTCCAGTTGGCTGAACAGCATGTAAGCAACGCCGTGCAGAAGGTACGATAGCGTGACCGTCCGCTTGTACCCGGCGAACCCGACGTGCTTGCCGGCGATATGCCCCATCGCCCCGCCCATCAACAGTCCGATTCCGGCAAAGCCCCAGATGGAGCCGATGCCCGCGGCTCCACGGTGAAACACCTGCTCCCCGAACAGCGCGAAGAGAATCTGCGCGGCGCCGCCGCCCATGGCCCATCCCACCGAAATCATGGCGATCCCCATCATCAGCGGCACGGACCGCATATATGCCAGCCCTTCGCGGTACTCGTGCCACGGCCGCACCGCGGCGCCCACACGCCTGGCGGCGCGGAACCCGCCCGGCGCCGAAAGCCGCCAGATCGCCGCGGCGGAGAACACGAACGAGAGCGAGTTGATGATGAAGGCCCACTCGTATCCGAACTTCGCCGCGCTGAACCCGGCCAGCAGCGTACCCGCCGTCAAGGTAGCCCACTGGGTAGTTTGGGTCAGCGAATTCGCGGTGTGCAGTTCCTCGGAGTTCGCGATGGTCGGCAGGATGGCCGAGCGGCCGCTGGTGAAAAACGGCGACGCGAACATCAGCAACGCACTCAGCACGTAGAGCAGCCACGGCCGCGGCTGGTGGATCGTGAGCACGAAAGCCAGCGCCACAACCGCGCGGATCAGGTCGCTCGCGATCATGACCTTCCGGCGGTCCAGGCGGTCCAGCACCACCCCGGCGATGGGGCCCGCCAGCACCGCCGGTATGGCGCGCGAAAGCATCACGCCGGAAACCACCAGCCCCGACCCGGACTTCTCCATCACCAGCGCGAACACGGCGATGTTATTGAAGTAATCGCCCGTCTCGCTGACCACCTGCCCCATCCACGTATAGCGGTAATTGCGATTCCGGCGGAGCAGTGCCGCGAGAGACGTCATGAAAACTCCATGATACCCGAGCGCTGTTCGAAGATTCGCAAACGCCGCCCGGCGCGCCCCGTGAAACCCCGCCGCGGCCCAGAATCTGCGCTTTTCCGCAGACGGCCGGCATCGAGCCTCCACAGGGGTGAGAAGTGGAGAGGATTGGCAACGACGTTTTGCGCACTCTACTCTTTGTGGGTTTGTCGTTATCCGCCGCGGGGCAAGTGCCAGCGCAGGGAACCGCCCCCGGCACCGGCTCGGCGTCGCGCGAAATCGCGCGGCCGGTTACCAATATCCTGGTCCATTCCGACCTGGTGCTGATCCCGGTGACCGTGACCGACGGCAAAGGGCGGATCGTCACCGGACTTCAGAAAGAGCAGTTCACCTTATTCGAGGACAAGGTACCGCAAACCATCACACAGTTCGATACCGAGGACGCTCCAGTCTCCGTGGGCCTGATCTTCGACGCCAGCGACAGCATGCAGCCCAGGCTCTATCAGGCGCGCGCCGCCGTCAACGAACTGCTCGATAACGCCAACCCGGCGGACGAGTTCTTCCTGGTGCGCTTCAGCACCCGCGCCGCGCTCACCGTCCCTCTCACGACGGACCGCGAGCGAGTCCGCCAAAGCGTGGAATCCATGGAGACAGGGGGCTCGACCGCGCTGCTGGATGCCGTGCTTCTGGGCATCGACGAGCTGAAGAGCGCGCGCCACACCCGCAAGGCGCTCATCATCATTTCCGACGGAGAAGATAACGCCAGCCACATTGCGGAAAGCAGATTTCGCGAACTGGTGCGGGAATCCGACGTGCTGATCTATGCCATCGGCATCAGCGATTCGAGCGGCTTCGTGCAAAACTTCCCGAACCCCAAGCTCACCGGTTCGGCGTTGCTCAACGATATTGCGACCCAGACCGGCGGGCGGCTCTTTCAGGTGGGCAAGCTGAAACAACTTCCCAAGGTCGCCACGACCATCGGATCCTGGCTGCGCAGCGAGTACGTGCTCGGTTACGCGTCGAGCAATGAGGAGAGGGACGGAAGATATCGCAAGGTCCAGGTCAAGCTGACCAGACCAAAAGGGTTTCCCAGGATGCACGCAGCATGGCGCCTGGGATACTACGCGCCGACGGAATAGCGCCGCGGGCTCAACCCTCCACCCTGCCCGCGGCGGCGTTCCATCGCAGGCGGCGTCCCTGCCGCAGCGAAAGGTTGGCCATCTGCACCACCAGCGCGGCCTGAAAGGCGACGGGATCCACATGTTGATGGGCAGTTGAACGCCATGGCCAAGCAGATCGCCGCCGCCAAGAACATCACCTTCTCGCAGGCGTACGTCCGGGCCATGGCCGAGAACCCGCACCTTTACCGCGCCTACCTGGAACAGCACTCGCGCCAGCCCGGCGCACGCTGATCCTACGCTGCCTTCACGGTCAACTTCACGCCGGCTCTCTTCTGCAGCACCCGGAGGATGGCGAAGAAGTTGGCCGTGCTCGGGTTGCCGCCGGGGCCCAGCATGCGGTGCAGGCTCTTGGCCGGCTTCCCCAGTTCCGCGGCCAACGGCTCGAAGCCCACCGTCGCATTGATGACGTCGCGCAACACCGTTTTCCCCGTCGCTTCATCCCCATCGAGATAAGCGTTCAACGCTTCTGTCAGCAGCGCCTTGCGGAACGCCCCGTCCCGCTGCGCCCGCTGGTAAACCGTTTGCCGGAATGCCCTTGTCAATGCCATTTGCCCTACTCCCTGCCGCCCTTGCGGCGCTTGTACTCGGCCCACGCCGCCACCGCAGCCGCAATCGCGGCGTTCTGCCGCTTCTTCGCGCTCCCACCCAGCAGGATCACGATCCGCTCACCGTCCTTGCCGAAGTAGACGCGGTAGCCCGGCCCGAACTCGATCTTGAGTTCGTACACGCCGCTGCCCACGCCTTCGACATTCGAGAAGTTCCCCTGACCCAGCCGAGTCAGCACCACGGTCACGCGCGCCGCCGCTGCCGCATTCAAGCCCTCGAACCAGCGCGCAAACAGCGACCGGCCCGAGGTGTCCAGGAACTCCCGGATCTCGATTTCCTTCACCGACCATAATGGTAACACACACGTTACCATCAAGGAGGCGCCACCCGGCCGCGCGGTATCAACCTATCAACCTGTTTTTGGAAGCTGCCGCTGGCAACAGCGTGCCATCCGTCTACCCGCCGCCCGGTGCGCCGGAAGGGTCCCATGGCCATCCTTCGGCTTGTGCCGCGAGCTGACAGCAGCAGCTACAGCCGTTGTGCCCTGCTCGCATTTGAGAGGAGCGCGCTTCCGGGTATCGGGGGACGGGTATCGGGGGGGTATCGGGGGACGGGGGTATCGGTGGAAAGACGGGCCGTTTTCCGAGATTTTTCCGCTCTCCATCGCACGATTGTTCAATGGCACGCCTCGCCCGCGTCATCGCTCTCGATACGCCTCACCACGTGACCCAGCGCGGCAACGCTCGACGCTTCATCTTCGATTCCGACCAGGACCGCCTCGTCTACCTCCGGCTCCTCGCCGAATCCTGCCTCCTCCACCGCCTCACCGTCGCCGGCTATTGCCTGTTGTCCAACCACGTCCACCTGATCGCCATCCCGCACCGGCCCGAGTCCCTGTCGCTGGCCCTCAAGAACACCCATGGGCGGTACGCGGCTTATTGTAACGCCCGTGCGGGCTCGTCGGGCCACGTCTGGCAGGGCCGCTACTACTCCTGCCCGCTCGACGAGCCGCATTTCTGGGCCGCTCTGCGCTATGTGGAACGAAACCCGGTTCGGGCGGGGCTGGTACCGCTGCCCGAGCAATACGCCTGGTCGAGCGCGGCAGTCCATTGCGGCGCCGCCGTTGGCGACACCCTGGTGGACCTGAGCCTCTGGCGGCAAGCGTGGAGCCCTGCCGCTCGGAGAGACTACATCAGAACCGGCGTCAGCGGGGAAGAGGTTGAGGAAATCCGTCGCAGCACGCATACCGGCCGTCCCATGGGCACGCCGGAATTCGTACGCGGCCTGGAGCGGATGCTGCAGCGGCGCCTCGCGCCCGAGCGCGGCGGGAGGCCGGCCAGGCAGGACCCCGACCCGAGGCAGGGCTTGTTGGCCTTCGAGCACCGCTGACAGGGGACGCCCGCTTCTCCCCCGCCAACCCCCGGAACGGCGATCGTTCCGTCTGTCCCCGGTTTTCCGGTTCGGCACCATATTGGTGATACCGCTGGGGCTCCCATTTGGGAACGCGGCTATTGAGGCTTCACCGCTTGTTTGATGAAGCTGATGCTGGTTTCGGCTGGATCTCGTATGCTCTCGTCCTTGGCAGCCTCAATCAACTCGGGCAAGACCCGAGGCAGGTCCAGCATCTTGTGAAACATGGCTAAGTCTCCGAGGCAGGTTGCGGCCGTCCAACGCACGCGTACTTCAGCATGCTTCAAAAACTTAAGGCACTCGTCCTGCACCCACCGCCAGTCTGGATCATGGTACGTCGCGCTATAGAGAGCTGCCGAGATCCTTTCGGGATCCCCGCTGGAAAGATCACGTTCAATCGCATCCCGTGGCTGTTCGGCTACCGGCTCATACTTGAGATCTGACATCTATTTGATCGCTCCAGACTGGCTCACTTTTCCTGCCTTGATCAGAGCAGCCTTGGCCTCGTTCGGCAGTTCATTGAAGTTCTTCGTCGCGTAGCCGTGGTAGGTGTTGTTGCCGGAGCCTGTTTCTCGGAACATAACGTACTCACCGGTCGATTTGTCCACACCGACTCGTGCAGTGGATGTCTCCTTGATCGGGGGTATCGGGGGACAGGGGGTATCGGGGGACGGGGGTATCGGGGGGGTATCGGGGGGGTATCGGGGGGGTATCGGGGGACAGACGGGCCGTTTTCCGAGATTTTTCCGCTCTCCATCGCACGATTGTTCAATGGCACGCCTCGCCCGCGTCATCGCTCTCGATACGCCTCACCACGTGACCCAGCGCGGCAACGCTCGACGCTTCATCTTCGATTCCGACCAGGACCGCCTCGTCTACCTCCGGCTCCTCGCCGAATCCTGCCTCCTCCACCGCCTCACCGTCGCCGGCTATTGCCTGTTGTCCAACCACGTCCACCTGATCGCCATCCCGCACCGGCCCGAGTCCCTGTCGCTGGCCCTCAAGAACACCCATGGCCGGTACGCGGCTTATTGTAACGCCCGTGCGGGCTCGTCGGGCCACGTCTGGCAGGGCCGCTACTACTCCTGCCCGCTCGACGAGCCGCATTTCTGGGCCGCTCTGCGCTATGTGGAACGAAACCCGGTACGGGCGGGGCTGGTACCGCTGCCCGAGCAATACGCCTGGTCGAGCGCGGCAGTCCATTGCGGCGGCGCCGTTGGCGACACCCTGGTGGACCTGAGCCTCTGGCGGCAAGCGTGGAGCCCTGCCGCTTGGAGAGACTACATCAGAACCGGCGTCAGCGGGGAAGAGGTTGAGGAAATCCGTCGCAGCACGCATACCGGCCGTCCCATGGGCACGCCGGAATTCGTACGCGGCCTGGAGCGGATGCTGCAGCGGCGCCTCGCGCCCGAGCGCGGCGGGAGGCCGGCCAGGCAGGACCCCGACCCGAGGCAGGGCTTGTTGGCCTTCGAGCACCGCTGACAGGGGACGCCCGCTTCTCCCCCGCCAGCCCCCGGAACGGCGATCGTCCCGTCTGTCCCCGGTTCTCCCCTCCGGTTCTCCCTCCCGGTTTTCCCCCCGGTTTTCCCCCCGGTTTTCCCCCCGGTTTTCCCCCGGTTTTCCCGATCTTCGGTTCCCGGAACATTAGTGTTCCCAGAAGCGAAGTGGCCTTGCAAAAAGAATAACCTCCCCAGGATGTGCAGTGACTCGACCCTTCAGTTTGCCTTTCGTGTCACAGGTGTTCATAGCGATGACTCCGTGATACAGAACTTCTGATGTAGCAAATGTGCTTTTCCGGTACGGAGAACAATGCCATATGGACTGAGAAATGTCCGCGGGTGTGATCCAATCCGCCACGGGTACCGGGAGATGAAAAATAGCCACCCCTCTCTCGTCGGTCGACTCCTGCCCTATATGCTTGTCCATGTCACGCCCAAGATAAACTATGATCGGCAACCCTCTCATGGGCTTCCCATCATTGGAATTGATGAGACGGACCCAAATGGTATCGCTCTCAGGTCGAGGCGTAGCCGTCTCTGCTGTGTCCGGGGATGATCGGTCTTGGGGGGCAAGGCGATCGCGCGTTTTGACGCCAGCATAGCAACCGGTACTTACCACCACTGCCAGTACCAACATGACCCCGCGGAGTAGGCTCATTGGTGACACCCTCCATTTATTGAGCACAGCCACTGGGTTCTTGTCGAGGAGGTCGGGGCATCTGCCTGAGCTCGCGTATTGAAGACCAGAGCTGGCAACCACTCGAAGGCCTCGTGGAGGGGGTTATATGGGCCAAAGCTATCGTAATGCGCTTCGATACCACCGGGATCTGCCACGACGTGGCCTGGATCCACGGTTGCGAGGTTCGCTGCTCCCATGTAGTAAGAGTCAAGCCCGTTGTGGACGAAACGCAGCGGATCCTTGAACCCCTCGCTTGAAGTTAAATCAATGTTCGTGAGATCGTTCGGTATCTGAACATTGTATGTACTGCCGACGTAGCGTACGGTGACAGCCACAGGTGCATTCGGGTCTATGGCATTCGATCCGAATCGTGCGGCAAGGAGAAACGCCCGGTAAATTTGGTTTGCTGGCAAGGCCGGATCCGGTTCCGCTGTGGTGATCGGATTGTAGCTTCCGTTTCCTGCCGCGTCAGCCGAATAGCGAAGATATGCGATCTGTCCTCTTCCATTGCTTCCCCATCCTTCACAAACGTTCCCAGGGCATCCCGTGGCGGCTCCAGACGACGCCAGTCCCCTCGCTAACCCGCAATCGGTCTCAAGACCGTCCAGAATGCATGTGGGACTTAACCCGTGTGGATCGACGAACCGCAGGGGTGAGTTCCGGACATAGGCATATGCGTTCCAACTCTCGGGATCAGTCAGGCTCACGCCGGCATTTGCCGGATCTGGGCTGGTGAACCTGCCCTGTGCGGCACTGAAGTACCTCGCCCCGAAGTAATCGAGGCCAACTACTTCGGGGTTGGGCGCGGACTCCACAAAGCTCATTGCGAGTCAGATTGAAACGTGGGCCGGTAATCCTCGAACTCCCACTTCCCGATCCGGCCAAGCCGCAGGGCGATCTCCTGCCAGGTTTCCCCGGAGCACTCGCCGCACAGCTTAGCAATCAGGTCCACGAGTCGATCGTAATCGTACTCGAAGACGATCAGGTGGTGCCGCCCAATCAAAATGTCAGAACGGTCGTGGTGTTCGCTGAGCCACCGTGGCGTGCACACCTGCATGTCGAACGATTCTTCGCCTTCCATTCCTCTTGGGCCGATCATCGCCTGAAGGAGGAAACCAAAGTTGTCGCCGATTTCAGGAACGAAGCCCTTCAGGTCATAGACATCAGGGCTGTGAAGACGCTTAAGTTCTGCGGTCATATCACTTTATGTCCAAGTGGCCGTTGTTTATCCACGATCCAGAAGGCGCCGGCCGCGATTCGAAGTTCGCCTGCACCTTGCCCAAATTCGGTTTGAACGAGGGCGGCCGGAACTGGCGCAATTTGTCAGCACTAATCAGGGTCTTGCCATCGCTTGCCAGCGTCGCCCCGTCCCCAACCCAAGCTTGCCCTACTTCCAACGCTTCTTCTGCTGTTGCTTCACCGAGGCCGAAATTCCCTTGGAGCCGGGCCGCCTGACGCAGAATATTCATGTACTTGGCCAGGGTCGCGCTGCTTGAAGCAGCTTCGCCGAATACACCCAGTACTGGGCCGGGCGCAAGCTGCGCCGTGTAGGCGTACGCCATTCGAGCCGCTCCGCTTGGCTTGTTGTTCAGAAATAGATCTACGAAGCCAGCGAACCACTGCCCAGGTATGTCAAGTGGGCTGATTTTTGGCGCAGGCTTGGGTTTGTCCTTCGGCGCGACAACTACAGTACATATGTTCCCGTTCTGGGGATTGATGCCGTTTTCACACGGTTCATGCCCTGTTGGGTCTATGTACTTCAGCGGGTTGTTTAGGACATACGCATAGCGGTTCCAACTCTGCGGGTTCTCGAATTCAACACCAACAAGCAGTTCATCCGGACTTGTAAATCTGCCCTGCGCCCCTGAGAAGTACCTTGCCCCGAAGTAATCGAGGCCGATTTCCGCGAACCGACCTTGCACGCACACCTGCCAGATCATTCCACGGCTGCCATCAACTGCATGTGGTTGATAATCCCGTGTGGGTCGAAGTCCACGATCAGCGTGGTCTCATCTTTCCACTGAATCGTAATGCCGGCTTTATCACGATGAAATCGGACGCCGTAGTGTCTTGCTGCCGTCCTGACGTCTTCACCTAAAGCCAAGCCACTTCCCGTCGTGCCAATACCCTGGTCCGGAGCGGTTCCCCAGATGTCGACGATCATTGGCGCGCTCTCGACAACCCTTTTCGTCGTACGGTCTGTGTAGTACTCCGTGCCGACCCGGAGCCGCACTCCATCACGAATCCATTCGTACGTACGCTCGCCGCTCCCGACCGGCCCATCATCAGACGCCGTGTCCGTGTATTTCAGTGGCTTGCCGAGGTTCTTAACCACTGTTTCGATCTTTCCATCGTAAACGTTGATCCCAGCCAGGATGTGCTCGGGCCTACCACGCGCTATCTCCGAAGCCGGAAGATGATCCGCTCTGACGGCCTGTTGCATCGTAACCAGGCCGAACGTAAGGCAGACAACCACCTCGATACGCCTCATCGCGGATCCTCCTTCTTCTTAGGTGGCGCGGCAGGAGGCGGTGTTGGCTTCCGGTTGTTCTGGACCGTCACCGTATTCAGCGGATCCTTCTTGGCCGTGTCCGTGATGGTCTTGACCGCGGCATCGCACGTCCGAATGCATCCTTGTGTTGCATGGTCCGCACCAGTTCGGCCCCTGGCGTCAGGCTTGTCCTCCCGGCCGGCGTGAACTCCGACCCCGGTATGCGTCTTGCCATCAGGTCCGACAAAATTCTCGACGCGGAAAATGCCGCCCGGGCCATACTCGCCATTCTTGGAGTCCTGAAGGTTCGAATCATGCGCATCGACCGCCTTACCGTGCATGTGCGGAGAGTTCTGGTCCAGAACGGGATAAACACCGTCCGGCAATTTCCCCAGACTCGCCCGGCTATCGACATTGTTGTTTGCGTGCCATGAGCCTATTTCGTCTCCGGAATCGCTGTACAGCGTGAGAGTGTGGGTCTGTCCGTCGTACACCAAGTCCGAAGGCGCGTGTCCGGTCGGGTCAACATAACGCAGCGGGTTGTTCCTAACATAGGCGTATTTGTTGAGTGTCTGTGGATCGGTGATGTCGGCGTACGGCAGCGCCGTGTTCGTTTCGATGTCCTGGCCCGTGAATGGATCTACGATGCCGCCCTTGAACTCATCCGGCGTCGTAAACCTACCCTGCGCTGAGGAGAAGTACCGGGCCCCGAAGTAATCGAGGCCCGTTTCGGAATCTCGTTCTTTGCCGGTGAACTTGTGATCGGTCACGTCCGCAGGCCCGGGATATGCTTCCAGCGTGTAGCAGCCCGTTCGTCCGTTAATGCCCGGCGGGATCTCCTCCCCGAACGGCAGGTAGTCGGTGCAGCTTAGCGGATTGCCGGATGCGTTCGTCACCAGCCGCGTGCTTCCCAAATGATCGGCGCTCAGGTATTCCGTCCCCGTCGCCGGATTCGCGGCCGTCGTGTATTCCGCCGCCAAATTTCCCGTTGCGTCATACACATAGGTAGTCGTGCCCGCCGTGGGACCGCTCCCCACGATCTTCTCCACCCGCCGGCCTTCGCCGTCGTATACGTAATTCACCGTGCCCGCGTTCAGGTTGGCCGCGATCAGCCGGTTCTCGCCGTCGTACTGGAAATTTCCGGCGATCGCAAGATACGGGCTGGACTGGCCGGTCAACGCCTGCTGATTGCCGGCCTTATCGTAGCTCGCAGCCTCTACCCACTGGTTCTTCGTATTGAATTCGCTCAGACTCTGCGGCGTGAATCCCGGACTCGGAATGTACGAACCCGGGTCCACCGCTCGATTCCCGAACGCATCGTAGTGATAGGTTTGTTGCCAACCGCCCACCTCTTTGGCCAAACTCAGGCGATTGGCGGGATCAACGTAGCTGAAATTCTGGGTCAGAACCGTGCCCGCGCTGCTCAGCCCGCTCGAACGCTGGATGGTCTGCTGCGCCACGTTCCCGTTGTCCGTCCCCGGATTGTAGTTCCATCCCAACGTCATCAAGGGAGTACCGCCCGCATTGGTAACCGCCAGGGAGTTTGGTTGCTGGAGCGTGTTGAACCCCCAGCTTTCCCTTACCCCATTATGCAGTGTTAAATTGGCGATGGCGCCCTGGGGAGCATAGCAGATGTTGCCCGTACTGCCGTCGGCACAAGCCTGGGTCCCGCTGACGTAGATAGTCGCAGATCCCGCCAGGACGCTGTAGGTGGTGACGATCCCAGGGCCGCCACTCTCCGACATCGTAATGGAGTGTGGTAGTGATCGGAATGCCCGAGGTCTGCGCCAGAACCGTGGTCACCGCGAACGCGGCAACCGTGTCGGTGTAATTAAACGGCGTCGAGCCCCCGTCAGGGTGGCTGATCGATGTCAGCCGATTGTTCACATCCGTCGTACTGAACGGCTTAGCGATGTTGTAATCATAGATAGTTCTGGCGGTCCTCGCGCTGGCATGGCGCCTGGGATACTACGCGCCGACGGAATAGCGCCGCGGGCTCAACCCTCCACCCTGCCCGCGGCGGCGTTCCATCGCAGACGGCGTCCCTGCCGCAGCGAAAGGTTGGCCATCTGCACCACCAGCGCGGCTTGAAAGGCGACGGGATCCACATGTTGATGGGCGCCGAATTTCCGCTGGCCGTGAACGCATCCGCGGGCAAGCTCGCCGCTTTTCCGGAATCATCGCGCAACGGCCGATAACGTCCCGTCCGTCCCCGAGATTGTCCCCGAGATTGTCCGAGATTGTCCCCGTCGTGCCCTGGATCATGATCACGCTGGCGGGCAACTGCGCGGTGGCGCGGGCCCGCCGCCCCGACTCCCACGGCTGGAAACGCCAGATGGATTGGCACGAGCTGATCGCCATCCACGAAGCCGCCCACACCGTCGTCGCCGTTGCCGTCGGCCATCTCCAGAACGGCGCCGCCATCGAAAAGACCGACCACAGCTACCGCGGCATCGCCGAGCATTCCCCCGCGACGCTGCCCGACAGCTCGCCCGACTGCCCCAACTTCGAGGATTTCGACAAGCTGCTGCCGGATTTGCGGAAGGCCACCGCCTACGCCCAACTTGCCGTCGGTCCTGTCGGGTGGCTGAAATACCTGCGCACGTTGTGGATCAGGACCGAAGAGGTTCTGGAGCGGCACTGGCTGGCGGTAAAGATGCTGGCCATGGAACTCCGCGCCACCGGCACCGTCCACCGTGCCCGCGCCCAGGAACTCCTCGACCGCTGGATGCCGGTCCCGGGAGAATCGCTGTTTCAGGCTCTGGCCGCAATGCCGAACGCCCGCGTCGAGGCGGCCGACCTGGCCGCCGCCAGTTGGCTACCACCTCCGGCCTGAAAACGCGCCCTTCGCGCCCTGTGCGCCAGCCGTGGCCAACCCCCGTGGGGCTGCGGCTGCTGGCGGCAATGACTTTGGCCGGCGAGCGGCCAGCGGCGCGACAGCGCCGCTCCGCTCGCCCCGCGCCATAAGGCTGATGCTCCTGTGGTTCCCATATGGGAACCGAAGATAGTGCCGCTAACTCGGCGTTGAAGACCCGATCGCGTGCTGATTCTCGACGACGGATAACCATTCGGGTGTCGGAGGCGGCTCTATCATCGGCAGGAGAATGCCGCCGCCTTGAAACCACCTGAGTGCCGCAGGACCGACGAACCCGCCAAGAAGTTTCAGCGGGCTCTTCGCGAAGTTCTGGCGAATCCATTGGGCTATGACTTTGTACCACGCTTCGTAACCCGAAGCCGGCTTATCAAAAAACCCGTAAACGCGCCCCTGTAGCAGAGCGGGCTTCCCTCTCCATTCGATGAGCCGCGATGGCGAAAGCTCAAGTGTTGGGAGAGAATCATCAATCCGATAATAGTCACTCCCGCCCGGACGGTGGATCAGCTTTCGCTCCAAGGAACCGAGCAGGGTCTTATTCCAGAGCGTCATCACCTCAGACTCGATAGAAGGGTCCGAAACTGGCGTCACCTCTGGCGAGTCGGAAGACTTGATCGTGATCACCACGGGATCGCGTTTTCGCACGAACTCCAAGAACATTTCCATGTCCTCAGGGAGCATATGTAGCTGAGTTTGCTTCCCCATGGCTATTGATTCTCCGGATTCGGTTTCGGCGGCTGTGGCGGCTTCAAGGGACGAACCGGAACCATCGTTGGTTTAACACCCGTTGCGTTTTCGATGTCAGCAGCCGCAGTCTTCTCTCGCTTTGGAATGTTGCCGGCGGGCGTCGGCCGATAGACCTGAACGATTTCAGGAGCGCCGGTTTGCGGGTTTGTTCCGACCGCATCAGCTCTACGGCCTTCCTTCGCCCCTCCGGGTGTCGGTATGGGAACTTCCGTTTGGCCATTAACCCTTTCACCCTCCTCCTTTACTGTCTCCTGGTGATCGGGCTTACCAAGGGTACCTGGCTTGGAGCTGCTGAAGATCAGCCCGCCAATCGAATTGACGAGAGACTTGGCTCCGGAGATGATCGAGTCCCCACCGTTATGGAGTGTTACCGCGACACCCGTAAGACCGACCGCACCGGCAATCGCTGAGCCAGCGTATAACGCTCCGGTCCCAATCGCGGCACCTTCGACAATGCAAAGATCTTCGGCGCAATGCCCATTTGGGTCGGTGTACCGCAACGGATTGTTCCGAACATACGCGTACTTGTTCAGCGTCTGCGGGTCGGTTAGGTCGGCATATGGCAGAGGGCCAGGTTGGAATGCCGGTTGCCCAGTGAAGGCGTCTAGGAATCCGCCCTTAAATTCGTCGGGCGATGTGAAGCGCCCCTGAGCTGCCGAGTAGTAGCGGCTCTCAAAGTAATCGAGGCCCGTTTCGGCATCGCGTTCTTTGCCGGAAGTGTTCACTTATTTGCCGTTAAGAGCTTAGCGACCCAATCAGGCAGATGCCCAAAGTCGGGATTCCATTGCAGCTCCGTGAAGGTTCCGTTTCCATCGCGGTCAAGCCACCACATTTCCGCTGAGTCGCCGGTGCCCACACCGCGTGCATACATCAGGTAGGCAAATGGTTTACCCTTAACATCCAACCGCGTGAGTCCGTCCGCCCGAAACCACAGGTTCAGCAGAACCAGAGCGCCAGCTTCGATGTAGTGCCGTGGCAGGCCGATCTGCTTTTGTGGATTCAGGGCGAAGTCGGTGAATGTAATGCCTTCTGGGACATTCGGGCGCGTAAACCGCCCCGACTTCAGCATCTTCCCGTGCTGCGGTATGCTCCAGCCACCGGGTGCAATCATACTCGTAAAACACCTAGAATCCTGCGCGACAAGCGGAGCCGAAGCAGTGGTACAGAGTGCGGCAGCCAAGAGTATCGCAAATCGGTTCACCGCTGATCCTCCGGCTTCTTAAGCTGAACAACGCGATCGCCTGTGTTTATGTTGATGGGTCGACCACCCCCGACCTGAGGTGTGAGGACCTTGCTTGTACTGATCGCGGTTTGTGCAGCGGCAGCTGCGCCAGCTAGATCTACGGGTTTTGCTGCGGGCTGGGACGTAGCCGTCGTGAGAAACGCTGCGCCGGCGGCCTCCAAAGTGATTGCGTTGGTCCCATTAGCTCCGCTCTGCACGCCAGTAAAAGTTTGCGCACCGGAATACTGGCCACTCAGCGTACTACTGTTGCACGCAAAGATGTTGACCGAATCGGCCTGCACATCTCCCGCCGGCGTCAGTGCTTGGCCATTGCCCATGAAACCGTTGCCTACTCCTCCTGCCGCCAGATCCACGCCGACGGCCGTCGTAAACCCATTCGTCTCGACCGAGTGTCCGACGTCGATGACGTTCATGCCAGGAGTGGATATCGCAGTCTCGTAATTCTGGACAGTTGCGGAGGGACCACTATAAAGAGTTACGGTGTGACCATTGGCCTCTGCCGTGGCCTTGATTGCTGTCCAGTTTGGACGGGCACCGCGCGTATTGGAAACCAGATCTGCCCGCGAGAAGTTATCGAAGACCGCAAAGTTCGCAGCGCCATCAGGATCAATTACGGCCAGAGGATTATTCCTGGCGTACGCATACATGTTCCACTGCTGCGGATCGAGCATCTTCTGCTTCATGATGCCAACTGGATCCGCACTCGTGAACCTGCCCTGCGCCCCCGAGAAGTACCGGGCTCCGAAGTAATCGAGGCCCGTCTCTGCATCCCGTTCTTTGCCGGTGAACTCAGTGTAGGCCGTCACGGCTGATTCCGTTTTCCCGTTGCCCAGTCCAGATGCCTCTTGACCTCCTCATACCGGGATTCTGGGATCAAGATCCTGCCATTCGCGAGGCAGACCCTATCCGGGCCGGACAGCGCGGAATAGCCTGGGATCTTCAGGTCGGCTTGCGCCACTGCACCACCACCGTCATACGCTAAGAACGCCTCGTCGTACAACAATCCGCCACGCCAGTTGTAGATTTGGCACCTGTCTGTGTGGGTTCCGGCGTCGAAGACGCAACGCTCCCAAAGCCCGCCTTTCGGTTGATCCACCAGAGTCGCACCAGACGGCACGTTCGCCGGACGCCGATACTTGAGAAAAACGGGCTGATCGCTGAGATTGCAGGAGCACGCAGCAAGGGCCAGCAGAACCGCCAGCCCGAGTCCAAGCATTCGGCTCGTCATTTTTGCTGCTCCTGCTCTACTGGGCAGCCAGGTTGGCCAGCATAGCAGATCTTCGTATCCACCTTTTCTTTCTTCTTCTTAGGCTGGGATGGATACGTGGCGTTGGCTGTCGATTCGAGGAACTGGAACAGGAAGTTCGGCGCCAAATTCAGATTCGCGTAGTGCGACGTCTCGATTCCCGCGGCATGTAGGCCGGCGAGACAGTAGTCGCGACAGTCATTGAGGCCCACGAAGTAAAACGGAGCTTGGTCCTTGGACTGCGCTTGGATCGCAGCTTGGATGTATGCGTTCAGGCTCGCCGTTTCGGCATCCGAGGTTTTGTAGTAAGCGAGAGATATAGACCCCTGCGGCTGTCCCTCGTGTTGAGCAAGCTCCCCCTGGACTGCCGCGAGGATCTCGGGCGTCGGTGCAGTGATTTTGGTGGCGAGGCCGTATGAAGTGTACTGGCCCGGATACGCCGGTTTCGCTCCGCCGCGAGGGCCGAACTCCGAGAACGTTGCGCTGCCATCGCGATTGACGGAAATGATCGCCCAATGCCCCATGCCAACGGCCATATTGCCGAAGTTGACGGCAATGGCGTCCCGCCCATCTGGATCGACATACGAAAGGGGGTTGTTGACGGCATACGCGTACATGTTCCAACGCTGTGGATTCAGAACTCGTAAGAGATTCGCTCCCAACGGATCCGGGCTGGTGAACCGCCCCTGCGCACCCGAGAAGTACCGCGCGCCGAAGTAATCGAGGCCCGTCTCGGCATCCCGTTCTTTGCCGGTGAACTTGTGATCGGTCACGTCCGCAGGCCCGGGATATGCTTCCAGCGTGTAGCAGCCCGTTCGTCCGTTAATGCCCGGCGGGATCTCCTCCCCGAACGGCAGGTAGTCGGTGCAGCTTAGCGGATTACCTGATGCGTTCGTCACCAGCCGCGTGCTTCCCAAATGATCGGCGCTCAGGTATTCCGTCCCCGTCGCCGGATTCGCGGCCGTCGTGTATTCCGCCGCCAAATTTCCCGTTGCGTCATACACATACGTAGTCGTGCCCGCCGTGGGACCGCTCCCCACGATCTTCTCCACCCGCCGGCCTTCGCCGTCGTATACGTAATTCACCGTGCCCGCGTTCAGGTTGGCCGCGATCAGCCGGTTCTCGCCGTCGTACTGGAAATTTCCGGCGATCGCAAGATACGGGCTGGACTGGCCGGTCAACGTCTGCTGATTGCCGGCGTTATCGTAGCTCGCAGCCCCTACCCACTGGTTCTTCGTATTGAATTCGCTCAGACTCTGCGGCGTGAATCCCGGACTCGGAATGTACGAACCCGGGTCCACCGCTCGATTCCCGAACGCATCGTAGTGATAGGTTTGTTGCCAACCGCCCACCTCATTGGCCAAACTCAGGCGATTGGCGGGATCAACGTAGCTGAAATTCTGGGTCAGAACCGTGCCCGCGCTGCTCAGCCCGCTCGAACGCTGGATGGTCTGCTGCGCCACGTTCCCGTTGTCCGTCCCCGGATTGTAGTTCCATCCCAACGTCATCAAGGGAGTACCGCCCGCATTGGTAACCGCCAGGGAGTTTGGTTGCTGGAGCGTGTTGAACCCCCAGCTTTCCCTTACCCCATTATGCAGCGTTAAATTGGCGATGGCGCCCTGGGGAGCATAGCAGATGTCGCCCGTACTGCCGTCGGCACAAGCCTGGGTCCCGCTGACGTAGATAGTCGCAGATTCCGGCCAGGACGCCGTAGGTGGTGACAATCCCAGGGCCGCCCGGTCAAGAAAGTCATCGTCGGTATAACGCGTCGTGTGATTGTTCACATCCGTCGTACTGAACGGCTTAGCGATGTTGTAATCATAGAATAGTTCTGGCGGTCATGGCGCTGGCATGGCGCCTGGGATACTACGCGCCGACGGAATAGCGCCGCGGGCTCAGCCCTCCACCCTGCCCGCGGCGGCGTTCCATCGCAGACGGCGTCCCTGCCGCAGCGAAAGGTTGGCCATCTGCACCACTAGCGCGGCTTGAAAGGCCAGCTTCATCGGAGCCGTGGGCGTCTTCCTGGTCCGCACGCATTCGAGAAAGTTCTGGACGTGCAGGTCGGTGGCGTAGCCAAACCCCTTCGGAGACTTCTTGACGATTGCAGGCTCCTCCTCCGCGCCCTTCAGGAAGACCCGCAGGTCTTCGCGGCCGATATCCATGCGGGCGCAGTCCCCGTCTAACTGGTTGAGCTGGTCGTTGCGGGTCCTGTACTGCATGGCTGCGTAGTTGATGGAAAAGACGCCGATGAAGTCTTCGGGGTACTCGGCGATGGCCACCACCGACTCGGGCTGGTCCACACCCGCTTTGTGCGGCTTGCCCGCGGACGCGTTCACGGCCACCGGAAATCCCGCGCCCATCAACATGTGAATGCCGTCGAAGACGTGCGCGCCCTGGTCGGCCAGAATGCCGCCCGCGTAATCGGAATAGAAGCGCCACTGGCGGAAACGGTTCGCATCGAACGGATGCCGCGGCGCGGGTCCCTGCCACTGGTCCCAATCGAGCTTGCCGTCGAGCCGGGTGGCCGGCGCGCCGCCCAGGTAGTTGTTGAGCCACCAGGAACGCACCATCCGCACGGTCCCCAGCGTGCCCGCCTGGACGATGCCGCGGCCCTCCTGGTAGAGATCGTAGCTGCGCCGCTGCATGCCGACCTGAATGATGCTCCTGGTGTGCTTTTCCGCTTCCACCAGCTTGATCCCCTCTTCGGGCGTGTGGCAGAGCGGCTTCTCTACGTAAACGTCCTTGCCCGCCGCCAGCGCATCCAGCACCATGCGGTAGTGCCAGTGTTCCGGAGTGGCGATCAGCACGGCCTGCACATTCTTGTCGGCGAGCAGTTCCCGGTAATTCCGGTACGCTTTGGGATGAGCCCCGGCTTTCGCCGCCGTGGAGAGCGCTTTCTCGAGGTTCGGCTCGTAGACATCGCAAATGGCGCCCACCTCGACCGATGGATCTTTCTGGAACACGGTCATCACCAGCGTGCCCCGGCCTCCGCTGCCGATCACGCCGAGCACAATACGGTCCGACGGTGGGGCGGCCCACGCGGCCAGGGTTCCCGCGCCCGAGACAAAGAAGCTCCTGCGATTCATGACGATCTGCCTCCTCAGAAGTATGGTATATCGGGGTAGTCATGGAGATTTCCCGTAGGACCCTCCTTGCCGGCGGCGCTGCGCTGTTCGCGCGGCGGCCGGCCGAATCCAAAGAGAAGCTGAAGGTCGCGATCTTTTCCAAGCACCTGCAGTTTCTCCAGGGCGACGAATTGGCCGCCGCGGCCGCGAATCTCGGCTTCGACGGACTGGACCTCACCGTCCGCAAAGGCGGCCACGTCGAGCCGGAACGAGTTCGCCAGGAACTCCCGGGCCTGGTCGCCACCATCCGGCGGCATGGCCTCGAAGTCCCCATGATCTCGACCGAGATCGCCGACGCCGATTCGCCGTTCGCCGAAGACGTCGTCCGGGCCGCCGCGGAACTGGGCATTCGCCACTATCGCTTCGGCGCGTTCAAGTACGCGAACGATCAGCCCTACCCGAAGCAATTGGACGCCTTCAAACCGCGTCTCACCCGGCTGGCCGCCCTCAACCAGCGCTACCAGGCCTGCGCCATGTATCACACCCATTCGGGTGTCGGATTGGTGGGCGCCTCCATCTGGGATCTGCACGAGATCATGAGCGGCATCGACCCCGCGCGCGTAGGGATCAACTACGACGTCTCTCACGCCACCATCGAAGGCGGCCTGGGCGGCTGGATCAATAGCTTTCACATCAGCGGCGCGCATTTGCGGGGCATCGCGGTGAAAGATTTCATTTGGGAGAAGAACCGCCGCGGGCTCTGGGATCCGGCCTTCGTGCCGCTGGGCACGGGGATGGTGCATTTTCCGCAGTTCTTCCAGATGGTGGCCGCGGCTGGTTTCTCCGGCCCGCTACAAGTTCATTTCGAATATCCGCTGGGTGGCGCCGAGAACGGCAAGCGCCAACTCACCATTCCGCAGGGCGAAGTTCTGGCCGCCATGAAGCGGGATCTGGCAGAATTGCGCAGATACCTGGCTCAGGCGTCGCTATGAGGCTTGGCCCCGTCCCGCTGCTTCCCCGCCGCCAATTCCTCGCCATGCCCGCATTTCTCTTCGTCCCGGCGGCCACCGACGCGCGCATCGAAGACCTGCGCATCGGCTTCGAGGATTTCCGCTACCGCGCACCTTACAAATTCGGCGGCAAGGAAGTCGACCGGGTCACCATGTTGAATGTCCGCTGCCGCCTGTCGCTCAAGAACGGCAGATCGGCCGAAGGCCTGGCCGCCATGCCGATGGGCAACGTGTGGTCGTTCCCCGCCCCCGGCATCCCCTACGACACCACGCTCGGCGCCATGAAGACGCTGGCCGAGAAGATCGCCGGGATCACCCGCGGCTTCACCGCGTACGCGCACCCGCTCGATGTGAACTTCGCGCTCGAACCCGAGTACCTCAAAGCCGCCGCCGAAACCTCGCGCGAACTGCGCCTTCCCCGCCCCATCCCCAAGCTCTGCACGCTGGTCACGGCGAGCCCGGTGGATGCAGCCATTCACGACGCTTTCGGCCGCCTGCACAACCGCAACGCCTTCACCGCCTGCGGCCGGGACTTCGTGCGCCACGACCTGGAACATTACCTGGGCCGCGCCGAGTTCCGCGGCGAATTCCTCGACCCGTACATCCTGCCGAAGTGTGTGCCGCGCGTCCACATGTACCACTCGGTGGGAGCGTCCGACCCGCTCACCGCCGCCCAAGTGACGAAGCCCATCCACGACGGCCTGCCGGAGACGCTCGAAGACTGGATCCCTTACAGCGGCGTCACCGCCATCAAGATCAAGCTGAACGGCAACGACCTCGCCTGGGATGTGGACCGCGTAGCCGGCATTCACGCGGTCGCATCCGCCGCGCAGGCCAAACGCGGCGCGCACGAGTGGATCTACTCGCTCGACTTCAACGAGCGCTGCCCGAACGTGCGGTACCTGCTCGACTTCGAGCACCGGCTGAAATCGAAATCGGCCACCGCGTTCGACCTGGTGCAATACATCGAGCAGCCCACCGCCCGCGACCTTGCGGCCGACCGCGCCAACACCATGTTCGAAGCCGCCAAACTGCGGCCCGTGGTGATCGACGAATCGCTCACCGGGCTCGACATGCTGCTGCTGGCGCGCGAAATGGGCTACACGGGCGTAGCGCTCAAGGCCTGCAAAGGGCAGTCGCAGACCCTGCTGCTGGGCGCCGCCGCGCAGAAGTACAAGATGTTCCGCTGCGTGCAGGATCTCACCTGCCCCGGCGCCGCGCTGGTTGAATCCGTCGGGATCGCCGCCCACATCCCCGGCGCGGGAACCGTGGAAGCCAACGCGCGCGAGTACGTGCCCACCGCCAGCCGGGGCTGGGAAAAGCGCTTTCCCGGCATCTTCGACGTCCGAAACGGATATATGGACACCGCCGGCCTCGATGGCCCGGGCCTGTGCACAGGAGCACCCGCATGAGCCGGCGAACCTTTGCGATCGCCGCCGCATGCTGGCCCGTCGGTTACCGGATTGCGCGCACTTCTGAATCATCCCGGCTGCCGAGGCACAGGGCCAGCCACAACATGCAGATCGCACTGAAACCGAAGAATGAGCCAAGCCCGATAAAGTCCAGGTGCGATCCTCGTTCCAGCCTGATCCAGTGAAATCCCAAAGCGGAAAACGCTAGAGCAAAACCAAGCGAAACCGCGCCGGCCACGCCAAAAAACCACTCGTCCGCTATACGGCGCTGGCGCCCCAGGGTTCGTGCCGTTACCAATTCGAGAATGCCTGTGCTCATAGCCGTCACGGCGATCAGGAGCGCGATGGTGCGAAGGCTGATCCGGAAACCGAACATGCCGTTCAAAATCAACCCGAGCACGCTCAGGGCGAGACCATTCAGCACGAGAAGCCAGCACCGGCCCCTTCGGGACCTCCAGATGCCGGCTGCGATTGTGCAAACACCTGCCGCCAGGGTGAGCTTGCCGATCAATCCAACCGTGCCCTGCACGGCGTAAGTACGGAAGGTCAGCGTCCCGTCCGGACCCTGCATGACTAAGTACAGGAACGAAAGTATCGCGTCGAAGGCGCCACATAGCGCCAGTAACCACCAGTTCTTGATCAGCGTCTGGATCAAGGTACGCCTCCGGATCCTGATGCAGCCTGCCCGCAAGCCTCGAGTGCCGGCATCCATCTTATCGCTGTGTCGAGCCATAGTGCGAGGGAGCCGCCCAAAATTGCACTTGACTAGTGTACTAATGCATTAATACAATCAGGCAGGGCGGAAGGAGGTCGCGATTTTGCGGATCCGGACTTCACTGGACAGCCTCCGGATGGATGTCCGCTATGCGCTGCGCATGATGCGGCGGACTCCGGGGTTTACCACGGTCGCGGTTCTGTCGCTGGCTCTCGGAATCGGCGCCAATACCGCGATCTTCAGTCTGATCGATCGCCTGATGCTCCGCACTCTTCCGGTGCGCGACCCGGGGCAATTGGTGGAGTTCCTGCAAAAGTATCCAGGCGAACCCCGCGGCAACGGCTACTTCACCTGGGCGAGCTTTGAACACTATCGCGACCACAACCATGTTTTCTCGGCGATCATTGCCGCTTCGGGACCGGCGCGCAGGTCTGTCCGCGGCGCCGGTCTCGACGAGACTGCCAATGTCACCTATGTGATCGGAAACTTCTTCCCGGTACTCGGGTTGAAGCCCGCCATCGGCCGGCTCATCGGTCCGCGGGACGATGCCGGTTCGCAGGTGGCCGTAGTGAGCTGGGCCTGGTGGAAAAACAGGTTCAATCAGGATGCTTCGATTCTCGGCAGGCAGATCGTCGTCCAGGATACGCCGCTGACCATCGTCGGAGTCGCGCCGCGCGCCTTCCTCGGCTTACAAATGGGTGCCAGGACCGACGTGTGGGTGCCTCGTCCGCCGTCATCGCGCGCGGGGCTGACGCTGCTGGCGCGCTTGAAACCGGGCGTCTCCATCCAGCAGGCGCGCGCGGAGATGCCGGTGCTCTACCGGTACACCATCGCGGAAAGAGCCGGCCGGAGCAACGACCCGCTGGTACATCAGCTCAAAATCGAAGTAGAGCCGGCGGGCGCGGGTCTCTCGCGCCTTCGCGACCTCTTCGCAAAGCCGCTATTCATCCTGATGACGGTCGTCGCCCTGCTCCTGCTCATCGCATGTACCAACCTGGCCAGCCTCTTACTGGCCCGCGGCGCCGCGCGCCGGCGCGAGATGGCGGTGCGCGTCGCCCTGGGGGCCGGCCGCTTTCGACTGGTGCGCCAGGTACTGACCGAATCCCTGCTGCTCTCCTCGGCCGGCAGCCTCCCGGGCGTTTTCCTGGCGTACTTCGGCGCCGGCGCGCTGTTGCGCGTTCTCACCTCCGGACGCCCCATCATCGGCTTGCCGCAGCCTCTCGATATTCCCCTTTCGCCGGATCCACACGTGCTGCTCTTCACCGCCGGCATTGCGCTGGCTACCGGGCTGCTCTTCGGGCTGGCGCCCGCCTGGAACGCGTTCGCCCCGGTCGCGGCATCCGCGCTGCGGGAAACCGGACGTGCGGGAGAAACCAGGTTCCGGCGGTTCTTCGGAAAGAGCCTGATCGTGGCGCAGGTGGCCCTGTCGGTGGTGTTGTTGAGCGCCGCCGGCCTGTTCATCGGCCATCTTTCCGATCTCGAGCACGTCGACCTGGGCTTCCGCCGGGACCACGTTCTCCTGGTCTCTCTGAACCCGGCCAACAGCGGCTACGACGGCCGGCAACTGGCTCTCGCCTACCAGGAACTGCTCGACCGCCTGCGGTCGATTCCGGGCGTCCGCTCCGCCACCATCGGCACGCCGACGCCGCTTTCGGGTGCGGGCGCCAGCGGGTTTGGCACTTTCGAAGGCTACCAGGAAAGACCCGAGGATCGCCGCTGGATCTCGATCAGCTACATTGCGCCGGGGTATTTCGAGACTCTGGGAACGCCCCTCCTGGCCGGGCGGGAATTCCGCTTCGAAGACGCGGCGCGAGCCAACGTGGCGGTCATCAGCCAGACCCTGGCCCGCTACTATTTCTCGGGTCGCGACCCCATCGGGCAGCACGTCACTCTCGACCATGTCACCGGCGCCCCGGAACCCAGAACTTATGAAATCGTTGGCGTGGCGGGAGACGCGAACTACTCCGAGATCCGCGAGGCCGTGCGGCGCGCCATTTACCTGCCGGCGTTCCACGATGGGCGGATCGGCGCAAACAATTTTCTGATTCGCACCCGCATCGACCCGGAAGCCGCGGCTTCCGATGTCCGCCGCGCGGTGCGCGAGTCGCTGAAAACGATTCCAGTGGCGCGCATGACCACGCTCTCCGCGCAAGTGGATGCCACCATCGTCCCGGAGCGGCTCATCGCTACGCTCGCCGGAGTATTCGGCGCGCTCGGAGCCCTGCTCGCCGCCATTGGCCTCTACGGGCTGCTCGCCTACACCGTGGCCCGCCGGCGCAACGAAATCGGAATCCGCATGGCGCTCGGCGCGACCCAAACCTCGGTGACCCGGATGGTGCTGTTCGAGGCGCTGGCGCTGGTCTGCGCCGGGCTCGCGGCGGGCGCGCTCCTGGCGCTCTGGGGCCGGCGCTTCGCCGCCGGTTGGATCCGAGACCTTAAGCCGGATAGCGTCGCTCCCATCTTCTTCGGTGCAGCGGCGATGATCGTCGTCGCCTCACTCGCGGCGTACCTGCCCGCGCGTCGGGCGGCCGGCATCGATCCGATGGAAGCCTTACGCTACGAGTGAACCGCTACTTCAGGTTGCGGTCGAAGAACTCCACCATCATCTCGTTCATCTGCCGCGCCGCCGGCCCGCTCACGCCATGCGTCTTCTGCGGGTACAGCATGAACTCGAACTGCTTCCCCGCCAGTTGCAAGGCGTTGATCAGTTGCAGGGAGTTCTGGAAGAGCACGTTGTCGTCTTCGATGTTGTGCACCACCATCAACTTGCCCTTCAGGTTCTTCGCCTTGGGAGGGAGCGCCGTGTCGCGGTAGCCTTCCGCGTTCTCGCTCGGCAGCCCCATGTAACGCTCCGTGTAGATGGTGTCGTAGTTGATCCAATTGGTCACCGGCGCGCCCGCGAAGCCCGCGCGGAACACGTCCGGCGCATTCAGCATGGCGTTGGTGGTCATGAAGCCGCCATAGCTCCAGCCGTGGATGCCGATGCGCGCCGGGTCCGCGAATCCGAGCGAGATCAGGTACCGCACACCGGCCACCTGGTCCGCCAGTTCGTCCACGCCGAGCTTGTGATAAATCGGGGTCTCGAAGGCGTGCCCGCGCCCCATGCCTCCGCGGTTTTCACACTGCCAGATCACGTAGCCCTGATGCGCCAGCACCTGGTCGATACTGATCCCCTGCCACGAATTGTGGATCGGCAAACCCACGCCCGGCCCGCCATATACGGTCACGATCACCGGGTACTTCCTGCCCTGCTCGAAACCCGCGGGCTTGATCAGCCGCCCGTAGAGTTTGGTCCCGTCCGCGCCCGGAAACTGCACGATTTCCGTCGGCAGGATATCGTACTGATCGGCCTGCCTGTGGTCGGCGGGCCGGTAAACACCGAGTTCCTTGCCGTCGCCCGAATGCAGTACGGTCTGCGGAGGCGAAGTCAGGCTCGACCAGGTATCCAGATAGTATGCCGCGGTCGGCCCCATCGAGATCGTGTGCGTCCCGGCTTCCGGGGTCAGCCTGCGCTTCTCCCCGCCATTCAGGTCGATGCTGAACAGGTGGCGCTCGAGCGACGACCCTTCATCGGACGTGTACCACAGCCGGTTGCCCTCTACGCCATCGATCGCGGTCACCTCCCACGGTCCCCTGGTCAACTGCTTCACCTGCCGGCCGTCGTTCGAGTACAGGTAGATGTGGCGGAAACCGTCGCGCTCGCTGGTCCAGAGGAAGTGCTTGCCGTCTTTCAGAAACTGCACGTCGCCCGAAAGGTTGATCCAGTACGGGTCGGACTCTTTGAAGATGGTCGTGGCCGCGCCGGTTTCCACGTCGATCGAAAACAACTCGTCATGGTTCTGCACGCGGTTCGTGCGCAGCACGTACACGCTGCGCGAATCGGGCATCCAGCCGGCCCGCGCCGCCAGGTAGCTGTCGCGCGTATTGCCGATCTCGAGCCAGCGGGTCGCCCCG
The DNA here is from genome assembly GCA_963794265.1 of Bryobacterales bacterium. Taxonomy (GTDB): domain Bacteria; phylum Acidobacteriota; class Terriglobia; order Bryobacterales; family Bryobacteraceae; genus CAWCDJ01. The sequence continues at coordinate 1,416,491 of CAWCDJ010000001.1, forward strand.
CCCGACGCCGAAACTACACCCAGGTGGATGGTCGCGTTGTTCTCGCCCGCCTGCGGATAACGCTCGGGCTCGTACAGTGCCCGCACGGGAAGCAGGTCGGCATGCGGGAACAACGGCTCGCGGCTCATATCGAACTGCAGATATGCAACCGACTTCGAATCGGGCGACCACCAGAACGCCGTCCCCAGGTAGAGTTCTTCCGGATACACCCAATCGGTGCCGCCGTTGCGCAGCGTGGCGGCGCCGCCCCGGGTCAGCCGCGTCTCCTTCTTCGTTGCGACATCAACCGCATACAGGTCCCACCCGCGGCGGAACGCCACCATACGGCCATCCGGCGAAAGCTTGGCGTCGATCTCCGGTTCGGGGGTCTTGGTCACCTGGTCCCATTTGCCCGTATCGGTGTGGATCACGAAGACGTCGCCGCCCGAGGTGTAGAGCAGCGCTTTCCCGTCGTCCGACCACTCCATGCCGCCCAGCCTCGACCGCCGGTTTTGCCAGTCCATCGGCTCCTCTTCGGCCGGAGCCTTCACCGCTGCCGCGTCGATCTCCGCGGTCGAAACCAGCTCCTTCGAGGTCCTGGTGGCGGGATCGTAGAGGGACAAACTGCCCTCGCGCCGGGTGACGAATGTCTTGCCGTCCGGCGCCCAGAGGACAGCGACGCCGCGCCCACCGCCGCCGCGCCCCGCCTGGTTCAGAGTCTCTAGGGTAATCGGCTGCTTCTGCGCAAACAGCGCCGGAGCCGCCACTAAGAGGAGGAGAAACTTACGCATTCAGTACTAATTGTATCGGCTTGGCTACTCCTGTCGCAGCGCCACCAGCGGGTCCACCTTCATCGCCCGCCGGGCCGGCAGGTAGCACGCCGCCAGCGCCACCGCCCCTAGCAGCACCGCCACCGCCGCATACGTCGTCGGATCCGTGGTCTTCACGTCGAAGAGAAGTTTCGTCAGCAGCTTCGAAGCCGCCGCTGCGGCCAGCAAGCCGATCGCGAGCCCCAGGCCCGCCAGTTTCAGACCCTGCCCCAGCACCAGCGTCATCACGTGCTTCGGGTCCGCGCCCAGCGCGATGCGCAGCCCGATCTCGCCCGTCCGCTGCCCCACGGTATAGGCCATCACGCCGTAGACTCCAGCCATCGCCAGCAAAACCGCCAGCCCGGCAAAGATCCCGAGCAGGAGCGTGCGGAACCGCGGAGCCGCTACATTCTCTCCCAGTTCCGCCTCCATAGTCGTGAACTTGACCGGCACATCGGACGAGATTGCGTGGGCCTTGCGCCGCAGCGTATCGGCCAACGCCAGCGGCGTCGAAGTCGTCCGCATGACCAGGTTCAAAGCCGTGGACCTTCCGGCGTGCTGTTCAAACGGCATGTAGATCTCGGGCTTTGCGGGCGCCGCCGGGCCGCCCTGCCGCACATCCCCGACCACCCCCACAATCCGCATGGGCTTGATCGATGCCATATCCAGCCCGCAGACGATCGAGCGGCCGATGGGATCCGTTCCGCCGAAAGCCGCTCGCGCCAGCGCGTCGTTAATCACGGCGGTCTCCGGCGCATCCTCGGAGTCGCGCCCGCTGAAATCCCGCCCCCGGCGCAAAGGAATGCCGAGCGCCTGGAAAGCGCCCGGAGTGACCACCGAGAACACCGCCTGCGGGGCCGCAACCAATCGCTCCTCCCGCGAGGGAAGCCGGTCGATGAAGTAGGCGCCCCACGACATGATCTGGCCCGGAGGCGCAGCCGTCGCCCCGGCGGCGATCACCCCCGGCACGGTCGATGCCTGAGCCAGCAGATCCTTGTAGAAGCGCACTGCCCGCCGCGCCGATTCGTCGCTCGACGAAGGGACGCTCGTCTCCATCACCAGCACATTCTCCGGCCGGAAGCCCAGGGCCACCTTGTGCAAGGCCACAAAGCTCTTGATCAGCAGTCCGGCGCCCGCCAGCAGCACCACCGAGAGCGCAATTTCGCCTATCACCAGCGCGCCGCGCATCCGTCCCGCCGCCCCGCCGGCGGTCGTTCTGGAGCCGCCGAGCTTCAACGATTCGTTCAGGTCCACCCGCGAGGCATGCAGCGCCGGGGCCAGCCCGAACAGCAGGCTTGCCCCTACCGAAACGGCGAGGGTGAAAGCCAGGACCCACCCATCGACCCGTACCTCGTCGATGCGCGGGATATCGCTTGGGGCCAACGCCACGAGCGCGCCTGATCCCCACACGGCCAGCAGCAGCCCGAGCGCTCCGGCGGCCAGTGCCAGCACCAGGCTTTCGGTCGTCAACTGCCGCACGATCCGGCCGCGACTGGCCCCCACGGCTGAGCGAATCGCGATCTCGCGCGTCCGCGCCGTGGCCTTGGCCAGCAGCAGGTTGGATACGTTCGCGCAGGAGATCAGCAACACCAGCGCCACCGCCCCCAGCATCAGAAACAGCGTGGGCCGCACGCTGCCCACTTCATCTTCGCCCAGTGGCATCACCGACGCGCTCTTGCCGGAGTTGCTCGGCGGATACTGCTGTTCCAGCCGGGCCGCGACCGCCGTCATCTGCGCCTGCGCCTGCTCCAGCGTAACCCCCTGTTTGAGCCGGCCCACCACCCGGTAATTGTGCGCCGACCGCGACATCGTGTCCTCTTCGAGCGCCGTCATCGGCAGCCAGACCTCGGCCTTCTCCGGGAAAGAGAACCGCGGCGGCATCACCCCTACGATCGTCAGCGAACGGTCCTCAACCCGCAACTTCTGTCCGAGAATACCGGGATTCCCGCCGAAATGGCTCTGCCAGAACGCATACCCGATCACCGCCGCTCCGCCGCTGCCGTATTTCTCCTCAGCCTGGGTAAAGAAACGGCCCACCGACGGATACTCGTCGAATACCGCCGCAAACTCCGGCCCCACCTCCGCCACCTGCGCATATTCGGCCGCCGAGCCCGCCGTCACCACGGTCTCGCCATTCATGTAATAGGCCATGGCCGAAAAAGCCGTGCTCTGGTCGTGCCAGTCGTGATAATCCGGCGCCGACACGGTGCCCCGGCTGCCGCTCTTCTTCCAGAGCGACGAGAGCCGCACGATCCGGTCCGGCTGATGAAAATCCAACGGCTTCAGCAGGACCGAATTCACCACGCTGAACACAGCCGTGTTGGCGCCGATTCCCAGCGCCATCACCAGCACCGCCAGAACTGCGAAGCCGGGGTTCTTCCATAGCGAGCGAAGCGCGAAGCGAAGATCCATGGGCATGCCCGATGCAACCGCCGTGCCAAAAGGAAATCACCGCAGCTCAATCACTTACAATTTCCAAGTGTCCGCTTCCGGGACGCCGCTGTCTCACGCCCGGGAAGTTCCGCTACCTTCGGCGCCCGCCTTCTGGCAAGATCATGGCATGAGCACTCAGCCCAAGCTTCGCAAAGGATTTTCCACGGTCACTCCCTACCTGACGGTGGCCGACGCCCGAAAACAGATTGACTTCCTCACCCGCGTCTTTGGCGCCGAACAGACCTTCCTGAGCCACCGCCCCGATGGCACGCTCTGGCACGCCGAAGCCCGCATCGGCGATTCCATGCTGATGATCGGTCAGGCGCAGGGGCAATGGCAGCCCCGCCCCGCGACGCTGTACATTTACGTGGACGATGCGGATACCACCTACCGCTCCGCGCTCGCAGCCGGCGCCAGGTCGCTTGCCGAGCCGCAAAATCACGATTACGGCGACCGCAGCGGTGGTTTCGAAGACCCCTGCGGCAACTTCTGGTGGGCAGCCACGGCCGTCGAAGACCTGACCAACGACCAGATCCTCGAGCGCATGAAAGCCGGCTCCCACTAGCGCGCCCTTCGAGTGGCTCCCCTCGTGCGCCACGAAGTGCGCCGCCAGATTCCCGGTAGACTCCGGAGACTCGCACTCCTCCTGCTACCGCATCTTCGCTATCCTGGTAGTTCTCCAGTACGATCGATCAGTTGAGAAGGCCTCAGGCCAAACTTCATAATGGAAACGAATGCCCGTCGACGATCGAGCGATCGCCATTACCGCCACCTTTACCGCTGAAGCCCTCCAGCCCGGACTCGCGTTCTGGATGAGGCTCCTCGGTCTCGATTACGACATCCGGTTTGCCGGCTACAACCAGATCTTTCAGCAGTTGCTCGATCCCGCCGGCCTTTTCGCCCGCAACCGCTCGGGCTTCAACATCGCGCTGGTGCGCCTGGAAGACTGGCTGCAGGCGGGGGTCGCGGCGCAGGCGAAGCGCTTCAGCGATACCGCGCGTTCGTACTCCGGCCAGCCCCTGGTCGTAGCCATTTGTCCTTCCACTCCGGAGCACGCGGCATCCCTGGCGGCGCTCGAGTGCGATCTGGCGGCGTCGCTGGCCGATCTGCCGGCCGTCTACACCCTCACCCCGGCCGAAGTGCAGGCGCTCTACCCGGTCGAGGAAATTCACGACCCGCACGCCAACGAATTGGGCCACTTGCCCTACACGCCGCTCTACTTCATCGCCATGGCGACCGCGCTCGCGCGCAAGCTTCACGCCATCGCCGCACCGCCTTACAAAGTGGTTGCCCTCGATTGCGACGATACGCTGTGGTCCGGCATCTGCGGCGAGGATGGCCCGCGCGGCGTCATCCTCGATCCGCCGCGGCGCGCGCTCCAGGAGTTCATGACCGAACGCCGGCGGGCGGGCATGCTGCTCGCGCTGTGCAGCAAGAACAACCAGGATGACGTCTTCGAGACTTTCCACGCGCATCCGGAAATGCCGCTGCGCCTGGAAGATTTTGCGGCGCATCGCATCAACTGGCAATCCAAGGCCGCCAGCCTTGCCGAACTGGCCGAAGAGCTGGATCTCGGTCTCGACAGCTTCATCCTGGTGGACGACAACCCCAAGGAATGCGACGAAGCCCAGGCCGGCACACCCGAACTTCTGGCGCTGCCGCTGCCCGCCGAACCTTCCGGAATTCCCGCGTTCCTGGCGCACGTATGGGCCTTCGACCGCGCCCGCATCACCGCGGAAGACCGCCGCCGTCCCGAACTCTACGCGCAGCGCGCCGAGCGTAACCGGGCCGAGCGCGCCGCCGGCAATTTAGCGGAATTTCTGGCCTCTCTCGACCTGAAGATCACGATCGCGCCCGCCGAACTCTCCGAGATCCCCCGAATCGCCCAACTGACGCAGCGAACCAACCAGATGAATGCCACGCTGGTCCGCCGCGGCGAAGCCGAATTCCCGGCGCTCCAGGCCGAAGTTCTGGGGGTCTACGTGAGCGACCGCTTCGGCAGCTACGGGCTTTCCGGGGTCATCGTTTTCCGGTGTGCCGCCGACGCCCTCGAGGTCGACACGTTCTTGCTGAGCTGCCGCGCGCTCGGCCGCGGCGTCGAACACCGCATGCTGGCGCACCTAGGCGGCATCGCCCTCGACCGCGGCCTTGGGACGGTCGAGATCCCGTTCGTCGAAGGCCCGCGCAACCGCCCCGCCGCCCTGTTCCTGGAATCGCTGGCGGCGCCCGGTCCGGGAGGCGTTTTCCGTTTTTCTGCCGCCGCCGCCGCCGCTGTCGCATACAAGCCTTCGGCTGCGCCGCCGCCCCGCCGCGACCGTGAGGGAGCGGGCCAAGTCGCCATATCCTACACCCGCCCGCCCTACGTGAAGATTGCCACTGAGCTCCGCACGCCCGAATCGGTTCTCGACCACATCCGCGCCGCTTCGCAAAAACCCGCCCCCGCCAAAGCCGCCTCCGACCCGCCGCGCACTCCTCTCGAACGCGAGCTGGCCGGATTGTGGGCCAGCCTGCTGAACCTTTCGGCAGTGGGTGTTCACGATAATTTCTTCGAACTCGGCGGCCACTCCCTGCTGGCCGTGCAACTGCTCTCCCGCGTACGCCAGATCCACGGCATCGAGCTTTCGCTCGAGGTAGTCTACAGCGGCGAATTCACCATCGCCGAACTTGCCAAGGCGATCGAGCTGAAGGAAATCGAGCAGGCCGGCGGCGATTACCAGGACCTGCTGGCGGAACTCGAAGGACTCTCCGACGAAGAAGTGCGCGCGCTGCTGGCCGAAGAGCAGGACGCGGAGTAACCAATGCGCATCCTGCTCACCGCCAACGCCTCCTATGCTCCTCCGCGCGGCGGCGCCACGCGCAGCAACCTGATCTGGCTCGACCACCTGGCGCGCTCCGGCCACGAGTGCCGCATCGTCTGCGGAGCACCGGGAGAAGGCGCCGAACTGCGATACCACGAATCCATCCTGGTCTTCGCCTTGGAAGAACCCGCGCGCCGGGTCCACACCCTGCGCAGCCAGATCCAGGAGTTCCGCCCCGACTGGGTGCTGGTCTCTTCCGAAGACCTCGGCCACGGCCTGCTGCGCGAGGCGCACCACAGAGCGCCGGGCCGCGTCGTCTACCTGGCCCACACTCCGCAGTTCTTCCCCTTCGGGCCCGCCAGTTGGAACCCCGATCGCGCCGCCGCGTCGCTGGTCGCCCAATCCGCCGGCATCGTCGCGGTCAGCGAAACCATGGCCGGCTACATCGAGCGCGAACTGCACCGCGCCGCCGCCGTCATCCATCCGCCGATTTACGGCCAGGGCCCATTCCCGAATCACGCCTGTTTCGACCGCGGCCTCATCAACATGATCAACCCCTGCGCGGTCAAGGGCCTCTCCCTGTTTCTCGAAATCAGCCGGGAACTGCCCGCGCACGAGTTCGGCGTAGTGCCCGGATGGGGCACCACCGCGGAGGACCGGCGGGCGCTCGCGAGCCGGCCCAATATCCGGTTCCTTCCGAACGCGCGCCATATCGACGACGTGCTGGCGCGCACCCGCATCCTGCTGATGCCTTCGCTCTGGTACGAAGGCTTCGGCCTGATCGTCATGGAGGCCATGCTCCGGGCGATCCCCGTGATCTCGAGCGACGCCGGCGGGCTCACCGAAGCCAAGCGCGGCACCGGCTACGTGATTCCGGTGCGCACCATCGAACGCTATCAGGCGGTGTACGACGAGCACGCTATGCCCCGCCCGGTGGTTCCCGAAAATGACGCGGCGCCCTGGATCGCCGCCATTTCCGAACTGACGTCGGACCGCGCCGCGTACCAGCGTGAATCTGCCGCTTCGCGCGCCGCCGCCGAGGCCTTCGTCCGGCCGCTCGATGCCGCCGCGCTGGGCCGTTATCTCGCCGGGCTCGCCGCCTCCGCCCCCGCCACGGCGCCGCGCACCATCGAGTCTCTCTCGCCCGAGAAACGCGCGCTGCTCCTGCAGCGCCTGCACCAGCGCAGAATGGTGCACTGATGCGCATCCTTCTGGCTCAGAATTCGCTCTACTACCCCGCCCACGGCGGCGGCGACAAATCCAACCGGCTGCTCATCGAAGCTCTCGCTGCGCACGGGCACGAATGCCGCGCGGTCGCGCGCACCAGCGTCTTCGGAGAGGCCGAGCACCATCTTTATCTCGCGCAACTGGCCGCGCGCGGAGTCGAGCCGCGATCCACAGCCGCGGGCGTCGTGGAGTTCGGCCGCCACGGCGTGGATGTCCGGGTGGTGACCAACGCCGGCCTGCGCGCCTGCTTCGCCAATCAGATCGAGGACTTCCGCCCCGACGTCATCCTGGCCTCCACCGACGACCCCGCGCAGCTTCTGCTCGAAACCGCGCTGCGCTCCGAAGCGCGCGTCGTATACCTGGTGCGCGCCACGCTCGCCGTCCCCTTCGGCCCCGATTGCGCCTTTCCGAGCGAAGCCAAAACCGCGCGCATCCGCGCCGCCGATCGCGTGGTCGGCGTCAGCCGGTATGTGGCCGATTACATCCGCCGGTACGCCGCGATCGAGGCCGTGCACGTTCCCATCTCGTTGATGGAGCCGCGTGACTGGCCGGCCCTGGGAAACCCCGCCAACGAATTCGTTACCCTCGCCAACCCCTGCGCCGTAAAGGGCATTTCGATCTTCCTGGCGCTGGCCGCGAGTTTTCCGGATACGGCGTTCGCCGCCGTCCCCACCTGGGGAACGAATGAAGAGGACCGAGCCGCGCTGCGCGCCTGCCCGAACGTCCGGATTCTCGACCCGGTCGACGATATCGAGCTTCTTATGAAGCGCACGCGCGTGCTCCTGGTTCCGAGCCTCTGGGCCGAGGCGCGCTCCCGCATCATCGTCGAAGCCATGTTGTGCGGAGTGCCCGTGATGGCCGCCGATGTCGGCGGCATCCCCGAAGCCAAGATGGGCGTGCCCTATCTGCTCCCCGTCAACCCCATCACGAAGTACCGGGAGACCCTCGATGAGCAGATGGTTCCGGTAGCCGAGGTCCCCCCGCAGGATGTCGGCCCGTGGCGCGAGGCCCTGGCCCGCCTCTTGCAAGACCCGGCCCATTACTCCGAGGTCTCCGCCTGCTCGCGCGCTGCCGCTCTGAACTACCTGGCGGACCTGACGGTTGCCCCCTTCGAGCGCCTGCTCCGCGAAACCCCGCGCCGCACCGGCCTGCTCCCTGACGGTCGCGGCTCTGTGCGTGGGCAACTCACAGAGCCGCGACCGTCAGGGAGCGGGCCGGCTCTCGATTCCCTCTCGCCCGACCGCCGCCGTCTGCTCGCCCTGCGGCTGCGCCGGAACACCCCGGCCGCATCCTGGTTGCCCGGCATCCAGACCGCGCAGCCCCCGCGTCTCTTCTGCTTCCCACACGCCGGGGGCGGCGCCGCCTGGTTCCGGGGGCTGAACCTCGACCGATGGTCCGCCTGCCCCATCCGCCTGCCCGGCCGCGAATCGCGCCTCGCCGAAGCTCCGTACGATAGCATGGCCCCGCTGGTCGAAGCGCTCGCCTCCGTCATCGAGCCCTGGCTCGCCGGGCCTTTTGCCTTTTTCGGGCACAGCCTGGGAGCGGTGGTGGCCTTCGAACTGGCTCGTCTGCTCCGCGCCCGCGGCCTCCCGCTGCCCGCTATCCTGATCGCTTCGTGCGCCCGCGCTCCCCAATACCGCCGCAACCACGTGCCGCCGCCCGAACCAAGCGAAGAGCAGTTTCTCGCCGAACTCCGCACTCTCGAAGGGATCCCCGCCGAAGTGCTCGATACCCCCGCCGCATTGCGCGCCGTCCTGCCCGCGCTCGAGGCCGACGCCAAACTCTACCGTCATTACATTTATTCCGAAGGCGCGCCGCTGCCCTTCCCGATTCGCGCCTGGAGCGGCGAGTCCGACCCCCGTATCGCGCTCGAACACCTGAATGCCTGGGGAGAGCAGACCACGTCCTCCTTCGCAATCCGCCTGTTCCCCGGCGGCCACTTCTACCTGAACACCGCGCGCGCCGAGTTCGTGGCCGCGCTCGACGACGTTCTGAATTCCTCCGCGATGTGATACCGTTGGTCCTCGAAGACCATGCGGAAATCCTTGTTTGCCGCCGCCGCGGTGCTGGCTTCGGCCGCGCCGGCTCTATTCGCCCAGGCCGCCCCGCCGCCGCCCGCGTTTCCCCAGGCGCCGCCGCAAGCATTTCAACGTCCGCCCCGCCCTCCGGAGCCGCCGCCCTATAACTGCGAACCCGTCAATCCCGATGCCACGCCCGAAGCCCGCGCGCTGCTGAAAAAACTGTGCGAAGTCTCCGGCAAGGGCATCCTTTCCGGGCAGCACAATTTTCCGAATCAGCGCTCCCAGGATACCGACAAGGTCTACCAGATCACCGGCAAGTACCCCGCCATCTGGGGCTCGGATTTCGGCTTCACCGACGGCGAAGACAAAGACTCCATCACGCACCGCGATCTGATGATCGCCGAGGCTAAGAAGCAGGCCGCCGCCGGGTCCATCGTTTATCTCTGCTGGCACATGCTCCGCCCAACCGAAGACGAGCCCGGCAAACCCGGCGCCAGTTGGCGCGGCAGCGTGCAGGCCAGGCTCACCGACGAGCAGTGGGCCGAACTGATCACCTCCGACACGCCCCTGCACCAGCGCTGGGAAAAATACATGGACACGGCCGCCGAATATCTCAAACAGCTTCAGGATGCGCACATCGCCGTGCTCTGGCGGCCCATGCACGAGAACAACGGCAACTTCTTCTGGTGGGGCGGCCGTCCCGGCGCCGGCGGCACCCAGCAACTCTACCGCGAAGTATACGCCCGCCTGGTCTATCACCACCACCTCAACAACCTCATCTGGGTGTGGAACCAGAACGGACCGGCCCCTTCCGGCGAATTCGCCAACTATTTCCCGGGCCAGAGATACGTTGACGTGGTGAGTTACGACAATTACCGGCAGTTGAAAGACCGCTTTTATTACGAGCTTATGGCCCTGGCCGAAGGCAAGCCCGTCGCGCTTGGCGAAGTCGGCGCTCCGCCATCCGCGGAGGTTCTGAAAAACGAGCCCCGCTGGGCGTTTTTCATGGTCTGGGCCGGCATGGCAAACGACCGCATCAAGCCCGCCTATGCCGACCCTTACACCATCAATCGCGGCGACCCGATCCCGGAGAACTGATCCAGGCCCGCGCCGGCGTTCGGCCCACTCCCTGACGGTCGCGGCTGTGTTAGCAGCGTTCACAGAGCCGCGACCGTCAGGGAGTGGGCGGACTTTTAAAACGTCTTGAAGAACATCACGACCGAGATGGTGAACCCGACCACGATCACGAACCGGCGGACAGCCGTGCGTCCAATCTTCCGCGCAATCCCGGCCGCGCCGTAGCCGCCCGTGACGGCCGCCAGCGCCATGGGCAGCACGTACGGCCAGTAGATCATGCCGGTTGCGATGAACAGGATCGCGGCCACGCCGTTCATCGAGAGTGCATACAGGCTGGTGAGCGCGTTCATCTGCAGGATGTCCGTCATGCCCAGAATGCTCAAGCCGGAAAGCATCATGATGCTGGCGCCCGCGCCGAAATAGCCGCCGTAAATCGCCACCGCGAGTTGCAGCGCCAGCGCGCCGGGCAGCCAGACGCGGTGCGCCGGTCCGGTCCGCTGTTTCAGCCATTGCTGGATCGGCCCCTGCACCGTGAACAAGAGCGTCGCGAACAGAATCAGGAACGGCACCAGGTGATCGAACAGCGCGGCCGGCGTCAATCGCAGCAACAGCGCGCCGACGCCCCCGCCGGCCATGCTCGAAATGCAGAGCGTCCGCATCCTGGGGTCGGTCTGGCCGAGTTCGCGGCGGAATCCCCAGATGCTCCCCAGCGAGCCGGGCCAGATCGCGACAGTGCTGGTCGCATTCGCGGTCACCGAAGGCAACCCCAGCCACACCAGCGTGGGAAACGAGATCAGCGTGCCCCCGCCCGCCACCGAGTTGACCGCGCCGGCCAGGAAGGCCGCCGCACACGCTGCCAGGATGTGGGGAAGGTCCGCAGGCGCCATCCTAACATCTTAACGTCCCGCATTAAGTGCGCTAGAATCGGCACTGCCATGATGCCCCAGCCGGTTTTTTTACGGGCCCGGCTCGAACGAATGCTGCACATCGACCAGGCCACCAAACCCCAGGTCTACATGCAGATCTTCGAGGCGGCCGACCTTTCGAACCTGAACTATTGGCTGGAACTCTCGTTCTCCGCCGGAATTGCCACTCTCGGCCTGGTGCTGAACAGCCCGGCGGTGGTGATCGGGGCGATGTTGATTTCGCCGTTGATCGGCCCGATCATCGGCGCCGGCCTGGCACTCGCGTCGGCCGACCTTTACCTGGGCATCAAGTCGTTTCTCAACCTTCTGGCCAGCATCACGGCGGCGATTCTGATCTCCGCGCTGGTCGTCTGGCTGCTTCCTCTGCACAATCCGACGGCCGAGATCCTCAGCCGTACCCGCCCGAATCTGCTCGACCTGGGCGTGGCCCTGCTTTCCGGGCTGGCCGGTTCGCTGCTCGTGTTCCGCGGCGCCGCCGGAGGAAGTTCCAGCGCCCTCCCGGGCGTAGCCATCGCGGTGGCATTGATGCCGCCGCTCTGCGCCTGCGGTTTTGGGTTCGGCAGCGGGTTTCAATGGGAGATTATCAGCGGTACCGGTCTGCTGTTTCTCACCAATCTTGCCGCTATCGTGGCCACCGCGTTCTTCGTCTTCCTGGCGGTCCGGATGGATTCCCATGACGTGCGCAAGCAGATCGACCTGTTACTGCTCGAACGCGCCCCCAGGGACAGGCTCTTTCGCATGATCCGCCAGACGCGCTTTTCCCGTTCGTTCGGAGACATCGGAAAGCTGCGCTGGCGCGTGCTGATGCTCCTGGCCGTTCTGGCGCTGCTGTTTGCGCCGCTGAAGCAGGGCCTCGTGCAGGTACGCCGCGAAGCCGTGGCGCGCGCCGCCGTCAACGACGCGATCGGCCTCGTCGCCCCGTCGAACGACGTGGTGGCTCAGCAGGTGAATGTCGGAACCGGCGTCGAGCCGATCCGCGTTTTTCTGACGGTCACCGGTAAGATCGATTCCGCACGCGTGGCAGGCGCGGAACGCCTCATTCTGCGGCGCACCGGGCGGGAGGCGCACATCTCGGTAAGACAGGTGGCCGACCAGGCCGAACTGGCGCTTCTGCGCGCCGGTCTGGAGGCGCCTATCCCGCCGCCGCCCGCCGTAAAGACCCTGGAGGAGATCCAGTCGGACGTGGTGAAGAGGTTGGAAGCGGCCATCCACGAAGTTTGGCCGGACGAATTGCCCTTGCGCGGATTCGAGCTCGGCTTCGCACCCGAGGGCGTTGCCGTTCGCCTGCAATACGAAGCCTCGCGGCCGCTGCCCGAAGCCGCGCTCGACATCCTGGCCCGCAGTCTCGAAAGCCGCCTGGAGGTCAAACCCATCCGCCTCGTAGCGGAGAGGCTTCCCCCGCCGAAGCCCGCGAGGTCGCTGCGAAAGAGGCGGTAATCAAGCCCCGGCGGGCTGGAAACCGAAGAGTTTGTGGCGCTCGATCAGCTCCGCCGCTTTGGCGGGCACATAGTTGACCCACTCCGGGTCCCCCGTCTGGATCATCTTCAGCACCTCCCCCGGACTCAAGTGAAGTTGGGCGGGGTCGACTTTCCGAATCGGTTCGATCACCCCTCGCTCGGACAAGTAGGCGTACAGGCTCCGCATCTTGGAATTCAGTTCCATGTCGCCGGCAGTCTCCAGCTCTCCGCTTTCCGCGGACATGGTCGGGTAGACGAATAACTTCACTGTTCCCTGAAACAGCCGCCCCATGCCTTCCAGAATTCCACCTTGGAGATCCTGGTAGTACTGCTCGTCGAAAATTGCGCGCAGCGTCGGCACCCCCGCAACCATGCCGATCCCGTTCCCGGTATATTGCCGCAGGTAGGTGGTCACGCAGTCGAACCTCGTGTAGTTCGAAATCAACACGGTCTTTTCCAGCGCTCCCAGAGTCTGCGCCCGGGCGATAAAATCCTGGTGGTCGATCTTTTCCTCCGACATCAGGTTTTTCAGCGTCATCTCCATGAGGACCACCGGTTTTGCGTCCTTTTCGAGTTGCCGCTCCGCCGCATCCAGCATGTTCAGCGTCACGTTCGTGACCGGACGAAAGCTACCACGCTCGATGAGAACCGGCCGGTCATACAGGATCTCGGACGGCTGCACGACCTCGCCCGCTGCCGTAAACATGGCCGCGTCCGTGAAGCCGTTCTCCACCAACTGCAGGCTCATCAGACGATGGTCCACGCTCCTGAACAGCGGACCCGAAAACTTGATCATGTCGATTTCGATTCTGCGGCGGTCCACCCCGTCCATCAGGCCGCTGACCAGCGCCGCCGGATCCTGGGACGCGGTGAATGCGCCGTAGATCAGGTTCACGCCCACCAGCCCCACGGCCTCCTGACGCCGGGTGGTGAACTTGTCCAGCATCTCGATATGGATCATGACTTCCGACGGCTGCGACCGCGGCGCGTCCTGGAAGCGGACGCCCAGCCAGCCGTGGCCTTCGGAAGCGCGCGAAGTGCCTCGCGTCGACATCGTATCGGCAAACACAAAGAACGCGCTCTTTTCTCCGCGGGCGGCGCCGAGCCGTTCCGTCAACTGCAAGAATTCGGCATCCAGCATGGCCTCCAGCCGCTCGCGGCTCACATAGTGAGTGGCTGAACCGTACAGGCCGTCGCTTATCTCCTTGCCATAGGCGGAAATGGATTTCGCGACCGTGGAGGACGCTTTGCCAACGTGAAAAAACCAACGGACGACTTCCTGGCCCGCCCCGATTTCGGCGAACGTACCGAATTTCTGCGCGTCCAGGTTGATGTGCAGAGCCTTTTCCTGGGCATTACGCGCTGGTTCGTTCATTGCCCCCAGTCTCGCACTTCGAACGGAGGCGCGGCAATCGCTATAAGGCGGCGCGGAAGCTGTAAGTGCCCGATTGCACTTCGAACACCGCGCGGTCGTCCTCCGCCCGCAGGAACTTCACTCCCTTCGCGGCGCCGGCGGGCTTGCCCGATTCGGTCACGCCGGCCGCGTCCTTCGCGGGCAGCCACACCGTCGCGGTCGTGTTCGCGGGAATCGTCACATTCAGCGCGAATACACTCCGGTCGCGCTTCCAGGAACTCGCGATGGTTCCGTACATCGAGCGGTGCGAGGCTCTCACAAACGTCAGATCGCCTGCCGGGTAGGGTTTGATCAGGATGTGCCGGAAGCCCGGCTGTTGCGGGTCCGAGCGGATTCCCGCCAGGTATTCGTACATCCACACCGCCAGGTCGCCGATCTGCATCACGTGATTCCCCGAGTTCATCGCCGGGTCGGCCGTGTCGCCGTTCCACAGCTCCCAGATCGTGGTTGCGCCCTTCTCCACCATGTAGCCCCAACCCGGGTACGTCTTCTGCGTGGCAATTTCATAGGCGATATCGGAGCGCCCGTTGTCGGAGAGGGTCCGCATCAGCCACTGCGCACCCACCAGCCCCGTTCCCACGTGCCCGTGGCTCACCTGCTCGATGTTCCGCACCAGGGTGGCCATCACGGACTCGCGATTGTCCTTCGGCACGATTCCGAAATACAGCGGCAGGATGCTCGAAGTCTGAGTGCCGTTGTCATACATGCCGCTGAACGGCTTGTAGAAGCGCTTCTGGAACGCGTCCTTCACCTGCGCGGCCGAAGACTCGAAATCCGCCGCTTCGGCCGGCTTGTCCAGTATGTGCGCATATCTTGCCAGTAACTCGAGTAACTCGTAATAGTAAGATGTCGCAATCAGGGTCTTATCCGTGACTCGCGCCGGATCCTGCGAGTGGATCAGCTTGGGATCTTCCGGCGGCACGCACCAGTCGGCGTACATGTCTTTCGAGATCAGCTTATCGTGCGAGTAAGTGCGGATATAAGCCATCCACTTCTTCATCTCCGGGTACGCCCGCTCCAGCACGCGGCGGTCGCCGTACTGGTCGTAGAGCATGCCCGGAACGAACAGGAACGTACTGGGCCAGGTGAGGTCGTCGTTATATAACGGCCAATAGTTCGGCGAAACGTCCGGAATGCTGCCGCTCGGACGCTGCGAATCCGCCAGGTCCCGCGTCCATTTTGTGAAGAACGCCGCCACGTCAAACATGTACGATTCGCTGCGGCTCACCTGCGAGCGGTCGCCCAGCCAGCCCTGCCGCTCATCGCGCTGCGGACAGTCGGTCGGGATGCTGCGGTAGTTGCCGCGGATGCCCCAGAACATGTTGTGGTGGATCTTGTTCAGAAGTTCGTTGGAGCTGGTGAAATCGCCTTCGCGGGTCATGTCGTCGTGGACCACCCGGCCCTCCAGCGCCGCCGCCGTCGGCTCGCCCGGATATCCCGACATCTCCACGAACCGAAAGCCGTGATACGTGAACCGCGGCTCCCATACCTCCGCTCCTTCGCCCTTCAGCGTGTAACTGTCGGTGGCGCGCGCCGAACGCAGGTTGGCGACATACAGCGAACCGTCCGGGTTCAGCGTCTCGGCATGGCGCAACGTAACCGTGGTCCCCTTGGGTCCTGCCACATGCAGGCGGCACCAACCCACCATGTTCTGCCCTAAATCGAAGATGTAAACGCCCGGCCGCAGCCGCTTCACGCTTACCGGCTTCAGCGTCTCGGTGACGCGCAGCGGCTCGGCCATCTGCGATACGACGGCGCCGGCGGGCGCCGCCACCACCTGAGCCTGCTCCCATTTCGAATCGTCGAACCCGGCGCGGCTCCATCCCGGCATTTCGCGGCGCGCGTCGTACTCTTCGCCGTCGTACTCGTTGTTGGCGCGAATTGGTCCAGCGGTGGTCAGCTTCCAGCTTCCGTCGCTCGCCACGCTCTCGCGGCTGCCGTCGTCAAATTCGATGTTGAGCTGAACGAGGGCCTTCGGAAAGCCGAAATTGCGCGTCCGCCCATCGTCCCGCGGCGCGTAGTACCGGCCGTTGCCGAGCATCAGCCCGATGGCGTTGCGGCCTTGCGCCACCCGACCGGTCACGTCGAACGTCTCATAGAGTACGTGCTTGTCATAATCCGTGAGCCCCGGAGAGAGCACGTGGTCGCCCACCTTGGCGCCATTCAAATAAAGCTCCGACGTGCCCAGCCCCGAGTAGTACACCACGGCGCGCCGCACGCGCTTCTCCACCGCGAATTCCTTGCGCAGCATTCGCGCCGGGAGCCGGTGTTCTACCTGGAAACCGGCCGCTCCCCATGGCGCCATGCCGTAACCGCCCAGGTCGTTGGCCGCCTGCCAGGTGGAATCGAGGTAGCCGGGCTTCTCCCACCCCGGCTCCGCTTTGGCGCTCGCCAGCCAGAGGTTGCTCGAGACGAACACGAACGGTTGGCCGGAAGCGAACTCCACGCGCACTGCCCCGATGAGCCCCGCCGGCCGGCCGGCCCGGCCATGAGACGCGCGCACCGCGATCAGGTTCTCGCCCTCGCGTGTCAACAGCGTGACGTCCTTTACCTCCGGCAGCGCGGCATCCGATCCGCTGGCGATGTTCTCGCCATTCACATACACGTCCGCGCTGTTATCCGCGCCAATCATGGCGAGCGCGCGCGTCACCCGGCGACCCGGCGGAATGGTGAACCTGGCGCGGAAAAAACGGGCGCCCGCCGGAGCGCCGCTCTCGGCGTGGCCGCTGTCCCAGATCCAGCGCGCGTCCGCGAGCGCCGTGAACGGACTGCCCGGATCCTTCACCACGCCCTTCTCATCGCGCCCGATCCATTTGCCCTGCCAGTCGCCGGCCGCGAGCAGCCCCATCGACCACTCCGCCGGCGCGCTCCAGTCGCTTTCGGCGCCATCCTGGTCCCACACCTCCACCTTCCAGAACGCAGCCATGCCGGAGGTCAGTTCCTTGCCTCGATACACCACCTGGGTCGACTGGCTGGAATCGACCTTGCCGGAATCCCATAGGTCGCCGCGGTTCGCCGCGAGCGCGCTTTCGCTGGTCGCCACCACGACCCGGTAGGCGGTCTGTTTCAGACCACGCAGCCTCTGGTTCGCCGACGCCAATACCCAGCTCAAGCGCGGCTGGGTCGAATCGATGCCCTGCGGGTTTGCGCGATACTCCGTCCGTAGATCCCGCGGCTGTAATCCTGCCGCCGCCCAGATGCTGGTACTTAAGAGAAGGCAGAGAATTCCGTTTCGCATGGTGTGACCCCGTTCGAATCAGTACCGTACCATACTGAGCCGGCGGCCGGGCACCGGGCGCCAGGATGTCCGTCAGGAATCAGGAGAGGCGAAGCGGGCGTACCACCCTGCTCGCGAAGTGCATTGGCAGCGAATTCAGTACCGGCTCACGACTGAATCCAGCGGATCTTCCCGATCGTGAACAGCAGGAAGTGGCAGAACACCGCCGTAATCAGCCAGGAGAAGAGCAGAACCGCGCCGTCCCAAATGGGGATCCTCCAAAAGCCGGGGTCCCAGAGCATCTCGGCAAGCGGATGGTATCCGGTCATCGTGGGCTGATCGGCAAGCCAAACCAGCATTCCAGCCAGGGTCGCGAGTAAGAGCCGGTTCGAACCCCTCCGCAATCGCTTCATACCGTTACATAATAACGCTTTTCGCGGCGATTCAAGCCGCTGGCGCCGAAGCCTGTTCGAGCCAGCGGCGCATCTCCGATCGCGGGCTCACGCCGGCGCGCTGCACCACCACACGGCCGTTGAGCAGCACCACAAAATTGGGAATACCCTGGACCTGGAAACGCGCCGCCAGGTCGGGATGCGCCTCCGTATCCACCTTCAGAACGACGGCGCGGCCCGCCATTTCCCGCGCCACCGCCTCCACTTCCGGCGCCGCCATCCGGCACGGTCCGCACCAGGCGGCCCAGAAATCCACCAGCACCGGCACGCGGACCTCACGCACCACTTCGGCGAACAACTCCGGATCGGCCGCGATGGGCTCCGCCGCGGGAGGCAGCGCGGACTTGCACGAGCCGCAACGGCCCGTATCGGCCACGTGCTTCGCGGGTATCCGGTTCAATGTCCCGCACACGGGGCATTTGCGAAGTACGGATGCGCTCATACGCCGTTTCCTGAACGAGCGGCGGCTTGCCCCGGCTTCAGACTTTCTCCGGAACCACGAACGGCTTGCGGTAATTCCGCGTGAACATTCGATTGGCTTCGTCGTCGCCCTTGGCAGTCATGGTCACAGGGTCCAGGTAAATCGTCCGGCCAAGCCGGTAGGAGATGTTGGCCAGGTGCACCAGCACCGTGGACGCCGCGCCCTCCTCAATCTCGGCGTTCAAATGGTCGCGCTGCCGGCTGCGAACGGCCTCGATGAAGTTCAGGTAGTGGTCGCCGCCTTCGCGCGCTTCGGGACCGGGCGTCTGCTCGCGGCCCATCCACGTCTT
The DNA here is from genome assembly GCA_963794265.1 of Bryobacterales bacterium. GTDB lineage: Bacteria > Acidobacteriota > Terriglobia > Bryobacterales > Bryobacteraceae > CAWCDJ01. Next base: position 1,435,071 of record CAWCDJ010000001.1, read on the forward strand.
ATAGGACATGTAGCTGTCCACCGCCAGGTAGCCCTTGGAACCGTAGAAGAGATCGCCGATGGCGTTGTTGCCGCGCTCGTGGACGGTGGCTTCGCCGTTCGTCATCCAGTGGCGCACTTCGAATTCCATCATCTTGCGCTTGCCGTCCAGATCGAACTCGAAGGCGCAGTTCAGCGTGTTGGGGGTCTCCTGGTCGTCGTCGAACATGAAGTGTCCGCCGATCGCGCTCACCTTCACCGGGTACTTCACGCCCAGTCCCCAGCGCGCGATATCCACCTGGTGGATGCCCTGGTTTCCCAGATCGCCGTTGCCCGTGTCCCAGAACCAGTGCCAGTTGTAATGAAACCGGTTCTTGGTGAATTGATGCATGGGCGAAGGGCCGGTCCACAGGTCGTAATCCACACCCGGCGGCACCGGCTCGGGGCTGGCATGGCCGATGGTATCGCGCCACTTGTAGCACAGGCCGCGCGCCAGGTACACGTCGCCCAGGAACCCGTCGCGCATCTTCTGGACCGCCTCCTGCACCGCCTTCGAGGAGCGGATCTGGCTGCCCTGCTGCACCATGCGGTTGTATTTGCGGGCCGCCGCCACGATCTGCTTGGCCTCAAAGATGTTGTGCGAGCAGGGCTTCTCGACATATACGTCCTTGCCCGCCTGACATGCCCATATCGCGATCAGCGTGTGCCAGTGGTTGGGCGTCGAGATGGATACCGCGTCGATATCTTTGTTCTCCAGCAGCTTGCGGATGTCTTTGTAGGTTTCCGGCTTGGGCTGGTTCAAACGTTCGAGTTGCTTCAGCCCGTTCGCGATGTGCGAATCGTCCACGTCGCAGATCGCCGCCACCTGTACTTTATCGAGCTTGCTGTATCCGCCCAGGTGGTCCCTGCCCCGGCCGCCAATTCCGACGCAGGCCACCCGCACGGTATCGTTCGGATTCCCGAACGCGCTGGACGCGGCGCCGAGGGCCGCCGCGGAACTCACCAAAAAGTGTCTTCGATCCATTAGCGCTCCTGTGTTCCCGGCAACCTGGGATGCTCATGGCGCCGTGCAAGCGTTACCGGTAATTCGGCTTCACCTTATCACATTCGATGGTTTTCCCGCCAGAAAGGCGGTGATATTCCCAACCGCCGCCTGCATCAGGCGGGACCGCGCTTCGCGCGTCGCCCAGGCGATGTGCGGAGTCACCAGGCAGTTCCTCGCCGAAAGCAGCGGATTGTCTTCCTCCGGCGGTTCCACCGAAAGCACGTCCACCGCCGCGCCCGCCAGGCGGCCCTGATTGAGGGCGTTCGCCAGGTCCCGATCGTCCACCAGCGGACCGCGCGACGTGTTGATCAGAAACGCCCACGGCTTCATCAGCGCCAGGCTGCGGGCGTTGATCATGCCGCGCGTGTCCGGTAGCAGCGGAGAGTGCAAACTCACCACGTCGGATTCCCGCAGCAATTCCTCCACCTCCGCCCATCGAAACTCCGGCCAGTCCGGCGGATCGCCGTGATACGTATCGTTGGCAATCACCCGCATCCCGAAGGCGTCCGCGATTCTGCCGGTCTGCCGCCCGATGCGGCCGAACCCCACGATCCCCATGGTCTTCCCGGCCAGTTCCACCAGCGGCGTCTTCCAGAAGCTCCAGTCCGGATTGTGCGACCACTCGCCTGCCCGCACCGCCTCCGCGTGCAGCTTCACGTTGTGCACCAGCTCGAGCAGCAGCGCAAACACGAACTGTGCCACCGACGCCGTGCCGTACGTCGGAATGTTGGTGACCACGATGCCGCGTTCGTTCGCCGCCTCGGTATCCACGATGTTGTACCCGGTGGCCAGCACCCCGATATAGCGCAGGTCCGGAAGCTGCTGCAAAATGTAACCCGGCAGCGGTGTCTTATTCGTCAGGACGATCTCCGCGCCCCTTGCGCGCGCCGCCACTTCATCCACGCGCGTCCGGTCGTAGACCGCAACTTTCCCCAGCGCCTCCAGCGCTTCCCACGAGAGATCGCCCGGGTTGAGACAGTATCCATCCAGTACCGTAATTTTCATAGATGCGATGGTTCGAGGACGACGGCTTAATTGCCCTGCTTACTTGAGATTGCAGGGACCATTGAATAGAGTGTATCGCCTGCGCGCCCAGCACGCGATATTCCTATTTTCAGGTATTTTGGTGTAAAATTAGTGCGCTTCGATACCAATTCTGAGGAGGCTGAATGGGCTGGCATTTTCGGGTCTGCCGTTTTGGTCATACGCATTACGTTTTCAAGCAGGAAGCGGATGAATCGTGTGGACCATCATGCGCGCTGATGTTGTTCCAAAGGCTGCGCAACGTGAAATTGGATTCACTCGATTCGTATAAGGGCTTTGCCTCCTACGGCCAGGGAGGCGCCAAAGGGGATTATAACGGGGCAGTGGGTACCGGCGGCAACGATATGGCACGTTTCCTTCGCAACGTCCTTGGGCAATCTTGCGTGTACAAGAGAGGGACGGCCCAGGAACTGACCGACGGAGTCCTGGCAAACCTCAGGCGAAAAAGGCCGGTCGTCTTCGGCGTCATGTGGGTGGACGAGCATGGCAACCACACGCGCGGCGGACATTGGATCGTGGCGGACAAGGTGACCAAGTTTCTGGGGAAACAGTATGTCTGCGCTAGCGATCCGGGCGACGGCCATGTCCACGTTGTTGAATTCCGCGACGGAATCCAGACCTACTACCAGCCGGAGTATGGTAGTACGCAGGATGATTCGGACCTCGACGACTACATCGAGTTTCCGTAGGCGATCCACCGCGCCCGGCTCATTGCCCGGTCGTCAGCACCGCCCGGAAGCGCGCTTTTCCGCTCATCATGCGGTCGTAGGCATCCTCAACTCGCTCCAAGGGGTAGATCTCGTTCATTGACCGTACTCCGGACAGCACGCAAAAGGCGAGCGTCTCCTGCGAGTCGATCGAGGTCCCCGAGTACCAGCCCTGCACCGATCGCTTTCCTGTGAGCAGGACCAGCGGCGACACTTCGAGCGAACCCGCCGCGCCCAGCACCATCAACGTACCTTGGGGCGCCAACCCAGACTGTGTGGCGCTCATCGCCTCCCCGTTGGTGACCGTCGCTAGCACGACCTTGGCGCCGCCCAGTTTCGCCAGCGCTTCTCCGGGGTTTTCCGCCTGGCTGTCTATGTAATGCCATGCGCCGAGTTTTCTCGCCAGCGCCTCCTTATCCTTTCCGCGCGCGATCCCCACGGTGCGGAAGCCCATCTTCGCCGCAAACTGCACACCCAGATGGCCCAGGCCCCCCAGCCCGAGAATCGCCACCAGGTCCCCGCCGCGCGCGCCGCTGTTCCGCAGGGCGTTATAAGTCGTGACGCCCGCGCACATCAGCGGCGCCGCTTCCGCGGCGGACAATTCATCCGGCACCGACGCCAGCGCATCGAACGGCGCCATCATGTAATCCGCGTAACCGCCGTCGGTTGTGAGGCCGGTCACTTTCATCGAGGTCTGGCAGGCGAAGAAATCGCCGTGCCGGCAGGCGTCGCAGTACCCGCAGCTTCCTCCGTGCCAGCCCACTCCCACGCGCTGCCCCGCCTTCCAGCGCGGGACGTCTTTGGCCACCGCGTCAATCACTCCGACCACTTCATGTCCCGGAACGCGCGGATACTGGATCCCGGGCATGTGCCCTTCCTTAACGAGGGAATCGCTGTGACACACCCCGCAGGCTTGTACTTTGATTCTCACCATGCCCGGCCCGGGCTCCGGAATATCCCGTTCCACGATTTGCAGCGGACCTCCCGGAAGGCCCACCTGAACTGCCCGCATCTTCGCCATTGAGTCTCCTCCGATTTGATCTTGGCACGCCTGCCTAGCTTAGCCTTTGATCACTCCCATCGGCCGCAGCCGCGCTACCTTGCGCGCCAGGCCGGCCTCATGCACGACCTCGATCACCTCATCGACGTTCTTGTACGCCTCCGGCAGTTCTTCGAGGATGCCGTCCCGCGTTTCACTGCGAACCAGAATTCCGCGGTCCTCGAGCTTGCGCTGTTCCTCGCGCGCATCCCGCCCCTTTTTGGCGGCGGTGCGGCTCATCAGCCGGCCTGCTCCGTGGCACACGCTGCCGAAGGTCTCCCGCATCGCGCCTTCGCTTCCCGCCAGCACCCACGAAGCGGTCCCCATGCTTCCCGGTACGAATACCGGCTGCCCCACCGCGCGATAGTCCGCCGGAATTTCGCGATGCCCCGGCGGGAACGCCCGCGTTGCGCCCTTGCGATGCACCAGGACGTCGCGCTGGCGCCCGCCGATCTCGTACCGTTCCCGCTTGGCGATGTTGTGGCATACGTCGTAGATCAGATCGAGCCGCACTCCCTCGCCGAAAATGCGCCGGAACGCCCCCCGCAGAAAGTGCAGGATCCCCTGACGGTTGGCCCACGCGAAATTGGCCGCCGCGCGCATCGCGCCCAGGTATTGCTCGCCCTCGCTGGAGTGGATCGGCCCGCACGCCAGTTGCCGGTCCGGCAGTTGGATCCCGTGCTTCGCCATCGTCTTATTCATGAGCGAAACATAGTCCGTGCAGACCTGGTGCCCCAGCCCGCGCGAACCGGAGTGGATCAGCACCACAACTTGCCCCTCCGAGATCCCGAATGTTCGGGCGGCCGCGGCGTCGTGCACCTCCTCCACGAACTGCACTTCCAGGAAGTGGTTCCCGCTTCCCAGAGTGCCGATCTGCGGTATCCCTCGCTCGCGCGCCCGTTCGGACACCGCCTTGGGGTCCGCCTCCTCGAGCGCGCCGCCCGCTTCGGCGAGCTCCGCGTCGCGCTCCTCGCCGTAGCCATTCTTCACCATCCAGCGCGCGCCCTCCACCAGGACGCGTTCCAGGTCGCGCGCGCCGATCTTGATGAACCCAGACCCGCCCGCACCGCACGGCACATCCCGGAACGCCTGGTTGATTAATTCCTTGAGCTTCGGCCTGACGTCCTGCTGGTGGAGCGTCGTCCGCACCAGCCGCACCCCGCAGTTGATATCGAAGCCCACGCCGCCCGGCGATACCACCCCACTTTCCCAGTCCATTGCGGCCACGCCGCCGATCGGGAACCCGTAGCCCTGGTGTATGTCGGGCATTGCCAGGCTGGGTCCCGCGATCCCCGGCAGCGTGGCCACGTTCATGGCCTGCTCGAGCGACAGGTCTTTGCGGATCTGCGCCATCAGCGCGTCACTAGCGTAGACGATCACGTCGGTTCGCATTCCCCGCGACTCGTCTCGCGGGATGCGGTGGCGCAATCCGCCCAGGCTCTCCACTCTGATATCAGACATCCAGGAATACTTCCGCAACCCAAATGCCTTCCCGCAGTTCTACCTTCAGCTGGTGATAAGTGACCGCCTTCACAATTAACTTCGGAACGTGCCGGGCAGGGTCCCGCGGCTCCCCGATCCCGATTGCACGGATGGCGCCCTCCTCGAGATCCATCACCCGGAAGTCGTGAAACGCCACCCGTTTACCGTCGTACCAATAGAGCACCTCGCTCAGCCAGTCCACCATCAGACACTCGCGGTCGCTGCTTTGGGCCGCCAGCGGAAAGCCTTCCCGCGGTTCGACCTGCCGAGGGTCGCCCGCAATCGAGAGCATGGCCATCGCCGCATGCACATACAGCGACGGCAGCGTGTCCGCGTAAGCGCGGAACCCGATATCCGCGGGGTGTTCCAGTACCTCGAAGAACGGCGCCTTCATACCCTTATGGTAGATCCCATTTATTTGCCGACCCATCGTACACTGTGTATATTCATGGCAATTCCGTTCCGCCACTCTACGTGTAACGAAGCGTTCGAAAAGTGGTCCTTTGCCGATGCCTGCAAAGCCATTCGCAAGGCTGGATACACGGGCATTGAAATCGCTCCGTTCACGCTGGCCGAGCGTCCTGCCGATGTAGACGCCGCCCGCCGCCGCGAGTGCCGGGACATCATGCGGTCCGAAGGTCTGACGTTCGTCGGGCTGCACTGGCTGATGGTAAGCCCCAAGGGCCTGCACGTCACCGCACCCGAAGCCGCGGTGCGCCGAGAAGGCTGGGAGCACGTCCGCCAACTGGTCGACCTGTGCGCCGATCTCGGGCCTGGCGGCGTCATGGTCTTCGGCTCGCCCAGGCAACGCTCGACCACCGGCGGGGCCACCCGCGAAGAAGCCACTCGCAACTTCGTCGAAGGCCTCTCTGGAGTGGCGCCGCACGCCTGCGCCCGCGGCGTCGCCATTTTGATCGAGGCCCTGCCCGCCAACCAGGCCGACGTCATCCTATCGCTCGAAGAAGCCGCCGGAATCGTTCGCGAGCTCGACAGCCCGGCCGTGCGCACCATGTTCGACGTCCACAATGCCATTGACGAAACGGAGCCTCACGCAACCCTGGTCGATCGATACTTCGACCTGATCCGCCACATACACGTCAATGAGCTCGACGGCAGCCACTGCGGCGCGGGGGATTACGACTACAAGCCGGTCTTCGAAGTTCTCCGCCACCGCGACTATGCCGGCTGGATCTCGCTCGAAGCGTTCGATTTCTCCTACGGCGCCGAAGACCTGGTTACCCGGTCGTTGCGCCACCTCGAAACGGAAATCGCCAAACTATCATGAGCCACTACGTCGTCACCGGGGGAGCCGGTTTCATCGGTTCCGCCATCGTTCGCAGCCTGCTGCGTGAAGGCGCGCGCAAGGTCGTGGTCATCGACAACCTGCTGACCGGCCAAGAGCGCAATCTGGACGAAGTCCGCTCGTCCGTCGATTTTCAGCATGCCGATATCCGCAACTACGGAGAGATCGCCGGCCTGATCCGCGGCGCCGCCATCGTATTTCACGAAGCCGCTATTCCCTCCGTGCCGCGCTCCATCGACGACCCCGTCCCCTCGCACGAGATCAATATCGACGGCACGTTCAACGTGCTTCGCGCCGCGCACGAGGGTAAAGCCGGCCGCGTGGTTTATGCCGCCTCCTCCTCGGCTTATGGCGATACCGAAGTGCTGCCCAAGGTGGAGACCATGAACCCGCAGCCCAAGTCGCCGTACGCGCTCCAGAAGCTCGTCGGCGAATACTACTGCAACATCTTCAACGGCGTTTACGGCCTGGAAACCGTGGCCCTGCGCTATTTCAACGTGTACGGCCCGCGCCAGGACCCCTCCAGCCCGTATTCCGGCGTGCTTTCGATTTTCATGAAATCCGCGCTACACGGCTGCCCGCCCACTATCTTCGGCGATGGGGAACAGTCGCGAGATTTCACCTACGTCGAAGACGTGGCCGACCTGAACCTCAAAGCTGCCCGCGCCCCCAACGCCGCCGGCCGGATGTACAACGCCGGCAATGGCGGCCGGATCACCCTCAACCAGGCATGGTCGCTGGTTCAGGAAATCGCGGGAGTCCGTATCCCCGCCGCCTACGGTCCGCCGCGCGCCGGCGATGTCCGCGACTCTCAGGCCGATACCGCCGAAGCGGTTCGGGACCTCGGCCACGCGCCCCGTTTCAGCTTCGAAGAAGGCATGCGGCGCACGTTCGAGTGGTACCGGGCAACGGCCTAACGTAAATTTTCACCGCCGAGACGCAGAGGCGCCGAGTATTTTGATTGAATTTTCTCGGCGCCTCTGCGCCTCGGCGGTGAATTCTTACTGCTTCTTAGCCGGCGTTTCTTTCAACTTATCCTCGGGGATATCGGTCGAATCGAAGGTGATACTCGATTCCGTTCCGAACTTACGGTAGGAAACATAACTTACTTCGTTCCACGCGGCCATGCGCCCTTCCCGCGACCGCACGCTGGAATGCAGGGGCAGCAGGTATTGTTTGCCCGAGATCTCGCCGAAATCGTAGTCGAGCAGCACCGAGACTCCCTGAATCGGAAAATCGGCTGGTATCCCTTCCGTCTCCATGTAGATTCGCATCGCCATGTGGGTGGTCGCGTCCACAAACACCTCGCCATGCGTGCGCGTCGTGATTTCGCGCTTCGATTCCTGGTGCCTGATGCTGTACATCGGCACTCCCGTGTGGAACGAGAACACCATGGTTCGCTGCTTTCGCAGCGTGGCCCAGCGCGCCCAGCCGAATTCCGTCCCGATCTCCGGCGCGAAAATCGAGTGCAGGATGCTCCCGAACTCGCCCGACGAAGTGGCGCCCCCCAGTTCGTTGTGCTCGAGCGGCTTGGTCACCGGGCTGTCGTTCACCATGATGACCTTATAGCTTTCCTTGTGGTCGAAGAAAGTCAGGTGCTCCAGAATCGTGTCCGCCACGCGCCAGTTGCCCGAACCCGACGGGTCCACCCGCCGCTTCGTGACCTGCGTGCAGAGATAGTTCGGCAGGTTGTCCGTGTAATTGAGAGCGTTCTCCCGCACCTCCGCCAGGATGTCCTTCTGCTGATCGGCCGAAGGCGGAGGGAACTCCACCGCGGTCACGTGCAGCGGCTCCGGCGGCAGGGCCGCCGAAGTCTCGGCCAGGTGGCGCAACGCCGCCACGGTCTTGGGACCAGCACCAGCCCGTTGCAGGTCGGCCACAACGCTCGCCTCCAGGCGATACTTCAGCCGGATACTCTCGACCGCCGCCGCCACCTGTTTGTCGGCGGCCTTCTGCTCGATCGCCTGCCGAACGAAACCGGTCAGGTCTTCGATACTCCGCCGCACCTGCGCCATCCCTGCCGCCGCGGCCAGAGCCAGCAGACACAATATCCGCACTTTCGCCATATCTACATGTTAGGCGCGCCGCGGGCCCCCGGCGTTTCGGCCGGCCGCGATTAAAGCATCAACTGTCCGCCGTTCACCTCGAGGGTCTCGCCCAGCACGTAGCTCGCCGCGTCCGACGCGAGAAACGCAATCGCCATCGCGCACTCCATCGACGTTCCCACGCGCCCCAGCGGAATCCCCTTCACGAAATTGGCGATCATCTCCGGCGTCGAGAACACCTCGTGGAAGGGTGTATCGATCACCCCCGGGGAAACCGCGTTCACCCGCACGCCGCAGGGCGCCATCTCTTTCGCCAGCGACTTGGTGAACGTGATCAACGCTCCCTTGGCCGTCGAATAGGGTCCCGCTCCGGGCCCCCCGCCGTTGCGCCCCGCAATCGAAACCACATTCACGATCGACCCGCGCTTGCGCTCCGCCATCCCCGGCGCCACCGCCTGCGCGCACAGCAACGCGGACTTCAGATTGAGGTCCATGATGTTGTCCCAGTCCTGCTCGGCGATGTCGAGAATCCGCAGGCGCTTCACCAGCGACCCGGCATTGTTGATCAGGATGTCGATCGTGCCCAGCTCCGCGATGGTCCGCGCCACCAGCGACTTGACCTCGCTCGCCTGCCGCACGTCCGCGCGGATCGCCACCGCTGTCCCGCCCGCCTTATGGATCCCGTCCCGTACCGCCATCGCGCCGGCTTCGTTATTGAGGTAGCCCATCGCAACCTTCGCCCCCAGGTCGGCCAGCACCGCCGCGGTAGCCGCTCCGATGCCCGAGGACGCGCCCGTGACCAGCGCGGTCTTGCCCGTCAAATCCAGATAGTTCCGCATGTTCTTGAGTTACGACCTTTCGAGTGTCACCCGCCGGATCGGTCCGCCCAGCGCGAACAATACCGCGGTTCCCACCACCGGGAGCAGCCCCGCGGCAACCAGAATCGGCGTGTAGGAATGAAAATGGTCCACCACAAATCCGGTAGCCTGCGTTAACAGGATAGCGCCCAGCCCGGCCCCCGTGCCGCCCAGGCCCGTTACTGCACCCACCGCTTCGTCCGGGAAATAGTCGCTCGGCATCGTCTGCACGTTATTGATCCAGCTCTGGAAACCGAACAGCACTGCCGCGATCAGCGCCAGGCACACCGCGGCACTCCGTGCGGCGGCCGCGAAAACACCCGCCGTCATCGACAGCATCCCCAACAGGATCACCAGTTTCCGCGCGCGATCGACGCTCCATCCGCGCCCGATCAGATATCCGGAAAGCCACCCGCCGCTCAAGCTGCCCGCGTCCGCCGCAACGTACGGCAGCCAGGCGAAGGCTCCGATCTCCCGCAGGCTGAACCCCCTGACCTGGTAAAGATACAGCGGCAGCCAGGTGATATACAGCCACCACACCGGGTCCGCCAGAAACCGCGCCAGCACGATCGCCCACACCTCGCGATGGCGCAGCAGCACGCGCCACGGCACGGCGGCTCCCGCCGCGACCGGCTGGTCTTTTCGGATCAGCGCCAGTTCCTCCGCGCCCAGGCGCCGGTGCCGTGCCGGAACCTCGTAAAACGCAATCCACAGCGCCAGCCAGGCAAACCCCGCCCCGCCCAGCGCCAGGAAGGTCGCCTGCCACCCGAAATTGCGGTCTACCCAAATTACCAGCGGAGGAGCCAGCACCGACCCGATGGATGGGCCGCTGTTGAAGATTCCCATCCCCAGCGCCCGCTGCCGCACCGGAAACCACTCTGCGATCACCTTCGCCGCCCCCGGCCAGTTGCCCGCTTCACCCAGCCCCAGGAAAAAGCGGAAGCACTCCAGGCTCACCACCCCGCGCGCAAACGCATGCGCCATCGACGCCAGCGACCACACCGTCACGGAAAGCGAGAAGCCGCGCTTGGCCCCGATGCGGTCGTACAGCTTTCCCGAAAGCCCCTGGCTCACGGTGTAGGCAATCAAAAAGGAATTCGCGATAGTCGCAAACTGAAAATTCGACAGCCCGAGATCGTGCGTGATTACCGGCGCCAACACCGCCACCGTCAGCCGGTTTACGAAATTGATCAGGGTTGCGAGGAAGATCAGTGCCGCGATCCACCAGCGCAGACCGCGCACGGTTCTCACAGCCGTTATTGGATCACACTACGGACTCGTCAGGCCGCGATCACCGGGGAACCGCGCCGGTCCCTACCGCAAGATCTCCACGTGCCCCGCGTCGAGATCGTACCCTTCGTCTTTGGCGGTCTGAATCGCCACCGCCCGGAGCGCATCGTCGCCCGCATCGTGCCCCTGCTTCGGGCATGGGCGGCGGATGACCTCCGCGCCCACCTGGATGACCACCTGCCAGTGCTTCTTGACCGGGCTCCACTCCACCTTGGCTTCGGTTGCGGATACCATAGTTGCCACCCTTCCTGTCATAAGAGTACAAAGGAATCTCATGAAGTGGAAGCTCTACTTTTCGCTCTTCGCCGGCGCTCTCGCTGCCGTGGCCCAGCCCGCGCCGGCAGCTTCGTACGACCTGGTAGTGTACGGCGCCACCGCAAGCGGCGTGATGACCGCGGTTTACGGCGCCCGATCCGGCCTGAAAGTGGCCCTCCTCGAACCCGGCAAACACGTGGGCGGCATGGTGTCCGGAGGCCTTTCCTATACCGACGTCGGAAAGCGCGAAGTCATCGGCGGCGCCGCCCTGGAGTTCTACTGGCGCGCCGGAATGCACTACGGCCTTCACCAGTACCTCGAGGATATCGCCTGGTACGTCGAACCCAAGGTCGCCGAATCCATCTTCCGCCAGATGCTCGAAGAAGCCGGCGTCACCGTCCTCGATGGGCGCCGCCTACGGGAAAAGGACGGCGTCCGCAAGCAAGGAGCCCGCGTCCTTTCGATCGCCATGGAAAACGGCGAGGAATTTTCGGCCCGGGTGTTTGCCGACGCCACCTACGAAGGCGACCTCATGGCGCAATCCGGTGTCTCGTTCACCTGGGGCCGCGAAAGCTCCGCACAGTACGGCGAATCCCTGGCCGGAGTTCGCGGCGAGACCCCCAAACACCAGTTTTTGATCGACATCTCGCCGTACGGAGCCGGCCGCCAGTTGCTGCCCGAAATCTCGAACACCCCCGCCGGCGAGCCTGGAGCCGCCGACCGTAAGGTCCAGGCCTACAACTTTCGCATGATCTTCTCCCATGACCCGGCCAACCAGGTGCCCTACCCCAAGCCCGCGCACTACGACCCCGCGCGCTTCGAGCTGGCCGCCCGCATCTTCGCCGGCATGGAAAAGAAACTCGGCCGCCCGCTCACCATGGGCGAAGTGCTCTCCATAGGCCCCATCCCCAACCACAAGGCCGATATCAACAATAACGGCCCCTTCTCCACCGACTACATCGGCAAAAGCTGGGATTACCCGAATGCCTCCTACGCCCGCCGCGACGCCATCCGGCGCGATCACGAAGAGTACACCAAAGGATACCTGTGGTTTCTCTCCCACGACCCGCGCGTTTCCCCGTCGCTGCGGAAAGAGGTGAACACCTGGGGCCTCGCCAAAGACGAATTCCTCGACAACGGCAACTTCCCCACCCAACTCTATATCCGCGAAGCGCGGCGCATGGTCGGCGAATACGTCATGACCCAGCACGATATCCAGACCAGCCTCGCCAAGCCCGACCCCATCGGCATGGGCTCCTATAACAGCGACTCGCACAACGTGGAGCGCATCGTCAACCGCGAGGGTTTTGTGCGCAACGAAGGGGACATGCAGGTCGCCGTCCAGCCTTACCAGATCCCCTACCGAATGATCCTCCCCAGGAAGCGCGAGGCCGAAAACCTCCTCGTCCCGGTGTGTTTTTCCGCCACCCACGTCGCCTATAGCACCCTGCGGATGGAGCCGCAATACATGATCATCGGCCAGGCCGCCGGCGATGCCGCCGCCATGGCCGTCCGCTCGCGCCTGCCCGTTCAGGACATCGATACCGCGGCGCTGACCAGGACCCTGGTCGACCAGGGCGCGATCCTCGAATACGTCCCCTCCCCGCAATCCCGAGCCATCTCGAAATTCCGGGTCCGGCACTGAGGCCGTGCCCCTTTCTTTCGCCTTCGCGCCGGAGCATAATACACCTCGTACGAAATAGCCTCCGGAGGTGTCGTATGCCGATTACGAACTCGCTCGGCTTGACCCGCCTGGCCAAGCCTCTGACGTCCGAGGAAGGTCACCGCATCCTCGAACGAGACCACTACCGCTGCCAGTACTGCGGACTCGATGGTTTGGCGAACTTCGAAAACTCCCTCATCATGACCGTGGATTTCATCCATCCGCGCGCCAAAAAGGGCAGGAAGGCTCCCGCAAACCTGGTCACCGCCTGCCGCCCCTGCAACACCATCAAGGGCCACCGCGTATTCCACGATTTCGCGGAGGCCAAGGCGTTCGTGCTCAACCGCCGCGCGCAACTGGAAAAGGAATGGCAAGCCAGGAAGGTGCCCCTTCCCAGCCAGTCGGTGGCCGCTTCGACCTGACCGTGTGCAGTGGCGCGCTCAGCGGCGGCCGCACCGGTGGCTCTGCAACTGAGGTTTTCGCAGCCATTGCAGGATCGAGCAGGCGATCTTCTCGACGCAACAGCCCAGGACGTCGTCGAGATCGTTCGCCCACAACCCGCTGCTGATCGAAACGACTAAGGATTCCGAATCCGAGGTCTCGTCGAGGGCCGCCGCAATCCGTTCGCTCACCTCGATTTCGGCGCCGTGGCCTATACACCCGAGGAAACTCGCGAACGCCAGGAATTCGAAGCCGAAATCCTCTCGCAGACGGGATCGCCGCTCCGCCGGGATGACGATCACAATCTCCGCCGGCCCGGTCCTCGATTCATTGCAGTAAATCATCGCGACCGCGCAATCGCCCAAGTCGTGAATCAGCGTGAAGAAGCGGCTCGACGGCAGGCCGGACGGCGAACAGGTCACCAGACCGTACCACGATGCTCCGGGGGCGTTTCTCAGCGCTTCCACCAGGTGCGGATGACGAACACCCGCGAAATTCAGCTCGTTGGGGCCGTACCAGGTGCGGGTCCGCGAATCCCACCCGTATGCCTGGACGTTCTGCCGGCAGGCTTTCGGGCGGCAGCCTCCCTTCTGCATGGCCGGGTCGATCAGGCTCGAACTTTTTTGTCTGGATAGCTGCAAAATACTATAATACCTTTTTATCTATTAATGCGTTTTTTTCTACCAGCCCTCCTTCTTCTGTAGCGACCACAGGTAGTCGGCGATCCGGGTGATGTCTTCATTCGTAAGCACTGTTTTCCACGACGGCATATACAGCGGCGGTGCGGGCTTCGCCGTACTTTCGACCGGCGGCTGCTTCCCGTTCCGGATGATCTCCATCACCTCGTCCTTCGTGTAGTCGTCCGACGCGTGCAGGAGCGAGGGTACCTCTCCACCCTGGGCATTCGGGTTTGGCACTCCGCCCTGAAGTTGCAGGCCGTGACAGCCTATGCACCCGAAGCGGGCGAAGCTCTGTTTTCCCGCCTCGATGGCCGCCTCCTCCGCCGTCAGTGCTTTACCGCGACCCGCAAGAATGGACCGCGCATCTTCGGGGGTCGCCGAACCGAGGAACGCAATCAGCGCTTTCCTTGCATTGGATTCCAGATCATACTCCGGCATGGTACTCCCGGGATAGACCATTTGCGGGTTTATCAGTTGCTCGTCCAGCCATCCTGAAGAGTGCCTCTGCGTCTCACCGAGCAGGTCCGGGCCGCCCTTCGCGCCCAAGCCCCCGATACTATGGCAGGCGATGCAGTTCTTCTCTTCGAACAACTGCCGCCCGTAGCCGGCGCTCGGTATGAGCCGCACGCTCGAGTAGTACGTCCCCATATCTTCGTTGGTCAACGAAAGCATGTAGAACGTCAGCGCTCGGGCCTGTTCCTTCGTAAAGTGGAAATTCGGCATCGGAGAGTTCGGCGAGACCGTGTTCGGAGCCAGGAAGTGGCGCTCCAGCCATTGGGGGTAGCGCCTGATCGCGCCCTCTTCGGTCAGGTCCGGGCCGATTGATCCGCCCACTCCCTCCAGCTTGTGACAGCCCCGGCAGCCGTGCGTCTCGAAAAGTCGCCGTCCTTCCGTAAGCTCCGGCACTCCCGGAACTTCACCCTCTTTATGGCAGCGCCCGCAGGAGGCGCGAATATACTCCTTCGGCAGCAGCGGCTCCTGCCAGAAGGGCACGTCTCCGTGGGCATTTCTCTGATCGGTAGCCAACCCCTGCCCGCCGTGACAGATCGTACAGCCGAACCTCGCCGGTGCGTGCGGCGCCAGGTTCGCATGGTAGCGGAACGGCTCGGCGACCGCCTTCATGGTGGGGTCCTCCACCCCCAGATGGCACGTGGTGCACCGATCCACGCGCTGCAACCCGGGCAGCAGCACTTGGCGGATCACCAGGGGCGTGTTCAGCACCGCGCTTTTCGCCGCCTCGTTGGGTTCACCCTGGGCTTCCAGCCTAAGGAATTCCCTCTGGCGGTCTTTCCATGCGGGTGTGCCGGCCTGCCAAACGGCCGCCAGTATTAGCGCCAGCGCGATGAGGCTCAGCGCGAAGAAGAACTCCGGCATTCTCCGTTCCATTTATTCGGCTCCCGAGACGACATGAACCCAGGGTGGAACCAGCGCCCACCCTGGCCCGCGGAAGAAGGTCCCAATGATGATCAGCACCACGTTCACGATCACGAACACGGTGAACGCCCGGATGGCCCACTTCCGGTCGGCCGGCCGCCGGCTGGGGTTCGTATCCAGATAGGGAATCGCGATCAGCCCGAGCACCATCACGGCCGGCACGATGACCCCGCCGAGCAGCGCGGAGTGGCTCACCAGTTCCTGCAACCCCAGAAAATACCAAGGCGCCTTGGCTGGATTCGGCGTCTTGACGGGATTGGCCAGTTCCTCGAGCGGCGCCCTCCAGAACAGCGACACGGCCATCACCGTGGTTACCGTCGCCAGAAGCGCAACCGCCTCCCGGAAGAAGGCGTACGGATACGAAAAGACCGTATCCTCTTCTTCCTCCGGCGCCACCGTCTCGAAGACCGGCTTCCCGTTCACCACCTCCATCAGCCCATAGGTCTTGTCCGGCGCCGCCGCCACCGCAACCACCGCGGGCACTGTCTCCGCGGCCGCGCCGATCTGCACCAGCGGCGCGTCCGGCTTCAGCTTCCATACCGGCCGCGAAAGACCGCCATCCTTGCGTACGCGCCAGAAGTGGACCATAGTCAGCAGCGTGATCACCGCCGGCAGCACCGCCACGTGCAGCACATAGAAGCGCAACAGCGCGGATTCTCCGACTGCATGCCCCCCCAGCAGCAGTTCGCGGATGCGCGGGCCCACCAGGGGCGCGTAGCTGCCGATATTCGTCCCCACCGTGATCGCCCAGAACGCCAACTGGTCCCACGGCAGAAGGTAGCCCGTGAAAGACAGCCCCAACGTCAGCAGGAATAGAGCGACTCCAATCACCCAGTTGAATTGGCGCGGCCGTTTGTAGGAACCCGTATAAAACACGCGGCACATATGTAGAAACACGCAGATCACCATGCCGTGCGCCGCCCACCGGTGCATGTTACGCAGAAAGCTTCCCAGGAACACCACGAACTGCAGGTCTTTCATATCCTGGTACGCCTGCGGCGGATGGGGCCGGTAATAGAACATCAGCGCGATTCCGGTGGTCACCAGAATGATGAAGAGAAAGAAGGTGATGAAGCCCAGGTACCAGGTATGCTTCAGCTTCAGGTTTTCCTTTTTCACCTTGGCCGGATGGATATGCAGCCACAGGTTCAGAAACACCAGTTCCGACTTCCCCTTGTCCGTCGAAAGGGGGTCCCGGCGAACAATCGATTGCCAAGCGTCTCGTATCGGGTTCATGTTTACACCATGAGTCGGTAAGATGCTTGCACGGAGTGGTCCTTGTTGACCGTAAGTTGCCCGTCCCGCGCCAGGGTCACTTCAAACCACTCCAGGGGCCGCGGGGCCGGCCCGTGAACCACCCTTCCGTCGGCCGCATACACGCTTCCATGGCAGGGGCAATGAAAGCGGCCGTCTTTCTGGAAATAGCCGACCGTGCAGCCGAGATGAGTGCAGACGGCGCTTGCCACCGCAAATCCTCTCTCCCGGTCGCGGAACACGAAGATTTTCTCTTCCGCCAGAAATGTCGGCGCGCCGTAAGAGAAATCTCCGGGCACACCGATCTTGAAGTCTTGCGGCGGCTCGTAAAAGACGCTCGGAGTCAGAAAGCGGACCACCGCTCCCAGGCTGACTCCCACCGCCGCAGCCAGCGCGGCCACGCCCGCCGCTCCCCAACTCAGTAACGATCGTCGCTTCATTCGAACACCTCGCGCTGTTGCTGTTCCAAAGCCTCCATCGTGATTGCCCCGGTCGGGCATCTCTGCGCGCAGAGTGCGCAGCGGATGCACTTTTCTTCGTTCTTGATGATGGCGCTGGCCCGCCCTGGCGGGAGCTTATCCGCCCGCACACCGTACCGCTTCGCCACCAGCGTCTCGTATCGTTCGTCCCCCTGAATCTGCACCAGATCCACCAGTCGCAGGCAGCGCTCCGGGCAGACATCCACGCAACCGTTGCAGAGTATGCACTTCGAGCCGTCGAAGATCGTGTTGACTTGGCACTTCAGGCAGCGCAGCGCCTCCGCCCGCCCCTGGGCTTCGTCGAACCCCAGCTCGACCTCGGCGATCCCGATGCGCCGGTTGACCGGCAGCACAGGCATCTTCTGCCGCGGGGTGCTCAGAAATCCGCGCGGCATCTGCCAGTCATTGAAGATCCGGAAGCGGCTCAGCACGGTCTTCTCAGTGCGGCCGCACAGGTACACGTGAATCGACCGCGCGGCCCGGTGCCCGTTGGCAACCGCCTCCACCAGGATTCGCGGCCCGAATGCCACGTCGCCCCCCGCGAACACTCCGGGCGCCGTGGTCATCAGGTGCTCGTCGATCTTCAGCACCCCGCGCGGCGTGACCTCGATCCCCTCCTCGCCGCTCAGGAACGAAAGGTCCGCCTGCTGGCCGATCGCCAGAATCACGCTATCGCAGGGAATGACCTTCTCCTCGCTTCCGAAGGCCGGGTTGAACCGTTTATTCTCATCGAACACCGAAAGGCAGCGCTGCACCTTCAGACCCGCCGTGACACCATCTAGCCCAGTGACTTCCTTCGGCCCCCAGCCGTTCTCCACGGCGATGCCCTCGTGCTGCGCCTCCTCCACCTCGCCCTTCCACGCCGGCATCTGCTCGCGCGATTCCAGGCTCACCAGGGTGACCTGTTCGGCGCCGGAACGCAGCGCCATGCGCGCCGCATCCAACGCGGGTTGCAGGCTTTCCGCTCCCGGTTCCGAGGGTTCCGCAGACTCCTGCACCAGCCGCACCGCCGCGCGCGCGACGTCGATCGCCACGTTGCCGCCGCCCACTACCGCCACCCGCTTGCCGAGCTCGATTTCGTAGCCCAGGTTGACATTAATCAGGAAATCGATGCCGTTGTAGACGCCCGACAGGTGGGCTCCGGGAATGCTCAGTTCGCGGCCCTTGTTCAGACCGGTCGCCAGCAGTACCGCGTCGAATTTTGAGCGCAGCTCTGAGAATGTGATATCGCGGCCCAGCGTCACCCGAGTGTGCAGCGTCACTCCCAGGTCGAGGATGCTGTTGACCTCCATCATGATGATTTCCCGCGGAAGCCGGAAGTGAGGAATGCCCAGGTACAGCATTCCCCCCGGCACGGGTGCGGATTCGAAAACCTCCACTGTGTAGCCCAACAGGGCGAGGTCATGCGCGCACGTGAGCCCGCACACCCCCGCCCCCACAATCGCGATCTTCCTGCCGCGCGGCGCCGGCCGCGGCAGGCTCTTGCGCCCCGGGTCGTGCCCCGCTCCGAGGTTGTGGCGTTCGGTGACAAATCGCTTCAGCGCGCAGATCGCAATCGGCTCGTCGATCCGTCCCCGCCGGCAGGCGTCCTCGCAAGGGTGCGCGCAGATCCGCCCCAGCGTGTAGGCGAACGGATTCGGCGCGCGGGCCAGCAGGTACGATTCCTCGTCCTTCGAGATCCCGATCGCCTGCACGTACCGGCCGCATTCGGTGTGAATCGGGCAGGCTGTACGGCAGGGAATGTTCGTGTCGAAATATTCCTGGTCCGGAACCGTGACGCGATAGCGCATTGCCCCCTCCGCTACTGCTTTGATTTCAGCTTCTCGATCTGGTCGTCGCTCAGAGCCGGGAAGAACGCCTTCGGGTTCTTGTCCTTACGGTTCAACTGGTCGTAAACTACAAAATCGAAGATCTCCTTGCCCTGCTTGTCGCTTATTCCCGAGTTCGGCTTGTGCATCATCCGCTTTACATAGCGTTCCCACTCATCCCGCGCCATCATCGTGTTGATGGGCCGCGCGATGGTATGGCATTTGGAGCACTTACTGCTGAATAACTTGTAAGCGCTCTGGATTTCCGGCGGATAGCCCGATACGTCGACCTTCTTTGGTCCGGCGTCCTGCGGCAGCGTCACGTTGGACGTCTGCCCCACCAGAAAGAGAGGGGCGCAAAGGCCCGCAAACAGCATCGTTCGGATTAGTTTGTTCATCTTGCCGGCTCCTTACCACATCAGTCTGAAATCGATTTTGAACAGCCTGTCGGTGAAGGCGGTTTGCGACACCGGGTCTACCGCCCTAAGCTGGTTATACGAACCCCGTATGATCACGTTGCCCAGTTCCGTCAGCGCCTTTTCCGTGCCAACCCCCCAGTTGGAACTCCGCGTCGTCGGCGTGCCGGCGATGGTCTGGTTCAGTTGGTCGTACCTCGCCATCACCGCGAAGCCGGGGAAAAAGTAATAGTCCACTTCGCCGCGCCATCCGTTCGTACTGAGGTTGGTGATGGCGCCGCTCACTATACCCTGCCAGTCATCGCGTCCGCGCATGTATCCTCCCAGAACGTCCAGTTTGTCGAAGAACAGGTAATTGCCGAAGAGTCCGTATCTGCGGATCGTGGGCCGGTAATTGAACTGGGTGTCGAGCCCGGGGTCCTGAACCTGGTCCTTGCTCCCATGCACCGTCATGAAAGTGATGCCGCCATCCGGCCCGAACCAGTAATCGGCGTCCAACCAGTAATCCTTGGAGTTCTTGGTGGAGCCCGAAAGGATCTCGGAGCCGTCCGCATTGAGCCCGTTCGTCACTTTCCCGGTAACCGCCAGTATCTGTTTGAAATAGGGAGAAGCCCAGGTATAGCCGCCGCCCACCCCTACCGGGTGCTGGTCCAACGTGTAGTTCAGCGGGTTCATGTTCCCCAGAATTAACGGGGGGTCGGGAAAGAGATTGAGCATCATGGCTCCTCGTGTTCCCTCGCCCTCCTGCAAGTGCATCTCGCCGACTTTTCCGAAATAGCTGCTGTTGGCCCGGCCTGCCGTGTAGATCGCGTTGGCCTGTTCCATAAAACTCTGCCCGTCCTGATAAAGCTCGTACTGGGCGAAATAGGAGAGGTTGGTTTGCGGCACCGATCCCGACACGAACAGAGCCGCCTCGTCCAGGTTGAAACTGGTGTTGGAGGTCGGGGTGATGCCGTCGTTGGTCTTCTCCGCGGTGAAACTGGGGTTCGCAACCAGCGCCAGGGAATTCGTGATCGAGAAGGGGATGTTCTTGTCCAACTGGGAGATCTTCGGGGCGGCCTTTTCCGTGTCCGATTCGTCAGGCGGAAGACGATATCCCAGCCGCTTGAACATGTAACCAGTCTTGTTCAGGACCGGTGGAATCGTGTGGCAGTTATAGCATCTGACGTGGTACCGCCGCGCGAACGCGGGAATTGCCGGGAGTTGCTTGGGGGCCAGCACGATCCAGACGAATACGGCCAGAATCGGCACGGCAGCCGAAAATCCTATCCTGCTTGGCTTAGACACCATGCCGGCCTTAAGGCAGCTCGATAACCGATTAACAGTCCCTTTTTTCTCAATATGTTAGAGACGGGCGCCACCAGGATATGGGGAGCCGATTCCCCGAATCTAACGGGAAGTTGTGGATTCTATTCCCCAGCCGCGGATTCGCTGTTGCGCTTCAGCAGGCCGTAGAACGTCTTCCGGTCCACGCCCGCCTCGCGCGCCGCCGCGCTGACGTTGCCGTTGCAGCGGGCCAGCACGGCCTGCGCGTAGGATGCCTCGAAGCTCGCCAGGTACTGTTCCCGCGCTTCTTTCCACGGCAGTCCGGCCAGTTGGGGCACTGCATCCCCGCTCGGGAAGTGCTCGAACAGGTCTTCGGGCTCCAGCACGCCGTCCGAATGCAGCGCCGTCAGATTTTCCATTACGTTCTTAAGTTGGCGAACGTTGCCCGGCCAAGTCTGTCCGACCAGCTTCTCGTAAAACCGCGGCGATGCCGAGAGGCTCTTTCCGTACCGCCGCGAAAAACGTCCCAGAAACACCCGCGCCAGGTGCGCGATGTCCTCCGGCCGCTCGCACAGCGGCGGCAGTTTCACCGTGACCACGCTCAGCCGGTAATACAGCTCTTCCCGGAAAGTCCCGGCCTTGATCTTGGCCGCCAGGTCCTGGTTCGTGGCGCAGAGGATCCGGCAATCCACGCGAACCGGCGTGAGCCCGCCCAATCGCCGCAATTCGCGCTCCTCCACGAAGCGAAACAGGCGCGTTTGCAACTCCACGCCGAGGTCGCCAATCTCGTCGAGAAACAGCGTGCCCCGGTCCGCCGACTCAATCAGCCCCTTCTTGGTCCGCTCGGCCCCCGTGAAGGCTCCCCGCTCGTAGCCGAACAACTCGCTCTCGATCAGCGTTCCCGGCATGGCGCTGCATTCCACCGGCACGAACGGTCCCTTGCGGCGCAGGCTTTGGCTATGGATGTACCGCGCCATCACCTCCTTACCCGTCCCGCTCTCTCCCAGGATCATGACCGTGGCATCCGTGGACGCGGCCCGCCGCCCCTTATCGACTTGTTCTTGCATGCATGCGTTACGGGTTTGCGGGTGGTCCGATTCTCCGAGTTCCTCCAGTCGGCCCCGAAGGCTCACGACCTCCTGCTCCAGCGTGGCATGGGATATCGCCCGCTTGACGACCAGCAGCAGGTCTTCCCGCCGGAACGGCTTCTGGATGTAATCGAACGCGCCGCTGCGCATTGCCACGACCGCGCCTTCCACCGTTCCAAAAGCCGTCAGGAAAACAATTCTCAACCCGGGGTGTGCCCTGTGGAGTTGCGCAAACACCTCTTCGCCGGAGATGCCCGGCATCTTCATATCCAGCAGCACAAGGTCCGGCGGATTGGCCAGAGCTTCCGCCAGCCCCTGCTCCGGGTCCTGGAACGCGGCCACCGTAATCTCGGCCGACCGCAGCATCCGCTGGATGTTCTCGCCCATCGCGGCTTCGTCGTCGATCACCAGGATCCGGCTCACGTGGCAACTCCTCCTCCAAACCATTGATACGGCTGTCCGCGCGTGAAACGCGCTGGAGGCATCTCGATCACGAAGCTCGCGCCTCCCCCGTCCCTGCTTTCATAGCGCAGACAGGCGTCATACATATCGAGCAGGCTGGCCGCCAGAAACAATCCGAGTCCCAGCCGCTCCCGCCCGGTCGCCTGTGTCACGAACGGCTCGAACAGGTGGTCCCGGATCGCCTCCGGCACGCCCGGCCCGTTGTCTTCCACCCGCAACACGACCTTTGCGCCGGGCGAGCGGTATGGCTCGATCCGGAGCCACACCACGCCGTCTTCCCGCCCCTTCAAAGCCTGGATCGCATTGGCGATCAGGCCGCGCGTGACCTCCCAGAGCACGTGCTCGGGCAGATTCACCCGGGGGGCATCGGCGGTCTCCCGCACAAATCGTACGCCCTGGCTTTCCGCCGACGACTTCAGGGCGGCTTGCGCCTCCTCCAGTGCATGCGCGGGAACCGATGGCTCGAAGACCTCGGCTCCCCGTTCCCGCCGCAAAGCCCGCAGCAGGGTGCCCGCGATCTTCCCCATGTAGCGCGTCTCTTTGAGCATCTGTTGGAGGTCCGTGCACAGGGCTGCATCCCCGCTACGTTCCTCCAGCAGGATCTCGATCCGGCCGCTCACGATCGCAAGCGGATTGTTGAATTCGTGCAGGAAGCCGGCCGTGAACTGACCCAAAAGCGTGAGCTGGTGAGACAGGCGGGCTTGCCGATCGGCCGCCGACAAGTCTTCGCGCAGCCTCGCAGTCCGGTACCTCACCCCATCCAACTGCAGCTTGAGTTGCGCCGCCCTCTCCTCGGCATTCGCCAGTTGAACCGTCAGGCGGCGACGGCGGACACGCGCGTAGAGGATAACCGGAAACGGCGCCAGCGCCATCGCGGCAGCGGAAACCAAGCCGGTGGTGAGAGAGGATGCCGGAAACAGATACAAGGCCGCCCACCAGAGCGGGAAAACCCAGATTCCAGTGACCCAGAGGATACGCCGCCAAGGCCCCTCCGAGTCATCGGGATACTGCTTTCCTCCTGGCTCCTGAGGCATATTTAATGCGATTGCGATCCCACCGAATTCTATCACGCGCTGCGCCAGGGCAATCACAGAGCCCTAACCGCAAGGGGAGCGGGCCGCCGCCGCTATAAATTACAATAAGAGCAAATGCGCATCTGTCTGTGGTTCCTCGCGCTGTCAATCACCTGCCTCGCCGCTAACGTCCCTCCTTCCACCGTCACTCTGCGCGGCAAACTTCTGGTGAAGGAATCCGGAGCTTCCATCGAGACCGCCGATCACAAACAGGTTGCGCTCGATGGGGATAGCCAAACTCAGAAGGTCCTCCACGATTCCCGCCTCAACGGCTTCAACGTGGAGGCCAGGGGCCACTACACCGCCCCCGCCCGCTTCCTCATCGACCCCATCCATACGCGCGCCCTGCTGGTCCGCAAGGGTGGCGCGCTCAAAATGATTACCTACTGGTGCGACGTCTGCTCCATCCGTTCCTTTACGCCGGGTCCGTGCGTGTGCTGCCAGAAGGAGACCACGCTCGACCTGCGAGATCCGGACGATATCCAATGAAGCTGGCCGTACTCTCGTTCCTGCTCCCCTTTATGATGCCCGCTGCCTCCGACTTTTCCGCGCGCAAGAGTGTCCTCGACGGCGTCGAAGTCGTCCAACTCTCCGATGCCGGCCGCCACATGCAGGTCTCCATCGCGCCCTCGGTCGGCAACATGGCCTACGAGTTCCTCGTCGAAGGAAAGAACGTTCTCTGGTGCCCCTTGCCGGGACCGGCCGAACTCAAGCAGCGGCAGCCCTTCTGCGGCATTCCTTTTCTCGCTCCCTGGGCCAACCGCCTCGACGCCGACTTCTACTGGGCTAACGGCAGGAAGTACCTTCTCAATCCCGATCTCGGCAACGTCCGTAAGGATAATCACCAGAAGCCCATCCACGGACTGCTCAATTTCTCGAGCGACTGGGCGCTGGTCGACACCGGCGCCGACTCCCACTCCGCCTGGGCCACCAGCCGGCTGGAATTCTTCCGCCACCCCGACCTCATGGCCCAGTTCCCGTTCGCCCAGACCCTCACCATGACCTACCGGCTCGCCAATGGCGAACTCGAGGTCGAAACCACCATCGATAACCTCTCCGACGACCGCTTGCCCGTCTCCATCGGCTTCCACCCCTACCTCCAACTGCACGACTCGCCTCGCAACCAGTGGAAGATCCACCTGGCGGCACGCAGCCACCTGACGCTGAATGATCTGCTGATCCCCACCGGCGAACGCAAGCCGCTCGGCCTGGCCGACCCCACCCCGCTGGCCGGAGCGCACTTCGACGACATCTTCACCGATCTCGTCCGCGGCCCCGACGGCAAAGCGAACTTCTGGGTCCAGGGCGACAAACAGCGAATCACTGTCACCTACGGTCCCAAGTACACCGTAGCCGTCGTCTATGCGCCGCCCGGCCGCGCGTACCTGTGTTTTGAGCCGATGGCCGCAATTACGGATGCGCTCAACCTGGCGCACTCCGGCGGATACCAGGACCTGCAAACAGTCCCGCCCCGCGGCCAGTGGAAAGAAAGCTTCTGGATCACTCCGACCGGCTTCTAGTCTGAGACCGCACCCCGTAGGTGGCGCGGCCGGGGACATGGGTTTGCCCGCTCTGTCGAAGACGCGCCCCAAGTTATTGATTCTGCTGGTCCGGCCAAAACGCGTCTTCAGCCTCTTTGGCGGGCCGCCGCGGCCCATGGAGACTCCCTGACGGTCGCGGCTCTGTTGGCATTGCGTTCACAGAGCCGCGACCGTCAGGAAGCGGGCCGAGGCCTGCACTAGCTCGTGAGCCCGCCCTCCGGGTTTTTACGACGCCACGCGCTGTTCCAGCAGCAGGGCTGCCTCGTACCCGCGGATTACGTGGAAAACACAGGAATGGAAGAATCGCGTCATCCGCTGTTCCAGCTCCTCCTCGGCATAGAGTTGGAGCGCCGTCATGGGAAAGCCCTGCTCGTGCACAAACGCCACAATCTTGTCCTGCAACAGATGCAGCCGCAAAACCGCTTCGTGGAGTGGAATGTTCTCTTCAAACCGGTGGCGGCCGGATACCTCGAACCGGCGGCGGATCTCGTCGTCCTTTTTCATCACGAGCAACTGCCCCAGGTGCTCCAGAATCGCCCGGCACCATTCCCGGAGTTCGGCTTCCGGACGAGCCGCCAGGTTCCGTGTCTCACTGTTTCGATTTACCTCGCGGATCAGGCGCGTGGCAATCTCCTCCCAATGTTCTTCGATCAGCTGAACCAGTTTCGTTGAAAGCAAAGCCCCTCCTGTCCAGACGGGCACCGGTGGGTTCTCCGCACCCAGTAGATTGCGCGAAAAGACCCGGCGCTGCCAGTGTCATTATGTCAAATCCAGAGAATTATGCACAGAACGTAGATTTTTTAGACATTCGGATATGGAAATCATCTTGCAGGAAGCCTCCCGAATCACCTGAGCCTGCGTCCAGGAGAATACGACACAATGGATAACGAGACACTGACAATTATCGACAATCGGACCAGCCAGACATACACCCTCCCAATCTATCGGGGCTCCATCCGCGCAATGGACCTTCGCCAGATCAAAACCAGCCCGGAAGATTTCGGGCTCATGACGTACGATCCGGCTTTCATGAACACGGCCTCATGCCAGAGCTCCGTCACATTTTTGGACGGCGAACGGGGCATCCTGCGTTACCGCGGCTACCCCATCGAGCAACTCGCGGAAAGCTGCACATTTCTCGAGGTGGCCTACCTTTTGTTAAACGGTGAACTCCCCGCCGAGCGCGAATTGGAACTCTGGGAGTGCGAAGTCATGCGCCACACCCTGATCCATGAAAATGTCAAGAAGTTCATGGACGGCTTCCACCACGACGCCCACCCAATGGGCGTGCTCCTCAGCACCGTCGCGGCGCTCTCCACCTTTTACCCGGACGCGCGCAACATTACGGATCCGAAGTGCCGGCGTAAACAGACCGTCCGCCTTATCGGGAAGATGCCCACCCTCGCCGCGTACGCCTACCGCCACCGCCTGGGCCTGCCGTACATCTACCCCGACCCCGACCTCGGCTATACCAAGAACTATATGAACATGCTCTGGAAGCGCACAGAACCGAAGTATGCCGCCAATCCGGTGCTGGCGCGCGCGCTCGAGGTCCTGTTCATCCTCCACGCCGATCACGAGCAGAATTGCAGCACCAACACCATGCGCGCCGTTGGCAGCTCCAACGCCGATCCGTTCGCCACCGCCGCAGCCGCCATTGCCGCGCTCTCCGGCCCGCTCCACGGCGGAGCCAACGAGGAAGTTCTGCGCATGCTCGACGAGATCGGCTCGCCCGCCCATATTCCCGCGTTCATCGAGCAGGTGAAGGAAGGCAAGCGCAAGCTCATGGGCTTCGGCCACCGCGTCTACAAGAACTACGACCCTCGCGCTCGTATCATCAAGCGGGTGGCGGAAGAGGTTTTCGAAGTCACCGGGCGCAATCCCAAGATCGATATCGCGCTCGCACTGGAAAAGATCGCCCTCTCGGACGACTACTTCATCAAGCGGAAGCTCTACCCCAACGTCGATTTTTACTCCGGCATCATCTACCAGGCCATGGGCTTCACGCCCGATCAGTTTACCGTCCTGTTCGGCATCCCCCGGACCGTCGGCTGGCTGGCGCAGTGGCAGGAACTCATGCAGGATCCCGATCGCAAAATCGCCCGTCCGCGCCAGATCTACACCGGCGAAGCGGCCCGCGACTTCGTTCCGATGCACGATCGCCGGGCCCACGAACTTTCCCCGGCATAGCAAACCGCAGGAGCGGGCCGCAATGCTTGCCGCCCGCTCCACCAGCCGCAAGACCCGGGCTCCAGGTAACCTCGCCCTTCTGCTTTGGGCCGCCTTCTGCTAGCTGTACAATCGCTCTTATGAGATTTCTCGTAGCTGCCCTGCTTGTCCCGTTTGCGGCCGTTGCCGCAGCCGCGCCTGAAAAATTCTCCACTTCCGCCGGCGTGCTCGAACTGACTCCCATCCAACATGCCAGCATCCTGATCCGCGCGGGCGGCAAAATCATGTACATCGACCCCGCGCAGGGCTCCTATGACGGTCTCCCTCAGGCGGACTACATCCTCATCACCGATATCCACGGCGACCACATGGTGCCCAGCCTGGTCGCCAAGCTGAAGAAGCCCGGAACGGTCATCCTGGCGCCCGCCGCCGTGGCTCAGAGCGTGCCCGGTTGCACCGTGGTCGCTAATGGCCAAACCAAATCGATCGGCGCCTTCACCGTGGAAGCCATCCCTATGTACAACCTGAAGCCCGCCGCCAACGGCACCCTCTACCACCCCAAAGGCCGCGGCAACGGCTACATCCTCACCTATGGCGGCAAGCGTTTCTATTTCTCGGGCGACACCGAGGGCACCCCGGAAATGCGTGCCCTTCGCAACATCGATGTGGCTTTCGTCTGCATGAACCTGCCCTTCACCATGACCCCGGAGGCTGCCGCCGAAGCCGTCAAGGCCTTCCACCCCGCCGTAGTGTATCCCTACCACTACCGGGGTTCGGACACGCAAGCCTTCGCCACGGCGCTGGCGGGCACCGGTATCGACGTCCGCCTCCGCGACTGGTACGCCAAGTAGGGTAGACCTCCCGGTCTGCCCGTTTACATCCGACCGTGTTCGCTCGACGGGGGCACAATCCCCTTCAGCCGAAGATAGACCGCAATATATCCGT
This sequence comes from Bryobacterales bacterium, assembly GCA_963794265.1. GTDB lineage: Bacteria > Acidobacteriota > Terriglobia > Bryobacterales > Bryobacteraceae > CAWCDJ01. The sequence goes on from CAWCDJ010000001.1 coordinate 1,462,835, forward strand.
ATATCTCGCTGTCGTGGTTGGTGTTGCCGATCAGCGCACCCAGCTTCGACCGCTGCCCGCCGCGCCCCGCGATCATTTCCACCGCGGTCTTATCGTTCATGCTTGCCCAGGCGGCATCGCAGGCGTCGAAGGAGCCTTTGAGCGCGGTCACCAGCGCCGCCTTCTCCATCTTCGAGGTGTCTACCGTCTTCTGCTGGCCCGAAATCGCCGAGCAGGTTCGCACCTGGTTGGCCACGTGCGCGATGCGCTGCGCGAACGTCTGCTGCTCCGGCGTGGGTTTGTAGCTGTAATCGCCCTCGGGCATCTTCTCAGCGGCCCGAATCAGGTTATTCTTCACGCTCTCGTACATCTGCTTCGTTTCCGTGATAGTCGGGTTGCTCTGCGCGTGCAATCCGGCGGCCAGCGAAACGGCGAGTATCCATAGTGCTGATCGGTGCATTCGAGTTCCTCCAGCAGGCATTCTATCCTACGCCGCCGCCTTCAACAGGGCCCGCACCGCATCGCGGCACAGCGCCGCCGCGTGCTTCGATTCCGCCGGCAGGCCGCCCACCGCCTCATCCACCATGGCCTCCTGAAATGCCGCGATTTCGGCGCGGGTTTTCCCTGTCAGCCACTCCGTCAGCGCCGAACCCGCCGCGATCGATGCCGTGCATCCGCGCACTTTGTACCGCACTTCCACCGCCCTCCCGCCGTCGAACCGCGCCGAGAGCCGCAGCGTGTCGCCGCAGGCCGGGTTTGCCGCCTCTACCGTCAGCGCCGGCGGCGGCAATTCTCCCACGTTGCGCGGATTCTGAAAGTGGTCGAGCAGGCGCTCCGGATACATCCTATGCTTCAATATACTGGCATGGTCCAGGTTGTGGCGGCGATTATCGAAACGGACGGGCGCACCCTGGTCTGCCAGAGGACTCCCGGGCAGGCCCACCCCTTGAAATGGGAGTTCCCCGGCGGCAAAGTGGAACCCGGCGAAACGCCCGCCCAGGCGCTTGCCCGCGAACTTGAAGAAGAACTCGGCATCACCGGAGCGCGCGGCCAAGAAATTCGCCGCTATCAGTTCGTATATCCCGGGAAGAACCCCATCGAGCTGATCTTCTTCCGCGTTACCGGCTATACCGGCGAACCGCGCAACCTCATCTTCCACGACATGCGCTGGGAACCGCGTGCCAATCTTCCCTCTTTCGATTTCGTGGAAGGCGATCGCGATTTTCTAAAGCACTTTGCCCTCTATACTGGTTCCTATGACCGCTGCGATCAAACTGGTGGAACCGGGACAGAATGAGTTTCTGGCCCAGCTAGAAACCAAATCGAAGAAGCCGAGCCCTTTCTTTCGCGCCATGGCGCACCGCCCCGAGGTGCTGAAGAATTTCGTCCCTCTCTATTCCTCCATCGTCAGCCCCGGCTCGGTGGACCGCCGCGTGAAAGAACTGGTCTATCTAACCTGCTCCTACGCCAACGAGTGCGCGTTCTGTACCGCGGCGCACGTTGCCGGCAGCCGGAAAGCCGGAATCACCGAGGCCGAACTCCGCGCCGTCCAGACCGAGCAGGACCAGGAATTCGACGAACCCGAACGCGCCGCCATCCGCTACGCGCGGGAACTCACGCAGGATGCCGCCGCCACCGAATCCCGCGCCGCCCTGCTCGAGCATTTCACTGACGAGCAGGTAGTCGAAATCACCCTCGTGGCCGCCATGGCGAATTTCACCAACCGCTTCAACAACGGCCTTTCGGTGATGCCGGAAGACTGATGGCCATCCTCAGCGGTATCCATCCGGTGGCGGAAGCGCTGCGCGCCGGCCACGCGCTCGACCGCCTGCTCGTCGCGCAGGGCGCCGGCGGCCCGCGCCTTCAGGAAATCATCGATCTGGCGCGCCGCACCGGCATCCCGGTGCGCTTCGAGCCGCGCTCGGCTCTCGACCGCCTGGCAGGTACCAGCGCCCATCAGGGCGTCGTCGGCCTGGGCGCCGCCCGCCCATATGCGGATCTCGATTCCGCCGCCGCGTCCGCCCGACTGGTGGTGGTCCTCGATGGCGTCGAAGACCCGCATAACCTCGGCGCCATCATCCGCACCGCGCATGCCGCCGGCGCCGCGTCTTTGGTCATCCCCGAACGCCGCGCCGCCGGCCTCACCGACGTCGCCGCCAAAGCCGCCGCCGGAGCGGTCGAACACCTGCCGGTGGCCCGCGTCACCAATATCAACCGCGCGCTCGAAGAGTTGAAGGAGCGCGGCTTCTGGATCTACGGCCTGGACGAGCGCGGCACCGCCGACTACGACACCGTGGAGTACGGCTCCCCCACCGCCTTCGTGCTCGGCGGCGAAGGCAAAGGCCTTCACGAACAGGTCCGCAAGCACTGCGACCAACTCGTCCGCATTCCCATGGCCGGCAAAATCGCGTCGCTCAACGTCTCCGTTGCCGCCGGCGTCGTCCTGTTCGAATGGAAGCGCCGGCAGCGCCAGGCCGCAACGAAATCCACCCGCTGATCCCTACCGCACGTTTCGCCGGCGAGGCGGCGGCTGAGCCTTCGAAAACTTCGGCCCGATCGCGCGCGCCGTCACGGCGCTCGAACCCGTAGAGGCCGTCCCGACCGGGATCATCGCCTCCATCGCGTAAGAATCCGGCCCCGAGATTGCCAGCAGATTGTCGCCGCTGGTGGCCGCGGTCGGGACCACCACGTTCACCTGATCGAGCGCCACGGAACCCGGCGTCAATCCCGCAAACGACACCGTCGCCGATTGCCCGCCAATGCTGGCCGTGATCGTGTTAGTCGTGCTGGTCAGCGAGTCGGAGGGCGCGGCCGCGCCGTCCGCGACGGCCGGAGATACAGCGCCCAGCCCGGTCAGGTAGACGATCAACGTCTCACCCGGCTGAGCGGGGCTCGACGGAGTGACCAGCGAGTAGTCCGAGGAGTGTTGGATGCTGCCATAACCGAGCCCGTTCTGGTTTTGGGTAAACACGCCCGGCGCGGTCAAGCTCACGAACTCTGTCACTGTATTCGAGGCCGTGCCGTTATTGATGACCTGGATCTGCGCGGTCGTCCCGATGGTCTCATAGGGCACGATGGCCTCGATCAGCGTGGGAGTCGCATAGTAGATCGGGGCGGCAACGCCATTGATCATCACCTGAACCGGGCCGACCTGGGTGGGGAACGGGATCGTGTTAGTCACCGGTAAACCGTCGGGCGCGAGACCGGTGCCATTCAGTGCGATGAACTCACCCGGCGCGATTCCCGCTGTGAACGGCGCCCAACTGCCGGCGTTCACTACCCCCTCCGGGTTGAGAAACACCCCGGAACCGCTGAGTGTGGGGGCAGCCAACGCCACGCTGATTCCCAGGTAGGGTCCTATGCCGGACCCGACCCGCACCGCGCCGCCGGCGCCCACCGCGTACCGTGCGTAAGTGTCGCTGTAAGTGCCGCCCGATTGATACGAGTCTCCATAGGTGTAGTCATAGGCTCCCGAACTGTACCCGTCCGCCACCCGCTGGTGCCCGGTGGCCACACCTCCGTTGCCGTTGAGCGACCCGTAGAACGTGTCGAAAAAGCCGTACACATTGCCGACAGAGTCCTGTGCTACCGGCTCGTCGATCCCGGCCTGGTAATACAGGCCGCCGAAATTGGGTGTGGTGTTCCCGGTGCGCACCCCCACGAGGAAATCGAATGAGATCGGCGAGCCGCCGAACACGAAATTGCCGTCGGGTGAAATGTACAGAAACTGCTGCCCGGAGACCAGGTTGCTCGTAGTCGGCAGCGACAGGCTGTAGGCCGAGTTGCTGAGCACATAGGCGCGAGGGCTGATGTTCTGGGTGTACGGCGTGGGCCCGTAGCCCCCCACGTAACCGGTTACCGCGACCGTCCCCAGATTACCTGCGCCATCCGGGGTCATCTGAAGCACCGCGCTGATGGCGGATGCCGCGCTGGTGCCCGAGAGATCCATATCTGCGATCCAGTAGGAGCCCTTGAAGGTCGCAAGCGTCGTCTGCGACGATTTCGGCGCGGCGACGAACAAGTCGTTGACGCCGCTCTCGGTGCTGCTGCCTACAAAGTAACCCTGCTGCGAAACCAGCCCGTAGACATAGGTGCCGCTAAGAGAGGGGAGCGGATTGGAAAGGTACCCATAGCCGGAAGCCGAGATCGAATACGTCCCGGTCAGGGTGCCGGACTGGGTATAACCGTAGCCCTCGTCAAAGTCCGTCGCGCTCATCGTGTAATTCCCATTCCCGTCGAACGTGACGGTGCCATACAATGCGATGGCATCGTTCAAATCGCCGTAGCTGTCCTGCAATACGTAAATCACCTGGCGGAAATAATAGGTTCCGTTCAACTGGCTGTTCCCGCTGCTATCCCATCCCTGGGCGGCGGCAGGCCAGCAGGCAATGGCCAGAAACAAGGGCAGAAGTGCAAGTCTCTTCATCCGGGCTGCTACGGCGAGCAGACCTGGCACGAACGGCGCGGAGCCCCTGACGGGCAATGACAGCAGCATGCCTATATGGAGTCTCGCGCGGGCTGAAACGTTACATGCAGATAGCGGGAATTCGATGCCCGAAAACTCAAACTTTTTTTGGAACTTTCCGCGGGTAGAATAGATGCCGGATGTCTGTCTTCGCGGACTTACGGCTCGCACTCCGTCTTCTCCGCCGCGCCCCGGTTCCCTCTTGTGTCGCGCTGTTGTCGATCGCGCTCAGCGTGGGCGCAACCGCCGTCGTCTTCGCAGCCATTCAAGCCGTGCTGATCGACCCTCTGCCTTATGCGCACCCCGCCGAACTCGTTCAACTCCGTAGCGAATTTCCCCACATGCAGGTGCAGTCCCAGGGTGACTGGGTCGTGTGGAACGATGCCCGCGAAGTGGCGCGAACAACCCGCACACTCGCATCCTTGGGGGTCTACGGCAACGCGGTTTTCGATCTCGCGGGCGATGCGAGCGCCACCCCCGAAGCCCTCTACGGCCTCCGAATGAATGCAGCCCTGTTCCGCGTGCTCGGGGTATCCCCCATGCTCGGCCGCAATGTCCTGGCCGCCGAAGCGCAGCCCGGCCACCCGGATGTCATGATTCTCAGCTATGGCCTGTGGACCCGCCGCTTCCAGTCCGACCGCTCGATCGTCGGCCGCTCCGTCACCGTAAACGGGCATGGCTGCCTGGTGATCGGGGTCATGCCACCCGGTTTCAACTTTCCCCTGCGCCGGCAGGCGGCCCACACGCCCTCCCCTTATGTGGAGTTCTGGGCCGCTCCGCTGGCCGCTCCGGCCAACCCCGCCGCCGGGCTCGGCGCGGTCGCGAGGCTCCGGCCTGGCGTTTCGCTCGAAGCGGCGCGCCAGGACCTTGCCTCCATCAGCGGCGCCCTGGCTCACGATTTTCCCGCGACGAATCGGGAGCGCGTCCTCCGGCTGAACCGGCTGCGCGAACGGGCGCTCGGTCCCGCCGCCAGGGATCTTTGGCTGCTGATGGCGGCAGCCCTCCTGTTCCTGCTGATCGGGTGCGCGAACGTCGCCAACCTGCTGCTCGCCCGAGGCTTTGCGCGCCGTCACGAAATGGCGGTGCGGATCGCGATCGGAGCCGCCCGCCGCCGCTTGATCCGCCAGCTTTTCACCGAAAGCTGCCTGCTGGCCGTCCTCGGCGGCCTCGCCGGATATGCCCTCGCAGCCGCGGCCTGGAAGGTGCTGCCCTCGCTCGCTCCCGTGAGCATTCCCCGGTTGGCCGCCGCCCACGCCGGCCGTGCGGTTTTCGGATTCGCCCTCGCGCTCTCGCTGATCAACGGGATCGCTTTCGGAATGGTTCCGGCCCTCCGCGCCGCCGTTTGGAGCAGCCTCGGCACCCGGGACGCGGCTGACAGGCAGGATCGCGTTCGCTCTCTGCTGGTAGCGGCTGAGGTCGCGTTTTCCGTAATGCTGGTGGTGATCGGCGGACAGGTCCTGGCGAGCTTCGCGCACCTGGTCTCGACCGATCCCGGGTTCGATGCCGATCGGGTCCTGGCCTCGGTCGTGCTACCCGCCCCGGAGCGCTATCCGGACCCCGAGGAGCGGGCACGGTTCTATGGCCGGATTCTCGAAGCCGTCCGCGCGCTCCCCGGAGTCGAGGATGCAGGCACCGTGGACGCCCTTCCGTTCAGCGGCGAAAACCACGGCGGATTCGTCAGCCGCGGCGAAGCTGGCGGCGCTCCGCCCTTGACCGCCGAGATCGACGTCACCGGCGGCAACTACCTGCGCGCCATGGGCATTCGCCTGCTGGAGGGGCGCTGGTTCCGCGAGGAAGAGATGAGCCCGTCGAATGACGCCGCCATCGTGAACACAACCGTGGCCCGGTTCCTTTGGCCGGGCACAAGCGCGCTTGGCCGGCGCGTCTGTGTGGATTGCACCCCGGAACATCCGGACAACTGGAAGCGGGTGATCGGAGTCGTCTCGAGCTCGACCCACGCCGCCCTGGATGAGCCTCGTAAGGGCAACGTGTACCTCGCCGCCGCGGCCATGCAGAAGGCCGTTTTCCTGGTCGTGCGCACCGCCCGGCCCTCGGGAGAAATGGAGCTCGCGATCCGGCGGGCGATTGCCGCGATCGATCCCAACCAGCCCCTCTTCCTGAGCGCCTCGATGCGCGACCTGGTGGCCGACTCCGTCGCCGGCCGGCGGTTCCTGACGCTGTTGCTGGCCATCACCGGCTGGCTCGCGCTGATTCTTTCGGCCGGCGGCGTCTACGGCGTGATCTCTTACACCACGACGCGGCGCACCCGGGAAATCGGAATCCGCATGGCCGTCGGAGCCACGCCGCGCAACGTATTCGCGCTGATCTTCGGGCAGTCGCTGGTGCCGGTGGGCGGCGGTCTCGCCGCCGGGCTGGCCGCCGCGTGGGTCGCCATGCAAACGCTCGGAAGCATGCGGATTGGCGTCGAATCCGGCCACTCCACCGCCGCCCTGACCGCCGCCGCCCTGGCCGCCGCGACTGCCGCGCTGGCCTGCTGGATCCCCGCCCGCCGCGCCACCCGGACCGACCCGGTCTCGGCGCTGCGCCACCAATAATCCCCCCGCGATGCCGACTGCCCGCTCCCTCACGGTCGCGGCTCTGTGAACAAGATGCTAACAGAGCCGCGACCGTGAGGGAGCGGGCAGATCGGGGAGCGGCGGGCCTGCCGCACCATAGTAGAATCGAGGGTATGCGCCGCACTGTCGCTCTGCTCGTTCTCGCGGTTGCCGTTCCGGTCTGGGCCGCCCAACCGGTGCGCGCGCGGCACGGCATGGTGGTCACGCGCGAGCGCCACGCTACCGAAGCCGGGCTGAAAATTCTGGAATCGGGCGGCAACGCCATCGATGCCGCGGTCGCGGTCGGGTTCGCCCTCGCCGTCACGCATCCTTCGGCCGGCAATATCGGGGGCGGCGGCTTCATGCTGATCCGGCTGGCCGATGGGCGCACCACCTTTCTCGATTTCCGGGAGCGCGCGCCGGGCGCCGCTTCCCGCAACATGTATCTGGACGCATCCGGCAAAGCCACGGCGGACAGCATCATCGGCTACCGCGCCTCGGGCGTTCCGGGCAGCGTGAGCGGCTTCGAGTACGCCTCGAAAACGTACGGCAAAAAGCCCTGGGCCGAACTGGTGCGCCCCGCCCTCGAGCTCGCATCCAAAGGCTTCCCGATCTCCTATGAGCAGGCGCGCAGCTTCCGCTCGAGCGCACGTACCCTCGGCCGCTTCCCCGAATCGAACCGCATCTTCCTTCGCGGCGGCAACTTCTATGAACCCGGCGATACGTTCCAGCAGCCGGAACTCGCCCGCACGCTCGAACGCATCATGCGGCTCGGCGCCCGGGATTTTTACGAAGGCGAAACCGCGCATCTTCTCGCCAATGACATGCAGGAGCACGGCGGGCTGATCACGCTCGAAGACCTGAAGGCCTATCGCACCATCGAGCGGAAGCCGTTGACGGGCAGTTACCGCGGCTATCAGATCGTCACTTCGCCGCCACCCAGTTCGGGCGGCGTCGGCATCCTCGAAATGCTCGGCATTCTCGAAGGCACCGGGTACGCCAAAGCCGGCGCCGGCTCGGCCGAATCCGTCCACTACATGGCCGAAGCCATGCGCCGCTACTTCGCCGACCGCTCCGAACACCTGGGCGACCCGGATTTCGTGAAAGTCCCGCTGGCGAACCTGCTCGATCCGGCCTACCTCGCGAAACTGCGCGCCTCCATCGACCCCCGGCGCGCCACGCCGTCGAGCGAAATCCACGCCGCCAAGTTCACGGGCCACGAATCGAATGAGACTACGCACTTCTCGGTGGCCGACGCCGACGGCAACATCGCCATCGTCACTTATACGCTGAACGGCGGCTACGGCAGCAAGGTGACCCCCGCGGGCCTGGGGTTTCTGCTCAACAACGAAATGGACGACTTCGCACCCAAGCCCGGCGAGGCCAACATGTACGGCCTCATCCAGGGCGAGGCCAACGCCATCCAGCCGCATAAGACGCCGCTCTCCTCGATGACTCCGACCATTGTGCTCCGGGACGGCAAGCCGCTTCTGGCGCTCGGCTCGCCGGGCGGTCCCACCATCATCAACACGGTTCTCGAAGTCATGGTCAACGTTCTCGATTTCGGAATGAACGTGCAGGACGCCGTCAACTGGCCGCGCTTCCACCATCAGTGGCTGCCCGACGTGCTCAACATGGAACCGGGTTATTCGCCGGATACCATCGCGATTCTCGAAAATCGCGGATACACTGTCAGACGGATCAGCTCGCAGGGCGAATGCGCCGCTATCCGCTTCGAAGACGGCTGGCTCGAGGGAGCAGCCGACCCACGCACCGAAGGGACCGCGGAAGGATATTGACCACCCGATGAATCACGTACTCTCGACCCACCTGTTCGTCAATCACCGGCTCACTACGGCGATGCTGGCGAAGATCCAGCAGGCCGGAATTCCGGCTGTGGAGATTTTCTGCGCGCGGCAGCACCTGGACTACCGTGATCGGGCGCAGATCGCGGAACTCGGCCATTGGTTCCGTGATTCCGAGCTCCAGCTCCACTCGCTGCACGCCCCCATTTACAGCGACGAAATCTGGGGACGCTCCGGCCCGCACGCGGTCATCAGCATCACCGAACCCGTGAAGGCGCGGCGTCTGGAAATGGTGGACGAAATCAAGCGCGCGCTGGAGATCGCCGAGATCATTCCCTTTCGCTACCTGGTCCAGCACATCGGCGTCAGCGGGGAAGAGTTCGACATGCGGAAGATCGACGCGGCCTTCTCTTCGCTCGAGCAGATCACCGTCTTCGCGCGGCAGTTCGGGGTGGAGGTGCTGCTCGAAAACATCCCCAACGATCTGTCGAGCGCGGCGCGCCTGTTGACCTTCGAAGAGCTGACCCACATGAAGCTCAACTTTGTGTTCGATACCGGCCATGCCCACCTGCAGGCGGGGGTCGAACCCAGCTTCGAGCTGATGAAAAGCCGCATCCGCTCCACCCACGTTCACGACAACGACGGCAAGACCGACATACACCTCTTCCCCTTCCTGAGCGAAGGCGGCACCATCGACTGGAAGAGCACCATGCGCCTGCTGCAGAGCGGCGGCGAACAGTTCCCGCTGCTGCTCGAATTGAAGGAGCGGCCGGACCTCCCGCACCCGCTCGATGCCGTCCGCCAGGTGTTCGACCGTCTCGAAGAACTGTAGCTCCAAGACATGATTCAACCGAATGAATACGTCCGCAGCCTGCTGAAGCGCTCCCCCGGCGAGTCCGTCACTGCCAGGGGCTGGGTCAAGACCCGGCGCGACAGCAAGAACGTGCACTTCGTCCAGCTCAACGACGGCTCGTCCCCTACGGACCTGCAGGTGGTGCTGGATGCCGGGGTGGTGCCGCCCGAGATCGTGGCCTCCATCACCACCGGCGCCTGCATCTGCGTGGAAGGCGAACTGGCGGCCTCGCCCGGCAAGGGCCAGTCGGTCGAACTGAAGGCCCGCGCGGTCACCGTGTACGGCGCCGCCGACCCCGAAAAGTATCCACTGCAAAAGAAGAAGCACACGCTCGAAACGCTGCGTGAGATCGCCCATCTTCGATCGCGGTCGAACACCTTCGGTGCCGTGTGGCGCGTGCGCAACGCGCTGGCGCTGGCCATCCACAAGTTTTTCCAGGACCGCGGCTTCCTCTACGTCCACACGCCGCTGATTTCGGCGTCGGACGCCGAAGGCGCGGGCTCCATGTTCCAGGTGACCACGCTCGACCCGGGCAAGCCGGCCGATCCGGCGCAGGATTTCTTCGGGCGCCGCACCTATCTTACGGTCAGCGGCCAACTGGAGGCCGAAATCTTCGCGCTGGCCTTCGCCAACGTCTACACGTTCGGCCCCACCTTCCGCGCCGAGAATTCCAACACGCCTCGCCATCTGGCCGAGTTCTACATGATCGAGCCGGAAATGGCGTTTTGCGACCTCAAGGACGACCAGGACCTGGCCGAAGCGTTCCTCAAGAGCCAGGTGCAGCAGGTCATTGACGCCTGCCGCCCGGACCTCGAATTCCTCAGTAAGTGGTACGAGCCCGACCTGTTGAAAACGCTCGAACTCCTGGTCAACAGCCAGTTCGAGCGCGTCACCTACACCGAGGCCATCGAGCTCTTGCAGAAATCCGGCCGCAGCTTCGAGTTCCCCACCGTCTGGGGCGCCGACCTGCAGAGCGAGCACGAACGCTACCTCACCGAAGAGCTTTTCAAGAAGCCGGCCATCGTGACCGATTACCCGAAGGAGATCAAGGCCTTCTACATGCGCGGCAACGACGATGGCCGCACCGTCGCCGCCATGGACGTGCTGGCGCCGCGCATCGGCGAAATTATCGGCGGCAGCCAGCGCGAGGAGCGCTACGACGTGCTGCTCGACCGCATCCGTTCCGGCGGCGCGCACGGCATGAGCGAGGAAGCCTACTGGTGGTATCTGGACCTGCGGCGCTTCGGCAGCGTGGAGCACGCCGGCTTCGGCATGGGCTTCGAGCGCATGATGATGTACCTCACCGGCATGAAGAACATCCGGGACGTGATCCCGTTCCCACGCACTCCCGGGAACGCGGAGTTTTAGATTATGACGCACGCGCTTAGTGGGGTAGGCCTCCTGGCCTGCCCACGCGCCGAAGGCGCGCTCCGAAGCCGGGCAGGCCAGGAGGCCTACCCTACCTGACCATGTCGCGCTCGCACATCGCCATCATCGGCGCGCCGCTCGACCTCGGCCAGGGACGGCGCGGCGTCGACATGGGGCCTTCCGCCGTGAGGGTCGCAAACCTGAATGCGCGCCTCGCCTCGCTCGGGTACACGGTTGAAGACCTGGGCAACGTGCCCGTGGAACAGGCGGAAGCGCTGCCCGAAGGCCATCCCCACGCCAAGTACCTGCCGCAGATCGCCGCCACCTGCCAGCGCCTGGCCGTGCTGGTGGGAGAAACACTCTCTCGCGGCAGCATTCCGGTGGTACTGGGAGGCGACCACTCCGTGGCGGTCGGCACGGCGAGCGGCGTCTCGCAATATTTCCGCGAACAGGGGCGGCGCGCAGGCCTGATCTGGCTCGACGCCCACGCCGATATGAATACGCCCGAATCGAGCCCCAGCGGCAACGTGCACGGCATGCCGCTCGCCTGCATCGCCGGCATGGGCCCCCCCGAGCTCACCGAACTGTTCGGATACAAGCCGAAGATCGATCCGCGGAACATCGCGATCGTGGGGCTGCGCGACGTGGACCAGATGGAACGCCCACACGTCCGGGAATCCGGTGTGCGCGCCTTCACCATGCGCGATATCGACGAGCGCGGCCTGCGCTCCGTCATGGACGAAGCCATCCGGCTGGCCACCGACGGTACCGCGGGCTTTCACCTGTCGCTCGACATGGATTTCGTCGACCCCCGGGACGCCCCGGGCGTCGGAACCCCGGTACGCGGCGGCGTCACCTACCGGGAAGCGCATTTGGCAATGGAAATGATCTGCGATTGCCGGAGCATGGTTTCGATGGAAGTGGTGGAAGTGAACCCCGTCATCGACGAGGTGAACCGCACTGCCGACCTGGCGGTCGAACTCGTCATGTCCGGCTTGGGAAAGCGAATTCTATGAAATTAAGAGTCGCCGTCATTTATGGCGGCCGCAGCGGCGAGCACGAAGTGTCGGTCCGCTCCGCGCGGGCCATCCTGGACCGGATGGACACCGAAAAGTACGAGAAAATCGAGTACTTTATCGATCAGCAAGGGAAGTGGCTGCCCAGGCCGATCGTGCCCGAGCCGAACGCCCACCCCGATATCGACGTGGCCTTTCCGGTGCTTCATGGCACCTTCGGCGAGGATGGCACGGTGCAGGGCCTGCTCGAACTGGCCGGCCTCCCCTATGTCGGCGCGGGCGTTCTGGGTTCGGCCGTCTCCATGGATAAGGAGATGATGAAACGTGTCTGCGTGGAACGGATGTTGCCGGTTGTCGATTACGTGGCGGTGTCCCGCGAACGCGCCAACCTGAACGAGATTCTCGCCCGCCTCGCGCTCCCTGTTTTCGTGAAGCCGGCCAACCTCGGCTCGTCGGTGGGGATCTCGAAAGCTCACAATCCCGGGGAGTTGCAGGCCGCCATTGCGCTGGCCGCGCAATACGACCGCAAAATCATCGTGGAGAGCGCCATCGTGGGCCGCGAACTGGAGTGCGCGGTTCTGGGCAACGAGCAGCCTATGGCTTCCCTGCCCTGCGAGATTCTGCCCTCTCGCGAGTTCTACGATTATGACGACAAGTACCTGCTGGACCGGGCCAAGACGCAAGTTCCGGCCGACCTGCCGCCCTCCAAGACGGACGAACTGCGGCGCCTCGCCGTCGAGTGCTTCCGGGCCGTCGAATGTGAAGGCATGGCGCGCGTCGATTTCTTCCTGGAAAACGGAACCGGCAAGCTCTACATCAACGAAATCAATACGATCCCGGGCTTCACTTCGATCAGCATGTACCCCAAGATGTGGGAGCAGAGCGGGATCGGCTTTTCCGCATTGATCGACCAATTGATCGAACTGGCGCTGGACCGCCACAGGCGAAAAGGGGCCACCCGCTTCACGCGATAGAATATAAAGGAGCATGGCAAGCCTCCCCAATTCGAAGACCGCCACTTACGAAGAGTGGCTGCGCATGCCTGAAGTCTGCGACGCCATCGAGGAAGTGGTGAATGGCGAAATCCGCATCATGCCCCCTCCCAAACTACGGCACGCATTGATCGTGCATCGCTTGAGCACGGCGCTCAATTCTCAGGTTGATCCGTTGGAAGTGCTTGTGCTGACCACTAGCTTCGGCCTGATCATCCGGGGATCGCCCCTCACCTCGCGCGTTCCCGACCTCGCCGTATTTCAAGCCGCCACCATAGTGGAACAGGACGGCTACATCCACTCCGCTCCGCAGTTGATTGCCGAGGTTCTTTCCCCGGCAAGTACCCGCCGCGAACGCGAGGAGAAGCTGGAAGATTACGCCAGCCTGGGGGTTCCGGAAGTTTGGGTGGTGTCGCCGGAAGCTCTGACGGTGGAGGTGTTGCATCTGAGAGACGGACAGCTCCAAACCTCCGAGGTCTTCAAAACCGGTCTGCTGAAACCCCGCCATTTCCCCGGCGTCCAAATCGATATAGCCCAAATCTGGCCCGATTGATGCTTCGCTGTATCTTAGCCCTGCTGCTCGCCACCTCCACGCTCCCAGCCGCGGACGATCTCGCCTCCCAGATGAAATCGGTCATGGATGCCTACTCCATCGTGGAGCAGAACGCGGCCGACCCGGTCTCTTCCGAACAGGCTTTTTACCAGGGCGCCATTCCCGGACTGCTGCGCCAGCTCGATCCGCATTCCGTATTCTTCGACCCCGGCCAGTTCGACCAGCTGAAAAAGATGGAGAGCTCCACGCAGAAGGGCTTCGGCACCGTGGTCTCCCTGCTGCCGGGGCGCGTGATCGTGCTCCAGACGCTGCCGGGAACGCCCTCCGCCAAGGCCGGGCTGGCGCCGGGCGACGACATCCTGGCGGTGAACGGCTACATCATCGCGCGGCTGGATATCGATCAGATCACCCAACTGCTCTCCCAGTCGCGGCAGCGGCAGGCCCAACTCGATGTGCGCACCCCAGGCAGTTCGCGCATCCAGCGCATGGTGTTGACGCCCGAAGACATGCAGTCGCCGAGCGTCGAGCGGGCATTCTCCGTGGCCCCGGGAATCGGCTACATCCGGGTGTCGAGCTTCGACGAAAACACGGCCAAGGAGCTGAAGGACGCCATCGAGAAGCTGGGCGGCGACCGCCTCTCCGGTCTGGTGCTCGATCTGCGGAACAACCCCGGCGGCCTGGTAACCGCCGCGCTCGATACCGCTTCCCTGTTCCTCAAGCCCGGCCAAAAGATCGTCACCGTCCGCGGACGCCACACGGCGGAGAAATCCGAGACCGTGCCTTCGATCGCGATGCCCTACGGCTTCAAACTGGCAATCCTGGTGAATGAGAAGACCGCCAGCGCCGCCGAAATCGTCACTGGCGCCATGCAGGATCACGACCGCGCCGTGGTGCTGGGCGAACCGAGCTACGGCAAGGGGTCTGGTGCAGAGCGTATTTCCATTGAGCCAGAACACCGGCCTCGCTCTGACTACGGCGCTCTACTATACGCCCAGCGGACGCTCGATCCAGCGGCCGCTGGACGCCGCGCGGTTCGAGCTGGCTAATAAGACGGCGCACCCCAATACGCAGTCGGTGTTCCACACCGACAAGGGGCGGGTGGTGACGGGCGGCGGCGGCATCACGCCCGACTACATCGTCTATCCGCCTGCCATGAACCGCCTGCGCACGGTGCTCGACGCCACCGCCAGCTTCACCAACTTCGCCACCCAATACCTTCAGGGACACAAGGTCACCGAAGAGTTCGAAGTGACCCCGCGGGTGCTCGAGGAATTCCAGCTTTTCGCCTCGGAACGCGGCATACAGCCCAGCGTGGGGGACTGGTCGTCAGAGCGCGATTTCGTCACCAACCGGCTCAAAACCGAGATTTTCAACCAGGCGTTCGGCGTGGAAAAAGGCGACGAGATAGAAGCGCAGCGCGATCCGGTGATTCTGAAAGCACTCGCAATCCTGGGTTCTTAGGGTCGGTCTGAAACCCTCGCTGGACAGGCCGGGAGGCCTATCCTACCATAGGGTATCGGGAGGCACCGACTGTTGGCTACGCTTACACCCCCAGTTTCCATATCTCAAGAGAACGAAAAGAACCCATGGCTCGCCGCCGCCGCGCGGTTCGATGAGGCCGCCGCGCGCTTGAAACTTGACGATGGCATGCGTAAAGTACTCGGCACATCGTCGCGGGAGGTGACCGTCCACATCCCCGTGCAGCTCGACGACGGGCGGATCGAGGTGTTCACCGGTTATCGCGTGCAGCACTCACTGGCGCGCGGGCCGGCCAAAGGCGGTATCCGCTTCGCTCCCGACGTGACGCTCGACGAGGTGCGCGCCCTGGCCTCCTGGATGACCTGGAAGTGCGCGGTAGTCAACATCCCGTTCGGCGGCGGAAAAGGCGGTGTGATCTGCGACCCGCACGTGCTCTCCGAAACGGAGCTCGAAAAGCTTACACGCCGGTATACGGCCGAGATCATCGACTTCATCGGACCGGAGCGGGACGTGCCGGCGCCGGACGTCAACACCAACGATAAGATCATGGCGTGGATCATGGACACCTACTCTATGCACGCGCGCCACACCGTCACCGCCGTGGTCACCGGGAAGCCCATGGCGCTCGGCGGCTCGCGCGGGCGGCCGGAAGCCACCGGGCGCGGCTGCATGATCGTCATCCTGCGGGCTCTGGCGCGCTTCGGCCTTACACCCGAAACCACCAGGGTGGTGATCCAGGGCTTCGGCAACGTGGGCGGAATGGCGGCGAAGCTGATGTCCGCCATCGGATTCAAGATCATCGCCCTCGTGGAATACGACGGCGCCGTCTACAACCCGCACGGCCTCGATATCGCCGCGCTCCAGAAACACCGCGCGGAGACCGGATCGATCACCGGGTTTGCGGGCGGCGAGGATATGGACAAAACCCAGGCCATGTTCCTGCCCTGCGACGTCCTGATTCCCGCCGCCACCGAAAACGTGATTCACTCCGGCAACGCCGACAACCTGCGCTGCAAGATTTTGTGCGAGGGCGCCAACGGGCCCACCACTCCGCTGGCCGACGAGATCCTCGCCGAAAAGAAGGTCTTCGTGATTCCCGACATCCTGGCCAACGCCGGCGGCGTGACGGTTTCGTATTTTGAGTGGGTGCAGGATCGCCAGGGCTTCTTCTGGAACGAGCAGACGGTGAATGAGCGGCTCGAGGAGATCATGGTCGAGAGCTTCGAAGCCGTGGTCCAGTACGCCGAGGCGCACGGCGCCAACAACCGCATCGCGGCTTACATGCTGGCGCTCGACCGGGTGGCCGACGCCATCAAATTGCGGGGCATCTACGCGTGAGACTCGCGGCTCTCGGTGACGGCATCGCACAGAGCCGCGACCGTCAGGGAGCGGGCGGTTGAGCGCAGACACCTCCACGCCGCTCATGCGGCAGTATCACAGCATCAAGCAGCAGGTTCCCAACACGCTGCTGATGTTCCGGCTGGGCGATTTTTACGAGCTGTTTTTCGACGACGCGGTCACGGCCGCGCGCGAGCTCGAGATCACGCTCACCTCGCGCAGCAAAGAGAAGGGCGCCATCCCCATGTGCGGCGTCCCGTACCATGCCGCCGAAGGGTATCTGGCGCGGCTCATCCAGAAGGGCTACCGGGTCGCCGTCTGCGACCAGATGGAAGACCCGAAGCTCGCCAAAAAGCTGGTAAAGCGCGAAGTGACCCGCATCGTGACGCCGGGCACCGCTATGGACGCGAACCTGGTGCGCTCGCGCGAGAACAACTACCTGGCGGCGGTGACGCAGGCGGAGGGCCGCTCCGCGGTGGCGCACGTGGATCTCTCGACGGGTGAGTTCCGCGTCACGGAACTCGCGCCGGCCGAGGTGGCGGGCGCGCTCGAGCAGTTGGGCGCGCGCGAAGTGCTGTTCCCAGGCGACCTGCCCCTGCTCGCCGGGGAAGACCGCGCCGGGCCGCGCTTCGTCCGCACCGAAATCGAGGAGTGGGTTTTCAGCGCCGATTACGCCGGCCGCACGCTCCGCGACCACTTCCGCCTGCTCTCGCTCGATGGCTGCGGCCTGGCCAACCGGCCCGCGGCGGTGGGCGCGGCGGGCGCCATTCTGCACTACCTGAGGGATACGCAGCGCGCCGCGCTCGATCATCTCGACCGCCCCACCTTCTATGACCGCGCCGATTCCATGGTGCTCGATACCGTGACGGTGCGCAACCTGGAACTCCTCGAACCGATCTTCGCGGCCGATGCCGCGGGCCCGCAGGCGCAGGCCACGGTGTTGGGCGTGCTCGACCGGACCGGGACCGGAATGGGCGGGCGCCTGCTGCGGCAGCGGCTGCTCCGGCCGGCCATGGACCGGGCCGAAATCGAGCAGCGGCTCGACGCCGTATCCGAACTGCGGCAGCAGACCATCCTGCGGGCGGAGTTGCGCAAGCAGCTCTCGGGAATTCTCGACCTGGAGCGCCTGCTCGCCAGGGTGACCTTGGGGTCGGCCGGACCGCGCGACGTCCTGGCGCTCGGACGCTCGATCGAAAAAATCCCGGCGCTCAGGCGCTGCTTCGACATGGGGTGCCCTCAGGGCCCGGCGGAACGGCTGCGGTCGATCCATGACCGCCTGGACGAGCTGCCGGACGTCGCCAACCTGATCCTCGAGGCGATTGCCGACGATCCGCCGCTGAATCTCGCCGACGGCGGTACCATCCGCGCGGGCTACCACGCGGAGCTCGACGAACTCCGCGACCTGAGCACCAACGGCAAGCGGTACATCGCGCAGATCGAAGCCCGCGAGCGCCAGCGCACCGGCATTCAATCGCTCAAGGTGCGGTTCAACAACGTCTTCGGCTACTACATCGAGATCACTCGCGCCAACCAGCACCTGGCGCCGCCCGATTACGAACGCAAGCAGACCCTGGCCAACGCCGAGCGCTTCACCACACCCGAGCTGAAGGAGTACGAGCACAAAGTTCTCGACGCCCAGGACAAGATTCTCGCCCTCGAAAAGGAACTCTTCGCGGACGTGCGGAAGCGCGCGGCGGCGGAGGCGCAGCGCATCCGCCGAACCGCGGCGGCGGTAGCGGAGCTGGATGTGACGGCATCGCTCGCGCAGGTGGCGGCCGAAAATCACTACCAGCGGCCCTCGTTTTCGGACTCGGGCGAGATGCGCATCATGGCCGGGCGGCACCCTGTGATCGAAGGGCTGGCGGAACAGGAATCGGGCCGGTTCATTCCCAACGATCTTTACCTCAACGATTCGAGCGATCTGATCGCGATCATCACCGGCCCCAATATGGGCGGCAAATCCACCTACCTGCGGCAGGCGGCGCTGATCTCCATCCTGGCCCAGATGGGCTCGTTCGTGCCGGCGGAGTCTGCGGTGCTGCCGGTGATCGACCGCATTTTCACGCGCATCGGAGCTTCAGACAACCTGTCGCGCGGCCGTTCCACGTTCATGGTCGAGATGACGGAGACGGCGGTGATTCTGAACACCGCCACTCCGCGCAGCTTCATCGTGCTCGACGAGATCGGCCGCGGCACCGCTACCTACGACGGCCTGGCGCTGGCGTGGGCGGTGGTGGAGCACATCCACACCGGCACCCGCGCCAAAACGCTCTTTGCGACCCACTACCACGAGCTCACCGAACTGGCCGAGCAGCTCGAAGGCGTGCGCAACCTCAAGGTTTCGGTGAAGGAAGCGGGCGATCACATCATCTTCCTGCGCAAGGTGGAGCCGGGCCGCGCCGACCGCAGCTACGGAATCGAAGTGGCGCGCCTGGCCGGGTTGCCCCTGCGGGTGATCGAGCGGGCGCGCGAAGTGCTGAAGCTGCACGAGCGCACCGAGCACGTGGTCACCGGGGAACTGGCCAGGCCCGAGACCGAAGGGCCTGTGCAGATCCAGCTCTTCGAGCCAGTGGGGTACACCATCGCGGAACGGATTCGAGCGCTCAACCTGGACCAGTTGCGGCCCATCGAGGCCCTGCAACTGCTGGCGGAATTGCAGAAGGAGCTCGAACGGCCGTGAGGGTGGCGGGGGTGATGAGCGGGACATCGCTCGACGGAATCGACGTCGCCATCGTGGAGGTGCGGGGGCGGGCGGTCGAGACCATCGGGTTTCAATCGACGCCCTACACTGCCGCGGTCCGGGAGCGCATCCTGGCGGTATCGAACGCCGGGACCCATACGGCGGCCATCTCGCGGCTGAACTTCGAACTCGCGGAGCTCTACGCACGGGCGGTGCTGCGCGCGGTGAAGCGATGGGGCGCGGTGGAGCTGATCGGCTGCCACGGGCAGACGATCTTTCACGAAGGCCGCTCGAACACGCTGCAATTAGGCGAACCGGCGGTGATTGCCGAGCGCACGGGCGTCCCGGTGGTTTCGAATTTCCGCGCGCGCGACATTGCCGCCGGGGGGCAAGGCGCGCCGCTGGTTCCTTTCGTGGACTACCTGCTGTTCCGGCATCCGAAACGAACGCGGATTGCGCTCAACATCGGCGGAATCGCCAATATTACGGTGATTCCGAAGGCGGCGGCGCCCGGGGAAGTGATGGCGTTCGATACCGGTCCGGGCAACATGGCGATCGACGCGCTGGCACGGGAGTTTTCGAAAGGCGCGCTCACCTGCGACCGCGGCGGGCGCATTGCCGAATCCGGCCGGGTGAACGGCAAGCTGCTGGACGAACTGCTGCGCGATCCCTATTACCGCCGGAAGCCGCCGAAGAGCGCCGGGCGCGAGCAGTACGGCGCGGAGTTCGTAGCCCGGCTGACGGGCACCGGGCTACCGCCGGCCGACCTGATGGCAACCGCTACCGTGCTCACCGCCGCCACCATCGCAATCGGAATCGGCGAAGCACTTGGCGACCTGATTGTTTCGGGCGGCGGAGTGCACAATCCGCAGATCATGGGGCACCTGGCCGCATTCCTGCCGGATATGGCGATCTCGACGTCCACCGATCACGGCATCGACGCCGATGCCAAAGAGGCCATTGCGTTTGGGATTCTGGCGGCGCGGACCTGGCGCGGTAAGACAGGCAATCTACCCTCCGCTACCGGAGCGCGGAAGGCAGTACGATTGGGAAGCGTCACACGCTGACGGGTTAACCCGCTCCCTGACGGTCGCGGATCTGTTGGCATTGCGCGTTCATAGAGCCGCGACCGTCAGGGAGTGGGCATACCTACGGGTCGCGGCTCAAAGAGCAGAACTAACGGAACAGAGGTTGGACCTCGCTGACCGGCACCCGGGCCGGAACCTGCTGTCCCACACGCATCTCGTCCCAGTTGTAGGCGAATTCCTTGCCGCAGTCCAGACAGACCACGTAAGTTCCGCTCCGAACAGCGCCGGGAGCCTGGTAACCGGCGTTCTTGCGCCCAGGCGTCAGGGGAAACGTCGTGCGTTGATGAGAACAACCAAAAATCGAATTTAGAAGCGACTGAAGCATCGTCGGGCTCCCTTCCATACCTTAGATACAGGAAAAGGCCGTATAGTTTCAGTTCGCCTTCGTACCGGCTGGCGGGCCGATGTACTGGTACGGACAGTAATGAGAGAATAGTTACAGTTTGCGGGCTATATCTTCAGCGATCAGTTGGCCATGAAATCTGCCGTTTTCGATGAAGATTTCGTTCGTATGCATGCCCGCGACGATGACACCGGCGAGGTAAATTCCGGCACGTTGGCTCTCCAGCGTTTCCGGATTCGTACGCGGGCGTTCGGTCCCCGGCTCAATCGAAATGCCGGCGGCGTTGAGAAATTCCAGGTCCGGGCGGTAGCCGATCAGGGCAAAAACAAAGTCATTTCTTAACGAAATTTCACCTTCCGGCGTTTCGACTCGGATCGACTCCGGCAGAATCTCCAACACCCGGGAATGGAAATAGCCGCGAATTTCTCCGTTCTTAATGCGGTTTTCGATATTCGGCTTAATCCAGTATTTGACTTTGTCGGAGATACCAGCGCCGCGATGGATGAGAGTAACCCGGGCGCCGGTCCACCATAACTCCAAAGCGGCGATCGCGGCGGAGTTCTTGGCGCCTATAACTGCCACATCGTGGTTATAGTACGGGTGTGGTTCTTTGTAGTAATGCAGTACCTTATCCAGGTCCTCACCGGGGACGTTCAGTCTATTGGGGACATCATAGTAACCCGTGGCGAGAATCACCTTGCGTGCGCGGTAGGTGTGCGAGCATCCCAGCCGGTCCGTGGTAAAGGCCTCGAAAGCATTGTCGGACCCCGAGATGCGGTCTACTCGCTCGTACTGGCGTACATCCAGGCGGTAGTGGTCCGCCACGCGGCGGTAGTACTTCAGGGCCTCGGCGCGGTTCGGCTTTTCGTTCAGACTGGTCATCGGAAGGTTGCCGATTTCCAGCAGTTCGGGCGTGGTAAAAAACGTCATGTGGGTGGGATAGTGATAAATCGAGTTCACCACGCACCCCTTCTCCACCAGGACGGTTTTGACTCCGCGGTTCTGTAGCTCGATACCGCACGCGAGGCCGGTGGGTCCGGCACCCACGACCAGGGCGTCGCAGGATTCAGAGTTTGGATTCGACATCGCGATAGACCGTCTCCAGGGCGGCATCGAGAGCGGAGGCGTCCTTGCCGCCGCCTTCGGCCATATCGGGCCGGCCGCCGCCTTTGCCGCCGACGGCTTGCGCCAGCGCGGAAGCCAGCTTGCCGGCGTGCACTCTACCGGTGAGGTCCTTGGTCACGGCGGAGACGATGGAAACGCTGCCGTCTTCGGCGGAGGCCAGGACGACCACGGCGCTCTTCCATTTGTTGCGCAGGGAATCGGCCAGCGCGCGCATCTGTTGGCGGTCCATCCCTTCGAGCCGGGCGGCGACGACGCGCGAGTCCTTCACCGTGCGGGCGCGGGATTCGAGATCGCCGGCGGCGGATTGCGCCAGCCGGTTCTTGAGCTGCTCGACCTGTTTTTCGAGGGCGCGCTCGTTCGAGATCAGCTTTTCGACGTGCTCGATCAGCTCCGGTTCGGAAGCGCGCACAATCTCGGCGACACGTCGCAAAGCGTCCGTGGACTCCTGGTATTGCCGCAGGGCCGTGTCTCCGGTGATGGCTTCAATGCGCCGCACGCCGGCTGAAATGCTTCCCTCATAGACGATTTTGCAGAGTCCGATGTCGCCGGTGCGGTACACGTGCGTACCGCCGCAAAGCTCGCGGCTGAAGCCGGGTACGGAAACGACCCGAACCTCCTCGCCATACTTTTCGCCGAACAGCGCCATGGCGCCCGTGGTGAGAGCCTGGTCGAGCGGCATGATTTTGGTTTCGACCTGCAGATTCTTCAGCACCTCGTCGTTCATGAGACGCTCCACCTCCACGATCTCGGCGCGGTCCATCGCGGCATAGTGGGTGAAATCGAAGCGCAGGCGGCCCGGTTCCACCACGCTGCCGGCCTGCTTGACGTGCGTGCCGAGCACCTGGCGCAGCGAGGCGTGCAGCAGGTGCGTGGCGGTGTGGTTGCGGCGGGTGGCGTCGCGCAGCGGGGCGGCCACCTCGGCTCGCAGCAGATCGCCGGTGCGGATGGGGGCGAGGACGCTGATGCGGTGAACCGAAAGGCCTGGTACGCCGGGGAACGTGGAGAGTACCTCGGCCACCTTCTCGCCGGTATCGGAGTAGAGCGCGCCGCGGTCGCCCACCTGGCCGCCGGCTTCGGCATAGAACGGGGTCTGGTCGAAGACCAGCTCGGCGTGAACGCCTTCGGGGACCTCTTCGACCATCTGTTTCTCGATCAGCAGGCCAATCACCCGCGAGGTAGCCTCGAGTTCACTGTAGCCGAGGAACTTCGTGCGGCCCTGTTCCAGCAGCTTCTGATAGGCGGGGACGACCGCGCCCTTCTCGGCGCCTCTCCAACTGGCCCGGGCGCGCTCGCGCTGGCGCTCCATTTCCGTCTCGAAGCCCGCGCGATCGATGGTCAGGCCGTGCTCGCGGGCCATGTCTTCCTGCTCGTCGAGAGCCAGGCCGTAGGTGTCGTAGAGTTTGAAGGCGACAGCTCCCGGGATGGCGTGCTCCACGCCCTGAATGGCGGATTGGAACTGCTTCTCGGCTTCGAGGAAGGTGGTAGCGTAGCGGTGCTCCTCGTCTTTGACGACGCGGGCGACGCGCTGCACGCTTTCGAGCATCTCGGGGTAGGCTTCCCGCATGTGCTCCGCGACGAAGCCGGTGAGCTTGTAGAGGAACGGCTCCTCGACGCCCACCAGCCGGGCGTTGCGCATAGCGCGGCGCATGATCTTGCGGAGCACGTAGCCGCGGCCCTCGTTGGCGGGAATGACGCCGTCGTGGATCAGGAAGGCGGTGGCGCGGGCGTGGTCGGCGGTGATGCGCAGCGCGGTGTCCACGCGGGTATCGGAGCCGGGGGCTGCGTTCCAGAGTCCCGCGGCGTGCTCGATGATCGGGTAGATGAGGTCTGTCTCGTAATTCGACAGCTTGCCCTGGAGAACGGCGGCGACGCGCTCCAGGCCCATGCCGGTGTCGATCGACGGACGCGGCAAGGGAGTGAGCTTCCCCGAGCCGTCGCGGTCGTACTGCATGAAGACGAGGTTCCAGATCTCGACGAAGCGGCCACCCGCATCACTCGGAAACTGCTCGTGCTCGCGGCCGGGTTCGGCGGCTCCGGCACCCAGGTCGTAGTGGATTTCCGAGCAGGGGCCGCAGGGGCCGGTCTCGCCCATCTGCCAGAAGTTGTCCTTCTCGTCAAGCCGGAAAATGCGGTCCGCGGGAACGCCCGCGACGGATTTCCAGAGCTCTTCGGCTTCGTCGTCCTCGCGGAAGACCGTAACGTAGAGCCGATCTTTCGGGAGGCAGTACTCCCTGGTGATGAGGTCCCACGCGAAGCGGATCGCATCGGCCTTAAAGTAATCGCCGAACGAAAAATTGCCGAGCATCTCGAAGAAGGTGTGATGCCGGCGGGTGTAGCCGACGTTTTCGAGATCGTTGTGCTTCCCGCCCGCGCGCACGCACTTCTGGGAGCTGGCCGCGCGGACGTAATCCCGCGTTTCGAGGCCCAGAAACACGTCCTTGAACTGATTCATCCCCGCATTGGTGAACAGCAGCGTGGGGTCGTTGGCGGGTACGAGCGACGAGCTCCGCACCACCCGGTGGCCTCTTTCGGCAAAGAAGTCAAGAAAGCGCTGGCGAATTTGGTTGCCTGTCACGAAGTTCCTTGTAAGGTGGTCTAAATACAATTGTAGCGGACAGTTGAATCACAGAGCCGCGACCGTAAGGGAGCGGGCCGCCCACACAAACCGCGACCGTAAGCGAGCAGGCCGCCCACAGAGCGGGCCCTTTTCGAGATGCTCGGCGTCTTTGCGTCTCGGCGCTAGAAGTCTTACTCGATGGCCGCCAATGCCTGTTCGAAGTCCGCTAAAAGGTCGCGCCAGTCTTCGATGCCGACCGAGACGCGGACCAGCCCATCCGTCACCCCGGACTCGGCCAACTCGGCCGCGCTCATGCCCGAGTGCGTGGTGGTCTTGGGATGGCACGTGAGCGTCTCGACGCCGCCCAGGGATACGGCATTGCGCGCCAGGCGGACGTGACGAAGGAACTCGAAAGCGGCTTCCTTCCCGCCTCGGAATTCGAGGGAGAAGATGCCGCCGGGGAACGCGCACTGCTTCTCGAAAATGCGCTTCTGCTCGGGGTCGGTGAACAGCGTCGGATAAATCACGCGGCTCAGGAGCCGGTGGCCATGGAGCGCCTCGGCAATCCGCTGCGCGTTCTTGCTCTGGCGGTTCATGCGCAGTGCCACGGTGGGGAGGCGGCTGTCCAGCATCCAGCACTCGTCGGGCGGCAGGATATTGCCGAACATGCCGCGCTTGGCGCGAATCTTCTGAATCGCGGCGGCGTCCCTGGCGAGAGCCACACCCGCCACCATATCGCTGAATCCGGAGAGGTACTTGGTTGCCGAGTAAAGCGTGATATCGGCGCCGAGCAGGAGGGGATGCTGGAAGGTGGGTCCGAGAAACGTGTTGTCCACCATCAGAACCGGGCGGCTGGGATGGCGCCCGACGGCTTCGGCAACACGCTCGATGTCGGTCATGATGAGGGTCGGATTGGCCGGCGTTTCCATGTAGACGATGCAGCAGTCGGGAGTGTCGCGGATGGCTTCTTCGATGGCACGCGTGTTGCCGGAAGCAACCGGGATGCCGCGCACGCCAAAGGGTTCGACGAAATTGTGGATCAGCCCGGTGGTGCCGCCGTAGAGCGGAGTGGTGTAGACCATGAAACCCCCCGGCCGCATGAAGGCGAAGCACGCAGTCATGATGGCGGCCATTCCGGAGTTGAAGACGGCGGCATCGGCGGCGCCCGGTTCGAGCGGGACGATCTGGTCTTCGAAGATCTCGGCATTCGGGTGGGAGAAACGTGAATAGATCAAATCGGCACGCTCGCCTTCGGCCAACTGGATCTTGCCGGTGGCGATGGCAAAAGCGTGTTCGGCCGCTTCCGGGCTTGGAAACACGTAAGTCGAGCTGCGGAATACCGCGGGCCTCGCGGAACCGAAAGAGAGGCTGGGGTCGAAGCCCCGGGTCAGGACTGCCGTGCGCGGCCGTACGCCGGCATGACCGGCATCGCGAGTAGACATATTTACTCCCGTCCTGAGTGTAGCGCCGGAAGGGGCGCATGTACACATCTTGCAGGTGGTGTATATGTGAAGACAGTGCCTCAGTGGTCCCTTTTCACACGGACCTGTAACTCCGGCATCCCCACCACCTGGTAAGTGCCCGAAGCGATGCTGATTCCCGCCTGGTCGAAACCTTCTAGAATTTCCCGGCACATCCTGTCTTTGATATCGCGAATGCCATGCTCTTCGGTGATGAAGCGGACGCTCATCTCGACCCAGTTATCCGTAAGCAGGCAGAAGACGCGCGGGTGCAATTCGGACTGCCGGATAAAGTATCGGCGCTCCAGTTCGCGGAGGGCCTCTTCGCCCAGTTCTGCAATTTTGGTCGTGTGGCGGCGCGCGGCTTCCAGAATGATCTGCTCCGCGGCGCGGCGATCGGCGTTGTAAGGGATGGGAAGTTTCATCTCCTCCCACAGAAAAGGAAATTCGCGGGTGTAATTGTAGACCGGTGTATCGAAGATTTTGTCGTTGGTGATGGTGACGATGCGGCCGGTGTACTGGCGGCCGCGGACCCACGCCGACGGCGCGTCGCCCTGCGCCGCAGGAGGCTCGCCCATTTCCATGATGGTGGTCTGGAAGAAGCCCAGATCGATGACGTCGCCGCGCACACCGCCCATGACGATTCGGTCGCCCACCCGGAACGTGCGCCCGCGCAGGATGATCAGGTAGCCGGAAAGGGCCGTGATCACGCGCTGGGAGGCGATCGCCAGGCCGGCCGTGATGAACGCCGCGGCGGAGCCGAGGCGGGCCGCGTCGCTGAACCAGATGGAGACCAGCCCAATGAGCAACAACGCGGTGAAGAGCACCTGAATGCCCTGCCGGCGCCAGAACTCGGCCTCGCCCCGCCGGCGGCCCAGCGCCATTCGGGAAAAGCGGCGCAGCACCCAGCGGGCGGCCACCAGCAGCAGAATCAGCAGAACGGTGAACAACAGGCGCTTGCCGTTGAGGGCGCTGACGCCGATTAGCCGGACGCCGAAGATCTGGACCGTTCGATCGGCCCCAACCAGTTGGAAAGCATTCATCATCGGCTGCGTACAATCCCATTGTGCGCGGTGGGCGCTCGCGGCCGGGAGAGCGCGGCGGCTTGGCGGGGGCCTCATTTGTACGCGATCTCGCAACCGCTGCCGCGCCAGCGTTTATCGGATAAATCTGAGTTAACGTACTAACTCGAATATGATAGCTTGGCGGTGTCGGGACTAATTATGGGTACTATCCTGATCATTGACGACGATCCGGCGTTCCTGGCTGCGACGGAGCAGATGCTCCAGAACGCCGGATACCGCGTGCTGCAAGCTATGGATGGGAATCGGGCGGTGTCTATATTCGAACAGCAGCGCGGGGAAATCGACCTGGCGATCATCGACCTGGCGCTACCCGGCATTAATGGGTTCGAATTGATCGGGGCCCTGACCCGCCGCCCTAACTCCGTCAAAATCATCGCCACCAGCGGGGTGTTCGACAACAATCAACTGGAAATGGCGGCAGCCCTGGGGGCACATGCAACCATTCGCAAGCCCCAATCGGCCAAAAACCTGCCCCGCACACAGTGGCTCAAGACGGTGGAACAGCTCATCGGCGCCCCCTCCAACCCGGCTGATCTGGAGATTCCAAATACATGACGAATAGCTCCCAGCACCTCTCGGATATTCTCAAGGACGAACAGCGAATACTCAACTCGTGGCTCCAGTTGCAAATGGGAGCGAAGGCCGCGCGCGCCGATTTGATGAATGAGGCGGACCTGCGGCGCGAATCGGCCGAGTTCCTGAAGTCTTTCCGACTTGCGGTGGAAAACGGCGGAATGGAGAGCGTTGACGGCCCAGCATGGGCGCCCACACGCGACCTGCTGGCCGATGTTTCGCGGACGCGCGCCCGTCAGGGGTTCACGCCGATGGAGACCGGAATGTTCGTTCTCTCACTCAAGCAGCCCCTCTTCGAAGAGATTCAACATCGTGTCGGGAAGGACGGCGCGGAAGCACTAAGTTTCGAATTGTGGCGGACGACAACTCTGCTGGACAGGCTGGCGTTGCTGACCACGGACTACTATCAAAAGAGCCGCGAAGAGGTCATCAACCGCCAGCAGCGCGAACTTCTGGAGCTGTCCACCCCGGTGGTGAAGCTTTGGGAAGGCATTCTGGCGCTGCCGCTGATCGGCACGCTCGACAGCGAACGCACGCAGATCGTGATGGAGAGCCTCTTGCAGCAAATCGTAGATACGGGGGCCTCGATTGCGATTATCGACATCACGGGCGTTCCCACGGTGGATACGCTGGTGGCGCAGCACCTGCTGAAAACCATCGCGGCGGGGCGCCTGATGGGGGCCGATTGCATCATCAGCGGCATTCGCCCGCAGATCGCCGCCACCATCGTGCATCTGGGCGTCGACCTCGGCTCGGTGATCACCAAGGCGTCGCTGGCGGATGCATTCGCCCTGGCGTTGCACCGCATGGGTCTGAGAGTCCAGGCAGCCTCGAAGAAGGCATGGCAGGAGACCGACCGTGGAACGGATCCCGATACTCAAACTGGATGATTTTCTGCTGGTGACCATCCAGGTGGACATGCACGACCAACTGGCCATGGCCCTGCAGGATTCCCTCACCGAAGCTATTGTTGACAACCGGGCGCGAGGCGTCCTGGTGGATATTTCTGCACTGGACGTGGTGGATTCCTTCATCGGCAGAATGCTGGGCAATATCGCCGCCATGTCGCGCGTGCTCGACGCGGAGACGGTGGTGGTGGGGATGCGCCCGGCCGTCGCGATCACGCTGGTGGAACTGGGCCTCTCTCTGCCGGGAATCCGGACTGCTTTGAACGTGGACAAGGGGATGGAACTGCTTCGGAAGGCGAGGGCGCGGGGCTTCAATCATGGCCGTCATCGGAGATGAAACCCTGCCGATCGGCTCCGACAGCGAGGTGGTGAGGATCCGCCAGCGAGTGCGTGTTTGGGCCGCGCAGCAGGGCTTTAGCCTCGTGGATCAAACCAAGATCGTGACGGCGGCGAGCGAACTGGCGCGGAACGTGCTAGTCCACGGCGGGGGCGGGACGGCGCGAATCGAGGCGTTCAACGAGGGGACCCGCAGGGTTATCAAGCTCACATTCGAAGATAAGGGCCCCGGAATCGCGGATGTATCATTGGCAATGCGGGACGGGTTCTCCACGAATGGCGGGTTGGGTTTGGGGCTGAGCGGGGCGAAGCGTCTCTCCAACCACTTCGACATTGTGTCGAAGCCCGGGGAAGGTACGCGTGTCACCATCGCACGATGGAGATAGAGTCCGCGAGGAGTTCCAGTTGGAAAGCGCGCACGTTGGTGTCCACGATCAGACCCACGCCGCCCAGGCGCGCAGGACCGCGATGCAAATCGCGGGCACCCTCGGGTTCGATGAAACCGAGACCGGCAATGTGGGACTGGTGGTCACGGAAGCGGCCAAGAACCTGCTGAAGCACGCCGGCGGAGGCGACATCCTGCTGCGAAGGGGAAAGCACCAGGGGGCGGCAATGGTGGAAATGCTGGCGCTCGACAAGGGACCGGGGATCGCGAACCTCACGCGGAGTTTCGAGGACGGCTACTCCACCTGTGGAACCCCGGGTACCGGCCTGGGGGCTATTTCCCGGCTCGCCGCTTTTCACGATATTTACTCGCAGCCCCGGATGGGCACGGCGCTCCTGGCGCAGATCTGGAAGCGAAGTTCACCCGCGCGCAGCGGGCGCACCATGGACCAGTTTCAGCTCGGCGCCGTGTCCGTGGCGAAAACCGATCAGCCGGTCTGCGGCGATGCCTGGGGCTTTGCCGAAGTCCCTCGAAGCGGCGCCCGCCTCATCGTAGCGGACGGACTCGGGCACGGACTGGCTGCGGCGGATGCCTCCGGCCTGGCGGTCCGCGTTCATGCGGAGCACCCGTCGCAAGGCGGAACCGCGTTAATGCAGACGATCCATGAGGCACTCCGGCCGACCCGCGGAGCCGCGGTAGCGCTGGCGGAGATCGACAAACAGCAGCAGGTAGTGCGCTACACCGGACTCGGCAACATAACGGGATGCGTGGTTCCCGATGCCGGTGCGATCCGGCAGATGGTATCGCACGCCGGCACGGCCGGACACGAGATGCACAGGATCGTCGAATTTCGCTATCCGTGGGATTCCGGCTGTCTGCTGGTCCTGTGTTCGGACGGGCTCCTGAGCCACTGGTCGCTCGACCGCTATCCGGGCCTGGCGCGCCGGCACCCGAGCCTGATCGCGGGAATTCTGTACCGGGATTTCAATCGCGGCCGGGACGACGCGACGGTCGTTGTAGTGCGGCAGGCGGGGGCCGCGGCCTAATGCTTCCGATTCTCACTGTAGCGATACACTACGAGGAGGATGTGGTGCTGGCGCGCCAGCGCGCGCGCCAGGTGGCATCTCTACTGGGCTTCGACTCGCAGGACCAGACGAGGCTTGCCACGGCGGTGTCGGAAATCGCGCGAAACGCCTACCAATATGCGGGCGGAGGGCGCGTGCAACTCGGGCTCGAAGGAGAAACCGCGCCGCAGACGTTGCTGACCCTGGTCGCCGACCGCGGCCCCGGCATTCACAACCTCGAAGACATTCTGGAGCATCGCTATTCCTCGAAGACCGGGATGGGGAACGGGATCCTGGGCGCGCGCCGCCTGATGGACCGGTTCGAGATTCATTCCGAACCCGGCAAAGGCACCACCATATGGATGCGAAAGTTGCTACCGCGCAATGCACCCCTCCTGCGGCCGGCGGATATCGTGTCGCTGACCAGGGAACTGGCCAGCCGCCAATCCCCGAACCTGATCGAGGAACTCCGGCAGCAGAATGCCGATCTGCTCGCGACCCTCGAGGAATTGCGCCAGCGGCAGGAGGAGTTGGCGCGGCTCAACCAGGAACTGGAGGACACGAACCGCGGCGTCGTAGCCCTGTATGCCGAACTGGACGAACGGGCGGACCATCTCCGGCGCGCTGACGAAATCAAGACTCGCTTCCTGTCGAACATGACGCACGAGTTTCGCACGCCGCTCAACTCGATTCAGGCGCTCACGAGATTCCTGCTCGACCGGGTGGACGGCGACCTCACGATGGAGCAGGAACGGCAGGTTCATTTCATCCGGAAATCGGCGGAGTCTCTTTCGGAACTGGTGAACGACCTGCTCGACCTCTCGAAAGTGGCGGCGGGCAAGATCGTCATCCGGCCGGCCGGGTTCGAGGTGAAGGACCTGTTCGGAGCGTTGCGCGGAATGCTGCGGCCGCTGCTGTTGAATACATCGGTGAGCCTGGTGTTCGACGAGCCGGAGAATCTGCCGCCTCTCGAAACCGACGAGGCCAAGGTCTCGCAGATTCTGCGGAACTTCATTTCGAACGGCCTGAAGTTTACGGAAAGCGGTGAGGTCCGGGTTTCGGCGCGGCTCTCGCCGGGCGGCGGCGAGATGCTCTTTTCCGTAAAGGACACGGGAATCGGCATCGCCGAAGAAGACCGGGAACTGATCTTCACGGAATTCGCGCAGATCGAGCACCCGCTCCAGCGCAAATTCAAAGGCACGGGGCTGGGCCTGCCGCTTGCCAGAAAGCTCGCGGAACTCCTCGGCGGGTCCGTCAGCGTGGAGAGCGAACTGGGCGCGGGCTCCACCTTTACGGCTACTATTCCGCTCACGTATCGCGGCCCCGAGCCGGTCGGCGACATCGTGTCGCCGCCGGAAACCGATGCCGCGCGTTCCACCGTGCTGCTGGTCGGGGAAGAGGTCGAGGCCAGGCTGCTCTATGAGAGCTTCATGCGGGGTTCGCGCTTTCAAGGCGCCTCGGCACGCAGCATCCGGGAGGCGAAACTGCTTCTCGAACGCATTCGCCCCGTCGCGATCCTCCTCGACATTCAACGGCAGACCGGCAATCTGGGGGGCGCCAATGCCTGGGAGTTTCTGCTGGAACTGAAGGCGCGCGAGGAGACCGGCGCCATTCCGGTGATCGTGATCTCCGATGCGCAGGACCACGAAAAGGCCATTTCGCTCGGCGCCGAAGGGTTCAGCGGCAGGCCTGTCGAAAGGCGCTGGCTGCTCCGGCAGTTGGCCGATTTGACTCGCAGCCGTGGTCCCCGCAAGGTGCTCATCATCGATGACGACGAAGCCTCCCGGTACCTGATCCGGCAACTGTTTCTCGAAGGAGCCGAGATCGTCGAAGCGCCGGATGGCCTGGAAGGCCTGCGAGCCGCGCGAGACGAACAGCCCGACGCCATCGTGCTGGATCTGCTTCTGCCGGACATCAGCGGATTCCAGGTGCTCGAGGGGCTGCGGGCGGACGAAAAGACTGCGCACATTCCGGTCATCGTTTCGACCTCGAGGCAGATGGATGAAGGGGATCGCGCGCGGCTGGGCCCCTGGACTGCCGGTCTGCTCCCGAAATCCGCGTTGTCGGACGGAACGGCGGAGGGAGAACTGCACCGCATCTTCGGCGAGATGGGCCTCGGAGAGATCTGGGGTGAGCCGGCCGCTCAACCCGCGGGGAGGGTTTCGCCCTGATGAGCCGCTTCCCGCCGGAGAAGGACCCTGGCGTCGGGCGCATCCTGGTGGTCGACGACGATGACGCCGGCCGCTATGCCAAGAGCCGTGTCTTGCGCCAGGCCGGCTACAGCGTTGCGGAAGCGAGGACCGGCCGCGATGCCCTTCGGCAATTGCAGGAAGAAGTGCCGGACCTCGTACTGCTGGATGTGCAACTGCCGGATATCGGCGGGCTCGAGGTTTGCCGCCGGATCAAGGCGAATCCCGAAACATCGCCCGTTCCCGTGCTTCAGACGTCCGCCACTTATCGCGACGACGAATCGAAGATCGCCGGGTTCGAGTGCGGCGCGGACGGATACGTCAGTGAGCCGCTGGACCCTTCGCTCCTGATCGCGACCGTGCGGGCGCTGCTGCGGATGCGAAGTGCCGAGCGCGCAGTCGGGGAGCGCGCCCTCGAATGGCAGGCGACTTTCGATGCCATCGGCGACGGTGTGGCGCTGGCCGATTCCACCGGCAGGATCATCCGGTCGAATCGCGCCCTGGCAGCCCTGCTGGGCCGGGATGGCGACCTGGCCGGTGCCAGGATCGAGGAACTGCTTCCGTTGGAGAGCGGCTCGGAAATCTGGCGCAACCTGGAGCGGGGCCAAAGGCAGCATGCGGAAGTGGAGGCGTCGAATCGCGTGTTGTCGCTAAAGGTCGATCCGGTTCGCGATGGATATGGGAGAATCCGCGGAGCGGTGTGCATCGTCTCCGACATCACGGAGCGCAAGGCGATGAACGAGCGCCTCTGGCACAAGCAGAAGCTCGAGAGCATCGGACTGCTGGCCGGGGGAGTGGCGCACGATTTCAATAACATTCTGATGGGGATTCTGGGCAACGCCAGCCTGGGGCTGGAAAGGTCGGACGATCCGCGCCTCGCGGAGGGAGCGTTCCGGGATATCCTTAGCGCCGGCGAGCGCGCCGCGGACTTGACCCGGCAACTGCTCGCCTACGCCGGCAAGGGCAAAGCGGTGGTTCAGCCTGTCGACCTGTCGGAGGTTGCCGGTGGTGTCTTGCCGCTGGTCAAACCCTCGATACCCGGCAAGATCGAGCTGCTTCTGGACCTGGAGAGCGGCTTGCCCGCGGTGAACGCCGACAAGACGCAGATCGAACAGATCCTGATGAACCTGCTGATTAACGCCGCGGAGGCTATTGGCGCGAACGCCGGCAGGATCACGGTCAGGACCGCCCGGGTCAATCTGCCGGGAGACTGCCGGAAGAAATATTTTTCGGAAAGCGAGGTTCGCGGCCACTACGTAAGCCTGGAAGTCGCCGACAACGGAGCCGGTATGGATGAGGAGACCGCCAGCCATATCTTCGATCCCTTCTTCACGACCAAGTTCCTGGGGCGCGGATTGGGGCTTTCGGCGGTGCTGGGAATTGTGCGCGCCCACAAAGGAGCGATTCGGGTAGTCAGCGAACCGGGCAGAGGCGCCAGATTCGAACTGCTGTTCCCCGCCGTGGCGATGCCGGCGAAAGCGCCGGATCTTCCGGCCCGCGAAGCCGTCGCGGAGTGCTCACCGCGCGGCGGCACCATTCTGGCGATAGACGACGAACCGGTTGTGCGAAACTTCTTCCGCATGGCGCTCGAGCGGCATGGTTACGAAGTCGTGCTGGCGGAGAACGGAGTGGAGGGGCTGCGAATTTTCGCGGAGCAGCCCGGCCGTTTCGACCTGGTGCTGCTCGACCTGGTGATGCCGGTGATGGGCGGAAAAGAAATCCTGCCGCGCCTGTTCGAACTGAGGCCGGATGTTCAGGTCATCGTGACGTCGGGGCAGATGGAGGAAACCGTCCGTCGCGACCTGTCCGAATGGGATATCGCGGGCTTCATCCAGAAGCCGTGCACGAGCCTGGCCCTGTTGGAGAAGATCCGGAGGGCCGCACCGGCAAACCCCGGCGACCGAACGGTGGAAAGTGGAGCCGGCCGGGAGGGCCTGCCCCATGTCCCGCGCTAGTGCGGTGCGGCCGGCCCGCTCCCTCACGGTCGCGGCTCTGTGAACGTGATGCCACAGAGCCGCGACCGTCAGGGAGCGGGCGTGCTACGGAATTTTCTAGTCTCGCCCATCACCCGCGGCGATGACGGCGACACCGTTGACTGCGGCATTGATGGTCTCGACGGCCGGACTGGTGAGGTTTCCGTCTTCATCCGCGCTGAAGATCGTGAGGTGGGAAATGCCGCCGGAGCCGTCGATCACCGCGACCGTGCGGCCGGCGGAGGCGATGTCGGTGGGGGCGCCATTGAAACTCGCGGCGACGGCGGCATCCTGTACGATCTTCTGGCCGTAGACGGCGTAACGTGAGACCGACATACTCGGCGAGTTGCTCGAGTAGAGGAAGGGTCCGGCCAGCGCCACCCAGCAGGGCGCGTGCTGGGTACCCGAGGGGGTGGTGGTGAGAACGCCGCCATTGCGGACCAGGCTGATTTCGTCGGCATGCGCGATCGTGACATAAGCGTTGTTTCCGCGGGTCACGAGTCCGAAGGGCGCATTTACGTTGGAGGGAATGTTCATGACCAGCGTGGCGGTCCCGGAGACCGCGCCTTCCTCCAGCAGGCCGACGGTTTCAATCACGTTGCTCTTCTCCGTGATGATGACCGAGTCCGGGAGGACGCCAACCTGGGCGGCGGTTCCGTCAGCCTTCAGGAGATTCACGACGCCATCGGGGTTGGGGTCGACTCTGCGGCCGAACACGAGGTGCGATTCCACCTTGGTGGTCCCGAGAACGTAAAGGTGGCCGTGCCCGAAAGCCACCGACACCGGGCTCGAGGCGGTGGAGATGGACTGGTTCATTGCGAGGCCGCGCCCGTTCCCGACGAAAACGGTCACGGATTGCGAACCGAAATTGACGACGGCAGCCAGGCTTCCCGAAACCGCGATACCGCCGGAGTTGCCGCTGACCCCGCCCTTGCCTCCGGTGGAGAGGGTCTGCAGCAGGTGGCCGGCCGTGTCATAGACCAAGAGCTGATTTTGGGCGGCGTTGGTGGCGGTGACCACCAGGCCGGCAGGAAAGCCGGCGGCCGCTCCCATCAGCGATAAAAGAACGCTACGCGCGAAAGTCTTCATTACTTGCTCCTCGCATGCTGTTTCGAGTAACACGCGCGAAAAGTTACGGCCGGG
Source organism: Bryobacterales bacterium (assembly GCA_963794265.1). Classification (GTDB taxonomy): domain Bacteria; phylum Acidobacteriota; class Terriglobia; order Bryobacterales; family Bryobacteraceae; genus CAWCDJ01. The sequence goes on from CAWCDJ010000001.1 coordinate 1,498,147, forward strand.
CCAGGAAATATTTCCGGACTCGTCAGAAGAAATTTTGGGTGGATTCAGGCTCGGGCGATTTGCCAGGCGAGTGGAATGTGAGGTACAGAGGTGCTGCAAGAATCGCGCTGGCGTGACGCTGTTCTTCCGTGGAGGTGAAATATGCGATTTCCGATGATTCTTATGGCCATGGCGGGCACCTTGGTACTCGGGGGCTGCGACAGCCCGGCGCTGATCTCGATGGAGCCGGCGGTGACCGAACGGGAGACCGTCTTTGACGCTAGTCTGCTGGGAAGCTGGGAGATCAAGCAGGGCGGCGACCTTTGCATCCTGCGCCGCGGCGATGGCAATGCTTATGCCGTCACCTATGTCAGCGACGGAAACGCGCGCAGGTTTGAAGGCCGGCTGTTCCCGGCGGGCCAGGCGCGGGTGATGGACCTTGCTCCGCGGGACTCGGACGACTTCCAGATTCCCGGCCACGCTCTGATCCGGATTCTGTCGTCGGGCGCCACGCTAAGGTGGGCCTATCTGGATTCGGACTGGCTCCGGCAGCACGCCGCCAGGGAACTGGCGAACCGGCAGCGTGATGGCGGCAAGCTCCTGTTGACAACGCCGGCCCCACCGCTGGCCGCGTTCCTCGCCAATTACGCAGCCGACGACCGGGCGCACGGCGACGTCGAGGAGTGGCAGCGGCTCCAATAACCGCCCGTGGGTTTTCGTATGATGAACCTGATGGCGGCCGGCCAGCCGTTCCACCAGGACTGCCGGCCCCCGCTGCCGATGGAAGCTGCCAACTCGACATTAGCGCTCCTCGAAAAAGCCAGGACTGGCGACGATAAAGCTCTGTCAAAGGTGTTCGAACAATACCGGCGGCGCCTGATGGTGCTGGTGCATTTCAAGCTGAGCCTGCAGTGGCGCGAGCGCGGCGAGGTGGAAGACGTGGTACAGGAGGTTTGCTTGCGCGCTTTTCGCGACCTCGACCGGTTTACGTACCGCACCCCCGGCAGCTTCCTGAGCTGGCTCTCGGCAATAGCCGATCATGTGATCGCGGACCGCGTGCGTTACTGGAACCGCGAGTGCCGCGCCGGTGAACAGGTTCCGTTTCGTTCGGAAAGCAACCCGCTCGGCCCCGAGCCGGCCGACAGCAGGACTCCCAGCCGGCTCTTAGGCCAGCAGGAAGCGGTGGAGCGGCTGCTGGCGCGGCTGAGCCGCCTTCCTGACGACTACCGGCAGGCGATTCTCCTGGCGAGAATTGAGGGGCTGTCGACGGCCGAAACAGCGGAGCGGATGGGAAAGTCGCGCGAACAAGTGGCGTTACTGGTCTATCGCGCAGTGAAGCGGCTGCGCGAGCTCGCGGCGAGCGGGGTGGCATGATGGGCGACGCGGGCGAGATGCGGTTGGCGCAATCGTTCGCTGACATTCTGGACGGCGCGAGCCGTGGCGCCAGCGTCCCGGAACTGGCCGCCGAGCTGGAAATGCTGGCAGAGATCGATCGCGCGCTCGATCCCGAGGCGCTGCCGACGCGGCTGTCCGGGCACCGCATTGTCGCCGAGCTCGGCTCCGGCGGGATGGGCCGCGTGTACCTGGCGATCGACGAAGCGCTCGACCGCAAGGTGGCGACGAAGACGCTGGCACCGCGCTACGCGGATGACGCCGTCGTTCGCGCGAGGTTCATGGCGGAGGCGCGTGCCATGGCGCGGCTGTCGCACCCGAACATTGTGCGGATCTACAGTCTGGGCCCCCCCGACGAGCCGCCACACTTCGTCATGGAGTACCTGGAGGGGGCGCCTCTCACGCCGGCCGCTGCGGCGCTCAGTTTCGCGCAGAAGGCCGGGCTGATGCAGAAGGTGGCTCTGGCGGTCGAATTCCTCCACCGGAACGGAATCCTGCACCGCGATCTGAAGCCAGCCAACATTTTGGTGGGGGCGGACCTGGAGCCGAAGGTGCTCGACTTCGGGCTGGCGCTCAACATCGGAATCGACGAGCGGCTCTCCCGAATGGGTGAAATCGCCGGCACTCCCGAGTATCTCTCTCCGGAACAAGCATCCGGCGCGGAGAAGCTGGACGCGCGCAGCGATGTGTATTCGCTTGGCGCCGTGTTCTACGAACTGCTTACGGGGGCACCGCCGTTCCGCGGCGGGACACTGCCGGACCTGTTGCGGCGCATTCGCGAGGAAGACCCGTCGCTGCCTCGGCGCCGCGACGCCGCCATCCCCAAAGGCCTCCAGGACATTTGCCTGAAGGCTCTTGACAAGGATCCCGCGCGCCGCTACGCCTCGGCGCGCGAGATGGCCGACGACTTGCGCCGCTTCCTGGCTGGCGAAGCCGTGCTGGCCGAGCCAGCGGTCTACACGCGGCTGATTGCCGACAAAGTAGGTGAGCACCTGCGCGATCTCGAAAGCTGGCGGCGCGACCAGGTGGTTTCCAGCGCTGAGTACGAGGGCATTCGCAAGCGCTACGAGCGGTTGCTGGAGCGTGAGGACGCCTGGATCATGGAAGCGCGTCGTCTCACGCTGCCACAGGTCAGCCTCTACCTCGGCGCCTGGATCTTGGCGGTGGGCGCAGCCCTGCTGACATTCTTCCGCTACCCCGCCATGGCCGGCGCGCCGGCGGTCGTGGTGGGCTGGCTGGCCGTCGCGCCTATGGCGTGGGTCGGAGTGCGCACCTGGCGCCGTGGCTATCATCGCATCGCCATCGGTTACCTGCTGACCTTATGCGTGGTACTGCCGGTGGCAGCGCTGATTACCATGGAAGAAGCTGGCGCATTCGGCTCCGTCCCGCGCGGTGGCGTAACTCTGGAATTGTTTCATCGCCTGAGCGTCGAGAAACAGGCCACCAATGCGCAATTGTGGTGGGCACTCGCGGCCGGTCTGCCGGTGTGCTGGTGGCTGCGGCGCTTTACGCGCGCGCCGGTCTTTTCGCTGGTTTTCTCCTCAATTACTGCGCTGTGGTGTCTGACCACGCTGCTTCGCATGGGATTGCTGGATTGGCTGGGCAACGACCCCGGCCGTTTCTATTTCCATCTGCTGCCCTTTGCCGCGCTCTTCATGGCCGCCGGATTCGGACTGGAGCGGCTCGGCCTCGCCGACGATTCGCGCTACTTCTACCCGTTCGCGGTCGCCTTCACCTGGGCCGCGTTGAGCGGCGTGGCTACTTTCCACCAGCCCTACGCCGACTGGCTGAAGGCCACCGCGCCGTGGACCCGCGGCCAGGTCGAGTACCTGTTCATCGGCAACGCCGCGATCTACTTCGCGCTCGATCGCATCTGCGAGCGGCTGCCGTCGGCGCAGGTGCACGTGGTGGGCCGCGCCTTTCGCTTTGTCATTCCGGGGCACGTCATGACGTCGCTGTTCCTTCTGGGGCTCAGTGCCCACTCGCAGTATGAGCAGCGCGTCTTCGACTGGCTGCTGCCCGCGGTGGCGTGCCTGTTCGTTTTCCTGAGCATTCCGCGCCAGATGAAGAACTTTTTTGCCTCCGGGCTGCTGTTTCTGGCCATCGGCCTGTACCGGCTGCAGCAGGATGTCTTCCCCGGCCGCGGCGGCTGGCCGGTGCTGCTGCTGGCGACCGGCCTGGCGTTGATGATTGCCGCGGCGAACTACACGCCCATGCGAGTAGCCGCGGCGCGGATGATGCGGCGGGTGCGATAAGCCGAGGCTCGGCTGCTATCTTTCTGTAACTTTCTCCGCTCCGGCCGCGAATACATGGAAGGAAGGCGGCGTGGTAATAATTGGGTGAGCGTTCGTCCCCGTGCAGGAAGATACCAGCCTCGAAACCCTGATGGCCCGCTACCAGGAAGGCAATTCGAAGGCTGCTGCGGACCTGGTCCACCGCGCCAGCCCGCAACTGCACCGTTATTTTCTTTCGCAGATGGCCAGCCGGAGGCATGCGGACGATCTGCTTCAGGAGACCTGGCTGCGGATTCACGAGGCGCGCCACACGTACCGCGCGGGGGAGCCGCTGATGCCGTGGCTTTACGCGATCGCTCGCTACACGAGGGTGGACCACTATCGCCGGGCCGGGCGCGCGGAATTCCGGGAGCAACAGGTAGAGGAATTGCCCGACGTGGCGGGGCCGAAGCCGGACCAGGGAGGCGGCGTTCCGGACCTCGAGACGCTGCTGGCTACACTGCCCGAGAGCCAGCGCGAGGTGGTCGCGATGTTAAAGTTATCGGGAATGTCGCTCGAGGAAGTAGCACGGGCCACCTCGTCCAGCGTGGGTTCGGTGAAGCAAAAAGCCCACCGCGCCTACCAGAAACTGCGCGAGCGGCTGGCGGGGATGGGATTTAGCCAGGCGGCAGGAGACGCTGGATGAACGACAGGGACATCGACGGGATCCTCCAGGCCGCTGCCGGCCAGGGCGATGTGAACCCGCGGCTGGTGGACCGGATCGCAAAGACGGTCGGGGATTCGGCCCGCCCGGTACGCCCGCTCCCGCGGCGCACAGCCACGGCGGCGGGACTTCTGCTTGTGTGCGCCGTTCTGGCCATGGCCGGAGCGATGCGGTTGGGCATCTACGGCCTGCCCAGGCTGAGCGCGATTCAAATCCCGGCGATTTTTTCCGTGCTCTGCGGACTTCTGTGGTTTGCCGCCCTGGATCTGGTTGACCAGATGACCCCGGGAAGCCGGCGGCGGGCGGCTCCGGTGTGGCTCGTGGCGGGCGCCAGCCTGGCCCTGGCGGCGCTGTTTGCCGCGCTCTTCCACAATTACCGCACGGTTCGATTCGTGCCCGAGGGGCTGGCATGCCTGAAGGCGGGTGTCGCGCTGGCTATACCCACGGCCCTGGCCGGTTGGCTGGTCGTGCGGCGGGGGTTCTTCGTGAATCCGGTTGCGGCGGGCCTGGTGGCCGGGGCGCTGGGCGGACTGGCGGGCATCGTCATGCTGGAGATCCACTGCCCGAATTTCCAGACGCTGCACGTGATGGTCTGGCACACCGCCGTCCTGCCGGTGAGCAGCGCGGCAGGAGCGGCGGTGGCATGGGCCGCGCGGCTACGTCGTCGGTAGCGGTCGGGGGCGAGCCTGCCTCGCTTTCCGGCGCAGCATCGCCGCCATCGCCAGCGCTCCACCCGCGAACAACAGGGGAGTCGAGGGCTCCGGCGTGGAGACATCGATAATGCGCTGGGCGGTGACGAAGATGCCATCTTCCGACTGGTTCGGCAGATTCCCGCTAAGTTGAGTTATCGTGAAGGCGCCGCTGTCGTAATGGATGTCCCAAAGACGGGCGTTGCCGGGATCTTCGCTGGTCACGACGGCATCGCCGAGCAGGCTGCTGAACTGCGCGGCATTCGCAAACTGAACGTCGACCGGGTAATTCGCCACGTAAAAGCCTTCCAGCGGATTCCCTGAAGAACCCAGGTTCAGGGGGACGAAGCTCACGGTTTCGGCGAGAGGCACGGAGCCGACTAATGTCACGGCGCCGGAAGGACTGATCAGCCGCAGGTCCCCGCTGCCCTCCGAACCGACGAGCAGATCGCCTGCAAACGGTCCCCACGCGGAGGTGGCGATATCCATGCCTTCGCTGTTTTCACCGAGGCTCGCGAGCAGGGTGGCGCTCCCGGTGCTATCGATTTCGTAAACCCTGCCGGTGTCGGTGGTAACCAGCATGTTACCGGCAAAGCTGGAATCAGGATCGAAGAGAATGCCGCGAACATTTCCCGCCAGCCCGCTGGCGAACAGGGTGGGAGTGCCGCCGCCGTTGCTGATGTGGTAGATGTTGCCCCCGGCCCCCGATCCGGTATAGATGTCGCCAACCGGGAAACCTCCCTTGCCCAGGGATGCCGCCAATACGACCTCGCCTGTGGCGCCGGGAATCGGCGTGCTGAACTGCTGCACATCGCCTCCGGCCAGGTTTGTGGAATACAGTTGGGTGTTGTTCACACCGTAGTACACGGATCCGACGAACTTGTTGCCGGCGTACGTGAAGGCAATGGTGCTGTTCTGCCCTTCCACTGCGTTGATGCCGGTGTCGGTAACGAAGGTAGAAAAGGAAATCGTGCCGGCACTGGCGCTGAGAGCGACCGCGCAGAGCAGAACTCCAGCGGCCGGCAAACCTGTTTTCATGAGAATCCCCCCTCCAGGGTTCTCGCATTGTAAGATTTATCGCATGCCCGAAGTAATCCGGGATATACCGTCCGCCGGAGATTCAGATATAGGACCTACCCGGACAAAAGTACCAAACTAAGTAACAAACCGTACAGCGGCTCACACAAGTCAGTTACAAATCGTACTTATCGGGTCAAGGGCGTGACTACGAAGCTTTTGATTTCAACGTAGCTGTGGTCGCCCTGAACGATGAATGGGCCAGGTTCGCCTTCATCGGCATTATCGGCGATCGCGGTAAGTCCGTCCACGTGGACTTTATCCAGAACCAGCTTGCCGTTATGCACCACCGTGAGGGTGCGGCCGACCAGGCGGATGTCGTAAGATTGCCATTCGCCGGCGGGCTTGCTGGCATTCACCGAGGGAGCGATGCGGCTGTAAAGGGCGGCGGCGCCATGCGTGTTGGGTGGCTCGCCGTAATCGTCGAGGATTTGGATTTCGTAGCGGCCGCGCAGCCCGATTCCGCTGTTGGAGTGCTGGACGATCCGGAAATCGACGTGAAGCTTGAAGTTCCAGAAGCTCCGCTCGGAAATGATGTCGGTGGTCGGAGGGGCGTTGCGCAGCACGCCATCGCGTACGGTCCACTTGACCGGAACGGCGGGAACCAGGGCCTTCCAGCCGGTGAGGTCCTTGCCGTCGAAGAGTTGGATGGGCTTTCCTTCCTTCCACGTGCCGTCATCCTGCTCATCGATGACGGGGGCGCGCACGCCGGTCCACTGCAAGGGCGGTGTGGAACGGCCTTCCAGCCGGAAGGAGCCTTCGAGCTTATCGCCGGCGAGGTGTGCCGTGTAGATGCTCGTGGGCTGAGTCTCCTTCCCTTCCCGGTTGGGCGGCGTACAGGTGAAGCGGAGTTCGCCGTTTTTGAGGGAGATGGTATTGATGACGTTGCGGTCGCCGCCATAGGCGCTGACGAAATAACCGGAAGGGCTGGACGTGCCGACGCCGGTCAGTTCGACCCACCAGGCGCGAGGACGAGGCTGGGTGTGGACGGTGATGTCCCACCGGCCGTTGAAATCGGAGCCGGCCGCGAAGGCGCCGGCTGCGAGGAGGAGGGCCAGGGCTAGAGTTCGCATTGGATTGGCGAAATACAAAATAGCACGAGGCGAGGGCGAGCGGGGCTGCCGGTTCACCGGTGATTCTTGTAGGCCAGGTCGAGCAGCTCCACAACGTGCATGACGCGCTGCTTCGACCCGTGCAGGCGAACGCCGGCTTCGAGCTGGAGTATGCAGCCAGGGTTGGCAGTGGCGATGATGGTCGCCTGCGTGGAATTCACGGTTTGCATTTTGCTGGCCAGGATCGCGGCGGACATTTCGCTGTGGATGACATTGTAGATGCCGGCGCTGCCGCAGCAGATCTCGGCGCCGGGCAATTCGATAAAGGTCATCCCGGGAATGGCGGCCAGCAGTTTGCGCGGAGCGCCGCGAATGCCCTGCCCGTGCGCCAGATGGCAGGAATCCTGGTAGGTGACGGCGGCGTTGACCGGGCCCATGTGCGGGTTCAGGTCGAGGGACCCCAGAAACTCGGTGATGTCGCGGACACGCCCCGCGAATTCACGGGCCCGGGCGGCATAGGCGGGGTCGTCTTCGAGCAGCTCTCCGTACTCCTTGAGCGTGGAGCCGCAGCCGGCCGCGTTGGAAATGATGGCCTCGAAATCGCCGGAGGCCAGGGCGTCGATATTGCGGCGGGCAAGCGCCTGGGCTTCCCCTTTGAGGCCGGAGTGGACGTGCAGGGCGCCGCAGCAGCCCTGTCCCTCGGGCACCACCACCTCACACCCGTTCCGCTGGAGCACCCGGACGGTGGCTTCATTGAGCCGCGCAAACGCCACATTCGCGATGCAGCCGGCCAGGAATGCCACACGATGCCGGCGCACCCCTTCGGCGGGAAAGGTCCGGCCAATCTGGCTGAAGAAGAAGGGCGGATCGGCCGAGGGCGCGAGCTGTTCGAGGTCGCCCAGGCGGCCGAGCAGTTTCAGGAAACCCAGTGCGCGCACCAGGCGCTTCATGCCGCTCGCTTCATAGAGGTACAGGAGCGAGCCGGCGGCAGTCATCCAGCCGCGCGACTCGAGCAGCCGTCCGAAAGCGAAGCGGTGAACGCGGCGCGCCACGGGGCTGCGGATTTTGAGAGCTTCAATCTGCGCCCGGGCGTCCTCGATCATGCGCCCGTAGGGGACGCCGGAGGGACAAGCGGATTCGCATCCGCGGCAGGCCAGGCACAGCCCGATGTGCTCGATGTACGACGCGGTGACCGGCGCTCCATTGGCCACCTGCACCATCTGGTAGACGCGTCCGCGCGGCGAATCCATCTCCAGCCCGAGCTCGCGGTAGGTGGGGCAGGCGTTCAGACACAAGCCGCAATGCACGCACCGGTCGAGATCGAACTGGCGCGGTCCGGTATGTTCGATGTCAGATACGACCGTAAAGCCGTCCACGATTCAAAAACTCCCCCGGGTCGAACAGCCGCTTCACCCGGCGCATTAATTCCAGATCGCCGCCTGGCGCGGGCCACAACTCGAAATCCACTTGCCGGTCCTCCGGTGAGAATTCGAGCACCGCCTTGCGTCCATGCGAGGCCGCCCCGGCCAGCCACTCGGCCGCCGCGCTGGCTCGCTCGAAGTAGCCGTAGCAGACACCGGAACCGGCTCGCGCCAGGGCCGGCCCTTCGAACGATTCCATGGCCGCCCCCACTTCTTTCAGCGTACATGAGAGCCGCGCCACCGCGCCATTGGCGTAACGGTTGAGGAAGCGCGGGGTGAATTGGCCGATGTGCGACCACAGCTCCCGCTCGCGTTCGCCGTCGTAAGCCAACCCATCCCCGAGGGCCGCCAGCTCCCGTTCGTAGCGCTGGATGGCTTCGGAATTGCCGCCGGTGCGGATGGCTAGCATCCACGCGCGGTTGCCCAGGGTGGCTGCGGCGGCCGGGTTCAGCAGGTCGATGGCGGCGGGCTGCAGGGCCCCGGACAGGATCCGGTTGCGGGCGGTGACCGCCTCGGCGGGGGTGCGGAAGCTCAGCAGGAAGCTGCGCTCCAGCTCAGGCGCGGGCGTCACCTTGAAATTGACCACAGTCAGCGCGGCCAGCGTGCCGAACGAGCCGATCATGAGTTTGGCCATGTCCAGCCCGGCGACGTTCTTCACCACCATGCCACCGGAGCGGATCAGCTTGCCTTCCACCGTGGCGAACTCCATCCCGATCACCATGTCGCGCGCCGTGCCGTAGAGCCGCCGGCGCGAGCCGCTGGAATTCGAGGCCACTACCCCGCCTACGGTGGCGGCGTCGGCGAAGGGCGGGTCCAGCGGCACCATCTGGCGGTTCGCCGCGAGAGCTCGCTCCAGCTCGTTCCAGGGCAGCCCGGCTTCGACGCTGATGGTTAGGTCGTGCGGCTCGTATTCGAGGATGCGGTCGAGGCGCGCGGTGGAGATGCACTCGTCCGGGTGCCGGACGGGCCCGGCCATGCGGTGCTTGGTGGAGTTGCCCGAAAGGGCGATGATGCGCTCGTGCGAGGCCGCACGGCGTAGCGCTTCGGCGAGCTGTTCAGAGGTTTCGGGAGTCTGCATCAGCGGAAGACGATCTGCCGCAGAACCCAGGTCAGCACCGTGAGAACCACGGAGCCAACGAGCGCGGGGATAAATCCCCGCACGCGGAATCCCGGCGTGAACAGGGCCGCGAGCCCCAGCAATGCGGCGTTGATAACCAGCAAAAACAACCCCAGCGTCAGAAAGATCAGCGGGAAGCTGAGGAATTTCAGAATCGGCCCGATCACCGCGTTCACCAGCCCGATGATCACCGTCGCCAGCAGGGCCACGCCGAAATCGCGGACCTCGATCCCCGGGATGATCTTCGCCACGATCCACAGCGCCAGCGCGCTGAGCACCCAGCTTACCAGAATATGTAGCAGCATTTGGATGTCCGGATAGAGATAATGATAAGCCATGGCGATGCTCTATGCCGGAACTTCCGGCTTTGCATACCCGGCCTGGAAGCCCGGGTTCTATCCGGCGAAGCTGCCCGCAAAACGATTTCTGGAGCATTACGCGGCGCGGCTCAACTCCGTAGAGATCAACTACACCTTCCGCCGACTGCCCTCCGCGGGTACCCTGAAGGCGTGGGTAGAGGCCACCCCCGCGGGATTCGTCTTCGCCGTGAAGGCGAATCAGCGGATCACCCATATCCGGCGGCTGCAGAACGCGGAAGAGGCCACTGAACTGTTCTTCCGCATGATCGACCCGTTGCGGACCGCGCGCCGGCTGGGTCCGGTGCTGTTCCAGTTGCCGCCCCAGTTGAAATGCGACGTGGAACGGCTCGCGGCCTATCTCGCGCTTCTGCCTCCTCAAATGCGGTACGCATTCGAGTTTCGGCACCCCTCCTGGCTCGTCGAGGAGGTCTACAGCTTGCTTCGCGAGCGCAACGTCTCCTTATGCGTGGCCGAATCGGAGAAACTGGAGGTGCCGGAAGTGATCACCGCGGACTTCGTCTATTACCGGCTCCGCAAGCCCGAGTACACGGACGCCGATATCGACGCCATCGCCGCGCGAGCGCGCGAGTTGCTCGGAACCGGGCGGGACCTGTACCTGATGTTCAAGCACGAAGAGACCCCCGCCGGGGCGCTCAATGCGGAGATGCTGCGGAAACGGGTGGGGGAATAGAGGCGGAGAACTAAGCGGCGTAAAGGCGAGGACGGCGGGGGTCAGCGGGAAGATAAAGGGTCGCGGATCAGGCCGCGGGCGGCCGAAAACGCATCCAGGCACGCGGCGCCGGGAACTTCAACGGCAGCGCCCACCCGCATGGACGCCGTGTCGTAGTGGAACTTCTTGCCGCATTCCAGGCACGAAACATAGACCAGTCCCGCCGGCGTGCCGGGGCGGTGGACACGGGTGATCGGACGGGTCAGCTCCTTATGACGGCAGCCGAACAGCAGATCGAACAGTTTTGCAATCATGCGATTCCTAATCCAGACCGGTGGCCCGTGGTCTGTCCCGATTCTCCAACTGGTTGGAATCGGAATCAATACGCCAAAGGTTTAGGTGCGGGTAGTAAATCGGGTTAACAGAGTACGAAATCTTACTTAGGCGACGGATTTCTTGCCACACGGCCGGTTAGTGCAGTGTATAGACGGTGTGGGTGCGGGTGGCGCGGTCGATCGTGAGGGTGACGTTGCCCCGTTTCTCGCCCGTTAGGCGGTCGGCGGGCAGGGGGGTGGTCTGGTCGATAGTCAGGACGTTTCCGGCCAGCGTGACGGTGCGCCGCCAATCGGCGGCGGTGAACTCCAGGCCGCTTCCGGCCGCGCGGATTTCGACCGGACCGCGTGCCGCCAAGGCGCCGGGCTCGGTGAGGAAGTTGGTGTTGGTGTCCTTCCAGGTGAATTCGAGCCAGCGGCCGCCGTCCTGCGGGGAAAAAACGGCGCGAATGCGGGCCGATTCCAGGATCCATTCGGGAGCACCGTCGTTATCCAGGTCGGCGGTCCAGGCGACGGTTTGGCCGCGGGGGAGCAGCACGGCGCGCATGGGGAGGTCGAGATCGGCGCCCCCCGTGACCCGAAGATGCCAGTCGCGAAGGCCCTGTCCGGCCGGGTCTTTGGCGAACACGCGGAAACTGGCCCGGCGCTCGGCGGTCGCGCCGATGCTGATGTCGAGCTGAGCCGGTAGGAAGTCCAGCCCATCGCCGAGCGGCCGTAGATGATAGGTCTGGATGGCGGGCGTGTTGTTGCGAATCGCGATTTCGATGTTGGTGCCGGCCTTGGGGTCGACAACCGCAACCGGAGGTTCCGAGACGAGCGTGGCCCGGGAGCCGAAATGCAGCTCCACCGCGTCATCCAGGCGGATCGAAGCCGGACGCAGCAACTGCACTCGGGCACGCCCAAGGGGCATCCCGTCGGCTTCCAGTGCGAGATTCGCGTAATCCCCGTGGATCTCGTCGGAGGGAACCGTCACCTGGTAATCGATCTCGTTGGGCGACTTGACGGTGCTTGTAGCCGTGAACCCCTCCGGCAGGCGCAGGCGCGACCGGCCGGCGACATCGGCGGAAGAGTAGATGGTGGAGACCAGGTTGGTCTGGCCGATGATGAGCCGGTGGGCCTCATTGAAGAAAGCCGAAGTATCGGGCTCCTCGATGGCGATGCCGATGCGGACGCGGTTGCCCGGCTCGGTCGAGGCGGGGATTTTGAGACGGGCGCGAAGCGTGTGGTCGTCCCAGTCGAAATCGATGGGCTTGCCTGCGGCCAGGTAAGGGCCGACGGGCTTGCGGGCCAGTTGAAGGATCACCTCGGCCGGGTCGGGCGCGGCGAATTCCATGGCCAAAATGCCGTTTTCAAACTCGATGTCGGTCAGCTCGGCCGTGGCGTAGATGATGTGCTCGGCGCCCGAGAAGTTCGAGCACTCGTGGCACAGGCCGTCGGGGCCGATCGAGACGGAGATCGGAAGCCATAAAGAATCGCCCGGGCGTACCGTGACTCCGGGAATGACCAGGATGCGCTTGCTGAAGGGCTCGAGAACACGGAGATCGTCGTGAAAAGGCTGCTTCCCTAAGTTCGTTACGATGACGGCGGAGGCGGCGGGCGAAGTGCGTTCCTCGGCGGAAACGGCTTCGGGGAACTTGCCCGCCAGGGGCTTCGGCAGGGTGGCGGGTTTGAGCCCGGGCAGCAGCGGGGCCCAGTGGCGGAGGAACGCGGCATCCCGCCGCAGGGCGCCGGTCGAGGAATGCTCACGGCCATCGAGGGCGACCGCGCCGTGCCGCAAGAGAGCACCGCCGTTGGGCGACCAGCCGTCCGGGTAGAGTTCGTCTTCCACCCCGGTCCACAGGATGGCGCCCCGGCCGGATACCAGGGCCGCGCGCGCGGCGGCGAGGGCGGAAGGATCGGAGGCGGGAATCGTGGCCACCAGTGCGGGTGGGGCGCCGGCATCGATGGCAAGAACGCGGCCCTCCACGAACTCGACCGGGCCGCCGTGGCTGGCAGTCTGGGTGGCCAGCAGGTGGTCCAGTTCCCTGAGCCAGGCGCGGCGTTGAGCAGCGTCCGCCGCTTCCGGCGCGCCGTCGCGCGGCCAGTCGGAGACCGGCGGCAGCGGGCGGATCCAGGCCCGGAGATCGAGCCGGCGAAGCATGCGGATCAGACCGGCAAGGTCGCGGCGCGGGCTGGTGCGGCCGGTGAAATCGAAATCGCCGGGCTTCAGTTCGTGCCAGTTCCACGGGATCGGGAATTCGACGGTGCGGACGCCGATGGTTTTGAGCCAGACGAGCTCCCGCTCCCAGAACTGCCGCGGGTATGCGTAGTAGGGGAACTCGACCGCCTCCACCACCGGGGGCTTGGGCGCCAGCCCGGCCCAGGCCGGCGCGGCGGCGGCGAGCGCCACAAGCAGGGCGGCGAGTCGCATCAGAACTTTTTGGCCTTTCGCAGGCGATAATCCTCAACCTGGGGCATCCGCACCACCGTGCACATCTCGAAAAGGCGCGACCGGGCGCGCTGCCCGATGTGTTCGGCGAGCGTGCGGCGGTACTCGGTGCCCACGGGCGTCCGCTGCACCACGCTGCTGCCGGCATCCGCGTCCGGGAGGTTGGTGGTCGCGATCAGCGGCTTCCGGTTATTGCAGCGGTGGGTGATGATCGAGGTGATGGTGTCTTCTACCCAGTCGGTGACGCGGTGGGCGCCCAGATCGTCGAGCAGAAGCACTTCGGCATCCAGAGCCACGCGATAGGCCTCCTTGTCGGCGGAATTGGAAGAGGCGTCGTAGCCGGAGCGGATGCGGTCGAGCAGGTTCTGGTAGTCGCAGAAGAGGCCTTCGAAGCCCTTTTCAATGACGCGGCGCAGCGCGGCGACCGCCAGGTGGGTCTTGCCGGTACCGGGTTCGCCGATCAGGAGCAGGCCCGGCCGGGCGTCGTCTGGGAAGTCGCGGGCATAGTTCCGCACGGTCACCATGATGGTGGAAAGCTGGGTGCGGGCGACCGGGTTGTCCGGGGGCAGGGCAAAATTGTCAAACGACGCGTTCCGGTAAAGCGGCGGGATCTGGGACCGCTCCTCGATGCGGGCGGCGCGGCCCTGGGATCGGCACTCGCATGGTTCGGCGCCGGAAACGGCGGCGCGTTCGATGATGATCCAGCCGGTGCCTCCGCACTTCGGACAGACGGGTTCCGTGGCCATGGCTCCCATTATCGGTCAGACGGAGCGGAAGCAGGCGGGGTTTCGGGTCGCGATGCCGCCGGCGGGGGCGGCGGCTCAAGCCGACTGACTCAGCACCACAATTGCGATCAGCAACACAAATGAGGATACCGATCCCCCCAGCGCAAATCCGTAGCTCTCTCGATCGTATAGCAGCGCGCTTGGATGGTGAGCGCCGCCGAAGCGTAGCTGAATCGCCCGGATCGTGCAGAATAAGGTCCAGGTAACCAGCAGCGCGGGAACCGCGAACATCGTCAGGCGGAAGTCAACCAGAAACCCGATCAGGACCGCCGAGGTATACGCTGCAATCGAAATCGACATTGCCTTGCAGAAGCTCCGCCGCATCTCCTGGCGCACCTCAGAAACGATAGCCTATCAGATATCGTTGTCCGATAAAACCCCTGGCCGCCGCTTCTTTGGCGGCAACGATCCGTGCTCCTTAGGGTGAACGCGGCGAACCGTTTTTCTCCATTCGAATCGCTGTATAATCGCACATGCAAGGAATACCCTTGAGCACAATTGTGCTCGGCTCGCTGTTGCTCATCTCGGCCCGCTCAGGAGGACAGGAAGTGCCATCTCCGCAACCTGAAAAGTCGAAGCCGCCTGTCAAAATGGAGCAGCGCGGTCGCATCCTCGGAATCGGCGGTGTCTTCTTCAAATCCGCGAATCGCGATCAGATGCGCGAATGGTATTCGAAGCATCTTGGACTCGCTGACAAAGGCCAGGGCGTGATGCTTCCGTGGCGCGAACACGACGACCCGCAAAAGGAACACGTTACAGTTTGGACTATTTTTCCCGCCTCCACTGACTATTTCGATCCCAGCCACGCACCGTTCATGGTCAACTACATCGTGGACGATCTGGATGCTTTGCTCGACCGATTGAAACAAGAGGGAGTAAAGATTGACGCCAAACGAATGGATGAATCCTACGGCCGCTTTGCCTGGATCTATGACCTGGATGGGAATAAGATTGAGCTCTGGCAGCCGGCGTCCGCAAAGCCCTAAGGGCCTTCCACCGCAGCAGAGCGTCAGGTCGCCGACATCTCGGCCGGCCTTAAGGTAAGTTCGTCTGTACGCGCGGCCGATCCGAAGCAAGGCTCGATGGGAACGTTCCATCAAAATCATAGCGACCCCGCGTACAAAGAACCTCCGGGTCGCGACCGCTGGCTGGCCCCGGTGCGCCAATCCACTCCGCAGGTCTATTGTTCCCCATTGCAGTGAATCCTCTCGGCCGCAACCACATCTGTGCTAATATGGGTACGTCTTTGCCAGTCCCGCCTATTGCGCACGCTCCCACATTGCTCGGTGTACAGCACCGCTCCTATTTGGTCTTGCCCGTTCGCTGTTCTGCAAATTCAGAAAGAAGTTAAAGTGAAGAATATTTTTGTAGGTAACCTCAGTTTCGGAACCACGGAGAACACCGTGCGTTCCATGTTCGAATCATACGGCTCGGTCGACCGTGTTAACATCGTGACCGACCGTGATACGGGACAAGCCAGGGGCTTCGCGTTTGTCGAAATGAGCGTGGACACCGAAGGGAACGCTGCAATCAGCGGCCTAAACGGCAGAGACGTCGATGGCCGAACGCTGAACGTTAACGAAGCTCGTCCGAAAGCGGAACGCGGATCGGGCGGCGGGTATCGCGGCAACGGCGGCGGCTCGCGGCAAAGCCGCTGGTAAAGTCTTGATTTGGAACGGGGCGCGGTACCGAACGTGCCACAGCCCCGTTCTTTACCGCATTATATAAAGAAAAAAAATTGCCAAAAGAAGATGCAATTGAAGTTATGGGCAAGGTGGTCGAGAAGTTCAAGGCTGGAATGTTCTCCATCGAGCTCGATTTAGGAAAGACCGTCCTCGCGACAATGGCCGGAAGGCTCCGGCGGAACCGCATCAAGATCATGAACGGTGATAGAGTCTCACTGGAACTGTCACCATATGACTTGACGAAGGGCCGGATCACGTACCGGCACAGATGATTTCCTCCCACGGCTAATCCCGGAAGCTGCGGTTTGTTTGCGATCGAAAGATCACTCATACCGGCGGGCGGCACCGTTTCTTTGCCTGACGGCGCTCCACATGGACCGTCACGCATTCCAGAAGTCGCTGGTCTCAGCTATCCGTCAACCCACAGAGAATCCCGGGAAAGACGGGGGAAAGACGGAACGGCGGCCGCAATCCGCATGCGCCTGGTGGGTGGCGACGTGACGCCCGAGGAAATTACCAGCTCTGCCGAGCTATCAAACGCCTCGCAGATCAACTGCGGCGACTGCGTTGGGGCCTCGGGGCGCGAGCCGGTAAATCGATGAGATCATGCCGATCGACGACGTGCGCCGTCGCTCCCTGCTGGCCGGATCCGAGCTGAAGCGCGGCTCTCTGATCACCGTCAAGCCGCTCAAAACAACGTGTCACCGGTTGCCGATCGGCATCTCCGAGTGAAGCGGCAAGTCACAAGGGCGTCGGTCCTGATCCGGTTGCACTTCCCACAACCGGACTGGGGGCCTTCCAATCGGTACTGGCCGCCCGGATTGCGAGGTTGAATAGCCGGTACCGGACTAACGAAGCGCCCCAGACTTGCCGACAGCCATTCCACGCGCGATCAGCACCAGCGTCAGCGTTTGACCAAAGCCGTGAGCGTACCTTGGCGGGCTTCGCCTGGAAGTACGCGGATGGCCGCTGGCACCAGCACCAACGGTCAGTGAAGTTGTGTCGCACTCGGACATCACCGCGAGCATGTGGGCGAGCAGGACGGCCAGGACTTTGGCAGCCACCATCAGCGCGGTGTCGGCAAAGGACCACTGCGGGATCTTCCTGATCCTGCTGTGATGATGGCGCTGGCCCGGTTGAGACGTGCCGCCCCTCCTTGGCAGGATTTGCAGAAATAATGCAAACTCGACAGCCGAATCTTCGTACGTACGTTTAAGGAGATACCGGTGAATCTCGTGTCCGATGTCCGCTTTGCCCTGCGCAACCTGAAGAAAGCCCCGGTGTTCAGCGCGGTCGTAGTACTGTCGTTGGCACTCGGGATTGGAGCCAACACGGCCATCTTCACGCTGATCGATCAGCTCATGCTGCGCCTCCTGCCGGTGAAAAATCCCTCCGAGTTGGTTCTGCTGGACAGCAAGGGCAACCACTATGGGAACAACCGCGGCGCCAATTCATTCTCCTATCCGATGTACAAGGACTTCGAGGCGCACAACCAGGTCTTCGGCGGAATTCTGGCCCGCGTGGCCTCGCCGGTCAGCATGAGCTTCCATGGCCAGACCGAACGTGCCGCGGGCGAGCTGGTCTCGGGCTCCTACTTCAACGTGCTTGGGGTGCCTGCGGCGATTGGCCGTACCGTCGCTCCCGACGACGACACTACGGTGCTGGGCCGTCCCGTGGTTGTCCTCAGCTACCGTTACTGGCAGAGCCGATTCGCCGGGGACCCGTCGGTGCTGAACAAGACCATGATTCTCAACGGCCACAACTTCACCGTGATCGGCGTGTCGGGACACGGTTTCGACGGCATCGAGCCCGGCTCGGTCACCCAACTCTTCATGCCGATCACGATGAAGCCCTGGATCATGCAGAACGCCCCAGGCATGGAGGAGATGACCGACCGGCGCTCCTCCTGGCTGCAGATTATCGGCCGGCTGAAGCCGGGCATGACCCAGGCTCAGGCGAAGGCATCGATGCAGGTCCTGTTCCATCAGATCATCGTCCAGGAAGCGAAGGAGCCGATGATCGCCAAAGCTTCCGAATACGATCGGCAGCGGTTCCTGAAGTCCACCATCGACTTGCTCCCCGCCGCGACGGGCCGCTCCTTTCTGCGCTACCAGATGTCGCGCCCGCTGGAGGTGCTGATGGCCATCGTAGCGCTGGTGCTGCTGATCGCCTGCGGCAATGTCGCGAACCTGCTGTTGGTGCGCGCCGCCGGACGCCAGAAGGAAATCGCGGTGCGTCTGGCTCTGGGGGCAGCGCGCCGGCAGATCGTGCGTCAATTGTTGGTGGAAAGCCTCATGCTGTCGATGGCCGGCGGTGTGGTCGGCGTGGCGCTCGCCTGGTCGGGTGCCAAAGCGCTGCTCGGATTCCTCCCGCAGGGCAGCACGCCGCTGGGTCTCTCGGCCGCGCCCGACGCCCGCATTCTGCTGTTCAATTTCGCCGTGGCGCTCGTCACCGGTCTGCTGTTCGGCCTGGTTCCCGCACTCCAGGCCACCAGGCCCAACATCGGGCGCACGCTGAAGGATCAGGCCAGATCGGTAGCCGGCACGGGTCACGCGCGGCTGCGGAAGTCGCTTGTCGTGGCGCAGGTGACGTTCTCCCTGTTGCTGCTGATCGCTTCCGGATTGTTCATCCGGAGCCTGCGGAACCTTCGCGAATCGGGCGCCGGAATCCAGGCGAGCAACCTGATTTCGTTTACCGTCGATCCTTCGCTGAATGGCTATAGCGGAGCGCGTTCGATGGCCTTCTTCCGTGAGCTGAATCGCAACCTCGGCGCCACCGCGGGCGTGCAGTCGGCCGCACTGGCTACCAACGCGATTCTCGCCAACGAGGAGTGGGACAGCACGGTGAACGTGGAAGGCTATACATCGAAGCCCGGAGAGGACATGAACCCCAACTTCAACTGCGTCAGCCCCGGGTACTTCGCCACCCTCGGTGTGCCGTTGATTGCGGGCCGCGATTTCAGTGAGCGCGACACCCGCACCATCATGCACAAGGGAATTCCGTTCCCTGTCCCTAACGTGATCATCATCAACCAGAAGATGGCGAAATACTATTTCGGTGATCGGAGCGCCATCGGCCGTCATATCGGATTCGGCAACGAACCTGGTGCAGTGGCGGACATGGAGATCATCGGGGTAGTGAAGGATTTCAAGTACCTCGGGGTGCGTGATCAGATCACTCGCCAGGCATTGATTCCTTACCTCGCCCTTCCGTTAGTGATGAATATGACCTCGTATGTGCGCACATCCATGCCGGCCAAGCAGGCCTTCAGCCTGATTCGTCGCACGGTGGCGAACCTCGATCCCACTCTTCCCGTGTACAACATACGCACGCTCGAAGACACCATTGACGCATCTCTATTGAACGAGCGACTGGTAGCCGGTCTCTCCGCTTTGTTTGGCGGACTGGCCACGCTCCTGGCGGTGATCGGGCTTTACGGCGTGATGGCCTACACGGTCGAGCAGCGGACTCATGAGATCGGAATTCGCGTGGCTCTGGGCGCACAGCGCGGCACCGTGGTCTGGCTGGTGATGCATGAAGTGATGGTGATGATCGGTATCGGTTTCGGCATCGGTCTGCCGGCGGCGTGGTTCGCCTCGAAACTAGTGGCGAGTCTGTTATACGGCATTCAGCCCGGCGATCCCCTGTCCATTGCTGCCGCCATAACCGCTCTGGGCAGTGTTGCGCTGATAGCCGGTTACGTTCCGGCGGTCCGTGCTTCGCGCTTGGATCCGCTGCGGGCGTTGCGATATGAGTGAATAATCATCGGGGACTCGATTTCGAAGTTGTCTGGTTCCGGAAGCGGCCCTGAACGAGCAGAACGGCCTGGCAGGCTGCTGAAATCGGCAAACGCCTGCCGGCCGATCGCGAGTGATCCCTTCCTGCTCGTGGGTCCTAGGCCTTCGCCAAGCTCTCGAGATACTCCATGGGACAGCCAACACCCTCAACCTTCACTCCAAGGCCCCGCAGCACATCGATGGCAACCATTCGCCGGTAAGCATTGAAGGTAATCACGTGTGCGAACATTCCGCCAAACGAGAAAGTTTCCGGGGGTTCGCATAGGGCATCCACAAACGTGTCCTCCCACGCGCTCCGATTGCGGACCTCAGTGAGTACGCCGTGGAACGCTCGATCTGCTTTTTCCATGCGCGCCAGCATGGCCGAAGGAGTTCGCTCCTCCGGCGGGGCATCGTCAAATAAGGGCGTATCGCCGCCCGTCAGCGCCGCGGCCCAGGCTTCCTTGGTTTGCACCATCCGGTCCAGAAGCTGGCGTAGGCTCTGATCCGGACCATCCCAGGGAAAGACCTTTACCTGGTTCTGCAAAGGCCGGTCCAATTGTTCATCGTTTAGCGCCTTCGCCAGATCGAGAAGACGCCGCGTGTGCCAGGACTCCTGGCCAGAGAAAATATCGAAGAGATCCATAAATCGACGAGCTCCTTTCGTGTCATCCTTACCCGAATGGTGGTGAATTCCGTTCGTTGTGTGGAGGTGAGTGTATGTCGCCCCCATCCGGCGGTACAGGCTCGGTGAAACGCCGAAGGCCTTTCGGAACGCCCTGGTGAACGCTTCCAGCGATCCGTAATTCGCGTTGAAACCGATGTCGGTCACCGGGAGTTGGGTGCGCGACAACTGCCATGCCGCCCTTTCCAACAGCAGCCTCCGGCGCAGGGCAACCGGCGTCTCCTCGATCATCGCCCGGAACACACGATAAAACTGCGTCCGGCTTCGATAAGCATGGCGGGCGAAACCGTTCGCATCCTGCTCTTGATCGAGCGAATTAAGCACGACTTCGCGTAGCCGCTGTGCTTCGTCCACACAAGGAAAATACCACTTTGAGGTGCACGTCCGCCTGATCGGGAATCCCGAAATTTACGGACGGGGGGAAAGACGGGGGGAAAGACGGGAGGGAAAGACGGGGGGAAAGACGGGGGGAAAGACGGGGGGGAAAGACGGGGACAGACGGAACGTTCCCCTGGGGGGGGGGAAAGACGGGGACAGACGGAACGTTCCCCTGGCAACGGATGATTCCGGCAGGTGATTCCCCGAAGCTCGGCATCGCAGCCGAATTCCGTTTCTGTGAGGCTGGCGTTGTACTCGCACCTGGCTGCGTTTCGCTTCTCGCGCCCTCCACCCCGCAGGAGATCGAGACCCCGGGACACCGATCAACGTGGGCAAAGCGTTCTCCAAATCCATGTCAAGCGAAGATCGCGGGCAGCAAGCGATTCGTTGGCAATACCTTCTAAATATTGATGTCAAGAGGTATTCACATGCGTAAAGTTGAACTGGAGAACGGAGAGTTGGACAGGATGGTCGCAGCGGCGGTCACAATCCGCATGCGCTTGGTGGGTGGCGACGGGACACCCGAGGAAATCGTCAGCTCTGCGGAGCTGTCAAAGGCATCGCAGATCAGGTGCGGCGACCGCCTTAGGGCCTCGGGGCGCGAGCCGGCAAATCGATGAGATCATACCGATCGACGACGTGCGCCGTCGCTCGCAACTGGCCGGATCCGAGTTGAAGCGCGGCTCTCTGACCACCGTCAAGCCGCTCGAAACAACGTGTCACCGGTTGCCGATCGCATCTCCGAGTGAAGCCGCAAGTTACAAGCACGTTTCTCGGTACTAATCGGGAGAGGTCCCCAGACCGGACATGTGGGAATGCTTGGCCAAGCCGTGTTCTCTTAACGCGCGAACGGCCACCTCCTCGCGAAGTCTGCCCAAGGGGCCAAAGGAATCCAGGTTTCACTATCGAGCGAACCACCGAAGACCCTGCCGTCTGGTTCGGCCCTTAGTACCCAGCCGCGAGTAAACACTCAAGTCGAGCGCTGCACTTGTTAGTTCTTCTGGGAATTCCGGGATCGTAGTGGGTTGATGCCGCCGGTCGGCTCCATGCGACAATGCCGTCGATGCAGGATCACGAACTCTATCGGCGCATTCTCGGGATCGAGGCTCCCTGGTTTGTGGACTCGGTGGACCTGAAGTTGGAGGCTGGCGAGATCCATGTTTATCTGCGGCACCACGAGATGATCGACTGGCCCTGTCCGGAATGTGGCGCGAGTTGCAAGCTCTACGATCACCAGCCGGAGAGGCGCTGGCGGCATCTGGACACTTGCCAATACCAGACGATCCTGCACGCCGAGCCGCCGCGCGCCGAATGTCGTGAGCACGGTGTCAAGGTAGTCAAGCTTCCCTGGGCGGAACCGTCGAGTCGCTTTACGGCGCTGTTCGAGGCGCTGGCGATCGAGTGGTTGAAGGCGGCGAGCCAGAAGGCCGTCGCCGGATTATTGCAACTGAGTTGGGATGAGATCCACGGCATCATGGAACGTGCGGTGCAACGTGGTTTGGGGCGGCGCCAAGCGGAACTGGTGAGCGAAATCGGCGTGGATGAGAAGGCGTTTCGGAAAGGACACAGCTACCTGACTCTGGTGAATGATCTGATCCGAGGGCGCGTGCTGTACGTGGCCGAAGATCGGAAGCAGAGCAGCTTGGACGGGTTTTGGGAAACGCTGACGGCTGAGCAAATCAGCGGTATTCGAGCCGTGGCGATGGACATGTGGGACCCATACATCGCCTCGGTGCGGGAGCACATGCCTGAAGCGGACGGCAAGATCGTGTTCGACAAGTTCCATGTCGCCAAACATCTGGGCGATGCCGTGGACAAGGTGCGACGGAAAGAACACAAAAGCTTGAAGGCTGCCGGAGATGACCGCTTGGCCGGGACACGCTATGACTGGCTGCGGAACCCAGCAAAGATGGAACCGGAGGACCGCAAGGAATTCGCCGGACTGCGAAACAGCGAATTGAAAACGGCACGTGCCTGGGCGCTGAAGGAGACCGCCATGGCGCTATACGATTACATCTACGAACGGCCGGCGAGGAAGCATTTCCGCTGGTGGCACGGGTGGGCGGTACGGAGTCGACTGAAACCGATGATCGAAGTGGCACGAATGCTCAAGCGACGCTTCGAGAACATCATTACGTATCTCCGGCACCGCATCACGAACGCGAGTAGCGAATCGATCAATGCCAAAATTCAATGGGTGAAGTACACGGCGCGGGGGTTCCGCAACCGGCAGAACTTTGTCCATGCCATCTACTTCCACTGTGGCGGTCTCGACCTGGCCCCTGAGGCCACTAAATAGCCGGAAGCGCCGTTCTTCTTGGAGCGATTCAGCAAGTGTTGGGGACCAGTGAGCTCTATATCACACATGGCGGAAAGTCGCTGCATCATTGGGAAGTCCGTCCGATACAGGTAGAGAAAATCTCCTGCTAAGTCGCGAACAATTGTATAGGCGAAATGGTTCTTTCGGAGCATCGGCCGCAACCGCCGCAGTTCCGGTTCCGGGATTCCGTCAGAGTGGTCCAGCTTAATCGCGATATCGATTATACGAGTCGCGAGCGTGTTGCTTCCCTCCAGGACCTTCTCGTAGGTCGGTGCTAAGTCCGAGTGGCCAACTGCGTAGGATATGCGCTTGACCGACCGAGACTCCATTTGGGCAAGGCGACAGTGGCGGTGGTAATGGATCTGTTCTTTCTTAGGTTCAATCAGACCGGCAAATCCCGGAGTGGGTTCAGCAGGCGGGTCCCTTCTTGGGACTCCTTGCCGTTACGGTTTCGAGAGGACGGGTCTCAGGCGTCGGTTATGTGGAAATTGTAAAATCAGATTGTAGCCAGAAATATGCCATCCGATGACTCGCAGTATTTTCGAGCGCCCTACGATTCTACAACCAAGATCATCTCCGTCGTGATTTGCATTCTCTTGGCACTCATTGCCGCCTTTACGCAGAGTGCTCTTGTGGTGTGTATTGGTGCGGCGCTGTTGTTCTTGGCCTTTGCTCTCTCACCACGGGCGTACTGGATTCAGGACCGATCCATCGTAGTCAAGCGCTTTATTCGAAATGCTACCGTTTCGCTGGAGGGCATCCGGGACGTTCGGGTAGCCGCCGCCAGTGATTTCCGTGGTGCGATCCGGCTGTGGGGCGATGGTGGTCTGTTCGGGTATTACGGCCTGTTCCGAACCTCGACATTGGGCACATGCTGGTGGTACGTGACGAACCGCCAGAATGCTGTTGTCGTTGTCACGGAGTCGAAGACGGCGCTATTCAGCCCCGATGATGTAGCCGGGTTTCTGGCAGCGATTCGTGCGGCAGTGCCATTTCCAGAGATTCCGCCGACCAATCCGTTTAGAACCTCGCTCGAATTTCGACCAGCCGGGAATCGCACTGGTAGTTTGATTGGGGTTGCCATTGCTGTTATAGTCCTGGCGATCGCAGGCTTCGCCTTCTTGTATTCTCCCGGCGCTCCCAGCTATTCCCTTACTGGAACCTCACTGTCCATCCACGACCGCTTTTATCCGGTTACAGTCACCGCCGCTGATGTGAACGTAAACCAAATTCGTGTGGTCAATATCGGCGATGATTCGGAGTGGCGCCCAACCGAAAGGACCAACGGATTCGCCAATGCTTACTACCGATCCGGATGGTTTCGAGTCGCCAACGGCCAGAACGTTCGGATGTACTGGGCGAGTGGCAAGCGCTTGGTCTTGCTGCCGCCGAAGGGTCAGGGCAACGCTGTTCTCTTGGAAGTCAACCGACCCCAGGAGTTCGTTCAGGAACTTCGTCGGGAATGGTCGAATCAGTCGTGACATTGGAGAAACGCTGCGGCAAGGACTGGAATACCTGCCGGATCGACCGCCATCAACTCCGATATAGAAAAGTGGGAATTCCGGGATCGTAGTGGGTTGATGCCGCCGGTCGGCTCCATGCGACAATGCCGTCGATGCAGGATCACGAACTCTATCGGCGCATTCTCGGGATCGAGGCTCCCTGGTTTGTGGACTCGGTGGACCTGAAGTTGGAGGCTGGCGAGATCCATGTTTATCTGCGGCACCACGAGATGATCGACTGGCCCTGTCCGGAATGTGGCGCGAGTTGCAAGCTCTACGATCACCAGCCGGAGAGGCGCTGGCGGCATCTGGACACTTGCCAATACCAGACGATCCTGCACGCCGAGCCGCCGCGCGCCGAATGTCGTGAGCACGGTGTCAAGGTAGTCAAGCTTCCCTGGGCGGAACCGTCGAGTCGCTTTACGGCGCTGTTCGAGGCGCTGGCGATCGAGTGGTTGAAGGCGGCGAGCCAGAAGGCCGTCGCCGGATTATTGCAACTGAGTTGGGATGAGATCCACGGCATCATGGAACGTGCGGTGCAACGTGGTTTGGGGCGGCGCCAAGCGGAACTGGTGAGCGAAATCGGCGTGGATGAGAAGGCGTTTCGGAAAGGACACAGCTACCTGACTCTGGTGAATGATCTGATCCGAGGGCGCGTGCTGTACGTGGCCGAAGATCGGAAGCAGAGCAGCTTGGACGGGTTTTGGGAAACGCTGACGGCTGAGCAAATCAGCGGTATTCGAGCCGTGGCGATGGACATGTGGGACCCATACATCGCCTCGGTGCGGGAGCACATGCCTGAAGCGGACGGCAAGATCGTGTTCGACAAGTTCCATGTCGCCAAACATCTGGGCGATGCCGTGGACAAGGTGCGACGGAAAGAACACAAAAGCTTGAAGGCTGCCGGAGATGACCGCTTGGCCGGGACACGCTATGACTGGCTGCGGAACCCAGCAAAGATGGAACCGGAGGACCGCAAGGAATTCGCCGGACTGCGAAACAGCGAATTGAAAACGGCACGTGCCTGGGCGCTGAAGGAGACCGCCATGGCGCTATACGATTACATCTACGAACGGCCGGCGAGGAAGCATTTCCGCTGGTGGCACGGGTGGGCGGTACGGAGTCGACTGAAACCGATGATCGAAGTGGCACGAATGCTCAAGCGACGCTTCGAGAACATCATTACGTATCTCCGGCACCGCATCACGAACGCGAGTAGCGAATCGATCAATGCCAAAATTCAATGGGTGAAGTACACGGCGCGGGGGTTCCGCAACCGGCAGAACTTTGTCCATGCCATCTACTTCCACTGTGGCGGTCTCGACCTGGCCCCTGAGGCCACTAAATAGCCGGAAGCGCCAGAAAAGTGGGCCGGAAAACAAGAAGACAGTTGCAAGATGCCTCAACACCATGCCGTCAACCTATCACTTGCAAGTCGCCGGGTTTGGCACGTTTCAGACGGGCGGGATTGACTAACAGCACGGCCAAGGCCACTCATCGAGTTGTCCCGAAATCAGTCTCGCCAGAATCTCGTCGGGAACCGGTCGTTCATACGGCAATTGGCCTTGCGTCCGAATTTCCAACAACGTGCCGTCCTTTTCCCGGGTCGGTTGCAGTCGCTCATGGTCCGAATCGTAGTCCTGTCGGGGTCGCCGTGCGAAGGGTAGTCGCCCTGACGACGCCGACGAAGAAGCGGCTGTGGTGATTTCGAAGGAATTGGGGTGGTGGACAATTCAATGATTGGGAAGTCGCCGTTAGGCTAATTTGTCTTTAGTACCTTGCATTTAGCGACGCTGAATAGTTAATTACTTAAGTATGTTATACTTAGACCATGGAAGAAGAAACAACAACGATTGCTGACCTCTGGGCGCAACTAACCGGACGGCAGAGAGTGCTACAGTTTCATCTAGGGAACGTACCCATGACGAATCTCAATTGGGGCGAACTGGATGAAAGCCAAAGAGGAATCATTCTGAATGCTGGACATATTATTGGATTAGGTCGCTCCAGACTTCCAGACCCGACCTCGTTTTCGTAGCGTTTGTCGTTGGCACGAAAGTGAAATGCGGAAATGTTCGTGCTGAACGGGGCATTCTTCCATCGCTGCAAACACATCATAAGCAACGAATCGGATCCGAATAACACGGAATAACACGAATAACACGGGGACAGACGGAACGATCCTCCACAAATCCGGCGTTCACGCGAATTACTCCCCACAAGTCGGCTTCGCAACCAGAGCGCCGCGAATGTCAGTACGGCACCTCCTTGCGCGCGACCTGATCCATTTGATTACAATACGGCGTGATCAGAAAGGCGGCAGCGACGATCGGCTCGGCAGTCTTCCTGGTCATCGCCCCTGGGTTCGTCGCCGGTTTGGCGCCGTGGTGGATTTCCCATTGGCGGCTCCAGCGTGCCTTCCTGGGCTTCGAACCTTTCCGCGCCCTTGGCGGTATTCTGGCCACTTTCGGTGCCATCGGCCTCCTCGATTCTTTCCTCCGGTTCGCGATGCAAGGGCTGGGCACGCCCGCCCCGGTTTTTCCGACTCGCCATCTGGTGGTCACCGGGCTTTATCGTCATGTCCGCAATCCAATGTACGTGGCGGTCGTAAGCGCCATTGGCGGCCAGGCTCTAATTTTCGGAAATGTGACACTGCTGGAATACGGTGCCCTCGTTTGGCTGTGCTTTCATCTCTTCGTGCTCGTTTATGAAGAGCCGAATCTCACGGCGAGTTTTGGCGCTGAGTACAAAGTTTTCTGTGCAGCAGTCCCGAGGTGGATTCCAAGGCTCACGCCCTGGTCTTCTCATCTCGACGGGCCGACAGCCGCCCGCAAGTAGGGTGTCGATCGAAGTCGCCTCTGGTCCAAGCTCACTCCGGATTAGTCCCGCACAAGTCGCCATAGGGCGGCCAATGTCCGGTCAGCCGCTACTTGAAGGCAGTCGTTTCAGCGGCGAGGTGCCACACCCTTTAGTTCAGCCATTGGGCTGCACCAGCACTTTGCCGCTTGCGCCGGATTCCAGCATCCGGTAGGCGTCCGCTGCGCTATCAAGCGGAAATCGGCCGGCGACATCACTGATAACAGCAGGGCGCTTTGCCGCCAAGGCCAACCCTTCGGCGATGAGAACGGCGAATTCTTCGATCCCTTCAACCCAACGCATACCGTTGTATTTGGTCACGAATAGGGACCCTGGAAAGAGCCGGTAGAGGTTGACATCAGACACGGGCCCAGACAACTCGCCGTAATTAATCAGACAGCCGCGCGGCGCGAGGAGTTGAAGACTGGTTTCATAGGTTGAGGCGCCGATGGCATCGAATACGGCTGCCACACCGCGGCCGCCAGTGTATGCGCGAACAGCCTCCCTCACGTCAGCATTAGCGCGATCGATGACATGGTTCGCGCCGGCAGCGCGAGCGCTGTCCACGCGCTTTCCGCTGGCGATTCCGATGACATCCACTCCGTGATCGGCCAGAATCGCAACGAGCATTCGACCTACCGCGCCGGCGGCGCCCCACACTACGGCTGAGCGTCCCTTCAGCGGCCAGACACGGGCGAGTCCACCGGCAGTCAGTGCGGCGACACCCAGGCACGCGCCATCTTCGAAGGTGAGTTCCTTAGGAATAGGCACTAACATGCCGGCCGGCGCCGTGACAAGGGTTGCGCATGATCCGAGCACCCCGCCCCAGCATACCCGCGCGCCCACCGAAAGCGACACGTCCGGCCCGGTCGCCACGACGACGCCTGCGCCCTCTCCCCCAACCGGGTACGGGAACGGCAGGCGAACCGCGTAGTTCCCGGAACGAATCAGAGTTTCGGCGTGATTTAATCCGGCAGCCTCGACCCGCACCAGCGCTTCGCCTTTCCTCAGCGGTGCCAACTCCTCGAAGCCGAGTTCGATAACCTCCGGACCGCCGGCCCGAAGCGCGCGCGCGACCCGTCGCTGACCAGCGGGACCCATGATCATCACCATATCACGCGCGTCCAAGGCGGACCGAACCGGTCGAGAGGATTACTCCCAATAAGTCGTTAGTGTCCTATCGAAAGTGCCGCCACGCCGCAACATGGCGGGGTTTGCCGGAGCCGAAGATGCCCCTGAACATGCCGCTGACGGCGCACAGCGCTAAGTGGCCTCCGTGCAGGGGAGTCATGGCCTCCCCTGATGTCGACTGGCTGGGAAAAGAGCATTCGCGGTGCTTGGCGATAGGCCGGGGATCGCGGAAGCAAGTCCTCGATCTCGTCAAATCGGTGCCTCCCGCCCGCCATACCCCGAACTGCTCCTGCCGCGCGGGGCGCGACACTCCCCTTGAGATTCAACTCACCCACTTGCGCGTTTCAATCCACGCGCCCCGCGCGGGGCGCGACCTCCATCCGGCTTGAGCAGGCTACGGCTACATTGTTTCAATCCACGCGCCCCGCGCGGGGCGCGACAATGTGCGCCTGTTACGTGCTCGCGGTGGACGGGTTTCAATCCACGCGCCCCGCGCGGGGCGCGACGCCCACGCCGTCCTTCGGTGCCCGAAAACTCACGTTTCAATCCACGCGCCCCGCGCGGGGCGCGACTTGGGGTCGCTGCCGGAACAGCCGTTCCGTGTCGTTTCAATCCACGCGCCCCGCGCGGGGCGCGACCTCGTTCGTCGTTCGCGCCGTGACGACTGCGCAGTTTCAATCCACGCGCCCCGCGCGGGGCGCGACATGCACGAGCACGTTGTCTCGGTGGATCATTCCGTGTTTCAATCCACGCGCCCCGCGCGGGGCGCGACAATCCCCATGCGCAATGGGCTGCGCATGGAGCCACGTTTCAATCCACGCGCCCCGCGCGGGGCGCGACGCGAATGTCATCGGTTAATTGTCCACAACTGGCCGTTTCAATCCACGCGCCCCGCGCGGGGCGCGACGCAATAGCCGCAACCCACCGGCATAGATTCCACTCGTTTCAATCCACGCGCCCCGCGCGGGGCGCGACGAGGGATTCATTTTCGACTCCCGCACGCGGCGAGGTTTCAATCCACGCGCCCCGCGCGGGGCGCGACCCGGTTACCACCCAAGTGCCCGCATACCCCGAGGGTTTCAATCCACGCGCCCCGCGCGGGGCGCGACGCCGGCGCTTGCGGTCTTGGGCGTGATCGCCATAGTTTCAATCCACGCGCCCCGCGCGGGGCGCGACGTTGTGCTACGTATTGACCATGAGCGCCGAAAGTGTTTCAATCCACGCGCCCCGCGCGGGGCGCGACGCGGCGCCATTTCTTCATTCGATATCCTTTGCGTTTCAATCCACGCGCCCCGCGCGGGGCGCGACGTGGTGCCGACGCCAACCGTAAAGTGGTTGTTCTGTTTCAATCCACGCGCCCCGCGCGGGGCGCGACGGCTTCCTCGACGGTCCCCTTGGTGAGATTCTTGAGTTTCAATCCACGCGCCCCGCGCGGGGCGCGACAGCCTTAAAGGGCAGGGTGTGCGAGGCGCCCGAGTTTCAATCCACGCGCCCCGCGCGGGGCGCGACGTTCGTAAGGCGGCGCCGCAGGCCGTGTGGTTGGGTTTCAATCCACGCGCCCCGCGCGGGGCGCGACCAGGATGCTCTGGATATCCCCTGGATCACCACGGTTTCAATCCACGCGCCCCGCGCGGGGCGCGACGGGAAGTGGGGCAGCAGAATCAATCTGCTGCTCGGTTTCAATCCACGCGCCCCGCGCGGGGCGCGACCAGAGTGTTGCTTTTCGCTTCTCTTTCTTCTAAAGTTTCAATCCACGCGCCCCGCGCGGGGCGCGACCACTGCCGGGCCGCGTGGGTCCGTCGCCAGCAGGTTTCAATCCACGCGCCCCGCGCGGGGCGCGACCGGTGCGGCTCCGGTCGAGTACCGCGGACTCCAGTTTCAATCCACGCGCCCCGCGCGGGGCGCGACGCGCACGGTAGCCCGCATCAAGCGCGGCGTCGAAGGTTTCAATCCACGCGCCCCGCGCGGGGCGCGACTACGAACCATGATGGTAGATGATCCGCTCTCCAGGTTTCAATCCACGCGCCCCGCGCGGGGCGCGACAGCTCTGCTTTAATCCTAACCCTATCAATAGCTTACCAGCGCCAACGCGCGGACCTGCATCCCCCGCGCATCGACCCAAGTCGCTATCCCCTCAGTAAAGCAGAACTAAGCTGAAAACAAAGGGCTTGTCCTCGCTGCGGACTCCCCGGTAAACGGGCTCACGCTTGGCGTCCGCGCCGCCCCGCGAGGCGTCGCCTGCTTCAGATAATCAGAGGACCCTCCGGGTCGAACGTCGGCTTGGCACCGACATGCTCGATCCGGCCGCGGGCATCGTTGCCCAGATAATAGAACCGGAGGCTGTCCTCGCCAGGGTCAATCTCCTGACAAAGTCGCGACTTCAGCAGCGTCCACTGCGAAGCGTCCACCAGGCACTCAAACACCGAGTTCTGTACCCGCTGGCCCCAGTCCTCGCATATCTTCGCCACACGCCGCAACCGGCGCCGCCCCTTCTCGTCCTCCGTCTTCACATCGTACGCCACCACCACCAGCATCGCCATTCACTTCCATACCAGCGCCGGATATGCGTCCAAATCGCCGCGAAGGTGCCGCGCCAGCAGCAGCGCCTGTATATACGGAAACAAACCCACCGCCGCCGATTCGTCCAGGAACGGATGCCGCACCTCCTCCTGCTTCCGCTTCTGCCAGGCCTGTAGAACCGTGCGCCGCGTCTCGGCATCCATCTTCACCGCCCCGCTCTCGGCCGTCTCAAAACCGCCGCTCCCTACCTGCTGGCGGTTGATCAGGGTCAGGACCAGCCGGTCCGCCAGCACCGGCCGGAACTCCTCCATCAGGTCGAGCGCCAAGCTGGGCCTGCCCGGCCGGTCCGTATGCAGAAACCCTACATACGGATCGAGCCCCACCGATTCCAGTGCCGAGGTCGCGTCGTGTACCAGCAGGGTGTACACGAAGGACAGCAGCGCATTCACCCGATCGAGCGGTGGCCGGCGCGAACGCCCGCGAAAAGCGAATGCCTCCTTCTGCTGCACGATCAGCCCATCGAACGCGGAGAAATACCGCGCGGCCGATTCACCTTCCATCCCGCGCACTTCCTCCACTGCCGGTTGCCGCCGCAGCAGCGTATCGAGCGTCCGGCCCAACCCGTAGGCGGCCTGCTCGATACAGGCAGGGGCGTCCTCGCGCTCCCGTCCGGCGCGCAGTAGGGTCGTCCGGCAATTGGCGATTTTCGCCATCACCATGCTCTGCGCGATCGCTGCCGCACGCTCCGGGTCGTCGGCCAGCCGGTATTGCCGCCGGCGCAGCAGAACGTTGCCCCGCGCCGGCCCTTCCACCCGCGCCCAGAATTCTCCCTGCTCCGAAAGATGGCTGATCGAGACACCGCGCTCCGCGCACAGCCCCATTGCCGGCGGACTGAACGAGACCCGCCCGAACCCGACAATACCTTCGAGCGTGTGGATCGGGACCCGCAGCAGCACCTCCTCCTCGTGGCTCGCAATCACGGTCTCGCCATCGCGATGCACGTACGTTCCCTGGGTGGTGATGTAGAGCGTGTTCAGCAGCTTCTTCATGGGGATCCTTCCTCCCGCACCGCCAGCGCGGCCACCGACCGCCGGAAGAAAGCGCGCGCGCTCCCCCGTCCGCCGATCGCCGAAGGCTGGCAGATCCCCGAGAGCGAGCAGGACCGGCACTGGCCGGAGACCGTCGGCGCCGGCGTGACGCCCGCGCGGTACAACCCGTGCATCCGGGCAGCCAGTGCTTCTGTGCGGCGGCGCAAATCCGGCCCGAGGGCCACGACGGTGCGCCGCCGCCGCGCCGCATAGAAAATGGCCCCCTCCGCCACCGGCCGGCCCGTCATCTCCTCCAGGCAGAGCGCCTGCGCGCAGAGTTGGACCTCGTCCCAAACGTCGGACTTCGGCCGCCCGCGCTTGTACTCCACCGGCACGGGCGCACCGCCATCCAGCGGAAACTCCACCACGTCCGCCTTGCCGGTCAGCCCCAGGCGGAACGACCGCACCGCGAGCGATCGGACAATCCGCACACCTTCCCGCGTTTCGTCCGGTTCGTGGTCCACCTTGGCGTGGAGCAAACGCCCTTCCGCCGTCAGCCGGTTCTCCTCCCACTGCTGCTCGATATGGATCAGAGCCCACTGCCGCTCGCAGCACGCCATGTGCTGCAGCCCCGAGAGCGGAAGAAGGTCTGCCTCGGCGTAAGTTACACGAGTTTCCAGCACCGGGCTCCGGGAAGCGGCTCTGTGCCGTCGGCGGGCGCGGAGACGCGTTCGGAACGAAACGCACGGGCCTCGGGCTCGCTCGCCACGGTGACCGTTTCGAACAGCTTGTGCGACGGTGCGTTGCCCAGCTTGCTGGAGTGCTCGAAGCAGTACAGCGCGCGGGCGTTCATCTCGCCGCGCGAG
Source organism: Bryobacterales bacterium (assembly GCA_963794265.1). Taxonomy (GTDB): domain Bacteria; phylum Acidobacteriota; class Terriglobia; order Bryobacterales; family Bryobacteraceae; genus CAWCDJ01. The sequence goes on from CAWCDJ010000001.1 coordinate 1,531,132, forward strand.
GCGGAATGATCGAGTTCGAACATCCGGCCAAGCGCTTCGATCAGCAAAGCGAAGTCGCCATTCGTGAAACCGGTATCCGCGGCCAGGAAGGGCGTAAGAAAGATATGGCAGCGGTACAGGCCATAAGCCACGGTATGTTTGCGGCCCATCTGGCCGGTGGCGGCCTTCTCGTCCCCGTTCTCGCTTTCGGCGGACTCGCGGCCGGTGTCGCCAGGATTCGTAAGCGCCACGCGCGTGATAGTGTGCGCCACCGAGAAGATCGGGTCGATCGAACGGGAGAAGGCAAACTGCACCGGGCCGCGCACCTGCCCGCAATTCCACTGGCGCACCTTTCGGTCCGCCTTGCTCTTCTTGCCCTCGTCCTTGCCTTTGGCCTCCTCCTCTTCCAGCGGCGCCTTTCCAACGGTCATTACAGCTCCGAACGTACGGACGTCGTAGTAGTTTTTGCACATCCACGCGCGGGCTTCGACGTTCGGACGATCCGATCCTTCCTTTACGCCGAGTGTCAGGTAGGCTTTCTTCTGCTCGTTTGCCAGAATGCCTCGCTCTTTCACATAGATATCATGCGGCGGCGCGCAATTCTTCGTGATGCCGACGAAGTTCCGGACCTTTCGTTTCAGGCACACGTCCGTCACCAGACCGTGGCCCGTCTCAATATCCAGCCGTGGTGCATTGTCCCCGTCCGGGTCGCCGTTCGGGTTCCCCTGGGAGACATCGAAAAGATAGACCAGTTCGTAGCGGCGGTCGAGAACTTCCGATGAGTGAGTTTGCAGATATTCGAGCATGTAGTTTCCTCAGTTATTCATCCGTTTCGGTGTCGTCCGCGATGGCCGCGGGCGCGGTGCTCCGGGCAAAATTGGCCTGCCGCTGGTGATAGAATCCCAAAGCAAATAGGGCCTGATCCTCCAGGGAAAGTTGAGCCGGCAAACCAGATGCGGGCAGTCTATCGAGCACCTCGGCAACTTTGGCGCGCCAGAACCGCTGCCCCTGCTTGCGCAGCTTCGCCAGGTGCAGTTCGTTAAGGCGCATCAGAGGCGCGAAAACATAGCGGGGACGAGTCGAGAGCGCGGGGAAATAGCGATCGACAACCGTCTTATTCGGACTCCCGCCCCGGTGCCCATACTGGGCAGATTCACAGATGGCAAGCAGCCGGCCAAGCTGATAGGCGCAGGAAGATTGTTCGGGATCGAGGCTCACAAGAGGATTCCTTTTCTGAACAGTAAGGTTGCGATTGAACCAGGCCTGCAAAAGCGCGGCCCGGGAGTAGTGGACAACGGACTCGGCACGGTTGCGAGTCACCGCCGCCTGGACGGCATTCAACGGAATGGGTCGGCCGAATAACACGGCCAAGTACATCTCGCCCCACAGCGCGGAAGGCAGTTTACCGGCTTCTCGCCTCACCGCCAGGCCGCTGAGGACCTGCGTTAGTGAGAGGGCCCGCTCCGTTCCGACTTCAATCTGATCGAACCACTCGCGGATGTTCTCCCGAATGCGACCGATCGTGTCCGCGACATACGACCGGACCGTCGCCCGGCCTTGGGCGCCTTGCAGGAACAGACAGTGAAACCGCAGCGGAGCCGACGTAACGGCCCCGCCCCGCCAAGGCGCTTCGAGAATGGCGCGCGCCGCATCCGGATCGATAATGGCGGCATTGACCAGGCGCTCGATTCCGGATTGAGCATCGTCGGACCAGTAGATCGCCGTCAGGTTGTCGCTAAGACGGTGCGATTGCCGCGGCAGTTTGGTCTCGCGATCGGCCGGGTCCGGAAACTGGTCGGTGAGACAGCGGTTGAGAGCGTTCGTGTAGGCCGCGGCGCAGTCTTCGCAAACGGGCGCGTTCTGGTTGCTTTCCCAGCCATAGGATTCAAACGCGGAGGCGTTGAACGATACGATCGGAACTCCACTCGTCGAAGCTCCCGCCAGCGGTTTGATGTTCGGGTGGAGACGTGTGATCGCCGCCCTGTTGCCGCAAACCAGACACTGCGCGCACCCCACTGATTTTCCGGCCCGCTGGGAGCGCCAATACGCTTTTAAGTCTTCCCGGTCGTGCAGAAAGGCACCGCCGCCGCGAAAGCAGATCAGGTCGTTGCTGGCAAACTGGCGGGATATCAACTCGGTGCCGCATCGTTCGCGAGCTTCCGAAGACTCCAGGAACCGAACGACTGCTTTCGCGTCACCGGACCCGGTCACACCCGCGGCATCGGCAACGAAATCGAGGAATAACTGCCGGCGAACGTCACGGCGCCCGGAATCTCCATCACCGATCCCGAGCACATACTCCGGCTTGTCTACCAGGAATTCGGCGCGATCCTGCGCGGTGCGTTTCGACCGCGCCGGGATGAGCATCTGCCGCGGAACGCGCCGCTTCTTCTTGCCTTCCCCCGTCTCTGTCCTGAGGTCGTACACGCTGCGGAATTCGCCGTTCGGTCCGAGATCGATGGCCCAGCTGACTCCTACGTACTGAAAACAGGGGTCCTCGACCAGCGATTCGCGCCGGGCGAACTCTGCGAGCGACTGGAGGATCATGACGCCACGTCTCCCTTCTCCGGGAATGGCGGCACCGGCAGACGGCCTTCGCGCATCACGGCGTGATAGAAAACTGGCGTGTTCTGAGGACCGAAGCGGATGTCGTGCAGCATCCATCCGAAGTCCTCGTCATGCGCAAGTGCCGGCGGATCGCCTCCGTATGGTTCCACGATCGCCGGGAACTCGCGGCAGCCGAACACCGGGGGAGTCACGTGCTGGCCCTTCTCCAGCCGTCGCTCGAACATTTCTTCGAACTTCCGCACTGAATCCTCCGCGCCGCGGCGGGCCGTCATTTCGATGTGCGCGGTGATTGCATAGTCCACGTCCCGTAGGGCAATCGTGTTCCGCTGTGCGCGGTCCTCGTCCGCGTAATAGTTCCAGGCATCGCCCGTCTTGCGCTTCAGGTTGGCGATGCGATCCGAGGCGCGCTCGTTCACCTCGTTCCGGCGGAATTGAAGATACCGGACCGGCCGCAACAGCCGGATCTCATCGATGTTCCACCGCATCGCCGGCTTCCAGAGAATCGCTTCCAGGATGCCGCGCAGCGCGGAGGGGGTTGGTATGGGGTAAGTGACGCGTTCCGTCTTAAGTTCGGGGCGGGCGAAGCAGGCAAGCTCGCCGCGCATTCGTAGGGAGTATAGGCGGGAATGTTCCGCCATGGCGACAATACCGTCCTTTCACTTGAAGTCGGCTTGAAATCCACGACGGGATGGGTCCGCCCGCCAGAATCAGTATGAGACGGCACAGCGGCAAAGTCAACTTCTTTTTAAGATTAGACGCCCGGCCCGAGGCCGGGCTTGTTTCAAACGTTATCCAATCTCAAAAAGTTTCAATCCACTGACATGGTCAGAACTCAACAATATCATTCAGTTACCCTTCGAGAAAGGGCATATCGCCCCCGCCGAAACCGAAACGCCCAGAGTACACCCCCGCAAAGCGCGGCATTACCGCCCAACACGCTTCGGATCCGGGAAGCAACGGCTCCAGGCAGCCGCGAGCCTCCAGGCCCTTGAAGAACCGGTCGTCGAGACTGACCGTGTAGGGCTGCAACCCGCGAAACGTGTCGATGCAGGGCGCGGCCCGTACGGCCGAGACCTTCCTCTGCCAATCGCCATAAGGCGCGATCACCGGCGTGCCTTCGTTGTCGATCATGCGAAACTTTCGATCCACCCCGGGAAAATTGCGCGCCTTCTCCAACCCCGGAATCTCGGATGCAATGCCCGCCAGATCCGTTAGGTCGGCAAAATATCGCGCCGGCAAATCGGGTGCGAACAGATCGGTCCCGCCGTCAAGCAGGTAGCCCTTCATCAGCTTCGCTCCGTTTTCCAGCGTTCCACGCGGTGGAGAGGTCGGCGCCACGAAGACATGAAACTCTCCCGGCTCGGGCAGCCGTCCCTCCCGATTGCAGCGGCCGGCGGCTTGCGCTAGGCTGTCCACGCCGGCCAAAGCCCGGTACACGACCGGGAAGTCCAGGTCTACACCTGCTTCCACCAGTTGTGTGGCGACTACGATGCAGCGCTGGTCCGGCCGTTGTATGGCGCGGAGTATCTCGCGCCGGTGCGCTGCGCACATCAGCGTGGAGAGGTGAATACAACCCTCGCCCACCGCGCGCGCCAGTTCGATCGCGTCCTTCTTGCGGTGCACGATTGCCAGCACCCGCCCCTCTCGATGGCCCCGGATTCGCTCCGCCAGTTCTTCCCACGTCACGGGCAGCGACGGATCTTCCGGCCACCTCACCGCGACCCGGTTGCGCGCAAGCGCGAATAGCGCGCCGTGGTCGGCCACAATCTCGGCCGCCCCAGGCTGCGCGAGCAGTGGCTGAGTTGCCGAGCAGTGGACCGTGCTGACGCGGAAGTGAGCAGTCAGTCGGTCGAGCGCGTCCTTGATCGGCTTGATGAGTTCCAGCGGGAACGTTTGCACTTCGTCCAGGATCACGACGCTCTCGGCAACGTTATGCAGCCGGCGCAGATCGCGCTTGTGCGCGGCGTGAATCGTCTCGAAGAACCGCACGCTGGTCGTGACCACGATCGGGCTGTCCCAGTTCTCGGTGCAGAGCCGATGCCGTAGATCCTCTTTCGTGGGGTCCACGTTGCTGTGATGCTCCAGAACCGGCTCGGCGCCGAAGATCCCGCGGTAGATATCCACGGTCTGGTCGATGATGCTGGTATAAGGAATCACCACGATCACACGCCGCAGCCCGTGATGCCGCGCGTGATGCAAGGCGAACAGCATCGATCCTAGCGTCTTTCCGCCGCCGGTCGGAACCCTGAGCCGGAAAGCGCCGGGCGCGCTTCGTGCGGCGTCGCGGCAGGCTTCCTGCACGCGTCTGCGCAGGTCGTTCAGCGGCGATGGCGCAACCGACCGCTGCTTCTCCTCCAGATGCGTCTCCAGCAGGGGCAGCAGTTCGCCCGGATACAGGCCGCAACGCCACCGCACCTTTCCTTCGTACCACTGCTGGGTATCGAGAATATCGGCGTCCACCAGCGCGGAAAAAACGAACCGCGTCCACAGCGCTTCGCAGTTGCGCGGCGGCCTTTCGGCGCCATCCGCGGCCAGCATCTCGGCAGGTGCCTCATAGCGGTAACGCGCACCGGCTTCGATCTCGTTGACGAATTCGCCGTACGCCCGCAGCGAACCATGGTGCGCCGCAATCGCCATGGCGAGTTCGGGGAATCCCAGCCGCCACGCATGGTGGGCGCCGACGATTGAATGCTTAGGTCCGGTTTCGGAGTGTCCTGCCTCGGCGCTCCGAAGTAGATATTCCTGAAACCCTGGCTGGAATTTCCCGAGGTCGTGCCAGCGCCCCGCCAGTAACCCGGCTTTCGGTCCGAATGCCGCACAGAACTCGGCTGCAAGTTGCGCTGTGCGGTCAGCGTGACACTCGATCGGGTCCCACGTTTCCGGCGCAGTTCCAGGCCGGGTATGCGCGTAGTAGACGGCCGGCATGTGCCCAGATGGTAGCAGCCTTCACCCCTCACAACAGCCGCTCCCCCCGCGGCCCCACCCCGTTCCTCGGCCGCGCCCGCCTCTCCGCCCAGCACGCCAGCGCCACCCCCAGCACCAGGTCGTCGTGCTCGCCTTCCCGCCATACCCCAAACTGCTCCCGCCCCGCGCCGCTCACCCGCACTTTCATCTCCGCCATCTCCCGCACCAGCGCCGGTCCATATCTCAGCCCTCCGGCAATTTGTAACTGCCCCCCTTGGATCAGCACTTGCAGCCCCAGGATCAGGTCTCGCTTCGGCACCCGGAAGTATCCCTGCCCGCTTCCCTCCGCCTCCCCGCCCGTGATCAGAACCGGCCACACCGGGCATCCCGGGTCCGCTTCCCGCAGCAGGTCTACCACCGGCCGCCCTACCCCCGTCGCATCCGCCGCCAGCACCCGCCTCCCCGCCAGCGCCGGCGACCGCATCACCTTCCGCACCCGTTCCACCACATCCGGGTACGCCGTCCCCAGCGGCACCCGCTCCAGGTACCGCAGCCGTAGCGCCGTCTCCTTTCGGTATCCGTAAGCCGCCGCGTCCCACTCGCCCCGCGTCTCCGCCCGCTCCACAATCGCGATCGCCGTGAAGTCCCGGCTCTGTCCTAAGTCCAGTCCCGCGAAATACTCGTTCATCATCCCCGGTTAGTCGATCTCCAGCGGCTGGACCTCCGCCGTAATCGCGGACTCCACCAGGTCCCGGTCGAATACCCCGCTCACCGAATCCACAAACTCGCACAGATACTCCTGCCGGAACCACCGCTCCCCCATCGACTTCCGTTCTTCCTCCAGGAACGTCCCCGGAATCCGCGCGCATTCGCTTGCCGGAACCCGCACCCGCTCCCACTCGCTGCCGCCGTGCTCCCATACCTCGTGGAAGAATCCCCGCTTCCCGTACGGCGTGCTCATCAGCCACAACGTCCCCGCGCTCACCGCCAGCATCGGCCGCAGCGCCAGGTAAAGGTCGTCGCTCACCCGCGACGCCTCGTCGATCGCCAGCAGCGACACCGCCGAGAATCCCCGCACCGTCGCCTCGTTCCCTGGCAGCCCCACCAGCCGCGACCCGTTCGGAAACGCCAGCGAGATCTCGTTGTCCCCGTCCCCCTTTGGCCGGATCTTCAACTTCCTCGCGAACGCTTCCGCCTTCCGTACCAGTTCGCCGCTCTGGCGCGCGCTCGGGCTCACCACCAGCGTCAGGCTTCCCGGTGTCGTCTGCGCTTGATACACCGCCTTCGCCGCCGTCACCGTGGACTTGCCCCATTGCCTCGTGCAGTTCAGCGCCAGCCGCCGGCCCGCCGAATCGATCACCCGTTCCTGCGCCGCGTCCGGTTCGAAACCAAGCTCTCGCCGCAGCCAGTCCGACGGCCGGAACCGCTCTGCTCTCCTCGCTTCCCGTTTCTCTGCCCCATCGGGTCTCTCTTCTATGCTCCACATCCTGCTACCACTCTAAACCCGCCTCCTCCCGGAACCGGATAAAATTGTCTGCAATCGAAAACCCGATCACATCGGAAAATCCGGGATAACTCCTTGAAAATACAAGATAGTAACATCGGCCGCCCCGACCTTCTCGTTTACCCTGTTACTAGGTAACTATGATTTCACGAAAACGTATTCTCGCCGCTCGCGCCAACGGCGCCCGGTCCGGCGGCCCGAAGACTCCCGAGGGTAAGGCCCGCTCCGCCCGGAACGCCACCCGCCACGGCCTGCTCTCCAAGTGCGTCGTCCTTGGCAACGAGTCCGCCGAGTCCTTCCAGACTCTCTTCGATCAGCACATCGACCGTTTCAGCCCGCTCGACAATGTCGAGATGGGCATGATCGAGGAAATGGCCTCCGCCTATTGGCGTCTGCGCCGCGCCTGGGCCATCGAAAACCGCCTCATGGAAGCCGGGATGGAAAACCACACCGGGGAAACTCCGATCGCCCGCCTCGCCGGAGCGTTCTCCGATCTCGCCGGCGGCCCCCAACTCGCCCTCCTGCAGCGGTATGAGACGCGCCTCCACCTCATGTATCAGCGCGCTTTTCACAATCTCCTCCTCCTGCGAAACCCGTCCGCGCGAAACGAACCCAGGAAGTCCCCTGTTTGCAACATCGCCCCCGGAGAATCTGCCGCATGAGCAGGGTAGGCCTCCTGGCCTGCCCGCCCCACATGCTACCCTGGACAGTCGGAGCGATATGAACCTCACGCGCGAAAAGGCTCAGCTCATGAGTGCGTCCGAAATCGACAGGACGCTGGTGCGCCTGGCCCATGAAATTCTGGAGAAGACGAAGGATCTCGATCGGCTCGCGTTTATCGGCATCCGCCGCCGCGGGGTGCCGCTGGCGCAGCGCCTGGCGGCGAAGATCGAGTCGCTCGAAAACCGGAAGATCCCGGTCGGGATTCTGGACATCAATCTCTACCGCGACGACCTGAGCACGGTCGATATCAAACCGGTAGTGAGCGCCACCGACATCCAGTTCGATGTCGTCGGCAAAGACATCATTCTGATAGACGATGTGCTGTACACGGGGCGTACCATCCGCGCCGCGCTCGACGCCCTGTTCGACCATGGGCGGCCCGCACGCGTGCAACTGCTGGTGCTGATCGACCGCGGTCATCGCGAACTGCCGATCGAGGCGCGCTTCATCGGGCGCCAGGTGCAGACGACGGATCTCGAAATCATCGAAGTGAAGTTCCAGGAGATCGACGGTATGGAAAAGGTGCTCCTGGTGGAACGGACCGCGGCAACCGAATCCGCGTAAACCAACATGCCAGCCGGACTGCTCGGAATCGAAGAGCTGGGCCGCGCCGAGATTGAAGCCATTCTGGCGCGCGCCAAAGACTTCCAACCCCTACAGAGCCAGTCGTTGAAAAAACTGGACACGCTTCGCGGGAAGATGATCGTAAACCTGTTTTACGAGGCTTCCACGCGCACCAGGACCAGCTTCGAAATCGCCGCCAAACGGATGGGCGCGGACGCGGTGTCGATCACCGCCTCCGGGTCGAGCGTCTCGAAGGGCGAATCGCTGGTGGATACGCTGAACACCCTCGCCGCCATGCGGCCGGACGCCATCGTCATGCGCCACTCGGCATCCGGCGCACCGCACTTCCTCGCCAGGCACCTGGAAACCCCCATCATCAACGCCGGGGACGGGACGCACGAGCATCCGACCCAGGCCCTGCTCGATGCGCGGACCATTCTCGACCGGCGACCTTCCCTCGAGGGACTGAAGGTGGCCATCATCGGCGATATCGCGCACAGCCGCGTCGCGCGGTCGAACGTGCACCTGCTCTCGCGGTTCGGCGCCGAAATCGTGCTGTGCGGTCCGGCCTCGCTGCTGCCGCCGGAATTGGCGCAGTTGGCGCCGGGCGTCCGCCTCACCACGGATATCCGCGAGGCGATCCGCGACGCCGACGTCATTATGATGCTGCGCGTTCAGTTGGAGCGGCAGCACGAAGCTTCGTTTCCGGCCAGCGAGTATTTTCAGTTTTACGGCCTGCGGCTGGAACATATGGACTTGGCCAGGCCGGACGCCATTGTGATGCATCCGGGGCCGATCAACCGCGGGCGCGAGCTTTCGAGCGAGGTGGCGGATTTCCAGCGCTCGGTGATCCTGAACCAGGTGGAGAACGGCATCGCGGTACGCATGGCGGTGCTCGAAAAGGTGATTGGGTAGGCCATGGCCATCGTCATCAAGAACGGGCGGGTGATCGACCCGGCATCCAACACGGACCGCGTGGCGGACGTGCTGATCGTGGAAGGGCGCGTCGCGGGGGTGGCGCCGAATCTCTCCTCGCCCGGCGCCACGACGTTCGACGCCGCCGGAATGATCGTCGCGCCGGGTTTCATCGACATGCACGTGCACCTGCGGGAGCCGGGGTTCGAACACGCCGAAACCATCGAGAGCGGGTCGCGCGCGGCGGCGGCGGGCGGCTTCACGTCGGTGTGCTGCATGCCCAATACCAAGCCCGTCAACGACAGCGCCACGGTGACCGGCTATATCGTCGAAAAAGCGCGGCGCAAAGCGGTGGTGAACGTATTCCCCATCGGGGCCATCACCAAGGGCAGCGCGGGCGAGGAACTGGCGGCCATCGGCGCCATGAAGGCGGCGGGCGCGGTCGCGATCTCCGACGACGGCCAGCCGGTGATGAACGCGCGGGTGATGCGGCGGGCCATGGAGTTCGCGAAGTCCTACGATTTGCCCATCATTCAGCACTGCGAGGATCTCAACCTGACCGCGGGCGGCGATATGCACGAGGGCGCGCAATCGGTCCGCTGGGGGCTGCGCGGGATTCCATCGGCGTCGGAGGACGTGATGGTGGCGCGCGACCTGCTTCTGGCCCAGTTCATCGGGCCGCGCTACCACGTGGCGCACATCTCCACGCGCAACGCGGTGGCTATGGTGGAGCACGCGCGGCGGGCGGGCCTGCCGGTGACCTGCGAGGCCACCCCGCATCACTTCTCGCTGAGCGACCGCGTGATGCCGCCCTACGACAGCAACTATAAAATGAAGCCGCCGCTGCGGTCGGAGTGCGACCGCGCCGCGGTGTTGGATGGAATCGCCGCGGGCACGATCAGCGCAATCGCAACCGACCACGCGCCTCACCCCGGCAGCGAGAAGATGCAGGAGTTCGAACGCTGCCCGTTCGGGATCATCGGGTTCGAGACGGCGGTCGGGCTGGCAATCGAAGAGTTGGTGCGTCCGAAGAAGATCACAGTCAACCGCATGGTGGAACTGTTCACGACGGGACCCGAAACCGTGATGCGGCTGGGACGCGGCACGCTGGCGCCGGGCGCGCCCGGCGACGTGACGATCTTCAGCACTGAGGTCGAGTGGACATACGATGTGAACCAATCGCCTTCGCGGAGCAGGAATTCACCCTTCGACGGCCGGAAATTCCTGGGCGGAGCAATGGCAACCGTGGTGAACGGCGAAATCGTCTGGAAGAGAGGCCAAGTAGGATAGGCCTCCTGGCCTGTCCAGGGCTTTACATCTCCGCCAGGGCGGCTTTGCCGCTCTCGACCGCCGCTGGCTGGTCTTTACGCCGGAGTGCCTGCACCATTAATTTTACGTGCGGTATGGCTCGTGCGGCCCTTTCGGACACAGGCACCAGGACTGGCACTTTCTTCATAGGATCCGGCCGGTACCCCTGGTACAGCGGGCGGGCCATCTGGTGCATTTCATAGGAGCATTCGCGGGCCAATTCCACCTCGTCCTCCCATCGGATTTTGGCCGCACCCTCGAGCGAAAGCAGAATACCCCGCAACAGAACCTTGGTGCTGTCGTATAACATAAATACGCCTATTCCTCTTGTCAGGCCGAACCATCCGGACCATGTTGGCGTCGCGGCAATTGCAGGCGCGTACGAATGGAAACTTATTTTCTTTATTTTCATTGTAGCATGGGCCGAACTGGGGTACACTGTTGCTGGATTTGATGCTCCCGCCGATTCGAGGAAAGCAAGCTGGCAGTGTTTCCGCCATGTTAGTTTCCGAACTAATTAGCTGTCTTCAAATCACAAAAGGATTGTAAGTACATGAAGAATATTTACGTTGGGAATCTAAGCTTCGGAGCGACGGAAGATTCCGTTCGGGCCCTGTTCGAAGCGCATGGCACCGTCTCGCGAGTCAACATTGTGACCGACCGCGATACAGGCCAGCCCAGGGGATTCGGATTCGTCGAGATGAGCGACGATCGCGAGGGGGATAAGGCGATTGCCGCCCTCAATGGGACGGATTTTGGCGGAAGGACCTTGAGCGTCAACGAAGCCCGGCCGAAAACCGAACGCGCGGGCGGCGGCGGATTCGGCCGCAAGCGCTATTAGTAAACAGCAGGTCCGGGTGCCGAATCCAAGAGAAGCACCTGCCTTACACCCCTCTTTCGATAGTCTCCCAAAAGGATTCACTTGCTAAGAAGGACGGGTTGATCGACGCGAGTTGGTTCCGCCGGTTGCGCGCATTTATCCGCCCCGGTGGGACGACTCGCGCCTGCTGCTTATTGCGCGGCGGGTTGAGGGGGGACGGCTTCGCGCTTGGGGCCCAGGCCGAGAGCGATTAGAGAGAGGGAGTTGATTTTGCCTGTGGCATCGATGTTCTGTTGGGACTGAAAACGCTTGAGCGCGTCCACCGAGGACGGACCCCAGGTTCCATTCGCATCTTCGCTGCTGAGATACCCCTTGGCAACCAGCGCCTCCTGAATTTGCTTATAGCGATCCGGAGTGGGCGCCATCTGGCGGTTGCGCCAAGTCGCCGCCGCCCGGCTGCGCATCGAACCAGTCTTCTTGCGCCTGGAGGCCGTCTTCTTACGCGCGTTGCTCGTGCTACGCGCGTTGCTCGTGCTATGCGCGTTACGCGTGCTATGCGCGTTACGCTTGCTATGCGGGACGGTAGTCTTCCTGGCACCCGCCTTCTTCTTCACGGGGACCGCCGCCGCGCCGCTCCAGTCGAGCGCAAAAAAGACGGCGACAATGGCCAGATAGACGAATTTCCGCATCGAAACCTTAGTGTAACAAAGGGAGGCGGGCGGCCGGGGGAATCGGCCGCCCGCCCATGCCAGGTGGCTGGCTTACTGCTTCGGTTCGAGGGGCAGCGTGCCGGCGAGGAAGCTCGACGTCCAATTGTTGCCGTTGCCCTTGCTCAGGACGCGGAACGCTACGGCGTCGCCCGGTTTGAGCTTGGCCTTGGCATTCATCACGTCGGCCGTCGAGGTGATCGGCTGCTGGTTGATGCTGAGCAGAACGTCGCCCTGCTGCAGGCCAATGTCCTCGGCAAAGGAGTTCGGCTCGACGGACGTGACCAGAACGCCGCCGCTCTCTTTGATTCCGAGGGTCTGGCGCTGCTGGGCGGAAAGGTTCTGGATCTGCATGCCGAAACTGGTGGCTCCGCCGGAAGTAGGGTTCGCGGATTGGTCGCCGCTGTTCCCGAATCGGTCCGGGAAGATCTGCGCGAGATCGCCCACCGTGACTTTGTAGTTGATGTGCTGGCCGCTGCGCAGAACCGTGAGTTCCAGGGAGGTTCCCACCGGCGTGGAGCTTACGGTGTTGACCAACTCCGTGCCGTCGTGCACGGGCTTGCCGTTGACCGCCACGATGATGTCGCCGGGCTTGAGGCCGGCCTTTTCGGCGGGGCCGCCCTCCGCTACATCCTGCACGAACACGCCCCCGGTGGCGTGGTACGCCTTGAGGAGCGCGCGCTCTCTTTCGGGATTGGCATCGAAGGTGATGCCGATGGAGCCGCGGGTCACCTTGCCGGTCTTGATAATGTCGTTATAAACTTGGGCGGCGGTATTGATGGGCAGCGCGAAGCCGATGCCCTGATACCCGCCCGAGCGCGAAGCGATGGCCGTATTGATGCCGATCACCTCGCCGCGAACGTTGAGCAGCGGGCCGCCCGAATTGCCGGGATTGATGGCCGCATCCGTCTGGAGGAAGTGCTGGTACTGCGAAGTGTCGCCAGGAATGTCGCGCTCTTTGGCGCTGACGATACCCGCGGTCACGGTGGCCTGGAAGCCGAACGGCGAACCGATGGCCATGCACCAGTCACCCACCTGCACGGCATCGGAATTGCCGATCCTGGCGGGAACCAGGTTGCTCTTGCCTTCCACCCGGATGACGGCGAGATCCGTGGGAGCATCGACGCCGACCACCTTGGCGTCGTATTCGGTCGGGTCGTCGTTGAATTTCACCTGGATGCGGTCGGCCTTATCGACCACGTGATTGTTGGTCAGGATATAGCCGGCCTTATCCACCACCACGCCGGACCCGAGCGCGGAACCGCGCCGCGAATCGTCGGGCGAGTTGCCCTGGGGGCTGCCTCCGAAGAAGCGGTACAGGAAATCGTCCATCCCGCCGGAATCGCCCTGATCGCCCTGATCACCCTCATCGGGCTGCTGCATCTGGCGCCGGTTGCGGGTGGAACGCGCCGGTTTCGGGTTGTAGGTCGTGGAGATATTGACCACCGACGGCTCAACCTGTTTGGCGATCTGGCTGAAGGTGCTCGACAGTTCCACCGGATTGGGGATCTGGAGCGGCGTTGCACCAGGAGCCACCGGGCTATCTTTCGCTGCTTTCACCCCGGAGCTCACCAGGGTACCGATCACGATACCGATCGACAGCGTGAAGAGAATCAGCGTGAACGAAAGCAGCTTCTGTGTGCGCAACTTGTCTAGAAAACTCATGGAACCTCTTTGCTCCTACGCGTAGTGGCGGCCGAAAAGCACCATCGCCCGGCCGCGGATTCTAGTTGGATGGATGTAGCCGCGGATTCAATGGTTTCACCTCCACCAACACAACTCCTCCCAGGATGAGGACGGCGCCCACGGCAGCGCGCCCGGAAAGGCCCTCACCCACCAGTAAATAGGATGTAATCCACGCCACAACCGGTTCCAGCATGTAGATCAGGGCCGTGCGCGTTGCGGTGGTATGCTGTTGAGCCCATGCCTGGATCGTAAATGCCAGCGCGGTCGCTAAAATCCCTGTAATCAGTATGGCGTAGATCACCGCCGGACGCCAGACCAGGTGGGGCGTCTCCCACCAGCCAAACAGTGACAAAGCCAACACGGCGGCGGCGGCTACCTGGGCGATCGAAAGCAATTCGAAGCTCATCCTTTTGGAAAAGTGGCCCAGGGTCACGATGTGGGCGGCGAACGCCGCCGCGCCGAAAACCGTGAGCAAATCGCCCCGGCTCATGGACCCGATATCGCCCTGAAGCGTCATCAGGCCCAGCCCCGCTGTAGCCACCAGCACCCCAGCCACTTCCGAAAGCTGGGGCCTGCTCTTGTAGACGAGGCGGGTGAGCAAAGGTACCATCAGCGAGGTCAACCCGGTGATGAATGCCGATTTCGGCGCACTGGTCAGGCGCAGGCCGAGAGTCTGGAACAGGAATCCGGTATATAGAAAACTCCCGACCAGACAGCCGGCGGCGAGGGTCTTCCAGTGATAGTGAATTTTCGCCCCCGGGCGAAACAGCAGAACCAGCACCAGGGCGGCGAGCGAGAATCGCAGAGCCAGGAAGAGAAGCGGGGAAATGTCGAGCAGCGCGGTTTTGACGAGAACGAAAGTGGCTCCCCAGACCAGGACGTTGAAGCACAAGGCCAGGTCCGCCTTGCGGCGCGTCACTTACCCGGGTCTCCCGCGTCGGCGGCGTCACCCGGGCGCCGCATGAGCAGTAGGAGGGTGAGGAAAATGCGCTTCAGAGCCAGGTCGCGGCCTTCGGGCCGATACCATTCCTGGGTGGTGTGGGCGCCGCCGCCGACGCCCCCCGCGCCGATCGCCACGGCGGGGATCCCGAGTGAAAGCGGGAGGTTGGCGTCGGTTGAGGAAGTGTCGAAATGAGAGCGAATGCCGAGGTGCGCATCCACCACCCGCAGATACTCGAGGATGGCAGCCGATTCCGGCAGCGCGGCAGGCGGCCGGTAGCCGATCTCTCGAAGTTTCGCGGCGACTTTGCCGGACGTGGCCCGCTGGTTCTCCAATTCGCGGGCGCGTTCGACGGCTTCGGAAAGAACCTCTACCAGCCGGTCGATTTTCTCGTTCGATTCGGAGCGGATATCGACTTTGGCCCGGGCCGCCTGGGCGATCGCGTTGACACTCGAGCCGCCTTCGATGAGCCCGACGTTCACCGCGGACTTGGGATGGCCCGTGATGCGCGTATCGGTGAAGAGCGTAACCGCGCGGCACAGCGCGTGGAGCGGGTTGCCGACGCCGTAGTCGCTCCAGCTATGGCCGCCGGGGCCGGTGAAGGCGACTTCGAAGCGGCGGCTGCCCAGTCCCCGCGTGGTGATGTGGTCGGTGCCGGCGCCGTCGATTACCAGGAAGGAATCGATCTTGCCGGCGTACGGCGACTGCTTGCACAGATGCCTTATGCCGAGCAGGTTGCCCTCGCCTTCTTCTCCGACGTTGGCCACCAGCAGCAGGCCGCGGGCAAGCTCGGGCAGGGCCGCGCCACTCTTCCAGACCCGGCCGATGGCCAGCAGGGCGCCCAGGCCGGCGCCGTTGTCGGAGACACCGGGACCTCGGAACCGCCCGTCGGAATCCACCGTGATGTCGTCTTTGCCGCGTGGAGGAATGACCGTATCGAGGTGCGCGGTGAGAGCCACATAAGGGGCGGAACCGTGAACCGCGACGACGTTGCCTGCACCGTCGAGGGAGGTTTCCCATCCGAAGGAGCGGAATTGATCGAGAAACCAGGCGGCGCGCTCCTGCTCCAGGAAAGTGGGTGAAGGGATGCGGCAGAACTGAAGGTGCTGTTCGTTCAGCCACAGTTTCTCGCGGGTGAACCGCTGGAGGTACTCGCGGACGCCCCGGTGGTCGGTCAGTTCGGTAAGGGTCGCTCCTGTTAAGGCGTTGGCGGCCATGCTGATGCCAGTGTACCAGCAGGGGTGGCACCGTTTAGCGGTGGTGCAGGCCGTTATAAGCGGTGAGGAGGCCGGAAACCGCGCCGGCCAGGGCAACGAATGTGGCGATCACGTCTTTGTAGCGAACGTACCAGGGGGAGAGGCGCTGGCCGAGTTTCTCGGAGAGGACCACCACGTTCATCAGAGCGGACTGGCGGTCTTTCCCTTCGGATGCCGTCTGGTATTCGTTCAGCATCAGGGCCACGGTCCCGGCGAGGATGCGCTGATCGATCTGGCGCAGGCGGCCCACCAGGTCGGTGACCTGCAAGGCCATCGTGGCCGTAAGATCCAATCGCCGCCTGGCATCGAGAGCCAGGCTGAGCGCCTCGGACTTGAGCTCGGAAGTGGACCGGTTGAGCCGGCCGCGGATCCAGAAGCCGGCACCGATTCCGCAGGCCGCCAGGAACGCACCGCCGAATAAGGCAGGGAACACGGCCGAGGGCCTTGGACCTCCCGCCACGAACAGCACACCCATCAGGACGACGGCGGCAAGCGCCAGGGCGACCGCCGCGGCGGCCCAGATTGGTCGCTCGGCACGCGGCATCGAGGGAGGTAAGGCGATAGGAGGTGCAGACGCCCGCGCCGGCGGGGGACTCATGGAGGGGTTTGCGATTGCGGCTGACTGGCCCGCCGGCTGCCTCAGGGTCGCCACGAAGCGATCCAGTTTCGGGCGCGCGGCGGGGTCGCGGCGAAGACACTCCGAGATCAACTGCGCCAGATGTGGGGGCACGGAGGGCGGCATGGGCGGCACCTGCTCCGTGAGAATCGAGCGGAACAGGGTGACCGTATCGCTCCCTTCGCGCAACTTGCGTCCGGTCAGCATCTCGTAGAGCAGAAGGCCGAACGCATAGACGTCGGTGGCGGTCGTCTGCGGCTCTCCGAGCACCTGCTCGGGCGACATGTAGACGGGGGTTCCGAACACCATGCCCGCGGCGGTCAGTTGTGTGGACGGCTCGAGGACGCCCGCGACTCCGAAATCAAGCAGAAGCACGGCGGAAAAATCCGGGGCCTGAGGCCAGCCGGGCACGAGCACGTTTGCCGGCTTGAGATCGCGGTGGATGATCCCCTGGGCGTGGGCGGCGCCCAGCGCAGCCGAAATGCCCACACATGCCGACGCGGCATCGCGAATCGTCAGCGGACCGGATTGGAGGACGGTGTCCAGGCCGGCGCCGTCCACCCACTCGGACGCGATGTAAGCGCGGCCGCCGGAAGTGCCGGAATCGAGCACTCTGACAACGTTTGGATGGTTCAGGGCGCGGCTTGCGGTGGTCTCGGCCCGGACCCGCTCGATGACCTCCCGGTCGTCGGACCCGAAAACCTTCAGGACGACATGCCGCCCGCCCTGGTCGCGGGCAAGGTAGGTCTGTCCGAAGGCGCCGTGCCCCAGTTCAGACTCGATCTGGTAGCGATCGGCGAAAAGCGACCCGGGTTGAAGGACTTCCGGCGCTGGTCCCATACGAGGCTTGGCGCAATGTTAACACAAGCCGCTATTCCGGTAAGGGCCGGCCTTTGGTCTCGGGAGCGAACGGCAGCGCGGCCAGTCCGACCAGGAAAACCAGGCACATGGTGACGCCCGCGTAGCGCATGGGCTCGGCATGTCCCGCAAACACCCGGTTGGTCAGCATGCCCAGCGTCAGGGGCCCGGAGGCGGCCACCAGCCGCCCGACGTTATAGCAGAAACTGGTGCCGGTGCTGCGCAGGCGCGTGGGGAACAGTTCCGGCAGGTAGATGGCATAGCCGCCGAACAGAGCCAGTTGCGTGAAGCCCATCAGCGGAATCATCCAGAAGATATCGGTGATGGTTCGCAGGTTCCAGAAGGTATAGGCGGTCATGAGCCCGGCGGCGACGAAGCTGATGGCGAAAGCCCGGCGCCGGTTGGTTCGCTGGGTGAGCCAGGTAAACGCGTTGATGCCGAAGAACGCCCCCAGGTTTTGCAGCAGGGAGGTGATGCCGATCCAGGTGGTGGTCTTGCCGGCCAGTTCGGCGCCGGCGAGACCCTGGGCGCGGAAGGTGCGTTCGAGCACCGGGCGCAACAGATCGTAGCTGAAGAAGCCGATGCCCCACAGGCCCACCACCCCGGCGAAGGCCAGCGCCAGCCCGACGTACGAATTGCGGCTCCAGCGCGGGTCCGAAAGCAGTTCGCGGAACGAACCCATCTTCTTCTTTTGGGCACGCGCCTTGAGCCACTGGTCGGGTTCCTTCAGTTTTTTGAAGACGACCAGCGCGAGCGGCGCGGGAAGGGCGCCGGCCAGGAATTCCCAGCGCCAGGCGCCGGCGATGCTGCCGGATTGCTGGATATAGCCAATCAGGATGCCGGTCATGGCTGCGATCATGTTGCCGAGTGCCGAGGCCGCCTGCACCAGCCCGAGGGCATAGGGACGGGCGCGCTCCGGCACGACTTCGGCCACCAGCGCGACGCCCACGGCGAACTGTCCGCCCACACCCAGGCCGCACAGGAAGCGATAGGCGTTGAAATCCCAGATGCCGGTGGCGAACACACTCAGGCCGGTAAAGACCGTGTAGGAGAGGATGGTCACCATCATGGTCTTGGATCGGCCCATGCGGTCGCCCAGAACGCCGAAGAGCACGCCGCCCAGGGCCCAGCCGATCATGAAGATCATGGTGGCGTAGCCGGCCTGCTCGGAGATTTCTCCGGCCGAGGCGTGGCCGCCCATCAGATCGCGCAGCGCCGACACCCGGGCAAGGTTGAAAAGCTGCTGCGCCATGGTGTCGAACATCCAGCCGCCCGCGGCCACTGCTACGACGAACCATTGATATCCGCTCAGGTCCTTGTACCAGACGTACTTGGGCTGCCCGGCGGCGACCCCGCTCGAACCGTTGGAAGGCATGAATTTGTATCGTTACTTAATTCGGCGGGGAACCGCAAGTGGACGAATTTACAGAGCGGGGGAAACGCGGGTGCCGGGCTCGAGCGAAACGTCGGACGGCAGCGCGACCAGTTCGCCTTCCGACAGCCCGCGGACCACTTGCACCAGCGAGATGCTGGAAATCCCGGTCTCGACGGCGCGGCGTTCCACGGTCTCGTCTTTCACCGTGAAGACATAGTCGCCGTCGGAGTCGTGGCGCAGCGCTTCGCGGGGAATTACGAGGGCGTTCTGCGCGACGGCGGTGCGAATCTGGGCATCGACATTGGTACCGGGGATGAGGTCGTGTCCGGGGTTTTGGATGGTGCAGACGACCTCGCCGACCTGCCGCGAGCCGAGCGCCTGAATGGCGACAGGCTTGCGCTCGACTTCGCCCTGCCACTCTCTTCCGGGCAGCGCCTGCCAGGTAATCGTGACAGGCAGGCCGACGGCCACGCGGCCCAATTCGGGCTCATCTACGTAGACGCGGACGCGGAGACGATCGAGTTCGCCCACATTGCCGATCAGGTCGCCCGGGTCGACATAGGCGCCGGGCCGGACGGCGAGCCCGTAGACGATGCCGGAAAGCGGCGAGCGCAAGACGTTGCGGGTTCCGCGCTCGCGGGCCAGCTTGAGGGCCACCTGGGCATCTTCCAGGCGCGCTTCGGCGCCGGCGACGTCAGGCTTGGCGACCAGCGAATCGCGGCGCTTCTGCAAGCCCTGGATTTCCAAATCGAGCTGGTGGACGCGGTCCCCCGCGGACTGCACATCGACCCGCGTGGCGGCCTGCTTCTCGGCAAGGCGCTGGAGCGAATGGTAGTCGGCGGTGGCGTGCTGTAGATCGTACCGGTCGCGTTCGATGCGGTTTTCGAGATCGGCCACTTCGGAGGGGCGGCCGCCCGCCTGGAGGGCCGCGAGGCCGGCGCGAGCTTCGGAGAGTTTGGCTTCCGCGGCGCCGATATCGGCCTCGAGCGAAGGGTCGCTCAAGGTGGCGAGCACCGCCCCCTTGGCCACCCGCTGGCCCTCGGTCACCTCCACCCTGGAGATCAATCCGGCGGACTCGGCACGGACCGCCTGCCACTCGAAAGGCTCGACCTTTCCGTTGGTAGGAAGCAGGCTTACCAGCACCTGGCGGTGGGCGCGCGCGAAGTTGACCCGGGGAGGCGCGTTCCTGCGAAGGACCCCCCAGCCGATTACCGCCGCCACCAGAACGGCCGGCAACAGCCACGACAACCTTTTCAAAATTGGCTCTCCAAATTCTATTCTAGCGGGGGACATCTACCCCTGCCGGATGCGATGCCTGCCCACTCCCTTACGGTCGCGAACAAAATGCTAACAGAGCCGCAACCGTCAGGGAGCGGGCAACCCGGCCGCGCCGCGGCGGGACGACGCTCGCGTGCCGCGGGCCTCAGGCCTGGCAGCGCGCCGGGAGGCCGAGGCGCCGGCAACATTCCTCGAGCATTTCCGCGGTGCGGGTGGCTCCCGAACGGGTGACGCCGATTTCGCGCACCCTCAGGAGCGCGTCGAGATCGCGGATGCCACCGGCGGACTTCACCTGGACGCCGGGCGGGCTGTGGCGCCGCATCAACCGAAGGTCCTCGAGGGTAGCACCGCCGGTCCCGTAGCCGGTGGAGGTCTTGACCCAATCTACCTGGAGCTCGCCGCAGATTTCGCAGAGGCGAATCTTCTGCTGGTCGTTCAGATAGCAGTTCTCGAAAATGACTTTGACCTTTTGCCCCGCGGTGTGGGTGATCTCGGTGACGGCTCGGATGTCGGTGCGGACGTAGTCCCAATCGCCGCTCAGGACGGCGCTGATATTGACGACCATGTCGAGTTCCCGGCCGCCGTCTTCCAGGGCGCGCACGGCTTCCGCGGCCTTGACCGCGGTGGTGTGGCCGCCGTGCGGGAATCCGATGGTGGTGCTCGGCTTCACGGTTGTGCCCTGAAGGATCTCCGCGCAGCGGCGTAGGTAGTAAGGCAGAATGCAGACGCTGGCCGTGTCGTAAGCGGTGGCGAGGCGGCAGCCGGCCTCGAGTTGCGCGGCGGTGAGGGTGGGATTGAGCAGCGAGTGGTCAATCATCTTGGAGATATCGGAGTAAGTGTAAGTCATAATCCGCGGCGTGCGCAGTATAGCATGGCGCGGAGCCGGTGCCGGGTCCTGGTGGCGGCAAGATGGCCGTGAGCGGTACGAAATCCTCAGCGCTCGCCTCGAACCGCTTTGAGCAGCTTCTCCAGGGAAAATTCGGCCGACCGGCACAAGTCGATAATCGTCTGATCGTTGGCACGAATCCCGGATGCCACCTCGGGGATGCGGGCGGCAATTTCGAGCGGTATGGAGACCACCCCGTGGAGGTCCGCGAAGAGCAGGTCGCCGGAGCGGATCTTGAGTCCGAAGATCTCGACAGGAGCGCCGAACTCCACGATATGTATGTAGGAGTGGGACACGGAGACGGCCGCAGCGAACATCGGAAACTGCATTCGGCTGACCCCGGGGATGTCGCGAACGGCGCCGTTGGTGATCAGGCCCTCGCATTGCAATGCTTTGAGAATCGACGCGTGCACCTCACCGACGGTGGAAGCGCGGCCGGCTTCCGGGTCCAGATCCTGGATGACCGCGATGCGGGGGACCGGGAGCAATTCGATGGTCTCCCACCAATCCGTGCGGTCGACGTAGTTGTCGCCGATCATTGGGGGATCCGCGGATCGCACCCGGCAGGTGGCTGCGTAACCAAGGATGCGCGGCGAGTCGCAGGTCACGCACTGGAGTCCAGGACCGGTGAATCCTTCATTGCGCAGGCGGACCCCGAAACGCTCGATGGCATTCACGATGCTGCAGGTATCGAAATCCCGGATGGCATCGAGGACCGCGCGGGGCAGTGGCTGCGCCGGGGCCGCATCGGATGCCGCATTATGCTTCGTTTGAGAGTGATCCATGATCGACGCTTGTACCTGTTTCTGATTATGTGCGGCGGGCGCTGAGAGGAAAATACCCGGAATCGGGTAGTTGACCGAATCGCCTGGACGCAGCGCCGCTCTTGCTCAGGCGGTCCGTCACGCGACATGGACTTACGCATCCAAGTTGGTTTCTATCCGCTCTCGGGACAACGCGGGTCGTGCTGTCAAAGCCATACAATGGTTGGCGAGGGCAAGTGGGGAGTATGCGCTATGTGATTTTGACGCTGTGCACGCTGTCGATTGTAGCAAGTGCGCAGGAGAACCCTTTGGCATGGTTCCCGCTCTTGGTGGGCAGTCGTTGGATTTACGAACATGAATGGAAATCTGGTGACCGAAACCGGCCAGACGTGGACCGCTGGACCAGTGAGGAGACAATCACCGGCTGGGTGACCCTTCCGGAAGGAGTGGTTGTTCTGCGCGAGGTGACGGAGCACCGTAGTTCTACAGGGCAAACTGCCCACACGGAGGTGCAACTCCCGAATGGCCAAGCGGGGACGGTCTATCTGCCGCGAAGCGCTCCCGCAAGTTATGTTGTCGCGCGTGACCGCGAGCCGTACCTCATCCACGGCAACTGTATATACGTGATCGGAGAGGGCTGGGACCGGCAGAACCGGCGCCTTCGCCCAAGCTATCAGCAGTATCTGGCAAGGGATGCTCTTTCAGCCGATTTCTGTTTCCCGTTACAGATGGGCCGCCGGTGGGGAAACGGGGATATTCGTTGGAGCCTCGAACCCGCTAGCCCTGGTGTGTCCTCGTTCCTGCCAGCGGAATTCGCCGGCGCGATTCATATTTTCGCCAGTCACTTTGGCAGCGGCGGATGGGAGGATGTGTGGTTTCAAAAGGGAATCGGGGTCGTCGGCGAACATTACCTACACAATGGCACATACGACGAGTACACCAAGAAGCTTGTGTCGTTCACACGCTAGCCACTCGAAGCCATTCCGCGGAATCTTGCTGCAATCATCGCAGAGCAGGCTTGGGAATGGAATGGCGGATGCCACAGGCTCAAACATTTGTGCGTTTTTCAGTCGCCTGGTGAATCCGCGCCGGGCATCGAGGTATTGCTGAAATGGGCAAACAGGTAGCTGTCGTGCTTTACGTGGTGGCGATGGTAGCCGTCATAGTCGGTGTGGATTTCGTGTTCTTCAGAAACCGATTCTGGGAACGGCTGACGGTGAATATTGGCATTGCCCTGGTGTTCATAGCTTTCTACTTCAGATTCCTCAGGCATCCATGAACAAGGCGCGATAGATAGCGACCTTTCGCTGCGATTGGTTGCCCCGGACGGTTCCTTGTGCCCGGCGGCTGCAGGCTGGGTGAGGCCAATGTGGCGGTCGGCGTTTCCCGGCAACTGACCCGTTGCTCGTCTGCCGCCTGATAGGACGTAGCGCCACGAATGACTTGCGGTCTCAACTTCCGGATGCGCCGTAAGTCACTGCTGATCTCGTCCTTGATCAAGTAGAAAGAGCCGATGCCTCACGTGCCAACTTATACCCAGCTCCTTCGGGGGCGTAAGGCACGTATTGAGTACGTGAGATTCGCTGATCACGGGAACAGCTTTTCAATCCGCAATCGTCCACTCCAAGAACGGCTTCGAGATTTTCGTGACCCGGTCTTCTGGACTCTCAGCCGTACTGTTCGGATCGCCGACCGTCGCAAACTCCACGTCAACCTTGATGAACCCGCACCGCCGATAGACGTAGCGCCGCCACGTTCGGGTTGAGATGCCGCCTTCACCCATGAACACCTTCAGCAGTTCGCCCCTCGTCATCCCTACCTTGATGGATTGCATTTCCGTCAGACTGCCCGCGATCCAACGGGCCTGTTCGGAATCGTAGGCAGTGGCGGTCGGCAGCGGCTCAATGCGAAGCAGCTTCAACTGCCGAACCCACCGGGATTGCCGTTTCTCACCCGGCACGATCAATTCGTAGAGGCCATCCTTGGCCGAGAACGGCTTCCCGTCCCGCTTCGTGGCGACGTACACCTTCCGATCCGTGAAGCTCGGGTCAACCTCCGCCCACGAAAAGACGGCCCTATAGCCGTCGTGCGCTTCTGCGGTGACGTAATAGGACGCAACGGTTTTGTTGAACGCTTCGCCGGTCGGTGTGCGAACCTTGGCAAGCACGTCACTCAACAGGACGCCTTCAAACGTGACCGGCGTGCCGTGATCGGCGGTCTTCACCGTCCGGCGTGGGAGTTTGGCAAGGTCGGATGGCGAAAGCGTTGCGGTGCTGGCGCTGATGCCGCAAACAGTCAGGGTCGCCGGGGTCTGCGAGAGCGCGACGGAGACAAAGATGCCGAAGACGGTGGGCAGTCGAATGGCGGTCATGCTGTCATTGTCCACCCCGCTGGCCTTTCGGGAAGGTAGCGACCCCGCGGCCGTTCCATTCCGTTAGTAGCGGTGCCGATTCACGGGCTACGACGGCGATGAACGCACCGCAATCCGCCTTGCGCTTCGTCGCTCTTGCTCAACTCAAACGCTGGACGGCGGTACCGCAGCCGGACAGAAGCGCTCGCCCGAATCCAGTACCCGCCCACGACCTGAGCCGGCTTAGATTTCGCTCGGACAGTGCCGGGTTGGGCTTCAGGGATGGCCGGAACATGGAGATATTCTGGTGAGCCGGGCGGGATTCGAACCCGCGACCCTGTGCTTAAAAGGCACATGCTCTACCTACTGAGCTACCGGCCCTGGGATTGGCGCAACGCCTAAAGAAAAACGCTACTGGTTCAGTTTAGCAGACGGCGCGGCCCGGCCACACTCCGCGCCAGCCACCCCGCGCCAGCCGCTATACTTGTCCATACGGAAGCCATGAACCGTCTGGCGCGGCGTTTCCTGATCATCGGCCTGGCAATTAGCGGCACGCTGCTGACCGGCACCATCGGATTCACTCTTATCGATCACTACCCGCCGTTCGACGCGTTCTACATGACTCTCACCACCATGACGACCGTGGGGTATGGAGAGGTTCATCCGCTCTCGCAGGCGGGGCGCATCTTCAATTCCTTCCTCATCTTCTTCGGCGTCGGCACCATCTTCATCGCCATCGGAGCGATGACCCAGACCATCATCGAACTCGAATTCGGAGACGCCATCGGCCAGCGGCGGAACAGACGAATGATCGACAAGCTCAAAGACCACTACATCATTTGCGGCTTCGGGCGCGTGGGACGCGGCGCCGCGTCGGAATTACAGCACGCCGGCGTTCCATTCGTCGTCGTGGATATCAGCCTGGAGCGCGTGGAGCGCGCTCTACGGGCGGGCATGCTGGCGGTGGCGGCCGATTCCACCCGCGACGACACCCTGCATCAGGTCGGTATCGAGCGCGCTAGCGGGCTGGTCGCGGCCCTCGCCACGGATGCCGACAACCTTTTCGTCCTGCTCTCCGCCAAGGGTTTGAACCCGCATATCTATGTGGCGACGCGGGCGGCGGAAGAGGGCGCCGAGGAAAAAATGAGGCGCGCGGGCGCCGACGCCGTCTTCGCGCCGTACGCCATCACCGGCCACCGCCTGGCGCAGTCGCTGCTGCGCCCGCACGTCGTGCAATTCCTTGACTTCACCACCAAGGACATCGGCGAAGATATTTCCATCGAACAGGTGCGGGTTTCCGAATCGAGCGACCTGGCTTCGAAGACCATCCGCGAGATGCAACTGGGGCGTGACCTGGGGGTCATCGTCATGGCCATCCGGAAACGCGATGGACAGATGCTGTTCAATCCCACGGCCGACACGGCGGTGCAGGGCGGCGAGTACCTGATCGTGATGGGACGGCTGGAGAACTTGCGGACGCTCGAAACCTTGATCGCGGCGCCGCGCCATTCGCGCCAAATCTGAAACCGGGCGGAGCGGGCCGCACGCCCCGCCCGCGTGGTTCACGACTCCTTGGTTGCGGAATGCTCGGCGGTTTCCGCCAACTGCAGGTGGTGCTCGAGCGTGGGGAGCGTGTCACTCGCGTACTTCTTCATTTCGGGGTCGGTGCCGTGGGCGGCCTCACGCCGGAACTCGGCGATGGCGGTCCTGTGATCCCGAGCCACGACGTGCGTAAAGGCCTTGTCGAATTCGGCACCGGACAGCTTGGAGAGCCGGTCGTATTCGGCCTGGTCCTTGGGGTCCAGTTTGGTGGGCAGCGTGAGATTCTGCTTGGAGGCGATTTGCTTGAGCTGGTCGTTGGCTTTAGTGTGGTCGGCTTCCAGGTGCTGCGCCAGGTTCTTCACTGCCGGATTGGAAGTTTTTTTCATGGCGAGGTCGGCCATGCGGATCTCCGCGAGGTTGATCTCGGCGGCCCTCGCAGAGAAGTCGTTATCAACCGCCAACCGGCTGGCGGACTGGTGCTGGTGCTTCCTGGCGAAAGCGCCTGGAACGAAGATCAGCAGAGCGGCTATGGCCATCCCGGTTACGGCATTGCGATATTTCTTCATAGGGACTCCTTGCGGGCTCAAAACTGCATGTGCCTTGCCGATGTCGGCAAATCGGCAAACCCTGGCAACCGGCGTTCGGAACCGGACGCTATAATGGCGGGAACTATGGCAAATCGTCCGGACGATCTTCCGTCAGGAGAAACAGCGGGGGGCGCACGTTGGCTCGGTCCGCTCGGTTCCTGGATTGATCGCCGTCTGAACGCGCCCGGCGCTTCGGATCCTTTATACCTGAGCAATCGTACATTCTTCCAGAAACTGAGGCTTTGGATCTTCGTGGCGGTGCCCTGCCTGGCACTGGGGGCTCTGTTCTGGTTGGGAATCAGCGGCCGTTTCGCTTCCGAGGCGCCCCCCGTGGCGCCCGCCTCGGCCGTGCCTCCGGCCGAGATCGCCGCCCGCATGCTGCCGGATCTCGAACATCTCGGGATATCCGGCAATCACGACCTGGAGGTGACGGACGCGCACATTGTGCACGGCGCGGTCACCACGATTGAAGGCTCCATCCGGAACAACACCGCGCACCAGATTTACGCGGCGGAGGTGGTGTTCGACCTCACGGATTCGCACGGCTCGCAGCTCGGCGGCGTAAGTGCGCGTGTGGATCACCTGGAGCCGCAGGCGCGCACGCCGTTCAAAGTCGAGATCCCGCAGTTGAACGCATCCTTCGCGCTGGTTCGCGAATTGCACCTCCTGTAGCTTGGTTGGTCTAAGCCGGCGGAGCAAAAAACGAGAGCGGCTCGAATGCCTCGATCTTCCATTTCCTGCCCAGCTTTTCCAGGCGGCAGTGGACGGTCTCCCGGCGGCGCGTCACTTTTGCGGAATCGCTCAACGAGGTGAGGTGAAGCAGCCAGTCGAGATCGACTGTACGCTGCCGGCCGTCGCCTTCATTGCGCACGGCTTCGATCGCCGATTGCACGGAATCGAGTTCGACCAGCGCCTCGACGTCGGTGCGCAGCCTGGGGAATCCGGGCATGGCCGGGTCGAACGCGGCCAGGAACGACGCGGCGTCGCCGGCGGCTAGCGCGGACGCGATGCCGGAGAACAGGCTCCAGACTTCCCGGGCCGGGTCGGCCGCAGCCAGCGGCGCGGCCAGGGCGGAGAGCAGCAGTACGCGGCGGGTCATGTTACGTGCGATAGCTGGCGTTGATCCGGATGTAGCCTTCGGTCAGGTCGCAGGTCCAGAATTGCGCTTCGCCTTTGCCTTTGCCGCGAATGGCCAGGCGGATTTCGCACTCGGGCTCGTCGAGCTTGGCCTTGAGGTCCGGTTCGGAAAACGGCGCGGCCAGCCCGCCGCGGCACACCGGCACGCCCTGCATGTGGATGTCGGTGCGGGCCGGGTCGAACGCCACGCCGGAATTTCCCGCGGCGCAGAGAATTCGTCCCCAGTTGGGATCGGAGCCGGCCACCGCGGTTTTGACCAGCGGTGAGTTGGCGATCGCGCGGGCGATGCTCGCGGCAGCCCGGTCCGAGGGTGCGCCCTTCACCAGAATCGTCACCAGTTTCTTCGCACCTTCGCCGTCGCGGGCAATGGCGCGCGCGAGAGATTCCATGACTTCGCCGATTCCCTCTTCCATCCGGCCCATCTCTTTCGGATCGGGACGGACGCCGGAACCGCCGTTGGCCAGGAGCAGCAGCGTATCGTTGGTGGAGGTGTCGCCATCCACGGAGACGCGGTTATAGCTGCGCTCCACCGTGCGCCGCAGCATGGCCCGCAGGGTGGCGGCCGGAATTACGGCGTCGGTCAGGACGAAGCCGAGCGTCGTGGCCATGAGCGGTTGGATCATGCCGGAGCCCTTGGTCATTCCGGCGATGCGCACGGTTCCGCGGCGCAGGCGGACTTCGCCGAAGGCCGTTTTCGGAACCGTGTCGGTGGTCATGATGGCGCCCGCCGCGTCGTCGAAACGGCCGGGGTCGAGCCCCGCAACCAGTTGCGGCAGCGCGCCCGTGATCTTCGAGGCATCCAGTTCCACGCCGATTACGCCGGTGGATGCAGGCAGTACCTGGTTCGCGGACAGGCGCAGGATGCGGGCCGCAGCCTTGCACGTGGCGGCGGCCACGGCATCGCCCGTTCGAGTGGCGCAGTTGGCGTTGCCGGCGTTGATCACGATCGCCCCCACCAGGCCGCGCGATAGCTTGAGGTGCCGGCGCGACAGCCGCACCGGCGCGGCCTGCACCCGGTTCTGCGTGAAGACCGCGGCGGCGTTGGCGGGCAAGCCGCTGACGATCAGCGCGAGATCGTCCTTGGGCGCCTGGCGAATGCCGGCATAAACGGCGGAGTATGCGTATCCGAGCGGGAGGTTCAACTGAGTGGCTCTCCTAAAAATTCATTTTCGGCCAGGCGATGGCCATTGGCGAAATCGGCAGCCGGCATGCGCTTGCGGCCTTCCATCTGGACTTCGATTGGTTCCAGGAGACCCTCTCCGCAGCCGATCGCCAGCGGCTTCAGCGAAACGATGCGGCCGGGGGCGCCGGCGCCGGCCAGGGGCCGCGCCTTCCACAGGTGCAGCAGTTGACCGCGCAGCGTGGTGTATGCGCCTGGCCACGGCTGCAAGCCGCGGACCCGGTTGTGAATCGCGGCGGCGGAAAGCGTCCACTCGATCCGGCCGTCCTCTTTCTTCAACAGCGGCGCGTAGGTGGCGCGGTCCGGATCCTGTTTTTCGGGAACGATCGTGCCCGCTTCCAGTCCGCGCAAGGTCTTGACCAGCAGGTCTGCGCCCATCCCGGCGAGCCGACGGCCAAGTTCGACCGCGGTTTCCTCGGGGCCGACGCCGGTTTCGGCTTTGAGTAGCATGTCGCCGGTATCGAGGCCCG
This sequence comes from Bryobacterales bacterium, assembly GCA_963794265.1. GTDB lineage: Bacteria > Acidobacteriota > Terriglobia > Bryobacterales > Bryobacteraceae > CAWCDJ01. The sequence goes on from CAWCDJ010000001.1 coordinate 1,560,049, forward strand.
CGTCAATCCTCATGGTGGTGACACCGGTTCGGGTTTCTCCGTTCAGAATGGCCCATTGAATCGGCCCTGCGCCACGGTAGGCAGGCAGCAGCGACGCGTGCACATTGATGATGCCGAGCCGCGCGAGGTCGATTACGGATTGCGGAATGATCTGCCCGTATCCCACCACGACCATGGCATCGGCCGCGAGGCTGCGCAGGTACTCCACCGCCTCCGGACGCCGCACGCGCTCGGGTTGGTAGACGGGCAGCCCCAGCCGGAGGGCGGCTTGCTTCACAGGTGGCGCCGCCTCGTGCTGGCCACGGCCGCGGGCGCGGTCCGGCTGGGTCAAAACGGCGAGCACCTGGTGGCCGGCTTCGACGGTGCGCTCCAGGGTCGGGACTGCGAACTCGGGCGTACCGAGAAATACCAGGCGCATCGGAATCTCAGTCCCACTCTCCGGCGCGCTGCATTTTCTTGATTTTGCGCTTCATCAGGTCGCGCTTCAGGGCGCTGATGTGGCTGATGTACAGGCGGCCGTAAAGGTGCTCGGTCTCATGCAGGAAGGCCCGCGCCAGCAGGTCTTCGCCGGTCATCTCAAAGGCTTCGCCCTTGGCGTTCTGGGCCCGGATCGTAACCCGTCTGCCGCGCTTCACCTGCTCGCGAAAGCCGGGAATGCTGAGGCAGCCTTCTTCGCCCTCCTGCTTCCCCTCCACCTTGAGGATCTGCGGATTAATAATGATCAGCTTATCCTCCGGCCTTTCTCCGTTCGAGCAGTCGATGACGGCGATCTTACGGCCGACGCCGATCTGAGGCGCCGCCAGGCCTACGCCCTTGGCGGCGTACATCGACTCGAACAGATCGTCGAGGAACTTGTTCAGCTCGGGCGTGTCGAACTCGGTGATCGTCTCGGCTTCGCGCTCAAGCACCGGATTGCCATACTTTACAATCGGATAAACCATATCAATAGCTCTTCACCTGTTCCAGGTAATTATCGTAATTGCGGCGAGTCTCGTCGAGCGAGTCGCCGCCGAATTTCTCCAGGAATGCCTGGGCCAGAACCAGCGCGGTCATGGCTTCGCCGATCACCCCGGCGGCCGGGACCACACAGATATCGGATCGCTCGTAGGCGGCCAGGGCGGGCTCGCGGGTTTCGAGATCCACCGATTCGAGCGGCCGGCGCAGAGTGGAAATCGGCTTGAGCAATCCGCGCACCAGGACGTCCTGCCCATTGGTCATGCCGCCTTCGAGACCCCCGGCGCGGTTGGCGCCGCGGGTGAAGCGGCGCCCTTCGCGGTCGTAGTGAATCGTATCCTGCACCTTCGATCCGAAACTGGCGGCGCCTTCGGCGGCGAACCCTACCTCCACACCCTTCACCGCCTGTATGGAAACGATGGCCTGCGCGAGCCTGCCATCGAGGCGCGTGTCCCAGGCGATGTGCGAGCCCAATCCCACCGGAACCCCGTGCGCCACCACCTCGAAGACGCCGCCCACCGTGTCGCCCGTGCGGTACGCCTCATCCACCACCGCCTTCATGCGGGCTTCGGTTCCGGAGTCGACGCAGCCCAGCAGGATTTCGTCGCGGCGGCTAAGCGCCACCAGTTCCTCCCAGCCGGCGGAGCGCTCCAGCCGCACCGGGCCGACCGCGATCACGTGGCTCAACACTTCGATTCCAAATTCCCGCAGAAACGCCTTGGCGAGCGCGCCGATAGCCACCCGCGCCGTGGTTTCCCGCGCGCTGGCGCGCTCGAGAACGTACCGGGCATCGTGAAAATTGTACTTGATGGAGCCGGCGAGGTCGGCGTGGCCGGGGCGCGGGCGGGTGACCGGACGGCGCTGGTCCCCGGCGCCCTCCACATCTTCGACGGGCAGCGTCTGAGTCCAGTTCTGCCAGTCGCGGTTACGGATCACAATGGCGACAGGCGAACCGATGGTGTGGGAATGGCGCACGCCGGCCACAATCTCGGCGCGGTCGGTCTCGATCTTCATCCGTCCGCCCCGGCCGTAGCCCTGCTGGCGCCGCCACAACTCGCGGTTGACGTTTTCCAGTGATACGGGAATCCCCGCGGGGAGTCCGGTCAGGGTCGCCACCAGACATTCGCCGTGGGACTCTCCGGCGGTCTCGAATCGCAGCATCTCGCGTGAATTTTTTATGGTACCAGACTCGAACTATTGGCTGGCCGTTTCCGTATTAAGATGAGGACCGGAAAGAGAGATCCGCCATGGTGAAGTTCCTGCTGTTTTGCATTCTGCTGTTTTTATGCTGGCCGCTGGCCCTGGCCGCGCTGGTGATCTATCCGCTGGTGTGGTTGCTGCTGCTGCCCTTTCGCATCGTGGGAGTGGCGGTCGGCGGGGTGCTCGAATTGGTATGGGCGCTCGTAACCCTGCCCGCCCGCCTGCTGCGCGGGCTGGTGTGAGGCCGGCCGGTTCGCCACCCCGGTTGGAACCGCGCTAGATCTGGCGCCGGCCGCTGATCAACTGGATCAGGAGGACCGCAATCGCCACAACCAGCAGAATGTGGATGAATCCTCCGAATGTATAGGAAGCCACCAGTCCCAACAACCACAAGACCAGCAAGATCACGAAAATCGTCCAAAGCATGGCACCCCCAGGTTGAGGATGCCTTTGCGCAGCCGAAGTTCGAGAGATCTGTACGGCAGGCGTACGGTTTCGGACCAAGCCTTCGCCGCGGCCGCGCTCAGCTCGTCATCCGGTATTCCATCTGATGGACTGGCTGCTGGAACGCTCGGGACCCCTGAGTGCGGAACTCGTAGCGCTCGATGGCGACCACGGCGCCGCCGTCATGGGCGCGGACGACGCAGCCGTAGATCATCAGTTTCATGGGGCAGGAGTCGTTCAGCAGGACGGGCCAGTTCATGGAGAGTTCCACGGGCATCCCCATGGTCAGCACGCTCTCGGTCGTGAAGCAGACGCCGCCGCTTGAGATATTAATGGTTCGGCCGGTGCCGGTCTCGGCGATCCGCTGCCCGTAAAGCATCTTGTACCGCACTTCCTGCTCGATCTGGAAACGGCGTTTGTTGCGGCGTTCGCGCTCGCCGTGCGCGGTCAGGACCCTGTCATCGTTCATCTCAATCACGGGCTACCTCTCCTCCGCACGGTACACTCCGGGACGAGGATCCTCAAGATGTCTTTGGTTATTCGGGTCACGCTATCTCCTCCTGGGAGGAGACGCCCTTTATTTACAATGACTTATGCGGTGTGGATAGCAGTACTTTCGGACTAGAACCAGCGGATGGGAGGATGCGGCCCCGCGATGCCCCAGCCGGTACCCTCCAACCCCAGGCGCGGGGTGCGGGCGGGTACCCGCAAGATCGCAAGTCAAATATTTCCAGAAGATAATAGACAATAAGGTCTTAAACTGCTACTATCGAGACAATATAGACAGCATCCCTGGCGGTGAGTCCCCTCCCACCGCCAACCCCTCTGAGTGCAGGCCCCGAGTACCCAGCTCGGGGCCTTTTCAATTTCTCGCCATGCCCGGATCCGGAAGCCAGGCCACCCCCAGATGCGCTGTTTCGGGCGATACGTCACCCCCAAATGTGGGGAATGGGGATACCCGCAAAATTCTACAAAAAAACAGAGCTCAAAACTGGACAAGAGGGTATGAAACTGTTAATCTCAAATTAACACAGACAGCATCCCAAGGCGGTGAGTCCCCTCCCACCGCCTACTCTCTGAGTGCAGGCCCCGAGTACCCAGCTCGGGGCCATTTCCTTTTCTAGAGGACTTTTCCCCAGACGAACGGCTCAGCGGCGCAGCAGCCCATGGTGTGGGTCGAGCGTCACCTTGATTGGAGGCTGCTGCAGGGCGACCGTGAAGGTCGCCGGGGCGCTTCCGGTTCGGACCCATCGGGTAATGCCGTGGGTGCGCGAGACCTGAATTTCCACGGGCACATAAGCCGTAAAATCTTCATCCACTTCCGACTGTGTCACGGTTCCGACCAGGCGCAGCGAGGGCGCCTTCCCTTTGAGGCTGTAGCTGAGCTTCACCGCCGGAATGCCGGTGCCGTACACCCACTGATCGAAGAAAGTCTCGAGTTTGGGATCGTCCGACTTCGGAGGCAGAAAGGCGGCGGCCGTTTCGCGGAACTGGTCGGTCGAAATCTCTTTGTGGTCGTACCGCTTCATCACCTCCGCTAGCATGGCCTGGAATCGCGCGTCACCCATGCGGCGGCGAAGCATGTGCATAATCCACGATCCCTTACCGTAAGCAATCACCAGCCATGCGCGCGGCTCCAGGGAACTTTCCAGGCGCGGTCCCAGCACGATGGGTCCGGCGGACTCGACGGTCTGGCCCGCCGCACTCTTCTCCAGAAGGTTGGTCCGGTAGGCGTCGAGCATCAGGTCGGTGGAATGCTCGCCGCGGTTCTTCTCGAGGTAGAGCATGGCCGAATAGTTGGCCAGAGCCTCCATCAGCCAGTAGTCGCGGTAGGATGCCGCGGTTACGCGGTTCCCCCACCACTGGTGGGCCACCTCATGGGCCTGCAGCACATCCTCGTAGAAAAGCTCCTGCAACTCGTTGGGGGTGTGCCCGCCCGACGGAAGGTGCCTGAGGTAGGCCAATGTCGAAAGATAGATCAGGCCGGGAAAACCCTGGCCGAACGTGCCGGGGATGGGCGACACCGTCAGGTGCGCCAGAGCGGGAGGCCCGAACCTGGACTGCATAAAACCCATTGCCGAAGTGACTTCGGACGCGAGCGCCTGCAGGCGGCCGGCCGGATCGGGCGAAGGCGGGTTGAGGATGGCTTCCGCCAGGGGATCGACGTGCCGGCCGCGGGGAGCGGGAAACGGCAGCACCATCGGCAAGGTTTTCGGCAAGAGAGCCTTCTCGATTTCCCGGTTGGCGCAGACATCCACGACCAGGCCGTCACGCTCCGCGTGCGCTGTCTGATAATCCCCTAAATTGAAGCCGGCCATCCGGATCGCGGCGGGGGTGCGGCGTTCGGTGATCCGCCAGTCGCCTTCCGTGCGGTCCGAGACCACGTCTCCGGGCGTGACCAGTTGGAGGGTGCGGGGGTAGCGGAACTTGAGGTCGAAATTTGCGAACTCGGAACCGTGGGTGGGATACCAGTTGCCACGCGCGTTGACATAAAACACGCGGTCACCCGCGGTGTAGATGACTTTTCCGGTGTGGTGGAAAACAAACTCGTAAGGGCGGCCGGCCCGCAGTGGTTCGGAAGGCACCACCAGGAACAGGCTGTTGCCTCCACGGGTCAGGTTCAGACGCAACGATTCGCGCTGCAAGACCTCGGCGGGCCGGCCATCCACGGTCACTGCCGTGATGTTCATGGCGGGAGCGATGTCAAAGGTGGCGCTGAGCATGCCGTCGAACCTGGGCGTCACTTTGACGCGCGTGACGGCGGTCATCGAAAGGTCCGGATCGATCTGGGCCTCGATCCGGAAGTCGCTCATATCGATCGCCCGCTGGGGCGGCACCGGCTTCATGCGGGAGGAGCGGTCCGGGAAACTGGTCCAGGTGTCGAAGTACGTGCGGCCCTCACGGTCGGCCACTTGTCCCGCCGAGACCTGCTCGGGGCTGGTCGGGTCGAAGATCACGTCGAAGTTCTGGTAGTGGCGGCCGTTCAGCATGGCGGTGAAAAGCCCCGGAGGATGCCCCGGACCTCCCAGCAAGTCGAGAACGAGGCGGGTCTGATAACTGGCTCCGAGATTGCGCAGGACGGGGGTCCATTGCTCGTCGAGCAGCGGGGCGATTTCGGGCGCCGGCCGGTTGGCGGGGCTCTGGTCGAATTGCGCCTTGATCGTCTGGTAGTCGTCTCCGGTGAACAGAAACAAGGCGGCGCGGAAATGCTCGTCGAGGGTGGGAGAATCGATAAAACCGGCCAGCGAGCCGCGTTCGGCGCGGTTGGGAGGCACGAGGATGACTTCGCCGTCGCCACCCTCCACATCGGCGGTGAAGACCGCGGCGATGCGTTTGCCGGCCACCGGTTTGCTGAAAATCAGGTGGCCGTCGCTGAGGTAGATCTTGATGTCCTGCTTGACCAGCCGGAGGTCGCGGACGCGATAGCACTCGTTCCGGTCGAAGCTGTTTTCGTGGACGGCCCGAGCCAGATCGGCCGCCGTGCCGGCGAGCAGTGGCAAGGGCAGGCAGAGGATTGCAAGCAGGCGTCTCATAGGTCCAGTCTACTCTCACGAGTTACACTCGAATGAGGCGGCGGAGACCCGCCGCCGCGGAGGAATTCACTTGCATCTCGTGACATTGGTCCGGGACGATTACGACGAGCCCGGCGTATTGATCGGCGGTGAACTGGCAGCGCTTCGCGACGCGGGGATCCGGGACATGATGTCTTTGATCCACGGCGGCGCCGACGCTCTCGACCGGATCAGCCGCTGGCTCGCGCGGGGTCCGGCCAGCGAACGGATGGATCCGCTCACTACCCGGCTGCGGGCTCCGATCCAGCGGCCGTCCAAGATCATCTGCATCGGGCTGAATTACCGCGATCATGCGGCCGAGTCGAACCTGCCGATCCCGGAGGTGCCCACCGTGTTCGCCAAATTCGCCACCTCGGTGATCGGGCATATGGACCCGATCGTGCTGCCGAAGAACTCGTCCAAACCCGACTACGAAGCCGAGTTCGCGGTGGTCATCGGAAAGGGCGGAAGGCACATCCGGCAGGAGGATTGGCGCGATCACGTGTTCGGATATACCATTCTGAACGACGTGAGCGCGCGCGATTTCCAGATGGCCACCAGCCAGTGGATGATCGGCAAGACGTTCGACACCTTCGCGCCGATCGGCCCGGCCATCGTGACCGCCGATGAGATCGAAGATCCCCACAGCCTGAACATCTCACTCACGCTGAACGGCGAGACCATGCAGAGCTCGAACACCTGCAATCTGATCTTCGGGGTGCCGTTCCTGATTGCGTATCTTTCCAGTGTGTTTACGCTCGAACCCGGAGACATCATCTCGACGGGGACGCCGGCGGGTGTCGGTTTCGCCCGCAAACCGCCGCGCTATCTGGCGCCGGGCGACGAGGTAAAGGTGCACGTCGATCAGATTGGGGACCTGCTGAACCCGGTGATCGCAGAAGCCTAGCCCGGGGTCAGACCGGCGGCGGCGCGATCTGGATCTGCTGGGAGGATGTGGTACGCCCGGCAGGAGTCGAACCTGCAACCCCCAGATCCGAAGTCTGGTGCTCTATCCAGTTGAGCTACGGGCGCGCGTTCCGTGGACCCAGGATAACAGGAATTGAACATCTGCCACCAGGCCGGTTCGGTTGTGCCGGTCCGGTTGCGACGCGCGCCCAGATGGAGGCAGAGCAGGACCATCGTGGCAAGTCCTCAAGTGGATGGGGATCGACCCGGCCCCGATCTTCCCCGCCGACGCCTGCTCGTAGCGCGTTGGCCTCGCCTGGCTGCACGCTCACTTTACGGCCATCGTGACCGTGTTCGATGTGGCACCTCCGGTAACGGGGTGCGCCAATTCAGCCGCTCCCGCCAGTGTCGAACTCGTGTAGGCCTGTTGGGCGCTGGTAGTGAACGACCAAGTCGGAGATGAAATCAGCCCCGTGGTCGTGTTGGCAACCACCTTCCAGTAGTAAGTGGTGTTCACACCACGACAGCCGGAGAATTCGCGCCGATTATATCAACGGTTCCCTTGTAGTACGCGCGGCGGGCGATGTCCTCATTCGGCGGGATCGCGCGATATCCGCTTAGGGCGTGGCAGCAGTAGCGTTTCCTTCCTTCCCGGCTGTTTCAACTTTTACACCCGTTTGGTCCTGAATCGCCAGATCATGGCGGCCATAGCCGTCATGAATAGGAGGACCGTGCCGGGCTCCGGAGCCGCGGTGATGGTGCCGCCTTCGATCAGCCCGCCCATCACCTGACCGCCCGAACCGAACGAATCAGCATGGGACATGGGGCCGCTCGCACTCACGTAGAAGTCTCTCATTTGAATGATGTTCGGGACATCGCTTGAGAAAGACAGGGGAAGATCCACCACCAGATTCAGGCGAACGCCGCCCATGCCGGAGAAATTCAACTCAGTGAAGTAACACGCCTGACTTACTGTGGGAAATATGTCGCACCTGCCGGTTTCATCCACCACATGGCCACTGACATACTTGTTAAGAATCGCTCCCAGGTAGTTCTTATCGACGATGGACACATTGGATATGTCCAGGGTCGAGGAATTCAAAGCGAAGGTGCCGTCAAAGGTCGGAGTCAGCGACTCCGGCGAGCAGCAATTGGGTACCTCGTAGTAGCTGCCCACAACGTTGAATATTGTCGTTGTCGCAAAATTCGCCCTGGCAGGTTGGCTTCCCAACAAAGCAAGAAGGAAACACGATAGCGCGTTGAATAATCTCAAGGGTCTCCTTTCAATACTCGTCGTAGTCATTGTCGTCCCCATAAGAGGAGCTTACAATCGAAGTTACGTCGAATTTGAATGGAACCGCACGGCGGTTTGAACGACGAGACTCCGAGCGTAGGGAAAACGTGCCGACACATACCAGGACGCCCTCAAAACGATAAAAAGGATTCCAGCAGACGCCGTGCCGGCAACGAATCGGACGCCCAGCCGCAACCGGTGGCAGCGCGCTACGCCGCGGCCACCCGAATCCCCCGGCGGACAATCAATAGCTAAACTTATACCGTGATCCGGGTTGAGTTCTTTGTTCTTTTCGGCCTTTGGGCGGGATTCTATATTTACTGGCTTGTCTCGGCAAGAAACGCAAAACGGAACGTACGCTCCGACCGGACCTTTCTGGCGTACAGGATTCTCTTCATCGTCGGCCTGCTGGCCCTGCTTCGGGGCGTCCGGGAGTTCCGGCAATTGGTTATCGCCGTCGCAAGCCCTGCCGTGGTCCTGTGTGGGCTCATCGTCTGCGCCGTTGGTCTTTCGCTCGCCATATGGGCCCGGAAGTGTCTTGGAAGAAATTGGGGAATGCCAATGTCGGTGAAGGAAGATCCCGAACTCGTGACCACCGGGCCTTATCGCTACGTTCGCCACCCCATCTATTCGGGGATCCTGCTCGCGTTACTCGGGTCGGCGCTCGCGAACGGTATCCTTTGGCTGATTGTCTTCGTCTTTTTCGGGACCTGTTTTGCGATCGCGGCGCGGGCGGAAGAACGCCTCATGCTAAGGCAATTCCCGGCGGAATATCCGCGGTATCGTGCCAGAACGAAGGCGATCGTTCCGTTTGTCTGGTAAACAAAAGCCGGGCCCGGCCGACAAAAGCGAGTGAGGGTCTTGTCTGGGAGGTTTCGAGGGAGGTTCAGACCCGGCAGTGGCGGCGCCGGATGGCCAGCAAAGCGGCCGAACCGATGCCAAGCAGGAGCACCGTGGAGGGTTCCGGTATGGCCGACGCCGACACATCGTCAAGTGAAGTCCAGGCTGGCCGGTTATACCCCGCGAAGGCGATGGCCGTGCTGGAACTCGAGGCCGTCTCGGTGAACGTATACAGCGTATAGGGCTGCGCAAAGTTCGTCAGGTTCAGAATTACGTTTCCATTCCAAAGCACTTGCTGACCATCGTCGACACCCATGTCGGCCGCGAGCCAGAAACTGAATGAGTACATGTCCCCCGCGACCGTCGGCAGCACCTGCGAAATCGTGTCGTAATCTCCGACGGTCATGCCACCGAAGTCAGCCTCGAAACCGCCGCTGTTTGCATACGTGCCCGGCAAAGCGATACCAAAATACGAACCGCTTGCCGCCGGCGAGAAAGTCCAGCCCGTGCGATCGCCGGTCTCAAATCCGGGATTGACGACAAGATTACCGGCGTGGAGCGGCGCTCCGATCATCGCAAATAGCGCAACGACTCCCAGCAATTCGAGTTTCGAGTCCAAGAATATTCTCCCTATTTGGCGATTATAGTGGGTAATGTTCTGAGATTTACCTTAGATTTCAAAACAGCAGTACTAAGTAGCTAACCATAGATAGCGTTCCGCTGTTGATTTTCAACAGGTTCGGGACAAGCTCGGGACAATCAGTCTCCCGCCAGCGCCTGCTCGACGCACTGACGAAGTTCGTCCATGCGGAAAGGCTTCAACAGAACACGCGTAGCCTCAGGAACCCGGTCCGCATAGCCGGTCATGCAGATGATCGGGGTGCCCGGCCGCGCTTCACGGACCAGTTTGACCACCTCATGGCCGTCCATCACGGGCATGCAAATATCGGTAATCACGAGGCCGATGCGCTTCGGGAACGAGCGGAACAGTGCCACCGCTTCCAGCCCATTGGCTGCGGTCATCACTTCGTGCCCAGCCGATTTCAGGACGGTGGAGACCAACTTGCGAACCATCTCTTCGTCGTCAGCGACGAGAATCACCGCCATCTTTTGGCCTTCGTCTCTCAAGGTCGATAAGGGCCCAAACCGCCAGCAAAAGAATGACGATATCCATCGCAATCGATAGATGGTTGAGCATGTGCCATTCCCAAACGTCCTCTGAAAGGTCGCTCAGCAGATCGACCACGCAGAAGACGGCAAGCAACAGAAAAAACCAGCGGCTATACAAAAACGCTCTCATGGCCCAGTTCAATACTAGCGCCGGGGTTCGGCCGATCAATAGCCAATTTGACCCTTGTAGCGATTTTCCTGGCAATGCGCCCGCCGCCCTAAGTTCCGGGCAACCGCGGTAGTCAGACGACCCGCAACAGCGTGCCCCGTCCGAGAATGTTAGCGGGGTCGAGGCGGCGTTTCACAGCGCGCATGGCCTCCAGTTGCTCCGGGGTGTACTGGATCTCGAGCAGATGCGCTTTGCGCTTACCCAGGCCGTGCTCGGCCGAGACAGTGCCGCCCAGAGCTACCGCGCGGCGGGCCAGGTCTGACAGCACTTTCGTGGCATGTTCCGGATTGGCCGGGTCGGAGAACAGGTTGACGTGCACGTGAGCGTCGCCGATGTGGCCGAAGATTACGTAGCGGCCGGGAAACTCCTGATCCAGCCGCTCGCGGTAATAGGACAGCATCGCCCGGTTCTGTTCGAGCGGAACGGCATAGTCTGTGTTCATCTTCATGGCGCCCGACTGCCGGACCGTATCGTTGACGATCTCCGGCAAGCCGTGGCGGAACCGCCGAAAGCGTTCGCGGTCGGCCGCGGAAAGCGCGAACCACGATTCTTCCGCCAGCGCTCCGGAGGATTCGACACGCTCAAGCCAGCGGTCGATCCTGGGGTCGTCCTGGGACTCGAGTTCCTGCTCAATCAGCAGCGCCGCCGCGGCCTGGGTTGGGATCTCCGGAAATCTCGGGCGCATGAGCCGGAGCGAGTGCCGGTCGAAGTACTCGATCATTCGGGCGTCGCGCCACGCTTCCACCGCATTGAGCGCGGCGTCGTCTTCCGCAAAGAACACCACGCCGCCGAGCACGGCCTTAGGCGCGGGCAGGAGCCGCAACCGGGCTTCGGTCACCACGCCGAGCGTTCCCTCCGATCCGCAGAACAGGTCCACCCAATCCATCCCCGGGCGCAGCAGGTAGCCGGCGGTATTCTTGGTGACCCGGGGAAGTGGAATGGCGGCAGGCTCGAAGTCGATCGCCTGGCCGCGCTCGAATTCCCGGACCGAGCCATCGGACAGCACCACCCTCAGGCTCTCAAGCCAGCGGCGCGTGGAGCCGTAACGGAAACTGCGCGAGCCGCTCGCGTTAGTGGCGATCGTGCCGCCGATCGAAGCACCGGTTTCGGTCGGGTCGGGCGGGTAAAACTGCCCGGATGCCTGCGCGGCTGCGTGCAGGTCGCGCAAAAGGACGCCCGCTCCGGCTATCGCGCAGCCGGCACGGATTTCGAGGCGCGTCAACTTTTCGAGCGAGAGCACCCACCCGCCGAACGCTACCCGGCCGCCGGTGACCCCCGTGCCGGCCCCTCCCACCGTGACCGGGGTTTTTGTCGCCGAAGCCTCCCGCAGCGCCGCCGCCACTCCAGCCTCGTCCGCCGGGATAATGACCCGGTCGGCGTGTCCGTGCAGCCCGGAGGCGTCCTCCAGGTAGTGGGCGCCTAGATCTCCAGAATCACCGGCATGATCAAGGGCCGCCGGGCCGTCGACTTCACGATGTAGCGCTTCAGGTCGGCGCGGATCTTCTCTTTCATGACTCCCCAATCGGTCTTCTCCTCCTGGTTGGAACTCTCGAGGGTCCTGGATACGACCTGGCGGGCGCTTTCCATAAACTCCGTGCTGTCTTCGGCTACGGCGAACCCGCGGCTCACGATTTCGGGCAGATTCTCCATCCTGCCCGTGTGGCGGTTAATGGCAATGATCGGCAGCACGATTCCATCCTCGGAGAGGTGACGGCGGTCGCGAATGACCACCTCCTGCACGACGTCGTCCACCGAACCCGAATCGATGCATACCCGGCCCACCGCCACCCGCCCCGACTTGCGGGCGCCGCGCTCGTCGATCTCCAGAACCTCGCCCGAATCCATCACAAAGGTATCCTCGAGGCCGGCGAAGCGGAGGTGGTCGGCCAGGCGCGCGTGCTTGGAAAGCTGCCGGAACTCGCCGTGGATGGGCATAAAGAAGCGCGGGCGGACGAGGTTCAACACCAGCTTCATTTCCTCCACGCTGCCGTGCCCGGAGACGTGCAGCGGCGGATTCATGGTGCCGTACAGGACATCGGCGCCGCGCCGCGACATATGATCGATCATCCGGAAAATCGCCTTCTCGTTACCCGGGATAATGCGCGAGCTGAGCACCACCGTGTCGCCCCGATCCACGGAAATATGCTTGTGGTTGTCCACCGCCACGCGCGACAGGGCCGACATCGGCTCGCCCTGGGTGCCGGAAATCAGGATCGCGACCTTCTCGCGCGGCAGGTCCATCACGTCCTGCGGCCTCAGGAGAATTCCATCGGGAATCTCCAGCAGGCCCAGGGAATGGGCGATCTCCGTGACCGAGACCATACTTCTGCCGATCACCGCGACCCGCCGGCCGTATTCCCGGGCCAGGTTGAGCACCAACTGAATGCGATGAATCGACGAGCTGAAGCAGGAGATTACGATGCGCTGCCCGGCGCGGTTGAAAATCTCCTCCATCCGCGGCCGGACGGCCCGCTCGGATTCCGTGTACCCCGGCCGGTCGGCATTCGTCGAATCGGAAAGCAGCAGCAGCACGCCGCGCTTCCCGTAATCGGCCAGGGTGTGAAGGTCGAACAGCTCGTTATCGGTGGGGGTGGGATCCACTTTGAAATCGCCGGTGTGGATGATGACCCCGAGCGGCGTCGTGATGGCCAGCGCCACGGCGCTCACGATCGAGTGCGTCACGTGAATAAACTCGATCTTGAAGGGACCGATTTCCACCATCTGCTTCGGCTTCACCTGGACAAAGCGCGGCTCGCGCTCGAGGTCGTACTCCTCCAGGCGCCGCTCCACCAGCGCCAGAGTGAAGTCAGTGCCATAAACCGGCACATCGATTTCCGTCAGGAAGTAGGGCACGGCCCCGATATGGTCTTCGTGCCCGTGGGTCAGAACCAGGGCGCGGACCTGATCCTGGTTCTCTTTGAGAAAGCTGAGGTCCGGCATGACCAGATCGACGCCCAGAAGCTCGGCTTCCGGGAACATCATGCCGCAATCGACGACAATCATCTCGTCGCCGTAACGGATGGCAGTCATGTTCATACCGAACTCGCCCAGGCCACCCATTGGGATAATCTGTAACTTGTTATTACTCATTCAGTTTTGCGATCACCTGTAACCTGCCGCTTGAAGTTCGAACAGCTCGGCATAGCGGCCGCCGAGAGAGATGAGTTGCTGGTGTGAGCCCTGCTCCAGAATGGCGCCGCCGGCTACCACCAGGATGCGGTCGGCCATCCGGACCGTCGAAAACCTGTGGGAAATCAGTACCGCCGTGCGGTCGCGCGTGAGATCGGCGAAGCGCTGGAAAACCTCGTATTCCGCCCGGGCATCGAGCGTGGCGGTCGGCTCGTCCAGAATCAGCAACTGGGCGTCGCGCATATAGGCGCGAGCCAGGGCGATCTTCTGCCACTCCCCCCCGGAAAGGTCTACTCCGCCCTCGAAACGCTTCCCTACCATCTGGTCATAGCCATTCGGGAGGCGCCCGATGACATCCCGGGCCATGCTTCGCACAGCCGCGGTTTCGATGCGGGCCTGCTCGTCGAGCGATTCGATCTTGCCAAATCCAATGTTCTCACGGATAAACATGTCATACCGCATGTAATCCTGGAAGATTACGCCGATTTCCCGGCGCAGGTCTTCCACGTCGTACTCTCGGAGGTCGATTCCATCCAGGAGGATGGCCCCTTCGGTAGGGTCGTAAAGCCGGGCCAGCAACTTGACTAAAGTCGTCTTCCCAGCTCCATTCTCTCCAATTAAGGCCACTTTTTCAGTAGGATGCAGGTGAAAATTAATGTTTTGGACTACCATGCGGTCGGACCCGGGGTAGGCGAAGCCGACGTTGCGGAATTCGAATCCCCGGCGGATGGGTCTAGGCGCCGGGATGGCTTGCGGCAACGACCGGATGGTGGGCTGCATCTCGAAAAACTCGAACAGGTCTTTGAGGAATATGGCCTGCTCCGAGATATCGTTGAAGCTCGCCAGCATTTTCTCGATGTAGCCGCGCGACCGGGAAAATGCGCCCGTCAGGAAAGTGAATGTTCCGACCGAGATTCCGCCCGCCAGAGTCTTGACCAGGACCACCGCGTAGGCGCCGTAATAGCCTCCGGTGGAGATCAGGTTCAGAGCCGAGCCGAGAGTAGCTCGCTGAACCGCAATAGACTTATTTTCCTGATAGATATCTTCAGAAACCTGATAATATTGTTTAGCTAAATGGCGACCCAACCCGAAGATTTTGACTTCTTTGGCGCTCTGCGCGCTGGCGCCCAACATGCGAAGGTAATCCAGGCGGCGGCGCTGGGGCGTCCAGCGGTAGAGCACAGAGTACGCCAGCGTGGTGAAGTGCGTCTCGCCCAGGAATGCCGGCACCACCGCAGCCACCAGCAGCAGCATCAGCCAGGGGGAAAAGACGATCAGCCCGGCCGAGAGCGAGATCAGGCTCAAGGTGTCCTGGCAGACATTGAGCAGCGCCGCCAGCAGCCCCATCCGGCTGGCAGTCTGACGGCGGGCCCGCTCGAGTTTGTCGTAGAACACGGGATCTTCGAAAGAGGCCAGATCGAGTTCCGAAGCGTGTTCCATCAGCCGGACACTGACGCGGTTGGTGAAGCGGTCGCCCAGCAGGCTGTCGCAGAGGGTGTTCGCCCGTCCCAAAACGTCGCTGACCACCGCCAGCGCGAGTTCCAGGGCAACCAGGTGCCAGATGTGCCGTAGATTACCCCCGCCGTGCGAAATGCGGGCCACTACGGCGTCCAGGATGAGTTTCGGGATCCACAGCAGCGCCAGCGGCAGCAGAGCCCGTACGAGCCGCAAAAGGACGGTGGCCACCACCAGCGGAGGGCTGGTTTCCCAAACCATGCGGAGGAGCGGACGGACATTGCGCAACCCTGACAGGCGGTCGCGCCAGGAAAGATCCTGAGGCGTCTGCTTCGACCGGGGAGGGTGCATAGAGTCAGTATAACGGCTCTGTTTGGTACAAAATAAAAATGCTCACCCCGAAGGGTGAGCATTTCCTTCCCCTGTTCTACCAGGGTGATGTTCGATGGGAGAATCAGTTTCGACGGAATCGCAACCGTCAAAAACTTTGTGATTGGATCTTATTTCCCTACGGCTCTCAAGTCAAGGAAAAATCCGGCTGAAAATTTTCAGCCGTAACCTGCTCGTATCGGGTCACTTGCAGACCGCTGTAGTTTTCCACAACCCGCATCGAATCTCCGAAAACTCCAAACTCCCACCTCAGGTTTTCGCTCTAATCTCAACAAAAAACAGCGGCTTATCCGGTTCGACTCAGAGGTTTTCGAGGTGCAGGGTGATCATCGGCTCCAGATCCCGGGCGGTTTTTCCGCGGCGTGCGAGGGCTCGGAAGCCACCCACCGCAAGCCCGGACACGATCGAGAACAAAATCAGGATCCCTATGAGAATAAAGATATTTAGAAGTAGTTCTCCAACGTTGTCACGGCGCGTAGGGACGTACTCGTCGCGGGTCACCACTGCCTGATAGCGCACCTGGCCAAGGATCCGTTCGGCGGCATCCGGGTCTGGCGGAGCCAGCGTGACCGCCACCAGCGGACCGCTCCGCTTGACGACCGCCCCGGGTAATTTCCCGATGCCCACAACCTGCTGCATGGCGATCTGCGGTGTAGGATAGTTGAAAATCGCTACAGTGAGGTCGCCTTTGGCGCTGTGGAAAACTCCCAACTGAGCCTCCGCCCCCAGGTGAAAAGCCGCTGCCGAAGGCGGGATTCCGCCGTCGAATCGCGCCAGGCCGACCGGACCGAGGACGTACCGCTCGCTGTTCGGCACCAGCCCGTCCGTCGGGAGATAGCTGGACAGCACGGGAAGGGAGGTATTGTCCACGTTCTTGAGCGACTCCAGTAGGGCGTCGAGCTCAGGCTTGGCGGGCTTGGGGCTGAATGAGATCAGGTAATTCCCGTGCAGCAGGAGCAAGGAATCGGGAGTTTCGGCCGACAGGGCTCTCGTGGGACGCGTGGAGTTCGCCGGGCGCTGCCATTCGAAGGCCGCCATGGCGCCGGTCGAATCCTGAAACTGCCAGGCGGTCACGCCGAGCTTTGCGGAGCCGCTATCGTAGGTTGCGGCTTCGGATGCCTTCAATCCGTATTCGTCCCAGAGCTGCCGGTCTGAGAGAGCCGGTTTGGAAGTGGAGGCGCGGTGGAAGCCGCCGATCGTGCCGGGAAGGAGGGCGCCCGCCGCCAGGCAGGGCAGGAGGAGGGAGGAAACCAGAAATTTCATGCTCATATTAGACGCTTTGCGCACGGGCATGGGGCAACCGCGAGGCCCCTAAGCGCCGTGGCATTTCTTATATTTTTTTCCGCTGCCGCAGGGGCAGGGGTCGTTCCGGCCCACCTTCTGGCCGGCTATGGCCTGCTTGGGGCCATCGCTGCCGTCGCCCCCCATTTGCAGTTTGGCCAGCTCCTGCTCTTTCTTGCGCTGGATGTTGCGCGTGAAATCCTGCATGGTGTTCTTGGCCGCGAGGCGTTGCTGCTCGGTGGGATCGGGGCGCTCGGAATCCTCGTCCCCGTCCTCCTCCTCCTCATCCTCGTCGGGAAACGGCAGAACCGGCGCCGAGCCGGTGCTCACCTGGAGGAAGAACAGGTACCGCACGGTCTCGTCCTCGATGCGGTCCATCATGGCGGTGAACAGCCCGTAGGACTCCTTCTTATACTCGACCAGCGGATCCTTCTGGCCGTAGGCCTGGTTGCCGATGCCCTGCTTCAGCTCGTCCATCGAGAGCAGGTGGTCTTTCCACTGGTTGTCGATCACCTGCAGCATCACGATGCGCTCGGTCTGCCGCATCACGTCCGAACCTACCAGGTCTTCCTTCTCCTGATATCGCTGCTGGAGCCGCTGGACAATCACATCGGTGATTTCCACACTGGTGAGATTGGCGAACTCGTTGATGTCCACCTTGGCGCCGAACTGGCTCAGGACGTCGTTCCGCAAGGTGGCCAGGTCCCAGGTGTCCGGGTGCTTGGCCTGCGGGCAGCGCATGTCGACGAACTGCTCGACGATGCCCTGCACCATCTCCATGATGTGCTCTTTCTGATCGGTGCCCTCGAGCAACTGCCGGCGCATTCCGTAGACCGCCTGCCGCTGCTTGTTGTTGACGTCGTCGTATTCGAGCAGGTGTTTGCGGGCCTCGAAGTTCTGGACTTCGACGGCCTCCTGGGCCTTGGCGATC
The DNA here is from genome assembly GCA_963794265.1 of Bryobacterales bacterium. Lineage (GTDB taxonomy): Bacteria > Acidobacteriota > Terriglobia > Bryobacterales > Bryobacteraceae > CAWCDJ01. The sequence goes on from CAWCDJ010000001.1 coordinate 1,577,763, forward strand.
CGCTTGCTGATCATCTTGGACTCGATCGGCACATCCTCTTCCATGCCGAGCCGCAGCATGAGTTTCTGCATGCGCTCGCCGCCGAAGATGCGCAGCAGATCGTCCTGCAGCGAGAGGAAGAACCGCGAACTCCCGGGGTCGCCCTGACGGCCGGCACGACCGCGAAGCTGGTTATCGATGCGCCGCGATTCATGCCGCTCGGTGGCTACGATGTGCAGCCCGCCGAGTGCCGTGACCTCATCGTGCTCCTTATCAGTCTGCTCCTTGAAGCGAGCAAAGATATCGTTCCATTTTTCGAGCGGCACCCGGTAGAACTGATCGTGATGCGAGAAGTAGTAGAAATCCGCATCGGCGACGTACTTCATGTCCTCGGGAGCGAGTTTCTCCGCCATCTTTTGCTTCAGGCACTCGTCCTTGGTCATGAATTCGGGGTTGCCGCCCAGCAGAATATCGGTACCACGGCCGGCCATGTTGGTCGAAACCGTAACCATCTTCTTGCGCCCCGCCTGAGCCACGATCGAGGCTTCACGCTCGTGATTTTTGGCGTTCAGCACCTCATGCTTGACGCCCATGCGCTTGAGAATGCCCGATAGTTTTTCGGACTTCTCGACCGAGATGGTACCCACCAGGACCGGCTGGCCGTTCTCGTTCAATGTTTTGATTTCTTTGGCCGCGTTGCGGAACTTCTCGTCCTCCGTGCGGTAGACGACGTCCGGGTTCTCCCTGCGGATCAGCGGGCGGTTGGTGGGCACAACCAACACATCGATGTTGTAGGTCTTCTGGAATTCGGCCGCCTCGGTTTCCGCCGTACCAGTCATGCCGGCGAGTTTCTTGTACATGCGGAAGTAGTTCTGGAAGGTGATGGTGGCCAGCGTCTGGTTTTCCCGCTGGATCTTCACCCCCTCCTTGGCCTCGACCGCCTGGTGCAGCCCGTCCGACCAGCGGCGGCCGGGCATCAGGCGCCCGGTGAACTCGTCCACGATGATGACTTCGGGCCCTTCGTCGCCATCCTTGACCACGTAATCCCGGTCGCGGATGTAGAGCACGTGCGCACGCAAGGCCTGTTGCACGTGGTGGGTCCAGCCCGCGTCGAAATTCTCCTGGTCGTAGAGGTTGCCGATGCCGAGCAGTTTCTCGACCTTGAGCACGCCTTCTTCGGTGAGACCCGCGGCCTTGTGCTTCTCGTCGATGGTGTAGTCGCCGGTGGTGTAGCTTTCACCGGGTTCGCGGCCTTCGATCACCTCGCCGCGCACCAGTTTGGGGATGATCCGGTTAACCTTGTAATACTTGTCGGTGGATTCCTCGCTGGGGCCGGAAATAATGAGCGGGGTACGGGCTTCGTCGATCAGGATCGAATCGACTTCGTCCACGATGGCGTAGCTATGCTCGCGCTGGACGCAATCCTCGATCCGGAACTTCATATTGTCCCGGAGGTAATCGAAGCCGAATTCGTTGTTGGTGCCGTAGGTAATGTCGGCGTTGTAGGCTTCTTTACGCTCCTGGTCGTCGAGGTCGTGGACGATCACGCCCACCTGCAGCCCGAGCGATTTATAGAGCCGCCCCATCCACTCCGAGTCGCGCTTGGCCAGGTAATCGTTGACCGTGACGACGTGGACGCCTTTGCCGCCGAGGGCATTCAGGTAGCAGGGCAGCGTGGCCACCAGCGTTTTTCCTTCGCCGGTCTTCATTTCGGCGATCCGGCCTTTGTGCAGCACGATGCCGCCGATCAACTGTACGTCGAAGTGACGCATGTTCAGGAAGCGGCGGCCGCCTTCGCGCACCACCGCGAAGGCTTCGAGCAAGAGGTCGTCGAGAGACGCGCCCTGCGCGATCTTCTCTTTAAATTCAATGGTTTTGGCGGCGAGGTCAATGTCCGAGAGACCGCGTAACGCAGACTCGAACTCGCCGATGGCCGTTACCATCGGCAGTAGGCCTTTGATCTCGCGCTCGTTTCTGGTACCGAAAACTTTTGCCAGAATGGCATCAACAATCATGAATGGTTCTCTATAGGCGGGGAAATCCCAACTACCATTTTACCTTTTATAGGGAAGACGGGCGGCAGAAACGCAGGTTAGCGCCAACCGGCCCAGGCTGGCGGTAAAATCGAAGCGGCCATGATTCGGTTTCTCCTGTCGGCGGTGCTGGCCGCCGCGGCGTTCGCGGCCGGGCCGGAATACGAACTTTCGGGCCGGATAACGCCTCCCGAAAGCGCTTCGGTCTCCTTGTATCGCGTAGACAGCCCGTTCACGGTTTCCACGCTCGCGGGCGAAGACGGCCGTTTCACTTTCAAAAAGCTGGAGCCCGGCGCGTACACCGTGGCCATCCTCGACCCGGCGCGCGGCGAGGCCCGGCGGACCATCGAGATCGGACCGTCTGCCGCCGACGCGCACGGCCGGGTTACGCTCGACCTGGATTTGAAAGATTCCGATTTCGTGGTCGCCGACGTGCTGCGCCGCCGGAATTCCGTGAGCACGCGCCAGTTGGCGATCCCCGAAAAGGCCATCCGGGACTACGAAGAAGCCCAGAAGGATCTGGCCAGGCACCAGGTAGACGCCGCCGTTCAGCGCCTGGAGCACGCCGTGGAACTGGCGCCGCAGTTTTCCGGGGCCTGGAACAACCTGGGGACCATCGCCTACCAGACGCAGAAATACGAACGCGCCGCGGAGTGCTTCCGGCAGGCGCTCGAGGCCGACCCGAAGTCGTTCGAGCCGCTGGTCAACCTGGGCGGGGTGCTGATCAACCTACATCAGCTCGAAGAAGCCTGGGACTATAATGTGCGGGCGGTGTTGGTGCGGCCGAACGACGCGCTGGCCAATGCGCAGCTCGGCATGACGTACTTCGGGATGGGCCGGCTGGACCTGGCCGAAAAGCATTTCGAAATCGCGCGCAAGGCAGACCCGGCTCACTTTTCGCATCCCCAGCTGTTTCTGGCGGAAATTCACCTGCGGCGCGGAGACAAGCTCGCCGCGGCCGCCGACCTGGACGATTTTCTGAAGTACCACCCCGATTGGCCGCAGGCCGCCAGGATGCGGGCGGACATTGAAGAGTGGAGGGGCGGCGGGTCGCCGGGTCCAAAATAGAATTTGCGCCTCCCGCTCGACGACCTCATCCCCGGCATCCTGGATGTGCTGCGGCACGGGCCGAACCTGGTGCTGGAAGCTCCGGCCGGCGCCGGCAAGACCACGCGGGTGCCGCCCGCACTGCTCGAACTCACGGACCGCGAGGTGCTGGTGCTCGAGCCGCGGCGGTTGGCCGCGCGGCTGGCGGCGCGGTTCGTGGCCGCGGAGCGCGGCGAGCCGGTAGGCGGAACGGTCGGCTACCAGGTGCGTTTCGAGGAGGTGGCGGGACCGCGCACGCGCCTGCGCTTTCTGACCGAGGGAGTGCTCACCCGGCGGATGCTTTCCGACCCGCTGCTAGAACGCGCGGGCGCGGTGGTCCTCGACGAATTCCACGAGCGGCATCTCGAAGGCGACGTAGCGCTGGCGCTGCTGCGCCGGCTGCAGCGCGCGAAGCGGCCCGACCTGCGGCTGATCGCGATGTCGGCCACGCTCGACAGCGGGCCCGTGGCGCGGTACCTCGACGCGCCGGTGCTGCGCTCGGAAGGGCGGCAATACCCGCTCGAGATCGAGTACACGCCGCACTCGCCGGCGGCGCTGGAGGATCAGGTGGCCGGCGCGCTCGAACGCCTGGACGCGCGCGGGGCCGGGGGCCATGTGCTGGTGTTCCTGCCGGGAGCGGCCGAGATTCGACGGGCGCAGGCGGCCTGCGCGGGGCTGGCGCGCCGCCGGGACTGGCTTCTGCTTCCGCTGCACGGAGATCAGCCGCCGGAGGAGCAGGACCGCGCCGTGGCGCCTTCCCGGCAGCGCAAGGTGATCCTCTCGACTAACGTGGCCGAAAGCTCCATCACGATCGACGGCGTCGGCGCGGTGATCGATAGCGGCCTGGCGCGGGTGGCAGGCCACTCCCCCTGGTCGGGGCTGCCGACCCTGCGAGTGGCCCGGATCAGCCAGGCCTCGGCCAACCAGCGGGCCGGACGGGCCGGGCGCACGGGCCCGGGCATCGCGGTCCGGCTTTATCCGCTGGAAGATTACGCGCGCCGCCCGGCTCACGACACGCCGGAGGTGCTCCGCGCCGACCTGGCGCCCGTGGCGCTGCTGCTCGAAGCCATGGGGACCGGCGGCCTGGACGCGCTCGACTGGCTGGACGCGCCGGAACCGGCGGGCGCCGAACACGCCGCCGCGCTGCTCCGGCAGTTGGGCGCGGAAGGGGCGGCGGCCAGGGAGATGGCGCGGTATCCGCTACACCCCCGACTGGCGCGGCTCATCGTGGAATCGCGGCGGCGGGGAGTCGCCGAAGACGGCTGCGTGGCGGCGGCGATTCTGAGCGCGGGAGCACGGCTGCCCGCACGGCCGGAACACGAATCGCGGTCGGACGTGCTGGCGCTGATGGAATCCGAATGGGAACCGCAGACCGCGCGTACGGTGAGGCAGGTGCGCCGCATCGTCAACCCTCCCAAGCAGCGCGGCCGCGACGAAGACGCGCTGCTGATCTCGATTCTCGCCGCGTTTCCGGATCGGGTGGCGCGCCGCCGGCAGGGCGCCGAGTTATCCATGGCGTCGGGCGGCGCGGCGGCGCTGGCCCCGGCGAGCACGGTCACCGGCGCGGAATTTCTGGTGGCGGTCGAAGCCGAGGACCGCCGCGATCAGAACATGCCGCTGGTGCGGATCGCCAGCGCCATCCGGCCGGAGTGGCTGGTCGACCTGTTTCCCGACCGCGTGCGCGAGGTCTCCGAACTCGAATGGAACCGGGTTGCGGAGCGCGTGGAAAGCGCGAGCGCGCTGATGTTCGACGAGATCCCGATCGAGCGCAGCCGCGGCGCGTCCAACCCGGAAGCAGCCGCCGAACTGCTGGCGCGCAAGGCCGTGGAGGCCGGACTGGGGCGCTTCGGCGATACCGATGAGATCGCCGCGTTCGCCGCTCGCGCACGCTTCGCCGGAACTCCGGCGCCGGATCCCGAAACCGCCTTGCGAAGCCTGGCCGCGGGGTTGCGGAGCTTCGCCGAACTGGAAGCAGCGGCGCGCGGCGGGGGCCTGCTCCGCGCCATGGAGCGGCAGCTTTCCGCTTCCGCCCGGCGGCAACTGGAAGAAGCCGCGCCGGAACGCATCCGGCTGCCCGGCGGACGTCAGGTGCGGGTCCATTATGAAGACGGCCAGCCGCCCTGGATCGCTTCCCGGCTGCAGGATTTTTTCGGGATGCGCGCCACCCCCACCGTGGCACACGGCTCCACGCCGCTGGTGGTGCGGCTGCTCGCGCCGAATCAGAGACCGGTTCAGACGACCACCGACCTGGCGGGGTTTTGGGAGCGGCTCTACCCGCAAGTGCGGCGGGAACTGATGCGGCGCTATCCGAAGCACGCCTGGCCGGAAGATCCAATGAAGAGGTAGCGGGGCTTTCAGCCTTCGAGCAGGGCTACCGGGAAATCGCGGAGCAGGTCTTCGATCCGGTCCGACCCGGCCGCCTGCCCCGTGAGCACGTTTCGCCAGGGCCGCCGGTGCGGCAGAACCAATTGAGTGTCGGCCCAATCCTCGATGCGGCTGGTCCAGCGCGGAACTACGGCCACGGCCCAGTCGTCGCCCAGATGCCTGGCAAACGCGCAGACGTGATCGGCGAAGGTACCTCGCGCTGCCAGGGGCTGGTAATCGGCGCGCGCAAAGAAATCGGGGTTCGCCCGGCGGAACTCCAGCCCCTTGTACATCAGGTAGAGTTTGGTTTCGTCCAACCGCGGGTTGGCGGCCAGTTCCCGAAGCAACTCCTTCCGGCCCTCGGCCTCACGGCGCTTCAGAGTGTCGAGCAGCGCGGCGCGGCGGCGGTAATCCACCGGGCGGCGGTTGTCCGGATCCACCAAGGTGAAGCTCCAGATTTCGGTTCCCTGGTAAAAATCCGGAACTCCCGGAGCGGCAATCTTCACCAGCACCTGGGCGAGGCCGTTGGACGCTCCGAACCGGGCCAGCACGGCCTGGAACTCCCGGAAGTCGGTGAGGAACGGCGAATCGCCGGCCGTGATGCGCTCCAGGAACTGCTGCACGGCGCGCTCATACTCCTCCTGGGGCTCGATCCAACTGCTGTTCTGCTTGGCTTCGCGGAGCGCTTTGAGCAAAAACTCCTTGACGCGGTCGATAAATTCCGGTTCCTCCTCCGGCAGGTCGGGCCAGGCGCCCAGCAGCGTCTGGTAGATCAGGATCTCTTCGGATACCGAGGGCGCGGGGACGCCATTCACGCGGACCCGGCACGACTGGTTCCAGCCCATCCATTTGTCGAGATGGCGCTCCCATTCCTCGGGCATCTCGGTGAGCACGTTGAGGCGGGCGCGCACGTCCTCGCCGCGTTTCGTGTCGTGGGTGGCCGTGGCGTTCATGGTGTCCGGCCATCGTTCGCCCCGGAGACGGTTGAACTCGTGGAACTCGGCGAGGGTTAACGGCGGGCGTTCGCGCAACGGGTCGCCGCCGACTTCGTTCAGCGAAAGCAGGCTGTTGTGGCGGTAATTCGCGGTGTCCTCAAGGCCTTTGGCCATCACCGGCCCGGTGAACTGCTGCCAGCTCATGGTGAAGTCGAGCCAGTCGCCCCGGCGGCTTTCGAGGTAAGGCGGCACTTCGAGCAGCAGGACGGCCCGGATGAACGCGAAAGCCGCGTCGCTGATGGTTTCGGCCGAGGTGCGGCGGCGCGCCAGGGCCAGGGTGCGCTCGATATAGCCGCGGTCGCGCGAGGAAATTCGCGGCCCGTGGATGTACGTGCGGTAGACCGGCAGGCAGGCGGAGACTTCGATGAGGGCCTCGCGCAACTCGGAAACCCGCACGTCGCGCGCCTGGCGGTGATGGGCCGCCAGGGCGGCCAGGCGGTGGGCCAGGGCGTTCATGTCGCCGGTGAAGAGGCTCTCCATGGCCAGCTTGTTCGACTGGTAGCAGAGCTCGGCAAACGGGAGGTGGCTGCCGGTGCGGATGGCGTACGATGCTTCCATGAGACTCAGCCCGTTCGGCTCCACGAATATGGAGTTGAGGGCGTTGAGAAAATCGTAGCCGGTGGTGCCGTTGACCGGCCAATCCGCGGGGAGGCGCTCGTCCCGGCCGAGAATTTTCTCCACCACCAGGTAGACCCCGCCCGAACGGGACTGCATGCGGCGGAGGTAACACTCGGGGTCCCAGAGGCCGTCGATGTGGTCGATGCGCAGCCCGGTGACCTTCTCATCCCGCAGCAACTCGAGAGTCTTCTGATGGCGATTGTCGAACACCTCGGGGGTTTCGATGCGCAGCGCCACCAGTTCATTAATGTCGAAGAAGCGCCGGTAATTGATCTCTTCGTAACCGATTTTCCAATAAGCGAGGCGCCAGACCTGCCGGGAAAGGAGCTGATCGAACTCCTCCACCGAAGCGGCGATCGCGGCCAGCGATTCATCCACGGAGTGCTTGATTTGAAGATCCGAGAGGTAGGCGCGCCATAGCTTGGCCTTCACCTGTTCCTTTTCCCGGCGCCGCTCCATAACCCGTTCGGTGGCCGATTCGTTACGGCCGGGCAGGCGTTCGAACTCCTCGCGGATCTCGTCGAGAAGGGCCGGACCGGGGGTGTGTCCGAGAATCGCGGCATAGGTTTTCGGGTCGAGCGGCAGGCGCCAGTCGTAATAACGCGCGTAAATGCCGGTGTCTTCGATCCGCAGCGACAACTCGCCGTTTTCGAGGACGTTCCCGTAGAGATCTCCCAGGACCGGCAGCAGGACGCGGTTGTCCTGGAGGAAGGCGGCTTTGCGCGCGCTCGGATGCCAGTCGATATCGAAGTATCCGGCGAACGACGAGGAAGGTCCGTTTTCGAGCACGTCCGACCACCACGGGTTTTCGTAGCTCGCGGCCATATGGTTGGGTACGCTGTCGATGAGCAGGCCCATGCCGTAGTGCCGGAGTTTCCCCGCCATTTCGTCAAAGTCCTCCTGCGTGCCGAGTTCGGAATTCATGCGCAGGGGGTTGGCGATATCGTAGCCGTGGGAACTGCCCCGGCGCGCTTTATAGCCGGGTGAGGAGTACATATCGGTGATGCCCAGGTCGCTGAGATAGGGCACCAGGTCGCGGCCGTCCACGAAGCGGAAGTCTTTATGAAATTGCAGGCGATATGTTGCGCAAGGAATCCGCATTCACCGAAAATCCTATCGTAGCTTTCCAAAAGGTATCGTCATTTGCTATACAGTATGGTTCGGAACAGCATGCCACATTCTTGTGGAAAACCAAACAACCACCGGCCTCGGACCAGCCCTAGCATGGAGAGAGGTCGCATGGAAACCACCAAGCTGCTGGACGACGAACCCGGAATCGAGTCTTACGAAGAGTTGCGGGCTTCCGATGAAATCGCGGCCCCCACTCACGAGGAAATCGCCGACCTGGCCTACCGGTATTGGGAGGCTCGCGGCGGCCACGGAGGCTCGCCGTGGGAAGACTGGTTCCGCGCCGAAGAAGAGCTTCTGCGCCGCCGGGAACTCTAGGCGGCTGCTGAAGAAGGGAATTTAGCCGCCGATAAACGCAGATGGACAGAGATAAGTTATTTGTTTTCAATCGGCGTTGATCGGCGGCCCATGGTTTTTTCGGCGTATTATCCAAAGCCGCGGCTGGCCCGTTCCCTGACGGTCGCGGCAGAGCGGGTAGGTATCGGGCAGGGCATGCTACTGCACGACCACGGTTTTGTCGGCTTCGAGTTTTACTTTCTGCGAAACCGGTTGCCCCGAGGCGGGCACGATCCTTACGTCATACTCACCGGGGTTGAGGAGAAGCCCCTGAGCGCTGTTGTCGAACTCGTCCACGTGCCCCATATATTTGTCGTTCACGTAGACCGCCGCGAACTTGTCGCTCGAGTGGGTGCGAATCCGGCCGAAGGGTGGCTTGGGAGGCGGGAGTTCCTTAAGAGTCTCGTGTAAGGTGCTCTTTTTTCCTGCCATCACCGTGACCTTCGCGGTGGTTTCTTCATAGCGGGGATCCACAAGTTTGACCTGGTGCTCCCCGACTGGGACAGCGTAAGTACGTGCAATCCGGAAATTTGCCGCCGGGCCCAGGTACTTTCCATCCAGAAATACCCCTGCACGGCCGGGGTGCGCCTTGACGGAAAGGGAGCCCGTCTCCTGCGCCGCTAACGGCAGGATGGCGAGGGCGAAACACAATGCCGCTACTCGTTTCATTTATGACCTCCTGAACTGTTACGCGTGCTCTCCCCCACAATCTTACGCCGGAACCCGGCGCGCTATTTAACAATTCGCCGGGGAAAAAAGAAGGCCGGGCAGGCATTCCCGCCCGGCCTGAGGGTGTTACCTGACGAACACGGATATGGTGACGCTTACGGTCTGGCCTCCAGGTCCATAAGCGGTCAGCGTATAAGTCGTATTCGTAATCGGGTTGACGGTGATCGAGCCGTTGGGCTGCAACGTCTGCGGGGGCAGATCGTTGCCGACGATCACGACCGAGGTGGCGTTCTGTGTCTGCCACGCCAGCGTCACGGGGTTGCCCGCGGCGGTGGACGTGACCGGATCGGACGTGAACGACAGGATTCGCACCTGTCCGACATTGACCGTGACGTTGCCCTGGATCTGGCCCTGGGTATTGGTGGCGGTCAGCGTGTAGGTGGTGGTTTGGGTCGGGCTGACGGAGGCGCAATCGTTGGCGCTCAGGTTGCTCCCGACGCTCGGCGTAATACTGATGGAGGTCGCCCCGTTCACCTGCCAGCACAACTTGGTGGACTGGCCGGCATCGATGTTCTGCGGCGTCGCGACGAAGGTCACGATGGACGGAACCGCGGCGGTCGAGACCGTGACGGTCACGGGAGCGGTAACCGAGTGCCCTAGCGAGTCGCTGGCGGTCAGGGTATAGGTGGTGGTCTGGGTCGGCGAAACCGTGGTGCTGCCGTTGGCGGTCACGGTGCCGACGCCGCTGATGCTGACGGTGGTCGCATTGTTGGTGGTCCAGCTCAAAGTGCTGGATGCGCCCGGAGCGATGTTGAGCGGGCTGGCTTCGAACCGGATGATCTGCGGGTTGCCGTTGGCTCCCACATTGACCGTTACGGTGGCGTTCACAGAGCCGCCCGCGCCGGTGGCAGTCAGGGTATAGGTAGTCGTAGTTGCCGGCGTTACCGAAACTGAGCCGGAGTGCGAATCCACGCTACCCGGTCCCGGATTGATGGTGACGCTGGTGGCGTTCTCCACCACCCAGGTGAGGGTGGTTGCCTGTCCGGGCTGCACGGTGGCCGGGTTCGCACTGAACTGCAGGATGCGGGCCTGGCTGGGCGAAGAGGTGGATACGGTGGTTGTCGCGGTGCCTTTCAAGCCATCCGTGTTGGTGACGGTCAGGCGGAAGGCATAGGTCTGCCCGGAGGCCGCGGTGAAGGTCGCGGTCGGGGTGTTCGCGCCGGAAAGCGTAACCTGCGGGCCGGATATCTGTGTCCAGAGGTAGGTCAGCGGTTCATTCAGAGGATCGTAAGAACCGGTACCGTTCAACGTGACGGTACCCGCCGGGACGCCATTCTGGTTCGGACCGGCATCCGCGATCGGGGGACTGCTGCCCACGCGGCGCGTGCCGAATTCGTAGCGGATCCGCGGAACGTCCATGGGCACGGGGTTGGTAACCTTGGCGTAATCCTTGGGACGGATATAGTTGCCGAACTCCAGGCCGAATGCCAGCCGGCCGCTGCCGCCGGAAGTGATATAGGTTTCGTTGTAGCCGGCCTCGGCGGTCAACGCCAGGTGGGGCGAGAACGGCTGGGTCAGCTTCAGGTTGCCGCCCGGACGCGCGTCGCGCCCGTCCTCACGCATCTTCAGATATGCCAGGTCGCCCGAAACAAAGGCGTTGCCCCAAGTACCCACCACGAAATCGACACCCTGCTGGTTCACTACGCGAGCGAAGGTCTGCAGGTAGGCGCCCGGCGCCAGTTCGACGGCGTTCAGGATGGCGTAGTTTTTGAAGCCGCGGGTGACGAACGCCCCGACGCGGCCCCGGTTGAAGACGTAATCCAGCAGGAAGGCTGCCTGGCCCAGGCCGCCGCCCTGCTGATACTGGCTGAATTCGAGGAACTTCAAACTGGCGAAGCCGCCCGCCTGAACGGCGCCCCAGCGGTGCAGAAGACCGATATCGAACTGGCCTTCCTTGCGGCCCGGATAGTACATGAACTCGCCCTGCGCCTGCACGGCATTGTGGCCGTCGCCACCGAACGGCGAAAAATACTGGGCGCTGCCGCTAAAGGTGAAGTCGCCGGTACGGCCCGGACCGTAGGTGGGTCCGATATTCATGCCGAGCAGCGTGAATTTCTTGTTGCGCTTCTGGGCTTCGTCCACTGCTCCGATGGCTTCGGTATGGGCGATGCTCTGGGTCTGCTGCTGGTTGAGCGGCTTGGGCAGGTTGGCCACCTGCTCCTTGAGCGCATTGTGTTCGTTGCGCAGATCGGCAAGTTCGCTCTTCAGCCGGTCATTGTCGCCCTGAAGGTTCTTGATGGCCGCGAGGATGTCGTCGAGCTTGTCGAGCCGTTTCAAGATCTGGGCGCAGCACTCTTCCTGCTTCTTGGCCATGTCGAGCAGGGTCTGCAAGACATCGCTGATGCCGCCCTCTTTGATGACCTTGCCCGACGCGTCGGTGACCGTCAACACCACCCGGCGGTTCATGAACCGGCCTTCCTTGGAGCGGTTGTTGACTTCCGGGTTCCGCTTGCCGTCGCCGGCGGTCGTGATTTGGTCCGGCGACGCGCCGTAATGGACGAGGAACGCCTTCACGGCTTCGGCGCGGTGCAGAGCGAGCTTGTCGTTGTACGCCGCGGACCCGACATAATCCGTATTTCCGGTGACTTTAACGTGGTAGTCTTTGTGCTGCGAAAGCAGGTCAGCCAGGCGCAGCATACTGGGATAGCCGTCGGACAGAATTGAGGAATTGAACTCGAAATTGATCTCCTCCCAATCGTCTTTGGTCTGTCCCGCTGTATTCAACCCCTGCGCATAGAGACAGGACGCGAGCATTGAGAGCGCGCCTATCACCGCTAGTTTCTTCATCGTCTTCGTATTCTCCTCAACCGATGGACATGTGCGAGAAAAAAGTATGTGCCCGGAATTGCGCCGGCTTCGACGCGGCCTCATTTCGGGCCCCTAATGCAACTTACGTTTAGAATACTACGGTCTATTGTCGTATCTTCAGGAATTTCATACGGTTAGTACTTCATTTCCAGTGAGAAGGCATACAAAAGCGAGACGGAGGATGCGACAATAATTGGGTGAGGCTGCGAACGGGCAGTCGCTTCCGGAAACGGGAGAGGAAAGTCCGGTCTCCACAGGGCAGCGCGCCGGCTAACGGCCGGGGGTCCGATGATTCGGGCCACGGAAAGTGCAACAGAAAATATACCGCCCCGGAAACGGGGTAAGGGTGAAATGGTGCGGTAAGAGCGCACCGCGCCGGGAGCAATTCCGGCGGCATGGCAAACCCCGCGCGGAGCAAGACCAAATAGGGGAGGAGGGACGGCCCGTCCCGCTTAACTTCCGGGTAGGTCGCTAGAGCCGGATAGCAATATCCGGCCCAGATGAATGACTGCCGCCCGCAAGGGTACAGAAACCGGCTTACAGGTCGCAGCCTCGCAAAATTTTCTGCAGCCAGACTACTGCTTTGAAAAGTAACCCGCTCCCTCACGGTCGCGGCTCTGTGACTGCCCCGCCGCGTCGTCGCCGACTTCCCGGATGATGTCCTCGAGCACCTCGGCCGACCGCTCCGACTGCAATTCGGAGCTCATGCGGCGCAGGGCCACCCCGATAATGTCGCGGTGGTGCAGCTTCGACCCGGGCCCCCGCGTGCTCACTTCGAGCCAGAGCCGGTGGACGAGGTCGAGATCTTCGGGCCATAAGCGGGGAGGGTGCGGCCCGAGGTTGAAGAAGACGGTGTCCTTCTGATTCTCGAGCACGAGTTCGAGCGATAGCGTGGGCCGCGGCTCGGGGAGTTTTTCCCAGGAATCGCCTACGCGAGCGCCCTGTTCAGAAGGGGTCAGCAGCGGCGAGAGCCCCATCACGATGCGGGACGCCTGAAGGCGCCCGGCGGTCTGCACGATCGCTTCGTAGGGGTCCGAACCGGGAACCACCATCAACTCCACGTGCTTGCCGGCCTTTTCGGCCAGCGCTACCACGCGCGTGAAAACGGTGGTTTCGTCTTCGGAGAAGATCTGCCCCTCATCGAGCGCGTGTTCGCCGGAGCCGGCCGGGGTGACCTTCCGGACCGAAAGCACCACGATGTCCATCTTGCGCGTGTCCGTCTTGCGGAGGATCCGCGCCAGGTGCTGCAGCCGGTTCGGATTCCGTACCGCCACCAGCACGTTGCCGGGACGGACGTTCACCGCTCCGGCGGAGACCTCGTCGTGAGCGTCGAGGCGGAACTTCTCCATTTCCCCCGCGTGCCCGTGCCGGTGCTTCCGGTTGTAGCGGTCCGAGAGCTCGAAGATGATGAAGAAGGCAATGGTGAAGGTCACGCCCGAAATGGTGGCCACCTTCTTCGTGAAGACGTTGATAATCGCCAGGGCGAACAGCGACACCGTCACCATCATCAAGCCGATGGGAATCTCGGTCTTGCCGATGTGGAAATTGAGGGGCACCTTCCATTCCCGACCTTCCGGCTTCTTGTAGCGCAGCACCAGCACCGAGAGGGCCTTCATCGCGAAGCTCCACACCACTCCGAAGGCATAGGCTTCGCCCAGCATTCCAACATCGCCGCGGCTGACCGCAATCGTCAACAACTGCAGGCCGACAATCAGGTTGATGAGCCGCGAGGTGGTTCCGTATTTGAAGTGAGGCTGGCGGAACCAGGAGGGCAGCACGCCGTCTTCGGCTACGCGGTTGAGGACGCCGTTCGACCCGATGATGGCGGTGTTCACGGCACCCGACAGGATGAGCGTCCCCACCAGCACGACGAAGCCGTGGAACAGCAGCCGCAGGGAGACCGGGCCGATTAGGTACATCGAGAGGCCGCCGATCAGGTTATCGAGGAAGCCGCCGCGCACCGAATCGGGGATGATCATGACCGCGAAGAACGAGACCAGCGAGGTGAACATCATGCTGTAGATGAAGATCACCAGGCCCGCGCGTTCCAGGTTCTTCAATTTGGGGTGGGCGATTTCGCGGTTGACCTGAGCCAGGCTCTCCTCGCCGCTCATCGCGAGCAGCGAATGGCCGAGGCCGATGAGGATGGCGATGGCGGTGATCGAGGGCGCCACCGTACCCTTCAACCAGCCGAGCGCGTCGGAGCTGAACTTCAGGTTGGCGGGCACCGGCAGCGGCACGGGATTATAGCCGTGCTTCCAGATCGTCGCCAGGCACCAGACGATCAGGACCACCACCATCACGGTAGTGACCTGCATGATGCGCAGGGCCTTTTCGCTCGATTCATGGATCCCGATGATGTTCTTGCGCCAGAAGTAGAGCGTCACCACGGCGGCGAAACACGCCGCGAAATACCCCGGATTCACCCGCAACTCCGCAATGTGCAGGCGCACTCCCACATCGTTGATGAGGCCGCCCAGGTACAGGCCGGCGCTGACGCCGCTGATGGGCCCGGTCAGAACGTAGTCGAACATCAGCGCCGACACCGAAAACTTCGCCAGCGTGCCGCCCATGGCTTCGTGCACCACGCGGTACACGCCGCCGCGCACGAACATGGAACAGCTTTCGATGTAGATGGCGCGCACGGCGTACGAGAACAACATGATCGCCAGGATGAACCAGGGTGCCGACTTGCCGATGGCTTGCTCGGCAATACCGCCGACGTAGTACGCCGAAGAGGCCAGATCACTCAACACGATGGCGGCCGCGCGCCAGAACGAGATGAACGTCAGCATTACGGTGGTAGCGACTACCACCTTGACCGTTGCCGGCCGTTGCCCGACTGTCACGGAAATATCTCCTCGATCACCATGCGGTGACTTTCAAATGCGCCTGCGAGGTTAGCTGACGGGCTAGAGCTTGAAAGTACTCCGTCCTTGCGGACTGCGCCCCAGAAATTGGTTCCCCCGTCTCCAGGTGGAGTTCGGCGCCTTCATATTAACATAGGGAATGGATTCCGAAGCGCTGGCGCACGCCGTGGTCGACCGGCTGCATCGCGCCGGACACCAGGCCTATCTGGTCGGGGGCTGCGTCCGGGACCTTCTTCTGAGGCACAAGCCGGAGGATTACGACATCGCCACCGACGCCCGGCCGGACCGCATTATGGATTTGTTTCCGCGCTCCGGGCGGGTGGGCGCACACTTCGGAGTGGTGCTGGTCCGGGACGTGTTTTCGCAAGTGGAAGTCGCCACCTTCCGCAGCGATCACGATTACGCCGACGGGCGCCGTCCCTCGCTGGTCCACTTCGAACGCGATCCGCGCCAGGATGTGCTGCGGCGCGATTTCACGATCAACGGGCTGATGATGGACCCCGAAGGCGGCCAGATCCTGGATTACGTGGAGGGCCGAAGGGATCTGGATCGCCGTTTGATCCGCGCGATCGGCAACCCAGAGGAGCGGTTCCGCGAAGACCACCTGCGAATGCTGCGCGCCGTGCGCTTCGCCGCCCGCCTCGATTTCACCATCGATCCGGCGACCTTCGAGGCCATCCGCGCGCGACACTCCGATGTGCAGCGGGTTTCGGCCGAGCGGGTGCGCGACGAACTGGTCCGCATCCTCACCGAAGGCGGCGCCCGGCGCGGCTTCGAGCTGCTGGATTCGGCCGGCATCCTGGCCGACGTTCTGCCGGAGATCACGGCTATGAAGGGTGTGGAGCAACCGCCGGAATATCATCCGGAAGGGGACGTGTGGACCCACACGATGATGCTGCTGGAGCAGCTTAGGGAGCCGACCCCTACGCTCGCACTGGGCGCGCTGCTGCACGACGTCGGCAAGCCCGGCACGTTCCGCGTGGCGGAACGCATCCGCTTCGACGGCCACGTGGAAGAAGGCGTCCGCCTCACGCGCGCGATCATGACCCGGCTCCGCTTTTCCCGGGATGAGGCCGAACAGGTGGAAGCGCTGGTGGCCAACCACATGCGCTTCAAAGACGTCGGCCACATGAAAGAGAGCACGCTCAAGAAGTTTCTGCGGATGCCGGATTTTCACGAGCACCTGGAACTGCACCGCCTGGACGTGCTTTCGAGCAATCGCCGCCTGGAGACCTGGGAGCTGATCCACCGCAAGCTGGCCGAATTTACCGAAGAGGAACTGCATCCCGAACGGCTTCTGAGCGGCGCCGACCTGATCGCCGCCGGCTACGAGCCCGGGCCGCGCTTTTCCGAAATCCTATCGGCAGTGGAAGAGGCGCAGCTGGAAGGGCGGATTCAGACGGCCGGGGAGGCACTGGCTCTGGTGCGGGAACGGTTTCCGCGCTGAGCCGCTTGGGCAGGCCAGGAGGCCTACCCTACTTTGCTACGCTGAAGGTTGCACCCACGGCCACTGGCAGTCCGGATCTTTCTGGGACCTTGGGGGTTGAGGTCCGGCTGGCGAGTCCTGATCTTTTTCCTGGTGGTCTTCGCGCTGGTGGTGGTGCTGGGAACCCTGAGCCCACGCGTCGGGAATTTCGATCTTCATTTTCTTCCCTCCGAACTGATGCAGGCGCTGGCCGCGGCGGGAGCCACCCTGGTGATGACCAGGATCGACCGGCGTCCGTTTACGGCTTACGGCCTGTCGTCGGACCGGGGAGCCCGCAATTTCGCTGCTGGCGCGGGGGCCGGTTTCGCCGCGCTATCGCTGCTGATCGGGCTCCTCACCCTGACCGGCGTTTGCCGCTTCGGCGGCGCCGCGCTTTCCGGAACGGCCGCCGTCCCGTGGGCGCTTTACTGGATCGCGGTCTTCGCCCTGGTAGGCTGGAGCGAAGAAACAATCTCGCGCGGCTACCCCATGTTCGTCCTGGCGGAGAGCATCGGTTTCCGGCCGGCCGCGGTCATCGTGGCGCTGCTGTTCGGCCTGGGGCACCTGGGCAACGGGGGAGAGCAGTACCTGGGGATCTTCAATGCGGTGCTTGCCGGACTGGTCTTCGCGTACAGCGTGCGCTGGAGCGGGTCTCTCTGGTGGGCCTTCGGCGCGCACATGAGCTGGGACTGGGCGGAGAGTTTCTTCTATGGCACGGCCGACAGCGGCGCCCTGGTGCGGCACCATTTTCTGTCGGCATCGCCCTCCGGGCCGTCGTGGATTTCCGGAGGAACGGCGGGCCCCGAGGGCAGCATCCTGTGCACAGCCGCACTCCTGCTGCTCGGCGCCTCCGTGCGCTTTACGGCTCCGTACCGTCCGGCGCCCGGTCTGAACCGACTGCCGCGGCCCACTTACGAGCCTTCCGGAACACCTCCACCAGCATCTTCTCCGTCAGTTTACCCGTCGATGTATTCTGCTGACTCGGATGATACGAGCTGATCAACACGGGATGGCCCGGAGCCACCGTGAAGCGGCGGTTGTGTCCGAAGACGAACCGCGCCCGGGTGCGGATCACGCCGCGCTCCTTCAGCACATCGAGGTAGCTGTCGAAGGCGACCTTGCCTAACGCGACCACCACTTTGACTTCCGTCAGAAGGTCGAGTTCGCGGTGGAGGAAGGGGCGGCAGTTGCGGATCTCTCCGGGCGCAGGCTTGTTGCCGGGAGGCGCGCAATGCGCAGCCGCGGTGATGTAGAGGCCGCGCAGTTCCAGTCCGTCGTCCCGAGAGATACTCCGCGGCTCTGTGGCGAAGCCGGTCTTGTACAGCACGCGATAGAGAATGTCGCCCGAGCGGTCGCCCGTGAACATCCGGCCGGTGCGATTGGACCCGTGCGCTCCCGGAGCCAGCCCCACGATCAAGACGCTTGCGAGGGGGTCTCCGAAGCCCGGCACCGGCCGGCCCCAGTAAGTCTGGTCGCGATAGGCGCGCCGCTTCACCGCCGCAATTTGAGAGCAGTGTTCGCGCAGCCTGGGGCAGCGGGCGCAATCCACGATTTCGTTTTGAAGGGCTTCAAGCAACAATTCCCAGCTTAGTACAGCGACCGAGTAGTTTCGACTTTCGGACCTTCGTGAACCTCGCAACGGCGACCGGCGCTAAAATGAAAGAAAATTATCTTGACGGAGCCCCTGCGGGCTAGTGACAATGAGCATAGTTCCGGTTGCTCCGGCCGGGCTGACAGTTGCTTTGGCGCAAGCTCCCCCCGCGTAAGAAACCGCTGTGGTTGTGTGTATGAACAGGTCGTCCATGTCCTCCATGTTCCGCTGGGCACTCGTTTGCGTGCTGATCAGCAGTTTGTGCCCCGGTGCTTTGGCCAAAAAGCGCAGGGTCCGCAAGGCAGTTCACAAGACTTCGGTGAGGCACAGAGGAAGAGCTTCCCGGCATACGTATGTGCGCACCGCAATGGTCCGTACGAGCGCGGTGGGCACCCCGACCGCGCCGATCATCCGGGGCGGGCCCTGGACGGAACCGACTTTTGCCGATTCCACCGCCGGCGACAGCGTAGATGGTGAAGACCTCACGGTGCGCCGCGCCGCCGTCGAAGCCCTGGGGCCTTATAACGGAACCGTGGTGGTGGTCGATCCGAACAGCGGCCGGATCCTGACGATGGTAAACCAGAAGCTCGCGTTGAGCAGCGGGTTCCAGCCGTGCTCCACGATCAAGGTCGCGGTGGCGCTGGCGGGGCTGAGCGAGGGCCTCATCAACCCGGCGACGAAGTTCCGGGTGAGCGGATTGCGGATCAATCTCACGTATGCGCTGGCGCATTCCATCAACCTGTATTTCGCCACACTCGGCCAGAGGCTGGGCTTCGCGAAGGTGAGCTACTATGCACACTTGTTCGGCTACGGCGAGAAGGCCGGGCTGCACATCGAGAATGAACAGCCGGGCCATTTTCCAGTCGCGCCACCGCAAAACGGCGGCGTAGGGATGCTCACCAGTTTCGGCGAGGAGATTTCTCAAACGCCGCTGCAGCTGGCTGCCCTGATGAGCGCCATTGCCAACGGCGGCACTCTCTATTACCTGCAATATCCCCGTACCCAGGCCGAGGTTCGCGCGTTTGTTCCGCAGGTGAAGCGCCACCTGGATATCTCAAACCTCATTCCCGAGGTCAAGCCGGGGATGCGAGCCGCGGTGGAATCCGGCACGGCGCACCGCGCGCGGGACGACGGCCCTATCGCCGGCAAGACGGGCACGTGCAGCTACGACCACACGCACCTGGGCTGGTTCGGCTCATTCAACGATGTCGGACAACGCAAACTGGTGGTGGTGGTATTGCTGACCGGAGGGCGGCCGGCGATCGGCCCCATGGCCGCCGGAATCGCCGGGGACTTCTACCGCCGGATGGGCGAGTTGAATTACTTCGCGCAGAAGGGCAACCTCACGCCCGCTTCGCTGGTCTCCAGCCAGATCTGCTGCTCGCGGTAGCGCCGCCGATTTTCAGGAAGCCGGCAGGCAGGCCAGCACTTCCCGGTAAAACTCGGGATGGGATTTCCAGCTCTGCCCGGTGACCAGCTTCCGGTCCCGCACGGCCGGCTTGTTCACCCACGTGCCGCCGCTGCGCTCGACTTCGATCCGCACATGGGGGTGGGAGGTGAGCGTGCGCCCGACGGTGAGTCCGGCGGCGGTCAGGATCTGGATTCCGTGGCCGATGGCGCAGATGCACTTATCCTGGTCGGCGAACTCGCAGGCCAGGGAAAGCACGCTGGCATCGTTTCGCAGGTACTCGGGCGCCCTGCCCCCCAAGACTACCAATGCGGCGAAATCGCGGGCCGCGACCGCCGTGATGGCCACGTCGGCCTCGATTGAAGTGCCTGGCCGTTCGATGTAGGTTTCCCAACCGGGCTCGGAATCGTGCAGCACCAGGTGGAGCCTGCGTCGCGCCGGCGCGGCCACGACCGGCTCCCAGCGCGCCTCGAGGAAGCGCTGATAGGCATACAGCACTTCGTAACTGTCGCCGCCATCGCCGGTGACGATCAAGACCTTTCTGCTCATCCAAGGCCCCCGTTTCTTTCGCAAGCATACCAATGTCGCCGCTGCCAGAATAGGGGGTATGGCATCTTCGCGGGATGTGGTGATTCTCGGCGGCGGTGCGGCCGGGCTGATGTGCGCCATAGAGGCGGGCAAACGCGGACGCAGCGTCGTGGTGCTGGAACACAGCCCGCGAATCGGACGCAAGGTGCTGATTTCCGGAGGTGGCCGATGTAACTTTACCAACCTGCAGACCCGGGCCGAGAATTTCCTCTCGGTGAACCCGCATTTCGCCAAATCGGCGCTGGCTCGCTACCGGCCGGAAGATTTTCTCCGCATGATCGAGCGCCATGCCATTCCGTACCACGAGAAGACGCTGGGGCAACTGTTCTGCGACCGGTCGGCCAGCGATATTCTGGACATGCTGGAGCGGGAGTGCGCGGTGGCCGGGGTGCGCATCGAGACCGGCTCGGAGGTGGGCCGCGTCACCCGCAACTCGCACTTCGAGATCCGCACGGCTGGGGGGATGGTGGAAAGCCGATCGCTGGTGATAGCCACCGGCGGGCTCTCGATTCCCAAACTGGGGGCGACGCCTTTCGGATATCAGTTGGCGCGGCAGTTCGGGCTGAACGTGATTCCTTGCCGGCCGGCGCTGGTGCCCCTCACCTTCAGCCGGGCAGACCGCGAAAAGTGGGAGGGGCTGGCGGGGGTGGCCGCCCTCGTCACCGCCGAGACCGCCGGCGCGGCCTTCCGGGAAAAACTGCTGTTCACACACCGGGGTCTGAGCGGACCGGCGATCCTGCAGGCGTCCTCCTACTGGGAACCGGGGAAACTCGTGGTAATCGATCTTCTGCCAGGGGTGGACCTGGCGGCTTTACTGCGAGATCGCCGGCTGGCACGGGACCGCGCCGAAGCGCGCACGATTGTGAGCCGATTTCTGCCCAAGCGGCTGGCCGACCGGTGGTTCGAATTGCACGCCCGCTCCAAACCCGCGGTGACGCTTTCGGACCGCGAAATCGAGGCCATCTCGGAAAGCTTTCATCGCTGGAGCCTCCACCCTGCGGGTACGGAAGGCTATGAAAAAGCGGAGGTTACGGCGGGTGGAGTGGATACTGCGGAACTGTCGTCCCAGACCTTCGAGGCGCGCCGGGTGCCGGGTCTGTACTTTATCGGCGAGGTGGTGGATGTGACCGGCCACCTGGGCGGCTTCAATTTTCAATGGGCTTGGGCATCAGGATACTCGGCGGGTCAGTACGTTTAGGCTGCACTTTGTCGAGAATGGCCTTGACGTAATCACGCGTTTCCGGGATATCGGGCACCTTGCCCCCCGCCTGGTCCACGGTCGCCGGACCAGCATTATAAGCTCCGAGGGCCTGTTCGAGGTCGCCCTTGTATTTATCGATCAATTGCTTCAGGTACTTGGTGCCGCCTTCGATGTTCTGTTTCGGATCGAAGGGGTCGTCGACCGAGAGTTGTTGGGCCGTATCGGGCATGAGTTGCATCAGGCCCTCGGCTCCTTTGAAGGATATGGCGCACGGCCGGAAGGCCGATTCCTGCGCGATGACGGCGCGGACCAGGGTGGGCTCCAATTGTTGCGCCTTGGCGGCGGAATCGATGATCGGGCTCACCACGGAGTCGTCGATGGGGTCACAGGGCGGCTGCGGCGGTTGGCCGCCGGGAACCAGCCAGGCACCCGCCGCCTTCGCCTGCAAGTGAATGGCATCCTTCTGCTTAGCGATGGATTCGCGCTGCAGCTCGGCGGGGGATTTGGCGGGAACCTCCGGGGGCTTGGCTACGGGTGGCGGCGGCGTGGGGGTCTGGGCCAGCATACTCGAGGCAAGAAGAACCAGGGCCCATCGCATAGGAATACACATCGGCCGCGGGAGCTGAAAAGTTTAGGCGGCGTGCGGCTCAGAGAGCATCGAAGCGCACAGCAACACCAGGGAAATCCACAGCAGGTCGGCCAGCAGGAGGTGCACGATCTGCATCCACACCGGGGCCAGCAACACCAGGTTGACGGCTCCCGCCAGAAGTTGCGCGGCCAGAAAACCAGTGAGCAGCAGGGCCGGTCGGCGGGTCCCGGTGGAGCACAGCGCGTTCAGCCCGAAGTAAAGCAACCACCCGCCGCCCAGCAGCGCGAGCGCCGGATGCAGCCAGCGCAGCCGGATAAAGATATTCGAGGCCGGACTGAAATCCTGCGCCAGACCCGCGGCCAAAGACGACGCGGGAAAAAGTGTGTCACCCAACGCGGCAATGGCGCCGCTCACGCCCAGCACCACCACCGCCGCGACACTGATTGCGGCCATGCGGGCTGCCCTGCCCTCCAGGCGCAGGCGCGGCTTGCCCGCGCCCCACCAAGCTGTCAGCGTGAGGCATGCGAGCAGCGTCAGGGTATTGACCAGGTGCGTCGAGAGCGAGTACGCACGGTTGGGAGAAGCGTTTTTCGCGACGTGCTCCAGCAGCACCAGGGCGGCGCCGATGAGGGCTTCGGTCATCAGGAACACCGCTGAAAGTACCGCTCCGAGGCGCGCGGGGTGATGTTTGGGAAAAGCGCGAAGCGCCCACACCAGGAGCGCCGCGACCAGAAGCAGGTCTATGCCGCTCGAGACCCGGTGGGTGAATTCGATCACGGTCGCGACGGTGGGGGAGTGCGGCGCGATTTGTCCCTGGCACAACGGCCAATGGTCGCCGCAGCCGGCGCCGGAATCGCTGGCGCGCACAAAGGCGCCCCACAGCACGACGGCGATGTTATAGGCCAGAACGGCCCAGGCGTAGCGGGCAAAAGCGAAGTTGCCCGCGGCGAGATGCGGCTTGCGGACTTGGGCGGTCGGCATCGGAGGGTTCCTTTTATTTTAGTCCGGCAGGCTCCGCCCGGCGTAGTTCAGGAAGCGTCGTAGGGAAACACCGCACCCGAGGGGTTGCGCGGTGTTGTGCATTCCAATATCCTAAGTGTTCCGCTATGGCAGTCAAAACCCCAATCACAGTCGCCTATGGCGACGGAATCGGCCCGGAAATCATGAACGCCACGCTCCAGATATTGGAAGCGGCCGGCGCGGCTCTCGAGATCGAGACCATTGAGATCGGCGAAAAGGTCTATCTGCGCGGCAACTCGACCGGCATCGATCCGAGCGCGTGGGAGTCGCTGCTCCGCACGCAGGTGTTCCTGAAGGCGCCGATCACCACACCCCAGGGCGGCGGCTACAAAAGCCTCAACGTCACTACCCGCAAGACGCTCGGACAGTACGCCAACGTTCGGCCGTGCGTGTCGTACCATCCGTTTGTCGACACCAAGCACCCCGGCATGGATGTGGTGATCGTGCGCGAGAACGAGGAAGACCTGTACGCCGGAATCGAATATCAGCTGACGCCCGAAGTGATGTCGTGCATCAAGCTGATTTCGCGGCCGGGCAGCGAGAAGATCGTGCGCTATGCGTTCGAATACGCCAAGCTGCACAACCGCAAGAAGGTCACCTGCTTCATGAAGGACAACATCATGAAGATGACCGACGGCCTGTTCCATAAGGTATTCGAAGAGATCGGGGCCGAGTATCCGGAGATCCAGAAAGAAGTATGGATCGTGGATATCGGAGCGGCCAAGATGGCCGACACGCCGGAAGCCTTCGACGTAATCGTGATGCCGAACCTGTACGGCGATATTCTGTCGGACGTGGCGGCGCAGATTGCCGGATCGGTGGGGCTGGCCGGGTCGGCGAACATCGGGGAGCATTGCGCGATGTTCGAGGCGATCCACGGGTCGGCGCCGCGGCGCGCCGGGCAGAACCTGGCGAACCCGTCGGGGCTGCTGCTCGGAGCGGTGTTGATGCTGGTGCACATCGACCAGCCGGAAGTGGCCGAGCGCGTGCACAACGCATGGCTGCGGACCATCGAGGACGGCGTTCACACGTACGACATTTTCACCGACGGGGTCAGCTCGCAGAAGGTCGGGACCAAGGAATTCGCGTGCGCGGTGATCGCGCGGCTGGGCCAGAAGCCCAACCGGCTGAAGCCGGTGACGTACGCGCATCGTCCGGCAGGCACAGCATCCACCCCGGCATACCAGGCGTCGGGGAAGACGACTGCCATGGAATTGAAGGGGCTGGACGTGTTCGTCTACTGGCCGTCGCGGAACCCCAACGAACTGGCGGCGGTGATGGAGAAATTCACCGGGCCGGGAACCAAGCTGCAGATGATCGACAACCGCGGCGTGAAAGTGTGGCCGGCGGGACGGGCGGAGACCTTCTGCACGGATAGCTTCCGCTGCCGGTTTATGGCGGAAGGCACGGCTTCGATGGACGAGCTCATCGAAATTCAGAAGCGCATTGCGGGCGCCGGGATCGACATCGCGGTCACGCAGACGCTGCGCGCCTTCAACGGCCAGAGCGGCTTCACCCTGGCGCAAGGGCAATAATCCATGGCGACGACCAAACCGCTGGTGGCGATTCTGATGGGCAGCAAATCGGACTGGGAAGTGATGCGCCAGTCCGCGGAGTTGCTCGCAAAGTTCGGTGTGGCGCACGAGTGCCGCGTGCTTTCGGCGCACCGCACTCCGGTCGAGACGGCGGAATACGTCGCCCAGGCGGAGCCGCGCGGCATCGAAGTGATCATCGCGGCGGCCGGGGGGGCGGCGCACCTGGCGGGCGTCTGCGCGGCGCACACGGTGCTGCCGGTGCTGGGTGTGCCGATGGAGAGCGCGTCGCTCAAGGGTATGGATTCGCTGCTCTCGACTGTGCAGATGCCGGCGGGGATTCCCGTCGGCACGCTGGCGATCGGCGCGCCGGGAGCCAGAAACGCGGCCCTGCTGGCGGTGGCGATTCTGGCCGGGTCGAAACCCGAACTGCGGGAGAAGCTGCGGCAGTTTCGCGCGGAGCAGAGAGAAAAGATACTCAAAGAGACGCTGTAGGGCAGGCCTCCGCGCATGCCCACGGCGGCCCTCCGCGCATGCCCACGCACCGAAATTGCGCTCCGCGAGATTTGGGCAGGCCGGGAGGCCTACCCTACCAGGCAGGCGTGCAGGGCGGCGCGCACGGATTCCATCTCGGCGGCATCGCGATATTTCCCACGCGGCCAGAAGAAGCCGCGCAGGCCATCCTTGGGACGGCGTGGTACTACATGGACATGCAGGTGGGGAACGCTCTGGCTCACCCGGTTATTCACCGCCACGAATGAGCCGGCAGCCTGGAGCGCATCTTCCATCGCCCGGCACAGCCGCCGGGCGTTACCGAAGAGAGGGCCCAGAGTTTCGGGCGGACAATCCATGAGGGTGGGGTAGTGCTGCCGTGGAATGAGCAGACAATGCCCGGGGAAGAGCGGGCGATGGTCGAGGAAGGCGAGCGAATCCGCGTCTTCGAAGACCAGGGGAGCCGCTACTTCGCCCGATGCGATCCGGCAGAAGAGACAGTCGGCAGGCATGCCTTCATCATGCCTCAGACCCTCCGGGCGTGCGAAAGTCCACGTGCTATGATGGGGTAGAACACCACACGGGAGGAAGAAACCATGGGTCCGCTGGGCTGGCAGGAGACGGTCTTTATCTTTCTCCTGGCGCTGCTCCTTTTCGGTCCGAAGAAGTTACCCGAAATAGGACGGACGCTAGGGAAGGCGATCACCGAATTCCGCCGCGCGTCGAACGAACTCAAAGCCACGTTCGACCGCGAAATGAAAAGCCTGGAGCAAGAGAAGGAATCGCTGAAGGAAATCACGAACCAGTATCAGTACGACACGCACAATTACGATTACTCCTCGTATGAGACCAACTACGACGGTGCATACGGGTCAGAAACCTACGATTCCACTGCTTCCACCCCATCCACTACAAGCGCATCCGCACCTGAGGGCGCTGAATCACCATCAGCCGTACACCCGGAGGGCACGATCGCTCACGGGACTGAACCGACAGCGGTCAACGGAACGGAAGAAACTCCGGCTCCGTCCGCCAACGGCCACAGCGATCACACTTCCGAAACGACTGAAAAAAAAGCATAGTGCATGAGCATCTCCGAAGAGAACCAGGGAGCGGGCGCTCCCACAGCCGGTAGTTTGTCCGGGTCCTACGGCGCGGAAACCGCCCTGGCCAAGATACGCCGACGCCTGGGCGGTTCGAAGGTTCCGCCGTCTCCTCCCCCGCCCCCTGGAGGGGAGGATGAAGAGGATGACGGCATGCTCCGCATGTCCTTCATGGAGCACCTGGAGGAACTGCGTTCGCGCATCCTGAAGGCGATCGCGGGCGTCGGAGTGGCGGCGGTGCTCAGCCTGACGTTCTGCAACCCGCTCTGGACTTTCGTGTCCCGGCCCGCGGTGGAGGCGCTGAAGACCCTCCATTACGAGCCTACCCTGGTGGCGGTCACGCCGTTGGAATCGTTCAACGTGATCTGGTTCAAGCTGCCGATCCTGGTGGCCATCTTTCTCTCATCGCCGTGGATCCTGTACCAGGTTTGGGCGTTTATCTCGCCGGGCTTGTACCGGCGTGAGCGCAGGTGGGCGGCGCCGTTTATTCTAACCGCGGCGGGACTGTTTATTCTGGGCGGAGTGTTCGCCTATTTCGTGGTATTCCGTTTCGCCCTGACATTCTTACTGAGCATCGGGCAGGGGAATTACGTCCGTCCGATGGTCTCAATCAGCGAGTACTTCGACCTCTTCGTCAACGTGGTTCTGGGGGTCGGGCTGGTATTTGAATTACCAGTCCTGATTTTCTTTTTGACCCTATTGAGGATACTCAGCCCCGCTTTCCTGCTGAAGCACAGCCGCTACGCGATTCTGGGAATCTTCATCGCCGCGGCGATCATTACTCCCACACCGGACGTATTCAACCTGATGTTGTTTGCGACACCGATGTGCCTGCTCTTTTACGTCGGAGTTTTCGCCTCCTACCTGCTGGTATTGCACAGGGAAGGCAAGAAATTCCCGTGGCGTAAGGTCATCGGCATCCTGACCACCGTACTACTTCTACTAGCGCTGGTAATATACCTTGCTATTACGCGTTATGGCTATAAAGTGGTACCAAATTGGCCGTTCCTAATGCATTAGACGGCATTCGCTATAGAAATAAATCGGCTGAACAGTGTAACATCAGTCTTCCGCGCCATCTCTGCACGAAGGGCTCGTTTTACGCCAAACCGATGGACCTATATAAAGCGATACAGGAGCTATACGCCGAAAAAGAAAAGCTCGAACGAGTGATCGCCTCGTTGGAGGAACTACAGCGGACGGCGGGTGCCGTCCCGGCCTTGCCGAAGGCTACCAAGAGGCGAGGGCGCAAATCCATGAGTTCGAAGGAGCGCCAGGAAGTTTCGGCGAGAATGAAGCGATATTGGGAAAGCCGCCGGACCGGAGACGGTACGGACGGGAAGAGGGGCTGACCGGCGCCGTCCGGACCGTGGTTCGCGGCAGTCGCAATCTGTTATATTGATACTACCGTTAAGCTCCGTGGGGGCGAGTAGCTCAGCTGGGAGAGCACGGCGTTCGCAACGCCGGGGTCGTGGGTTCGAATCCCATCTCGTCCACCATTCCATCCCATTCATTTTTAAGGACTTCCGCCCCTGGTTTTTTCGCGTGCCATATACGTGCCAAAAGTCCAGAGATGCGCACCTGCCGGCCCGCGCTCCACTTCGCGTAATGCTTGCGAATAATGGTTTCGGAATCTCCCAGGATGTCGGCCGCTTCTTCGATTGTGCCGCCCATCTCCAGAACCTCGGTCGCGAGGGTATGCCGGAACCGATGCGAACAGGCGCCGGATACGCCGGATGCTTTGAATGCGGTATTGATGGTTCTGGTTAGATCGCGGATGGCCGCCAGGCGCGATCCATTGCCGCTCCAGAAAAAGTAGGGGCACTCCAGGCCCTTGGCGCCGCGCGGAAGTGGTAGAACGTCAAGGGCAGCCTGCAAATCAGCATGCACGGGCAACCTCACCGCCTTGCCGTTCTTGGTGGTCCGGACGAAAATCTCCCCGCCTCGAACCCGGTTCCGTTCCAGCGTGGCCACGTCAGAGATGCGGAGCGCCGTGTATCGGAGTAGAAGCACTGCCGCGCGAGCCCGCAGCCGCTCATACGGCCCGCGGCCGATCGTATCGCATGCCGCGATGATCTTTGCCACCTCGTTGGGCTCGTAAGGTTCACGCGCGGCCGGTTTCAGGTTCTTCGGCATCGGGACCTTTTCCGCCCAATTGCGGATCGTCCATTCGTTATCGACACAGAACCGGAAGAAGTGGCGCAAGATTTCCAGTTCCTTCGTCCAGGTCCGTGCGCTGATCGTCCGCACGCCCCGGAATGAGGTCAGGTGATCCAGTTCAATCTGATCCACGGTCTTGATGCCCCGGGCCGTCAAGTAATCCTCGAAAACCCGGAGCACTCGCCGCCGGTTCCTCCGCGTTCCCTCGGAAACATCCTGGTGCGCATCGTGGTAGGCCGTTACCGCGCGGGAAATTTCGCGCGTGTGCCGAGTGCACCGCCCGCACTCAACCAACTCGGTGCACCCCGGCTGTACGCACTCCCGGAGGCCGTAATCGGGGTTCTCGATCGCCGCGAGCTTCCGTACTGCCCGCTGCCAATCGCGCGTGTCCAGGCTCTTCCGCACGCGCTTTCCATCAATCTCACCGTCGTACCAGATCGGGCAGGAACAGCCCGTGCACGCCCTGCCCTTCTTCTTGCCGGGCGCACAGTCCGCCAGGTGTCGCCGCCATAGACTCAGCATTCGTTTATGCCTTCCGTTTCTTCGCCGCCTTTTTTAAGGGCTTGGGAAAACGCTACCTATCGTTTCTTCGCCTTCTTCTTCCGCACTTCCGCCGACTTCGCCGCGGCCTTCTTCGCCCGGGCCGTCCGTTCCTCTGGGGTCATAGTCTCCAGTGAGCGCTTGCCGCCGATCTTGCCCGCAGTCGATCCGTACTTCTTGCCGAGTTTTTGGAAGTACTCGGATACGGCCGCGGGAACTTTTTTCTTCGCCATATCAACAGCTTAACGCCGTCTTTAGCTTTTTCTCTTGCACTAATCGCCGTGATTAGCTTATTGTCATTGTGAACCCGATACAGAACGAAAGCAAGCGGGTTCAGAAAGGGACTTGACAGCATGACGCGCAGAAACGCATTCACCGGGATTATGGCCGCCACTGGCGCCGCGATTGCCGGCACACTGAAGGCCACCCCGCAGCCTAACATCGTGCGGCAAAGCGAGCTTCAGCAGGTTATCGACCTGGAGAACCAGGCCGAAGCGCTGGCCGTCGACATTCATCGCCGATTGAAGGCTGGCAGCCAACTGGAACGGGGCGCCCTTGGCGTCTCGAACGTCTCGTACAGCGATTATGACGAGGCGATTGGAGGCAATTGCAGCGAGGGCCTAGGAGCCCGTGGCAGTAGTCAGTCTTTTTCAGGCGGCGAGATGAGGGCGCGTCACTTGAATTGCGCCGAACGAGAGTGGAGCGTCGATGTCGCATAGGCTACTTTGCAACGCAAAGGGTCCTGATTGTTTCTCCTCCATCGGTAGTTTCGTCCAGAGCCACAAAAACAGGCGCGTAAATTGCGTAAGGAGTTCGAAACAAAGCCCCTGTAACCGCCTGGGCTTGCCCACTCCCAGAGTCTTCCGCAGGATCAGCGAAAGATTGAACGCCACTCCGTGGACCAGCAGTCGCTTCAGGATGTTGTCCCTTCCGCGCAAATGAACTCGCCTCATGCCGCCGGTTTCGTACAGATGCGCGAAGCTCCTCTCGGTCAGTTCGCTGCGCAGTTTCTGTAATCGCTTGTTGCGTTCTGCTCGCACACGCCGCCGATTCTCATACGTCCGCTTCTGCTCTTCCGCCTTCCCCTCGCCCTGCCACTTCCGCCGTCCTCGCTCCGGTTCGGGTATGTAACTCCGGGCTTCCCGTCGATGCAATTCCTGCAGTACCGCTCCGCTGTGATAGCCCTTATCGGCTACCACCTCTTCCACCCCCCGGGCATTGACTTCGCGTGCTGCGGCCTGTGCCACTTCCAGTGTCTGGTGGATGGTGGTGGTATCTCCTTGGTCGGCCGGTTGCAGCGTTATCGCCAACAGCGCTCCCGTCGTCAGATCCACGGCGTGCTCGGCTTTGTGCGCCAGATGCGTACGACCGTCCTTCATCTTGGTAATCCGCGCATCCGGATCGCTGGGGCTCATCCATTCCTGATTGGAGCCCTTCTTCTTCCGCTTCCGATCCAGTCGTGCCAGCTGTTCCTTGGTCGGGTTCTCCATCCCCGCCGCCTTCGCCAACTCTCTCAAGTAGTCGTGGTAGCTCTGCCCGTTATCTCGCCGCACGATGCTCTTCAGAGCCGCATTGGCTTCCAGGGTTGTGGCGTCAATCGATACCGTCCGCCCACTGGCCAATCCCTCTTCACCCAGGATCTTCAGCACCCAGCGGAAGACCGCCTTATGCGTCTCCAGCCAGTACGAACGGCGCGTGCGCGAAATCGTGGAATGGTCTGGGGTTGCCTCATCCAGCGCGTAGCCCAGGAACTTCCGCAAAGACAGCGAGTCGGCCGTCCGCCAGGCGATCCCGCGCTCCGAATCCAGACCCTCGAAGT
Source organism: Bryobacterales bacterium (assembly GCA_963794265.1). Classification (GTDB taxonomy): domain Bacteria; phylum Acidobacteriota; class Terriglobia; order Bryobacterales; family Bryobacteraceae; genus CAWCDJ01. Next base: position 1,608,217 of record CAWCDJ010000001.1, read on the forward strand.
ACCCGATCAGAAGAGATCGGAAGTACACGCCCGGCGCCATACTGGGCCGGCCATAGGGACTGTTCTTGTAGAACTTGCGGCACAGCCGCTCCACCTTGGCATCGAACTTATGCCCATCCAGAATCTGATTCAGCCGGTCGTAGAAGGCATTCGCTGGTGTCTCGACCACATCGCTGGTCGCGATCCACAGATCCTGCTGCCGCTCACGCTTCCGCCGGGTTCCCATCGCCATGTCCTATAGACGCTCAGAACATTCCAGAGGTCACATGTTTTGGGGCAGTGATCTCACTATTACCACGGGCTGCTAGGCGGTCTCCGGATCCACACCGCCAAGGAGATCGGCGAAGACGCCAAACTGTTGGCCGAGTATCCGGACCCGGCCGAATTCGCCCTGTACTGATAGGGCACTTCACAGGAGGAACCGAACAATGACGCGCAGGAACACTCTCGCGGCCCTCGGAGCCGCACCGTTGGCGGCAATGGCGAAACTGGCCGCACATTCGCAACCGAAAGCGCCAGACATTATCCGGCAAGACGAACTGAGGGCGATGCTTCGCCTTCAACAGCAGTTGGAGCGGGGTGTTTCCGAAATCCGCCGCCGGGCGGAAGCCGGAGCCACCCTGGAGCATGGGGAACTCGGCATCAGCACCCTTGGGTACGAATCGCTTGCAGTCCATGAGAGGTACGGGGAAACAGGGAACCGGACGCGCCCGATTTCCGACATTGCGGGCCTCGACATCGCACCCGCCGAAGAGATCCGATCCTATATCGATCTGATGGCGCAGTATCCATCGGATGCACTCGCGCTGGTCTAAGCGCAAGCCAATTCAACAGGAGGCAAAACTTGACGCGCAGAACGATACTTGCAGCCCTCACGGCTGCTCCACTCACGGCAACCGGGACCGTTGCCGAATCCATTCACCCGGAAGCCGGTAACGGCGATGTCATCCGCCAGGGCGAACTTCAGAAAGTTCTAAACCTATACGACGACGCACGGCGACGCTGCATTGGCCTCAATCTTCGCCTGAACGCCGGAGCCACTATCGAACCGGGCGCCCTAACCGCTAAGGCAGACAAGGAGATTGACGAACGGGCTCTGAAGCCGGTCGAAGCGCTATATCTCAACTGCCTCGACATCGACCCGCAGGAAAACTAGCCCAACTCCTTCCATTAAGTTCGACGGGCGATAGGTACGAATCGTCCGTCCGGGGAAGGTCGCCATTCTCATCGGCGCCCTTCCCCTCCCTGAAACATTCCCCCTCTATTACGTTTTGCCGGTCTTCCCGCCACTACACCCTACCCGACCCCTTCCGATGCCCCTACTTTAGCGGTACATTTCAGGCATTCCAGAAAACGGGGCGCCGCGAATCCATCGCTACCCGTGTCCCGCCACCGAAGTCCTCTTTGCGCTTGCCGATATTGGCGGTGTTGATGGTGCGGCCATCGGAGCCGGTCCGCTTGATTGACTGTGGAATTTCCATAGTCAGTTTGTCGCGCCAGTTCCCGACCGTCTTCACGTCTACCCCTACGTGTCTTGCAATCTGATGGTCGCTGAGTGATAAGGATGCCGGATGCGCCAGCGCCGCCTTTACCGCCCGCTGTTTATCCTCGTTGCACATCGGGCAGCACTCCGCACAAAACCAGCCATGCTTCCGCATGGGAATGTGGGCATGATCGGGCCATCGGCCGCACTTGTCACATTGGCAGGCGATGAAGCGCGCCAGGTGGCAGCCTTCGTTCCAACCGTGAACGCTCGGCATGGGCTCATTCCCGCGCCGCCGGCCCATCCGGCAGAACGGGCTGATACTTGAGGATTCCCCGGGCCAGAATTAGCGCGGTCATGGCTTCACCGATCACCCCGACCGATCCAAAATTAGCCGAGCCCCTCTCTCCCTGAAACCATTTCACCTCTGTTCCGCTTTCCCTACCCGGAGCTGTTTCTTTAGCGATTCGACCCAATCCAGATCCGCGATTTGAAATCCCTGAAACTGATCCAGTTCGTCAAGGAGCACCGTCGCATGGGCGTCCTCAATGTGCACCGTCTTTGCTCCCCAGCCCGGCGCTTCCGGCCATTGCCAGAAAGACATCCCGTTGCCCTGAACCGTCTCTGTCATCTGGGCGCGCTCATCCTCGCTGAACCGCACTTGCCGATAGATTTCTTGCAGCGCGACCAGACGCCCAAGCGAACCACGAGCGGCCCCGAGAATGCCCTGGAGTTTTACGCGTACCACACAATCGAGATTCAAGTTCTTCATATCTCCTCTTTCCTCACCCGATATTCGTTAGAATGCCGTTTCCGAAATCCAGCGCCGCCGCCCCGACATCAGATCCGTTGACGTATAGGTGGATGTACTCACCTGTGCTGTTCAGTCGAAAACCTACGTTCTTCGCGCCGGATAGGCCAACATACCCTCCGACCGTGATAGCCCCGGTTACAGACAAACTCCCCGATGTGGAAATTCCGCCTGCGCCGCCCGTCAATGTGGAGCAACTCACCCCGTAGGCAGGACAGAACACCCCGATCCCCTGAAAGCTGCCTCCTGTGTAAGTGCCGCTCGTATAGATGCCCCCAGCTCCGATACTGGCGGAGTAACTGCCGACCGAACCGCCCGTGATCGTCGAAGAGTGTCCGAACTGGTCGTTGATAAAGAAATTCGCGGATGTCATGAGCGCGTAATATCCACTGTCATTCGTGACCTTCACCCCGGTGTTCTGAGAGCCAGCCCCAAAGGAATTGATCGCGACCGTCGCTCCCCCAACTGCAAGGGCGAGCGTTGCTCCATTAATAGATCCGCCCGTGATTACGGGAGCCGCAATCGTCGATGCGCTTTCAATTGATCCCAGGAAATGAGCATTTCCAAGCGAATCCAACCAGATTTTCGGGTTGCTTGGGCCGGTCCCCCCGAACCACGCATTAGCCGCCCAGATGCCGTAATTGGAGCCGTTCTGACCTATCCAGCAAACCTGAGTCGATCCGCTTAACACCTGAAACATCGTCGTGAGTGCGCCGGTTCCTGCCGTGATCGCGCCCTGCACGCCAGAGCCCGGTACGTAATTCGCGTTCGTGGCATTGGTGGCGTTCGTCGCCGTTCCTGCGTTCGAGGCATAGCTGGCATTCGTCGCCGTGGTTGCACTCGTGGCTGTCGTCGCATTGGCGACCGCGCCCGTAACGCGCGATCCGGGAATCGCTCCCGAGGGAGTCGCCCCGGCGTTTGCTACCAGCACATCCACATATCCGGCTCCGCTGCCGACGTAGGTTTGCAGCATAGCGCAAGCGGAATTTGAGAATGCCGTAGGGGTTTGATCTACTCGATTGCAGGCGTACACCCTGAATCGCACGTAAGCCAGATTCCCGGTTCGGGTGTACCCGCCGCCCGCCGTTCCGTAATCTCCCATGAGCGGCCCGGAGGAATAGGAATGGCTCGGATTGCAGGGAACCGACGTACCCGCAAACTGTTGTTCCGGGCCTATCGTGGCATGAGTTGAATCGAGATCCTGTGCGGTGATCCGGATAAAAAAGCAGTTCGGATCGGTTACCGCAAGCGTATCATCGTAAGAAACGGAGGGGATCGAGTAATATTGCCGACCATCCGGAGTAATCGCGTTATACGGGAAAGACCCAGATACCCCACTTGATACCGTCAGGGAGGTAATCAGAGAAGGAGTAGGGATAGCGAGCGCTCCCACGGCGAAGACGGCGCTAATCACGGCTCCTGCTGGTAGTGAGGCCGCTGGAATGGTTTTGGTCGCATCGCCGCCGACCGCGCCCGCCACCATCGCTAATTTACAGGCTTCAGCGATTTTCACCCGCCTAAACTGGATCTCTTGACCGAAGGCCGTAATCAACTGCCAACCAATCCAGAGGAAATTCGCTCCGCCATCCTCGCTCAGATAGTAGGTGACGTTCTGTGGTACTTGCGCTCCGGCTAATCCGGGAGTTCCGCCTATCAGTGTATAGACCAATCGGGTAACCGGGTCCACCGTCAGGGAATTCGGAACCTCTCGGGGAGACGATATAGACGTGACAGCTAAGGCGTTTACCGTTACGGTGATAGTCGCGGGAGACGCTGACGCTATCCCGTCATCGTTGATAACCCATGCCGTGAGAGTCCATGTTTCGGCTGAGCCCGACTGCGGAAATGTCGTGCTTTGGCCGGTAACCGTCGAGCCGCTGAAGGATGCGGCATAGATCGGAGGGAAGGATGGTGGCATTCTTCCGGTAACGGCCGCCGTTACGTAAATCTCTTTCAGATGCGAATAGTTGGCATCGGTGGTCGGGAGATTCAGCGTGTACTGGAAGCCCACGTCGGAGCGGTTGCCGTAAAGCTGATACACGGCCGATGCAGATGCGAATGTGACGTTGGGCGCGTTCGGCGCCGATGGCGCGGTTAGCGTGCCAGCTATGGAGGTGATAATCCAGTGTCCCATTAGAGCCCCCTTACCGTGATCGCGCCATCGGTTGATATCTCGTAGTCACCCGTCGATCCAGCGATATCATCACCCGATCTGTTCCGCAGCCATACAGAGTATCTGCTGCCGGATGCCCGGTTAACTGTGATGGAAACACCCTCGCAGGAAACCGCCGTCGGCATCTGCAGGTAGACCGCCTGCGTCGTTGCTACAACCTGAATCACCTCACGCTGCGCTGTCAAGATGAAAGGCGTTCCTGTGGTTCCATTCCCCGAGAGGCTTGGCGTACTCGTGCCATTGACGATAGAGTAGGTAGCGACGGTCGTGGCGCCGGGAGCCGGAGCGGTCAGCAGCAGCCCGTGATCGGTATTATTGGTCAGGCAGACATCGGATTCGGGGGAATCTCCGTATACGTTGTGAACCTTTCCATCCACGGCTGATAGCCGCATATTCGGAAGTGGAAGCAGTAATTTCCAATTCGGCACGTCTGTGGAGGTCGGAAAGTCCAGCAGAATGGCGGCCGTCGCCACACGCGGAGTCAATTTATAGAGATTGGTCCCCGAGGCTTCCGTGTCATCCAGGCTTCCGAGTTGCGCTGGAGTGACCGGAATCACCGTCCCCGACGGCGGACCGCAAAGAAAGATATTCCGCCCCGCCTGAATGTAGTCGCCCGCTGAGATGCCCGTAGCGCTTGTCAAAGTGACCGACGTAGCCGCCAAGCCCACGCTGGCCGCTAGTGTGGTGGTTGGCATTGTCGGATCGCAGTAGTAGAACGTGAATGTCCCAGAGTTGACCGTGTGCGTATTCGCGGCATCGCTAAATGCCAACCCCGTAACCTCTGCCACCGTGGGGTCGAGGGCGGACGCCTCCACGGCGAAGGTCGGGGCATCCGGTTTCAGGCTTTTGGCTGCCATAGATTTTCTCCTCTCGCTAGTGCCACCGTCACGTTGACGGCCGCTGGCCCTTTTCTGCCTTCGGTGATATCGAACTGCACCCGAGTACCCGGAACAATTCCGCTGTCGTCACGTTCCGGTAATTCGCTGACGTGGAAGAACAACTCACTTCCATCCTCCGCGGCGATGAATCCGAAGCCGCGGTGTCGGACATACTTCAAAACTGTGCCGTTTTGCATTGTTGAAAACACCTTTCTGTTTTGAATTCAAAAACCGGGCGCCGGGAAAACTCTCCGGCTAATCTCCGGCGCCCGCATAACACCGCCTGGAAGGAGTCCGTTAACGGCGAGAACCAGGCGGCCCGCCGGGCTTGAATGCGGCCCTAGCATGGGCCGCGATCTCTTGCCAGTTCCCGCGGACCGTGGGGAGGGGAGAGGATGAACCCCGCCACGGTCCGCGCTTTGCTTCATAGACCGAGTTCGCGGAATCGTCGCACCCGGGCCGCATTGACAGTTTCCAAAATGATGGATTCGGTCTCGATTCCGGTTAGTTTCCCGGTCTCCACCAGTTTGGCTGCGACCGCCCGAATCGGGTCCGCGTACTCATTCACGAAGATTCGAGATTCAAACCTTCGCACTCGTAAGAGTTCCCGCGCCGCCCTCCGATTGCTTCGCAGTAAGCGGGAGACGGCCACAGCCCTTCGCACGTCCGATAGTGGTCTCTGGATCGCGGGATATGCCCTCGGGCTCGACAGCGCCCCTGTGCGGGCTCCCATAGGCGCGAATAGCGTTTCCCCGGAGCCGTCTGAACGAATCACAACGTCGGCAATACCGTGGCGGAATCGCCAGCCTGCAACCGCGTGGCCTGCTTCGTGAATCGCTGCCCGCAAAGCGGGATCGCGGCCCGTAAAGAGAATGTCCTCCGCCATCGGCCCCGCCCACGCAATTACCAGACTGCGATCGAAGTGCACCGCAACCGGGGTGCTGCCATATGAGCTATTCATTCCCGTAATACCAGCCGTCCCGGCGCCGGGGAGCGGATGGCGTATCTTGAGGCGGAAGAGCCGCGGGCGTGGCTGACGGTGCTTCCGGCTCTGGTGGGTTGATCTCCCGCTCGATAGCGAGGGCCTTCGCTTCCAAGTCCTCGATTTCCGTGCGAAGCGTGCGGCTCCGCGGCGCGGCATATTTACCGCCGACATCTCGCGACAACTCATACCCTGCCAAGTATTCCCGCTCACTCGGCTTGAAGCCGACATCCAGCCAGAGCCCGACAGGCTGACTGCTCAGAATGGAAGCCGTGAACGAAACGCCCTCAAGCCTGCTCAGTTCGGCGAGCAATCGAGATGTTTTCGACTCCAGTTCCGCCAACTCGGAGCGCTTCTGTTCGGCTTGCCGGCGGAAGTCCGCCGCTTCGGCCCTTCGGCGCGCCAATTTCGCGGGCTCCTTGCGACGATCGAGAGCCGCCAGGGCAGCCGTCAGGGCGTCGGCCCGCAAGCGAAGGTCCGTAACTTCGCGCAGCGGGACCTCGTTACCATCAAGGAATGCGTCGCCGGCCGATTCCTCTAATTCCGCCAGGTGTGCGCCGACCTGTGCGGATAGCGCCGCAAGTTGGGCCTCTTTTTCATCCAGTGCGGCGAGTTGTGCGTCCGCTTCCGCGATAGTAAGCGTCTCTTGTCTCATCGTTTTCT
>CAWCDJ010000002.1:0-132309 GCA_963794265.1 Bryobacterales bacterium
GCGCCAGATCTTTGTCCCACCCATTGTTCCCCTGGACGGCGCGCCATTAGAGACGAAGGTATGGAGCACGGCGAGGCACCCACGGTCGACGGCGCGGTCAACGACATTTCGGAACTGCTGGCCAGGGCATACCTGCGATATTCGCGGGTCCGGCTGACGGAGGGAACGACAGGCCCTCCGGTCAACAGAATGCCCTGATAACACGGCGGAACCGAGCCTGCATGGGATGACGTTGACGGGCCAAAGAGGCCACAGAAAGGGGTCACCCCAGGAATGAGTAGTGATCCGATTCTGCCGAAGCTTGCGGATCTTCCGAGATTGACCGCTGCTACAGGCAACTCGATCCAGAGTATTTCGCCTGGCTGAAGCTCCGAATGCACGCGAAGGCGGCGGCCGATGCGGGCCGCATCCCGGCGCAGTCCTTCGACGAGGCCCGGCAACGGTTCAACACGATACAGGCCGCGGCGGTGGCGATGTTCGGCGAAGCGGCGCTCCTCCAGGCGGTCCGTGCCGTCGACCTCGACGCTTACCGCCCGCCACTGCCGGGCGAACACGAGCCATCAAAGCGGAAGCACCGGTCAACACCCATCCAAATCAGCAAACGGAACGTCTTGTGCGCGCCCGCCAGTTGGTCGATTCCATCCGGGACGAAGCCCTTGCACTCGGGTGCCCGAACCCCAGATAGATTCGGCAGTTGCGGCCGGCCGCACAGGCACACCAACAGAGACATGTTGTGGGCAGAGGCGGCGGCCAGATGCAACTTCTGCCAGACTTCGTACCGGCCGAACCCTGCCTTGAGAAACCAGGCGCCCTGGCAGGCCGGACAGACCCGGCAGACCCGAAGGCGCCCTTCCATGGCGCCGCCCCGCGGCTTTTTTCTCTCGCGTCAAACAACGTAGATTCCAGGGTTATGGAGCATAAGGCCTGAATAAATAGAGTAACGCGGAGGGAGGCAGAGCAGAAATCCGCGAATCCCTACGGTAGAACGCAAGCAAATCAGCGGATCGGCAGAGGCGCCCGGGGCCGGCCGTACAGAACCAGCCCGGGAGGCGGGCCCAATAGAAATAAACTCCCCCGGGCCGGCCAAAACATGCGTCTTCAGCGGAATTCCCCAGGTAGACAGCCGGATTTTGAGGCTTACCACGGCCATGACTAGCTGTGCCGCCGGCAATCTCGTCCGGCGCGGGCGGCCGGACAGAAACAACACTCCAGAAACTACACTCCATTCCGACCAAGCCAGTTCCAATCCCGCAGCCGGAAAACACTAATCCGCACGACAGAACTCGAGCAAATCAGCGGATCGACCGTACATGCCAAGCCCAGCGCGGCGGCCGGACCAAAATAGTCCCGTTCCGGCCTCAAAAAACCAGTCTTCCCCGGAATTCCCCAAAGAAAACGTCTGAGCCATCAATAGCGGTCGGCGAGTCCGTTCCCAAGGCGGTTCCGGCCGCCTCAGGTTCCCAAGTTCCCAAACTCCCAAACCGCATTCCTCACGGTCAAATTCGACTTGGCGCACGGATGCCAGACAGCCGGCGGCATCCAATTGCAGAAGTCCGGGACCTGAAGCGGCCGCGGCAGAACAAACTTCCCCCGTTCCGGTCTAACCCGTCTTCTACAAAACAGCACCCCGAAGATCCCAAGCAAACAGCCAGACCTTAGGCCTTAGCATGCCGTGGTCGGCAGTTGCACACCCGCCCAAGATACCGGACCGCTCATCCCCACGCTTCAAACTGCATTCTGCACGGTCAAAGTTGAGTTCATGCGCGTTTCCTCCGTCGCCGATGCCAGGGGGCGCCAAAGAGCGCACCGCAACACAACGCCTCCGTTCCGGCTCTTAGAAAAATACCCAACTCCATTCACCCGGAAAATGGAATCTGCACGGTCAAATTCGAGTAGAAAGCCTTCCGGGCAGGAGAAATCTCGTTGTCTTCCCCCCAACGCCGCCGAGGGAAACAATCCCTCCATTCCGGCTGGCCCCTCGATAACAGCGTTCTCCCCCAAAAAATCCCCAGATAAAAGCCAGACCTTAGGCCTATACAGGCCGTGGTCGGCGTGCCCAAAAAATATTCTCGAAGGACCCCCTATGGGCATACTTTCGAGACACTTTTTCTCTCGTGACTCATAGTGCCACTTCACCGCTCCTAATCGCCTTAGGACTTCTGCACCAGTCTGGGCAGGGAGGTTGGCGCGAATACAATAATATATTGCTACTTGAGGATTTGATCCGCCGGCTTTGGCCGGCGGATGACGTCCGATCAACGTGATCGGCCTGGACCTCAGCCTCTCCAGCACTGGCTACCACAAGCTCAACCCGGACTGCCCGGACTTCAGCGAAAGCGCCTCCGGAAATATCGCGGCGCCCGAAAAGATGGGCGGGATGGAGCGCATTGATTTCATCCTGAAGAATATCGCAGAACTCGTTCACGAGCGCGACTTCGTGCTGATCGAGAACAACGCGTTCAATGCGATCGGGAGCGCCCGGAGCAAACTCGCGGAGCTGAACGGGATCGTGAAGTTTTGGCTGTGGCACCGGAGGATTCCGTATGCGCTGGTGGCGCCGAGCACGTTGAAGAAGTTCATCCTGAGCAAAGGGCAGGGTGAGAAGTCGTTCATCATCCGGGAAGTTTTTAGGGCGTATGGGCTGGTGGTCACCACGGATGACGAGGCCGACGCCGCGGTGCTCGCGCACATCGGGTTGTGTTTGATCGGCCGCGAAGAGCCGAAGAACAAAGCCCAGCGAGAAGTCCTGGTGACGCTGACCACCGAGAAAAAAAAGAAGACGAAGAAGCGCCGGCAGCTTGGGGAAGCTGCCTAAAAACCTTCAGGGGAAAAGGCACGAATGGAACGCATCATTGAACCGCAGGAGCACTACGGGGCCGTCGTTTGGACCCACAAAGACATGCCGGCTCTGTGATCGGCTGGTCCGGAACGGGACCGGGGAATTTGGGCGGGCCCCGCCGCCCTGATTCAGGCCGTGTTTACCGTCAGCCCGAGATGATCGCAAAGAGCATCGGTCAGATCCTGGCGGACGCCGAGATAGCGCTCCGTGGTCAGCACCGAAGCGTGGCCCAGCGAGAGTTGGATCTGCTCGAGCGCTGCATGTCCGACATGGGCAAGCTTGGCGAATGTTCGACGTAGGTCGTGCGGAGTGATCGGAATGCCGAGATCGACGCCGAAACCCTTCACGAGGTTGAACACGGACTGCGGCGAGATGCCCTTCTCCAGAATGCGATCGCTTTTGTTCACCGCTCGCAGGATGGGGCCCGCGGCCACTCCCGAAGCCGCGACCCACGCATCCACGACGACTTTGGCCCAGGACGGCATTGGAACGGTGCGCCGGCGGCGCCCTTTTCCGACGAGGTCGGCAATGATCCAGCGGCCATCCCGCTGCTGAATCTGTTCGAGGTTCAGCTGTACCAGTTCTTTTCTGCGCAGGCCGCAACCGATCAATAGCGCCAGGATCATTCGGTCGCGTTTCCCCTTGTTGGTTGTCAGATCCGGCAGGGCCAGCAATTCCTCCGTCTGGGCTCTGTTGAGCCAGTGGCCGGTGCGGATGCCGCTGCCGTGGACTCCTTTGACGCGCGCAATGCCGGCTGCCACCTCGGGCGCCAACAGCCCGTTATCGGCGGCTTCAGCGGCAAGCCTCCGCACCGCGGTCAGCTTCAGGTTAACGGATGACGGCGCCAGGCCACTCTCTTCCAGGTGCGCCCGGAATTCCTGGACGACCGCTTTGGTAAAGGACTTGTGGCCGGCAGCCTGGTACCACGCCAGAAACTCGACGAGAGCATGCTGGTAGGCCCGTTGCGATTCGGGAGATCGGACGGAATGGATCACGAGCGAGAAGATCCGATCGAAGTTCTCAGCAGACACGGGGACGAGATCGTGGGAAGGTGACATAGGCGCGGATTTCCGAAACTTCCGGGGATGGAGAGCGTTTTGCTTCCCGCACCGTCGCCACCGGCCAGTCGGGAACCCCGTCAGGCCTGCGAGGATGCAGGACGATCCCATTCTACACCGTCGTTGCTGGGATTAAGACGGCAGTAAGTACTATTTTTGAGTGCCGGCCGGGCAGGCATAGTCAAAACCACCGAAATTCGGCCTCTCCGGCCACTTTGGCGGTTTCGGTTGCGTTAGTGGCAATTATCATAACCGAAAACTACTCCCATACTGCCCGAGTGTGCACTAACATCATGGATGGGACAAGCCCCATCGCGACACCATCCATGCCTACTAAATCCCAGTGGCTGTTGAGAATCCCCGATATCGTGGAGAGCCTCTCCGGCTTAAATGTGCCCGTCGTAGACCGTGCGATCTGCGAACAGCTGTTCCGGGTCAAGAGGCGCCGGGCTATTGAACTGATTCAGCAGTTCGGTGGCTACCGAACAGGGAACGCAGTGCTCGTGGACCGTCTCGAGCTCATACGGCATCTCAATGACCTCGGCGCCGATTCCGAGGTCGCCCGCGAGCGCCGGCGAAAGGAGAAATTGTCTGCGACCTTGGACGAAGCAGCGCGACATTCGGCAGCCACTCGGATCATCATTAAAGCCGCCAATCCTCCGACCGCCTCAGAGGCACTTCCGACGGGCGTGAACTTTAGTCCCGGTCGGCTGACAATCGAGTTCGTTGGGGTTCAGGAGTTGTCGTCCCGCCTATATGGACTGGCTCAAAGTGCGGCTGCGGATTTTGAACGCTTCTCATCTCTTGCCGAGCGCGGCTGAAGGGCCGGTAGCTTTACCGCATTCGCCTGGGTGTTCCCTGCTAGCGTAACCTTACCAGCACTTTCGGCGCTCGCGTTACCACGCGTCGGTGGGTGACACTACAGACGGATACTACGTGTCCAATCGCGGGCGCCATGGCGATGATGCTGGGTTTGATCGGCATCTACGGCGTGATCTCGTACACGGTATCGCAACGGAGGCGCGAAATCGGGATCCGGGTAGCGCTGGGGGCGGAGCCGCGAGCTTTGCGGTGGCTATTCGTGCGGCATGGACTGGCGCTCGCCGGCGCCGGTACGCTGACTGGGTTGGCCGTCGCGGCCGGGTTGACGCCGCTGATGAAGTCCGTGCTCTTTGGCATCAGTCCGGTCGATCCGCTCACTTATACGGCAGTGCCCCTCGTTCTGGTTGCAGCCACGGTATTAGCCAGTTATCTGCCTGCCCGCCGCGCAGCGGCGGTGAATCCGGTCGAGACGCTACGAGCCGAATAAACTTAGATCCTCGCTATCCCGACCGCCGCCGGGCTCTGTCGGTGTTCATCTTACTTCAGATGCGCGCCAGGTCTCGCGGTAGTTCCACGGCATCCACTCCGCTGGGTGCGCCGACAGCTCCGTCGCGTGGCGTTGTAACTCGATCAGATAGTCGAGCGAGTTGGCGCCGCAATAGCTGGCAAGTGTGGATCAGGGTCATGAAGAGGTCGCCGACCTGGGCACCGTTCAAGGTCCGATAAAACAGCGCATTCTTTCCTATGCGGCACTGCCCACTTCAATGCCTTTCCACGATAATTCAGAACTTGCCCTCCGTTGGGCGATGGAACCCAAACTTGTGCAACGTGCTACATGGGCGCGCCGCCTCGGCATGGTGAGACGATTCGCCTCCTGGCTCAGCACAATCGACCCCAGAACTGAGGTGCCGCCACGGCGGTTACTCGCGGCCCGCCGACGGCGCAAGAAGCCGCACATCTTCACGGAACAGGAGATCGCACGATTAATGGGTGAAGCGGCCAAACTCAGTTCCTCCACCGGATTGCGGGCAACGACCTACGTGACCCTGATCGGACTTCTCAGCGCCACAGGCATCCGCCCAGGGGAGGCTCTGGCTCTCGACGTAGGTGACGTGGATCTGCAAAACGGTATCCTTGCGATTCGCGAATCAAAGTTCGGGAAGTCCCGCTTCGTTCCAGTCGAAGACTCGACGCGCACTGCCCTTGCGCGCTATGCAAGACAGCGCGATAAACTCTGTCCGCGACCTACAACGGAGGCGTTTCTCGTCTCCGAACGCGGCAAACGAGTGCCTGGCGGTGTGGCCCGTCGCACTTTCGCCGGGATGTCCTGTTCCATCGGCCTGCGGGCGCCCACTGGGAGCCGGCGCATCGGTCGTGGGCCAAGGCTTCAGGATTTTCGTCACAGTTTCGCGACTCGCAGGCTGATCGAATGGTACAGGGCGGGCCTTGACGTGGGGCGCGAACTGCCGAAGCTTTCGACCTACCTGGGCCATGTCGATGTCGGGCACACCTACTGGTATATCGAGGCGGTTCCGGAACTCCTCCAACTTGCCACCGAACGCCTGGTAGGGAATCAGCCCGGAGGGGAACGATGAGCGTTTCCAGCTTGCAGTCCCTCATTCAGCGTTTCTTCACCGACCGCTTGCTGAAGCAGCAAGGGGCAAGCCAATATACCGTTGCGGCTTACCGAGATGCCTTTCGGCTACTCCTCCAGTTCGGCCGTAAACGCCTCGGGCGGTCGCCATCCAAACTGCTCATCGAAGATCTCGATGTTCCCTTCCTGGGGCAGTTTCTCCAACACCTCGAAGTCGACCGTGGCAACTGCACACGGACGCGAAACAACCGCCTGGCTGCAATCCATGCCTTCTTCCAATACGTAGCGATCAGTGAACCAGCCTGCGCCTTGCAGTGCCAACGCGTCCTTGCTATCCCTTCAAAGCGCTACGAACGCGGTCCCGTGGAGTTTCTAACAGAGGAAGAGACTGCCGCCCTTGTCGCAGCTCCTGATCCTTGCACATGGATCGGACGGCGGGATAAGGCGCTCCTGCTCGTCGCCGTTCAAACGGGCCTCCGGAATAGCGAGATCACGTCCCTTCGCCAACAGGACGTCGAGTTCGGCACAGGTGCGCATGTCCGTTGTCTCGGAAAAGGACGAAAGATGCGATGCACGCCGCTACGCCAGGACGTTGCCGCGGTTCTCAAGGAATGGTTGTCGCAGCAGGGCGGCGCCGCCTCCGATCCCCTCTTCCCGAGTTCAAGTGGGGGACGCCTCAGCGCCGATGCATTCCAGCGGTTGTTATCCAGGGGGCACCGGGTTGCCGAAGAAACAAGGTCAACGGCCGCCAATGCCCGTAAGCGCGGGCGGCGCCAGACGAGCGCTTGCAGCTTCATCAGACACGCAGCGGTCCTGTAATGGACGAACTGCACCGCTGGCTGGAGGCGCAGTTCGCCGAGCGCAAGGTGGAACCGAACTCCGGGCTTCAGGAGGACAAACAGGTGCATTGGGTCGACGGGGAGGGGACAAAAGCGAAATTCTGATAGAAGCTCCGGGCTTTCTCGTCTTTTGCGTGTACCGCGGATGCGCGAATGCCGGCGGGCGGCAACAGGAGATCCACGCGGCGCGCGACGGGAAGTTGGATACGGTCCGGAATCAACGGCAGATTCGTCGCCAGCAAGCCGCTTGATCTACAGATCGCGCCGTCTTGGGCGTGGTTCTGCTGGTGATGGGTCCGTGCAATCCTACATCGCCGCTGGTGCGGAGGCTCAACTTCCGGTTGGCCGACCAACTGGACAGAATGCCCGTCGGCAGTTCTGCGAGATGCGCGTTTTACGTCAAATGACGCGGGACGGCCCAGCTTCCGGTTGGGGCGTGATCCGGGAGCCAATCGGAGACGGGCACTTGTCCGGGACGGCGTTACGTCCAAGTGGCCACAGGGCCACCCCCTTATCGATTGAAAGGCTCTGCAGTAGCTTAGAATGTTTCTGTAATGCCGCATCAGCGATACGTCTCCAAAGAATTGACGCATTTCGTGGGCAGAGGGCTCGAGACAGACGATGAACGGTACTCACTCCTTATACGAATCATGCGCGACGGGCACCTCGGCCGAAACGATGCGGACCACCCGAACGGCGGTGGCTTTACCTTATCAGTTGATGGCGGGAAGGATCCACTAACTAATGAGATGTACCATCTGCCGATGGTCTGTTTTTGCGACATTCCGCCAGACGATTTCGAGTTACATATGTCGAAGTACAGCCGGTTTGGCATCGCGTTTCGTAAGAGCTTCCTTATCGGCAAGGGTGCTCGCCCCGTGTTCTACATACCTTTGCCAGAAGCGGACAAACATTCCTCTTATAACCACAACTTTCAGAGCCTCGCAGATCTGAACAACATCGGTAGCCAGCTCGTGTTGACTACGGGACCTAACCCAGGAGCGCCGGCTCGCTGCACGGAAGACGTTCGCTCACTTGTGTCAAGGCTCAATTTCGCCATGAGCCGTCTGACGCTTGATGTCCTGAGCTACATCAAGTTCTTCGATCCTCATACAGCAGACGAAGACCGGGCAAATTTCTATATGGAGCGAGAGTGGCGCATCCCAGGAACGGTGGACTTCACGACAAACCATGTGTCACGACTTGTCCTGCCAGCGTCGTTCGCGCCTCGTCTTCGGCAGGACGTGGCGGGATACATTGGCCAGGTTACGTTCGCCGATTGACGGTTCGAGCGGCTCCTCGCTTATGTGCTTGATCCAGCTCGCCCTGAAGGTGCACTTGGCCGTATCACGCCCGATACACCGAAATGGCCGGCGGACTTCGGCCTTATTGTCGGCAACCCGGAAGGAACCCACATGAGCGCGCAGTCCCCTATGGTGTTATCGGTCATCAGAAAACGTAGTTTTCTGAGTCTTTCGCCGGCGTAGAGGGCGCCAACGACATCATCGGCGCCGAGGGCGCAGTCATCCGTCAATCGTCAGCGTCAAAACATTCCAGCGAAAACTTGTATTGTGGCTTGGAAGGCGGTAAAGAACCCCGCCGTTCGAAGCAGCGGGGTTCTGGCTTGGCAACCTTCAGAAGAAGGCCACCATCGAAGCTGGTTCTACCCTGGCATGAGCCGTTGCCATTGTCAAAGTCCGCCTGCGTGGGCGGATGGAGGCTCATGGAGAAGTGGTTCTCAGGCAGCGCGTTTGCCGCGGCCGAGGATGCCAGACGGTGTTCTGGATTTGTACACATTGCGATCGCGGGCAGTGCTATTGCTGTGCAGCTTGCCGCGCGGAGGCCCGGCGCCAGCAGCGCCGTGCCGCCAACCGCCGGCACCAGCGAAGTTTAGAAGGCCGCCTCGATCATCGCGACCGGCAACGCGCCTACCGCCAACGCCACTGCCGGCCTCGCGTGACGGATCAATCTTCCCTTTCGGTCATTTCTCCGGCACCATGCGGCTGTGGAGAAACGATCACAACGCCGGCAACCGTCCCGCCGCGGTTTTCTCTTCCCGGCTGGCCGGGAGAGCGCCCCGGCTTTTGGCTGCGCTGCGCGATCTGTGGCCGCGTCGGCCGTTTCGTCGATCCTTTCGCCGACATTTCACGACGAAGGTGAGCCTGCATGATCCCGCCCGAAACCCGCGTACAGATTCGCCGCTATTTCTATGCCGAGCACTGGAAGATCGGCACGATTGCGCAAGCCCTGAACGTCCATCCCGACGCGGTGCGGCGCGCCGTTGAAGTGGAGCGTTTCCAGCATGCCGAGCCACTGCGGCCGTCCATTGTCGATCCGTATCTGCCGTTTGTGCGCGAGACGCTGGAGCAGCATCCCCGGTTGCGCGCCACGCGCCTCTACCGCATGATCCGGGATCGCGGGTACGCCGGCAGCGTCGAGCAGTTGCGGCGCGTGGTGGCGCGGTTGCGCCCGCAGCCGCGGGAAGCCTTCCTGCGGCTGCAGGTCTTTCCGGCCGAGCAAGGGCAGGTGGACTGGGCCTACTTTGGGTCGGTGCTGGTGGGCCGGGCTCGCCGCCAGTTGTCCTGCTTCGTGATGACCTTGTCCTGGTCGCGGGCGCTGTATCTGGAGTTCTTCTTCGATCAGACCATGGAGAACTTCCTGCGGGGCCACGTGCGCGCCTTCGCCGCCTGGTCGGGGGCGCCCCGAATCCTCCTCTACGACAATCTCCGCAGCGCCGTCCTGGAACGTCGCGGCGACCAGGTGCATTTCAACCCGCGGCTGCTGGAACTCGCCGCGCATTATCATTTCGCGCCGCGTCCCTGTCAGGTTCGCGCGGGAAATCAGAAGGGGCGCGTGGAACGGGCCATTCGTTTCGTGCGCGATTCGTTCTGGGCCGGCCGGACCTTCACCACGCTGGAGGAATGCAACCGGCAGGCGATTGAGTGGCGGGATGAAGTGGCGCACCAGCGCCCGTGGCCGGACGACGGCTCACGCACCGTGGCCCAGACGTTCGCCGAGGAACAGCCGCGGCTGCTGCCGTTTCCCCTCCATCCCTTCCATACGGATCGGATCGTGGAGGCCCAGTCTCGCAAGACCATCTATGTGCGTTTCGATCTCAACGACTATTCCATCCCGCCGGAGGCCTTCCGCCTTGGCCAAGTCCTTCAGGTAGTCGTCATATTTCTGACCGTTGTCACGCCGAACCAGAGATCGCAGCGCCGCGTTGGCTTCCAGCGTGGTCGCATCGATGGAAACGGTCTTCCCCTCTACCAGCCCTTCCTCGGCGAGGATCTTCAGCACCCACCGGAACACGGCTTTGTGGGTTTCCACTGAATACAGGCGCCTGGTCCGCGAAAAGGTGGAATGATCCGGCGTCTCCTCCGTCAGGGCGTATGAGATAAAGTTGCGCATCGACAGGGAGTCGGCCAGTCGCCAGGCAATTCCACGTTCCGAATCAATCCCTTCGAAGTATCCCAGCAGCAGCGAACGAAAGTAGACTCCCGGCGTGATGCTGGGCCGTCCCTTGCTCCCTTTGTAATACCGCTTGCACAGTTGCTCCACGTTGCGATCAAAGTGGTGCTGGTCGAGAACTTGATTCAGCCGATCGTAAAACGCGTGCGCCGGCGTGCCCACCACCTCGCTGCTGACTACCCAGAGACCTTCCTGTCGCTCCCGTTGCTTGCGGGTTCCCATGGCCATGCAGTATAGACGTCCAAAACATTCACGAGGTCACATGTTTCTGACTATTACCACAGGCTGCTAGGCGGCGGTGTCGCGAAACACCCCAGAACCGCCGATTGCCAAAACTGTCACCAATTTTTGGCCTGTTTCGGATTGGGGGCTTAAGTGGGTGCCCCCGCGCGAAGTGGCCGCGAAGCTTGTACGACCGGGCTGGAACACGCGGGATCGATCCTCAAGCGAAGTCATCCGGAATTCGTCATTTCGAAATACCGGATGCGTCAGGCGGACGGCATCTCGTTGGTGCGAAAGAACCGGGAGGCGGGTACGCAACGATTGGCGTTCTCATCTCACCCGTTCGTGCTATGCGGTTTGCCCGTTCGGCGTCCACCGGCCGGGCAGCTCTTGTATGAGCGACGGAATGGGCATTTCGTCCTTCAACTGACCGGTTACCCCGATTTTGGCCTGCCCTTCGGTCAGGACCGCCTCGTACCGATCATGCTGGCGACAATGGCCCCTCCGTGCCAACATTGATGAGACAGTTCTCCTGGTTGTAATTACTGAGCAGGGCAAGAAACGAAATCAACTTTGAAGATCAAAGGAATCTCTTCGGCTTCCCCTAAGGTTTTGCCCGCCGCGGAACGTAGGGAGGCCGAGCGAAGCGAGGACTCCCGTAGTGGAGAGGCGGGCAAAACCGTCGCGCCCGAGCCGCCTGCCCAGACGCGCCCGGACCCGGAGGTGGTCGCCGACGCCAAGCGCCGGACGTTCACGGCTGAATACAAACAGCGCATCCTGGAGGAGGCCGATGCCGCGGCCGCTCAACCCGGCGGCATTGGCGCCTTGCTCCGGCGCGAGGGGCTGTACTCTTCGCACCTGGTCACCTGGCGGCGCGAACGGCAGGCCGGCGTGCTGAAAGGTTTGACCCCGCATAAGCGCGCCCCAAGTCCAGACGCAATGCGCAGGAGGACGAGATGCAGAAACTCCGGCGGGAAAACCAGCGCCTGCGGCCTTCGCACTAGCTGCCGTCTTGGAGCCAGGTCTGCCGCCACCGGTGCCCGCCAAAACAAGCCCGTCGGATGAGCGCATCATGTTGTTCGTAATGATACCTTTGCTGGTCATCGGGATTGCATGGTCGGTGTGGCTGATTATCAGAGCGGCGTGGAGCCTTTGGCGCGGTTCGTGAAGGAGAAATGCCCACGCTCACATGCACCGTAACCGGCGGCAGAGACCCGGACCAGGCCGACGGCCTCGGAAAACGAGGAGGGTGCGCCCCGCATCGATAATGGGCCGCTGAAGCCGGCACCTGGGCAAGAAGCACGGCATTCACGTGAGCCGGGAGACGGACGGCCCGGAAGTGGATGAAAGAATCGGGTCCGTGGAAAGGCAAGCGGCGGCGGCCAGGCAAGAGGGGACATTTCTACTTTGCTGGGGAGGGTGACATTTCTACTTTGCGTTGACACGCGACACACGCGGCACCATCCCCTTGCACCAGCCTTGAAAAGGCGTTACACATGAGTCTCGTGGGCGACGGCCGAGCATCATCAGCCGTTGCCAGGAGCGTCATGATGCCTCCAGTTCCGAAACGACCGCCCCGTGTGCCGGCGAAGGCACCATCGAAAGCGGCAACGAAGGCTGCTGCCGCAGGACGTGTGAAGCGGGCCGGGAAGGTTCCTTCAGGATCGTCGAAGCCGTTCCTTCGCTTCTACCACTCCGAGAGCCTCCGGCGGAAGACCCTTGCCGTTCTCAGCCTTGTGGAAACGGCAGAAGACGGCACCGAACACCGCGACGCGCTGGCAGACATAGTCATGGAACTGACCGACAGCGGCATGGACTATTTCTTCCTGCGGCCTCTGGAATTAGCCAAGACGGGGTTTCTGATCCAGCAGTCCGCCAAACTGGGGATGTCAGGAACAACCAGCGTTTTGTCAGCGGTGATTCACAACATCATCGGCCGCATGGATGAAGCCCAGCTTCTCGCAGTGTGCGCCTATCTACGGCAATTAATGAAGTAGGCGATCCGCCGATTGTTACGGCGGCACCGAAAGCGCCGGTTCGTGTTGGGATGACACCGGGTCATGCGCCAGGCTCCCGCGTTCCTTTTCAATCGCGGCAAAAAACGATCACTTCGGCGCACGTCTGGAAGTCCGACAGCCAATCCTCCCGCTTCATTCAGCCACTGGCGTATACTCGGACCAGGGACGGGGGAAAGAGTGTGACAATCGAAATCATTCAGTGCCCCACATGACACGGCAATAGAGCCAAGGTTGCGAGGCTCGCGACCATGATCAGGAATCGGCTCGGAATCGAACCCGTGAATAAGCCGGGGAGAACGGGCCAGTTCGAGGTGTTCGCCGACGGGGAGAGGATTGCAGGGCGTGGCGGAAACTGGCTGACGCGGAGCTTTGGCTGGGGCTACCCGGCCCTCGAGGCCATCGTCGAGCAGCTCGTCCAGAAACGGCAGACGGATAGCAATTCCGAATAGCGGAGCTCGTCGCGCGGTCCCCGGTACTGCGCTGAACATTCAATTTGTTTCGAGTCGTCCATCAAACGTGACGAGACGCCTCCGGGCTCTGCTAATACAGGCGGCCGGGATCATCACCCACCGGTTCTGAAGTTCTGTGACAGTGCACAGGCGCTTATTTTCGCCGTATTACCGGGTTGCCCGACGGGCACCGGAGCCTTTCGCAAAGAGCCTGAGTCCACCAGTACCGGACTCGTCGATCGGCATATCGGACACGGAAGTGTCTTCCGCAGCGACCGCAGACGGCGCGTCCTTGCAGGAGTGCCGCGCCCTCTCGTATAGAGCTATCCTGCGGGGCCGCCGCGGTCCCGCTTCATCAGAGTGGTCCCCGCCCGACGATCCGACGCACATCCTTCAGGAGGACAAACAGGTGCATTGGGTCGGACGGGGAGGGGACAAAATCGAACTTCTGATAGAAGCTCCGGGCTCCTTCGTCTTTTGCGTGTACCGCGAATGCGCGAATGCCGGCGATCTCGGCAGCCTGCAGCGTGCGCTGCATCGCGTCACTCAAAAGTGCTTTGCCGACCCCCTGACCCTGCCAGTGGCGATCCACCGCTAGTCGTGCCAGCAGCATGATAGGTACCGGATGCCGTGCCACCCCCTTGGTGAGGCGCTCGGGCGCTTCTTCTCGGGCGACCTGGCCTACAGCGAGGGTATGATAGCCAATAACGACATCTCCCACCAGACCGACGTAGCTCTGGGCAGCTCCCGCCTGTTGGTTTGCCCAGGCATACCGCAACAGGTAACGGTTGAGCTCTTCCCGACCGCAGTCGAAACCTTCAATCGTGTGATCGGGACGCAGCTTTTCAACTCGTCGGCCAGCACTCACTGATTCGGCCCGGCATCAAAGAATCCGGGCTCCTTCAAGAGACGCTCCAGACGGGGTAGAGGGCGGGGAGGTGCATCTAGGGCGGCCAGGAAAGCTTTCCATTGCGCGGCGTTCAAGCTGAAAGTCCGGCGGTCGGCAAGCGCTTCATCGGCACGAGCTAACGCGCTCTCCAGAACGAATTCGCTGACCGATCGATGCGAGGCCGCTGCGGCAGCCTGCAACGAACGTTTCGCGTCACGCGTAAGGCGCAGGTCCAGTTTTTCACTTCTTATGGTGCGTGTCAGCATGGTTCCATCCTGTTCCTTTATAAGGATACCGAGTGGTGCCCGACAATGTCAAGACAGTGGCGCGCATATCGAGTCCGGTTTCCTCGCCCTGGTTGCCCATGCCTGCGCTTCGCACGCGCTAGACGCTGGCACGCCGATCAGCTTCGAGAAAGCCCAACTCGGGCAGGCCGGCATGGAAGCAACAAAACCCGGGTAACCCTACCCCGACTCGCGTAACCATTTCCCTCCCGCGGAGTATAACGCTTGAGGGCCTCATGAGTCGCTATTCCGCCGACGTCCGCTACGGTCTCCGCCAGCTTCGCCTCAACCCCATGTTCACCGTGGTGGCCGTGCTCTCTCTCGCGCTCGGCATCGGCGCCAATACCGCCATCTTCCAACTCATCAACGCCGTCCGGCTCCGTTCCTTGCCCGTCGCGAATCCCCAGGAGCTGGCCTACCTCGACTACGCCCCGCACTCACGCCGAGGCGGCTGGTGGTCCACACGCAGCGCCACCTTCACCTCTGCCAATTGGGAATCTATCCGCCGGCACCAGAAGGCGTTTTCCGACGTCATTGCTTGGAGCGCCTATTCGTTTAACCTCGTCGCCGAAGGCAAGGCGCGATACGCCGAAGGCCTCTTCGTCAGCGGAGACTTCTTCCGCGTCCTCGGCGCCCAAGCCGCCGTGGGCCGCGTCTTCACAGCCGCCGACGATCGCCCCGGCTGCGGCTCGCCCGCCGCCGTCATCGGTTACTCTTTCTGGCAATCCGAGTTCGCCCAGGACCCCGCGATTACCAGCCGCACGGTGCGCCTCGACGGCCATGTCTTCCCCGTCATCGGCGTCACCGCGCCCGAGTTCTTTGGCGTCGAAATCGGCCACCGCTTCGAGGTCGCCGTCCCCCTCTGCTCCGACCCCATGTTCTGGGAGCCCGGCAAAAACCGCATCCCCTCGCGCACTGCCTGGTGGCTCTCCATCATGGGCCGCCTCAAACCCGGGTGGTCCGTCGCGCGCGCCGATGCCCAGATCCGGGCCGTCTCCCCCGCCATCATGCGCGAAAGCCTGCCGGAAGAGTACCGCTCAGACATGGCCAAAGGCTTCCTGGCCAATAAGCTCACCGTCACCGAGGGCGCCACCGGCGTCTCCCAATTGCGCCGCCAGTATCAGGACCCCCTTTGGATCCTCCTCGCCACCACCGGCTTGGTCTTGCTGATTGCCTGCGCCAATCTCGCCAATCTCCTGTTAGCCCGTGCCAGCGCCCGCGAGCGCGAAATCGCCATCCGCCAAGCCATGGGCGCTTCCCGCTCGCGCATCGTTTTGCAGCTCCTTTCCGAAAGCATGCTTCTCGCCCTCCCCGGCGGGGTCATGGGCATGGGCCTCGCCGCCCTGCTCAGTCGCAGCTTGGTCGCCTTCCTCACCACCGAGCGCAACCGCATGTTCGTTGGCCTCGGGCTCGATTGGCGCGTCCTCGGTTTCACCGCAGGCGCCGCCATCCTCACCTGCCTCCTGTTCGGCCTCGCCCCCGCGCTGCGCGCCACGCGCATCGCCCCCGCCGCCGTCATCCGCTCTGCCGGACGCGGCCTCACCGCCGGCCGTGAGAAATTCAGTCTCCGCCGCTTCCTGGTCGTCGCGCAGGTCGCCATGTCCCTGGTTCTCCTCGTGGGCGCGCTCCTCTTCGTCCGCAGCCTGCGCAACCTCCTCGCCATCGATCCCGGATTCCGCCCCGAGGGAATCGTCGCCGTCCGGGTCGACTATCGCGCCGCACACCTGCCTAAGGACCGCATGACCGAGATCCGTCGTCGGACACTGGAAAAACTCTGGCAGCGCACCGGCGCCATCTCCGCCGCCGAGGTCGACATGACCCCAGTTGGCGGAGGCGGTTGGGACCAGAATGCCTGGGAACCCGGCTACGGCGGCCCGAAGCTCGACGTCCTCTTCAACCGCACCGGCCCCGGCTACTTCCGCACCATGGGCATCCCTTTCGTCGCCGGCCGCGATTTCGATCCGCACGACGATCTCGCCGCGCCCAAAGTGGCCATCATCAACGAGCAGTTCGCACGTAAGATCTTCCAAGGCAAAAATCCCATCGGCCGCGTCTTCCGCCGCGAGGAGTTCGGCGATACCCCCGATTCCCAGTTCCTCGTAATCGGTCTCGTCCGCAACACCAAATATTACGAGCTCCGCGAAGATTTCCAACCCATTGCCTATGTTCCCGAGGCGCAGAACAAGCAGCCCGGTACTGGCACCACGTTTGTCCTCCGCACCAATGCCCCGCTCGGTGAGTTCTACCATAAGGCCACGGCTGCCGCGGCCGAGATTCATCCGGAAATCGGTGTCGATTTCACCGTGCTCACTGCCCAGATCCAGAACTCCCTTATGCGCGACCGCCTGATGGCGGCTCTCGCCGGAGCCTTCGGCCTGTTAGCCGGTGTGCTCGCCGTCCTCGGATTGTATGGCGTCATTGCCTACATGGTGGCGCGTCGCCGCAACGAAATCGGCGTCCGCATCGCCCTCGGCGCCACCCGGACCCGTGTCGTCGGCCTGGTCCTCCGCGAGGCGACTCTGCTCCTTGCTCTGGGCCTCACCATCGGCGTCGGTCTCGCCGTCTGGGCCGGCCGCACAGCAGCCTCCCTCGTCTACGGCATGAAGCCCGGCGACCCCCTGACCCTGGGCGCCGCAGTCGCCCTCCTCGCCCTGGTCGCGCTCGCCGCCAGTTACGCCCCCGCCTCCCGCGCCTCCCGCCTCCAACCCATGGACGCCCTCCGTGAAGAGTAGCCGCCAGACCGATGACACAAAACCGCTCCCCGTAGCCATCCGTGCGTAGCTGCGCTCCCTCGGATCGTGGGGTTGCGCCAGCATTCAGGCACGGCGGCCCGCCAGCGGAGGCGCGCCCACCGTCACGCGATCACGATCGTGATTTACGATCGAGGAATGCCCGTCTCGGTTCCTGCCCCCAGCGCTTATGGTCCCCGTAGTTGACAAGGAATCGGCTCCTTTTTCACGTAGATCCGGCTAATGTCATGCTTCGATGGCCCGACCGGGCTGCGCACACTACGGCGATGGCGTGCATAGGGGCCTCCTGCCTCTTGTAACTCTCGGATCGCACGCAGGATAGCGGCGCCATCCATCCGACATCGCCATTGGTTGATTGCGTCACGTATCTTACTTATTTCGAAACGTCCCGTTCCCCCCGCTTAACCCGTTGATAGCTAAGGGATGCGGCGGTACCGTGCCGTAGCGGCCTTGCCCACCGGGAGCATCCCTCAGTAGCCTTTCAACGGAAGTCATGAAGACCACCCCAGTTGTGCCTAAGCGTGAGAAACTCTCCCGGACCAGGGCTCGCTATCGAGATCCCTCACTGCCCGTCACCACCCGCGTACGGGACCTGTTGTCTCGCATGACCCTGGAAGAGAAGGCCGCCCAGATGACCTGCGTCTGGCAAAAAAAGGCCGACACCCTGGTGGATGCCGAAGGTAATTTTGACGCCGGTAAGGCCCGGGCCGCCTTCGGGCACGGGTCCGGCATCGGGCAGGTCGGGCGTCCCAGCGACGCGGGCAAAGGCAAAGATGCGCGGGCCACCGCGGAGCTCACTAACGCCATCCAAAAGTTCTTCGTCGGGAATTCCCGCCTTGGAATCCCCGTGATTTTCCACGAGGAGTGCCTCCACGGCCACGCCGCGATCGGCAGCACCGCGTTCTCCCAGCCGATCGGTCTTGCCGCGACCTTCGATCCGGAACTGGTGGAGCAGCTGTTTGCCATGACGGCTCGGGAGGCCCGCGCCCGAGGCGCCCACCAGGCGCTGACGCCAGTCCTCGACGTGGCGCGCGACCCGCGCTGGGGCCGCGTCGAGGAAACCTATGGCGAGGACCCCTACCTGATTTCCCGGATGGGCATCGCCGCCGTGCGGGGGTTTCAGGGCGACCGCGAGTTTCGCGATAAATCGCGCCTCATGGCCACGCTGAAGCACTTCGCGGCACACGGCCAGCCCGAATCGGGAACCAACTGCGCTCCCGCCAATGCCGGCGAACGACTCCTGCGCGAGACGTTTCTCTACCCTTTCGAAGCGGCCATCAGGGAGGCCGGGGCGATCAGCGTCATGGCATCTTACAACGAGATCGATGGCGTGCCCTCGCACGCTAACTGCTGGCTGCTGCGCGACGTGCTGCGCGGCGAGTGGGGTTTCGAGGGCTTCGTGGTCTCCGACTATTACGCCATTTCCGAATTGCACTACCGCCCCGAGGTGCGCGGCCATGCCGTGGCGAAAGACAAGGAGGATGCCTGCGCGCTGGCCGTGGCCGCGGGTGTCAATATAGAATTCCCCGAACCGGACTGCTATTTGCGCCTCGCCGATCTCGTGCGCACGAAGGTGCTGAAAGAATCGCGGCTGGACGAGCTCGTTGCCCCGATGCTCCTGTGGAAATTCCGCATGGGGCTTTTCGACGATCCGTACGTGGATCCGGAAGAGGCGGAGCGGATTGTGGGCTGCCAGGAGCACCGCGAACTGGCGCTGCGGGCAGCGCGCCGGACGATCACGCTGCTGAAGAACGAGGGCGGACTGGCGCCGCTCGATCCAGGCGCCCTGAAGTCCGTGGCGGTGGTCGGCCCCAACGCGGATCGAATCTTGCTTGGTGGCTACAGCAGCACCCCCAAACACAACATTACGGTGCTGGAAGGTATTCAGGCCAGGCTGGGCGATCAAGTGCGGGTGCCGTACAGCGAAGGCTGCAAGATCACCATCGGAGGCTCCTGGAGTGAAGACGCGGTTACGCTAAGCGATCCCGATGAGGACCGGCGGCAGATCCTCGAGGCGGTCGCGGTCGCCAAACAGGCGGATGTCGTGGTCCTGGCCCTGGGCGGGAACGAGCAGACTTCACGCGAGGGCTGGTCGTTCCAGCATCTCGGCGATCGGGCCGGTCTGGACCTGATCGGGAGACAAGAGGAGTTGGTAGACGCGATCGTGGCCACCGGGAAGCCAGTGGTCGTCTTCCTGTTCAACGGGCGGCCTCTGGCGATCGAGTCTCTGGCGCGCAAAGTCCCCGTGATTTTTGAGTGCTGGTACCTGGGCCAGGAGACCGGTACCGCGGTGGCGGACGTCCTGTTCGGAGACTTCAATCCGGGCGGCAAGCTGCCCATGAGTTTCCCCCGCTCGGCCGGCCATTTGCCGTGCTTTTACAACTACAAGCCTACGGCTCGCAGGGGTTACCTGTTCGACGACATTTCGCCGCTCTACCCGTTCGGTTTCGGCCTGAGCTACACCACTTTCGAAATCCGCGGCGTGCAACTGGCGAAGGAACGCATTCGGTCTGATGAGACCACTCATGTTCGCGCCCGGGTCGCCAACACCGGCGCGCGCGCCGGCAGCGAAGTCGTTCAGATGTATATCCGCGATCGGTTCAGTTCCGTCACGCGGCCGGTCAAGGAGCTGAAGGGCTTCCGGCGCGTGTTCCTCGAACCCGATGAAAACGCGGCCGTGGAGTTCGAGATCGGGCCGGAGCAGTTGGCCTTTTATGACACCCGGATGGAGCGTGTGGTAGAGCCGGGTGAATTCGAAATCATGGTTGGAAACTCCTCCCGCGACACGGATCTCCAAACCGTGATTCTCACCGTACGCTGACGGGGACCCATATGCCATCAAACGCGCAAAAGCTCTCGTTTGCCGAGAAAGCCGGCTACAGCCTGGGGGACGGCGCGGCCAATTTCGTCTTCCAGACGATGATCCTGTTCCAGCTCAGTTTCTACACCGACACCATGGGGGTCGCGGCTGCCGTCGCCGGTAGCCTGCTGCTGGCGGGAAGGCTCTGGGATGCCGTCTTCGACCCCATGATGGGCGTGCTCGCCGACCGGACGAAGACCCGGTGGGGCAAGTTCCGCCCCTGGGTTCTCTGGACTGCCGCGCCTTTCGGAATCGCTATGGTCCTGGCTTACACCAACCCCGGCTGGGGAGTCTCGGGGAACCTGCTTTGGGCCTGCGGTACCAACATCCTGCTCATGACGGTCTACTCGGCCAACAACACGCCCTATTCCGCCATGACCGGCGTGATGACGGGCGACGTCAACGAGCGCACCAGCCTTTCCTCTTACCGCTTCGTGTCCGCCATGATCGCGCAATTGATCGTCGGCGGCTTTACGCTGCCGCTGGTCGCCAAGTTCGGGCAAGGCAATAACGCCAAAGGCTGGCAGATGACGATGGGGCTATGGGCGGCGGTCTGCGTGGTCATGTTCTGCATCACCTTCGTGACCACCAGGGAGCGGATCCAGCCGGATCCCAGGCAGGAATCTTCCGCCCGGCAGGATTTCGGCGCGCTCCTGCAGAACCGGCCGTGGAAGGCGATGTTCATACTCACGCTGGCCCACTTCGCGGTCCTGGCGATGCGCGGGGGAACTCTCTTTTACTATTTCCAGTATTATGTCAACCCCGGCCGGCTCTTCGAATTACTGCGAGGGCTGGGTCTGACGGCCGCAGCCGCCGGCTCACCCCATGCCGGCCTGTGGTACAACCTCCTCAACACGTTCGGCCTGATCGTGGACCCCAATCGCAGTAATATCGCCTCGGTCGGCTTTAGCCTGTTGAACATTTCGGGCCAGCTCGTCACCGTCGTCGGGGTACTCTTCTCCACCGCTCTTTGCGCGCGCTTCGGAAAGAGGGCCGTGGCCCTGGCCGGCTTCGGAGTCACTACTGTATTCATGGCTTCGTTTGTGCTCGTCCCGGCGGACTCTGTCGGAACCATGTTCCTGCTGGAGTGGATCCGGGCGCTCACCTACGCCCCCACCATCCCGCTGCTGTGGGCCATGTTTGCGGACGTCGCGGACTACTCCGAGTGGAAGACCGGCCGCCGGACCACCGGCATCATCTATGCCACCATCCTGTTCGGTCTCAAGACCGGGCTGAGCCTGGGCGGGGCAGCCGCCGGTTGGCTGCTCTCCGCATTCGGCTATCGCGCGAACGCCGCCCAGACCACCGGAGCGCTGCAGGGCATTCGCATGACGATCAGCATATTCCCGGCGATCCTGTTTCTGGTGGTAGTGGCATGCCTGATCGTCTATCCCATCGGCCGGAGTTTGAATTTACAGATTCAGGATGAGCTGGCCCTGCGCCGCCGGAAGTTCGCCGCGGTTTAACTGGAGTAACGTAAAAGTCTCTCACCACACATACGTCGCCAGGACCCGGGGCCGGCCGGAGGTCCGGTTCACCACCGGGACGCTCAGGACAAACTGAAGGTTCTTCTTTGGCCAGTCCTTGGGCAGCCGCCGGGCTGCTTCGGAGAAGTACTCCTCGTTGCTCAAAAACTCGCCCGCCCCCATCGTGCCGTACTGCGTCAGGCCCGCTGCGATGATCACCGGGCGGTCGGAAGTGGTATCGACCATGCGCGTCACGATGGCGTAATCGATAGGAATATCCCAGTTCGGCCAATATTGCGAGAGCCTCCATTCGGAAGCCTCGGGATGCTGGCTGTCGTGCACCATCCCGGTATCGTTCTCGCCATCTTTGCGGAACGTGAACCGTAGCTGGCCGCCGGTGCGGAGCGTCCATGGGTTGTCGAAGGCGCCGATCAGCACCGCCGGCGTGTCCCGCAGATCCGCAAAGGACATGGACCGCTCGGCGCGGATGCGGTACGGCTTGTGGTATTTTTCCAGAAACGAGGTGAGGCGGACCAGGCATAGCGCATCGTCGAGCGCCACGTAACGGTCCCGCAGCAGAACCAGATCCTCATCCCGAATCGGGCGGCGTGACACCGCGGAGCCGGCCGGCGTCTGCGTGATGCCCTGAACCTCATCCTGGGCCTGGGCTGATCGCAAATTATAGGCCGCTTGTAAGCCAACACAGACCAGCGCAGTCCCCGGTGACTTCAGCACCGGTCCCCAAAGAGCGTCGAGGTCGGAGTGATGCCAGTTCGGCGCCTCCAGAATCGCTCCCAGGATCAGCAAAGCCGCCACGCCCACCGCGGCACTCACGGCCACCACTCGATTGCCGGATTTGGCTTTCAGGACGGGAGCCGGCGGTTTTTCCCTACCGAAATCGAATTCCGCCAGATAGCAGCCGGCCGGCAGCTCGATGCGGATCTGCGACTCCTGCCCGGTTTCCTGATAGTACTGAGCCAGCTTCTTGCGGATCTCCGAGGCACTGGCGCGCACCACCGGATCCTGACTGGTATCGTAATCGGCGGGACGGCCAAATACCTCCACCCCAAGGGATCGTTCCTTCAGAGCATCGACGTGGCCGCCAAGGGTCTGCTCCGTGATGTATCGCAGCAGGCTCTGGCAGCGGCGGCTGCCCCGGAAATGAGGGCTGCCGAGAACACGCTCCAATGCCGTCAGGACTTCTTCGGCTTTCTCCGGCGGCAAACTAGGCGCCGGAACGTGCAGGTCAGGCTTGCGAGACATTGCCGGTGCGGTTCATTGCAATGCTATCACGGAAAACTTTATGTGCCGTACATATTTCAGAGTATGTTGTAATCGCTTGCAAGCCCTTGAATTAATACGGCTCGGATTGTACCGTGCCGTAACAGCCTTCACCACCCGCCCCAAACGCGACTACCCTCCACCGAAGACCGGCATCGGTCTGCCAAGTGAAAATGAAAATCCCCAAAAAGGGTTGGTGAGGAGGTAGATGTGCAACAGGGCAAGCGAAATCTGCACGTTCAAAGAGGGCTGTCGGGCGGCTTGATGCTGCTGCTTGGCCTCGTCCTGCTAAGTACAACCGCGTACGGTCAGGCCACCGCCAGTATAGTGGGAACCGTTACTGATCCGAGCGGCGCCGCTGTCCCCGACGCCAAGATCGCCATCGCGAGTACCGAAACGGGACTGGTTCGTTCCACGACAACCAATACCACTGGCAGTTATGCTTTCCACGAACTCGCCATCGGACACTACAGCGTCCGGGTCGAGTCTCCGGGGTTCAAAACGCATGAACTGACCGGCATCACGCTAAGCGTGAATGACACCGTCCGTGCCGACGTGGCGCTCCAGGTCGGTCAGGCGCAGGAGAGCATCACCGTCGAAGCCAATGCGGTTCAGGTTCAGGCGGATACCAACGAAGTCAGCCAGACCATTACCGCGGCCCAGGTCGCCGATCTGGCTACCAACGGCCGCAACGTCATCCAGCTTGCAGCTCTGGTGCCCGGCGCTGCCGCCGGCATCCCTGATTTTGATACCCCCATGGCGCAGACCCAAAACCGGGCTATCCAGTTCAACGGCCAGCGGTCCGACCACAACAACTGGCTGATCAATGGCGGAGAGGCCTATGACCGGGGCGGTGGCGGCATTCTCATCGTTTCCCCGTCCCAGGATGCCCTTCAGGAATTTAAAGTCGAGACGAGCAACTTCGCCGCTGACCTCGGCCAGTCCTCAGGCGGCATGATCACCATGGTCACCAAAGCCGGAACGAAGGACTACCACGGCAGTGCCTGGGAGTACGTCCGCAACGACGCTTTCGACGCAAACACCTTTTTTTCGAATTTGAATGGTCAGCGCAAACCGGAACTCCGCTACAATACCTTCGGGTTCAATCTGGGCGGGCCGGTCCCCATCGGCCATCCGCGGAAGACCTTCTTCTTCTTCAATCAGGAATGGCGCCGGGAGGTAAACGGGAACGCAATCAATGCGTCCTCCGTGCCCACTGCCGCCAGGGGCGGCGACTTCAGTTACCTCTTGCCCGCCAATGGCTGCACCGGCGGTAGTTGCGGACAACTTAAGGTACCGGTTACCACGGACCCGGCCGAGATCGCCAGGCTGGGTCAATACGGGCTCACCCCCGGCGGGATTATCCCAAACAACGTAATTCCGAGCGGTCTGCTCGATTCCAACGCCACCACGCTGTTGAAGTCCGGCCTTTTCCCCGCGGCCAACGCGGCCAATAATCAGTACTACGCGGTGGTAAACCAGTTGACTTTCTACCGCGAGGAAACCATCCGGGTCGATCAACAAGTCAGCAGCAAATTGAACCTGATGGGCTCCCTGATCTATGACAACGGCAGCCAGCAGCAAGCCCCCCCATTATGGGCCGGCGGCACATATGCCACGGCCGGTTCAATTATGGCCGTTCCTTCCTGGGCCGGTGTCGTGCATGCCACCTATACCATCAGCCCAACCCTGCTGAATGAGGCGGCGTTTAATTTCAACGGCAACAACCTCAACATCACTGACGTAGGCCTCTATCAGAAACCGTCCGGATATACCGTGCCGAACTTTTTCCAGGCAAACAAAGACAAGAAGCTGCCCGGGATTAGCATCGGATCTCCCTATAACATCAGTTACTCCCCGGGGTGGTGGCCTTGGCAAAACACCTGGCGTAGCTGGCAGGGAAAGGACGATGTCCTCTGGACTCACGGCAAACACAACATGAAGTTTGGCGCGTCCTGGATGCATACCCATAAGTGGCAGCAGTTCCAGCTGAACGCCGGCGGGCAATTCACGTTCAGCGGCTCGGCCACGGGCAACGGAATGGCCGACTTCCTGATGGGTTTCGCCTCTGCCTACAGCGAACCAGCCAGTGTCGATTTCGTCCACATCAACACCGACAACTACAATCTCTACGCTATGGACGACTGGCGAATCAGCAACCGGTTGACGCTCAATCTGGGCATCCGTTGGGAAGGCATTCCCCATGCATTCGATTCCGAAGGCACTGCGTCGAATTTCTATCCCAACCTCTACGACCCCAAGCAGGCCCCGACCTTTCTCGCGAGCGGCGCTCTGGACCCGAACGGTCCTGGATTCACTACGGTTTCCGGCATTGCTCTCTCGAGTGTGAGGTTCTACATGAATGGAGTAGGCATAGCAGGACAGAACGGGATTCCGAAAGGCCTGGTGGATAACCACTGGAACACCTTTGCCCCGCGCGTCGGGTTTGCGTACGATCTGACCGGACGCCAGAGGACCGTTCTGCGTGCTGGAGGCGGGATCTTCTATGAACGCATCGGAGGCAACGAAGAGTACAACATGGGCCAAAGCAACACTCCCTTCGCCTATACGTCGGCTCCGACTAACGTCTACTTCGATAATCCCGCAACAAGCTATACCAGCGGACTCACCGCGTCGGTGCCTTACTTTCCTGCGACTATGACGACGGTAGACCGGCTTTACAAGGTGCCCACCTCGGCTCAGTGGAGCGTCGGCATCCAGCAGCAGTTGCGGGAAAATTCCGTCTTGACCGTGACCTATGTGGGCAACTCGAATTATCACCAGTCGCAAGGTGTCAACATCAATACCCTGGCACAGAACGATCCAAACCGGCTGGGCGTTTGCGGCGGCACTTGCGGTTACACCGGGGCTGCCTTAAATCCCAATCTCTACCGGCAGTATCTGGGCTGGTCGACCATCGCCCCCATGCAGATGTCGGCGAACTCCAACTACAATTCGCTGCAGGTCACTCTGCGGGCCACGGCGTGGAAGAACCTGACTTTTAACACTGCATACACCTGGTCGCACGCCTTCGACATTATCGATGGCGAGATCTTCTCCAACGTCAGCAACCCATTCAATGTCCGTTGGGACTACGGTCCCGCCGGCTTTGACAGGCGGCAAATCTCGGTCACGAGCTTTATCTACAGGTTCCCGTTCTTCCGCGACTCAGCCAACCGGGCTGCCAGGGCGCTGGCGGGCGGCTGGGAGCTCTCGGGCATCGCCCTCTTCGAGTCCGGGACCCCCGTTAGCATCGGCGCCGGTCCCGACAACCTCGGGTACGGCGGTGGTACCACCAACCGGGCGAACATAGTCTCACCCGTCACCTATCCAGGGACACGGTTCCAGTGGTTCAGCGCCTCGTCGTTCGCAAAGCCGGGCCCGCTTCAGTGGGGATCGGCGGCCAGGAACGACATCGTCACTCCGGGACGGAACAACTGGAACATAGCGATGTTCAAAGCGTTTCAGTTCAACGAACACGCCCGGTTCGAGTTCCGCGCGGAAACCTTCAACAGCTTTAACCATACGCAGTTCAACGGTCTCAGCACAAGCGTGACCGCCGCCAACTTCGGACAGCTCACCGGCACCTACACCCAGCGCGTCTTCCAGCTTGGCGGGAAGGTGCAGTTCTAGCCGGGTAACCGGTAAATGTACACTGCTCGCTTACCGGGTTTACCGGCCCGGTAAGCGAGCCTTTTATTGAGGAAATGGCGCCCGCGTTGACATGATCCCGGGCGCTTGGTAGAAATCGGCTATGGTCACGGCTTCCATCCGGGTCTTGGGTTTGGTGTTGGCCGCGTGCCCCTTGTGGGCGGCGGTTCCGGAAGCCGTCGCCGAAGCGGCGCGCGGCGCGGCTCTAGCCCGCGAAGGTAAGTACGAGCCTGCGATCCAACATTACAGAGCGGCCCTCCGCCTGGATTCCCATTTGCCCGGACTGTATCTCAACCTGGGGCTCGCTTACTTCAAGTCCAAGCGGCTCCCCGAGGCGGCCACGGCATTCGAAAAAGCGGTGCGGGCCGATGACGGCAGCTTCCAGGCGCGCGCCCTGCTCGGCATGAGCTACTACGGGTGCAAGCGCTATGCGGACGCTGCAGCGCAATTGAAAGTGGCCTCCAAGGCGCAACCCGATAACCTGGAACTCCGCTACACTCTGGCACAGAGTTACCTGGCATCGAACCAATACCCGGAGGCGCTAACCGAATTCCAGTTTCTGCTTTCGAAGAACCCGGATTCCGCGCCGGTTCACATCCTTTTAGGCGAGGTGCTCGATGCCTCCAACCGGGAGGCGGCGGCCACCGCGGAGTTCGAAGCTGCGGTGAAGACATTGCCCGCGCCGCCCGACGCCCACTTTGGCTTGGGCTACCTTTACTGGAAACAGCGGCGCTATGAGGAGGCTTGCCGCGAGTTCGAAGCGGAGCTGGCGGGCGTGCCCCGGCACGCACAGGCCTTAGCCTACCTCGGCGACGCGGAAATGCGCGTGAACCGGGCGAAGCAGGCGGAGGCGCATCTGCGACGGGCGCTGGCATCGGATGCGAACATTCGGATCGCGCACCTGGACCTCGGCATCCTTCTGGCCGCAAGGAACGACTCCGAAGAGGCTGCCCGCCGTTTTCGCGAAGCGATCCGGATGGACCCCTCCAAGCCGGATGCGCATTACCGCTTGGGCCGGCTGTGGGCTTCGCTCGGCCGCAGCCAAGAGGCGCAGGACGAGTTCGAAAAGGTGAAAAAGCTGGCCGCGGAGGAGCCCCCGCCGCCGCTCGTCCGGCTCCCCGGGCGGCCGCATCCATGAGCCTTTGCGGGTGCGCCGAACCACGCCGTGCGGTAATCTCAGGAGCACCGGCAAGCCCCGCGCCGGCACGAGCATGAGGCCGCCAATATCTTTATGAGATACGTTCTTCTGACAACCGCCCTCGCCCTCGCTTCGCTGGCCCTGGCGCTCGATGGCCAAATCGGGATCCACGATCCCTCCACCGTCGTGCTCTGCAATGGCAAGTTCTACACCTACGGCACCGGCGGTGGGGCCCTGGTCTCCGACGACGGCTGGACCTGGCGGCGCGGAGCCGCGCTCCCGCGCCGCGGCTTGGCGCCCGACGTCATCCACCTCGGCGACCGCTATTACGTATACGTTGCCGCCAATATCGGAGCGCAGCCCAAAGCCGCCATTAACATGATCTCCAGCAAGACCCTCGACCCGGACTCTCCAGACTACAAATGGGAGGAAGGCGGCGTGGTCGCCTCGTCAGACGGCGTCGAAGATTCGAACGCGATCGATCCGGGGGTGTTTCTCGATCCCAACGACGGCAGGCTATGGCTGGTCTACGGCTCGTATTTCGGCTACATTCGCCTGGTCGAGCTCGATCCTGAATCCGGTAAGCGCCTCAACCCGAACGACCAGCCTCGCGACCTCGCCATCAACTGCGAAGCCTCCGACATGATCTATCACGACGGCTGGTATTACCTGCTGGCCACGCATGGCAGTTGCTGTCGCGGCGCGGACTCCGGCTACAACATACGCATGGGCCGCGCGAAGAAGGTGACCGGCCCCTTCCTCGACCATATGGGCGTCGATATGATCCAGGGCGGCGGTAAGCTGTTCGCCGGCTCCGGCGGCCGTGTCATCGGGCCCGGACATTTCGGCCTCCTCGATCTCGGCGACGGCGTACAAAAGTTCTCCATGCACTATGAAGCGGACCTGGACCGCGGCGGCGCCAGCGTGCTCGATATCCGCCCGCTACTGTGGCAGGACGGTTGGCCGGTTGCCGGCGAGAATCTGAAGCAAGGCTCGTATGAGATTGAATCCGCGCGCACCGGTACCGCGCTCGAGCTTGCGGTGGAAGGAATGCCGGTGGGCGGAAGGCGCGGCAGGGGCGGCGGCGGCCGAGGCGGCGGAGCGGCGCCGGGCGGCGGTCCGGCTGGCCGCGGGATGTTCGCCGGTACAGGCGTCCCGATTCCGCCGCAGGACGTCGTGGAGGTATCGAAGAACTGGCCCGCTGGCAACATCGAAGTCCGCATGTCCAATTACCTGTGCCAGGCCCAGCAGAAGTGGGCGATTACCGCCGTCGCCAATGCCGGCGGCTATCCCGGTTCGCCGTATTTCAAGATCACCATTGCCGGCACGGATCGTACGCTCGCTGCCTCCGAAGACGCTGAGTTGGTCGTCCTGCCCGCCTTCACCGGCGGGCCCGACCAGTTGTGGCGCATCGAGCAACTCCCCGACGGCGCATGGCGCATCATGCCCAAATCCAAACAGCCGTTCGCCCTCTCAGCCGTGGGCAGCAGTTTCGCGACTCTGACGACGTTCGACCCCAGGAGCGACAGGCAGCGCTGGCTGATCAAAATTCCATGAAACTCCATCGACAATTACTCCCTGTTCTGCTGGCGCTCTCCGCCGCGGTCTCAGCGCAAGTCCCGCCCGTCACCCTGACGCCTCCCGCCTCGCCGGAAAAAGCCCCCGACGCCGATGGCTTCATCGTGCGGTGGCTGCTGCTGGAACCGATCGGGAGCAACGGACTCACGGACAGCGCCGTGCAAGCGGCCGTAACCAGGGAGTATTTCCCCGACCAGTTCACCGTCGTTCCGCATGACGGCGATAAGGTGACCGTCGGCGGCGCGCAACTCGCCTGGCACGCCGTGGATACCCGCCTCTACAACGTCAACCTCTATCACTTCGCCCACGCCTTGGGGAAGCCGGCGACCAACGTCCTGTTCTGGGCCGTGACCGTTGTCAACGTTCCGCGGGAGATGTCCGGCGTGCGCCTCGCTATCGGCTCTAACGCGGCGTCGGTCTGGTGGGTCAACGGCACGGAGGTCATCGGCATCTACGGCGATCGCCAGACCGTCATCGATGACGGCGTCTCCAAACGCCTCACGCTGCATAAGGGTCCGAACATTGTGCGCGCCGCCATCGTCAACGGCGGCGGCGCCACCGATTTCTGCGCCCGTTTTCTCGACGCCGGGGATCGCCCGCTGAAGGGCTACACCGTACGGCTGAGTGAGGCTCCCGCCGCCCCCATCGGCGCTGCGCGGCGCGGGCCCATCGCCCGGCAACTTACCTTCACGCCGGATCACGCCAGCGGCATCTACCACGTCGGCGAGACCGTGGGCTGGACGGTAACGCCTGGTCCGGCAGCACTCACCTACGCCTACAAGTGGACCATTCGGCGCAACAACGCAGTCGTCCTCAAAGAAGGCAGGCTCGATCTCTCGTCCGGCAAGGACAGGATCGACGTCCCCGGCGACCAGCCCGAAATGATCTACGTCGCGGTTGAGCCGTCCGGCCCCGCGGCCGGGTCCGGCTTTGTGGGCGGCAACACCGGCCGCAACAACGGGCTCTACGCCGTCGGCGCCGCCGTCGCACCGGCGAAGATCGGGCTTGCCACGCCGCGCCCCGATGACTTCGATGCATTCTGGGACGGCAAACTGGCCGCGCAGGCCAAGGTCCCGATCAATCCCGTGCTCACGCCGGTCCAGACCGACGCAGCGGGAGTCGAGTTGAGCCTGTTCGTTCTGGACGCGCTCGGATCGAAAGCGCATGGCTACCTCGCCAAACCCGCCAGGGGAGGCAAATTTCCAGCGCTCATCCAGTTGCAGTATGCGGGCGTGTACGCGTTGAACCCGCGCCTGGCTGAGCAGCGTGCCGCCGAAGGCTGGCTGTTGCTCAACGTCGATTCGCACGACAAGCTGCCGTCCGATCCCTCGGGAGGAGTTCCGCGGAATTATCAGACCGTGGGCAACACCGATCGCGAGAAATCCTATTTCCTGAACATGTACCTGCGCGACTCGCGGGTTCTGGATTACCTCTTGACGCGGCCCGACTGGGATGGCAAAACCATCGTGTTGACCGGCGGCAGCATGGGCGGGCAACAGAGTCTCGTGCTGGCTGGCCTGCGGCCCGCGAAGATCACGGCAGTGCTGGTCTGCGTGCCGGCGGGCGCGGATACCAATGGCGATCTTCACGGCCGCAAGGCCGGCTATCCCAACTGGCCGGCGGACAACCCCGATGCGATGAAGACCGCGCGCTATTTCGATACCATCAACTTCGCTTCGCGCATCCAGGCGCCGGTGATGGCCGGGATGGGCTTCATCGATACGATTTCACCGCCCGCGGGCGTGTGGACGGCGCTGAACCAGATTGCCGCTCCCAAAGAACCGCTTCCCATGATCGAGTCCGAGCACGACAACCTGACGCCGCAGAATGGGCGCGCCTGCCCCGCCAGAACCAGAGAAATCCTCGACCTCCTGGTCAAGGGCGGCGAGTTCCGTCCCAACGGACTGGACCAATGAATCGAAGGAAGTGCCACCTGCGATTTCTGTCCACCGCGACGGCTGCGGTCGCCGTGGCAATCGCCGGGGCATCGAAAAAGAACATATGAAAACCCTTTCGGCTATCGTTTCCGAAGCATTATTATTGAGCGCTCTCGCGATGCCGCTGCTGCAGGCACAGGCTCCCGCCACACTCAGTGTGGAGGTGACGCGAGCGAAAGCGGCGGTGAGCCCGACGCTCTATGGGCTGATGACCGAGGAGATCAACTACTCCTACGACGGCGGTCTCTACGCGGAATTGGTCCGCAACCGCACCTTCCGGTCCGACTGGACCGGAATCCTGAATTGGTTCCTGGTTGAGAATGGCTCCGCGTCGGCGAAAATCTCGGTCGATAACAAAAGCGGGCCATCCGCCGCACTCACCACCAGCGCGAAGCTCGAGGTTGCCAAAGCGGATGCGAACAGCCCCGCGGGTCTTCTTAACGAAGGCTACTGGGGCATCGCCGTGCGGCCGAACAGCCGCTACACCGGCTCGTTCTTCGCGAAGACCGACGCCGCGGCCCTCCCCGTGCGCATCGCTCTCGTAGCGGACCAATCCGGACAGGTCCTCGGCAAAACGTCAGTCCCGGTCGGCGGCGCCGGATGGAAGGAGTATCAATTCGAGATGCAATCCGGCAGCGCCGCGCCCGGCTCCGAAAATCACCTGGAGCTAACCATCGACCGTCCCGCGACGCTGTGGCTGCAACTCGTTTCGCTCTTCCCGCCGACCTACCATGGCCGCGCGAACGGGAATCGCATCGACATCATGGAGAAGCTGGCCGCAATGCGGCCGTCCTTCCTCCGCTTCCCCGGAGGAAACTACCTCGAAGGCGGCCGGGTCGAGACCCGTTTCGACTGGAAGAAGATGATCGGCCCGCTGGTGGACCGTCCGACCCACCCAACCACCTGGAGCTATCACTCCACCGATGGCATGGGACTTCTGGAATTTCTGGAATGGTGCGAGGATCTGCACATGCAGCCGCTTCTGGGCATCTACGCCGGATACTCTTTGGGGGGACAGGTCGCCAGGCCCGGCCCGGATCTCGAGCCGTACGTGCGGGAAGGGCTGGAGGAAATCGAGTACGTCACCGGCGGAACGGACACGAAGTGGGGCGCGGTGCGCGCACGGGATGGACATCCGGCTCCGTTCCCATTGCGCTACGTGGAGATCGGCAACGAAGATAATTTTGACCGGGCCAGGACCTACGACGGCCGGTATGCTCAGTTCTACAAGGCCATCAAAGCCAGGTACCCGAACATCCAGGTGATCGCCACCATGCCGGTGAAGGGCATGACTCCCGACGTCGTGGACGACCACTACTACAAACGCGAGCAGGGCATGTTCGCGGAGGCCCTGCATTACGACAACATCGACCGCAACGGCCCGAAGATCTTCGTCGGTGAATGGGCGACTCGGGAAGGTTCTCCCACCCCCAACTTCGGTGCCGCGTTAGGCGATGCGGCGTTTCTGACCGGCCTGGAGCGGAACAGCGACGTGGTCGTGATGGCGGCCTACGCTCCGTTGTTCGTCAACGTGAACCCGGGCGGCATGCAGTGGAGCTCCGACCTGATCGGCTATGACGCGCTGAACAGCTACGGGTCGCCGAGCTACTACGCCCAGGTGATGTTCGCTTCGTGCCTGGGCGATCACACCGTGAATTCCTCCGTTTCGGGAGCGGGCGATAAGTTCTTCTACTCGGTTACCGCTTCGCCGAAGAAGCTGTGCATGAAATTAGTCAACGCCGCTTCCACCGGGCAGCCGATCAGTATCGCGCTGAACGGCCTCGGCGCCGGCGCTCATACGGTCCACATCGACACGCTGCAGGCAAACACCACCTGGGCAACGAACACCATCACGCATCCCGAGCGCATCGTGCCGGTTCGGTCCACCGCGGCGATCGAGGGCGAGCGCATGCAGCATGTGATGCCCGCGTATTCGATTCAGGTGGTGGAGCTCGATTGGAAATAAGATGATCCGTCTCGCGCTGATTCTCGCCGCGCTGGCCGTCTCGCACGCCGCCGACGTTCGCAAGTCGTGGGCCGCCGACAATGGGAACGGCACGTATTCCAATCCGCTGTTCTACGACGAGTTCTCGGATCCCGACATGATCCGCGTCGGTCCCGATTACTACCTGACCGGCACCACCATGCACGCCATGCCCGGCCTGCCGGTCCTGCACTCGCGCGATCTGGTGAACTGGCGGTGGATCGCGTATGCTTTCGACCGGCTGGATCTCGGGCCGGAATTCCGTCTCGAAGGCGGCAAGGAAATCTATGGTCAGGGTATCTGGGCGCCGAGCTTCCGTTATCACAACGGGACCTATTACATCTTTGCGAACGTGAATCGTTTCGGGCTCCAGGTTTTCCGGGCGTCCGATCCTCGCGGCCCGTGGCGGCACAACCGCATCGAGAAAGGCTTGCACGATCTCTCCGTCCTCTTCGATGACGACGGCAAGATCTACGCCGTCTACGGAGCCCGGACGATCCGCATCGTCGAACTCAATGGCGGGCTTACCGAACTCGTCCCCGGCACCGATCGCGTACTGATCGCACCCGAACTCGGGATGGGCGAAGGCTCGCACTTCTACAAAATCAAAGGCCGGTACTACATTGTGAGCGCCATCCCCGGCGCTCACGTGCCCATGAAGTGCGCACGGGCAGACCGCCTCGACGGCCCCTGGGAAGTGAAGACCATCAGCGAAGGCGAAAGCCTGGGAATCGGCCAGAGCTATCGACTGCGGGGGCGGCCCGCGGGCCCGCCATTCGATATCACTCCCCCCAATCCCGGCGAGAGCGCCAGCCTGACCTTGCATCAGGGAGGCATCATCGATACGGTTCCCGGCGAGTGGTGGGGCTTTTCCATGCAGGACCATAACTCGGTGGGCCGGCTCACCAGCCTGTCGCCTGTGACATGGGTGGATGGCTGGCCGTACTTCGGCCTTCCCGGAAACCTCACCCGCACCCCGTCTATCTGGGTGAAGCCCAACACGGGACATGTCGATCCGGTGAGTGCTCCCTACGATCGCAGCGACGATTTCTCGAAGCCCAAACTTCAACCCGTGTGGCAGTGGAATCATCTTCCGGACGATTCCAAGTGGTCGCTCACCGAGCGGGCCGGCTATCTGCGGTTGCATTCGCTCCCGGCGGCCGATTTCTGGTGGGCGCGGAATTCGTTGACGCAGCGCGCCGCCGGACCCGAGTCCACGGCGACCACGGAGCTCGATACCACCGGCATGAAATCCGGCGATGTCGCAGGCCTCGCGCTGCTCAATCTTCCGTATGCCTGGATCGGCGTCAAGCGCGACGACGGCGGGTTCACACTCGAAGAATACGACCAGTCCACCGGGAAGTCGATCCGCGTGCGCCTGAATCAGCAGCGAGTCCGGCTGCGCGCCCACTGCGATTTCGATAAGGACGCCGCCGGTTTCAGCTACAGTGCGAACGGAGGGGAGTTCCAGCCTGCCGGCGATGAACTGAAGCTGCCATTCCAGCTCAAGACGTTTCAGGGCGTCCGTTACGCGCTGTTCCACTACAACACCGGCGGCAGTCCGGGAGGGCAGGCCGATTTCGACAGTTTCGTGGTGGACGAGCCTCGCCCTCGCGGCCTGACCAGGCCGATCCCGTACGGCCGCTACATCACGCTGGAGGATCTATCGAACGGCAACGTGTTGGCGCTGGTCGATGGCACGATGCAATCGGTCGCGGGGGCGGAGCGGGCGACGGCCTTCAAGATCGTGGACCGCGGCCGCGGCCGTATCGCGCTGCAGACCAAGTCTGGAGCCTACGTGTCGGTAAAAGGATCCGAGGTGCACGCCAACTCCGGCAAACCGGGCGATACCGAAACATTCCAGTGGGTAGATTTGCAGCGCGGCGACACGTTGCTCCTGTCGCTCGCGACGCATCGCTACATCGTGGCGCCAAGAACGCCCGGGCCGGTCGCCGCCGACCATCGCGGACCGTCCCCCGATCGCAAAGACGGCTCCTGTTTTCAGTGGAAGGTTGTGAAATGAACCAACTCCGAATTGTCGCAATGTCGCTGGCCTTCGTCTTATCCGCCGCCGCGCAGGTGAAGACCGAAGTTCCCGCGGTGGTGCCCGGCGCCAAACCGGTAACCGTCGAGCACATCAAGGTTCACGGCGCCGCGCTCGAAGGCAACCTGGAAAACGACGCCGTGGATCGCGAAGTGATCGTCTTCCTGCCGCCCAGCTACGCTACTCAAAAGTCCCGGCGCTATCCGGTGGTTTATGCGCTGCACGGATACTCCATCGGCGCGGCGCAGTGGGCACAGGAAATCCACGTGCCCCAGACCATCGAAGGCGCGTTCGCCCGGGGCGGTCAGGAAATGATCGTCGTGCTGCCCGATTCCAAGACTGTCCACAACGGGTCGATGTACTCCAGCTCGGCGACCACGGGCGATTTCGAGCAGTTCATCGCGCGCGATGTCGTTAGTTATGTAGACGCGCATTACCGCACCATTCCCAAGCGGACGAGCCGCGGCCTGGTGGGACATTCGATGGGCGGCTACGGCGCCAGCCGCATCGGGATGAAGCACTCCGATGTGTTTGGGAGCCTCTACATCATGAGCCCGTGCTGCATGTCGGCGCGCGGCGCCGGTCCCGTCAACCCGGAGAGTGAAAGAGCCCTTGAAGCAGTGAAGACGCCGGCCGATTCCGCCAAACTGCCGTTCGGGCTGCGCGCTCAGCTTGCGTCGGCCGCCGCCTGGTCGCCCAATCCGAAAAACCCGCCGCTCTATCTGGATCTGCCCACGAAGGACGGCGTGGCGCAGCCGGAGGTGCTTGCCAAGTGGGCGGCCAATGCGCCGCTCGCATTCGTCGATCAGTATATCGGCGGCCTGAAGCAGTACCGGGCGATTGCGATCGATGTCGGCGACGAGGACGGGCTGCGCGCCGGCGCGGCCAAGCTGCACGAGATTCTGGACAGCTATGGGGTCGCCAATACGTTCGAAGTCTATCCGGGGACGCACACCAGCGCGGTGGCCGTCCGCATCCAAAATTTCGTCTTGCCGTTCTTCAGCAGGAATCTCTGCTCCGGCAAGAACTGTATGTGAGCCAACTCTTATGAAGCAACTGGCATTGCTCGTTCTGGCCTCCGCCGCCGTGCAGGGGCAGACCGCATCCACGCTCAAGGATGCGTATCGGGGAATATTTCGCATCGGAGCGGCCGTAAATCAGGCGCAATTCGAGGAACGCGATACGCGGGGCGCCCCGATCGTCGCAGCGCAGTTCGATACGATCAGCCCCGAGAACGCGCTCAAATGGCAATCCGTGCATCCGCGCGCGGACGGCTACAACTTCGAGGCTGCGGACCGCTACGTCGCGTTCGGCGAGAAGCACAAGATGTTCATCGTCGGGCATTGCCTGGTGTGGCACAGCCAGACGCCGCGCTGGGTATTTCAAAACGAGCAGGGCGAACCGCTGACCCGCGATGCGCTGCTCGACCGCATGCGCGACCACATCCGCACGGTAGCCGGCCGCTACAAGGGCCGGATCGGCGGATGGGACGTGGTGAACGAAGCGCTCAATGACGACGGCACCATGCGGCAGTCGCCGTGGTACCGCATCATCGGCGAAGACTACCTCCTCAAGGCGTTCCAGTTCGCGCACGAGGCCGACCCGGGGGCGGAACTTTATTACAACGACTATTCGCTGCGAAAACGAAGCCAAGCGCAAAGGCGCGGTGGAGTTGATTCGCAAGCTCAAGAGCTCCGGCGCGACGATCACCGCGGTCGGCTCGCAGGATCACGACCGAATGGACTGGCCGACTGTGAAACAGGAATCGGAAACCATCGAGGCGTTCGCCGCGCTCGGCGTCCGCGTGAATATCACCGAACTGGATGTTGACGTGCTGCCGCGCGCCGCCGGCCGGAATTCGGCGGACATCTCTGCGACGGCGGCGGGAACGGCTGCGTCGAATCCCTATACGGCCGGGTTGCCGGAAGAGATGCAACAGGCGCTCGCCAGGCGCTATGCCGAACTCTTCGCGGTCTTCATGCGTCATCGGGACGCGATCGGCCGGATTACGTTCTGGGGAGTGACCGACGGCGACTCGTGGCTCAACAACTTCCCCACCCGAGGGCGGACGAACTACCCGCTGCTGTTCGACCGCCAGGGCAAACCGAAGCCCGCGTTCGATGCAGTGTTGCGGGAGGCGACTGCATCCGGGATTGAAAGAAAGTAAGCTATTGTTCGTCAGGAAAAATTCATGAATCTTACCAGACGCCAAATTATGGCCGCAATGGGCGCGTCAGCGTTCGCGGCTCGCGGGTGGGCCGCCGACCTGCCAATTGCCGGGGGCAAGTTCAAACCGGACGATGAATCGCTCAAGCAATACGAGTATCCGGACTGGTTCCGCGACGCCAAATTCGGAATGTGGGCGCACTGGGGGCCGCAAGCCGTGCCGCGCCAGGGCGACTGGTACGCCAAGAGAATGTACCTGCACGACATCCCCGCAAGAGGCGGCAACGGCGCCACCAGGCAGGACCCCGCCAACAAATATCACCTGGAGCACTACGGCCACCCCTCCAAGTTCGGCTACAAGGACATCATTCCGCTCTGGAAAGCGGAACGGTGGAATCCGGAGCAGCTAATGGCGCTCTACCAGAAGGCCGGCGCAAAATACTTCGTCAGCATGGCAACGCACCATGACAATTTCGCCCTCTGGAATTCGAAGCTCCACCGCTGGAACGCCGTGCAGATGGGCCCCAAAAAGGACGTGGTCGGGCTCTGGCAAAAGGCCGCGAAGAAACACGGGATGA
Organism: Bryobacterales bacterium; assembly: GCA_963794265.1. Classification (GTDB taxonomy): domain Bacteria; phylum Acidobacteriota; class Terriglobia; order Bryobacterales; family Bryobacteraceae; genus CAWCDJ01. The sequence goes on from CAWCDJ010000002.1 coordinate 37,919, forward strand.
GGTTCGGCGTCACCGAGCATCTGGGGGCCAGTTATACCTGGTTCCAGAGCGCTCACAGCGCCGACACCACGGGGCCGATGGCGGGCGTCCCTTATGACGGCAACGACCCCAGGTACGCGGACCTTTATCACGGCAAAGCGGACCCGGGCGACAAGGGCTGGCTTACCAACAACCCGATATGGCAGCGCGAGTGGTTCGACCGCATCAAGGAACTGGTGGACAACTATGCGCCCGACCTGCTCTATTCCGACAGCGCAATGCCGTTTGAAAACGTAGGCCGCAGCCAGATTGCGAACTTTTACAACCGAAACATGGCCCGGAACGGCGGCAAGCTGGAAGCGGTTTATACCTGCAAGCAGGTCTCCGGAGGCAAATGGGTGCGCGACATCGAGCGCGGCGTCGCGGAGGGCATCAGCGCGGAGCCGTGGCAGACCGACACGTCGATTGGCGACTGGTATTACAGGACCGGCCAGAAATACAAGACATCCACGGAAATCGTTCAGATGTTGACGGACATCGTGAGCAAGAACGGCTGCCTGCTCATCAACGTGGTGCAAACCCCCGAGGGTGACCTGGAGCCCGACATGCTGAAGACCCTGGATGAGATCGCCACCTGGACCGCGGTGAACGGCGAGGGGATCTACGGCACCCGACCATGGTCTGTTTACGGCGAAGGGCCGAGCACCACGACGTTGACGAAAGGCCAGTTCGGCGGATTGAGAGATGTGCCGGATAAGGCGTACACACCCGAGGACTTCCGCTTCACCAAATCGAAGGACGGAAAGGCGCTGTATGCCTTCTGCCTGGGAACGCCGGGCGGCGAAGCGCGGATTGCTTCCCTGGGCCGCAACTCCAGGCCGGCGGAAAAGGCGGTGGCCTCGGTCGAGTTACTTGGAGGCAAGCATAAGCTCGATGCGACGCAGCAGGCCGATGCCCTGGTGATCAAGATCCCGGACAATCTGCCGGCATCGCCCGCCACTGGTTTCAAGGTCACTTTCGCGACTTAGGAGTGCGCCAGGAATACCACCGGCGGGGGGGCGCCGACGCGGAGACGGACTCGACGGGGGCGCCATCCAGGATCAGGCGGGGATTCGTGATGCAGAGGCGTTCGGCGGCGGGTTGGCCATAGCGTTCGGCGAGTAAGTCATAGGCTTGACGCAGGACGGGCGGGCGGTACTTCACGTTATGACCATCGCTGGCCACGACGTGGACCAAGCCGCGTTCGAGCAGGGCGAACGAGGCGTTCCGCGCGGGCTTGCCGAACGGGCCCAGCAGAGACTGAGCGGTGACCTGGAGTGCGCAGCCTTGCGCGACCCAATTCGCCAGATCAGCCATACGCGCGCGCAGGATGGGGTTGCGCTCGGGGTGGGTGATGACGGGGCGCATGCCGGCGGCGATCAAGGCCGCGAAGATTGCGGACGTGGCGGCCGGGATGACGAGGTTATCGAACTCGACCAGCAGATAGTTGCGGTGATCGATGGTGTACCTGGCCGGGCACTTTAGCGCATCCTGAATGTTCTCCGGGTTGAGGTGGAAGTCGCAGCCGTAGTGAATGCGGGGCGAATCGCCGGCGGCGGCTTGCAACTCGGCGATCTTCGCCTCGACGATTTGCGGATCGAACCCGTACTCGCCGTTGGCGTGCGGCGAGGCCACGATATCGGTGGTGCCGGCGGCGCCGGCCATGCGCACCATTTCCAGGGACACTTCGAAGGATAGGGCGCCGTCGTCGAGGCCGTCGAGGATGTGGCTGTGGATATCGATCATAGCGCGGCGAAGCCAGACGTAGATGGTACCGGCGATCATCGCCGTTGGGAAGCGGTGAGTGACGGGTTCGCCGCGGGGGCCGGGGGTCCGGGGCTGGGGGCTTCGTTGGGGGGAGCGGGAGAGGCGGGAGAGGAGGTGGGGGTCAGGGGGCGGGGACCGGGAAATGTGGGGCTGGGGGCTTCGGTGGGGGGAGCGGGGGAGGTGGGAGAGGAAAGGCGGGCAGGCTGGGAAGCCTGCCCCACTGAGGCGGGGGCTTCGGGGGAGGGAGCGGGGGAGGCGGGGGAGGAAAGGCGGGCAGGCTGGGAAGCCTGCCCCACTGAGGCGGGGGCTTCGGGGGAGGGAGCGGGGGAGGTGGGAGAGGAAAGGCGGGCAGGCTGGGAAGCCTGCCCCACTGAGGCGGGGGCTTCGGTGGGGGGAGCGGGGGAGGCGGGGGAGGTGGGAGAGGAAAGGCGGGCAGGCTGGGAAGCCTGCCCCACTGAGGCGGGGGCTTCGGGGGAGGGAGCGGGGGAGGCGGGGGAGGTGGGAGAGGAAAGGCGGGCAGGCTGGGAAGCCTGCCCCACTGAGGCGGGGGCTTCGGTGGGGGGAGCGGGGGAGGCGGGGGAGGCGGGGGAGGAAAGGCGGGCAGGCTGGGAAGCCTGCCCCACTGAGGCGGGGGCTTCGGTGGGGGGAGCGGGGGAGGCGGGAGAGGTGGGAGAGGAAAGGCGGGCAGGCTGGGAAGCCTGCCCCACTGAGGCGGGGGCTTCGGGGGAGGGAGCGGGGGAGGCGGGAGAGGAGGTGGGGGTCAGGGGGCTGGGGGCTTCGGTGGGGGGAGCGGGGGAGGTGGGAGAGGAAAGGCGGGCAGGCTGGGAAGCCTGCCCCACTAAGGGGGGAGAGGAAGGGCGGGCAGGCACTGAGGCGGGAGAGGGAGGGGGGGCAGGGTGTTCGGAAATGGGACTAGGTTCGATTGGTACGGTGGCGATGCGCAGGAGGAGGAGGTTGTGGAGGGCGCGCTGGTGCATGAGGTGGAGACGGGTTTCGTAACGGTGGATCAGGGAAAGGGATGGGGATTGGGCGAGAGTGGCGAAGGCGTCGGCCATGCGGTCGAGGCGGTCGGGGGCGGATTGGGCGGAGATCTCCTTTTGCAACATTCGGGTTTCGAGGGCCCAGGCGCGGCGCAGACGCCAGTAGGACGCGGCCATCTCCTCGACCATCCCCAGCTCGAGGCCGTCGGCGGGCTGGAGGCGATCGAAATAGTCGCCCATGAGGCTTTCGAAACCCTCGGGGGACTCGTCGTCGAGGAGGAGGCACTGGGCGAGGAGGCCGTGGCGGGTGGCGTTGCGGGCGGAACGCTGTTTTCCTTCAGGGGTGACCGGGCCATGGGCGAGAGCGCCGTTGGCGCGTGAAGCGAGGACACGTCGTATAGAAGACATCCGAGTAAAAGATAGCAGGAGGGTGCAGTGGGACACCGCCGTCACGCGGGGTCGGAGGAAATGAGGAAATGGGGGTAAGGGGTTGAGGCGCCGGGGGTTAGGTGGGGCGGAGAGGGGGTGGGAAAAAGAGTCCGAGAGGTGGATATCCGAAAACGAGTAGTAGGGTATTGAGTGTGGTGCTTGAAAAAAGAAACCGGAGAGACGAGGGAGCCTCGGGAAGCGGAGAGCGTTGCGATGTTGAGCGCGGCGGAGTGGGTGGAGGGGGAACTGGGGTTCCGGGCGGACGAGAAGCAGCGGCGCGTGTTGAACACACGGAGCCGGCGCGGGCTGCTGAATTGCAGCCGGCAGTGGGGGAAATCGACGGTGACGGCGGCGAAGGCGATCCACCAGGCGCACCACGAGGCGGGGAGCCTGACGCTGGTGGTGAGCCCGAGCGCGCGGCAGAGCGGGGAGTTTTTGCGCAAGGTGACGGGGTTCGCGCGGAAGCTGGGGATCCGGCCGAAGGGGGATGGAGACAACGAAATCTCGCTGGAACTGCCGAACGGGTCGCGGATCGTGGGGCTGCCGGGGAGCGAGGCGACGATCCGGGGATTTTCGGCGGTGCGGCTGCTGCTGGTAGACGAGGCGGCACGGGTAAGCGATGAGCTGTACCTGGCGATCCGGCCGATGCTGGCGGTGAGCGGGGGAGGGTTGTGGCTGATGAGCACGCCGTTCGGGAAGCGGGGGTTCTTTTACGAAGCGTGGGAGCACGGAGGAGGAGATTGGGAGCGGATCCGGGCGCCGGCGACGGAGTGCGGGCGGATCGCGCCGTCGTTTCTGGAAGAGGAGCGGGCGGCGATGGGGGAGCGGAGCTTCCGGCAGGAATACCTGTGCGAATTCGAAGATTCGGTAAGCGGCATATTCGACCGCGACCAGGTAGAGCGAGCGATCACGGCAGACGTGAAGCCGCTGGAAATGGAGTGATACGGACATGGAATGGTATTTCGTAGGGGTAGACCTGGGGCAGAGCCGGGATCCGACGGCGATCGCGGTGGTGGAACGGACCGAGCTGACGGGCGAGTGGGACGCGGCGATGTGGGCGTATCGCAAAGAAGTGAAGCTGCGGCTGCGGCACCTGGAGCGGTTGGAACTGGGGACGCCGTATCCGGATGTAGCGGAGCGGGTGGCGCACGTGACGAACTCGCGGGAGCTGGCGGGGCGGTGCGAACTGGTGGTGGACGGGACGGGGGTGGGGAGGCCGGTGGTGGACCTGCTACGAAAGGCGCGGCCGGGCTGTACGATCATCCCGACGACCATCACGGGCGGAGAGAAGGTGACGATGAACGAGGGGTACCGCGGAATTCCGAAGCGGGACCTGATTGTGGGGCTGCAAGTGCTGCTGCAGGTGGGGGGATTGCAGATCGCGGCGGGGATGAAGTATGGGCCGGCGCTGGTGGGGGAGATGGCGGAGATGCGGGTGAAGGTGAGCGCGGGGGGCCGGGAGCAGTTCGGGGCGTGGCGGGAAGGGACGCACGACGACCTGGTATTCGCGGTGTCGCTGGCGTGCTGGGCGGCGAAGGAGAAGTATCCGAACGAGCCCTCGGGGAAGGAGGCGTGGTGGAGGAACAAGAGGGAGGCGGAGATGGCGCGGGTGATGGCGGGGGCGGTGAGGTGAGGGGGGATGTGTTCACCGCCGAGTCGCCGAGAAAGGCTGAAGAGAGAAAGAAGGGCTTTGAGACGTGGGGCGGGCGGGGTGGCGCGTCATCCTCGGGGTGGTAGGCGCTCAAACCATTTGGTCCTCGCGGGCGCTATTCAGAACTGGAGCTCGTGCTCTTTGGGGTAGCCGGGGTAAGGCCGCCGTACGGTTTTGGTTTGAAGGACTTTGCCGATCATGTCGGCGAAAGGGGCCACCAGTGGCGGCGCTTCGGTATCGAATTCGCGGGACAGCTTGACGTAATCCGTGCCGGACAGGGGAATCTGGATGGACCAGGAGTTCGGTATGTGGTGTCCGTTGGTGGTGTGGGTGTAGAGATGGTCCCCGAGTTTCAGCCTAATTTCGTTGAAGCCGAACTCGCTGTAGGCGCGGCAGAGGACGCCCCAATGTTCGTCCGGAGAAGCGGCAGCCAACAGGTCATCGCGAACGGTAGCGAGCTGGAGTCGAGCGTTCAAGAGGCGGCGGAAAGTGCCGGCGAGGACGATACGCCGCGCCATATCGAACTCAGGGTACCCGAGGCGCTGAATGCCGAGCCAGACGCCGACGCAAAAGACGACGATGATGGCGCCTCCGTAGCGATCGTGGAAGACACTCTGCAGAAGGGAGAGGGCGGCGGCGAGGCCGCAAACACCATAGATGAGAAGCACCACGCGACGCGGGGTCAGGCCGCGGGCGAGCAGCTTGTGGTGGATATGGCCCCGATCCGCGCCGAAGATCGGCTGACGCGTGAGGAAGCGGCGGAGGATGGCGATGCAGGTATCCAAGAGCGGGATGCACAACACCATGAGGGGGGCGGTCATACCGAGGAGCGTCGCGGACTTGGCGCTCCAGACCAGCGAATAGCAGCCTAACAGGAAGCCGATGAGGAGACTGCCGCAATCGCCGAGAAAGATGGTGGCGGGGTTGAGGTTGTAGCGCAGGAAGCCGAGGATGGCGCAGACGAGGGGAGCGGTGGCGAGGGCGAGCGGAATGTTGTGCTGGAGCAGAGCCACCAGGAGGGTGGTGAAGCTGGCGAAAAACCCAATACCAGAGGCGAGGCCGTCCACTCCATCGATGAGATTGAATGCGTTGGTGCAGCCGACGAGCCAGAGGATGGTGGCGGGCAGGGTCCACCACGGGCTGAGGTGGTATCCAGAGATGCCGGTGAGGTGGACGCCGGCCGCGGCGACGGTGACCGCGGCGGCAAGCTGACCGAGGAGTTTCTGCCAGGGCCGGAGGCCGATGAGGTCGTCGAGCAGGCCGGTGAGGAAGATCAGGATCGCGGCAGGGAAGAGTTTCCAGACGAGCGACAGGTTAGCGCGGACGAGGGCGCCCGCATTGAAGGAAGAGAGCAGCAGAAGGGCGTAGGCGAACAGGTAGGCAACGACGATGGGAACGCCGCCCAGCCTCGGAACGGGGGTGCCGTGCGTTTTGCGCACCTGGTCCGGCCGATCGACGAGACCCCACCGGATCGCGGCGTTGCGAACGAGCGGGGTCAGGAGAAAGGCTACACCAAATGACGCAAGGGCGACGATGAGCAAGGAGTACATTGGGGGATCCCTACTATTGCCCGGGAGAATAGCGTGCCGGAGACAAGTGTCTAGCGAGTGTTCGGAGCCCCCGGGTGTCTGGGAATGGAATCAGCTGTGATCAATTCAGAGCGAGTCCGTCGTTCGGCACGGATAGACGCCCTTCACCCAGCGGAACACTGCCGCGCGCGGAGCGGTAGTATTCGACGGTGCGCCGCAGGCCTTCCTCGAAGGTGGTGCGGGCGCGGAAGCCGAACTCGCGCTCGGCTCGTGAAACATCGAGGCAGCGGCGGGGCTGGCCGTTGGGCTTGGACGCGTCCCAGACGGATGTCGCCGCGGAAGCCGGTGAGGCCGGCGATGAGCTCGGCGAGGTCGCGGATGGAGATCTCCCTGCCGCTGCCGAGGTTCACCGGCTCGGGCTCGTCGTAGCGCTCGGCGGCGAGCGACGATGCCCTCGGCCGCGTCGTCGACGTAGAGGAACTCGCGGGTGGCGCGAGCCATCGCCCCAGCAGTACGATCTCGTCAGCGCCCGGTCTCGCGGCGTCGACGCACTTCCGGATCAGCGCCGGGATGACGTGGGATGACTTCGGGTCGAAGTTGTCGCCCGGGCCGTAGAGGTTGACCGGGAGGAGGAAGATGGCGTTGAAGCCGTACTGCTCGCGGTAGGCCTGGCACTGCACGAGCAGCATCTTCTTGGCCAGGCCGTAGGGAGCGTTGGTCTCCTCGGGGTAGCCGTTCCAGAGGTCGTCTTCGCGGAAGGGGACGGGCGTGAACTTCGGGTAGGCGCAGATGGTGCCGACGGACGACGGTCTTCTCGACGCCGAAGCGGCGGCCGGCTCGATGAGCTGAATGCCCATGATGGCGTTGTCGTAGAAGAAGCGGCCCGGGTTCTCGCGGTTGGCGCCGATGCCGCCGACGACGCGCGGCCAGGTGGATCACGAGGTCCGGGCGGTCGCTCGCGAAGCAGGCGCGTCGATATCGCGTCGGCCGCGGAGGTCGTAGTCGCGGCTGCGGGGCACGACGATGTCGCGCGCACCCGCGTGCTCGCAGCCGCGCGACGACGTGCCGCCCGAGGAAACCGGCGCCGCCGGTGACCAGGATGCGTTTGCTTGCCAGAGTCAAGTCGATGCATGCCGTGAGCCTGCCCTGCAGCGCCCGGACGAGCTGCGACGGCTTCGCCAGCCGCCGTCGAGGGGCGACTCCGACGTCCAGGTCGGCGTCGACCATGATCCGCACCAGCTCGCGGAAAGCGACGTGCGGGCTCCCAGCCGAGGATCCGTGCGCGCCTTGGAGGCATCGCCGCAGAGGTCGTCGACCTCGGCGGGGCGGAAGTAGCGCGGGTCGATCTCGACGTAGTCGCGCCAGTCGAGGCCGACGCAGGCGAAGGCGAGCTCGACGAACTCGCGCACGGTGTGCGATCTCGCCGGTGGCGATGACGTAGTCGTCGGGCTGTGTCCTGCTGGAGCATGAGCCACATGGCCTCGACGTAGTCGGGCGCATAGCCCCAGTCGCGCTGGGCGTCGAGGTTGCCGAGGTAGAGCTTGTCCTGCGATGCCGTGCTTGATGCGCGGCGACGGCGCGCGTGATCTTGCGGGTGACGAACGTCTCGCCGCGGCGCGGGCGATTCGTGGTTGAAGAGGATGCCGTTGCAGGCGAACAGGCCGTAGCTCTCGCGGTAATTGACGGTGATGCAGTGGGCGAAGACCTTGGCGCAGGCGTAGGGGCTGCGGGGGTGGAAGGGCGTCGTCTCGCTCTGCGGCGGCGGCGTGCCTTGCCGAACATCTCGCTGCGAGGAGGCCTGGTAGAAGCGGCACGGCCAGTCCGCGTGCGCGGATGGCCTCGAGCAGGCGGAGCGTGCCCATGCCGACGTATCGCCGGTGTACTCGGGCATGTCGAAGCTGACCCGGACGTGGCTCTGGGCGCCGAGGTTGTAGATCTCGTCCGGGCTGGATCTCGTAGAGCAGGGTGGCGAGCGAGCGCCGATCGGTCAGGTCGCCGTAGTGGAGGAAGAAGCGGGCGTCGCGGATCGTGCGGGTCCTCGATAGAGGTGATCGATGCGGTCGGTGTTGAAGGTGGACGCGCGGCGGATGATGCCGTGGACCTCGTAGCCCTTGGCGAGCAGGAGCTCGGCCAGGTAGGAGCCGTCCTGGCCGGTGATGCCGGTGATGAGAGCGCGTTTCATAGGGATTCGGGTCAGGAGCCGGGAGAGAATGCCGGGGCAGCGGCGGGCTTGGGGGCCGCGGCTGCGGTGATGGCTGCGACGACGCGGGCGACGCCCGCGGGACGGTCATAGTGGCGGAGGAACGCTGACCGGGCGCCGGCGCCGGCTTCGCGGAGCAAATCCGGGGCCGAGGCGAGGTGGCGCAGCAGAGCGACGAGGGATTCTACGTCGCCGGGTCTGAACTGCCAGCCGCAGCGGTAGCGTTCGACGACCTGGGCGGGGGTGGCTGGGGGGCCGATATAGAGGACCGGGCGGCTGCGCGGCGAGGAAAGCGTAGGTTTTGCTGGGGACGATTGCGCCGCAGGTGGCGGGGTTTTCGGTGACGTGGCCAGGTGGAAATTGCCTAGGTGCTCGCCGAGGGCGGTTTGAGGGGCGTAGGGCCGGAACGCGGCATTTTGGGAAGCCGGCGACGCGGAAATGGCTTCGAGGTCGCGGCGGCGGGGGCCTCCCGGCAAAGACGAATTGGAGCTCGGGGGCGGGCAGGCGGCGCATGGCTCCGACCACGGTTGGGACGTCATGGGCGAGGCCGAAATTGCCGGAGTAGAGGAGGTGAAGGGCCGGGGGGCGGGGGAAGGGGCGGGGGCGCGATGAGGACGCCCACAACCCAGTTTTCGGCGACGACGATTTTTCGGAGGGGACGCCGCGAGCGAGGAGGCGCTCTCATGCAGGGCCCGAGGGCGATGACGTAATCGGCGCGGCGGCGACCGAGATCGGCGAGAGCACCGATGGCGCGATCGACCGGCGAGCGGGCGGAGAGGACGCCGAGGGCGACGGTGACATCGGGATAGAGGTCGATCTCCCAGACGAAGTGCCTGGCGCCGCGGAGGTGTTGGGCGAGGGGACCGGACGAGGGAGAGGAGCGGCGGGGTGGTGAGGGTGAGGATGGCATCGGGCCTGGGGCCGAGGAGGAGGCGGCGGAGGACGCCGGGCTGGAAGGAGGCATAGGAAGCCACGCGGGCGATGCGGCCGTGGGGAACGGGGTGCAGCGGATACGGTGGACGGCAATGCTGGGGATCTACAGAGGGCCCGCGGCGGGCCGCGCATAGGAGGTAAGCGCAGATCACGGTGACGGAGTGGCCCTGGGCGTCGCAACTCGCTGGACATCGGCGAGTAACTGGCCGGTGGGGGCGGGGTAAGGGGCGAAGAACTGGTAACGAGGAGGAAGTACATTCGTGAGGCCTCACCTGCTCACCACCTGGCCCGATCTGCAAGCGATGCCCAGGGGTCGTCGCCATACGTCCTCGTAGAGCTTTGTGTTTACCAGGAAGCGGTACCAGAACGCTTGCAGAAAATGGTAGATCAGGCTTTGCGTTTCGTCCAGAAATCCCAATTGAGGAAGTAGCGGTGGACCCAGTAGAACAACGCACCATAGAAGAGCGGAAGGCGCAGGTAGAGGTTCTGCTTTAGCCATCGCTTGGTCCCGGCCTGCCCCCCTAAGGCAACTGGAGCCTCTCGGCCTGTGAGGTTCTGGCACTCCCTGTTGCGTATCCATTGTGCTTCTGCGTCCACTCCGTAAATCCTTTGGAATGTCGTGAATCAAGTCGCCCTGGACGCGCCGCACCTTGCCCCGCCGCAGCACGATATGCTCATCCATCCACGTTTCTTCACACCGGGCTTCGCCACGCCGCCATACCCGCAAAGCCAGACCGGATAGGGTCCCCGTGGCGCAACTCGCGCCCGAGAAATCGAATGCGCCTCGCAACTTCAAAGCCAGTGACATCCTCTGGGGCTCCTGTAGCGCCACCGTCAACTCCTCGCGCTGCAGCTTCGCGAACCGCTCATCCGCATCAATTCGCATCAATCCAGTCCGCCGCCGAGTGGACGTTTTCGAGTGCCCAGTTGAATCGGGCCGCATGATTCGTGAAAGGATGCGAGAGCACCCGCGCGCCGTGGCCTTCCGCGATCTCTCCCGTCCGGTCCGTGCGCCCGGAGTCGATGACGTAATTTCATCAGCTAGGCCACGAAGACTCGCAAGGCAATCCGGCAGGTCGCGCTCCTCGTTCCTCGTCAGGATGATCGAGGCGCAGCACTTACTCAAGCAGGTCGTTCTGATATGCACGAGGTTTGATCTACCGTGCGGGATTCCCGGCTAGCACCATCCACTCGGGAACATCCTTGTAAACTGAGGAGCGCGCCCCGACGCAGCACCTTCACCGACAGTTACGCCAGGGCCGACGAAAGCATCGGCCGCAATCCATGCCGCGCACCCCACAACGATCGGGGCGGCAACGAGAGGCATACTGGCAAGCGATAATCGTGGGTCGCCCGCAAAGATAGCTGTATTGCGAGATCGTGGCAAAGGCACCGAGTTTTACGAGACCTACTGTAGCACTCAACCATGTGACCCAAGCAGGAGTGATCCCCCATGTCCAGCAGCCGGGCGCCCAAAGGCGGGCGAGGAATAGACATCAACCCCGATGCCCAGTTTGGCCCCGAAACACCGGAGGATCCACCGTCGCCAACCGTGGAATACCCTCGGACTGGGCGGAAAAGTACGACCCAAACTGCCCCCAGATCAAACGACCCAGCCGGTCTCAACGAGTGAGAACTGGGAAGCGGTGTTTCCGCCTCAGTCTGCCAGGACGCAAGCTGGCTTCGGTCTGGACCCCAAAACCCATTCGTATACCTCGCGCATGCTGACAGCAATGTGTTGCCAGGCGAACCGTTGTTCCACCAAGTCCCGGCCCTTGGTCCCATTTCCTGCAAATCGTGGTCAGATAGGGCGAAAAGCCTACCAAGACCTTCCGCGACGCCGTCCTCGCCCCTCTCCATCCCCGCAGCCGCTTGCGCGGCGAATCCTTCTGGCAGGTTGCACTCCGAGGTCATCGCGATGGCAGGCCGTACGACCAAGCCTCCAACACCGCGACCGGAAGGCCCTCGCTCAACGAGGGCAGGACGAATGCCGATGCTCGCTTGAACAGTCCGCTTTGTCGGTGCCGAACTTAGGGCCCGAGAAGCGCACCGAATTTCCCAGTCCGACTGCACAGGCCAGTCGCCGCAACTCGCGCTCATGCCCACCCTGGTCCCACCCAGCCACTTCGAGGTTCCAGCCGTTCGCCGGAACGCGAGCCCAGGCGCGAACAAGTGGTATACCTTTCTTTGGGCGCAGTCGCCCAGGAATAACAGATCTGTCTCTTTCCCGCGAGGCTCTCTCTCCTCCGGCAACTCCACTCCGTTCGGAATAACGCAGATAGGGTTCCGAGCCCATAGGCTCGGATGTAGGCGGCTTCCGAAATGTTCAGCGCGTGGAGGCATGCCGCTCCGCGGAGGTTGCGACCTTCGAATAGCCAGCCGGACGCCTTCTTCTTCCAGGCGGAGTTCCAAAGCGCCCATCCGTCCAGCATGCCGTGCGGCGAAATCACCGGTGTGGCAGAAAGGTTTCGACCAACGAGTGCAAGCGACGGAGGGATACATCCACAAGCCGTGCGTGTGGAGCACATCCAGGCGATCAGCTTCGAGCGCTCTAGACAATCCCGGCAGATACCCAAATGCTTGCGGCGGGGTCGCCGGGAATACTCGAAAACCGGGTTCACGTCCCTCGCCGGAACCGCCGTAGATGCGCACATCTATGATTTTGTTCAGGGCCGCACCGAGTTGGCGGACGGCGACTTGTACGCCGCCTCCGTTCTCGTTCAGCGATGCAGTCAGCAAACCCAACTTCATCGCGCTAGTCCTGTTTGAGAGGGGCAGAGCCCTCGAGTCTTGGCATGTTTCGGCCGCGAGGTAACCACATGAGGTTAGGTTACCGTGATTCAGAGTTGTGGCTGGTTACTTTCAGAACTTCACCGGCCCAACGTTGCGGCGAGTAATCCGCGATGATTTCTCGCGACCGAGCCCCCATTCGATTGCGGTCAAACGGATCGAGGCTGGAGATGCGAGAGAATGCCACCGCCATTTCAGCCTCATTCGTTGGATCAACGATGAATCCATTGGAGCCGTCATCGACTAGATCGTCCGCGCACCCGCAGCGCGATGACACTATTACGGGGAGCCCGGATGCCATGGCCTCGTTCACAACCAACCCCCAGGCTAGCGTGTGCTCGGCAGCACAAAGCAGCCGGCATCAGCATAGAAGAGGGGCAAATCCTCTATACTCTTGTGGCCCACGAAGGTGATAGCACCATGTACGTCATGCTTTTCTGCTTCTTCACGTAGATGGCTGGCCAACGGACCGTCACCGACAATCACCAACGGCCATGTGCCGCCGCAAACTCGATAGCGAGTGAAAGCGCTAAGGAGAACGGTAATATTCTTTTCGGGCGCCAATCGGCCGACATACAGGAAGAAGGGGCTGGGGAGGATACGGTGACGTTCCCCAGAGCAGGAATGCAATTGTGCGGCACGGACAGAGAAATATTCGTTGTCGACGACGTCGTATTTGTTTCCAATCCTACGGCCCGCCATTCCAAGAAGGTGAAGATAAGATGAGGCTCGTCTGCCGCCGACGACTGCGCTGGTGAACAGCAGGTTAAGCAGCACCTTCTTGACCGTCTCGCCCAAAGCAGATCTTGGGTGGTCTGCGAAATTCGACTCGCTCATGAGGACAGTCTCCGCTGCGTGCACACGCCCCCAGACGGCCGCACAGACCGCGGGGAGCGTCGCATAGCCGGGAACGAGAACAATCTGCGGTTTGATTGCGTTCAGCTTTTTCCATAAAACAATCGCTACGAGCAGCTGATTTTGATCTTCCCAGGTTCCGTGACGCAGCGTCTGGACCGAGCCGTCGTGATCTTTCCGGGGCCACCGGTACATGCGCTCGAAGCTGGTGAGCTCAATCGCAGTGACTTCGAAGTATGCCGTAAGCGCACGAATGCGCGCCATGTGGTATGGCCCGAAATTGGTCCAGATAACTGCTAACCGCCGATAAGGCCCCATTACTGCGCAACCGCAGGAATCACGTTCGACAGCAGCCGTTCGCCGTATCTTTCGAGGTGTTATGGGTGCAGTATCGCTCCCGAGCGTTCTTCGACATGAACGCGAGCAAGTCGGGGTCGGATGCGAGTCGATCCAGCTTCTCAATAATGGCTTCTGGGGAAACGTATAGGAACAATGAACCCGTCGATCCCATCGCGCACGACACTGCCGGCGTTGGGGGCTGAAATCACGGGCAAGCCCGCCGCAGGGGCCTCGTAGCAAACGCCAGCCGACCCCTCTTGAGACAGAGGGTAGCAGGAATACATCCGCACCTTCGTAGCACGAATGGATCTCTCCATCCTCTACATGGTACGCCTGAAAGCTCAACGTGGCGGCTCAGCAGCGCGCGAGCGCGGCCGGTCATATTGATATGGCCCGCCATCCGGAATCCCGCCGTTTCTTGAGAGATTTCGCCGCCCGCAAGGATATAGTGTTTGCCCCTTTCCCTAACCCCACCGCGCCAACCGTTATTACGCGCAGTTTCCGGCGGCCGAAGTCGCGCCGGGACGACGCGATAGGGAAAATCGACTCCATACGGCACCACAGAACAGCGCTCCACCGGCCCGCCACATGATTGTATCCCCGGAGCACGAACGAACTCGGAACCACAAAGGATTACATCAGCCCCCTCCCATTCCATCCGCTCGGCGGTCCCCGGAATTCGCCTCTATGTGGGTCTGCTACCCGAGGCGATTCCCAGTTTGGATAGTCTGCAGCCTCCGCTTGCAGTAACTCATCCTCAATTGCGGCGGGGGCACGAGTTTGCTCGGACAGATGTATAGTAGCCCCCGAGAATGAGCAAACTGCAGCAGTTCAAGGCCCGCCGAGTTGAATGTGTAGACTGCCTGCGCCCCTCTTAGACCGTCGAGGATAACCCGACGGCACAAACTCGCGGCCTGCCCAAAGGTAGGCTGCCGTCGCTTGACCAGTGGCCCTTGATTGCTTCTGACGAAGAACAGCATCAAGTCCCATCGCCGGGAAAGACGTGATCCTGTCATCGAGAACCTCGTCGGGTGCCCGCCCAAAGGCAGCGCCGGAAATGCCCCAGGGGCGAAAACGGAATGAAGCGCCGAGCAGCGCTCGCATTACAAGAGGCGCATAGATGTCCGTGGCGTAAAGGCGCTCCATAAAAGCCCGGCGCGCGAGAATATGCGCGCGACATCATAGTGCCTGCGTGCGCCAAGTTGGGCGACTACGAACATGGGACAATCCCCTTTTTTCATGGTCCTTAGCGGCTGCAGTGCGGGGGCCTAGACAACTCGTTTCCCTTGCTTGCCGGACAAGAATGAGAATGCGATGACGGGCACCAGTGAGTAGCCAAAAGTGACGAATATTGCGCTAAACCCCTGTGCGAACATGTTCAGGCTGACCGTATATAGCATCACGTAGGGCGCTGACAACCATCGGGGAATTTATGCTCCGCGCTGAAAAGTACAGTTTGCGGGAAAACCTGCCGAGCCAAGTACGAAAACAAAACTTCGCCTAGGCGACAATGAGCGTAAAGGCTCCGCAACGATACCCGGTGCGGATCCTTCTACTGCCTCCAGTCCCGTGTTTTCAAGCATGCCACCATTTGTGACTGCAGGAGAGTCCGGATAGTGCTTCTCCGGCGAGACCAGAGTCTCGGGAATGGGATTGAGGATCAGGAAATAGACCCAGCCCAAGCCGAACCCGAGTTTGTGAGTTCGATCAACGGTATCCAAGAGCGCAGCGTGAAATACGAACTCTTCGGCCCACGCCACCCCGTGCCGTCTCTTGCTCGCCGACGCCAGTTGCGTGATCCGAACGCCTCGGGTTAGGTTCGGGGCGCCTCCGTTTTCTGGTCGCCCAAGTGGAGGATGCCACGAAACCGAACTCTACGGTGAGCAAGACACCGAAACCGACTGCCGCGAGGAGTGCAAACGCTCGCGCAAGCGAGACCGTCCTGCTGCGAGTAATCGAGTAGCTGACAAAGACCATACCGCATGCGGAAAACAACGGCCCCCGCGAACCCGTGAAAAGAGCTTGAAGCTAAGACCAAGACGAACGACGACAAAAAGGCAACCCTTAAACAGCCCGTCACTCTTAATCTGGACGTCGCAAGCATCATCATGGCCGAGCCACTCGAGCATCCACCATGGTCCGTTATACAGATACGCCGTGTTTTCTCTCCATGCCATGGCTTGACCATGGGGCTGGCTGAACCAAGGCCACAGCCCACACAGCACCGCCCCAGGACAAGTACGAAGAGGCAGAGACCAGCGGCCGTTGTGGCAAACCCAAAATTCCACACATGCCGTGCGTCCCAGAGAGGGCGACCTACAGGGCGCGGATCCCCCCGCTGGCGCCTCCAGCCCCATACGAAACAGAACAACATAAACCCTGGCACGACAATTGCCTCGGCGACCTGCCGTTGGTCAGGAAGCTACTCATGAGGTCGCCCTGGATCATTCGAAGGGGCTGCACGATATACAGAAAAGTGAATGAGCCGATCGCAACCAGCGGCAATCCAAGCGCGTCACCACGATCGCTTCGCAGAGATAACAAGGACAACATCACTGCTGCGATCATTACGCCGAAGGAGAATGTGACCATTAGATTGAGTTTCTGCGCGGCCGGGTGCGTTCTAACGGGAGAAAAATCCCGGCAGGCCGGGCTTGCAAAGCGGTCGCGACGTATTATGCGAGCGGGGACGCCCGCCGCTATTGCGTTTGATGGCACGTCCTTGTAACGACTGAACCTGCGCCGATTACCGCGCCACGGCCTATTGTGACCCCCGGTAGGATTACAGAATGGGTGCCGATCCACACATCGTCCTAGATAATAACCGGATTCATGATACCTGTCCCCACATTACAGTGCTGAATGGTCGTGTGTCAGGGATGTAATCGCGACGTGGAGGCAATCATTACTCGGTTTCCAATCTTGACGCCACCCATCCCGTGAAGCTGAAAAAACGCGCGAATTGAAACACCGCTGCCGATTTCTACTTGTTTCGGTCCGAACACGACAAACGGGCGTGTTATGGAGACGTTTGCCCCACATCGCTTTAAGACGATCCTGAGATACATCTGTACGCAGCAGCGATTCAGAGCCCTGATCGCTCGAACACAATACGGAAGGGGTAGAGCAACGGCCAAAGGTTGAGCATCCGACTGTCCGTGATAGCTGGTGATTTATGGCTAGGCTTTCGGCGCCCGCGTGCACTCGTTCCCGTAGCACGCGCAGGCGATTCTTCACCGGTAGAGGCAGAGTAGTCCACCAAGCGGGCTTCAGTCCGCGTGCTATACTCCATCTGGCCATTGGCAGCGGGTCCCTGATTGTTCGAGGATGGGCGACAACCTACTCGACTATCTCCGCGAACGCACGCGCCTGCTCCCGGATATCGAATCTCCCGGCAACTGCCGCCCGGCATGTCTCTCGCATTTCCTTTAGCCGCGCCCGATTTCGGTCCAGACTCGCCAGAAGGCGTGCCGCCGCCCCGGTGTCTCCGGAAGCAAATAGCAGCCCCGTCCGGTCGTCTTCGATGACAAAATCGGTAACACCTCGAATTCTGGTAGCCACGGGCACGCATCCCGCGGCCATCGCCTCAATAAACGCAACTGGCAGCCCCTCAAACCTCAAGGGAAATCCGGAAACATCATGTTCCGCATAGAGGCGCGGCAATTTTCTCTTTCTATCCATCCCCGGAATTTGGTAATGCCGCCTAACCCCGCGCTACCGATTCGCCGTTCCAGTTCCGCCCGGTCCGGCCCATCTCCGGCCACCGTCAGCCGCACATCCGCACCGTTCGCCCTAGCCTTAGCCAGAATCGTGGGCAGCCAGAACACGCCCTTTGAGATATCCTCGATGCGCCCGCAACTCAAAACTCGCAAAGGCCCGTCGATTGTGTCCGCTCTTGCGCGCTCCGAAAAGACGTCGCAGTTCAGGCCATTCGGAACACAGAAGGTGCTTTCTGGAGGGAATCCGCAGAGTTTCACGAGATCTTGGCGAATCCGCGGGCTGACTCCGATAACCGCGTGAACATGGTCGCGCATCGCTCGTGCCCCACGATAAGTGGATGGAGTGATAGTATGCACGAAGGCGATACGTGGGACGTCCCGAGGCAGGTACGCAGCGATGTTGCTTTCCACCTGACCACACATGATGTGGAGCAGCACTGCTGTCGGCTTCCGCTCGATGATCTGCCGGCGGTACTCCTCTGCCCTCTCTCTGTCGCCCTCCAGCGTCGCACCCACGATTTCCCCGCACGCCCAATCCTCCGGCCCAGCGTGTTCCCGCGCCACCGCTGCCGCCCGCGCCCCACAGCCCAGCCACCGGAGGTCAAGGCCGAATTCACCAGCCGCGGAGCGTAAGTTCCGAAAAACCTGTATAACGCCACCGCCACCGCATGGGGCGTAGAGGCTTAATATGCCTTGCGAGGACATGTTAGTCGGACCTGAGCGCAGCGGATATCACGCTTGTGATGCTAGCCGCGCGCCGGGATTGGCCCTTCATGAACGAAAACGCGTATGGGAGGGAGATTATAGGGTCGATGATCAGCGCAACAATTCCGGCAAGGGGCACGGCGATCAGCCCGAGGGATGGGAGCATTATCCACGCGCCGATGACGAAGATCGTGACGGAGATGATCTGAAGTATGGCCTTGGCCCAAATGCGACCCAGCCCAATGAGCAGAACGCCGTTGGTGGCGGCAGCAACCATCAGGATCGAAAAGATTGCCATGGCACACAAGAACTTGGGCTCGGGAACGACGATTGGGCCAGCCCAAAGTCGAATCAAAAACCGTCCCAGAGCCGACAGCACAACACCCGCGGCGGCCATCAGCCCGACGGTCACAGCAAGAGATCTCAGGGCCCGCCGGCGGACCCACGCGATATCTCCGCGGCGGAATGCCTCTGCGTAAGCGGGAATGTACGGCTGGACAAGCAAGTAACAGATCCCAGCGACGATTATGAACAGGGAGTAGGGGACGGAGAATTTCGGGACCTCGGCAGGCCCGAGGCGGTTGGCGATCAGGAGATTCATTGAGTAGAGCATCGCGAGATTAGCCAATTGCAGAACGAAGAGCGGTCCACCGAAGTGAGCAACCGTGCGCAACGCCGAAAGATCCCAGTGGCGAAATGAGGGGCGCAGGTCGCGGTGACGAACGACGAAGAGATAGACGGCGAGGGCTGTTGTGGCGAGGAGTGGCGGCGCCGCCATCGCGACGGCAAACGCTCCGAGGGATCCGCCCCTCCAGTAAAGCGCCCCCACCGCGACCAAATTCATAACGGTGGCTCCTATCCCAAACCCAGTGGCGAGGTATCCTTCCTGAAGGCCTTGACAAACTGCGTCCACCCCGCGGAACGACAACGAAGCGGCAAAGAAGACACCACAGATCAGGATTAGCAGATGAGCCTCGCGGGCGAGGGCCGGATTTCTGTCTACTCCCAGAAGCCGTTCCAGCCCGCGCCAGGAAGAGGCCCAGATGACGAAAGAGTCAGAAAAGAAGACAGAACCGCAAACAGCGTGAAGCCCGTGCCGATTAAGCGACGGATCACCGCCCGGTCTTCCAGCACCGATGCCTCCGCGATGGCGTTGACTAAGCCTTGGGAAAAACCGAAGTCGCTCATGCCAAACCAAGCGATGAATGAGCCGACAGTGAGCCAAAGGCCGTACTTCTCGGTCCCCAGAAGCTTGAGCGCGAGGGGGATCACCAGGAGACGCGCTCCGTAGTTGATGATGCGGGCCACGATGCCGGCTTTGGCGGTCAGCCAAGCGCGGCGGTCGCGCTCACGACGGAAATAGTGGAGGTCACGGGACGGGGCGGCGGTGATGGTGGCGGTCGCCTCGCCACCGGAGCTAACGTGATTACTCATCTTTCTTCGCCGCCGCGTAGTAGTGATTCGAATAGCCGCGGTAATATCCATATCCATTCGAATATCCGTAATACCCGTTGGGAGACTTCTTCGGATTCCAGTCGTTCAGAATCGTCCCCAGGACCCGGGTACCGTCTTCCGACAGGCGCTCCCGCGCGGCGATGGCGGCATCGCGCGTGGTCTGCCCTGCCCTGACCACCATCACCACCGCGTCCGCCTGGCGGCCGACCACTCGCGCGTCGGGCATCTGGAGCATGGGGGGCGTATCGATCAGGATCATGTCGAATTCTTTTTTGAAGCGCTTCAGCATCTCGCCGAGCACGGGGGAGTAGAGAAGGCCCAACGCGGCCGAGGGGCCGGTGGGCAGGACGTACAGATCCGGAATGGCGGTCTGCTGGACAACACCTTCGAGGGATTCCTCGGTGAGGGTCCGGTGCTGCAAGACGGTGCTCAGGCCGCGGTGATTGGGCAGGTCGAAGATCTCGTGCATGCGCGGCTTGCGCATATCGGCATCGATGAGAAGCACTTTGCGGCGGATCTCCGACATGGCGATGGCGAGATTGCTGGCGACGGTGGTTTTGCCCTCGGTGGGGCTGGCGCTGGTGAAGACCAGGACGCGGGGACGGCTGCCGTTTTCGCCGGAGAAGAGGATGGAGGTGAGGACGACGCGAAAGGCTTCGGCGGCCATGGAGTGGGAGCGCTGGTACGTGATGAGCTCAACGGCGGAGGAGGCGGAGCTAGGGGCCAGGGGACGGGGACCGAGGGCCGGCCGGAGGGGGGCGCCTTCGGCGCGGTTGGGCGGTTGGGCGGGGTGAGGTAGGGCAGGCCAGGAGGCCTGCCCTACCAAATCCGGAACCGAGGCTTCATTTGGTGAAACTTCAGAGCCAGAGGGGCGAGGGGCGGCAGAATCCGGAACCGAAGCTTCAGCGGGGGGCTCCAGGCCTAGGGTGGTGAAGGGGCGCACGCGCTTGGGACGGCGGCTGTAGAGGCGGTGGCGGGCATGGCGGTTGGCTTCGGGGATCACGCCCAGCTCAGGGATGTTGAGGTAGAATTGCGCGTCGCCGGGGGCCTGGATGGTGCGGTCGGCGCGCTCGCGCATGATGACGAAGGCTACGCCGAGGAAGAGGCCAGCTAGGACGCCGAGCATGCCGTTCGTACGCAGGCTCGGCTTGTAGGGGGCGGTGGGCGCCACTGCCATATCGACGATGCGGACGTTGCTGGCGCGCATGGCGGAGGCGATGGCAGATTCCTTGACGCGCTGGAGCATACCTTCGTAAAGCTGGCGGGTGCTGTCGACTTCGCGCTTGAGGATGTTGTACTGGATGGATTTTTCGGATTCGGCGGTGACCAGTTTGGCCTGGGCGGCATAGCCGGAGGCGAGCAGCGCTTCGCGGCGGCGGGCCTGCTCGAAATCGTCGCGGATGCGGTCAATGATAGCTTTGCGCTCACGCACGAGAGCGCCCTCCAGGGTGACGATCTGGGCCTGGATTTTCTTGACCTTGGCGTACTCGGGGCGGTAGGTTGCGCCGAGGTCGGCGGCCTGGCGGCGAAGGTCGGTGAGCTTGGACTGGTACTCGCGTAGGGAGCTATCGTTGAGGACGTCGGGGAGGGATTCGGGCGAGGCGGCCTGGGCCATTTCATAAGCGGACTGGCGCGAGATGCGATCGGCCTGGGCCTTGGAGAGCTCTTCCTGCAACTGGCGGAGCTTTTCCTCGGAGACGTTCTGCTGGCCCTTTTCGCCGGAGCTTTCATTGGTGAAGAGGAGGCCGGTTTCGCGGGCGTAGCTCTGGAGCTGGTCTTCGGAGCGCTCGAGCTTGATGCGCATATCGTCCAACTGGCGCGAGAGCCATTCACTGGTGCGCTGGTTCATTTGCCAGCGGGCTTCCATGGACTGATCGATGTACTCGTTGGAGAGGGTGTTGACAAAATCGGCGGCGAGATGGGGGTCGGTGGAATCGCAGAGGAGCTCGACGATGCGGGTCTGGCCGGCGGCGCGAAGTTTGAGGCTGCCGGCGACGAAGGCGAGGGCCTGCTTGCGGGCGTCGGCGGGGGCGGGCTCGGGGAGGCGGAAGGCGCGGCGCCAGGAGGCGATGCGGCCGGCGGGCTGCGAGAGGGCACCGGGCTGGGTCTTTTTGAGCTTGGCGACGACGCGTTCGACGAGGGTATCGCTCTGGAGGAGCTTGATGTGGGTCTGGATGTCGCTGGAGAAGTAGTCAGTGGCGTCGGAGACGGGGTTGAGCTGCTTGGTGTTCATGAAGTCCTGGTTCATGGCCTGGATTTCGAGGGAGGCGCGCGCCTGGTAGACGGGTGTTTGGGGGAGGGTGAAGAGGACGGCGAGGAGGACGCCGGTGAAGGCGAAGAGCAGGACGGCGCCTTTGCGGCGGCGGAGGATGTTCCAGTACTCGAGGAGGCCACCGGGAGCGGCGTCTTCGACGAACTCGCGGGCGTAACGGGCGGGGGCTTCGACGTAGCCTTCGGGCTTCGCGGGGACGAGGTCGTGGGTGTCCGGGGGTTGGGGTGTCATGGGTTTATGGAGCTTCATCGGCACCTTCCAGGCGATGGGCAGGCCAGGAGGCCCACCCCACTTAGTGACGGTAGACGGCGATGCCGGTGCCGATCTGGAGGGCGGCTTCCAGACCGCGGGTGATGGCGTTCTTGGCACCGCTCTCGGGGATGAAGAGGATGTCGTTAGCGGCCAGCGAGATGTCGCCGGATTTGCCGGCCATGATCTGCTTCAGATTGACGGGGATCTCATCGCGAGTGTCGGAATTGGGGACCGGGCGAAGGATGCGGGCGTCCTTGGTGGCGGCGGAGCGGTCGAGGCCTTCGGCCAGCGAGAGGGCCTGGAGGACAGAGATCTTTTCCTTTTCACTGAGGACGAAGCCGCCGGAGCGGTGGACGGCGCCGATGACGTAGACCATTTCGGCTTTGGGGATGGAGACGACGTCGTTCGGGAGGACGTCGATGTTGTCGTGAGGGCTCTTGGCCTCCATGACGGATTTGACGGTGACTTGGGCGACTTCGAATTCGCCGCTGGGGTCGGGGGCTGCTCCGGGCAGGGGGAGAGGGCCGGCGGATTTGCGGCGAGTGATTTTGATGGCGCTGCCGGCATCGGGGTTGAGGCCGCCGGCGAGGGAGAGGACCTCATAGAGGGTTTTCGTGCCGCGGATCTGGTAGACGCCGGGGGTGCGGACGGAGCCGAGGACGGAGACGGGCTGGCTACGAAATTCGGTGATGAAGACGGTGACGGTGGGGTCCTGGAGGACGACGGCGAATTTGGAGACGAGCTCGGCTTCAAGCTGTTCGACGGTGAGGCCGGCGGCGTGGAGGCGGCCGACGATGGGGAGGTTGATGTTGCCGGACATATCGACGCGGAAGGGCTTATCGGGGACCTCGTCGATATCGAAGACGCGGATGAGGACCTGGTCGTCGGGACCGAGGACATAGCCGGAGGGAGGGGGCTGGCTCCAGAGGGCGGGAGCGCAGGAGAGGGTGAGGGCGAGGGCGAGGAGCGCGGCGGCGATCCCGGAGAGGGGGATGGCGCGGGGGGTAGGGGTGGAGGACATGGGTTTAGGGGGGCTAAGAACACTAGGACAGGACTTTGTCGCGCTCCATGATGAGGGAGACCTGGGACTCCAGGGAATTGAGACGACCATCGAGGTCGGCCAGCTTCGCGGCAAAACCGTCGTGAAAGGGGTCGGAGCCTTCGAGCAAGCGCTGAAGGGCGAGACGGGCGAGGTCCGAGACGTTGCGCGCGCCGCGCGTGCGGTACTGCGCTTTGAGGGCTGCGTACTCCTCCTCGGAGAGGCGGAGGCTGATCATTCGGCTTCGACGATCAATATCGGTCATGGAGTTATCCGGCTCGTTTGACGAGACGTTCGGAGAGAACGATGGGGCGGGCCCACTCACGATCGATCTCCACGGCGACGGAGCGCTGGAGGAGGGATACGGAGACGACGAGGCGGCAGGTCTTAGCGGCATCGGTGATGGTGCCTTCGAGACCGGCCAAGGGGCCGTGCCCGATAAAGATGCGGGAGCCGACGGAGAGGAAGGGCCAGGGCTGCGCGGGGAGGCCGGAGCGAAGGATGGCGCGAACGGCATCGAGCTCCTCTTCGAGAACCGGGATGGGGTTCTTGCCGGCGCCGACGATGCTGATGACGCCCGGGGTGGTGAGGACGGGGACGAGGCGGTCGTGAGGGTCGAAGCGGCAAAACAGATAGCCGGGGAAGAGGGGGATATCGACCTGCTTGATGCGATCGGACCAGCGGCGGCGCGCGCGGTAGAGGGGCAGGAACTCCTCATAGCCTTTGCCGCGCAGGGTGGCGGAGGCGACGGCTGCCAGCCGGGCCTGGACCTGCAAGGCATACCAGTGCGGATCAGGGGTTTTCATGGTTTTGCGGGGTGTCCGGGCAGACTGCCGCCACGGGAGTCCCAGAGGCGGGAGCGGCCCAAAAAATGTAATGCAGGATGCACCGTGCCGTCGTGCGGCGACATACACGGCTGAGTAAGAAGGGCCAGATTAGGAGATTGAGACTTCTAAGTCAAGAACTATACAAATGGGGTAAATGTACCAGTACGAGATAGAGAGGAATGCGGAAGGTCTAAGGCAGCGGTTTTCCGTTGCATCACTTTGTGATACGGAATTCCGCTGTTATACATCTGCATCACGGCGGGAGCGGGGGGTGTAGTCATCGTCTTACAAGTACGGGGGGGCGGGCTACGGCGCAGGGACGAGTTCGACGGAGCGGAGCAGGGCGGAGCCGGCGATTTTGTTGTCGAATTTCCAGGAGGGTTCGCGGCGGAGCTGGATGCGGAGGAGGTTGACGGAGGGGGGGACGGTGAAGGCGAGGTCGAGGGGGGTCCAATCGCAGGAGCCGGTGAGGGCGGGGGTACGGAGGTCGAGGCGGGAGGAGGATTCGGGGTCGTAGATGCGGAAGAAGAGGCCGCGGTCGGTGGTGAGGCGGTCGAGTTTGAGCCAGGCGCGGAAGCGGAGGGCGGCGTGAGGGACGAGGAGGGTTTGGGAGATGCCGTAGTAGTCGAGGTTGGCGGAGCCGTCGAAGTGGATGCGGAGGCCGGTGGGCGAGGGCTGTTCGAGGACCTGGGGGGTGTGGGAGGGGGACCAATCGAAGGCGAGGCCGGTGAAGGGGGAGCGGAAGGCGGGGTTGAAGACGAGGTTGGCCGCTTGGGCGCGTTCGGCGCCGCGGGTGTAATCGGACCAGAAGTTGGCGGCGGCGGGGTAGAGGTGGGCGGCGAGGAGGCGGTCGAGGTAGAGGGCGGCGAGGGCAGGGGTGTCGTAGTGGTGGGCGCGGAGGAAGGCCCACGCCAGGGGCCGGGGGTCGGAGGCCAGGGGCCAGGCGGCGGGGGCCGGGGGCCGGGGGGCGGGGGCCGGGGGCCAGGCGGCGGGGGAATCGGGGGAGAGGAGCCAGGAGAAGAAGGCGCGGGCGGCGGGGGGGGCGGGGGGGATGCCGTCGTGGAGGATGCGGGAGAGGGGGAGGGCGGAGCGGGAGTAGAGGAGGAAGACGAGGGGGTCGTAATCGCGGATGAGGAGGAGGATGCGGGAGGTGAGGGGGAGGGCGGCGGCGGGGCGGCCGGTGCGGAAGTAGAAATTGGCGGCCTGCATGAGGACGGGGGGGGAGTTGGGGGCGAGCGAGACGGCGCGGCGGAAGGCGATTTCGGCGAGGGCGGGACGGTGGGCGATGGCGAGGGCTTCGGCGGCATCGCACCAGCGATCGGCGGCGGCGGGATCGCGGCGGAGGGTCTCGAGGGATTCGGCGAGGCCGAGGGAGGCGGCTTCAGGGGCGGGGTCGAGGCGGCGGGCGCGGGCGGAACGGATGAGGGGGGCGGAGGCGCAGATTTGGAAGCGGCAGAGGGACGATTCGAGGCGAGAGTTGGTAGGATAGGCGGTTTCGACGAGGCCGGCAGCGGAGAAAAGGACCAGGATAGCGGAAAAGGCGATGAGAGCGCGGGGCAAGGGTGATTATAGCGGGGGTCGGGGGGCGGGGGCCAGGGGTCGGGGGGGCGGCTTCGGCGCGGTGAGGGGCGCCTTCGGCGCGGGGAGGGGCGCCTTCGGCGCGGGGAGGAGCGCCTTCGGCGCGGGGAGCGGCGCCTTCGGGGTGGTGAGGAGCGCCTTCGGCGCGGTGAGGAGGTGGTGGAGGGAGGAGGAAGGGCAGACCAGGAGGTCTGCCCCACTATGGTGGCTGGTGGGGTTGGGCGGGGTGTGGGGGTATGCGGTTTTTCAGTATGGCGGGGTGGCGGGGACGGACCGGAGGATGGTGCTGTTGGCGCTGGGGGTGCTGGGGGCGGCGTGGTGGGCGGTGAACCGGCGGAGGATGTGCGCGATGCCGCGGGCGGCGGGGTGGTGCGCGGTGCTGCTGCCGGCTTACGCGGGGCTGCAACTGGTTCCGCTGCCGCGGGCGTTGCTGGGGGTGATTTCTCCGGCGCGGGCGGAACTGATGCGGGGGCTGGACGCGGTGGGGGCGGGGAGCGGGTGGGGGACGATCCACATTATTCCGGGGACGGGGATGAACCATTTCCTGCTGCTGTGCGGGTACGGGGTGGTGTTTTTTCTGGCGTACCAGATGACGGCGGGGTGGGGCGGCGGGCGGTGGGCGATGATGCTGCCGGTGGGGGTGGTGGCGGTGTTGGAGGGGGCGCTGGGGATTGCGCAGGCGGTGGGCGGGCAGGTGGCTTCGGGGACGTACGCGAACCGGGACCATTATGCGGGGCTGCTGGAGATGGCGCTGCCGTTCGCGCTGGCGTACCCGCTGGGGGTGTGGCGGGGGCTGGACACGAGGCGGGAGTTTCCGCTGAGACCGGCGGTGCGGATGTGTGTGAGCCTGGGGGCGGCGGGGGTGATGGCGGCGGGGACGCTGGCGTCGCTATCGCGGATGGGGTTTTTCGCGCCGCTGTTCGGGGTGATGGTGATGGGGATTGTGGCGTGGCGGGGGAACGGGTGGCGGTCGGTGGGGCTGGCGGCGGGGCTGCTGGGGGTGCTGGGAGGATGCTTCGTGTTCCTGCCGTCGGACCAGTTGATCGAGCGGTTCGCGGCGGCGCCGGAGGAGCTATCGGCGGAGGGGCGGCTGCAATTGTGGAAGGAGAGCGCGGATCTGGTGCGGGCGTATCCGGTGTTCGGGTGCGGGCTGGGAGGGTACGAATCGGGATTCCTGCGGTACAAGGTGACGGTACCGATGGTGAGCGACGACCACGCGCACAACGACTATCTGCAATTTCTGATCGAGCTGGGGGTGGTGGGGTTTGGGATGGGGGCGGCGCTGATGGGGGTGGTGGCAGCGGGGACGTGGCGGGGGGCGGCGAGGGGGGTGGAGCCGGGGAGGCGATGGCTGGCGCTGGGGTGCATCGGGGCGATGGCGGCGATGGGGATGCATAGCGTGGTGGATTTCAACCTGTACATTCCGGCGAACGCGATGCTGCTGGCTTGGATCTGCGGGGTGGGGCTGGCGGCGGGGGAGGGCTGCCGGTGGTGATGGAGGCGAAGGCGGTAGGCCCGTAGCGGCGGCTAGTGATTCTTGCCGCAGTCGTGGTCTTTGGGGGCACCGTCGGGGCAGAGCTTACTGCGCTTGGGGAGGGGATTGCGCAGGGCGCCGACCGGGGCGGGGCGGTCCTGGTGAGAAACGGCAATGGCGCCGATGGCGCCGGCGGAAACGGATTCCTGCTCGTGGAAGATGACGAGGCGGGACGAGGGGGCGCGGTTGTACTGCATGGAGCCAGTGACCAGGCGGACGAAGGGGGCGCCGTGCAGGGTTCCGGTCTGGACGGAGGAATGGGGGGAGAGGGTGACGACGGCATGGAACTCGTCAAGGCGGAGGACGACCTGGGAATCGGAAGCGGAGAGGCGATCGCCGAGTTGGAAGGGGACCGAAACGGCGGCGCTCGGGGCGATCTCCGTACCATTGAGTTGGAGAGAGCCGCCGGAGGTGATGGTGCCCGCGGGGGGTGCAGCCAGGGCGAACAGGGGGGCGCAAGCGAGGGCGCACAGGAGCTTCTGAAACATGGCGGGTTCATTGAAACACAGGGGGGCCGATCCTGCAAGTATCAAAAATTCCCACACACTTTGCAGGGGAACTGGAGGGCTGGCTGGCATGCCGCGAGGGGAGGGATGTAGGCGAAATCCTACAAAGATGGACGAGGGTCAACCGGGTGCGCGGGTGTTGTGGTCCAGGGCATAGGCGACGAGGTCGGCGGTGGAGTTGAGGCTGAGCTTGTCGAGGATGCGGCGGCGGTAGGTGCTGACGGTTTTGGGGCTGAGGTTGAGTTCGGCGGCGATTTCGCCGGTCCGTTTGCCGGTGGCGATGGCCTGGAGGACGTTGCGCTCACGGGCGGAGAGTTCGGCGGGTGGAGGCGGGGCGGTTGCCTCGAAATCCGTCTTTTTACCTATGAGAGAGGCGCGGACGGCTTTGACGAGGTCGGCGCGGGAGGCGGTTTTGCAGAGATAGCCGGAGGCTCCCAGTTTGATGACGTGGTCCTTATACTTCGATTCGGGATAGATACTCACGACCAATAGGGGAATGTGGCTATAGCCGGCACGGAGCTCTTCGAGAAGGGTGAGGCCGTGATGCAGGGAAGAGGCTATTTCGAGGATAATCAGGTCCCACGGGCGCCTGACTAATTCGCGAAGGGCGGCTTCGAGGTTAGCGGCGTCTCCAAAGCGGAAGCCATCAAACTCCTTACGGAGCAAGCGCCTAAGGCCGAGGCGAGCGACTGCGTGCTCATCGACGATGAGGATAGACGGCATGGGACGAGGTCCGGAGCGGGCAAGGCAGCCGGACGCAGCGCGCCCCGGAATTAAATAGGTTGGGACCTTCTTACCTGCTTTGTCAACGGGGAGCCTTCATAGTACTAAATGGCCGCGGGGAATCAGGCGGGCGGTTGCGCATGTAACGAACCAATTCCGCGACGGACTCAAGCCTTAGTTTATTGAGGACGCGCCTCTTATAAGTGGCTACCGTCTTTTCGCTGAGGTGCAACTCTTCGGCGATGGCGCGAATGGACTTGCCGCCGGCGAGGGTCTTCATGACCATGTTTTCGCGAGCCGAGAGGGATTTGGGGGCGCCCGATTCAGGCTCCGCGGCTGCGGGGAGGGGGTCGGAAAAATACAAGTTACCGGCGAGCACGGCTCGAATGGCGCGCGCCAGATTACGGGCGGCACTACCCTTGGGGACATATCCGCAAGCACCCAACTCACGGGCGCGGCCGGCACTCCAGGAGTCAGTATAGACACTTACCATAATTACCGGGATGGAGGGGCAGAGGGGGCGGATTTCCTGGAGCACGGCGAAGCCATCCTTGCCGGGGAGGCTGATATCGAGGATGATGACGCTCCACTGGCGGTGGGCCAGGATGGCCAGGGCATCTTCGCCCGAGCCGGCTTCGTCAATCCGGGCGTTTCGGAATTCATTGCGGATGATCTCGACGAGGCCGCTGCGGACGAGCGGGTGGTCATCCACAACCAGGGCACACAGGCGGGACAGGGTTTTCGCGCCGGCCTCACCGAAGGGAAGGTCATGGTCGGATCGAGCAGAGTGATTACCGGAGTCTAGCATGGGCCAGAAGTGGGGTGTGCCGACATCGCACTACGCCCGGCCCTAATCGTAGAGAGCGGCGGCGGATGATGCAAGCGCAGACGTGCGCAGCGATGCGCAAATCCCGACATGTAATAGGCTTCAGGGCCGGTTGGTCCGTGGAAGCCGGAGATTGTGGAGACGGCGCAATCGAATGGGCCTGGCGAGAATGCGAGTTCCGCACCGGCCGCCGGTTCAGTCGCGAGCAATCCGATGATGGCTGAGAGACGCCACCGCCAGGGCCAGGTTCGGTGAGGGGATGGCGAGCGGCGCGGTTCGCGCTCCGGAGAACTTCTAAAGACCGCGAGCCAGGCATTTGGCCGCAGCGGACCGGGTGAGTCCTGGTGGATCGGAAAAGATGCAGGAGCGGCGCTCAAGGACAATGACGGCATAGTACCCCTAGCCCACACCTGGAGGCGGACACGGCCGAATCGTCCCGGGCGCGGATCCAACAGAGACTTACTGTAGCTGAATTCGAGTTATTCCGGCGTGAAAACTTGTGACAAGGCCGCGGTGAAGCCAGGGGTGATTCACCCGCGGGGCGATACCCGACGGCGGCAGCTGCTTTTCCGGTAAAGCGGTGGCTTGGCTAACATTTCCCGCTCCGAAACTTCGGCTGGGCCGCGGCGGCCGCGATAGAGTAATGGAAATGTCGGACATTCTCACGGGCGTCGCCGATCGCATCGCCACGCTGACTTTCAACCGGCCGGATAAGCTGAACGCGCTGAGTCCCGAACTGTTGGAACAGTCGATCGCCTGTCTCAAGGGTTGGAGCAGTGATCCAGGCGTGGCGGTAATTATCGTGACCGGCGCGGGGCGGGCGTTTTGCGCGGGCGGCGACATCTCCATGATGCGAGAGGACGGCGAATCCGGTTTCGAGCAGCGCGTCGATCGCCTCCGCGGATGGCAGGAACTCTCGTGGCTGCTGTATAGCCTCCCTAAGATTACGATTGCGGCGGTGAACGGCGTGGCGATGGGCGCGGGATTGGGTATTGCCCTTTCGTGCGACCTGCGGATGGCCTCGGAGCAGGCGCGGTTCGGCACGGCTTACGCCAGGATCGCCTATGCCGGCGATTTCGGTGTGACCTGGCTGCTGACGCACTATGCCGGGGCGGCGAAAGCGAAGGAGCTGCTATTTCTGGCGGATCCATTCGATGCCGCCGAAGCGGCGCGCCTCGGCCTGGTGAATCGCGTGGTTGCGCACGACCGTCTGCCAGCCGAAACGGCGACGCTGGCGGGACGCCTGGCGCAGGGCCCGCTCACCAGCTATCGCTATATGAAGGAGAACGTGAATGCGGCGACGAACGCCGATTACCGGGTGTTGCTAGACCGGGAAGCGGAGACCAATCATCGCTGTGGGGAGACCGCCGATCATCGCGAAGGCGTGCAGGCCTTTTTAGAGAAGCGCGCGGCGAAGTTCACCGGGAGTTAGATTCTTACGCGGGGAAGGCGATGCCTGCACGATTGTCCCAGCAGTTGCCTGGCCTGGCGACGTCGGGCAGCCGTATTCTGCGCGCGGACACCGGGCAGGCGGTGGTGCTACGCGGCGTGAACCGCTCCGGCCTGGAATATACGGAGCCTTCTGCCGCCGGCTTTCTCGACGCTGCCGGGTTCACGGAAGACGAAATGCGCGAGATCGCGATCAACTGGCGCAGCAACGTCATCCGCGTTCCGTTCAATCAGGATTGGGCGCTTCACGGCCGGCGCGGGCACACGGCTGAGGAATATCTGGCGGCGCTCGATCAAGTAATCTTCTGGGCTGCATCGTTCGGGGCGTACACGATGCTGGATCTGCAATGGCTGGATGCGGACACAGTTTACGGCCATACCGTGGATTCGAGGGGCATCCATGAGAACCATGTCGCGCCGCTGCCGAATGCGGAGTCGATTCTGCTCTGGAAGACTTTGGCGGACCGCTATCGAGATGAGCCGGCGGTGCTGTTCGACCTCTTCAACGAGCCTCACGACCGGCTTGGGGACGATCCCTTTCCAATTCATGCGATCGCGCCCGATGGATCGGTTATCGAAGCCGACCACCCGGTTCGTCCGCGAGACTGGGCTACGTGGGCGGCCCGCCTGATTGGGGAAGTCCGGGCCATCCGTCCGACCGGCTTGCTGTCCGTGGCCGGCGTGGATTGGGGGTTCGACCTGAGCTCAATTCGCATCGATGCGCCAGATATTCTCTATTCGGCTCACATCTACGCCGGACGAAACTCCGGGTCCTGGCGAAAGGCCCTCGGCGGGGCCGACTCCGTGCCGGTCTTCGTGGGCGAATGGGGCGGGGCCGCGAACGACCTGGATTTCGGCCGGTATCTTGCAGCTATTCTGCGGGACCGACAGCTTAGTTGGACGGCCTGGAGCTGGGTGGATTATCCGCAGTTGATCCGGCCGCCGCGAGGCCCGACTTATGAAGCAACGGAGTTCGGGGAATTAGTTCGCGGCGAACTAATGACATGAGCGGCCCACATGGGGATCCAACGCCGGCAGCCTACCATGCCTCCTTCTTAGTCTGCACCGACCAGAGATAGTCTGCGATGCGGCTGATGTCTTCGCTACTCAGTACGGTTTTCCAGGACGGCATATACAACGGCGGCGCCGGTTTGGCGGAATTCTCGAGCGGCGGCTGCTTACCGTTGCCGATGATCGTAATGACTTCGTCTTTGGTGTAATCGTCAGCGGCGTGCAGGAGCGAGGGCACCTCTCCGCCCTGACTGTTCGGGTTGGGTACGCCGCCCTGAAGGTTGAGGCCGTGGCACCCTGCGCAGCCGAAGCGGACGAAATCCTGTTTGCCGGCTTCTATGGCCGCCTCATCGGAACTGAGCGGCTTGCCCCGCTTCGCGAGGATGGCCTGAGCGTCCTCCGCGGAGGCTGTGGACATGAAAGCGATGAGCGCCTTGCGTGCATTTGTCTCCAGATCGTAGGCCGGCATGATGCTTCCCGGGTACACCAATTGCGGGTTCACCAATTGCTCGTCCAGCCATTCCGTGGAATGTTGCTTCGTGACGCCGACCAGGTCCGGCCCGCTCTTTGCGCCCACGCCACCGAGGTTGTGGCACGCGATGCAGTTCTTATCGACGAACAACTGGCGGCCGTAGCCGGCACTGGGAATCAAGCGGACGCCGGCGTAGTAGGACGCCATCTCTTCGTTGGTGAGCGAGAGCATGTAGAAGGTCAAGGCGCGAGCCTGCGCCCTGGTGAAATGAAAATTCGGCATGGGCGAGTGCGGGGAGACGACGTTGGGGTTCAGGAAGTGGCGTTCGAGCCAGGCCGGAGCGCGGCGGCTGGCGCCTTCGGTGCTCAGGTCAGGTCCGATGCTGCCGCCTACGCTGTTCAGCTTGTGGCAGCCGCGGCACCCCTGGCTCTCGAAGAGGCGCCGGCCTTCGGCCAGTTCGGGAACGCCGGGGATATCGCCTTCTTTGTGACACCGGCCGCAGGATGCCCGCACATATTCCTTCGGCAGCAGGGGCTCCTCCCAGAACGCGACGTTGCCGTGGGCGTTTTCCTTATCGGTGGCGAGCCCCTGGCCGCCGTGGCAGACGGTACAGCCGAATTTGGCCGGAGCATGGGGAGCGAGGCCGGCGTGGTACCGGTAAGGCTCGGGTGCGTTCTTCATGGTGGGATCTTCGACCCCGAGATGGCACGTGGTGCAGCGATCGACGCGCTGCAAGCCGCTCAACAACTCCTGGTGGACCGCCAGAGAGGTTTCGACGATGGCAGCCTTGGAGGCGGCATTCGGCTCGGCCTGCGATTCCATGCGGTGGAATTCCATCTGGTACCGCTTCCACGACGGATGGCCCGACTGCCAGACGGCGGCCAGTATGAGCACCAGCGCGATGACGCTCAATGCGAAGAAGAATTGAGGAAGCCTCCGGTCCATTTATTCAACCCCCGTAACATGCACCCATGGTGGAACCATGGCCCAACCCGGGCCGCGGAAGAAGGTTCCGATCACGATCAGAACCACGTTGACGATCACGAAGGCGGTGAAGATCCAGATAGCCCACCGCCGGTCCGCCGGGCGGCGGCTGGGGTTGGGATCCAGGTAGGGAATGGCCGTGAGCGCGAGCACCATCAGCGCCGGAACGATGACGCCGCCGAGAAGCGCGGAGTGGCTGACTAACTCCTGGAGCCCGAGGAAGTACCACGGCGCCTTGGCGGGATTGGGCGTCTTTGCCGGGTTCGCCATCTCTTCCAGAGGAGCGTTCCAGAACAGCGACACAGCCATCACCGTGATCACCGTGGCCACCAGGGCAATCCCCTCCCGGAAGAACGCATACGGGTAAGAGAACACCGTCTCTTCGTCGTCTTCCGGAGCGACGGTCTCGAAGATCGGCTTTCCCGTGACGACCTCCATCAACCCGTAGGTCTTGTCCGGAGATGCGGCCACCGCTGCGGCCATCGCCATCTCGGGTTGCTCACCGATGCGCACCAGGTCCGCCGCTTTCGGCTTGCCGAGCTTCCAAACAGGGCGGGACAGGCCGCCATCCTTCCGGATGCGCCAGAAATGGACCATGGTCAACAGAACGACGAGCGAGGGGAGCACCGCCACATGAAGCACATAGAAGCGGATCAGTGCGGATTCGCCAACCGTGTGACCGCCCAGCAGCAACTCTTTGATGTTCGCTCCTACCAGCGGCGCGTAGCCCCCGATGTTGGTACCCACCGTGATGGCCCAGAACGCCAGTTGGTCCCACGGCAGCAGGTAGCCGGTAAAGGAGAGTCCCAGCGTCAATAACAGCAGTACGATGCCGATTACCCAGTTGAATTGGCGGGGCCGCTTATAGGACCCGGTGTAGAACACGCGGCACATGTGGAGTAAGACGCAGATCACCATCCCGTGGGCCGCCCAGCGGTGCATGTTACGCAGGAACCCTCCCATGAAGACTACGAACTGAAGGTCCTTCATGTCCTGGTAGGCCTGTTGCGGGTACGGCCGGTAATAGAACATGAGAGCTACTCCGGTAGTCACCAGGATCAGGAACAGGAAGAACGTGATGAACCCCAGATAGTACGTGTGCTTGAATTTGAGGTGCTCGCGATGGACCTTGTTCGGATGAATGTGGAGCCAGAGGTTGAGGAAGACCAGCTCGGATTTCCCCTTGTCCGTCGAGAGGGGATCGCGCCGGAACACCGATTGCCAAGCGTCTTGGAGGAGTTTCATAGTTATGCCATGAGCCGGTAATTGGCCGCAACCGGCCGGTCTTTGTCTACGCGGAGCTGCCCGTCACGCGCCAGCGTCACTTCGAACCACTGGAGCGGCTTGGGGGCGGGACCGTGCTGCACGTTGCCGTCGGAACCGAAGATACTGCCGTGGCAGGGACAGTGGAAGCGCCCGTCGCTCTGGAAGTAGTTCACGGTGCAGCCGAGATGGGTACAGACGGCGCTCGCCGCGGCAAAGCCCTTCTCGCGATCGCGGAAGACATAGATCTTCTCGTCCGACAAGAAGGTCGGCGGACCGAAAGGAAAGTCGGCCGGATTGCCGATCTTGAATGCCTGCGGCGGCTCATAGAAAACGCTGGGGGTCAGGAACCGGATCACAGCCCCCACGCTCACGCCCACAGCC
Organism: Bryobacterales bacterium; assembly: GCA_963794265.1. Classification (GTDB taxonomy): domain Bacteria; phylum Acidobacteriota; class Terriglobia; order Bryobacterales; family Bryobacteraceae; genus CAWCDJ01. The sequence continues at coordinate 72,409 of CAWCDJ010000002.1, forward strand.
GCCCACAGCGCGCCGAAACCGGCGGCACCCCAGCTTACGAAGGATCTTCGTTTCATCGCCAGTTCTCCGTTATTCGAATACTTCCCGTTCCTGCTCTTCGAGGGCTTCCATGGTGATGGCCCCCGTGGGACACCGCTGTGCGCAGAGCGCGCAACGAATGCACTTCTCTTCGTTTTTGATGATGGCGCCGAGCTGCCCGGGAGGCAGCTTCGCGGCCGGCAATTTGTAACGCTTCTGGATCAACGCCTGGTAGCGTTCGTCGCCTTCCACGTCGTGTAGATCCACCAGGCGCAGGCAGTTCTCCGGGCAGATATCCACGCAGCCGTTGCACAAAATGCACTTGGAGCCGTCGAATATCGTGTTGACCTGGCACTTCAGGCAGCGCTGCCCCTCGGCGCGCCCCTGTTCCTCATTCAAACCCAGTTCGACCTCGGCGATTCCGATGCGGCGGTTCACCGCAAGTGTCGGCATCGTCTGCCGCGGAATCGTCAGGTATCCGCGCGGCATCTGCCAGTTAGAGAAGATGCGAAACCGGCGCAGGACTGTCTTCTCCGTCCGTCCGTTCAGATATAAGTGGATGGAGCGGGCGGCGCGGTGGCCGTTGGCGACCGCCTCCACCAGCACTCGCGGGCCGAACGCCACGTCGCCTCCCGCGAACACGCCCGGCGCCGTCGTCATCAGGTTTTCGTCGATCTTCAGCGTTCCACGCGGAGTTACCTGCACTCCTTCATCGCCGCCCAGGAAGGATAAGTCGGCCTGCTGCCCGATGGCCAGGATCACGCTATCGCAGCCGATCACCTTTTCCTCTTCGCTGAAGGCCGGGTTGAAGCGCCGGTTTTCATCGAAGACGGAGATGCACCGCCGCAACCGGAGTCCCTCGACGGCGCCGTTCCGGCCCACGATCTCTTTCGGCCCCCAACCGTTGTCCACCACAATGCCTTCGTGCTCGGCCTCGTGTACCTCACCTTTCCAGGCGGGCATTTCCTCGCGTGATTCCAGGCTGACCAGCGAAACCTGTTCGGCGCCCGATCGCAGCGCCATTCGGGCCGCATCCAAAGCCGGTTGCAGACTGTCGGCGCCGGTTTCGGCGCTCCCCGACGAGGTCTCCTGCACCACCCGGACCGCCGCGCGCGCCACATCGATGGCCACATTCCCCCCGCCGACCACCGCGACGCGCTTCCCCAACGCAACTTCGTAACCGAGGTTGACGTTGATGAGGAAGTCGATACCGTTGAGCACGCCGTCCAGGTGCGCGCCGGGGAGGCTCAGTTCGCGGCCCTTGTTCAACCCCGTGGCCAGCATCACCGCGTCGAACTTCGACCGGAGTTGAGGCAGCGTAATGTCGCGGCCCAGAGTCATACGGGTCCGCAGCGTAACGCCGAGGCCGAGAATGCTATCGACCTCCATCTTGATGATTTCGCGCGGCAGGCGGAAGTGCGGTATGCCCAGGTACAGCATCCCGCCTGGAACCGGCGCCGACTCGTACACCTCGACGGTGTAGCCGAGCAGCGCCAGGTCATGCGCGCACGTCAGGCCGCAAACACCGGATCCGATGATCGCCACCCGCTGTTTGCGTTTTTGCGCGCCGGCTTTGGCCTTGCGCGCCGGGTCGTGCCCCATTCCAAGGTTGTGCCGGTCCGTGACATACCGCTTGAGGGCGCAGATGGACACCGGTTCGTCGATTTTGCCCCGCCGGCAGGCATCCTCGCAGGGATGGGCGCAGATGCGGCCGAGGACGTAAGCAAAGGGATTGGGGGCGCGGGCGAGGAGATACGCTTCCTCGTCCTGGCTGAGCCCAACCGCCTGAACATACCGGCCGCACTCGGTGTGAATCGGGCACGCGGTCCGGCACGGAACATTCCGGGCAAAATAGTCCTGGTCGGGGATAACGACTCGATAGCGCATGGCGCCCTCCGCTACTGCGCGGCTTTCAGTTTCTGGATTTCTTCGTCGTTCAGGGCCGGGAAGAAAGCCTTCGGGTTCTTGTCCTTCCGCTCCGTCTGGTCGTAGATCAGGAACTCGAAAATCTCCTTGCCCTGCGAGTCGCTGATTCCGGAGTTCGGTTTATGCATCATGCGTTTCACGTAGCGTTCCCACTCGTCACGCTTCATCATCGTGTTGATCGGACGCGCGGGCGTGTGGCATTTCGAGCACTTCTTAGTGAACAGCTTGTAGGCGGATTGCAACTGCGCCGGATAACCTGCCACGTCGATCTTATCCGGTCCTTTGTCCTGAGGTAATACGACGTTACTCGTCTGCGCCGCCGCTGCCAGGGCGATCGCACCGGCCACTAAGGCCATTCGAAGTGTACTTTTCATTTTCCGAATCTCCTTTACCACATCAACCGCATATCGATTCTGAAGAGCTTATCGAGCACCGTCGTTCCCGAAACCGGGTCGACATCGCGCTCATGGCCGTACGTCCCGCGCAGGATCACGTTGCCCCGCGCTACCAGCGCCCGTTCCGCGCCTATGCCCCACCCGTCCGTATGGACCAGCGGCTGGCCGGCTATTTGTTGGGCGAGCCGGTCATACCGGGCCATCACCGCGAAGCCGGTTTGGATGTAGTAATCCACTTCGCCGCGGTAGCCGTTCGAAGTAAAACCGACCGCCGGCGTGGTGATCAGGCCCTGCCAATCGTCCCGGCTGCGGATGTAGCCGCCAAGCAAGTCCAGTTTGTCGAAGAACAGATAGTTGCCGAAGATGCCGTAACGCTGGACCACGGGACGGTACGTAAACTCGTCGGGAGTGCCGAGGTTCTGCGTCTGGTCCTTCGTTCCGCGATAGGCCATGAAAGTGATTCCGCCATCCGGTCCGAACCAGTAATCCGCATCGAACCAGACATCCTTCGAGTTCTTGGCCGAATTGAAGAGGATCTCACTGCCGTCGGCGTTCAGCCCGTTGGTCACCTTCGCGGAGACAGCGAAAATCTGCTTGAAATACGGCGATGCCCAGGTGTAGCCCACGTCCACTCCGACCGGATGCTGGTCCAGAGAGAAATTCAGCGGGTCCACGTTCGTGAGCGAGAGCGCCGGGTCGGGAAAGAGATTGTAGAACATCGCGGCGCGCGTGCCCTCGCCTTCCTGCATGTGCATCTCCCCGGCCTTGATGAAGTAGCTGCTGTTCGCCCGGCCCCCGGTATAGATGAAGTTGGCCTGTTCGAGCGTACTGCTTCCGCCCTGGAAGAACTCGTACTGCGCGAAGTAGGAGAAGTTCGTCTGCGGCACGGTGCCGCCGAGAAAGAATGCCGCTTCGTCGAGGTTGAAACTCGAAGTGGAGACCGGCGTATTCCCCGTATTCTTATCCGCGGTAAAGCTGCCCTGCGCCACTAACGCCAAGGCGTTGGTGATGTCGAATTTGGCCTCCGAATTCTCTAATTCCATGATCTTGGGCGCGGGCTTCTCTCCGTCCATTTCGTCGGGCGGCAGACGATATCCGAGCCTCTTGAACATGTAGCCGGTCTTGTTGAGCGCCGGCGGGATTGTGTGGCAGTTGTAGCACTTGACGTTGTACTTGCGGGCGAACGCAGGAATCGCCTGCGAAGGCGTCGCGAAAATCAGAGATCCAAGCGCCACTAGAATCGGGATGCCTGCCGATATGAGGGTCTTTCTTCGCGAAAACTCCATGCCGGCCATAAGGCACGGCGGTAACCATTAAGAAGGTCCTTATTTCTGAATCACTTGGACGGCAGGAATTGACGATGTGAGGAGCCGATTCCCCGATTCAGGCGGCCCGGTTGTGGAATCTACTCCCCAGCGGGGGACTCTTTACAGCGCTTCAGGAGACAGTAGAACGTCTTCCGGTCGACGCCGGCCTCGCGCGCGGCGGCGCTGATATTCCCGTCGCAGCGGGCCAGCACCGCCTGGGCATAGGAAGCCTCGAAGCTGGCAAGGTATTGCTCGCGAGCTTCTTTCCAGGGGAGATTGGAATAATCGAACGCCTCGCCGGCGAACGGAAAATCCTCAGCCAGGTCGTCCGGTTCCAGGGGAGTGTTCTCGGGGTGAAGGGCGGTCAACTTCTCCATCAGGTTCTTCAGTTGCCGGACGTTGCCAGGCCATGGCTGGCGGAGCAGTGCGTCGTAAAACCGGGGCGAAGCCGAGAGGCCTTTGCCGTACCGCCGCGAGAAGCGCTCCAGAAAAAAACGCGCCAGGTGCGGAATGTCCTCCGGCCTTTCCCGCAAAGGCGGCAGTTTGACCGTGACCACGCTGAGCCGGTAGAACAGCTCCTCGCGAAAGGTCCCGCCTTTGATCTTCGCGTTCAAGTCCTGATTGGTTGCACAGACGATCCGGCAATCGACGCGGATCGGGGTGAGGCCGCCGAGGCGCCGCAACTCGCGCTCCTCCGCAAATCGGAAAAGCCGCGTTTGCAGCTCGACGCCCAAGTCGCCGATCTCGTCGAGGAAAAGGGTTCCGCCGTGCGCCGATTCGATCAACCCTTTCTTGGTGCGGTCGGCTCCGGTGAACGCGCCCCGCTCGTAGCCGAACAGTTCGCTTTCGATGAGCGAGCCCGGCATCGCGCTGCATTCCACGGCGACGTAGGGACCGTTCTTTCTCCGGCTCTGGGCATGGAGGAAACGCGCGATCACTTCTTTGCCCGTCCCGCTCTCGCCCAGGATCATGACGGTCGCCTCGGTCGAGGCCGCGCGGCGGCATTTCTCGATCTGATCGAGCATGGCAGGGCTGCGGCTCTGTGCGCAATCGGTTTCGCCCAGGGCTTCCAGCCGGCCCTTGAGAGACTCTACTTCCTGTTTTAACGTAGCGTGTGAGAGCGCACGCTCAACGGCGAGGGTCAGCTCTTCGCGCTTGAACGGCTTCTGGATGTAGTCGAAAGCGCCGGTCCGCATGGCCGCCACCGCCCCCTCCACCGAGCCGAAGGCGGTCAGAAAGATGACGGGGACTCCGGGACGCGCTTCGTGCAGGCGGGTGAAAACCTCCTCACCGGACATTCCCGGCATCCGCATGTCCAGCAGCACCAGGTCCGGAGGATTGCTCAGCGCGGCGTTCAGGCCCTTTGCCGGATCCTGGAACGCAGTCACATTCAGTTCCACGCACTTCAACAAGCGCTGGATATTTTCGCCAATGGCAGGCTCGTCATCGATCACCAGGATCCGGTTCACGCGGATTCACCACCCACAAACCAATGGTACGGCTGTCCCCTCACGAAGCGCGCGGGCGGCATCTCCACGACGAAGCGCGCGCCACCGCCATCGCGTGTCTCGTAACGCAAGCGGCCGTCGTACATATCGAGCAGGCTGGCTGCGAGAAAGAGACCCAGGCCCAACCGCTCGCGGCCGGAACTCTGCGTGGTAAACGGCTCGAACAGGTGTGCGCGAATCGCTTCCGGCACTCCCGGACCGTTGTCCTCCACGCTGACGACGACTTTCGGCGCCCCGGCGTGATACGGATCGAGCCTCAGCCAGACCGTGGCACCCTCCCGGCCGCGCAGCGCCTGCACTGCGTTCGCAATCAACCCCCGCACGACTTCGCTCACTACGTGGTCCGGCAGGTTCACGCGCGGCACGTCGCTGGTTTCCAGCACTACCTTTACTCCTTGCGTTTCGGCGGATGATGTTTGCGCCTGGACAGCTTCCTGCACCGCCCTGGCCGGCATCGACGGCTCGAAGCCTTCGGCTCCGCGCTCCCGCCTGAGCGCTTGCAGCAGGGTACGCGAAATATTCGCCATATACCGCGATTCCTGGAGCATCTGGCGTAGATCGGTACACAACGGCTCGTCGTTGCTGCGCTCGTCGAGGAGGATTTCGATGCGGCTGGTCACAATACTCAGCGGGTTGTTGAACTCGTGCATGAAACCCGCCGTGAACTGCCCCAGGATGCTTAAATGGTGCGACAGCCGGGCCTGCCGGTCGGCCGCCGAGAGGTCTTCGCGCAGCCGGGCCGTGCGAAACCGGATGCTCTCCAATTCGAACTTCAATTTCGCGGCTTCGTCGCCGCTCTGCACCGCGCGGCGTGCAAGCAGCTTATGGCGGCCATGAAGAAGCAGCAGTCCGGGCATCGGAGCCAGCGCGCAGCCCGCGATTAAAATCGTGAAGCCGGAGGCCCTCGAGCCCGGCAAAAGCATCAACAACAACCACCAGAGCGGAGCGGTCAGAAGCCCGGCCAGCCAAGGCAAACCTGAAATCCATCTGTCGCGAAACCCATGTCCCACGGTTGAGCTACCCAGTCGAGGGCATTCTAACACGCGGGAAACCGGGGACCGATACGGGACGCAGCCGCGAGACGCTTCCGCAACCGCGCCGTTACAGATTCCACCAGTACGTCCACTTCAGCACGATCGCCCGGTTCCGGGTCGAGAACAACCCGGCTTGCCCCGGCTGCAGCAGGTAATCGGGAAGATAGTTTTCCGTCCAGACCAGGAACACGTCGGAGGCCGGTTTGTAACGCCACTGCAGGCGGCTGTTCAGGTTTAAGTTTCTCTGCTGCTCGTTGTACTGGATGAAGGTCGTGAAATACAGAGTGTTCGTCAGAGTGACATCGAATCGCGGGCCCACCAGCCAGAAGCGCACGTCTCCCCACGGCTGCGGCAGCTTCATATGGTTGTAGGTGACTGCGCCGGATAAGCTGACGAACGGCTGAAACCGGTAGCCGACGGTACCGGAGAAATTCCGTTGTGTCCCGCCGGCATAGTAGCCGCCCACAAGTGACGAGAAGCCGTATCTCCACACGCTTTGCGGCCTGGAGTCGAATTTGGCGCTCCAGAACTTCCACCGGTTCACGCTGCCGGTCTGCAGTTGTTCACGCCCCGAATTGGTCGGGTCGAATGGCTGGAGTAAGCGGACGTAATCCGCGCCGCCCGAAGTCGAAAAAACATCGCCGGTCCGGAGCGTGACGGTGTAACCCAGCGCGGTCTCGTAATCGCTGAGTCTCCCGGTCCAATCGAAAAAGTTGCTGCTGGTGAAGGTCGGGCCATGGCTCAGCACCCCGCCAGTCTCCGGCAAGAACGTATAGGCGGCCGTCGCCAGGGCGCGACGATAGCCGTTCCGCGGCACGTATCCGGCTTCGGCCGTGTAGTTCGGATCCACGTTCTCCGTCTGTCCGTTAATCAGCCAGCGGCGGCTGAAGTACTGCAGATTTCCGGCATAGACGTTCCCGCCGTGATTGCCCGAGGTGAGCGATCTGAGATACAGCGCCTTGCCGGTCCACCGGTTATCGCTGGACGCCAGGTTGTACTCAAGACCCAGGTTGCGGTTGTAACCCGACGGCACTGCCGGCACCCCTGAGCGCTCATAGTTAAAGGACTCCTTATCGACCAGCAGGACGCCGATATTGGATCGCGAGAAGACCCGCCGCTGCAGCGCAAACACCGCGAAGTTCTGCGGCCCCAGGCCTTCGCTGTCCGCCGCTCCGGTCTGCATGTCCATCACGCCCAGGCGCCAGTCCTTGTTCAGTTTCCCGCTCAGGCGGGCGCCGAAATGGATGGGCACTCCGTTCAGGCCGATGCGCCGGCTGAAGAAAGGGCGGATGGTGGCATAGCCGAAGTTGGTGAACTGGTCTCCGTTCTCCAGAAAGAACTGACGCTTCTCAGGGAAGAACAACTCGTACCGGCTGAGGTTCGTCACCTGCTGGTCCACGTCCACCTGTGAGAAATCGGGGTTGACGGTCAGGTCCAGGTTCAGAGCCGAACCGAGCGCCACCTTCCCGTCGAGGCCGATGTCCTGCCGGGTTGCCAGCGGCGTGTGCGCCTCGTAGTCGCGGCTGATGCCGCCGAGGGCATACGGGATCACGGAAATGTTGGGACCCGGAGCGGGAGGCGGCTCGTCCCAGATCAGAACACCCGTCAGGGCGAGCGCCGCGGTCGGAAACTGGCGCGGGATGGGGGTCCACGAAGACTTCTCCGTGGTCTTCAGGTCCAGCCGGCTGAAGTTGACGCCCCAGCGGGTGATGCCCTTCTTATAACGGATGCTCTTGAACGGAATCGCAATCTCCAGCTCATAGCGATCCTCGTAAGCTTTCACGGCGGAGGTCCACCGGTTATCCCAGCTCAGGTTTGCCTTGCCGCCTTCATAGAGCAGGCCGTCCCACTGCGCTCCGGCGGCGTTCACTCCGAAAGTGAAACCGTTCGTCTGATCGTCGAAGGTGTCCAGGAAGAAAATGAAGTTGTCGTTCTTGCCGAACGACCAGTCGCGCTTCAGCGACTCCACCATATAGGGCCCCGGAACACTGCCGTAGTAGCAGATCGCGCTTAGATACAACTGGTGGTCGTCGTAGGCCATGCGAACATCGGTCCGTACGTTCGCCGGGCCCGTGTCCATGGGCAGAACCATGCGGAAATTGGTTGCCACTTCGGCCGAGTCCCAGGCTGCTTCGTGCGCGCTGCCGTCGATCACGATCGGCGACCGCGCGCGATGGATGTGCAACTGGTAAGCCGCGTTCTGCTTTTGTGCCGCCGCGCCGGTGGCTCCGGAAAAGAGGCAGACCCAGAGCGCGATCCCTTGGATCAACGCTCCCGCCGCCGCCCGTGTCGGCTTTTCTGAGAACCGCCCCCCGCACCCGCGAGCCGTTGCAACCGCCGGAAAGTCCCTAATCATCGGTGGAACTATCGACAGTAACAGACGGCGCGGCTGGGCGGGAGGACGGAATGCTGCCCGCCGGCGCCGGCTTTTTCGGGTCGGACACCTCAACCCCTACGGACGATAGCCGCCGACTCGAGAAGAATCGGGCGCTTGCCGATTGGACGCCGATTCGAGGATACGCTGAGAAGGATTATCCGTGAGGAGTTGAAGTCCAGTGCGGCATGACTCGATGCTTTGGTGTAGCGCTCTACAGCGTCGTGCGTCGATTGACCTATAATGGTGGCGCCCGCGTCCGCAGGAAGGCTCTTCTTGACATTGCCACAGACTTGCGAATTATTCTTGTGTCTCTGCTTGCCGATTGCGCTGCATGGCGCTACAGATTCCCAATCGGCCCTGGCTGGAGCAACGATCATTGCAACTGCCCTCGATTCCGCCGGAAATATTTACGTCGGCGGAAGCACAACACAGGACACAATTCCGGTGACTCCCGGCGCCTTTCAGCAGACGTTCGTCTCATCCGTGTGCGGCTATATGTCAGGGCCACATGGAACCCAAGGCTCTCCCATTCCGTGTCCCCATGGCTTCATTGCGAAAGTCGATCCCAGCGGGAAACAGATTCTCTGGGCTACGTATCTCGAGGGCGAACTTGATGATTTCGTGGCTGCCATCCGTGTCGATGATAGCGGGAATGTATATGTGACCGGTGGAACCACATCGACGAAGTTTCCCGTCACTCAAAACGCGTGGTTCCAGTCGCTGGGTTCCGAGTACTTTAACGGGTTCATCGCGAAATTGGCTGCAGATGGGACCCGGCTTGTCTTCTCGACTTACTTGCCGGGTGGGACAGGCGGCGCTATCGCGGTGGACACCTCACAGAACGTGTTTGTGGCAGGCGCTGCATCCGGCAATAGTTTCCCCGTCACGGCCAGTGCGTATCAGACTCAACATTTTATTGGCAACACGGACGCCTTTGTGTTGAAGTTGAACCCGTCCGGATCCACACCGGTTTACAGTACACTCATCGGCGGCACATTTGCCGACGTGGCGAATGCATTGCAGATCGACAGCCGTGGTGACGCGTTCGTCGCAGGCTACACCGCTTCGATTCCCGCGTATCAGGACCTCGCCGGTGGAAATCTCTCCCCATTTCCCTCCACGCCGGGCGCGCTCTATCAGCCTGCATCGGGCGCGGACGTCTTTATCTGCGAGGTGAATCCAACCGGAACCGGACTGGTTTACTCGAGCGTATTCGGTGGTACCGGGAACGACAGCATCGCGTCGATCGCGCTCGATCCATCAGGAGCGGTATTGTTCACCGGCTACACGCTCTCAGGCGACTGGCCACTTACGGCGGGTGCTCTGCGAACCAGGCCCGGCGGGGGGATGGCCGGAAAACTGAGTCCGGATGGTTCGCACCTGATCTACTCGACGTTTCTGAGCGGTTCCGGAAGCGGCGTTGTGTACGATTCGCATGGCAACGCCCTCCTGATCGGAAACACGCGGCAGCTCGATTTAGCGACCACCCCCAATGCAACGATGCCTTGCGGTTCAACCGGAGGAACAGGACAGTGGTCTTACGCGATGGAACTGGACGCTTCCGGCGGGGCGGTCTATGCGAGCTTTCTTAAGTCATCTCCCTATGTAGCCGCGGGCGGAGGAAATGTCTATGTACAAGGCCAAAGCACGATCTTCGACGTGGTGAACGTCTTTGCGGAACCGGCGCCCGGAATCCGGTGCATGGTGAACGCCGCGAATTTCCTGGGCAACGCTGTAGCCCCTGGCGAGATCGTGTCGATTTTCGGTCCTGGTATCGGCCCGGCACAGCCCTCGGGCGCCCTGGTTGACGGTTCGGGAAACGTGACCAGCGAAATCGAAAATACCCGCGTGCTCATCGGCGGATTTGCCGCACCGCTCCTTTACGTTTCGAGCAATCAGATCAACGCGGTGGTGCCTTTCGGAATTGCCGGACAGACCGCCACGACGGTGCAGATCGAAGCGAACGGCAGCGTGACACTACCGGCATGTTCGCAAGCCGTCAGCGCATCCGCGCCCGGCATTTTCACACTCGATGGATCGGGTTACGGCCAAGCCGCCGCCCTCAACCAGGACGGATCGGTCAACTCCGCATCCAATCCGGCAGCGCAGGCGTCGATTGTTTCGTTCTTTGTCACAGGGGTCGGACCTATGCAGCCTAAGCCAGTTGACGGATCGGTACCGCGTGCGCCATCGGCAGTTCCCGTTTTGCCTTTGTCGATGTTTATCGGCGTCGCCCCTGTCCTGGAGTTTCAGTATGCCGGCGATGCCCCCGGATTGGTCGAGGGCGCCGTGCAGATTAACGCGGTAATCCCAAAGCTGTACGAAACGGGGATACAAACAGTATCGCTGGCCGCGGGTGCGGCGGGAGCGGCTCAGACCGCCGCGATTTTCGTCAAATAGCAGTAAGGCATTTTTGCATCTCGGGCTATTCCCGCCCGACCGCCGCCCAGCCCAAAGGTGAGGGCCGGAACGTCGCCAGGCTGATCGGAAGAACGACCGGCGGCTATGGGTGGTGGCCAGGGGCGGGCTCTATTGTTAGTTGCGTGTCGACTGGCCGCCGGTATCGTGATGACCCGTGCCCGGCCCGGGCGTTTATGCGACTACCTGGAGCCGAACTTCACGACGCCGGGCTCATCGCCAGTCACTCCAACCCCGCCCCTTCCCCCGGCTTATCGCCTCTGCTACCGTGGAGCCCATGTACAAACTGATTTGTGCGCTACTGCTTTGCTTACCGGCCGCCCTGGCGGCCGACATCTCCGGCACGTGGCAATTCACTGTGGAAACCAACCAGGGCTCCGGGTCGCCGACTGTCGTGTTCCAGCAGACGGGCGAACAACTCAGCGGCACCTTCAGCAGCCAGGTTTTCGGCGATGCGAAGCTCACAGGTACGGTGAAAGGCAACGCCATCGAGTTTGGATTCGAAGGTGATGCGGGTGGCCAGACGCTGAAGGTCAGCTACAGGGGCACCATCGAGGGTCCGACCACCATGAAGGGCACGGCCGTCTACACCGGGTTCGACGACAAGGCGGCGTGGACCGCAACGAAGAAGTAATCCAGGCGCCTTTTGGGATGCCCGCCCTGACGAACCATGACGCGCGGGCCGCCGGGATATGCCGCATGATTGATCCATCGCCTGGTCGGGTCGATTGCCTGGACGCTGAGTGTCCGTTCCGTCACCGGGATGCTCAATAGGGGAAATCTCCGGCCGGGTGCTGTGGCGAGCGCGCGCACAGGCTGATCCGGTTTGAAAGTCTTTTCTCTTTACCGCCCAAACTAACTGTGATAGCTTAGCTGAAACCGTTTTTCCGCACCGATGAACTGGGTGAAGGTCAGTTTGTAGCGTCAGGCCGCGTTTGAGGGAATCGTGAGCCAGATACTTCTTGACGGGATGGATAACGCCGCCAGTTGGAGTGCACTGGGGCCCGATGCTGTGACCCCCTCCGCTGCCATTCAGCTGGTTAACGATGCGACCGACTCCCGGTACGGCGCCGATTCGACCAGCGGCCACCTGACGGCTTCCACCGGTTCCCTCAACCATCGGTTGCAGCGCACCGTACCGGCGACGGACCTGAGCAACTTCGATGAAATCCGGCTCTGGTACAAGAGTAACCGCAAGGCCGACGGGTCGGACAGTTATCCTTTTTACCTGCAATTCCGGCTGGCCAGCAACGCGGTGAAGTTCGATGACCCGGCCAACCAATGGGCCCGCTATTTCCCCCTAAGCCAGACGAGGGATTGGGAGTTGGTCCGTTTTACGATCCGGGATCTCCCTGCCGGCGTGCGCGCGGCGCTTACCGGGATGCAGTTGCGGATCGCTAACGCCGGGGCCGCGCTCGACGCGCACCTCGACACGGTGCTGGCGGTCCGGGAGCAGGCACTGGCCGATGTGGAGGCTGCGCTGGTGGGACGGCTCGACCAGAAGGTATCGGTGAACGGGGCCGGCGTCCCCGCCGTCGTATTCGATCCGGACGATTCGGCCGCACTTCCCATGCCGCACATCCGCATCACGCCTGCCGATATTCAATGGGACGGCGACCGCACCGTGCCGGTGCCGGCGCGGGGCGATTATACGGACCGTGGATTCCAGTTGCGACCGCCCGCGACCGCGCTGACGCTGCTGTACGACATCGACGTATATGCGGCGGGACGCGGCGCAAAGACCCAGATCTTCGAGTTCATCCTGGCTGCGCTGGCGCCGCGGACCGAGTTGATTGTGAACGGCGCACCGCTGACCCTGGAGCTGCTTCCCACGCCGCCTCCGACTTTGCTGCCGCTGCAGCGGCTCGATCGCACGCCCATCCGCTTCCGCGTCACGACGTTGCAGCAGACGGGTCCGCCGCAGCCGGTGCCGCGGCCCTACGCCGACGTTTTGGTGCTCGCGGGAACCAACGACGGAGCTATCGCATGACACACAAGTTACATAACCAGTCGGGGCAGCCGATCGAGATATACCTGCCGGGAGAGGTACTGGTCCTAGCCGCGCACGCCAGCGTGGAGATCGCGGAAAGCGCGAAGAGTTCGGCCCAACTGCAGGTGCTGCTCAGGACCCACCAGATCAGTCTTTCGGAGACTGCCGGCGAGGAGGCGGACGCGGAGGAGCCCGAACCGGAGCCGAAAGCACCGGGCCGGCGGAAACCCGAGGCAAAGCCCAAGGCGGCTGGGCGGAAATAACGATGCAGGAGGCATGATGGCATACAACATTGGCCTGAACGTAGTCGAAGTAGACGGAGCCGGTGCGCCCCCCCTCGCCGGAGCGGCGGTTTCGGTGGGGGCATTCAATATCCTGACCCAGCGCGGCGTGCCGAACACGCCGGCGCGCATCACCAGTTTTCAACAGTTCTCCGATCAGTTCGGCAGTTTCTTCGCCGGCGGACTCGGGGCGTACCTGGTCAAGGGCTTCTTCGATAACGGCGGCCAGACGGCGTACATCAACCGGGTGGCGGCGGCGAATGCCGCACCGGCTTCGGTGACATTGCAGGACGGAGCCGGCAAAGACACTCTGAAATTATCGGCCGGGTTTCGAGGCAACGCGGACCCGGGAAGTTGGGGCAGCGACTTGTTTCTCCAGGTGGCGGCCAGCTCGCCGGCTACCAGCCGCTTCCGCGAAACGGCACCGGCGACGGTCACTGCAGGCACGGCCCTGGCCGCTGCAACGAACATGAGCGGTGCGGGGTTTCCCTTGCTCAGCGTCACGATCGACGGTCAGAGCTCACCGACGGTTATCGCTTTTCAGGCATCGGACTTCGCCTCTCCGGCGGCGGCCACCCCGGCGGAAATCCGCGATGCCATCAACCGCCGCACCAATCTGCTTTCGGCTTCGCTGACCAATGACAATAAGCTGGTTTTGACCTCGGCCGGCCAAGTGGCCGCGCTGCGGAAGGACTGGTCGGCCCTGCAGGTCACGGCTGACAACGCCACGCTGGGCTTCACGGCGATGGCTGCGCCGGTCCGCGGCACCCCGGCCGACCGTACCACTACGGGCACGCGCATCTCCACTCCCGACCGCTTCCAGCCTGGCGATGCCGTCCAGCTTGCCGACGGCGCCCACACCGCGACCACCAAGCTGCTGCGGGTGGTTTCCGACGGCACCGTGGAGTGGGCGCCGGCCGTCGCGAACATCGCCGATTTCGACGTGGTGGCAACGCGGATCACGAAGAAGGAGTTCGACCTCACGATTGCCCGGGGCGGGACGGCGGCGGCCAACGTCGTGGAAACCAAGACCGGTCTTTCGATGGAGCCGGACGTGGCCGGTTACGTGGTGAAGGTTTTGAACGACGCGGTCACGGGATCGAAGTACGTGGTTGCATCGGACCTGCACAGCGGCAGCGGTCCGGGCGTGACCGTGCCGAAGGCACAGCCGCTCACGCGCGTCTCCCCGGGAGCGGACGGGACGGCCACGGCGCTCGATTTCATCGGCGCGCAGGGGACCACGAAAACCGGCTTTTATGCGTTCGACCCCGCCGACGTGCAACTGGTGTGCACGGAGCGCACGGACGCGGCGATTGTCAACGCGGCGCTGGGCTACTGCGCCAACCGCGGCGATTGTATGTTCGTGGGCGCGGTGCCGCAAGGGTTCGTGGCAGCGGGCCAGGCGGACGCATACGGGCAGAGTTTTCAGGGCAAGAAGGTCTACGGGGCGCTCTACGGGCCGTGGATCCAGGTCGCCGATCCGGTTGGCGTAGCCGCGAACGGATCGCTGCCGGTGAAGTGGATTCCGCCCACCGGCCACGTGATGGGCGTCTATGCCCGCATCGAAAGCACGCGCGGCATCTGGAAGGCCCCCGCGGGCGATGAAGCCAACATCGTGGGCGCCCTCGATGTGGAGTACCAGCTCAGCGACGCGGATCACACGGACCTGGTCGAAAACGGCAGCGTGAACGGCATCCGGGTCGCGCCCGGAGCCGGCATCGTGGTGGATGCCTCCCGCACTTTGAGCACGGATACGCGCTGGCTCTACGTCAACGTGCGGCTGTTGTTCAACTACGTCAAGAGCAGCCTGAAGCGAGGCCTGCGCTGGGTGCGGCAGGAACCCAACCGCGACACGCTCTGGGACGCCGTCAAGTTCGGCAGCGTCCGGCCGTACCTGATGGGGCTTTGGCGGCAGGGCGCGTTCGGCACGGGGAAGGCGGACCAGGTGTTCACCATCATCTGCGACGCCAGCAACAACCCTCCCGACCAGGTGGACCTCGGATACCTGAAAATCGAAGTCTATTTCTACCCGTCGCGGCCGGCGGAAACCATCATCATCATTGTCGGCCAGCAGCCGAGCGGTGCGACGGCCAGCGAGGCCTGATCCGCCAAGGAGGAGCTATCCCATGATGCCGGAAGGATATCGCGCAAATGAGTTCGTGCTCATCATCGACGGGACCCCGAGCCCCGGGGTGACCAAGATCTCCGGGCTGAGCGAAGGCGAGGTGGATACCATCAACCAGCCGGACGGGGGCTCGAATCACATCTATAAGATTTCCGCGACCACTGTGAAGTTCGATCCGCTGACCATCGAGCGGTATGTGGACGGCAGCCCGGAAGACGTGCGCTTCCAGCAGTGGTTCCAGTCGGTGTTCAACCTGAATTCGCCCACCCAGGGCGGCTCGTCGGTGCGCAAGAACGGGATGATCGTGAAGTACAACAACGGCGTCAAGGTGCTCACCTTCTCGTTCCAGAACGCGTGGATCAAGTCGTCGAAATTCACGGACCTGGAGGCAGGCAGCACCAACTTCTTCAAACAGACGATCGTTCTGGAACACGAAGGCTTGCAGCGCGAAACCACTTAGAGGACCGGGGACGGTCCGCGACAGGAGACCTTTTCATGACGGCAGCATCCAGAGCGCGCGAATTCGAGTTTACCTTGCCCATCGGATACACCGATCCCGAAGGGCAGATGCACAGGAGCGTGGTCCTGCGAAAGATGACGGGACGCGAGGAGGCGATCCTCGCGGACCGGCGCTACCAGCGGAACGGGGGCAAGCTGGTGACCGAACTGCTGACCAGTTGCCTGGTACGGCTGGGCGACGTGGAGCCGGGCAAGCACGGTTTGGCGGTGGCGCACCTTTACTCGGCGGACCGGAATTTCATGCTGCTGAAGCTGCGCACCATCACCTTCGGGCCGGATCTGCGCGCCAGCTATACCTGCCCGGCGTGCAGCGAAGTGATGAAGACGGCGGAGGATCTGGAGGATCTGCCGGTCCGCTCACTGGGCGATGGCGAATCGGCGGAGCATATCGTGGTGGAACTGCAGGACGGGTACGTGGACCGGGACGGCAGCGTGCATACGGCGCTGACGCTGCGGCTCCCCACAGGCGCCGACGAGGAGGCGGTGGCGGCGACCATGCGCCAGAACGCCTCCGAAGGAAAGAACTCCCTGCTGGCGCGCTGTATGAAGAGCCTGGGCGATCTGCCCAGGCATCGCATCGAAGCGATCGGGCCCAAGATCCTTTCCGAGCTGACGATGACGGACCGGCGGCTGATTGACCGCGCACTGAACCAGGCGGCGCCCGGCGTGGACCTGGTCCGCAAACTGGAATGCCCGCACTGCGGCAACACATTCCAGGCGACTCTGGACATGACCCATTTTTTAGCACTGGAGTAGGCTTGGAAGCTCTTCACAAAGAGATCTTCTTTCTTGCCTACCACCTGCACTGGCCCTGGACCGAACTGATGGATATGGACGTCGCCGAGCGTCAGGCTTACGTCCGGTTGTTGGTGGAGCAGATCGAACGCGAAAACGCGCAGATGGAAGCCGCCCGGAAGCATTAGCCATGCCGATTGCCCTGCTGCTTGCAAACATCGCCGGGGAGTTCGCCAAAGGCGTGAAGTCGATCAACTCGTGGGATCGTCTGGTGGCGCTCGAGACCACTCTGGTGGCGCGGGCGCGCAGCGCCTTCCTGGTGCACTGGTTCGGCCCCCATCTCCCCCTGGCCGGCTCGGCGCTGCGCGTGCACATCGAAAACCTGGAGGCGCTGAAGGCCCGGTATCACGCGGCCACGGCGCGCGGCGGGGGCGCAGGCTCCAACCTGATGGAGCCGCTGGCGGGAATGGCGGGGACGCTGTTCGGCAGCCTCAGCGCTCCCATCAACTCGATGGTGTTTTATGCCGTGGCCGACCGCTACATGCAGAAGTGGTACGTGACGCTGCTGGCGGCGCTGAACGTGCTGACCTTCGGCGTTCTCGGCTCGCTGATCGGACTGGTTGTGGGCGTCGCCAGCCCCCTGGCCATTCCTGCCCTGCTGAGCTCGGACCTGGTGCGCGTGGTCTACGACTTCCTGGGCGCGTTCGCCGAAATGATTCCGGCCTTCGTGCGCTTCTGGCACATCGTCTCCGGCGCCGGGCCGGTGCGCAATCCCCTGCTGGCCGAAATGCTCGAGATCGGCCATCATCTGGCGACACTGCTCCCGTTTGTGTTCGCGCTGTTCGCGTTCCTGGCGATCCATGTCACCCGGATTCTCCGTCCGCTCGCGCTGCAACTGCCGCTTTTCGGTGAGCTCATCCGGTCGGTCATGGATGTCATCACCCTGGTGATGGACAATGCCATCGACCATGTAAAGCTGTTGTTCAGCGGCGAGCACTCCACGTTTGCCGCCATCCTGCGGGTGATCGATGCATTGCAGGCGATGATGCGCAGCATCACGCGCACCATGACGGCCGTGTTCGACAAGCTGGAGGAAGCGCCGCGGAAGTGGTACGCGGACATGAGCGGGGGCGCTAGGAGCTGGCTGGACACGGCGCGTCCGCAGATCCGCGCCGCGACAACGGAGCATCCGGTGGTGGAGTGGTTCAAGGCGCTGGGCCGGACGCTGGGCGAAGTGTCGACGATATTCGCCGCGCGGGCGGCGCATCCCTCCGCTCCCGGCGCTTCCGGTCCTCCGGGCGCCCTCACGAAGGCCATGGTATGGCTGTGGGGACCGCCGCCGCCCTCGCCTGTGTTGACGCTGCCCGACATCCCGGCGTTGGAAGCCGCCGCCGGGGGAAAGCCGGTTCTGCCGAAGGCGACTCTCGGGCAATCGCTCGATTTTGAAGCCGGCTTGCTGGGAACGCGGCGCAAGTTGGGCCTGCTGCCCGATGCCTTCGCGCTCAGCCGCGCGGCCACGCAGCGCCTGCGCCATGCGCGCTACCCGGGCAGCATCTTCGCGGCCGGGCAGAAGCGGCTGGAGCGCGATCTCCACATCCCGCTGGCCGATGCCGTCACCGAGGCGCATGAGCGCGAAGTGCGCTTCCGCGACCTTCTGCTGGAGGCGGTAAACCGCTTCCTCCCGGACCAGGCCGCGGAGCGCGTGCGCGCTCTGGGACCGCTGTTCGATACCCTGGACAAAAAACTGAAGCAGGCGCCCACCGGACACACCGTCGCGTTTCCGGTCCTGGACGTGCCCGAGAGCGACCGGCTGCGGGCGGCGGTGAAGAGCCTGCGCATCCGCGTGCCGGGTGGAAATGAAGCGGAGGCGCGGTCGTGGGGATTGCGGCTCAAGAGCGCCCTCCTCGCGCAGCCGTACACCGCGCGGGCGGGGACGTAAGCCATGCCGATCGACTTCGGCCGCATCGCCGAGCAGTTCGCCGACCACTTCGAGGACGAGCGCAAGTCCATCAACGACACGTTCGAGAACCTGGCCAAGTGGCTGCGCCAGCGAATCGCGAGCGAAGAGGAAATGGAGCGCCACTCGCGCCAGTTTCCGCGCATCGATTTCTACAACGGCGCGCTTACGATTTACGTGGATCAGCGGATGGCGGGAGCGCTGAACAGCGGGCCGGCGCTTTCGCTGTGGGACCGTCTCCAGGCCGGCGCGGAGGCGTTTTGGCACGGGCTCGGCCGCATCGGCCGCGCCGTGCACGAGGAGATGCTGCCGCCGCGATTCCTCGGCGCCACGGCCGCCATGCTGCAAACCGTAGTCGACGCGATGGAGCGCTATCCCTCCGCCACCGCCGCCATGTTCGACGTCCGCATCCGCCGCCCCATCGCCGATATCTTCGGCGAAATCGGCGTCTTCTCGCGGTCCGTTTTGGGCACGTATTGGGACCCCAAGGAGCGCCGTGTGCGGTCGCCGGGCCTGGAGCAGATCGCCGAATTCGCCCAGGCCGGGCTGGCGTTCCGCCAGGCCCTGGAGGGCATGAGTCCGTCTTCGGCCGCAGCCTCCGGGGGCTCCGGCATGCCCGCGGCGCTGGGCGAAGTCATCCAGTACATCGCCGGCAGCCTGGTGATTCTGCCGGTGTTTTGGGAGTTGGTGGATGCCACGCTACGTTCCACCGGCCTGGCCGTCAAACAGCTCATCCTCACGGCGTTCACGGAGATCGAAATCCAGGTGCATGAATTGCGCCGGTCGATGATCGATATCTTCTACGTCAGGCTCGCCCACTGGGGCCGCAAGGCCCTGAACTACAGCGAAGCCGCAGGCATGCTCCTGGGCGCCCAGGTTGCGTTCTACACCAGCTTCACGCAGCTCTATGTGAACGGGCTGGTGTCCGGGCTCGGCAGCTTCGCCGGCAGTTTGGCGACGTGGCTCAATTACTGGCTCCACATTGTGGAAGTGATCCGCCGGATCCTCGAAACCATCATGAACTACGACTTGATGCCCTGGATCCTGACCGGCGTTCTGGGCCTCAGCGGGTATCTGATCTCATTGCTTCCGTTCATCCCCAAGTTCACGGTCGACGATTTCATCAGCATGGTCACAGGCGCCGGCGCCTTCGCCATCCGAAAATCGGTCAATGCGGTCCTGTGGGCGGTCGAGCACATCCCGTTCATCGGAGCGGGGCGGAAGGCGAGGGTGCACGCGCTACGGGAGCTGGTGAACCTGGCCGTGAGGGTCCCGTCCCTTCCTCCCGAGACCAGGCTCCCGCCGCCGGCGAAGCGCTTTCCGGACATCTACGAGGCGTGGTATGGCGCGGGCGCCGTAGATATTCGCGGGGCGTTCGCCCGTCTGCACACCAGCCTGATCACGGAAATCTCCACCGCCTCCTTAGCGGCCGAAACGACGCTGTTGCGCCTGGGCGACCGGTTCTCGGCCGCCGCGTCCCGCGCGGCCAACCTGGGATCCGTGGAGGGCTTTCGGACGATCGCCAGCCGATCCGGCGATGTAGCGCGGCGGGTATTCGGTCAGGAGAGCTCAGGCCGCAAGGCGGATCCACTGGCCGCCCTCTTCGAAGGCGCGGTGGCGCGCGCGGGATTTTATGTGATCGGCGAGGCGATTCCCCAGTACATTTTCCAGATGCGCTACTTCTGGTGGCGCAGCGCGCGCCGTGCGCAGCCGCCGGCCAAGGCCACCCCGACCTCGCCCCACATTCTGGCGCGCCGCCTCCGCATAGAGCGCGTGCGCATGAATCGCCTGACCATCCATCTTCCCGGCCGCAGCCTGGACGACGATCTGATTGCCGAAGTGGCCCGCCGGTTCCAGGGGGCCGTCGAAGACGCCTATCGCACCGCGATAAGTCAACTGGAGGCGGTACCGGCGCATGGGTGAGGACCTCATCATCACGCAGATGGGCCTCATCTTCACGCAGATGAAGCTCTCGCGCCGCCTGCTCGAGGACATCGAGCGCGAGACCTCGCGCTACTCGGCGCTTTCGCTGGGGGGAGCGCTCTCCTCCAGCGCTTCGAAGTTCGGCGAGCCGCCGATGTACAGCGGTGCGCTGCGCGTCTACGTCATCAACATCAACGACCTCACCAGCGGCGGACCGGGCGGCCTGATCGAGACCATCTTCGGCGCCGTGGGGCGATTCGCCGGCGGCACGATCGGGGGGCTGTTCGGCGGCATCGTCGGCGGCGCGGCCCTGCCGTACAACCTGGCGCAACTGGCGCGCATCGCGGAGGCGGTGGACCGGATCATCGACCGCCTGGGCATTGGCCAGGCCACGTCCGGCACCTCCGCCACGTCCTCCAGCCTGCCCACGCTGCTGCCCATGATCACGAACGCGATCCAGGCCCTTAAGAACATGTTCCAGAGCGCGGCCACGCCGGGCACGGGTCCGGGCAGTTCTCCGGGAAGCCTGGGCGGCCAGCAGTGGCTCGCCATCCTGCAGGCCGTGAAGGGAATCGTGGACGGCCTGATTCTCCTCATCCCCGTGCTGATCGGCGCTCTGGCCTCGCTGCTCTACCGCCTGGACGACATTAAGCGCGCCATCCTCGACGTCCTGCAATTCGCGCTGCGCAATGTGCTGCTGCTCCGCGGCGTGGCGCTGGCGACCATCTACGAAACCATGGCATCGGTGGCGCGGCTGGGCGCAACCGTCGTCGCCACCATGACCACCGGAATTCTCACCATTCTGAATTCGGTGTTCCACATCATCGACGCCGTGCTCTCCACCGCGCAGGAGGCGATCCAGTTCATCAGCCGCGGCCTCAAGGCCACCATCGACCCGCTCATGGACTGGCTGCGTAACGGCCTGGGCAACATACTGATCATGATCGGCAACCTGCGGGTGTTCCGGCTGCTGTTCCACCTGGTGGACATTCTGCCCGCCATCCTGCCGCCGCTGCTGAAGCTGCTGGACAAGCCGCCGCTCACCACGGCGGAATCGGGCGCGCTGAGCGCGGCGGCGGCGCGCCCGGTACCCGGCCCCGGAGCCATCGGCGGCGCCGGAGGCCCCATCGCCGCGTTCCCGGACCTGGCCGCCGCCATCGCGCCGCCGGCCGGCGCCGCCGCGCTGCGCGCCTCCATGAGTTCCACCGCCACCGTCCTGAACACCGAGATCGGCAACATCGCACGCGCCAGCCAGGGGACGCTGCGCGGCATCGCCGGGAACATGGAAGATGCGCTGACCCACGGGGAGGACCGCTTCAACCAGGCGCTGGATTCCAAAATCGGAGTCATGCAGGGTCACGCCGGGGATCTGACGAAGGCCCTGGTTTCCGCGCGCGATGCCGCCGTGTCCACGCCCGACAAGGGCCTCGATGCCATTGCCAAAGCCTATCAGGACTGGATACAGAATCGCGGCCTGGACACGCTGCTCGAGCGCATCACCATTTATTTCGGAAAGACTCCCGTGGCGGGCGCCGGCGCGGCGCGCTCCCTGCCCGGACAGATCGTCAGCGAAGCTCCGGGCGCAGTCCCGCGCGCGACCGTCGAGATTCAGGACGTTGTGATCGACGTACAGCCGGAGGCGGGCGTGCAAGCCGCGGCGGCCGCCGGTCCGTTGAGCCTGGAGGATATCCGCTATCAGCAGTTCGCGTGGCAGGAGCGCGGAGGATGGAGTCTCAGCATCGCCCCGGTCACTCCGGGATGACGAAACGAAAGGAGAAACAATGGCAACCCCACGCATGGCCGGCTATCTGGCGAATATCTTTAACGTGCCGCCGCTGATCTTCCGGTTTCAGTTCAATCCGGAGTCGATCACCGATAAGAAGTCGTTCAACTATGAGCCCGCCGAAAACTTCGGACAGTGGGGCTTCGACCAGGCCGGCGCGGCTTCGGGACTCGGCTGGTTCGGCGGGGTTTACAAAGACGTCGCCGAAATCAGCTCGAACCTGATCGGCACCAAGCCGCTGCAGGCCAAGGGTGGCGGACCGCGCATCATCAGCATGGATTTCAACCTGGATGCCACCCTGCCCGGTCCGCTCGACGGCGATCTCAGCCCGTCCGACGGCACGCATTACAGCGGCAGTATCCTGCCCGACCTCGCCGTGCTGCGGTCGTTCATGTATCCCTCCTGGGACATCTTCGACATTGCCAACGCCGTCAAGTCCCTGTTCACCAGCAGCGGCGTGCCGTGCTGGGGTACGCCTCCCACTTGCAGCCTCAGCTACGGCGGCATCTCGGCCACCTGCGTGATGACCGATCTGAGCATCAAAATCGTGTCGTTCCAGGACGACGGCACTCCGCTGCGCGCCGATGTCAGCGTCACCCTGCAGGAGCAGCCGTTCTCCGCCTCGCCGCTGGTGGAGTACGCCGCCCGCAGCTTCTACTACGTGCCCCTGAGCTACGGCCGCAAAGGCTTCGGGAACGACTTCCTGAACGTCACGCCGGTCGTCGGAGCGATTCACTCGTTCAGATAATCCCATGCCTCTCTTACCCACTTCCCGATACCAGGGCCTGCCGGTCTTTGCCGCCGCCGATGCCAAGGGCGTGCCGCACCCCACGGTCGCCATGCGGCTGGTGCCCGCGCCGGCTCAAGGCGCCGCCACTCATCAACGCCCGATCACGCGCGGCGACACGGTGGAATCGCTGGCGGCGCAGTATTACGCGATCAGCGACTGGTGGTGGCGCATCTCCGACGCGAACGCGGCCGTCTTCCCGCTCGACTTCCAACCGGGCGACGTGGTGGGGATTCCCTCCGTCGCCGATGCCGGACTCGTGGTCCGCACGCGGAGCTTCTGACCGTGCCGTTCAACCCCAGCGCGCTCGCCGCCGGATTGATCGGTTTCTCCGGCGCGCAAAGCCAGGCCGGCCCCCCCGCCAAGGAGCCGTTCGTCAAGGTTACCTGGCAAAAGAAGGACATCACCGCTTCCGTGGTCTCGGTCGAAGTCGAGGACAACGACCGCCTCATCGACACCGCTAAGATCACACTCAACGATCCCCAGGCCATCGCGGCCGATGTCTGCTATGAGGAAGAGGTCGTCACCGTCGATATGGGCTGGGCCACCGAGCACGCGGTTCTGTTCGAAGGCCTGGTGGTGCGGAACACCAGCACCGCCGCCAACAACTCCCGCCAGGTCGTGTTGGAAGCCTACGACTTCTCGCACCGCATGAATCGCACGGCCCGGAACATCACCTATCCGGCCGGCGCCCTGAGCGACCTGGTGCGCCAGATCGTGACCGACTCCAAGAAGCGATACCAATTCGACGCCGGCAACGTGCACATCGATGTCGACCCGGACCCGCAGGTGACCATCAGCCAGGTCAACATGACCGATCTGCAGTTCCTGCAGTACCTGGCAGCGCGCTACTCGGCCCGGGCCTTTGTGGAATACAACGACGGCAAATCCCAGTTCTATTTCCAATCGGATAGCAAGATTGTGCAGGCCGACCGCCTGGGCGCCCTCCACTATTGCCACGGCTTCAGCAGCATCGTGGATTTCAGCTTCCACCGCATCTCGACGGGCGCCGCGCCGGTTCCGCAGGCCACCACGGTCAACCCCAAGGACGGAACTACCGCCTCGGCCCAGCCCACGCCGCCGGACCCGACGCCGTCCCCCACCGCCAACCCGAACCTGCAGGCCAGCCTGGCGAAAACGAGCCCCGGGTCGGCGTCCGTCTATACCAGCGCGCTGAGCGCCTCTTCTTCCGCGCCCGGCAAGCCTTCCGACCAGATCCACACCACGAGCGCAACGGGCTTGCCGTCCGATCCGAACCTGCCGGAGATCCAGGGCAAGCGCGATCCTACCCGCATCCTGGGTCTGACCGGCGACGGCACTGCCGTGGGGACCATCAAACTGCGCGCCAAGGGCAAGGTTCAGATCCTGGGCGTCCCTTCCTGGGCCGAAGGCGATTGGTACGTGCACAAGGCGGTACACACCTACGCGAGCGGCGGCCCGGGAGAGAGTAAGTCCGGCAAATCGGCCGATAAGACCCGGCGCGGCACTTACCTCACCAAATTCTCGGTGACTATATGATACGTTCCATGAGCGCACTCGCATGATTACCAACCTCGACCTGGAGCGCCACATCGGCAAGTATTACGGCAAGTACAGCGGTGTCGTCATGGACAACCAGGACACCGACAAAGCCGGCCGCATCCAGGTCCAGATCCCCAGCATCTTCGGGACCACGCAGGCGGTGTGGGCGCGGCCCTGCTTCCCGGCGCGCCATTTCTTCGTCCCCGATATCGGCGACATGGTGTGGGTCGAATTCGAAGCCGGCGACCCCAGTTACCCGCTGTGGGTCGGCACGTGGTACAAGGACGGCGCCGTGCCCACCGAAGCCGCGGTCTCGCCGCCGGATAACCGGGTGATTCAGACGCCGTCCGGCCACACGGTGGAATTCAGCGACAAAAGCGGCGACGAGAAGATCCTGATCCGTCACAAGGGGAATGCATTTCTATCCATCGACAAGAACGGCAGCGTCCTCATAGCCAACCAGAAGGGCTCCTCGATCTCGCTCGACGCGGACCAGCAGAACATCACCATCCTCGAGCAGCACAGCAACGTCGTCACCATGACCTCGGACGGCGTCACCATCGCCAACAAGTCCGGAACCACCATCGAGCTCAAGGACAACGGGGTGCGCGTCCTCGCCGCCGGCACCGTGCAGATCTCCGGCAAGAGCCTGGCCCTGCAGGGCTCGGCCGTGAACATCGGATCGAGCCCCACGGATGGCGTCATCATGCCGTCGCTCTTCGCGGCGATTTTCGACGCCCACACCCACGCCACGGCGCTCGGACCCTCCGGTCCGCCGCTACCGCCGCTCACGCCCACGGTGAAAGCGGTGTGCTCCCAGACGGTCAAGGTGTCGCTATGAGCAAATGCAGCTTTCCGCCCATGCCGTCGTTCCCGGCATTCGCGTTTCCGCCCCTGCCGTCACTCCCGAGCTTCGACGTGTCGCCGCCCTCGCTGCCCTCGCCGCCGTCGCTGCCGGGGCTGCCTTCGGTGGCGCTGCCGTCGTTTCCGGCGTTCGCGTTTCCGCCCCTGCCGTCGCTCCCGAGTTTCGACGTGTCGCCGCCCTCGCTGCCCTCGCCGCCGTCTCTGCCGGGGCTGCCCCCGGTGGCGCTGCCGTCGTTCCCGGCACTGGCATTTCCGCCGCTGCCGTCGCTCCCCAGCTTCGACGTCTCGCCGCCCTCGCTGCCGAAGCTGCCGGACTGCCCGTTGGATTGACTATGGCGCTCGATAAGAACCAGCTGCAAACCGATCTCGCAAACGCGTTTCAAAGCGCGAAGGACAATTCCTGGACGATCGCGCAAGTGGCCGCGGCCATTGCCGCCGCGATCGACACCTATGTCACGGCCGGCGAAATCAAGGGATTGACGGTCGATTTGACCAGCGGCGCGCAGAACAACCAGGCCAAGGTGCAATGAGGTGAATGATGGCTGCTACCATTACCGGCTTCGGCTTTCCGTTTCGCATCGATTCCACCGGCGGGGTGGCCACCGCCTCCGACCGCGAGAAGATCCGGCAGAACATCCTGCTGATTCTCGGTACGCGCCTCGGGGAACGGCCCCTGCTGCGCAATTTCGGCACGCGCCTGCCATCGCTGGCGCACGAGCCCAACGACAGTGTGCTCGCCGAAATCATCCAGACACAGGCGCGCGAAGCGCTCATGCAATGGGAGCCGCGCATCCTGGTCACCAACACCAGTGTCGAGCGGAATGAGGGCACTCTTATGCTGCGCGTCAACTTTGTTTATCTCACCGAGCCTCTGGCCGACAGCCTGTCGGCGCCGCTCGCGTGAAACGGCAGGCCATGAAGAAAGCACCCGGGTAGGACGACGAAAATGCCAGCTCCGGTACCGGCTGTAGATTACACGAATAAAGATTACGCCTCGCTGCGGCAGGCGATGCTCGACCTGGCGCGCTACCGGCTGCCCGAATGGACCGACCAGACGCCGGCAGACCTTGGCGTTCTGATGATCGACCTGTTCGCCTATATGGGGGATATCGTCCTGTATTACCAGGACCGCATCGCCAGCGAGTCGTTCCTGACCACCGCCGCCGAGCGCCGGAGCGTGCTGCTGCTGCTGCGCCTGATCGGCTACGAGCTGCAGGCGCCGATTGCCTCCAACGCGGAACTGAGCCTCACGTTCAACGCCCCCGGAAACGGCGCGTCGTCTTCGGTCACGATTCCGCAAGGCGCGCAGTTCGCCACCGATTCGAGCGCGGGCCCGGTGCAGACGTTCGAGTATCTCGGGCCCGACATGACAGTGGATGTGAACACCGCGCCCATTGCGGGGGCCGGCGGCATTCGAACCCTCACCGGTCTGCAGGTGCGCAACAGCAAGACCGCGCCGCAGGAGACCCTGGGCTCCTCCACCGGCGAGCCCAACCAGAGCTTCCCGCTATCGCAGCAGCCGCTGATTGCGGACTCGCTCGAAGTCGAGGTCGATGAAGGCGCCGGCTTCGTGCTGTGGGATCGTCGCGACAACCTGCTCTACTACACCGCTTCGGACGGCAGCACCACCGTGGCCGGCGCCGGCTCCACCGATTATTACGTGCAGTACGACGAGAACGGCGTCGCCTCGGTGGTCTTCGGGGACGGCATCTACGGCAAGGTCCCCGCGCCCGGGAACAACAACATTCGCGCGCGCTACCGCACCGGCGGCGGCGCGGCCGGCAACGTGGCTGCCAATGCGATCAGCAAGGCCAATACCAAGCTTGCGCTCTTCAAAAGTGTCGCCAACCCCGCGGCGGCAGTGGGCGGCGCGGATGGCGAAACGCTGGACCACGCCGTGCGCTTCGGCCCCCTGGCCTTCCGGTCCGGAATGCGCGCCGTCACCCTCAACGATTACGTTTCACTGGCGCAGCAGGCCGGAGGCGTAGCCAAGGTGCGCGCCCGCAGCCGCGGCTGGAACCAGGTGGACCTGTTCGTGGCGCCGCAGGGCACCGCCTGCGCCGCCGCCACCGCCGATCTCAAAAAGCGCCTCGTCGCCTTCTTCGAAGACAAGCGCATGGCCGGCACCTTCGTCCACGTGCAGGACCCCACGTGCGTGCCCGTCGACATCGCGGCCGGCGTGGTGGTGCAGCACAACTACGACCCGGAGACCGTGCGCCAGGGCGCCATCGCCGCGATCCGGAACCTGCTGGCGTTCGCGAACGTCGATTTCGCGATCACACTGTACCTGAGCCAGATCTACGAAGCCGTGGAATCCGTGCCCGGCGTTTTCGCCGTCAACGTCACGCAGTTCATGCGGCGCTCCCTGCTCCCCCTGGTCCCGCTCCGCTTCGGCATCCAGATCCCGCAGGACGGCCGCATTCGCATGGACGATTTCGAGATCCCCATGCTGGGCGCCCTGAACGTTACGGCGGAGGAGGTGGTGACATGAAGATCGCCGCCTTTCGCGCCGATTCCGACCTGGTCGGAAGGCGCATCCGTATCGCCTGGGTGTTCGTGCTGGAAGGCGCGGACACGCTGGCAAGCATTCCGGCGGTCACGCTGCGCCGCAAGACGCGCGATTTCGAATATCCCACAGCCGGCGCAGCCGACGCCTTCCTGGTCTACTCCAGCGCCGCCTTTCCGCCGGCCGGATCGGAGGTCACCGAGCCGTTCGCCTGGGAGCGCCGCGATGGCGGCCTCAAGGTCCAGACAACCGTCGATTCCGCGCGCGCGGCGATTTCGGGCCAGCTGGTCGAAACCCTCCGCATAACTGCCTCGACCAGTTTCAACAGCGACGGGACTCCCGCACGGCGCCGCATCGAAGTTCTGGATATCAACGGCGGTGCCGGTCTGCAGCCCGGCACCACTTACTACTACCAGATCTTCAGTTCGCTGCTGGCCGCCGTCACAGACCCGTCGCCGTACCGCTCCACCGCCACCGCCACCGAGTCCTACCGCCTCGGCCGCCGCCTCTACGAGATGCTGCCCGCCATCAACCGCCGGCACGACGTCGTGACCTATCCCGTCGCCGACGACGCCGCGGCAATTCCCGAGGCCGCCACCCAGGCCGGCCAGCTGCGCCGCTTTGTCGATCTTTTCGGCGTGGCGCTCGATTCCCTTCGCAGCGGCGCGGAGGGGCTCAAAAACCTCCACGATACCGAACAGGTCGATTACCGGCGGCTGCCGCTGCTGGCCCGCTGGATCGGCTGGGACCTCAGCTTCAGCGCCGGCATTCCGCTGCAGCGCCACGAGATCCGCTATGCGCCCGCGCTCTACCGCATCACCGGCACCATCCCCGGATGCATGATCTGGGTCAAGCGGCTGACCGGCTGGGACAGCCAGATCAAGGAATTTTACAGGAACGTCTTCTTCACCAACAATACCGGCGATCCCGAGGTCCCGGGCGACCAGGGCTCGCGAACCGTGGACACATCGAACGCCGCGCTGCTGGCGAATATGGGCAAGTTCGCGGACACTGCGTCGTATACCTATGACACGGGCACGGCCGATTCCGACTGGTATGCCTACAACGTAGTGGGCATTTTCATCGCGCCGCCGGATAGCGACACGGTCGCTGCCATCTCGCGCAAGCGCGGCAAGCTGGTCAACAACCTGGCCCTGTTCCTTCCGGTAAACATTCGCGGCGTCGTCATCCTGCAGTTGCCGGCCACCGCCGACTCGCGAACCGACGCCATGGACCTGCTGCAGGGCACAAAAGAAACGTAGATTATGGCTGGAAACTACTCCAATGGAGGCGTGGACACTTTCAATCCGGCGAAGCAGTACATCGGGGTGCGCCTCCAACAAGGCGTCCCGCTGCTGGACCGCGACTGGAACGAGCTCGAAGACACGCGAAGATACTTCGAGCAGATGCTGCAACAGAACTTCATCGGGGAAGGCGCGCCCGACGACAGGGGCTTCCGTATCGGCGCGCCCACGGTTCCCGCGCCCAACGATTTCGTGATCGGCGCCGGCCGTTACATGGCGGGCGGATACGACGTATGGAATTCCGCCCCCGTGTTCTATAGCGAGCAGGCGGGCGCCCCGGCGCTCCCCGCCGCCGCCACCGCCGATACCTTGACGGTCTACCTGTTGCCCGCCATCTCCCGCGTCACCAGCCGGGAAGATCCCGACCTGCGCAATGCCCAGGACATCAACCTGGAAACCTGCCAGCGCGACAAGCTTACCTGGACCGTGGGCGTGACGCGACTCCCGCAGGTGCCGCCCGACGGAGCCGTGGCCCTGGCCCTCATTCAACGCCCGGCGGGCACGACTAACATCACCGAGGCCATGATCCAGGACCAGCGGCGCACCCACCTGAACCTGGCCGCCCTGCGCGACGACCAGACCGGGCTGGCGGGCAAAGTCGCGGCCATCCAGGCGCAGATCCAGAACATGCAGCTCGATATTCAGAACGTCAAGGTGCAGTTGGCGCGCCTGTTCTGGGATCTCACCGTGACTTCGTCCACGGGACTGAAGCTGTTTGCCCAGGCGGTCTCGGTGACCGTCGCCGTGAAGGACGGCTTGGGCGCCCCCGTGCAAGGCGCCTACCTTGAGTTTTCCACCAGTTGGGGGGTGCTCGACCCCGCCACCGCCGCCACGGACGCTTCCGGCAACGTCACCGTGACGTTGTATGGACTCGAAAGCCCGACCGTGCCTCCGCGCTCGGATGTGGCCGTGCTGCAGGGCGCCATCGACAAGGTGAGCCGTGCGACCCTCGCCAACCCCGGAGCGATCAAGTACAGCGAGGTCAAGCTGCAGCCGCAGGAGATGGCCCTGGTCTCGCGCTACAGTCCCACCCAGAGCTTCACCGATCTCTCCATCGATCTGCCCACCGCCCCCATCGTGGATTACCCGCCGGTGCAGTCCGCCACCGTCACGGTGCACGCCAAGGAGCGGGACGGCGCCATCGTCCGCGGCGTTGGCAGCGTGCAGGTGCGCTTCGGGATGTGGGTGCGCAACTGGGCGCAGACCAAGATCGTGGACACGATCTCCAACGTCGCCGTCGGCGCGCGCGTCGGCGACCTGATGCGCCAGGGAGTTGCCGCCGCCGGATTCGATACCGCCAAAGTAAACACGATCCTGCCCGCCGTGCTCCAGGATATCCACGACGAGACCACCCAGAGTTTCAAAATCGCCGTACTTCCCGACCCGACCACGCCGGACGATCAGCTTAGCCAAACCGGCACGCTCGGCCAGGTGATCGCGCAGGAGGCCACCACCGCCGTGGGCGCCAAAACCAACGTGGCGATTTCCAGGCAGCTCGACCAGTACCAGGCCGATCCCACCAGCGGCGTCACCGCCACAAACGTCTCCACCGTGCGGCGGGTGATCGTCCAACAGTCGTCGCAAACTTCGGCCGGCCTGGCGCAGTACCAGCGCCAGGCCTTTAATAGCGCGAGCCGGGTGTGATTGTCTCCCGCGCGCTCGATCTGATTGCCGGGCTGCTGGCCAACCGCCAGGGCCTTCGCGGCATCCTCTACTGGGCCGTGGGCACCGGCGACCCGGCCTGGGACGCCGCCCCTCCGGCAATCGATCCAGCCACCACGGAGCTCCAGGCCGAGATCTACCGCAAACGCCTGGACCCCTCTCAAATGACCTACGATTCGTCCTCCCGCACCATCGCCGTTTCGGTAGTCTTCGGACCGAACGAAGCCATCGGGACGCTGCGCGAATTCGGCCTGTTCGGCGGCGATTCCTCACCTCGAACCGGGTCGGGCTTCCTCATCAATTACACGATCCATGCGGCGCTCCAGCATGCCGCCGGAACCAGCCTGGGCCGCCAGGTTCACTTCGCGCTCGATTCGGACAGGCTGCTCAACTCGGCCGTCGACCTGATCGCCGGCCTGCTCATCGGGCAGCCCGGGCTGGCCGGCGTTCAGTATTGGGCGCTCGGGGCCGGCGACGCCTCATGGGATTCCGCCCTGCCCGCCCGTGACCCCAAGACATCCAGGCTCGCCAAGGAGGTTTTTCGCAGGCCATTCGATTCCGATTTCGACCTCCAGTACCTCCGCGGCCCTCATGTCCTCGATGCCCGCACGCGATTCCCGTACGATCAGGCCGCCACCGCTCTCCGCGAGGTCGGTCTGTTCGGCGGCAACGCCACCGGCGATGCGGATAGCGGCATCCTGCTCAGCTACCAGGCTCACGCCCCGGTCGACAAGACCACGCCGCAAACCCTGGAACAGGAACTGCGCATTACGCTTGGAACCGACGTCAACGCCACCGTGCCCAACGTAGTCGGAATGACCCCGGATGCCGCCACCGCCGCCATCCAGGCGGTGAACCTGTTGCGCGGCCAGGTCACGCTGCAGGAAAACGATGCGCAGGCGGGAAAGGTGATGAGCCAGGCCCCCCCTGCCGGCGCTGCCGTACCGGAGGGGTCGCTCGTCGATCTCGTGGCCGGGATCCATACCCGCATCGTAGTTCCTAACCTGACCGGCCTCACTCTGGCCGCGGCCGACGCCGTCCTGGCGAATGTGGGCCTGGTGCGTGCCGCCGGAACGCCTCCAGCCGAAGAGAGCCTCTTCCCTGCCGGCACCATCCTGCGCCAGACGCCCGCGCCGGGAGCCCGCGCCGATACCGGCAGCGCCGTCCGGGTCGTGCTGGCCACTGCCGTCACGACCCTCGTTCCAGATCTCGTCGGCCACACCGCGGGCGAAGCGCCCATCCTGCTGGCGGCCGCGCAGCTCCAGCCCGCCGCCGCCGGACCCGGCATTCAGTCGAGTCCGGAGCCCGACGGCACCATACTCAGCCAGGACCCCGCCGCCGGCGCATCCGAGCCGATCCAGTCAGAGGTCTCCTTCACCGTCGCCGGGCCGCCCGCGATCGCGGTTCCCGACCTGGCGAGAATGCTGCCCGACGCCGCCGCGGCCGCCTTGCGCCAGGCGGCGGCCGCGCTGTTGACCAAGTTGGGCCGCCCGTCCGAACCTCCGGGCCTTGCCCTGGGCGGCCAGACAAGCGCCGAGAATGCCGCGGCGCCCGGCACCATCATCAGCCAGACTCCCGCCGCCAATGCCCAGGCATGGCTCTACAGCGCCGTCCAGATTGTGGTGGCCGCGCCGCTCTCGGCGCAGGCTCCAAACCTGATCGGCCTGACGCAGGCCGCCGCGACTGCTGCGCTGACGGCCGCCGGCCTGACGCTCGGCGCCGTCGTCGTCCGCGAGGACGTTGCGGCCGCCGGCACAGTAATCGTGCAGGACCCCGCCGCCGGTGTGCAACTGGCCAAGGGAAGCGCCGTCGCCATCACCCTGGCACAACCCATCCTGGTGGCGGTGCCGGATACGGTGGGCCACCTTCAGAGTTACGCGCAGGAAGTCGTCACTGCCCGCGGCCTGGTCCTCGGCGCACCTGCGGAGGTGCCCAGCGCGCAGCCCGATGGCACCGTGCTCAGCCAGACCCCCGCGGCCAACTCCCAGGTCGCCATCGGCAGCACCGTCAACATCAGCATTGCCACTAAGGTCGTGGTTCCGTCCGTGATCGGCAAGACCGTGGCCGACGCAACCACCACGCTGACCGCGGCCCGGCTGGTCCTGACGGCCGGGGCGCAAACCATCAGCGCCCAGCCGGAAGGCACGGTGGTGACGCAGGACCCGGCCGCCGGGGCGCGCGTCGCACCCGGCGCAGCCGTCACCGTCACCACCGCCCGCGGCGTCGACAT
The DNA here is from genome assembly GCA_963794265.1 of Bryobacterales bacterium. Taxonomy (GTDB): domain Bacteria; phylum Acidobacteriota; class Terriglobia; order Bryobacterales; family Bryobacteraceae; genus CAWCDJ01. Next base: position 105,579 of record CAWCDJ010000002.1, read on the forward strand.
CCCCTCGATCGTCGGCCAGACCCTGGTGCAGGCCACCACGCTCCTCAAGGGGCTCGGGCTGCTGATTTCCGTCTCCGCCCAGACCGTCAGCGCGCAACCGGAAGGCACCGTGCTGACGCAGAATCCCGCCGCCGGCGGACGCCTGCCGCTGGGCGGAGCAGTGCAGGTGACCACGGCCACCGGAGTCGTCGTTCCGTCGCTGATCGGGCAGACTTCGGATCAGGCCACCGCCGCGCTGAAAGCCCTGGGACTGGTTCTCACTGTCACCGGCCAGACCGTCAGCGCTCAGCCGGAAGGCACCGTGCTGACGCAGAATCCCGCCGCCGGCGGACGCCTGCCGCTGGGCGGAGCAGTGCAGGTGACCACGGCCACCGGAGTCGTCGTTCCGTCGCTGATCGGGCAGACTTCGGATCAGGCCACCGCCGCGCTGAAAGCCCTGGGACTGGTTCTCACTGTCACCGGCCAGACCGTCAGCGCGCAACCGGAAGGCACGGTGCTGACGCAGAATCCCGCCGCCGGCCAGAAACTGCCGCTGGGCGGGGCCGTGCAGGTCACCACGGCTACGGGGGTGCTGGTTCCGTCGCTGATCGGCCAGACTTCCGATCAGGCCACCGCCGCCTTGAAAGCCCTGGGACTGGTTCTCTCCGTCACCGGCCAGACCGTCAGCGCGCAACCGGAAGGCACCGTGCTGACGCAGAATCCCGCCGCCGGCCAGAAACTGCCGCTGGGCGGGGCCGTGCAGGTCACCACGGCTACGGGGGTGCTGGTCCCCAACGTGGTTGGGCAGGCCCAGGCCGCGGCCACCAAGGCGGTCACCACCCTTGGGCTGAAACTGGCAGTCACCAGAACCACGCCCAGTACCCAGCCCGCCGGCACCGTCCTCACACAGAATCCCGCCGCCGGGCAGAAACTGCCGCTGGGCGGAACGGTGCAGGTAACCGTGGCGGGCCTGGTGACCGTGCCTTCGGTCATCGGCATGAACACCACCCAGGCAACCGCGGTGCTCACTCCTCTGAACCTGAAACTCGTGCAGGCCGGCTCCGCGGCGAACCCCGCGCCGGCCGGCACGATCTTTGCGCAATCGCCGGCGGCGAATGCGCAGGCGGCGCCCGGGTCGTCCGTGTCGGTGCAAATCTCCCTGGGACCGCCGCTGGTAGTCCCGAACATCGTCGGCGTCCAGATCGCGCAGGCGCAGAGCACGCTTCAGCAGTTGGGTCTGCAGATGACCATCTCCAGCCGCGGCCCCAGCAACCTGCCCTCGGGCGCCGTGGTTAGTCAGGACCCGGCCGCGGGAGCTAGCGCATCTCCAGGCTCCACGGTAAGCGTGGTCGCTTCGACCGGGCCCCCGCCGGTGGCCGTGCCGCAACTTGTGGGGCAGAATGTGGCGGCCGCAACCGCTTTGCTGGCGGCGGCGGGCCTGTCGATCGCGGTGACCACCGTCGCGGGCGCGGGATCTCCGGGCGCGGTCCTGTCGCAGAACCCTGTGGCCGGCACTCAGGTCGCGCGCGGAAGCACCGTCCAGGTGACAGTTTCGCTCGGCATCACCATCGGCTGATGCAGGCGGCGCCTCTCCGTCCTTTTTGCGAGTTGTTAAGTGAAAGCCATCGCCAGCCACGCCGAAGGGCGGGGGACCAGAGGCGCGACAGCATCGTGCTGGAGGGATTGAAGACCTGATCATTTCCGATGATTGTAAATTGAAGAGCAATTGACAAAGATGAATGGCGACTTCCGGCGTCGGGCGCTACAATCGGGCGGCATGAACCGCCTCGAAATTTTTATGCTGGTTATCTTAGGCACCGGTTGGGCGACCGGCGCCCCCAAGGTCACGAAGGTCGAACCTCCGAACTGGTGGACCCCGCATACGCTGAACCACATTCAGGTGCTGCTGACTGGGACCGATTTGACGGGTGCGGCAGTCACGACCGCGTCTAAAGGTTTCCGGATCGAGGTCCGCAAGATCTCGGAAAACGGCCATTACGCATTCATCTATTTGGACATCGGCAAAAGCGCACGCCCTGCCAGCCACACGTTTACGGTGAAAACGCCGTCGGGAAGCACCAACTTCACGTTTCGCCTGGATCGCCCATTGAATGCCAAAGGACGATTTCAGGGATTCACTCCGGATGATGTGATTTATCTGCTCATGCCGGACCGGTTCGCCAATGGGGATTTCACGAACGATAACCTGCCCGAATACGGGCGCCTCGCCGACCGAAAAAACGCCGGCAGCTATCATGGCGGCGATCTAAAGGGCATTCAGAACCACCTCGGTTACCTGAAGGATCTCGGGGTCACGGCGATCTGGGTCACTCCGATCACCAAAAACTCCGCGGGCGGGCGGAATCCCGGAGGCGCCTACCACGGATATTCGGCTTCCGATTTTTACGATGTGGAACCGCATTACGGAACGCTGCAGGAGTTCAAAGAACTGGTGGACGATACGCATGCGGCGGGTATGAAATTCGTGCTCGACCAAGTCGCGAACCACAGCGGAAACCGGATTCCCTGGGTCGGGGACTGGCCGGACAAGACCTGGGTTCACTATGAGGACCAGAGCCCGAGACCGCGCATCCGTTTCGATATTGCTGCGCTGGCGGATCCGTATTCGCGGCCGTCGCGCCGCGATCCGCCGCTGAAAGGCTGGTTCACCCCCGCCATGCCGGATTTGAATCAGGACGATCCGCTTGTGGCGGACTACCTGATTCAGAACGGCCTCTGGTGGATCGGTGTCTCCGGCGTGGATGCTTTCCGAATGGACACGTTCCCATACGTCGACCGGTCCTTCTGGGAAAAGTACCAGACGGCGATCCTGAAGCAGTATCCGAAATTCGTCGTGACTGGCGAGATCACGGCGCCGAACCCCGTGGCGCTTTCGTTCTTCGAAGGCGGCACCACTCGCCAGGGCATCGATACAAGGCTCAACTCTATTCTGGACTTTCCGCTGGAAGGCGCGGTGCGGCAAGTATTCGCCGAGGGGCAGCCGATGAACAGGCTGGTGGACGTTCTGGCCCAGGATTCGCTCTACCAACATCCCGAAATGCTGGTGGTTTTTCCCGGGAATCACGATCAGCCCCGGTTCCTTACGGCCGCGAAAGGGGACGTCGCCAAACTGATGATGGCCGAAGCCTTCGTGCTGACGACCCGGCGAGTCCCACACCTGTATTATGGTGACGAAGTCGCGATGCAGGGCGGACGCGATCCGGACAACCGCCGCGATTTTCCCGGAGGCTGGCCGGACGATCCCTTCAATTCCTTCAATGCCGAAGGCCGCACCGGAGATGCCGCCAGGGTGTTCGATTTTACGCGCACCCTCCTGCATTTGCGCGGCGAGCATCCGGCTTTGAGAGACGGCGCGCTCACGCAACTCCTCGTGGATTCCGACCGTTACGCCTACCTTCGGTCCTCGGCCGAAGAGGGTGTGCTGGTGATTCTGAACCGCGCAGGGAGCGGGAAGCCGATCGAACTGCAGGTGGACGATCTTCCACTGCGCGACGGACTCCGGTTGACGTCGCTGCTGTCCCCGGGAGGCGAGACGGTGGTGACCGGCGGAAAGGTTCTTATCGAAAATCCCGCCGAAGTGCAGATCTATTCATTTCGTTCCCGGACGATCAAATAGGAATCGGCAGCGATATTTGAAAGTGTTTGTCTCGTCCCGGAGGGCCACTCGATGGTGATACTGTCCGCGCGAGCGTTGCGGCCAAGTCCGAAATGGACTGCCGGATCGCTTGAACACGCATACCCGGTCGAAGTAGTCACGTGGTTGACCTGCGTGATGCCGCCGGCCCTGACAGTTACGCGCGCGCCGATCGCTTCCCGGTTACTCCGTCCCCCGATCAGCCGCAGGGCGATCCAGTGATTGCCCGCGCCCATGGCGTTTCGGAGCAGCACGGGAGGCTCGTTCAGCCGGGTAACCACAGCATCCACTCGCCCGTCCCGATCGAAATCTCCGAACGCCACTCCGCGGTGTTGGGCCGCCGTCCCGATCGACAGGGCACGAAACGCGCCGTGCCGGTCATTCAGCATCAGCAGATTTGACTGCCGCGACGCACCGCTTGAAAACATTTCGGTGTTGTTCTGAACGTCCCCCGCGGCCACGAACACGTCTTTCCAGCCGTCATTGTCAAAATCGAAGATCCCCATGCTCCAGCCGCTCAGCGGCGTGCTGATGATGCCGGCGCGGCTCGGATAAGTCACATCTTTGAAGAGTCCACGACCTAGATTGCGGAACACAGGGAAGGTCTGATTGCTCAGGGCTGTGACGACGAGGTCTTCCCAGCCGTCGTTGTCCAGGTCCCGAAAATCCGCGCCCATCGACGAGAGAGCCTTGCCGTCATCGTTGAGACCCACTCCCGCCTCTAGTCCGACCTCACGAAAACGGCCGTCGTGCTCGTTATGAAAGAGGAAATTCGGGACCGTGTCGTTGGCGACAAAGATGTCCATCCAGCCGTCGTGGTCGTAATCCGCAATCGCGACACCCATTCCCTTGCCCGCCAAAGCCGCGATCCCGGAGGCGGCGGAGACATCGGAAAACGTGCCGTCGCCATTATTGTGGTAGAGGCGGTCCGGCAGTGACTCATAAAATCGTGGATGGCAGTAAGTGCGAATACCGCGTGCGGCATCGCCGCAGAACAACTCCGTCGCCGGATCCCACTTGACATAATTGACGACGAAAAGGTCCAGGCGTCCGTCGTTGTCGTAATCGACCCAGGCTGCCGCCACCGCCCACTCGCCGCTTTCGAGTCCGGCCTTGCGGGTTACATCTTCGAAACTGCCGTCGCCGCGATTGCGGTAGAGGGTGTTGCCTCGTACCCCGGTGACGAACAGATCGGCGTATCCGTCGTTATCGTAGTCGCCTGCTGCCACGCCGATGTTGTACCCGCTGCCGCCCACCCCGGCCTGGTCGGTGACGTCCTCGAAGGTCCAATCGTGCTTATTCCGATAGAGCCGGTTGCGGTACTGCGGGTCATCCTTTTTGAGTGAGGGCTGTTGAGCGCCGTTCGTGAAATAGATATCGGGATAGCCGTCGTTGTCGTAATCGAACACGGCGACGCCGCCGGCCATGGTTTCGATTTGATGCCGCTCGGAGGAAACGGCATTGTGCAGCACGAACTGAATGCCGGAATGTGCCGTCCGATCTTCGAACGTGACAGTGGGCGGCGACACAGCCGATAGCGCAAGCACCAGGGCTGAGGCCACCAAGACCTTGCCCGCGAGCATAACCGTCATGGCGTATCCGGCGCCGCCCGGCATGCAGCCATGGCCTTCACTTCGATTCCAGCCGCGCCGTCTTTAGCCGCGGCGGCATAGATCCGCGCCAGCAGATTATGGACGCGGCACTCGTTCGACGGCCGCGCCGGTACCAGGACGTTCGCGGCTTCCTCGAAACGATTTTCGTGATATAGGACGCGAGCCAGTTCGAAACGGATATCGACCTGTGCCGGCGCGAGCGCGAAAGCCTGCCGCAGCAGGCGCAGACTCTCGTCAGGGCGGTTATGGCGAAAGAGAAACGCGCCGTACGCCAGGTAGGGCCTCCACGCCGCGCCGGCCAGTTCGACCGATTTCCGAAAAGACTCCTCCGCTGCGCCGAATTGCCCGAGGGCGTCTTGCGACAGGCCGAGATTCTCATAAACGCGGGACTGACGCGCGCCCGCCCGCAGCGCCTGTTCGAAAGCCGCGATTGCAGGTTCAAAGCGGTTCGCGTCATAGAAGGCGCGGCCGGCAAAGTACCACGCGTCCACGTCCCGCGGATCGAGCCGTTCCGCCTTCTCAAAGAAGGTCTGAGCACGGTCCCATTCTCCGCGCGCCGCGCATACCCGGCCGGCGAGCAACTGCGCCTTCGCGTAGCCGTTATCGAGAGCGATCGCGCGCTGCGCCTCCTCGAACGCGGCTTCAGGTTGATTCAGGTTCAGAAGCGCAGCGCCAAGGAAGGCACGGACGTCGGCGCGATCGGGGTATTGAGCGAGGTAGCGGCGGTACAGGTCGACCGCGTCGGAGGCGTGAAGCGCACGATAAGCGGTGTTGGCGTCCGCCAGAAGACGCTCCCCGGAGTCCTGTGCCGCCACCCTCGGGACGCACCAAAGCACGGCAAGCAGCGTCCCGATGGCCCGTATCACGGCGTTTTCACTACCCTCAAGTCCATAAACCGCGCGCTGCTCCGATGCGCAAACACACCCACATCGAGAGGACCGTCCGCCCCGCTGACGTCGGCTTCACCGATCTTACTCCAATGGTCGCCGTCTTTGCTGGAGTATCCGATAAACTGCGAGCCCCGCCGCTCCAACTTGAGCCAGCACGGCCAATTCGTATACCCGTCCAGAGTTGTGCGGCTGTCGATGCGGCCATCCCGGTTCGAATCCCACTCCAGGGAGTAGCCATTGGCCGGCGAAGCGCCCAACACGATATAGCCGGGCGACTCGCCGGGCTTCGAGATGTCTTTGCGCACCATAATTCCGGCCCGCCCGACCCAGTTCGTCCGCAGGTCCGGATTTTCGAGTTTCACGATCGCGGTCGCGGACGGCCCCAGTCCTTGCGGCAGATATGCCGAACCGTATTGGTCCCCGTGATCCAGCACGGCGTAATCGCCATTCTCGGAGATGTAGAAGCCGCCATCGATCTGGCGTACCTCCCCATTGAGGTTCTGAAATGCAGCATACGGAGCGGTCACCTGACGGCCGGTGGGCTTGGGCCGAACGGCAACCGTCTTCTCCATGCCGTCAAGCCGAACCGTGAATTCTCCGCTATCGTTTACCTTCAGGTTGGGGAAGCCCACCTGCGCGGTTTCGTTCGCGCGCAACCAGGCGGTGCGGCGGACAGTGTCGGTTCCGGCTTTCAATTCGACATCACCGAGCCCATCATGACCGGTATTCCGGACCGTGGCCGAAACGAACAGCCGGTCGCCGGCGATCAAGCCGGCGGAGAGCGGATCGAGTGCTTTGAGCAGGAGCTTTACCGGCGACGCTTCCACACCGTCGATGAGCAGCTTCCCAATCCCCGCGAACAGCAGCGAAGGCGCAGCGCCCGGCTCCCGCTGAGCGCTAAAGCGGTCCAGTTCCAGAACGCCGATATTCTCACCGAAAACGGCGGGACGACGGTCTTTTTCGACGTAGTCAACGCGCACGTCGTGCAACTCGAGGTTCTCGACATTCCGGGCATAAACTCCGTATGCCTGGAGCATCGAATATGGACTGAATCCCTGCCCGTTGGCGTCCTCGTCCCCGACGCCTCCCGCAAATGTCATTCGGGCGTTCCGGAGGATGATCGACTTGGCCGGCTTCTCTCGAGGACCTGCCACATAGAATGGAGTTCTTCCGCAATTGAGGGCCGTAAGATTTTCCACGACGATTCGGCCCACGCCCAGGTTGTTGCCGCTATACGGAGCGTCGGCGCCGAATGCGACATACACGGGCGACCGCACGTTGATCATCGTGATGTTCGACAGAACCATGTTGTCCACCGGTCCGGGAGCGACCAGCCGTGAACTCGTATTCCCCCGCCCGGCGCTTTGAGGCAGAATCTGAAAACCTGATTCCGTGTTGGTCCGGAACCCGAGGCGGTGCGCGTACCTTCCGGGACCGTAGATCAGGCAGTTGTTGATCAGCACGTTGCGGCCACCGGCACGAATGGCGTTGCAGGAACTGTTCAGGATGCAGTTCGTGACAGTTACGTTCTCCCAGTAGGCGCCCGCCAGACTGTCGTCTCCCGTGTAAAGCTTCGAATTCGAAATCGTGGCGTCGCGGACGTCGTGCATATTGACGCCGTCGTACCCGTTGAGAGCTGTGAAATTGTCGATCGTCACTCGCTCGCAGGAGCGGAAGATCAAGGAGTAATTGCCGGAATCCTTGACGGTGATGTCGCGGACCACGATGTCTTTGCTGTTGTTGAAGAGAACGGCATGCGGCCCGCGTATGTGCTCCTCTCCCCGCGGATTGGTCAGGTTCTGTCCGTTGATAGTGCCGCGGCCCATGAGCGCGACGTTATGCACGCCATTGGCAAGAATTAAGGAGCCGTCCCATTCGCGACCGCCTGCGGGCCAGTGGTATTCGGACAGGTTGCTGGTGCCCAGAATCGTCGCGCCTGCGTCGATCCAGAGGGTTACGTTGTCCTGAAGCAGGATGGTGCCCGAGACGTAGGAACCCGCGGCAATCAGAACCGTACCACCGCCCGCGTCGTGAGCCGCCCTGATCGCCTTGTTGATCGCGTCGGTGTCGGATCGGGTTCCGTCGCCCAAAGCACCGAAGTTGCGTACGTTGAAGGTGGCCGCGGGCTGAGCCGGACAGGGCATGAGAGAACAGGCCAGCAGAGAAACTACCAAACAACCGGAGAATGGTCGCATAATTGGCCGCTTCCGCCCTTACTGTGCCGCCTGCTTCGCGACCAGGTAGTCGAAAGCGCCGAGTTGATAAGTGAACTTGTCCGGCGAGGAGGACGCGGGAACGGTTCGATTCGTGAGCAGGCCGCGCGCGCCGGCGTAACGAGACGCCGGGACGTCTACCTGTACCTTTGTGATCCGGTTCGAAAGGTTGATGAGCACCAGAATCTCCTGGTTGTCCTTCTTGCGTATGAAACTGACGACGCCGTCCGGATTGCTGTTGTTTACCCAGGTAAGATCGCCGGACGTGAGCGCCGGTTCGTTTCGCCTCATGTCGAAGATCTGCTTGTACACGCGGAGACGCGCATTCTCCTGGCCGGCAGTGCTGGTGCGGCGCTGGCCCTCGGGCTTCCAGATGTCCCAGCGGATGGGCACGTGCGATTGCTGCTGCGGCGCCGTCGTGTCGCCGATCTCCTCGCCGTTATATAGGAAGGGAATGCCATCCAGCGTAAAGTCCAGGACCGACGTGGCGAGCGCTGCCTTCTGCCCGAAGACCACATCTGCACGATTGCGGTCGTGGTTGTCGTTCAGGTGCAGGAAGCGGGACCCGCGCGGAAACGCCGCTTTTGCTTTCTCCCACTGCTCGCGGATCCGTTGGGCGGACTCACCGTTGACCACAACGGAGGTAAGCGCCGAATAGTAGGGGAAGTTATAGCTGATATCGAATGCTTTGAGTTGATGCTCCGGGAGATCGGCCTCCGCGAGCATGATCAAGCCGGGATTAACCTTATCCAGGGCGTCCCGCGCTTCGTTCCAGAAACTGGTAGGCACGCCCCCGGCGACATCCGCGCGAAACCCGTCCACGCCGACATCCCGCACCCAGTGGAGCATGTTGTTACGAAAATAGGCGCGCACGTCGGGGTTGGTGTAGTCCGGCATGGGCGTCTTCCAGCGCGACATGATGAGTTTGCCGTCCGGAGTGCGCTGGTAAAATCCCGGTTTGCAGAGGTTGACGTTGTCGTTTGCGCTGTGGGCGTAGACGATGTCCATGATGACCTTGAGCCCGAGTTCGTGCGCACGCGCGACCAGGGCTTTGAGATCCCCTTCCGACCCGTACTCCGGGTCGATGACATCGTAATCTTTGATCTCATACGGGGTACTGGGACCGAACACGGAAGGGTAACCGTGCACATTCAGCGGGCTCAGGTAAATGATGGTTGCGCCAAGGCTCGCGATATACGGCAAGTGACTCGCCGTGGCCACCAGTGTCCCTTCCGGCGTGAACGATCGCATCCACACCTGGTAAATGATGGCCCGGTTCATCCACTCGGGATCCACACGCGCACTCTGTTCGGAAATCCGGGTCTGCCCCGGTGAGACTGCCGTCAGGGCCGCCAGCAGAAAACAACCGGCAAGTACTTTGCGAGCCATCGGAGGTCCTCCTGTGCCTGTGACTTTCGAAACTCCGCCGGCGCGGGCGCTACCGCGAATTGGCAGTGCCCGCACCGTGCGGCCGGTCTTAGAACTGGACAGCCAGATACAACTGAATTCTCCGGCCGTCCGCCGCCGAAGTAATGGTGCCGAAGGCGGCGCTGTTGATGTTGGTATTCGGGTTGCCTGACCAGCGGACGAAGTTGAACGGGTTATTGATGTCCGCCCGGAATTGGGCATGCAGCCGTTCCTTGATGGGGAAGGCCTTTCCAAGCGAAACCGACTCCGCTTTCTGCGTGAACCCACGGATCGAATCCTCGTAGGGCGCCGCGTTGCCCAACTGATACGCCGGAGGATTCACGAACGCTCCGGCCACCAGGTAGCGGTCGACCGCCGGATCGAAGTTGCGCGGATTTGTCTCCCCGAAGATCGGAACGCCTGCAACGTAATTGGTGAACTTGGCGGAGTAGTTCAGCGCGCCGAGGTTGTTGTTGGCCAGGAATTGCAGCGCCGGACCGCTGCTGTAGCGCGCGTAACCAGACAGTGTCCATCCGCTGGCCAGCCACTTCAAGGCGGCGTTCGACGAAGCGGCGTACCGCTTGCCGGTCCCGAACGGCAATTCGTAGCTGGCAGTGATCTGAACCGTATGCGGCGGCGAATCCGGGCTGTAAGTAACCGGGCGATATCCGTAGTACTGGATGGTATTGAGGCTGCTCATGTTCTTCATCCAGCTCCAGAACGCGAGCACGGTGAGCCCGTTCGAATATCGCTTCGTCACCTTGACCTGCAAGGAATCGAAGCGCGCGCGCCCAACCGGATCGTAACCGTTGGTCACGTTCGTGTACTGCGGGAAAGCCATCAGCGTCTGCGCTACGGTGTTGTGGGAGTAGCTCATGAACGTTGGAAACGGCAACGAAATTCCTGCGGCGACGGCGGCGGCCGAGTTGGCGGGTTGCAGCAGCGTGCTGCCTAGCGAAAGGTACTTCGGATCCACGAAATCGAACTGGCTGCCGGCGGAGAGATGGGTCGAATGGCTTCCGACGTAAACGACGTCCAGGCTGAGGTTCTGCTTCAATTCCCGCTGAACACCGAACGTCCAGCTGAGGACCTGCGGAAGCCGAGTACCGGTGCCCAGCAGCCAGGTGACGCTTTGGTTGTTCTGGAACGCCGGATTCAACTGCGGCGGCAACAGATAGTTCGAGGGGAAACCCGACGTGCCCCAGTTATAGACCGCGGTATAGCCGTCGGGAGAGCTGAAGGCCGGAGATGACGTGAATCCCGCCGTGTATCCGCCTCCATCGGGGAGGTCCGAGTAATAGATCCCTGCTGAAGCCCGGATGATGGTTTTGGGCGTGACGGAGTACGCGAGACCTAAACGGGGAGCGAAGCCCTTCATCCAAGTCGGCACGAACATGGTTCCGGCGCGGCCCGTACCGGTCCCGCCGAAAACGAGGGCGCCGTACACGCCGACGGGATTCATCACGTTGGGCTCGAATGAGCTGATCTGTTGGTTAACTTCGGTTGGCCGAACAGACACATCCCAGCGGAGACCGTACGAGAGGGTCAGGTTGGAAGTCAGTTTAAAGTCATCCTGCGCGAACAGCCCGTAATAGCGGAACCGGTATCCGGTCGTGTTCTGAAGAGTCGTGCTGGCGCTGTTCACGTCACCCAGCAGGAAGCTCGCGAACGAACTGCCCCAACTACCCAATTGCGACGCGTCCGGCTGGCTCGTCATCTGGTTGCTGAAATTGAACGATCCGGCGGTCGAGGATTGATTTCTGCTGTTATTATCGAGGCGCCAGTGCGAAGCTCCGAACTTGAACGTGTGCCGGCCGCGTACCCACGTCAGGCTTTCGCTCAGTGAATAGCGGGTCATAGCGCCGAGGCCATTGCTCGTCAGACCCATCTGCGTGGCGCCGCCGGTGCCGCCGCTGAATGTGATCTGCGGGAATGCGCCCAGATCTTGCGGCATTCCCGTGATGCCGAGCGCGTTGTCCCAGCCTTTACCCACGCTGGTATTCGAATACGGATTCGCATACCGGTCGACTCCCAGTGTGATGTGGTTGAGCAGCGAAGGCCTGACGATCGAGTCCGTATTGACGCGCCAGGTCTGGCTGGTAACGGTCTGGAGCTGGAATCCTTCGAGCACGTCGGGTTCAGCCGGCAGGCCTTGCACCGTGTTGGCGGTGTTTCCCCAACCGCTGCCGTTAATCAGGCGCGGACGCCACTGATTAGAGTACGTGACGGACAGTTTCTCCTTGTCCGAAAAGCTGTGATCCAACTTCGCCGTGGAGGTGAAGGTATTGAAATACGGGAATGCGCCGGTGCGGTTGTACCAGTTGTTCGTCTCCTTGGTGGGCAAGTCCGGGTTCGGCAACAGGGCGGCGATCTTAGCCGAGACCGGGCTGATCCTGCTGAGCGGGATAGTATTGCCGGGGAACTGGGTACGGACGAAGCTGCCTTTGCCGTCCGGAGCGGTGCTTGTCGGATCGAAAACCGGAATCTGCTTTCCTGACGCGTCCACCAGGTTGCTGAAATCGCCCGTCTTGAATGCGGCCATGGGAACCGTCTGGAGTCCGCCCGTACCGCCAAGGCGCGCATAATACAACCCCTGGCTGAAGAAGAGGAACGTTTTATTGCGGCCGTCGTAAACCTTGGGAATGTAAACCGGGCCGCCCAACTGGAAACCGCCTTCATTCTGGCGCAATTTCGGCACAACCGAGCCCTGGAAAAAGTTTCGTGCGTTCAGCGCGTCGTTCCCGAAGTCGTTGAACACCATTCCGTGGACCTGATTTGTGCCGGACTTCAAAGTGACGCTGGTGAACCAGCTTCCGAATCCGCCGTACTCCGCGTTAAAGGCGTTCGCCACCACTGTGTACTCCGCGACGGACTCCACCACAGGGCCGTTCTCGAGGACGGCGCCGCGTCGCGTGCTCCATTCGCTCGAAGGAGCTCCGTCGATGAAGACCTCGGTCGAGCCCTGCACTGCGGAATTCACCCTGCCCGACCACGATTCATTCGATTCGCCGCTGCTGAGTGCGCCGTTGCCGGACGTGTTTCCAGGGAAGTACCGGAGGAAGTCGGTAATGTTCGCCTTTTCGCCAAAGATGATCATGGGCAAGTCGTCCATGAATTTGGAGGTCAGGTTGTTCGGCACGCTCGTGGCCGAGACATCCAACAGCGGGGCTTCGGCGGAGATCATGACCGTGTCCGTCGTGCTTCCGACCTGAACCTGAAAGTCCACCCGCAGACTTCCCTGGGCGCGAATGATGATAGGCTCCCGCTGAACGCTGCGGAATCCCGGTTTCGTGACCGTCATCCGGTAGGAACCCACCGGCAGGTTGGGCGCGAAGTAGTTCCCGACTTCGTTGCTCGAGAAAGCGAGTGCGCTGTTCGTTTCGATATTGACGATCTGAACCTGGGCGTTCGGAACGACGGCACCGGTCGGATCGGTGACGGTCCCCTCGATGGAGCCGCGGTCGGCTTGCGCGAAGAGGATACATGTCGCCGCGACCAACGGCAATACCCTGAGTAGTCGCCGGATGCTGCCTCTCATTCTTGACGTTCCCTTCAAAAAACCAATCATCCTGTCCTCCTACGACGAGGTAAGCGGCCTTCGGGGTGAATGCTCGTCGGATGAGCACTGCCCCGGGACGCCTGCCCGGGCGCGAGGGTCGCTGATTCCATACCTGGCCAGGGCTGACAAAAACCCATTCAGGTATTGCGAGCGATACGATCGCGCGAGTCGATCATCAACACAATACTCGGTGGCAGGCGCCTTACAGGTCGTTTGTTCTTCAAACTTTGTTCATCATGCAAACGCCTCAGAAATAAAGGGTTAGCTGGGCATAACATCAGGTCGCGGGCCACCTGCCGGCAGATCTGGCGGCGGCGGAGCCGGAGCCATGCTTCACCGCGGCGCGGCCAACTTCGTGGTTGCAGGTGTGATACCCTGTTTTTCCGTGCGCGAGCAGATTCCCACAGATTGGCGAATTATCCGCTTTGGCGTGTTCGAAACCGACCTGCGAGCCGGCGAGGTGCGCAAGTGCGGAATCCGCATCAAGTTCCAAAGCCAGCCGTTCAAGCTGCTCACGATCCTCCTGACCAATGCCGGGGAAATCGTTACCAGGGAGGAGTTGCAGCGGCAAATCTGGGGATCAGAAACGGTCGTGAATTTCGACCATAGCCTCGGCACCGCAGTTAATAAGGTTCGCGAAGCTCTGGGCGATTCCGCGGAGAATCCGCGTTATATCGAGACCCTGGCGAAGCGTGGATATCGCTTCATCGCACCCGTGGAAGTGATCGAGTCCCCGGACCTGCCGGCCGGCCCCAGGCTGGTTTCCCGCGACACCAGTTCACCCGGTCTGGAGGCTGCCTCGCCCGCGCATCTGGAAATGGGGCCGGCGAAGATTCAGGTGCCGGCCCGGAAGACCCGGCCGTCGTGGGCCGTAATCTTCCGGCTGGCCCTGATCCCCGCGATTCTCGGCGCCCTGGTTTTCCTTTGTTTTAGCCTTTGGGAAAACGGCCGGGCAGCCAAACCGCTGCTCCTGCCGTTCACTCAAATCACTTCCTCCGACGCCATTTTTCCAGGTTCGATCGGTGTAGAACGCTTTCCGGTACTTCTCACGGACGGATCGAGGCTGTACTTTTCCAAGATCGAGGGGGGCCGGGTCACTCTGGCGTATTCCCCGATTTCAGGGGGCGACGTACAGCCCCTGCCCACCCCACCCGAGATCGGCGAGCCGCGGCTGGCGGACATCTCTCCGGACGGCTCGAAACTGCTGGTCTTTGGCGAGACGCTTACTGAATTGGAAGGCCCAATGTGGATTGTCCCCTCGGTCGGGGGTGCGGCCCGCAAGATTATGAATGATCTCGGGCACGATGGCACGTGGCTGCCGGATGGTAGCGCCATCCTTTACGCCACCGGACGAAGCATCCTGACCGTCGATGGCGACCATTCGGAGCCGCGCCTGTTGACCTCCGTGCCCGGACGGGCGTTCTGGCTGCGTTGCGCGCCGGACGGCTCCCGTCTGCGGTTCACGGTAATCGATCCGGTCACCCACGATACGGCCCTGTGGGAGTTCACGTTCGCCGACAAGAAGCTCAACCGGCTACTGCCCGGCTGGTCGCACCTCACATCGGAATGTTGCGGCAACTGGATGCCGGACGGGAAGTCGTACGTGTTCCAGTCGAACCGCGTCGAAGGGAGTAACCTCTGGATACTCGCTCAGAAGCGTTGGTTCGGCGCACCGTCTCCTACCCAAGTGACCGCCGGTCCGCTGAACTTTATCGGGCCGGTTCCTGGCCGGCACCCCACCCAGATATTCTTCACGGGCGCACACAAACGAAGTCAGCTTCGCCGTTATGATCCGCGGAACCGCCAGTTTGTTCCGTACCTGCGGAAAATCGGAATGGCGGGCCGGACCGAGTTTTCCAGAGACGGCACGCGCGTGGCATGGACCAGCAGCACTGACGGCGCCTTGTGGCAGAGCCGCCTCGACGGATCGCAACGGTTCCAACTGACATCCCGGCCGATGCGCGTCTTCATGATGCGCTGGTCGCCGGATTCGCGCTTCATTGCTTTCATGGGCAAGGAGCCGGGCAGGACCTGGAAAATCTATGTGATTTCTGCCGAGGGTGGGCCATCGCGCCTTGTCGCGGAAGAGCCACGAAGCCAGGCGGATCCCGACTGGTCGCCCGACGGGCAGAGTCTCGTATTCGGAAGATCCTCCGAGTACATGGCTGAGGATGCGATGCCCAAGGCCATTCAAATGGTCGATCTAAGGACCAGGGAGGTGCGAACCCTGCCGGGATCGGAAGGGCTTTTCAGTCCGCGATGGTCGCCGAATGGCCGCCATATCATCGCCATGCCGCTCGATCAGCGAAAGCTGATGTTGTTTGACACGGCTTCGAGAACGTGGACCGAACTGGCGAGCGGGCGGTTCAACAATCCGGTCTGGTCCAAGGACAGCAACTACATCTACTACCAGACGTACGACGAGGGCAGCCCGATCCGGCGTATTGCGGTCGCCGGTGGCCGTATCGACGACGTCGCCGATTTTCGCGACCTGGCGCCCGGCACCACGGTCAACTACTGGGGCATCGGCATCGACAACAATCCCGTCGTGTCGTTTGACTTTTTCACGGCGGATATCTACTCGGTCAACTGGCCCTATAAATAGCGCGCTCGCGTAATTCCTTTGCTGGTGACGAGGTGGTCCTTCAGTAAGCCCGGACTCGGGCGGCACGGCCGTTTACTTTCACACCGCCGATGGAAGAAACGTGATATTGGTGAAGCTTCGGTTCAAAGAGCCGCATATTCGAAGGAGGAACGATGGGCCAACATCCGCCACAATCGGACGCAATCAATCGCCGCAGTTTGCTGACCCGGGGCACAGCCCTGGTGGGAGCCGCAGCCGCCGAACTCGCGTTCAACGCATCCGCTGAGGAGAACCCGCAGGCGGAAGTAAAGACCGCCGCCCGGCCTGCTTCGGCGGTGGCGTCCCCGAACCTGCACCCGCCGGTTGTCCAGGTCAAAAGCGGAAAACTCCGCGGCTTCCGGGACGGCAAGGTCTTTACTTTCCTCGGCGTCCCTTATGCCGTGGCGGAGCGCTTCGAAATGCCGAAGCCTGTTCCAGGGTGGGAAGGCGTCAAGGGCGCTCAAGTGTGGGGACCTGTCTGCCCGATCCCGCAGGCGACCAGCGTCGGCGGCGACGATTTTGTGTTTCCTCACCGCTACTGGGTAGAGAACGAACACTGCCAGGTGTTGAACGTCTGGACGCAAAGCACAGCGGCGGGGGCGAAGAAGCCCGTGATGGTATGGATGCACGGCGGAGGGTTTACCAATGGCTCGTCGATGGAGTCCTATGCGTACGACGGCAAAACGCTGTGCGAGTTCGGCAACGTCGTCGCGGTCAGCCTCAACCACCGGCTGAACATCATCGGCACGCTCGATCTCTCGGCTTATGGCTCCGAGTACGCCAATTCGCGCAACACGGGCATGGCCGATCTCGTCGCCGCGCTTGAGTGGATTCACGACAACATCGAAGCCTTTGGCGGAGATCCCGGCAATGTGACCGTCTTCGGCCAGTCCGGCGGCGGCGGCAAGGTTTCGCGGCTGATGCACATGCCTGCGGCGAAGGGCCTGTTTCACAAGGTGATCTGCCAAAGCGGCGGCAACCTGAACTATCGCGACACCGAGCCTGCCAAGGTCATTCAGGACCAGCGGGCTGTCGCCGCCGAGACCCTGAAGAATCTCGGTCTCGAGGGCGGCCGGATCGACAAGTTGCAGAGGGTTCCGTATCGCGATCTGCTGGCGGCAGGCAACGCCGCGAACCAAGCCGTGGCCAAGCAACTTGGCCGCCAGGCGATGGGCTGGAACCCGGTCGCGGACGACAAGTACGTCATGCGCGAGTTCTGCGACTGGGCCGAGTCGATTCCGTACATGGCCGGCACCGTGATGACCGAGTTCACTAGCAATCTAGCCAGGGGTGAACTCACGAAGAACGAGTGGACCCCGCAGGAGATCGACGAGCGCCTCTCGACCGCCTTCGGCGCGAAGAAGGAAGACATCGTTGCCGAGTTCAAGAAGGCGCTGCCGCGCAAGAAAGTGCAGGATGTCCTCTTCTTCGACAGCAGGTTCCGGCCCGGCGCCAAGAGCATGCTGGCGCGGAAACTGGAAAAGACCAAAGCTCCGGTCTACAACTACATTTTCGCCTACGAGTATCAAGTCAACGGCGGTATCACAGCTTTCCATTGTTCTGAGATTGCGTTTGCCTTCCACGCCCTGAGCGAGCCGCATATCCGCATCGCCACGGGCGGCGCGCCGTCCGCGCTGGCATTGCAGGACAAGGTTTCGCAGGCGTGGGTCAATTTCGCCCGCACGGGTAACCCGTCGCAGCCGGGCCTCGCCTGGAAGCCGTATACGTTGGCTGCCCGGGAGACCATGGTCTTCGACACGGTCAGCGAACTCCGCTCTGTCAACGACGACCGACTGCTGTCGCTATTGCCGCAGGGCGGCGGCCGCCGGGGGGCATAGCACCTATCGTAGTTCGATCCAAGCGTTGGCCTCTCCCTGGCGGCATGCGCTACTCCAAGAGAAGCGGTGCGAAGTCGGCGAGGTTCCGCCGGCCAGCGACGCCTTGGATTCGCGCGCCTCGGCCCCGAGTTGCTTGATCTCGGAGCCGGATTGCCCTCGCTCTCGCTCATTCTGTTGGTGAAGACCGCGGTGACGTCCGTTGTCACAGAGCCGTACAGGCCGAACTTGCTCGATTCCGAAACGGGTGGCCGACAACGAAGCCGGCCGGTGAACCGGTCCGAGGACGCGCGCGCGATGATGTACGGCGGCAACGCGCCGGTGTTCGTGCCAGCCAGCATGACGGCCAGAGCCCGGATTTGCTTGCCGGGCTACTACCACTCTTATTTCGACCATGGCGCAGCACGGGATGATACCGCGGGTCCCGCCGCCTGCGGCGGAAAAAGATCGTGGGCTTCATAGTCCTTTCCAGGCCTGCGGAAATGATCTGCACGCCTCGGATGGTCAGATGGTTGCAGGGTTCATGTTGCGGTAAATCACCGCCCCTTTCAGGCCGTAGCCGAGCAGCCGGCCGTACCGGCGCGGCTTCGTGAGCCGGTCGATGTTCGCCGCGACGCGGTCGACTTCGGTCCCGATGCCGAAACCCCATCTGGACTGGCGCTCTCCAGAGGGCGACCTTTCAAGGGCTTGCGAGGACCTCCTGTGCATACTGAAAGAAGTAGGTTTGGGCGAAGGGAGGAGTTCACGAGGCTTTCCCCGTGGGAACCCTGCGGGGTGTTCGGCGACAATTAGATCTCCCGGCTGACGACAATTAAAACTCCCGCTCGAGGCAACGACCCCGCGCCGGTAGCAGAAGTCGCGAGTCAGCGCGCCCGTTTGGCGAGGTGTGGGACGCCGTTCAGCAGCAGATCCAGGAGAGCCCCGGGCTGGAGGCCAAGACACTGTTCGAGTGGCTGCAACGGGAATATCCGGGGCGATTCAGCGACGGTCAGATCCGGACGCTGCAACGACGCATCAAGCTATGGCGGGTGAAGCCGCAGCACACCACCCCGGCCAGTCCCAACGAGAACGGGGATGCGAGCAGAGCCATTACCGGTTCAAGCGAGCGATGGAGCAGGCGCTGCTGCTGCGCGGGAGCCGTGACTTCGGCGGCATGGCCGAATACGCGCAGTTCCTCAAGAACCTGTTCGTGCAGCGGAATGCGGGGCGGCGGGACAGGCTTGCCGAAGAGATGGCGGTGATGCGGGAGTTGCCGGCGCGGCGGATGGAATCGGCCAAACGGGAACGGGTGAAGGTGGACTCGGGCAGTCTGATCCACGTCGAGCGGAACTCGTATTCGGTGAACAGCCGACTGATTGGCGCGCGGGTGGAAGCGCGGTCGTACCTGGACCACGTCGAGGTTTGGTACGGGCAGCGAAAGGTAGCAGACCTGCCGCGGCTGGCGTGATGAACCGGATCGGGAACGGCCGCTACTTCGCGCGGCGCTTGTTCCGCGGCCCTCGCCCACCCGCCCTCCGTTTCTGGAGATGCAGTCGTGGCACGAGGTTCCAACCGCGCTTCTCGTGCACAACGTCGGCGGTCAGCGGCCCAGGTTCCACCGCCGCGCCAGCCTGCTTCATCCGGATGGCCTTCTACTCCAATGCCTCGGCGCGGCGCAGGGCCTTCTCGCCCTTCTTCGCGAGCTTCCGGATCGCGGCGATCCGCTCGTCGGCCGTGGGTCCAGGCCCGGATCACTTCTGCAATACAACCGTTACTGCGGGCGATTCCTGTGGGCTTGCGGGCTCCTTCGTGATCTCGCCGATGGGCAGCACGGTCGGGGTCGATAGGACGTAGACCCTAAAATGCATCCCATTGGGCGTATTGGGCTGGCCGAAATTGGCCGAGTCCCTCCACTCGGGGGAGGCAATTTGAAATTGGATCCACTTGCGTCCCGACTGATCTTCGGGCGCGGAGACCAGGTAATTGTTCAGCTTGGGTTGCCACCCTTTGCCCGAGACGTCCGCATGAAGTCCGACGGTCGCGCCCTCGGTTGGGCTGGTGATCCGAATGCCCGAACCGGGCTGCGCGATCAACGACTGCGCGACCAAAACGCCCACGACGACCACCGCCAGCAGGGCAGCGGCCATCGCCGACTTTCGGGCCCGTGTCCACCGGTCCGCTCGGCTGCCGGCCACCGGCATCATGCCTGGCGGGACCGCCGCCGTCGGCATCGGCTCGGGCGCCGGACCCTCCTCGACCCGCGGCGGCTCAACTGTCGCCGCCGCGGTTGGCGCGGGCCGCACATTGGTCTCAATTCGAGGCACGAACTTGCCGACGGGAATCCCGATCCGCCACGGGTCGCCTGCGCCCTCGCCACGGTAATATGTGTCCAATCTGCTTCTCACGTCGGCTACAGCCATGCTCACAGTGGAATGATCCGCGTTGGGATTATTGGCGTAGCGATCCTGCAGGATCGTGTTGATGCTCGCCTCTCGGCCAGCTAGCCGCTCATCCACGAGGTATCCGAAGATCGTGCTGTACTTGGGCGCGTTCTTGAATGGCTTGCTGTTAAGGATTTTGGTCACCTGACCTCGGATGTCGCGATGCCATTATGGGCTGACATCCGATTGAAGTTCTTTGTTCTCAATATCTGACATGATTCCCTCCAGGTGAGGTGAACTGCCGAAACGCCACCTGACCGTAAACTGCTGGTGCAGGCCGGGCAGACGTGGCAAACTCCCTGTTTAGAATCGCTTTGCGGCATCCCCTCCTCACAACCACGTACCTCTTATTCCAGTATCCGCCGAATAGAAAAAGCAAGCGATCAGCCAAAGCAACGGAGCCATGATGAACCCGCGATCCGAGAGCAAGGAGTCCATGGAGCAGTGATCGACTCGATGCTCAAGCGGCGAGCCATCCGGGAGGCAATGCCCCTGGACGGCGGCTACCAGGTCACGTTCGAGGGGTGCGGCCACGTTTGACCACATGCTACGGTCTCCTCTTTCAAATCTAGAAGAGGAGTTTTCATGTTGGTCAAACCTATCGAAGCACCGGCCGTATGCTCACGCGACGCCCTTTTGCAGGGATTTGAAGGCGAACTGCTGCAGCAAGGGTACCGGAAAGTGGCGGGACCACATGCACGCCCATCTCGGACTCTGGCCTTCAGTGGCGTGCCGCAAAACTCTAAGGGAATTCCGGCCAGTTCGCCCGCCGCCCGTAGCCACTGGGCGCGCGACGCCGCGCCCCGCACCAGACGTCCAGGCCGCCGGGTCGGGCGCAACGTGGCCGCCCCCTGCGCGAGTGTCGGGCCGCCTGGGACAGATCTCCCTATATAGGAAATTAATTGTTGTCGTCCTGGACGACGACGAGGACAACGTAGTCATTGACGCGAAACTGTCCCGAATATCCCAAGCCCGTGGGCGCAAGATACTTACCGTCGTGAGTCCCTGGAGACCACTATCCCGAGGCCACGTGGAGGCGAAGTGGCAACTTTGGACTCCAAATGGACTCCAGCGATGCACTTTCGGAGGTCTTTTGAGGGTAGCCAGTGACGTGTAACTACTTGTAGTTGGTATGGTTTAGGGGTGGTGGCCAGGGACGGAATCGAACCGCCGACGCCAGCCTTTTCAGGGCTGCGCCTTCTTGTGTTTTCAATAACTTACGGGCTTCTGGAGTCCAATTGGAGTCCAAGGTGGCCTCAAGTCCTTTCCCCTCAATCACCTGCGTGGACGCCAGATCGTGGGACTGTAAGTGGTTGTAACTAGAGCCTGTCGCCACGATCACCACGTCACCACCGTATTTTTGGCCTCGTGGTTGTTGCTGACAAAAATCGCCTTCGTCCTATATATGCAGATCGCGGAGATCGTGGCGATAGCAGAAACCAGCGGAAAGGCAAAGCCCGCGCACCGGCTACCAGGCGATCAAAGCGCGACCGCAAGTGCATATCCGCGGCTAGTCGTTAGAAGACCAAGTGGATCGACATGGACCTCTCAAGAGGGGTCCCTTTCGGGACCAAGGCTTCTCAGGTCCAAGCGGTGAAAGAATTGAGATCTCATCGGGGGGCCCCAGGATGCGAACAAAAGAAATCCAGAATATCATTCTCTAATGTTCGAAAGTGTAGAACGCCAATCCACTGCCCAGGACAGGAAAAAAGCACTCGTCATCGTAGCGCCCCTCGTTGTTCTTCTTGGCGCGCTCGTATACGGTTGGATCTCAGGAGGAGATGCCCAGAAAGCCTCGGTGGAGCATCTGCCCGAGATGCAAAGTATCGATCTCGACCCGAGAATCCTGGATCAGGATGGGCTGGAAGACCTCCTCGGGAAAAACGAGAGGGTTGACACGCACATGGTGTATAGGAACGGCACAGAACTCTCGTGGAGGGGATTTGTCGAAGCCTGGGTGTACGAGCCCGGTGCCGGTAGGCCTAGGCTCTATTCGCTTGAGGTCGTCGACCCCTTCCTTGGCTCGATCCTCGGCATCCATCCAAAAGACTCCCTTGCTCAGGCGATAGCAGTTTTCAGGAGGCTGGAGGCACAAGGGGAGGGTCATTGTCTGTGTATGTTCGACCAGGACGGGAAGCCCAAAATTGAAAACAATTGGGATTTTGAATTCCGTCAAAACAGGTGGAGCGAGGGGCAATATTGGCACTTGACGTGGAGCACCGGCGAAGACGGTAAGATCAATCGCGTAGCGATGAGGGACAGCAGTGTAATGCTCTCCAGCAAGTAGATTCGCGGCCCGCCAGGGCCAACTCCGAAGTTTCATCGCCCGCGTTTGGTCCGAGTCCGCTAGGGCCTTCCGTTGAATCCCCCCGCTCGACCAAGAAGAACGGCCCGAGCTCCAATGCACACGCATGCTTGATCGGCCAGTCGGCGGTAGGCCAGCACGCGACCGCAGCGCTACCCAGCACTGGGCGACTTTTGTTCTCCGCTCGCGCGATTCGTGTTTGAGGGTCCGTTACTCCTTGAATGCAAACGCTTTAAAATGTATTGACCTCGATCATGTTTTTTGCCATGATCCCCGCAGCATCATCTTGCGGGCATACCCGCAACTCCCACAGCGTTGACCTCCACCACCCGTGCGTAAAAACATCCGCATCACGAACCCAGTCTCTGGTCCGGGCTTCACGTCGTTGAACCGCGCCAAACGATTCGTCAAGCATCGCGATGCCGAATGGGTCCAGTCCGGCGTCTCGATTCGCTTCCTGCGCAATTCGTGCAACCGCCGCGAGCAGTCCGTCTCGCAGAACGCGCGCCTTGCGCCCTACTGGTATGATCGCGCCAGCCACGAGGGCATCGCGCGCATCGACGCGCTGGCCAACACGCCAGTGATCGCGCCCGCCCGGTTGCTGGGCCTCGGCAAGCGGAAGGGCGCCAGCCGACACACGTTCCTGGCCACGCAAGGATTTTGATTGCCATCCACGCGCGGCGTTCCGCTGGTGTTGCCTTCAATTCGATCCGCGCTGCGTGTCACATTGGCCAGGCGCACTCCGATCGCCGCGAACCTCGCGCCGGCCGATCTTCATCAGCGTGGTATTTGATTGCCTGGTCTGAGATGGATTAGCCGGCGTTCCGGTATATCTCCAGCAGCAACGCAAATCACAGCAGGGGGTCACGAAAATGCCGAGGGTGGATCGGCCCAGGTGCAAGAGCTGTAAGCGCGTGGGGAGTCCGGACGAACTGGAGACGTGGGGAAGGCGTAGGAACGGATGGCTGAAGCAGTTGTGCCCGACCTGCGAGGCCGCAAGGATTGCCAGTCACAAGTGCATCCATTGTGGCCGATCGGCTTCGGGTGTGGATGATTGGCCGAGGCAGGAGAATGGCGCTCTCAATGCGCTGTGCCCGGCATGCACGGCCCTATGGCAAGCCAAACGCGATTCTTATGCTTGTGCGCACTGCGGCATAACAATCGCAAAGTGCCCCGAGTGGGGCCGATATCAAAACGGTCGGCTAAAAAGCCTCTGTCCTACCTGCGACGCGAGCCCCGATAGGCTGCAGGCGCAAGCGCGGAAGAGGGAAGCGGCGACGACCGGATATAGACGCGGATGGAGCAGTACTCCGGCGTACAGGCGGATCTCGCGCGAGCGCGAAGCCGCCAGAGAGGGCCGGGAGCTTACCGCCTACATACCACAAGCAGAGCGTGAGCGCAGCGGGCGCATGCTTTCCGTCGAACAACGCGCCGAGGCGTTGCGGAGGAGTTGGGCGCGGAAGATGCTCGCTGATTTCAGAAAGTTCGATCGCGAAGCGTTTCGCGAGTTCTACCGCACCGATTTCGAGTTTCGCGAGCAGCAGAAGGCAAAGTACCGCGACTATTACCGGCGCCACCGTCATGCTGAGGTCGCGCGGGGAAGCAGGTACAAGCGCGAGAAATGCTGAGCCGGAACCGGGAGTGGAGCACCAGCCGAAGAGAGCGCGAGGACGTGTCCGCGGACGGCACGGTGACGCCCGGAGCTATCGCGCGGCTGAAAGAGAGCGCACACAACTGTGCGTATTGCGGCGGCTCGCTGATCGAGAAGCAGACGGATCACATGATTCCGCTTGTACTCGGCGGGGAGCACGCGCTTCGCAACATCGTGATTACCTGCCCCTCGTGTAACGGCAGGAAGGCGCGGTTGAGCTATCAGGAGTGGCTGGATCGAATCGAGCCGCAGCACCGCGAGCGAACTCTGGCGCTCTATTACGAACGGTATGGCGACGCAGCAGCAGCCGCCTGATCGGGCGGCCTTCAATGCTTCGATGGGCCCCCACTGGGCCGGCGGCCTCGGCGCGTTGCCCAGTAGCCCGAGTGATCTAGCGCCAGACTTTTTGAGAGGTGGCCGGGTGGCCGGGCGGAGCGCGCGGTCCGTAAACTGATGAGCACAACCCCACTCCCGCACCGCACCGAATGATGACCACGATCGCGCCCGCCATGGCCAATCGGATCGAGTTGTGGCCAACCGACCGGCTGGTGCCTTACGCGAAAAACGCGCGGACGCACTCGCCGGAGCAGGTGGCGCAGATCGCGGCGTCCATCGTCGAGTTCGGTTTCGTCAACCCGATCCTGGTGGACACCAACGCCGGAATCATCGCTGGTCATGGGCGTCTCCTGGCCGCCCGCAAGCTGGGCCTCGCTGAGGTGCCGGTGGTGGTACTGGACCACCTCAGCGAGACTCAGCGCCGGGCGTATATCCTCGCCGACAACAAGATGGCGCTCAATGCCGGATGGGACGACGCGCTGCTGGCCGAGGAGGTGCGCGACCTGGAGCCGATGGCTTCGACCTCGCTCTGGCGGGCTTCTCCGGCGACGAGTTGGAGGCGCTGCTGGCGTCCGAAGAACCGGAGGCCAGCCCGGAGGCGAGGAGGAGGGATTCCGGAGGCAGCCGGCCGACCCGGTAACCCGGCCTGGCGACCTGTGGACCATCGGCAAGCATCGTTTGGTCTGCGGCGACTGCCGCGACCGGCAATGGTCCAGCAATTATTCCTGGCCGGCGCGCGCGCCGAACGTCTGCATCACGTCGCCGCCCTACGCCACGCAGCGCGAGTACGACTCATCGAGCGGCTTCAAGCCGATCCCGCCGGACGAGTACGTGGACTGGTACGCGGACGTGGCGGCGAACGTCGCGGCGGTGCTGGCGGAGGACGGCTCTTACTTCCTGAACATCAAGGAGCACGCCGACGACGGCGAGCGCAGCCTGTACGTGAAGGATCTGGTGCTCGCGCACAGCGGCAGTGGGGCTGGCGCTTCGTGGACGAGTTCTGCTGGCGCAAGACAGACAACGGCGTGCCTGGCGGTTGGGGAAACCGTTTCAAGAACGCATGGGAGCCGGTGTTCCACTTCTGCGCGCCAGCAGCAGATCAAGTTCCGGCCGAAGCGGGTCGGGCACGAGTCGGAGGACTGCTTCGATTACAGCCCGAACAATCCGAAATCGACGTCCGGCAGCGGGCTGCTGGGCACCGGCGCGCGCGGCGCTGCGGCGGCGGCAAGAGCCAGGCGCAGCGCCGACTGCGACGATGGCCGGCACGCCGGCGTCGCGCGCCCGTCGAACGTGATCGAGGTCAAGAGCGAGTCGTCCAGGGCACGCACTCCGCTCCGTTCCCCCGCGCGCTGGTCGAGTTCTTCCTGCTGGCGTTCACCGACGCCGGCGACATGGTGTTCGATCCGTTCATGGGGAGCGGGACCACCATGGCGGCGGCGGCGCTGCTGGGGCGGGTCGGCTTACGGCTGCGAGATCGTCCCGGCTTATTGCGACGTGATCGTGCGGCGCATGATGAACCTGACCGGCGAGATGCCGGTGCTGATCAGCGCGGAGACGGGCCAGCACGTTCGGCGGTCGCGGCGGCGCGCGGCGTGCCCGTGGAACAGGCGTTGAATCCCAAGGCGCAGGACTCGCGCGCGATCAAGCACCACGGCCCGAACCCGCACTACGGGCCGAAACGAAAGACGCATAATAGGCAACCATATCTGGACGGCTGCGAAATATCTGGTGCAGTCTGGCCCATCGAGCGGCTGATGCCGTACGCCCGGAACGCGCGGACGCACTCCGACGAGCAGGTGGCGCAGGTCGCCGCCAGCATCGCCGAGTTCGGGTGGACGAATCCGATCCTGGTCGGCGGCGACGGCGTGATCATCGCCGGCCACGCGCGCCTGGCGGCTGCGCGGAAACTCAACATGGCCGAGGTGCCGGTCATCGTCCTGGACCACCTCACCGAGACCCAGCGCCGCGCGCTGGTTCTGGCCGACAACAAGCTGGCGATGAACGCCGGATGGGACGAGGAGATGCTGCGCGTCGAGTTGGAGTCGCTGAAGGAAGACGCCTTCAATCTGGACCTCGTTGGCTTCACGGACGAGGAGATGGACGAACTCCTGCGGGACCGGAGCAAGACCGCGGGTTTGACCGATGAAGACGCCGTCCGGAGGCGCAGGAGACGCATCACGGTCGCGGGCGACGTGTGGGTGCTTGGCGAGCACCGTCTGCTGTGCGGCGACGCCACGGTCGAGAG
>CAWCDJ010000003.1:0-2049778 GCA_963794265.1 Bryobacterales bacterium
CATCAAATCAACCACTTCCCGACATTCCCTTTGAAAACCCAAGACTTTACGCGATAGCGTTTTGGACCCCAGTCGGACCCCGTAGAACTCCGACGTGCGCGTTTGTTCCTGTTTGGACCCCGTTGGACCCCATGTGGACCCCAGTTTTTCGATGCGTTTTGGTAGTTCACGTGCTTCTACGCGCGCGGTCGTACTCGCCTTCCAAAATTCCTTGTCACTTCACCATACGATGGTGACGGGACAAGGCAGACCAACTCCCTATATAGAGCAAACGTGAGAGCGTCCTCGCCAGACTGGCGTGGCATACTAGCGGACGTGGCCATCCATCGGAAGGCGATCACAGTGGCCTTCAACGGAGCGGAATTGCTCCGGTTGGCGGCGCAGGCCGGGCAGGCGAATGTGAGCATACCGGCTCACGTGAGGTCGTGCTGCGGGATGCCGCCGTGGATCTCGCGTGGCGCGGAGAGGTCGGGGATGGCGCAGTCCCAACCGGAGGTGCGCCGGGCGCTCGAGCGCCACAGCATCACGATTACGGTTACTGACCAGGAGTACGCCGCCCTCCGCGATGAAGCCAGCATGCCCCACGGGCCGGGAATCACCCTGCCGCAGTATGTCAGGACGCGATGCGGGTTCCCCGTGCGCTACGTCTCGAACCCGAACACTCCCGACCGCGACCGTGAGGAGGACGAGGCCTGGGAGATCCTTGACCGCCTCGGGCTGAACGCGGATAGCTACTTCGAGGGCTGACGACCGGATCTCGGTCTCCACGCCGATGTCGCGTCACGCCCAGCTATAATCGGGCCGTAAGGACGGCATCACTCGCTCATGAGAACCGATGGAAAAGCGGAAGTCCAGCATTACGTGCCACAAGTACTGCTACGGCTACACGCGAACGACCCATCAGCGAGAAAGGGAAGCGAGCAGATCTGGTGCTTCGATAAGCAAACCGACAAAATATTCCCTGCCAACATCAAGGGAGTGCTGGCCGGGACCCGATTCTACGAGGTCGAAGTAAACGGCCAGACGCTAAGCCTTGAGGAATCGCTGTCGGACCTCGAAGGGATGCTGGGGCCGATTCTCGCTCGGCTGGTCCAGGAGCAGAAGTTGGCTACTCTTACCGAAGAGGACCGGTTCACCATCGCCAGCTTCTGCGCGGTGCAGATGCTTCGCACTCAGGTGTTTCGCGATCGCATTAAAGACCTCAACGAAGGTGTCGCAGAGGCCCTTCGCAAGCGTGGGATTGACCCATCTGAAGTGTCGAATTTCAAGATGCTCTCGGACGACGAGGTCAAGGCATTTTCGATGGACATGCTGGCCGATGCGGGGCGGAAATTCGGGCCCCACTTCCTTTCCAAATATTGGCACCTAGTTGGGAGTACGCGCGACGATCCATTCCATGTTGGGGACCATCCTGTCGTTGTAGATAACGATTTTCAACGAGGGCCCGGCACGTTGGGACTGGCGTCGCCCGGTGTCACAGTCTATTTACCTCTGAGCCCTACGCTCTGCTTGGCGATGACCGACCCTGCATTGATCGAGGAGTTGTTCGAGGGAGCTCAGAAGGTTAGAGCCGGTTGCGAGGCGTTTGAAAAGAGGATTGAATCGGACGGGTTCCCAACCAGAGGTATGGGCCTTTTGAAGATGATGCAAGAGAGTCGCGATAAGGTTAACCAGCAGATCGCACCAATGGAGGCGGGGACGCCTTCTGCCCATGAGCCCCAGGTGGTGATTCGCGTGAACTCGTTGCAGATGCTTCACGCGGGCCGGTGGATTATTTCATCCAAACCCGATTTTTCGCTGCCCTTGAGGATGCTAGCTGATAATCCTGGGTTTCGTGAACGCCGGAAATTCGAGGTCGAGTGATGCGGCGTGTCGAGTTGGCCGAGTAGTCCCCATGTCCTGTTGAGAGGAACGGCACGCGTCGAGTCAGCCACCGGGGCTCCATCGCTTCTTGACATTGGCCCGCCGCACTGCGCTCAACTCCTCCGGCGTCAACCGCCGATAGTGATTCCGGTGGTAATCGGCGTTGTACTCCTTTTTCGCATCCTCCCGGCAGGCGGCGCAGTACTTCTGACCATGCCCCCGGTGCCGCCCACAACGCGCACAGGGCCGCGACGTTGGCCTGGCGCGGCCGGAGTGGCCCAGCAGTACGTCCAACTCGGCCATCCGGTCCGTCATGCGCCATCCCCGCCCCTATGCTGCTGCCGCCTTGGTTGCCGCACGGTTCTTGGCCATTTGATTGTTCACCCGCCGCATCCTTTCTGCCGCCGCCTTGCGCATGGCGGGCGTCCACTTCACCTTCTTGCGCTCTGGTCTCGGTGGCTCCTTCGCGCCTGGCCGTGGGCCCGTGCCAGCGTGGAACGCCGCCCACCGCTTCTTGAGTGCTGCGGACTGCGGCGTCCCGCGGCGCTCGGCCTTCTTCTCCTTGGCGGCCGCCCACCGCGCTCTTTGAGCCGCCGCGATCCGTTCCCTGCCTGCGGCGCTTATGTGCCTGCTCTGTGTATTACTCAGCCCCAAGTGCTCGCGCAAGGCCGCAGCCCGCTGCTCTAACTGACGGCGCTGGATCTCGCACTCGACCAGCTCGTTAAGTAACTGTTCCTGTTTCGTCATCATGATTCCTTTCGGCGGGTTTTCGTTTCTCATGCAGCAACCGTACTCGCGAAACGACCTTCCACGACTCCGGCCCGGCCAGGAACAACGGCACGAGGTCCTCGGTCGCTTTGAAGGAGGCCGCGATTCGCGCGAGAGCGATCCGGTGTTGGGATGACGGCGCATGGCTGCCGTGCTCCCACTCGGAGATCTTTTTTGCCTCCGGTGCGTGCGCGCCCCTTTGAGCGTGCCTGCTGATCTCCCTTGCTAGCTCCTCCTGGCTCCAATCGTGGAACCGGCGTAATGCACCGATGGCATCGGCGAGTATTCTGACCATCGCGCTGTGTGTTCGCTTCACGTGTCAACGAGGACCGCCTCTCTTTAGGTCTATCTCCTGGACCATACCGTCCCGGTGCGGGCCGCGCGCTTCTGCTCATCCTCGCGTTCCAACGCCGTTTCTGTGGCCGTTTAGTTGGGCCTTGCGCCAGATTGTTTGCCGCCGGCCGAAGTGTTCCTGCTCCTTGACCAACTCTCCGCGGTCGTGGAGCGTGACCATGGATTGCGCGATGGATGAGCGCACGCGCCCGCGTTCGTCGGGGTCGATCTGGCGTCCGTTGACCATGAGCGCCATCACGTCGTTGACCGTGACGAATACGGCGCGGCCCAGTGCGTTCATGGGGCGGGCCTGCTCCAGGTATTCGACCAGCCGGAGGCCGACGTCCTGCGGCAAGGGAACGCGTTCTATACAGTTTCCCTTGCCGCGCACCACGATCGTGCCCGCTCGCCAGTCGATATCGTCCAACATGAGCTTTGCGACCTCGCCGCGTCGTAGTCCCAGCCGGACCAGCAGGGTCAGAATGGCAAGGTCCCGACAGCCGACGGGAGTATTTGCATGGCATGACGCAAGTAGGCGCTGAACCTGATCGGGCTCAAGCCCCTTGGGCAAACCCACCAATCGGCGACGGGCAACCGATGGCACGGCGCAGACGAGCGATCTTTCCGTGATGCCTTCAAGATGAAGAAAGCCAAGGAACGACCGAAGCGCCGTGACTGTCAACTTCGCGCTGCTGCTGCTTTCGCGAGGACACCGCGCCACCACAAACGAGATGATATCGGCCGGGCGCAGGTTACCAAGCTCCAGGGCATCTGCAGAATTCCTGCTATCCAGAAATGGGCGCAGACGATCGATATACCGCTCGACCGTAGTGGCTATCAAGGAACGCTCCATGGTCAAAAAGCGCCGGTACCGGTCCAGAATTACGCTTGCAGGGCCTTCCCCCACAGGCGCCTCAAGGGGAGGAGCTAGCTTCAGTCGATGGAGATAATCAAGGATCGGACGCAGGGTCATGTGCGTCTTGTGTCTAGCGAAGCCTGCGGATCTACGGTCGCGTAAGAAACGATCCGCCAGTCGGAATGACAGATCGCCCGCGGTTAATTCCTGAGCCTGCAG
This sequence comes from Bryobacterales bacterium, assembly GCA_963794265.1. Classification (GTDB taxonomy): domain Bacteria; phylum Acidobacteriota; class Terriglobia; order Bryobacterales; family Bryobacteraceae; genus CAWCDJ01. The sequence continues at coordinate 4,040 of CAWCDJ010000003.1, forward strand.
CCAATCGCTCAGATCGGCAAACAGTCTCTTCTTTCTGTGAACGGTACTTGGTGGGTATCCTTGCTGCAGCAGTTTGCCTTCAAAGCCCTGCAAAAGGGCGTCGCGTGAGCATACGGCCGGTGTTTCGATGGGTTTGACCAACATGAAAACTCCTCTTCTAGGTTTGAAAGACGAGACCGTAGCACGTGGTCAAACGTCTCTGATTATGCCGACTCCATCGCGGCGATTCCCGCCCCACAGACCGGGTTGCCAACACAGGTCGGCATAATCCGGACGTCGGCATAATGATTATTATGCCGACATCGGCATAAGGCTCACAGCATCCGGGGCTTCATCTCCGGCACGATCACCAAGAAGATGGGGCTCAAGGTCGAGAGCACCAAGAACGAGGCGGGCGAGCGGACGTACCGGATCGCCAAGTAGGCAGTTTGTAACAGGTTCCCAAGCCGCTCCCGCGAGGGTTGCGGCTTTCTTCGTTCAGGCGCAGTTAATTTTGGCCCTGGCGGGGAGGGTCTTTCTTCTGATCTTCCGGCTGTAGAACGGTGCGGATGCGCCGCTCCCACTGCTCACCCTGTGCCTTCCTGTCCTTATAAGCCTCATCGAACTTCTCACCCCATGTCGATTCCGATGCTTGCGCGGCCTTCGCGCGGTCACCTGCAGAATCTACCTTTCGGTGTCTGTCAAACGTCTCAACGAGATTTACATAGATGATCAGAATGTACCCGAATGTAAAGCCGCATATTGCGCCGAGTGCTATCCCACCACCGATGGACGGAATGGATGAAGGGCTAAAGTACGCGAAGAGTCCCCCGATGGCTGCGAGCGTGAGGCTGCCACCAATCGTCACGGCAAGCCACCGCCAACTCCTGCGAGCTAAGCGGGGACCGACCAGTGCTGTAAGAAGCAGTCGGCCCACGGAGTTGAAGAGGCCAAACAGGCCGCCAGCTAATCCGCCCATATCAATGTCCTCAAGCCTACCACCAATGCGATGCGGCTGGGTCGGCACTGAACGGGCGGTTTGTGGCGGCGTTCGGGACCAAATTAGAGGCTTGATTCTCTCTCAGCGGACCTACCCGTAAACGCCTCCCACCTCCGAACGATCACATCGCAATACCTGGGGTCCAATTCGATCACGCGCGCCAGCCGCCCGGTCTTCTCGCAGGCGATGACGGTGGTCCCGCTCCCGCCAAACGGGTCCAGGATCGTGTCCCGGCTCTTGCTGTTGTTGTGGAGCGCGCGCTCTACCAACTCCACCGGCTTCATCGTCGGGTGCTCGCGGTTGGCCGCCGGCCGGTCGATCTGCCACGTGTCGGGCTGGCCGCGATCCCCGCACCAGTAGTGCGTCCCGCCTTCCTTCCACCCGTACATGATCGGTTCGTAGTTGTGGCGGTAGTCTCCCCAGCCCAGAGTGAAGTGGTTCTTGACCCAGATCACGATGCCCGACCAGTGGCCGCCCGCCTCCAGGAACGCCTGCCGGAGCGTATGCAATTCCGAGGACGACATGCATATGTACACCGCGCCCTTGCACGTGGCCAGGATATTGGCCGAGGCGTCGCGGAGGAAGTCGAGGAACTTGGAGCCGAGGGCGTCGTTCTGGATCTTGAGCTTCTTGGCGGTGCGGCCCTCGTAGTCGATGTTGTACGGCGGGTCGGTGAAGCACATATCGGCCAGATCACCGGCCAGCACCTTCTGGACGTCCGCGAGAACGGTGGCGTCGCCACACAGCAGCCTATGGTTGCCGAGGACCCACACGTCGCCCGGCACCGTGACCGCCGTCTCCTGCGCCTCGGGCGCCGAGTCCGGATCGGTGAGGCCGGAGTTGGTCTGCGGATCGGCGAGGTACTCCTCTAACTCCTCGTCGGTGAAGCCCACGATGTCGAGGTCGAAGTCCTCCTCCTTGAGCGCCTGCAACTCGACGCGCAGCATCTCCTCGTCCCACCCGGCGTCGAGCGCCAGGCGGTTGTCGGCCAGCACGAGCGCGCGCCTCTGCGTCTCGGTGAGGTGGTCCAGGACGATCACTGGCACTTCGGCCATGCCGAGCTTGCGCGCCGCCGCCAGGCGGGCGTGACCCGCGATGATCGTGCCATCCGCGCTCGCCAGGATCGGGTTCGTCCAACCGAACTCGACCATGCTGGCGGCCACCTGCGCGACTTGCTCCTCGCTGTGCGTCCGCGCGTTGCGCGCATACGGCAGGAGCTTATCGATCGGCCACATCTTCACGACCAGATCGTGCATGCGCTCGCGCAGGCCGCGCGTCGATCCCGGCACGTATGCCTCCGGTCCTTTGGACACTATGCTGCCTCCACAGTCACGCCGCGCTCGTGCGCAACGTCGTTGAACATTTGGCCCGCCTCCTGGAGCACCGGCGTGTCGCCGGTGAGCGCCGAGATCCGATGCACGATCACATCGCAGTATGCCGGGCTGAGTTCACAGCCCATCCCGACGCGACCGAGTCCGGCCGCCGCAGCGATGGTGGTCCCGCTCCCCATGAACGGATCGAAGATGATATCGCCGTCGTCTGAGAACGCTCTCACGAAGAACTCGACCAGCGCGCGGGGAAACGGCGCGCTATGCGATCCCTGGCTGCTCTCGCTCTTAACGTCGATCACGTTGGACGGACGCGCGATGCCGCCGTGGCGTCCCTCGGTGTTCTGGAGGTTCTGGTGACTGGTCTCCCACGCGCGCTGGTTCCTGCCACGATCCGCCGCCGCGCCGCGCGGTCCCGTGCCCAGCAGTCCGCTCCCCGACGTGGACTTCGGGTTGTTTGGTGAGTAATCGAAGCAGTCGTCCGACCAGTGACCGACCGCCCTCGGATGAAACTTGATCTTCGCCTCGCGGGTGAAGTGGAACACCGGCTCCCACGCGTTCTTGAAGCGGTTGCCCCAACCGCCAGGCACTCCGTCGTCGGTTTTGCGCCAGCACAACTCGTCCACGAACCGCCAGCCCCACTGACGCTTGTGCGCCAGCACCAGATCCTTCACGTACAGGCTGCGCTCGCCGCCGTCCGCGTGCTCCTTGATGTTGAGGAAGTACGAGCCATCGGGCGCCAGCACGGCGGCCACGTTCCCCGCGACGTCGGCATACCAGGCCACGTACTCGTCGGGCGGGATGGGCCGGAACCCGCTCGTCGGATCGTATGCCCGCTGCGAAGCATACGGCGGCGAGGTGATCGCGACGTTGACCTGCCGGGCGTCCTTCTGTCCCGCGTTGAGCAGCTCGCTCACGACCGCGAGGTCACGGCAATCGCCGCAGACGAGTTTGTGCGGGCCGATCACCCACACGTCGCCAGGCCGGGTGACCGGATTGACCGGGGCATCCGGCACCTCGTCCTCGCCGGATTCCGCGGCGGCGTCCGGCTGGTCGTCCTTGGACATCAACTCGCGCAGTTCCTCGTCGGAGAAGCCCACGAGCGCGAGGTCCAGACCCTCTGCCTCCAGATCCGCCAACTCGGTAGCCAGTGTCGCGTCGTCCCAACCGGCGTTCTGCGCCAGCTTGTTGTCCGCGATGATGTACGCACGGCGCTGGGTCTCGGAGAGATGGTCCAGCACCACCACCGGACACTCCCCGAGCCCCAGCTTGCGCGCCGCCAAAAGCCGACCGTGGCCAGCTATGATCCCCGCGTTTGTGTCCACGAGGATTGGGTTGACGAAGCCGAACTCCACGATGGACGCCGCGATCTGCGCGACCTGCTCTGGCGAGTGCGTCCGCGCGTTCTTCGCGTAAGGCACCAAGCGGTCGGTCGGCCAGATTTCGATGCGCCGCGCCATCGCGGGAGTGATTAATGTCATCTGCGGTTGATTTGGAGCCGGAGGCCGGGATTGAACCGGCGACCTGGGGATTACGAATCGCCTGCTCTACCAGTTGAGCTACCCCGGCGTTCAAAGACTTACAATGCACTGGCGAAAAACGATTGCACTCTCAGTTGATCGCGCGCACAATCGATCACGATGGTGAAACGTAATCACATCTCCGTTGAGATCGACGCGACGTTTGGCAGCATCTTCCAGGAGGAGGTTGCCGTGCGTATGCTCGGCAAATACATCGGCACGTGGCGGGCGTTCTTCCTGGAGAAGCACTCTAAGAATGCCATTGACTTCCGCGTCATCAATGCGGAGGTCAGCAGTCCACCTCGGCAGCATCGTCGCTCTGATCAAACAGCACCGGTACACGCCGCAGCGCGTTCGGATCGCGCCAGTGGTCGGCCAGCACTCGCCGAACCGGGACCATCGGGCGGCCGAGGCCGAAGACTCCCTCCCAATCGATGATCTTGAGGCACCACGCCTCGCGGAGTCGCTGGACGACGGGGTTCGGGTGCGGATCAGGAGGCGGCGGCCCGAGGACAGGCATCCTCATGCGTGGCAGAAGCACGCCGTTCCGCATGATGATTTGGCATCGACCGTCCCCACTGGCCACTCTGGCCACCTCTTAACCGTCCTAACGCTAGAAAAACCGGGCTACTCGGCAACGCGCCGCCGCCGCCCTGGCCAGGAAGTACCTATCGATTCAACCGGCTCGGAAGGGTTGGCCGCCACTCGCGCACAGGCGGCCCGTGTTGCGCCGAAGCCGCCCGTCTATACCCTTGGACGCCCGCCTTACCGCGCCGCCGCGCGCCAGCCGCACGACCGCGATGGTGCTGGAGGTGCTTCTGGTACTCGGTGCGGTTTCTGAACTCCTTGCCGCACGCGCCGCAGATATCGCCAGCCCACGGCCCGTCGTGCTCGCTCGGCGGCAGGCCGTCGTCCCAAGCGTTCGACTCCTCGCTATAGTCGTCCTCGGCGATGCCGCCGCAGGGATCGAGGCTATGAGAGGCATTGGGGATCATGCGGTCGCCATGCAATCCAGCAGCACGCGCAGGAAGATCGGGCGCGTCTCGGGCGGCGCGAGGTCGTACTCGCAGGACTGGTCGTTCCTGATCCGGTGCCCAAGAGGACGCAATGCCCAAGGACGATGGCCGTCCTCCAGGTCATGCCGATAGGAGTAGCCTTGACCCATGTGATCGCGCAACGTAGTGACGTGCGGATCTCCGGGCCGGCGGTGCATCACTGCACGACGGACCTTGCCTTTGTTGCGCCCGCGCTTCTCACGTACCAGTTGGACAATGCCTTCGCTCTCCCACTTGAGAGCGGTGGGCACGGGGATGCGGCCTTCGAAAGAATGATCGAATGCGTAGAGGAGAACACTCATCAGGATCTCGGTGGTGGGGAATCTGACGTAAGCATCGGAGGCGATCGACACCGCCTCCAACGTTCGTGCGGGGTTGTGTTTGATCCGTGGTGCCCCGGCGCCACGTACTGCTTGCTACCTGCCGCCCACAATGTCGCACCAAAACAACATCGAGGTCTAGCGTTTTATTTGCTTTCGAATCAATGGCTCCAAGGTGGGCGCCAAGTCATTTTCTTGGAGGAGTGTTGGGCCCGACGTCCTCATCGTCGGCTCCTACCATTCGGCGCGGCCATCGATGAGCCGCCCGCCCGTGTCTGCCCACACCAGCTTTTCGCGCGGCACCTCGCCAGCGCCGATCACGTCGTTGGCGGCCAGCGCGATATCGAACAGGGAAATGCGCCCATAGGCGTTCGTGTCGATGATCATCACGCGCCAATCGTCGTTAGCGCGGTCCCATCGGTATTCCACATCGGCCCACCAGCCCTGCGCCAACACGCGGTACTGGCCCTCGCCGATGATCTCGTACGTGGTGGTGTTGTCCATACACCACGATTCATGGCTCGGATGGCCGGGAACCTCAAGGGAAATTTCGAGTCGGCCGGGTTCAGTTCCCCGCCACAGCGATCCACAGTGCCCCTGCGGTTGTCGCAGCATTCCCCACCTGCAAGACCACCGGGACGTAGCCGCCGGGTTGGACACCCGCCGGAATCTGCACGTTCACCTGCATCACTCCCGCGACCTCAGATGGAGCCGCACCAGCATACTGAACGACTGCGGGTATCCCGCCAACCGTTACGCTGACCTTCAAGTTCGGTGCGGGCAGTACGGACCCGGAGGCGATCTTTCCATCTACGCCCGCAGGCGTAGTCTGGCCCTCGCCTGTCGCGTACAGGGAAATGAAGCTGCCGATTTTAACTGGGTTGGCAGCGGTGTTGACGCTTCCATCGATCGCGTTTATCGCGGCCACCTGCCCTGCTCCGGTTTGATTCAGACTGAATAGACTCGGCGCGGAGGCAGCAAGCGGGACGGTAACTGCGGTCGAGGACTGCCCTTGATACGAGACGGTCACCTGGGCGTTTGCACCAGAAACCCCGTACGGCACAATGGCCGAGACTTGTGTAGATGAAGTGTAGATTATCGGGGCTGCGATCCCGTTGAAGGACACCGTCGTACCGCCGAGTTGAGTCCCAATCGATCCGTTAGAGATCTGGAATTGTGTGCCAAATGAAGGGCCGAGACCCGCTCCATATAAAGTAACGATCTTGCCAGGCGAAATCGGACCCACCATCTCGCTCGCTGCATCGACAACTGCACTGATCAGGACGGTTTGATTTGTCGGTTGCAGCATGCGTATGGCGCTGTTACCAGAATCGGCAATGTAAACGTTGCCGACGGCGTCCACCGCCAAGCCTGACGCCCCGTACAGTTCGGCGTTGTTCGCCGGTCCGCCATCCCCGGAGTAGTAGCTGCAGTTCGTCGTGCTGCAGCTACGCAATCCGCCACTGACTGCGAGCATGTCGCCCTTGGGCGTGACCTCAAGGATGAACTGGAAGTTACCATAATCCACGAACAGATTGCCCTGGCGATCAACAGCGATCCCGGATGGACAGGGGTTCCCTGCGCCATGGTTGCCGATTTGAATCAGGCCATAGCCAAGCACCGTGCTGATAACTCCGCTTGATGCGGCAACCACGCGCACACTGCAATTGCCTCTGTCGTCGATAAATATATTGCCAGAACTGTCCACAGCTACCCCCCTCGGGCCGCGAAGTACAGCGCTAGTGGCCGGGCCACCATCACCCGAGTTGCCGGGCGCAGTTCCGAAGCCAGCGACGGTCGTGATTGTGCCGTTAGGGGTAACCTTACGAACACGGTTGTTACCGGAGTCCGCGATGTAAAGGTTGTTCGCCGAATCGACGGCCACCCCGCAGGCCCCACTAAGTTGTGCGCTCGTAGCTGGCCCATTATCGCCAGAGAATCCTTGCGAACTGCTGCCAGCGACAGTACTGATGTTTCCGCCCGGGGAAACTTTGCGGACGCGATTGTTGTTGCAGTCCGCAATATATAAGTTTCCAGCATTGTCCGTGGCCACTCCGGTTGGAGTATTCAACTGCGCCCCGGTCGCTGACGCCCCGTCGCCGGAAAATCCCGGCGAACCGTTGCCCGCCACGGTTGAAATGACCCCGTTAGGAGAGATCCGACGGACACGATTGTTTTGAGTATCCGCGATATAGGGAATACCAGAGCTGTCCACCGCGACACCTTGAGGGTTGTTCAACCCAGCGCTAGTGGCGGGCGAGCCATCACCGAAGAAGGTTCCGGTATACAATGCCCCCGTCCCATTGCCCACCACCGTTGTAATGATTCCCGCCGAGGAGACCTTGCGAATGCGGTTGTTATAACTGTCAGCTATGTAAAGGTTCCCTGCGCCATCGACGGCCACGCCTGTCGGAAAGTATAGAGACGCGCTTGTAGCAGGTCCGCCGTCGCCGCTGAATGTTCCCGCGCCTCCACCAGCGACGGTCGTGATCACACCATTCGAGACTTTTCGGATACGCTGGTTCGTAGTGTCGGCGATGTACAGGTTCCCGGCTGCGTCGACTGCAACCGACGTCGGCGACCACAGGCCCGCGCTCGTTGCAGAGCCCCCATCACCAGAAAAACTACCGCCATTAGGCGAACCTGTTCCGTTGCCCGCCACCGTTATAATGATCCCTTGAGGGGAAACCTTGCGGATGCGATTGTTGTACTGGTCCGCGATGTAAAGATTGCCAGCGCTGTCGAGAGCAATACCCGCAGGGCCGCTGAGCTGAGCGCTTGTCGCAGACCCACCATCCCCGGAAAAGCCGGAGCCGGAGGTGCAAAACCCGATACATTGGAACCCCCCGCCGCTGCCCGCCACCGTCGTGATAATGCCTGAGGGCGAAACCTTGCGGATCCGGCTGTCGTAGTGGTCCGCAATGAATATATTCCCTGAGCCGTCTACGGCCACACCGGCCGGGCCGGCTATCGGGGCACTTACGGCTGGCCCCCCATCCCCAGAACGGTCTGCCGTCGCAAACCCAAAATAGCCAGCCCCGGCGACTGTCGTGACGATACCGCTTGGCAGGATCTTCCGGATCAGGTTGTTTCCAGGGTCCGCAATGTAGAGGTTGCCCGCGCCGTCCAACGCCACATCCGCCGAAGCGTAGTCATTTGAGAAAAAGTTCAACTGGGCGCTCATTGCAGACCCGCCGTCGCCTGAGTATGCGCCTCTGGATGTCCCCGCTACGCGCGTCAACGTCCCAGTCTGGTCAACCTTGAAAACAGAATTCAGGCTCGTGAAGTATATGTTCCCGGACGCGTTGGTAGCGACGCGGGCCGGACCGCCGATCGACGCACTGGTGCCACCCGTGGGTGTCGGTGGGGGCGCGCCGCCAGCTATTGTTGAAATCACGTATTGGTTCGAAATAGTCGCGGTATAGGGTTGCGCGCTAGCAGACGAGACACCTAGCAACAGTATGACTAGCGCATGGGAAGCTCTTCGGGGCAAGGTCATTATCATCTCCGCTAGATCTCAGGGTTTGGCTTTGTAGTATAGCTCTAAGCGGCGCGCTGCGACAGGACCTTCCAGCCGTGCAATTTCGGGAGCAGTTCGGATCGACGTCGGAGTCGTCGGTCAAGGGTCGCGCGCCAGATCCTTGGGACGACACGTCGCGGCCAGGCCAGGTGAGGCGTGCGCTCCCTGCAAGCTCGGCAGGCCAGTTTTCGTTTGCTCTATATAGGGAGTGGCTCTGCCTTGTCGCGTCACCATACTATGGTGAAGGGACAGCAGTGCGTTTGCGATTTAGCCTCCCAAGCCTCCCGACTCTCCCAAACTGTTGAGGGCGCGATTGTTATATTGCCAGAACAGTGGGGTCCGAACTCCCGTGATAGGATCGTCGCGTTGTAGCCGTTTGGACCCCGGGGTCCAAGAGAGAAAACGGTAGAATCGCCGTAAGTGCTAGCAACTACGTGGAAAACTCGGGACGGAGTACTTAACTGTCACGTCGGAGGTCGCGGGTTCGAGCCCCGTCGTCCCCGCCACTCCTTTCAGCCACTTCCAAGTCCTCCTTTGAAAACACAAGACTTTACGCAATAGCGGTTTGGACCCAGTCGGACCGATTAGAACGCCGACGTGCGCGGTTAGAACGCTGACGTCCGCGTTTTGGACCCCGTAGGACCCCGTGTGGGTCGGACGTTTTGATGCGCCTTGGAGTCACGCATTTCGCACGGTGTCAACGGCAAGCAATAGGGCCCCGCTAGAAGGATCAAACTCGGCGTCGACATCAAGCTGCCAAGATAGAATTAGCTTGGCTTACCTCCTTCTTGAGAAACTTGCGGTAGAGCCAACCAGTCGGGGCGGCGATGGTGAACGCGACACCCGGCCAAGCGAAATCTCCGAGAGACCAGGACCAGCGGTAGCCCCCTTTGGTAGCCAATGCCTTGGTGAGAACGATTGGCAACAGCATCACCAATGCGCCACCGATTCCGGCCAATAGCATCATAAGCACGAGGTTCATCCTTAGAATCCTCTCTCCGAGAGCGACGACCGGAAGCCCTACGAGCATCCAGCCAGCAAGAAAGAAGAACGTCCCCCAGATCAGCCAGACCGATATCGTACCCGGACCTTTAACGACGATTGCGAAGAGGATTCCAGAGATCAGCCACGCTATGCTGAGGGCTTCCAGTGAGCAGGATATGCGCCGCCGTAGCGATATCGACATACGTCAAGAGTATCGCGCTCCGCCGGCCCGTTCGCTACGGGTACCCGCCGGCCCTCCTGGCATCAAACGTCCACATCGCCAGGCCGGGTCGCAACGTGCGCGCCCTGTGCGCACCCGGTAGGCCAGTTTTTCGTTTGCTCTATTTAGGGAGTGGTTCTGCCTTGTCGCGTCACCATACTATGGTGAAGGGACAGGATTGCATTTGCGATTTGGCGTCCCAAGGCTCCCACTCTCCCAAGCTACTGAGGGAACGAGTGTTACGTTGCCAGAGCAATGGGGTCCGAACTCCCGTGAAAGGAAGTCGCATTTGTTGCCGTTTGGACCCCGGGGTCCAAGAGAGAAAGCGAGGAAATCACCGTAAGTGGTAGATACCACAATGAAAACTCGGGACGGCTCTCTTAACTGTCACGTCGGAGGTCGCGGGTTCGAGCCCCGTCGTCCCCGCCATCTAAACTCTTTTGTCTCCAACCAAAGCTTTCCGGGCCTTCCGTGCAACCATGTGCAACCATCCGCACGGCTCCAGCTTTTTTTCCCGGCACCCTCCGTATATCCGCAGCCGATCTGACACTCCCAGGCAATTAATGATGCCACTGGCCGCGCCAAGGATCGCATAGACGCGGAGGAACTCCGCAAGCAAAAGCCGCCGAACCAGTCTGCCGCCCGGAGGTCGCAAATGACGATGCAATCGACGCATTCGCGCCGAAACGCCCTGGGGCGCGGACCAGCGGACAGCCGCATGCCGGGTGGCGTCCTGAAGGGGTGAGAGATATTATAGCCGTCAGGGCTTTTCAAGAAAGGGTCCGGAACGGTGTCGGCATACCTCCACGCAGTATTGGCCCTGGGGCTGTTCTGCTATGCGGCGAATGGGCAGGAGAATCCGGAACGGATCCTCCAACAGGCGATTGCGTTTCACCAGGCAGGTCAGGCGGAGCGCGCGATTCCGCAATACCGGGCATACTTGAAGCTCCGGCCCGATGCCGTAGACGCTCGCTCGAATCTCGGCGTCGCCCTGGCAAGCACCGGACGCTACCAGGAGGCCATCGTCGAATATCGTGAAGCGCTCAAGCGCCGTCCTGACGATCCGCACATACGCGTGAATCTGGCCTTGGCTTACTATAAACCGGGCCGGATTGCCGAAGCCGCGGCGTTGTTCTCCGAACTGCACGTCGAGCAGCCGGCCGACCGCCAGATCCTTTTGCTGCTGGCCGACTGCTGGCTGCGTCAGGGGGAAGACCAAAAGGTCATCGACCTCCTCACGCCGGTAGACGAACGGGATCAGAGCGACCTGGCAATCGCATACCTGCTGGGAACGGCGTTGCTGCGCGACCGGCAGGTCGCCCGCGGCCAACAGATCGTCAACCGCATCCTGAGCAACGGAGATTCGGCGGAGGCTCACCTTCTGCTGGGAACCGCCCGCCTGAATGCCATGGAATACGAAGCCGCGATTGCCGACTTTCAAAAGGCCGCGCAGTTGGATCCCCACCTACCCGAGGTTTACTCTTATCTCGGCCGCGCGCACATTCAGACAGGCGACACCGCGGCCGCCCGCCTGGAGTTTCAAAAGGAGCTCGAAGAGAACCCGAACGATTTCGAGTCGAACCTGAACCTGGGGGCGCTGCTCCGGCTGGATCAGGATTACGCGGGCGCGCGCCGGCTTCTGGACCGTGCGTTGCGGGTTCGGCCGGGCGACCCGGCTGCCGCGTTTCAGCTAGCCTCGGTCGACCTTGCCGCGGGCCGGCTCGAGGCTGCCCGCGCGGGCCTGGAAGCGATTGTCAGTAAGTCGCCGAAGTTCGTGGAGGCACATGTCTCCCTGGCTGCCGTCTACTACCGCCTGCAGCGCAAAGCCGATGGCGATCGCGAGAAAGCCCTGGTGCAGAAGTTGACCATGGAACAGCGGGCCGTCCAGTCCCAAGAGAAATTCGAATGAGGCGGGAACTGCTGCTGTTGGCCTCCGGAACCCTGGCGGTGTGGCTCCTGGCTCTGGTGCCCGCCCGGCCGGACCAGCCTACAAAACCGGCATCTTTCGTGGACGTTGCGCCACGATCGAAAATCCTCTATAAGTCCAACAACAGTTTTACCGGCCGAAAATACTTTCCCCAGCCGATGTGCGGCGGCGTTGCCACCTTCGATTTCGATAATGATGGCAGGATGGACATCTTCTTCACCAATGGCGCCAAACTGCCCGAACTGAAGAAGACGGACGCTTCTTTTTTCAATTGCCTGCTGCACCAGAAAAGTGACGGGACCTTCGAAGACGTAACCGCCAAAGCGGGCCTCACCGGCGAACAACTCGATTTCAATTTCGGCGTGGCGGTGGGGGATTACGATAACGATGGCTACCCGGATCTGTTCATCTGCAGCGTCGGCAGGAACGCCCTTTACCACAACAACCGCGACGGCACTTTCACGGACGTAACCGCCGCCTCCGGCATCGGCGGCAAGCCTGCCAACACTCTGAGCATCGCCGCCGCATGGTTCGATTACGACAACGACGGATTGCTGGACCTGATCGTCTCCGACTACACCACCTGGAGCCCCAGTTCCGACGCCCGCTGCATGATGAGCGACCGCGACTACTACTGCGACCCGCGCCGCTATCCCAGCGTTCCGCCGCGGCTCTACCGCAACCTGGGAAACGGTAAGTTCGAGGATGTGACCGTGAAATCGGGCCTGGCCGCGGCGCCCGGCAAAGGCATGGGAGTCTCCATTGCCGACTTTAACGACGACGGCTGGATGGACGTGTTCATCGCCAACGACACCGAGCCCAATTCCCTGTTCATCAACCGGAAGAACGGAACCTTCGAAGAGAAGGGGCTGGAACTCGGCGTGGCTTACAATGAAAATGCGCAGGTCGGTTCTTCCATGGGGTGCGACGCGAAGGATTTCAATAACGACGGCCGCATTGATATCTTCTACAACAACCTGATGGGGCAGATATGGCAACTGCTGCGAAATCGCGGCGACTTATTCGACTATTATTCGTCGCTCTCGAAAATCCAGAAACTGAGTATGAGCTTCTCGGGCTGGAGTAACGGGTTCATCGACTACAATAATGACGGCTGGAAGGATATCTACTCCTCGAACGGCGATGTAGATATGATGAACGCCAAGTCTCCCCAGCACGATACGATCTTCGAGAATGTCGATGGTAAGTCGTTCGTGGATGTCTCCGAGCAGATGGGCGACAGCTTCTTGCGCAAGGGCTATCAGCGCGGCTCGGCGTTCTGCGACTTGAACAACGACGGCGCCATGGATATTGTGGTGACTTCGCTGAATGATTCGCCGCGAATCCTGATGAACACCGGCGGCACGGGCAATCACTGGCTACTGCTGAAGTTAGTCGGCCACAAGAGCGCGCGCGACGCGATCGGAGCCAACGTCAAACTGACCACCGCATCCGGCCGGGTATTGTACAACCACGTGGATGTCAGCGCCGGGTTCATGTCTTCGAGCGATAAGCGGGTGCATTTCGGGCTGGGCCGGGAGAACAAAATCGGCTCCGTCGAAATTCGCTGGCCCAGCGGAATACGGCAGACGCTCAAGGATGTCGCGGCCGATCAACTCCTCACGGTGGATGAGCCGTCCGCCGAGCGGCACGACCCCGCCCGGTGACCGGCAGCGCCGGGAACAAACGGCGTGCCACAAACCGGCCGCGAATGCGATACAACTGATAGCTGATTATGAAAATCTGGGTAGCGTTGGGGGTCGCGGCGGCGTCGCTGCTGTTTGCCGCGGGAAAACAGACGGAGGCGGGGAGCGAGTGGGCGGCGTACGGCGGCACGCCGGAGCAGATCCGCTATTCCCCGCTCCGGCAGATCGATCGCTCGAACGTGGGGCGGTTGCGGGTGGCGTGGACCTACGATACCGCGGATGGCTCGGGAGCCTCGCAGACTCAACCGATCGTCGTCGACGGGGTCCTATACGGAATCACTCCTCGGCATAAGGTGGTGGCCCTCGACGGCGCCACTGGGAAACTTCTGTGGCGGTTCGATTCGGGGGTCACTGGCCGGGGACCGAACCGCGGGCTGATGTACTGGGCCTCAGGGAAAGACCGGCGGGTGTTCGCGGCCGTACAGAGTTTCGTCTACGCGCTCGATGCGGCCACCGGAAAGCGCATTGCGGCTTTCGGCGACGGCGGGCGCATCGACCTGCGCGCGGGGCTGGGGCGCGATCCCGAAAAGCAATCCATCGTGCTGACGAGCCCGGGTGTGGTGTACCAGGACCTGCTGATCGTGGGAGGGCGGACTCCGGAAGCGCTGCCCGCGCCGCCCGGGGACGTCCGGGCGTACGATGTGCGGACGGGCAAACTGCGGTGGTCGTTCCACACCATCCCGCATCCGGGCGAAATCGGGTACGACACGTGGCCCAAGGACGCGTGGACCTATTCGGGGTCGGCGAACAATTGGGCCGGAATGGCGGTGGACCGGAAGCGGGGGATCGTCTATGTCCCGACCGGGTCGGCGGCCAGCGATTTTTACGGCGCGGACCGCGTCGGCAACGACCTTTTCGCGGATACTCTGCTGGCCCTCGACGCCAAAACGGGTAAGCGGCTGTGGCATTTTCAGGGAGTGCGGCACGACATCTGGGACCGCGACTTCCCCTCGCCGCCCTCGCTGGTCACGGTGACGCGCGGCGGCAAACAAGTGGACGCCGTGGCGCAGACCACCAAGCAGGGCTGGGTCTACCTGTTCGACCGGACGGACGGCAAGCCGCTGTTTCCGATCGAGTACCGCAAATATCCGGCGAGCGACGTGCCGGGCGAAGCCGCTGCGGAGATGCAGCCCCTACCGGTCAAGCCGGCGCCCTTCGCGCGGCAGGCGCTGACGGAGGACCTGCTCACGAACCGCACGCCGGAGGCTCACCGGCAGGCGCTCGAACGCTTCCGGAGCTTTCGGAGCGCTGGGCAGTTCGTGCCGCTCTCCGTGGGAAAAGACACGGTGATCTTTCCGGGGTTCGATGGCGGCGCGGAGTGGGGCGGGTCGGCCTTCGATCCCGAAACCGGGCTGCTCTACGTGAACGCCAACGACATTGCATGGTTCTCGCACCTGGCGAAAAACGAGGGCGGCCATTCGGGCAGGCAGGTCTACCTGACCAATTGCGCGGAGTGCCACGGCGACAACCGGTCGGGGGCGCCGCCGCAGATCCCCTCGCTGTTGAACGTGGGTGACCGGCGGAGCCCGAAGGAGATTTCCACGATCGTGGCGCAGGGCGCGGGACGGATGCCCGGGTTCCCGAACCTGAAACCCGAAGAAGTGAGCGCGTTGGTGGACTTCCTGGTGAGCGGCGAGAGCAAGGAACTGGCGCCCGAGGGCGGAGCGGCGGAGGCGAAGTACCGGTTCACGGGATATCACAAGTTTCTGGATGCGGATGGGTATCCGGCGGTGGCGCCGCCGTGGGGAACGCTGAACGCGATCAACCTGAACACCGGCGAATACGCGTGGAAGATTCCGCTGGGCGAGTATCCGGAGCTGGCCGCCAAAGGCGTGAAAAATACGGGTTCGGAGAACTACGGCGGCCCGGTCGTGACCGCCGGAGGATTGGTGTTCATCGCGGCCACCAATTTCGACCGGAAGTTCCGGGCGTTCGATAAGGCCACCGGCAAACTGTTGTGGGAGACCACCCTGCCGCTCGCGGGGAATGCCACGCCGGCCACCTACGAGGTGGGGGGACGGCAGTACGTGGTGATCTACGCGACCGGCGGCAAGGGAAAGCCGGGCGACCCGAGTGGCGGAATCTTCGTGGCCTTCGCGCTGCCGGACTGACGGTCGCCGCCGCCGTGCGATACAACATACTTGATGTCCGACTTCACGCGCCGTGCCTGGCTTGCGGGATCGATCGCGCTTGCGGCGGTTCCGCGACGCGCTTCCGCCCAGCCGCAGACGAAACGCAACCTGCTGGCGGAATTGTGGACGCCCGGAAAGATCGCGGCTGAGATCCAAAGCCGCGAGCGATTTCACCCGTATCCGACGGCCGCCGAAAGGCCGGCATGGGAAGCGTTGCCGGCGGATGCGCGCTCCGCGCTGATTGCCGCCGGAGAGCGTCAGCTCAAAACCGGTTGGGAAGTCCTGCCCGCCGCGCTGGAGTTGGAGTACGCGCGCAACGGCAACCGCTCGCGGTTCGAGGCGGCGCGCGACCGGAGGCGCAACAAGCTCCAGGCGCTGGTCATGGCGGAGTGCGCCCAAGCCAGGGGCCGGTTCGTCGATGAAATTGCGAATGGAGTCTGGCTGACCTCGGAAGAAACGTTCTGGGGCGTTCCGGCGCATCTTGGCGCGCAGAAGGCGGGGGTCGGCCTGCCGGACGTGACGGAGCCGATCGTCGAATTGTTCTCCGCGGAAACGGCGAGCCTTCTGGCTTGGACTTTGTACCTGCTCGAACCGCAACTGGCGAGCGTTTCGAAGCTGCTGCCCGAGCGAATCCGGCTGGAGACGGAGCGGCGCATCCTGACGCCGTGCCTGGCGCGCGACGATTTCAGCTGGATGGGGTTCGACGGGCGTCCGGTGAATAACTGGAACCCGTGGATCGGCTCCAATTGGCTGACGGCGGCACTGCTGGTGGAGCGCGACGCGGAACGGCGGCGGAACTCCGTAAACAAGATCGTCCGGTGCCTGGACCACTTCCTGAACGGATACTACGACGATGGTGGCTGCGATGAAGGACCCAGCTATTGGGGACGCGCCGGGGCCTCGCTGTTCGACTGCCTGGAACTGCTGCACCAGGCGAGCGCGGGCGCGCTGGATGTCTTCGGGGAACCGCTGATCCGCCAGATCGGGCTCTACATCTGCCGGGCGCATATCGCGAACGAGTGGTACACGAACTTCGCCGACGCACCGGCGCTGGTGTATCCGGACGGCGACCTGGTGTACCGCTACGGC
Organism: Bryobacterales bacterium; assembly: GCA_963794265.1. Taxonomy (GTDB): domain Bacteria; phylum Acidobacteriota; class Terriglobia; order Bryobacterales; family Bryobacteraceae; genus CAWCDJ01. The sequence continues at coordinate 20,820 of CAWCDJ010000003.1, forward strand.
GAACGCACCGGCGATGCATCGATGATGGGGCACGGCGCGTTTGCGGCCTTCTTCGGCGGCGAAGGCGCGATTCCCGGAGACAGCATCGGGAGACAGTTGCCCGCTCTGTTCCACCTGGCCGCGCTCCGCAGGGCGCGGCGCCGGCAGGCGCTCTTCCGCGACGTGTGGCTGCCGGGCATTCAGGTGGTGGCCGCGCGAGCGAAGGAAGGCACGGCCGAAGGGCTCTACCTGGCGGCGCAGGGCGGGCACAACGGAGAGAGCCACAACCATAACGACGTCGGCAATTTCGTGATCTATTCGGACGGCAAACCGGTGGTGATCGACGTCGGGCCGGAGACGTACACGGCCAGGACGTTCAGCTCGAAGCGGTACGAGATCTGGACGATGCAGTCGGCCTATCACAACTGCCCGACCATCGATGGCGTGATGCAGGCGGCGGGGCGGCAGTATGCCGCAACCGAGGTTTCGCACCGCGAGGATGAGGGCGCGGCCGAATTCCGCCTGAACCTGGCGCGGGCGTATCCGGAAGAGGCGCACGTCGGAAGGTGGGATCGCACGCTGCGGCTCGACCGGACACAAAACCAGATTTCGCTGGAAGACGTTTTTGAATTGACGGCAGCCCCCCGCGAAGTTTCGCTCACGCTGATGACGCCCTGCCGCGTGACGGTGGACCGGCCGGGACAACTGACCCTCCACATGGATAACGGCGCGGTGCGGGTTTCGCACGACCGGGCCCTGACTCCGAAGGTAGAAGAGATTCCGCTCGAAGATGCGCGGCTGCGGAGCGCCTGGGGCGACCGGTTGTTCCGGATCCTCTTGCGGGCTCAGAGTCCCGGGACCGCCGGCCGCTGGGTCACGCAATTCACTCAGCCGCAGTAATCGACCGCGGCCTTCACCAGGATTTCGGCCAGGCGGACGACGGATTCGAGATCCACCCATTCGACGTCCGCATGAGCGCCGGCGCCCGTCGCGCCGCAGACCACGGTTTCGATGCCGGCCGCCTGGAGGAGGGCGGCATCCATCCAGGGAGTGTCGCCGATATGGGCGGGCGCGCGGCCGAGCACCGCTTCTACCGCGCGATCGACGGAGCCGACGATGGCCGCGGAGGGAGAGACTTCGAACGGCTCGCGGACGAAGAAGGGACGGACCGTGGCTTGGAAGCCGGGGTCGGCCGCGGCCAGAGAGTCGACGATGGTTTGAATTTCGGCGACGGCCTGGCCCTCGGTTTCACCGGGAACCGTGCGGCGCTCGATCTTGACCGTGGAAGAGGCGGCGTACGTGCTGAGGCCGGTGCCTCCCTGGAGCAGGGCGGCGTGCAGCGAGGGCGGTCCCACCAGCGGGTGCGGCGGGCGCGCGCGCAATTCGCGCTCGAGGCCGGCGAGGTGGTGCAGGAAGCGGCCCATCAGCATGTTGGCGTCGATGCCGAGTTCGAACCGGCTGCCGTGCGCGGCGCGGCCGGCGACTTCCACCTCGATCCAGAGATAGCCCTTGTGGGCCAGGCACACGTCGAGCGCGGTGGGTTCGGCGACGATGGCGCCGTCGGTCTTAAGATGTCGGAGGAGGTCCGTGGTGCCGAGACTGCCGTACTCCTCGTCGGCTACCGCGGCCACGACCAGATCGCCGCGAAGGCTCGGGCCGGTCTCGGCCAGGGCGCGGGCGGCCGCCATGCAGGCGGCCAGGCTTCCTTTCATGTCGAAAGCGCCGCGGCCATAGAGCTTGCCGTCGCGGATTTCGCCGGAGAAGGCATCCGCCATGCCGGTGACGTCCACCGTATCGGAGTGGCCGTTGAGCATCAGGCTACGGCCTCCGCCGGTGCCTTTGAGGCGTCCGGCTACGGTCGTGCGGCGGGGGGCGGGTTCCAGGGTTTCGGTCGCGAGCCCGGAGGCATGGAGTGACTGCGCGATGAAGGCAGCGATTTCGCCTTCACCAGGAGCGCCGGGGGCCAGGGTGGGGTTGACGGAGTTGATTCGGACCAGGCGGGCCAGGGTTTCGCGGGTGTAGCCACGGTCGATTGGCATGTCGGAGACATGGTACTAAATCGAAGCTCAGACGGTCCTCACCAGCTCCAGCAGGTCGTCTTCGCTGAGGATTTTGATGCCGAGTTCCTGCGCCTTTTGGAGCTTCGATCCGGCGTCCTCGCCGGCCACCACGAAGCTGGTCTTTTTGCTCACCGAAGATCCGACTTTTCCGCCGGCGGCTTCGATCATGCGCGCGGCCTCCTCCCGGTTCAGGTTGGGGAGCGTGCCGGTGAGCACAAACGTCAAGCCGCGGAGCGGTCCGTCTTTCGGGCGCTTCGATTCGTAGGAGAACTGGAGCCCCGCGGAACGAAGCCGCTCCACCAGTTCGCGGTTGCGCGGCTCGCGGAAGAACTGGAAAATGCTGGCGGCCACGCGCGGCCCGACTTCCTCGGCGGTTTGCAGGGATTCGAGACCCGCCCGCGCGATGGCATCCATGGTGCCGAAAGCCTCCGCCAGGAAAACGGCGGTGCGTTCCCCCACGAAGCGAATGCCCAGGGCGGCGAGAACGCGGGGCAGCGGGTTCTTTTTCGAGTTCTCTATGTTGCGCACGACGTTGGCGGCCGATTTCTTGCCCATGCGCTCTAAGGTCATCAGCTTGCCGATGCTGATCTCGTAGAGGTCGGCTACGCTTTGGACCATGCCGCGGTCCACCAGTTGATCGACCAGGGCCTCGCCCAGGCCGTCGATGTTCATCACGCCCCGGGAGGCGAAGTGCAGGATCGACTCCTTCAGCCGAGCGGAGCAGTTGGTATTGATGCAGCGGCTGGCGGCCTCGCCTTCCTCCCGCACCACCGTGCCGCCGCAGACCGGACACTTCGTGGGCATGTTGAACTTCCGGCGGTAGGAGCCCTGGGAGTGTACCCGGACAACTTTGGGGATGACGTCGCCCGAGCGCTCGATGACGACTTCATCGCCGATTTCGAGGCCCAGGCGTTCGATTTCGTCTTCATTGTGAAGGGTGGCGCGGCCCACGGTGACGCCGCTGACTTCGACCGGCTTGAGATGGGCCACCGGAGTGAGGGTGCCGGTTCGGCCCACCTGCACTTCGATGCTCGCGACGGTGGTAACGGCCTGGCGGGCCGGATACTTGTAGGCGATTGCCCAGCGGGGCGCTTTGGCGGTGAAGCCGAGTTGGCGCTGCTGCTCGACCGAGTCTACCTTCACCACGACGCCGTCGATTTCGTAGGGCAGAGTGTCCCGGCGGCCTTCCCACTCGGCGCAGAACGCCAGCACGCTTTCCACATCTCCGCAGATGCGGCGGTGGGAATTCACCTTGAAGCCCATTCGGGACATCTGGTCGAGCGATTCCCAGTGGCTGTCGAACACGGGGCGGCCCTCCACCAGAAGGAAATACGGGTAGTAATCGAGCTGGCGGGAGGCGGTGACCTGCGGTTCGAGCAGGCGGAGCGATCCGGCGGCGGCGTTGCGCGGGTTGGCGAAACGCGAAAGGCCACGCTGGTCGCGCTCGGCGTTGAGCCGTTCGAAGGCGCGCCGGTTCATGACGATTTCGCCGCGCACCTCAAATTCCGCGAGATCGCTCTTGACCCGCAGGGGGAGGGAGCGGACGGTGCGGGCGTTTTCGGTGACGTCCTCGCCCACGGTGCCGTCGCCGCGGGTTACGGCCTGGATGAGCCGGCCGCCGCGGTAGTGAGCGGCCATCGAGAGGCCGTCCATCTTCAGTTCCGCCGCGTAGCGGTAGGGGCGGCCTTCCAGCAGTTCCCGAACGCGGCGGTCGAAGTCCCGCAACTCCGCCTCGTTGAGAGCGTTATCCAGGCTGAGCATGGGGGAGCTGTGGCGGACTTTGACGAAGCCCTCGCGCGGCTTGCCTCCGACCCGCTGAGTGGGTGAATCCGGGGTGACCAGCTCCGGATTCCTCGCTTCAAGCTCCTGAAGCCGGCGCATCAGGACGTCGTATTCGGCGTCGGAGATCTCGGGCTGATCGGCCACATAGTACAAATACTCGTGGCGGCGTAGTTCTTCGCGAAGTGCTTCGATATCGCTGTCCGGATCTTTCATCTGCCTCTCATCTATAATCTAACGAGGAAACGGGAGAATCCACCAATCGCCTACAAGAATGCGGTCCTCATCTACAACCCCCGTGCGGGAAAGTTCGAGCGGAAGGGGACCGCGGCCCTGGAACAGGTCGTTTCGATCCTCAGAAAACCGGGCCGGCAGGTTACCCTGGCGCCGACCACGGGGCCGAGAACAGCGGGCGGCATCGCGTGTGAGCACCTGGCGCGCGGCGCCGATCTGGTGATTGTCGCCGGCGGCGACGGCACCATCAATGAAACGGCCGAGGGCATGATCCATTCGCCCGTGCCGCTGGCCATCCTGCCTGCGGGAACCGCCAACGTGCTCGCCATGGAGACGGGAATCGGTTCGAAACTGGAGCGGGCCGCCGCCCGGCTGGACGAACTCGAGCCTCGCCGCGTTGCGGTGGGCCATATTTCGTGCGAACCCGAACGCATTTCGCGCCATTTCCTCTGCATGGCGGGAATCGGGCTGGACGCCCACATCGTTTATAGCGTAAATGCCGGCCTGAAGGCGCGCGCCGGCAAGCTCGCCTACTGGCTGGCGGGCTGGAGCCTGCTGGGGCGGCGGCTGGCGCAGTTCCGGGCGCGCTACGGCGGCCAGACGCGCGAGTGCTCCTTTGCCCTCTTGAGCCGGGTCCGGAACTACGGCGGGGATTTCCAGATCGCGCCGAGCGTGACGCTGCGCGAAGACTGTTTCGAAGTCGTGCTGTTCGAGGGGCGCTCTTCGGTGCCCTACGTGAAGTATTTCGCGGGTATGGCGCTCAACCGGCTCTCCGGCATGAGGGGAGTGACGGTGCTGCGAGCGGAGTCGGTGACGCTCGAGGCGCCGGAGGACCGCCGGGTCTATGTGCAGGTCGATGGCGAATACGCCGGGCATCTGCCGGCGGAAGTGCGGATCGTGCCGGACGCACTGACGCTGCTGCTGCCTCGGGAGTACGGGAAAACAGCAGCATAGGTATTGTGGGCGGCCCGGGGGGTCTATGCTACCGGATCACCTGTAGATCTTTGCCGTAAATGACGGTGCCGCGGAAGTTCTCGCGGACTTCGGAAATCAGTTCCCCGGGCGGCTGGCCCATGGGCAGTTCGTGATAGAGAACCAACTTGCCGGGCTGTATGCTCGCGGCGAGTTTGCCCAATTCCACTGCGGACGTGTGAAACGCGGCGTGGTAGCGGCGCCATTCGGGCGTGCGTGCCTCCCAGCCCTTCTGCGAATAGACTTCGTGGACCAGAATGTCGCAGCCGCGGGCGGCTTCGGCCAGGCGGAGGTTGGGCGTGGTGTCGCCCGAGATGACGATCACCTTGCCCCCGGCCTCGAAGCGGTAGGCATACGCGTACTTCCAGGAACCGTGGGAAACCGGAATTGCCGAGACCCGCACCTGAGCGTCCCGGTAGACCTCTCCGGACCGGACGTCGTGCGCATCGACCACGTAGGCCTCTTTGATTCCGTGTTCCAGGCCGTTGAGCCGGATATCCATGTCTTCCTTCCAGGCGGCCAGGACGTTCCGGACCATGGCGTTCAGGCCGGGCGGACCGTATATCTCGAACGGCTCGCGGCGTCCGGTGACCGCCGGGGTGAAGATCAGGTCGGGCAGTCCGGTGGTGTGGTCGGAATGCAGGTGGGTGACGAACGCGCGGGTCAACTGGTCCATACGGATCCCGGCTTGCGCCGCCCGGCGCACCACTCCCGGGCCGCAATCCACGATATAGACGCTGTCGCCCGAGACCACGGCGACCGCGGGTCCGCTGTGGCGCGGGTCGGGGTTCGGCGTTCCCGTGCCCAGCAGGATGACACGGGCATCCTGGGCAAAGGCCGCCGCGGCCAGCGCCCACAGCAGCAGCAGTTTCATGATGACTCCCATAGTGTAGGGCGGATCGGTATGATGGATGCGGGCCATTTCTATGAACAGGCGCGAATTTTTATTTTCGACCGCGGCAGCGGCGGGAGCGCAGGCGCTGCGCGCGGCCGCTCCGGCTCCCAACGTGGTGTTGATCTTCTGCGACGATCTGGGCTATGGCGACCTGGGATGCTACGGCTCCAGGATCCGCACCCCGAATATCGACCGGCTGGCGGGCGAAGGCGTTCGCTTCACCAATTGCACGGCGGCAGACCCGGTCTGCTCGCCGTCGCGCGCGGGGCTGCTGACCGGCCGGTATCCGACACGGGTGGGGGTGCCACGGGTGCTTTTCCCGGAGGATCCGGGAGGGCTGAACCTGGACGAAACCACGCTCGCCGGCGCGCTGAAAACACGCCAGTACAAGACCATGTGCATCGGGAAGTGGCACCTGGGCCGGCCGGTGCCGTATCTGCCGACCAGCCGCGGATTCGACGAGTACTTCGGCATTCCGTACAGCAACGACATGAATCCGCGGGTGCTGATGCACAACACCGAGGTAATCGAGCAATCGGCCAACCTGGACACGCTGACCAGTCGCTACACCGGCGAGGCCACCCGATTCATCGCGCGCTCGGCTGGCTCGCCTTTCTTTCTGTATATGCCGCACACCTATCCGCACATTCCGCTGGGGGCGTCTCCGCGCTTCCGGGGGAAGTCGGCGGAGGGGCTGTACGGCGATGCGGTCGAGGAGATCGACTGGAGCGTCGGCGAAGTCCTGGGTTCGCTCAAGCAGCATGGCCTGGAGGAGAACACGCTGGTTCTGTTTTCGAGCGACAACGGCCCCTGGTATCTGGGTAGCCCGGGAAAACTTCGCGGCCGCAAGAACACGACTTATGAGGGCGGCGTGCGCGAGCCGTTCATTGCCCGATGGAATGGGCGGATTCCGGCGGGGCGCACGTCGGACGCGCTGATTTCTCTGATGGACGTCTTCCCCACGGTGGCCCGCCTGTGTGGCGCGCCGCTGCCGAAAAAATCGCTGGACGGGATCGACATCTGGCCTCTGCTCGACGGTACCCGCCGGTCGATCGAGAGGCCGCCTCTGCTGTACTTCGACAATTGGGACCTGCAGTGCGCCCGCTGGATGAACTGGAAGCTGCACATTGCGCGCCACAACACTGCGGCATACACGCCTGCTCCTCCGGAGGGCCGGCGCAGTTACCTGTTGCCGAAGCCCGAGTTGTACGATCTGGCGACCGATCCGGACGAGAGCTACGACGTGGCCGAGGAAAACCCGAAGGTGGTCGCGGAGATCGAGGCCAGGGTCGCGGCGGTGATCCCGGAGTTTCCGGAGCCGGTCCGGCAGGCATACGCGGCGGAGCAGGCCAACAAGGCGGCACCGATGCCCGCGGGGGCGTATCCGCGCCCGGCGAAGCGGTAGCGAGGGGGCAGAGCCCCCAAACGACAGATGCGGTCGACCGGATACAATCAAGGTTTGGATCATCGTAATCTGGATCGACAGGCCGAGACCGAACTGGCGCGCGCCGTCATTGCGGGCGAATCCGAGGCGTTCGAGCGATTCGTCGAACACTTCCGTTCGAAGATCTTCCATTACAGCTGGCTGATGTGCGGGCGGCCGGAAGATGCCGAAGAGGTGGCGCAGGAGACGCTACTGAAGGCCTTCGAAAATATCGATCAGTTGCGAGACCCGGAAAAGGTGCGGGCGTGGATCTTCCGGGTCGCCAAGAATGCCTGCCTGATGCAGCGCCGGCGGAGCGTCTTCGCGCCATCCCAGGAAGTTTCGATCGACGAGATGCCGCCAGGTGCGGAGATCCGCGGCGAGGAACCGGCGCCGGAAGCCGAGTATCTGAGTTCGGAGCTTCGGGCGGTGGTCGATCGGGCGATTGCCGAACTGCCGGTCACGTTTCGGGCGGTGGTGCTGTTGCGCGATATCGAGGAGTTGTCTACCGACGACGTGGCCCAGATTCTCGACCTGAGCCACGATGTGGTGAAGACGCGCCTGCACCGCGGGCGGCTGGCCATGCGGCAGAAGCTCGACTGCTATCTGCATAACCGCTGCCTGGAAGACCAGCCCAGCCCCAGTCCGGCGCCGTTGACCCGCCAGGAGCAGGAGTCGCTGCTCGCCATCTGGAAGAAAACGAGGCGCGCTCCGGCGCAGTGACCGGAGTCACAGCCGCACTCGAATCAAGCCCTTACGCTGAGCTTAGAGGTATCCAGCATGGCCGCCCTAGCCGCACCGCCCCGGAAAACACTGCGCAAACGCACCGGTCCGGACCGCTCGCAGGCGCTGCGGCACGCCGTACAACTGGCTTTCCTGGCGCTGAACGTCTGGATCGGCGTCCAGTTCTATCTGTTCGTGCGGTTTTATGAAACGGGCGGGCGCTCGGTATGGGCCAGCCGGCCGCCGGGCGTCGAGGGCTGGCTGCCGATTGCGTCCCTGATGAACCTAAAGGTGCTGCTGCTGACGGGACAGTTGCCGCGGCTGCATCCGGCCGGAATGTTTCTGCTGCTGGCGTTCCTGGCGGCTTCCTGGCTGTTGCGCAAAAGCTTTTGCGGGTGGCTTTGCCCGGTCGGCACGGTATCGGAATACCTGTGGCGCCTGGGGCGGCAGACTTTCGGCAGGAACTTCCGGCTGCCGCGGCGCGTGGACCTGGTACTGCGCAGCCTGAAATACGTGCTGCTCGGCTTATTCCTTTTCGCGGTGGTGTCGATGCCGGTAGCGGCGATTCACGCCTTCCTCGAAGGGCCGTATGGCATGGTGGACGACGTCAAGATGCTGAATTTCTTCCGCGACCTGGGGCTGGCGGGCGGCATGGTAGTGGCGGGGCTGGTATTGGCCTCGGTGTTCGTGCAGAATTTCTGGTGCCGCTACCTGTGCCCCTACGGCGCTTTGATGGGCCTGGCATCGCTCGCCAGCCCGGTGCGCATCCGCCGTGAAGAATCGGCCTGCATCGATTGCGCCCGGTGCGCCAAAGCCTGCCCTTCGGCGCTGCCGGTGGACCGGCTGGTGACGATCCGGTCGGCCGAGTGCACGGGCTGCCTCGAATGTGTAGCCGAGTGCCCCTCATCGGGGGCGCTGGTTCTGGCCGGTCCCGGGAGGCGAAGGGTGCCGGCCTGGGCAGTGGCGGCAGGCGCGGTGCTGCTCTTCTCGGGAGCATGCGGATACGCGCGATGGACGGGCCACTGGCGCACGGACCTGCCCGGCAGCGCGTACTTCGAACTGATCCCCCACGCGAGCGAGTTTACCCATCCGTAGGGCGGCGCCACCGGCTGAGAAGATAGTCCGCAAGCGCGTAGGGCGCGAGCCCCGCTGCGAAGCTGATTACCGACATCACTTCCGCGAACGGCCGGGGTACGCCGGACGGCCCGAAGATCGCCACCAGCAGCATGGTCAGTAGCATCCAGACCAGGTACATGGGTACGATCAGCACGCGCATGACGGCGGCGAGCGCGCCGGTGTCGTTGAGTCCGGCCACTACAAAGAACAGGCCCATCGTGAAAACGCCGAGCAGGAAGAACACGTGCCGGCGGAGAGCAGCTCCTGCACCGTTCATGAGCCTATTGGAGCACATCCGGTCAAGCCGCGGCGCCGCGGCGCCTGAGCAGTTCCGCGATCTCAGGGTGGCCGCGGCGGGTAGCCCAGGCGAGCGGGGTGGCCCAGGGAGGGTCGTCAGGGAGATTGGGCCTGGCGCCGCGGTCGAGCAGGAGTTCGGCCACGGCAAGGCTGCCGAATCTGGCGGCCCAGCCGAGCGGCGTGGAGCAGAGTTCTTCATCGCGCGCGTGAAGGTCGGCCCCGTGGGCAATAAAGAGAGCGGCGGTTTCCGCATCGTTCTTGCGTGCCAGGCGGTGCAGGGGGACGGCGCCAAGCCAATCGCTCTGGTTCGGGTTCATGCCGTGCGCGAAGAGGAATTCATTCAGTTCCCGGCTCGGAGCGCCGTGCAGGACGAAGCGGCGGGCGAGATCGGGTTGATACCGCAGCATCAAACCGGCGAAAGAACGATGGCCCTGTTCAACAGCGCCGGCGAGGGCTTCGGGGTCATCGGCCAGCGCGGGGTTGGCGGCGAAGACAGCGGCGGCGGTGCGGACATCGCCATAGTAGGCCAGCATGGCTACCGGCCGCGCGGCGCCGTAAGAGGCCAGCAACTCGATCATCCGATCGTCGGAGTTGAGGATGGCAAAGCTCAGGCAATCCGCGGAGCTTTCCATTTCGGCATTCGGGTTGGCGCCCTTTTCGAGCAGGAGTTTCGCGATCTCGAAGTGCCCGGCGGAGACGGCGGCGTGGAGGGCGGCTCCATGCGGAGCGATGCCTTCCTCGCGCAGGTTGGGGTCGGCGCCGCGCGAGAGCAGGAGCTTGACGATTTCGATATGCTCGCCTGCGGCTGCGTTGCGCAGCGGAGAACCGGAGCCGGGATAGTAAGTGACGTAATCGGAGCAGCGGTTAGCGAGCGAGGGGTCGCGATCGAGCCAGTAACGGACGCAATCCAGGTCGCCCCTGTGAGCGGCGGTGTAGATATCCAGGGTCGCGCCGCGCGCGAGCAGATGCCCAAGAACGGCTTCCGGTGTGGCGGCGTCTTTCGGTGCATCGCGCCAGCCCCGGTAATAGTAATCGCCGTTCGTGAGGTGGATGGGGCGGGCGCCGTCAAAGCGCCGCGCGTGGATGTCGGCGCCTCGTGAAAGGATATGGTCGATGATATCGATCTGGCGGGTCATGACGGCCCAGTGGATGGGCTGATTGGATCGCCCGTCGCCCGTGTGCAGGAGATCGGGGGAGGCGTCGAGCAGGGTGCGAACGCGCCCGCTGTTGCGTTCCCGAATAGCGGCTGCGACGGCGTCGCCTTTGGGGGAGGCATTACAGTATCTGGCGAGCGAAGTCTCAAGGAGGTCCTCCATTTCGCCGTATCCGCGGTCGCGGGCAATCTCGAGAAGAGTATCGGGGACAGGCAGGGTGAATGGGTCGGCGCCATGAATCAGGAGGAATTGAGCCACGTCGAACCGGTTCTCGCGCACGGCGAAGTGCAGCGGGGTGCGGTAATTAAACTGGCAGCGCACGAGCGACGAGTCGCGGCGAAGCAGTTCGCTTATGGTCCGCAGGTCGCCGTCGATGGCGGCGCGGAACATGTCCCACACGCGGGCGCCGGTCCCGGGGGACCAGTCGAGGGGCTCGTCGCGCTGGAGGGGTTCGGGCCGGGTCACTACGGAATAGTGTAGATCGCCACCGGTTACTGCCACTCAGGTCCAAGCTTCCCGGCAGGTGCGGCGGAGCACTTTTCGCCCGCGTGGAGAGGTGCGCGAGTGCCAAAAATTGGATCGCACCGCCCGCCCGGTCATCGGGCTTCGATGGTAGCCGGCCCACTCGCGAGCCGGCGGAATCGAGGGTTCAAGGAGGGCGCAATGGCGCAGGATTTCGATCGAATCAAACAGAAGTATCAACCGGTCCTCAACCTGATGCAGCAGCTTCAGGTCAAAGTCCAAAACGTGAATATGGAGGGCAACAAACTGTTGATCCGGGGCGTGGCGCCCTCGGCGGACGCCAAAAACCGAATCTGGGATCAGATCAAACTGATCGATGCGAGCTACTCCGACCTGAACTGCGATATCAGCGCGCCGCAGCAGGCGCCGGCGGCGACCATGACCGCCGGGGCATCCGTCAGCGGCGGGCAGAACCAGCGGCGCTACACGGTCAAGTCGGGAGACACGCTCTCGAAGATCAGCCGCGAATTCTACGGAGATGCCAACCAGTTCACGAAGATCTTCAACGCCAATCGTGACGTGCTGCGGGATCCAAATACGATCACACCCGGCCAGGAATTGGTGATTCCGGATTAGGACCTTCGGGCCGTGCCGCCGCGCCGGCCGCACGGCCCGGTTCCTCCCGGCGCCAGGGTTTCTCCACAAATGAAAGTAGCGGGCCTGAATCCGGGAAAACTCCCTAGGGCGGCGCTGTGCGGAAACGCAGGTTGGTAGCCTGCGTGCGGATTGAGAAGGCGTCAAGCCGAGGAGCACAATCGTATGCGGCACAGGGACTATTACCTCGTCCTGGGTGTTTCCCCGCACGAGTCGGCGGCCGGGATTCGAGCCGCCTATCAGGGCCTCGCCAGGGACTTGCAGCGGTCGGAAACGGCCTTTCACGAAATCCGCGAAGCGTACGGGTTCCTTTCGGACCCGGGGCGCCGGCTCAGTTATGACCAGGAGAGCGAAATTCGAGCGCCCGCGGCCCCTGCCGCAGAGCCGATCGTGCCCGGGACGCCGTCGCTGTTTGGCCAGCCGGAGGATACCAGGCCTTCTTTCCAGGAATTCCGCGACCGGCTCCTCCGAAATTTCACCGGCGCTCGCGTACCCAAGGCGGAACACGCGGAAAGCCTTACGCTGGATGTGGTTCTGACACCGCTCGAGGCCTTCGCGGGTTGCACGATCCCGGTAGGAGTTCCGCTGTTCCGGACGTGCGCGGAATGCGGCGGCTCCGGATCCGCCCTACCGTTCCGCTGCGCACGGTGCGGCGGTTCGGGGAGGCTGGAAGAACTAAGGGAAATGCAGGTGGAGGTGCCCGCCGGAGTCAAGCCGGGAGCCATCCTCGAAGCGCCACTCGATCTGCTGGGAATTCAGAACCTTTTCCTGCGCATACGCGTTTCGATCTCGGCTCAGTGAGATCGCCTCCCTGGTTGGGGCATTTCACCCACTTCCCTTTCTTCGGCCACTTCTGAGCGATTGAAAATAAAGGGCTAGGTTTTGGCCACCAGGGTGCACCAAGCCTTAGGTTCTAAGGCAAGCCTATGTTTCGTTTCGATCAGCTCATCCGCCGTGACATGATCATCCGTGATGTGAAGCAACGTCATCCTGAAACCATTCCTGTATTCGACGGCCTGCGTTACCGGGCCGCTTGCGATGACTGCGATATCGAGACGGTGGCACGCAAGAACGGACTTGACGTCCGCGACGTGGTGGATGCCCTGAATGAGGCCGCGTTCGGACCAAAGGCGGACACCGACTATCATGCAAGTAACTAAATCATTGAAAAAACGATTTCACCACCAGCGAAACCAGCCGCTCGATGTATTTTTCTCGCCCAAGACCGTGGCCGTCATCGGCGCCACGGAGAATCCAGGCACCGTCGGCCGCACCCTGCTCTGGAACCTTGTGACCAGCCCGTTCGGGGGCACGGTCTATCCGGTCAACCCGAAACGGCCCAGCGTTCTGGGCGTGAAGGCGTATCCGTCGATATCGGCAATTCCGGAGGACGTGGATCTGGCCGTGGTGGTGACGCCGCCGCCCTCCATCCCCGGAATCATCAAGGAATGCGGGGAAAACGGGGTTCGTGGGGCGATCGTGATCTCGGCCGGGTTCAAGGAGGTCGGACCGGAAGGGGCGGCGCTCGAACGGCAGTTGCTGGAGCAGGCGCAAAAAGCCAACATCCGGGTGATCGGCCCGAACTGCCTGGGCGTGATGAGCCCGCTTTCGGGCATGAACGCGACGTTCGCGACGACCATCGCGCGCCCCGGATCGGTGGGTTTCATCAGCCAGTCCGGCGCGCTCTGCACGGCGGTCCTCGACTGGAGCCTGAAGGAGATGGTGGGCTTCAGCGCATTCGTCTCAGTGGGTTCGATGGTGGACGTGGGCTGGGGCGATCTCATCTACCACCTGGGAAATGACCCGAAGACGCGTTCGATCGTGATTTACATGGAGAGCATCGGGGATGCGCGCGGGTTTCTGTCCGCAGCCCGCGAAGTGGCGCTCAATAAGCCGATTATCGTGATCAAGCCGGGCCGCAGCGCCGCCGCGGCCAAGGCCGCCGCGTCCCACACCGGTTCGCTCACGGGCAGCGACGAGGTGCTGGAAGCGGCCTTCCGGCGGTCGGGTGTTTTGCGCGTGAACAACATCGCGGACCTGTTCTACATGGCCGAGGTGCTGTCGAAACAGCCGAGCCCCAGGGGACCGCGCCTGACGATCGTGACCAATGCCGGCGGCCCGGGAGTTCTGGCCACCGACGCATTGATTATGGGAGGCGGCGAACTGGCCGAGCTCACCCCGGAAACCATGGAAGCTTACAATGCCGTGCTGCCGCCGACCTGGAGCCACAACAACCCGGTGGATATCATTGGGGATGCCTCTCCGGAGCGGTACGCAAAGGCACTCGAAATTGCGGCAAAAGACCCACACAGCGACGGCATGCTGGTGATCCTGACGCCCCAGGCAATGACGGATCCGACCCTGATCGCCGAACAGTTGAAGCCGCTCGCCAAGCAGGAAGGCAAGCCGGTGATCGCCAGTTGGATGGGCGGGGTGGACGTGGCTGCGGGCGAGGAAATTTTGAACCGGGCGAATATCCCCACCTTCCCGTATCCCGACACGGCGGCGCGCGCCTTCAACTACATGTGGCGGTACAGCTACAACCTGCGATCGCTCTACGAGACGCCGGCGGTGCCGCAGGATTCGGCGGATTGGGCGCCCAATCGCCCGCTGGTGGAAACCATCATTCAGAAAGCGCGTGGCGAGAACCGCACGATCCTGACGGAATTCGAGTCCAAGGAAGTGCTGGCGGCTTACGGCGTTCCGGTAGCCAAGACGGTGATTGCGGCGACCTCGGCGGAAGCGGTGAAAGCCGCCGAAGAGATGGGCTTCCCGGTCGTGCTGAAGATCTACTCGGAAACCATCACGCACAAAACGGACGTGGGCGGTGTGCAGTTGAACCTGGGCAGCGCCGAGGCCGTGGATCGCGCATTCCGGAGCATTCAGGAATCGGTGACGCAGAAAGTGGGCGCCGAACATTTCCAGGGTGTCACCGTGCAGCCCATGATCAAGCTCAAGGACGCCTACGAGCTGATCATCGGTTCAAGTCTTGACCCGCAGTTCGGCCCGGTGCTGCTGTTTGGAACCGGCGGGCAACTGGTGGAGGTGTTCAAAGACCGGGCGCTGGCACTGCCGCCGCTGAATTCGACGCTGGCGCGCCGCATGATGGAGCAGACCAAGATCTATAAGGCGCTGAAAGGCGTTCGCGGACGCCGGCCGGTGGATCTGGCGGCTCTCGAACTGCTGATGGTACGGTTCAGCGCGCTGGTAGCGGAGCAGCGGTGGATCAAGGAAATCGACATCAACCCGCTGCTGGCTTCGCCGGACGGCCTGATCGCGCTCGATGCGCGCGTGGTGGTACACGGCCCGGATGTAACGCTCGAGCAGATTCCGAAGACCGCGATTCGCCCGTATCCGGCACGCTACCTGTCATCGTGGAAGATGAAGGACGAAACTCCGGTAACCATCCGGCCGATTCGTCCGGAAGACGAGCCGTCCATGGTGAAATTCCACGAGACCCTGTCGGAGCGGAGCGTCTATTTGCGCTACTTCCATTTGATGAACCTGGAACAGCGCACCACGCACGAGCGGCTGACGCGCATCTGCTTCATCGATTACGACCGGGAGATGGCGCTGGTGGCGCAGACGGCGGACCACGAGATCATCGGGGTGGGGCGCATGTCGAAGATCCACGGCACCCGCGAAGCGGAAGTGGCGGTACTGGTCAGCGATAACTGGCAGGGCCGCGGTTTAGGCAAAGAACTGCTGGCGCGGCTGCTGGTGGTGGGGGCCGATGAGAAGTTGGAACGCCTGACGGCGGACATTCTGCCGGATAATCGCGGCGTCATGCGGATTTGCGAAAAGCTGGGATTCAGCCTGAAGCACAGCCTGGATGACGAAGTGGTGCGGGCGGAGTTCAAATTTTAAGGTAGGATAGGCATCCTGGCCTGTCCAGCCGGGCATCGCCCGGATAAGGCGGCAGGCCGGGAAGCCCCGGTTCCTTTACTGAAGCTATAATCGGGCGAATGCTGCTCGAGCTGGTAGTTGAAAACTACGCGGTGGTCGAAAGGCTGCGGGTTCGCTTCCATGCGGGGCTGAACCTGCTGACCGGAGAGACCGGAAGCGGAAAATCGATCGTGGTGGACGCGCTCGGCCTGCTGCTGGGAGGGCGGGCTTCGGCGGAGATGATCCGCAGCGGGGAAGCCCGGGCGCGCGTGGCCGGCATTTTCGACGTTCGCGACACGGCCGCGGTGGGAAAACTGCTCGATCCGGCGGGTCTCGAATTGGAAGACGGCGAACTGCTGATCGAGCGCGAGATCCTGGCGGGGGGCAAGTCGCGGGCATTTCTGGGCAGCCGGCCGGTGGCAGCTTCGCTGCTGCGGGAACTGGCGCCGCATCTGGCGGATATCCACGGACAACACGACCAGCAACTGCTGTTTGCGGCCGAAGCGCAGCGCGAGATGCTGGATAACTTCGCGGCTTCGGGCGAGTTGCTTGGCCGCGTCGCAACCATCTATTCGGCCTGGCGGGCGGTTGCGGCGGAACTGGAAGATCTGGAACGTTCCGAACAGGAGAAGCTGCGGCTGCTCGACTTGTGGTCGTTCCAACGGAAGGAGATCGAGAGCGCCGGGCTCGATCCGGAAGAAGACGCGACCCTCGAAAACGAGCGGCGGGTGCTACAGAACGTACAGCGGCTGGAAGAGGCAGCCGCTACCGCCTACGCGGCGGTCTACGATTCCCCCGAATCGGCGCTCAGCCAGACGCGGGCGACCGCCAAGCGGGTGGAGGAGTTGTGCCGGATCGATTCTTCACTCGAAGGGCTGCGGGAACACCTGAAAACGGCCGATCTGAGCCTGCAGGAAGTTTCCTACAGTCTGCGCGATTACCTTTCGCGGCTGGAAGCCAACCCGGGGCGCCTGGAAGAAGTCGAGACGCGGCTGGCGGCCATCGACCGGTTGAAGCGCAAGTACGGACAATCGATTGCCGAGGTGCTGGCTTTTCTCGAAGTGGTGCGGCGGCAGATCGCCGCGGTGGAGCACGCCGGCGAAAGGATAGAAGAGTTGCGGGCGGCCCAAAAGAAGCTGGCAGCCGAATTCGTCAAAGTCGCGGGCGAACTCACCGAGAAGCGGCGGGCGGCGGCGCGGAAATTCGAGAAGCGGGTGGAGGCGGAACTGGCGCAGTTGGCCATGGAGCGCACCGTGTTCCGCGTGGAGATTGCGCCGGCCAGTTGGTCCCAGAGCGGTGCCGACCGGGTGGAGTTCCTGGTCTCGGCGAACCTCGGGGAAACGCCGCGGCCACTCGAAAAGGTGGCATCCGGCGGAGAGATTTCGCGGCTCGCGCTGGCGTTGAAAACCTGTCTGGCGGCGCCAAGGACGGGCGCCCTTCGCACGCTGGTGTTCGATGAAGTGGATACCGGGGTGGGAGGCAGCGCGGCGGAAGGAATCGGCCGGCGGTTGAAAAAGCTCTCGGCGGCAAACCAGGTATTGTGCGTAACGCACTTACCGCAGATCGCTTCGTTTGCGGACCATCACTACCGGGTCGAGAAGCAGGAATCGAAGGGGCGCACGGTTGCGGCCATCGAGGAACTGAACAGCGCGGATCGAACCCGCGAAATCGGCCGGATGCTTTCGGGACAAAAACTGACGCCGGAGGCGCTCAAGAACGCGGAGCAGCTCATCCGCATGAGCAACGCCTGAAACTTCATTTCCACGGCACGCGATAGATGCGGCGGCACTTCGGGCAACGATACTGCCCGTGAATCGGCCACGTTACATCGTCGTGCATGACAAAACACCAATACCCGGTAATCCGCGACCACCGGGTCCGTATCGCCCTCATAGACCTGAAACACTCCCCCGAACAAGCTAGATGCATTCGGCCCTATCGTGGTTTCACACCCGCTGTGAGCACGAAAAGCATCAGATCGCGCACCCAGAGACGGCTCCGGCGGGCGAAATAGACATCCCTTTCATCGGCGTTTCCATCAATAATCATTAGTTATGGACATCAATCGTTTCACCGAGAAGCTACAGGAAGCGATCCGGTCTGCCCAATCCAAAGCGGTGCGCTATGGAAACCAGCAGATCGATGTCGAACATTTACTGGCAGCTCTGCTCGAACAGGAGGGCGGGCTGGCGGCTTCGATTCTGGCGAAGGCCGGCGTCCCGATCGAGAGCCTCGAGCGGCGCATCGAAAGCGAGATCGAGCGCATGCCGAAGGTCTCGGGTCCCGGCGGAGCCCCCGACCAGGTGTACGTGACGGCACGCCTGAACCGGCTTCTGTCCGCCGCCGAGGATGAAGCGCAAAAGCTCAAGGACGAATACGTCTCGGTGGAGCACGTGCTGCTGGCGGCACTCGACGACCAGGGTGCGTCGGGCCGGCTGCTGAAAGAGTTTGGCCTGACGCGCGAACGGCTGATGCAGGCGCTCCGGGAAGTGCGCGGTAGCCAGCGCGTGACGTCGCAGAATCCGGAAGGGACCTACGAGGCGCTCGAAAAGTACGGCCGGGACCTGACGAAGCTGGCGTCGCAGAACAAGCTCGACCCGGTGATCGGGCGTGATGAAGAGATCCGGCGGGTGATTCAGGTGCTTTCCCGGCGCACGAAGAACAACCCGGTACTGATCGGGGAGCCGGGCGTGGGGAAGACCGCGATTGTGGAAGGGCTGGCGCTGCGGATTGTGCGCGGGGATGTGCCGGAGGGGCTCAAGAACCGGCGCATCGTGGCGCTCGATATGGGAGCCCTGATCGCCGGCGCCAAGTATCGCGGCGAATTCGAAGAGCGGCTGAAAGCGGTGCTGAAGGAAGTGCAGGATTCGGCCGGCGAAATCATCCTGTTCATTGACGAGCTGCACACCGTGGTGGGCGCCGGGAAGGCCGAGGGCGCGATGGACGCGGGCAACCTGCTGAAGCCCATGCTGGCGCGGGGTGAGCTGCACTGCATCGGCGCCACCACGCTCGACGAATATCGCAAACACATCGAGAAAGACGCGGCGCTCGAGCGGCGCTTTCAGCCGGTGGTGGTGGACCAGCCTTCGGTGGAAGACACCATCTCGATCCTGCGCGGGCTCAAAGAAAGATACGAAGTGCACCACGGGGTGCGGATCAAAGACGCCGCGCTGGTGGCGGCGGCGGTGCTGTCGAACCGGTACATCACCGACCGCTTCCTGCCGGATAAAGCCATCGACCTGGTGGACGAGGCGGCAGCCCGGCTGCGCACCGAAATCGATTCCATGCCCGCGGAAATGGACGAAGCCCGGCGGCGTATGATGCAGCTCGAAATCGAACGCGAGGCCCTGCGCAAGGAGAGCGACCCCGCCTCGAAAGACCGGCTGGCGAAGCTCGAAAAGGAACTGGCCGACCTGAAAGCCGAGCTGGACGCCCTGACCGCCCGGTGGCAGGCGGAAAAGCAGGGCGTGGAACGGCTGCGCCAGCTTCGCGAACAGGTGGAGCAGACCAAGGCGGAAATCGAAAGGGCCGAGCGGCAGTACGATTTAAACCGCGCGGCGGAACTCAAGTACGGGCGGCTGACGGCGCTGGAGCGCGAGTCGAGGCAGGCGGAAGAGCAGATCTCGAAACAGAAATCCGGGCCGCGGCTGATCAAGGAGGAGGTGGACGAAGAAGATATCGCCGAAGTCGTGAGCCGCTGGACGGGGGTGCCGGTCACCCGCCTGCTCGAAGGCGAAATGCAGAAACTCCTGCATCTGGAGGAAGAACTGCACAAGCGCGTGATCGGCCAGGACGAGGCGGTGACCGCGGTGTCGGAGGCCGTGATCCGCGCCAGATCGGGGTTGAAAGACCCGAACCGTCCGGTCGGCAGCTTCATCTTTCTGGGGCCGACGGGCGTCGGCAAGACGGAACTGGCGCGCGCGCTGGCGGAGTTTCTGTTCGATGACGAACACGCCATGATCCGCATCGACATGTCGGAGTACCAGGAGAAGCACACGGTGGCGCGGCTGGTGGGGGCGCCTCCCGGATATGTGGGCTACGAAGAGGGCGGGCAGCTCACCGAAGCGGTGCGCCGGCGGCCGTACTCGGTGGTGCTGTTCGATGAGATCGAGAAGGCCCACCACGACGTGTTCAACGTGATGCTGCAGATTCTGGACGACGGGCGGCTCACCGACGGCCAGGGGCGCACGGTGGATTTCAAAAACACCATCGTGATCATGACTTCGAATATCGGAAGCTCCCGGATTCTCGAGTACCGGGGGACTCAAGATAGCGACGGCTTCGAGCGGATGAAGGAGACCGTGCTCGAAGAAATGCGCCAGCACTTTCGGCCTGAGTTCCTGAACCGGGTGGACGAAATCATCGTATTCCACGCCCTGAGCGAGGAGGATTTGAAGCAGATCGTGGATATCCAGATGGAGCGGCTGCGTCAAAGGCTGGCGGAGCGGCACATCACTTTGCAGATGACTGCCGCGGCGCGCTCAAACCTGGTGCGGACGGGTTACGACCCGCACTACGGCGCGCGGCCGCTGAAGCGGGCGATCCAGAAGAAGATCGAAACGCCGCTGGGGAGGCTGCTGATCTCGGGCCGCATCAAGGACGGGCAAACCGTGGTGGTGGATGCGGACCGCGAAGTGGGAGATCTGCGGTTCGAGACGGAGCCCGCGAGCGTGGCGTAAGGGCCGCGTCAATTCCGACAGGGTGCTCCCGTCAGTAGTAATCGATGCGACGGCGCTCGACCATGCTCATCCTCTGCTCGCCGGTCGGAAGCACGGTCTCCGCGACTCGCTCGATCCAATTCCCGCGACTGTCGTACCGGTAACGATACCGGACGTTCCAATCCCCACCGCCGCCTGGATCGACGATGCCCGCCGTGCGTTGGTGCCCCTCTTCGACAACGTCACCGTGCTGGTTGTAGACGAACATCTTCCGGTGGGTTCCGAATGCGTACAGGTACATGATCTTTTCGATCAATCTTCCTTCGGCGTCGTAGCGGTAGACGTGACGCAAATCCTCACGGATGCTGCCATCCGCCTCACGCTCGCCCTCTTCAACCAGGTGGCCGGCGGCATCGTAACGGATCAGGATGCGCCGCTCCACCGTGCCATTGGGATCGTAGAATACCCGCTTCACCGGCCGGCCCTGTTCATCGAAGATCGTAAGAATCGACGACGCCTCTACCGAAATCTCAAACGCAGCTTCGACATCGACGCCGATGTTGCCCTTGTCGCGGAGGGTCGGATCCGGGTAAACGGTCGCCGTCTTGTTGCCGGTGAGATCGTAATGGTAGGATTCACAAACCCGGTCGGTACCGTCGGTCCGCTCCACCACGCGCTCCAGACGCCCCAGCGCGTCATAGCGATAGGAAAACACCTGTTTGGCTTCGGGGCTTTGGCGCTCCTTTTGCGATATCCGTCCAAGATTGTCGTAAGAGCAGACGATCGACCACTCCGAGCCATCCGGATTTCGGTGCCGTTGTTCCAGCAGGTCTCCGACGGTTGAAAATGTAGTGATCGTGTGCATCGCCCGGCGACGGTCCGGGTACACGTAGTCGGCTTCCACCGCGCACGCTTTCACCGGGCCACGCAATCCAGCCTGTTCTCTATCGGTCACTTTATTTCTCCCGACTCACTGGCAGCACGCGGTCACAGGGGACTCAGGCGCGGCGGCGGATGACGAGCAGGGTTATGTCGTCCTGTTGCGGCTGACGGCCGCGGAAACGGGCGACATCCCGCAAAACGGAGCCCGCGAGAGCGCTGGCGTCGAATTCCGCGTGGGCCTGCAGCGTTTGAATGAGCCGGTCTTCCTCGTATGCCTCGCCGGATGGATCCTGCGCTTCCGTAATGCCGTCGGAGTACAGCACCAGGCTCTCGCCACGGTTGAGCCGCAGGTGCCTGATGGGGTAGTGCCCGCTGCAAAAGAGACCCAGCGGTAGTGCGGCGGATTCGATCCGGTCCGTTCCCTCGCGGCCGAGGAGCAGGGGCCGGCAGTGTCCGGCGTTACACAGGTCCACGCCATCCGCGGTGGCGAAACCGGCGACCAGCGTGGCATAGTGGGTGGCCGGAGTCCCCTCGCACAACAGGCGATTCGCGCGGGACATCAATTCCGTGAGCGGCAGATCGAGGGACAGCAGGCTCCGGAAGATCGCGCTGAGATGCGCCATCAGCAGAGAGGCCGCCACGCCTTTGCCGGCGACGTCGCCCACGGCGAAAAACAGGGATTTGCCGTCATCCGAGGCGATCATTTCACAATAGTCGCCGCCCACCGCGCCCGATGGTTCGTACCGGTAATGCGCTTCCCAATCCCGGGTGCGGATGTCGCTTGCCGGTAGGAGCCTGGTCTGGATCTGTGTCGCCAATTCGAGGTCCTGTTCGTGAGCTCTTGCCTGCTCGGCGCTGAGGTGGTCGAGGCAGAACCGCACCAGGGGATTGGCCTCGAGGCGGTCTTCTTCGATCGGATCGTGGCACGTCTCGCACAGGCCAAACGACCCGTCGTCGATTTTTCGCAGAGTGGTATCGATCTCCGCGAGAAGACTGTTGACGTCGTCGGCGGAGAGGGAGCGGGCGGTAGCCTGAAGGCGGGCCAGTCGCTTGCTGATTCTGGGCCGCCACTCTTGAATCCAGGAAGCTGAAGCGGCATTCATCGAGGGATTCCTCCGGGATCTCTCTATTGTGACGCACCCGGGCCACCGTTGCAGGACGGGGCTGTTAAAGGCAGTACTTCCGAGAGACGGGCGACTTCTCGCTCGAGTGGGAGCGGTTCCCCAAACGGCAGGGCGTTCTCATTCCTAATCGGCGCCTGATAGCGGCCATCTCTCGGATTATGCGGCATCCTCACGCACCACGGAAATGCACCTCGTCGGTCTGAGGCGGAGCCTCGTTAAGTATTGTTTACTGGGACGATTAGGTACGTTAACCGCCGATCAAAGCAAATGAATAGCCGATAACTATCAATGGAGATCACACAGTGCGACACCTTTGGATCCTGTTTCTTGCGCCTTTGTCGATGTGTGCCGGAACCTGGTACGTGCGTGCCGACGGCGGCACGGCAATGCAGTGTACCGGACAAACAGACGCACCATATCCAGGTACGGGCACAACTCAGCCCTGCGCTTTCAAGAATCCTTTCTATTTGTGGACTACTGATCCACCGCCGAGTCAACCCTCTGAGATACCCCAATGGAAGATCGCAGGCGGTGACACGGTCATTATCAGAAACGGCGACTACCACATGGGATATAAGTCCCCGGACGCCACTGGGTGGTGGAACTATCTAGGCTGCCGTGACAATAATCACGGATGCTACAATCCGCCCATTCCAGCGGGTACCGATGCCGCTCCCACACGCATCGTCGGTGAAGAATGGCAGTCTGGCTGTAGCTCAAAACCGGTATTGCGCGGCGGCGGCGGAGCCGGCACCGTGCTGAATCTGGTGGACACTAACCATGTGGATGTGGAGTGCCTCGAGTTCACCGACGCCGCGCAGTGCCGCACCGCCACGGTGCCGGGCGAGCCTTACGGCTGTGTCAATTACCAGAGCGACGACGCCTATGCAGCGCTGCAAACCAACCGAAGCACCAGTTACCTCACCCTGCGCAATCTCTTTATTCATGGGATGGCGACAGCCGGTATCTTCGGCAACATCGGAGGCAATGTATTAGCCGAGAACCTACGTCTTAGAGGGAACGGGAACATTGGCTGGGATTTCGATCCCGGTGACGGTGCACTCAGCGTGGGGCCGTTGACCATCCGTAACACCATTATCGAGTGGTCAGCTTGCATAGAACGGTACCCGCTGGCAGACCCGGCGATTGTGGGATGCTATGACGAGGCAGGAGCCAACGCCGACGGGGACGGCATCGGCTTCGTTGATCTCAGTGGCGACATCATCATCGATAACACTATAGTTCGCTACAATCAACGGGACGGGCTGGACGCGCCGTATGTGAAGAGCGGCAAGTTGCTGAGCATAACCAACTCGCAGTTCTATGGAAACAGTGGCCAGCAAATCAAGACAGGCGGCGCCGCCAACACCATTATCCGAAACAACCTCGTGGTTGGCAATTGCGCACGCCAAACGCAACCTGTTGCCGGGGTAACGGCGGATAACTACAACCGCTACCAAAAAGACTTTTGCCCCGCCTCAGGTCCCGTGGGAGTGATATTCAAGAATGGGACTTCAGCCCGACTTGAAAATAACAGCATGGTGACGTATCACCCCACCGCCTTCGATATCCAGTGCGCCACCATCACCGATACTTTCACTTCCTCCGGCCGCAGCTCGACCGACGGCTCCATCGTTCCGTCTCAAGCTCCAGATGGCTCACGCAAAAGTTTTACCACAGCTTTCCCAATCCAGAGTATGAAGATGTCTGGCTCTGTCTACGTCTCACCGCAGGCCGGCGACGGGCTTGGCAAGCGTGTTGGGCGCACCGGAATTGATCAGGACTGCAACGGTTCACCGTGTCAGTATTGGTACACGCCCGGCGCGTCCACTTTGATAGCGGATCCCTCCGAACCAATCCTCTTGCCTACGGACACGCTGAGCGTAACGTACAGTAATGCGGCACTGTGCAACGACTCAACAATGATCTTCGCGAACAACGTATTGAGAGGCTATCAACGACCTGGCGATTCCGAAATGGCGGGCCCGTTCTCGTCCAATAACCTGCTTAGCGGCAGCCTCCTCGATAATCCGAACGCTCGCCTCAACAATGTGTACTGCGGCATGAACGCGTTTCCGCACAATCCAACAGAAGTCGTGTTCCCGACGTGCCCCGGTACGTTCTTCAGTAACGAACCGCCAACGTTTACTACCGAAGATCAACTGGACGCGCTGGACTTGTATCCCCAACCCCAAAGCCCGGTGGTTGACCGTGGCACATCAATTTCGGACCTCACCTCGGATTTCGGTGGAAATCCTCGGCCTTACGGCTCTGCATACGATGTGGGCGCTTATGAGACGGCCCCGGGAAGAGACCGGGCTTCGAGAGGCGCACCACGGCTCATCATTAGTTCGAATACCGTCAATCTCGGAATGGTGTCCGTGGGAACTATCACTGCTCAGACCTTAACCGTGCGAAACGGCGGAGGCTCAAACCTGATTATCAGCAACGTTGTCGTTAGTGGCTCCAGTGCAGCCGATTTTGCAACCAGTTCGAGCTGCGGCGACATTCTCGCAGCTGACGCAAGTTGCACGATGACGCTACAGTTTTCGCCGACCGCTGGAGGGCCCCGTTCCGCTACGTTGTCAATTGGAAGTAATTCGGTGGACTCCCCGGGCGTGGTGAACCTCAGGGGGACAGGGCTGCCGGCATTTGCCAGGGCGGCCCTGAGCAGTACACGCTTGACCTTTAGCGAACTGCCTGTTGGAGGGACGAGTCAGGACTTGACCGTTGGGTTGAGTAACACCGGCGATTCGCCTCTGCAAGTTGCCGGCATTGCCATGTCCGGATTTGACTCGGACGAATTTACTGAGACCGATAACTGCCCATCCAGTATAGTGCCCAACGCCGGTTGTACGATTACGGTCAGGTTCGCTCCGACACGGCTGGGCTGGAGCACCGCGACCTTACTAATTGCGAGTAGCTCGGCGGATTCTCCGGCCACGGTGGCGCTTAACGGTTGGGCCTGCTCCCCACTGATGCTGAGCGGCTCGATGGTGAGCTTTGGGGCACAGACTCTCAATGGCATGGCGTCGCGGAAGGTGACACTGATGAATATTGGTACTCAGGCCGTGGCAGTCAACGGCATTGAGATCGATGGCAGATATGCTGATGGTGCCAATCCAGAAGACTTTAGAGAGACCAATGACTGCCCTGCCAGTCTAGCTCCCAGCGCTCAGTGCATAATAACGATTCAGTTCGTACCTTCGGCAACGGGAGCCCGGCTGGGTGTCCTGTCCGTCGCGAGCAATGCCGCGGGTTCACCACTTGCCATTGGGCTCACGGGGACGGGAATCGCATCGGGTGAACTCACGATAAGCACGAATCAACTGCTATACGGAGGTCAAGCGTTGGGTAGTAGCTCATCGAAGTCTGTTGTCGTCAGTAGCACAGGTACGTCACCTCTGCTGATCAGCCGCGTGACGATCGCGGGAGGTGATCCGGCGGACTTTAGGCAGACCAACGACTGCCCTTTCAGCCTGGCGCCTAATGCAAGCTGCACGGTAACGATTCTGTTCGCGCCTTCGGCAATAGGTCCTCGGCGGGCCGCCCTGTGCATTGCAAGCAGCGCGGGTGAACCGTGTAACGTGGGCGTCGCCGGAACCGGCTACGCGCTTCAAGCATTTTGAGGCAGCCCAGAGAATCCCGAGTGACATTTGGAGCAGATTTTGTGAGTAGCGGTTTGGATTTCGGCGGCCCGCTTATTTTGTCGGAACCAGCTCCGAGTCCGCACAGTTTCGCCGTAATTGAAATGGCCCGCTCGCCGGGGCCGGCCGGGATGGCCTATCCTGCCGCGGCCAGGAAGTCCTTGGTCCAGGTGAGGCTGGCTTCGAGGTCTTCGCGCTCGCGGGTTTTGGCGGCTTCGCCCCGGAGTGGCGGCGGTGCGGGCTTGGGCCGGCCCTTTTCGGCCATGGTGAGAAAACGGGCGAATTCCCAGGCGGGCGTGGCGCGGTAGCCGTCCCAAAACTTGGGGTCGCGGTAGTTGAAGTAGCGCGGGCCGGTGACGATGATTTCTAGCGAGAGCGCGCGGCCCGGGCACAGCTCGATGTAGCGGCGGATATAGCCGGCGATATCGATGTTGCCTTCGCCCATGCGGCTCCAGGCCACGGCGGCGCCTTCGGGCGCGAGCCATAAGGCCGTGTCGCGCACGTGGCTCGTGAGCACGTAGGGCGCGAGGGTTTCGAGCGTGAGGTGGGGATCCTCGATGGTCCAGAGCGGGTTGCCGGCATCCAGGCAGGCGCCCACGTAATCCCGGCCCGCGGCTTCGATCAGCGACTTCAACTCGCGGGCCTGCATGTCTCCGGCGTGGTTCTCGATGGCCACCTTCAGGCCGGCATCGACCACGCGCGAGCGCACGCTGCGCAGCACCTTGACGGTGTTTTCGATGTGTTGCTCGAGCGGAATGGGGCCGGTGCGCTCGGCGGAGCTGCCGAGCACACACCTCACGATGTGCGAACCGACGGTTTGGGCGGCGGCGACCATGCGGGTGAGCTGCTCTTCGGCGGTCCCCTGCTTCGGGTCGAACATCGTGGATGTCGGGCAGATGGAGCGCATCCCGATTTCGATCTCGATGCCCAGCGTCTCGGCATGCGCGCGCACCTGCTTCAGGTTCTGCTCTTCCAGGCTGCCGATGAAGCGGATCTCGCTGAAGTGGACGACCTTGGCGCCCCACTTCGCGCAGTAATCCAGGTATTCGATGGGCGACCAGCCTTGCGAGCGGATGCTGAAGAGATCGACCCCGAGTTTGACGTTCGGGGCGGCCGGCACCGGGTTCGGCGAAAGCGCCGCGGCGGCCAGACCGAGGAAAGTTCTGCGTTCCATAGTCATTCTCCGTAAGTGCCTGTCGCTATCTTATCCCGGCCCGGCGCGATTCCGGGAATTCGGTAGACGTGCTAGCGTGCTAGTGAATGGCAGCACAAAAGCAGCGCGGGCGGCATCCCTATCCGGTGTTCCGGATCGAATCCTGGGAAGCGTTTCTCGAGAAGATCACGCGGCCGCCGTATTCGCATTGGGCCTTCCGCGGCGAGCGCGACGAGCGGTGGCCGCTCTACAGCTCGCTTTCCCGGTACCTGATGAATTTCGGCGTGTCGCCCAAGGCGTGGCCGGAGCAGGAAACGCGGATCCTGCGCATCTTCAAACGCAAGGCGCACCAGTTTCTGGATAAGCCGCCGTCCCTCGACGACGACTTCCAGTGGATGGCGCTGATGCAGCACCACGGCGCGCCCACCCGGCTGCTCGATTTCACCTGGTCGCCCTACGTGGCGGCGTTTTTCGGGATGGAGCGGACGGTGGACGACGGCGTGGTGTGGGCCATGAATCCGGCGCGCATCGACAGCAGCCGGGCACCCAAGCCGGCGCGCATGGATCCGCGGCCGCCGGGGAGTTTCAACCGGAATTACATCCGCGGGCACCACCGAATCATCTGGATGGGCGAGCCGCAGACGATGAACCGGCGGCTGATCGCGCAATCCGGCACGTTCGCCGTTCCGGGCGTGCTCGACATACCGGTCGAGAGAATCCTGGAGGATACCGACCAGGAGAACATTCTGGCGAAGTTCGTCCTCACGAAAGCCGTGCGCGAGGTGGGTATGCGGGAACTGTACCGCATGAATATCACATACGCGACGCTGTTCCCGGATCTGGACGGGCTGGCGAAATCGATGGGCTATGAGCTGGAGTTTCATTGGGGATACAATCCGAGAACCATGGAGCGGTACCAGACTTAGCCGCCCGCACAGAGCCGCGACCGTGAGGGAGCGGGCAAAAACTTGGAGCACCATCACATGCCGGCTCACGATTTGCGATATGCGCTGAACGCACTGCGGCGGAGCCCTGGGTACGTGCTGATGTGCGTGGCGGTGCTGGCGCTGGGGATCGGAGCAAACGCCGCCATCTTCAGTGTGCTCGATGGCGTGATTCTGAGGGCGCTGCCTTTCCGGGACGCGGGCCGGCTGGTGTTCGTGTGGGAGCGGTTTCCGGCCATGCCACCGCCGATCGGGCCGCGCATGAAAGTCGCGCGCGGAAACTACCAGGAGTGGAAACGCCAGAGCACGGTGTTCGCGGATATGGCGGCGTTTCGCGGGCGGCAGTTGAACGAAACCGGCGGGGAACATCCGCGAAAACTCTGGGCCGGGTTCGCCTCGGTGAACCTCTTCCCGATGCTGGGGGTGGGCCCGCACCTCGGCCGGCTGTTCGCGGCGGGCGAAGAGCGCGCCGGCGGCGACCGCGTGATGGTTTTGAGCGACGGATATTTTGAGACGCGCTTTCATCGCGACCCGGGGGCGCTCGGAAAGACCGTGTCGCTCGACGGGACTGCGTACACCGTGATCGGCGTGCTGCCGGTTGAGTTCCACCTGCCTTCCACTTACGAAGGCAGCGATCAGCTCAAGCCCGACGTGTGGGTTCCGCTGTCGCGGCTTTGGAACAAGCCGGAAGACGATACGGCGCGCGAACTGTTCGTCGCAGCGCGGCTGAAGCCCGGCGTCTCGCTGGCGCGGGCGCGCGCGGAAATGGATGCGATCGCGAAACGGCAGGCGGCGGCCGATCCGAAGCTCAACGAGGGCTGGCTGACCAGCGTGTTTCCGTTCGCCACCGAAGATACCGATCCGAAAGTGCATCGCGCGGTGTACGTGCTGATGGGGGCGGTCGCGTTTCTGCTGCTGATCGCCTGCGCCAACCTGGCGAACCTGACGCTGGCGCGCGCCACCGGGCGGTCGCGCGAGATCGCGGTGCGGTTAGCGCTCGGTGCCACCCGCGGGCGGATCGTTTCGCAGTTGGTGGCGGAATCGTTTGTAGTGGCCGCGGCGGGGGCGGGCGTGGGGCTGGTGCTGGCCGATTGGTGCGTGAAACTGATGCTGGCGCTGAAACCGGAGGACATCCAACGGCCGGAGATGATCGGGATCGACTTGCGCGTGTTTGCATTCACGGCGCTCGCGGCGGCGGCCACCACCCTGCTGTTCGGCCTCGCCCCGGCGCTGGCGGCTTCGCGCCAGGATCTGAACAGCGCCCTGAAGTCGGGCGGCGGATGGGGAGCCTCGGCAGCCCGTCCGCGCAGCCGGCAGTTCCTGATTACAGTCGAAACCGCGCTGGCGCTGATGCTGGTGGTGGGCGCGGGGCTGATGATCCGCAGCTTCCAGGCGCTGCTGGCGGTAGGCCTCGGGTTTCAAACGGACCGGGTGACGATTGCCGACGTGGAACTGCCGGCGGCTCGCTATAAAGACGTTGCGAGCCAGTCGCAGTTCTTCCGGCAACTGCTGGATGCTGCCGGCGCGGCCCCGGGGATCCGCGCGGCGGCGCTGGTGGATAACATGCCGCTGCACAGCATCCAGATGTCCAATTTCTACATCGCGGGGCGACCCGAGCCGCCGGTTTCCCAACTGCCGATGTCCGACATGGCGCATGTGAGCCCGTCGTATTTCGGGGTGATCGGGCTGCGTCTGGAGGCGGGGCGGTGGTTCACGGAAGCCGACATGGGAAAGCCGGTCGCAATCGTGAACCGCACGTTTGCGAAACAGTTCTTCCTCGGTGGAAATCCGCTGGGGCAGCACCTGCTGAACTCGGACAAGAAGGTGTCGTCGGAGATCGTCGGAGTCGTTTCGGATTACCGCCCGATGGGCGTGGAAAACGGCACGCGCGCGACGATTTTCTGGCCCGGCCTGGGCCTTCCAAGCGGGACCCTGGTGGTGCGGTCGGCCGCGAGCCTGCCGGCGCTGACGGACCACATCCGAAAGCTGGTATGGTCGGTGGACAAAGATCTTCCGGCGGTGAAAGTGGACCCGATGCAGCACTATGTCGACGAATGGCTGTCGCAGCGAAGGTTCAACACGCTGCTGCTGGAGATCTTCGCGGGGCTGGCGCTGGTGCTCGCGGCCATGGGGATCTACGGCGTACTGGCGAACATGGTGGCCTCTCGCGTGCGTGAGATCGGGATCCGCATGGCGATCGGGGCGACCCCTGGCGAGATCGGCAGGCTCGTGCTGCGGCAGGCCATGGTGCCGGTGGCGGCGGGCACGGCTGCGGGCCTCGCCGGAAGCCTGGCGCTGGGAAGGTTCTTGCAGGCGCTGTTGTTCGGAGTGAAGGCCGGCGATCCGTTCACGCTGTGCGTGGCAGCCGTGGTGATTCTGGTGATGGCCCCGGCGGCCATCTACGTGCCGCTGCGCCGGGCCACCGGCGTGGATTGCACCGTGGCGCTGCGGGAAGAATAGAAAAGCTCGCGGGCGTCTCTTAGCCCAGCCCCTTCGGCGCCATCGGCATCGAACGAAGCCGCCGCCCCGTGGCGTCGAAAATCGCGTTTCCGATGGCCGGAGCGATGCCCATGATCGGGGTCTCTCCCGCTCCCGCCGAAACGATATCTTTCCGGTCGAGCAGCACGCTTTCGATCGCCGGCATATCTCTGAACCGCGGCACCCGGTACTTCGAAAGCCGCGAATTCAAAATCCGGTTCTCCGCGAAATCGATCTGCTCGAACAGCGCCCCGCCGATTCCCATCGCCACCGCGCCTTCCACCTGATTGCGCAGATGCTCCGGGTTCACCACGGCACCGCACTCGAACGCCTCCACCACACGCAGCACCTTGACCGCGCCGTTGGTTACGCTGATCTCGGCGCAGGTCGCCAGGTACCCGCCCTTCTCGAATCCCGCTGCCATCCCGAAGCCGTGCCCCGCGGTCTTCCTGCGGTCCTTCCAGCCGAATTTGCCGGCCGCTGCGACGATCACGTTGCGCAGCCGCTCGTTCTTCGTATTCTTCAGCCGGAATTCGAGCGGGTCCATCCGGATCGAGTGCGCCAGTTCGTCCATGTACGATTCGCGCACGAAATGGTTGGCCGTCCCTGCCAGGCCGCGGTACGAGCCCTGCTTGAGCGGCGTCTTCGACTGGTAGAAATGCTCCTCCCGGTTCGCAATCTCGTAAGGCGATTGCAGGGCCGACGGCCCCGAGTTGTAGTTGTGAAACTCCCAGGCCGTGATGATGCCGTCGGGGTCCACCTTCCCCGCGACGTCCACGACCCCGCCCGGCCGGAAGTACGCCCAGGTCATCTCTTCTTCCCGCGTCCAGTTGCGCTTCACGGGCCGGCCCGCGGCCTTGGCCAGGCGCGCGGCTTCGAGAGCCGCTTCGCCCGAGTGCTTGCCGCCATAGCCCGAGCCCGTATCCGGCATGAAGACGTGGACGCTGGTCTCGGGAATTCCGAAGTGCGCGGAAAGCTCGCTGCGGACGCCGAACGGCCGCTGCGTACCGGTCCAGACCGTCACCGCTTCGCCGTTCCATTCGGCCACCGCGGCCCTGGGTTCGAGCGGCGTATGCGCGATGTAGGCGATGGTGTAGGTGGTCAGCGCCCCGCTCGCAGACGGCGCTTCCCGCGCGGTCATGCGGAAATATTCGTAGACGTCGCGGCTCGAAGTTTCGGCCTGTAGCTGCTTCCATCGCGCGTCGAGCGCCGCCAGGGCCCGCTCGGCAGTCTGCGGGTCGGGCGCCGCGACTCCCACGAAATCGCCCTCCCGCACCACCGTCACGCCCGGGATTGCTTCCGCCTTCGAGGCATCCAGCGCTTCGAGGGTCGCGCCGTACGAAGGCGGATACAGCACCTTGCCGTAGAGCATTCCGGGACGCCGCACATCGTACGCATAGCGATGCGCGCCGGTCACGATCCCGCGCCCGTTGACCTTGGGCACGGAGGTGCCGGCCACTTTCCAATCCGCCGCCGGCGTGAGCGCCGCGCTGGTGGGAATCGTGCGGCTCAGTTTCTGCCCGCGGGTGAGTTCGCCGAACCCCGCGCTGTGGGCGCCCGCCGTCAGCCTGCCGGCCGCTACCGTGACGGCCGACCGGTCCACCATCCACTTCTGCGCGGCCAGGTCGATCAGCATCTCGCGCGCGGTGGCGGCGGCCTTGCGCATCTGCGGCCACATTCTGGGCGTGGTCTGGCTGCCGAAGGTGCCCATATCGAACGGCGTCAGCGCGGTGTCGCCCATCACCATGCGGATCGATTCCGCCGGCGCGCGCAGTTCCTCCGCTACCGCCTGGGTGAGCGACGTGCGAGCGTTCTGCCCGACTTCCACCTTGCCGGTATAGACCGTGACGACGCCCGTCTCGCCGATGTGCAGCCACGCGCTCAAGGCCTCCGGCATGGCTTCCCTGGTGCCGCGCCGGCGCCCGCCGCCGGATTCCTGGGCATCCGAATCGTCCACCAGCAGCACCACGATGCCGCCGCCCAGCACCGCGAAGAAATCGCGCCGTTTCATGCCTGGCCTCCCTTCGCCGCCGACTGAATGGCCGCGATCACCCGCGAGTAGGTGCCGCACCGGCAGATGTGGCCGTTCATGCCGGCCACGATTTCCGCTTCGGTCGGGTGCGGGTTGCGCTCGAGCAACCCGACCGCGCCCAGAATCATCCCCGGCGTGCACCATCCGCATTGCAGGGCGTCGGCTGCGAGGAAGGCTTCCTGCACGGGGTGGAGCTTGCCTTCGGGCGCCAGCCCTTCGATGGTGACGATGCGCTTGCCGGCTGCGGCGCCCACTCTGGTGATGCACGAGCGCGTTGGAACTCCGTCGATCAGCACCGTGCACGCCGCGCACTGTCCTTCGCCGCAGCCGTATTTCGTGCCCGTCAGATCCAGATCGTCGCGGAGCACGCTGAGGAGGGTTCGGTCGGGGTCGGCGTCGATCCGCCGCCTCGACCCGTTGACTTCGAGCTCGGTGATCCTGGCCATACAAACCTCATGAATGCCTTCTAATATTAACTCCCCTTCAGATAGCGCAACTGGAAATGGGCCGGCCGCGTTCCAAATGACAGGAGAGAGACATGAGGCAAACGCTTCTGGCAGCAGGCTTTCTGATCGCCGGCAGTTTCTTGAGCGGCTGCGCCGCCCAAGGCCCCTATTATGCGAGCTACGGCCCGCCCGCCCCGCGCTATGCCGTGGTCGGCGTGGCACCCGGACCCGGCTACGTCTGGACCCAAGGTTATTGGGACCGCCGGGGCGAACGTTGGGAGTGGCGCGAGGGTCGTTGGCTGCGCCCGCCCCGGCACCACGCCGTCTGGGTGGCGCCGCGCTGGGAACGGCGCGGCCGTGGCTTTCGCTTTCACCAGGGCCATTGGCGATAGGCCGCCGCGCGCGCGTCAGCCCACTTGCGTTTCCGGGTCCAGCAGTTGGTTGAGCCGGTCTTCCGGAAGGCCCGAGTGTTCGCGCGCCACCTCGCGGATGGTGCGGCCGCTGCGGTGCGCGTGCTTCGAAAGCCCGGCGGCCTTTTCGTAGCCGATCTCGGGTGCCAGTGCCGTCGCCATAGCCAGTGATTGCTCCACGTACCCCTGGGCCCGCTCGCGGTCCGCTTCCAGCCCGTCGATCAGCTTCACGGCGAAGTTACTGGACGCGGCCGCGAGCAATTCGATCGATTCCAGCAGGTCCGCCGCCATCACCGGCATCATCACGTTCAGTTCGAAGTTCCCGGCGGCGGCGCACCAGGCGATGGCGGCGTCGTACCCCACCACCTGCGCGCACACCATCAGCACGCTTTCCGCGATCACCGGGTTTACCTTGCCGGGCATGATGCTCGACCCGGGCTGTACCGCCGGCAGCTTCAGTTCGCCCAAGCCGCAGCGCGGACCCGAACCCAGCCAGCGGATATCGTTCGCGATCTTGGTGAGCGCCACCGCATACGCGCGCAATGCGCCGCTCAGGAAGCAGGCGGCGTCGCGCGCCGCCTGCGCCTCGAAGTGGTTGCGGGCCTCCACGAACGGCAGCCCGGTCTCGACCGCCAGTTCCGCAATCACGGCGCGCGCGAACCCTTTGGGCGCATTCAACCCGGTCCCCACGGCCGTGCCGCCCAGCGGCAGTTCGTAAATGCCCGGAAGCGCTGCCTCCAGCCGCTCGCCGGCCGCCGCCACCTGGCGCGCATAGCCGCTGAACTCCTGTCCCATGCGGATCGGCACCGCGTCTTGCAGGTGCGTCCGGCCGATCTTCACGATGTCGTGGAACTCGGCGGCCTTGCGCTCGAGCGAACCCGCCAGTTGCCGCATCGCCGGAAGCAGCCGGTTC
This sequence comes from Bryobacterales bacterium, assembly GCA_963794265.1. GTDB lineage: Bacteria > Acidobacteriota > Terriglobia > Bryobacterales > Bryobacteraceae > CAWCDJ01. The sequence continues at coordinate 55,140 of CAWCDJ010000003.1, forward strand.
ACCACGGCCTGCGCCGCGGCCACGTGCAGGGCGGTGGGGATCACGTCGTTGCTCGATTGCCCGCGGTTCACCTCGTCGTTCGGATGTGCTCCGGCGAGCCGGCCGATCACCTCGTTGGCGTTCATGTTGGTCGAAGTGCCGCTACCCGTCTGGTAAATGTCCAGCGGGAATTGCGAATCGTGGCGGCCCTCCTCCACCTCTCCGGCAGCCTTGGCGATGGCCGCCGTACGGTCGAGCGGCAGATGGCCCATGCGGCCGTTGACCAGCGCGGCGGCTTTCTTGATGAGCCCCAGCGCCGCCAGAAAAGAGCGCGGAAGGCCGCGCCCGCTAATCGGGAAATTCTCGATGGCACGCGCCGTCTGCGCGCCATATAGCGCGGAAGCCGGCACGCGCATTTCCCCCATGGTGTCCGTTTCCGTCCGGTATGCTTCGCCCATGCTTCCATTGTGCTCGCGCCTGATACGATAAAAGCGTGCCGGATCATGCGATTCTAGGGATCATTCCTGCTGTGGTAACCCCCTTCCAAGATGACGAGCGCATCGATTACGGCGCGTGGCAGGTCCTCATCGACCGGCTGATCGGCGCGGGCGTGAACGGGCTCTTTGCGGGGGGTTCTTCGGGCGAGTTCTCTTCGCTCGACCTCCAGGAGCGCACGGTTTCGCTGCGCTTCTGCGCTCAGGCAGCCGCCGGCCGCGTGCCCGTGATCGGCAATGTGGGGTCCGTCACCACGCGCGAAACCGTCCATCTGGCACGGGCCGCCGAGAGCATGGGACTGGACGCCATCGCGGTGATCACGCCGTACTACATCCGGCCCTCGCAGGACGAGCTGGTCGAGCACTACGTGGAAGTCTGCCGCGCCGTCCGCAAGCCGGTGATAGCCTACAACTTCCCGCAGCACGGCGGAGTGGAGATCGAGCCCCGGACTCTGGCACGCATCGCCGCGGCCTGCGATAACCTGATCGGCATCAAGGATTCCGGCGGCTGTCTCGAGCGTGCGGCGGCGTACCTTGCCTGCCTGCCCGGCCGCGACCTGGCGGTTTTCGTGGGACCGGAGAAACTGACGCTCGCGGCGCTCGACCTGGGCTGTTCCGGGGTGATCACGGGCTGCGGCAATGTGGTCCCCGGGCTGTTCGTCGAACTCTACCGCGCCTACCGCGAGGGGCGGCGCGCGGAGGCGGAGCGGCTGCAGAGGTTGGTGGACGAATTCGCTTCCACCGTGGGCCTGCATACGTTTCCGAGCGTGCTCAAACAGGCCCTGGAACACTGCGGATTTCCGGCGGGCCGCTGCCGCAAGCCCGTTGGCCGGGTCCCCGCGGGGGTCTCCGAAACGGTGGCCGAAGTGCTCGCGAAGCTCGAAAGAGAGGGGTTTGGAGCCGGGGCGCGCAATGGCGTCACGGCCTGAAAAGCTGTCGGTGCCATCATGAACAAACTGGCTGAAGAGAAGAGTCCGTATCTGCTCCAGCATGCCGGCAACCCGGTGAATTGGTATCCCTGGGGACCGGAGGCATTTGAAAAAGCACGCGCGGAAAGCAAGCCGATCTTCCTTTCGATCGGCTACTCGACCTGTCACTGGTGCCACGTCATGGAGCGCGAGTCGTTCGAAAACGAGCGCATCGCGGAGATTCTGAACCGCGGCTACGTGGCCATCAAGGTGGACCGCGAAGAGCGGCCGGACGTAGATCGCATCTACATGACTTTCGTGCAGGCCACCACCGGCGGCGGCGGCTGGCCCATGTCGGTGTGGCTTACTCCGGGCCTGCAGCCGTTCTTCGGCGGTACTTACTTTCCGCCCGAGAATCGCTATGGCCATCCCGGCTTCGCATCGATCCTTTCCCAGATCGAAGACGCCTGGCGCACCAGCCGCGGCGAGATCGAGGAATCCGCCCGCGAGGTCGTCGACCAGCTCCAGAAACAGGTCGCCGTGGAACCTGGGCGCGCTGAGACCATCGACGCCGCCATCCTCGATAGCGGCTTTTTCGTCTTCCGCCGCACGTTCGACAGCCAGCTCGGGGGCTTCGGCGGCGCGCCCAAGTTCCCCCGCCCCTCGGTTTTCGATTTCCTGCTGCGCTATCACCAGCGCACGAAAAATCCGGAAGCCCTCGACATGGTGCTGCTGACGCTGCGCGAGATGGCCAAGGGCGGAATGAACGATCAGCTCGGCGGCGGCTTCCATCGCTACGCGGTGGACGAGCGCTGGTTCGTGCCGCACTTCGAGAAGATGCTTTACGACCAGGCGCAACTGGCTACCGCCTACCTGCATGCTTTCCAGATTACCGGCGATGCGCAATACGCCGCCGTGGCCCGCGCGATTTTCGATTACGTGCTGCGCGATATGACGGACGCCGCGGGCGGTTTCTGCTCCGCCGAGGATGCCGATAGCGTCATCGACCCGGAGGAGCCTCGCGTCAAGGGCGAAGGCGCGTTTTACGTGTGGACCGACGAAGAGATCCGCGCCCTCCTGCCCGAGCCCGAGGCCGGCTGGTTCTGCCACCGCTACGGCGTGGCCGAAGGCGGCAACGTGGCCAACGACCCGCAACAGGAATTCACCAACCGCAATATTCTGTACCAGTCCGCTACGCTCGAGGAGACCGCGCGCCAGTTCGGCCGGCCGCCCGGCGAGGTGGAGGCGGGCATCGAACGCGCGAAGCGCATCCTGCTCGACGCGCGTGCGAAGCGCGTGCGGCCGCACCTCGACGACAAGGTTCTCACCTCCTGGAACGGACTGATGATTTCGGCGCTGGCCCTGGGCGGCGCGGTGCTCGGCGAGCCGCGCTATGCCGAAGCGGCGCGCCTCGCCGCGGAGTTCGTCCTCGGCCGGATGTTCCGCCCTCAAACCGGCACGCTGCTCCGGCGCTATCGCCAGGGGGAAGCCGCCATCCCCGGCTTTCTGGACGATTACGCCCTTTTCGCGCAGGCGCTGCTCGATCTCTACGAGGCGCAGTTCGACCGCCGCCACCTGGAGATCGCGGTCCGTCTTACCGAAAAGCAGCTGGAACTTTTCGAGGACCGGAAAGAGGGCGCCTTTTTCAGCTCTCCGGCGGGTGACAGCAGCCTGGTAATGCGGGTCAAGGAAGATTATGACGGAGCCGAGCCCTCCGGAAATTCCGTCGCCGTCCTGAACCTGCTGCGGCTCGTGCAGTTCACGGCGCGCTCCGATTTCCGCGTCTCGGCCGAGCACGCGCTGGCCGCTTTTGCCCCGCGGCTCTCGGCAGCTCCGGTGGCCCTGCCTTTGATGTTGTCCGCCTGCGAGTTCCGCATCGGCGAACCCCGGCAGATCGTGCTGGTGGGCGAACGCGGCGCCCCGGATACGAACTCGCTCGTGAACGCGCTCTACTCGCGGTTCCTGCCCAACCGCATTGTGCTTCTCGTGGATTCGCCGGAGACCCGCAAGGCGCTCGCGCCGGGCATTCCGGCCGTCGAATCCATGGCGAAGGTGGCCGGGCGGGCGGCTGCGTACGTCTGCCGCAATTACACCTGCCAGTTGCCCGTTTCCGAGGCGTCGGAATTGACTGAGTTGCTACAATAACTACTTCACCTTTCATCCCGATTCACGATTCGAACAGGAGGAATTATGGAACGACCTGGAGCTACCACCCTGCGGGGCAACCCCCTCACCCTGATTGGACCCGAACTGAAACCAGGCGACGACGCGCCGGAATTTTCACTGGTCGATAACGCATTGAAACCCGTTTCCCTGAAAGACACCGGCACCCACGTCCGAATCATCAGCGTGGTCCCCTCCCTCGATACTCCGGTTTGCGACGCCCAGACCAAGAAGTTCAACGAAGCAGCGGCCAACCTCCCGGATGTCGATATTTTCACCGTCAGCATGGACCTTCCGTTCGCCCAGAAGCGCTGGTGCGGAGCGTTCGGCGTGGATAAAGTGAAGATGCTTTCCGATCACAAAGACGCTTCGTTCGGCTCCAACTACGGAACTCTCATTAAGGAATTGCGCATCGAGAGCCGGGCGATTTTCGTGCTGGACGCCCAGAACAAGATTCGCCACGCGGAATACGTGAAAGAAGTCGCCGATTTTCCGAACTACGAAGCCGCTCTTTCGGCTGCCAGGAGCGCCGGCGCGGCCCAAGCGTAAAGCCTCGGAGCCGGGTGCCCCGTCGCGCCCGGCCCCGTCCTAGAGGTTCGACTGAGCACTACCGAATCCACCTCCGCCATTGCGGCCCCCGGTGTTGCGGAAAGCCCCGTGATTCGCGGCGGCTTGACGCTGGCAGCCGGTGTCCTCACCGGCAACATCATTGGTTTCGGCCGGGTCTGGCTGACCGCTTACCTGCTGGGTACGCACAGCCGGGCCGATTCCCTGGCGGTTGCCATGGGGCCGGTGGATACGCTCAATTCGCTGCTGATCAATAGCCTGATCTTCGGCTTTGTCCCCATGCTGGCCGCGGCCCGGGGCGAAGAGCGAACCGCAATCTTCCTCAAGCTGGCGCGCTGCTTCTGGTGGGTCTCCGCGGCGGTTGGGGCGGTGGTGCTTGTCACGGCCCCCTGGCTCATGCACGCGCTGGCCCCCGGACTCGATCCGCGCTACTACCCGGCCGCCGTAACCAACCTTCGCATTTTTTCTTTTTCGACAGTGGCGGCCGGCACCGGTGCGGTGCAATGCGCGCTGCTCTTCACCGACCGGCGGTTTGCCCCCACCGCTTTCTACCAGGCGGCGCTCAACCTGTTCACCATCATCGGGGCCCTCAGCCTGTGGAAGTTCCTGGGTGTTTATGCCTTCGCCCTGGGTTACACGATGGGCGCCTGGGCGCAATTGGGAATCGTCTACTTCGCGGCGAACTCGGGGCTCAAGAGAGCCGGACTGCCGTCCTGCGACATCCCCTGGCGGAGGCTGCTCGGAAAGCCCGTCTTCTTCGTGGTCTATGCCGCCGGCCTCGGCTTGAACATCATCTTCACGCGCGCCTGGGCTACCCACGCCGGGCCGGGTATGGCCGCCGCGCTCGATTATTGCATGCGCGGCGTTGGCGTGCCCCTCGCCATCCTGGTCAACCCCATTTCGAATTCTCTGCTTCCCGAGATCGCGCGGCTGCGCACCCTCCATCGGCTGCGGGACGCCTTCAAGCTGATCGACCGCACGGTGGCGCTTTCCGCCCTGGCCGCCATCGGGGGCTGCGGATTCGCGCTCTTCTTCCGCGAACCCGCCATCCAGATTATCTTCCAGCATGGCAAATTCACCGCCGAATCCACCCGAATGGTCTCGGCGGTTTTTCTGGGATTGGGACCGAGTCTGATCGGGTGGGCCCTGATCGAGATCGCCTCGCGGTCGCTGTTCGCCCTCGACCGTCCCTGGCTCCCGGTCATCGCCGCTTCCATCCCGGTGCTCCTCAATATCACTCTCACGCTCCGCTGGTATTCCTCGCGCCCCGAACTCCTGGGCGTGCCCGCGTCCCTGGGGTTGATGGCCGGCTTCGTGGTTCTTTTCATCGGGATGCACGCAAGCCGGAAACGTTGGCTGGCCCAAAACTGAAGACAAGGAGGTCTTCTTGCCGGACGATTCTTCCCTCCGAACCCACTTGCTCGAACTCCTGCGCGGCGGCTCCGCGCATGCCCCGTTCGATGACGCCGTAAAAGATATGCCGCTCGACCGCGCCGGTGTGCGGCCTCAAGGCGCGCCCTATTCGGCGTGGGAACTTCTCGAGCACATCCGCATCGCGCAGCACGACATTCTGGAGTTCAGCCGCTCCGCGGATTACGTCTCGCCCAAGTGGCCCGCCGGCTACTGGCCCAAATCGCCCGCGCCGGAAAGCCCGCGCCAGTGGAATGCATCGGTCGAAGCCGTGCTCCGCGACCGCTCCGAGTTCGAAGCTTTGATCGCGGACCCGGCCAACGACCTTCATCGCAAGTTTCCCTGGGGCGACGGCCAGACCCTGCTCCGCGAGGCGCTGCTGACTGCCGATCATACCGCCTACCACGTGGGCGAACTCATACTGGTCCGCCGGCTGTTGGGCGCCTGGGGGTAATTTCCCGCTCAATCGCTGGACTATACTGATAAGCACCGGTGTCGAGGGCGATCGCTGTCTTATTGTTGGGGGTATTGGCGTCGAATGGCATATCGCCATCGCTGTTCGCCAATGGTGCGAGTACCTTGCCTGCGTGCTGCCGGCCTGGCGGCAAGCATCATTGCATGATGCGGATGTCCGCTCCTCCGGCCTCCGGAACGAGTTGGACTACCACTGAGACGCCCTGTTCGCAGTTCCCCACCGGCATCACCGCGGTCCATAATCCGAACTGTACGCCGGCGCCGTCTCCGCGCCTCATAGCCGGGTTCGTCGCGATCCGGGCGGCGGTCGGGCCCCGGCCTCAAACCCGCTATCGCATACCACTGATCCCCGGTTGGCAAAAGCGCGGACCTCCCTCCTTAGCCTGAGCGCTATCCGGAGGGAGGGAACGATGCGAATCTATGAAAAAACGATAGCTACGATTTGTGTCTTCGCGGCGATCCCGCTGGCGGCGACGGTCTTCGGGACCGTCCGGGGCGTGACTCACGACCCCGATCACCGCCCCGTGGCGGACGCCAAAGTAGTCTTACGCTCCGTCTCATCCGATTACCAGCAGACGGAAGAAACCGACGCCAACGGAGGATTCGAATTCTCTGCGGTCCCCGTCGGCAGTTATCGCGTTTCAGCTTTGAAGGAGGGGTTCGCTCCCCTCGAAGAGACCCTCGTGGTGACGTCCGGGAGCGCGCCGGTGCTGCACTTGCAGTTCCGCCTGGCGGCCTCCAAAAACACCGTGCAGGTCACCGAACAGGCCGAAACGGTGAACCCGGACAGTTCCACCACTACCACCGTCGTGACCCGCAGCGACGTGGATCGAACGCCCGGCGCCGACCAGAGCAACAGCCTGCGCATGATCACCAGCTTCGTGCCCGGAGCCTACATGGCCCACGACATGCTCCACGTGCGGGGCGGCCACCAGGTGTCGTGGCTCATCGATGGCGTGCCGGTGCCGAACAGCAGCATCGGCAGCAACGTGGGGGTGCAGTTCGACCCCAAGGATATCGACTACCTGGAAGTGCAGCGCGGCGGTTACTCGGCCGACTACGGCGATCGCACGTACGGCGTCTTCAACGTGGTGCCGCGCAGCGGATTCGAGCGCAACAACGAAGGCGAGCTCACCGCCACCTATGGGAGTTTCCACCAGACCAACGACGAGCTCACGTTCGGCAGCCACACCGAGCGCTTCGCTTATTTCGCCGGCCTCAACGGCAACCGTAGCGATTTCGGTCTGGAAACGCCCGGGCCGGAGGTGATCCACGATCGCGAAAGCGGGCTCGGCGGGTTCGGCTCGCTGATCTATAACTTGTCGCCCAAGGATCAGTTCCGGTTCGTAACGGCCATTCGCCGGGACGATTACCAGATTCCCAACAGCCCCGGCGATCAAGCGGCAGGCGTTCGCGACGCCGAGCACGAGCGCGACGCGTTGGCCAACTTCTCATGGGTACACGAGGAATCCGCCGGGACGCTGTTGACCGTTTCGCCGTTCTACCATCTCAACCGGGCTGATTACGCAGGAGGTCCGAACGACCCCGGGTTGAGTACGCTCGACCGGCTCGATTCTCAATACGGCGGGGCGCAGGTGACCCTCAGCGCCGTCTCGGACCGGCATAACGCCCGCGTGGGTGTCTACGGCTACGGCGAGCAGGACAGCCACCAGTTCGGCCTGACCGCGACCGGCGCGAGCGGACTCGCCCTCAACCAGCAGAACAGCCCCGCCGGCGGACTGGCGGCGGTATTCCTCGAGGATCAGTTCCGCCTGAACCAGTGGGTCACCCTGAACGGCGGCGTGCGGCTGACCCATTTTCAGGGCACGGTTGCGGAAAATGCCGCCGACCCGCGCTTCGGCGCCGCGCTGCGGCTTCCCTTCCTGCACTGGGTTCTGCGCGGTTTCTACGGGCGCTACTACCAGGCGCCTCCGCTCTCCACGGTCTCCGGACCGCTGCTCGACTACGCGCTCAACCAGGGCTTCGGCTTCACACCCCTCCGCGGAGAGCGCGACGAGGAAAACCAGGTCGGCATCGCCATCCCCCTGCGCGGCTTCACGCTCGACGCCGACCATTTCCACACCAAGAGCCGCAACTACTTCGATCACGATGCGCTCGGCAATTCCAGCCTCTTCCTGCCGCTGACCGTGCAGGGCGCGCGCATCGATGGCTGGGAGGTCACGCTGCGCTCGCCGCTGCTGCTGCGTCGCGGCAGGCTGCACCTGGCCTGGTCCAACCAGCGCGCCGAAGGTTGGGGCGATGTCACCGGCGGCCTCAATTCGTTCGACGGGCCCCAGGATCTCTTCCTGCTGGATCACGATCAGCAGAACACCCTGAGCCTGGGAGGAAACGCCAACCTGCCGCGAAACGCGTGGTTGGCGGCCAACCTGTACTACGGCTCCGGCTTCCCCGACAACGGCGGACCCGCGCGCCTTCCGGCTCACACCACCGTGGACGTCTCCATCGGCAAAGCCTTCGGCGAGTATTGGTCCGTCTCGCTCCAGGGCATCAACGTGGCGAACCGGCGGTTTCTGCTCGACAACAGCCTGACCTTCGGCGGAACCCACTACTTCGAGCCGCGCCAGATCTACGCCGAAGTGCGCTATCGCTTTCACTTTTAGGCGCCGGATCGTGAACAATAGGAAATGTCATGACGATTGCCGATCTTTCCCGAATTGCCGGCCGGACGTATCCCGCGCGCCGCCGCACCCAAAACCTGGTGGGAGGCGCCAGCCCCATCCAGGCGGCCAGCTTCTCCATGGGTTACGTAACGCTCGAGCCGCAAGGCGGGCAGGTGCCCTGGCATAACCAGGAGCAGGAAGAGGTCTACTTCATCGTGGAGGGCGCCGGCGAAATGTGCCTGGGGCCGGAGCGCATCGCCGTCGAGACGGGCCAGGCTGTCTACATTCCGCCTACCGTGTTCCACCAGCTCACCAATACCGGCGACCGGCCGATGCGCATGATCTACTGTTACGGCCCTGCCGGAGATGTGGCCCACTGGCGGCAGGAACTCGGCGGCACCCTGCCCCGCGCCGGAGTGGAAGCCCCGCCGCTGCCCGAAGGCGCGCAACCCCAATGCACCCGGAAGCCCGAATAACATGACCATTCATCCCGTCGGAGTCATCATGAACGGCGTCACCGGACGCATGGGCCTGAACCAGCACCTGCGCCGGTCGTTGTACGCCATTATCGAGCAGGGCGGCCTGGCCCTCGGCGACAGCGAGAAGATCGTGCCGCGCCCGCTGCTGGTGGGGCGCAGCGCCGCCAAACTCGAGGGCATCTCGAAAGAGTGCGGCGGCCTGCCGTGGACCACGAAGCTCGAAGAAGCGCTCGCGAATCCGGATTATCCGGTCTACTTCGACGCCCAGACCACCGACCGCCGCGCCGATGCCGTGCGGCTTGCGATCGCCGCCGGCAAGCACATCTATTGCGAGAAGCCGATTTCGGGCAGCGTGGAAACCGCACTCGAGCTCTACTGCCTGGCCAGGCGCGCGGGCGTCAAGCACGGCGTGGTGCAGGACAAGCTCTGGCTTCCCGGCCTGCTCAAGCTCCGGACGCTGCGCGACCTGGGCTTTTTCGGCCGCATCCTCTCGGTCCGCGGCGAGTTCGGATACTGGGTGTTCGAGGGCGATACCGTCCCCGCCCAGCGACCGTCTTGGAACTACCGCAAAGAAGACGGCGGCGGCATCATTCTCGACATGCTGTGCCACTGGCGCTACGTGCTCGATAACGTGTTCGCGCCGGTGAAGGCGGTCTCGTGCCTGGGCGCAACCCATATCCCCTCACGCTTCGATGAGGCGGGCCGGCCCTATACCTCGACGGCCGACGATTCGGCCTACGCGACCTTCGAGCTCGAAGGCGGCATCGTCGCGCACTTCAACTCCTCCTGGTGCGTGCGCGTGCGCCGCGACGACCTGCTGACCCTCCAGGTGGACGGCACCAGGGGCAGCGCCGTGGCCGGACTGCGGCACTGCTGGATCCAACCCTACGGCGGCACGCCCAGACCCGTGTGGAACCCCGATGTCGAAGCTTCCCTGAACTACTTCGACGGCTGGCAGAAGGTGCCCGAGCAGACCGACTTCGATAACGCGTTCAAACGGCAGTGGGAGCTGTTCCTTCGCCACGTCGTCAAAAACGAGCCGTTCCCTTGGGACCTGCTCGAAGGTGCCAAGGGCGTGCAGCTCGCCGAAAAGGGTCTGGAATCCTGGCGCAAGCGCGCCTGGGTCGATGTGCCGCCGCTTATGGCCGATTGATCAGGCTGGCCACGTAGCCCGCGCCGAACCCGTTGTCGATATTCACAACCGTCACGTTGCTCGCGCAACTGTTCAGCATGCCCAGCAGAGCCGCCAGCCCGTTGAAGCTTGCGCCGTAGCCTATGCTCGTGGGCACCGCGATCACCGGGCAGGAGACCAGCCCGCCGACCGCGCTGGGCAGCGCCCCTTCCATCCCCGCGCAGACTACGATCACCCGCGCTTCCGTCAGCCGCTCCCGGTTCTGCATCAGCCGGTGGATGCCGGCCACCCCGATGTCGTGGATTGTCTCGACCTGGTTGCCCATCAGTTCCGCAGTGACCTGCGCTTCCTCCGCCACCGGCATATCGCTGGTTCCGGCGCAGACCACCGCGATCTTTCCGGCGCCGCGAACCCGGCGGTCGCGCCAGAACCGGATGACGCCGGAAAGCGGCAGGTAGTCGGCGCCGGGCAGGCGTGCCGTCACCAGCGCGGCGCATTCGCGGTCGGCGCGGGTAATCAGCACGTTCTGCGCGTGTTCGAGCAGCCGCTCGGCAATTAGAACCACCTGCTCGGGAGTCTTCCCCTTGGCAAAAATCACCTCTGGCATGCCATGACGCAGCGCGCGGTGGTGGTCGATTTTGGCGAACCCCAGGTCTTCGAAAGGAAGATGGCGCATCCGGGCGACGGCGCCGTCGATATCTAGCTCGCCCCGGCTGACCTGTTCAAAAAGAAGCCGGAGCTGATCCTGGTCCATGACGCCAGAATAACAGACCCGATTGCCGGCCCCTCAGATGTATTTAATTAAGGTGAATTACACAAAAGTACTAGGCCAACCGATTGCTCATTTGGCGCTTTCGGGCTATTGTTAGAGACACAAACGATCTCACAATATTGAGTCAGCATGAACTTAGACATCGGAGGAAGGTCCAACGAGTTTGCTTTTCCCACTGAACGAAGGGGTACGAGCAGGTTTCCGCTCCGCGAAGAAGTGAGGTACAGGTTGCTGCACGCCAGGGGGCCACAGATCACCGGCGTCGGCCAGACCTTGAATATCGGGAGCGGCGGGATTCTTTTCACCACGGAAGGGGAACTGCCCCTCGGCCGCATGGTCGAACTCTCAGTAAACTGGCCCGCGCGCCTCGACGGAGTATGCCTTTTGAAGTTCGTCGCGACAGGGCGGGTCGTCCGGTCCGAACACCGCCGGGCCGCTGTGCGAATCGAGCGTTATGAATTTCGGACTCGAGGCGCGGCAATGAGCGCCGCCGGTTAGCGGTTCCTCATTCGTCGCGGTGAACCGTGTCCGGGCTGAACGCCGGCACGCAGACGGCGATATACTCCGCACCACCCTCTGCCGGAGTGCTGTAGCGGACCCATTCGCCAGGATGGGCCACGACGGCTTGGCCAGCCTGTACCCGGAGGACGCCACCGAGATACTCGACCTGCAGCATTCCGCGCAGCACGATCGTAAATTCCTCGAACTCGGGGGTCTGGCCCGGTTCCTCCCATCCGGCTGGACTGTGCATGTGGGCAACGCTCACGCCGGTCTCCGCCGAATTCACCCGTCCGACATATTCGTCGATCAGCTTCGGCTGTTTTCCAGGCGCCGGAATCCGTGCAGGCGCATCAATTACGGTAGGCAAATGGGTTCCTCCTCCCCAGTATCAGCAGCTTAACAGACACGGTTAAATGGGACTTGCCGTAAAGTTCGAGGCATCGGTATACTGGCATTTTCGCTGAGATGTTTTATGACGGCGAGAGATGAATTCGACGCCTTGGCTCCCCAGCGGGAAGCCGCTTTCTTTTACGGCCTGTTTCTCCGTGGGCACGACATTGATACGCTCCGGCAGGATATTGACGTACCCCGCTCGATGATGGATAAATGGATGAAAGCGCGGGACTTCGAGAACACCTTCCGGGAGAACCTGCAGCGCCTCTACAGCTACCGCAAGCAGGTCCTCGCGATCTTTGACGGTTTGGTCTCCAACGAGCAGCTTGGCCCCCGGGTCCAGTAGGCTTCCCCACGCCCCCGCCAAAACCTCTTACACCACCATAAGCCGGTGGTCCAGGCAGTCCAGCTGTATGGCCTCATACACGGAATCGAGAAGCTCGAACCCGTGTTTAGCCAGGAACGGCAGGAACGAGTACAGCCGCTCCTGAAGGTGCCGTTCCGGGTAGATCAGATTATAGATATAGGCCGAGTCCCGCGCTGCCCTGGCCTCTCTTCGCATGGCTTCGCGGCCGGCTTTACGCTCCATCTTTTCAAATTGATAGCGGATCTTGCGGCCACTGCGATCGACGGCCAGAGCCAAGGTCGGGTCAAACGACGCCAACTCGCGATGCAACCGGTCGATCGCGCCGCCTACCGCCGCCGAGGCCTCGTGCAGCGCGGCGTCGAGCGTGGGGGGGATCAGGCTGGTCGCCATCCTCTCGCGCAGCACATCCTCGCCGTGGTAGAAATCCGGCAGGGTGAGGCGGTAGCGGTCCATCAGCTTCTTCGTTCGCTGATCGAGAATGGTGAAGCCGGTTCTCGGAACCGCCACCGGCATGCGGCCCAGAATCGCCCGGTAGAGGGTTTCCGACTGGGCCAGGTAGGCATTTTCCGCCGGTCCCCCTATGTACGCCACGGTCGGAAGCATGGAATCCTGCACCACCGGCCGCAGCAGCGCGTTCGGCGAAAGGTCGGCGGCGCGATCCATCAGTTCTTCGCTGGTAAACCGACGGCCGTTCAGGACGTACTCCCGTTCGTGCCGGCGCAGCGTCAGGCGCTTCCCGTTCTCCAGCAGGAACACCAGGGAAGTCTGCGGCTCTACGTGGACCTGGGCGTGATAGCCGGCATCCTTCAACTGCCGGTTACGCTCGAGCAGCGCGGCCGTGAGATCGGGCGCGGCCTCCACCGCGGCCCGCAGTGCGGGGGCCGCGAGGCTGCGGAAAGCCGGCAGCATGGGGTCGACCTGCAGGATGTCGAAAGCCCCCAGCAGGCGGCGCAGAAGCTCTCCAAACGCCTTCCCCATGGTGCTGCCCGCACGGTATGTCTCTTCCACCAGGTCGGTGACGTCCTCGCCGGACGGAAAACCGTGCAGGGCCGACCGCAATTCCCGAAGAGGCGGCGCAGCCAGGGTAACGCCTCCCACCGGCTGGACGCCCGCCGACCGGTGCATTTCAAGCTTGACGGGGTTGTGGGAAGGATCGAAGACCCACGTGTGGTTCACTTCCGCGAAATCGTGGTCCTCGGTGGCCAGCCAGAACACCGGCACTGCCGGCACTCCGCTCCGGGTGAGCCAGCGGGCCAGTTTCACGGCATGCAGCGCCTTATAAACCGTGTATGAGGGACCCGAAAACAGCCCCACCTGCTGCCCCGTAACCACCGCCACCGTTCCCGGCCGCGCCAGCAGTTCGAGCGCCTCGCTCGACGGGTTGCTCACCCGCAGGGCCTCGATCAATGCCGCGCGGCGTTCCGCGGGCAGATGGATGGCCTGCGCGGAAGCGCGGTATTCCTCAAGAGTTCGATACGGGTAGGAATAGAACTCGGCAGTGCGGTCCGGGTGGTAAAGGACGTCCGCGAATAGAGACGACGTATGCGGCAGTTCTGTTTGGCGGACGCAGCTACAGAGCATTCACGGATCAGCTTAACAGATGAGATCCCGCTGTCGAAGGATGCAGCAGATTCGACGCCGCCGGTCAGCCGCCCGCGTCCCCCGCGCGCCGCCTCAGCCCGCCGGCAGGATCTTGGAGATATCGTTGTACAGCACGAACGCCACGATCACCATAATGCAGACGAACCCGACCTTGAAAACCGCTTCCTTCACGTTCAGGCTCAGATCGCGCTGCATGGTCATCTCGATCAGCAGCAGCAGAATCTGGCCGCCGTCGAGAATCGGAATCGGGAGCAGGTTGAAAATGGCCAGGTTGAGGCTGACCATCGACATCAGCATAAAAAATGCCGACGGCCCCTCCCGCGCCGCATCGCCCGAAAGCTGCGCGATGCCGATCGGGCCGGTGAAATTCTTCGGCGACATGCGCCGCTCCGCCACGCCCTCCAGGAACTGAACGATCAGCATGGCGCTCTTGCCGTTCTGGCGCACCGATTCGCCAAGCGCGTCCGGCAGCGAGAGCCGGGTCGTCACCAGGTTCAGTTTCTGCTGCGGCATGACCCCGATCATCCACCGCGGCGGGCCGTCCAGCTTGGCATAGACCGGTTGAACCGTGACCTCGTGCACCTGCCCTTTGCGCCGGAACTCGATTGCGATCGGCTTGCCGCCGCTGCCCTTGGTGATCTCCTGGAATTTGTAGACCGAGTGAATCGGAACACCGTTCACCGCAATCAGCAGGTCACCCTTCCTGAGGCCCGCCTTGTCGGCAGGGTAGCCTGGTTCGATCGATCCCAACTGGATCTGGCCGCGTTCGTCCCACCCCGCGAATCCGGCTCCGATGCGATCGTTGAGCACCGGCGTGACGGTGGTCTGGAAGGTCTTGCCGTTACGCTCGATGGTGAGATGCATCGGGCGATAGGCGCCGGTGAGCTCTTTGATCCCCACGTCTTCCCATGTGGGGTTCTTCTGGCCGTCGAGCCCGACGATCTTATCTCCGTCGCGAAGGCCGCCCTTGGCCGCCGGGGAATCGGGCATGACGTGGCCGATGACCGCTTCCATGTCCGAATCCGCTACCTTCTGGTACTTCACCATGTACAGGCCGGTGAGCACGCCCACGGCCAGCACCACGTTCATGAACGGTCCGGCGAAACAGATAATCAGGCGCTGCCATCGGGGTTTGGCCGGAAAACTCCGCGGGTCGGCGGCACTCTCTTCCGTGCTCTGTTCCCCCATTCCCATCTCGCCCGCCATTTTGACGTAGCCGCCGATGGGAAGCAGCGAAAAGCGGTAGTCGGTCTCGCCCCGGCGAAAGCCGAACAGACGCGTGCCGAAGCCGAAACTGAAGGCTTCGACTTTCACGTCGAAAAACCGGGCGGCCCAGAAGTGGCCCAATTCGTGAAGATTGATCATCACGCCAATCAGCACGAGGAGCCACAGGATGTCTTCAAAAAAACCAAGCATATGAATTTCAGGCTGGAACAGCGCTGACGGGATGCCGTTGCGGCCGGGAGGCCACGAGTTGGCGCGCCAGGGCGCGCGACTCCCGGTCGATCTCCAGGATCTCACCCACCGTCCGGGGTTCCCGGACCGGCATCTTCGACAGCGTATCCGATACGATTTCGCAGATGGACAGAAAACCGATTTTACCTTGTAGAAAAGCTTCCACGGCAACTTCGTCGGCTGCGTTCAGGATGCAGGTGGAAGCTCCGCCCGCTTCCTGGCACTGGTACGCCAGCCGCAGCAGGGGAAATTTTTCGAAATCCGGCGGCAGAAACTCCCACTTCCGGGCCTCCGCCCAGTTCACCTTCGGTACGGGAGCTTCCCAGCGATCCGGGTAGGTCAGCGCGTACTGAATCGGCATCCGCATATCCGTCGCCGATATCTGCGCAAGCACGCTGCCATCGCTGTACTCGATCATGGCATGCACGGTCGACTGTGGGTGAACCACGACTTCGATCTGGGAGGGGGCGAAATCGAACAGCCAGCAGGCCTCGATCACCTCGAATCCCTTGTTCATAAGGGTGGCGGAATCGATCGTAATCCGGTTGCCCATCCTCCATGTTGGATGATTCAGGGCTTGTTCCGGCGTTACGGAATCCAGTGCTTCCCGCGGCGTGTTGCGGAACGGCCCCCCCGAGGCGGTCAGGATGAGCTTCGTGACCTGAGGCCGGTTGCCCGCCCGCAGGCACTGGTGCGCTCCGTTATGCTCG
Organism: Bryobacterales bacterium; assembly: GCA_963794265.1. Taxonomy (GTDB): domain Bacteria; phylum Acidobacteriota; class Terriglobia; order Bryobacterales; family Bryobacteraceae; genus CAWCDJ01. The sequence goes on from CAWCDJ010000003.1 coordinate 71,167, forward strand.
GAATCCACCGGTATCAACTCGGCTCCGTGCCGCCGGACGGCTTCCATCACCAGTTTGCCACCCGAAACCAGCACCTCTTTATTGGCCAATCCAACACGCTTGCCGCGGCACACGGCCTCGTACGTAGCTTCCAGGCCGGCTACCCCCACAATCGCGGAAATAACCGCATCCACCTCGCCCGTGGTCGCAATCCGGACCAGAGCTTCGTTCCCCCACAGCAACTCGGGCCACTCAGCCCGATCCAATCCCGAGGCAGACAGTCCCCTTGATAGACGTTCCACACCCTCGGAAGTCGCGACCACCGCGACCTCGGGGTTAAACTCCCGAATCTGGGAGATAAGGCGGTCGATATTTTGCCCGGCTGCGAGGGCATACACCCGATACTGGTGGCGGCTACGCCTGACTACGTCCAGCGTGTTCGTGCCTATCGAGCCGGTGGAACCCAGCACCGTGAGCGTTTTCATCGCGGCGGCATCTCGATTGAGCGTATCTGCCATGATAGCAGAAAACCCGGTGGAAGCCGTTGGAGAACTGGAGATTATAGATAGGAAGGCAGTTAGACCCGCGGAGCCGATTTCGTGGCAAGCGCTCGTGTTCATAGATACGCACCATTGCCAGAGCGGGCCGATTTTTCGGGGGGTTCTTTCTCGGGGAAGACCTCTAACCCTTTCGGGCGCCGGGGAGGATTGCTTCAGGGGTCTTTTTTAGAGGTTAGTCTCGCTTTGGTGGGAGTTGCCTCCCCGGCTTAATTCCAATATTAGTAGATCCCGAATTTGGAAGCAACAGAAATTTGTATTTTTTTCAGGATTTTTCACCCCAACCCCTGCCAGTGGCTAAGATGCTGATTATAACGTCAGGAAAACACCTGGTTGTTTCTGCCGATTAGGGTATTTACCTGATTAGGGGCTCTACATCCTGCTAGCTGAAGAATCCGCGCCACGCGGCGAACACCAGGGCATGCGTCACCATCCCCGCTTTGATGCTGCCGGCCTGGTTGCGCGCCCGGCCGCAGAACAGCCCCAGGATGCCCGCCAGCAGGACCCACCTCCAGTTCGGGAATTTTCCCCCGAAACTGATGTGCACCAGTCCGAATGCCAAAGCCGTGCCGACCCACGCAGTGCGGCGCATCCAGGTCCAATCCTCCACCCATTGCCGTAAAACACCCCAGAAGAAAAACTCCTCGGAGAGCGCCACCGTCCACAGGAACCCCAGGAACATGGCGGCCACCTTCCAGACCGGTGCCGGGTTGCCGATGCGCATGGCCCCGAGCAGCAGTCCGGCGGGCAATCCGCAGGCGAGAAAGTAGAGGAAGTGGATCACGCCGATCCGCCATTCGCGGGCGTTTGGCAGGAACCCATAATCGGGCGCGTAGACCCGCCGCTCCATCAGCAGGACCGTCACCGCCATCACGATCAGGGTAATGTGCCCCAGGAAAACGATATCCTTGAACCCGGGGTAGAGCGGCCGATAGACCGGGACGAAGTATTTCCCGAGCAGCACGGCCGGAATCAGCGCCAGGAAGCCCAGGTCCACCGCGATATTCACCGGCAGAACCACGTACCAGAGCGCGAAGGCCACGGCCAGCGATCCCAGGCGCATCACCGATCCCCATTCGAATTGCACGGCTCCGGCGCAGCAGGCGAAGTAGGGAAGCAGCGCCGCAGCCAGCAGGTACCCCACCAGGGACCGCCCGGCTAGGCGATCGCGGGCGCTGGCAAACGCGGGAAGCAGATAGAATGGATACACTACGAGGAACGCGGCCAGCACCGGGAACGCCGCCCAATTCGGTATGCCCTTCCACCGCGCGTACAGTACGCCCGCGGCGCCCAACGCGACCCAGCCGATCAGCAGAGCGGCACGGAAGCCGCCGGGCGCTTTTGCCATCGGCCTCATTCTAACATTCATGCTTCTTGCGTCCGCCGCCGCGGCCCAGGACGCGCCTCAAAACCTGGCCCGGCTGGTGGCCCGCCGCGAAACCGCTACCGAGAAGGAACGCAACGAGTACACCTACCGGCAGACGGTGCTCCTCCAGGAACTCGACGGGCGCGGCATGGAGCGCGGCCGGTACAAAGAGGTGCGGGACATCATCTTCTCCCCCACGCACGAGCGCACCGAGCAGGTGATTGGGAAGCCGCAGAACACGCTGCAGTCCCTGGTGCTGACGCCCGAAGATTTCCACGACATCCGCGACATACAGCCCCTGGTGCTGACCGAAGAACGCCTGTGGAATTACGAGACCAGATTTCGGGGAGAGGAGACTATGGATGGCGTGGAGTGCTGGGTGCTACAGGTCGAACCGCGCCAGATCCTCGAAGGCCAGCGCCTGTTCGACGGCATGATCTGGGTCGATAAGAAGGAATACAACATCGTGCGGATGGAAGGGCGGGCGGTGCCGGAGATCCGCACACTGAAGACCGAGAACCTCTTCCCGCGCTTCACCACCATCCGCAAACCGATCGACGGCCGGCACTGGTTCCCGATCTTCACCTATGCCGACGATACGCTCGAGTTCCGCGGCGGGCCGCTTCGCGAGCGCCTGCGCATCGAGTACAGCGGCTACAAGCGGTTCGGAGCCGAATCGACTTTCACCCCGAAATGAGCCGCGCGGCGCGGTAGCATGGGATTCGACGGTGGTCCCGATGGCGGCGCTGGCGGCATGGCCGCCCATGGAGCTGGCGAATAGATGCGACGAATCCCCGTTTCCCCGCGCCCCGACTGGCAGAAAAGAGTCGGAGAGGCCGGTCTCACCCGGCACAACGGCGAACCGCCCTACTGGAACGAAGCGGCCTACTACGAATTCACGGCCAAAGAGGTTCAGGCGCTCGAAGCCGCCACGAATGAGCTGGAGGCCATGGCGCTCGCCGCCGCCCGGCACATCATCGATCAACGCATGTACGGCCGCATGGGGATCCCCGAAGCCGCCATCCCCCTGATCGAGGGCTCCTGGGACGCCCAGCCGCCCGCCCTCTACGGCCGCTTCGACCTGGCCTACGACGGCGTGCATCCTCCGAAGCTGCTCGAGTACGAGGCCGACACTCCGGGGTCGCTGCTCGAAGCCGCAGTCGTCCAGCGGCACTGGCTCGAAGAGGTCTTCCCGAAGCGCAATCAGTTCAACTCCCTCGACGAACGCCTGATCGCGCTCTGGAAAGATCTGGCGCCCTGTCTGCCCAACGGCCGGATCGATCTCTGCTCCATGGCCAATGCCGAAGACGGCATGACCGTGCCTTACCTGGAAGGCACCGCCCGGCAGGCCGGACTTGCGACCTCGATCTTCCCGATCCACGAGATCGGTTGGGACGGCGCTAATTTCGTCGGGCCCGACGATCAGCCTCTGGGCACCGTCTTCAAACTGTACCCGTGGGAATGGATGGTGCGCGAGGCGTTCGCCAGATACCTCCCGACGGCTCCGACCCTGTGGATCGAGCCGGCCTGGAAAATGCTCCTCTCGAACAAAGGCCTTCTCCCCGTGTTGTGGAGCCTGTATCCGAGACATCCCTACCTGCTGGAGTCGAACTTCGATAGCCCCGGCCTGCTGATGTCGTGGGTGCGGAAGCCGCTGCTCGGACGCGAAGGGGCCAATATCACGCTGCACCGGCCCGGGCAGGATATCGAGACCGGAGGCGATTATGGCGCGGAAGGATTCATTTACCAGGATCTGGCGCCGGTCCAGGCCTTCGACCGCGCCTATCCGGTCATCGGCAGTTGGGTGATCGGACACGAGGAGGGAAACGTGGCGGGAGGCATGGGAATCCGCGAGTCCGCTTCGCCGCTGAGCACCAGCGCCAGCCGCTTCGTCCCGCACCTGTTCGGCTGAGCGCCTCTCCTATTCGCGGCCGGCGTAGAGCTCGGCGATGTGGTCTTTGAAGTTCTCCATGGCGCGGCTGCGGCGGACCTTCATGGTAGCGGTCAGTTCGCCCTGGTCGATCGAAAAGTCGCGCGGCAGCACACGGTATTTCCGCACCTGCTCGAAGGGCGCCAGTTGCTTGTTCACGCGGGCCACGGCTTTGTGAATCTCGGCTTGCACGGGTGGGGCGGAGAACAGCTCGCCGCTCCAGCGTTCCATGCCCTTCAGGCTCTCCGCGGCGGGCTGGTTCAGGGTGAACAGCGCGGTGAGGAAGGGCAGGCGGTCGCCGATCAACAGCACCTGGCTGATCAGGGGCTCCATCTTGAACAGGTTCTCCACGCGCGAAGGGTAAATCTTCTTTCCGGTGGAGGAAACGATCAACTCCTTCTTGCGTCCGGTGATGAACAGGTAGCCTTCACTGTCCTGGTGGGCGATATCGCCGGTGTGTAGCCAGCCTTCGCGCAGGACTTCGGCGGTGGTCGCCGGATCGTTGAGGTATTCGGAGAACAGGCAGGGGCTCTTGATCAACAGTTCGCCCCCCGGGGAGATGCGCACCTCGACCCCCGGGAGGGGCTTGCCGATGCTTCCGGGCTTGGGCCGGTCGAGCGGGTTGAGCGAAGCAACTCCGCCTTCGGTGAGGCCATAACCTTCGATCAGGGGCATGCCGATGGCTTCGTAAAACTCGGCGAGATCTTTGCTGAGCGGGGCGGCGCCGGACGCGGCAACCCGGATGCGCCCGCCGAAACGCTCGCGCACTTTGCGGAACATGAGGCGGTCGGCCAGTTTCAGGGGCGCGCGGATGTGCAGCGGCACGGGCTTGCCTTCACGGCGGTAGCGGGCCGCGGCGAGGGCCAGGCCGAGCGCGCCGTAGAAGGCCTTGCGCGCCGCCGCGGGGCGTTTTCGCAACTCGGTGCAGATGGTGGAATACACGCGCTCCCACATGCGGGGCGGCGCCAGCAGAATGGTCGGCCGCACCTTGCGGATGTCCTGCGGCAGCTTCATGAGGCTCTCGGCGAAGGTCACGGGCATGCCGCAGCGCATGGGCAGAAACTCGATCACCACCCGCTGCGCAATGTGCGCCGAGGGCAGGAACGCGACGGTGGAATCCTCTGGGCCGAGCGGCAGCACGGCCGGGCCCATGTCGACATTCGAGACGATGGCCTCATGCGTGACCAGCGCCATCTTGGGCTCTCCGGTCGCGCCCGAGGTCAGGTAAAGCACCGCGTAATCCGAGGGCTCCGTTTCGGAGAGGATTTTGGGAAGCAGCCCGGGGTCGCGGTCAAGGGCCGCGCGGCCGGCGCTCCGCAGGGCAGCCAGGCTCGTGGCGCCTTCCGCCTCTCCGGCCAGCAGGATCCAGCGGGACACCGGCGATTGCCGAAGCGCCAGGAACGTTTTGGGGTCCTCCACGAAGACGGCTCGGGCGCCGGAAGCGGCCAGGGTCCTGATCTGGTCGGCGGGCGGATAATTGGGATACATGGCGGCGGCGATCGAGCCGTTGGTCATGATCCCCAGGTCGGCCAGGTAGAATTCCAGGCGCGTTTCGGAGTTGAGGGCCACCACATCTCCCCGCCCGATTCCCAGAGTACGCAAACCGGCAGCGATCTCCTCGGCGGCCTCCTGGTACTGTCGCCAGGAGTACGTGAGATAAGCGTCTCCCGAGGGCTGGCGGAGGGCGGGAGCGTCGCGGTAGGTCTTAGCAGTTTCCTGCAATACCTGATAAATGGTACGGGGCTTCACTTCAAGCAATGTATCATGGGACGCTCAGACGCTCGCGACCGGGCAGGGCGATTGCCGGATAATGGCATATGCATTGGTCCTCAGGCGGCCGAAGACACCCGCCGCGGACCCGCGCCCGATAACCAGCACGCTGGCCTTGAGGCGCTCCGCGGCGGCGCAGATGACCGTTGCGGGATCGCCCGATTCGATCAATAACCCGGCGGAGGCGCCGGTATCCTTCTGTAATCGGGAAAGCTCCTGGCGCGCGGCTTCCGCAACCCCGGGAGCCTCATCCGGGCAGGCCGGCGCGGCGTGCATCAGGGTGAGACGCGCGCCGAACGCGCAGCTCAGCCAGGCCGCCCAGTCCAGGGTGCGACGGCTGCCGGGCCCCAGGTCTACGGCGCACAGGACGTGTTCGAGGGGCACGGGCGGAGCCGGGGACTCGGCCATATGGATGCCGGTCCAGACCGGACAATCGGCGTCGTGCAGCACCTTGGCGGTGTTGGAGCCGAGAATGAACCGGCGGAAGGGACCGTAGCCGTGGGTGGGCATGAGGATCAGGTCGGCCGCATGGGAGTGCGCGTACTCCACGATTTGTCCCGCGGGGTCGCCCTCCAGCACCACCGGGGACGCCTGGATTCCGGGAAATTCGGCGGCGATGAAGGCGTCGAGATCGCGGGCGGCCAGCGATGCGCGGTTCAGATAGATTTCACTGATGACCGATCCGCTGACGTCCATGGCGCCGAATTCATACTGGGGAGGCGGAAGGACGTGCAGGACGGTAATCGCGGATCCGAAGCGGGAAGAGAGGGAGCGCACGCAGCGCGCGGCGCCCGACGAGCGCTCGGAGAAATCCACCGGGAGCAGGATGTGGGAGAGAGAAGGCATCGGGTCACCTCCAATTTCAGGATAATCCGGTTCGAGATTCCCGGTTGCTCTATTTGGAGCCGCGTTCGAGGCTCAGGAGGGTATCGGCTAACTGGCTGACGGCCAGGTCTTCCTGGCCGCGGCCGCGTTTGTTACGGGGAAGGGAGGAGATTTCCAGGTGAATCAGGCCGTGCAGGACGGTGAACTCCATGTCCTTGAGCGTGTCTTCGTAGGACAGGCGGTAGTCGGCAGGGTCGAGCACCCGGATGGTGGCGGTCTTGGCGCGGGCGTCCCATTCGACATCTCCCAGGGTGCCCCGCTTCAGTTTGCTCGCCCGCGTGACCAGCAGGGAGACTTTCCAATCCTGCAGATCGAGACGCTGCTGCCAGTCCGCCAGCCTCGCGAGGGTAAACTCGCGCGCGGCCACGGCGGGATCCGGAAGGGTTGTGGTCTCTGGAGAAGCAGCGGCACACAGGAAGCCGCCGAAAACCAGGGGGAAAATAGAAAGAAAAACGAGGAGCCCAGGGGAATGCCGGTACCGCATGAACCTTATCGTATCAGACATTCCAGCGAAGCGTGCTTTTCCGTACTCTAACCCGCATGGTCGAGCGGCGCTTCGGGAAACGCGCGGTCGGCGGACGCTTCGGAGAGGTAAATCAACGCCTGGCGGGCCAGCTCCGGCACGCTCGGATCGGGATGGCGGAGCAAGGAGACAAGGATCCGGATCCAGCGGAGCTCGCCGGGTTCGATCCCGATGATCGGCACCGTTTTATCCATGAGATTGGTCGCTCAGCATACATTTCGGCGGGAAGCCGGGAAATTCGAGCGGCTCAAAGTTCGTGGGAAGCAAACGATAAGGGAATTGTGAACGCATTCCTGATGCACGCAGAACAGATTCTGGAAACCGCCCGGCAAGCCGAGGGTGAGGATTGCCTCCTGTCGATCCTGGTAGGGCAGGATGGGGGCATCCACATGGTGGCGGAGTCGGAATGGGGACTGGAGCCCTTGCGCATGTACCACGGCGCGCGAGCAGCGTACCGGGTGACGCGGCGCGGCGGATGCGTGCAACTGGAAGGGCGTTCCGACGAGGAGGCCTGCCTGCTGCAGGCGGGGCCGCCGGCAACTCCCAACCGCCTCTGGACGGATTTTCCCCAGTACCAACTCGCGTAATCCACTTTCACATTCGAACCTTCTTCCATTCGGTCGATAAGGCTCTTGCGGGAGATTTCCCGGAGGAGCCGTTATGGATATTTCTCAAAGCAATCGCGCCGGCAACATGCAAGTGGCGGCGGTGCCCGCAATTCCGGCCGACCGTGCGGCGGAGAACCGCGACATCGTGCAGGCGGTCAAGGCGGTCAATGGCGCGGAGCTGTTCGGGGAGGACGACCAGTTGATGTTCCAGCGCGATCCGGCGACCCAACGGATGGTGATTCAGATGGTGAACCGCAAGACCAAGGAAGTGGTTCTGCAGATTCCCCCGGAGTACGTACTTAGCCTGGCGAAAGACCTGAAGGTTTCCCAATCCCGAGCGATAAGACAGCAGGGAGAATGAGTATGTGGCAGAACGCTCACGACGCTTACATAGAGAGCCGGATCCTTTCGGCGGACGGTATCGAATTAATCCGGTTGCTGTACCAGGCCTGTACTTCGGCGGTACAGGACGCGCGCAGCCATTTGAAAGCGGGTGAGATCCCGGAGCGGTCGAAATCGATCACGAGGGCCTGGGAGATTCTGGCGGAACTCACTCACTCCCTGGATCGGGAACGGGGCGGGGAGATCGCTCTGCGGCTGGGCCGCCTGTACGACTACATGCAGAGGCGCCTGCTCGACGCGAACCTCCAGCAGGCGGATGCGCCCCTGGCGGAAGTGCTGGGCCTGCTCTCGACATTGTCGGAGGCATGGGACGGAGTTCAGGTGCACACCGTTGAGCCGGCAGCGGCTGAGGTGCAGAGCCCCTCGGCACAGCCGACGGAAAACGCGTGGGCACCACCGGCGGAAAATCCGTGGAGTCAGGCGGCGGAAAACCCCTGGGCACAACCGGCAGATAACCCCTGGGGACAGCCGTTGCCGCCGGAAACCACCACGGACTATTCGGAACACCGGTGGAGTTTGTAGGAGGGCAGGAAGCCCTCTACACTTTCTTCGTGGCCGGCGCCGTGCCCATCTTCTCGATCTCGTTGAAGTACACCTTGCGGCCTTCGTCCATCGCGAGGTTCGAGAGCATCACGGCCACCGCGTCATTCATGCCGATTTCGATGTTCGCCTTGGGCGTCTTCCCGTCGCGGCAGTTCTGGAAGAACGTTTCGAGTTCGATATCAACGGGGTTGCGCTGTTCTTCCTGGGCCATTACGCCTTTCGCCATCAGCCAGCGGCGCGCGAACTTCGCTTCGCGGTCGAAGAAGCCCTCTTTACCGCTGAACTCCAGGTCGCTGGTCATGATGGGGATGGGCCCGTTGGCTCCGCCCGTGGCCACCATGGTGGCGCCCGCGACAAACGGCTTCTTCTCGCCCGGCTTGTCCGTGTCGACCGCCTTGGGCGGCTCGCGATACCACCACGCAATCGCGTGATGCACATCTTCGCCCACGGTGATTTCGACAGTGCCTTCGGTCCCCATGATGATCTCGCCCATCTCCGGCCGGGTGCCGTTGAAATACGGCAGGAACTGGTTGGTGCTGATGGACGAATAGGTCATCTTCTGGCCCTTGGGGTACTTGTAGATGAGCTGGATGTTATCGTTCACGTCGCGCCCGTCTTTCAGGGTGTCAAGGCTGCCCAGCCCCATTACGAACTCCGGCGGCGTGCCAAACATCCAATCCGCCACATCCACCTGGTGAGAGGTCAACTCCGCCGTCAAGCCGCCCGACATAGACCTGAAGATCCGCCAGTTGGCGATGTTGCTCTCTCCACCCGGCTTCATGGTCCACAGCGAGCTGGGCTTGTTGATCATATTGCGGTGCCACTGCGCGTGAATGTGGTGGACGTCGCCGAGGATGCCCTTGTCCACCATATTCTTGACCGTCTGGTAAAAGGAGCTGTAGCGCCGCTGCAACCCGGTCTGCAGGATCTGCTTGGGATGCTCCGCATAGAGTGCGCGCAGGCCGTGAACCTCCTCCGGTTTGAACACCAGGCACTTCTCGCAGAATACGTGCTTGCCGGCCTTCAGCGCATCGGTGGTCAGCGGATAATGGACGAACAGCGGCGTGATGACGAAGGCAGCATCTACATCTTTCAGCGCCAGCAGCTCGCGATAATCCTTGAACGTCTTCGGATTGTTTCCAATCGTATCCACGCCGTGCTTCAGGTTCTCCGGGTTGATATCGCAGAGGGCCACGCACCGGCCGCTATCGATGTTCTTGAGGTGTTTCAGCAGGTAGGACCCGCGGCTTCCGGTGCCGATCATGCCGTACTGCACCTGGTCGTTCGCGGCCCTGACTTTCTGGATGGCGGGTGCTCTCTGCACGGTGGCCGCTACCGCAGTTACGGCTCCGGCGGCTTTCAATAGGTCCCGGCGGGAGAGGTCGTTTTCCTGTGCCATAATGATGCGCAACCTCGACTGAGAGTTTTCTCTCGAATTGTATCATGAGCGTATCGAACGGATCGGAACGTAACCCCGGCGCGGTAAAATGGGGATGCGAAGTGCTTTCCCGGTTTGACCCCCTCGTATCCGAATGGTTCCGCGAGCGTTTCGGCGCGCCCACCGAGCCGCAGGTCCAGGGCTGGCCGCTGATTCGCGAAGCGAGCGACGTGCTCATCTCCGCGCCCACCGGTTCCGGTAAGACGCTGGCCGCGTTTCTGACCGCCATCGACGCCCTGATTCGCCGCGCCCGGCTCGGCCCCCTGCCCGAACAGACGGAAGTGGTGTACGTCTCGCCGCTCAAGGCGCTCAGCAACGACGTACACAAGAATCTCGAAATTCCGCTGGCGGAAATCGCGGCGCTGGCGCGGGAACGCGGCGTGGAACTAGCCCCCATCCGCACCGCGCTGCGCACCGGCGACACTCCGCAGTGGGAGCGCCAGCAGATGACCCGCCACCGGCCGCACATCCTGGTCACCACGCCCGAATCGCTTTTCATCCTGCTGACCGCCGCCAAGCCGCGCGAAATGCTGGGCCAGGTTCGCACCTTGATCGTGGACGAAATTCATGCCGTGGCCGATGACAAACGCGGATCGCACCTGGCACTCACGCTGGCCCGCCTGGACCGGCTGGTCGAGCAGAACGGCGGCCGCAAGCCGCAGCGCATCGGCCTCTCCGCGACCGTCAAGCCCATCGAAGCCGTGGCCGCCTTTCTGAGCGATACGGCCCGCATCGTCAACGTGGGCCACCGGCGCGCCATGGAACTGGCGGTCGAGGTCCCGAAGGACGAGCTCGGCCCGGTCGCTTCCACCGAAATGTGGGGCGAAATCTATGATCGCGTAGCGGACCTGATCCGCCAGAACCGCACTACCCTGGTCTTCGTCAACACGCGCCGGCTGTCGGAGCGCGTGGCGCACCACCTGGGCGAACGCCTGGGCGAAAATGCCGTCCTGCCGCACCACGGCAGCCTCTCCCGCAAGCTGCGGCTGGATGCCGAATCGCGGCTGAAACGGGGCGAGCTTCGCGCCGTGGTCGCCACCGCGTCGCTCGAACTGGGAATCGATATCGGCAGCGTCGATCTGGTCTGCCAGATCGGCTCTCCGCGATCGATTGCCGTGGCGCTCCAGCGTATCGGACGCGCCGGGCACTGGGTGGGCGCGCTTCCCAAGGGGAGGCTCTTCGCCACCACCCGGGACGAGCTTGTCGAATGCGCCGCCCTGGTCCGCGCCATTCACCGCGGTGAGCTCGACCGGCTCGAAATTCCCCTCAACGCCCGGGACATTCTGGCCCAGCAGATGGTGGCTGCGTGCGCCGCCGAAGATTTTTCCGAAGACGAACTCTATGCTCTCGTCCGCCGCGCCTGGCCCTACCGCACGCTCTCCCGCGCCGCGTTCGACCAGGTGCTCGAGATTCTCTCGGAAGGCATTTCCACCGCCCGCGGACGCGCCGGCGCTTACCTGCACCGCGATGCCGTGAACCGCCGGGTGCGCGGACGCCGCAACGCCCGCCTCACCGCCATCACTTCGGGCGGCGCCATTCCCGACACGGCGCAATACCTCGTGGTGGCCGAACCGGAAGGCCTTACCGTGGGCACGGTGGACGAAGATTTCGCCGTCGAAAGCATGGCCGGCGACGTCTTTCTGCTCGGCACCACCTCCTGGCGCATCCGCCGCGTGGAAGCCGGACGCCTGCGCGTGGAAGATGCCAAGGGCGCCGCCCCCGGCATCCCCTTCTGGCGCGGCGAGGCTCCCGGCCGCACCCGGGAGCTTTCGCGCGAAGTGGGTCGCCTGCGGGAAGACCTGCCCGCCCTCGCCGCGGAGTGCGGCCTGGACCGCGCGGGATACGAGCAGGCCCTCGAGTACATCCGGGCCGGCGGCGCCGCCCTGGGAGCCATGCCCACTACCGAGCGCATCGTGGCGGAGCGCTTCTTCGACGAAGCCGGCGGCATGCAACTGGTCATCCATGCCCCCTTCGGTGCGCGCATCAACCGGGCCTGGGGCCTGGCGCTGCGCAAACGCTTCTGCCGCTCGTTCAATTTCGAGCTGCAGGCCGCCGCCACGGATAACGGCATCGTCATCTCCCTGGGCGAGCAGCACTCGTTCCCGCTCGAAATCGTCTTCGAGTTCCTGCGCCCCGCCACGGTGCGGGAGGTTCTCACGCAGGCGCTGCTGCCCGCCCCCATGTTTACCGCGCGCTGGCGCTGGAACGCATCGCGGGCTCTCGCCATCCCGCGCTATAGCGGCGGCCGCAAGGTCCCGCCGCCGATTCAACGGATGCGCGCGGACGACCTCATGGCCGCGGTGTTCCCCGATCAAGCAGCCTGCCCCGAGAATCTTACCGGCGAAGTGCGCATCCCCGACCACCCGCTGGTGACCGAAACCATCGACAACTGCCTCTACGAGGCAATGGATCTCGAAGGGTTGAAGTCGATTCTCGAAGCCATCCAGGACGGCCGCATCCAGACCGTCGCGATCGATACGCCCGAGCCCTCGCCCTTCTCGCATGAGATCCTCAATTCCAACCCGTACGCGTATCTCGACGACGCGCCGCTCGAAGAACGCCGCACCCGTGCCGTCCAGATGCGCCGCACGCTGCCCGCCGATTACGCCGAAGGCGCGGGCGCGCTCGATCCCGAAGCCATTGCGACGGTCGCCGCGGAAGTCGCCCCGCCCATGCGCGATCCGGACGAACTCCACGAAGCTCTAAGTAGTGTAGGCCTCCTGGCCTCGACAGGCGGCGAAACAGCCGGTTTCTTCTCCGACCTCGCCGCGGCCAAGCGGGCCACCACCATCCACGTAGGGAGCCGCGATTTCTGGGTTGCCGCCGAGCGCCTCGAACTGGTCTGCCGCGCGTACCCCGCCGCCGTCCCGGACCCCCCGATTGCCGCGCCGCCCGCGGTCCGCGCCATCCCCGAAGGGCTCGAAGCCTGCGCCGCCGAGATCCTCCGCGGCTGGTTCGAATGCTCCGGCCCGCGCACCGCCGAAGCCTGGTCCGAACAGCTCGCCATGCCGCGCGACGTGGTGGAGCAAGCGCTCGCCCAACTCGAAGCCGAAGGCCAGATTCTGCGCGGCCATTTCACCGCCGCGCCCGGCGATATCGAATGGTGCCATCGCCGGCTGCTGGCGCGCATCCACCGCCTCACCATCGGCCGGCTCCGCCGTGAGATCGAGCCCGTCACCAAGTCCGAGTTCGATACCTTTCTCGAGCGCTGGCAGCACCTTGCGGAAGGCACACAGTTGCACGGAGTGGATGGCACGCTCCAGGTCATCCGCCAGCTACAGGGCAGCGAGCACCCCGCCGCCGCTTGGGAGACCGAAATCTTTCCCCGGCGCGTGGCCCGCTACAAGCCCGAGTACCTCGACCAGCTCTGCCTGGCCGGCGAAGTCAGTTGGGGGCGCCTCTCCCCGCATCCCGCTTTCGAGCGCGAACCCGAAGAAGGCGCACACCGCCGCGTCCGCCCCACGCGGGTTGCTCCACTCGCCATTTTTCTGCGTGACGACGCCCACTGGCTGCTCGCCACGCCCGAGCCCTCGCCGCGCGACTCGCTATCCCACCCGGCGCGGGAAGTGCTGGCGATTCTCGAATCCCGCGGCGCTTCGTTTTTCGCCGATCTCACGCACGCCACCGGCCGCCTGGCGAGCGAAGTCGAAGACGCTTTGTGGGAACTGGTGACCGCCGGCCTGGTCACCGCCGATGGATTCGAAAACCTGCGCGCCCTGCTCGACCCCAAGCGCCGCCGGGGAGAAGGCAAAGGACGCACCGCGCGCCCGCGCCACGCTCCCGGCCGCTGGGCGCTGCTGCGCCATACCGCGGTCCCGGCCGAACCCGACGCCGAACCCTTCGCCCGGCAACTGCTGGCGCGCTGGGGCGTTGTCTTCCGCGATGAAGCCGTGCGCGAACCGCTGGCCCCGACCTGGCGGGAACTGCTCCTGGTGCTGCGCCGCATGGAGTCGCGCGGCGAAATCCGCGGCGGCCGTTTCGTGGCCGCGTTCGTCGGCGAGCAGTTTGCCCTGCCCGAAGCCCTGGACCTGCTGCGGGCCGTGCGGCGCAGCGGAGCGGGCCTCTCGGCCGGCTCCACGATATAATACGTTCAGCGCCGATATTGCATGCAATCCGGTCCATCGCCGGGCGGCGCAGTCCGCGACTCGATCCGTTGACATATACCAATCCAATGCCAGGCAAAACCATGTCACCGGGAGCGCGCCGGCTTTCTCTATTCACGAGGTGAGCGGGTGTCCGCCAGAGATTTCCTGAATGCCAAGGCGGAAGAGCGCAAGCTCTCCATGGTCACCTGCTACGACTACACGTTCGCCCGCGTGCTGGCCGGGACCCCCATCGACGGCCTGCTCGTCGGGGACAGCGCCAGCATGGTGATGCACGGCCACTCCTCCACGCTCTCCGCCACCATCGAGTTGATGCGGCTGCACACGGAGGCCGTGGTGCGCGGCGCCGGCGAAAAATTCGTGGTCTCCGACCTGCCGTTTCTCTCCTACCGGAAAGGAGTGGCGGCGGCCCTCGATGCCGCCCAGATATTGATGGCCGCCGGAGCCCAGGCGTTGAAACTGGAAGGCGTGGACGGCCATGAGGACGTGATCGAACGCCTGACCGGCAGCGGCATCCCCGTAATGGGGCATCTCGGGCTGCTGCCCCAGTCGGTGAACGCCTATGGCGGCTACAGGGTGCAGGGCCGCGGCGATTCGGCCGCGAAGGACATGCTGCGCCAGGCATGCGCGCTCGAAGCCGCCGGAGTGTTCGCCGTGGTCCTCGAATGCATTCCCGCGGAGCTGGCCCGGGAAATCACCGCCGCCGTTTCGGTGCCCACCATCGGGATCGGCGCCGGCGCGGGCTGCGACGGCCAGATCCTGGTGCTGCAGGATCTTCTGGGGCTGAACCTGGACTTCCGGCCGAAATTTGCGCGGCGTTTTTGCGAGGGCGCCGGCTGTGTGGCCGACGCCATTGCGCGGTACGATGCCGCGGTGAAGTCGGGCGCTTTCCCGGCGCCCGGGGAGAGCTACGAATGATGCATGTGTGGAACAGCCTCGCGGAGTGGCAGGAGCGCCGGCGCGCGCTCGAAGGCCGCACAATCGGTTTCGTGCCCACCATGGGAGCGTTGCACGAGGGCCATGCCTCGCTGGTGGAGCGGTGCTGCCGCGAGAACGACGTGGCCGTGGCCAGCCTGTTCGTGAACCCCGCCCAATTCAACGATCCGAAGGACCTGGAGCGATACCCCCGCACCCTCGAAGACGACCTGGCGCTGCTCGAAAGCCTGGGCACGGACGACGTCCTGGCGCCGGGCGCGCCAGACCTCTATCCGCGCGGCTACTGTTTCCGCGTGACCTCCACCGGGACCGCGAGCCTGATGGAAGGCAGGTGCCGGCCGGGCTTTTTCGAAGGCGTCCTCACCGTGGTGTTGAAGCTGTTGAACCTGGTGCGCCCCGAACGCGCGTACTTCGGAGAGAAGGATTTTCAGCAGTTCCGGGTGGTGGCCGAAATGGCGGAAGATTTCTTCCTGCCCACCCGCATTGTAGGATGCCCGATCGTGAGAGAACCCTCCGGCCTGGCGCAGAGTTCCCGCAACCGGTTGCTGAGTGCCGAAGGGCGCAAAAAGGCAGCGGCGCTCTACCGGGTTCTGACCACTGCCGCGGGTGCCGACGACGCCCGGCGGCAATTGGAGGCCCAGGGATTCGTGGTGGATTATGTGGAGGAACATTGGTGCCGGCGGTTCGCCGCGGCTTTTCTCGAAGGCGTGCGCCTGATCGATAATGTGCCTCTGCCGGACGACCATACTGCTATCGCTTGATGTCCGGCGGCCTCCTAAACGTCCTTCTTCGCGTTGACCGCCAGCGTCTGCAAATCCAACAGATGTTGCGGGTGATAGGCTTTTTTCGACCATTTCGAGCGGAAGTCGAATTCCACGCCCACGAAATAGCCGATTTCCTGATACGCGCAATAACGCACGTGTCCGGTGAATTCCTGTTTGCCGCATTTCCATCCAATCTGTGCTGCCAGCGGGAGCGGCGATTCCATCTGGAGGCACGCACCGGACGGCGAGATGTCCTCCAGCAGACCGATTGCCTGCCGCCTTTTACCCGCCCCGTCTTTCCAGTAAACGTCGAGCATATCGGCGCACATCATGCGCACTTCCGAACGGTGTTCCGGCATGACAGGCATATCGACGGCGCCAGTGATAACTTTATAGGTGATTTTGCGGTCTCCGGCGGCGGTGGGATAATCGGTACAATTACATGCGAAACCTCTTCGCATTGGCCCTGCTGGCAGTGCTTTTTTCCAGTTGCGCGCACAAGAAGCGCACCCGGGTAGTGGCTCCGGTGGCCCCTTTACCGGCTAAGGTGGGAGCCACGGAGACCGGCATCGCCAGTTGGTACGGGCATCCGTATCATGGGCGGCAGGCGGCGGATGGCGAAATTTACGACATGGAGACGCTGGTAGCGGCGCACCGCACGCTTCCGTTCAACACCTGGGTCCGGGTCCGCAACCTCAATAATGGCAAGGATGTGGAGGTCCGTATCATCGACCGTGGTCCATTTGTGTACGGCCGGATCATCGACCTGTCGCACGCCGCCGCCCGCGCCATCGACATGATCGGCCCGGGCACCGCGCCCGTCCGGATCGAGATCATCCGCAGCCCCGCCACCGTCACTCCCGGGGTGTTCGCCGTGCAGGTAGGCGCTTTCCGCGACCGCAATACCGCGGAAAGCGTGCGGGCCCGCATGGAATCGCTTTACGGCGCGGCGCAGGTGGCGGTTCGCGGCGGGAACCCTCCGCTTTGGCGGGTATTGGTCGGCTCGGAGCCCACCGAGGATGGCGCCGACGCCCTGGCTGCCCGAATCCGCCAGGAATCCGGTGAGAAGAATGCCTTCGTCCTCCGACTAGATTCTGAATAGGCACAAATGAACAAAGGGCTCGCGCAAGAGGATGCCCACGGGCTGGTGGGCGAGTCGGAGCAAATTGCGTCCGTACGGCGGCTGATCGACAAAGCCGCGCGCAACCGCCTGCCGGTGCTGCTGCTCGGGGAAAGCGGCACGGGCAAGGAAGTGGTGGCGCGCGCCATCCACCAGGCCAACCCGCGCGGACGGTTCGTTCCCATCGATTGCGGCTCGCTGGTGGGCACCCTCATGGAAAGCGAGCTGTTCGGACACGTCAAGGGGGCTTTCAGCGGAGCCGTTGAAAATAAGAAGGGCCTGGTCGAAATGGCCAGCGGTGGCACGGCCTTCTTCGACGAAATCGGCGATCTGCCGCTCGAGATGCAGGTGAAGCTGCTGCGGTTGATCCAGGAAAAGGAACTGCGGCCCGTCGGCGCGCTGGACTGGCGAAAAGTCGACCTGCGGATTATCGCGGCCACGCACCGCAACCTCCAAGCCGAAGTGGCGGCCGGCCGGTTCCGCCTCGACCTGTTTTATCGGCTCAACGTGTTCGTCGTCCACCTGCCGGCGTTGAGGGAACGGCCGGAAGACATTCCGCTGCTGGTCGAGCACTTTCTGCGCGAAGGGGAAGTTGCCGGCCTGGAGCCGTTCGAGCCCACCACCGAGATGCTCGGCACCCTGGCATCCTATGACTGGCCGGGTAACGTCCGCGAGTTGAAGCATTGTGTCGAAAGGATGGCGGCGCTGCATTCCGAGGGTGTCGTGAACCTCGCCGACCTGCCGTCGGGCCTGCGAAACCACCATGCGCGATCGGACCTGGAGCGCCTTTCCTCGGTTGTGGCGAGCGGTTCGGAACTGCCCGACGTGCGCCTCGCACCGCGTTCGCCGGTGATTTCCATTCGGGAAAGCGCCAGGCGGGCGATCACGGCGGCGCTCGAGGCCACCAACGGGGAACGTGCACGGGCCGCCGGGTTGCTGAAAATGAGCCGTACCACGCTGTATCGCCGAATGAAGGAATATGGTATCGAGTGACGATCGCGCTCGACGCAACCTACAGCATCGGTGACGAACTTTCGGGAGTGGGTTTGTATTCCCGCGAGATGCTTGCCGGCCTGGCGGCGGCACATCCGGAAACCCGCTTCGACTTCTACTACCGCGCCCACCGCTACCTGCGGTCGCGCGGGCTGAAGTTTCCGGCCAACTCGCGCCGCCGCCTGCTGGCGGGACCCCTGGGGCCGCGCCGCGCGGACCTGTTTCACGCTTTGAACCAGCGGCTGCCGGACCTGCCGCTGCGCCGCGCGGTCGCGACCTTCCACGACCTTTTTGTGATGACCGGGGAGTATTCCACCCCGGAGTTTCGCGCTCGCTTCACCGCCCAGGCACGGCAGGCTGCCGCGCGCGCCGACGCCATCATCGCGGTTTCCCAGTTCACCCGCTCTCAAGTGGTCTCGCTGCTTGGCGTTCCGGCTTCCAAGGTGCATGTCGTGCACCACGGGATCCGCCAATTGCCGCTCCCCTCGCGGGAACGGCAGCCGGTAATTCTGAGTGTGGGGGCGATTCAGAAACGCAAGAACATCGCTCGCCTGGTGGAGGCGTTCGAGACGATTGACCCGGAATGGACGCTTCTGTTCGCCGGGGCGTGCGGTTATGGCTCGGCGGAGATTCTGGCGCGGATCGAAGCCAGCCCGGCGCGTGAACGGATCCGCGTGTCCGGCTATCTTTCGCCGGAAGACCTGGCGGAGTGCTATGCCACCGCCGCGATCTTCGCTTTCCCCTCGCTCGACGAAGGTTTCGGGATGCCGATCCTCGAAGCCATGGCGGCGGGGGTGCCGGTGCTCACATCCAACCGTTCGGCCCTCCCCGAGGTGGCGGGAGACGCCGCGCTGCTGGTGGATCCGGAAAATGTAGCCGACCTCTCGGATACGCTTCGCGAGTTGACTCGAAATTCGGTTTTGAGGGAGAATCTGGCGCGACGGGGCGCCTTGCGCGCACGCCTTTTTACCTGGGAAAAGGCCGTTTGCGCGACCTGGGAGATCTATCGAAATTTGCTGTTCTGACAGTTCACAGCTTCAGCGGTTTTCATCGTCCACGGCGATCTTCAGGGCACGCAAAAAGCGGTGATCCTGAGAGGTGAACTTGATTTTGCCTGCGGCTTCGAACGTCCGCTTCGGCTGCTCTTCCGTTATTTCGGGCTGCTCCTCTTCTTCTTCTTCGTCGGCGTTCTCATCCCTCCGGTTGAAACCGATCGTTGCCTCCAAGACCAGGAAGACGTCATACCCAGCTCTTTTGATCTCGCCGATCGCTTCCGCGATCCGGTCAGACTCGGAAAGGGAATCGTTAATCGCGTTTCCCAATTCCTGCATGAGGTGCTTCAATGGTTCTTCCACGGAATACTCCCTTAACTAGTGGATGCGCCGGAGACTACCGGCGTTCCACCGCCTAGGCCCGCATCCACCCGTTCCGATTGTAGTGGACACGACCCCGGTTCACAAGCAGAAGCCACAAGGAGTATCGGCAATTTGATGCCCGGCCATCACGCCAGGATATTGGAGCCTGCTCCTTTTGTTACGATAGTGGCGTGTGGAAGCGAGTGGCATTGCGGCAGGGAAGAGATTTCGCCCGCCATGGACGCGAGTTCGCCCGGCATGTATTGCCCGCGGTCATCAAACCGGCCCGAACCCTCTGGAATGAAGTCATCGGTTTTATTTTCTTGTGTTTCGGAGCAATCTTCGGCTTGAAGGCGGTGCGTTACGCACTGGACGGCGATCACGGCCGCCTGGTGTTCGCCGTGTTTTGCACAACGCTGATGCTGTGGTTCGGAGTGGGCTCGTTCTTACGCGCGCGGAAAATCTCCCGCTCCTGAAACAGGCAGCCATCCCAGGGATATTCCTTGTTTCCTTTCGGGAACGCGGATGGGACCCAGGAACTCGCTATGCGGCCCCGGAGACCACATCGGGGAGTGAAACCGGTGTCTGGATGTCTGCTTTGCGGCGCTTCCGCGGTTCCCGCAAACCGGCTTGGTGCATGATCCGGCCCACGTGATCAGGATCGTAGCGGACCCCGAATCGCACGGCGATCGCTTCGGCGAAACGGACCGTAGTCCAGCGGTCGGCTTCGAACCCCGCGGCGCGCGGGCCGGCCTGATAGAGTTCGAGCAAACCCTGGAACTGTTCCTTCGTGAGGCGACTGGGGCGACCCGGAGCGCGGCGCTTCCGGAGAGCCTCCACACCCTTTCCAGACAAAGCCCGGTGCCAGCGCGAGGCGGTGGTGCGACTCACGCCGAATTTGCGGGCGACCTGGGACTGCGAGAGTCCCTCCTGCAGGTCCTGAGCGGCCATCAGGCGCCTGCGTTCCATTTCATCGCGAGTCAGCAGGCTTTCAGCAACTGTATCCATAGCTTCTTGCGCGGTGACTTGAGTGCCAGAGCGATTTCAGGATATCAGAAAACATTCTCGCTGCAAATTGTTTTTTGCAGAAATGTCGCGGTGCGAATCCTCCGGCCGCCTGGCGGGCGGTGAGGAGCGCCGGCCATCTCTTAGAATGAAAGGAGATGTCCTCACCGCGCCTGGAGCTTTGCGGAGTTTCAAAAATTTACCGGAACGGGGGCCAGCCGGTCGAGGTTCTGCACGACGTTTCGCTGGCGGCCGCCGCGGGAACGGTCACGGCGCTGGTCGGCCGCAGCGGCTGCGGCAAAACAACCCTCCTCAACCTGGCCGGCGCCATGGACTTTCCGACCGGAGGCGAAGTGCGGATCGACGGGCGCGCCACGTCGTCGCTCTCCGAAGCGGAACTGACCGCGCTCAGGCGCAGGCGAATCGGGTTCGTCTTTCAATTCTTTCAGTTGCTTCCCACGCTCACGGTCCTCGAGAACGTCGAACTTCCGCTGCTTCTGGCGGGGGCGCCGAAGGCCGGCGAGGCGGCGCGCGACCGGCTGCGCTGGGTTGGCCTCGAGGAGAAGACCGCCAGCCTGCCCTACCAGCTTTCCGGAGGGCAGATGCAGCGCGTGGCGATTGCCCGCGCCCTGGTGCATTCGCCGGAACTGCTGATCGCCGATGAGCCCACCGGCAATCTCGACACATCCAGCGGCGATCAGGTGCTGGCGCTGATTCGCGAGAGCGCCGCACGCTTCAACGCCACCGTAATCATGGCTACCCACAGCGCCGAAGCCGCCGCCATAGCGGATGTGCGGGTGCGCCTGCGCGACGGCCGGATTCAGGCGATCGAGCCCGCATGAGGCTATTGCGGAACCTGATCCTGCGGCCGCTGCGGCGCGACCTGCTGCGGACCATGCTCACGGTGCTGGCGGTGGCGCTGGGCGTGGGCGTGGTGGTGGCAATCGACCTGGCCGGAGACGCGGCCACCGGTTCGTTCCGCTCCTCGATGGAGACGCTCGCGGGCAGAACCGATCTGGAGATCAGCGCCAACGGCGGCATCGACCAAGCCTGGATGGGGCGCCTCGCGAGCATGCCCTACGATGCCCGCTTCTCGCCCGTCATCGAAGCGCAAGCTGCGATCCCCGGCATCGGTTCCGTGCCGCTCTACGGCGTGGACCTGCTCGGAGCGGGCGGCGTTGCGGCTTCGAAGGCGCTGGTTGCGAGAATCCACGGTTCGCAAATCACGTTCGACCTGGCCGGGCACCCGCAGACGTTTGCCATTGCCCGCGTGGTGGACGGGCAATCCGCCGAGTTTCTGCTGCTCGATATTGCCGCGGCCGAGAAAGCACTGGGCCGCTACGGCAAACTGGACCGCATCGATGTGACGGTGGGGCCGGACGAGAACTTCGCCCGAGTCGAGCGGGCCATCCGATCGCTGCTGCCGGCTTCCTACCTGATCCGCAAGCCGGGCGCGCGCAGCGACGAGAACCAGCGGATGCTGCGCGCCTTTCGCTGGAATCTGCGGGTGCTGAGCTACATTTCGCTGGTGGTGGGAGCGTTCCTGATCTACAACACGATTTCAGTGAGCGTGGTGCGGCGGCGCGCGGAGATCGGGATTCTGCGGGCCATCGGCGCCGGGCGGGGCACGGTGTTCACGCTATTTCTGGCCGAGGCTTTGATCGTGGGGCTGGCCGGGGCGGTGATGGGGATCGGCCTGGGCCGCCTGATGGCAGGGGGAACCGTGGGGCTGATTGCCGTGACCGTGAATGCGCTTTTCACCACCAGCCGGCCGGCGCCGGTGGAACTCACCTGGGCCGAAGCCTGGATCGGCATCGCGACGGGCGCCGCGGCGGCTCTTCTTTCGGCGCTGGCCCCGGCGCGGGAGGCCATGCGGGTGGCGCCCACGGAGGCCATGAGCCGGGGAGCCCACGAACACGCGGCCCGGGTGCGCTGGCGGCGCGGCCTGGTGTGGGCGGCATTGCTCGCCGCAGCGGCGCTGGCGGCTTCCCAGGCGGCGCCGGTGGGAGGTTTTCCGTTGGGCGGCTACGGCGCCGCCTTCCTGGCCATCGGCGCCGCGGCCATGGCAGCCCCGGCGCTGGTGCTGCTGGTGAACCGGGCCACGCGCCCAGTGGCGCGCCGCCGCGCGGAGTGCCTGCTGGCGGGGCGGAGCCTGGCGGCGTCGCTCTCCAGAACCTCGGTGGTGGTGGCGGCGCTCGCCACGGCCATCGCGATGATGGCCAGCGTGGGGATCATGGTCGGGAGCTTCCGCGAAACGGTCGCGCTGTGGCTCGATATCCAGCTTCGGGCCGATCTCTATGTGCGCCCGGCGGTGCCCTCGTCGGCGGGCGAGTTTCCGCCGCTCGCGCCGGAGGTGGCGGGCATCCTCGAATCCGCGCCGGGGGTCGCGGCGGTCGATCTGTTCCATGCGGTGCCGCTCGAATACCAGGGTCGGCGCGCCACCCTGGGGGCCGGCAATATCGACGTGGTCCGCCGCTATGGCCGGCTGCGGTTTCTGGCGGGAGAGGACCGCGACGCGATCCTGCGCTCGCTTCCGGGCCGGGACCGCGCGGTGGTGAGCGAGCCGTTCGCCAACCTGCACCACGAGCGCCCGGGAGACCGCCTGCGCCTGGCGATCGGCGCGCACGAAGTGACCCTGACGGTGGCCGGCATCTACTACGAGTATTCGAGCAGCCAGGGTTACGTGATTGTCGATCGTTCGACGCTGCTCAAATATCTGCCCGGGCAGCCGGCGACCAACGCGGCGGTCTACCTGAAGCCCGGAACCGATGCCACGGCGGCCCGGCAGGCGATCGAGCGGCGCGCGGCCCCCTACGGCGTGGCCGTCTCGCTCAACCGGGAGCTGCGGCGCAATTCCATCGAGATCTTCGACCGGACGTTCGCCATCACCTATGCGTTGGAGGCGGTAGCCATCCTGGTCGCCATGCTGGGCGCCGCCAATTCGCTGCTTGCCCTGGTGCTCGACCGCCGCCGCGAACTGGGCCTTTTGCGGTATCTCGGGGCCTCCGGCGGGCAGGTTCGCCGCATGATCCTGACCGAAGCGGCGTTTTTGGGGCTGCTGGCGATTCTACTCGGATTGGCGCTGGGGTTCGCACTTTCGCTACTATTGATATTTGTAGTCAACAAACAGAGCTTCGGCTGGACGATCCAGTTTCACCCCCCCAGAGAACTGCTTTTGGGCGCGCTGTTGGTGGTTTGGTGCGTCACGGTTCTGGCCGGCCTATATCCGGCGCGGGTCGCCTCGCGCCTCAACCCGATTGACGTGATTCATGAAGAGTAGCAATACAGCCATACGCAACATCGCCATCATCGCCCATGTAGACCATGGGAAGACCACCCTGGTCGATGCCATGCTCAACCAGAGCGGCATTTTCCGCGTCAACGAAGAACACGTTGAACGCGTTATGGATTCAAACGATCTCGAACGCGAGCGCGGCATCACGATTCTCGCCAAGATCACCGGCGTCCGCTATCACGGAGTGAAGATCAACATCGTCGATACGCCCGGCCACTCGGATTTCGGTGGTGAGGTCGAACGCGCGCTGAAGATCGTGGATGGCGTGATGCTGCTGGTGGACGCGAGCGAAGGTCCGCTGCCGCAGACCCGCTACGTGCTGTCGAAGGCGCTTGAAGCGCACCTGCCGCCGATCGTGGTGATCAACAAGATCGACCGTCCCGACGCGCGCGTGCAGGAGGTGCTGAACGAGGTGTACGACCTGTTCATCGACCTCGACGCCACCGAAGACCAGTTGGACTTTCCGGTGCTTTACACGATCGCGAAGACCGGGATCGCGAAGAAAACGATGGAGGATCCCTCCACCACCCTGCGCCCGCTGTTCGACGCGATTCTGGAGCATATTCCGGCGCCCGTGGGGGACCCCGACGGCGTGCTGCAAAAGCTGATCGCCAACCTGGATTACAGCGACTACCTGGGGCGGCTGGGCATCGGCCGCGTCTTCAACGGCACGCTGAGATATGGCGACACGGTAGGCATCGCGAAGCGCGACGGGTCGTTCCAGACCACCAAGATCACCAAGATGTACTCCTTCGAAGGGCTGAAGCGGGTGGACGAAACCGTCGGGGTGCCGGGCGATATTCTGGCGATCGCGGGCGTCGAAGGCATCACGATCGGCGAAACGGTAACCCACGCGGAGACGCCGGATCCGCTGCCGCAGATCCACATCGACGAGCCGACCATTGCGATGGCGTTCACCATCAACACGTCGCCATTCGCCGGCAAGGAAGGCCAGTGGGTTACTTCGCGCAATCTGCGCGAACGGCTGGATAAGGAACTGCTGACGAACGTGTCGATCCGGGTGGAGGAACTGGGTCACGATACGTTCAAAGTGCAGGGGCGCGGCGAATTGCAACTGGCCATCCTCATCGAAATGATGCGGCGCGAGGGACACGAACTGGCGGTGGGCAAACCGGAGATTCTGACCCGCACCGTCAAAGGCAAGTTGCAGGAGCCCGTGGAACTTCTGGTGATCGACTGTCCGGAGAGTTTCCTCGGCGTGGTCATCGAAAAGCTCGGCTCGCGCAAGGGCAAGATGAGCAAGATGGTGAACCACGGTTCGGGACGCGTGCGGCTGGAGTTCCTCATTCCGTCGCGCGGGCTGATCGGGCTGCGCAGCGAGATTCTCACCGACACGCGCGGCACGGCCATCATGAATTCGCTGTTCCACGGGTATATCGACTGGCAGGGCGAGATCCCCACGCGGCCCACAGGGTCGCTCGTGGCGGACCGCCCAGGCAAGACCACCGGCTACGCCATCTTCAACCTGCAGGAGCGCGGCGAGATTTTCGTCACCCCAGGCACCGACGTTTACGAGGGCATGATCGTCGGCGAGAACGCCAGAGAGAAAGACCTGGACGTGAACATCGTCAAGGAGAAGAAGCTGACCAACATGCGGGCCTCCACGGCGGATGAAGCGATCCGCCTGGTGCCGCCGCGGATCCTGAACCTGGAGCAGGCGATCGAGTTCATTCGCGACGATGAGTTCGTCGAAGTGACTCCGCTGTCGATCCGACTGCGGAAGAAAGTTCTGAAGTCGAATCAGCGGTAAGGAGGCGGCGCGCGCCTTCGGCGCGTGGACAGGCCGGGAGGCCTATCCTACATGAGTTTGAATTGGACGGTCAGCGAGCACGTCGGGGTCGGGGCGGTGCTGGAGATCTGGCCGAGGAGAAATGAGGCGGAACTGACCCTTTCGTTAGTCAGGAGAGCGCCGCTGAAATCTCCGGCGCGCACGACGGCCGTGGGTACCTGGTATTGCGCGCCTTTCAGCATCGAGACGATGCTTCCCAGTTTCCTACCGGCGGCTTCCGCGATCCGGCCGGCTTGCGACTGCGCGCTCGAAATCAGCGCGGTGTAGTTGCACTCCGGCTGCTGGGGACTTGCGGTATTCACGGAGTAGTAGACGCCGTTCGCGGTCTTGGCGTCCAGCGCCGCGATGGTCTGCGGAACGTCCGTGACGGAGATCGTTTTCGAGAAATTCCAAGTGTTTGCCGGCGGGGGCGCGCCACCGGTGGAGACATAATAATAACCGGTGCTGGACACAGATACCCAATCGGCGGCCGTGAACCCGGCCGGCTGCACGAGCGCCACCGCATCATCCAGCACGCCGGTGTCCGGGAGCGTTACCTGCACCTGGACGGTGGCGCTGTCGGACTGCGCCGGGACGCTCTGCGACGCAGTGATCGCGATGGTTCCGGAATCCAGCTGGCCGAATGCGGCGGCGGCCGCGGCCAGCATCAGCAGTAAGGCGCGCATGGCTAGAATGCTCCCAGCGAAAATCTGACCGTCAGGGTGCAAACCGGAGTCGTGACGATCGAACCGAAACCACCGACCGTGGAAGTGGCCGCCCCGGAGATCGCCAGAATCGAACCCAGGCCCATCCTCGCCGAATCGGCCAGTTTCTGCGCTTGCGCGCGGGCGTCTGAGATGAGGTCGGCAACCGCACACGGCTGCGTCTGCGCCAGTCGCGCCGAGACTTGCGTCCCCTCCACAAAGAACGACATTGTGATGCCGCTGTTCTTCCCCGCGAGCCGCTGCTGGGCGGCGCTCAGCACGCCGACGGTGTCCTTCATGCTGGCAAGATCTGCCGTCAGGCCGAAGGTCCAGACAAGCTGGGTTTGCAGTTGATTGCCGTTGTAGATCTGGTTCGTTCTGACGCCGGTGAAGTTGGCGATGGTGATGTTGGTGCCGTCGAGGGCGGCGACCGCATCGTCGCGGGTCGAAGCGATCGGCGTGGCCACGTCGATTTCGAAAACCACCTGATCGGGCTTCAGGTCGGAGTTCCGCACTGCGGTTATGGTTATGGAATTTGGCGTAGCCTGCCCAAAGGCAAGGGCGGGGAGCAGCAAGAGCAGCAGGCACTTTGGCATAACTCGATTCTGGCCCAACCGGCGCGGCAAAGCTACCGGCATTTAAGTTAACCTGAGCGAAATGCTGCCAGACGCTCTTACCGCCGCCGAACGCGCCATATACCGGCGGCTGAACACGCCCGAGAAGATCCAGCGGTTCCTCGATGCCGAATTAGTCTACAACAAGGAACCGGATGGGCCGACGTGCCGGTCGCCACGGCGCGTGCTGCGTGACCGGACCGCGCACTGCATGGAGGGGGCTCTGTTCGCCGCGGCGGCTTTGCGGATGAACGGCCATCCGCCGCTGCTGCTGGACCTCGAAGCGGTGCGCGACGACGACCACGTGCTGGCGGTCTTCCGGTTGCGCGGGCTTTGGGGCGCCGTCGCCAAGTCGAACTACTCCGGGCTGCGGTTCCGCGAGCCGGTTTACCGGACTTTGCGCGAGCTGGTGATGTCCTATTTCGAGCACTATTACAACCTGCGGAAAGAGAAGACGCTGCGCCGCTACTCGCGCCCGGTCAACCTGGTGCGGTTCGACGCCACGGGGTGGATGACCGCGGAAGAAGACGTGTGGCAGATTCCCGATCACCTGTGCAGCATCCCGCACACGCCGGTCCTGCCGGCGCGCATGGCTTCCGGACTGGGGCGCGTGGACGAACGGCTGTTCGCGGCGGGCTTGTTGGGACGTTCGGTAGGGTAGACTTCCGGTCTGCGCATGCGCCGGAAGGAGCGTCACCTGGTGATGCGCGCGCTCTCGGGTTCGGGCCGCTTCCGGCGCGCCTTCCAGATCTCGAGCGCGGTGGGTATGAGCGAAACCGCGATAATCAGCAGTACCACCTTATCGAAATACTGCCGGACCAGGGCGACGCCGCCCAACTCGTAACCCAGCACGCTCATGAGCGTGACCCATCCGATGCCGCCGCAAACGCTGAATGGCAGGAAGCGCAGGTAGGGCATCTGGCCCACCCCGGCCACGAACGCGGCGAACGTCCGGATGATCGGCACAAAGCGCGCCATGACGATGGTCTTCCCGCCGTAGCGGTTGTAAAAGGCCCGGGTGCGCGTGATGTATTCCTGTTTGAAGAGCCGCGAATCCGGACGGCTGAAGATGCGCGGACCGGTCTTGCGGCCCAGCAGATACCCGCTCGAGTCCCCGAGAATCGCGGCCGACGAGAGCACGCAAATGACGGTCAGAAGATCGAGTTGCCCGGCACCGGCGACCACCCCGACGGTGAACAGCAGCGAGTCGCCGGGAAGAAAGAACCCCACCAGCAGACCGGTCTCCGAATAGATGATCGCGAACAGCGTCGCATAGCCGAGCCACCCGGAAAGCAGCGTGCTGAGCAGACGGATGAGCTGCTCGGGGTTGGTCAGCGTCCGATAGAGATCCAGCAGATGATGGAGCATCCGGATTACGAAGTCCGGTAACTCGTAACCAGGCGGTTGACCACGTCCTGATAGATTTTGACTTTGCCCTGGCGGGCGAGTTCGTCGCGCACGCCGGCTTCAAACAGCGAGTTCCGGTCGCGTGCCTTCTGGCCCTTGAGCTCGTCGCGAATGGTGGCGCGCTGCTCGGCCAGTTTCGACATATCCGGCTGGATGTGCTTCACCACCCTGGCCACGACCGTGGAATCCGGTGTGGCGATGGGTCCGATGATGGCGCCGTCCGGCCGGCTGAACGCATCCTGCACGTACGCCGCGGATCCAAGATCCTTCACGCTGCCGCTGCGGGTGAAATCTTCCGAAGTTTTGACGTCCAGCCCCATGGATTTGGCCGCCTTGGCGAGATCGCCGCCCATCGATTTGGCCTTATCCACCAGTTCCTGCGAGTGCTTCTGCACCAGCACCGCCAGGCGGTTCTGGACAATCGCGTCGTGAACCTGGGTCTTCACTTCGTCGAGGGTCGCGGGGCGCGACGGAATCACCGCGGTGCACTCGGCCAAGACCAGCTTATCCCCGGCCAGAGCCACCGCCGGCGAGATTTCGCCCTTCTTCAGCCCGAAGACCGCCTGGTCGAAATCCGGGTTGGTGCCGACTTCCGGAACCGGCTTACCGGATTCCACGTTGTCCGCCTTCACCAGTTGCATGTTCAGCGCAGCCGCCACCTTCTCGGGGTGCGACGGGTCTTTCTGCAACATGGTTTGGGCCTTGTCGGAAATCTGCTGCATCAGGTCGTTGACCTTCTGCTTCTTCCACTGAGCCGCGAGCTCGGTCTTCACTTCCGCAAACGGCATGATGCGCGCGGGGTCGTGCTGCATCACCTGAATGATGTGGTAGCCGTAGGTGGTCTTGATCAGAGCGCTTTCGCCGGGCTTCAGGGTGAATGCGGCGTTTTCAAACTCCGGCACCATCTGGCCATTGCGCTGGACCGAGTAGACGCCGCCATTAGGCACCGACGCGGTATCTTCGGAGTACTTCTTCACCAGGTCCCCGAAATTGGCGCCGGCCTTGACCTGCTTCAGGATGTCCTCGGCCTGGGCCTTGATCTTGGGATCGTCGGCGGCTGGCTTGCCCTGCGTTTTCAGCAGAATGTGGCGTACTTTCACCGTCTCGGGGACGCGGAACTGAGCTTGATTCTGACTGTAGGCCAGTTGAAGCTGCTCGTCGGTCGGATTGATCGTCTGCTGCAGCTTGTTCTCGTCCGCGATCAGAATCACCAGGTTGCGCCTCTCGGGAATCGTGTAGCGAGCGATGTTGGCCTTGAAATAATTCTGCATGTCTTCCGGGGTGACCTGCACTTCGGATTTATAGGTGTCCGGGGAGACCTTCACGAATTCGATCTGTATCTGCTCGTTTCTCTTGCGGTACTCCGCCTCGATCTCGGCCTGGGTCACCACCGTACCCTCGATCGCGATGTCGCGCAGTTTGGTGATGAGCAGTTGCCGCTTGAGGTCGGCTTCGAACTCGGGAATCGTCATGTTCTGTTGCGCCAGCAACCCGGCGTAGGCTTCCTTGCCCACGAATTTGCCATCCGGAAAAAGGCTGGGCATCATCTGCTCGATGGCCTGCTGGATCTGTTGATCGCTGACCTGGAGGCCCATCTTCTGCGCCTCGTAGGCGAGCGCCCGATCGGTCACCACGTTGTTTACGATTTCCGGGATGTAATTGGGGATGATTTCGGGCGGCAGTTGACGGCCGCGCATGGTGGCTTGAATCAGCTGTTGGATGTAGGCTGACGAAATGGCCTCGCCGCCGACCTTGGCGACCACCTCGGAGTCACCGACCGACCCTGTGTTGTAGCTCGGAATCAGGTAGGTGAGCATGGAGAAGCCGACCACCACCAGCAACGCACCCAGCAGGATGCGCACGGCTTTATCTCGGCTGCGAAACAGATCAAACATTCTTGTAGAACTCCTGTGTTCTAAAGGGGAAATACCATTATAGCGTAGAAGCCGGCTATTCTTCCTTGCGCCGGGCCAGGGGGAACGTAAACACCGGCAACGGCGGACGTTGCCCCAGGCCGCATTCCGCGTGCACCGCGCGGACAGCGTTCTCGAGCCCGTCCCGGCGCACGACCACCGCGATGGTCAACTCGCTCGACCCCTGCGCAATGGCGATGATGTTGACGTGCACCCGCGAAATGGCCGTAAAAATGCGTCCGGCCAATCCGGCTTTTCCCTGCATTCCTTCGCCCACCGCCGCCAGCAGGCCGACGTCGCGATCCACGTGGATCGGGTGCACGTAATGGTGTGCCAGTTCGAGAGCCAGGGCCGATTCGAGGGCGTGCACGCTGCGCTCCAGTTCATCCTCGCGAACCAGCACGCAAAAGCTCTGCCGGTAGCTGGAACTCGACACCACCAGCACTTCCACATTGGCGCGGGCGATCGCATCGAGCGAGCGCGCCATGATCTGCACCCCATTCACCTCGGGGCTGGCCGGTTCGAGCGAAACCAGCGCCACTTTACTCATGGAAGCCACCGCGCGGGTGCCGTTCTCCACCGATACAGCGGGAACGATCCGGGTGCCCGGCTTTTCCGGGGCGAAACTGTTCTTGCTCCACACCGGAATTTTCTTCTCGACCAGCGGGGCGAGGGTGCGTGGATGCAGCACCTTAGCGCCGTTATAGGCCAGCTCGGCAGCCTCGGCGTAGGTGATTTCCGGCAAAACCTGGGCATCCCGCACCAGGCGCGGGTCGGCGCTCATGATGCCGTCCACGTCCGTCCAGATCCACAGTTCGGCGGCGTCCAGGGCGGCTGCCAGAATCGAGGCGGAAAAATCCGAGCCGCCGCGGCCGAGCGTGGTGGGGCGTCCGTCGGCGGTGGCGCCGTTGAACCCGGTCACCACCGGAAGCACGTTGCGTTCGAGCAGCGGCAGCAGGCAGGCACAGGCCCTGGCGCGGGTCGGCTCCATGAGCGGCGAGGCGTTGCAGAATACGGCATCAGTCACCACCACGTCCCAGGCGTTCACGGCCATGGCGGCGGTGCCTTCGGCATTCAGGTGCTCGGCCACCAGCAGCGCCGAGAGCCTCTCCCCTACCGCCACCGCTTCGTCCACCGAGCGGGGCGGCCGCTCATTGAGCATCGCCATGCCGCTGACAATGCGCTCGAATTCACTGATCAATTCGTGGATTACGGCGATCACCGCGGCGTGCCGGGTCTCCGGCAGCAGTTCGCGGCAGGCGTCTTCATGGCGCGATCGCAAAGCGGCAAGGTTGGCGGCGATGCCGCTGCGGTCGCCACCCTCGGCGTGCCGCATGGTATCGAGCAGGAGGTCGGTGATCTTCGACATGGCGGAAACCACCATGACCACCGGACGCCTGGCGCGCTCCCGCGCGGCCAGAGCCGCCGCCGCGCGCATTCGTTCCGCGGTCCCCAGGCTGGTGCCGCCGAACTTCATGACTAGCAAGTCGTTCAACTGAAGTCCTTTCCGTTCGTGACGCGCGTGCGCACGATCTTGAGAATGGCCTCCTCCACTTCCTCGATGCCGAGCGGAGTGGAATCCAGGTAAATCGCGTCGGGATGCTGCGAGAGCGGGGCGTCGGAGCGGGTGCTGTCGCGCTGGTCGCGTTCTTTCATCTGCTCGGCGAGTGCGCTCTCAGCCATCTCCTCCCCCTTGGTTCGCAGTTCCTCGAGCCTCCTCCGCACGCGCTCGGCGGGGTTGGCGTCGAGGAAAATCTTCACGTCCGCATCGGGGAATACCACGGTGCCGATGTCACGGCCCTCCATGACCACGCTGGCGCTTTCCCCGATCTCGCGCTGCTTGGCCACCAGGGCGCGGCGGACCCCCGGAATCACCGCGATTCTCGAGGCTCCATTCGAGACTTCGGAAGTGCGGATGGCTTCCGTTACATCCTCGCCGTTCAGGCTGATGCGGCCGGGCGCGAGTTCGATCTCCGCGGCTGCCGCCAGTTGTTCCAGGCGGTGCATGTCGGCGAAGTCGATACCCCGGCGCAGTGCCCAGAGGGCCACCGCCCGGTACATCGCCCCCGTGTCGATATAAGTAAAGCCCAGCCTCAGGGCCAGGCGCTTTGCAATGGTGCTCTTGCCCGCGCCGGCCGGACCGTCGATCGCTACCACAACTCGTTTGGGTTTGGAATCTGCCAAGAAATAGAATAACAGGCGGGTGACCCCTGACGAGTTCGACGCCCTGGTGGCCGCAGCCTATCGCCGCATTCCCGCCCGGTTCCGCCGGCGGCTCGAGAACGTAGCCGTGGTGGTGAAGGACGAGCCCTCCGCGGAACAACTGGCGCGGGGCCGCGTGCCGCGCGGCGGAACCCTGCTCGGGCTTTACGAGGGCAGGCCCCTCACTACCAGGAGCGTCTTCGAACCCTTCTCCATGCCCGACCGCATCACCATTTTCCAGGGGCCACACGAGCGGCTGGCGCGCGGGCCGGAGCATCTGGTCCGCATGGTGGAAGACACTGTATGGCATGAGGTGGCGCACTATTTCGGAATGGACGAGCTGCAGGTGAGGGCGGCCGAGAGACGACGAAAGAGGTGAAACAGCAGGGTAGGCCTCCTGACCTGCCCGGGTTGGCCCTAGTGGTTGTGGTGTTCGTGATCCTCGTGCGGATAGCGCACCGGAATAGCACAGCCGTTTTCGGAGATCGCGCAGCTCACGTGTTCAAACTGCACGGTGGTGTGGGAGATGTGGAAGCGTTCGTCGAGCACCCCATTCAGGCGCCGCAGGATGGCGTCGCTGGCCGAAGGGGGCACGTCGTCGATCAAGACGTGGCAGCTCAGGGCATGGGCCTGCGATCCCAGGCTCCAAATGTGCAGGTCATGCACGTCCAGAACTCCCTCCACCTCTTGCATCGAAGTGGTGACGTCGCGCAGATGGATCCCGCGGGGCAGGCCTTCGAGCAGGATGTTGAGCGATTCGCGCACGATACCCCACGCGCTCCAGACAATCAGAACGCCGATCAGTATGGACAACAGCGGATCCACCTGCACCCAGCCGGTGAAGCGGATCAAAAGCGCGCCGGCGATGATCGCGACCGATCCCAGCGCGTCTCCCAGCATGTGAACGAAAGCGCTCCGGATGTTCAGGTCGTGCCGGCTGGCGCGGCGCAACGCCAGCATGATGCCGCCGTTCAGCACCAATCCGCCACCGGCGACCCCCACCATGATCCATTCCTCGACGGGCTGGGGATGGCTGAAGCGTAGAATGCTTTGGTAAAAGATCCAGGCCGAAAGCCCCAGCAGCGTCAGCGCGTTGACGAAGGCCGAGAGCACCCCGGCGCGTTGATAGCCGTAGGTCTTCGATTCATCGGCCGGCTTGGACTGAAGGAAGAACCCCACCCAGGCCAGGAGTAGAGCTCCGGCATCGGTGAAATTGTGCCCCGCGTCGGAAAGCAGAGCCAGCGAGTGCGCCTGAATGCCGGCAATAATTTCAATGACGACAAAGACGAAAGTCGCAACCATCGACCATCGGAGGACGGTTCCCATACCCCCGTGATGGTGGTGTGCGTGCGAATGCACCAAAAGTCTCCTCTACTAGTTTAGACCTCCGAGCTTACTCGACGGTTACCGGCTCGGGCAGGATCCGCAGATACCCGCCGTGCATCCAGGCGTGAAACGGAACGCGGCCGAACACCTGCGCGAGCCTGGATTCCAGCACGTCGTTCTGCGATCGCCCGAAAAGCACGTCCCAGAGACTGCGCCGTTCCGGATACATCACCACGGTGACCTGTTCGTCGGCGGGGATCCTGGCCTTCGTTTTCAACAGGTCCACGGCCGCCTGGAGACCGCCCAACTGGTTCACCAGCCCTCGCGGGAGGGCCTGCTCGCCCAGCCAGACGCGGCCCTGCGCCACGGCTTCGATCTGGTCGTAGGTCCGGTGGCGCGCCGCCGCCACTTTGCTCACGAAATCGCGATACGTCTGGTCGATGCCGCGCCGCAGGAGCGCCTGTTCCTCGGGAGTGAGCGGAGTGTAATCGGAATCGATGCCGGCGTTTTGCCCCCGCTCGATCGCGTCTTTCTCTATTCCCAGCTTATTGTAAAGGCCGCGCAGGTCGGGCTTGCCGAACAGCACCCCGATGGAGCCGGTTTCGGTTTCGGGATAGGCTACGATCGGGTCTCCGGTCATGGCCATGTAGTAACCGCCCGAAGCAGCCACGTCGGACATCGAGATCACCATCGGCTTCTTCTTGCTGAGCAGGTTCATCTGCCGCCAGATCTCGTCGGAAGCCGGCACTTCACCCCCCGGGGAATCGATTCTGACGATCACCCCCTTGATGGTCGAATCGCTTTCCACCTGGCGCAGCAGGCGATCGAAGCCGTAAGCGGTAAGGCTGGTTGCCGCGGTGCCGGTGTCACTCGGATCGCCTCGGACGATGTCGCCCTCGCCGATTACCAGGGCGATCCGGCTCTTGCCCTCGATGCCAGCCTGCGCGGGCGGCACCCGGATATACTCTTCGAGCGGCACCTTGACCGGCTCGCCCTTCAGTTTCAGGCGATTCCGCAGCTCGCCCCACGCCTGATCTTCGAAGCGCAGTTCATCCACCAGGCCGGCCGCCAGCGCATCCTGCGCGGTGAAGGGGCCGCGGTCGATGATCGCACGCACTTCCTCGGGAGACTTCTTGCGGGCCTCAGCGATGCGGGCCACCAGGTTGCCGTAGATATCGTCGACCATCGAGGTGACCACCTCGCGGGTCTCCGGGCTCATGTCGGACCGCGTGAACATGTCGCCGAAATCTTTGTACTTCCCGGCGTGCTCCACGTAGACCTTGACCCCCAGCTTGTCGAGCGTATTCTTGAAGTACATGGCTTCCGCGCGGAGGCCTTTCAGCATGAGCGGTTCCTGCGGGCCCAGATAGATGCGGTCGGCGCCCAGCGCCACGTAGTAATCGCGGCCGTTCGGCGCGCGCAGATAGGCGAACACCGGCTTGCCGGATTTGCGGAATCGCACCAGGTCGCCGCGAATCTCCTCGAGCTTCGCCCAACCGGTCGAAAGCCCGGAAGGTTCCACCATCACGGCCCTGATATGCGGATCGGCGGCGGCCTCCTTGAGACTCATCCAGACGCGCGGAATGCTCGCGACGGGTTGCAGCCCGGCCAGAATGGCAGGGAGCTCGATAGGCGGTTTTTCGGGTATGTCGCCGGAGAGGTGCATCACCAGAACGGAATCGTCGGCGATTTCGGGAGGCCGCGTGCGGGTACGGAGCACGAAAAAGAACAAAAGAACCAATGTGAGAAATGCCAGGAGAACGCCCGTGACCAAGCCGATAAAGAACCTCGCCATACCCGTAGGATAGGCCTCCCGGCCTGTCCAGGCGAGCTGGGCTGGTCCTTGGGGCAGGCCGGGAGGCCTACCCTACTGATTGCGTAAAGCTCTGAGATCGATTCCGAGGGCCTGGCATTTTTTGTACAAATGGCTGCGCTCCAGGCCCAGCGCGCGGGCAGTGTCGGTCATGCGCTGGTTCTGGCGTTTCAGCTCGGCCAGTATCTGTTCGCGTTCGAACGAATCCATACGTTGCGCGAGCGGACCCTCGAGTACGGGACTCGCCGGCGCGGCGCCATCCGCGGCGGTTTGCGGCAAGGCCAGGCGCACGGCCGCCCGGTCCACCGGTCCATCTGCCAGCAGGAGCAGGCGCTCCACGACGTTGCGCAGTTCCCGCACGTTGCCGGGCCAGCGGTAGCGCTGCAACTCCTGAATGGCCTCCGGGGCGAAGGGCTTGGGCTTCCAGCCGTTCTGCTCGGCGACTCGGGCGGCGAAATACGCGACCAGCGCGGGGATGTCGTCGGCCCGCTCGCGCAAGGGGGGCAGTTGCAGCGGATAGACATAGATGCGGTGGTACAGATCCTGCCGGAACGCGCCCTTTTTGACCAGCTCATCGAGGTTGCGGTGGGTGGCGACGATGACCCGCACGTCCACCGCGAGGGAACGGTCGCCGCCGACGCGCTCCACCTGGCCCTCTTCCAGTACGCGCAGCAGTTTGGCCTGCATCACCATCGGCATATCGCCGATCTCATCCAGAAACAGCGTGCCGCGATGGGCCTGCTCGAATTTTCCGATATGACGCGACGCAGCGCCCGTGAACGAGCCCTTTTCGTGGCCGAACAGCTCCGATTCGATCAGTTCACCGGGCACCGCCGCGCAGTTCAGCGTCACGAACGGGGCGCTGCGGCGCGGGCTGCGTTCGTGCAGCGCGCGGGCGATCAGCTCTTTCCCGGTACCCGTCTCCCCCAGGATGCAGACCCGCGCCTCGCTCGCCGCCACGCGGTCCACCTGGGCCATCACCCGGCGCATCGCTTCGCCCGAATGCACGATTTCGTGCTTGCCCACGCGCTGGCGCAACTCGCGGTTCTCGTCTTCGAGACGCTTCAGCTTGAGGACGTTTTCGACGGTCAGCAGCAGCTTGTCGGTAGAGAGCGGCTTTTCGAGGAAATCCACCGCGCCGAGCCTCGTGGCCCGCACCGCCATTTCGATATTCGCCTGGCCCGAAATCATGACCACCGGCAGAGCGACTCCCTGGCTGCGCAGGTCCTCGAGCAGCGAAAGCCCGTCTTTGCCCGGCATCACGACGTCCGAGAGCATCATGTCGAAAGGTTGGGACTTTACCAGTTCGAGCGCGCGCGCCGCGTTATCGCACACGGTGGCCTCGTGCCCCGCCAGGCGGAAGGCCCGCGCCAGCGAGGCCAGGGTATTCGCATCGTCGTCGACAATCAGCAGATGTGCCAAATCGTGGTTTGCTCCTATCCCAGTTCGATCCGGAAGGTCGTGCCGCGACCGGGCGCGCTCTCCACCGAGATTCTTCCTTTGTGGTCGCTCACTACCGACTGTACGATGGCCAGGCCCAATCCGGTTCCGTGCTGCTTGGTGGTGTAGTACGGGGTGAAGAGGCGTCCACACTCTTCCGGGGTCAGGCCCTGGCCGGTATCGGCCACTTCGAGCCGCATGCCGGCGCCCGCGGCCCTGGTCCGAATGGTGAGGGTTCCGCCTCCGGCCATGGCATCAATCGCGTTCAGAATCAGGTTGCGCAGCGCGCGGCTCATCTGCTCGGCATCGGCATCGATGGGGCGCAGATCGGGGTCGAGGTTGGATTTGGCGGCCACGTGCGCTTCCGCCAGTTGCGGTTCGAACAGCTTGAGGGTCTCCGAAGCCAGCCGGTTGAAATCCACCGGCTGCATTTCGGGCGCGGGCATTTTGGCGAAGTCGCTGAAGCGCGCGATGATCTGCTTGAGGTTGGCGAGTTCGGCCAGCAGCGTGCCGGTGCCTTCGCGGAACACTTCGTCGAACTGCTCGGGGTAGAGATCGCGAGCACGCTGCATGTTCTCCACCGTGATCTGCAGCGGGAACAGCGGGTTTTTCAGCTCGTGCGCCAGGCGCCGCGCCAGTTCGCGCCAGGCCGCCACGCGTTCGGCCTGCACCAGGCGCTCGCGCTGCTCGACCAGCTCGTGGGTCATGCGGTTGAAAGCCCGCGCGAGCTGCCCGATCTCATCGCTCGAAGCCGATTCCACGGTGGCGCCCCAGTTGCCGGCCGCGACCTTGCCGGCGCTCTCTGCCAGTTTGCGGACCGGCCGCGTGATGCGTGCCGTGGCCCACCAGCTCAACGCGATTCCGAGCAGAATGCCGGCCGCCGCCACGGTGATTCCGATGGTCCGCAGCGAAGACTCGAGGCGCACCAGGTCGTGGCGCGAACTGCCGACCAGCAGCACGCCCAGCATGGAATCCTGATAGCCCTGGAGCGGCAGCGCGTAGAAGGTTTCGGCGTCCGCGCCGCTTCCCACGGTGGCGCGGCTTTCCCGGCCCCGATTCTCCACGGTCTCGATCAGGGGACGCAGCCGGCCCACGTCGCCCGGCTGCCTTCCCATCAGCTCCGAAGCGGAAAACTGCGGCGACAATTTGCGGTAGAGCAGCGCCCGCATTCCGGCCGGCAGCACGAGCGAGGAGAGAAATCCGCGGTCCAGTTGCTGGCCGCCCACCACGTAAAGCGTCCGGTCGCCGGCCCGCACCGTGCTGACCGCCACCAGCGCCAGGGTCATGCCGTCCGGCAGTTCTTCGCGCCGCAGAAAGCCGCCCAGCGAGCGCCAGTCTTCGCCGCTCGTGAGCCAGTCCTCCTTGTATCCGAACCGCGCCGGCCATTCCGCCGAAGAGATAATGGCGCCATCGCCCGCCACCAGTTCCAGCAGGTCCAGGTTGTGCGCGGCGGCCAGGCCGGCGGCTTCGTTGTAGAACGGAGCGGGATCGGTCGCGATGGCGGTACTGACCACCGCATCCGATTCGGCAATGCCTTTCACGGCAAGCGCGACCTCCTGCCGGCGACGATCGAACTCCTTGCGGAACTGCGCCACCAGGGCATCGACGCGCTGTCCCTCCATGCGTTCGAAAGCCTGGCGCGTGCTGTGAAGGACCAGCCCTTCCACCAGCCCCACCGAAGCGACCACGGCCAGCGTAAAAATCAGGAGCAGGCGCGTGCGGAAGGTCATGGCTGCGGGCCTTCCAACCAGAGCGGCTCGAAGCGCCACTCGCCCAGAGGCGAGATGCCCGGACCGCCTTTCACGCGGGCGCTGACGCCGTAGAGGTAGGGCAGGTGGAATAACGGGACCACGCGGAAGCCATCCAGAAGCGACCGCTCGACGCGATATTCCGCCTCCGGCGAATCGGCGGGCGGCGGCTCCGGCAATCCCAGGGAAGAGGCCACGCCGGCCAACGCTCTGCCGGGGTCTTCGGAAACGATCCGGGTTTCCACCAGCCGCACATCAGCCGGCGCCGCGATTCCCGCCACCAAGAGGTTCAATCCGGCGTCGCGGGCGTTCAAGGCGATGCGAGCCGCTATCGGCTGCCAGGCAGGATCGTTCACGCCCAGGGACAGGGTGCGTGCCGGAGCCGGCAGCGCCGCCACCAGAGCCCGCGCCCGTGCGATGTCGGCGGCCGAAGGGAACAGGAATGCATAGCCCGACAGCCACTGCGGCAGAAGCGCCCCCGAAATCTCTCCCTGCCGCTGAAGCAGCACGTTGAGGATGGCCGCGCGGTCCACCGCCAGGGCCAGTGCTTCGCGAACGCGGGGATCGGGCACGCGCGCGCCAAATACCAATGCCAGGAGCCGCACCGGGGCCGAAGCCCACAGGCGCCGCGGCGCCGTGATCCGCCGCACCTCCGAAGGAGCGACCTCCACCACGTCCGCTCTGCCGAGTTCGAGGTCGAGGGCCTGCTCGCGCAGGGGGCGGCCAAGCTGCACGTCCACGGTATCGAGGAACGGGCGGCCGCCCGGCGCGTTCTCATTGGCCGTGTAAACCGCCCTCTGCCCGGCCGCCCAACGGGTGACGGAAAACGCGGCGTTCAACTGCGCCAGACGGGGGCCGGCCTGCGGCGGGTCGGGCGTTTCGATGGCCTCGCGCACCTCCACCCGCAACGCGCCCCCGTAATGCGGCCGCGTCTCCGCGAGCGCCGCGGCCGAGGCCGCCAGGCTAAGGAGCGCAAACCACCGTAACCAGATAAGCTTCATACTTCCCCGTTGCTAAATCGTGCGAAACCGCTACGGCCGCCCCTCCTCCGGACGGCCAAAGCGCGGTCACCGGCCCGGAAAAGGCCATCGGCGGAGTCAGCGGAGTGGCGGCTCGGGCGCTGACGGAATACGCCTGGAGAGCGTCCGGCTCGAGGGCATCTCCGGGCTTGGTCGCGAGCACCGGCGACGGACCGCCGCACTGCGCGTCGATTCCGGCAAGATCGCTGCCCCACCCCGGGATGCTGCCCAACGGGTCGAGTCCGCTGCTGAAAACCTGGGCGCGTCCGTCCAGCATAGCCAATAGCCAGTTGGGAGCAACCGGATCTCCGGTGGCCGCCGCACTGAAAAACGGCCCCACCGTCTTGGTGTCGCCGTTCTGCAGGGCCACTCGCCCGTCGAAGTAGTTGCGGCCGGCTGCCAGGTTGGCCACGAGCAGTGCCCGGCTGCCCGAATCGAGCACCCAGGGCCGGTCGCCGGGATGGCATTCGAGAGCTGGCGATCCGGCTACCGCGCCGTGGCATTCGATACCGGGCAGCGTAATCTGAAATGCCCCGGCGTTGACGCGAATCCGCCCGCGCAGGTCGCGCGGCCAGTCTTTCGGGCCGGGCAAGCCCATGGAAGGCCCCGCCGTCCACTGGCCGTTCCGCTTTTGGAGCCACGTAACCCACGAGCGCGAGAGGACCACGGCGGTATCTCCCACCACTGCCGCGTCGAGAATCTGCTCGGTCTGCCGCCACAGCAAGGTTCGTTCCAGCCGCATGGCAATCCCCGGTTCGGGTGCCGCCACGGGCCGGGGCCAAGCCGCGATCCATACCTGCCGGTCGTCACCCTTGCGCGATTCTTCCACGAGGAGGAACTGGCGGGAATTTTCGGAGAGTGTCACCTGCGCTTCCACTTGCGCCGCGGTATCTTCCGGCCGGGCCCCTGCCTCCCGCAGCGCCGACTCAAACGCGCTGCGCGCGGCTGCGAGTTCCGACGCACTGAGCGAGGAAACATTCCGCCATGTCAGGGAAACCGGCTCGCCCCTGCCTACCAGCGCGGCCGTCTTTCGCGCCAGCTCGCGCGCGGCATCGTTCAGATCTTCAGCGGCTCGCGCGCCCTGTGGGAGGAAAAGCAGAAGCGCGGAAAGAACCGCGTACCACCTCACGGCTGCGATGATAGCACATCACGATTCTGAGGCCCGGTTACCACTCGAATCACGCCGCGCAGGCACGCCCGCGCCATAAGGAAAGATACGGGAAACGTAATCGCCACCATCACGATGCAACCTAAAGCGTTGGCCATATGACCCCCTTTACCGCGCCGGCTTACCGCGCGCCCGACGCTATCGCATCGGCACTCGTCTCTGCCGCTGCCACGCCAAAAATCCGATCCAGGTCCGGCGTCCGCTGACCGTACATTTCGACTTCATCGCCCACCGAGACCATCTCAAACAGCCGCTCTACGTCCTGATTTTTCATACGGATACAGCCGTGGGACGCATTGTGCCCGATCGAGGACGGACGGTTGGTTCCATGAATGCCGTAGCCCTTCACGCTCAAACCCATCCAACGCGTTCCCAGCGGGTTCGACCTGCCCGGAGGAACGATCCTGCCCTTCGTGTACCAGGTCGGGTCTTCGATCTGATTGACTATCCGAAACGCACCTCGCGGACTGGGCGAATGCGACGCACCCACCGCCGTCCGGAAGATCTTCACTACCCGATCCCCTTCGAGAACCGCCAACTTGCGGTCGGGAATGCTGACCACGATCCGCCGCGGAACACCCGAGGCCTTTTCCTGGGCCAGGGCTTCCACCGCCGCCAGCAGTGCGACCGCCGCGAACACCGTCAACTTTCGGATTGGATCTTCCAACTGGAGCATCTTCGGTGCCTCCGTACGGCAATTCAGGATGCAGCCAGCGAGCCAAACCGTAAGCAATTGAAAAGGAATAACTTACTTTACGCAACCGCTGTGTCAGCAGGGACACGCGTGGAAATGCCGACGCATCAGATCGCCACGGGCTCCGCCAGCCGAATGATCTTCTTCTGAATTGCGTACTGCACCAGTTGGGCCTTGTTGTGGATGTCCAACTTACGCATAAGATTGAACTTGTGCGCCTCCACAGTCTTTACGCTCAAATCGAATCCGGAGGCGATCTCCTTGACCGACCTCCCCTCGGCGAGCATTTTGAGAATTTCACGCTCCCGCTTCGTCAAGGTGCTGAAGCGAGGCTGCCGCGGGGAACCGCCGCGCCCCTGCTGGCGCAGATCGTCCACCAGGCGCGTCAGCAGGCGCGGGCTCAAATAACTCCCGCCGCGGTACACTTCACGAATCCCCGTGATCAGTTGATCGGCCGGGCTGTCCTTGAGCACATAACCGCTGGCGCCGATCTCCACGCATTCGGCAAGATAATCTTCATCGTCATACATCGACAGAAACAGCACGCGTGTCTCGGGGCGTTCTCTGCGAATCTGCCGGGTTGCTTCGAAGCTGCTCATTCCGGCCATTCCGATGTCCATCAGAACCACATCCGGCCGGGTCTGATGGGCAAGCAAGACCGCATCCGACGCGTTGGAAGCCTCGCCGATGACTTCGATATCGACCTCCGCGGAAAGCAGGTTCCGGATACCCTGCCGGAACAGCATGTGATCGTCAGTTATGAGTACGCGAATCTTCGTCATGCGAATCCACCTGTGCGGGATTCGGCAGCAAGAGCCGTATCCTGGCTCCTTTGCCGGGTGCGCTATCGATCTCCAGGCTTCCGCCCAGGAGTGCCGCCCGCTCCCGCATCCCCGCGAGTCCAAACGACGTCGGCTTGAGACCAACGATTTCCGTCCGAAAGCCGGCGCCGTTGTCCGAAACGCTGAGCCTGATACCCATATCGGCAAGTTCGAGACAAAGGTTTACGTAGGTCGCCTGAGAGTGCCTGGCGATATTGTGGAGGGACTCCTGGGCAATCCGGTAAATCACCTGCTGCACCTCCGGCGGAATCGGAGCCGAGGGCAGGGCAATCCGCATACGCATCCGGGCAGGGCACATCTTCCTGAAGCGCGCCCCCAGTTGCCGGATGGAAGCTTCCAGCCCCAGCCGCTCCAGCACGGCCGGGCTTAACGCCGCCACGATCCGCCGCAGTTCCGCGACGGTCCGTTCGGCCACTCCCCGGGCCTCGGCCAACCGGCCCCTTAGCGGCTGCGAAGCTCCCCGTTCCATCATCTCCAGTTCCAGGCGAAGCAAGAGGAGCGATTGACCGGCTTCATCATGCAGTTCCCGCCCGATCCGGCGCCGCTCGTCTTCCTCGGCGCGCTGCGCCTCCGCTTCGAGCCGCCTCACCTCGGCGGCCAGACGGATGCGCTCGGCGGCTTCCCGGCAGCGGCCGGCGGCGGCCTCCACCAGGGCCGCTTCCCGCGGTAGCCAGCGGCGCTCTTTTAGGAAGCCGAACTGCACCACGACGCCGGCGGACAGCGGAAAAGACCAACAGGCGAGGTAGCGGCCGCGCAGGGCGGGGTCCAGGACCAGGTGCTCCTCAGGGGTTCCCCGGCCGATGTAAAGCGGCGACCGTAGGCGTGGGTCGGCCGAGTCGCCGGGAATCGCCACGCGTCCGGCCCGCGCGTGAAAAGTCCGCGCCAGAATGGCGGCGAAGCGGCGCAGCAGGCCGTCGAAATCGCGGGCCTCGATCTCCGCGCGGTAGAGACCGAAGAACGCCTGGGCCTCGCCTTCCCGCACCTGATAGAAGGCCTCGTGCAAGGTGAGCGTGGCGGCCAGTTGCAGTTGTTCGCGTGCCGGTCCGAAACGGCCGCCCAGCAGCGGATCGAGCAGCCGGTCGAATTCCGAGAGCGCTCGCGCGACATCCTCGGGGGGCACGTTCAGCCCGGCCAGCCGGCGGCCTTCGATCTGCACCTGCTTCAGGAACCGGGCGGCGGATCCCAGCCGGGCGGCTGCCGCCGGACTGATGGCACAGAGAGCGCCGGTCTGAGCGGAGTTGTGGCCGAGCCTGCGGAGCAGGGCCAGGAAGCGCCGCTCCAGGCGGGGGGCTTCCGGCCGGAGGGTGCGCAGCAGCGCGCCGATGTGCCGCCGGGCGGCGGGTGTCAGTATGGGCATGGGGATAGAATGGGGCAGGCCAGGAGGCCTACCCTACCTGGCGCCGTGGGAGCGCAGAAGCCGCGCGATTTCGGTGAAACCATTCTTCTCGGCAGCCTGCAATGGAGTTCCGCCCGACTGGCTTTTTGCGTTGACATTGGCTCCG
Organism: Bryobacterales bacterium; assembly: GCA_963794265.1. Classification (GTDB taxonomy): domain Bacteria; phylum Acidobacteriota; class Terriglobia; order Bryobacterales; family Bryobacteraceae; genus CAWCDJ01. Next base: position 114,920 of record CAWCDJ010000003.1, read on the forward strand.
CGCCCGATCAGCAGTTCGACCACCGCCGTTCGCCCCCAGGCCGCCGCCTGATAAAGCGGGGTAGCTCCCGTATCGCGGTCGCGGGCTTCACGGTCGGCACCGCGATCGAGCAGCAGCGCCGCGACTTCCGCGGCTCCGCTGATGGCGGCGGTATCGAGCGGCGTGAGGCCGTCGGCATCGCGCGCATCGACGGCCGCGCCGTGATCGAGCAAGATCTTCGCAATCGCCGCCCTCCCTTTGAGCGCCGCCGCGTGCAGCGGCGTGCCGCCGGAACGGTCCCGAACATTAACGTCCGCGCCCTTCGAAACCAAGAGATCGGCGATTTCGGCCTCGCCCTTTAGGGAAGCCTCGAGAAGCAGGGGGCCGGCCTGGGCCGCGCCTCCCGCCAGAAGCGCGCCGGCCACGTCGGCGTACCCGCCGCGCACCGCGTTTGCCAGGGCGGTGGCGCCCAGGCGGTCGCGGCGAGCCGGATCGGCGCCTTTTGCGAGCAGCAGCTCGACCACATCGGCGTGGCCTTTACCGGCGGCCTCATTGAGCGGCGTGGCTCCGTTCGCAGGGTTCGCCTCGTCCACGCGCGCCCCGTGCGCGAGCAGTTCCCCGGCGACGCCCCGGTAGCCGTGCAGGGCCGCGAGGTCGAGCGGAGCGGCGCCGGAGGCATCGCGCGCATTCACGTCGGCGCCGGCGTCGATCAAGCGGTCGACCATCGGCTGGTATCCCCGATCGGCGGCCAGGTGCAGGGCCGTCGATCCGTTCCGGTCCGCCGCCTTCACGCCGGCTCCGTGCGCCAGGAGCAGGTTCGCCATATTCAAGTCGTTCTTGATGACGGCGTAGGCCAGCGGCTCGGACCCGCCTTCGGAGTGCCGGGCGTTGACATCCGCGCCCTGCCCGATCAGCCAGGCCGCGATATCGAGCGAGCCGTTCCACGCGGCATCGTGCAGCGGAGTGGAGCCCAGGGCGTCGCGCTCGTTGAGGTCCGCTCCTGCCGCCACTGCCTGCTTGACGCGCTCGAGGCTTCCCGATTGCACCGCCTGGTGCAGGGTTGCCGCGGCCAGCGGAACCACCATGGACGCGGCCAGCACCCACCTACCAGCCCACGTACTGCACCTCTTCTTCCAGTTCGATTCCGAAACGGTCGAGCACCCGTCGCTTGAGCTCATCGATCATCCAGCGGAGGTCGGCGGCCGTGCCCTCGCCGGCATTGTAGATCAGGTTGGCATGGTAATCAGCGACGTGAATATCGCCGCGCCGGAGGCCCTTGGCCCCAGCCTGTTCCAGAAACCAGGCCGCCGGAACCTTGCCCTCGCGCACAGCGGAGGGCGGCACCGCGGCAGCCACCGCCGGGGGCAGTTCCTTCCACAGCAGGTTCTTGAAGATGCTGCCGGCGCATTTCATCGTGACCGGGAATTTGGCGTTGCGCACGTTCAGGATGTCGTCCGCCGCTTTCCGCAGCCCGGCCGCATCGCCCGGCTCGAACTCGAGTTCCGCGGAGAAAATGATCCAATCTTTGCATCGTTTGAAGATGCTTTCCCGGTAATGGAATTCGCAAGCCGCGTTATCGAACGTGCGGACCTCGCGGCCATCGTAGAAGCGCACCTGCACCACGCGCTCGGAGATCGAATGTCCATACGCTCCGGCGTTGCCATAGATCGCCGCACCGACCGAGCCCGGAATTCCCGACAGCGTCTCGAGTCCCTGCATGCCCCGCTCGACAGCGAAATCCACGAGATCCTGCAGCACGGCACCGGCATCGGCCAGAACGTGGTTTCCGTAAACGGCCAGGCTCTCGGCCCGGTACCGCAGGACAATACCCCGGAAGCCCTGGTCCGAAACGATGAGATTGGTTCCTCCGCCGATCACCATGACGGGGATGCCGGTGGAGCGAGCCGCTTCGAGCGCGGCCACGAATGCCTGGACGCCCGAGGTCTCCGCGTACAGGTCGGCCGGACCGCCGATGCCGAAGCGCGTGTACCGGGCGAGCGGGGTATCGCTCGAAACGGTTAAATTGGGTATTCGGGCGAGATGGCTCTGCACCTCTTCGGTGGTCGGCATCATCTTCAATTATAAAGTGAGGCGCACATGAGTACGGCATTTCCCGGCTTCCCGGCGGAAGCCATGACCTTCTTTCGTGGGTTGGCGCGCAACAACAACCGCGACTGGTTCCTGCCCCGCAAGCCGGTTTTCGAGGAGCACGTCAAGCTTCCAATGCACCGCCTGGTGGAGGCGGTCAACACTTCCATGTCGGCATTTGCGCCGGATTATGTCACGGACCCGGCGCGGGCCGTCTACCGCTTTTACCGCGACACCCGCTTCAGCAAGGATAAGACGCCCTATAAGGATCACATCGCCGCCAGTTTCCCGCACCGCGCGCTCGGCGGGAAGGGAGCGGCCGGCTACTACTTCGCGGTGTCGCATAAGGAACTGGCCGTGGGCGGCGGCGTGTATATGACGGTGCCCGAAACGCTGCTGGCGATCCGGCAGCACCTGGCCGCGAACTACACGGAATTCCGCCGCATCATCCGCGCCCGCAGGCTGGTCCGGCTGTTGGGCGAAATGCAGGGCGAGCGGCTTTCGCGGGTGCCCAAAGGCTTCTGCGCGGATCATCCCGCGGCCGACCTGCTGCGCTACAAGCAGTTCCTGTTCTATATCGAACTGCCGGCCGGGATTGCCACCACTCCCGCGGTCCATCGCGAAATCGTGCAGCGTTTCCGCGCCATCGCGCCGTTTCTGGAATTTCTCAACGCCGCGCTGCCGCGGGAACGCCGCAAACTCGATCCGCGCGAATTGCTGGTGTAGATACCGGAGCCGGCGGCGCCGCGCGCATTCCGGCCCCAGTCCTGCGTTTACGAGGTAGGCGACTTCTTGCGAGGACGCGAGACCCGTTTCTTCGCTCCTTCGCCGGCCGTCTTGCGGGGAGCCCGCGGGCGGCGCTGCGGCTTGGGAGGCGCTTCGGGAAGCGGAATTTCGCCGGTTGCCGTGGGCTGGCCGGGCACCAGCGGCTGCGGTTCGTTCTCCTCCTCTTCGATGGCAGCCTCCACCTCCGGCTCCGGCGGGGGAGCGGGCGGGTGGAACTCCGAGCCGAGGAACACGATCAGGCCGCGCTCTTCATCGGCCTGGTTGCGCACCAGCCCCTTATCCTGCGCAAAGTTCAGCAATTCGCTGAAGTCCTGGAAACCGTATTGAGGCCAGTCGAGCTTGGGCTGCTCCTGCCGCACCCATTCGGCCAGTTCTTCGGCCTGCGCGCCATTGTCGACTTCCAGCCGGTGGGTTTCGAGCACGTCGCGCAGCAGCGGAATGGCCTCTTCCGGTTTGGCGCCCGGCTTCTCCGCGACGGCGCCGCCCTTCAGGCGGATCATGTAGCGGCCTTCGCCGCCGGTGACTTCCACGTAGTCGGCCTTCTGCAGCTTCTCCACGAAATCGGTGAACGAACTGGCGCCATAGGCCTTTTCGTTGAACGTGGAATCGAGCTGCAGCATGGTCGATTTCAGCAGGCCCAACTGGGGGCGCACCTCGCGCCGTTCCAGAACGCCCAGGGCGCGCTCTACGAGAGGCATGGATTGCGCCAGGTCGAGCGCGGCGCGCTTCTGCTGCTGCTGCTGCCGCGGCTGCTGCTGATGCGGCTGCGGCGCGGGGCGCTCCTGCTGCTGCCGTTCTTCGCGCGGCTGCTGCTGATGGCTCGCGCGCGGCCGCTCATCGATCATCGATTCATAAGCGATGAACTCATGGCAGTTCCTCTGCAGAATCGTGCTGGTGAAGGCTCTGCCTCCCACCACGAAGATCCGCTTGTCGTATTGCTTCAGCTTGTTGACCAGCGCGATAAAATCGCTGTCGCCGCTAACGATCGCGAAGGCGTTGATGTGATCGTGGGTAAACGCCATTTCGAGCGCATCGAGCGCCAGGTTGATGTCCGCCCCGTTCTTGTCGCCGCGAGGCGACGGGTCGCGCTGCACCATCTGCACCGCGTGCTCGGAAAGGGCACGAGTGGCCGATTCCTGCCGGCCCCAATTCGCGTAAGCGAACTTGGTGACGATTTCGCCGCGTTCTTTGAGCGCATCCAACACCGCAGCCACGTCGAATTCGCGGTGCAGGGTGGACTTGACGCCGATTTCGATGTTGTCGAAATCGATAAACACGGCGATCTTCAATTTCTGTTCCATTCGGTAGTTCCTTTGTTCCAGGGCAATCGGGGTGCGTCGAGCGAAGTGTCCGGCGCGCCTGGAAGGCCTGGGCCTGCCGTCAGGCCAAATGCCTGCGGCTGTACTCATGCGTAGTGTATCCTAATTTGAACCTGGTTCACAGAGCCGTGGCCGCAAGCGAGCGGGCAGCCCCGCCGGCTTACGCCCGCCGTTCCGTGAGCAGCCATCATTTTAATCCTGCCGTGCACGCCGCAATTTCTCCGCGAGCCGGGCACCGCGCTCGAATTCTTCCTGCAATTGCCGCGTCCGCAGGTTCTCCCGGATGTGCTCCAGTTCCTGAATATATGCCGAAAGAGCGCGTTCGATGGCTTCCGCATTGGTCGCCAGGATGTCCCGCCACAGGTCGTAAGAGCTGAGCGCCAGGCGGGTCATATCGATCAGGCCGGAGCCGGAGACCTCGGTGCCGCGCGTATCCGCCAGCACCGCCGCCAGCGCCGTGGACGCCAGTTGGGGCAGGTGCGAAGTCAGCGCCACCAGGCGGTCGTGTTCGGCGGCATCGAGCACCACTACCCGCGCGCCGATGCGCTCCAGCCAGTCGCGGAACTCGGTGGCGGCGTGCGTGTCGAGTTCCGCCGGCTCATCGGGCGTGAGCACCCAGGGCCGCCCCTGGAAGAGCGCGCCCTCCGCCGCTTGCGGGCCGCGCGATCTCCTTTCCGGCCATGGGGTGGCCGCCCAGAAACTGGCAGCGCGAGATGCACTGCCGCGCCACGTCCACGATCTCGCACTTGGTGCTGCCGGCATCGGTGACCAGCGCGCCGGGTTTCACCAGCAGATCCAGATGGCGAATGGTATCGAGGATGCGGCCGATGGTCTGGGAGAGAAACACCAGGTCGGCTTCGCCCACGGCTTCGCCGAGCGGCGCGCCGCGATCGATGGCCCCGGCCGCGAGGGCGCCCGCGATGGCGCGCTCCGAGCTGACGCCGACGATTTCGCCGTCGAAGCCCGCGCCGCGCAGCGCAAGGCCGAACGACGCGCCGATCAGGCCGGTTCCGACAATCGCCACGGTCTTCATTTCAGATCGTCCGGCCTACCGCCGGCGCGATGATCCGCAACTGGCGCATCAGCTCCTCGAACTGCTCCGGCTTCAGCGATTGCGCGCCGTCGCTCAGGGCGTGGTCGGGATCCGGATGCACTTCCACCAGCAGTCCGTCGGCGCCCGCCGCCACCGCCGCGCGCGCCATGGGCGCCACCTTATCGCGGCGGCCGGTGCCGTGCGACGGGTCGGCCACGATCGGCAGGTGCGAGAGCTTCTTCACCACCGGGATGGCCGAGATGTCCATGGTGTTGCGCGTGTAGGTTTCGAAAGTGCGGATGCCGCGCTCGCACAGAATCACGTCGTAATTGCCGCCCGCCAGAATGTACTCGGCCGAAAGCAGCAGCTCTTCGATGGTGGCGGAGATGCCGCGCTTCAGCAGCACCGGCTTGCGCAGCCTGCCGAGCTCGCGCAGCAGGTTGAAGTTCTGCATGTTGCGCGCGCCCACCTGCAGGATATCGGCATACTGCGCGACCAGCGGGAATCTGGGTGCCGTCCATCACTTCGCTGACCACCAGCAGCCCGTGCCGGTCGGCGGCCTCGCGCAGCAGCCGCAGCCCCTCTTCGCCCATGCCCTGGAAGCTGTAGGGCGAGCTGCGCGGCTTGAAGGCGCCGCCGCGGATGACGGTCGCGCCGGCGTCCGCCACCACGTCGGCCGAACGCTCGATCTGCTCGCGGCTTTCGACGCTGCACGGGCCGGCCATCACGACCACGCGTTCGCCGCCGATCTCCACCGGCCCAATCCGGACGACGCGTGCCTTCGGGCCGGAAGCCGCGGCTGGCCAGCTTGTACGGCGAGACGATGCGGTGCGCTTCCTTGACGCCCTCCATCACTTCGAAAATGCCCAGGTCGAATTCGTCCGAGCCGCCCACGCCGCCGAGCAGCGTGTGCATCACGCCGGTGGAGCGGTGCACGTCGAAGCCCAGGTCCGTCAGGCGGTCGATCACCGCCTGGATCTGCGCTTCGGTCGCTCCCTGTTGCATGACGACTAACATTGCTTATCTCCGTCCGCTCACCATTCGCAGCCGCTGAATCTTGCGCATCTCGTCGATGATGCGCTCGAAGATGCCGCGCACGGCTTCCGGGCTGAGCGGCCCGCGATTGCACCCGGTTATATTGGCGAACACCTGGTCTTCGCGCTTCGGCTCGTAGACCGGCAGCTGCGCAAGCCGCTTCACGCGGCCGATCTCTTCCACCACGCGCGTGCGCTCGTTGAGCAGTTCCACGATGCGCCGGTCCACATCGTCGATCAGCACGCGGAACTCTTCCAGCTTGCTTCGGCGCTTCGTCCTGGTTCATGCGTGCGCTCCGAACCCGGCTTTCAGCTGGCGGGTGAAGGATTCGAGCTCGGTTTCGAGCGCCGGGTTATCGCGGTTCTGTTCGATCAGGCGCACGAACGCGCTGCCCACTACCACGGCTTCCACATCGTTTCCCAACTCGGCCACGTGCTCCGGTCTCGAGATGCCGAAGCCCACCGCGAGCGGCAGGTCCGTGACCGCGCGGGCGGCACGGATCAGCGGCGCCACCTGGCTCGAGAGCGACTCCCGCTCTCCGGTGACGCCGGTGCGCGACACCAGGTAGACGAAGCCGGTGGAATATTCGGCCACCAGGCGGAGCCGGCGTTCGGTGCTGGTGGGCGCGGCGAGGAACACCGTATCGAGCCCCTGGCGATGCATGGCGGCTACGTATTCGCGCGCCTCTTCCACCGAAGCGTCGGTGAGCAGGCAGCCATCGATGCCCGCGGCGGCGGCGTCCTCCGCCAGCCGCTCGAGCCCGTAGCGCAGCACCGGGTTGAGATACGTGAACAGCAGCAGCGGGACTTCGGAGTGTTCGCGGATCTTCCGCGCGATCTCGAGCACTTTGGCGCAGCGTGGTGCCGGCCTTGAGCGCGCGCTCGCCGGCCTGCTGGATCACGGGACCGTCGGCGATGGGGTCGGAGAACGGCACGCCCAGCTCGATCAGGTCCGCGCCGCCGCGCACCAGCGCTTCGACCAGCGCGGGCGTGCGCTCCGGCGAAGGATCTCCCGCCGTAAGATAGGCGATCAGGCCCTTGCGGCCGTCGCGCTTCAGGCATTCGAAGAGGCAGCCGATGCGCGTCATCGCTCGTCCAGCTCCGGAAAGTTTTCGCGGTAGATATCGATGTCTTTGTCGCCGCGGCCGGAGAGGTTCACGACGAAAATTTTCCCCTTGGCTTCGGGCGCGCGGCGCACCGCTTCTGCCACCGCGTGCGCGGATTCGAGCGCCGGAATGATGCCCTCGGTGCGCGACAGCAGGCGCGCCGCCGCGAGCGCCTCCGCATCCGAAGCGGCGGTGTATTCCGCGCGGCCCTGGTCGTGCAGCCAGGCGTGTTCGGGCCCGATCATGGCGTAATCCAGGCCGGCCGAAACCGAATGGGTCAGCGAAATCTGCCCGTCGTCATCCTGCAGAACGTAGCTGTAGGCGCCCTGCAGGACCCCGGGCGCGCCGCCGCGGTAGCGCGCGGCATGTTCGCCCAGCGCGTTGCCGCGGCCGCCGGCTTCGATGCCCACCAGCGCCACCGCCTGGTCCCCGAGGAACGCGTGGAAAATGCCGATGGCGTTGCTGCCGCCGCCCACGCAGGCGAACACCGTCATCCGGCAGTCGGCCTTCCGCGTCCAGGATCTGACGGCGGGCTTCCTCGCCGATCACCTTATGAAAATCGCGCACCATCATGGGATAAGGATGCGCGCCGAGCGCCGAACCGAGCAGGTAGTGCGTGTCGGCTACATTGGCGACCCAATCGCGCATGGCTTCGCTGATGGCGTCCTTCAGGGTGCGGCTGCCATTGGTGACGCTGACCACCTTCGCGCCCAGCATGCGCATGCGGAAGACGTTCAGCCGCTGCCGCCGCATGTCTTCTTCGCCCATGTAGACCACGCAGTCGAAGCCGAGCAGCGCGCATACCGTGGCGGTGGCGACGCCGTGCTGGCCCGCGCCGGTTTCGGCGATGATGCGCCGCTTGCCCATGCGCCGCGCCAGCAGCGCCTGGCCCAGGCAGTTGTTGATCTTGTGCGCGCCGGTGTGCGAGCAGGTCTTCGCGCTTGAGCCAGATGCGCGCGCCGCCCAGGGCTTCGCTCAGCCGTTTGGCAAAGTACAGGGGCGTGGGCCGGCCGGCATAGTTGTGCAGCAGGTCGTCGAGTTCCGCTTGAAAGGCCGGATCGCGGCGCGCCGCCAGGTACGCCTGCTCCAGTTCCTCGATGGGCGCCATCAGCACTTCCGGCACATAGCGGCCGCCGTAGGGTCCGAAATGTCCGCCCTGGTCGGGTTGCGCCGTCATGCGCCGAGCGCCGCCCTGGCCGCCCGCAAAAACTCGTTCATTTTCTTATGGTCCTTTTTTCCCGGAGCGGTTTCGATTCGCGAGCAGGCATCTACACCCCAGGGACGCGCCTCGGCCACCGCCATCGCGACGTTGGCGGCGTCGAGCCCGCCGGCCAGGATGATCCGCCATGGCGTGCCCGCGGCCAGGCGCCAGTCGAAAGCCTTCCCCGCTCCGCCGTAAATTTCGCCGGCCGGGCCGTCGAGCACCAGCGCCTCCGCCGGGCAGTCCGCGAACCGGCCGAAATCGAAACCCGCTGCCACGCGCGCCGCTTTCCACACCGGCACGGACGCGGGAAAATCCGCCGCGCGCTCATCGCCATGAAGCTGCGCCACGTCGAGCGCCGCGGCCCGCGCGATTCGCTCGACCTCCGCCCGCGATTCATTCACGAAGACGCCCACACGGAGCACCCCCGGCGCCGTGCGGATCGCCGCCGCGCGCTCGGGCGAGAGGTAGCGCGGACTCTTGGGATAGAAATTGAACCCGATGGCCGTCGCACCGCCGGCGATGGCGGCATCCGCGTCTTCCTGGCAGGTGATGCCGCAAATCTTGAGGATCATGGCGCCACCAGCCGCGCCAGCGCCGCCGCAGGGTCGCCCGACTTCATGAGGTGCTCGCCCACCAGAAATGCCGAGTACCCGGCGGCCTGCAGTTTCGCAATGTCTTCCGGCCCGTGGATGCCGCTCTCGCTGACCAGCAGCGCGCCCGCGGGCATGTGTTCGGCCAGCCGCAGGGAGGTTTCGAGGCTAACCTGGAATGTGGCGAGATCGCGGTTGTTGACCCCGATGATTTCGGCGCCGCTCTCGACGGCCGCATCCAGTTCCCGCCGGTTGTGCACCTCGACCAGGGCAGCCATCCGGTAGCCGGCGGCCCGTTCGCGGAAGTCGCGCATCTCACGGGCGGTGAGGATGGCGGCGATCAGCAGGATGGCATCCGCCCCGTGCGCCGCCGCTTCGAGCACCTGCGCGTCTGCAATCGTAAAATCTTTGCGCAACACCGGCAGGGCTACGGAGCCGCGCGCGGCTTCGAGATCCTCCAGGCTGCCCTGAAAGAAACTCCGGTCCGTGAGCACCGAAACCGCCGCCGCGCCGCCGCGCTCATAGGCAGAGGCGATGTGCGCCGGGTCGAAATCCGCAGCCAGGACACCCCTGCTGGGCGATGCCTTCTTCACTTCCGCGATGATCGCGGGAGCGCGCCCGCGAAGGGCCCGGTTGAAATCGCGGCGCCCGCCGGCCCGCACTCCGGCCATCCGCTCCCACTCCGCCAAGGGCTGGACACCGCGGGCAAGTTCTTCTCGTTTCTTGGCGACAATCCTGGCAAGGATGTCTGGAATCGTCTCGATCAAGGGTGTTGTCTTATGGTAGCAAACGGGTGCCCGCTCCCTCACGGTGGCGGCCCTGTGCCACAACCGAGAGCGGGCCACTCAACTAATGGACTTTGCCGTCCCAGCGCAGGCCCACGCGCCAGAGCCGCGGGGCCCCGGTATTCGGAGTCGGGGTGAAGGCGGCGTAGAACACGCGGTTGAGCGCGTTCTCGACCCCGATATCGGCCGAGAGCGACCGCCACACGTGCTGCCGCGCCACCAGTTGCACCACCGCATAGCCGGGAAGGCGGAACTGGTTGAGATCGTCGTCGAACTGGTAATCGAAGCTGCGAACGCCGAGCGTGGCCAGGGTTCCGCGGTGCAGGTAGCTCAGCAGCGCGGAGCCCTGATGCTTGGGGATCTGAGCCACGCGGAAGCCGGTAACGTAGCGCGAATCCACAAACAGGTATTGCGCATCGCCCGCGAAGCCGTGCCAGGTGCGGTGGAAATCGGCCTCCACCCCCCGGCTGAGGGCATCCGCCGCATTGGCCCGCTGCCGCACGATGGAGTTCGAGGTGGAGGATAGGGTCACGTTGGTGATCAGGTTCGACAGCGAATTGCGATAGGCGGTCACGCGGATCGAGCTGCTTTCGCCGATCCAATCGGCGCCGAATTCCGCGCCGAAAACCGTCTCCGGCCGCAGGTTGGGATTCGCCAGCGTATCCGTGTTCCCGACGCGAAATTCGCGGTACAGCTCGTTCAGCGTGGGCGCGCGAAACGCGCGGTACACCGATCCGCGCAGGCGCAGCTTTTTGCGGCCCAGCACGACGCCGGCGTTCGGGCTGAGGAAGCGGTTGTCGCCGCCGGCGAAGGTGTGGCGCAACCCGGCGAAGAACTTCGCCGGCCCGAGCGTAGCGTCGGTCTGCGCGAATACGCCGTGCTGCAACTGGGTGCCTCCGGCCACCCGCAGCCCCGCCGGAGCCAGGTGATCCGTGTCGGTGCCGCCCATGCGGTCCACATCGGCGCCGCCCAGCAGGTTCCAGCGCGCTTCATGGTGCTGCCACAGCGCCGCGCCGCCCACCGCGTCCGAAGGCACGGTCTGCGAGTACGTGAGCTTCTCGGTGTCGCGGTTGTTAGTGACGGAAGAAAACGTGCTGTGGAAGCCTTCGCGGGTGTGGAACCCGAGAATCGAAAACGAATCGTGGGCAAGCTCCTTGTCGTAATGCAGGGAGACGGTTCCGAGCCCTGTCGAATTGTGGGTCAGGACGGTTCCATTCTGCCGCTCCTCCGCCAGCATGTCGACTTTCAGAAACAGGTTTCCCAGCCTCGTGTAATGGTCGATGTGCACGTCGCCGGTGACGAAGCGGACGCCCGCTTTCGTGTCGGCCGTTCCACGGATCGATTCCGGCACGATGTAGTAACCGTCGGTCTGAAACGCGCGCAGCGAGCCCGAAACCGCGAACTGCGACCACACGTTGGAGAAGCCCGTCCAGACGTCCTGGGAGTCCTCGTTGCCGGCTTCGAAGCCCGAAAACAGGTGGAACCGCTCGGCCGGCCGGGAGAAGATTCCGATGGCGCCGCTCATGGCGCGATCGCCGAAGATGCTGGTGGCCGCGCCGCGAGAGATCTCCACGGTGGAGATTTCGTCGGGAATGAACTGCGTCCAATAAATCCATCCTCCGAACGGGTCGTTCATGGGGATGCCGTCCCACAACACCAGCGTGCGGCTCGCGCCCGAAGACCCGATCCCGCGCAGTGAAATTCCCTGCGTGGTGGGGTTCGCCACCAGGCTCGAACTGCGGCGGAAAAGGCTGAAGCCGGGAATCTGGCGCAGGCGGTCATCCAGGTCGACACCAGGGGTTTGAACGAGGTCCGTCGCATTCATCACGGAGATATTCGCCGGGGCTTCCGCCGAGATCTTCTCCACCACCGTGATGGAGGTTTTGACCGGTTCAGGTTTCGGGGTTTCCTGCTGCTGCGCCGCGATCCGGAACGTGCAGCACATCAGGAGTAAGAATGCGGGCGCCCATCCAACCCGCTTCCCCGAATTTGCGAGGCGAAGGCGTGAAGACGATCTTGTAACTCGTTTCATCGAGTGGTGCTTCCTGAGCGCTCCCAGTCTGTGGGTAAACCAAAGCCAGGTACTTGAGGATAGTATATATGTCCCCATCCTCCGGCTGGCGAAACTGGTAGCCGTTCGACCGGAAATGAATGGAAGCGCCGTGACTCGACAATCGCCACGCCAGGAAGGCGCAGCAGTCGATGGCGTGCTCGAACCACGCATCGAGCGGCGGGGGAACGTCGCGGTCGAGAAAGATCTCGACGGTCTGTTCCTGCTCGCGTGCGAATTCCCGGACCTGCAAGCTGCCCACGTGCGCCGAGGCCTTCCAATCCACGTGGCGCGCGCTTTCGAGCGCTTCGTACGGGCGGATCCGGTAGAAGTCGCGGCCCAGGCCGCGATAATGCGTCTCGATCTCGCCCGAGATTCCCGTCAGCAGGTCCTCGAAGCCGGGGTGCGGGTCGATCGAAGGGTAGACGATCATTTCCCGCTGCGTGGTGACGCGCGCGCTCTTCTCCAAAAAGCCGAAGGGGAAGGCGGTGGAGAACGCGAAGGTGTTGCGGCGGTAGGCTCCGCGCCGCGGGAAGCGCACTTCGAGCGTTTCCTCCACCGTGGCGCGGGCGGCAATCACCGGGAAGTAGACTCCCGATTTCAACACGGGGCTGGCCGGCTCGCGCACGCCTTCCACGCGAATCGAAAAGGAAGGCATCAGCCATTTCTGGTTCCGCACGTACAATTTTCCGGGGATGTCGCGACCCGCGGTGGCGTGCTCGGGCACCAGAAAATCCAGTTCCAGCGCGGCCAGGCACAGCCGGCTGACCAGGCCGGAGACCAGCAGGGTCGCCATCATCGCCGCGGTGATCAGGAAGAGCAGGTTGTTGCCGGAAATGATCGCGCCCCATCCCACCACCAGGATGGCCACGGTGAACAGCACTCCCCCGCGCGTGATCTTATAACGAATCCGGCTGGCCAACAGCCCGCAAAGCTTTTCCCACAGCCGCCGCACTGGCTTTACTCCAAGGCCCACGGGTTTGCGACCGTGGACAGTTCGTCGAGCGTCTCGCCCAGGTACTTCCGCCGGATGAGCCTCCGCACGATTTTCCCGCTCTGGGTTTTCGGCAATTCCCGAACCACGAGGATCTCGCGCGGGCGGAATGTGGGCCCCAGCAAATCCACTACCGTGGCGCAGACCGCGGCGGGATCCACAGACGCGCCGGCCTTCGGCACCGCATAGCCCACGATCGCCTCCCCCTTCAATTCGTCGGGCACTCCGATCACCGCAGCCTCGGCCACCCCGGCGTGCTGCATCATGGCTTCTTCCACCTCCGCCGGGCCGACCTTGCGCCCCGCCACGTTCATCGACTCGTCGGCCCGCCCGTGGAGGAACCAGTGGCCGTCTTCATCCACGCTGGCCCAATCGCCGTGATACCACATGCCGGGGAAGCGCGACCAATAAGTCTCCAGATACCGTTCCGGATCGCCCCAAATACCGCGCGTCATGGAGGGTGCGGGCCTGGTGCAAACCAGGTATCCCTTGCGGCCGCGCACAGGCGCGCCGTTCTCATCCACACACTCGGTGGCCATGCCCGGCCCCGGGCCGCCTAGCGAACACGGCTTCAAACCCTGAATCGGCAGCGGCAGCAAAAAACAGCCCACGATTTCGGTACCGCCGGAGATGTTGATGATCGGGCAGCGCCGCCTTCCCACGCGCTCGAAGAACCACATCCATGCCGCTTCATCCCAGGGTTCTCCGGTGGAACCGAGCAGCCGCAGCGAGTCCATCGGCGGCAGTTCGGCGCCGGCCCTGGCCAACATCCGGATGGCCGTGGGCGAAACCCCGAACGTCGTGATGCCGTGCCGCTCGATCATTTCCCAAAGCCGCGTGGGCGCAGGATAATCGGGCGCTCCATCGTAGAGGAAAATGGTGCCGCCGAAGAGGTGATTGCCCAGGATGCTCCACGGCCCCATCATCCAGCCGATGTCGGATAGCCAGAAGAAGCGGTCCGGATCGCGGTGGTCGAACGCCAGCCAGATCTCCTTCCCCATTTGCGCCAGGCACCCGGCGTGCGTGTGGACAGTTCCTTTCGGCCTGCCGGTAGTCCCGGAGGTGTAAAGCAGGAGCGCGCGCGCTTCGGAATCGAGCGCAGCGGTGGGCGCTTCGGCCGGCTGATCGGGAAATAGCGGGCCATCCACCAGAATGGTGTGCTCCACGCGGCGGGGCATCTTGGCGGCCAGGGGAAGGCGCCTGCCGCGGCGCTCCAGATGATCGGCCGTGAACAGCACGCGCGCGCCCGAATCCTCGAGGCGCGAGGCGATCGCGCCCGCGCCGAAACCCGCGAAGATGGGGACCACCGCGACCCCGGCCTTGAAGCAGCCGTACAGAATGGCGAGGATTTCCGGGACCATCGGCATGCACAGCGCCGCGCGGTCGCCGGGTTCGAGGCCCAGGGCGCGCAGCCCATTGGCCACCCGGTTGGCCTGTTTTTGCAATTCGGAGAACCGGACGGTGCCGGTCGCGCCGTTCTCGGCTTCCCAAATGCACGCGATCCGCTCCGAGCCGGCCCAGCGGTCCAGACAGTTGTGCGCGATGTTCAGCCTTCCGCCCGGAAACCAGCGCGCCCACTCCGGCCCGGCGGTGAGATCCATCACCTCGCGATACGGCGTGAACCACTCGACGCGCATCTCGCGCATCATTTCGTCCCAGAAATGTTCGGGGTCTTCGCGCGAGAAGCGCAGAAACGCTTCCCGATCTTCGAAACCCAGGCGCCGCAGGAAGCGCCAGACGTTAGTGCTCTCGACGAACTCGCGCGTGGGCTCCCAGATCATACGCGTCCTGTCCTGCCCGCTCCCTGACGGTCGCGGCTCTGTTGGGTCGTATTGCACAAATGCATCGCACAGAGCCGCGACCGTCAGGGAGCGGGCGCCTTTTACCGGCTTCTCACGTCCACTACCGTGCCTTCCTGTACAGCGTCGGAAGGATTCGAGATCACCAGGTCGCCCGGCGCCAGGCCGCTGGCGATCTCCACGTCGGATCCCAGGTCCTGTCCGATGGTAACCTGCCGGAAGTGGACCACGTGGTCCGGCCCCACCACCGCCACCCTGGGCCCGGTCTTCACCGTCTGTAGCGTATCCCCGGGGATGAGCAGCATCGGCCTGGCGTTGGCGGCTGAAAACTGCACTTGCGCGTACATTCCGGGAAACAGCGTGCCGCCGGGGTTGGGTGTTTCGAGAATCACCAGCATGGCGCGGGAATTCGTGTCGAGCGAATGCGAAATGTTCGTGACCCGGGCGGGGAAAACCTGGCCGCGCCGTTCATCCACCCGCAGCGCCGCCTGCTGCCCCTGGTGAATCGATTCCACGTAAGCCTGCGGCACCTGCACGAAAATCCGCAGCGGATCGATGCGCGCCACGCGGAACATCTCCTTGGTCCCGGCATTGATCAGGGTGCCGATATCCACGTTGCGCGCGGTCACCACGCCGTCGAACGGCGCGGTCACGCGCGCGAAGCTCTTCAGTTCCCCCAGGCGGTCGAGGTTCGCCCGGCTGGCGCGGATGGTATCCTGCGCGGTCGCGAGACTCGCCTCGGCATGTTCGACCTGGGCCTGTTTCACTTCCAGGTCAGCATTGTGCTGGTCGACTTCCTGCTTTGGCACGACGCCTTTCGTCAACAGATGATTCCACCTCTCCGCCGTGACCCGCGCCAGGTCCAGGTTGGCCCTGGCCAGCGAAATATCGGCCTGGAGCTCCTTCTGGTTGGATTGCGCCTGCGCCAGCGTGGCGCGCGCCTGGCTGATCTGCTGGTCGAGTTCGGGCGTTTCGATCTCGGCCATCACCTCGCCGGTCTTGACGCGCGAGCCGATATCCACCAGGCGGGTTTTCATGTAGCCGTCGGCGCGGGAGAAGATCGGAGATTCGATCATCGCCTGCAAATCTCCGGGCAGCTCGATCACATCTTTCGAAGACTCCAGGCGGGCCGCGGTGGCGATCACCACCGGCTTCCGCGCCGCCACTTCCGCGGAGGCGGCCAGCAGCGATTTCTGCCGCGCGAGGCGCGGAAGGACGCCGGCCGAAATCGCGATTGCCACCACCAGGCCCACCAGTACGAAAAACACCACGACGGGACGCCGCCCTGCCCTGGGCCGACGGCCCGGCCCGGCGCCGGTTTGCTGCGCCATCATATCGAGTTCATCTCCGCATTCCTTCCGTGCCGCGGCGGATCGCGCCGGAGCACACTGTAAACCACGGGTACCAAAAACAGCGTCGCGAGGGTGGCCATGATGAGGCCGCCGATCACCGCGCGACCCAACGGCGCGTTCTGCTCACCGCCCTCCCCGAACCCTAAAGCCATCGGCAGCATCCCGACGATCATCGCCAGCGCCGTCATGAGCACCGGGCGCAGACGCGTGAACCCTGCTTCGAGGGCCGCGGAGAGCGCGTCCGAGCCGGTCTCGCGCAGGTCGTTGGCGAAGTTCACCAGCAAGATGCTGTTGGCGGTGGCCACGCCGATGCTCATGATCGAACCCATCAGGGAGGGCACGCTGAGCGTGGTTCCGGTGACGAACAACATCAACACGATCCCCGAGAGCGCGCCCGGCAGCGCCATCAGGATGATGAACGGGTCGAGCCACGATTGAAAGTTCACCACCATCACGAAATACACCAGCATGATGGCAAACACCAGGCCGATTTCGAGCCCCTGGAACGAACTGCGCATGGTGGACACCTGCCCGCGGGTTTCGAAGAAGCTGCCTTTCGGCAGCCTGGAGGTCAGGTCGTGGAGCACGCGGTCCGTATCGGCCGCCACCGAGCCCAGGTCGCGGTCCTCGACGTTGGCGAAGACGTCGTACACCGGCTGCACGTTATAGTGATTCACCACGGAAGGCATGGTGCCGCGCTCCAGCCTCCCGACATTGCTGAGCATCTGCGGGGCGGGCTTTCCCGTCGCATGAATGGGCGTGCGCAGCAGAGCCGCGGTGGAATCCACACGATACTGCGGAACCATCACGCTGATCGGGTAGTCCACGCTGTTGCGGGGGTTGATCCAGTAATTCGGCGAGACCTGGGCGCTCGAGGCGAGCGCGATCAGCAGGCTGTTGGCCACATCTTTTTGCGAGAGCCCCAGCAGCCTGGCCCGCGTCCGGTCCACCTCGAAGCGCAATTCCGGAACGTCCGCCACCTGGTGCGTATGCACATCCACGGCGCCCGGAATGCGGGCCATCCGCCGTTCGATCTCATGCGCAAGCGCGTAGTTCGCGGGCCCGTTCGCGAGCGGACCGACCACCTGCACGTCGATGGGCGCCGGCAGTCCGAAATTAAGGATCTGCCCCACCATGTCGGCCGGCTGGAAGAAGAATGTCAGCTCGGGATAGTCGTGGTTCAGAAGGGTCCGCAGGCGCCGGACGTATTCCCGCGTCGAGCCGTGCTCTCCCGCCCGCAGCGACACCAGGATCTCGCCGTCGAACGGACCGATGGTCGCGCTGTCGCTCATCGCCAGGTTCACGCCCGAATACGGCAGGCCGATGTCATCCACCATATCCGTAAGTTCGTCCGCCGGAATCACCTGGCGGATGCTCTTCTCCACTCCCGCGAAGTAACGCTCCGTCTCTTCGATCCGGGTGTTGCCGGGCGCCCGCACGTGCAGCCGGATCTGGCCGGAATCCACTTGCGGGAAAAAATCCTGCCCCAGGAAGGGCGTGAGCGCGAGGCAGGCGCCCGAAATCAGCACGAAGGCGGCAGCCACGAATCCGCGGTGCGCCAGGGCCGAAGCGAGCAGCCCCCGGTAGCCGTCGCGCATCCGCTCGAACTGCCGCTGGAAGGGGTTCCTGGGCGCGCCGTCTTCCCCGTTGTGTTGCTCCGCTTCCCCCTCCAGAAGGTACCGCACCATGGTCGGGACGAGCGTCCGGGAGAGAACGTAGGAGGCCGCGATCGCCAGCACCACCGCCAGCGCCAGCGGCGTGAACAGGTACTGCGCCGTGCCCGTCAGAAAGATTACCGGGACGAACACGATGCAGATGCACAGCGTCGAAACGAACGCCGGAGTGGCGATCTGCATGGCGCCGTCGAGGATGGCGCGGACGATCGGTTTACCGAGCCCGAAATTGCGGTGGATGTTCTCGATCGTCACCGTGGCGTCGTCCACCAGGATTCCCACCGCCAGCGCCAGGCCCCCCAGCGTCATTACGTTGATGGTTTCGCCCATCAGGTTCAAAACTGCGAGCGAGGTCAGGATCGAAAGCGGAATCGAAACGCACACGATGAGGGTGCTGCGCCAGCTTCCCAGAAACAGCAGGATCATCAGGCCGGTCAGCCCGGCCGCGATGGTCGCCTCGCGGATCACACCCTGAATCGCGGCGCGCACGAAGACCGACTGATCGAACATCAGCTTCAGGTGCAGCGAGGGCGGCAGCGTCGAGCGGATTCGCGGCAGCATGGCCTTGAGCTTTTCCACGATATCGAGGGTGGAGGCCCCGCCGTTTTTGAGCGCCGTCAGCAGCGCCGCGCGCGAACCGTTATGCCGCACAATGTTGGTCTGCACGGCGTAGCCGTCGCGCACATGCGCCACGTCGCCCACGAACACGGTGGTGCCGTTGGTCTGCCGGATGGGCAGACGGTTGAAGGCGGTCGCCAGGTCCGGCTCGCCGTTCAACTGCACGGTGTACTCGCCCGACCCGATCTTGACCGTTCCCGAAGGCAGAATCACGCTCTGCGCGTTGATCGCGTCCACGACATCGTTGGCGGAGAGCCCCTGCGCGTACAGCGCCTGCGGGTCGAGGTCCACCGAAACCTGGCGCGGCTTGCCGCCGTATGGCAGGGGAAAGCTGGCTCCCTGCACGTTCGCCATCTGGGTCCGGATGAAGTTATAGCCCAGGTCGTAGAGTTGCTGCTCCGGCAGCACGTCGCTCGAAATTCCGAGTTGCAGGATGGGAACGCTCGAAGCGTTGTATTGAATGATATTCGGGGGCGTAATGCCGACGGGCAGCGCCTTCAGCACCGATTGCGACGCCGCCGCCATCTGTGCCACCGCCGCATCAATGCGCGCGTTGGGGTGGAAGTAGACGCGGATTACCGCCAACCCCGGCAGCGACTGCGACTCGATGCGGTCGATGTCGTTCACCATGACGGTGAACGCTCGCTCGCACCGCACCGTGATGACCTCGGCCATCTCTTCCGGCGACACCCCGCTGTACGTCCAAATCGCGCTCACTACCGGGATGTTGATCTCCGGGAAGATGTCGGTGGGCATGCGGTAAACCGCCAGCACGCCCAGGATCACGATCAGCAAGGCCATGATCACGAACGTGTAGGGCCGGCGCAGCGCTAGTTGGACAATCCACATGGGGAACTCTACCTATCATAAAAACAAATGGCGGCTCTCCGCCGGATCGCGGAAAAGCCGCCGGGAAAAACTTCCGCCAGAACCTCGCCTGAGACTATGTGGTCGAGCGCTTTGCGGTCACTTCATTGGTCATCGGCCCGTTCCGCGTATCGCGAGTGATTTTCAACTTCATCTCGTCTCCGCTCACCTTGCCTTCGTACTTTGTGACCATGGTGTTCCCGTTGAACTCCCGCTTAACCTCGAAGGACACGTTATCGCCGTCCACTTTACCGTTGGTGATCTCGACCGGGGGCGCCTCGCCCTCGCGGCTGAAACCGGGAACCGACCCGGTCAGGGTATTGCCTTCCGCTTTCAGCGTGATTGTCACCTGGCGGGAGGGCCCGCCGTTTCTCCCTGCCTGTTCATAGGTCCACTTGCCGGATACATCGGCCGCCATGATGGTCATGGCTGCGACAAGCAGAATGGTCAGCACAAAAAGCAGCTTTTTGGTCATAGTGACAGCTTAGGCGTCATCCGGAGGCTCCAGGTTACAGACTGCCGGCGCTTGGGGAATTCCAAATGTCCTGTTGATTCCGGACGCGCAGCCGCCGAAAATGAAGCCAGCGGAGGAGAGCCGAATGGAAGGGCAGAAGATTATCGTGGTGGTGGGCGCAACCGGCGCCCAGGGCGGCGGCCTGGTTCACGCGATTCAAAGCGACCCCAAAGGAGGTTTCCGCGCCCGCGCGATCGGCCGCGATCCCGGTTCGGAAAAGGCCAAACGCCTGGGCGTCGAAGTAGTCGCGGCCGACGTCAATGACGAAGCCAGCCTGGAACGCGCTTTCGACGGAGCTTACGGCGCCTATTGCGTCACGTTCTACTGGGAGCACTTCTCGCCGGAAAAGGAAAAAGCGCAAGCCGCCGCCATGGCGCGGGCGGCTAAAAAGACCGGTCTGAAACACGTCATCTGGTCCACCCTCGAAGATACCCGCCGCTGGGTGCCGCTGAACGATAACCTCATGCCCACCCTGATGGGCAATTACAAAGTCCCGCACTTCGACGCCAAGGGGGAATCCGATCGCTTTTTTGCCGACCTGGGAGTTCCCACCACCTTCCTTCTGACCTCGTTCTATTGGGATAATTTCATCGGCGTCGGCATGGCGCCCAAGCCCGGCCGGGACGGGAGGCTCGCCATTACCCTGCCGATGGGAGACCGGAAATTGCCCGGCATCGCCTCGGAAGATATCGGGCGGTGCGCTTACGGAATCTTCAAGGCCGGCAATGCCTATGTCGGGAAGACCGTCGGCATCGCGGGCGAACACCTGACGGGCGGCGAGATGGCCGCCGCTTTCAGCCGCGCGCTGGGCCGCGAAGTGGTCTACAACTCCGTTCCGCCCGAGGTCTACCGCGGCTTCGGATTCCCGGGCGCCGAGGACCTGGGCAACATGTTCCAGTTCAAGCGCGATTTCAACGACGCCTTCTGCGGCGCCCGCAGCGTGGAATTCTCGCGCTCCATCAATCCGCAACTACAGACTTTCGACCAGTGGCTGGCGGCCAACAAGGCGCGGGTCCCGATCGAGCCCTAATGGCGCCCGAGCGGCAGACATAACACTAGCTCCAGCGGCCGGCCAGGCGTGCCGGCGGGTTGGCGATCGACTGCCAGCGCACCAGCAGCACCGAGTCGGAATCCCGCTCCGAGGCCATCGGCATCAGGCCGGAGTCCAGCAGGAACTCCGCATCGCTGTCGGTCATGGCGATTTCCGCGCAGGGCTTGGAAACCGAGGCGCCGTCGGCGCGGTACACGTGCACCGGCAATCCACTGATCTGGCGGTGGCGCTCCGGCCGCAGGTCCCAGCCGTCTTCCCGGAAGGCGTCGCCCAGCAACCCGGCGCAGAAGAACCCCGGAGTTCCCCAGAGGTAGTGGGGGTGGACGCTGACCGGCATCTCTTCGAAATCGAACGATTCGATGGCCGATGTGGATTTCCCGTAAGGTAGCCGCAGCAGAATGCGCGGCAGCGCCAGCCCGATCCAGCGCGCCTCAGCCGACCGGGCCAGTTCCAGCCAGGCATGCCCCGGTTCGGCACCTTCCGGCGGCAGCGCCTCGGCCAGAAAGGGAGCGTTCGCTTCCGCGGCCATGCGGCCCAGCACGCGCAATTTCGCGGCGTCTTCCGCGCCGTGTCCGAACGCGAAGTGGCCGGCAATCACGGCCCAGTCGCCGGCAAAAGCCGCGCCGGCGGTCAACTCCTCGAGCGTGGTGTCCAGCAGGTAAATTTTGAGATCCGTATCCGGCTGCAGTTTCTTCACCAGCAGGGCCGCCGATGTCCAGATGGCTTCCAGGGCCTGAAAGTCCGGATGGTGAAGAATCGCACGCATCTCGTCGCCGGCCGCCCGGTCTACGCGCGCGGCCCATTCCACGCCGCGCGGGTCGGGCCGTTCCTCGAGATGCGGCGCCATCGCGCGGTCGATGAAATCCGCCAGGCCGCCCGGTTCGGCGGCGGCGCGCGCGGCCTTTTCCTCTTCGCTCGCCAGCATGTCTTCGAGCAGGCCCCGGCCCAGTTCGCGGTCCGATTTTGCCGGGACCGCGGGAGGGGGCGACGGCGGGGCGGCGGGCGGCTTCGTCCGCGCATCCGCCAGTTCCCGGAAGACGGCCGCCTGCGTGTAGAGACGATCCGGGTGGAAGTCGTCCAGTCCCCGGAATCGCAGCGTTCCCTGCGGCAGCCGCAGAGCGACGTCCATGTCCTCCAGGACCTCGCCCAGGTTATCCGAATCGACGGCCCGTGGCCTTCGACCAGCGGGGTTCGCCGGCAGCCCGCGATTGGCGCGGCCGCTGAAATCGCCCGCCAGCAGTATCCGGAACGGTGATTCTTCATCCACCACGCCGCGGGAGGTTTGCGTCCCGGCCATGACGTCCAATGCAACGGAGGATCTCGAGAAGCGATCGGGCATATGGTTTGTACCGCCAGCATCGATTCTACAGGATTGTGATAGCTTCTCTATGTGAAAGCCGATTACGACGTGGTCATCATCGGCTCGGGCGCATCCGGCGGCATGGCCGCCTACACCCTCACCCGCCTGGGCGTCCGCTGTCTCATGCTGGATGCAGGCCCTCCGCTCGATTTCGAGCACGGCCGCACGCTTCGCGCGATTTACGATCTTCCTTACCGCGGCTTCGGCCGCCCCGGCCGTTTTCCCCACATCACCCAGGCATCCGAATTCGACGCCAACCTGTGGGCCGACGAAAAACAGAACCCCTACTCCTATCCGCCCGGCGACCCGTATTACTGGGTGCGCATCCGGCTGATCGGAGGCCGCACCTTGCGATGGGGCCGGGCTTCCTGGCGGCTCAGCGACTTCGAATTCAAGGGCAAAGACCACGACGGGTTCGGCGATAATTGGCCCATCGCTTATGCCGATCTCGCCCCGTACTACGACCGCGTCGAGCCGATTTTCCGCGTGGCCGGGCGCCGCGAGGGCTTCCCGCAACTGCCCGACGGCAACTTCATGGAGGACAACTCCGCCGACAGCCTGAGCGTCGGGCGCTTCATCGCATCGGCAAAAAAGCTGGGCGTGCCCACCACGAAATCGCGCCGCTCCACCGGAGCGCTGGCCAGTTCGGCGAACCTGCTCCTGCCCCCGGCGCTAGCCACCGGCAAACTCACGCTGGTTCCGAATGCCATCGCGCGTGAAGTCACGGTGGACCGCAACACCGGCCTCGTCAACGGCGTGAACTTCGTCGACCGCCTTTCGAAACGCGAGTACCACACTCCGGCGCGCGTCCTGATCGTCGGCGGATCCACGCTCGAATCCACGCGCCTGCTGCTGAACTCAAACCAACTCGCCAACTCGAGCGGCGTCCTGGGCCACTACCTGTTCGACCAGTTCTACGTGAAGGATTGCGTCCAGTGCGTGGTTCCCGAAGCCCGCGGCGGCAAAGGGCCCGGCAACCTGATGGGCGGCGGCGGATACATCCCGCGCTTCCGCAATCTCAAGCCCGGCGAGAAGAGATTCCTGCGCGGCTATGCCTTCGACTTTTCGAGCGGCGGCACCCCCAACGCGGCCTACTTCCCGCTCTACGGGGACGCGCTCTCCAGGGAACTCGCGGATACCGGCAACTCGGGCTTCAACCTGACCACCATGGGGGAAGTGCTCCCGCGCCGTGAAAACCATGCAAGCATCGACCCCGGCGTGAAGGACGAGTGGGGCATTCCGTCGCTCCACATCGAGCATCGCTACACGGATAACGAGCACGAAATGGCGCGCGACGCCACCGCCACCGCCGAAGAAATCTGCCGGGGCGCCGGATTCGAAGTCATCTCCCGCCACGCCCGCATGGTTCCGCCCGGCGAGAGCATTCACGAACTGGGCACTTGCCGCATGGGCGCCGACCCGAAGACCTCCGTGCTGAACGCCTTCAACCAGTCGCACGACGTGAAGAACCTCTTCGTGATGGACGGCAGCACTTTCGTATCCGGCGGCTCGCAAAACCCGACGCTCACGATTCTGGCATTGGCCATGCGCGCTTCCGAGTACCTGGCCGGCAGGCTGGCAAAGCGCGAGCTGGGTTAGAGCGCGAACCAGCCGGCGGCGATCTCACTTGCCGGCGGCCTCTTCGAGGGCGCTGCGCGCGTCCGCCGAATCGGGTTCGAGGCGCAGCACCTCTCCGAATTCCGCGGCAGCCTCGGAATTGCGTCCGGCCGCCGCGAGCGCCCTGCCCAGATTCAGATGGGCATTCCGGTAGCCGGGCTTCAGCCGGATGGCAAGCCGGAATTCGCGAATCGCCTCATCCAGGCGCCCGGCATTGCCCAGCGCCGTCCCCAGATTAAAATGAGCCTCCGCACTCGAAGGCTCGAGCTGCACGGTGGTGGTGAATTCCGTGATGGCTTCCGCGGTCCGGCCCTGGAGCCCGAGAGTCCTGCCGAGATTGTAGTGCCCGTCCGCGTAGGCCGGGTCGATGTCCACGGCACGGCGCAATTCCTCGATGCCCTCCGCTGAGCGCCCCTCTTCGGTCAGCGCCAGGCCCACTCCGCTGTAGGCCACCGGGTCGTCGGAATCGAGGGAAATCGCCCGGCGATAGGCGGATTCGGCATCCGGAAAACGGCCCAGCCGCATCAGGGCCGCGCCGAGATTGACATAGGCTTCGGAATCGCCGGGATTCAGGCCGAGGGCTTGCTCCGCCTCACGAACCGCCTCTTCCGGGCGGCCGTCCGCCACCAACGCCTGCGCCAGGTGCACATGCGTGGGCTCGTACCACGGCCGCAGGCGCAACGCCGCCTGGTATTCGGCAAGCGCCTCCGGCAGCCGGCCTTCGGAACGTAAGGAATCGCCCAAGCCATTTAGCGCGACGTAATTGCCGGTGGTCACTTCGAGGGCGTGGCCGAACAGGCTCCTGGTATTGCGCCAATAGGAAAGCTGCCGGCTGGTGGCTGCCAGGCATCCGGCGGTGGAGGCCGCCGCCAGGAGGAAGGCCAGGGACTTCGCCCTGCCGTGCCGTTCCGCGAATTCGGCAAGGCCCCACGCGGCCATCAGAAAAATTCCAACCGAAGGCAGGTAAGTGTAACGGTCGGCATGGGCCTGCGCACCGATTTGCACGATTCCGATGACCGGCGCCAGCGTTCCGAGATACCAGAACCATCCGGTGAAGAGGTAGGGGCGGCGGCGGGCCGCGCGAAGCACCAGCGCCGACAGGGCGATCACCAGACCGCATGCCGCCGCGGCTTCCACCGCCGGAAAACGAATCGGCATCGGATAGAAGACCGCGAGCCCGGCGGGCCAGCCCAGTTCGACCAGGTAAGTGACGTAAGAGATGCCCGCGTTTCCAATGCGCGCCAGAACGGAAATCGAATCCAGGCCGGTCACTGCCCCGGCATGGCTCTGGGCCAGGAAGGTGATCGTGGAAACCACCCCCGAAAGGGCAAAGAGCGGGATTTTTTCACGCAGCAGCGGTCCCCAGCCGGCTCCGGGCGGGAAGCGCAATTCGGGCGCGCGGTTCAACGGCCAGACGTCCAGCAGCAGCAAAACGAACGGCAGGGTAATGACCATCGATTTGGCCATCAGGCCCAGGCAGAATGACACCAGCAACGCCGCGTACCGGCCGGGCGTGCGGCGTTCCACAAAACGGAAATAACTGCCGATGGCCAGAAACCAAAACACGGCGCTGAGCACGTCCTTGCGCTCGGCAATCCAGGCGACAGATTCCACGTGAAGCGGGTGCAGCGCAAAAAGGAGCGCGATCCATGTACTGCGCCAGAGGGCTCCGGTCAATCGCCAAAAGACAAGAAACAGCAGCAGCGTGCCGGCGGCATGGAGAGCGACATTGGTGAGATGTTGAGCGCCGCCGTCCAGTCCGAAGATCCGGCAGTCGAGCATGTGCGAGAGCCAGGTCAGCGGGTGCCAGTTGCCGGCATGGTTGGAGGTAAGCGCCCAGGCTGCATTATCAGCCGTCAATCCGGACCGCACGTGCGGGTTGTTGGTGACATAGTCCGGGTCGTCATAGTTGACGAACTCGAAACTCCGAGCCGGAAGGTAGACGAGCAGCGTCAGCAGGACCAGCGCCGAGGCGAGGACCGCCGGCTTTGCGCTTCGCGCGCGACTCGGACCGGCGGGAGGCGCCGGGGGTGTTTGCGGCCTGTGTTTGGCTCGACCGGCGGCGGGGCGCACAGCCCCATTCTGCCACGGATTCGAGCGTGGCCGGCCGCGCCCGGCGTGAGAAGCGGCTTCCATCCGAGTGGGCACATTTATTTAGGAAACCCGGTCTGGTGTCGGAAGCATCCATAGAGACAACCATGATGTTGCCCGGTAGATTCTCAGAATCTCTTGCGCTGGTCTTGGTGAGTGCTGGTCTGTGTTTCGCGCAAAGTCAGGGACCGGCGCCCCCGCCCGTTCCGCCGAAATCCGCCGCCCAGCCTGCCTCCGGCGAGGCCCCGAAGCAATCGGACGCGCCTTCGAAAGCCAAATCCGGCGATGCGAGCCAACCGGAGGTGCAAGTCACGAAGGGGGCCGACGCCTCCAGGAGCCAGCCCAAGCGCATCCTGGGCCTGATGCCCAA
This sequence comes from Bryobacterales bacterium, assembly GCA_963794265.1. GTDB lineage: Bacteria > Acidobacteriota > Terriglobia > Bryobacterales > Bryobacteraceae > CAWCDJ01. The sequence continues at coordinate 141,200 of CAWCDJ010000003.1, forward strand.
TTACCGGGCGGTCAGCGCGGGAGCGATCCCGCCGCCTCCCACCCCGAAAGAAGCCTTCAAAATCGCGACTCAGAACAGTTTCGACTACTCATCGTTCCTCTTCGTCGGTATTACCTCTTTGATGGCGATGGGGTCCGACGCCCACCCGCGGTTGGGCCAGGGGATGGCCGGGTACGGCAGATACTACTGGCGTGGTTTTCTCGATAAGGCGGACGGCAACTACATGGTCATCTTCGCTCTGCCGACCATTTTTCACGAGGATGAGCGCTACTACGCGATGGGAAAGGGCGGCGTCTGGAAACGTGCGCTCTACGCGGCCTCGCGCGTACTCATCACGCCGGATTACCACGGGCACAACACCTTCAACGCTTCCGAGGTCTTCGGCCGCGGCATTGCCCAGGGTATTTCGGCAAGCTACTACCCCAGCCAGGATCGCACCGCCGGCGCACTGGCGGTCAAGTATGGATACGCCATAGGCCGCGATGCCATGACGAATGTCTTTCGCGAGTTCTGGCCCGATATCGCGGCCCATCTCCTGCACCACCATTCGTCGTCCGGCCCCGAGCAGCCGTAAGTGCGTCCGAGGCGGCGGTTGCGCCGTTCCCCCGGATCGAGCGGGCTCAATCTCCCGCGAGCTCGTAATGCCGCAAAATATCCTTCCAGAGATTCTGCGCTTTCAGGATCAGTTCGACCACTTCACGGACCGCGCCTTCGCCGCCCGCGGCGTCGGTGACATAGTGCGCTTCCCGCTTGACTTCGGCGCGCGCGTTGGCCGTCGCGATGGCCAGTCCTACACGATGCATGATTACGACGTCGGTGAAGTCGTCGCCGATGTAGGCGACCTCCGACGAGTCGATTTTCGCATCGGCCATGATCTCTTCGAGAATCGGGATCTTCTCGATGTGGCCCTGGTACACATAAGACATCTTGCATTGGCGGGCGCGCTCCGCGGTGGCCGGCGAGAGCCGCCCGCTGATCACGCCCGTCTTGATGCCCTTCCAGTTCAGCCACTGCAGGGCGATGCCGTCCTGCGAATCGAACCCCTTGGTCTCCACCATGTCGCCCTGGGGGTCGGGAACGTTGTACAGCTTGCCATTCGTCAGCACGCCGTCCACGTCCATGAGCAAGAGTCTGACTTTTGAAGCCTGCGAGTGGATTTCCATTATCTTTGAATCCGCGCTGAGCCGCCCTTGGCGAACGCGCGTACCTGGTCGAGCGTAGCCATGGTGGTATCGCCAGGGAAGGTGGTCAGCAGCGCGCCATGCGCCCACCCGATCTTGACGGCTTCTTCTGGAGATTCGCCCGTGAGCAGGCCGAAGAAGAAGCCGGAAGCGAAGCCGTCGCCGCCGCCCACGCGGTCGTACACATCCAGTTCCGCGGTCGGGGCGCTGTAAGTCTTCCCGTTGATCCACGCCACCGCGCTCCAGCTATGCCGGTTGGTGGAGTGAACTTCGCGAAGCGTCGTGGCCACCACCTTCACCTGCGGATGTTTCTTCGTTACCTGGCCGATCATCCCGAAGAACGCGGTCGGGTCGAGCTTCGAACTCTTCGTGACATCCATGCCCGGGATGCCCAAGCCCTTCTGCAGATCCTCTTCGTTCCCGACCAGCACGTCGACGTTCTTCACGATGCGGTCGAGCACGGCCACCGCCCGATCTTCGCCGCCCGAAATGCCCCACAGTTTGGCGCGGTAATTCAGGTCGAAGGAGACGATGGCGCCGGCAGCCTTGGCCGCCTCCATCCCCTCGATAATCACCTCCGAAGTGGTCTCCGAAAGCGCCGCGAAGATGCCCCCGCTGTGGAACCAGCGGACGCCGCCCGCGAAGATCGACTTCCAGTCGAAATCGCCGGGCTTCAACTGCGCCGCGGCTTCATTCGACCGGTTGTAGAACACCACCGGCGCCCGCACTCCCTGGCCGCGGTCGCTGTATACCGTCGCCATGTTCGGTCCGTTGACGCCGTTGTGCTTAAACCGCTTGTAGAACGGCCTCACCCCCATCGCCCGAACGCGTTCCGCGATCAGGTCGCCGATCGGGTAATCCACTATGGCGGTCGCGATTCCCGTGTTCATGCCGAAGCAGTCGGAGAGGTTCGCGGCGCAATTGAATTCGCCGCCGCTCACGTGGATCTTGCACTCCGTGGCTTTGCGAAAGGGGACGATGCCGGGGTCCAGCCGGTGTATCAGCGCGCCCAGCGAGACAAAGTCGAGCGCGCCTTCTTTTGGAATAGTCAGCCCGGTGCTCATAACTCCTCCTAAACCGTGTAAGTGCCCGCGGAAACGTTTCCGCCCTTGCCGGTCCAGTTAGTGTGGAAGAACTTACCACGCGGCTGGTCGACCCGCTCATACGTGTGCGCGCCGAAGTAGTCCCGCTGCGCCTGGAGCAGGTTGGCAGGCAACCGTTCGCTGCGGTAGCCGTCGAAGAACGAAAGCGCCGTGGTGAAGGCCGGCACGGGCACGCCCACAGTGACGGCCTCGGCCACCGCCCGCCGCCAGGACTTCTGGCAGCGCTCCATCACGCCCGTGAAGTACGGATCGAGCAGCAGGTTACTGAGGTTCGGATTATTGTCGAAGGCCTTCTTGATGTCCGCCAGGAACACCGACCGGATGATGCAGCCTTCGCGCCACACCATCGCGATGGCGCCGTAGTTCAGGTTCCAGTGATACTCCCTGGCGGCCTCCCGCAGCAGCATGAAGCCCTGCGCGTACGACACCAATTTCGAAGCCAGCAGCGCCTGGCGGATGTCCTCCACCCACTGTCTGCGGTCGCCATCGACTTTACTCCCCGGGCCTTGGAGAATCTTCGACGCTTCCACGCGCGCTTCCTTCATCGCGCTCAGGCAGCGGGCGTACACCGCCTCGCCGATCAGCGTCACCGGCATCCCCAGGTCCAGCGAACTGACGCTGGTCCACTTGCCGGTGCCCTTCTGCCCGGCGGTGTCGAGAATCTTGTCCACCACGGCCTCGCCATTTTCGTCCCGATAAGCCAGGATGTCGCGCGTGATCTCGATCAGGTAACTGTTGAGTTCGCCTTTCATCCACTCCGAGAAGGCGCCGTGCATCTCATCGTTGGACATGCCCAGCCCTTCTTTCATCATCTGGTAGGCTTCGCAGATCAACTGCATGTCGCCGTACTCGATGCCGTTGTGCACCATCTTCACGTAGTGTCCGGCGCCGTCTTCGCCAATCCAGTCGCAGCACGGCTCGCCCGCCGGCGTCTTGGCGCAGATCGCCTGGAAGATCGGCTTCACCAGCGGCCATGCCGCCGGCGAACCGCCGGGCATCATGGAAGGGCCGAACCGCGCGCCTTCCTCGCCGCCCGAGACACCCGTGCCGATGTACAGCAGGCCCTTGCTCTCGAGGTATTTGGCGCGGCGGATGGTGTCGGGGAAATGGGAGTTGCCGCCGTCGATCACCAGGTCGCCCGGCTCCAGGTGGGGCAGGAGCAGTTCGATGAAATCGTCCACCGGCTGGCCCGCTTTCACCATGAGCATGATCTTGCGGGGACGCTTCAGGTGCCCGATCGTCTCCTCGATCGAGTGGGCGCCGATGATCGTCTTCCGCCCCTTGGCGGCGTCGTTCAGGAATTCGTCGACTTTGGACGTGGTGCGGTTATACGCCACCACGGTATAGCCGTGGTCGTTCATGTTGAGAATCAGGTTCTGGCCCATGACTGCCAGGCCGATTAATGCGATGTCTGCCGTCTGTTCCATGATCGTTTGCTCCTAGTGTCGCCGGAGAGGTCCGGCAGGGCCGGATAATTGGAGGAATCGCGCGGATTCCGGATAGCAACTCTCCTTATAACATGGGGTCACGGGAGGGGCCAAACCAGCCACGGGCGCCTTGCGAACTACTGCCCAGCCGCGCGGCACCCATACTCCCGGACTGCCGCCGCTTCGATGGGACGCAGCAGTTCCACGCGCCGGCCCTCCGTAAACACCTGCTTCAGGTCGACCGCCGCCCGGCACATGTCGCTCCGCAGCCTGGGGCATCCCGGGTTGAGTTGATCCACGCCGGAACTTCGTGAGACGGCACAGGCGCCTTCCGGGATATGCGAGTAGGCGTTCAGCAGCGAGTCCAGGGTCGCCGCCGTCCCGCCCCCGACCAGCACTTCCTGATCGAGCGCAAGTGCGGCGCCCGCCCAGTCGCCGTCTTCCGAACAGGCTATGGCGAGTGTGTCGTATCCCACGGGATTCTCGGGCCTTCGCACTCTTCCTTGCCGGTACCACTCGATCGCCTCGGCGTGTCGCCCCAACCGCCAATACGCCTGCCCGAGATCGGAATCCAGCGACTCGTACGCGATCAGCGCGGGCAGGGGCTCGCCCGCCGCGACCGCCCTCTCGTCTAGAAGCCGTTGATAGTTCAGCGAGATCTGTTTGGCTTTCCCTAGCATGGCGAGCGACTTCTGGTACCAGCCGCGCCCTTCGGGAGTAGCGCTGCCGCCCACCCGATCGCCTTCCAGCCCGTAGTACGTGCCCAGAATCGCGGGAACGTAGTTCACGGAATCTGGCCACGGCTCGATAATGGCCCAGGCCGTTTCGAGCTCCCGGATGGCGGTGTCCAGGCCCCTCTGATTCCGCATGAAGAGAGACTCGCCGTACATGAAGTGCATGCGGAAGCTGCGGGTGCCGGCCTGCACGTCGGCGGCGGCCAGCGTCGAATCGCTCTGCCACGCCAGGTTGCGCGCGTAGGTTCGGCCTGCGCACAGGAGGACCGCGACCCCGAGCAGCCCCACCCCGAATCGCTTCGGTTTGAGCCTCCAGGCCAATGCCGTCACCGCCACCGCAAAGCCGATGGCGGGAAGGTATAAGAACCGGTCGGCCATGGGCGCTCCGATCAGCACGAGCAGGTTCGAAGTCGGCAGCATCGCAATGGCCAGGAATCCGGCCGCCCAGAAAATCAGCCGGTCTTTTCGATATCGCGCGACGGCCACCGCCAGCAGAGAACCAACCACCAGAACCGCCAGCCACGCCTTCGGGTCTCCCAAAACGGGTATGGGAATCTCGCCGAACGAATGGTCGGCCAGCAGATGGATGGGGCAGGCCAATAGCCACAACTGCATGAGAACGAGCTTGACCGCACCGAGTCTCGAGGCCAGAAACCCCGCGCCGTACAGCGGGTTGTTGAGCACGCTCACGGGCTCGATCGGCACCCCGCTGAACACTTGCGACCGTGCCCAAAAAAGCAGGAGCAGCGGCAGGGCGGCCGCGGCATAAGCCGGCAGCCGTCTCTTTTCGAGGCGCCCGAAGCTGATATCCCACAGCAACATGAACCCCACCAGCACGGCCCCATTTTCCTTCGCGAACACCCCCAACGTGGAAAGTGCAAACAGGCCCGCCAGGCCCAGCCACCTCTTCTTCCCGCTCCACCCGGCCGTTCGTATGTAGAGCAGCAGACCACCCAGAACGCCCGCCGCCGCCAACAGGTCCGCGCGCCCCGCGATGTTCGCGACGCTCTCGACGCCAACCGGATGAACCCCCCATAACGCGGCCGCGAAAAATGCCGGGCCCGCGCGCCGGAACAAAAGAAATGCCAGTTCAAAAACCAGCCATACGTTGACCGCGTGCAACACGAAATTCAGAAGGTGATAGCCGCCGGCGGTATTGGCGTTTCCCATCACCGCCCAGTTGAACAGAAAGGAGGCAGTGGTCACCGGGCGGTAGAGCCGGTCTACCGCGGCCGGCCACCAATAGTGCTGTTCGAGGATCAGCCGGACGTTGGTAGCGGTCAAAGCGCGAATCCGGGTATCCTGCCGCAGAATCACCTGGCCGTCCATCACGGCGCCCAGCCCGAAAGAATTCGCGTAAGCGGCGAAGAGCAGGACCAGCAGCAGTCCGCGAAAGCCCCACTTGGCTGATGCTGAAGGGTCCTCCTGATCCCCGGGTTTGACTGGCGCCTTAGCCGCTGCGGAAGCACTTCGGGATCGCAAGGTGAATAAACCGCCGATCGAATTTTCGACCGCCAGTATAGCAAGCGGGTGCTACCGCCCGGCAGTGAATGCCGCACAGCCGTACGTCTGTGCCGCTGCATCGTGGAATTCGCGCGCCCGTTCCGGCCGCCTGCCGTCCAGGAAAACCCGCTCCAGGTCGGTAAGCGCCTTGCACGTGTCGCTGCGGAGCCGCGGACAGTCGGGATTCGGCGTGGCCGCGCAGCCGCCCCCCGGGATATGCGAATAGATTTCGCGGAGCGCAGCAACCGAGGCGGGGGTGGAACCTTCAATCAGGAGTTTCTCGTTCCATGCCACAGCGGCAGCGTCCCAATCGCCCCCGGCCAGATAAGCCCTGGCGAGAGTGTCGTATCCCACGGGGTTTTCGGGTCTCTGGCTCCTCGCCCGGCGGTACCACTCGATCGCCTCCGCGCGCCGTCCTAACCGCCAATATGCCTGGCCGATCGAGAAATCGAGGACTTCAAAGCCGATCAGCGCAGCAAGCGGCTTGCCATTCGTCAGTTGGCGTTGGTCGTAGGCCTTCTGGAAGGCGACGGATAGCCCTTTGGCGTCCAGCAGCGCCGCGAGCGACTTCTCGTACCATGCCCTGCCCTGCGGCGTTGTCAAGCCGCCTTCCCGGTCGCCCTTCAGACCGTAGTAGATGCCGAGAACCGCAGGCACGGTCTCGAGATTCGAAGCGGCCGGCAGCGGCTTGAGAATCTCCCGGGATATCTCGAGTTCGCGAATTGCACGGTCCAGATTGTGCCGCGGGTCCCGGGCGTACAGGTCTTGGGCCAGCATCGCATGCAGCCGAAAGCTGTCGGGCGATGTCTTGACATCGGTAGCGGCCAGAGTGAACTCGTCGTTCCAGTCCCTTGTGCGCGCCAATGTCCGGCCCGCGCACAAAACGATCGCGGCGCCCAGGACGATGGCCGCGGTGCGCCGCGATTTCAGCCGCCAGGCCAGCGCGGCCACCGCCACGGCGAAACCGGCTGAGGGCAGATACAGGAAGCGTTCGGCCATCGCGGCGCCGATCCGTACTACCAGATTCGAAGTCGGAAGCAGCGCGATGCCGACAAACCCCGCCGCCCAGAAGAGCAGCCGGTCCTTGCGATACCGGGCAATCACGACGCCCAGGATTGCCGCCACCAGCAGCAACGCCAACCACGCCAGCGGATCCCCCGGCCCGGATACGCGGATGGCGCTGTACGACCGGTCCGCCGTCAGGCGAATCGGGCAGGCGAGCAGCCACAGGTCGGCCGCGACCACTTTGATCGCGGTGAGCCGCGACGCCCAGAAACCCGCTGCCAGAAGCGGGTTATCCACCACGTTCAGCGGCGGCAAGGGAAGTTGCCGGAACACCGCCCACCGCGCCCACCAGAGCAGCCCGAGGGGCAGCGCCGCCGCGGCGTAGGCTGCCATCCGCCGGGTGCCCCAATGCCCGAACGTGATATCAGACAGCAGCATCAAGCCGATCAGGACCGCGGCATTCTCCTTCGAGAACACGCCTAACGCGGAAAGCGCGAACAGACCCGCAATCGACGCCACACGCCCCCGGCCGGTAGCTTCCGTCGTCCGTATAGAGAGCACCAGGGCTCCAAGCACGGCGGCCGCCGCCAACAGGTCGGCGCGCCCGGCTATGTTGGCGACGCTCTCGACGGCGACCGGGTGGACGCCCCACAGCGCTGCGGCCAGGAACGCCGGGCCGGCTGCCTGAAACAGCAGCAAACCCAGTTCGAACACCAGCCACACGTTGGTGGCATGCAGCAGAAAATTGGTGGCGTGGTACCCGAACGGGCGGGAGCCGCTTCCGAGCACCGAATAGTTGAATAGGAACGAGGATGTGGTGACGGGGCGGTACAACTGGTCCGCGGACGTCGGCCACCAATAGTCCTTTTCGAGAATTTCCCGGAGATTCCCGGCGGTCACGGCGCGAATCCGCGGATCCTGCCTCAGGATCAGGTTTCCGTCCATGGCCGCTCCCAGACCGAACGAGTTTGCGTAGGCGGCGAACACCGCCACCAGCAACAGCCCGCGCAGTTTCCATTTGGAGGACAGCATGCCGCCCGGGGCGGCATCCCGCGGGCGACTCGCCTTCCTGGCTCTTGCCGGGGTGTTCGGGGCTCGCAAGGCAGCCAGTATAGCAAGCGTACGATCGGCCCGGCTTTACAATGAGAGCGTGCTGGAGCGCGTTTGGGACACCATCGAGAGGCACCGCATGCTGGAACCCGGCCAGCGCGTGGGAATCGCCGTATCGGGTGGCGCGGATTCGGTGTGCCTGCTGCACCTGCTGCTCGAAATGGCGCCGCGGATGGAGTGGCGGCTCACGGTCCTGCACCTGGATCACGGTCTGCGCGGCAAGGAATCGCGGGCGGACGCGGAATTCGTGGGGGCCCTGGCGGGTAGTCGCGGCCTTCCCTTCCTGCTTCGCGAGGCCGACCTGACTGCCGCCGGGGGTAACCTCGAGCAGGCCGGCCGGCGCGCCAGGATGGCTTTCTTTCGCGAGGCCATTGGCACGGGCGCCCTCGACCGCGTGGCCGTTGGCCACACCCGCTCCGATCAGGCCGAAACCGTGCTCTACCGCTTTCTGCGGGGATCGGGCACTGCCGGCCTGGCCGGAATCCGGCCCGTGATCGCCCCCGGAATCGTTCGGCCGCTACTCGCAATCGACCGGCCGGAAGTGGAAGAATGGCTCCGCGCCCGCGGCATTTCCTGGCGCGACGATTCCACTAACGCCAGCGCCTGCTTCGCCCGGAACCGGATCCGTCACGAACTCCTCCCCGAACTGCGGCGGGACTGGAATCCGTCGCTTCCCGAGGTGCTGGCGCACACCGCGGAATGGGCCCGGTCCGAAGAGGATTACTGGACCGGCGAGATCGCCTCCCTGGCTTCCCGGCTTTTCGAAGAGCGCAAGGGCGCGATCCTGGTTCGGGCGGTGGCGCTTGCCGAACTTCCGCCGGCGGTCGCCCGGCGCCTCGTGCGGCACGCCATCGGCCGCGCCCGCGGCGGTCTCCGGTCGATTGATTTCAGGCATATAGAAGCGGCACTCGCCGTGGTGGGGAAAGGCCGCGGAGAGGGGTGCTGTTCGCTACCCGGGCTGGAGGTACGAAGATCGCTCGATTGGGTTCGCTTTGCCAGGCCCGGGAAGCCCGACGCCTACCGATTTCAGGTGACAGCCCCCGCTTCCATCACGATCCCCGGCACCGGTTCCGAGGTTTCGCTGGAACTGGTTGAAAAAGCAGAAACTTCGGCTATGTCCGATAACGTATATAATGATGGAATGGGTTGTTTGGACTGGGACCGGCTGTCGGGCGCCTTGGAATTGCGCAACTGGCAGCCCGGGGATCAGTATCAACCCGTAGGCAGCACCGGCCGTAAAAAGATGAAAACCCTCTTCCAGCAGGGCCGTGTACCGGTCTGGGAACGCTCCCGCTGGCCGGTTCTCCTGGATCGATCCGGTTTGGTTTGGGCGCGGCGTTTTGGCCCTGCCGCTGGTTTCGCGGCTGGGGCGGCAACCAGGATCATGTTGCGAATCCGGGAAACGGAGCGCGGCTGAGTGAATTCGGAATCGGAGCAGAGCGGGGCGGCGTCTATAAAGGTATAGCCGGTACGGAGGTTTCGTGAATTCTAACATCAAGACATTAATTTTTTGGGTGGTTCTGGTTTGCTTGGCGGTGCTGCTATTCGCCGTGGTGCGCTCCGGGCAGGGGCCCACCGAAAAGCAGATCAGCTTTACCCAGTTCCTGAATGATGTACAGCAGGGACAGGTGAAAGAGGTCACGATCGCCGGCAATGAAGTGCATGGCCTCTATAAGGCCCCGAACCAGGGTTTGCGGACCTTTGTTCCGACCAATTATCCGGATCTCTATAACGAGCTGATCAAGAACAACGTAGCGGTCAATATCAAGGACAACAGCTCCGGAAACTGGGTCTCGATCCTCCTGAATGCCTCGCCGTTTATCGTCCTGCTGGCTTTCTGGATTTTCATGATGCGGCAGATGCAGAGCGGAGGCAACAAGGCGCTGAGCTTCGGCAAGAGCCGGGCCCGGCTGCACTCCACCCAGCAGAAGAAGGTGACGTTCAAAGACGTCGCGGGCGTCGAGGAAGCCAAGGAAGAACTGCAGGAGATTATCGAGTTCCTGCGCGAGCCCCAGAAATTCCAGAAACTCGGCGGCCGCATTCCGAAAGGCGTGCTGCTGATCGGTCCTCCGGGAACCGGCAAGACCCTGCTGGCGCGGGCCATCGCGGGTGAAGCCAGCGTTCCGTTCTTTTCCATCTCGGGATCGGATTTTGTCGAGATGTTCGTGGGCGTGGGCGCCAGCCGCGTGCGCGACCTGTTCGAACAGGGAAAGAAGAACGCGCCGTGCATCATCTTCATCGATGAAATCGACGCAGTCGGACGCCATCGCGGCGCGGGTTTGGGCGGCGGCCACGACGAGCGGGAACAGACCCTCAACCAGTTGCTGGTCGAGATGGACGGCTTCGAGTCGAATGAAGGCGTCATCCTCGTGGCGGCCACCAACCGCCCGGACGTGCTCGACCCGGCGCTTCTCCGTCCCGGGCGCTTCGACCGCCGGGTGGTGGTCGGCCGTCCGGACGTTCAGGGCCGCGAGGCGATCCTGCGCGTTCACACCAAGAAGATCCCCTTGGGTGACAATGTCGATCTCTCCGTACTGGCTCGCGGCACCCCCGGGCTGGCCGGCGCCGATCTGGCCAATCTGGTCAATGAATCGGCCCTCAACGCCGCCCGGCAGAACCGCAAGGTCGTCATGATGCTCGATTTTGAGCTCGCCAAAGATAAGATCCTGATGGGCGCCGAGCGCAAGTCGATGATCCTGAGCGACGCCGAGAAGCGCAACACCGCTTATCACGAGGCCGGCCACGCCCTGGTTGCCGCTTCGCTGCCCAACGCGGACCCGCTGCACAAGGTGACGATCATCCCGCGCGGCATGGCGCTGGGCGTGACCATGCAGTTGCCGATCGACGATAAGCATTCGTACGACAGGGAATATCTGCTCTCGCAGTTGGCCATCCTGATGGCCGGCCGGATCGCTGAAGAAAAGTACATGCTTCACATGACCACCGGCGCCGGCAACGACATCGAACGCGCTACCGACCTGGCGCGCAAGATGGTCTGCGAATGGGGCATGAGCGAACTCGGCCCGCTGAGCTTCGGCAAGAAGGAAGAGCAGATCTTCCTGGGCCGCGAAATCGCCCAGCACCGCGACTATAGCGAAGAGACGGCGATCCGCATCGATGAACAGGTCAGAAAGCTGGTTCAGGGAGGCTACGATACGGCGGCGAGGATCCTCGAAGAGAAGTCCGAAGCGATGGTGAAAATCGCCGAGATGCTGCTCGAGCGCGAAATCCTGGACGGCAACGAAGTGATGCAGATCATCAACGGCCAGCCGCTGGCTCCGCTGCCCTCTTCCGGCTCGAAAGACAGCGAAGACCACACCCAGCAGGTACTGCGGCCGGAAGGCGGGCGCCGCGTGACGGGCCTTTCCGAAGGGGAGCGTCCGCAGCCGGCGTGATTCCCCGCTTCCCGGTTTACCTGTTCGATATCGACGGCACTCTGCTGGACTCCGCACGAGATATTTGCGGCGCGGTCCAGCAGGTTCTCGATACCACCGCCTGCCCGCCTGTTTCCTTCGAGTTTCTCAAAGGCTACATCGGGCTGCACCTCATCAATCTGTTTCAGGATCTGTTCCCCGGCTCTACCTTGGAGCAGATCGACCAGTTGATTTTTCAGTACCGCACGTTTTACCTGGCTCGCGGCCATCAACTGACCAGCGTGTATCCGGGGGTCGCCGAGGCCCTGGCCGGCCTGGGAGCGCGCAAAGCCACCGCCACCACCAAGGGCACTCCCACTACCCGCGCCATTCTGGAGCAGTTCGGCCTGCTGCGCTATTTCGACCACGTGCAAGGTACCGACGGTTTCCCCTGCAAGCCCGCTCCGGACGTGATTCTGACGGCCCTGGCCGGCATCGGCGCGAAGCCTGAAGAGTGCCTGATGGTAGGCGATTCGGCGGCCGATATGGAAGCCGGGAGGCGCGCCGGAGTCAAAACGTGCGCCGTCCGCTACGGCTACGGCAAGCCTGAGGAACTCGCGGCATGGCAGCCGGATTATTGGGTGGCCGATCTGCGCGAACTCCTCGCGGTCGACGGCGTCGACTCCGCCGCCACCGCCTAATTCGCGGCAATTCCGAGTTTGCCGTCTAGCTTCGCCAGTTCGGTGCGGAACAGCGGGTTGGATGGATATTCCCGGGCCAGTTCCGCCAGCAGCCGCTGCGCATCGGCCGGCCTCTTCTCGCGGAGGTCGCAGATGCCGAGCAGGATCTTGGCGAACGCCCTGAAATAGTGCCCGTCGCGCGCCACCAACTCGAGTTGCTTCCTTCCCTTTTCCTTGCTGCCGCTGACGTTATCGAAGTGAACGAACCACCGGACGAAGAACGGCAGGCTGCCCAGCATGTACTCGGAGAACCCGGCCGTGAGGTACGCATCGTAAAATTTCGGGTCGAGTTTCAGCAGCCGCTGGGCGTAGCTGTTCGACTGCTTGGCCGGGCCGAGACTCGAGAACTGGTGCTTCTCGACCAGCGCCATATAGTCGGTCTGGACGCCCTGGGCAACCGCCATCGCAAACAGCGCGTTGCGATCGTCGGGATTGCTCTTGAACGCCAGATCCGCGCGGACTTGGGCGTCTTCGAGCGCCTTCATAAATTGAGTCTTCACGGAAGGGTCCGGGTCGAGTTTCTTCTTGTCGGCGATCTTCTCGTTATCGATCAGGAACTCGCTCTCCAGAATCCCCAGGCGGTCGAGCTCGAAAAACAGGTAGGCGGACGCGCGGAATGCGTACGGCAGCGGATCCTGCGGATGCTCTCCGATATAGCTGTTCAGCACACGATGCGATGCCTGGAAATCGAAGCTGTAGAGGTGCTGGAGGGCCTCGTCAATAGTGGGGTCGTCACCGGCGAAGGCGGGCAGGCAGAGAAGGACGGCGAGCAGGTAGAATCGGAGCATGTAAATTCCTATACTACTAACGCCTGCGGTCAGCGACAACGGTAATCTGGCGGTCGCTGGCGTGACGCACCACCTGCTGGACCACCGTCTCCTCGCTCCACGGCCGCCAGCGCGTTGGCTGGGAGCGGCCCATGAAGATCTGGGTGATGTCATGGCTGCGAGCGAAATCAGCAATCGTGCGCGGCACCTCCCGCGATTGAACGACGTGAGTCTCGATTCTGAGGTTGCGGGCGAAGCTCAGGTGGCGCTCCACAGCGTCGTCGAGCGCACCATTGGTCACGTGGATCGCAAGACAATCGGCCTGAATGTAATCGGCCACGCGTTTTCCCCTGCGGATCAGGGCGGCCGAGGAAGGGTTGCCGGTGAGGCAGATGAGGAGCCGCTCCTTGTGCGCGGGCGGCGCGGTGGGCGCGGGCACCGGCATTCTCTCCTCCACCTCGTGCGCCGCGTACCGCAGGGCCATTTCGCGCAGCGCCGTGAGGTTCGTCTCGGTGAAGAAGTGCTCCATCGCCTGGCGCGCCTTCTCGGGTCCATAAACCACCCCGCGTCCCAGCCGGTTGCGCAGGGCTTCGGGAGTGAGATCCGTGAAGACGACTTCGTCGGCCTCATCCATCACCCAATCCGGAACGGTTTCGCGCACGCGCACGCCGGTTGCCTGCCAAACCTGATCGTTCAGGCTTTCGAGGTGCTGCACGTTCATCGTGGTGAAGACGTCGATGCCCGCTTCGAGCAGCACCCGCACGTCCTGCCAGCGTTTGGCGCGCTCCGAGCCGGGGATGTTCGTATGCGCGAATTCGTCCACGATGACTATGGCCGGGCGGCGGCGCAGAATGGCCTCCGTATCCATTTCCTCGAACTCGGTGCCGCCGTAGGCGATCTTTCGCCGCGGAACTACTTCGAAGCCCTGCGCCTTGGCAATGGTATCCGGCCGCGCGTGCGGCTCGAAATATCCGATTACGATGTCCACACCCTTTTCCCGCAGCGCCTGTCCCTCATCCAACATCCGAAATGTCTTGCCCACGCCGGCCGCATAACCCAAATAGACTTTGAGCCGGCCCTTCATTTCGGCTCCTCGTGTGGAAACAGGCGCAGATCGAAATCGGCAGCGGCGGCGATCAGCCGGTCGATCGGATTGCGAACGTGCCAGAAGCGTGGTTTCGCCATGGAGTGGCCGGCGAAGATCTGGGTCACGCGCAGCCTCCGGGCAAACTCGATGATCGTATCTACGAAGTCGCCCGCATGCAGGCAATGGACCTCCGCGCCCAGTTCGCGCGCGAGCGCCAGGTTCCGGTCGAGGCGTGCGCGATCCTCCGGGCCGAGCCCAGGCTGTTCCACGTAGGCTGCCAGCAGGGCCCCGTGGAAGCGTTTAGCGTTGCGGCTTCCGCTGCGCAGCATCGCCTCGGCGTTGCTGCGGGGCGTGAGGCAGACCAGGATGCGCTCCTGCGCCCCAAAGGCTGTCTGGACGCCGTGCGAAGCCAGATAGTCCTGTAACTGGTGGTCCACCACATCGGCTGCCAGGAGCAGGGCCAACTCCCGCAATTCGGAAAGACGGCGCGGGTCGGGAAGACCCGGCTGCGCGGCACCCCGGTCGACCAGAGCTTCCGGTGGGGCGTCTACCACTTCGATTTCGTCCGCTTCCCGGAGGAATGCAGCCGGCACACTGTAGGGCGAGCGCTTGGCGGTAATGCGCTCCACGTCATCCTGCATCTCCCGAATGTGCTGCAGGTTCAGCGACGTGATCACGCTGATGCCGTGATCCAGCAATTCCTCCACGTCCTGCCATCGCCGCGGGTGGCGGCTTCCGGGAGGATTGTCCGCTGCCAACCCGTCGATCAGGCAGACTTGGGGACGGCGGCGAAACAGCGTATTGATGTCGATTACTTCATACGTCCGCCCGGCGTGTCGCTCGGTCACCGTCGGGACCATCTCCAACCGGTTGAGGATCGCGGCAATATCCGGCTTGACCTCGCCTTGAACCGCGGCCACTACCACATCTTCGCCGCGTTCCTTCCGGCGCCGGCCTTCATCGAACATACGGAACGATTTGCCCACCCGGGACGAGTAGCCCAGAAACACTTTGAGCCGGCCGCGACGCTCGCGGCGCTCGTCGGCCTGGATGCGCCGCAGCAGTTCTTCTGCGCTGGGCTTTTCTATGGCTCGCTCGGCCAATGTTTCCTCTTTACTGCGCTCCTCTGTGAGCTTACCACTCTCCTTTTTGAGCGCCTACAACTACCGGGTCAACCCAAAGGTGCCTGTGGTTTGGCTGTTGAGAAAGAAAGAGAATGAAGCCCGGGTACTGCAATAATCGAAAAGTCGCGCCGCCATTCGCCGCGGACCGGGAATCCGTTCCCGCCAGATAGCTAGAACAGAAAACCTACTTCAATCGCGCCGCGCGGCTGGTTTCGGTTCTCCCCCGCAGGACCAAAGGCAAAACCCGGCGTGAAACTGGTCGCCCGAACGAAAGAGAGGTCCACGCGAGCGAAGAAACGATTGTGCTGGAAAGTGGGCGTCAAGGTCGCCGACCAGGCTGCGCTCCCCGGACCGTAGAGTAGATTGACGGAGTGTTCATCGACGTTTCCGGTGGCCGAGATATACTCGCCGCGCCCGGCGAGCGAAAAGGCGTGGGAAAAGGTGTGATTCACCAGCACAGCGACGCCTCGCGTCGCGGCCCCTTTTTCGATGTCGATTTCCTGGTCAGTCGATACGTGCGTATATTGAACATAAGGCTGTACGATCCAGGACCCTTTATCGTAGGTATAGATCAGATCGTAGATGCTGCTGTTGTTTTGTACCGGCGTGGCCAGTGTCCGGAAAGCTGTCTCGTCGTAGTTCCCTCCCGCTGTGAATGCAATGCTATGGGGGCCGCTCGTGTAGGTCAGCGAGCCGGTCAGCCATGTGTAGCGGTTCGAGTAAAAGCCATCGTTCCAACTGAATGAGGCGGTTAGCTTCCCCAGCGTCTGGTTCACTTGAATTCCGCGATTGATCGCGTTTTCCTGATTCCACAAGAGCCCGCGATCGATGTTCATGTTTTGGAAAGTGAAGGTATACTCCGCGCCGATTAACGTGGGCAGGGCGCCGACCAGAATCGATGTGTTTTTTGCCGGCGCCAGCTTCAGATAACCAACCGGCACCGGGCTGTAAAAGTCAGGTAACGTCTCGTTCGTTGGGGTGAATGCAGTCCCGAGAGCTGGGATATTGTAGGCTCCTGCCTGCACATAAAACTGCCACCATCCGGTGGTTTTCTGAAGAAAGACCTGGCCGTTGCTCAGATCCGCTTGCGTCGCGGCATCCCCCGGAACGTGATTTCCTTGCCACAAGCCGAAGCCGCTCACAATCCCGTTGAGATCCAGCGTGCCAAAAGGGCCGCCATCGAACGTGTGCGGAGGAGCCGCCTGGAGCGGGCCCGTAATAGAAGGAGTGGCGAGCGGAGCCGGCGCCGGAGGCTGGGCCGGAGGCGCCTTAGTCTGGCCGGCGGCACTTGTTTGGTCTGCGCTCTGTGAAGTGGCAACGGGGGTGATTCCGACCGAGATGAGTCCTGAGCAGAGTGCAATCGTAGTAAGGTTCTTGAGACGATTAAGAAGCATAGATTAGTGCGCACCTTTACATGTTTTCCATGGTGTAGGTGCCTGCGATTCTGAGCGAACCAGCCCAGCTAGCGGCGTCCACGCCTGCCCGAATTGCGGATCGAACCGTCCTCCGAAGCGGCGCCCGCGGTGTGGGTCTAGCGTGCTCTTGAACGTGGCCACCGCCTTGCTAAGACCGAGATTTTCGCCAAGCATATCGTACGCCCTGTGCTGGATCAGGCGATTAGGCGGCCGGTTGAAGTCGTACGCATGAGTCGATCGAAGGGTGACGTCCGCGGGACGCGGAAAACCGGCACTCCGGGGCCGCACTTCTTAAGCCGGAGCGGGTGCGTGGACCGCCGGCAACGCCGGCGTTGCCGCCGCCACCCCGCCTCCAGAGTTTCGACCTACTTCAACACTCCCCGCTCGCGCCCGGTCTGGGCGCACACGAGCGTGGCACAATCTGCCATTGGCGCGGCTGCCGGGCCGAGAGCGCTTATTCATGCTTGTCATTTCCGAATGGGCGCCGCTTGGTCAAGCGCCAGATTCAACCTCAGGACGTTCACGCGCGGTTCACCGAAAAAGCCGAACTGCCGCCCTTCCGTGTTGGCTTCAATCAACTTCTGTACTGTCGCCAAATCCATCCCCCGAGCCGCGGCTACCCGCGCCGCCTGAGCGCTAGCCGACTCCGGGCTCAAGTCGGGATCCAGACCGCTCCCGGAAGCCGTCAGCAGATCTGCAGGCACCGGGCCGGTGAATGTGGGGTTCTCGGCCCGGAATGCCTTCAGATCGGCCTGAACACGGTCAACCAGCTTTTGGTTGGTTGGTCCGTAATTCGAGCCTCCCGAGGAAAGGCCGTCGTAATTGGACGCTGATGGCCTCCCATGGAAATACCAGGGCTTGGTGAAATTCTGGCCGATGAGCGCCGATCCGACCGTCCGCCCGTTCGCCTGCACCATGCTTCCGTTCGCCTGGTGCGGGAACAGGGCCTTCGCCAGGCCCGTAACCAGGAGCGGGTAGGCGATGCCCGTCAACAGCGTGAGCACCACGGCCGCCTTGATTGCAATGACGAGTTGTTTCATTTCCGTCCTCTCTTACGCCAGATGCAACAGCCAGAGCAACCGGTCCACCAGCCAGATGCCGGGGAACGGCACGATCACGCCGCCGATCCCGTAAATCAGCAGGTTGCGGCGCAGGAGCGAGGCCGCCGGCATCGCCCGGTACTTGACGCCGCGCAGCGCCAGCGGGATCAGCGCGATGATGATCAGCGCGTTGAAGATTACCGACGCCAGCACGGCGCTCTGCGGGCTGTGCAGCCCCATGATGTTCAGCCGCGCCAGCACCGGAAATGCGGTCATGAACATGGCCGGCAGGATGGCGAAATACTTCGCGATGTCGTTGGCGATCGAAAACGTGGTCAGCGCGCCGCGGGTCATCAGCAATTGTTTGCCGATCGCCACGACTTCGATCAGCTTGGTCGGGTTGCTGTCGAGATCCACCATGTTGCCGGCTTCCTTGGCGGCCATGGTCCCGGTATTCATGGCAAGCCCCACATCGGCCTGCGCCAAGGCGGGAGCATCGTTCGTCCCGTCCCCGGTCATGGCCACCAGGCGCCCGCCCGCCTGCTCCTTCTTGATCAGGTCCATCTTGTCTTTCGGGGTGGCCTGCGCGAGAAAGTCGTCCACCCCGGCTTCGGCGGCGATCGAAGCGGCGGTCAGCGGATTGTCGCCGGTGATCATCACGGTGCGGATGCCCATGGCGCGCAATTGCTCGAAGCGCTCGCGCATTCCGCCCTTCACGACGTCTTTCAGGTGTACGACCCCCAAAGCCCGGCGGCCATCCGCTACCACCAGGGGGGTTCCGCCGGAACGGGAAATGCGGTCGGTGATATCGGTGAGGGACGGCGGCACGGAACCGCCGTTCTCATACACGAACTCGACCACCGATTCGGTGGCGCCTTTGCGAATCGAACGGCCTTCGAGATCCACGCCGCTCATCCGCGTTTGCGCGGTAAACGGGATGAAGTGGACCTGCGGCTCGGCAACTTCGCGTCCCCGGATGTTGTACTTCTGCTTCGCAAGGACAACGATCGAGCGGCCCTCCGGGGTCTCATCGGCCAGGCTTGAAAGCTGGGCGGCATCCGCCAGCTCTTCCTCGGAAACGTCTCCGAGCGGAATGAATTCCACGGCTTGGCGGTTGCCCAGGGTGATAGTGCCGGTCTTGTCCAGCAGCAGCGTGTTAACGTCGCCGGCGGCCTCCACCGCTTTGCCGCTCATCGCCAGAACGTTATGCTGCATCACGCGGTCCATCCCGGCGATACCGATAGCCGAAAGCAGCCCGCCGATGGTGGTGGGGATCAGGCAGACCAGCAGCGAGACCAGCACGGTCGTGGATGGCACGGCGCCGCTATACACCGCGAACGGCTGAAGTGTCACCACGGCCAGCAGGAACACCAGGGTCAAACCCGCGATCACGATGTTCAGCGCGATCTCGTTCGGCGTCTTCTGGCGTGCCGCGCCTTCCACCAGCGCGATCATGCGATCGAGGAAAGTCTCGCCGGGGTTGGAGGTGATCCCGACCTGAATCCAGTCGGAGAGGACCCGCGTGCCACCGGTGACCGCGCTGCGATCGCCGCCCGACTCGCGGATGACCGGCGCGCTTTCACCAGTGATGGCCGACTCATCCACGCTGGCGATGCCCGCGATGACATCGCCGTCGCCGGGTATGGTTTCACCTTCCTGCACGAGGACGATATCGCCGGCGCGGAGTTGCGTCGCCGCGACGATTTCCTCTCTCCCGTTTACCAGACGGCGCGCCGTAGTTTCGGTCTTGGTCTTGCGCAGCGTGTCCGCCTGAGCTTTCCCACGGCCCTCCGCCATGGCTTCCGCGAAATTCGCGAACAACACCGTGAACCACAGCCAGAGCGTGATTTGAAAATCGAATCCGCTCAGATCCTTGATCGCCAGCACGGTGGTGACGGCGGCGCCCACTTCCACCACGAACATCACCGGATTCTTCATCATGGTTCGCGGATTGAGCTTACGGAAGGAGTCGGCGATCGCCCGCCTCACGATCGGCGGATCGAACAAGGGCCGCGCGCGGGCCGCCTTACGAGGAATCAGCGAAGTAATATCGTCGGAAGGAGGCGGTGCCATAACGGTGGCCATATTAGCTCCAAAGTCTCCCTTGATGCATCAGGAAATGTTCGACAATCGGACCCAGCGAGAGGGCCGGAAAGAAAGTCAGTGCACCCACGATCAACACGACGCCCACCAGCAGCACCACGAAGAGCGGTCCGTGCGTGGGGAACGTGCCGGCAGAAACCGGGACTACCCGTTTGCGGGCCAGGCTGCCGGCCGCCGCCAGCAGCGGGATCAGCATCAAAAAGCGGCCCAGGAACATCGCGATCCCCATTGTGACATTCAGATAGAAGTTGGCGTTCAGCCCGGCGAAGGCGCTGCCGTTGTTGCCGGTAGCACTCGAAAATGCGTAGAGCACTTCTGAAAAACCGTGCGGGCCGTGGTTCGTCTGGCTGGCAATTACCGACGGAAGGTTGATACTCCCCGCCGCGAATGCCAGAATTGTGAATTCCAGGACCAACACGGAAAGCATCATCATCTTCACTTCCTTCTGCTCGATCTTCTTGCCCAGGTACTCCGGCGTGCGCCCCACCATCAAGCCGGCGATGAACACAGCCAGCACGGCGAATAGCAACATGCCGTACAAACCGGATCCGACGCCTCCGAAGATCACCTCTCCCAGTTCAATGTTGACCAGGGGCACAAGCCCGCCGAGCGGGGTCAGGCTGTCATGGACGTTGTTGACGGCGCCGCAACTGGCATCCGTCGTGACGACGGTGAACAGCGAGGAGTTGGGTATGCCGAAGCGCACTTCCTTGCCCTCCATGTTGCCCCCCGCCACCCCGAGTCTCGCCAGGTTCGGGTTGCCCGCCTGCTCCGCGGGATAGACGATAGCCACGCCTGCCAGGAACAGAATCGTCATGGCCGCGAGAATCGCCCAGCCCTGCCGCGTGTCCCGAACCATTTTCCCGAAGGTGTAAGTGAGCCCCGCCGGAATGATGAAGATCAGCACCATCTGAACGAAGTTGGAAAACGGCGTCGGGTTCTCGTAAGGATGCGCGGAGTTCGCGTTGAAGAAGCCGCCGCCATTGGTGCCGAGCATCTTGATGGATTCTTGCGATGCCGTCGGGCCCTGCGGAATCGTCTGCACCGGGCCTTCCAGCGTGGCGACCTTGGCGTATGGGTGGAAGTTCTGGATCGCGCCCTGCGAGCACAGCAGCAGCGCCCCCACGACTGAAATCGGCAGCAGAATGTACACCGTGCAGCGGACGAAATCGACCCAGAAATTGCCGAGGGTCTGCGCGGAATGGCGCGAGAAGCCGCGAATCACCGCGATCGCCACCGCGATTCCGGCGGCGGCCGAGAAGAAGTTGTGCGTGGCCAGGCCGATCATCTGGGTCACGTAGCTCATGGTGGTCTCGGGCGTGTAAAACTGCCAATTCGTATTGGTGGTGAAACTCACGGCCGTGTTGAACGAGAGATCCGGCGCCACGTTTCCGAGACCCTGGGGGTTGAGCGGCAGCCATTGCTGGACGCGCTGCAGCAGGTAGGTGAACAGCAGCGTCACCAGGCTGAAGACCAGCAGCGAGCCGGCGTAGCGGGTCCAGCGCTGCTCGGCGGCTTCATCGATGCCGCACACCCTGTAAATGAGCGCCTCGAGCGGCCTCAGCACCCTGCGGAGAAACGTGCGCCGGCCCTCGAACACGTCCGCCATGAAGGCTCCCACCGGCTTGGCCAGCGCCAGAATTACCACCGTGTACAACGCGATTTGCAGAATTCCATTCGATATCATGGGATCCCTCTCAAAACCGCTCCGGACGGAGCAGTGCATAGAAGAGATAAACACCCAGGAGCAACGCGATGATCAAACAGATGATCTGTTCCATGAGATTCCTCTGTGGTTGATTCCAGCCCCCTAAAGCCGGTCGCAGGCTTTTGCAAAAACCCATCCCGCCGCGACCAGCGCAATACTGAGCAGCACAAATCCGAGGTCTGCCATAACACCTCCTACCCGACGTGAATCAGCACAACTTTGTGGCCATCCTCGACCAGCGCCTTGGCCATCCGTTCTTCCGACGTTCTCCAGAGCCGCCTGGGGCTCCCCACCAGCACCGTGGACTGCGGCTTCAGCGCGTGACGGAACCCGTCTTCGCGCGTGCGTGCCAGTACAACCTGAGCGTCCACCGGCAGCGCGCAGAGGCTCGTAAGGTCTACCAGTTGCTCGACCAGGAACGAATGCACCGAGGAGGGGCACCCAAAAGCGGCGGGATACGGAACGGCATGGATGGCCACCAGCGAGATGCGGGCTGACAATCCGGCGGTCATCACGACCGCGCGATCGAGCACCGCGCGGGTCGTCACAAAATCCGTATATGGGACCACAACTTCGATCTCGCTGGAGTATGCTTCGGGTTGAATGCTCCCCGGATCGATCGACAGGCTGCCACGTGTTTCCATAAGGACTACCTGTCCAAGCGTACGGGCCCAGGCGTAAGGAAGTCGTAAAGAAACGATCAGGATTGAGTTAAACGACCGAGGGGCTTCCGGCGAAACGGTAACCCACCCAGGGCTCGGTCAGGATGTACTTGGGCCGCGCGGGGTTGGCTTCGATCTTCTTCCGCACCTGGTTGATAAAGACGCGGAGGTATTCCGGTTCGTCGCCGTAATCCGGGCCCCAGACGGCCTGCAGAAGCTCGCGGTGCGTCACCGGCTTGCCGGCATGAGTTACCAGGTAGCGGAGCAGTTCGAATTCCTTGGGAGTCAGCCGGACGTCCGTGCCGTGGGCACGAACGCGGCGGGTTTCGAAATCGATCTCCAGGTCCTCGGCGGTAAACCCGCGCGGGCCGCCCTCCGGCGACCCCGGCCAGCGGCGCAACGCGGCGCGGATCCGCGCCAGCAGCTCTTCGATGCTGAACGGCTTGGTCACGTAATCGTCCGCGCCGGCATCGAGCGCCGCAACTTTATCCTTTTCGCTGTTGCGCACCGAGAGAATGATCACGGGGATTTCGGAGCCCTCGCGAATCGCCCGGCAGGTTTCGAGACCGCCCATTCCCGGCATGTTCATGTCGAGCAGGACGAGGTTCGGCATCTCGCGCGGCAATGCCTCCAGGGCGTCCTCGCCGGTGCGCGCTTCGATCACTTCGTAATGATGGCCGACCAGCGTCGCCTTCATCACCCGGCGGATCTGCGGGTCGTCATCCACCACCAGGATGCGGGAGTTCACGCGGCGCCCCCATGAACCGGCAGGGAGAACGAGAATGCCGAGCCTTCACCCGGCTCGCTTTCCACCCAGATCTTCTCGCCGTGCGCTTCCACGATGCCCCTGGCGATTGCCAGTCCCATGCCGGTGCCTTTCGTTTCGAACCGGTGACGCCGCCCGCGAAAGAACTTTTCGAAGATCCGCAGGCGCTCGTTCTCCTCGATTCCCGGGCCGCGGTCGGCGACCCTGATCACAATCTTCCCATCCTTCAACTCCGCCGATACCGCGATCGGGGAGCCCTCCGGCGAGTATTTGACGGCGTTCTCCAGCAGTTGCTTCACGACCTGCCCGGCAAATTCGGGGTCGGCATCCGCGGGCGGCAGGTCCGGCGGCACATTCAACGCCATCGGGCGGCGCTTCAGAGCGCCGAGATCGGCCAGGGCCGCTTCGATCATTTCCGAAGCCGGCACCGCCCGCTTCTCGAGATGCAGTTTTCCGGCTTCGATGCGCGCCATTTCGATCACCTCGGCGGCCAGCCGGTTCAGGCGGTCGGCCTCTTCGTCGATGATGGTGAGCAGTTCGCGGTTGGCGCCGGAGGCCTCGCCCAGCATGTTCGTGACGGCGGCCTTGATGGAGGTGAGGGGCGTCTTGATGTCGTGCGCGAGCGAATCGAGCAGCGCGGATTTCAGCATCTCGCCCTGCCGCGCCGCTTCGGCATGGCTGGCGTCTTCGAGCGCCCGTGCCTTCTCGACCGCCAGCGCCGCCAGGTTCACGATCGCTCGCGCGGTTCCTTCCGACGGCACCGGCCCCACCAGGGCGAGACTGCCCAGGGGACGTCCGCCCAGGCGGACGGGCGCCATGACCAGAGCGCGCCCGGTATCGATCGAAATTCCCTCGATCTCGGCCGCCGCCAAAAGGTCGTGTTCCGAAGGAATTTTGCTTTCCGGCTGCGATCGCGAGATCTCGCCCGCCGAGCGGTAATAGAAGGCCGCGGCTTCAAAACCGAAAACCTGCACCACGCGGTTCACAAACTCGCGGATCGTCTTGCGCGCGCTGCCGCTGAGCATCAGGGAACTCACCAGCTCATAGAGCCGCTCGATCTCGACGCGCCGCGCTTCGGCCTCGGCGGCCCTCCGGCGCGCCCGCTCCGCAAGCTGGCTCGCGGTGACGGCGGTGACCAGGAACGCCAGCAGCGCCACCCAGTTCTGCGGGTCCGCAACCGTGAGGGTGCCCACGGGAGGCAGGAAGAAGTAGTTGAACCCGACCACCGCCACCAGCGATGCCACGGTGGCCTCGCCGAGCCCCCACCTTGCGGAGATTCCGAGCACCACCAGCAGCAGGCTCAGCGCCACGGTTGTGTGGTTGACCGGGAAAAACACGCGGAACATGGCGATGGTCGCCGCCACCAGCAGCACCGCTCCGGCGTATCGCCAGGCTCTCATGTTCGCCCGAACAGGCCGTCGAAGAACGCGCGGGTGCGCTTCCGGATATCGCGCAGCGTCGCGTCGATCCGCTCCTGGTGCAGGTGCGGGGGCGTCCATCGCCGTACCAGGCTGGTCAGGATTTCCAGTTGCGCGGGAGAAGCCGGAAGGCTGCCCTCGGCGTGTCCGGTGGCGACGCGCTGGCCATGGTCGATCGCGCGGTAAAACACCGCCGCGTCCGCCAGAAACTCGGCATCTTCGTGCTCCAGGTGGCCCATCTTCTCGATTACGTCGATGCGCTCCGGCGTGTTCAGCACCTTGAAGAAGATCCCGGCGCCCTTCAGCCGAAGGTACATCAGGGTGAAATCGATATCGTAGTAGCCGCCGGTCCCCGCCTTCAGCGGATTGCGCGGACCCTGCTCGCGTTCGAGCCGCGCGCGCATTTCCGCCAGTTCCTTGCGCGAGCGCCGGCTCTGCCCGTAGCGCCGCCAATCCACGTCCTGAAGCTCCTGCAGGAACTCCGTGGCGCGCTCCAGGTTGCCCGCCACGGCCCGGGACTTCATCCAGGCGATCCCTTCCCAAGCCTCGGCGTAACTGGCGAAGTAGCTCTTGTACGCGCCTTCGGTCTGGACCAGGTCGCCCTCGCGGCCGTTCGCGCGCAGCCGCGTGTCGATGGCGAACATGACGCCTTCGCCGGTATACGCGCTGATGATCTGCACGATTCGTTCGGCCACCGCGGTCCAGAACGCCTGCTCGGCGGCATCGCGGTCCGGAATGACGAACACCAGGTCGGCGTCCGAGCCCAGGTCGAACTCGCGCATTCCCAGCCGCCCGAGCGCCACCACCATCATCTGGTCCCCTGCCGGATAAAGCGGATTGGATGGCGTGGGCGCTTCGCTCAGCGCAATGCCATACGCCGCGGAAATCACGCTGTCGGCCAACAGGGAGGTCTTCGAAAGCGTCTCGAAAATCGGCTCGCCGCCGAGGATGCTGCCGCACTGGATGCGCAACATCTGCCGCCGGTAGAAGCGGCGCAGGGCGGCGCCATCGGCGGGCGGCCCGCTTTCGAGCTGAAACGGCTCGCCGATTTCATCGAGCAGTTCGGGATAGCGCAGCAGTTCATCGGCGAAATACGAACTGTGCTCGAAGATATCGAGCACGGCGGCGGAGAGCTTCGCGTCGCGGTTGAGCCTGGAGAGCAGCTCCGGGTTGTCGAACGCCTTCTCGAGAAAATGCTGGAAGCGCTCCCGGCCGCGGTGCAGATTCGCATCGGCCACAGCCTCGGCCAGGCGCGGCGCGCGCTCCTCGAGCGCCACCGTGACGCTGGGGCGCGGCGCCGCCGGCTCGCCTTCGTCGGCGGACGCCTCCTGCTCCGAGGCCGCGTAATAAAGCGGCCGCTGCGCGTGGATCACGCGTTCATAGATTTCCTGCACGGCCGAACGGTGCTCGTCGAGCCGCTGTTCGAGCCTCCCGGCGGTCCAGGGGCTGCCTGCCTCCTGCGGCATCTTGCGCGCCAGAAGCTCGAGCGCCTCCGGGTCCGAGGGCAGCGTATGCGTCTGGCGGTCTTCGTCCATTTGCAGGCGGTGTTCCAGGTAGCGCAGGAACTCGTAGGCGGTGGCGAGGCGGGCGTATTCGGCGTCGGAAAGCAGGCCCTTGTCGCGCAGCCGGAACAACGCCATCATGGTGCCGCCGTGCCGCACCCAGGGCTCGCGGCCGCCATGCAGCCGCTGCAGGCACTGCACCAGGAACTCGATATCGCGGATGCCTCCGGGCATCAACTTGACGTCGACGGCGTTTCGCCCGTTGCGCTTCGCGGCCATCTTTTCGCTGATGCGCTGGCGCGTTGCCGATACGGCCTCGACCGCGCTGAAATCGAGCGACGTCCGGTAGATGAGCGGCTCGACCGCCTCGAGCAGTTCGGCGCCCGGTTCCGGTTCGCCCGCTGAGACCCGCGCCTTGATGAGCATCTGCTTCTCCCAGTCGCGCGCCCGCTCGCTGTAATAGTTGCGCGCACCCTCTCCGGAGATGCAGATCTCGCCGAGCGTGCCGTCCGGTCGAAGCCGCAGGTCGACGCGGTAGCACCGGCCTTCGGGCGTGTAGCTCGAGAGGAGCGCGGTGTACTGGTTGGCAACCTTCTTGTAGAACTCCTTATTGGTGACCGGCGAAGGGCCGGAGGTCTCACCGCTGCCACCGTAGACGAACATCAGGTCGATGTCGGAACTGTAGTTCAGCTCGCCGCCGCCCAGCTTGCCAAGCGAGATCACCGAGAACCCGCAGGGCCGCCCGTCCGGCAGGCGAGGCTCTCCATGGCGCGCCACAAAAGCCGCCCGGATTCGCCGGTAGGTCAAATCGAGGATGGCGTCCGCCAGGTTGGAAAGCTCCTGAGTCAAGTCGGAAAGCGACGCCACTCCGAGTGCGTCGCGCAAAACGATGCGCAGCAATTGCCGGCGCCGGAAGCGCGCCAGGCCCACCCCCGACGGCAGTTCCACACGGTCCCCGCCGAGAAAATCGGCCAGGCTCCGCTCGTATTCGTCCGCCGTGCGCACCCTGTAAAAGCTGGTGGAGTTCGCCTCCTGCAGGAGCCGCTCCGGATTGCGCAGGACCGCCTCCGAAAGAAAATTGCTATAGCAGAACAGGTTGACCGCGCAGCGCAAAGCCGCCGGCGAGCTCACGATCCGGTCGAACGCGGAAGGCGTTTCCTGCCGGAGGCGCTCCAGGAACCGGGCGGCCGTATCCGGATCGGGCGCTGCCCCGACCAGGATCTGTATGCGGGCCGCGATGCGTTCCGGAAGTGCCGCTCCCAGCAGAATTGCGTCGAGCGAATAGGCCATGCGTCAGGCCAGTGAGGCCACCAGTGCAATTATATCGCCCGGCCGGACCGGGCCGCCCTCGACGACCGACGCATACAAGCCGCTCATCGCCCAGCGTGGCGAAGTGTGGTCAAGCGCCTTCACCCGCGCGTCGTAGATATCGAGCTTGAGCGTTTCGCCGAAGATATCGAGCGCGCTACAAGGCACGCGCGGCTGCGTGATTTCGAGCAGCGCCCCGCCCGCACGCAGCCGGTCGCCGACGCGAACCTTGTGGAAATCGATGCCGCGCGTAGTGAGGTTTTCCCCGAGCGCGCCGGGATACAGCGGATATCCGCGCTCCCGCAGGTTTTCGATGACCTCCGAGGCCGCCAGCAGGATCGCCTTGCGCGGACCGCCGTGAATGTTCGGATGGGAGTGGAGATCGCCCTCGATCCCGAGCGGCGTGACGAAGCCTTCCGCCACCGGCAGCTTGGGCAAACCTCCGGGAGAGATACTGACCTGGATAATTGTTCCGTCCATGAAACAGAGTCACCCGCTTGCTTACGCACGCGGCTCTGTGCTGCCACAGAGCCGCGGCCAGAAGGGAGAGGGCATTCCTCTAAATGTCGTAATACAGCGCGAACTCGTACGGATGCGGGCGCAGGCGCACCGCCTCCGCTTCGTTCTTTCGCTTGTAATCGACAAAAGTCTCGATCAGTTCCTCGGTGAAGACGTCGCCGCGCGTCATGAACGCGTGATCGTCTTCCAGGCAACTGAGCGCCTCGTCGAGCGACCCCGGCATGGAAGGCACGCTCTTCATCTCCTCGGGCGAGAGATCGTAAATGTCCTTATCGAGCGGCTCACCCGGATTGATCTTGTTGAGGACCCCGTCGAGTCCGGCCATCAGCATGGCGGCGAACGCCAGGTACGGGTTGGCGGCCGGATCGGGCGGCCGGAACTCCACACGCTTCGCTTTCGGGCTCGCGGAGTACATGGGAATGCGGCACGCGGCGGAGCGGTTGCGGCGCGAGTAGGCCAGGTTCACCGGCGCTTCATAGCCGGGTACCAGCCGCTTGTAGCTGTTGGTGGTCGGAGCGATGATAGCCGAAAGGGCGCGCGCGTGCTTCAGCAGTCCTCCGATGTAGTGAAGCCCCAACTGGCTCATACCGGCGTAACAGTCGCCCGCGAACAGCGGCTTGCCTTCCTTCCACAGGCTCTGGTGCGTGTGCATGCCGCTGCCGTTATCCGCGAAGATCGGCTTCGGCATGAACGTCACCGTCTTACCGTACTGGTTGGCCACGTTGCGGATGATGTACTTGTACAGCATCATGTTGTCGGCCGATTTCACCAGCGTGTCGAAGCGCTGATCGATCTCGCACTGCCCGCCGGTGGCGACTTCGTGATGGTGGCACTCGATATTTAACCCGCACTGGATCATGGTCTGCACCATCTCGCTGCGCAGGTCCTGGTAATGGTCGGTGGGCGGCACCGGGAAGTAGCCTTCCTTGTACCGCGGGCGATAGCCCAGGTTATTCTCGCGCCGTCCAGAATTCCAGCGCCCTTCTTCTGCGTCCACGAAGTAGTAGCCGGAGTGCTGGTTCTGGTCGAAGCTCACGTTGTCGAAAATGAAGAACTCCGCTTCGGCGCCGAAATAGGCAGTATCGGCCACACCGCTGTTCCGCAGGAACATTTCCGCCTTCTGGGAGATCCAGCGTGGGTCGCGCTCGTAGCGCTGCTTCGTGATGGGGTCCTTCACATCGCCGTACATCACGATCGTCGGCGTTTCGGCAAAAGGATCCATGAACGCCGTGTTGGGATCGGGGATGAGGAGCATGTCGCTTTCATGGATCGCCGCCCAGCCGCGGATGCTCGATCCATCCATGCCGAAGCCCTCTTCAAAGCTTTCGAGCTCCAGTTCGCCGATCGGGTAAGAGACGTGATGCTGCAGGCTCGGAATATCCGTAAATCTCAAATCGAGCTGGCGCGCATCGTTTTTCTTCGCAAAATCCAAAACCTCTTGGGGACTCATCCATCCTCCATGGTGGGTGCTTCGAATGGGATTATCGCGGGCCGCAATCAGCATAGCCAAGCCAGCGAGGCAAAGCAACCACTAGCCTTTGAGCCACTTGCTCGTAAGAGCGCGTAGCTTTCGCTCGACCTTCTGCACAAACGATTCTGACGGCGGCTTTGCGGCCGTCGTATTCCCGGCCGGCAAGTTCGCGGGTGACTGCAAGGTCAGAGGCGACGGAGGCACTTCGCAGGGCCCCTCGCCGGCGAACCGCACAATGTTGCTCAGCAGGGCGTACTCCCGACGATACCGCTTTCCGTCGCTCTTCTCAACGCACACCGAAAATCCCGGGTATTTCACGGTGGCCTGGGTTCGGGAGTTGGACCCGTACTCGACCTGCTTGAGAAACACGGGCGAGTACCCCACCAGGTTCCGCTCGATATACGCGGTCTCGTAGCGGTGCCGGCGCAGGCTCCAGATAAAGACGCGGAAGCTGTCGTAATCGTAAGGGTGGTCGCCGCTCCCGACCGTCGTCCAAAGCCAGAAGTGCTTCTTCTGGCCGCCGTCGTCGATGGTGGCGAGCGGGAAGTAGGAGACGATGCGGTGCCCTTCGGCGTACTGCGCCACCTCGTCCGGGATCGCCATCACCAGCCGGCGGGTCAGCGCCCAACCGGTCTGGCCGCTGGGGGAGCGAACCAGGCTCCACTCATCGGTGGGGGTGGGCACGGCATCGGGCGGATCGTCGGGAGGCGTCGGGTCTGGCTCCAGATCGGTTTTCGAGAGGTCGAGCCAATTGGGCGGAGGCTGCGGCGGCTTGAGCTGGACCAGAGGCGGGTACTTCGGTTCCTTCTTCGGTTTCTTGAACGCCGCCTTTTCCTGTTTGGGCCTCGGTGGAATCAGCGGCGACCGTTCCAGGTCGGTCCGCGGCACCACCGCTTCGGCCAGCACATCCACCTTCTGGTTTTGTTGCACCTGCAGGAAACTCGGCGCCTGCCGCGAGGGCAACGTATGGATGTTCAGCGAGCCGTAAGTGGTGGCCTGCCCCTGGGAAGGCATCCTGGCCGCGCGGTCGGCGAGTTCCCGCAGCGCCGCCATGTCGCTCGAAGAGAGCAGTTCCGCCTCGTGCGTCCAGCCCTCCGCGCCGCTCGGCGTGCGCACCTGCAAGAATCGCCGCCGCCGCCCGATAATCTCCAGGCGGTCCCCGTGTTTGACCGTCGTGACCGTGGGAGAATCGAGCGGAATGTCCGAGCGGATTTTCAGGGTTGCGGGCCCCACATACGCCTCGCCGATCGCCGGCTTTTTCGGCGGCCCGCTCTGGCACGCCGTCAGGACCAACAGCAGCGCGGCTGCCAGGCTAACCTTCGTTATGGAACCGGAAAACACTCCTGCCTTCCAGTTTATCAGCGGGTCCGGAGTCGATCGAATCTAAAATGGAAGCAATGAAACACCGCGCGTGGCTCCTGGCTTTCGTCGTGCTGGCGGGGGCTGCCCTGCTGGTGTGGACGCTATCCAAACCGCACACACCCCTGGCCTACCTGGTGGCAGGCACCCTGGCGACCACCATCTGCCTGGCGGCGGCATTTGTGCGGCTGGTCACACGCCGAAGAATTTAACACTCCGCGGAACGGCCCGGGTTAGGCAAGAGACCGTTAGACGGCGGCCATCGGGTAACGCTCACCCACAAATCGCGTGCATGCGTTCGAAAGAATGCGGCGAACTTCCGGCGGGTAAAAGGGCTGGGCCAGAAGGTCGTAAGCTCCCAGATTCAGAGCTTCCGACCAGAATCGGGCGTCTGCCTGAGGGTCGGTCACAATCACGGCGATCTCTCGCGGGTCGTCGCGGACCAGGTGCATGACATCCAGCCAATTGCCATCCGCCAGCTTGGCTTCGGTGAGAACTAATTGGTAGTCGTGCCTGCCGAGCCGGAATCGCGCCTGCCGCAGAGTGTCCACGTGATGCAACATTAGCGGAAGGTCCTCTACGATTTGCGAGAGCTCGCGGGCATCGTCCTGACGCCCGGAGATAAACAGGATCAGGGACTTCATAGTATCAGCTCCGCAAAAGTGAATCTTGTCTTACTTTAATTTTAGGACCGGGAGCGCTACAGCACAATGACGGTCGGTCGAAGTTGTCGTTAATGGTCCTTTTCGGGCTTCATGACCGCGACGTAGCCGAGGTTTCGATAAAGCTGATGGTGGTCCAGCCCAAAACCGACCACGAACCGGTCGGGGATCTCGAAACATCGATACGATACCGGCACCTGAACGATCCGCCGGGAGTTTCGATCGAGGAAGGTGCAGACCGCAAGCGAATTCGGCGAACGTCCCGCCAGGGTCTGAAGGAGATACCGCAAGGTGAAACCTGTATCGACGATGTCTTCCACCAGCAGCACGTCGTCACCTTCGATGCTCTCGTCGAGGTCTTTGGCGATGCGCACCAGCCCTGGCGCCCCGCTCTTATTGGAGAAGCTCGAAATCGCCAGAAAATCGATCTTCAGCGGCGTCTCGATGTGGCGCGCCAGCGCGGTCAGGAAGAAGACCGAGCCTTTCAACACCCCGATCAGCTTCAGCGTCCTGCCCTGGTAATCCTGAGAGATCCGGGCCGCCACCTCGCGAATGCGCCGGTCGATCTGCTCTTCCGTGAAGAGGACCCGCTCCATCCCGGGAAGCAGTGCGTTCATACCTTAGCCGGCAACTCCGCCAGCCCGTACTTGAAAACCAGGTTCTCGAAATCTTTCTGATAGAACACCTGGATATTGATCTGCGGATACAGTTCCTTCAGCAGCCGGACTTTGCGATTCTTGCGCGTGACCAGGGATTGCTTCATGGTGGTGAGTTCCAGGTAGAGATCGAATTCGGGGAGGTAGAAGTCCGGCGTGAAAAATTCCGAAGGCGTGCCCTCGCGATCGTACTGGATGGGAAAGCTGCGGGGCTCGTACTCCCACGCAATGCGGTAAAAATCGAGCAGGTTGGCGAAGATCTCCTCGCTTTGGTTGGCAAACATCTTCTTGCGCAACCTGATCTTGTCCGGCGGTACGATGCCGTGCCGCGAGAGATTGAGGCGCATCTGAAACTGAAGCTGCGCCTCGGCCGCGGGAGAGAGATATCCGCGCTCCTTCAAGCCGGCGGCCTCCGCGGCGGCTTCGATCAGCGCCACCATCTGCTCGGAAGTGAGGGTTTCGGCGTTGAGCACCAGGTCGAACAGTTCGGCCGTAGCCCTGGTCTTGCCGAATTTGGCGCGGCGATCGGCCCTTTCGGCGGCCTCGAGTTCGAGCAGCAGTTGGCGGGCGGCGGCCCGCTCGAGGCGCGAATCGAGCATCAGGTTACCGACCCGCACGCTCTCGGGAGCTACGATGTGCACGCGCAACATTCCGGGGAAGTGGCGCGCCTGCAATTCGCCGCCGACCGCGCAGTACACGATATGGTTTTCCGTCGCGAGGCGCGCCAGAACGGAGGTTACCAGGCTCGAAAACGCTTTGTCGGGTACGGGAGTCCCAGAGCCGAACTCCTCCCCCGCCAGGGCCCGAAGACGCGCCTGGGTGACCAACTGGAAACCCAACCGCTGAGCGGCGATCCGAGCCACCTCCTCATAACGACACCCCGGATGACCCGAAACCGCGATCAGCGCCATGTCTTAAGCCCATCATAACGCGCTGCCGCAATCTGTTTCGCGGATTGCGTCTACGCCGCCTGCGCAACCACCCGCTCGGAGCGGACTACCTTTCGGCTCAGCCAGGCGTGCAGGCCGAACAGAACGCCCGAGTAGAACAGGTCCGAAGCCAGCGTGCGCCAGAAGAAGGGAACGCCCGCCGTGTAACAGGCTAGGACTCCGGCCAGGGTATGGGGATACATGCCGCTACCGCCCAGCCAGCCGAAGTTGGTCAGCAGGAAAAACTGGACGCTGCCCGCAAGGGCCGCCGAGCCGATCGCCAGCGGATTCTCGGAGTGCTGGAGGCGGGTCCCGATCCACACGCTCACCAGCAGGCTGGCGTACACCAGCGGAGTCGCCGCGCTGTATCCACCCAGCAGCGGGTCGGTAATCGCCATCACCACCAGCGGCAGAGCCCATGCCTTCCACCCGCGGAGACGCGCTCCCGCGAACAGGCTCAAAGCGCCAATCGGCGCCAGGTTCCAGCTTTGCGTAATTCGAATCAAGCCTGCCAAGACGACGAGCCCTATGGCCAGGGGCCGCAGGTCGTCAGCACTGCCGTTCTTCTGCATCGATTTCTCCTTCTTTCTTCTGATTATCTATCCACCAGCCCGGATGTGGACTGGTTTGGTTCCCACAAAATTTCGGGCGCGCCGGCCAGATGGCTCGACCAGCGGCTCCACACAAACATCGCATCGCTTAGCCGATTCAGGTAGCGCACCGCTTCGGGCGGCACGGCTTCGACCCGGGCCAGCGCCACCACCGCGCGCTCCGCCCGGCGGCAAACGGTACGGCAGACGTGCAACTCGGCGTTCAGCCGGCTGCCGCCCGGCAGGACGAATGAGCGCAGCGCCGGCAGTTCGGCATTGGCGCGGTCCATCTCGGTTTCGAGGCGCGCCACTTCGGCCTCGGTCACCCGGGCCTGCTTCGGATGCACATCCGCCGGCAGGGTCGCCAGTATCGAACCGAGGTTGAACAATTCGTGCTGCACCCGCAGCAGGATGCGGGCCAGCGGGCCGGCCCCGGCCTCGATCGCCGTTACCCGGGCGGTTCCGACGAACGCATTCAACTCGTCGACTGTTCCATAAGCCACAATCCGCAGGGAGTCTTTGGGCACACGCTGGCCTCCCGCGAGCGCCGTGTCGCCGCTATCTCCCTGGCGTGTATAGACGCGGTTGATCGCCAGCCGTGGCTCGTCGAAGGGTTCCTGGCTCATACTTCTATCTCTTTCGGGACAGCGTCCATTTCATCCCCGCTACGAAATTCAGCCGCGGGGAAGGATATCCGAAAACTTCTTCGTAATGCTGGTCCAGGGCATTGCGCAGATTTCCATAAAGGGTGAGGCCCCCGCTCAGTTCGTAATTCAGGTTGAACCCCACATTCGCGAAGCCGGGGTCCCAGAACAACCCGTTGCTGGCGCCCAAAGTGGGCTCTTCATAGAGCGTCTTCCCCCGAAAGTAGCCTGTCAAATCGGCCGTAACGCGGTGCCGGGTGAAGGTGGCTACGAAGTTCCCGGAGTGTTCGGGGCGCCGGGTCAAGGGCTGCCCCACGGTAAACGGCAGCGGCGCGAGGCTGGAGCCGTCAAGCGACAGAATGCGCGTTCCGAGCAGCGTATAGGAGCCTCTCACAAACACCCACCGCGCGGGGCGCAGCCCGACCGTAAACTCGCCGCCTTCCGCGCGCGAATTCGCCAGGTTGGCGGTCGTGTAATGGCTGAGCGTCGCCAGAGAGCCGCCCAAGGTCACGATCAGGTCGTAGTAGCGGTTGTAGAAGTACGTGCCGTCGAGCACCAGCCGGTCGTGGAACAGCCGGCGCTCCATACCGGCGTCGAAGCTGCGGGTGCGCTCTGGCGCTAGCCGCGGGTTATCCGTAAACGCGAGTTCGAAGCCGGTAGGCGGGCGGATGCCGGTCCCGAACGACGTGTGCAAGCGCGTCGAAGCATCCAGCACGTACGCCGCCGCGAGCTTGGGGTTGACGCGTGCCAGGTTGTTCGCCGGGAAATCCGGCCGCGTGTATCCATCGCCCGGAATCGCTGGCGTGCGGATCCACTCCACCCGCACCCCGGCATTCAGAAACAGGCGGCCGCCGATCTCGAAGCGGTTCTCCTGGTACACCGCGGCGTCCTTCCGGTCGATCGAAAACGTGGCGAAGTCGGCGTCGGTGATGTAGCTGTTCTTGACGTCCTCGCGCCCGGCCGCCGCACCGAATGCCGCCGTATAGTGGCTGGTCACGCTCACCACCGTCAGGGCGTCGCCCTGGAACCGCCGGTCCTGGTTGAAGCTCGGCCCGTAGGGGCTCTGAAATCCGACGTTCTCCAGGAAGAAACTACCCGACGCCTCCTGCCGTACGCGCGGTGAAAGATCGGCTTCCCAATGCGCGCCGTAATCGCCGAAGTTGTTCTTCTCGCGGCTGATGGTGTCAATGCCGGTGAACGTGTGGGCCGGGTCCGAGCCCCACGGCCCCGGTTCGCCCGCCTCGTTCGAATCGAAATCTCCGTGGAGCGAAAGGCTCTGGCTCCGGAACCGGCGGGTGATGTTCAGCAGCAGGTCTTCGTTGCGGTAGTCGCTGTTGGTCACCGGGCCATTGGTGTCGATGCGGGATGCCGAAGCGATCAGCCCGAAGCCCGCCAGCATATCCGACGCCGTTACCCCGAAGCGCCGCTCGCCGTAGCTTCCGCCTTCGGCCAGCACTTCGAGTTCGGGCGAAGTGGTGGGTTGCCTCGTCACGAAATTGACCACGCCGCTGTTGGCGTAGGGGCCATAGACCGCTGACTGCGGCCCGGAAATCACCTCGACGTGGTCGATGGCCGTGGACGGGATGTGCGCGAAATCGAACGCTCCGCCGAACGAATTCACGGGTACGCCATCGATCTGCACCAGGCCGAAATTGGAATTGCCGCCGCGCAGGAAAAGGCTGTCTACGCCGCCCGCCGCGCCGGTCTGGTTGAAGCTGACGCCGGGCAGGTAGCGCAACAGGTCGGCGGCGTAAGGCTCGTTGCGGCTGCGCACTTCTTCGGCCGGAATCAGGCTGGCGCTGCCGCCCTGCTGTTCGAGCGGCGCGTCGATTCTCGACCCCGCCACTTCGACCGAATCGATGACCGGGGCGATTTCCAGCCGCACCATGGCCGCCTGCGCGGGTTCCACGGTGGCCGTTTTGAACCCCGGCGACATCACCACCAGTCTTGACTCCGGCGGAGCGTCGAGTTCGAACGAGCCGTCGGGCGCCGCGACGGTCTGCGCGGTCACGCCCGTCCGGCTCCACGCCGAAATCCGGGCACCCGCCACAGGCGCGCCCGATGGATCTACTACTTTGCCTCGAATTTGTGCCGCGGACTGGGCGGCGAGAAAAAACAGCAGGCAGAACGGCAAGCCCGCGCTTCGCATACGCATTTCCGGGCTCCTCCCACGAGAGCCAAGCGAACGGTTATCGCGCCGGCCGGTCTCCTGACTCACGCCTCTCCGGACCCGCCGGCCTTCCCATCCCATTCCGGAACAGTGGCTTTATCGGCGGAGCCTAAGCGATTACAGTAGCGGGGCTGTGCTGGATTCTCACCAGCTTCCCGTACACCAGCGGATCTTAAGTTCCCTTCGAGTGTACACTAATTTTGAAGCCATGTGGACCGGAAAATCCCGCGCCGCTCGGACCATACTCGTGCTGGTAATTACCGGAATGGCGCTTCCGGCAACCGCGGCCGACAACAAGCCCGACCGGAAGAAATCCGATGCCGCCTACCGGCGCGGCCTGCGCGCGGACGAATCGGGCAATCGCGATGCGGCCATCGCCGCGTTCACCGAGGCGATTGCGGGGGATGAATCGAACTCTTTCGCCTGGACCGCCCGGGGCCAGGACTACTTCGCGGCCGGCAACGACGCGAAAGCCGCCGTGGATTTCGAGCAGGCGGTGCACTTTCAGCCCGGCGACCCCAACGCCTATGCCGCTCGCGGCCGGTTCTTCGCCGCCGTCGGCAAACCGCAAGCAGCCATTCAGGATTACACCTCCGCCATCAATTTCAAGCTGGAACGCACCGAAGTTTATACCGGCCGCGGCGAGGCATATCTGGCCGTCAAGCAGTACGACAAAGCCATCGAAGATTTCACCCAGGCCATCAAGCTTCGCATCGACAATCCGGAGCCCTACAAAGGACGCGGCATGGCGCGCGCGGCGCTCGGTAAGTACCGCGATGCCATCGACGACTTCGACCTTTGCCTGAGCCGCAAGCCGGACTACGAGGCGGCGCTGGTCGAACGCGCGCTGGCGTATGCCGGAATCGGAGATTACCGGCGGTCGGCCGCCGACCTGGATGCCGCGCTGAAAGAAACCCCGGGAGATTTGCGCGCCTTTCGGGTGCGGGGCGCCGTGCGCGAACAACTGGGCGACGACAACCACGCGATTGCCGATTACACGGAGGCCATCCGGCTCGATCCGAAGGATGTCCGCTTGTACCTGGCCCGCGCGTCGGTGTACGCCCGCCAGCAGAAGCTCGACCTTGCTTTTCAGGATCGCGACCATGCCGTCGAGGTCGACCCCATGAACCCGGACGCCTACATCGCGCGCGGCGGATCGTATCACCTGATGGGTAAGCACGAGAAGGGGATCCAGGACCGCACCACGGCAATCTCCCTGAACCCCGGTTACGCGCTGGCCTGGTACGCGCGCGGGAGCGCCTACTACCTGCTCGGCCGCTATGACAATGCCTCAGCCGATCTGAAGCAGGCGGTGTATCTCGATCCACACAATGCCGAAGCCGCGGAGTTGCTGGACAAGGCCGATGCGAAGGTGCGGGAGATCGTCCAGAGTTCTCTGGCGAAAGAGAAGCAGCCGGATACGGGGAGCGTGGTCCTGTCAGCTCCGGCGGCCGAACCGGCGCAACCGGTCAGGCCCGCGGAACCGCCCGTAGCCCAGCCGGTGGCGCAGGCCGCCGCGCAGCCCGCTGTCCAGCCGTTGGCGCAGCCTGTTATCCAGGCGGCGCGCCCCCGCCCGCCCGCGTCCGCCCGCACCGCGACCTGGTCCGACTTACACGCACGCGGCCGCGAGTTACTCAAAGACGGTAAGTTCGCGGAAGCCATCGTACAACTTACCGCCGCGCTGAAACTCAACCCCTCGCTGGCGCTTGCCTATAACGCCCGCGGCTACGCGCATTACCGGCTGAAGCAACTCCCGGAGGCGATCGCCGATTTCGACGAGGCCATCCGGCTGAATCCCGCTTACGCCAACGCTTACGTGAATCGAGCCGCGGCCCGCCGCGCCGCGGGCGACAAAGCCGGAGCGGAACTCGACCTGGCCCGCGCCCGCGAATTGACGAAGAACTGAGCGCGTCCCCGCGCTTCGCCGCTCGTGTAGAATGGCTTCTGACAGGGGGGATATGATCGACGAAAAGAATTCCGGCCGGCGTGATTTCCTGAAGGCGGGCGGCGCAGCGGTTGGCGCGGCGCTGGCCGCCGGGTTTCCCGGTATCATTTCCGCGCAGACCGTGACCAATGCCATCAAGGTGGGCCTGGTGGGCTGCGGGGGCCGGGGCACCGGCGCCGCCTCACAGGCGCTCACCGCCGACGATTACGCGGAACTCACCGCCGTAGCCGATATCGGTCAGGAGGAAATCGACCACTCGCTCGAGTCGTTGAAGCGCATTTCCAAAATCGCGGACCGCGTCAAAGTCGATTCCGCCGGCCGGCACATCGGCCTGGACGCCTACCAGAAGGTCATCGACAGCGGAGTGGACGTGGTCATCCTGACTACACCGCCCGGATTCCGTCCGTATCACCTGGCTGCCTGTGTCGCCGCCAACAAGCACATCTTCTGCGAAAAACCGTGCTCTACGGATGCCCCCGGCGTGCGCATGGTGATCGAGACTTCCGAAAAAGCGAAACAGAAGAACCTCTCCCTGGTAGCGGGCTTCTGCTGGCGCTACAACAACATGATCGAAGATACGTTCCAGCAGGTGGAGAACGGCGCCATCGGGCGCATCGTGGCCTATTACGCCACTTACTACACGAGCCCGGTGAAACCAATGCCGCCCGAGAGCGCGCGCCCCGCCGGCATGAGCGACGTCGAGTGGCAGATTCGTAACTGGTATAACTTCGTCTGGCTGTGCGGCGACAGTATCGTGGAGCAGGCCGTTCACAGCGTAGACAAGATCGCCTGGGCCATGCACGACGAACCGCCGGCCAGTTGCGTCGCCGTGGGAGGACGCGTCATTCCGGCCGAAGGCGGCAACATTTACGACCACTTCGAAGCCAATTACATTTATCCGAACGGCGTCCGCGCCTTCCTGGCGAATCGGCAGATCGTAGGCTGCTACAACGAAAACTCGGATTACATGCTGGGCACGGATGGCGCCTGCACCATCGGCCGCGGTCCTCACCCGCGCATCGAAGGCAAGACCAACTGGACGTTCAGCGGCCAGCCATACAACATGTACCAGCGGGAACACGACCTGCTCTTCGCATCGATCCGCAAGAACCAGCCGATGAACGACGGCAAGCGCCTGGCCACCAGCACCATGCTCGCCATCATGGGCCGCATGGCTGCCTATACCGGCCAGCAGGTCACCTGGGACCAGGCATTGAACTCGCAGGAAAAGCTCTTCCCCGAACACCTGGAATGGAACGGCAGCCTGCCGGTGCGGCCGCGCGCCGAACCGGGTGTCACCAAACTGGTCTAAGCCGGTGGCACGAACCTGGCGAACGGCGCTGGCCGCATTGCTCGCGGCGGCCGGCGCAATCGCGCAAACCGCCGAGCGCGCGAACGTGGAGCGCATTTACGAGCGCATCGAGGCCCGCAAACTCTCACCGTCGCGCAGCCAGGGGCCGGCGTCGATAACCATCCCCGGCACCACCGTCTCCTACGACATCGTCCCGGTTCCGGCCGGCGAGTTCCTGATGGGCTCGACGGCTTCCGATCCGCACCGCCAAAAGGATGAGCAGCCCCGGCACAAAGTGCGGGTGGACGCGTTCTGGATGCAGGCGCACGAAGTGACTTGGGACGAATACCGCCTCTTCATGTTCGACACCGAGGGCGGCCAGCTTGCCGGCAAGGACGCCCTGGTGGATGGCGTGAGCCGCCCGACCCGTCCGTATATGGAGATGAGTTTCGGCATGGGAATCAACGGGTATCCCGCCATCAGCATGACCCAGCATGCTGCCAACAAGTACGCCGAGTGGCTGAGCGCCAGGACCGGAGAGTTCTACCGCCTGCCGACCGAGGCCGAATGGGAATATGCCTGCCGCGCCGGCACCACCACGGCGTATTCTTTCGGCGACGATGCGTCGAAGCTTGGCGACTATGCCTGGTATTCCGCCAACAGCCACGGCAAGTATCAGAAGGTCGCGACCAAAAAGCCGAATGCCTGGGGGCTTTACGACATGATGGGCAACGTGATGGAGTGGACGCTCGATCAGTACGGGCCCTACCCGCCGGACGCCCAAACGAACCCCTGGGTAAAAGCCACCAGGCCGTATCCGCACGCGGTGCGGGGCGGCTCCTGGAACGACCCCGCCGGGATGCTGCGCTGTGGCGCGCGGGTGGCGTCCGACCCCTCCTGGAAGCAGCAGGACCCGCAATTGCCCAAGAGCATCTGGTACGAAACCGATGCCCAGTGGCTGGGCTTCCGCCTGGTGCGGCCCGTCAGGATTCCCACCGCCCTCGAGATGTACCGGTACTGGAACAGCGGCGTGGAACTCGATGACCAGTAGCGTCGGGGCGGCCCTGTTCTTCGCTCTGGTGGGGTGTTCGCCGGCCGCGGGGCTTCGACCGTTCGAGGCTGTCGAGCCGCACATGGGAACGCTGGTGCGGATCAAGCTCTACGCCGCCGGGCCTCAGCAGGCGCAGGCCGCGTTTCGCGCAGCCTTCGACCGCATCGCGCAACTCGATCGGGAGCTTTCCGATTACCAGCCCGAAAGCGAACTGAATCGCCTCTGCCGTACCGCTGCCGGTCATCCGGTGGCGGCGGGGCCCGACCTGCTGCGCGTGCTCGCCGCCTCCCAACAACTGGCGGCCGAAACCGGCGGCGCCTTCGACGTCACGCTCGGCCCGGTGATCCGGCTTTGGCGGCAGGCGCGGGCCGCCGGCAGGATTCCGGCCGCGGCTGCGCTCCGAGAGGCCGCCGCGCGCTCCGGCTATCGCAAACTGCACGTGAACGCCGCCGCCGGCACCGTCATGCTGGACCAGCCAGGTATGCGCCTGGATCTCGGAGGCATCGCCAAAGGCTATGCCGCCGACGCGGCCCTTGCGGTTCTGGCGCGCCGGGGCATCCGCCGCGCGCTGGTGGCCGTCAGCGGCGACCTGGCCTTCGGCGACCCTCCGCCCGGGCAGTCCGAATGGAAAATCGGCGTGGACGCCGGACGACCGGATGGGGAATTCACCCGAGTCCTAAGGCTTCGCAATGCCGCCGTCTCCACCTCGGGCAGCCGGGAGCAGCATCTCGACGCCGGTGCGAAGCGCTACTCCCATATCATTGATCCTGCGACCGATATGGGCCTGACCCGCTCCATTACGGTAGCCATCGTCGCCCGCCGCGGCATGGACGCGGATTCCCTGGCGACCGCCGTGAGCGTACTCGGGCCTGAGCGCGGCGTAGCCCTGGTGCGCGGCCGGCCAGGGACGGCCGCGCTGATCGTCACCGGTAATGGTGCGATCGAATCCCCCAACTGGCCGCGCCCCTGATCCGGCTATTCTTCGCGCGGTAC
This sequence comes from Bryobacterales bacterium, assembly GCA_963794265.1. Taxonomy (GTDB): domain Bacteria; phylum Acidobacteriota; class Terriglobia; order Bryobacterales; family Bryobacteraceae; genus CAWCDJ01. The sequence continues at coordinate 182,536 of CAWCDJ010000003.1, forward strand.
CATGAGATGGTGTCCAACCAGCACGCCGGTTCCGGACCCGCCGCTCCGGACGCGCCGGAGCCCTCGCTCGCCGAACGCGCCCGCACCCTGGCGGTGGTAGGCCGGATCGGCACTCTCTCCACGCATTCCCGCAAGTTTCCGGGCTTCCCATTCGGCTCGCTGATGCCGTATGCCGCCGATGAGAGCGGGCGGCCAGTCATTTTCATCAGCAGCATGGCGATGCACACCCAGAACCTGAGCCAGGACCCGCGGGCCAGCCTGTTCATTGCACAGCCCGACGCCGCCGGCGATCCCCTGGGCGCGGCGCGCGTGACCCTCATCGGCAGCGCCGCCGAAGCGCCGCCCGAGGAAGTCGGTGAGCTGTATCTCTCCCGCTACGAGAGCGCCATGCAGTGGCGGAGTTATACGGATTTCGCCTATTACCGGCTGGAGGTTTCGGGCGTTTACTACGTCGGCGGTTTTGGCGTGATGGGGTGGGTTTCCGCGGAAGAGTATGCCGCCGCACGGCCGGATCCGCTGGCTGACGCGGCCCCGGACATCATCCGGCACATGAACGCCGACCATGTGGAAGCGCTCCTCCTGATCGCGGCCCGCTTCGCCGGAGAAGACGCGGAAGCCGCCGACATGACCGCCGTCGACCGCCTCGGTTTTCACCTGCGGCTCCGTTCCGGAGACCGCGTCCACGGGTGCCGGGTGGCGTTTTTGCGCGAAGTTCGGGACGCGAATGACGCCCGCGTCGTGCTCGTCGAAATGGCCCGCCGGGCCCGCTCTTAGCTAGCCGGCCGCCGCCACCCGGCCGCAGGCGGCCAGGCTCGAATCGAGCAGTACCAGGAATTGATCCACATCCGCGCGCCCGATGTTCATCGGGGGTGAGATCCGCAGCACATTGCCGAACATCCCGCCCTTGCCGATCAGCAGCCGGTTCTCGCGCGCCGCCTCCATGACCAGCGCGGTTTTGGCCGCCGCGGGTTTTTTGCTCCGGCGGTCCTCGACGAGTTCGAGCGCCTGCAGCAAGCCCATGCCGCGCACCTCGCCGACGATCTCGTGCTTTTTCTGCAACTCCTCCAGCCCCGCGCGCAAATAAGCGCCGGTCTCCGCGCAGTTCGTCATCAGGTCCTGCTCTTCGATGAGATCGAGCACCGCCTTCGCCTGGGTTGAAGTCACGGGATTTCCCCCAAATGTGGAAATGGTCAGCCCCGTGACCGAATCGGCCACCTCGGGCTTGGCCACCGTCAGCCCGATGGGGCTTCCATTGCCCAGCCCCTTGGCGCCGGTGATGATGTCGGGTGTCACGCCCCAGTGTTCGATCCCGAACCAGTGATTCCCCGTTCGCCCCCAGCCCGTCTGTACTTCGTCGCTGATGAACACCCCGCCGTGGTCGCGAACAATTTTTTCCACGATCGGGAAGTACTCTTTCGGCGGAGTGATGAACCCGCCCACGCCCTGGACGGGCTCCGCGATGAAGCCTGCGATCCGTCCGTTCGTGGAGGAACGGATCAGGTCTTCCATGTCGCTGGCGCAGCGGACTTCGCAATCCGGATACTTCAGCCCCAGCGGGCACCGGTAGCAGTAGGCGTTATGCGCGTGGACCACTCCGGCCTGCGGGGGGCCGAGCCGCCAGGCGCCCTGCCCGGTGGCCGACATCGCCATTCCCGACCGCCCGTGGTACGAGTGCCGCAGCGCGACGATCTCCGTATTTCCCGTGTAGCACCGCGCCGCCAGGATGGCCGCTTCGTTGGCTTCCGTGCCGCTGTTGGTGAAGAACGATTTGGTGAGCTTCCCTCCCGGCGTGATGGAGGCGATTTTCCTGGCGAGCGCCGCCAGCGGCTCAGTCGCAAATACCGTCGAGACATGCTGCAGCGTATCGATCTGCCGGTGCACCCGCGCGTTCACTTCGTCGTTGCAGTGCCCAACGCTGACGGTGACGATTCCGCCGAAAAAATCCAGATACTGGTTGCCGTCGGCATCCCACACGTATTGATTCTTGGCGAGCGCTATGACCAGCGGCTCCTTGTAGTAATGGAATACGGCTGGAAAAAGGAACTCGCGGCTGGCGAGGATGATTTCGTCTTTCGTCATGATGCTGCTGCTTCGACCGGTCAACCCAATTTCATCGTACAGCATTGCAGTTGGCGGCTGTCCGTATGCCGCGATCGGGGGCGGCGGTGGCTTCGCAGGCTCCTACGCGATCCCCATTCTCTTCTGCATGGCCTCGAGCGAGACGCCCTTGGTTTCCGGGTACCAGAACAGCACCACGAAGAACTGCAGCACCATCATGGCCGCGAAGAAGATAAAGGGCGCGCCTCCGGAGGTGGCCGCCATCACGGGAAAGATGCCGGAGATCAGCGCATTCATGAACCAGTGGGTGAAACTGCCCAGGCTCTGGCCCTTGGCGCGAACGCGGTTCGGGAACACCTCGCTCAGGTACACCCAGATCACCGCACCCTGGGAAAAAGCAAAGAAGGCGATGAAGCCCACCAGCAGCCAGACCAGCAGGTTTTCGTGCCGCGCGCTGGTGAAGATGTAAGCCACCCCGCCCAGGCACACCGCCGTACCCACCGACCCGACCAGCAACAGCGTCTTGCGGCCGATCTTGTCGATGACCGACATCGCGATCAGGGTGAACAGGAGGTTGGTCGCGCCGATCGCCACCGCCTGCAGGTCTCCCGAGACCTTGCTGAACCCGGCTTTCGCGAAGATATCGTTCAGGTAATACAGAACCGCGTTGATTCCCGAAAGCTGGTTGAACATGGCGATCGAAACCGCCAGAAAGATCGGCAGGCGGTACTTCCAGGAAAACAGCGGTTCGGTGCCGTGGCCGTGCTCGGCGTCGATCGACCCGATGATATCCTGCAGTTCGCTGTCCACGTTTTCCTCGCCGATGGACACGAGCACCGCGCGCGCCTCCGCCGCCTTGCGCTTCTGCACCAGCCAGCGCGGGCTGCGCGGGATGCCGAACAGCAACAGGAAGAACGCCGCCGCCGGAACCGCCGAGATGCCCAGCTTCCAACGCCACTCCGTCGCGCCCAGGTTTGCCGTGCCCAGAAGGTAATTGGATAGATAGGCGATCAGAATCCCGGAGACGATATTGAACTGGAACAGGCCCACCAGCCGCCCGCGCCACTTGGCCGGCGCCACTTCGGCAATATACATGGGGCCCAGAACCGACGAACCGCCGATTCCCAGCCCGCCGATGAAGCGGAAGAACACCAGCGAGTACCAATCCCAGGCGATGGCGCAGCCCAGCGCCGAGACCATATAGAGCACGGCCAGCAGGCGCAGGCTGTCGCGCCGGCCGAAGCGGTCGCCCGGAATCCCGGCGAACATCGACGCCAGAATCGTGCCCCACAGGGCGCTCGAAACGGTCAACCCCAGCGAGGCCGGCGTCAACTGATAGACCTGGCTGATGGCGTGAGTGGCCCCCGCGATGACCGCGGTATCGAAGCCGAACAGCAGCCCGCCGAGGGCTGCCACGAGTGTGCTCCGAAGAAGCGTTGGATTTAGTTTCATGATTATGATTTCGGGAACAGAATAGCGAGCACGGGGTCCGCCGTAAACATGCACCGCGCATTATGGCCGCACAGCGGCACCACCAGCGATTCATGATGCGCCCCGAACTTCTGGTTCACATACTTCACATAGGCCTCTCCGCGGGCCTGCCGCGTGGGTCCCTGCGCCATCGCCGGGCAGGAGGAATCGAAGCCCGCCAGAGGCAGCACGTCCAGTTCGCCCACCAGGTAGGTGGCGGGCCGCGCGGCCAGTTGCCGCTTTAGCTGGTCATCGTCCAGGCCGGCTGCATACCCGGAGCGCCCCTTCAGCCCGTACGGCCAGCGGTCGTAGGTGGTGCAGTTGCGCGCGTCGTTGAACGCGCGGAACTCCCCGCCGCCGGCAGCGGGACGCGTGCCATCCAGGTAGGCATAGCTCGAGGGGTTCGCCACCACGTAGGTCACCCGCACCCCGAGCGAATCGTGGACTCGGTTGGCCATTTCGTAGCGCGTCACGAACTGCCCTCCCGCCGAATGCCCCGCCACCACGATGGCTTTCAGGTTCGGGAAGGCGTCCCCCCGGGCCAGCCGGCGGAGAATCTCGTCGGCGAAATCGTACGACGTCAGGTCCGGATTGCTGTTCGAGGCGCCGCCCGAGCGCCAACTGTCGCCGTTGCAGCTCCAGCTCACTTCGTTGGGCGCCAAGGTGTCGCGGCAGCCGCGCCCGTCGTTCGAGGCAAACCGCGGCGCAATTACCACCGTGTCCTCCAGCGCGCCCGCCAGAAATGCCGCGGCCACCGCGGTGCGGAAGTAGTTGCCGGCGTCCCGCCCGGCGCCGTGAATCATGACGAGTGCCCGGGTGACCTGTTCGTTCTTTTCATCCAGCGAATACGTCCGGTAGATCAGCGAGCGCGCGGGGCCGCCGCCCAGCCTGACCCATTCCGTGCATCCCTGGCTTGATACGCAGGCCGATCCGTAGGAAGCCGCCGGGATGAGGGCCAGCAAGGCCAGAACGCGCGTCATGGCCTTCAGCATAACTTCACTGCACGGGGATGTCCACTTGCGCGCGGAGCGCCCCGCCTGGCGCGCGCCGCGGCGGCTCTCACGGCCGGGTCTTCGTGAAGCGTGATGTTCGCCACCATCTGCGCGCCGCCTCCCCCCGGTTTTTCTGTGGACTACTATCAACGGGGGATTGGTCAGAGATGTTTATCGCTTTACGCTGAAAAGTGGAGGCGGTAAGTTCACTAAGTGGCCCCACGCTTTCAGGTGGTGAGGCCGCGGGGCTTGCCGTCCAGCGTAGATCTTTTCGAGCAGGCGAGGGGACGGTCTCCCCAGGTTGGCGTCATGCCGTCCCGGTTGTTCGTTCTGCTCAAAACCATTTACAGGAGGCAAGGCGGAGCCCTGTCTCCCCTACAAAACTTCGGAACAGGAGAGAGCCAAGGATGAGGAGTCTCGGATTGACTATTTTGGCCCTGGTGGGCGCGGCAGCCATGGTCTGCCCGCAAGCGCGGGCCGATGAGTGGAATAAGAAGACTGTAGTTACGTTCAACCAGCCGGTGGAAATCCCGGGCATCGTGCTCCCGGCAGGCACTTACGTCTTCAAGCTTGCCGACACAATGGCGGACCGCAACGTCGTGCAGGTGTTCAATAAAAACGAAAATCGCCTGTACGGAACTTTTCTGGCGATTCCCGATTACCGGATGAAGACGCCGGATAAAGCGATCATCACGTTCGAAGAAAGAGCGGCCGGATCGCCCGAAGCCGTCAAAGCATGGTTCTATCCCGGCGATAACTATGGCGATGAGTTCGTCTATCCTAAAGCCAGGGCGGTCGAGTTGGCCCATGTTACTCACCAGGCGGTGCCCTCCATGCCGTCGGAACTCGCCGCGAATACCAAGAAGCCGGCTAAGACCATGAAGGAGGCGCCGGTAATGGCGATGAAGCAGTCTCATCTGACGGTCCAGAGCCCCGGCGGCGAGGAATCGGAAGTGGCCCAGGCATTTCCGCCGCGCCCGGTGGAGACCGCGTCCGCGCGGATTCCCAAGCGACTGCCGAAGACGGGCAGCCCGTTGCCGCTGATCGGCCTCATCGGCCTGATTTCCCTCGGAGGCGGCTGGTCGCTTCGCGTCGCGGCCCGTCGGAACGGATAGCCGCGGAAATGCGGCGCGGGAAGAGAGCGGGGGCGTGCATCGGTCTCCCGCTCTCTTTGCTCCTCGCCGGCCTGCCGTCCGTCTGCGCCGCTCAAACCGGAGAGGAACCGCAGAACCGGATCTCGGTGGATGTCAACCTGGTGGTTCTGCACGCCACCGTAACCGGCCGCCGGAACCTTCCTGTTGCCGGACTTCGGGAGCAGGACTTTCGAGTTTTCGACACGGGCATCCTTCGCCCCGTCCGCTTCTTCAGCCATGAGGATATCCCGGTGACCGTGGGACTGGTGATCGATCACAGCGGCAGCATGGGACCGAAACTTCCGGACGTCACGGCGGCCGCCGAGACCTTTGCACGCGCCAGCAACCCGGCCGACCAGATGTTCGTGGTCAACTTCAACGAGCACGTCTCCTTCGCGCTGCCCGGCGGTCTAAGGTTCACCGCGAGCCCCTCCGAAATCGAGCGGGCCATCGAGAGAACGCGGACCACCGGAAAGACCGCGCTCTACGACGCCGTGGCTGCCGGGCTCAATCAGATCCGCAAGGGAACCTGCGATAAGAAGGTACTGATTGTCATCAGCGATGGCGGAGACAATGCCAGCCACGTCACCTTTGCCCAAGCCATGAAAGACGCCAAGGAATCGAACACCATCATCTACACCATCGGCCTGTTCGACGAGAACGACCCGGACAGCAATCCCCGTGTGCTCGAACAACTGGCGCGCGCCACCGGGGGCGAGGTTTTTCTGCCGCAAACCCCAGCCGCGGCCGTGGGCATCTGCGACCAGATCGCGAAGGATATTCGCAGCCAGTACACCCTCGCTTTCGAACCCCCGGCCGACGCGGGTAGCGCCTGGCGCACGATCCGGGTGGTGGCCGGCGCACCCCACCGGGGACGCCTCACGGTTCGAACGCGAGCCGGCTACTATCCCCGTTCCAGGCCCGCCGCGGAGCCCCGATGAGAGTCGCCCGCTGGAGCTCGTATCTTCTTTTCGCCATGGCCGCGGTTGCGCTCGGCTACTGCGCGTTCGTGCTGGGAAGCGCCTGGCGGTATCAGAGCCGCGCAAACCGGGAACTCGCCAGGGCCCTGGTCCGGACGCGCCGCCCTGGGGCCGGACCCGGAGTGTTGCCCGAAATCACGCGCGACGGCTTGATCGGCCGCTTCGAAATTCCGCGGCTGAAACTCTCGGTAGCGCTCGCGGAAGGTTCGGATGCCGCCACGCTGCGCAAAGCGGCAGGCCACATCGAGGGCACGGCTTTCCCCGGCGACCCCGGGAATGTCGGGATCGCCGGCCATCGCGACACTTTTTTCCGCCCGCTGCGGCTCATCCGCGACCGTGACCTGGTGGTGCTCGACACGCTGCGCGGGCGCTTCTGCTACCGCGTGGTTTCCACCAGGATCGTCAAGCCGGATGCCGTCGGCGTGCTCGCGCCCACTCCGCGCCAGGTCCTGACGATCGTGACCTGTTACCCGTTCGACTATGTCGGGTCCGCTCCCTACCGCTTCATCGTGCGGGCCCGGCGCGTGAACGGTTGACGCCGCCCGCTCCGTCACGCTCGCGGCTCTGTGGGTAAGGACGGACCTACTCCAGGTTGAAGCCTTCCACCGCGATGCGCGGGAGTTCGCCGCGCGTATCCGCGTCTTCCACTTCGGTCCGGATGGTCCGCCGCTCGCCCGGCATCAGGGCCACGTAGTTATCGCTGTAGAGCGCGGGCAGTATGCGATCGCCGGTCTTCTCCCGCACGGCTTTCAAGTGCACCATCAGCGCCGGCTCGCCGGACGTGTTGTGAATGTCGGTCACCATCACCCAGCGCGCGCCTTCGCGCGACACCCGGGTCTCGGCTTCCACCTTGACCTTGGGCAGTTTGCGGATCGCCTGAAAATTGTTCTCCTCGAGGCCCCGCAGGTAGAAGTTCTCCGATACCAGTTTCTCTCCCTTCCACAATTCGAGCCGGATGAAATGCACCGGCGTGAGTCCCTTCGGAAATTCGATTCGGATGGGCGCCGCCACCGAATCTTCGCTGCTGTCGAGCGTGGCCGTTTCGAGCCACTTCCGGCTGCCGTCCATGTTGAGGATCTCGGCCCGCGCGGTCAGGTTCGCCGCGTTGCCCGCGCTGTAGTTCACCACCTCCACGGTGTCGTTGGCCGCGTTCCACTGGATGTGCAGCGGTTCGGCGCCCTTCTTGGAACCGAAGTACGCCGCGGTCGGATCGAGATAGTAGTCGTAGGTCTGCCACACCATCGAGGGCCACGCCGGATGGCTCATCCACAGCAGCACTCCCATGCGGTTTTTGCTCTGCGATTCGAACATGGCGCGGTAGCCGTCGTAGTTTTCGAACTGCGCCAGTTCCACCCACTTTTTGGCATTCGCCGCCGGGCCGTAGGTGCTTTCGATCAACTCCCGGTAGGCCGCGCCGCCTTGCGCCCCGGTCAGGCAGAAATCGTGCAGCCCCCACATGGGGCCGAGCGGCCACATCTCCGATTCCGGCATCATCTCCCGCAGGCTGTCGTAGTCGACGATGTTCGGCATCCCGATCTCGCTGTGGAACTTGGTGCCCGCCCGCTGCTCGAAATAATACCGGGTGCTCATCGCCCGATACGGCCCGTGCCCGGTCACCGTATCGTCGGCCGAACTCGGAATGTACTGGATTCCCGGGGCCATCTCGCCGAGCGCGGCGCGGATCGAATCGTCCAGCGGCTTGAGCGGATAGCCTTCGTTGCGCCCGCAATACAGCCCGATCGAAGGGTGATTCCGGACGCGCAGGATCGTATCCTTCGCGTTGCGAACGAACATCGCATTGTCGTTGGGGTCGGGCCCGTCCCAGGGGTTGGCCAGCCAGAAATCCTGCATGATCACGATGCCGTTGCGGTCCGCGGCCTCGTAGAACGCATCCTCGCCGATCTGCCCCACCCAGTTGCGCACCATGTTGAAGTGCATATCCCGGTGATAGCGCATGGCGGCTTCGTACTCCCGCCCGCGGTAGCGCAGCATCGACTCGCTGAAGCCCCAGTTTCCGCCCTTCGGAATGAAGCGCCGCCCGTTGATCCACATCTTCAACGCGCCGCCTTCCTCGGAATACGTGAACCGGCGAATGCCGGCCTGGAACCGGACCGAGTCCGAATCTTCGAACTTCAGCTCCACAGGATACAGGTTCGGTTCGCCGTATCCTGCCGGCCACCATAGCTTAGGGTTCTCGACGGCCAGGGTCTTCTCCACCGTCAAAGACCCGGACGGTTTCAGGCTCACCCGCTCTTCGAAGCTCTGGCTGCCAAAGGTTCCGCGCAGCGCTCCGCTCACCGGCGCGGCCGAGTGGTTCCGCAGCGTCACCGCGATCTTCACCGTGGCGTGCGCGGCATCTTCTGCCACGGTCGCTACCAACGGGTCCTCGACCGTCACGCTCTTCGTCACCGTGAAGTGAACGTCGTTCCAGATGCCCGTGTCGCGGCCGCGAATGGTCGGAATCCAGTCCCAGCCGATGGACGCGTGAAACGTGGGGTTGTCGGCGCCCAACGCGCCGCCGTTCAGCCCCACCGCCTCGAACGTCTTCTCCTTCATGCTGCCGGGCGTGGCGTTCTTGAAAATCCGCACGGCCAGCGCGTTCTTCTTCCCGGCCACCAGCTTGCCGGTCACGTCGAACCGCGCGCGTGTGAATGCGCCTTCGATGCGTCCCAGCCGGCTGCCGTTCAGGAAGACCTCGGCCTTCCAGTTGATGCCGTCGAAGTTCAGCCAGACCTTGCCGCCCGGCCCGGCCGCCGGCGGCATAAACTCGTCGCGATACCAGAAATCGGCGTAGAAGAACGAGTCCGAAATCATGAGCTGGTTGTCGCCGAAGTTCGGATCCGCCACCGCGCCGGCGTTGTAGTAGCTGGCCAGCACGGTTCCGGGCACCGTGGCCGGCACCCACCCGCTGTCGTTGAATCCCGGCTGGGAAAGCGACTCGCCGCTAGCCTTCACCAGCGAATCGCGTTCGACCTTCCACGCTCCGCCCGCCAGTTGCAGGCCGGCCGCCGCGGGCTTGGGTTCGACCGCCATGCCGCCGCGCCCGTAGACTTCGAGTTCGCTCAGGATGTAGCCATCGGGCGATGAGGCCTTGGTCATGAGCACCCGAACATAGCGGCCTTCGGCCGGCTGCGCCAGGCGTATATCGCTGCTGTCGAGCGCGTGAATGGTCTTCCACTCTTTGGCGTCGTCGGAAACCTGCAGCGCGCCCTCGGCCGCGGGTTTGATCCAGGTCAACGTCACGCGGTCGAACTGGCTGCGGGCGCCCAGGTCTACGTATACCCATTCCTCGCCGGTGCCCGCGCTCTTCCACGCGCTGGTGAAGTCGAACGGGCCGCCCAGGTGTACCAGTTGCCTGCCGTCAAAGAACCGCACTTCCGCCACGCGCCAGGTAAGCGGCCGTCCGTTGTCGAACTGTAGCCGGTAATACCGGTGCCGGGAAACCGCCGAAAAGGCGATGTGCGGGTGGAGTTCGCCGGTCGGATGGGCCATTCCGGCGGCCTGGCCGAGCTGGTTCCACGCCTGGCCATCGTCGGACCCCAGAACCGTGAGCGTCCACTCCTGGTTGTCCGCCTCGGCTGCCACCACGTTGGCGTCCACTTCCAGGCGGTCCACCGCCGGTGCAGCCATGCCGCCGTGGATTTCCATCTCGAGCCACGGGCTCTTGCCGCGCAGGTCCACCGTGGAGGCCCAGTTGCTGTCCAGCGCCAGTTCGCGGGTGCCCCGCGGCAGAACGCCCTTCGTGCTGGTGGAAACCGCCAGCCATCGTGGCAGGCGTGTCTCCTTGATTCCGTCCGTGACCAGCTGCGCGGTCAGGTTGTAATCGTAACTGCTCGAGTGGAACGCCGGACGCCGCAGCGCCAGGTTGCGGTAGGCCTGCGGACCCGCGTGGATCGTCGGCGACCAGCTTTCAGCCGGAGATCCCGGGTACACTCCGACGCCGCGTGTGTACTCCTGCGCTTCCAGGCAGGGAAGCACAAGCAGCATGGAAATAAAAAGAAAAGTTCGAGACATTTGTGGACCGGCCATTCCAGTGGACTATTGTACTGATCTTCACGGCACGACTCCGATCCCTGTGTAACCCCGCCCGGAAAACTCCACGCTTCCGCGCCTGATAACCTCCAAGGTGTGAAAGCTAACCACTTCTTTCCGCCGCAGTCTAACCGATCAGCCGGATGGAACTGACCGACCGAGCGTTTGTGGCCCGGGTGAGAGCCGGGGATGCCGACGCCTTTCGGGCGCTGGTGGAGCGCCACGGCCGTTCCCTGTTCCGGCTCGCTTTTCGTATGACCGGCAATGAACAGGACGCGGAAGACGTCGTGCAGGAAACCTTCCTGCGCGCCTATCGCCAGATCGCCAGGTTCGACGAGCGCTCGAGCTTCGGCACCTGGCTCTATCGCATCGCCTCCAACTGCTCGCTCGACACCATACGCTCCCGCAAACGCCGCTCCGAACAGGTGTCGCCAGTGGGGGAGGAGGGCGGCGAAGAGGTGGTGGCGGCCCTGGCCTGTGGCCGCCCCGGTCCGGAGCGCGAGGCGCTCAGCACCGAACTGCGCGTCTGTGTGGCAAACGCCATGCGCGAGCTCAGCGCGCAAGAAAGAACCGCCTTCGTACTGCGCCACTACGAAGGCATGTCGATCGAGGAAGTAAGCCGCGTGTTGGAGTGTCAACCCGGCGCGGCCAAGCACAGCGTGTTCCGCGCCGTGCAGAAACTGCGAAGGGCGCTCGAGCCCGTTGTGAGTCCCGCAAGATGAACCACCTGAGCGAAGAAGAATTGATTCTGCACTACTACGGCGAAGAGGCCGGGGACGACCAGTCCGCCCGGCATCTCGAAGCCTGCGCCGAGTGCCGCGCCCTGTACGGATCGCTTCAGCGCGTGTTGAATACGTTGGAGGCACTGCCGGTTCCGGAGCGCGGTCCCGAGTACGGCGCCGCGCTATGGTCGCGGCTCGAACCGGCAATTCCCGCGCGCCGCCGCTGGTGGCAGGCGGTGCCCGCGTGGCGATGGGCGGCCGCCGCCGCGGCCGTAGCCGTCCTCATGGTTGCCGCCTTCGTTGCCGGCCGGTTCTACCCCACCGCACGCTCCGTCCCCATGGCGGCGGCCGACCCGCAGGCTCGCGAGCGCATCCTGCTGCTGGCAGTCGGCGATTACCTCGATCGCTCGCAGCTCGTGCTCGCGGAACTGGCCAACGCGGAAACCAGGGGCGCGCTCGACATCACCGCGGAAAAGGAGCGCGCCGCCGACCTGGTCAGCGAAAGCCGCCTCTACCGCCAGACCGCTCTCCACACCGGCGACGATCGCGTGGCCGCGCTTCTCGACGATCTCGACCGTGTCCTGATCGAGATTTCTCACGCGCCCTCGCGCCTCGACCAGCGGGATCTTGCCGAGCTTCGCAGCCGCCTGCGCTCGGACGGCATTCTGTTCAAGATTCGCGTTCTGGGCTCCAACGTCCGGAACCAGGAAGATTCGGGGCGCGACCCAATTCCGCCCCGGCAAAAACTGTAAAGAGGTGATTCACGATGCAAGCCCTAGCGTTGACTATATTGTTGGCAGGTCTGGGAGCGGCGGCGCAAACCGCCCCGCCCGCGCCCCCTGCTCCTCCGGCCGCTCCCGCCGAGCCGGCGCCCGTCGCGGTGCCTGTGCCCATGCCGGCGCCTGCCCCGGCGATCGTGCCGCTGCCTCCGGAACCGCCCGAGGCCCCCTTCGATTTTCAATACGACGCCGGCTTTAATGACCGCATGATGGAGATGCAGGACCGCCTCGCCGGGATGAACCTGGCTCCCATGGCCAACGTCTCGAGACTCGGCGGAATGGCCTTCGCCCCTCAAATGGCAGGCTTCCGACGGTCCGCCAGCGAAGACCGCCTCTACGATTCCGGCCAGCGCGCCCTCGAGAACCGCCGCTGGGACGAAGCTCTCGAAGACTTCAACCAAGTCTCCTCCCGCGGCGGCTCCCGTGCCGACGGCGCCTGGTATTGGAAGGCCTACACCCTCAATAAACTGGGTCGCCGGGACGAATCCCTCGCGGCCCTCGCCGAGCTCCGCAAGAGCTTCCCCAGCAGCCGCTGGCTCGATGACGCCAAGGCCCTCGAGCTCGAAGTCAAGCAGGCCTCCGGGCAGAAAGTGGCCCCCGAGAGCGAATCCGATGACGACCTCAAGCTACTGGCCCTCAACGGCCTCATGCAGTCGGACCCCGACCGCGCTTTCCCGCTGCTCGAAAAGCTGCTCCACAGCGCGCAGTCGCCCAGGCTCAAGCGCAACGCCGTCTACGTGCTGGCCGCCAGCAGTTCCCCACGCGCCCAGCAGTTGCTGGAACAGATCGCGCGCGGCCAGGGCAACCCCGACCTGCAGTTGCTGGCCATCCGCTATTACGGCGAGCGCCGCCGGCAGAATCCCAACGCGTCGCAGGTGCTCTCGGAAATCTACGCCTCCTCGAGCGACACTGCCGTCAAGCGGGCCATTCTGAGCGCTTTCGAATCCTCGCGCGATAAGGACCGGCTGCTGCAGATCGCCCGAACCGAGAAGTCGCCCGAACTGCGCATCGAAGCGGTGCGCCGGCTCGCCTCCATGAATGACGCCCGCGCCGATGTCTGGCAGCTCTACCAGTCGGAAGCCGCGCCCGAAATCCGCATGCAGATTCTCGAAGCCTTGCCGGCTAACGGCAACCTCGATAAATTCGTCGAGGTGGCTAAGACCGACAAAGATCCGCGCCTCCGCCGCATTGCCATCCAGCAACTGTCCAGCCAGCGCGCCGCCACCACCGGCGATGCCCTGGTCGCCATCTATAGCGCCGATCAGGATTCCGACGTGCGCCGCACGGTGATCGACGCGCTCTATTCGCAGCGCAACGTGAAAGACCTGGTGCAGGTGGCCCGCGCCGAAAAGGACCCCAAGATGAAGGAGCGGATCGTCGAGCGAATCGCCAACATGAAGTCTCCCGAAGCCACCGAATATCTGATGGAGATCCTCAAGTGAAATCCGCACTCTGCCTTTTGGCCGCCGCGCTGCCGCTTACCGCGCAGCCGAAGCTGCTGATCAACGCCCAAACCGATACGCGCGCGGCCGCCGGGGCGCTCGACCGTGTCTTCCGCGAGCTCACCGCCGCCCAGCCGCAGCCCGCGTGGATTGCCTATAGCGTGCCCGTCGTGCGCGGCTACGGCCTCGGCTGCGAATACGTGCGCGACGATTTCCATACCGCCGGCGTCGTCCATCTCGAACCGCCCGCCGAGGTCGTGATTCTCTACCGCGTGGAAGCTAACGCCGTCACGCGGATCCGCTCCCTCTCGCCTGATTGCGAAATCGATGCCGGCGGTCTGCCGGTTCACTGGCTCACGGGTGTCGATCCCGCCCGGAGCGTCGCGCTGCTCGCCTCGTTCCTCGATGCCCGCGACCGCCTGGGCGACTCCATGGTGTCGGCCATCGCGAGTCACGCCGGCCCAGCCGCGGAGGAAGCCCTCGACCGGTTTGCCGCCGCCGGCCAGCCGCTCTCGCTGCGCCGCCGCGCTCTGTTCGCCATGGCTCGCCGCGGCCCTCACGGCTTCGAAGCGTTGAAGAAGGTTCTGGTCTCCGACCCCGACGAGCGCATCCGCGAGCGCGCCGTCACGGCCATCGCCGAGTCGGAGGAGCCCGGCGCCGCGAGCCTCCTGCTCGAGACCGCCCGCACCGCCTCCGATTCGCGTTTGCGCGCGCAAGCCGTCGGCGCGCTGGCCCGCAAGCCGTCGCCGCAGAACGCCGGGATCCTGGCCGGCATCGCCGAATCGGACCCGGACCGCGACGTGCGCCGCCGCGCCATTTCCGCCCTGCGTTCGCTGCCCGACGATCAGGGCATCCCCGCGCTCATCAGCCTGGCGAAGACATCCCGCGACCCCGAAACCCGCCGCCAGTCGATGTCCGAACTGGCCCAATCGCGCGACCCCCGCGCCCTCGCCCTCTTCGAAGAGATTTTGAAGTAGGGTAGGCCTCCTGGCCTGCCCCACTATTGCCCCATCAACTCCTTGACCAAGCTATCCGCCCCGTACAACTTCTTCAGGACCTCGGTCATCACCGCCGTGTGAACCGCCACGGCGCGATTCTGCTCGCCGTTGTACACGAAGTCTCCCACCAGCGACTCGATGTTCCCGTCGAAGATCAGTCCCACGATCTCGCCCTCCCGATTGATCACCGGCGACCCCGAGTTCCCCCCGATGATGTCGTTGGTCGTGACGAAATCCACCGGGGTTGCGAGATTCAGCTTCGACTCCCCTTTCACAAATCGATCCGTAAGCGCAAAATCGCCCTTGCAATCGAACCCCAGCGCGCGGTCATACAGCCCGTAGAGCGTGGTCTTGGGCGGCGCCTTGGTCCCGTTCATCGGATAGCCCTTCACTTCGCCGTAGGACAGCCGCAGGGTGAACGTCGCATCCGGATAGGTGCTCTTGCCGTACACCGCAAACCTCGCTTTTCCGAGTTTCTCGCCCGCCTGCTGCAACACGCTCTCGACGTTCTGCTGTCTCCAATTGATGAGCTCGCGCCGCAGGGGGTCGATCTCGCGGGCCATCACGATCATGGGATCGTTCGACGCCGCTACCGCCGCGGCACCGCCCGCCACCAACTGCCGGCGGAATGCGGGATCCGCCAGTTTCGTCCCGTTCACCAGCGCAGCGGCCGCCTGTTCGGGCGTCCGCCCCGCGAGCACGATCTTGAGGAACGGATCGTTGGGGCCCACACCGCTCAGGTCCCATTCGAGCGCGCCCGCCATCAGCGCCTGCTGCATTTCCGGATACACCGGCGCCGGCGAAAACATCCGCAGCTTCAAAGAGTCGAGTTGCGCGTCGTGGAAGCCCGGCAGCCGCTCGCCGTCCGGCCTCTGCACCTCCGCCATGTAATCCACGATGGTCGTCGCCATCGCCGCCAGCGACGATCCCAAATCGCGATAGGCGTCTTCATTGAGCCGCGAGAGCGACTTCTTCTCCGCCGCCGCCACTTCGTCCCATGCGCTGCCGTAAGCCGCGTTCCACTGCGGATTGGCCATCACCCTGGCCTTGAACTCCGCCTCTTCGGCAGCCTTCTTATCCATCACGGCTTTCGAGAGCAGCCCCTCGTACTGTCCCTCCCGGGCCTTCACGCTGTTTTCGAGACCGAAGATCATCGACGCCGCCTCGCGCGCCTGCTCCGGGCCGCGCGCCGAGTACTGCTTCAGCACCGCCAGCCGCTGCCGCAAATGCTTCAGCGTAAGCGGAAGGTCTACGTCCCGCATCATTTCGAGCTGTGCCAGCGTGTCCATCCGGCTGGTAGATCCAGGGTTGCCGGAGACGAACACCAGTTCGTGATCCGCCGCGCCCTTCGCGTTCCACTTCAGGTAGTCCTTGCTGTCGATGGGTTTGCCGTTTTCATATACGCGGAACAGCGCGAAATCGATGTCGTACCGCGGGTAGGTGAAGTTATCCGAATCGCCGCCGAAGAACGCGACCTGCGCCTCAGGCGCGAACACCAGCCGCACGTCGGTGTACTTCTTGTAGCGGTAGAGCCAATATTCGCCGCCCTGGTAGAGCGTCACCACGTCGCTCCGCAACCCGGTCTTCCGCAAGCTCTCCCGTTCGATGGCCGCGATAGCCGCGCGCCGCGCCGCGAACTCTTCGGCCGGGGTCCTGGCCTGCTTCACCGCGTCGCTCACGCGGTCCGTCACGTTCTCCATCGACTCCAGGACATTCACTTCCAGGTCTGGAGACTTCATCTCCTGTTCCGGCGTTTCCGCGTAGAACCCGTTGCGAATGTAGTCGTGCTCCGGCGTGGAGTTCTTTTGCAGCTGGCCGCGCGCCACGTGGTGATTGGTAAGTAGCAGCCCATGCGGGCTGACGAACGACCCGGACCCTCCATCGTTCAACCGCACGCTCGAAAGCCGCACATGGTCGAGCCACTGTTGGGTCGGGCTGAACCCATACTGCTGCTGCAGTTGCTTCAACGGGGGGTTGTCGAAGGTCCACATGCCCTCGCCAGCGAACGAAGGGATACCGGCCAACAGCACGCCGCAAGCGGCCACAGTGGTAAAGCGGCCTACTAACTTCGCATAATTCATGTAATAGACGACTCCAACACCTTTATAGCCGATTTCGAGAGCCGTTTGCTTCTACTGCTTTCCGGGTATATGACGCACCAATTCGCGGCTAAGATGGTGCGCCAGGTTACGGTCTGGCAGCAGCAGGGCTGATTCGAGCAGCGTCCGGCCTTCGTCGGCATGTCCCAGGTCGAGTTCCAGCATGCCGGAAACGACCGCGTTCCAGCCCGATTCGCCGGGGCGCGCGTGCGCCGCCTGAAGCCGCTGGCTCCAATCCGTCTCCCGAAAATCCGGCAGTTGCCGCGCCAGTTCGTAAGCGAACACCAGTTTCTCGGCGGTGCCCGGCGCGCTCAATTCGCGCAGCCGCTTTGCGGCCGCATCCGCCCGCCCGCAGTGCGCCTCCGCCATCCCGAGTTCCGCCTGGTTGGGTGCCGCGGCGATGAACGGGTCGAGCCCGTCGCGCGTGAACGGCAGTTTCCCGGCTGCATCTCCGATGTGATCCACGATGAAGAGCGCCTCCGTGCAGCGGCCCAGCCGCGCGTCGGACGCGGCTTCGAGAGCGCGCACCCGGATCCACACCTGCCTCACATTAGTGCCGCCCTCCTCGCGCGGGAAAAAGCGGTTTTCGAACATCGCCCTGGCCTGGTCGAACCGCCCCGCCTCGGCATCACTCAGCGCCAGGTCGTAAACCATCGCCGCCGGCATGTGCGGTTTGTCGGGATAACGCTCGAGCGCCGCCGCCGTTTCCGTCGCCGGACGGCCCATCACCCCCAGCGCGGTGCTGAGCCCGGTGTACAGCTCGGTGTTCGCCGGGTCGGGCGCCAACCCCGCCTGAAACGCCTCCGCCGCGCCCGGGATGTCCCGTTTGATCCGGAGCAGCGTGCGCCCCAGGTCGGCATCCAGCACCGGAATGCCGGGATTGAGCTTCTTCGCCGTCCGCCACTCCCCGATGGCCGCATCCACCAGCCCCGAAGCCATCCGCAGCGACCCCAGCAGGAAATGCGCCGTCGCGTCTTCGGGGCGCGCGCGCACCGCGGCTTCCATCACCTCCAGGGTCTGCGAACCATACGGAAACACGTAGGCCGTCGGCAGTTTTGTGGCCGTGTCGTAATCCTCCGCGGCCGGCGCCCCCAGTTTTTGACGGCAGAATGCGCGGTAGTAAGCCACCACCGGGTTCTTCTGCGGCAAGGGCACCCCGGGCTCGGTCTGCTCTGCTGGCGGCTGCGGATACTGGCGCGAGAGCACCGTCAAGGCGTCGCGCCACAGCCCCAGCCGCATGTACCGCGCCGCGGCTTCGAGCACATGCGCGGCGTCCGGCTTCGAGCCTGTCCCCCTGAGCGCGCCGAGTTCCACCCGCGCGCGTGCGTCGCCGGGTTCCTCTTCGAGGTAAGCGGCGGCTTGCTTTACGTCGCCCTCGCGCGCCAGCAGTTCCGCCAGCTTCAGGGTACCGGCGGCGCGGAGCCCCGGCATGCGGCGCGCAGTTTCGAATTCGAGCCGCGCCTCCCTAAGCCGCCCGAGCCCTTCGTACGCCAGCCCGAGATAGTACGCAATCTCCGTATCGTAAGTGGCGCTCGCCTGCGCCGGTTCCAGCCAGCGAACCGCGTCGTCGTACCGCAGCAGCGCCGCAGCCAGCCGTCCCGCCGCCACCCGGAGTGCCTGGTCGTCGGGCGTCTGCCGCAGCGCGCGGTCGTACACGTGATATGCCTCGAGCAGGTTCCCGTTCAACTCCAGATCGGTGCCGGTTTCGAGCGGGCCACCCGCCGGAGGCCGTGGCTGCGCCCCGGTGTGGATGTTCCTGGCCGGCGTCCAGTCGTATCGGCCCTCGGTCTGCCGCATCAGAGCGTGTCCCGCGCCATCCAGTAATTCGAAGGTCGCGGGCGACCGCGGAGCGTCCGCCAGTTCCAGCGTAAACGTACGCTCGGGCGTCAGGTCCACCGTCTCTTCCCGCAGGACCCGCTGCCCGTCGAGAATCCGCACCTTCGCGCCCGCCACCGCGCGGTTCGCGTTGAACCCCGCCGCCAGCTTCCCACCCTCACGCCGCAGATACAGCACCCCGGCGAGATTCGCCCGCGTGATGCCGCCGATGGCGCGCACCGGCATCCAGTATTCACTGAACCGGATGCTCCGCCGCGGCTCGAGAAACGCATAGGTTTCCTGGTTCCTCATCAGCCCCGCCTGCACTTCCACGTAGGCGCTGTTGTCGTCGGAAAGCGCGCGCCGCCAGTCGAGCCCATCGGCATCGACGCCCCAGGACCAGATCTTCTTCGCCGGCAGGTCCGCGTAATTCGCGTAGTGCACCACGCCCGTCTGCGTCTTCGGATGATAGATCCCCATGAACGGTTCGCGGCTGCCGTGAACGAACCGGGAAACCGTGCCGCGGATTTGCTTGCCGATCACGCTCTGGTCGAGACCCTCGGAATCCACCGGCCAGGTGTCCACGTTGGTAAACCCGTGGCTGGCGCTCCAGCGCATGGGATACCAGATCTTCGAATCGTCCCAGACCCTCACGCCCGCGTTGTTCCACCAATAATACCGGTGCCGCACGTCGCTGCGGTTATAGAGCGTGACCCGTTCTTCGAGCACGGTGGACCCGGGCGCCAGCCGCAGCTCGACGGTCCACTGCATCCCGTACGGCCGGTCGATATTCCCCACGAAGATGGATGCGCTGCCGTCCGCGTTCTTCGCGGTGGAAAAATCCACCGGCGACATCGACACCCAGTTATGCGATACCGGGAAATTGAACTCGACCCCGAATGCGGCCCACGCCCCGCGGTAGCCGATCTGCGCCTTCTTAATCGACGGGTTCGCGTAAAACATAGGCTGCCCGCTGATCTTATCGATGCAGGTATAGAGGTGGCCGCCGATATCCGGCAGTACGGAGCACTTCAGATACTCGTTTTCGAGATACAGGGCGCGCCATGCCGTATCCACGCGCCGGTCGGTGATGCTCTCGCGCAGCGTGTAAGGGTAGTTGAACCGCGTCCCCGCGAACTGATCGAACGGGGGATTGGGGTCAGGCGCCCCTTCCTGATACGTCGGGAGCGTGAGCACACCCTGCCACACGCGAACCTCGGCGGCGGAAGCTTCCAGGCAGAAGACGACTGCCGCCGCAAGACACAAGAGTCTGACCCGCATGGGACTCATCGTACACCCGTGCATTCACGAAGGCGCTGGGGTTAGTGATCCTCAAGGCGAAGCCCGCTATCTTTCGCGATCCCGGAGAGGGCGACGAAGCGCGACGGCCGGCACTCTCATCTTAGACCCAGTTTCTTGGCCGCCGCCAGCAGGCCGATTGCTTCGCGAAGCCGCTTCTCCCTGGTCTCCTGCCGCTTTCCGGAGTCGATCCAGCCGATATACAGCCGCCGGTAGGAAGGCGCCAACTGCTCGAAATAGTTCCACGCGCGCGGATTGGCCTTCAATTGCGTCTCGATGTAAGACGGAATGGTCGATACCGATGGCCGTGGCGCATCGCCGCTCCGGCTCGTCGGCGCCCGCTTCAATCCCGGCGCCTCCAGTAACCCGCGCGCTTTGAGGTCCTCATAGCGCCGGCGATTGATGCTGGACCACTTGCTGCCGGGTTTGCGGGGAGTGACTTTGCGCGCGTAGCGGTCCGCATCCAGGCGCTTGACGATGCTGTCGATCCAACCGAAGCACAGCGCCTCCTCCACGATATCGGCATAGGTAATGGAGCCTTCCGTCGTGTCGTGCTTGTGCAGCACGAGCCATATTTCCGACTCTGAATCGTGGTGCGCTTGCAGCCAGTCCCGCCACTCCCGGCGGGTTCGCACCTCGAGCATGCCGGAGGTTGTCGCCGCCATCTCTGCGCTTCCCTCTATCCTGAGATTATGCAGCTTCCCGAGCCCGTCCGCCGCGCCATCGAAGCGCGCGCCGAAGCTCTCGGCTTCCCCGAACTGAAGCGCGCCGCCGCGGCCCTCTCGGAGGCGTACCGCGAAGGCCGCACCGCGCGTCTTGCGGACGACGCCCGCGCGGCTGCTTATCTCGTGACCCGCATGCCCGCCACGTACGCCGCGGCTCATCGGGTGCTTCACGAAGTCCGCGACCGCCTGGGCTCCGTCGCCACGGTTCTCGATGCCGGCGCAGGCACCGGCGCCGCCTCGCTCGCCGCGCGCGCCTGGTTTTCCGATGCCGCCATCACCATGGTCGAACGCGATTTCGCCCTCGCCGCCGCTTCCCGCGAGTGGCTTCCCGATGCCGAATGCCTCGTGCGCGATTTCACCGCCGGAGTTCCCGAGAGCGACCTGGTGATCGCCGCTTACTCGCTCGGCGAAGCCGGAGGCGCCGCGCATGCCGCGCGCCTGTGGCAGGCCGCCCGCCGCGCCCTGGTCCTGATCGAACCCGGCACCCCCCGCGGCTTCGAGTTGATTCGCGCCGTCCGGGACGCGCTTCTCGCCGCCGGCGCCCGCATGATCGCGCCCTGCCCCGCCGAAGGCCCCTGCCCGATGGCTGCGCCCGATTGGTGCCACTTCGCCGCGCGCGTCGAGCGCTCGTCCCTGCACCGCCGCATCAAAGGCGGGGAACTCGGCCACGAGGACGAAAAGTTCAGCTACGTCGCGCTCGCCCGCGAGCCGGTCGCGCCGGCCGGCGCCCGCATCATTCGCCACCCGCAGCACTACCCCGGCCTGATTGTTCTCGAGGAATGCACGCCGCGGGGCCTGCGCACCGTCCGCGTCACGAAGCGCGACAAAGAGGCCTTTCGCGCCGCACGCCGCGCGTCCTGGGGTGACGCAGCCCCTCAGACCAGCGATTCCTGAAACGCTTCCCAGTTCTCGCGCAGGTGCCCGGCCGACGTGGTCCCCGTCAGGATCACTCCCGTGAACGGCCGCTCCAGGATGAAGCGGAACGCATCGCTCCGCACCTCGGCGCCCATCGCGAACGGCCGGTTCACCGCGATCCACTTACCCGTTTTCAGGAATGGTTGGAACTGCCGGTTCCGGCGGTTGTATGGAAACTGCATCGCGTTCAGCCGCGCGTCTTCCATCGCCGCGCGCGCCGATTCCACATCGCTCACGCTCGGCCCTACCCGCCCAATCCCCAGCCCGCGCGCGTATTCCCAGGCCGGGGCCACATCGCCGCTCGCCAGCGCCCGCGGAGTCGTTTTGTGCAGTTGCAGCACCTCGATCGTGCCCAGCCGCTCGAAACTCCGGTCCAGGCTGCGCCGCAGCGCGTCGTACGAGTGGTCCGCATACGGCGCCCCGGCCGCCGCGTCCCAGTGCTCGCCGAACTTCGTGGCCGCCGTCACCGCGGCGCGCTCGCGCGGTCCGAGCCCCCGCAGAAACCGCCCCAGCCGCGCCTCGCTGATGCCGTCGCCATAGGACGGCGCCGTATCGAAGTACCGCACCCCCAGCTCGTACGCGAACTCCAATAGCGCTTGCGCTTCCGAATCCGATGGAATGGCGTGTGGCGCATGCCCCCACGGCTTGCCGATACCGATCAGGCCCAGGCCCAACTCGACGGTTCTTTGGTTCACCGGTATATGATAAATCGATGCTCGATCGCGAACAGGCTTGGGAGATTCTCTGCGAATACACGAAGTCGGAGGGCCTGCGCAAGCACGCCCTGGCTGTCGAAACCTGCGTCACAGCTTACGCGCGCAAACTCGGCGAGGACGAGCGGCTCTGGTCCGTCACGGCCCTCCTGCACGATTTCGATTGGGAGATCCACCCCACGCTCGAAGAGCATCCGCAGAAAGGCGAAGCCATTCTGGCGTCGCGCGGAGTCGATGAAGTCATCCGCCGCGCCATCCTTTCGCATGCCAACCACACCGGCGTGCCGCGCGAAACCGCGCTCCAGAAAACGCTCTACGCCTGCGACGAACTGGCCGGGTTCATCACCGCCATCTCCTACGTGAAGCCCCACCGCAGCGTCTTCGAAGTGGATGCCGCCTCGGTCAAAAAGAAGATGAAAGACAAGGCGTTCGCGCGCTCCGTAAGCCGCCAGGACATCCTCGACGGCGTCGCCGGGCTGGGCGTCCCGATCGAAGAGCACATCGAGTTCTGCGTCAAAGCCATGCAGGCCCGCGCCGAAGAGCTAGGCCTTAAGGGCAGCCTGGACTCGTGATCGCAGGTATCGGTTGGCCGGCTCTTCGATGAACCGGTAGACCAGCGCCGAAATCCCGATCACCGCCGCCAGGTACAGGGGCGCCGAGAAGGTCTTCGACCACCGCAGGTACCACCACAGCAGCGGCACGTGCAGGATGTACATGGCGTAGCTGGCCTTCCCCAGGTACACGGCCGCGGGCGTCGAAAGCGCGCGCGCCGCCACCCCTCCGCCCAGGGCGAACCCGATCAGAAGCAGCGCGTTCAGCGGCCGGAGCGCGGAATTCAGGTCCACCCCCGGCGGCAGCAGTCGCGGCCAGGCGATCAGCGCCGCCGCGCACGCCGTCCCCGGCAGGTAGAGCCATGCCCCCGCTGGAGACTTCCGCCGCGCCGCCAGCAGATCGTAGGCGCACGCCGCCGCGATCCCCATCAGGAAGTCCGAGAGGTGAATGATCGGTTTGATCTCGTCGGAAACGCCGGCCGCCCACAGCACGCGCGTCAGGCAGCACGATGCGGCCGCCAGTGCCAGCGTCTTCCGCCACCCCGAGCCTTCCAGCCGGGCCGCCAGCAGCGGGAACGAGAGGTAGAAAAACATTTCGCACGAGAGCGACCACGCCGGCGTGTTCCAACTTACCGGAATGTGCCCCAGCCACCCCTGCAGCAGCAGCCCGTGCGCCGCCACCAGCGAGGCCTTGCCCGGAGTGCCGTCCGCCGCGATGAACGGCGCTACGATCAGCAGGCTCAGCAGGTACACCGGATAGACGCGTGCAATCCTCCCGGCCGTGTATCGCGCCACGTTACGCCGCGTCCAGGACGTGCCTGCGTAACTCCGGGAAAGCACGAACCCCGAGAGCACGAAAAACGTAGTCACCGCCAGGTAGCCGCCCCGAATCAGTGCGTACACGGCCGCCGGCAGGGCGCGCGCCGCCGGTTCGAGCGACTGCCCCGGACCGGTCAGATGATGCAGAATCACCCAGAGCGCCAGCAAAAAACGCAGGCCCGTGAGGGCGGGCAGATGCGGCACGCGCGCACGGGAACGAACCGGAGCGATTTCAGTAATTGCGAGGGCGATCTCTTGATTTTAACCCGCCGCGGCTTCGAACAGCCCCGCCGTCCCCAGCGTTGGTCGCCTCGCCATAGCCTACCCTCCCTTGGAATCGTGCTCCCCGGTTCCCGCGATATCTTCCAGCTTGGTGCCCTTCTTGTCAATTCGCTGGCCCACGGTGTCTTTCATATCCATCGTGCTTTCGGTCGCCCCTACGCTCGAATCGGTGGCGGGCGCATGCCCCGCCGCCGGCGCATCGGGCCGCGCCGTCCGCTCCACCACGATGTCGAAGCGCGCCACCAGCGTGGCGATGGCTCCCACCGCCGCCAGAATCGGCGCCAGCACGGTGCCGATCGTCGCCACCGTAAGGGGGATCTCCATGAACGTGTGGCCTTGTTCGTCTTTGATGATGATCCGGCGGACGTTGCCTTCGTGAATCAGCTCGTGGATCTTATCGGCCAACTGGTTGGCCTGGACTCTGAACTGTTCGAAGAAACGATCGAATTTCTCCATGCTTCATTGTCCCGCCATTGCCCACCGGCAGTGACCGAAACGTCACTCCCAGCTCAATACGACCTTGCCCGAGTTCCCCGAGATCATCGCTTCGAAGCCCTTCCTGAACTCGGTGTAGTGATAGCGGTGTGTGACGATCGGCATAATGTCCAGGCCGGATTCCAGCATCACCGTCATCTTGTACCAGGTCTCGTACATCTCACGGCCGTAGATCCCCTTAATCGTCAGCATGTTGAAGATCACGGTGTTCCAGTCGATAGCCACCGGTTCCGAGGGAATCCCCAGCATGGCGATCTTCGCGCCGTGGCTCATGTTCGCCAGCATGTCGCGAAACGCGGCCGGATTCCCCGACATTTCGAGACCCACATCGAACCCCTCGGTCATCCCTAGGTCCTTCTGCACCTCCGGAAGTGTGGTTTCCCGCACGTTCACCGAGCGTGTGACCCCCATCTTCTTGGCCAACTCCAGGCGGTACGGGTTGAGGTCGGTGATCACTGTGTATCGGGCGCCGGCGTGTTCCGCCACCGCCGCCGCCATGATTCCGATCGGCCCCGCGCCGGTCACCAGCACGTCCTCTCCCAGGACGGGAAACGATAACGCCGTGTGTACCGCGTTCCCGAAGGGGTCGAAGATCGCAGCCACGTCGAGCGGAATCGTGTCCCGGTGGCGCCAGATGTTGGTCATCGGCAGCGCGATGTATTCCGCGAACGCGCCCGGCCGGTTCACGCCCACGCCCATCGTGCGCGCGCACATCTGCCGCCTCCCCGCCAGGCAGTTCCGGCAGCGCCCGCAGACCACGTGGCCTTCCCCGCTCACCAGGTCTCCGGGAAAGAAATCCACGACGTTCGAACCGGCTTCGACGATTCGCCCCACGAATTCGTGCCCGACCGCCATCGGTACCGGTATGGTCTTCTGCGCCCACTCGTCCCATTTGTAAATGTGGACATCCGTGCCGCAAATGCCGGTTCGCAGGACCTGAATCAGAACGTCGTTGATCCCGATCTTGGGCACCTCGACGTCATCGAGCCACAAACCCGGCTCGCGTTTGTTCTTCACTAATGCCTTCACATTAACCACGATAATGGAATTAGTGCCGAAGCGTCTCGTTCTCTTCGCCGCCACCACCGGGTACCAGAGCCGCGTTTTCGCGGAGATCGCGCGCCAACTCGGCGTCGAAGTGGCTCTCGCCACAGACCGCTGCCACGTGCTCGACGACCCCTGGGGCGACCGCGCCATCCCCGTGCGCTTCGATCACGTCGCCGGTTCGCTCGAAGCCCTGCGTGGCCGCAGGTTCGATGGCGTCATCGCCGTGGGCGACCGTCCCGCCGTGCTGGCCGCCGAAGCGGCGCGCGTGTTCGAAGTGCCCTTCCACTCCCCCGCCGCCGCCCGCGCCTGTCACGACAAATATCTGGCGCGTACGCTTTTCCGCGCTGCCGGCCTGCGCGTTCCGCGCTTCCACCGCGCCCGGTCCGATTCGGATTACGCCGGCTTCCCCTGCGTCCTGAAGCCGCTCGGCCTCTCCGCCAGCCGCGGCGTCATCCGCGCCGATCACCCCGCCGCGTTCGCCGCCGCGTGCGAGCGCATCCGGAAGATGGGAGAGCATGAAATTCAGGTGGAGGACTACATTCCCGGCAGCGAGTTCGCCATCGAAGGCCTGGTTACCGCCGGCCGCTTTCAGCCGCTCGCCATTTTCGATAAGCCGGATCCCCTCGAAGGTCCGTACTTCGAAGAGAGCATCTACGTGACCCCCTCGCGCCAGCCGGAAGAAATCCAGCGGCAGCTCGTCGAAACCACCGCCGCCGCACTCCACGCCGTCGGTCTGAGCCACGGCCCGGTGCACGCCGAACTCCGCTACAATTCCGAAGGAGCCTGGATGCTCGAAGCCCACGCCCGTCCCATCGGCGGCCTCTGCGCCAAATCCTTGCGCTTCAATTTGCCCGCTCCCCTGGCACAGAGCCGCGACCGTGAGGGAGCCAGCCTGCCCCTCGAAGAACTCATCCTCCGCCACGCATTGGGTGAAGATGTCTCCTCCGCCACCCGCGAACCCTCGGCTTCGGGCGTCATGATGATCCCCATCCCGAAAGACGGCCTCTTCGAATCGGTCGATGGCGTAGACCGTGCCTCGGCCATCCCCGGCGTCGAGGAGGTCATCATCACGGCCGCCGTGGGACAGCGCCTGCAGCCGCTGCCCGAAGGCGCCTCTTATCCTGGATTTATCTTTGCGCGGGCCGAATCGCCCGCTGAGGTCGAAACTGCGCTACGGCGGGCGCACGCGGAACTGCGGTTCCACATGGCCGCCGTGCTCGAGACCTTCAGGCCTTCGTTTTAGGAGCTACGTAGTCCGGCGGCAGCGCCGCGCCTTCGCCGAAGAAGTAATTCTCCATCTGTTGGATCAAAAACTCCTGCGCCTGCTGCGTGCCGAGGTTCAGGCGGTACTCGTTCATGATCATCTTCATGTGCTCGACCCACATCTTCCACGCCTCTTTCGAGACGTTTTCGTAGATGCGCTGTCCGAGCGGATGCCCCTCGAACGGTACTTCGTCGAGTCCTTCCATCTCACGCTGGAACTTCACGCAGAAAACTTTGCGTGCTCCCGGCCGAATCGCATTTTCAATATTGTTGAAACCCCGCCGCCGCCACATGCCATAAGTTTCAGGATACTACGGCGCAAACCCGGCGCCGATCAACACCACCCCCAGATCCCGCTGGTCTCCCGGCGCGCGAAACGTCCGGTCCACCCGTACTTCGACGGCCGCCGAGGCTCCCGCTCCACGCATTGCTTCCGCCGATTCGAGCGTGTATTTGCCGTCGCCCGCGTACGTGCCTGCCGCCACTTCGCGCCCGTCCAGCAGCAACTTCACGTTGCGCGCCGCCGCTTGCGGTGAAATGTAGAATTCCGCCCGCAGTTTCTTCGGCTCCGCCGGGCTCTTCACCACCAGCTCCGCCATCGCCGCGGTCCATCCGTCCGAGGGGTCCACGCCGCTGACTATCTGTTCCGCCGCCCCGGCGTCTTTCACCGTCAGGTACTCGAGCTTCGGATGCCGTTCCATCACGAGGTCCGCCCGCACGCGGTCGATCGGTCCCGCCGAAACCCCGAACGGCCAGAAGCCCTTGTCCACCGTCGAGTATCCCGAGTGCGAGTCCAGGCCAATCAGCCGCAGCGGAACCGCCGGCTGTATGGTGGCTTCTGCGATCGGAACCATGGGGACCGTCGGCCGCACGGCCGATCCGAGTTCGCTGGTCACCAGGATGTCGCCGGCGCGCAGTCGCTGGTCCTTTCGCGCCGCCATCGCGCCTTGCGCCTCGAGGTAATACCGCAGCCCCCAGTCGTTATCCACCCAGACACGATGTCCTTCCGCGGGCCCGCGCAGCGAGGCTGCGAACTCGCGGTATCCATTCCAGTGCTGGTAGTTGACGATGGCGAGCCCCATTCCCAACGCCAGTTGTGCCGCCACTCCCGCCGCCAGCCACTTCCGGTTCAGCCGCGACGCCAGCAGTGCCACCGGAGCTGCCATCGGCAGCAGGTACCGTGCCGACCCGGCGAAAAAGACCGCCACCGCACCCGCAAAAAAAATCGCGATCCACGCCAGCAGGAACAACGTCTCCGGCTCCCTGCGTTTGCGCCACGCCATCACCGCCGCCGCCGGCACCAGCGCCGGGAACACCAGGAACCAGCTATGGATGAACAGCATCAGCGCGCTCGCCAGCTTGTGCTGGATCGCCTGAAACCCGTAGGCGGCGAAATAGCCCGTGAGCTTCGAGGCCGGCATCGCCCCGGTGGTCGCGCGCATGAACACCTGCCACGCTGCGATCGTGAGGACCGGGGCCGCCAGCACCGCCCACCGCGTCCGGTTCCGCCGGTCGAACAGCCACGCGTATACCGCCAGAATCGGCACCAGAAACACTGCCTGGTACGCCATCATCGCGGCCGCCGCCATGGCCGCCGCCGCCCACCATAGCCGCCCGCCGCAGTACAGCGCTGCCGCCGCCATCCAGAACGCCAGAAACGGCACATCGGCTTCGAGCGATCCCCCGTTCACCACGAACGCCGGCACCGCCACGAACAGCAGCGCCGCCCACAGCGGCTGCGGCGAAAACCGCCTTGCCAACTCCCACATGGCCCACACCGCAACCAGCGAAAATACCAGGTAAGCCGCGTGAAACGGCACTTCTTTCACATCGCCGAATAGCGCGATCAGCCCCGCCAGCGGCCAGGCATTGCCCGGAGGGTGCGAGTGCCCGCGCAGGTCCACCATGTCCCCCAGGAATACATACGGAACATTGTTCGGGTGCAGCGGATCGATCAGCGCATGCGCCGCTTCGGTGAGATAGATATGATCGTCGCCCTGGATTGCCTGGTTGAGAAAGGGAAGCCTTACCAGCAGCACGAGCCCCAAAACCAGCCAAAAGGCCCGCTTCCGGACGGTCGCGGCTCTGCGCGGTAACGGCTCACAGAGCCGCGGCCGTAAGGAAGCGGGGCCGCCCGGCTCCTCTATTGGGGTTTCCATCGCAGCACCGGCTTCCGCGCCGCGGTTACTTCATCCACGCGGCTGGTCCGCGTCCCGTAGGGAGCGTTCTTCACCAGTTGCGGATCGGTTTCCACTTCGTTGGCAATCGAGATCATCGCTTCCACGAACGCATCGAGCTCGATCTTGCCTTCCGTCTCAGTCGGCTCGATCATCAGGGCGCCGTGCACGATCAACGGAAAGCTCACCGTGTACGGATGGAACCCGTAGTCGATCAGCCGCTTGGCGATATCCCCCGTGCGCACCCCGTGCTTCGCCTGCCGGTCGTCGCTGAACACCACCTCGTGCATGTTCGGTTGAGAATACGGCAGTTCGTAGAACGGCTCCAGTTTCTTACGCAGGTACACCGCGTTCAACACCGCATCCACCGTGGCATTCCGCAGCCCCGGCCCGCCGTGCGCCAGAATGTACGCCAGCGCGCGCACCAACACTCCGAAATTGCCGTAGAATGCCCGTACCCGGCCGAGCGAGTATTTCCGCTGGTAGTCCCAGGCCCACTTCCTGCCCGTGCGCTTCAGCCGCGGTGCCGGCAGGAACGGCTCCAGCACTTTCTTCACCGCCACCGGACCCGCGCCCGGACCGCCTCCGCCGTGCGGCGTCGAAAATGTCTTGTGCAGGTTCAGGTGCATCACGTCCACGCCGAAATCGCCGGGCCGCGCGATCCCTACCAATGCATTCATGTTCGCGCCGTCCATGTAGAGCATCGCACCCTTGGCGTGCAGGATCTCCGCCGCGTGCACGATGTTCTCCTCGAAGACGCCCAGCGTGTTCGGATTGGTCACCATCAGGGCGGCCACGTCCTGATCGACGATCCGCTCGAGCGCCGCCACATCCAGCACGCCCTTCTCGCTCGACTTGATGTTCTCGATCGCGTAGCCCGCAATCGCCGCCGTCGCCGGGTTGGTTCCGTGCGCCGAATCCGGAATCAGAATCTTCTTCCGCGGATTTCCGCGCTTCTCGAGCAGCGCCCGGATCAGCAGGATTCCTGTCAACTCGCCGTGCGCGCCCGCCGCCGGCTGCAGCGTCACCGCATCCATCCCGGTGATTTCCGCCAGCGCCGCTTCCAGGCGCGCCATCACTTCCATCGACCCCTGTGCCAGCGCCTCCGGCTGATACGGGTGCGCCCACGCCAGCCCCTCGATCCGCGCCGCCACCTCGTTGACGCGCGGGTTGTACTTCATAGTGCACGAACCCAGCGGATACATGCCGGTATCGATGGCGTAGTTCCACGTCGAAAGCCGCGTGAAGTGCCGGATGGCCTCGACTTCGCTGACTTCCGGGAATCCCGCAATCTCTTCGCGCACCTGCTCTTCGCCCAGCGCTTCTTTGGCATCCACCGCGGGCACGTCCAGCTCGGGCAACTGATATGCCTTCTTGCCCGGCGAACTGCGCTCGAAGATCAGCGCTTCGTTGCGTGAAATGTGGCTGCGGACTTTCTTGATCACGCCAGCACCTCCGCCACCCGGTCCATGTCCGCGCGCCGCGACATTTCGGTCGCGCACAACAGCATGGAATCCGCCAGTTCCGGATAGAACCGCCCCAGCCCAAGCCCCCCGATGATCTTCTTCTTCAGCAATGCCTTGTTGGCCTCTTCCGGCGTCTTACCTTCGAGCTTCACCACAAATTCGTTGAAGAACTTCCCGCAGAATCGCGGCTTCAGTTTAGCCGCCAGGTAGTGCGCTTTCGCCAGGTTCTGCTGGGCCAGTTCGCGCAGCCCCTGCTTGCCGTAGACCGTCATGAACACCGTGGCCATCAGGGCGATGAGAGCCTGGTTGGTGCAGATGTTCGAGGTTGCCTTCTCGCGCCGGATGTGCTGCTCGCGCGTCGCCAGCGTCAGGCAGAACGCCCGGTTTCCGCGCGAATCCACGGTCTCGCCCACCAGCCGTCCAGGCACCTGCCGGATCAGTTTTTCCTTGGTGGCGATGATCCCCGCAAACGGCCCGCCATAGCTCGGCGAGATTGCGAATGACTGCAACTCGCCCGCAACGATATCCACCTCCGGCGCCGGTTCCAACAGGCCCAGCGACACCGCCTCGGTGAACACCAGAATCAGCAGCGCCCCGCGCCGATGCGCGATCTCCGCCGCTGCCCGTACCTGGTCCACCACCCCGAAGAAGTTGGGCGACTGCACGATCACCGCCGCCGTGAGATCGTCCATCTTGCGGTCCAGGTCTTCGAGGTCGATCGTGCCGGCTTCCGCCACGTAGCCGAATTCCTCCACCGGCATGCCCTGGTGTTTGGCATAAGTGGCCAGCACCTCGCGGTATTCCGGATGCACCGAGCTCGCGACCAGTACCCGGCCCTTGCGCGTCGCCCGCGCCGCCATCATGGCGGCTTCCGGCACCGCGGTCGAGCCGTCGTACATGGAAGCGTTCGCCACGTCCATCCCGGTCAACTGGCAGATCATCGTCTGGAATTCGAATATGGTGGTCAGCGTGCCCTGCGAAATCTCCGCCTGGTATGGGGTATACGAGGTCAGAAACTCTCCCCGCGACGCCACCGTGTCCACCAGCACCGGGCGGAAGTGACGATACACACCCGCGCCAAGAAACGAGGCGTAGCCGTTGGCGTTCTCCGCCGCGCGGTCCCGGAAATAATCCAGAATCTCGTATTCGGAGATGCCGGGCGGCAAGTCGAGCGGCCGCTGGAGCTTCACGGCCTCCGGCAAATGGGAAAACAACTCTTCGGGGGTATCCACGCCGCATGCTTCCAGCATCGCGCGGCGCTCGGAATCGGACTTCGGGAGATAGCGCAACTACTTTTCGGCTCCTACATAAGTTTGATACGCGGCGGCCGTCATAAGATTCTGGACCTGCTGCGCGTCGCTTAGCTTGAGTTTCACCAGCCAGCCCGCGCCGTACGGATCTTCGTTCAGCTTCTCCGGTGCGTCAGCCAGCGCCGGGTTGATTTCCGTCACCTCTCCGGCGGCCGGGCAGTAGATCTCCGAAACCGCCTTTACCGATTCCACCGACCCTAGCGATCCATGCTCTTCGAGCCTGGTCCCCGGCTTCGGCAAATCCACGAAAACGATGTCGCCCAATTCTTCCTGCGCGTGGTCAGTAATGCCCACCGTGCCGGTGTCGCCTTCCACGAGAATCCACTCGTGATCCTTCGTGTATCGAAGATTTTCAGGGTACATATTTTCTATTTCGCTCGTTTGTAAAAGGGAGTTTCCACCGTCACCGCATCCACTGGCTGGTTGCGGATCATGATCTGGATCGATTCGCCCGCCCGCGCGTGTTCCGCCGGCAGGTAGCACAGCCCGATGTTCTTGCCCAAGGTAGGAGACGGCGAACCGCTGGTCACCCAGCCCGCCGGGGCGCCGTCGAGGTACACTTCGTACCCGTCGCGCCCGATCCCCCGCCCGCGCATTTCGAACCCGGCCAGCCCTCGCGTCAATCCCGCTTCTTTTTGCTTCACCAGGGCCTCACGGCCCACGAAATCGCCCTTGCCCAGCTTGACGATCCACCCGAGACCCGCTTCGAGCGGCGAAATCGATGCGTCGATCTCGTGCCCGTAGAGGGCCATCTTCGCTTCCAGGCGCAGGGTGTTGCGCGCCCCCAGTCCACAGGGCTTGATGCCGAACGGGGCGCCCGCCGCCATCACTTCGCCCCATAGCCGGGGCCCTTCCGAAGGCGGCACGTAAATCTCATAGCCGTCCTCGCCCGTGTATCCCGTGTGCGCGATGCGCGCCGGAACCCCCGAAACCTCTCCGTCGGCGAACCAGTAATATCTAATGCTTCCCAGATCCACCGGTGTGATCTTCTGCAGCGTGGCCTGCGCCTGCGGCCCCTGAATCGCCAACTGCACGTACTGATCGCTCGAAAGAACCACATCCGCGTCAAACCGGTTCATCGAGCGGATATGCTCGAAGTCTTTTTCCTGGTTCGACGCGTTCACGCAGAGAAAATAGTGGTCGTCCGCCACTTTGTGGACCAGGATGTCGTCCACGAACCCGCCGTGCTCATAGAGCAGCCCCGAGTAGTGAATCTGGCCGGTTTCGAGCTTCATCACAGCATTCGTGGTGACGAAATCGGTAAGCCGGCCCGCCTCCGGGCCGCGGATGTCGATCTCCCCCATGTGGCTGACGTCGAACAACCCGGCCGCGGTTCGCACCGCCTGGTGCTCTTCGACGATTCCGGAATATTGGACGGGCATGTCCCACCCGCCAAAGTCCACCATTCTGGCTTTCAGCCCTCGATGGACGGAATTCAACGGCGTGGCGCGGAGTGCGGGAGCGGATGCCATGGAAAACTCAGGCTAGCAGCACCGAAAAGGGGGTGTCAAACCGGCGCCGCACTGTGCGTTCCCACACAGCCACCCCTTGCCTTTGTGACGGAGTTCGCTCATGGCGCACGTCCACATCACATTGGAGATTGCATGACAAAGAGGCTCTCGCTGGTTTTGGGCGCCTGCACGGCGCTGATTCTGGCCGGTCCGCCCGGCCGCGCCGCCGAAGCCGATGCCTTGGCGATTACCGCCAATATTCGGGCCCGGCACCTGCCGTTCGGAGCAGTTCTCGATCCGATTTTCACCCTCACCGACAGCGACCAGATCGCTGGCTACACCCGTTGCGGCGATTCGGCGCTGTGGACCGGCCACTACCTGGCCGCCGAGGCGTTCCGCTACAAAGTCACCCAGGCGCCCGACGCCCTGGCCGACGTGACTGCCGCGATCGACGCGATCAAGGGCTTGGCCGACGTTACCGGAACCAACCTGCTGGCCCGCTGCATGGTCCCCGCCAATTCGCCCTACGCCGCTGGGATCGCGAGCGAGGAGGCATCCAATGGCGTCCACACCAACAGTTCGGCCGGTTGGATCTGGGTCGGCAACACCTCGCGCGACGAATACTCCGGCGCCCTCTTCGGGCTGGCGGTGGCCTACGACATGGTCCCCGACCCCGCCATCCAGGCTTCCATCAGCGACCTGGTCACCCGCCTCATCGACTTTCTGAACGGCAACAACTGGTCGGTCGTGATGCCGGACGGCAGCAGCAGCACTTCGTTCCTCGTCCGTCCCGACCAGATCGAGACCTTCCTGGCGATTGGCCGGCACGTCAATTCCGATCACTTTTCGAGCTTCAGCTATGAAACCCAGCGGGTGCTGCTGGCCGCCACCGTACCCGCTCCCATCGGCGTCGATACCACCAGCGACGATTCCTATTTCAAATTCAACCTGGACTACATCAACCTCTATAGCCTGATTCGCCTGGAAGCCAGTTCCGCGAAAGCCATCTATCAATCCGCGTACACCCTGCTGCGAGACCACACCGCGGCGCACCAGAATGCCTTCTTCAACGTCATCGACCTCGCCCTGAACGGCCCCGACCCGGCGCGCGACAGCCAGACGCTCGCGCTGCTCGACGGGTGGCTGCTGAGGCTGCGCCGCGATTTCGCCGTCGACCTGACTGGCGTCGTGCCCGTTTGCGGTTCCCAGGCATGCCAGCCCGTGCCCGTTTGGCTGCGCCCGCCCACCGATTTCCTGTGGCAGCGGTCGCCTTTCCAGTTAGCCGTCGGGGGAGCCGGCATCATCGAATCCGCCGGAATCGATTACATCCTGCCGTACTGGATGGCGCGATATTACGGCCTTCAGGAGTCCATCGTGGTGCAATCGGCGGCGGCTCCGATTTCCGTGGTGGCGCCCGAGTCGCTCGGCTCCATTTTCGGGGCAAACCTGGCATCCACCACCGGACAGGCGACATCGCAGCCGCTGCCGCTTTCGCTGGGCGGAGTGGGTATCACCGTGCAAGATTCCGCAGGCACTTCGGCCGCCGCTCCGCTGCTCTATGTTTCCCCGGGGCAGATCAATTTCCTGACGCCGCCGGGCCTGGCCACCGGCGTGGCCACCTTCACGATCACGGGGGGCCCCGGTTCGCCGCTGACGGCCATCGGCGCCGTGGGACAAGTCGCTCCCGCCCTGTTCAGCATGAGCGGCAACGGCTCGGGAATCGCCGCCGCCACAGCCATCCGGGTCAATGCCGGAAGCCCCGCTCAGCAATATCCCGTGGCCCTGTTCGATTGCAGCGCGTCGCCCTGCCAGGCGCTGCCGGTCGACCTGGGCATCGACACGCCGGTGTACCTCACGCTCTACGCCACGGGCATCCGGCACCGCACGTCGCTCGACGATGTGCTGGTGACCATCGACGGAGTGAGCGTCCCGGCCCTCTACGCCGGTCCCCAGCCTCAATTCGCCGGCCTCGACCAGATCAACGTGCCGCTCCCGCTCGACCTGCGCGGCAGCGGGGTGGCGAGCATCGTGCTCAAGGTGGACCAGCATCGAGCCAATACGGTCACCGTGGACGTGCAATAGGCTCGCGCCGAATCAGCAGGCGCACAGGTCTTCGAAATCCACGTTGCCCCCGGAAATCACCACCCCCACGGTGCCTATGCCGGGCGGCAGTTTGCGGAACAGCACGGCCGCGGCGGCGGCGGCTCCGCTCGGCTCCGCCAGAATCTTCAGGCGCAGCAGAAGGAACTTTACGGCTGCGCGCAATTCGGAGTCGCTCACCAGAATGATCCGTTCGACCAGCCGTTGGACGATGGGAAACGTCAGTTCGCCTGGTTTGGGCGACCGCAGGCCGTCGGCGATCGTGTCCGGGTGGGGAACGCCGATCCGCTCACCCGCGAGAATGGAAAGGAACGTGTCGTTGGCGCCCTCCGGCTCCGCTCCGAAGATTCGAACCGAGGGGTTCAGGTCTTTGGCGATGGTGGCGCAGCCCGAGAGCAGCCCGCCGCCGCCGATGGGCGCGATCAGCGCGTCGAGCGGGCCGGATTCTTCAAACAGTTCGAGTGCCGTCGTGCCCGCGCCGGCCATAATCATCGGATGATCGTACGGAGGGACGAGGGTGGCGCCGCTCTCCTTGAGGATCCCCGCGGCAATCGCTTCCCGGCTGTCGGTGAAGCGGTTATAGGTGACGACATGAGCGCCGCGGGCGCGCGTGGCTTCGAGTTTCGAACGCGGCGCGTCTTCCGGCATCACGATGGTGGCGGAGGTGCCCACGTGCCTGGCCGCGATAGCCGTCGCCTGCGCGTGATTGCCGGAAGAATAAGCCACCACGCCGCGCGACAGGGCCTCGCAGGAGAGCGAGAGAATCAGGTTCGACGCTCCGCGAATCTTGAAGGCGCCGCCGCGCTGCAGGTTTTCGCACTTGAAAAAGACGCGCGTTCCCGCTTCCGAATCGAAGCCCGCCGAGGTCATCACGGGAGTCCGCCGTGCCAGGGGCCGGATGCGCTCCGCGGCGGCGCGAACGTCATCCGCTCGAATGGCCAGTTCCATCGTATTGAGTCTAGCCAATTCGAGCGGCGCGGGCATCGCTTCTACTGGCGCATTCTACCCATCGGCCCGCCAAAGCCGGGACCGCGGCCGCCGAGCATACCGGGCATGGAGTTCATCTTGGTTTGTTGATCGCTCGTCAGGATGGCGTAGAACGCAGCTTCCGCTTTGCTCTGGATATCGAGGACCTGGCCTTCCCCGGTGCCGATCTGGGCCGCCAGCGTGTCGATGGTCCCGACCTGGTTGCCCTTAACGGCGGTCTCGAGGGCCGTGCGATTCGTTCGAAGGGTGGTCTGGATCGGGCTGATTGCCGTCTCGGCATTGGTAAAGATGGTGGTGGCCTGGGCGGCCTGGTCCGAAGTAAGGTTAAGCAGCGTGGTCAGCCGCTGCACCCGGTGCTGGACCATGGTGGCGGGGTCGGGCGGCCCAGACGGCGGCTGCGCCATCATGGCGCCCGCAACCAGGGCCGAAACGAACATTGCTTGCGATAAGGCTTTCATCGTGGGTTCTTCTCCTGTGCCGCTTCTAAACCGCGGCTACATACAACTCTACGGGCCGAAGGATGTGGAAGTTGTGCGGCCGGGTCTACTCTTTACGTTCTTAATCGAAAATTTTCGGGCGGTTAACCGTGGCGGCTAGCACGAGAAGCGATAGCCCTTTCCGCGAATGGTCTGGATGTGCTTGGGCATCTGCGGGTTATCTTCGAGTTTCTGCCGGAGCCAGGCCACGTGCACGTCGATGGTGCGGGAAGATACCTCACTGCTGTATTCCCAGACGTTGCGCAGCAGTTCCTCGCGTGGCACCACGCGGTCGCGGTTGTCCACGAGGTAGCGCAGCAGGTGCAACTCCTTGCTCGCCAGGCTCACCTGGTTAGGCCCCTTGCGGACCTCGGCCCGTTCGAAATCCACCTGGATATCGCCGAACTGGAAAGTCTGTACCGGGATACGGTGTTCTTTCTGCACGCGCCGCAGCAGCGCTTCGACGCGGGCCAGCAACTCCGAGGGGTCGAAAGGCTTGGTGAGGTAATCGTCGGCTCCGAGTTTCAGCCCCACCACCCGGTCCACCACCTGGCTTTTGGCGGTCAGCATGAGGATGGCGACATCCACACCCTTCTGCCGCAATTCCCGGCAAACTTCGAACCCCGTCTTCCTGGGCAACATGACGTCCAGGATGACGAGATCGAAGCCGCCGCTTGCGGCTGTAGCGAGGCCGCTTTCTCCATCCGCGGCCGATGCCACCTCATAGCCTTCTCCGGCGAGCAGGTCGGAGACGGTGACGATCAGGCCCGGCTCATCTTCAATCAGCAGTATGCGCGAACTCATCCTGTAGTTCCGGCGGAGCGACGGGGATCCGCACGATGAACTCCGCGCCCTGGCCGGGCTGGCTGATCACCCGAATCGTTCCGCCGTGTGCTTCTACGATCCTCTTGACGAGGTTAAGGCCCAAACCGGTTCCATGAACCTGATCCTGCAGGGCCCGCCGGCCGCGGAAGAACGGGTCGAAGATGTGGGCCTGCTCGTCGGCGGGGATACCCGGACCGTGGTCCGCTACCCGGATTTCCACCGCCGTTCCCCCGTCGGCTGCCACCGCCGAAGCGCGGACGCCGATCCAGTTACTGCCGCCGGTGCCGTACTTGACCGCATTATCGACGAGGTTCTGCACCACCTGCCGCAGGGCCACCTCATCGGCCATCACCAGGGGAAGGCCGGGGTCGATCGTGCATTCGATGTTCCACCCGGGTCCGGAAAGCGCAGCCCGGCTCGACCGAAGGCCCTCCTCGATCAGGTTTTCCACAGCCACGGGCTCCCGCTCGCGGATCAGGTGCCCGGCACTCGCACTGGCGAAGCGGAGCACCTGTTCCACCAGGGCTTCCAGCCTTTCGCTTTCGGCCTGGATCAGCGATCCGTAGCGCTCCACCTGATCCGGCCGGGAGGCCAGCCGGCCGCGCAGGTTGAAGGCGGCAGTGCGGATCACCGTGAGGGGCGTGCGCAGCTCGTGCGAAACGCCGGCCACGAAGTTCATCTGGAGCTCGGCCAATTGCTGCGCGCGCCGTGAAACGCGCACCAGAATGAAGGCGGTGGCGAGGATCAACAGAAGGATCCCGGCCGAGACTGCCAGGTTCCGTAGCCGAGTTTGTGCCACCAGCGCGTCGAGCGAGCCGGCCCGGCCGCGCACCAGCAGCAGCCAGCGGCCCTGGCCCGGTTCGGGCGGCGGCATGGCGTCCCGGTCGCCGGGGTTCCGGTCGCGTATTCCTCGAAATCCGCGTCCACCCCGGAATCCGGCGAACGGAACCGGCCGGATGCTCAACAGCGGGACGGAGGCGTCGGAGCGGTTCTCGAGCGAAAGCCCGGGCGAAGAGGCGTACACTACCCCGGAGCCGCCGGCGAGCACTTCCGCGTCATAATCGCTGCCCAGATACCGGTTCAGGTAGGCGGGAATCAGCCGCCGGCTGATGTAGTCGAGATCCGGCTCGATCAGCAGCCGCTCCTGCCGGGGACCGGGTTGGCCGCCCAGTGGGGCAAATCGCGGCAACTCGATGACATTGACCGATTCCGGCATGGGCGCCGGAGGTTCGCGCTGCCGGCGGGCCAGCAGGCGCTCACGGAGGGGTGCCCAATCCGCCGGCCATTCCGCGGGAGCGAACTTCCCGGTATTCGGATCCAGAAGGAGCAGGTCCAGGGCGTTCACATCGGGCAACAGGCCGATTCTGCGAAACAGGGGTTCGTGCGAGTCCCGGAAGAGCAGGTACTGGTCGGCGTAAGCCTTCTCCGGTCCGTTCTGCTCAATCTGCTGGCGGGTGGGTTCGAGGGCAGCACAGGCGGCCGAGATCTGGTCGTTGAACGCGCGGCTCAAGACCCCCAGCCGGGCCTGAAGCTGCTGATGCAATTGGGTTCTTTCCGCGGCGGTGATCTCTCCAATCCAGCGGTATTGCAGCACGGCCAGCACCCCGCACAGAATCGCGAGGATCCCCACCGACGCCCAGGCAAGCCAGGCGCGCTCGCGGAAACGCTCCATGACTCTAGGCTAATCCCGCATTGCCTTCCGCTGGGCGGCCCTCTGTAAAACCGGTGTAAAAAAAGATGTACCAGCTAATTGGACTCTCTTTGTCCTTGTTTGGCACACGGCGTGCAGCGCTATCCGTCGAAATCTCACTGGAGGGATCAAGTGGCCAAAGGCTTCGTAGCCATAACGGTAGAACGTTGTAAGGGCTGTGGATTCTGCGTCGAATTCTGCCCGACTCGCGTACTCTCCCTTTCATCTGCTTATAATTCCAAGGGTTATCACCCACCCCATGTAGTCGCATCGGAGAAGTGCAGCGGTTGCGACCTGTGCGGGATGTACTGCCCCGATTTCGCTATTTTCGGAGCGCGCTATGCACGCTGATCCGAAAGGCGTGCTGACGGGTGTCCATTTTCTAGACGGTGATCATGCCTGCTGTGAGGGAACGCTCGCAGCCGGTGCGCGATTTGCCGCAGGATATCCCATTACCCCCTCGACGGAAGTGGTGGAGCGCTTTGCTGCCCGCATTCCCACGGTGGGCGGCATTTTCATCCAGATGGAGGATGAACTGGCAGCCTCGATCACCATACAAGGGGCGGTCTGGGGCGGGGCCAAGGCTTTCACCGTGACCTCCGGTCCGGGGTTCTCGCTCATGATGGAGCACATCGGCTATGCGGCCATGACGGAAACGCCCTGCGTTTTCATCAACGTACAGCGCGGCGGGCCTTCGACCGGACTTCCGACGCTGCCGGCGCAGGCGGATATGATGCAGGCCCGGTGGGGCTCGCACGGCGATTACGGCGTAATCGCGCTGTGCCCCAACTCGCCGCAGGAGTGCTTCGACCTGACGATCACGGGCTTCAACCTTGCCGAAGAATTCCGCGTGCCCGTCATGATGATGCTCG
The DNA here is from genome assembly GCA_963794265.1 of Bryobacterales bacterium. GTDB lineage: Bacteria > Acidobacteriota > Terriglobia > Bryobacterales > Bryobacteraceae > CAWCDJ01. The sequence goes on from CAWCDJ010000003.1 coordinate 222,519, forward strand.
ACGAATGCGTCGGCCACATGACCGAGAAAGTGGTGATTCCGGAGGCTGAAGCCATCGGCATCGTGCCGAGGCGCTTCACCACGAAATCTCCAGAGGAATTCCGGCTGTACGAGCCGCAGAGCGACCAGGTGCCCGATATGGTAAAAGCGGGCGACGGGTACCGCTTCCATGTGACCGGTTTAACGCACGACGAGCGCGGCTATCCCAGCATGAATATCGAGACGCAGGACCGCCTGGTGCGCCGCCTGCAGGATAAGCTGACTCCGTTTTCGAACGGCCGCGCGCTGTGCGAGACCGAGCATCTGGAGGATGCCGAAGTGGTGGTGGTGTCCTACGGGATCACGTCGCGCGTGGCGCAGCGGGCGCTGCAACAGGCGCGCGCCCAGGGGATTCGCGCCGGCAAGTTCCGCATCATCTCCGCATGGCCCTTCCCCGATCAGCACATCGCCGCACTGGCGGAGCGGGTGAAGGCCTTCGTGGTCCCCGAATTGAACCTGGGCCAGATGGTGCATGAAGTCTCGCGGGCGGCTGCCGGGAAGGCCAAGGTGATCCCGGTGTCGCACGCGGGCGGGGGTGTCCACGATCCGGACGCCATCTTTAAAGCGATTGTGGAGGCAGTCCGATGATCGAAAACCCGACGCTCGAGGTTCCTTACGAAATTCCCGCGGACGCGGTCAATCCGGTAGAGCCGTTCCTGCGGATGGACCGGATGCCGCACATCTGGTGCCCGGGATGCGGCATAGGCACCACCGTCAACTGCTTTGCGCAGGCGTTACTGAACTCCAAAGCCGACCTGAACAAGGTGGCGGTGGTTTCAGGGATCGGCTGCACGGGGCGCGTGGCCGGGTACGCCCGCCTCGATTCCTTCCACACCACGCATGGACGGGCAATTCCGTTCGCCACCGGACTCAAACTGGCCAACCCCGGAATGCAGGTGGTGGTCTATTCGGGCGATGGCGACCTGTTTGCGATCGGCGGTAACCACTTCATTCACGCCGCGCGGCGCAACATGGATTTGAAGGTGATCTGCGTCAACAACCTCACCTACGCAATGACCGGCGGGCAGACCGCGCCGACCACGCCGGGGCAGGTCATCAGTGCCACTTCGCCCTACGGCGTGTTTGAGCCGGCGTTCAACCTGGTGCAGCTTGCCGAAGCGGCCGGCGCGGCTTACGTGGCGCGGTGGACGACGTACCACGTGAAGCAGCTCAGCCGTTCGATGGAAGAGGTCATGAAGAAGAAAGGCTTCTGCTTTATTGAGGTACTTTCTCCCTGCCCGACGCTCTACCAGCGCAGAAACAAGATGGGCGACGGCCTGGATACTATGAAGTTCTACAAACAGGTCAGCAAGATTCGCAACGGCGCCTCCACGTCCGATTGCGCGCTGACCAAGTCGGGTGAAATCATCGTCGGGAAATTCGTGGACCGCGACCGGCCCGACTATTTTGAATTGTTGCGCTCTCAAATGACGGAAACGCTGGGCGACCGCTACGCCGAGCCGGAGGTATCATGCAGCGAGTGTTAACCGAGATTCGAATCGCCGGTTTTGGCGGGCAGGGGGTGATTCTGGCGGCGGCGGTGATCGGCAAGGCTGCCGCTATCTTTCAGGGCGGCTACGCCACCATGACCCAGAGCTTCGGGCCGGAGGCGCGCGGCGGCTCTTCGAGCGCCCAGGTGATCCTGTCGACCCAGCCCATTCTGTACCCGTACGTGGCCCAGCCGGACATTCTGGTGGTGATGAGCCAGGAGGCCTACACGCGATTTGCTCCGCAGTTGAAGCCGGGTGGAATCCTGGTGACGGAACAGGAACTCGTGCGCGTCGATCGCTATCCAACCGGCGTACGCGTTTATGGGGTCCCGGCCACCCGGCTGGCCGAGGCACTCGGCCGCAAGGTGGTGCTGAATATCGTGATGGTGGGCTTCTTCGGGGCGGTTACCAACCTGCTGAACCCGGATGCGCTGCGCCAGGCGGTGGCCGATTCGGTTCCCCCGGCGATGCAAAAGCTGAATCTGCAGGCGTTTGATAAAGGATTCGAATACGGATCCGAGCTTCTGGTGCGACTTTCGGAGAACGGCGAGGCCGATTCGGCGGTCGCGCTCGAATCCGCTTAGCTACCTGCCCACTTCCTCACGGTCGCGGCTCTGTTAGGGTTGCGTTCACAGAGCCGCGATCGTGAGGGAGCGGGCCCGCGGCACGCGCCCGGCCCCTCCTCTTTCCTCTCAGACCTGCTCCGCACCCTTCCAGCCTCCGCGAACATCCATTAAATGAGTAATCTTGACTAAGAAGTACAGATTAGCTAATTTGATGATAGCCCAACAGGTTAGGAGTGTAGACTGGTGAGCGATTCGAGCAATACGATAGAGGTCCTTGCAAATCAGGAATATAAGTGGGGTTTCGTCACTGAAATCGAGGCTGATGCCATCCCCCGCGGCCTGAGCGAGGACGTGATCCGGCTGATCTCGGCCAAGAAAAAGGAGCCTGAGTGGCTGCTCGAGTGGCGCCTGAAGGCCTACCGGCACTGGCTTACCATGACAGAACCGACGTGGGCCAATGTCCACTACCCGGCGATCGATTACCAGAACATCATTTATTACGCCGCGCCGAAATCCAAGAGCGATGGGCCGAAGAGCCTCGCCGAGGTCGATCCGGAGCTTCTCAGGACCTACGAAAAGCTCGGTATCCCACTGAAGGAAAGGGAGTTGCTGGCAGGCGTCGCGGTTGACGCGGTGTTCGACAGCGTTTCCGTCGCGACTACCTTCAAAGCCAAGCTGAAGGCCCAGGGGATCATCTTCTGCTCGTTTTCCGAAGCCGTGCAGGAGCATCCGGACCTGGTGCGGCAATACCTGGGGTCGGTGGTGCCGTCGTCCGACAACTTTTTCGCGGCGCTCAACTCGGCGGTATTCAGCGACGGTTCGTTCTGTTACGTACCGAAGGGCGTCCGGTGCCCGATGGAGCTTTCCACCTACTTCCGGATCAACGCCAAGGATACCGGGCAGTTCGAGCGGACGCTGATCGTGGCGGATGAGGGCGCTTACGTCAGCTATCTCGAAGGCTGCACGGCTCCGATGCGCGACACCAACCAACTGCACGCGGCGGTGGTGGAACTGGTGGCGCTCGATCACGCCCAGGTCAAGTACTCCACCGTGCAGAACTGGTATCCGGGCGATAAAGAGGGCAAGGGCGGTATCTACAACTTCGTGACCAAGCGCGGCGCCTGCCGCGGGGTCGAGTCGAAGATCTCGTGGACCCAGGTGGAGACCGGCTCGGCCATCACCTGGAAGTACCCGAGCTGCCTGCTGATCGGCGACCGCTCGGTGGGCGAGTTTTACTCGGTGGCGCTGACCAACAACTACCAGCAGGCCGATACCGGCACGAAGATGATCCACATCGGGAAGAACACGACTTCCACGATCGTCTCCAAAGGCATTTCGGCCGGGCATGGACAGAATACGTATCGCGGCGGTGTGAAGATTCTGAAGGGCGCCACAGGCGCGCGGAACTACTCGCAGTGCGATTCGATGCTGCTGGGCGACAAGTGCGGCGCCCACACCTTCCCGTACCTCGAAGTGAAGAACACATCTTCACAGGTGGAGCACGAAGCTTCGACTTCGAAAATCGGGGAAGACCAGATTTTCTACTGCCGGCAGCGCGGGATTTCGACCGAAGACGCGGTCTCGATGATCGTGCACGGATTCTGCAAAGAAGTATTCCGCGAATTGCCGATGGAGTTCGCCGTGGAGGCGCAGAAGTTGCTGGGAGTGAGTCTCGAAGGAAGTGTAGGGTAGGCCTCCCGGCCTGCCCAGGCGGAATTGAGAAACATGGCACTACTCGAAATCAAAAACCTGCACGCCGCGGTGGGCGAGCGTGAAATTTTGAAAGGCATCGACCTCTCCGTGAATGCCGGTGAGGTGCACGCCATCATGGGGCCGAACGGCTCGGGCAAGAGTACGCTGGCGGGAGTGCTGGCCGGCCGTGAGTTGTACGCGGTCACGGAAGGCCAGGTGATTTACGACGGCAAAGACCTGCTGGCGATGTCTCCCGAGGACCGCGCGCGGGAGGGCGTCTTTCTGGCGTTCCAGTATCCGGTGGAGATCCCGGGCGTGAGCAACATGTATTTCCTGAAGGCGGCGCTCAACCAGATGCGCAAGTACCGCGGCATGGAAGAGTTGGACGCGATGGACTTCCTGAACCTGGTCCGCGAAAAGATGAAGCTGATGGAAATGGACCAGGCGCTGCTGAACCGCCCGGTGAACACGGGCTTTTCGGGCGGGGAGAAGAAGCGCAACGAGATCTTCCAAATGGCCGTGCTGGAGCCGCGCCTGGCGATTCTGGACGAGACGGATTCGGGCCTGGACATCGACGCGCTCCGCACCGTGGCCGGCGGCGTGAACACGCTGCGCGGCGCGGACCGTTCGATGATCGTGGTGACCCACTACCAGAGGCTGCTGAACTACATCGTACCGGATTACGTGCACGTTCTGGCGGAAGGGCGGATCGTGAAATCGGGCGGGAAGGAACTGGCGCTCGAGCTCGAAGAGAGCGGCTACGCGGGGCTGGGGATTGTGGACGACGAGGAGGCGGTCGGCACGGTATGACGACGGCCGTTGCGGAACAGATCGGAAACTGGGTCGCGGAATTCTCTAAGCAGCCGGGATCGCCGTTTCAGGCTTTGCGCGAGGCTGCCTTCCAGCGTTTTTCGGAGCTGGGGTTCCCCACCACGCACGACGAGGAGTGGCGGTTCACGAACGTGGCGCCGATCGCGCGAACGAACTTCCGGGCGGGTTCGGCGGACATTCTGGTGCGCGCGCCTTCCGAAGTCGAGGAGCTCGGTCCGGAGGAAATTCAGGCCCACCTGGCGCGGTATGCGAGCTTCGAGAAGAACGCTTTCGTCGCTCTGAACACCGCATTCCTGGGTTGCGGGACGAACCCGATCGTGCTCAGGGTTCCACGCGGCGCGGTCGTCGAGGAGCCGATCCAGATCACCTACGAGGTGCCCGGGGAATCCGCCGGCGAGCCACTCCCCGTGGCGGTTCACCCGAGGGCGCTGATCCTGGTGGGCGCCCAGGCGCAATGCAGGATTGTCGAGACGTACAAGGGCTCCGGCCGGTACCTCACTAACGCGGTCACGGAGATCGTGGCGGGCGAGAGCGCGGTGGTGGATCACTACAAAGTAACGGCCGAATCGCCCGAGGCTTTTCACGTCGCCACGGTGCAGGCGCAACTGGGACGCAGCGCGAACTTTTCTTCGAATTCGATTTCGCTCGGCGGCGCGCTGGTGCGGAACGATGCCGGCGTGGTGCTCTCGGAAGGTACCGAAGCCACGCTGAACGGCCTCTACATCGTGAACGGCACGCAGCACGTGGACAATCACACGGTAATCGACCATGCGATGCCGCACGGCACCAGCCACGAGCTGTACAAGGGTATTCTGGACGATCGGGCGAGCGCCGTCTTCAGCGGCCGGATCATGGTCCGGAAAGACGCGCAGAAGACGGACTCGAAGCAAACCAATAAGAACCTGGTGCTGTCGGACGAGGCGGTGATCGACACCAAGCCCGAGCTGCAGATTTTCGCGGATGACGTGCGCTGCACGCACGGCGCGACGATCGGGCAGATCGACGCCGAATCGCTGTTCTACCTTCGGTCCCGCGGTATCGGAAAGAACGATGCCCGCAACCTGCTGATTTACGCGTTCGCGCAGGATATTGTGGATCGCATTCAGGTTCCCGCGCTGCGCGAAGCGCTGGAGAGCATTTTATTAGAGAAATTCCATGAGCACGCTCACTAAAATGGTCGGCTCGGATTTCGACGTGGACAAGATCCGCGCCGATTTCCCGGTTCTTCGTCAGACGATACACGGCAAGCCGCTGGTGTACCTGGATAGCGCCGCGACGGCGCAGAAACCGTACGCGGTGATCGAAGCCATTCGCCGGTTCCACGAGGTGGATTGCGCCAACATTCACCGCGGCGTGCACGAGCTAAGCCAGCGCTCGACCGCGGCTTACGAAGAAACGCGCGCGAAGGCGAAGAAATTCCTGAACTCCCGCAGCCGGAACGAATTGATTTTCGTGCGCGGCGCCACCGAAGGCATCAACCTGGTAGCGAGTTCCTGGGGGCGGCGCAACGTCAAAGCGGGCGACGAAATCGTCATCTCGGCTATGGAGCATCACTCGAACATCGTGCCGTGGCAGATGCTGGCCGAGGAAAAGGGCGCGAAGCTGCGGGTCATCCCGATGAACGACCGCGGCGAGCTGCTGATGGAAGAATACGAAAAGCTGCTCAACCCGCGCACCCGCATGGTGGCCTTCTGCCATGTCTCGAATGCGCTCGGCACCATCAACCCGGCGCGCGAGATCATCGAAATGGCGCACCGGGCGGGAGCCCTGACCCTGGTGGATGGAGCCCAGGCGGCGCCGCACATGAAGGTGGACGTGCAGGCGCTCGACACCGATTTCTACGCCTTCTCGGGACACAAGGTATGCGGGCCGACCGGCATCGGCATTCTCTACGGCAGGACGAAACTTCTGAACGCCATGCCGCCCTACCAGGGCGGCGGCGACATGATCCGCACGGTGACCTTCGAGAAGACCACGTATAACGACCTGCCCTACAAATTCGAGGCGGGAACGCCGAATATCGCGGGCGGGATCGGGCTGGGCGCGGCTCTCGATTACGTAACCGGCGTGGGGCTGGACAAGATTGCGAATTACGAGCATGACCTGCTGGTTTACGGCACAGAGGCGCTTTCACGGATTCCCGGGCTGCGGATGATCGGAACGGCTCGCGAGAAAGCCGCGGTGTTGTCGTTCGTGATCGAGGGCATCCACCCGCACGATATCGGCACGGTGCTCGACCGGCAAGGGATCGCGGTGCGGACCGGGCACCACTGCGCGCAGCCGGTGATGGACGCGTTCGGGATACCCGCCACCACGCGGGCATCGCTGGCTTTTTACAACACGGCTTCGGAGATCGACGCTTTGGCGGCCGGTCTCCAAAAAGTGAAGGAGATTTTCTCCTGATGATTGACGATCTTTACCAGGAAATTATCCTGGACCATAGCAAACGTCCACGGAACTGCCATGCGATGGACGACGCCAACCGCAAGGCGGAGGGCTACAACCCTCTTTGCGGCGACAAGCTGAAGCTGTTTCTCAAGGTGGAAAACGACATGGTGACCGATGCCAGCTTCATCGGGTGCGGCTGCGCCATTTCCACCGCATCGGCATCGCTGATGACCGAGAGCCTGAAGGGCAAATCGCGCGAGGAAGCCCTCAAGCTGCTCGACCGGTTCCACGAACTGCTGACCACCGACACGCCCATCAGCAACGACTTGGGCAAGCTGGTGGTTTTCTGCGGGGTTCGCGATTATCCGGCGCGCGTGAAGTGCGCGACGCTGGCGTGGCACACGCTCAAATCGGCGCTGAACGGCGCGAGCGCCGATCCCGTGACTACCGAATGAGTTTGAAAGAACAGGTCATCGCCACGCTCCGGAAGGTCTACGACCCGGAGATGCCGGTCAACATCTACGAGTTGGGGCTGATTTACGGCGTCGAGACCGGCGAGGCGGGTGAGGTGCGGATCCGGATGACGCTAACGGCGCCGAATTGCCCCGTGGCAGGGACGCTGCCGGCGGAAGTGGAGCGGGCGGTGCGCTCGGTGCCGGGGGTGACATCGGTGAACCTGGAGCTGACGTTCGATCCGCCCTGGTCCAAAGACCGGATGTCGGAAGCGGCCAGGCTGGCGCTGGGGCTCGAAGACATCATTCCGATCGTGAGGCTGCGAAGATGAAGCTGAGCGCCAACGAAGAGTACGGCCTGCGCTGCCTGGTTCGGCTGGGCTACGCGGGGTACGTCGGCCAGGGGCTCACGATTCCGGAAATCAGCCAGGCCGAAGGAGTTTCCCCGGCCTACGCGGCGAAAATTCTGCGAGTGCTGCGGAAGGGCGGGTTCGTGAAAGCCGCCCGCGGCAAGGAGGGGGGCTATACGCTGGCCCGGGCCGCGGAATTGATTGTCATCGGGGACGTGATGGATGCGCTGGGCGGGCGCCTTTTCGAGAACGATTTTTGCGACAGCCACTCCGGGCAGGCGGCCATCTGTACCCGCTCGGTGGATTGCTCGGTTCGTTCGCTGTGGAGGGCCGTGCAGGTGGCCGTGGACCACGTGCTCAGCAAGGCTACGCTGCGCGACCTGCTGCAGAACGAAGAGGAGATGAATTCCTGGGTCCGGACGATTCCCGGGCCTAATGGTTTGCGGTTAATGCAATAGTAGGGTTTCGGACATCGACACGAAATCGAAACGGAACGGCGTTATAATAGGCTCAGATGGTATTCAGCCGCCCGCGTAAGCGGGTCGTCGAAGGTTCGGATTCCTTCCATCCCGAATATCCTACCTTGTCTTGTATTTTTTCAGCTTGGAGGTACTCAAGACTTACTCAATGAAAGCCAGCGTGCGCATTACCCGAGGCGTCGAAAGCCTCTTTGGCACCCGCGATGAGAACATCCGGTTGATCGAATCGGGGTTGAGCGTTCACACTCAACTGGTCGATAACAGTCTGGAAATCGAAGGCGACGCGCATAACGTCTCCCGGGCCGAAAGCATCCTGGAAGACTATAACACCCTGGTGCGCGAGGGTTACGTCTTCAACAACGGCGACCTGAACAGCTACCTGCGGGTAGTTATGGTCGACCCCGAAGTATCCCTGCGGGCGCTGGTGAATAGCGGCAAGCAGCGGAGTTTTGGGAAAAAGGCGCTGGCGCCGAAGTCGGTGAATCAGCGGCGCTACCTGGAAGCGATCGAGCGCAACGACCTGGTGTTCGGAATCGGTCCCGCGGGTACGGGAAAGACATACCTTGCGGTGGCGATGGCGATCTCCGCGCTAATCAGCAAGCAGGTGGCGCGCATCATCCTGACCCGTCCGGCGGTGGAGGCGGGCGAACGGCTGGGCTTCCTGCCCGGCACGCTCCAGGAAAAGGTGGATCCATATTTGCGTCCGCTCTATGACGCGCTCTACGACATGCTGGACAGCGACCGCGTGGAAAAACTCCTGGAGCGGAATGTAATCGAAGTCGCCCCCATCGCGTTCATGCGCGGGCGCACTCTCAACGACAGCTTCATTATTCTGGATGAGGCTCAGAACAGCACGCCCGAACAGATGAAGATGGTGATCACGCGCCAGGGTTTCAATTCCAAGATGGTGGTAAACGGCGATATCACGCAGATCGATCTGCCGACCGCGCGCCGCAGCGGATTGATCGAAGCGGTGGATGTGCTGCGGGGTGTCGAAGGCATCAGCTTCGTGCAATTCGACGAAAAAGACGTCGTGCGGCACACCCTGGTGCAGCGCATTGTGAAAGCCTACGAACGGTACAACGAAACCATCGGCGCCGGACGCCAGCTCACCTTAAAGCTGGCCGAACCGGAACCGCCTGCCGCGGAACCGGCGACGCAGGCCTGATTGCGCGTCATGTCTTCACCCGATGGCAGTACTGTCACGTTCCGCCGGCCCGCCGCCGACATACGCCCCCGCGCGCTGGTGAACTTCGCGCGGGAGCTCCAGCGGGAGACCGCCAAAGGGCGGCCGTTTGACTGCCTGGTCACCGGCGACGCGGAAATGCGGCGCCTGAACCGGGAGTTTCTCGGCAAAGATTACGCCACAGACGTACTCTCGTTTCCCTTGAAGAGCGGGAAGGCCGGCCCGCTGGGCGACATCGCCATTTCGATTGCGAGGGCGCGGGCCCAGGCACGAAGGTTCGGCCACACCACCGAAGAGGAACTTCGCGTGCTCCTTCTCCATGGGGTGCTGCACCTTCTCGGGATGGACCACGAGCGCGATGACGGGCGCATGGCTCGCGCCGAGAAGCGCTGGCGCGCCGCGCTGGGGCTTCCCAGCAGCCTGATCGAGCGGGTAGGCGCATGATCTTCGGGGTCGCCATCGCGACACTGGTTGCCATCCCGCTGCTGGGCCTGGTGACCCTCGTACAACTCCTCTACCTGGAAAGCCTAAGGCTGCGCACGCGCGACCTGCCCGCGCTGAAGTTCTTCAAGGAGACGCTCGAAGACCGCATCGCTCTCAAGACGGTGCAGGGCGCCGACTCTTTCTCGCTCATCAAACATACGCTCCTGGCGCTGCTTGGCCTTCTGTTTTTCGCCTGGTTCGCGGACGGCCAGGTGTGGACCGCGCCGGTGTTCTTGAGATCCGCCCTGGCCTCCTGCCTGACCATGTTTGCGATGAGTTACGCGGTGCCGCAGTTGCTCTACCGGCGCACCTCCGGGCGCTGGCTGCTGCCGCTGGTGCCGCTGCTGCGCGCGCTGGCATGGATTGCGCGGCCATTCGACGCCCTGCTCGAATTCTTCCAGAGCCTGATCGACCTGGCGGACGATACTGCCGAGGAGGAAGACACCCCCACGCCGGCCGAGAACATCGACGCGCTGATTTCCGCCGGCACGGAGGAAGGGCTGATCGAGGAAGAGGACCGGAAGCTGATTCAGTCGGTGGTGGAGTTCGGCGATAAGGTGGCGCGCGAGGTGATGACGCCGCGGCCCAATATCGTGGCCATTCCCGCGGATTCGACCCTGGAGCAGTTGCGCCAACTTGTGATCAACGAGCAGTATTCCCGCATTCCTGTGTTTGAGAATAATATCGACCAGGTCATCGGATTCGTACATGTGCGCGATATGTTTGAATTGGAAGAACAGGAACGCGAGAAGCACGTAGTACGCGAGCTGATCCGCCCCATTTCGTTCGTTCCCGAGAGCAAGCCCGTCAGCGAGCTCATGCGCCAGATGCAGCAGGAGAGCACCCACATGGCGATCGTGATCGACGAGTACGGCAACACCGCCGGCCTGGCCACCATGGAGGACCTGCTGGAGGTGATTATCGGAGAGATTCGCGACGAACACGAGCCGGAAAGCGATGTGGTGGAAGACGGGTTGGGTGGTTATATCGTCTCGGGCAGCTTCGATCTGGACCGCGTCGGGGACCTCTTTTCCACGTTCCGGCGGGAAGAGGATATCGAGTCGACCACGGTGGGCGGGCTGGTGAGCGAATGGCTGGGACACGTACCGAAGGCCGGGGAGTCGGTGGACCGCGACGGGATCCGCATCGAGGTGCTGGCCGGCGACGAACTCCGGGTGGCCCAGGTACGGCTGAGCAAATCGCAGGCGGTGGCTTCATGAACGCACACTTCAAATCCGGTTTTGTTTCGCTCGTCGGCCGCCCCAACGTGGGGAAATCCGCGCTGCTGAATGCCCTGGTCGGCCAGAAGGTGGCGATTGTGGCGGACAAGCCGCAGACCACCCGCACCTCGATCCAGGGGGTCGTGACGACCAGCGAAGCGCAGATCGTCTTTCTGGACACCCCCGGCATTCACAAGGCGGATTCGCAGCTGAACAAGCGGCTGATGGATACGGTGCGGGCTGCGCTCGAAGAGCGCGACCTGCTGCTGTTTGTGGTGGATGCCGCGGCCCGTTTCGGCGAGCAGGACCGAAAGGCGCTCGATATGGTGCGGAGGGTGGGCGCTCCGGTTCTGCTGCTGTTGAACAAAATCGACCTCGTAAAAGAGAAGGCGCGGCTGCTGCCGCTGATCGAGCAGTACAAGCAACTCTACGACTTCGCCGATTATCTGCCGGTCTCGGCGGTACGGGGCACCGGGCTCGATGAGTTGCGAAAGGCGATTGTCGACCGGCTTCCCGAAGGCCCGGCGTACTTCCCGGAAGACTATGTGACCGACCAGCCGGAGCGTTTCCTGGCGGCCGAGTTGATTCGCGAGAAGGTCTTGTTGGCCACGCGCCAGGAGGTGCCCCACTCGGTGGCGGTGGCGGTCGATCAGTGGGAAGAACAGCCCGGGCTCACGCGCATCTTTGCCACCATCCGGGTGGAGCGCGATGGGCAGAAGGCCATCATCATCGGATCCAAGGGCTCCATGCTCAAACGCATCGGCACTCTCGCCCGGCAGGAGATGGAGCGCATCTTCGGGGTCAAGATCTTTCTCGACCTGCACGTGCGCGTGCAGCCGCACTGGCGCGAAGAGGCCGCCTTCCTGAACGCGCTCGACTGGCGTACAATGGCCGGTAAGGATGACTCATAGACTGTTTGCAGCCTTTCTGGCTCTGGCGCTACTTGCGAGCCTCTGCTTCGCGGCCGGTAAGCCCGTCAACGATAACGCGATTTACGACAATGTTCGCATCAAGCTGGCGGGGGATGCCGAGGTGAAAGGCGGAGCCCTGGGCGTCGACGTCAAAGACGGTGTGGTTACGCTGTCGGGCCAGGTGGACACCGAACGGCAGAAATCCAAGGCAGGCAAACTGGCGCGCAAAGTAAAAGGCGTCAAGCAGGTCATCAACAACATCGCCCTCAAGCAAAAGTACCCGGCGAAATGACGCGCCCGCTGCTCCTCGGCGTGCTGGCCGCGCTGGCGCTGGCGCAGGTACCTGGTGAAATCAAATTCGAGCAGCTCGCCAAGGGCCTGACGTTTACAGAGGGCCCGGCGTGGTCGAAAGACGGATACCTGGTTTTCAGCGACACGCCTACGGACCGGCTCATGAAGTGGACCCCCGGACATGAAGTGGAAGTGTTTCGGGCGGATGCGCACGGGCCGAGCGGGAACGCCTTCGACGCCGAGGGCCGCCTTTACACCTGCGAAACTCGCGCCCGGCGGGTGACGCGGACCGGCAAGCGCGGCCAGGTCGAAGTGCTGGCCGACCATTGGGAAGGCAAGCGGCTGAACGCCCCGAACGACATCGTGGTGAGCCGCCACGGACACGTTTACTTCACGGACCCGGCGTTCGGCGAACAGCAGGACCACCGGGAACTGGATTTTTACGGGGTGTACCACATCCCGCCGAAGGGCCCGATGAAGCTCGTGGCGAAACCGCAGGGCCGGCCGAACGGTGTCGCGCTGTCGCCGGACGGGCGGATCCTCTACGTGGTGAATTCGGACGAGCGGAACGTGCGTGCCTACGACCTGGATAAGGACGGCGACGCCTCGGGGGAGCGGGTGCTGATCGCGAATATCCCGGGCGTGCCGGGCGGGATCTCCGCGGACGAGAAGGGCAACCTGTACATCGCCGCCAAAGGCATTTATATCTACAGCCCGTCGGGAAAACTGCTGAATAAGCTCGAAATGCAGGAACGCGCTTCCAACTGCGGTTTCGGAGACGCCGACTCGAAGAGCCTCTTCATCACCCAGGGACACAATCTGCTGCGCGCCCGTATGGACGTTCGGGGCGCCGATTGATTACTGAAGATGACCGCCGGTATCCGCGATTCCCGCTGGTGGGCGTGGGCGCGATCCTGCTGGACCGCGACCGCATCCTTATGGCGCAGCGCGGCAAGGAGCCGCTGAAGGGTTGGTGGTCGCTGCCCGGCGGCGCGCTCGAGACCGGCGAGTCGCTGCGGGACGCCGTCTGCCGGGAAGTGCGCGAAGAGACCGGGCTCGAGATCGAGCCACTGGGCGTGTGCGAGATCTTCGAACGCATTCTGCGGGACGGCGCGGGCGTGCCCGAGTATCACTACGTGCTGATCGATTACGTGTGCCGGGTTACAGGCGGCGAACTTCGTCCGGGCGACGATGTGTGCCGCGTGGATTGGGTCCGGCGGCGCGACCTCGCAGCCTTACAGATTACCGAAGGCACACTGGGCGTAATTGAAAAAGCATTTCGAAACCGCCGAAAATATAAGTGAAGCCATGGGCAGGCCAGGAGGCCTACCCTACTATGAAAACCAGTTCCGAAGTTCTCGAATTCGAATCTCTTCGTCTGCTGCTGGCGCGCTACGTGTCGAGCCCGCTGGGCCGGCGCGAACTGGAGAAGGTGGCGCCCCATGGCGACCGCGTCCGCCTCACCGAAGAACTGGCCGAAGCCGGCGAGTCCGTCGAATACCTGCGGCTGGCTTCCCGTCCGCAGCCGGCCACGCGCGGCGCGGCCATCCGCATCGAGTTTTCGGGCCTCCCGGATGTCGAGCCGGCGGTGCACAAATTGCACATCGAAGGCGCGAGCCTCGACCCCAAGGAGATCTTCGATGTCTTCGCGCTGCTCGATCGCGCGGCCGACGCCAAATCGCTGCTGACGGCGGCGGCCGAGCGTTTCCCGCGCCTGGGACGGCGGGCGCAGGCAATCGGCGATTTCCGGCTGTTGTTGAAGGACCTGGAAGGCAAGATCCTGCCGGACGGCACGGTGTCCGACCACGCCAGCGTGGCGCTGGGCCGCCTGCGGCGCGATATCGAACGGCAAAAGAAGTCCATCCAGGAATCGCTCGAACGTTTTCTGAAGGCGCATCGCGAAGAGGGCGTGCTGCAGGAGGAATTCGTCACGATTCGCAATGAGCGGTTCGTGGTGCCGGTGATCGCCGGGCAGCGAAGGAAGCTCGACGGAGTGATCCACGGTGCGAGTTCGAGCGGCCATACGCTGTTTGTGGAGCCGCTCGAAACCATCGATTTGAATAACGAGCTTGTGCGGCTGTCGGAAGAGGAAGCGCGCGAGGTCCACCGGATCCTGCTCGAGATGACGGACCGGCTGCGGGGCTACGGCGAGTCGATTCGCCAGACGCTGGTGGTGATGGCGGAGCTGGAGCTCATCTTCGCCAAAGCGCGGTTCGCGCAAGAATTCGACTGCGTGATTCCGCGATTCGGGGAGCGCCTTGCGCTGCGCGACGCGCGTCATCCGCTGCTCGAAGACGTCTTGCGCCGCCGGCGCAAATCCGCGGTACCCATCAGCCTGGAACTTTCCAGGGACCGCCGCACGCTGCTGATCAGCGGCCCGAACACGGGCGGGAAGACGGTAACTCTGAAGACCGTGGGCCTGCTCAGCCTGATGGCGCAATCGGGATTGCCGGTTCCGGCCGCCGAGGCCGAGTTCCCGATCTTCGAGCAGGTGCTGGCCGACATCGGCGACTACCAGTCGATCCAGGAAAACCTCAGCACGTTTTCCGCGCACGTGTCGAATATCCGGGAGATGGCGCTCGACGTGACGCCCGACTCGCTGGTACTGCTGGATGAGCTGGGCGCGGCGACGGATCCCGAGGAGGGCGGCGCCCTGGGTGTCGCGGTGGTCGAACACTTTCGCGCGGCCGGGGCGTACACGCTGGTTTCGACTCACTTGATGGCGCTCAAAATCTACGGGGCTTCGACCGAAGGAGTGGTGAACGGCTCGATGGGCTTCGACGAGGAGACTTTCGAGCCGACCTTCCAGCTGCAACTCGGGCTGCCGGGGAAATCGGCCGGCCTCGAGATTGCCACGCGCCTGGGCATGCCGGAGGATATCATGCTGCGGGCGCGGCGCTCGATGAGCGACCGCGAGCGCGACGTCACGCGCTTCCTGGCCGAATTGCACCGCCGGATCGAACAGACCCAGGCGCTCGAACGGTCTCTGCGGGAGAAGATCGCCCAGACGGAGGCGCGCGAGAAGGAACTGGCGCGCGAGTGGGAAAAGCGCGAGACGGCCAAGTTGAAGGAACTCGAGCGGCGCACCGACCAGGCGCTGGCGAAGTTCGAGGAGCAGGCGCAGGAGGCCATCGGCAAAATTGCGCAGAGCGGCGAGCGGCGCAAGGCCGAGCAAGACGCTTTGCGGCGAATCGCAAAGACCAAGCGTGAATTGCGCGAGGATCTCCAGACCACCGTGCTGGCTACCCAGGACGAGGCGCGGCAGGGCCAGCTTCAGCCGCTGCGCATCGAAGAGGGTGTGCGGGTGCGGCTGCGCGACGTGCGGGAGCCGGCGCGCGTGCGGCGCAAGCTGGGGAACGACCGGTTCGAAGTCGAAGCCGGGTTCATGAAGATGCAGGTCTCGCTCGACGACGTGCTCGAAGTGCTGCCGGAATCGGCCGCGCCTTCGAGCAAGCTGCCCAAGGGCGTAAGCTATCGGCCGGCGCCCGAACTGGCGCCGGTCCACCAGGAGATCAACGTAATCGGCCAGCGCGCCGAGGAAGCCCGCGATGCGGTGGACGAGTTTCTGGATCGCGCGGTGATGGCCACCGCCAGCCGCGTGCGTATTGTGCACGGGCATGGCATGGGGATCCTGAAGAAGACCATCTCCGAACTGTTGAGCCGTCATCCGCATGTTGCGAAGTTCTATCCCGCGCCGCAGCAGGAGGGCGGCACCGGCGCGACCATCGTGGAGTTGCGGGAATAAGGGATCCCGTCGCGCCCATGCTAAGATTGGGCGAATTCAATGGGCGACGGAGTTGCACGCAAGCTTGGCCTGATTACTGCGGCGGCTGTCGCCCTGCCGCTGATCTTCATTCAACTGGGCGTGGATAACATCGCGGTCCGGATCGCATCGCTGGCCTGGGGAGGCGGACTGGTCCTGGCCGCGTGGTTCTACGGCCGGTGGGTGTCCCGGCGCATCCAGCGTCTCACCGCGTTTGCGGACCACCTGCTCGAAGTGAATGTCCCGCGGTCGCGGCTGCCGGCGAGCGACGACGAGTTTGGAGCCCTGTCGCGCTCCCTCTCCCGCGTAGCGCCTCAGATCGAAGAACTGGTCAACCGGCTGCGCACCGAACTGACGCGCCGCGAAGCCATCCTCGCCAGCATGACGGAAGGGGTGCTTGCGGTGGATGCGCGGCTGAATGTCACGTTTTGTAATGAAGCCTTCCTTCGGGCCGTGGGAGACCGCGGCAGTTCGGGCGGTACGGCTCTCATCAAGGTCGTGCGCGACCCCGTCCTGTTTCAGATGCTCAAGCATGTCGTCGAATCGGGGGAGACGCTCCGGCAGCGGCTGCAATTATCCGCCCTCAATACCCGATCGTTCGAAGTTTATGCGACTCCCCTGGCTGGCGCGCCGGCTCGCGGCGTGCTCGCCATTTTGCACGATGTGACACCGGCCGAACGTCTCGAGCGCATCAAGAGGGATTTCATCGCCAACGTCTCCCATGAGATGAGAACGCCGCTCGCCACCATCCGGGGCTATGCCGAAACGCTGCTCGAAGGCGGTCTCGAAGACAAGCAGAACCGCCGCAAGTTCGTTGAGATCATCCAGGCAAACGGTGTAAGGCTGAACAATATCGTGGCGGATTTTCTGACCTTGTCGGAACTCGAATCGGGCCGGCCGGAAATTCAGCCCGGTCCGGTTTCCGTCGGCGACGTGGTGAGCGGCGCGATCCTGGCGGTCGAGCCGGCAGCCAGCCTCATGGGGGTCCGGCTGCAGGCCGCGCCGGTTCCCGATCTGCATCTCATGGGCTACGGCATCCGCCTGGAGCAGGCGCTGCTGAACCTTCTCGATAACGCGGTGAAGTTCAATAAGCCCGATGGCGAGGTCAACGTTCACGTGGGGCCGGGCGACAGCGGCCAAATCGAAATTCGCATATCCGACACCGGCGTGGGGATCCCCTCGGAGGATCTCTCGCGAATTTTCGAGCGCTTCTATCGCGTGGATAAAGCCCGCTCCCGCCAGGTAGGCGGGACCGGACTGGGACTCTCGATCGTCAAACATGCCGTCGAGCAGATGCACGGCTCGGTGAAGGTGGAAAGCGAACTGGGTAAAGGTACTACCTTCACCCTAACGCTGCCGCAATATTACGGATGACAGGCCCGCCTTAATCAGTTCGTCATCGTATCCACACAATGATTGGCTAAACTCCTCCCGTATCCCTGAATCCGGATCCCAATTGGCGAAGGGCGCACCGATCCGCGCTGACCTACGGTTTGTTCCCTCGACCATCAGACTGTAGAGAGGCACGCACCTGGGAGCAGGAATCCAGCGTGTCGGGGATCCGGAGAATGCGCAATTAACCTTGTTGTCACGAAGGAGCAAGGAAAGCGAATGTATAGACGGATCGCAAACATATTGACGATTTCATTTCTGGGGGCAGGCCTGCTGAACATGTCTTGGGCGGCCGACCCGGCCTCGCCTTCTGCGGCGAGCGCCGCTGGTTCGCCTTCAGCGGCCGATCTTGTGAAGTTGAAGGCCCAGCTCGACGATCAGCAAAAAATCATCGAGCAGCTCCGCTTCGCCCTGGAGCAGCAGAGAAAGATGTTGGAGCAGGCGGGAATTGCCGCTGCCAAGGCGCAGCCAGTCTCGGAAAAGCCCCTGGTCGCCTCCACCGGGCCGATGGTTCCTCCCTCCGCCGCGAATTCTTCGGCGCCGAAATTCGACACGCCCGCGCCGCAGCCGAATGCCGAGGGGCCCGGGTATCCGCTACAACTCAAGATCGGCAATGTCTCCATTACGCCCGTAGGGTTCATGGATGCAACAGCGGTATGGCGCGACAAAGATGCAGGCACGAGTATCGGCACGAACTTCGGGAGCATCCCTTACAGCAACACCAGCGCCGGCCAACTCACCGAATTCCGCTTCAGCCCGCAGAACTCCCGCCTGGGTTTCCGTGTGGACGGCAACTGGAAAGGCGCCCACTTCATCGGCTACAACGAGTTCGACTTCCTCGGATCTTCGGGTTCGAACAATCTCGGCGTGACCAACGGCGCTTTCGTTCCGCGCATCCGGCTCTATTGGGTGGATGTCCGCAAGGACCAGTGGGAGGTGCTCGCCGGGCAAAGCTGGAGCCTGTTAACTCCCAACCGCAGCGGGCTCTCCGCACTGCCAGGCGATATCTTCTACAGCCAGGTGACGGACGTCAATTACGTAATCGGTTTGCCTTGGACGCGCCAACCGGGCGCGCGCGTGATTTATCACCCCAATCGCCAGCTTGCTGTGGGGCTCTCCCTGGAAAACCCCAATCAGTATATCGGCGGTTCGGCGGGCGGATCCTCCGTCACTCTCCCTTCCGGACTGACGGCCCTGGCAGGCTCCCAGTTGGATAACTCCAGCAACGTCCTGGTCACTCCGAACATGAATCCGGATATCATCGCCAAGGTCGCCTTCGATCCGAGTTCCCGCGCCCACATCGAAGTGGCCGGGATCGAGCGAACCTTTAAGATCTGGGATCCCGCATCCAGCCGAACCTCGACGAAAGCCGGCGGAGGAGGTTCCATCAATGCGAATCTCGAAGTGGTCAAGCACCTGCGCCTGATCAGCAACAACTACTGGAGCGACGGTGGAGGCCGTTACCTTTTCGGGCAATCTCCGGACGTGGTGGTGCGCGCAAACGGAACCCTGAGTCCGATTCATGCGGGCGGCTTCGTGGAGGGCTTCGAAGCTCAGGTTAACCCGAGCCTGCTGCTGTACGCCTACTACGGCGCGGTCGTCACAGGCCGCGATGTGGCTGTGGATGTCAATGGAACCAGCCTGATCGGCTACGGATACCTGGGCTCGCCGGCTAGCCAGAACCACACGATTCAGGAGGGCACTTTCGGCTTTACCAAGACGTTCTGGAAAGATCCGAAATACGGCGCGCTCAGTTTCATGGGCCAGTACGAGTATGCCACCCGCAATCCGTGGTCCGTGGCCAACAATACTCCCAGCAGCGCGCACGACAACACGGTTTACCTGGATTTTCGGTACACCCTGCCGGGCGGAGCGCCTGTGGAAAAGTAGGCACACCAAAACAGAGCTGTAATTTTCATATTTCGTAACAGGACTGTAACAACCGGGTGTCAAAATCGAGAGGAAAAAATAACAATGAAGAAACAGCTATTGACGCTGGGGACGCTCTTCGTCTTGAGTACGTCAGTTGTGGCGGCTCAGGCAATCAACGCAGCCGGCGCGACGTTCCCGGCGGTGATCTATCAGAAGTGGTTCGACGAATACCATAAGCTGCATCCGGACGTGCAGGTCAACTATCAGGCGATCGGTTCGGGCGGCGGCATCGCGCAATTGACCAGCGGAACCGTCGATTTCGGCGCTTCCGACATGCCCATGAAAGATGAGCAGATTGCGAGGTTGAAAGTAAAGCCCCTTCACTTCCCGAGCGTTTTAGGCGGCGTGGTCCCCACTTATAACATTCCCGGGGTGACCCAAACCCTCAAGTTCACGCCTGAGACACTTTCGGGCCTCTACCTGGGCACCATCACGAAATGGAGCGATGACCGTCTGAAGAAGGACAACCCGGGTGTGAACCTGCCGAATAACGATGTGGTTGTGGTGCATCGTTCCGACGGCAGCGGAACCACCTTTGTCTGGACCGACTACCTGAGCAAGGTTAGCCCGCAGTGGAAGAGCAAAGTGGGGGCGAATACGTCGGTAAGCTGGCCGGCAGGCCTGGGCGGCAAAGGCAACGAGGGGGTTGCCGGAATCGTGAAGCAGACCCCCAACTCCATCGGTTACGTGGAGCTAATCTATGCCGTGCAGAACAAGATGCCCTATGGCCTGGTGAGAAACGCCGCGGGTAATTTCGTCAAAGCCGATTTCACCACGGTGACGGATGCCGCCGCCGGAGCAGCCGCGCACATGCCGCCGGATTTTCGGGTATCGATCACCGATGCTCCCGGCAAGAACGCATATCCCATCTCCTCGTTCACCTGGCTCTTGATCCCTAGCCAGATGCCGGATAACGCCAAGGCCAATGCGATTAAGGCGTTCTTGCGGTGGATGTTGGCGGACGGCCAGAAGTATGCTTCCGGGCTATCTTACGCGCCGCTCCCGAAAGCGGTCGTGCAGAAGGAAATCCAGCAGATTGCGCTGGTCAAGTAGCCGGAGTCGCGTGATCGGGGCGGAATGGCCACTCAAGCGATCGTAGAGACGAAGGTAATTCACCGGAAGACACAGACGGGCGATACCATCGCCCGCCTGGTCGTCCTTGCCTTCGCGGCCAGCGTGCTGCTGGTCACGGTGGCGTTGGTATATCAACTGTGGGTGGCCTCGGCGCCTACCCGTCACTCGGCCGGCTTCGGTTTCCTGTGGTCCAGCAGTTGGAACCCGGTAACCGATGAATTTGGCGCTTTGCCTTTCATTTACGGGACGGCGGTCAGCTCCACTCTCGCGCTCCTGATTTCCATCCCGCTGGGATTGGGCGCTGCCATCTTCCTTTCGGAACTGGCCCCTGCGCGCCTGTCGAGCGCCCTGACCTTCCTCATCGAGTTGCTGGCCGCGATTCCCAGCGTGATTTACGGCCTTCTCGCTCTTTTCACCATCGTTCCGCTGATGCGCCTGTATGGCGAGCCGTTTCTAAAATCGACCTTGGGGTTTCTGCCTCTATTCCAGGGCGCGGCCTATGGAGTCGGGATGCTCACCGCCGGAATTGTTCTGGCAGTGATGACCATCCCCTTCATCATCTCGGTTTCGCGCGAGTCGCTCCTGTCGGTTCCGCGCGAGCAGAGGGAGGCTGCCCTGGCATTAGGCGCCACTCGCTGGGAGTCCACCTGGCAGGTGGTCGTGCCTTATGCCAAGCTCGGGATATTCGGGTCGATCTTTCTCGCCCTGGCGCGGGCCTTGGGAGAAACCATGGCGGTGACCATGGTCATTGGAAACGACCCCAAGATCAGCGCGTCGCTGCTGGCGCCGGGCTACACGATCGCAGCCGTAATCGCCAACGAATTTTCCGAGGCAACCGGGCGGATTTACCTTTCTGCCCTGGTCGAGTTGGGGCTGGTTCTGTTTTGCCTCACGATCGTCATCAACGGCCTGGCGCGGCTGTTAATTCTCGCCACCATCAGAAAGGGCTCGCGGCGGCCATGATCAATCGCTTGGCATGGCGGAAATTCGTCAACGCCGTGATGCTGGGGCTGACCGGCCTCTTCACGGTGGTTACCGTTTCCATTCTCTTCCTGATTTTGGGTTACCTGGTATATTACGGCGGGCGCTCGCTCGACTGGAACTTCTTCACCAAGCTGCCGCTGCCCCCCGGCGAGGTCGGCGGTGGCATGGCTAACGCCATTGTCGGCAGTATCGAGATCGTCGGTATCGCAGCCCTGATCGGACTTCCCGTCGGATTTCTAGCCGGAGTCTACCTGGCCGAGTTCGAAGACAAAGTGTTTGCGTCGATTGTCCGGTACATGGCGGATTTGTTGAACGGCATGCCCTCGATCGTGGTCGGCCTGCTTGCCTGGACCCTCGTGGTAGTGCCCACCAAAGGTTTTTCCGCCCTCGCCGGAGCCATCGCCCTGAGCGTCATGCTGGTTCCCATCGTGACGCGGCAGACCGAGCAGTTCCTGAGAGATGTGCCGCTGGCGCTGAGGGAAGGCGCCCTGGCCCTGGGAGCCAGTAAGTGGAAGATGGTTGCGACCGTAGTGGTGCCGGCTGCCAGCAAGGGAGTTGTAACCGGCATGATCCTGGGCATTGCGCGAGTTGCCGGCGAGACCGCTCCGCTGCTGTTCACTGCGTTCAATAACCAGTTTTGGGGCGGAGGAATTACCCAGCCGACTGCCTCCCTGCCGGTCATGATCTACACCCACGCGATTGCCCCCTACGACGACTGGCACCGGCAGGCCTGGGCCGCTGGCCTCGTCCTCATCGGGATGGTCCTGATCGCTAACATAGCGGCCCGGCTGGTTCTAGCCAGGGGTATATCCGTTCCGCGCGGCTAACATGGAGAGCCCAATGAGCACCCTACCCGGTTTCGCATCGCCTTCGAAAGAACCTAAGCGCCAGCAAGGGGCTGTTTTACCTCATCCATCTCCCACTAAAAGTGCCAAGCTCAAATCCATCGATGTAAACTTCTTCTACGGCTCGTTTCAAGCGCTCCATGACATCTCCCTGGACGTGAGTGCCAACCGGATTACCGCGTTGATCGGGCCTTCGGGTTGCGGGAAATCGACCTTTCTGCGGAATCTCAATCGTATCAACGAGACCATCCGCAACGGCCGCCTGGAAGGGACCATCCTTCTGGATGACGAAGATGTGCGCAGTGTGGACGTCACCAGTCTCCGCCGGCGCGTCGGCATGGTCTTTCAGCGCCCCAACCCGTTCCCCAAGTCGATCTTCGACAATATCGCCTACGGGCTGCGAATCAACGGCATGGCCACCCGCGGGGAAATGCGCGACCGTGTGGAGCACAGTCTGAAGCGGGCCGCCCTGTGGGAGGAAGTAAAAGACAAACTGCACGAGTCTGCCTACGCGCTTTCGGGCGGACAGCAGCAGCGGCTTTGCATCGCGCGGGCGCTGGCCGTGGATCCCGAAGTTCTGCTCCTCGACGAACCGTGTTCGGCCCTGGATCCGATCGCCACCGCCAAGATCGAGGAACTGATGTTCGGCCTCAAAGATCAGTGCACCATGGTCATTGTCACGCATAACATGCAGCAGGCCGCGCGCGTTGCGGATTATACCGGCTTCTTCCTGCTCGGCCACCTGATCGAGTTCGACAAGACGGACACGATTTTCAAGAATCCCGCGCGGAAAGAAACCGAAGAATACATCACGGGCAGGTTTGGATAGCCCGTGACACATCGCGCCGTGCGGATTGCGCTGTAGTGGAGACGCGCCCGCGAAGGGCTAGAATCTTGAGAGGGGGGCCGAATTCCGTGCGTCACTTTACTGTCGAACTGGAAGAACTCAGCAACAAACTGTTGGAGATGGCCGGGCTGGTGGAGTCGGCGATCAGCCGCAGCGTCCGCTCCCTGGTCGACCAGAATCGCGGACTCGCCGAGCAGGTGATTCGCGACGAGCCCAGAATCAACCGGATGGAGATGGAAATCGACGGCATGGCCACACGGTTGCTCGCACTCCGGCAGCCCGTGGCCAGGGACCTGCGTTTCGTGACCGCGGCGCTCAAGATCAATACCGACCTGGAGAGAATCGGCGATCTCGCCCAGCACATCGCCGAGCGGTCACTCTCGCTGATGCACCATCCGCTGGTGAAGCCGATGGTGGATATTCCGAAGATGGCGTCGCTGGTGCAATCCATGCTCCTCAAATGCCTCGACGCCTTCGTGAACAGCGACGATACCCTGGCGCGCTCCGTACTGCTTGCCGACGATGAGGTCGATAAACTGCGGGACGCGGTTTACGCCGAGTTGTTGGCTACCATGCAGCGCGACCCCGGCATGGTGCCGGCCGCGGTCGACCTGATCTTTATCGCGCGCAACCTGGAACGCATTGGCGACCACGCCACCAACATCGCCGAGGATGTCGTGTTTCTGGTGAAAGGTCTGGACGTCCGGCACCACGCCGAACAAGCGGAAGCCGAAAGGGCCAACCAGAACTGATGCGAAGGCCCGCGGCCTTCAGGCGGTGAGGGCGGAAGCCCTGTCCATGATTTCGAGGGCTTTTCCCAATAGCTGCGATCGCCGAAACGGCTTTCGCAAAACGTCGCGGACGTGTCCCAGGGCAGGCGCATTCCGAACCGCCTCGGCTCCTTCTTCATCCGCCAGGAACAACATCCGAACTTTCGGTGAGATTTCGTGCAGATCGCGGACGATTTCTGCCGGGTGGATTCCTTCCGCGTTGGCATCGATCACTGCCAGATCCATGGTTTGTTTCCGGGCACGGAAGTGATCGAGGGCCACGGAGCCGCTCACCGGTGGCAGCATCACGAACCCGGCTCTTTCCAGTGTGGATGAGACTGCCTGCAGGACCATTTCCTCATCATCCGCGAACACGACCGCGGTGTTGAGCGATGGATTTGTGTCCATAGAAACATAATACTCCCCGGCCGATCCGTCCGTCATTTATCCGGGGATCCGCATCCGCGGCGTAGAATGGCCAAAGCGAGTATGACTGGCACCAGACTGGGGAGCTACGAGATCTTGGACAAGCTCGGCGAAGGCGGCATGGGCGAAGTCTGGCGGGCGCGAGACGAACGCCTGAACCGCAGCGTCGCTATCAAGATCCTGCCGGCGGAGGTGGCGGGCGACCCGGCCAGGCGGCAGCGCTTCGAGCAGGAGGCGCGGTCGCTCGCCGCGCTCAATCATCCCAACATCGTCGCGGTTTACGATGTCGGCCGGAACAACGGGCAATCCTACATCGTCTCGGAGTTGGTGGAGGGCGAGTCGCTGCGCGCCGTCATCGGGCGCGGGCCGCTCGCGCTGCGCAGCCTGCTCGACGTGGCGAATCAGACAGCGGAAGGGATGGCCGCGGCGCACGCCCTGGGGATCGTTCATCGCGACCTGAAGCCCGAAAACATCATGGTCTCGCGGGAAGGCCGAGTGAAGCTCCTGGATTTCGGGCTGGCGAAACAGAACCTGGCCGCGGCCTCCGGTGAAGAAGGCGCGACGCTCGCCATGTCTCATCCCGGAATGGTGCTCGGGACCGTGGGGTACATGTCGCCGGAACAGGCGCGCGGCGAGCCGGTGGATGCGCGCTCCGACATCTTCAGTTTCGGCTGCGTGCTCTATGAACTGGCCGCCGGGAAGCGCGCCTTTGGCGGCAAATCGGCGGCCGACGTGATGAGCGCCATCTTGCGCGAGGAGCCACCGGAACTCGCGGGCGCCGGTGTCCCGCTGCCTCCGCTGGTCGATGCCATCGTGCGGCGCTGTCTCGAGAAGCAGCCTTCGCGGCGATTCCAATCGGCGGCCGATCTGGCATTCGCCCTGCAATCCATCTCCCACGCCTCGACCGCCCAATCGGCGGCGCTCCCGCCGCCCCCTCCAAGCCGCGCGTGGCGGAAGCCGGCGCTGGTCGCGGCGGCGGCGGTGCTCCTGTTTGCCGGCGGGTATTGGGTCCGGGGACGGCTCCCGGCGGCGCCGCCGCCCCAATTCCACCGCCTCACGTTCCGCGAGGGGCGTATCACAGCCGCCCGCCTGATGCCCGACGGCCGCAGCGTGATCTATGCGGCTGCCTGGGATGGCGGCGTGCCGCGTCTCTACCTCGGTACCACCGGCAGCCCCGAGGCGCGCGACCTGAATGCGCCGCCGGACAGCCGCCTGCTCGCGGTATCCTCCCTGTCCGACCTGGCACTCCTTGTGGGCCCGTTCAACCCCGACGGTTCGGGGACGCTCTCCCGCACCTCTCTGGCCGGCGGTCAATCACGTGGCCTGCTGGATAACGTGCTGTTCGCGGATTGGTCGCCCGACGGCTCCGAGATGGCGGTGATGCGCCGGATCGGCGGAGTCGGGCGCATCGAATACCCCATCGGTAAGGTTCTCTACCAGAGCGAGTGGCTGCGGCCGGAAATCCGCGTCTCCCCGGACGGCCGGCGCGTGGCGTTCGCCAGCTACGACCACGGCTCCGCGATCCGGATCGCCACCGTGGACCGAACCGGCAAGGTGCAAATGCTCGGGGTCGTCTCGGGCCAGACCTCACAGCCCGGATCGCCCGACCTCTGCTGGACGCGCGACGGCCGGGAGATCTGGTTCCGCTCTTTCGACGAGAACGCGCGGAACACGATTCTGGCCATCGATCTGAGCGGCAAGCTGCGGGTGGTGGCGCGGTTTCCGGCTCGCATCAGCCTGTACGATATCGGCGCCGGCGGCCATGTGCTGCTCGCGACAGACAGCGGCCGCATGGGCATCCGGGCCCTCGCGCCCGGCGAAAGCGTCGAGCGCGATCTTTCCTCGCTCGAATCCAGCCTGCTGCGCGACATGACGCCCGATGGCCGCGTCATCCTGGTCGACGTCCTGGGCGAAAGCGGCGGTCCGAAGGGCAGCATTTATTGGAGGCTCACCGACGGTTCGCCGCCAGTTCGCCTGGGCGACGGCTATGCTTTTGCCGTCTCCCCGGACGGCAAGTGGGTCACGGGTTACTCGTCTCGAGAAGATCTCACGCGGATGTACGAACTCATGCCGACCGGCCCCGGCGAGACCGTGCCGCTTTCGTTTCCGCAACTGCCCTCGAAGATGGGCGTCGTTACGGCGTGGCTGCCCGGAGACGGCAACTATCTGGTGGGCGGCCCTTCCAAAACCGGGAAATGGCAACTCTATTTGTGGAACCGGCCGGCCAATTCGCTGCGACCGGTTTCCCCGGACGACATGCGGGACAGCCTGCCGCTGGTCGCTCCCGGTGGTCAGCGCTTTGCCGCGGCCAGCCCTTCGCTCGGGTGGCTGGTTTGTGCCGTCGCCAACGGCGGCTGCCGCCCCATCCCCGGATTAACTCATCACGATCTGCCCGTGGGTTGGAGCCAGGACGGGAAGTCCATTTACGTCGTAATGCACCACGACGAGAACCGCCTCTTTATGGTGTCGCTGATCGACGTTGCAACCGGAGCCCGCACACCGTGGAAGCAGATCCGCCCGGCCGTGATGGTGGATGAGGTATCGAACCTGAAGCTCACCCCCGATGGCCGGGCCTATGCCTACAATTACTCGACGTCTCGCTCCGATCTATACCTGGCCGGGGGAGTTCAGTAAGTAGGATAGGCCTCCCGCCTGTTCGTGCAGAAAGGGGCCTGAGAAACTCCGGCCCCTTCCCTACTTAGAAGTGGATCCGAAGCCCGAACTGCATCTGGCGCGGCGTGTTTTGCTGTCCAGGTGTGTAATACGGGTTGTTAGAGCCAAACACGCCGAAATTGGCGGGGTCGCTGATGTCCAGGTAGGGGTCGCCCAATTGAGTGTGATTCAGCAGATTCGTGAATTGGAACATCAGGGTGGCGCCTACGCGCCCTTCCTTCCAGATGCCGATGTCCTTGGAGACGGTGGCGTCCAGGTTCCAGGTCGGCATGCCTCGGACCACGCCTCCGCCGCCGCAACTAGTGTCGTACCCCAGGACGCACGGCCGGAACTCCTTGTAGACCTGGTCCGGATTCGCGAACATGTTGATGCCGTTGCCGCCGTTGCTCGGGTTCGAATTGACGCCCGCGCCGCTCGAAGAGTTCGCTACGTTGACACCGTACAGCGCGCTGTTGCCGCCGGTGTACGGGGCTGCCAGCACCGCGCCGTCCGCTACCAGTGAATTGTTCGCGTTCGTGCTGCCGGTGTTGCAGTTCATCTCGCCGAACGATTCACAGCCGCCGTTGTAATTGAAGATGCCCAGCGGCTGTCCGCTCTTTGCCGTGAAGATAGGCGCGATCGACCATCCTCCTAACAGGTGGCCCACCAAGCCCCTTTGCGATCGGAAGAATGGGTCCTGCCACAACATCGTCATGTTGTAGATGAACTTATAGTCGAAGAACTGCGGCCCATAGTTGGCCTGAATGTTCCAGGGATCGAGCACGCTATACGAACTCGTGGCCTGCGAAGAGTTGCCGGTGCCGAGCGCGCGAGCCCAGGTAAAATTCGAGCGCGCGGTCAACCCGTGCCAGTCGTGCATGGTAAGCGAGACGTACGCCGCGTTGTAATTGCCGAAGCCCACCGACGTGTTGTAATACACCGCCGAAAGCTGGCCGGCCGGAATCGCCGAGGAGGGGCTGCTGGGCATGGTTCGGCCCAAGGTCCACGAGGAAGCTCCGTTCAGCGCAGACCACAGCTGATACACCTGGTTGTTCGAGATCATGCCGTTCATCGTCCCGTTGTTCGCCACCGCCGCCGTGCAGCTTGCATATCCCCGGCAGAACGACGAATTGGGGCCGCCTAAGGCATTCTCGAAGAACGCTTGAGGCGCGACATTGACCGTACCGCTGCCGGCCGCCGCAACCGCGAAGTAAGTCTGAGCGAACGCCTGGGCGAAACTCTGGCCGCCCAGCGTGGTCATATAGGGAACCGCGTCTATGTCGACCTGCTGCCATTCGTTCCGGATGAGGCGGCCAATGTAGCCGACCTCCAGAATGGCGTGCGAGGACAGTTCGCGCTGGATGCTGAGGTTGAAATTGTCCGTGCGCGCGGGCCGGAAATTCGGGTCAAGCACGGAGCCTGAGCCCGACGCCGCGTTCCCGCCGATGCCCGGCACATAGGGCTGTGGCAGCGTCTGGGAGAGCCCTGGAAGCGGGGCGCTCATGCCGTCCGTACCGATGCGGAACCCCGTGGTCGGATCGAGGGCCCCGTTCCCCAGGCACTGGCCGGTGCTGCTCGGATAACAGGATACCGCCTGGCCCAGGCCGGTGCCCAGCAGCGGAACCAGCACCAGGCCGACGCCGTTCAAACGGCTGAACACCCGGCTGTAGCCGGCGCGGATCACGGTCTTCCCGTTCCCCATCAGGTCGCCCAAGAGTCCGTTGTTGAAGCTGGGATTCCAGGCCACCGCGAGGTGCGGGCTCACGCCGCCGTAAAAGGGATTGTAGGGATACTTGGTGCTGGCGCCGGTCACGTTCCTGACTGTCGCCCAAGCCACCGTCGGATTGTAAACCTGCCCCTTCAGGGCGGCCGCCTGGCGAGCGTTCAGGTAATCGGTGACGTTGAGCGGATGCCCGCTGGTGTCCGTCAGCTCCACCTGTTTCCCGTTCTGTTCGTAGGGCGGCATTTCCACCGTATAGCCCACGCCGTAAGATAGAGTGACGCTTGGCTTCATGTGCCAGGTATCCGTGAAATAGATGTTGTATGACGGAATGGTGCTCTGGTCATACATAAACGAACCCGGCGGCTGCAGTGTAAGTTGCTGCCCGCTGCGCGTGAAGAGGTCCTGCGACTGATTCACAATTCCCAGCACTTCCGAGTACAGCTTGTTATAGGTGCTGATCTGGCTGGTGGGAACGCCAGCCGGGCGATACGCGGAGGGATAAGTCATGCCGCCGCCGCTGGTGATCTGGTACACGGGCGCGTTCATGATGCCCTGGCCGTTATCGTTGCGCAGGTGATAATCGAAATTACGTTCATACATGCCGCCGAAGGTAATCAGGTGGTTGCCCCGGATCTTAGTCACGTCGTCGCGAAGCATTTTATCCTGACCGTCCCAAAAGCGCTGGCGGACATTCTGGGTGTTTACGTTATAGGGAATCAGGGCACTGGACGACTCCCCGCCGATTTCGAGAGCGCCGCCCAGCCCCGGCAATTGAGGGGGCGCGGCGGAAGTACCCCACTGCCAGAAATTCCGCAGATAGCTGAAGCGGAAATCATTCGTGGTGGTGGGCGAGATGTTGGTGGTCAGGCCGGCCACCCACAAGCTGGGTTGTTGCGGCCGGACCGCCCTTGCGGCGGGCGTGCCCAGAGTATCGCCGGCCAGTGCGCCCCCGATATCCACCTGCTGCGTTCCCAGGCTCACCAGCTTGAAATCGCGATAGCTCGACATGAACCGCCACTTATCGTTGAAATCATGGTCGATGCGCGCGGTGTACTGGTTAGACGTGAGGGGCTCGGATACAACGCCCTGGTAATTCAGCGTATTGTAGTGATCGCCGCCGGTGGTCGTGTTGGGCAGCGGCATATACTTCTGCCAAAGCTGAGATACCTGCGAATTCAAACCGAGACCGCGGGGATCGCATGACCCGTTCGGGCAAACCGCCGGTTGTAAGTGACGCCGTTCACCGTGACCGGGGCGTTGTTCAGGTTGTAAGGCACGTACCCGGCCGATCCTTCATTGATAAGGCGCTTCCGGCTATTTAGTGGCCTCAGGGGCCAGGTCGAGACCGCCACAGTGGAAGTAGATGGCATGGACAAAGTTCTGCCGGTTGCGGAACCCCCGCGCCGTGTACTTCACCCATTGAATTTTGGCATTGATCGATTCGCTACTCGCGTTCGTGATGCGGTGCCGGAGATACGTAATGATGTTCTCGAAGCGTCGCTTGAGCATTCGTGCCACTTCGATCATCGGTTTCAGTCGACTCCGTACCGCCCACCCGTGCCACCAGCGGAAATGCTTCCTCGCCGGCCGTTCGTAGATGTAATCGTATAGCGCCATGGCGGTCTCCTTCAGCGCCCAGGCACGTGCCGTTTTCAATTCGCTGTTTCGCAGTCCGGCGAATTCCTTGCGGTCCTCCGGTTCCATCTTTGCTGGGTTCCGCAGCCAGTCATAGCGTGTCCCGGCCAAGCGGTCATCTCCGGCAGCCTTCAAGCTTTTGTGTTCTTTCC
Organism: Bryobacterales bacterium; assembly: GCA_963794265.1. Classification (GTDB taxonomy): domain Bacteria; phylum Acidobacteriota; class Terriglobia; order Bryobacterales; family Bryobacteraceae; genus CAWCDJ01. Next base: position 253,091 of record CAWCDJ010000003.1, read on the forward strand.
GTCGCACCTTGTCCACGGCATCGCCCAGATGTTTGGCGACATGGAACTTGTCGAACACGATCTTGCCGTCCGCTTCAGGCATGTGCTCCCGCACCGAGGCGATGTATGGGTCCCACATGTCCATCGCCACGGCTCGAATACCGCTGATTTGCTCAGCCGTCAGCGTTTCCCAAAACCCGTCCAAGCTGCTCTGCTTCCGATCTTCGGCCACGTACAGCACGCGCCCTCGGATCAGATCATTCACCAGAGTCAGGTAGCTGTGTCCTTTCCGAAACGCCTTCTCATCCACGCCGATTTCGCTCACCAGTTCCGCTTGGCGCCGCCCCAAACCACGTTGCACCGCACGTTCCATGATGCCGTGGATCTCATCCCAACTCAGTTGCAATAATCCGGCGACGGCCTTCTGGCTCGCCGCCTTCAACCACTCGATCGCCAGCGCCTCGAACAGCGCCGTAAAGCGACTCGACGGTTCCGCCCAGGGAAGCTTGACTACCTTGACACCGTGCTCACGACATTCGGCGCGCGGCGGCTCGGCGTGCAGGATCGTCTGGTATTGGCAAGTGTCCAGATGCCGCCAGCGCCTCTCCGGCTGGTGATCGTAGAGCTTGCAACTCGCGCCACATTCCGGACAGGGCCAGTCGATCATCTCGTGGTGCCGCAGATAAACATGGATCTCGCCAGCCTCCAACTTCAGGTCCACCGAGTCCACAAACCAGGGAGCCTCGATCCCGAGAATGCGCCGATAGAGTTCGTGATCCTGCATCGACGGCATTGTCGCATGGAGCCGACCGGCGGCATCAACCCACTACGATCCCGGAATTCCCATTGATAAAGATGACGCCGGCGCGCATCGTCGCAGTGGGCACTGCCCTGTTGTAGACCGCCGATTTAGGGTAACGGTAGCCCTCAAAATTGAAAAAACCGAACCACTTGCCGCCCGGGAAATTCTTGGGGACAATCGGCCCGCCGATCGCCGTTCCAAAGCGATTGTTGTGAGTGATCGGCAGCGGCGTATACCCCAGAGACCCGGAAGCCGTATGGTTGTTGTCCCACGAGTTCGCCGCGCCCACGTCGCTCGCAAAGTAATATTCGTAAGCCGACCCGTGAATGCTGCTGGTGCCGCGCTTGGTCACCATCTGCACCTGGCTCCCGGACGAACCGTTGAAATCCGCGGTCTGTCCGCTGGTTGCCACCTTGAACTCCTCGACGCTCTCGACGGGTGTAGGCAACACGCCGGAGGGAGCTCCATTGCTGGCGAAGCTTCCGGTATAATCCCGCATGCTGCCGTCCATATCGTTGGAGTTATTGCCCCCATCGAGTTGGAAGGTGTTCTGGTCGTACATCGCCCCGGCGACGCTGCCCTCGGGGGTCACGCCGGGCTGGAAGATGGCGAAGGTGGATGCGTCGCGGCCCATGTTCGGCAGTTCCACCAACGATGGGCCCGTGATGGTGGTCCCGACCGTAGCATTCGTAGTCTGTAATTCTGCGCCCGCCGACGAAACTACTTCGACGGTCGTGGCGGTCGAGCCGACCTCCAGTTTCGCATTGATCGTCAATACCAGGCCGACCTGTACGTGTTGCTGGCTGACCTTATAGACGGAAAACCCTGCTTTGCTCACGGAGATGTTGTAGGTGCCGGGCGGAACGCTTACGAACGTGTAGCGCCCGGTATCATTGCTCAAGGTCGTCAGCGCGATGTTGGTGGAAACATCCGTGAGCTTCACTTCCGCTCCGGCGATGACGGCGTTCTGCTGATCCATCACCTGTCCGGAAACTGCTCCCGTGGATGCTGTTTGTGACCAGGCAGGCACTCCGACCCCGAGCAGACTCGCAGCCAGTGCCATTCCCGAAATAAGTGAAGAGAATCTCCACTTGACAAGATGCATTGCCCCTCCTCCTCATCGTTATGTAGGCCAAAGCCTCGCCCCATAGGTGGAAGGCGGGCGTTGAGTATGGGGCAAATTGTACGGCCAGGTGGTCGCACTTGTCAACAAAATTTAGTGGGCAGCACTTAGTGGGGCCTAGAAACTGCTCATCACGATGCGGTGCACCTTCACCAGAAGATCCACCTCCTGCATCGGAATATCCAGGGCCGTGGCGATCTCCTCCGGGCGATCGCCTCGCCGGTGCATGCGCAGGGCTTGCGACCGCTTGCTCAGATTGAGACCAGGTCTCAGGACGTTACCGGTGGCAGCCGGCTCGCGGCGCAAATCGTTGATCTGTCCGCACAGTCCCTCGATCCGCTCCCGGAGTGCCTCCAATGCGGCTTCGTTCTCCTGCCGGGCCGAGTCGGAATGCTTCCGGGCGGCGGCCAGCAGCAGGCGGGTGCGCCACAGAACCAGAAGACTGAGGGCGATCGATCCCAGTGCCGCTCCACAGAGAACTGCCCACGCCAGAATATTGATCATGAGATGCTCCGGAGGCGGTCCTGCCGGCTGGCGATCTCCTGGATTCTCACGCCATAGTTCCCCTCCACCACCACCACCTCTCCGCGGGCGATCAGGCTGTGGTTCACCATCACCTCCACATGATCGTTCACCCCGCGGTTCAGCTCCACGATGGAACCGGTCGTGAGCTTCAGGACGTCTTTGAGGGGCAGGAGCGCCTTCCCAAACGAAATGCTGACCGGCAGGTCGACATCCAGCAGCAGCTCCATGGTGCGGGAATTGGGGAGAGGCTCGCGCGGCGGCGGAACGGGCTCGAGCACCGCGGGCACGGGCGCCTCCGCCGGAGCTTCGGGCGGGTTCGTGATTAGTTCCCGCAGTTTTGGGCTGAGCGTGAACAGCAGCGGAGCCAGCGTCGCTTCCGGCAGGCTGAGCGTCAGCAGGCCCCACTGCCTGGCCGACGGATCCGGAGCTCTTTCCACGCCCGCATCGCAGTTGACCTCCCGCCCCATTTCCGCGCCGATCGCCCGGGCCATGACCGAAAGAGACTGCCCGAGTATCTCGAACCAGGTGTTGCGGGCTTCTCCGAGCTCGATGGTTTCGAGACCCGCCGCTCTCAGTGTGAGGCCGCCGATATACTCCCACGCGGCACGCGGGGTTCCGACCCACAACATGGCCTCCGGCATCCGCTGGAAAGGCTGCTCCCACCACAAAATCTCCGCTTCCGCGCCCGGGCCGGCGGGACCGCCAATTTCCTCGATTGGCCCGGCGGCCGGCCTCCAGTTGATCTCCGGCTTCTGGTCCGCCATGGACTCGAGGACCTGTCCGAGGCCACCGGCCCACGCGTCCACCACCTGCCGCAGCTTCGGTTCTTCGTCGAGCGGCTTGTGGGCGTCCATTCCGGGATTCATGCGAGCGCCACTCCCTTCGAACTTGGCCACTGCGCGGCAAGATGGCTGCGCAGCCGCAGAATCGCCTGCGATTTCAACTGCGAAATCCGGGATTCATGCAGGTTCACCACGGAGGCGATTTCCCGCAGCGTCAACTCTTCCTTGTAGTACAGGCTCAGGACCGTGCGCTCGATCGCGGGAATGCCGTCGATCCCCTCCGCCAGCAGGCGCTCCAGCTCCGATCGCTCCAGAATGGCCGAGGGCAGGTTCTCGCTTTCATCGGGGAGGTAGTGCAGAAGGTCCCGCCCCTGCTCCGTCCCCGAGTACTCCAGGCTGGCCACGTTCAACCCGCGGATTTCGACCAGCCACTCGTGATATTCCTCGAGCGAAATGGCGAGCTCGGCGGCGATTTCCTCTTCCGTGGGGGAACGCTGGGCGCGCTGTTCCACGGCGGCGATGGCAGCCTCGATCTGCTTGGATTGCCGCCGCTTCTGCCGCGGCGCCCAATCCAACCCCCGCAAACTGTCGAGAATCGCTCCGCGGATTTTGTACTCCGCGTAAGTCTTTAGTTTGACGTTGTGGCCGGCGTCAAAGTTGTCGATCGCGGAAATGAGCCCGATTACCCCGGTAGACACCAGATCCTCCAGGCTCACGCTTTCCGGCAGGCGTTCCTGAATGCGGCGCGCGATCAGGCGCACCTGCGGCAGATGCTCCAGGATCAGCCGCTCCCGTTCACTGTCGCTCATTGCCGGCTGCGTCGCGTAGACGTACATATCCGTGTCCCATTCACCCGGTAGCTCCCTCAAGCCGCGGTGCGCGCCGGAACCCCGTGCCCGGCCAGCACCAGTTCGACCAGCCGGCTCCGGCTGGCGGCATCCAGATCCTCCGGGATCCTTTGGCCGGTTGTGAAAAACGAAAGTGGTTTGCCCGACCGAGCGGCTTCCGCCAGAATCGGACCGAAAGACCCGGTCTCATCGAGCTTGGTGAAGAGCAGGCGCTGCGGCCCGAAGGCTTCGAAAGCTTCCGCCACCCGCGTCATATCTCCCGGTTTCATCGAGGCCGGCAGAACCAGCTGCGTGTCGATGTCGGATCGGCTCGACAGAAACCGTGCGAGCGGCCCGGCCGCATCCATATCGCCGAAACCGAACCCCGGGGTGTCGATCAGGATGAGGTCTTTGCCGCGGCTCTCCTCGATGGCCTGCGCAAGCGCCGAGAGCGTCTCGAGCACCTGGAACCCGACCCCCAGAATCGCCGCGTAAGAACGGAGCTGCTCGGCGGCGGCCACCCGGTACGTGTCCATCGACAGGAGCAGGACCGGGCGCCGGCTGGCCAGCCCATAGTTCACCGCGAGTTTGACCAGGGTGGTGGTCTTCCCGCTTCCGGGAGGTCCTACCAGCGCGGTAATGCGCGGCCGTGCTTCCCCCGGCCAAGTGCCGGCTGCGCGACGACCCGCGATTCCAACTCCTCCACCACGGCATGCCGCAGTTCGGCTGGTTCGGATATCCCGGCCCTGGAGTTGCCCCGAGAGCCGGCTGCACGCCGTTCCGCCGCCTGAACGATCTCCCGCGCCAGTTCCGCCGGGATCTCCGCCGCAATCAGGGCGGCATAGGCATCCGGGAGATCGGGAGACGCTCCCATCCAGGACGCTGGCGGGATGGCGGTCCGCAGCAGGGTGCGGCGCATGCCTTCGAGCTCTTTCTTCAGATCGGCCACCTCGGCTGTCAGCCGGTCGGAGACGGGTGCGCCGGCCTGGAGCGGGGACGCGCCTGCCGCGCTGAAATCAGCGGGAAGCTCGCCGGTGCCCTCCGTCGCGAAGACGACTTCGTACTCTCCGAGGTGCCGCGCTTCGGCCGGCGCCTTCCGGCTGTTCACCAGGATGGCCTCCGGGCCGAGCTCCTGGCTCGCCTGCGCCATCGCGTCTTCCACCGTTCGACAGAAATACGATTTGATTCTCATTCGCTCATCCGCAGCGGCACGTCGTATTGATCGTCCAAACCGGCCTTTTGCTGTAGGGCCGCGCCTCCCCGACGATCCTTGCCGCTAAGAAATGTTCCCCAACGACTGCACCCGCAGGCCCGCCGGAATTTCGTTGTGCGCCAGGAAAAACAGGTTGGGCAAAACCGGCTCCACAATCTGCCGCAGGAAATAGCGCGCCGCGGAGGAGGTAATCGCCACCACCGGGGTCTCGGGCGACGGGACGCGGCTCGAAATCCGGTTCAGCAGGTCGCGAATGGCCTGCGGCGCGAGCGCCAGGTGACTGTTCTGTTCCCCGTGCTCCACGGCCCGCTCCACGGCCTGCTCGAGCGGCGGATCGAGAAACCAGGCCGGCAGATCGCCCGGCGCGATTCAGGTAAGGCTTTACCACCGCGCGGCGCATCGCCTGGCGCACGTATTCGGTCAGCAGCACGGGATTGCGCGTGGAAGCCGCAGCCTCGCCCAGGGCTTCGAGAATCGTGACGGCGTCGCGAATCGAGACGCGCTCGCGCAGCAGGTTCTGCAGCACGCTCTGCACCGTGGCCAGCGGCAGCAGCTTGGGAACCAGGTCCTCCACGACCTTGGCGTGTTCCACCGCCACCCGGTCGAGCAGCCGCTTGGCATCCTGGCGCGAAAACAGCTCGTGCGCGTGCCTCCGGATCAGCTCCGAAAGATGCGTGCCGAGCACGCTGACCGGATCCACCACCGTGTAGCCTGCGTGCCGCGCCCGCTCGGCGCGCTCCGCCGGCATCCATACCGCTTTCATTCCGAAGGCCGGTTCGCGCGTCGGCTGCCCTTCTCCCGGGCTTTCCGCGCCCCCCATGGGAATCGCGAGTTCGCAGCCCTGCGGCAGCTCGTAACGCGCGATCTCCACGCCTTTGAGCGAAATCACGTATTCCCGGCTGCGCAGCGAGAGGTTGTCCGTCACCCGAACCGGCGGAAGCATGTAGCCCAGATCCGTGGCCAGTTGGCGGCGGATCGCCGCGATCCGGCGCAGCAGCGCGGATTCCTGCCCGCCCTCGACCAGATTTACCAGCCCCAGCCCCACTTCGATGGCCAGCGGCTCGACCCGCAAGAGCGATTCCAGATTCTCTTTGGCCGCCGCCGGCTTGGCCTCGGTCACTGCCTCGGTCGAAGCCCGCACCTCGCGCCGGCGGAGCCCCCAGCCCAGCGTGCCGGCCACCCCACCCATCAGCAGGAACGGCAGTTTGGGCATGGAAGGCAGCAGCGCCAGCGCGCACAACACCCCCGCCGCCAGCATCAGCGGCTGCGAACTGCCGAAGATCTGCTTGCGGAATTCCGCGCCCAGCCGCGCTTCCGAGCTCGCCCGCGTGACGATCAGGCCCCCCGAAATCGAAATCATCAGCGCGGGGATCACCGTCACCAGGCCGTCGCCGATGGTCAGCACCGTGTAGGTCTGCAGCGCCTTGCATGAGATCCATGCCGTGCTGCAGTACGCCGATCAGGAAGCCGGCCACGATGTTGATCCCGGTGATCAGGATGCTGGCCACCGCATCGCGCTGCGTGAACCGCGAAGCGCCGTCCATCGCGCCGTAGAACTCGGCTTCGGTCGACAGTTGCTTGCGCCGCCGCTTGGCTTCGGCCTCGTCGATCAGCCCGGCGTTCAGGTCCGAATCGATGGACATCTGCTTGCCCGGCAGCGCGTCCAGCGTGAAGCGCGCCGTCACTTCGGAAATGCGCACCGCGCCGTGGTTGATCACCACGTATTGGATGGCGATCAGCACCAGGAAAATCACGGCGCCGATGATGTAATTGCCGCCCACCACGAAACTGCCGAATGCCCCGATCACCTCGCCCGCCGCCGACGTGCCGGTGTTGCCGTTCAGCAGGATCAGCCGCGAGGAGGAGATATTCAGCGCCAGCCGGAAAAGCGTCAGCAGCAGCAGCGTGGTCGGGAACGACGTGAACTCCACCGGCCGCACCAGGTAAAGCGACACCATCAGCACCATGACCGAGAGCAGGATGTCGGTGGCGATCAGCAGATCCAGCACGAAGCTCGGCAGCGGCGTGATCAGCGCGATGACGATGCCCAGCACCGCCAGCGGCACGGCCATCTCACCCAGCGTCGTGAGCGGCAGCGCCTGGAGCCATTTCGGCAAGCCCGGTTCCGCGAGTGTCTTCGAAGGTGTCATCGGATCAGCCCGGCAGCCTCCCGTTCATGAGTTTGAAGATGTATGCCAGGATCTCGGCCACCGCGCGGTACAGCTGCGGCGGAATCTCCTGCCCGACTTCCACCGATTTGTAGAGCGCCTGCGCCAGCGGCGGGTTTTCGACAATCGGGACCTGGTTCTCTACCGCCTTCTGGCGGATGCGCAGAGCCAGGTAGTTCTTGCCCTTGGCCACCACCGAGGGCGCCGCCATGCTGTCCATCTGGTAGCGGATGGCCACCGCGAAGTGGGTCGGGTTGACGATCACCGCGGTGGCCTTGGGAACGTCTTTCATCATCTGCCGCCGCGCGCGGTCGCGCTGCAGCCGGCGGATGCGCGCCTTCATCTGCGGATTGCCTTCCTGGTCTTTTACCTCTTCCTTGATTTCCTGCTTGCTCATGCGCAGGTCCTGCTTGTAACGCCGCAACTGGCGGAACAGGTCGACCGCGCCGAACACCAGAAACAGGGCCGCCGCCTTCCAGAACAGTTCCATCAGCGAAGTGCCCACGTGCGCGCAGCCGGTCTCTACGCTCTCGAGCGGCAAAGTCAGGAACTCGTCCCATCTCTCTCCCGCCACCACGTAAACCGCCCACAGGAACAGAGGCAGTAGCAGGAGAGCCTGGAACATCGAGGGCAGATTCTGTTTCGGCAGGTCGCGGATTCGCGAGAACGGGTTGAACCGTTCCCCGTCCGGCACCAGCTTCTTGAAACTGATCCCGAAGCGTGTCGTGACCAGCCGCAGCGCCAAAGTAGCGGCCACGACTCCCAATCCGGCGGCGGCCAGCGGCAGAAAGTGGCGCCAGAAGAGCTGCCAGGCCAGGCTGGAAAGATCCGCCGTCCCGATCTCGCCACGGAAGGCCAGCGCCAGCACCAACCGCGTGGTGCTGCGAAACTGCCGGAACCAGGCTGCGCCGCCCCATGCCAGCAGTTCCAACAACACCAGGAACTGCAAGGAGGCCACGAAGTCTTTGGCCTGCGGAAATTGCCCCTCGCGCCGCGCCTTCTCGAGCCGCCGCTGTGTCGGCTCTTCGTTTTTGCCGGAACGGTCCGCCATCGCGCCTCATATCCCCAGCGCCTTGTGCATCACGATAAACGCGTTCCCGGCCAGTTGCATGAGGATGCGCGGGAACAGCGCCGCCACCGCGCTCAGCATGACCAGCGCCGTCAGCATCTTGACTGGAAACGCCAGCGTCAACAGTTGGAGTTGTTGGTTCAACCTTCCGAGCAGCGCCAGAGCCACGTCCACCAGCATGAGCAGCGCTACGACGGGCAGGGCCATCCGCACACCCACCGCGAACAGACTCGCCCCCAGCCCGATCACGGCTTGCGCCTGTGCCACGTTCGGGTGGTATTGGCCGGGCGGAACCCTGGAGAGGCTCTCGGCAAACAACCGCAGAATCTCCCGGTCCAGCCCGAGCGCGAAAAACAGCAGCCCGCCCATCAGCTGCGCGAAGACCAGCAGTATGCCCGAATCGGCGTCCGTGTTCGGATCGATGGTGGAGGCGTAAGCGTATCCGGCCTGCAGCCCCAGAACTTGCGCGGCCAGGATGAAGACTTCGAGGACGATGGCCACCGGAACCCCGATCGCCATCCCGACGGCGGCTTCCGCCAGTGCCCAGCCCGCCATCGTAAGCGGTCCCACCGCGGCCGGATCGACCACCGGCCAACGCGCGAACAGCGCCAGCGTAAAGCCTGCCGCCAGCGCGGCGCGCACCGCCTGCGGGGAAGCATTCACCCCCGGAAGGGGCACGAAGATCAGAGCGCCGCCCACGCGCGCCAGCACCAGCAGGAAACTGTAGAGCAGCCCGATCGAAATGGTGACCTCAGCGGGCATAGCGCGTCAGGTCTCCGAACAGCCCCGTGGTGTAGGCCATGGTCTTCTGCAGCATCCAAGGCATCAGCAAAAGGAAGCCGGCCAGGAACGCCACCAGGCGCGGAATCGAGCTCACGGCGTTGTCCTGAATCGAAGTCGCGATCTGCACCAGGCTCGTCAGGATACCCGCCACAAAGCCGATCGCGAGCAGCGGCGCCGCCAGCCAGAACGTGGCCATCAGGGCGTCGCGGATGATTTGCACGACCGATTCGGGCGTCATACGTAGAAGCTCTTCATGAGCGACCCCACCACCAGGTTCCAGCCATCCACCAGCACGAACAGAAGAATCTTGAAGGGCGCGGAAATCATGATCGGCGGGAGTTGCACCATCCCCACCGAGAGCGTGACCGAGGCCACCACCAGGTCAATCACCAGGAACGGCAGAAACAGCACCGCGCCGATCTGGAAACCGGTTTTCAGTTCGGAAAGGATGTAGGCCGGGATCAAGACTCTCAGGTCGAGATCCGCCGGCGTTCGCGGCGCCGGCAGGCGCGACAGTTCGACGAACAGCCGGATATCCTTTTCCCGCGCGAACCGCACGAGAAAAGCCCGCAGCGGCTTGGCCGCCGCCTCCGCCGCCTGTTGGGCGGAGAGTTGCCCGTTTTCCATGGGCTCCCACCCCTGGTGGTACATGTCCGCCGCGACCGGCTGCATGACAACGGTCGTCAGGAACAGCGCCAGCCCCAACAGCACCTGGTTGGAGGGAGCCGTCTGCGTCCCCAGCGCCTGCCGGAGGAAGTGCAGCACCACCGTGATCCTTAGAAACGGCGTGATGCACATCACCGCCGCCGGCAGCACCGTCGCCAGCGTCAGCAGGATGACGATCTGCATCGGAACGCTCAACCCAGTGCCGTTTTTGGCCGGCGAGATGCCCAATAGCGAAAGGGGACCCGTGTCCGCCCCCCGCACCGGCGCCACGCCCAGGAGCAACAGCCAGCACGCCGCCCTCACGAAATGGCCTCCCGCCGCCCGCCCACGTTGCGGCAGGGCAGCGACTCCAGGAGTGCGCAGCCCGAGGGCGAGCTCGCCACCAGCAGCGCCTTTTCTCCCAGCCGAATCAGGTGCAGCGTGTGCTGCGGCCCGAGCGGCAGCCGCTCCAGGCACTCCATACGCCGCGCGGCCCCGCGGCCCACCGGCGGTATGGCGCCGAAGCCGCGCCGGCGGAGCCACCACAGGCTTGCCGCCAGCAGCCCCAGCACGCCAGCCACGGCCGCGATCTGCGAAACGAATTCCATTCGGTCCAGTGCTCCTTTAAGACTCGTCGCGGAAGTCGGTGATCCGGACGCCCAGCGCGTTTTCGATCACCACGATCTCACCGGAGCCGCACAGCACGCCGCCGATGTAGATGTCGATGTTCTCGCCGGCCGAACGCCCGGTGCGGATGACACCGCCCTCTTCGAGGCACAGGACCTCGCGGGTCGGCATAATCCGCCGGTCGAGTTCGACCTCGATCTCGACCGGCACTTCAGCCAACGTCGCTATCTCTTCCTGAGGAGTCATCGGCTGCCTAGCGGATTAAGTTGATAGTGTCCTGGCTCAACGTGTCGGCCGTGGTGACCACCCTGGAGTTGGCCTCGTAGCCGCGCTGGTACACGATCAGGTTGGTGAACTCCCGCGCGATATCCACCGTCGAAGCCTCGATCGAGCCTCCCGCGATCGTGCCCCGGCCACCCGTGCCGGGCAAACCGATCGACGGCGTGGAAGTGCGGGCGCTGAGCTGGAAGTTGTTGTTGCCCTCGGCAATCAGCGTATCGGCATTGCGGATCGACGCCAGCGCCACCTGCCCCACCACCACCTGGTCGCCGTTTGAATACTGCGCCAGGATCTGCCCGCCGTCGGCCAAACCCACATGCACCAGTTGCGCCGCCGCCGAGCCATTCTGAGTGCTGGCCGAAGGCGCCGACGGCTGCCCGAATTGGGTGATCCGCCCGACCCCGGCGGTCGTGTACGGATTCCAGGACACACCCATGTCCACCGCGCCATCAGCCAGACCCGAAATGTTAATGGCAATGGGCGTGCCGTTCGGCGGATCCGTCAATTGCCCGCTGCTGTCGAAAGTCAGGGTTCCGGTGGCTCCGGTATCGAATGGGGCCCCGGCGGTGCCGCCCGAAACGTCCTCGCCCGGGATCGTGACGTCGTAACTCCACTGGTTGGCCGCCGTCTTTTGGAAATTGACGGTCAGCACGTGGGAGGTTCCCAGACTGTCGTACACCGTAATCGGAGTGGAAAAGGCCGAGGTGGAATCCGCCGCCGCCGACGAGTTCAGGTTGACGTCCATGGTGAATTGCGTGGTGGGCGTCGGCGCTTTAAGCGACCCGACCGGCACGATGATGTTCCCGATCGGACCGTTGGTGTTGACATTCCCGGTGGTCGGGTCGATCGTGGTCCAACCCTGAACCTGCGCGCCGGTGTCGGTAAGGAGGTTTCCGTATTTGTCCGCCTGGAAGTTTCCGGCACGCGTGTAAAGCGTATTGCCAGCGTCGTCCTTAATGACAAAGAAGCCGTCTCCCTGGATGGCCGCGTCGAGCAGGCCGGAGGTCGTCTGAATGGCGCCCTGCGTGAACTGCCGCACCGTCAGCGGCTGGCCGGTGCCGAACCCGACCTGGGTTTCGCCCAGGCCGGCGCCCAGCGATTGGGTGACCAGATCGCGGAACACCACCGCGCTGGTCTTGAACCCTGGCGTGTTGAGATTGGCCAGGTTGTTGCCAACCACGTCGATTGCCGTGGAAGTGGCATTGAGTGCGGAAAGTGCTGTCGAAAACGACGTGAACATTCATTTCTCCTTCAGGATTGGGAAACCGTGCTGTTGCTGTCGGTGCCGTTGCTGCCGCTGCCAGTGCTGCCGGTGCCGGTGCTGCCGGTGCTGCCCGCCCCCACCAGGGTGTCGAGATCCTGGCGGATGGCGGTGATGTCCTGGCCGCTATTGATGGATTGCTCGAGCTGCTGGAATTGCGCCAACTGCGAAAGAAACTGCGTGCCGTCGCTGGGGTTCATCGGGTCCTGGTTCTGTAGTTGGGCCACCAGCAGTTGCAGAAACATGTTCTTGTCGACGGTCTGAGTGGCCGTGCTGGTGGTAGAGGATGTGTCGGCGCCGGTAGAGCCGGTGCCGGAAACGGATGGCGTCATTTTCAGTCTCCTTTAGGTGTTGCTGACCTCGCCGGCGATCAGCTGGTCGATATAGGACTGGGGATAGCCGTGCGTGTAGAATGCGGCCACCAGTCCCGGGTTGATCATGCGGCCGTCCGAGAGTTCGACCATTTGATTCGGCTGCTGCTGGGAGAAGGCTCCCCCGGAGGTGAACTGGTTGCCGGAGACCACCGTGCCTCCGACCATCTGGGCTACTTTGGCGGCGGTCTGCGGGGTGGCAAAGTAAATCGGGTTATAAGAATACGCGCCCGTCGGCCCGATTCCCGTGGGGTTGGTCAGCCATGGGGTTTCCCCAAACACCGATTGGGCGGTCGGCGCGGAGTTCTGTGCCGCAGGCTGCGCGGTTACGGGCGTCGGCACCCCCGTAAACAGGGCGCGAAAATCCGCGGCTCCATCGTCGGAGGCGGATGCGTCGGCCGTGCCCGCAGTCGATGCGCTCGCGGAAGAAGCGCTCCCGGAAGAAGCGCTTGCCTGCGCCTCGGTGGACTGCCTCTCCTGCGTGATGCGGCGCGGCATCAGCTGCGCCGACGGATGTGAAGGAACGTCTAAGCTTGCGTTGACAGAAACCATGCGAAATCCTTTCTTTTCGACTTCAAACCGCTAATCTCATCGGGTAGCCGGGGTCGCTGCTGCTGCTGGTCTTTCTGCCCCCCTGAGGAATCGCGGCTCCCCTGGCCCGAATCCCCGTTGCCGCTCTCGGCGGAATGGTGCATGTCGCGCCCCGCATCAGCGGCCGTGGTGCCTGCCTCATGGGGCAGAGCCTCGGTCCGGAAGCCTGCCTGCTCGAGACGAGACGAAAGAGCAGGCAGATTCTCCCTGAGGTCGGCGGCCAGGCCGGCATCCGGGGTGCGCACCGCGACCCGCACCTCCCCGGCGCGCTCGGAAAGCCGCACCTCGACGCGCTGATCGGGTCCGTGAACTTCGAAGCGGATGTCCTTCACGGCGGCCGTCCTGGCTTCGGCCGCCTGGGGCGGTTGCGGCGGGGCAGCCGGGGCAGCCGGATCGGCGCGAGCGGGGGTGGCCCGAGGGTCGGGTGCAGCATTGGCGCCGGCGGCCGCCGGCACCGGCTGGGACGTCCCCGGCTGGGTGGAAACTTCGGTCCGGGCCTGCGGCTGTCCCGCCCCCGGATCCGCGGCGTGGCTCTCGGACTTCGGCTGCGGCTCGGCGCTCTTCCCGGGCTGAGCCTCGGGCGCGGGCGAGGCATCGGGGGGCGGAACTGCCGCCGATGGTCTCTCGGCAGCCGCGGCCGGGGCGGGCGTCTTCGAAGCCGGCGGCGGCTGAAATGTTTTGACCTGCTCCGGCTGTCCGCCCGGGTCGAGAGGCACCAGCCGGGCGCGAAATGCCAGCTCCGGTTGGGCCGATGCAGCCGCCGCGAGGCGGTTGTTCCCGGCGCTCGTAAACGGCTCCGCCGCGGCGGTGGCCGCGTGCTCCGGTTTCGGCGCGCGCTCCTCCGGTGTTTCGGTGCGCGGCAGCGCCACTGGCTGCACCGCAGACATCACCGGCGCAGGCAGGATGGACGTCGCGTCACCTGCGGTTTTGTGCGAGGATGGCTTCCCTTTGGAGGCCGCCGCCAAATCGCCCTGCCCGGCTCCGGAAGATGCGGAATCCGCCTGCGAAGCCGAAGCATCCTTCGGCTGCGCCTGTTCCGGTGCAAGAGAGGGCGCGCTGGCCTGCGTTTGCGCCGCTTGCGGCGTCGCGCCCGGCACCTCCGGGACGGGTTCTTTCGCAGTTCGTTCCGCAGCCTCCTTCCGGGCGGACGCGCCCGGAGACGGTGGGGCGTGCGGCGCTTGCAGAAGCGGCCCGGAGGAAGCGGCCGAATCGAACGAGGGAGCCGTGTCGGCAGGCGCAGGTGAATCCCGCGGCGGTTCTGTATCCGCCGATCTCGCTTCTCGCGTGATCCGGGCGGACACAATGGCCGCGGAAGCATTCTGCGAAGTCGAGCGGGGCAGGACCTCCGCAACTTTCTTCTCCGGTTCATCCTGAGCGTCGTCTTCGACCGCCGCCGAAGCTGCCTGAGAGACCGCGTCTTCGCGGGGGAGCTCCAGCTTTGGGGAAGGCACTTCCCGTGCCCCTGTCTCCCCATCCCGCTTCCCGCCTTCCGCGTCCGGTACCGTCCCGCTGTGCACCGCAAGCGAAGGCACCGCCGGAAACGCATCTTCCGTACTCTGCCTGGTGGACGTCAGCGGAACTTGTGCCAGCCACAGGGCGTGCGTTCCCGAACCCGGCGCGGCCTCACCCTTCTGGTCCTTGTCCGACTTTTCCGAACCCGCTCCGCCCTTCCCGGAACCAGCCTTGGACTTTCCGCGGAAGGGGGCGCCCGTCGAAGCGGAGGATCCGTCGGAGTCGTCGTCCTGCACCAGGTCTTCGAAAACTGCCGTAAAGCCCGTGCTCTTTTCGCTGCTCCCGGGCTGTGCCTGCGAATCCTGGGTGCGTCCGGCTGGCTGGCGGCCGGCAGCGCGCGGCGGCGCGGACGTGGATGCGTCGAAAACCGATGCCATTGGCGCGGAGGCGGTCACGCTGGATCGTTTTGCAGATCCGAGGCCAATTGGCGGCCGTCACGTTTTCAATCGGTTGCGGCGGAAAGGCGCGCCGAAAATTTGGCGCCGGAAAGTCCGGCGGCAAAAAGATGCCGCGGGCAAAGAAGCCGCCATCCGCTCTCATCGGCTGGTCGTCGCGGATTTTGAATCAGTTGCGTCCGCACCGCCGCGTGGTCCCCTGCGTGCTCTCTCCCTTTCGCCATGGACCCTATCACCGCCATCGCGGCCAGCGGCATGCGCTCCCGCATGGAGTCGCTCGAACTGCTCGCCAATAATGTCGCGAACGCGTCCACCGGCGGCTATAAAGCCGACCGCGAATTCTACAGCCTGTATATCGCCCCGGAGGCACAGGATTCCGACGCCGCTCCGGTCATGCCGGTCATCGAACGTCCCTGGATCGATCTGTCGCAGGGCGTGGTGCACGATACCGGCAACCCGCTCGACCTGGCGCTCAATGGACCCGGCTTTTTCGCCGTGAACGGCCCAAGCGGTCCTCTTTATACCCGTAACGGCAGCTTCTCGCTGGCCGCCGACGGCCGCCTCATCGCGCAGGATGGTCATGCCGTCCGCGGCGCTGACGGCCAGCCGCTGGTGCTGCAGAGCAACCGCAATACCGATATTTCGAGCGACGGCACCGTGAGCCAGGACGGAAATGTAATCGGAAAGCTGGAAATCGCCGATTTCTCCAATATGGCCGGGCTCGTCAAGCAGGGTAACAACTATTTTCGGCTGGCCGACCCGGCCCAGAAGCCGGGAGCCGCCACGAGCGCCGTGGCGCAGGGGAAGCTCGAGTCCTCCAATACCGGCACCGCCGAAGCGGCCGTGCGGCTGGTGAGCGTCATGCGCCAGTTCGAAATGCTGCAAAAGGCCGTCACCATCGGCGCCGACATGAACCGGTACGCCGTGGAGCAAGTCGCCAAGGTATAAGACCCAAAGGAGAAGGTATGATCAGAGCACTTTTCACCGCCGCCAGCGGAATGACCGCCCAGCAGTTGAACGTCGACAATATCGCGCACAACCTGGCCAACGCCAATACCGCAGGCTTCAAATCGCGCCGCGCGCAGTTCCAGGACCTGATGTACCAGACGGTGGTGCAGCCCGGAGCGGCTTCCGGCCAGCAGACCCTCGTGCCCACCGGCCTGCAGCTCGGTCTGGGCACGCGGGCTTCATCGAACGAGATCATCTTCACCCAGGGTGACTTCTCGGAGACAGACAACCCGCTCGATCTGGTCATCCAGGGCAAGGGATTCTTCCAGGTGCGCAAACCCACCGGGGAGCTGTCCTACACGCGCGCCGGCTCGTTCCACCTGGACCAGAACGGAACCATGGTGACGTCGGACGGCTTTGCGCTCGAGCCGCAGATCACCATTCCGGCCAGCGCCCAACAGGTCACCATCGCGCAGGATGGCACCGTCAGCTATACGCAGCCCGGACAGACGGCCACCCAGCAGGCCGGCCAGATCCAACTGGCCAATTTCCAGAACCCGGCCGGGCTCAACAGCCTGGGCGGCAGTCTCTACGCTCCCACGGATGCCTCGGGCCAGCCCACGGTCGGGAACCCCGGCGGCCAGGAAGGGTTGGGGACGGTTCTGCAAGGCTACATCGAACAGTCGAACGTTTCGGTGGTCGACGAGTTCATCAACCTGATCGTGGCCCAGCGCGGCTATGAAGCCAATTCCAAGGTTGTGCAAGCCGCCGACCAGATGTATCAGCAGGTCAATAATCTGTCACGATGACCCCGCTTGCCCTACTGGCGTTGGCCGGCTGCCTGGCTGTGGATCCGGCTTCCGACCGCATCCTCGCCCGCGACTTCGCGGCATCCTGGCCGGCCCTGGCCTCGCTGCCACCCGGGACGGAAATCGCTCTGGCGCCTGCCCCCGGCGTAATAAGGATCTTCAGCCCGGCGGACCTCCGCCAGTTGGGAACCCGGTTTCACGTATCCCCTGTTCCGCGCGGCAGCATCTGTTTCGAAAGGCAACTCGCTCCGCTAGACCCGGCGGCGCTTCTGCCCGCCTTGCGACGCGAGTTGCCCGGCGCGCGGATCGAAATCGTGGATTACAGCCGCGCGCCGGCCCCCCAGGGCGTCATCGAGTTTCCCCGCTCCGGCCTCAACCCCGCGCCCGGCGGCGGCTTCTGGAATGGCGCGGTGCGGTACGCCGGAAACCGGCGCTTCCTGATCTGGGCGCGGGTGAAACTGGAGTCCGCGTCGAAACGGGTGGTGGCGCGGGAGGCCCTGAAGGCGGGCGATGCTCCCGGCCGCGCGGTTCTGGCCGAGGAAGCCAGTAACGAACTGCCGGCCGCGGGCTTCGCCACATCCATCGAAGAGATAGCCGGGAAGGTGCTGCGCCGCCCGGTGGCGGCCGGAGCAGCCATACGCCTCGACTGGCTCGAACCGCCCAAGCTGGTGTTGCGCGGAGACACCGTCGAGGTGCGAGTCGAGCGCGGGGGCGCGCGCCTGAAGCTGGAAGGTCTCGCCGAGGCATCCGGCGCGGCCGGAGACACGATTCCGGTACTGAACCCGGCGTCGCACCACACCTTCCGGGCTCGCATCACCGGCCGGGGCCTGGTCTCCATCGAGGAAGGAAAATCATGAAGCGCCTGATCTGCTGCCTGTTGCTGGCCGCCGTTGCGCTTGCCGCGCGCAAGAAGCCGGCGCCCAAGACATTATCTCCGCTGGACACTTACGTTTCGGAGGCCGAGGCCCACGGCACGGGTGCCTCGGCTAACACTCCGGGCTCGATCTGGAACCCATCTTCGCGCCTGGCCGACGCCGCGCGCGACATGCGCGCCAGCCAGGTGGACGACCTGCTGACCATACGGGTGGCGGAACAAGCTTCGGCCGTGACCACCGGAACCACCAAGACCCAGCGCAGTTCGAGCAGCAAGAACTCCGTGGCCGCACTGGCCGGCATCACGAAAGCCACAGGTCCGCTCGCCAACCTCGCCAACATCAGCGGCGACACCCAACTGGACGGGCAGGGGACCACCAGCCGGGTGACCACCCTCAGCACGACGCTGACCGCGCACGTCGTGCACGTGCTGCAAAACGGCGCCCTGGTGGTGGAAGCCTCGAAGGACATCCAGATCAATTCCGAGCGCCAGACGATTTCGGTGCGCGGAGTGGTGCGGCCCGCCGACATCGACGCCACCAACAGCATCATCTCCGACCGACTGGGCGATCTCGAAGTGCGGGTCAACGGCAAGGGAGTGGTGGGAGACGCCATCAAGCGCCCGTTCATTCTTTACCGCCTGCTGCTCGGGCTGATGCCATTCTGATATGAAACGCTTTCTCGCACTTTTCCTGGTGGCTCTCGCCGGCGCGCCGGCGGTTCCGGCGGCACGCCTCAAAGACCTGGTTTCGATCGAGGGCGTGCGCGAGAACCAGCTCATCGGCTACGGCCTGGTGGTCGGCCTGGCGGGCACGGGCGACCGGCGCCAGACCATGTTCTCGGCGCAGAGCCTCACCAACCTGCTCCTGCGCATGGGGGTGTCGATCTCCCCCACGCTCATCCAGGTGGCCAACACCGCCGCCGTGATGGTCACCGCGACCTTGCCGGCCTTCGCGCAGCCCGGCTCCCGCATCGATTCAACGGTCGCCGCCATCGGCGACTGCTCGAACCTGCAAGGCGGAATCCTGGTGCTCACTTCACTGCGCGGCGCCGATGGCCAGGTTTATGCCGTCGCCCAGGGCCCGGTCGTCACCGGCGGGTTTTCGAGCGGCCGGGGCGGCTCCTCGCAGACAGTGAACCACCCCACCGTTGGCCGCGCGCCGAATAGCGCGATCGTGGAACGGCCCGCTCCCTCGGTCGAGCCCCACGGAGTCGTCCGGCTGCAGTTGCACCAGGCCGATTTCACGACTTCGACCCGCATCGTGGAGGCCGTGAACAAGAAGGTTGCGGGGACCTCGCCCGTCGCGGCCGCGGAAAACGCCGGGCTGGTGCGGGTCTCGATTCCGCCCGCGTTCAGCTCGAACACCGCCGGTTTCATTGCCGAGCTCGAGGCGCTCACGGTGGAACCCGATAACCCGGCCCGCGTGGTGATCAACGAGCGCACCGGGACCATCGTGATGGGCAAGGACGTGCGCATCGCTCCGGTGGCCATTCTGCACGGCAACCTGAGCGTGGAGATCCAGACCACGTATTCGGTTTCGCAGCCCGGCATAATGGCCCCGGCGGGCGCGGCCACCGAGGTGATCCCGCAGACGACGGTTGCCGCGAAGGAAGAAAAGTCGCGCAACGTGGTGCTCAAGCAGGGCGCCACGGTGGAAGACCTGGTGCGGGCCATGGCCGCCATCGGATCCACCCCGCGGGACGTGATCGCCATTCTCCAGAACCTTCGCAGCGCCGGAGCGCTCGAAGCCGATATCGAGGTGATCTGAACATGACGGATCTCAACATCTCTCCGGCGCTGCTATCCACGCCCGCCGCGACGGCCAGACCGAGCAAGATCAAGGACGCAGCGGAGCAGTTCGAATCGTTGCTGATCGGACAGATCCTGCGTTCCGCCCGCGAAGGCGGCGGCGGCTGGCTGGGTGAAGAGGACTCCTCCTCCGACTGCGCCACCGAGTTCGCCGAGCAGCAACTCGCCACCGTCATCGCCAAGCAGGGCGGCTTCGGCCTGGGAGCGATCATCGGCAAGGGGCTGGAATCCGAGTCGAAGGCCGCTTCACGTGCGTCGCCCGGTCTGTAGCTCCAGGGGAGCGCCGGAGCCGCGGATCTCCTGGTCCTTATACTGCAACTGGTACAGCTTCCAGTAGATGCCCTTCTCCGCCAGCAGTTGCTGATGGGTGCCGGATTCCCGCAGGCGCCCCTTGTGCATGACCAGAATCCGGTCGGCGCGCTGGATGGTCGAGAGCCGATGCGCGATGACGATCGAGGTCCGGCCCTCCACCATACGCGCCAGCGCCTCGCGCACCCTGAGTTCGGTCTCCGTATCCACGCTCGACGTGGCCTCGTCCAGAATCAGGTACCGCGGGTTATGCGCCAGCGCCCGCGCGAAGCTGATCAGTTGCTTCTGGCCGGTCGAAAGACCGCTGCCCCGCTCGCGGATCGGGTGCCGGAACCCCTCCGGCAGCGTGCGGATGAAATCCAGCAGGTTCACCTGTTCGGCGGCCGCTTCCACTTCCTCCGGAAGAATCGCATCGGTTCCCAGCCGGATGTTGTCCTCCAGCGTGCCGGTGAACAGGTAGGGATCCTGGAGCACGACTCCGAACTGCCGCCTCAGGGCGAGCGGGTCGAACAGCCGGAGATCCACGCCGCCGATGCGGATATTTCCCTTCTGCACGTCGTAGAATCGCAGCAGCAGGCTGATCAGCGTGGTCTTGCCGGCGCCTGTATGTCCGACCACCGCGATGGTTTCTCCAGGCCGGATCCGGAAGCTCACGTCCCGCAGCACCCAGTCGTCGTCTTGATAGGCGAACCAGACGTGGTCGAACTCGATCTCCGCAATCGCCCGCGGCGCGGCTTCCGGCGATTCCGGCGCGAGCACCGTGGCCGGGGTATCGAGCAGCTTGAAGATCCGCTCCGACGACGCCATCGCGGATTGCAGGATGTTGTACTTTTCGCTCAGGTCCTGGATCGGCCGGAAAAACCGCAAGCCGTATTGCAGGAACGCCACAATCACGCCCAGGGTGAGCGCCCCCGACTCCACCCGGAAGCCGCCCAGCGTCAGCAGCGCCGCCAGCGCCAACATCGAGATGAACTCCACCACCGGGTAGAACCAGCCGTAAGACCAGATCGCGTCTTTGTACGCGTTCATATGGTCGCGGTTCACCCCCTCGAATTCCATGCCGCTACGCCGCTCCCGGTTGAACAACTGCAGCACCACGATGCCAGTGATATGCTCCTGGAGGTATGCGTTGATCTTGGCGATCGCCACGCGGATCCGCCGGTAGCTCTGCGTCACCGTGCGGCGGAACAGCGCCGTCACCAGGATCACGAACGGCATCGCCGCCAGCATGATCAGAGTCAGCGCCGGACTCATCCGGAACATAACCGCAAGAATCAGCGAGAGCACCAGTACATCGCCCAGAATCGTCACCAGCCCCGACGCGAACAGGTCGTTCAGCACGTCGACGTCGGTCGTCACACGGGTGACCAGCCGGCCTACCGGATTCCGGTCGTAGAATGCCAGGTCGAGCCGCTGCAGATGCTCCATCAACTGCCGGCGCAGGTCAAACATCGCCAGTTGCCCGGTATACTGCATGAGGTAAGTCTGGGCAAACTCAGTGATGAAGCTACCGATCAGCACCGCTAAATAAATCAGCGCGATACGGGCCAATCCGTCCCACGGATTCGCCGGCAGAAACGGGTCGAAAAGCGTGTGGACCGGAGCTTTGCCGTGCTGCAGGTAGCGGTCTACGGCAGCGCGCGTGAGCAGCGGGCCCAGTACCTGGAAGCCCGACTGCAGCAGAAGAAAGAACAGCGATCCCGCGACCAGCCTCCGGTACGGTCGCATGTAACCCAGCAGCCGCCGCATCAGGCGGTTGTCATAAGCCTTGCCCAGGACCTCTTCTTCCACTTTTTCCAGTCTAGCCCGAAGCCCCGGGCTTCCGCCCGCCCGCGCGTTTCTATTTACATTTCATTCACTTACGGGGATATTTTGGGAGCCGGCTGGCTCCAGTCTGTTGAATTTCGTACAATTGACCGCCGCCGGGGAGTCCACGATCAGGTGCATTCCAGTACCGTAAGAGGTGTATGGGCAGGCCGTTGCGTGTCCTGTATATCGGGGAGAGCGGCGCGGATGCAGTTTCGACCGAACTCCAGCGCGGCGGGTTCGAGCCGAGCTTTCGTCACGTCGTCAGCTTCGACCAGCTCGATCAGGCTCTGGGCGAACCCTGGGAGATCGCCGTCAGCGATTTCGGGTCTCCCGACTTCGGGGCTTTGGCCGTGCTGCGCATGATTCAGGAGCGGGCTGTCGATCTGCCCCTCTTCGTCGTCTCCGGAAAGATCAAGGAGACGGATGTCCTCGCGGCCCTCAAAGCCGGCGCTGCCGATCACCTGACACGCGGCAACCTCATGCGACTGAATGCCGCGGTGGAGCGCGAGCTGCGTCTGGTCGAACTGCGCCGCGAGCGCACCCGGCTCGAAGAGCAGTTCCGGCAGGCTCAGAAGATGGAGGCCGTCGGCCGCCTCGCCGGCGGCGTGGCGCACGATTTCAATAACCTGCTCACCGTGATCACGGGTTACAGCGACATGCTGCTGGCCGGACGCGACCTGAAAGAGTCGCAGCGCAGCGCGCTCGAGGAGATCCGGCGCTCCGCGGAGCGCGGCGGAGCGCTGACGCACCAACTTCTGGCCTTCAGCCGCCGCCAGCCGCTCGAACCCCGAACCGTTCACATCAACGAGCTAATGCTGCAGGTCGAAACGCTGCTGCGCCGCCTGATTGGCGAGGATATCGAACTCGTCACCATTATGGCCGCCGCTCAGGATGCCGTGGACGCAGACCCCGGCCGCCTCGAACAGGTCATCATGAACCTCGCCGTCAATGCGCGCGATGCGATGCCCAAAGGCGGCAAGCTGACCATCGAAACCAACACCATCCACCTGAGTAAGGCCTTTTCCGCCAAACAGCTCGGGGTGCAGCCCGGGCGGTACGTTTGCATCTCCATGGCAGATACGGGGGTGGGGATGGACGAATCCACTCAGAGCCACTTGTTCGAGCCTTTCTTCACCACCAAGAACCCCGGGCGGGGAACCGGACTGGGGCTCGCCACGGCCTACGGAATCATCCGCCAGAGCGGCGGCGCCATTGCGTTTTCGAGCGAGCTGGGAGCAGGCACCACGGCCCGCATCTACCTTCCGCTGGCCCAGGTCAGCGCCGAGGAGAAGCCGGGAGCCGAAGCCCAAGCCTCCAGCTACATGGGCGGCGAAACCATTCTGCTGGTGGAAGACGAGGCCCGCGTCCGCAAACTGATCGTGGACGTGCTGACCTCGCGAGGCTACCAGGTGCTCGAGGCCACCCGCGGCGACGAGGCCCTGCGGCTCAGCAAATCCTACCAGGGCCGCATCGATCTCGCGGTGGTGGACGTGGTGATGCCCGAACTCAGCGGCCCGGAACTGGTTCGGTTGATTTCCGCACAGAGAAGCGAGTTGCGTGTGCTGTACATCTCCGGCTACACCGACGAGGCCATCGTGCACCACGGAATTTCGGAATCCGGAACCGCCTTCCTGCAAAAACCATTCCTGCCCGACACCCTGGCCCGCAAAGTCCGCGAAATTCTCGACTCCCGCGGCAACTCGGCCAATTGACAAACTCAGCCCGCCGGCAGATGGCGCAAGCGATAGAATCGGCATATCGAATGAGCACATTTCGAATCGCCCTCGCCAATCTCCGTTTTCCGGCGACTCCCCGGGAATCGGTCACGTCAGCCGAACAGGCGATCGCGCAAGCGGCCGCCGAGCGCGCGGGCATCGTCTGCTTTCCCGAATGCTTCGTTCCCGGCTACCGGGGATTGGGCAAGTCGGTGCCGCCCGCCGATCCGGTATTCCTCGAACGCGCCTGGTCCGTGATTGCGTCCGCTGCGGCGGCGGCCAATGTGGCGGTGGTTCTCGGCACCGAACGCATCGTCGACGGCGGATTGCGAATTACCGCGCTGGTCGTCAATCACGACGGAAGCATCGCCGGTTTCCAGGATAAAGTACAACTGGACCCTTCCGAAGAGGGCACCTATTCGCCCGGCTCGGGGAGGCGCGTTTTCGAGGTCGGCGCGCTGACCTTCGGCATCGCCATCTGTCATGAAGGGTGGCGCTATCCCGAAACGGTCCGCTGGGCGGTCCGCCACGGCGCGCATGTCGTCTTCCACCCGCACTTACACGAAGCCGAGCCGGGCGGCTATGTGCCGTCGACGTTCGCCGACCCCGCGAACACGTTCCATGAGAAAGCCGCCTTGTGCCGCGCCGCCGAGAACACCTGCTTCTTCGCGACCGTGAACTGCGCCGGCGCCGGTTCGCCGACCACTTCCGCGGTGGTGCGTCCCGACGGAACGCTGCTCAGCTATCAGCCTTACGGCAAGCAGGGGCTGCTCATCGCCGACCTCGACATCAGCGAAGCCACGGGCTTCCTCGCGGCGCGCTCGAAGCCGGTTTAATTTAAAACTCCTGCGCGCCGCTCCCGCGGACCGGGTTCCATCCTACTTGCTCGCGGCTGGTCTCCGGCGAGAACGCCGGATGCTGACATTGGAGAAACTCACAGTGGTCAGGCCCTCGGCGTCATGCGCGCAAACTCCTATTCCGACGTAAACGGGGTCGTCCAGCGCGATGGTCGAGGTGGAAAAGGCGGTCAGCTTGCCGCCGGCGGACCCGGTGGACGCGGTAAAGCGGTTGCCGGCGCGCTCGATCCGCAGGCGCGTCGAACCATGTTCGGCCGCGGTCACGTCTTCTGTCTTTCCACCGGCCGCGGATCGGTATTGCAGGGTGATGTGCCCATCCGCATGGATCGCGATATCGGCGTAGGGCGCCCCGGGGTCCAGGCTCTGACGAAAGATCAGTACGGCTTTCTCCAAAGGAGACCCGGTGCCCGCCGGGAAATGGACGTCGGCAGTCAAAGCCGCATCGCCCGAAAGTCGAACCCAGCTGAAATGGAATGCATCCGCGGCACCCCACATATCGGCGCCGCCACCGGCCACGCGATAGACGCTACCCGCGGGATCGTAAACGGTCGAACCCGCCCGCGTCTTGCCGACATCGGAAGATCCCTCAAAGATGCCGCGTCGGGCGTTCGCGCGCTGCTGCGCGACAACCATACCCGAGGCGGCCAGCGTGACGGCGGCGGTCACTGTGAGAATATTCTGGAGATTCATAACTGAAGCGGTGACAGCATCAGTATATAGGAGCGGGACTTGCCGCGGCTCTCGTTCCCCCGGGCGCTATCTGCTAAAGTCCATCTTATGGGAAACGCCGTTCATTCCGGACTCGGGCACTGCTGCCGGGCCTTGCTTCTCGTCCTGCTGGTGTACGGCGCGCCGCATGTGCTGCGTGCACAGGCATCCGGAACGCCCGCCGTGCCGGATTGGGCGCTGCCGGGCTCCGCTACGCACAAACAGGTGCCGCCGCCGGCCGATTTTCACCGGCCGAGCCGGAACTTCAACACGCCCATCGGCCTGTTCGACGGTCAATCCGACATCGGTAGCGCCGTGGTGCCGGGCAGCGCGAGTTACGATGCCGCCACGAAGCAGTACACCATCAATTCCGCCGGTTACAACATCTGGTACTCGCGCGACGAGTTCCGCTATCTCTGGAAGAAAATGTCCGGGGATGTCTCGCTCGCGGCCGATGTCACGTTCCCGGATCCGGAAGGCTATGGCGACCGCAAGGCGGTCCTGGTCATTCGCCAAAGCCTCGATGACGATTCCAGGGAAGCCATGATCGGCGAGCACGGCGTGGGCATGATCCACCTGGCGGAGCGCCCGGAAACCGGCGCTAACCTCCAGGATATGCAGTATCGCTTCGGGGGCATGCTCGCCAAAGTCAAAGCCAGGCGCATCGGTATCGAAAAGCGGGGCGATTCCATCGCCATCTTCGTCAGCCTGGAAGGCGAGCCGATGAATCAGCTCGGCCCCCCGGTTCGACTGCACTTCGATGGACCGTTTTACGTCGGCATCGGCTTCTGCTCGCATTTGCCGGACAAATCCGATACCGCCGTGCTATCGAATGTGGTGCTCGAGAACTCGGCGGGCAAAGTGCGATAGGCCGGTCACACCGTCCGCATGCGGCACAGGCGAGAAGCCTTAACCATTCCGCCCACAACGTCCGTATCCGACTGTGAGACACTGGCTGTTTTGTGCAAACTCCCATTCAGGTAGCAGGCCTCAAGAAGAGCTACGGCCCGCTGGCCGCGGTCAAGGGGATCGATTTCGAGGTCCATGCCGGGGAAGTCTTCGGCCTCCTCGGTCCCAACGGAGCCGGCAAGACCACCACCGTCGAAATCCTCGAGGGCCTGCGTTCCCGCACTGCCGGATGCGTCTCGGTCCTCGGCTACGACCCCGAGGTACAGACCCGCCAGCTCAAGGATCGCCTGGGCGTGTGCCTGCAATCCACCAACCTCCCGGAGAAGACCAAGGTCCGGGAAGCAATGGAGCTGTTCTCCAGCCTCTACACCCGAACCGTCGATTCCACCGCCCTCCTCAAACGGCTGCAGCTCTGGGAAAAGCGCGAGTCGTTCTATTCCAAGCTCTCGGGTGGACAGAAGCAGCGGCTGGCGCTGGCCCTGGCCCTCCTCAACGATCCCCAGGTGCTGTTTCTCGACGAGCCTTCCGCCGGCCTGGATCCCCAGGCCCGCCACGAAATCCACGAACTCATCCAGGAGCTCCGCCGCGAGCAGCGCACCATCCTGCTCACCACCCACTACATCGAAGAGGCCGAAAAACTCTGCGACCGCGTCGCGATCGTCGATGAAGGCCGCATCATCGCCATGGGCACTCCCCGCGAAATCCAGCAGCGCACGCTCTCTTCGTCGACGATCGAGATCGAGCTGGCGGCGCCGCTCGCGGACGGTTGCCCGCCCGCCTTTCCGGGTGCCGGCGAGGCCGCGCTGGACGATCGCCGCCGGCTGCTCTCGGTAGTCTCCGAACGCCCCGCCCGCACCGTCATCGAGATCGTCAAGTGGATCGAACAGCAGGGCCTCGAGCTGGCCGATATCCGCATCAAGCGGCCCTCGCTCGAAGAGGCCTTTATCGAGCTCACCGGAAAGAGTCTTCGCGAATGAGACCCTACATCGCCCTGTTCAAGAGCAACATGCAGCTCACGCTTCGCGACCGCTCCGTGCTCTTTTTCAATTACCTGTTTCCGTTCCTGTTCTTCTTCGGGTTCGCCGAGCTGTTTCACGCCGGAACCGGCGCGGGCATCGCCTATTTCGTCGGTACGGTTCTCACCATGGGGATCCTCGGCAACGGCCTGTGGGGCGCGGGCATGCGTTCCGTCCAGGATCGGGAAGCCAACATCCTCCGCCGTTTCAAGGTCACTCCCATCGGGCCGCTCCCGATTCTGCTCGCCGCCATGGCCAGCGGGTGGCTGCTCTATCTTCCGGTGGTGGTCGTGCTGCTCGGCGTGGCGCACTTCGAGTACGCCATGCCCATGCCGCAAAACTGGTTGTCGCTCTTCTGGATGGTCACGCTGGGCGTCTGCGCGTTCCGCGCCATCGGGTTGATGCTCGCCGCCATCACCAATACCATGCAGGAGGCCATGATCGCCATCCAGCTCCTCTACATGCCCATGCTGTTCCTGAGCGGCGCCACCATACCCTCCGCCCTGCTTCCCAAGTGGGCCCAAACGCTGGCTGAATTCATGCCCGCCTCGTACCTGGTGACCGGCTTCCAGGGCATCTTTTTCCAGAACCAGACGCTGGCCGATCATGCCACCGCGGTGGGCGCGCTGCTGGTCACCATCGTGGCCGGCACGTTTCTCGCGGTGCAGCTCTTCCGGTGGGAGAAGGAGGAAAAAATCCGCGGCCGCAACAAGCTCTGGGTCCTCGCCGTCCTCGGCCCCTTCCTTCTCATGGGCTGCTACCGGGCCTACACGCGCGACCACCTCGGCCAGAACCAGGCGCTCTTCCGCGACCTCCAGCGCTCCGGCATCTTTCTCATCCGGAACACGCGCATTTTCGTGGGCGACGGCACGGTGATCGAAAACGGCTCGGTCCTGGTGCGCGACGGCAAGATCGCCGAGATTTACCGGGGTTCCGGACCCGACCCGGACAGCCTCCACGCGGAAACTGTCGAAGGCGCCGGCAAGACGCTCCTCCCCGGCCTGGTCGACGCGCACGTGCACCTCGGCGGACCCGCCGGCATCGGAGTTTCGCAGGCCGATTACGATCCCAACCAGATCATGCAGCACGCCGCCGCGGCCCTGCTCTACAGCGGGGTCACGGCCGCGCGCAGCGTGGGCGACGGCCTGGATCTCTCCCGCACCCTCAAAGACCAAATCTCCCGAGGCAGCAAACTCGGCGCGCAGCTCTTCATCTGCGGCCCCATGTTCACCGCGGAAAACGGCCACGGCACGGAGTATCTCCGCGACATCCCGGCTCCCTTGCGCGACAACGCCAAAACCCAACTCGTCCGCACGCCCAAAACGCCGGATGAGGCCCGCCGGCAGGTGCGCGAGCTCAAGGCCGCCGGCGTCGACGGCATCAAGGCGATCCTCGAAGCCGGCTGGGGCGACGGCATGCTTTACGACCGTCTGGACCTCTTGATCGTTCGCGCGGTTGCCGAAGAAGCCCGCGCCACGAACCTGCCCCTTGCCATCCACACCGGCGACGCCCGCGACGTCACCGACGCCGTCGAGATCGGCGCGACTTCCGTGGAACATGGCGCCTGGCGCGACGAGATCCCCGACGCGGTTCTCGAACGCATGGCCCGCCAGGGCGTCTGGCTCGACCCGACCCTGGCTGTCGCCGAGGCATACAGTCAGTATTTTTCCGGCAACGCCGCCGCCCTCAACAACTCTCTGGTTGAACAGGTGGTGACCGCCGACATCCTGAAAGGCACCCGCGACTTCCTGGCCTCCGGGAAGGCCGCCGATGCCGCACGGGCCGCGCTCTTTCAGGGAGCCGGAACCCAGGCCCGGGACAACCTGCTGCGCGCCTGGAAAGCCGGAGTCCCGCTTGCGATGGGCACGGATGCCGGCAATCCGCTGGTCTTTCACGGCCCCTCCATGCACCACGAACTGCGCCTCTGGGTGGATGCCGGAATCCCCGCCGCCGTGGCGCTTCAGGCCGCCACCCTCAATGGCGCGAAACTGCTGCGCTCCGACACGCACTTCGGCGCCGTCCGCAAAGGCCTGGACGCCAACCTGCTGCTGGTGGACGGCAACCCGCTCGAAGACATCTCCGCCACCGAACGTATTTCGCTGGTAGTCTTCAAAGGCGAGCGAATCCGCCGCTCGTCGCTATTTGATCAGAAAGACTAGCGGCTAGTTCCGGCGATTCCATCGGTATGTAATGGCTGCGCCCTTCGAGCAGCAGGTCGCGCGCGTTCGGAAACCGTGAGGCCAGCCCCGGATCCGTCGGCGAAGCCCCCAGGTGCCTCTCTCCCGGCCGCCACGGATGCCCCGCCCGCACCACCGTCACCGGCACTTCGATCGAGCTCACGTCGAACCACGCTTCGGGCGCGTTGGCCTGCGTGTAAATCGATGCCTCGATCTCCGGCGGGCAGGCCAGCCGCCCGTCATCAAGCACGCCGTAATCGCAATAATCCCGCAGCACCGCGGGATCCCACGCGGCGAACGGCGGGCGGTTTTTGAAGCTCTCGAACATTTCACCGGCTGAAGTCCACGCTCCCCGCCGCCGCGCGATGAAGCCCCAGTCTTCCGGCAGCCCGTAATGATCCGGCCGGAAGATGGTCGGGTCGATCAGCAGCAGCGCCGTGAACAGGCCCGGCCTTTTCGCCGCCGCGGCCGCCACCGAGTGCCCGCCCATCGAGTGCCCGATCCCGATGGCGCCTTCGATTCCCAGAGCGGCCAGATCATCGGCGAAAGCCGGCCAGCGGTAGGGCGGCGCCGGCCTGGCGCTGCGCCCATGCCCGCGCGCATCCGGCGCGATGACACGCCGCCCCGGCAGCCTGCGGATCACCTGGTCCCAGCACCGCCCATGGAACCCCGTCGCATGGGCGAACACCAGCGGCGGCCCCTCGCCCTCCCAGTTCCAGACGGCCAGTTCGATGCCGTTGACCGGGACCCGCTCCAGGCGCGGCTCCCGCATCACCGCAGCAGCCTCGCAATCTCGCTCATCGGGACCGCCTGCCGCGGATGGAATTCGCTGCCTCTGGCATACTCCAGCAGGCTGCGCAGCATCTGCCGCGCAACCGGCCTCTGGGCCATCCCGGTCGTCAGGTCGAACGACGTAGCCAGCAGCCTGCCCTTGCCGACGCGCGCTTCAATCACCGCGCCCAGCTTGTGGTTCCGGTGCAAGTCGTCGATCACCTGCACCAGCGGCCGGTATCCCGCCGGCAGGTCGTCCAGCACGAAGGCGCTCGCGCCTTCCGAGAGTTCCCACCACTGCCACTGGCTGTGAAAGCTGGTTGGGAACCGCGCCAGCGCGGGCAGCGCCGGGTCGCACAGAATTCCCAGTGTTCCCTGGGTCCTGGCGAACCACCCGTCCGACCAGAAGACCGGCAGGAAACGGGTCGGAAACAGGTGCTCGCCCTTCTGCCCCTTCGGCACGGTCAACAGCACCGTGCGCCCCGCATCGAGCGCCTGCTCGGCCGCCGCGTCGAAGGCCGTGGTCACCAGCACGTCCCCCGGCGAGGTATCGACCCGGGCCGGATAGACCCAGATGTCCCAGTCGTTGCGCGCGTCGGTGCCGCGCACCCGCACCGTCACCTTGAGATGGGCGGCGGTTTCGACCGCGTGGAGCGGGATCGAGATTTCGCCCAACGGCGTCACACTTCCCACCGCAAGGGTCTTCGCCGGAAAGTTCCCGGAGAACCGCACCTGCCCGTTGTCATCCGTCGCCGACCATTCGGCGGCCGCGTTCGCAACCGGCTGTTTGCCATAGTGCGCCACTTCGGCCTGCCCGGTGAACGTCTCATTGCTGGTCCAGACGAATTTCTTCATCCGCAGCAGCGGCACCGTCTCGCCGCAGAACCGCCGGAACTCCTCGGGCGTCAGGATGCCCTTCGAATCCCAAAAGGAATCGAGCAGCCCCACTAATGCCTCACCCTGTCCCGGGAAGTCCTCGAGCTGAAGGAGGAAGAAACCTCCATAATCCGGCGTTCGCAGCGTGGCCTCGATCTCCTCTTTGTAGATCGACCAGGAAAACTTGCCCGACGCCAGTTGGAACCATTCGGCCTCATCCAGCATGCCGCGCGATTCCAGTTCGCCGCGGAAAACCTCGAGGTTCCGCGCCTTCAGCACACCGTTGTACTTCGCGATCTCGTCGTAGCTCGGGTAAACGGCCCACTGACCCATCTCGTGCGTCACGAGCGGCAGGGGGAAAGCCTTCACCGAGTCGCTGTAGTCGTGGTCCGTGCCGTCCATGGTGGCGGCGAACCTCCCGCCGTTGATTCGCAGCCGCCCCACCGAGGTCTGCTGGGTCACCCAGTAGTCGGAGGTCGTCCCCGGTGCGCGCCGGCGGTGATCGGCCGAGAAGGTGTAGAGCCGCCGCGGGTCGGCCTTCTTGAACTCGGCCACCAGGTTGTCCATGAACACGTCGTCGCCGCTCAGTTCGTTGCCGAGGCACATCATGGTGAACGACGGATGGTTGCCGTACGCCTTGAGAATGCGGTAGCCCTCGGCCCGCATGTAATCGTCGAGTTTTTCGTCCTTGCCGACTTTGGAGCTCCACACCGGCAGCTCCACGTGCAACATAAAGCCGGCCCGGTCGGCCGCGACGAACGCAGCTTCGGGAGGGCACCAGGAGTGGAAGCGGAAGGCGTTCAACCCGTAGGATCGCGCGATGCGGAACATGCGCGCCCAGTCGTCCACGTTGGTCGAAGGGTAGCCCGTTTTGGGGAAGATGGCGCATTCGAGCGTGCCGCGCAGGAATACGGGCCGCCCGTTCAGCAGGAACTGCGTGCCGCGCGCGGCGATGTCGCGGACGCCGATAGTGGTCGACACGGAGTCCGCTCCGGCGCGCGAGGTGAGGCGCAGGTCGAGGCTGAAGAGGTTCGGCTCATACTCGTCCCAGAGCTTCGCGCCCTTCACCGGGATCCGCATTTCGATCTTCTGCGCTCCCGAGACCACGGCGTGTTCCGACGTGTGGCTGAGCCCGGGCACATCGGCCGTGAGGTCCGCGCCTACCGGCAACCCGGTGCGGTTGCGCAGCTCGACCTCGGCCCGCAGCATGCCCGGTTCCGCGGGATAGATCGCCACCGAATCGATCCACACGGGCACGGTGGCGCGCAGCTCGATCGCGCCCACGACGCCGTTCCAGTCGGTCTGCGTGTGCTCGCCGAAGCTGTGGCCGTCGCGGCCGATATCGATGAGGTATTCGTTGTCCACGCAGATGGTGATCCGGTGGCGGCCCGGCGTCAGGGCATCGCTGAGATCGTACTCGTGCGGCGTAGTCAGGCTGTTCCGCGACCCGAAGGCTTTCCCGTCCACCCAGACCTCGGTCGACCAGTGGGCGCGCTCCAGGAACAGCGTGATGTGCTTCGCGCGCCACGTCTCGGGAATCACGACTTCCTTCTGGTACCACGCCAGCCCCGCGTACTTGTAGGGCCGGGTGAGATAGCCCTTTTCCGGCGTCGTGACCTTGTTGCCGTAGCCGCCCTGGTCGGTGCTGCCGGGAAGGAAGATGGTGTCCGGCCCGAGTTGCCGTTCGAACCAGCGTTCGGCGTGGCCGGTCTTTTGCGGGTCCAACTGGAACTCCCAGGTTCCTCCCAGCGGGATGTGCGAACCCGCGGCCAGGAGAGCGGGCGATGCGGCGATCGCCAGAAGCAGAAGCCGTCTAAGCATATTCTCCCTCGATCTGTTCCAGGGTCTTGCCTTTGGTTTCGGGCACGCGGAAGAAGATGAACACGAAGCCGGCGGCGCAGATCGCCGAGTAGAGCCAGAACGTCCCGGCCGCGCCCAGCGCCCGGTTGAGCACGGGGAAGGTGAAGGTAAGAACGAAGCAGGCGATCCACAACGCGGAGACGGAGATCGAGACCGCGGTTCCGCGCACGCGGTTGGGGAAGATCTCCGAGATCAGCACCCAGGTGATCGGCGCGAGCGTCATGGCATAGCACGCGATGGTGGCAAGCGTGAGCACCAGCAGCGGCAGCCCCTTGAGCCCCAGGTGGTAGCAGAGCCCGATGAGCAGGTGCGAAAGGCAGATTCCGGCGCAGCCCGCGAGCATCAGGGTGCGGCGGCCCAGGCGGTCGACAAACGCCATGGCCACCAGCGTGAACAACAGGTTGATGGCGCCGGTGGTTACGATGTTGAAGAGGATGTCGTTCACGCCGTAGCCGGCATTGCGGTAGATCTCTTCGGCGTAGTTGAAGATGACGTTGATGCCGGACCATTGCTGCAGCACCGCCAGCACGATACCGATTAATAGGAGTTTGTAAGGTAGGCCTGCTGGCCTGCCCGGTTTCAGCCCTGGCTTGGACGATGGGCTGGCCGGAAGGCTGGCCCTGCTTTTCCACCGGGGGCTCTCGGGAATGAATAGCGACCCCGCGAAGAACACGACCGAGGGCACCGCCACCGCGGTGAACATCCAGCGCCAGCCGAACTGCCCATTCCAGGATTGGCGGATCATCTCTGCCGTCGCGCCGTCAGGCACCGGCCGGGCGATCAGCCAGTTCACGATCTGCGCGGCGAGAATGCCGATCACGATGGTGAGCTGGTTGAGCGACACCATGCGGCCGCGCAGTTCCGCCGGGCTGACTTCGGCGATGTATACCGGAGAGACGTTCGAGGCGATTCCGATGGCCACGCCGCCCAGGATGCGCCATGTCACGAACATGGAGAAGGTCTGTGCCCACCCCGTGAGCACCGACGACACGGCGAAGAGCGCGGCCGAAAGGATGAGCAGTTTCTTGCGGCCGTAGCGGTCGCTGGCGGCGCCGGAGAGTATCGAGCCGAGCAGGCAGCCGAGCAGCGCGCAGCTGTTGGCCCATCCAATGCTTTGCTCGCTCTGTAATTGAAAGAACTTTTCGTAGAAAGGCTTGGCGCCGCCGATCACGACCCAGTCGTAACCGAACAGCAGACCGCCCATCGCCGCGACGGCGGAGATGGTCCAAAGATAGCGTGGGCTGAGTTTATTCATTGGGGATCGTGGAAAAGCAGTAAATCGGGAATAGACGTGGCGAAGTAGCCGGCCTCGGGCTTCCGTTTCGAGCTTCCGGCCAGCGGGTGAGCGGCTTCGCCGAGGCTCTCGGGCGGGTTATCGGTGGAGAGCCCGAGGGCCCTGGCGGCCCGCGCCCACTGCTCGAGCGCGCGGCCTTCCCCGCCTTCCCATGGGGCGAAGCGGCGGGAGAGCATGACATCGAGCGCGCGCTGGTGGCGGCCGGTCTGATTGTAGAGCGACGCAAGTTCGACGCTGAGGTCGTCGCGGCGATTCACCAGGTCTATGCGGCGCTCCAATTCGGCGAGGCGCTGCTTGGGCGTCTTGCCCAGGCGCTTCCAGAGCTGGTCGCGTTCATAGAGCACGCGCGCATCCTGGGGGTTCGCGGCCAGGGCCTTGTTGAACGCCGCGGCGGCCTTGCGCGGGTTCCGCCGCACGTTGTACCAGCCGATCCCCAGGTTGCGCCAGACGACGGAGAAGCTCGGGTCGATTTCGGCCGAACCTTCCCAACACCGCATGGCTTCTTCGTGGCGGCGGCGGTCGTAAAGGAAGTTGCCGAGGTAATAGAGAGCGCGCGCGTCGCGGGGCTCGGCTGCGATCGCGGCTTCGAGCACCAGCATCTCTTCGAGGCGGCTGGGGAAGCAGTAGTCGGGCCGGGCGCGGCTCGCCGCGGTGTACCTGCCGCCGGTGAGATAAGCCAGCGTGTAGAGCACCATCGGCTGCGACCCTTTCAGCACCCCGGCTGCTTCGCGGTTCAAGCCGGCGCGGGCGTAGTCGAAAGCCAGATCGAGCTGCATCTGCGGGTCGGAAGGCACGCAGCCATCGGCCAGGTGGCGCGCCCACGCGTTCAGTGGGTCGAGCGCCAGAGTTTCGCGGATCGCGGCCGCGGCGTCCCGGCCCAGCCTGCGGAGGATGGCGGCCTGCAGGTTGCGCGCATTGACGTGGTCGGCATCGGTGCGGAGTGCCAGGGCGAGGTGCTCGAGCGCGCCGGCCCAGCGCTCGTGTTTCGCATCGATCTCGGCCAGCGCGGTGTATCCGGCGGTGCGCCAGGCATAATTCCAGGTGGCCTTGTAGAAGGCGGCGTACGCCTCTTCGTCAAACCCGAGATAGCGCAGCGCCAGGCCGAGGTTGTAGTGCGGCTCGCCGTCATACGGGTTCGCGTTGAACCGCGTGAGGCTGTGGATGGCGAGTTGGAAGTGGACCGCCGCCAGCCTGAACTCACCGCAGCGTAAGTGCCCGCGGCCGAGGGCGTTCAGGGCGCGGGAGTCGTGGGGATCGCGGCGCAGGGCCTCCTCCCAGTAGGGCTCGGCGGAGCGTGTGGCGTGGCGGTATTGTTCGAGGTGCAGCCCGATCCGGTAGAGCTCGTCATTGGTAAGGGCGGCGCCCTTACGGTCGCGGCTCTGTGGCAGAGGCGGCGCGACGGCGGGTTTGGGAGGTTCGCCGCGTCCCAGGGGCTCGGCCGCGTAGCGAATCAGCTCGCGGCCTTCCGCTTCGACGATGGCGCAGTCGGCCTGCTTGCGCAATTCCTGGAAGAAGGGAGCGCCGGGCGCGAGATCGGCGGTCCAACGCGCGACGGTCTTGCCCTGGCACAGCAAACGGATGGTGGCGTTCGGGAACACGGCCGATACGGAGACGCCGACGCCTTCGGGGCGCAGGCTCAGCGCCGCATCGCGGTTGGCCATCTGCGGCGGACCGATCCTGCGGATGGGATACCAGTATTGGGTGAAGCTCTTGGTTTCCCAGGGCGCGAGAAACGAAAAGTCGGGTTGGTTGTCGGTATAGACGCCGGCCATGAGCTCGACATAGGGGCCGTCTTCGTCGGTAAGGTTGCGGTCCCAGGCGTAACCGAAAGGATGGTTGCCCCAGGTCCACTGCTTCTTGCCGGGGGAGATGTGATGGTTGGCGACGTGGATGACACCGGCTTGGGCGGCGTGGTCGTAGCCGCCGACGAAATCGTACTTCGAACCGACCGCCATGTAACTCGTCGGCACGGTGATATTGGCGTACCAACTCAGGTCGTTGGCGGGATAACCCCGAGCGCCGTAAGCGACACCGTAGTAAGTGCCCTCACACAGCGGGTAAGTGCTGATCGCGCGGCGGGCGTGGTCGGCCACGTAGTGGACGTCGGGCGGAAAGAAGGACTGGTATTGGTCGTGAACCCGTACGCCGGCATTCGCCCACCAGAGAAAGGTCTGGACGAACGGTGTCCGGTTATAAAGCCGCACCTTCAGTTCGAGATACGACTTACCGGGGCGTAGGCAGACGCCGTGCATCCCCTTGAGCCGGTTCAGCGGGTCGTGATCGCTGAGCCAGATCGTGCGCGAGCCGTCGGGGTGCTCTTCGATCGACCACTCGACGGGCATGTAAGTGGCGGGACGGTGGTGCTGCGGCCAGTTGAACTCGACGCCGCCCGAAATCCACGGTCCGGCAAGCCCCACCAGCGCGGGCTTGATGACGTTCTGGCGGTAGAAGAAATCGTAGCCGTTGGTCTTGTCCAGGCCGACGTGAATGCGGCCGCCGATTTCGGGCAGCACCATCAGGCGGACGAATTCGTTCTCGATGTGGACGGCCTGCCAGGCGCGGTCCGAGGGTTCGGTCGAGATGCGGTCGATGAACGGCAGCGGATAGACGCAGCCGTTGCTGCCCTGGTAGACGCGGTTCTCGAGGAACATCGGGTTCGGGTCGGGCGCATCGGGCAGGTAGGTCGGAATGTGCACGGGTTCCGACCAGGCCTTCACGGGTCCGGCGAGGTCTGGGGGGGCATCGGGCAGTGTGAAGCGTGGCATAAGCGGCTACGGGGCGTACACTAATGTGGTACCACGATGAACCGACGACAAGCGATTGCCACGTTAGCGGCGGCGCCTCTACTGGCGCAGTCCACGGAGTCGAAGATCGATGGGGAGGTAGTCAGGCGGCACGATGCCGCGGTCGGGAAGGCGCTCGCGGCGCAGATCACGGACGCGAGCCATCGCGGTTTCGGCAGCCTGCCTGCCGAAGATGGACTATATCACGCGGGCACGGCGGCGGGGCTGTTCGAAGACCTGGCGGCGGCGTATCTGTATCCGGAATCGAAGTACCATCACGACCGCGCCCTGCCGGAAGGCATGCGGATGGCGGCGCGGTTCCTGGAGCGCGCTCAGCACCCCGACGGCACTATCGACCTGCTGACCACGAACTTTCACTCGGCGCCCGATACGGGCTTCGTCGTCCACAGCGCGGGGACGGCGGCCTGCCTTCTCCACCGCGCGGGTGAGCGCGAACTGCTGGCCGCGATCGAGCCGTTTCTGCGCAAGGCCGGCGGCGCGCTGGCGGTGGGCGGAGTGCACACGCCGAATCACCGGTGGGTGGTTTCGTCGGCGCTGGCGCAGGTGAACGAAGTGTTTCCGGACGCGCGCTTCATCCGGCGGATCGACCAGTGGCTGGCGGAGGGCGTGGATCTCGACGCGGACGGACAGTACACGGAGCGCAGCACCTCGGTAAACAACACGGTGTGCGACCGCGCGTTTACGGTGCTGGCGGTGAAGCTGAAACGGCCGGAACTGCTCGAGCCGGTGCGGCGGAACCTGGATGCGATGCTCTACCTGATGCATCCGAATCTTGAAGTGGTGACAGAGATCTCGCGCCGGCAGGATAAGGGAGAGCGCGGCGATATGGGCGGGTATTGGTTCCCGCTGGGCTACCTGGCGGTGCTGGACCGGAACCCGGTGTACGCCGGGATCGCCGCGCAGGTAGCCCCGCGGCACGCCAGCCTGCCGGTGCTGATGGAGTATCCCGAGATGCTCGGCCCGTGGCCCGGGACGAAAGCGCCTCCCGGCAATTTCGTCAAAGACTTCCCGGTGCTCGATGTGGTGCGCTTCCGGCGCGGCGCGCGCAGCGCCACCATCCTGGGGAACGATTCGCTGTGGTTCTCTCTGCGCCAGGGCGATGCGGTGATCAGCGGAGTGCGGATGGCGAGCGCGTTCTTCGGCAAGGGCCAACTGGTGCCGCCGCGCATTGAACGAAACGGAAAGGTGTACACGCTGCGGCAGACGCTCGAAGCGGGGTATTACCAGCCGGCAGACCCGCCGCGGAAAGTGGCGGCGGGCGAGTGGGGTAGGGTACGGGAGTCCTGCCGGGAATCGGAGATCTGCCGTTTCGAACAGTCCGCCGCAATTACCGAGATGGCCGGCGGGTTCCGCATTCACCTTTCGGCGAAGGGGACGGAAAACGTGCCGGTGGCGATCGAGATCGGGCTGCGGGCCGGCATGGAGGTGGATGGCGCGGCCGCGGTAAAGGGGCGGAGCGATGCGTTTTTGCTGGGCGCCGGGTACGCTACGCTGAAGCGCGGGGGCGACCGGATCCGCGTGGGTCCGGGGCTCGCGCAGCACTCTTACGTGCAGGTGCGCGGGGCCGAGCCGAAACTGCCCGGGACCAGTTTGTACCTGACGGCGTTCGCACCCTTCGAGCACACCATGGAATTCCTATGCGGGTGATCGCGCTGGCGCTGGCGCTGAGCACGGCGGCCTGGGCGGCGGGAGCATGGCATTCGCTGTTCGACGGGAAGACCACTTACGGCTGGCTGGAAGTGACCGGGAAGCCGTTCCCTTCGAACTGCTGGCGAGTCGAAGACGGATGCCTGAAAGCCCTGGTGCGCACCAACGGATTCCAGGACATCCGGACGGTGGAGACCTTCACCTCGTTCGAACTGGAGTTCGACTGGAAGCTGGGGAAGGGCGGGAATTCGGGCGTGAAGTACCTCATCCAGCGGGTGGACGAGTGGACCAACCAGGCCGGACGCCAGGCCCGGGCGCGAGGCCTCGAGTATCAACTGGCCGGCGATGCCAACGCGGACGCGGCGTCGGATCCCAGGCGGGTGGCGGGCTCCCTGTACTCGCTGATCGCCCCGGTGCCGAGAGTTCCTGCGAAAATCGGCGAGTTCAATCACTCGCGGACCGTGGTGCGCGGCACGCACGTCGAGCACTGGCTGAACGGGGTAAAGGTGGTGGAGTTCGACACGCGCGACGCGGCGGTGCATCAACGGCTGAGCGAACTGGCGAAGGGGCGCGAGATCCGCGGAGAATCGGCAATCAGCCTGCAGAATCATTCGTCGGAGGCGTGGTTTCGGAACATTCGGGTGAGAAGGTTGGAGTGATCGCGGTTGCGGGCGCCTGGGTGTACACTGAGGCAGGAATCGAGATGAGTGTTCCCGTTCGAGCGAGTTTCGCCAATGCGCTTGTTGATTCTGCCGGTTCTGCTCGTCCTTCTGCTTCTACGGCCCCTGCCAGGGGCGGTAGCTCCGTGGCCCACTGACGGCTGGGCTCAATCCACACCCGAAGAACAGGGTATGAACTCCGCGCTGCTTCAGGCCGGCGACGCCTTCGTCCGCAGCCAGTGCCCAACCCGCTACAGTTTCCTGGTGGTGCGCAACGGCTACCTGGTCTGGGAGCAGTATTACCACGGCATGAGCAGGGACCGCTACGCGGACGCGATGTCCATCTCGAAGAGCATTCTCTCGCTAATGATCGGACAGGCTCTCGACAACGGCAGCATCGGAAGCCTCGACCGGAAGATGGCGGACTATTTTCCCGAGTACTTCTCAGCCTCGACCGATGCCCGCAAGCGGCAAATCACCTTGCGCCAGATGTTGACGATGACCGCGGGCTTCCAATGGGACGAAGTGGCGACCGGCAATAACTGGGTGGCCAGCAAAGATTGGTATCAGTTCGTCATCAATCTTCCCATGGCGGCGAACCCCGGCGACGTCTTCGACTACAACACCGGATTGAGTCACCTGTTGGCCGGTGTGCTGAGCCGGGCCTCGGGACAATCGGCGCTGGCTTTCGGCACCCGGAACTTATTCGAGCCCCTCGGAATTAGTAACTTCCGCTGGGATACGGATCCCCGGGGGAATTACATCGGCGGCTTCCACATGTATTTCACCTCGCGGGATCTGGCTAAGTTCGGGTATCTCGCGCTGCGGAAGGGTTTCTGGGAAGACCGGCAACTTGTCTCTCGGTCCTGGGTCGAAGACTCTACATCGTTCCACATATCCTACGCCAGCGACATCACCATCGGTGACTACGGTTACCATTGGTGGGTGCGGCCCCAGTGGGGTTACAACGCCTACATGGCAGCTGGATATGGCGGGCAGTACATTTTTGTGGTTCCGGGGCTGGACCTGATCCTGGTATCGACTGCGGACACCACGGGTGACACGATCGACCGCCACATGCAGGCTTTCAACCTGCTCACGCAATATGTGATTCCGGCTATCCAGTCGATCACGGAGCCTTATATCACCGGCGAACCGCAGGTCGATGCCGTGGTGAACGCGGCGAGTTTTTCCGGAGGACTGGCGGCGGGAGGGTGGTCGGCGATCACCGGCAGCCACCTTTCCAGTACGACCCGGGCCTGGAACGAGGACGATATCGTGGGCGGCAACCTGCCGGTTCAATTGGATGGCGTGAGCGTGACCGTCGGCGGCAAGCCGGCGTATGTGGGGTACGTGAGCCCGCAGCAAGTGAACGTGCTGGTGCCCGCCGGGATTGCGGCGGGCGATGTTACGGTAAGCGTGACGAGCGCGCCCGGCCATTCCGGAGCCGCAACATCCACGCTGGGCGATGCCGACCCCGCGCTGTTTCTCTGGAACGGCAGGTATGCCGTGGCGCAGCACGCGGACTATAGCGATGTTGGAATGCCGGGAATGTTTCCGGGTATCCCGACCACCCCGGCGAAGCCGGGCGAGACGATTCTGCTCTACGGCACGGGCTTCGGCGCGACCGCACCGGCTAGCGGCGTGGGCGAAATCGCGCGGCAGGCGAACCCGCTACCTTCTCTGCCGGTAGTCAGTGTCGGCGGCCTGCCGGCCGTGGTGGAGTACGCCGGCATCCCTCAGGGAGGGGTGGGACTCTATCAGATCAATGTGCGGGTGCCGGAGTCTGCCGCGGACGGCGACCTGCCGGTCTCGCTCTGCTACGGAGACACGACGGCGCCGGTCGCGTACCTCACGGTGCGGCGCTGATCTCCAACGGAAGGCCCGCTTACTCCGCTCCCGCCCCGGCGGCAGCGCCGAAGGATTGCAGTGCGAGATAGCTGAGGCCGAAACGCCGGATGTTCTCCAGTTGCCGCTCGAATCCGTCCTGGTGCCCCTCTTCGTCTCCTACCAGCCGCTCGAAGAGTTGCTTCGATACCGCATCGGCGTTGGCGCCGCAGGCTTGGGCGGCCTGGTTGTAGTCGCGGACGCTCGCCTGTTCCATCTCGATGGCTCTGGCTAGAATGGCTG
The DNA here is from genome assembly GCA_963794265.1 of Bryobacterales bacterium. Classification (GTDB taxonomy): domain Bacteria; phylum Acidobacteriota; class Terriglobia; order Bryobacterales; family Bryobacteraceae; genus CAWCDJ01. Next base: position 294,024 of record CAWCDJ010000003.1, read on the forward strand.
CGGGGTCGGTGATCGTCTCGACCGGGGCGGACACCGCCATCTGGACATCGCCTTTCAGGAACAGAATCCGTTCAGCCAGGGCTTCCACGTGGCCCATCTCCGCGATCGCCGTGCGCTTGAACAGATTCGCGAAGGGTGCAAAGCCCTGATCGTCCAGGTGAAAGTGAAAGTACATGTACTGGTGGACAGCCGCCAGCTCGTCCCCAACCGCCTTATTCAGTAACGCGATGCTCTGCTCGTTATTCACGATAATCATCTCCGATATACCATTGTAGTGCCGGGCGCCCGGTTTTCTGCGGAAGCTTGCCGATCTTCATCGCGGCCAGCCCCCGGCATAACGTATACTCGTTTCAAAGGGCCTTCACATCTTATGGCGCTGTTCAAAACACGCAGCGCCGCCGTTTATGGCATCGATGCGCACCTGATCGATGTCGAAGTCGACATGTACTCGTCAGGCTCGGCGCGCGACTTCGTCATGGTCGGTATGCCGGATACCGCGGTTCGCGAGAGCCGCGAACGCATTAAATCGGCGCTCCTCAATTCGGGGTTCGGCTATCCCAACAAGGCCGTTACCATCAATCTCGCTCCCGCCAACGTGCGCAAGGAAGGCGCGGGTTTCGATCTTCCGATGGCGCTCGGAATCCTCGGTGCCATGGGCGCGGTCCAGGCGCTCGACCACCATATTCTGGTGGGAGAACTCTCGCTCGATGGCGCCATACGGCCCGTGCGGGGGGCGCTTTCGGTGGCCGTCTGCGCCCGCGACCAGGGCATTCCGAACCTCATTCTTCCGGCTGAGAACGCGGCGGAGGCCGCGGTCGTGGCAGGCGTCCAGGTCTACGGAATGCGCCATCTGGCCGAGGTAGTGGCGCTGCTCTCGCGGCCGGGCGAGTTCGCGCCGGCGGTTCCGAACGGGAACGGCAGCGCCGCGGATTCCGCGACGGCGCCGGACTTCCTCGACGTTCGCGGGCAGACCATGGCGAAGCGTGCGTTGGAAGTGGCCGCGGCGGGGGCCCATAACATTCTGCTCATCGGTCCCCCCGGATCCGGAAAAACCATGCTGGCGAAACGCTTCGCCGGCATCCTGCCTCCGCTCATTTTTACCGAGGCCATCGAAACCACCAAAATTCACAGCATCGCCGGCCTTCTGAAGAGCGGAGGCGGCTTGTTGCACGATCGGCCGTTTCGCAGTCCGCATCACACCATCAGCGACGCGGGCTTGATCGGCGGCGGCGTCGGCATGCCCCGGCCGGGCGAAGTCAGCCTGGCGCACCACGGGGTCCTGTTTCTGGACGAGTTTCCCGAATTCCCGCGGGACGTCCTCGAAATGCTCCGGCAGCCGCTCGAGGATGGCTGCGTCACAATTGCGCGGTCGCAGATGACGCTTTGCTTTCCCTCGGCATTTATTCTGATGGCGGCCATGAACCCGTGCCCGTGCGGTTTTTATGGGGACACCACCAGGGAATGCCGGTGCACGCCGGCCATCATCCAGCGCTACCTCGGCAAGATCAGCGGCCCGCTGCTCGACCGCATCGATATCCACGTCGAGGTTCCCGCCGTGCCGTATAAGGAACTGCGCGGACCTTACACCTCGGAATCCTCGGCCGAAATTCGCGCGCGCGTCGAGCGGGCCCGCGCCATCCAACAGGCGCGCGGATACTACAATTCCGGAATGCCCAGCCGCATGATCCGGAAGCAGTGCGCGCTCGACGAATCCGGTGAGCGCACGCTCGAGATGGCCGTACGGCGCATGGGTCTCTCCGCCCGCGCGCACGACCGGATCCTCAAAGTCGCCCGCACCGTGGCCGATCTCGCGGAATCCGCCTCCGTCTCCGCCAAACACGTCGCCGAAGCCGTGCAGTACCGCAGCCTCGACCGCAACTACTGGAATTGAGGCGCGCCCGCGGGATGTCCGATTTCGGACAGGACAACCCGAAACCGCACACGCTGTGAGTGCACGAGGGCAATAGAATGAGGCGCTTACCGCTAGCCCACGAATTGCACTCTTCAGTCACTGCCATGCGAACCTTCTTCCAGGATTTTCGATTTGCGCTGCGCATTCTCTCCGGACACCCGGGTACTGCCGCAGTTGCCGCGCTGACGCTGGCTCTTGGGATCGCTTCCACGGCCACGGTATTCAGCTGGATCGATGGGCTGCTCCTGCACCCGTTCCCAGGCACGGCGCGAAGCGAAGAACTGGCCGTGCTGGAGATGTCCATTCCGAGCGCGCCCAACGGCGGGACGTCGGTCTCGTGGCTGGATTACACCGATTATCGCGACCACCTGAAACTGGCGCGGGGCATCACTGTCCAGCGCTACGCCTCCATGAGTATCGGCGATGCCGAGAGCTCGCGCCTGGCGTGGGGCGAAATGGTGTCTGCGAATTACTTCGAAGTGCTCGGAGTGAAGCCGCTGGTGGGCCGCATGTTTGTCCCGGGCGAGCGCGGCGATACGCCCGGCGCCTACCCGGTGACGGTGATCAGCGAACGGTTGTGGCGCAGTTACTTCCACTCCGACCCCCGAATCATCGGGAAAACGCTGCGAGTGGACCGCGTGCCGATGACCGTGCTGGGCGTGGCGCCGCGCGTCTTTCACGGCACCGCTCCGGCGATGCTGATGGACATCTGGGTGCCGGCCTCGATGAGCGTGCAACTCGGGCTCGAGGGTGACAGCCTGTTCAAGGATCGCGATTACCGCGACTTTTCTTCCATGCTGGTCCGGCTGAAGCCGGGCGTCTCGGTGGCGGCGGCGCAAAGCGAAGCTTCGGCCCTGGCGGCCGGCCTGGCCAAGGCTTACCCGAACACGAACCGCGGAGTTTCAGCCACGATTCTTCCTCCGTGGCTGGCGCATTCCGGCACGGGCGATCTGCTGCTCTCGCCCCTGCGCATCCTCATGGCGGTGTCGCTGGTGCTGTTGCTGATTGTGTGCGCCAATGTCGCCAACCTGCTGCTGGCCCGCTCGGTGATCCGCCAGCGGGAGTTCGGGGTTCGCATCGCGCTGGGTGCGTCGCGGTGGCGCGTGGCCCGCCAACTCATGACGGAAACCCTGCTGCTGGCCGCTCTCGGCACGATTGCCGGCATTCTGCTGCTCGCCTGGATGTGGAGCGCGCTGCTGGTTTTGATACCCGACGTCGGCCTGCCGATCGCGCGCGACTTCGCGCTCAACGGGCGCATCGTGGCCTATACGGCGCTTTGCTGCGTGTTCTGCACCCTCATCGCCGGAGCCGCGCCGGCGCTGTTTTCGGCGGGCACCAGCCTCAACGAGGTCCTCAAAGAGGGCGGACGCAGCGGCAGTACCGGCACGGCTACGCACCGCACGCGCAGTTTGCTGGTGATCGCGGAAGTGGCGCTCGCGGCGATCGCGCTGGTGGGTGCCGGGCTGTTCGCCCGCAGCTTCCGGAATATCAGCCGGATGCACCCGGGGTTCGACAGCAACAACGTCCTGTTCGGCCGGTTCTTTATGGATGGTACGGGATTTTCCGGCGCGCAGCAGGGTCAGTTCGCGCTCCGCCTGCGCCAGAACCTCGAAGCCCGGCCCGGCGTTCAGAGCGTGAGCTATTCGGATTCCGTACCGCTCGCCTCGCCCAACGGAGCTTACGACCGTGTGGATCCGGAAGGCTATGCGCGCGCCCCCGGCGAATCCCTGGAGGTCAATCGAGCCCGGGTGGCCCCCGGATATTTCGCGCTGATGCACATTCCCCTGCTGGCCGGCCGTGACTTCGCCGAAACGGACGGTCCCAAGGCGCCGCCGGTCCTGATCGTCAATCAGACCTTTTCCCGGCGCTATTTCCATACCGAATATCCGGTGGGGCGCCGCGTCAAGCTGTTCGGGAAATGGACGGAGGTAATCGGCCTGGCGCGCGACAGCAAGTACTTCAGCCCGGCGGAAGCGCCGCGACCGTATTTCTACCTGTCCTTCCTTCAACTGCAATACCAACTGCGGGAACTGGACTATTTCGTTCGGACCGACGGCGACCCGGTGCTGGCAATCCCCACCCTGCGCCACGTGGTGATGGCTACCGATCCGGCGGCATCCTCGTTTCATCCGGTGGCCCTCTCCGAGTACATCACGATCGCGCTGTTTCCGCAGAAAGTGGCGGCCAGCCTGATGGCCGCGCTGGGCGCCATGTGCCTGTTCCTGGCGGCGCTGGGGCTCTTCAGCGTGATGTCCTGCGCAGTGAATCAGCGGGCGAAGGAGATCGGCCTGCGGATGGCTATGGGGGCGCGCCCCAGCAACGTGATCGGCATGGTGGTGCGGCAGGGAATGGCGCTGGTGGCCACCGGGCTTGTCGTGGGAATCGGCGTCGCCTTTGCGCTGGCCCGCCTGATTTCGGGCATGCTCATTCACGTGAGCGCGACCGACCCTCTTACTTTCGGCGGCGCCGCGCTGTTTCTGGCGCTGGTCGCCCTCGCCGCCACCTGGTTGCCCGCGCAACGAGCCACCCATGTGGACCCGATGATCGCACTGCGGCAGCAGTAGAATCCCGCGCTTACCGGGCTTCCTTCACGGAGTCGGTGCGCGCGAAGTACAGGCCTACGGCGCGATCGATGTTGGCCCGGGTCATGCGCACCGGACGCCCTTCGTACTCGGTGATAGCCTTCACCAGCTTGTAAACGTCTACCGGGTAGCACGCCCGCAGATACTGCGCCCCGGCGGACGCGCAACGCTCGCGGAGATACTCGGCGCAGCCGGGCTCGCAGGGCACCTGGAAGTGCTGCATCACCCGCATGAAGATCTGGTCGAAGACGTCGCTGCTGACGTTCTCTACCAGGATCTTGGTTTGGATGCGCCGCAGGAAGGCTTCGTCCGCCAGGTCCTTGGGGTCCAGGTTGGTCGAAAAGACCACCATCAGTTCGAACGGCACCTGGAATTTCATGCCCGACGCCAGCGTGAGATAGTCGACGCGCCGGTCGAGCGGCACGATCCAGCGGTTCAACAACTCGCGCGGCGTAAGCACCTGCCGGCCGAAGTCGTCGATGATCAGGATGCCGTTGTTCGCCTTCATCTGGCAGGGTGAGATGAAGACGTGCGTGCTCTCGTCCAGCCGTAGCTCCAGCATGGCCGCGGATAGCTCGCCGCCCACCGTGATGCAAGGCCTGTGGCAGCGCACCCAGCGCGGGTCGAGCATTTCGTCGTCCGCGGAATCCACCAGACGGTGGACCACCGGGTCGAACACCGTGATGATGTGGCCATTGACCTCCACCGCGTACGGCACCAGCACGCTGTCCCGGTAGATTCTCAGGATGCGCTCCGCGATGCTGGTCTTGCCGTTTCCGGTTCCGCCATAGAGGAACAGGGACTGGTGGCCGATCAGCGAGGGGCCCAACTGATCCAGCAGCCCGTCCGGCAGCACCAGGTCGCTGAACGCCTGCCGCAGGCTTTCGCGGCTCAGGCGCACTTCGGGAACCTGCGCTTTCACCACCGAATGGTATTCCTGAATCGAGACCGGCGCCGGGCCCACATACTGGCAGATCTCGTTCCGCGCGGTGGCCTGCGTGCGTCCGGCGCTCGTAAGGCTGAACGCGTAGTCGTTGCCGACCATGCCTTTGACTTCGAGGAGCTGTTGCTGCCGAAACTGGTGGAACAGCATCTCGAGCAACGGAAACGAAAGCTTGAGGGTATCGTGAAGCGCCGCCAGGTTGGCCGAACCGTGCAGCCATAAGTACCGCAGAATCAGGTCGCTGACGATCGAGCGGGGGATCCCCAAATCGTCCACGCGATCGGGAATGATGGGGCGCGCCGGTTGCGCGGCGGCCGCCGTATCCGTGCCGTTGGCTGCTGTAAACATAGGTGCTCACCCGCACTATACAGCAGCCCTAGCCGCTGAAACAGTACACAAAAGGTTAGCGGCAAACCGCTCCCGGGCGGCTCCGGGGCTTACCGCGGAATCGTGGTAGGCGAGGGCGGCGCGCCCGGACTCTGTCCGAACGGATTCCCGGCTGGTTGTCCGAACGGGCTCCCGGAGGGTTGTCCCACCGGTGTGCCCAATTGGCTTCCCGGCGTGCTGCCCAATTGCGAGGCGGGCGTGCCTTGCGCGCCCTGCAACGGATTGGGCGGAGCCCGATATTTACTGTAATCGAAAACGTATTCCCAATCGCCGTAATTGGTGTGGTCGTTGTAGACCATGATGCTGTCTTCGTCGGCTTTGCTGGCGACCCCGGCAATGCCGCCGCCCATCGCCGCCTGGTTGGTGGTCGGCATTCCGCCCGGCCGCGGCTGCGTCAAAATCTGCTGGATCATCGCCGCCGCCGCATTCTGCGCTTGGGGGTTCATACCCGCCTGCTGCCCACCCGTCATCATTCCGGGAGCCGCGCCCGGCATTCCGGGGACGCCGCCGGCCATCGGATAGCCGGCCGGGGGGGCGCCGGTCTGCGAATTCATTGCCTGTCCCGGATAGGCGCCGCCCGCCGTCCCCTGGGTAGTAGGCTGGGAGCCGATTCCATAACCTCCGCCCACGTAGGAGCTCCCGCCGATGGAGTTTGCATTGGCCGAGGCATTCGACGAGCCGGATTGCCCCGGCGCCTGGACGCCGCCCATCCCCGGGAGGCCCGGTGGACCTCCGGGAATGCCCGATGGCGGGCTCCCCATGGTGCCCGGCGCGCCGGAGTTGGGCTGGCCATTAAACCCGGGGTCGCCGCCCGGCATGTTGGATGCGCCCGGCATGTTGGATGCGCCCGGCGCTGTCCCGCCTTCACTCGAGCGCCGCCGGTTGGCCAGCGCCACTCCGCCCTGCGCCCCCGCCGCCGGAGTCTGGCCGATCCCGCCCAGGTCGGCCACATACTGGCCCGAGTTGCCCGTCTGGTCTTTGTCGTCTTTCTTTTTCTGCTTGGAATCGACGGAATCCGTCAGCATCCCGTTCTGGATGTGGACCAGGCGCCATTCGTCCTTTCCCGTCATGGGGTCGATGTAGCGCCGCCGCAGGAAGCGCCGGTTGTTCAAGCTCTCCAATTCCTCAATGCGCGCCGGGTACCGCTTGTTGGTGGTATAGAAAACCTGGATCGCGCGCTTGTATTGTTCGCCGCGCTCGATCAGCAACTGCTCCTTCTGCCGCTGCGCCTCGAAAGCGATGCGCGGTATCTCCATATACAGCGAAATCGCGATCGCCGCCGCCATCAGGAACACCAGCAGCAGCACGAAACCCGATTCCCGGCGGCGGCGTTTCAACTTTGACTCTCCTGGACCAGCGGCACCGATTGCTGCCGCTTGGCGCCCGTGTCTTCCATCAGCACCGAGGTCGGGCCGATCTTCAGCACCTTGTATTTCCGCTTCACGACATCCCCTTCCGATGCGGAAAGGATCTCGTCACCATCCAGAAAATAGGCGGTCTTCTTCCCGCTGACGCGCTTGGTCGAAAACCCGTAGAACTTCAGGTCAATCGGCGCAGGGGGTGGGGGCGGCGGCGGTCCCGAGGCCGCAGCCACCGAGACCATCTGCTTCGGCAGGATCTTGGGTTCCTTTCCCTTGGGCATTTCCACGGGTTTCGGAGGCGGCGCGGTCGAAAACTGGAACAGGTTGCGGCTGCCGCCCGCCAGTTCCACCGCTTGCACCCTGGTGAAATACTCGAGCCGCAGCGTGGGGTCGATGGACTCCGGTTTCAGCCGGTCCTCCGGCCTTTTGGAATGCAGCACCGGGTGGAACTCTTCGCTGCGCATGCGCGAGGCCGGCGCTCGCGAAACCGGCGCCTGCTCCGTCAGCGCGGCGTCCGGTGCGGCGGGAGCCGCTGCACCCGAAGCCGCCGGCCCGCGCGGGATATCCGGCCCGGCGAACAGGTTCGCATACACCGTGTAAGCGGCGATGATTCCCAGCAAAGCCAGGAAGACTACCTTCTTCTTGTCCTGGGTCCCGGTCGTCATATTGCCGTGTCCCCGGCCCCTTTCACAAAGGTGTCGATCTTCAGAGTCACATTGAGCGCCTGTCCGCCCTGTTGCTGCGGCGCGGCCGCCTGCATGTTCTCGATAATCATGAAGCGGGGCGATTTATCCAGCAGGTTCACGAACTTCGTGAGATTGGCGTAGGTGCCTTCGAAGCCTACCTGCGCGGTCAGCATCTTCAGCGTATCGCTGCCCTCGATGGGCTCCCTGCTGAACTGCGCCGTGCCCATGCGGATCCCCGCTTCCTTCGCCGTCTCGGTCAGTTCCGCGAGAATCACCGAAGAGGTAGTCCCTTCGTCGGTGAAATACTGACCCAGAAACTTGTCGCCCTGGGTGCGGGCGGTGTCTACTTTGTCCGCCAGGCGCTTGGTGGCGGCCAGGCGCGCTCGCATCCGGGAAAGCTGCGCGCCCAGGGATTCCTGGTCGCGACGCAAGTCGTCCGCCCCACCGCCGAACGGGTGGAACGCGACCACCGCGGCCGCCAGATTCGCCGCCAGCAGCGTCCCGATCACCGCGCGCATCATGACCCGCGGGTCTTTGATCCGAACCCCCCTGATGCTATAGTTTCTGGCCATATTCCACGCTCACACGGTAGCGCCACAACGGCTCCGACTGTGTGGGAGCCTGCTGGGTGCGGATTTCGGGGTTGGCAAAGGGCTTTTCCGCCATGGTTTTCAATAGCTCGATAACCGGGGTGGGCGATTCCGCCCCCAGTTGCATGTCGAGCGACACCTGGTCCAGGGAATCGACGGTGGGATGAATCTGGATCACCCGCACGTTGTACGGCAACACCTTTTCGAGGTCCACGAAGATGCGCGTCCAACTGATGCCCTTGCGCCGCAGCAGGGCATTCAGGAACACGCTGCGCTCCAGCACTTCGGCATTCTCGGGCCGCCGGAGCATGGCCTCGAACTGCGCCTGCTCCGCGGTAGCCTTGCGAAGTTCCGTATTCAGCCGGTCCACATCGTGGCGCAAATCCGCGAATTGCGCCCGGTCGGTCAGAGCCATCGAGATCAGGGCTCCCAGGGTCGCCACCAGCAGAAGACTGACGGCGATGGAAGCCGCCACCATCGGACGGTCGCGCCGGAACGGCTGGCTCGCGAGATTGATCGGAATCTTCATCTCAGTTGTTCCGGGCGATGGACCGCAGGTATCCGAGCAGCCCCGCGTTATTCTCTCCCGGGGTCGCCAGGGCCGAGCGCATGGTCTCCGCCTGCACCCCAAGTTCGTCTTCGAAGCGCCGCTGCGCCTCATCCGATCGCCCGCCAAACCCGCACAGCGTCAGCCTCTCGGGACGGCCGCCGAGATTGTCTTCCATGTAAACGAAGGTGGGCAGCAGCACCGCCAGGACGTCCTCCAGCCCGGCCGAGGGAAGCTCCAGGCAGCGCACCAGCTTGAGCACGCTCTTCTGCCGCACCAGCACCGTCAGAACGCGGCCGGTGAGCTTCGCGACGACGTTCAGCCCCTGGTCCGGCGCCAGTTCGAGCGCCGCCAGGCACGAGGCCGTAACCAGCCCCGGGTTCCAGCCGGCGGTCCGGAACGGCGATTCGTAGCGCGCCACGATTTCGAGCGGCGCCATCACCACCACCAAATCCACTTTCTTATCCGCCGAGGGCTGGGCGAAATAGCTCACCGCCGCGGATTCCACGTCGAACGGCACACTGCGCTTCACGCGGAAGCGCACCAGCGAAAGCTGCTCCTTGGGGTCCGACGGGAAGCTGTCGAAATCCAGCACCGCGATGCGCGTCGAGTAGTCCGGCAAAATCAGCGCGATATCCCGCCGCTTCCGCATCGCCTGCGCGCCCGAAAAGGCCCTCACCGCCGCCATGAAATCGTCCGGGTCGGTGACGTTTTCCCGGAGCGGGGAAACCGAGAGCGTGCCCTCCCTGAGGGGGTAGAACTCCAACTCGGCGCGGGCCCCGATGCGCGCCGCGGCGATGCCCGCTTCGGAGATCTCGAAGGCCATCGCCGGCGGCGGTTCGTGAAGAATGGATTTGAGTCGATCAAGCATCGCATGTGCGGCTGGGCGGGCCCGGGCCCGCCGTACTAGCCCTCGATAAAGGTCACCTTGTTGATTTCTCTCAATGTCGTGATTCCCGTCCGCATCTTCTCGACGGCCGATTCGCGCAGGAACGTCATTCCCTCATCGCGCGCCGCCCGCTTGATTTCCGAGGTCGGCCGCTTATCCAGAATCATCTCGCGGATGCGGTCCGTCAGGTCCAGCAGTTCGTGGATCGCCGAGCGGCCGCGGAAGCCCGTGCCGCCGCATTCGAAACAGCCCGCGCCCTCGAAGAGCGGTATATCCTGCCACTCCTCGGGCTTCAGCCCGCTCTCGATCAGCAGGGAATCCGGATACGCCACCTGCCGCTTGCAATGTTCGCAGATCACGCGCACCAGCCGCTGCGCCAGAATGCAGTTCAGCGCCGAAACGAAGTTGTACGCCTCCACCCCCATGTTGAGGAAGCGGCCCAGCACATCGAGCACGTTGTTGGCGTGCACGGTGGTGAACACCAGGTGGCCGGTGAGCGCCGAGTTGATGGCGATCTGCGCGGTTTCCTGGTCGCGGATTTCGCCCACCATGATCTTGTCCGGGTCGTGGCGCAGAATCGAACGCAGCCCGCGAGCGAACGTCAGGCCCTTTTTCTCGTTCACTGGAATCTGCGTGATGCCCTTGATCTGGTACTCCACCGGGTCCTCGATGGTGATGATCTTGTCTTCGTCGTTCTTGATCTCGCTCAGGGCGGCGTAGAGCGTGGTGGTCTTCCCCGAGCCGGTTGGCCCGGTCACCAGCACCATGCCGTAAGGTTCCGTGATGTAGCGGCGGAATTTGGCAAGGTCGGCATCCGCGAACCCCACCACGTCGAGCGACAGTTTGGCGAACTTCTCGCTCATCGATTCCTTGTCCAGCACGCGGAGCACGGCGTCTTCGCCGTGGATGGTGGGCATGATGGAAACGCGGAAGTCGATCAGCCGGTTCTTGTAGCGCACCCGGAAGCGGCCGTCCTGCGGCACGCGCTTCTCGGCGATATCCAGCTCGCTCATCACCTTGATGCGCGAGATGATGGTGGACTGCCAGTCTTTCGCGATGGGCGGCATGGCATAATGCAGCACGCCGTCGATGCGGTACTTGATGGCCACTTCCTGGTCGCGCGATTCGATGTGGATATCGCTGGCGCGCCGCTCGAGCGCGTTGAAGATGGTGGTATCCACCAGCTTGATGACCGGCGCGATATCGGCGTCGGCGGCGGTGAGCTTGTCGATCGAGAGCGTCTCATCCTGGTCGCCCTCTTCCGCCACCACATCGAGCGTAAAGCCTTCGGTGACCTCTTCGAGCACGCGCTGCGACTGCTCGGTCTTCTTCAGCAGCTCGGCGATCTGCGAAAGCGTCGCCACCTTCACCCGCAGCTTCTTCTGCAGCAGCAGGCCCAGTTCGTCGATCAGGTTGAGATTCCGCGGGTCGGAAAGCGCAATATCGAGCGTCCCGTTCTGCGCCTGCATCGGGACGAAGTTGTAGCGGAACATCAGGTCCACCGGGATGGACCGGAACAGGTCGTGGTCGATGGAAGCTTCGCGCAGGTCCACGTACTCGCAGCGGTACCGGGCCGCGACCGCGCGCGCCTGCTCCACCTCCGCCAGGGGGTCGACGATCCGGGCTTTTTCAACGGTGGCCATAACCAACCTTGTTCTTCACCGCCGAGGCGCGGAGACGCCGAGAACTCAATTCAGGTTCTCTCGGCGTCTCCGCGTCTCGGCGGTGAATCATCAGCCTCTCTCCTACCGAATCGTATCCGCCAGCGAAAAGATCGGCAGGTACAACGAAATCAGCACAAATGCCACGAACGAGCCCATCACGATCATGATGGCCGGTTCGATCAGCGACAGCGTGGCCGTCATGCGGGTATTCACGTCTTCTTCGAAAAACTCGGCCACGCTGTTGAGCATCGTCGGCAGCGCGCCGGTCGATTCGCCCACTTCGATCATATCGGTGGCCAGGCCGGGAAACATGCGCGACGCCTTGAGCGAACCCGAAAGCGGCTGGCCCTCGCGCACGCTCTTGCCGGCGGCCGACACGGCCCGCCGCAGCAGCGGGGTGTTCAAGGAGTCGGCCGCCGTTTCCATGGCCTGCACCAGCGGAATGCCCCCGGTGAGCAGCGTCCCCAGGATGCGGCAAAGCTGCGCCACTTGGTACTTGAGCCACATTTCGCCGATAACCGGCAGCCGCATCTTGAATTTATCGATGTGCTCGCGCGCGGATTCCCGCTTGGCCCACCAGCGGAACAGGAAAATGGCGGCCACCACTCCCCCGGCGAACGCCAGAATGTAGGTCCGGGCCGTGGTGCCGATTGCGATCAGCCACACCGTCATGGTCGGCAGCTTCGCCTCCATCGTGGCGTAGAGCGTGGCGAAGGTCGGAACCACGTAGGTCACCAGAAACACCATCAGCAGAATCACCAGCACGATCAACACGCACGGGTACATCAGCGAAACCATCACCTTCTTGCGCACCGCCAGCGCGATCCGCTGATAGCTGATATACCGGTCCAGCACCTCGGTCAGGCTGCCGCTCTTCTCGCCCGCCATCACCGAGGTGACGTACATCTTGGGAAAAATCCCCTGCTGCCGGAACGCTTCGGAGAGCAGCGTGCCGCCCCGGACTTCGTCGCGAATCGCCTTGATGTACGGACCCAGCTTCGGGTCCGTCAGGCGCTCGGCCAGAAGGTCCAGGCCCTTGAGGATGGGAAGACCGGCGCGCACCAGGGTGACAAACTGCTGGTTGAAGATCAGGAATTTTTCGAGGTTGAGCTTTTTCCGCCCCTGAAAGATGGCCGGCGCCGCCAACGCCGAAACCCGCGGCTTGATCGAGTAGATCAGGAAGCCCTGCTGCGAAAACTTCTCGCGCAGCTCCTTTTCCGTGCTCGCGGCGGCCACCTGCTGGTGGATCTGCCCCCGGCTGTCCGCGTATTTGAGAACGAAGTCGGCCATGAGGTTACTGGGTGTCCTCCACCAGTTCCGCTCCCTTTGGTATCTGGAATTCGAACAGCCGGCTTTCGAGCACCGGGTTGAGGCGCTCCGCGCCGAAGGTGAAATCGAGAACCGAGTGGTCGTATCCCGTCACCTTTACCTCGTGAATCACGTTGTCGGGCGTCACCACGAACTCCACCGCGGAATACGGCAGGTTGTCGGATTTCGGCTCGGCGGTGATGCGCGTGCCGAAACCCTCCGGTTTCGCCTGGATATTGCGGAACTCCTTATCGAAGTCCAACTTACCGAGCAGGAAGGCGAGCGGCGCACGCATGTCTTCGCTTTCCTTGAGCTTCATCTTTTCCACCCGGTTCGCATCCGGCGTATACAACCAGAGGTTCTTGCCGTCCGATACGAAAAGCTTCCCCTTGGGCTGGGAATAATCCCAGCGCATCCTCCCCGGCTTGCGCAGCATGAGCAGGCCGGCATCCGAATGGCGGGGGCGTCCGGGAGCCGTATAGTCTTCTTGAAACGTGACTTGCAGGGTTTTTGCATGGTTGTACCGCGTCTCCACACCCTTCAGGAGCGCGTCCAGCCGGGCGTCGCCCGCAAAGGCGTACACTGCCAGCAATCCAACCAATAGACGAAAGTGGCCCACAAACATTTGACGCAGCACGCCGTCGAAACGTGTAACCTTACCTCACCGATACCGTGACTCCGGGCTGGCTCGAGATGCCACCCACCGAAATAACCAGCGGCAGGTCGCCGGAAGGCGCGTTATCAGGGACTTGGACATTCACCTGGAGCACTCCCGAGACCAGGCCCGGCGCCTCCCCCGCAAAGGATACCGTGGCGGGCTGCCCGCCGACGGTGGCCGTGACCACTTGCGACGGCGCCGGAGTAAGCGGCGGGGCGGAGGCCACCTTCGTCACCGCTCCGGTGATTCCCTGAGGATCGGTCTGGCCTTCTCCCGTGGCATAGATGGTCACGACCGACCCCTTGGGCGCCGGGTTCGCGGGGGAATTGACGCTGTTGTCCGGATTCAGGATGGCCCCCGGTCCGCTGCCCGCCGAGTTCGCGGTGAAAATGCCAGGCACCGCCGGCGACACCGGCAGGCTCAGCACATTCGACCCCGCCCCGTTGTACACCACCTGCACCGAGGCCGTACTGCTCCCCGAAAGTTCATAAGGAGCGACCGCCGAAACCAGGTTGGAACTGGCATACACGATCGGTCCCGGCACCCCATTGAAAAGCACCTGCACCCCCGCCACGGCGGTGGCCACCGTGCCATCCGGGTTGAGGGTCAGCCCGGCTCCCGACGCCGGCCCGAGCGCGGTGCCTCCCAAAGTCACAATTTCGCCCGGGGAAATCCCGGTGGCGTTGCTGCCATTGGCGTCTAACCATGTGGCGCCATTGACCATCCTGGTGACGTTCGGCCCCTGGGTGAAAATCCCCCTCCGCAGAAACACAACCGGTACCACCAGAGGATTGTTGGCTATCTTGGTTGTACCCCCCATGTGGACCTCGACGCTCCCGACCGCCATGTCGCCCGGCACCTTGGTGGGGTCCACCGTGACCTGAACCACCGATCCGCTGGCTTTCGTCGTCAGCCAGGGACTGCTTGGGGAGGAGGAGATGAGCAGGGGTTGGTTGACGGTGAGCAAAACCCCAAACGAATTGGTGGCCGGAACGTTGGAGGTATTCCCCGTGTAATCAAAGAAGACCAGGCCCGGGCTGGCCACCAGCGCCGGCATGCCGGTCACCACCATCGTGACGTTGACCGGCAGAGTTCCGGCGGGCGTCTGGAACCCCACCGAAGCGTTGTAGGTTCCAGGCCGAATATTCGTGGAATTCACGCCCACTTGAATCAGGTCGGGGAGCGCGCCGCCCGGAGCGCTGCCGGTCGAATTGGAGACCAGTTGCAGCCAGGTAGCCGATGGCGGCCTGGACACGGTGTATGTGGCACCCGTCTGCGGGCTCGTCAGGAAAAAGGCCTGGACGGCGGAACCGATTTCGCCGGTCTGTTGGGTGAATGTTAAGGAAAGGGGAGCGATCGAAACCTGCGAGGAATTGGCCGCCAGCGCCGGGAGGGCCAGAAGGCAGGCCAGGAATGGCCGCATTCTTCTACTCTACCTGATGAAGAATGGGGCAGACCGGACCGGCCTGCCCCACTTGTGAGACTTACTTCACGGAAACGGTCACGCCGTTCTGGCTGATGTTCGAGCCAACCTGCACCGTAACCGGCAGAGCGCCCGAGCGCGCGTTCGACGGGATCTGCACGTTGACCTGCATCACCCCCGAAACCAGGCCCGGCGCTTCGCCGAAGAACGTAACGTTGGCCGGCTGCCCGTCAATCAGCACCGCCACGGGAAGCAGCGGTTGCGGAGTGAGCGGGTTGGCCGCCGGGTTGACGGTAGTCACCTTCCCGGTTACCCCCAGCGGGTTGGTCTGGCCTTCACCGGTCATATAAATAACCACCGTGTCGCCCTTATTGGCCGGGTTGCCGGGAGCGTTCAAAGTGGAGTTCTGGTTGAGGATGGCGCCCGGACCGGTGCCCGAGGAATTCGCCGTAAAGAGGCCGGGAGCCGAAGTCACCTGCGTCACCGGCACGCCGTTCGACGTCTGATTCAGGTACTTCACCTGCACGTTGGGGCTGACGCGGAATACCGGCGAAGCGATTTCGTACGGCACCACCGCCGAAACCTGGGTACCGCTGGCGTAAATCATCGCTGCCGGATAACCGCCCACGAGCACCTGAACGCCGCCCAGGATCGTCGAGACCTTACCGCTGGAATCGAGCGTCAGTCCCGCGGGCGTCGCCGGGCCGATATTGGTTCCGAAGAGGGTAATCACTTCGCCGGCCGAAATAGTAGAGGCTGAGGCGAAGCTCGCGCCGTTAGTCACACCCGCGATGGTCGGCAGCGGCGCCGTGACGTTGATGGTCACGGTGACGGTGGTGGACCCGGTAGCCGTCCCGGTGCCCGAGACCATGATCGTACCGACCTGCGAGCCGGTGCTGGTCAGGGAGGTGGGATCGATTGAGACGCTCAACGTGGCCGGGGTGGTGCCGGTGGTCGGCGTCACCTGGAGCCAGTTGCCGGTGCTGGCGGCCGTCGCGCTAAAGGTCAGGCCGGTTCCGCCGCTTACCGATACGGTCTGCGCCGCGGGAGCCGGATCGCCCGCCCGGTAGCTAAAGGTAAGGGTAGCGGGCGAAGCCGAAACGGACAGCGACGTCACCGTCAGGGTGACTGGAACATTGATGGCCGTGCCGCCGTTCGGCGTGACCTTGACGTTCCCGTTATACGTGCCCGCCGACAGGCTGGTGGGATCCACCATAATCGAGAGCGTCACCTGGGTGGACGCGGACGCGGGAGTGACGGAAAGCCAGGGGCTTCCGCTGGTTACGCTGGTCGTAACTCCCACGCTGGCAGAGCCTTGGGCGCTCGAAACGACGACTCCCTTCGGTCCCGGGACATCGTCGCCCACCATGTAGGTGAAGCTCACGGAGGTCGGGTTGGCGGTGATGTTGCCCGACCCGCCGCCGCCGCCCGAAGTGCTCACCACCAGGGTGACCGGTACGATCTGGGTAACTCCGCCGGAAGTCAGCGAAATGTTGCAGCTATAGCTGTTGATGGCAAGCCCCGCCTGGTTTGCGGACACCGTAATCGTCTTGGGCGTCGAAAGGCTGCCGGAGGGCGAAATGGTCAACCACCCGCATCCGGTTGTGGGAGTCGAAGCGGAGAAGTTCGTGCCCGCGGCGGTGGTGCTGACCGTCAACTGCTGAGTTGCCGGCTGCGCGCCGCTCACGGCGCCATTGAAGGTGAACGACGACTGGCTGAGCGTCAGGTTCCCGGTACTCCCCGAGGACCCGCTGACCAGGACGACCACCGGAATCTTCAGCGTATTGTTGGCGCCGCCCGTCACCGTAATGGTAGCGGTGTTCAGGCCGTTCGCCAGGCTGGATGGATCGATCGTCACCTGGACGTTTGCCGAAGTCGTGGTGGCTGTCTGGGACAATGTGACCCAACTCGCCGACGAGGCCAGGTTGACCGCGATCGCCGAGCCGTCGCTGGCATAAATATTGAGATTCCTGACGATGGTGCCGCTGCCGGGCGACCAGGAAACGTTCACGCTGCCGGGATCGGATATCAGCACCGCGCCGCTCGAAACCACCAGGGTCACCCCCACGCTTTGGGTTCCCGAGGAAGTCACGATGGAAATTGCGCCGGTATACGTTCCGGCGGCCAGGCCCCCAACCACATAGACTCCGATCTGGCCGGGAGCCGTGCCGGTGCCGCTGGCCGAAATGAAAGCCGTGCTGCCGCCCGTGTAGCTGGTGGAAATCGTGTAGGTGCCGGTGCCCGCAACCGTGATGGATTGGAGCGGAGGGGTATCGCCGCCGGCAGTGTAGGCGAAGGTCAGGTTCGAGGGAGCCACCACCCCGCTGGTAGTCGTGCCGCCGCCGCCGCTGCCGCCGAGGTTCAGCGTGACCGGAAGAGAGCCGGGCGCGCCGAAGGAGATGTTGCAGGTGTACACATTGGCGACGGATAGATTACTCGGGAAAACTCTGATCTGGTAGGTATTCGTCGCGGTTTGGGAGACCCCGACCCAGTTGCAACTGTCGGGGATGATGATCTGGGTGGCACCGCTGACCGTCACTGTCTGCGCTTGCGCCGCCGATCCCAGCGAAGCCGTGAAGCTCAAGCTGGACGGGTTGAAATTGCCGTTCGTCGCACCGTTGATCGACAGGTTCACGGTGATGGTGCTGCTGTCGCTCAGGTACACGTACCCGGTGTAGTTGCCGGTGGCAAGCTGCGCGGCGGCCGTCGTATTCACGCTGATCGGCAGGCCTGAAGCGAGCGTGCCGCTGGTCGGGACCGTCAGCCAGCTATTGGAAGGAGTGTACGAGTCGGTGTAAGTCCCGGCGGAGGTGTTATTGAAGTAGATCGTCGCGCTCTGGGATCCGCTCGGGTAGGCGAACGACACCACGGTGGTTTGTGGGGAGAAGTAGCCGCTGGTTCCTCCGGTTCCCACGACCAGAGTTACTTGCACCGTAACCGCGGTACCGCTGGCCGGCGTAAGCAGGAAAGAGCCGTAGTAGGTGCCGTTCGGCAGACCCGCCGCATTCGCGCCGACCTGGAGAACAGAGGGCGATCCGGATGAGGTTTGGGTCGAATAACCCGCTGCGGCGCTAACCGTAAGCCAAGTGCCGGTTACGTTCGAAATAGTAAACGAGACAGCCGTCGCGCTGGTGGTGGTCACCTGGATGCTATTGGACGTGATGCCGCCGCTGAACGTGTTCAGCGTGACCGCGGTCGGAGCCGAAAACGTGCCGGAGCCAGTACCACCGCCGGAACCGTAGGCGACCGGGATGTCTACGCTACCGCCGCCCCCAGTGACGGTAATTTTCCCGCCATTGCAGGAGCTATTAGGGTTGATGCCGCAACTGGAGCTCGTCAGGCGCACGGTGAAGCTAACTGTTGTCGTCGTGGTGGTTTGGTTCTCCACCGCAAAATACGTGGCGGAGACCGGCGTGACCGTAAACGAGTCGACCGCCGCGCTGGCGGTGACCGTGACGGGGACAGGCACGCTGGGTGAGCTTAGGCTGACGGAACTGGGACTTGCGGACAGTTGCACTGTGGAGGTTGCGAACGACGGCGCTGCTGACAGCAGCGCGGTCGCAAAAAGGAGTGCGGTCTTCTTGAAATTGTTGTAAGCGGCGTCCATGGCGTACCTCGGCAAAACTGATAGTACAACATCGCTTTGCGGAATTGTAGACTTCGGCCTCTGTTTCAACCGAAATTAGTCTGGGACGCGGCCTCTTAATCTTACATCTATTTCAGGATTTGGAAAAGATTACTGTAGTCGTCTGTCCACAAACGGATCTTTTTCTTCGATGCGATCGCCGCCGAGTGCTCCATCTCATAGCTGTCAAAGCCAGTTGCGGGCGAGGTGATGAGTACCCAGGTGGCTCCGAAAACGTCCTGCGATTCGTCGTCCTCGGTATCCACCACGCGCGCCACTTTCCCCAGGGCGGCCCGTTCGCCGTCCAGAACCGGCTGCAAATTCAGGTAACGGTTGGAAATATGCACAGCCAGAATGCCATTCGGGTTCAAATGCCGAAAATAGAGCGCCATGGCTTCCCGGGTGAGCAGGTGGACGGGGATGGAATCGCTCGAAAATGCGTCTACGGCCAGCACGTCGAAATGCTCGTCCTGTTCGCGCTCGAGGGAAAGCCGGGCGTCGCCCATGGCCACCTCCACCTTGGCCTTCGAATCCCCCAAAAAGGTAAATTCCGTGCGTGCCAGGTGTAAGACCAGGGGATTGATCTCGTAAAAGCGGTAATAGTCGCCGGAGCGCCCGTAGGCCGAAATGGTCCCGGTCCCCAGCCCGATCACGCCTACCCGCAGGGCGGCGGACTTCCCCTTCTCGCGGATGGCGATCCCGATTCCGGTGTTCGGCCCGTAGTAAGTGGTGGGCAGGTCGCGCCGCATGGGGTTGAGCAACTGCTCGCCGTGGTTGATGGTGCCGTGCGTCAGGGTGCGGGTGGCGTCGAATTGCGTGGGGAGACCGGAATCGCGGACCCGCAGGGCGCCGTAGAAGTTACGAACCGTAACCCGGTAGTCGGCGGTCAACTGGCGCACCTGGTAGCCCAGGAATCCGGCGAGCAGCAACGCCACCATCTCCGCGGCGAGGGCGGCCCACTGCTTGCGGAGGCTGCCGCGCCGCAGCGCAATCAGCAGCACCAGGCCGGTGAGGAAGACCAGCGCCATCGCCACAGACTGCATGAAATTGTCCGACTGGCTCCAACTCTGGTTGATGAGGTTGGTGATTCCCGCGGCCACTCCGATCAGGCGCCCGCGCTGGCCGTAGGCCACGAAGCCCACGGCGCCAAGCGCTGCTACGGCAAAGGTGAGGCGGCCGGGCGGCAACAGGCCGCGGAACCAGTCGTATTCGGAATCGCCGCCCAGCACGATGAGGGTCAGCAGCGCGCACAGGACCAGGCCGATCTGGAGTTCGTAGAGCGCGTCGAAAAAGTGCGGAGCCACCACCGCCACCAGCAGGCCGCCCAACGCGCCGCCGGCGGCGATCATCAGGTAAAAATGCGTCAGGTATTTGGGATGCGGCTTGAGCCGGGCCAGTTCGCCGTGGCACGCCATGCAGCAGGTGTACAACCCCATCGAGAACAGGGGCACCATGATCTTGATCGTCACGCTGCCCTGGGCATCCACGCCGTTGGCCAACGCCATGCTTCCGAGGGCCACCGCCAGCAGTTGCAGATAGGGATTGCGGCGGTACCAGCCGCTGCCTTCAAAACACAGGATAAAGGTCAGCAGGTAGATGCTGAGCGGCAGCACCCACAGGAACGGGATGGCCGCCACGTTCTGCGTCAGGTGGTTGGTGATGGCCAGCAGCAGCACGGAGGCACAGGCGGGCAGCGCCAGCCACAAGGCATATTGGCGCAAACCGGGCTTTTCGACCGGGCCGGTCTCTTCCATGGCTTCGAACGAGGGACCTTTCGCCGAGCGAAACGCGGTGAAGCCGCACAGCGCGATGAACACGCCGTAAGCGAGCGACCAGATCCAGGATTGTTCGTGGGTGGTGAAGACCGGCTCGAACAGAAACGGATAGCTGATCAGGGCGAACATGGAGCCGGCGTTCGAGAGTGCGTAAAGGCGGTACGGCATGGCGCCCTTGAAGTTGCGCGCATACCAGGCTTGCAGCAGCGGTCCGGTGGTGGAAAGCAGGAAATAGGGGAGCCCCACGCTGACGAGAAGCAGGCGCAGGATGCCGAACATGGGGTCTTCGCCGGGGGTGGGCTTCCAGCCGGCGCCGGGGTAGATCGGCAGCACGGCCGCGCTTCCGAGCAGCAGGCCGCAGTGCAGCATCATCTGGACGCGCGGTTTCAGGTAGCGCACCAGGGCGTGGGCGTAAAGGTACCCGAGCAGCAGCACCATCTGAAAGAAGAGGAGGCAGGTCGTCCAGACCGCCGCCGAGCCGCCGAACCACGGCAGGATGATTTTGGCAATCACCGGCTCTACCTGGAACAGCAGGAAGGCGCTGACCAGAATCGTGAACGCGTAAAGAAACATGAAAAACCCTTAACCGCGGAAATGCCCGCTCCCCTTACGGTCGCGGCCCGTGAACTAGCGGTAAGCCGCCACCCCGGTAACCCGCTCACCGATCACGAGAGCGTGAATATGATCCGTCCCTTCATAAGTCTTGACGGTTTCGAGATTGCAGAGGTGACGCATGATCGGATACTCGTCGGTGATTCCGTTGGCGCCGAGCAGGTCGCGGCTGAGGCGCGCGCAATCGAGCGCGATCGCCACGTTGTTCCGCTTCAGCATGGAAATGTGAGCCGCTTCGATCTTCTTCAGGTCTTTGAGGCGGCCGGCCTGCACGGCCAGCAACTGCGCCTTGGTGATTTCGGTAATCATCCAGGCCAGCTTTTCCTGCACCAGTTGGTGCGAGGCGATGGGCCGGTCGTCAAACTGCTTGCGGAGGATGGAATACTGCCGGGCGGTTTCGTAGCAATCCATGGCCGCGCCGATGACGCCCCAGCCGATGCCGTAGCGCGCCTGGGAAAGGCACGAGAGCGGGGCCTTCAGGCCTTTGGCGAGCGGCAGGCGGTCGCATTCGCCGACCCGGCAGTCGGCAAACGAGAGGCTGGAAGTGACCGAGGCCCGCATCGACAACTTGCCGTGAATATCGGAGGTGGTGTAGCCCGGGGTGCCGCGCTCCACCAGGAAGCCCACGATGCCCTCCGGGGCGCGCGCCCAGGCCACCGCCACATCGGCTACGCCGCCATTGGTGATCCAGGTCTTTTCGCCGTTGAGGATCCAGGTGTCGCCCTCGCGGCGGGCGGTCGCGCGCATGCCGGCGGGGTTCGAGCCGAAATCCGGCTCGGTCAGGCCGAAACAGCCGATCGCCTGGCCGCTTTGCAGGCGCGGCAGCCATTTCCGCTTCTGCTCTTCGGAGCCGTAGGTGTGGATGGGATACATCACCAGCGCGCCCTGCACGGAAACGAAGCTGCGGACTCCGGAATCGGCGCGCTCGAGCTCCTGCATGATGAGCCCGTACTCCACGTTGTTCATGCCGGCACAGCCGTAACCCTCCAGGTTGGCGCCCAGGAAGCCGAGTTCGGCCATCTCGGGGATGATCTCGGAGGGGAACCGCGCCTCGCGGTAGCAATCGCGGATCAGCGGCAGAATCCGCTCATCGGCAAAACGCCGTGCGGTCTGGCGCACCATCAACTCCTCTTCACTGAAAAGGGAGTCGACGCAGAAGTAGTCTACGCCTCGAAAAGCCATGGTATTACCAGACTATTTGAACACAGAGCCGGCGGGGTGCACGACATGAAAGTAGAATCTGGACGTATCACAGTCCCTTTGGTCGCGGCCCAGCGAGCTGGTGCGGGTCGCGGCTCTGTTCACATGCATTGCGTTCACAGAGCCGCGACCGTCAGGGAGCGGGCAAACCAACAGAACCGGCCCTACCAGTTGGTGATGGAGCCGTCCGGACGGTAGTAAAGCTGGGTGCGCGCAAGGATCGGCTCGGAAACTTCGGACACCATTTTGAGCTGCTTCATGTCGAGTTCCACGCCGATGCCGGGGCGGTCGTTGGGGTAGAGATTGCCGTCTTTGAAATCGAGTCCCACGGGCATGTGCGGGATGGTGCGGCCGCCGTAGTTGTACTCCATCAGCACGGGGCCGGAAAACGTGCCCAGGCAATTGACCAGCGCGGCGGTGGAGATGGGGCCGGTGAAGTGCGGGACGATGCCGACGAAGTGGGTTTCGCAGATGGCCGCGATCTTCATCATCTCGGTGATGCCGCCGACGTTGGGCAGGGTGGCGCGGATGTAGTCGATGCTGTGGTCCTCCACCAGCTTGTTGAAGTCCCAGCGGTAGCCCCACTCCTCGCCGGCGGCCAGCGGGACGCTGACCTTGCTCCGCAGGATGGGGAGGTCCTGGTTGAAGGCCTCCACGCGCACGGGGTCTTCGACGAAGAAGGGCGCGAGGTCCTGGATCAACTGGCAGCCGCGGATGGCGTCGGAGAGGTCGAAGCGCTGGTGGAAATCCACGCACCAGTCGCCGTTCTTACCCACGCCTTCGCGCGCCGCCGCGCAATCCAGATAAAGCTGGTTGATGCGCTCGTGGGTGTTATAGGTGGTATTGGCGCGACTGTCGGCCGCGCCCATGCGGAAGGCGCGGTATCCGGCTTGAATGGTGAGCTGGGCGCGCTCTTTGATGCCCATGCCGCGCTGCACGCCCGGAATGATGCCGGCGGTGTTGTAGCACTCGACGTGGTTGCGAACCATGCCGCCGAGCACGGCGTGCACGGGAAGGTTCAGCGCCTTGCCGCGGATGTCCCAGAGGGCCATGTCGAGCGCGCCGATGGCATCGATCTTCTCCCGGCCGGGCGGATAAAAGAACGAGCGGGTCATATCCTGCCACAGGTGTTCGATGTGGTTGGGGTCCTGTCCGATGAGGCGGCCGGCGCAGGGCTCGACCAGGTCTTTGGAGCCGCCTTCGCCGATGCCGGTGATTCCGGCGTCGGTTTCCACCGTCACCACCATGTCGCTCTGGTTGAAAAGCGGATTGGGATGCGGCGGCTGGTACACGCGGACGCGCGTGATTTTCATTTTAGGAAGGGTGCCGGCCCGCACGGGCCGCGGGGCAGTGGCTCCGGCGGCTCCGGCGACGGCCAGGGATTGGAAAAACGATCGACGGTTCATGGGTTCGCCTGCCGAATAGTCTATAGCAAATCGGAACCCCCTAAACTCGTGCTATAGTTTTTCGGAATTGAAAGTCATTGTCCGGAACCAGACGCGCCAGACCGTTTTGGCTCGCGGCGCGGAGATTGCCGATACCAGCGAGAAGCGGCGGACGGGCCTGCTGAAGCGCTCCAGCCTGGAAGCGGGAGAAGGCTTGTGGATCGTTCCCTGCGAATCGGTCCACACGTTCTTTATGAAGTTCCCGATCGACCTGGTGTATCTCGACAAGTCGATGAAGGTGAGGAAGGTGCGGAGCGCGGTGCCGGCCTGGAGACTGTCGGCATGTCTGCCGGCGTACTCGGTGCTGGAACTGCCGGCGGGAACGGTGGAGCAGACGAAGACGGAAGTCGGGGATACGCTCGAAACCGAAGAGTGGCCCACTCCCTGACGGTCGCGGCTCTGTGCGGTGGCTGCGGCCGTCATGGGGGCGGGCAAACAGGATTCGTCGCACAGAGCCGCGACCGTGAGGGAGCGGGCGTACCTACCGAGTTTGAGTTCGTGCCGCGTTCGGCAAGAAAATGTCCGAATCAGTGCGAATTCTCCAATGTTCACAGGTGCTTGGCTGTAGTCCGATCTCTTGGTCAGGGCGCGGGCTGCTCCAGCTTGAGGATCATGCCTTCGTCGGTGGCCATCCACAGGTCTTTCGACGCACCGGCGAGAATCACCTGGTTGGCGACCGCGCGATAATCCACGGCGATCTGTTTCCAGGTGGTCCAATCGCGGCTTTCGAGCACCTGCACCTTGCCGGGCATCACGTCGCGCATCTGGCCAGCCACCCTGGTGCCGGCCAGGTAGGCGGTGCCGTCGGCCGTGAGCCATACATCCGAGATGTCGAATTGCCGGTCGCGGTAGACGGTGGTGCTCCGGCCGGTATGCCAGTCGATGCGGTAGGCCTCGCTGGGGTACGGAAAAGCGGCGGAATACCCGATCAGCCCGAGACCAATGCCTCCGGGGCCCAGGCGGATGCGGTCCACTTCGCCAAACAGAGAGGCGGAATCGGACTTCCATGTTTTGCCGCCGTCGTGCGTGATGAGCGAATAAGAGAGGTGGGGCGTATCGCGGCGGCTCAGCGCGCGCTCGGGGTCGATCCATTCGGGAAGCTGCTCCCCGGTCCGGCGCGGCGGGAGGTTGAAGCCGGTGATGATGCCGAATTGCGGAGTGGCGAAGGCGATGTAGGTGTAGGTACTGTAATCGGGATCGCCCGGCGGCTCGGCGGCGGTGCCCACGGCCGTCCAGTGCATGCCGCCGTCGTGCGTCTCGAAGACCCGCTTTTTCGTGCCGGCGGCCCAGCCGTCGTTTTCGGAAGTGAAGTACACGCGCAGGGTTTCGCCGGGAGGCTTGGGAAGCTTGCGCCAGTTCCTGCCGTCCTCGGTAGTCTGCCATAACCCGCCTTTGGCGGTCACCATCCAGCCCAGGCCCTCGTTCAGGAAGAACAGGGAGGCCGGCACGCCCGGCAGGTTCACCATCTGCCAGTGCGCGCCGCTATCGGAGGTGACGAGCGCGACGGATTTCTTGCGCCTGCCCTGGTCGTCCAGGACTACGCCGACCGCCACGCCGCGGGTGGACGAGGGGAACTGCATGTCCACAAAGTGCAGCTCGGTTTTGTCTTCGTCATAGAGGTACTGGGTGCGCCAGTGCTGGGCCGCCAGCGGAGACACCAGCGCCAGCAGCACCGCCATCCCGCGAATGCCCCGTTTCGATAAGAAAGTCACGCTGCTCTATTGTTTCATTTGAACCGGCCCGGAGGAAAGGACCAGGTGCACATGGTTGGCCTCTTCCAGGGCCTGGGGCGAGAGGCGCGCCAGCACGAGCACACAGCCGACCTGTTCGCCCACCGTGGTCAGCACCTCCATTTCGCTGCCGGTATGCTGGTGCGGCATCTTGTGCTGCACGTTGATCACGCCGACCACTTTGTTGCGGGCGATCACAGGGGCGGAGAGAAAGGATTCGAATGTGTCTTCCTCCAACTCGCCGAAGACCTTGAAGCGCGGATCCTTGTAAGCCTCGCGGGGAATCGCGAGCAGCCGCCGTTCCCGCGCCACCCAGCCGGTGAGGCCCTCATTCCAGCGCAGCCGGAGCTTGCCGATGGTGGAAGGATGCGGGCGGTTGGAGGCGCACAGCACCAGATCTTCGCCATCCTGAAGGTAGACCAGGCAGGAATCGCACTCCGTGAACTCCACAATCAGAGTGACGATGCCGTTCAGGACATCCTGCAGGCTGAGATCGCGAACCATGAAGCGGCTCACCTTCTGGAAAAGGCGAAGCTGCTCTTCGGTTCGCTGTAACCGGGCTTCGAGCTCTTTGGCTTTCGGCACGACTTCATTATAGCTTCGGCTAGGGAGCCCTCCGAATGGCGGCTGTGGAAGCGATCCCCTACAATCGTTATTTCGGAATGGAACGATGGAGAGCCCGACCAATTCCCAGTTCGCTACCTGGACCACGCCCGAGTGCCCGTTCGCGATCGAGTACTCGCTGCGCGTTCTGGACGATATTCGCCTGGCGGTAATCGACGCTTATTATTCGCTGCCGCGCGGGGGCGCCGAGATCGGCGGCATCCTGATCGGCGCGCAGGAAGACAACCGGGTGGTGATCGTGGACTATGCGCCCCTCGAATGCGAGCACGCGTACGGTCCGTCGTTCACGCTTTCCGACCGGGACTACACGCAACTGCGGGAACTGATCGAGATCGCACGGAGGAGCGCGAGCGGCATGGTGCCGGTGGGCTGGTACCACTCGCACACGCGCAGCGAGGTTTTCTTCTCCGACGCGGATATCGCGATCCACCGGCAGTTTTTCCCCGAGCCGCGGCAAATCGCCCTGGTGCTGAAGCCGCACGCGTTCGAGCCGGCGCGGGCGGGCTTCTTCTTCCGCGAGCCGGGCGGCGCGATCCACGGCGCTTCGAGCTACCGGGAATTCACGCTCGATCCGCAACTGGTGCCGGCGCGAGCATCCATTCCCGCGCCCCCGCCGGTGCGCGCAATTCCAGCACCCGCCGTGCCGGGGCCCGTGCAGGCAGCCGCGGCTGCGCAGCCCGCTCCGGCCAAAAAGGCCGACGTCACCCCCCCCAGATTTCTGGGCCTGGAACCGGCGCACCCGCGCCGCTGGCCCTGGGTTCTCGCGGGTCTGGCGGTAGCGGGCGCCGGGTGGGGCGGATATCAGACGCGACCGGCGTGGATGCCGCCGCTCGAAGCCGCGGTGCTGCGATTCACCGCCAAGCCGGCGCCCCCGGCACCGCCCGCAACGCTCGGCCTGGTTACGGCCGATCAGGGCGGCCAACTGCATATTGTCTGGGACCGGAACTCTCCGGCGGTGCGCGGGGCGGCAAGCGGCGTTCTTTCCATCAGCGAGGGGCCGGCCCCGCTGGTCATTCCGCTGGACCCGCCGCATTTGCGAACCGGGTCGTTCACTTACGGCCGGCAGGCAGGCCGGGTGGACGTGACCCTCACGGTCGAGTCAGCCGGCGGCCGGAGCATCCGGGAAGTGGCGACTTACGTCGGTGCGCCTGTGAACCCGCCCGCCGAGGACGCGACCATCCGGAAGCAGCGCGACGACCTCGCAAAAGAGGCGGCCAGGCTCAAATCGGACCTGAAGAAACAAGCCGATCGCACCACGCACCTGGAACGAAGCGTGGACCAGATGCGCCTGGAGTTGATCCGGCAGCAACGCATGCGGCTGCAGAACATGAACTCGGACCCGCCCAAGGCCCCGGCCAAGAACCCCTAGGCCGGCGGCCAAGCCCGGAGCCTTCACTTTCCAGCGGGAGCAATCGAGAAGAAACCGCTCACGTTTTCCCACAGCAACTGGGGGAAATTCTTGTCGAGATATGAGCGGATGGAAACGTAGCACTGGTCGCACCGGTTGGTTGTGGTGAATTCCCGCACCATGCGGTCGCGCTCTTCGAGGGGGTAGCGCAGGAACTGCATGGAACAGGGCTGCAACTGGCCGTCGGCCGTGACCACCAGGAACCGCAGGCCGGCTTTGCACCCGGGGGTGCCGCCGTTTTCGAAGTAGCGACGCGTGGCGGCCAGGGTCGAGGGCGAGTTGACGATCCAATTGGTGGAATCGCGGCGTTCCTCCACGCGATCGAGCTGCCGGTTCATCTCCTCGATCTGGCCGGGCGAGTTCAGAAAAAAGTCGCGGCAGCCGGTGCGCCGCGCGGAATAGGCGCTGTAGCACAGGTTGGCGCCCCACTCGCGGGCTTTGTCGGCGATGGCGTTGATCTCACCGACGTTCTCACTGGTGATGCAGCTATTCAGCACGATGTCGTCGTGCCCCAGCCGGGTCAGCCGCGGGATGAGGTCTTCCAGGTGCCGGTAAAGCCCCGGGTAGACACGGAACTCGTCGTGCCGCTCATCGGGAAAATCCAGGCTCACGGAGAACTGGTCTACCCCGGCCTCGCGCAGCGCCAGGTACTTCGCTTCGGTCATGAGCGACCAGTTGGAAACCAGGATGGTATATGGCGGGCGCGCGCCGCTCTTAATGGCGTCGACGATCTCCACCACATCGTCGCGCATGAGCGGCTCGCCGCCCGAAATCTGGACCACGCAGGGGCGCAGGGCCTCCATGTAGCGGCGATACCCGGCGGGCTTCAGATTGCGCGATTCGTCGCGCGGGCCGCCGTGGTCGCAGTGCTTGCAATAGCACGTGCACGCGTCGGTCACTTCGAAAGAAACTACGATGGGGCGCTCGGCGAGCCAGTTCAACGACCCCCGCCCGATAATCCGGAGGGATTGCGCCAGAGGAACCTTCCGCAAATGGCGATGGTATCATGCGGCGCGGTATTCTCGAAGCGTGCATCGACTCTGCATGATCCTGGCGGCGCTGCCTCTGGCGGCCGCCTCTCCGCCCGCCCGTTTCGCCGCCCATACCGTCGCCACAGGGCTGCGCGGCGGGTACCAGGTAGTGGCGGCGGACCTGAACCACGATGGCAAGCCGGACCTGATCGCACTGGCGAGCGGCATGCCGGACCTGGTCTGGTACGAGAACCCCGGCTGGGAGCGCCACGTGCTCGTTTCCGGCCTTTCAAGAATGATCAATTGCGTGGTGGTGGAGACCGGAGGGCACACCGAAATCGTGGTGGCGAGCGGCTTCGATAACGTGGCCAGGCGAAGCGCCGGCATCGTCTCGGTGCTGCGGCCCGGCGCCGACCCGCGCCAGCCTTGGATCGCCACCGAAATCGACCGGCTGCCCGCCTCACACCGGCTTCGGCTGGCGAATATCAATGGCAGCGGACGGCCCGTGGTGGTGAATGCGGCATTGACCGGGATTGAGGGGAATCCGCCCGATTACCGGGGCCATGTGCCGCTGGTGTTCTACCGGCCGGGCGAGTGGATGCGCCAGGTGATCAGCACCGAAAACCAGGGCGTGGTGCACGGCATTTACATCGTCGATTGGGACGGCAACGGGCGCGACGACATCCTGACCGCGAGCTTCGAAGGCATCCACCTGTTCCGTTTGGGCAGGGATGGGCGCTGGAGCCGCACCGCGATTGCGGCGGGCGACCCGGCGCCGTGGCCGAAATCGGGGTCGAGCGACATCGCCGTGGGACACCTCGGGAAAGAGCGGTTTCTGGCGGCGATCGAGCCGTGGCACGGCAACCAGGTTTCCATTTACCGCCGG
The DNA here is from genome assembly GCA_963794265.1 of Bryobacterales bacterium. GTDB lineage: Bacteria > Acidobacteriota > Terriglobia > Bryobacterales > Bryobacteraceae > CAWCDJ01. The sequence goes on from CAWCDJ010000003.1 coordinate 323,250, forward strand.
AAAGGCGGTGCGTGGCGGCGCGAGGTAATCGACCGTTCCCTGGTGGATGGGCATACGATCCTGACGGCCGACCTGAACCGCGATGGCCGCGACGAAGTGGTCGCCGGCTATCGCGGCCAAGGGCGTAGCGTGTACATCTACTCGCTGGCGGGCAAGCGCTGGAACCGCGAGACGCTGGACGACGGCGGTATGGGTGCGGCCGCGTGCGCCGCGGTGGATCTGAACGGCGACGGCCGCCCGGATGTGACCTGCATCGGGTCGGCGACGGCCAATCTGAAGTGGTACGAGAATCTGGGGCGCTAACGTTCCGGCCCACCCTTTCGTCTAACGAGCGACATGTTCACCTCGCTAATCCACGATTGCAACTATGCGCTCCGCACGATGGCGCGCAACCCGGGGTTCACGGCTGTTTCGGTGCTGGCGCTGGCGTTGGGGATCGGCGCCAACAGCGCGGTCTTCACGGTGGTCAACTCGGTGCTGCTCGAGCCGCTGCGGTTCCGCGACCCGGACCAGTTGATCGTGGTGCAGGAGCGCAACCTCAAGGCTGGGTTTCCGCGGTTCTCGCTCTCTCCGGGCAACTACCTGGATTATCGCGACCATAACCATACTTTCTCGGGAATGGCGGCGTTTGGCGGCACCGGGCTGAACATGTCGGGCGGCTCCCAGCCTGAGCGTCTCCGCGGGGCGAGGGTGACCAACGAGTTCTTCAGCGTGCTCGGCCGCACGCCCTTCCTCGGGCGCACCTTCACCCCACAGGAAGCGCAGCTCGGCTCGAACCATGTCGTCGTTTTGAGCTACGGGCTCTGGCAGCGGCGCTTCGGAGGCAGCGGCACCGTGCTGGGGCAGACGCTCAAGCTTAACGACGAACTCTACACCGTGGTCGGGGTGATGCCCTCCGACTTCCAATTCCCCACGCGCGTCGAAATCTGGACGCCGTTGGCCATGAACCTCGAGAGCTGGCAGCAGCGCGGCGGACATTACCTGGGCGGCATCGGGCGGCTGAATGCCGGGTCGTCGATCGCGGCTGCGCAGGCGGATCTCAACACGATTGCCGCGAGGGCGGAGAAGCAGTTTCCGCAGTCGAACTCGGGCTGGGACACTACGCTCGAAAGCCTGCAAGAGGCGGTGGTCGGACGGATCCGGCCCGCCATGCTGACGCTTACGGCGGCGGTCGGGTTCGTGCTGCTGATCGCGTGCGTTAACCTGGCGAACCTGCTGCTTTCGCGATCGGCGGCGCGGCGCCGGGAGATCGGCATCCGCAGCTCGATGGGAGCCGGACGGGGGCGGCTGATCCGCCAGTTCCTGACCGAAAGCGTGCTGCTGGCCGCGATCGGCGCGGCCGCCGGCCTGGCGCTGGCGTGGGCGGGCACGCGGCTGCTGGTCAACTTGAGTCCCAACATTCTGCCGCGCGCGGCCGAGATTGCGCTGAACGGCCGGGCGCTTGCGTTTACGGCTGCGGTCGCCGTGCTGACCGGGATCCTGTTCGGGCTGGCGCCGGCCATCCACATGGCGAAGAGCGACCTGATGGCGGCCCTGCGGGAGGGCTCGCGCGGCAACGCCATCGGCTTCCGGCGCAACCGCCTGCGCAGCGTGCTGGTGATGGGCGAAGTGGCGCTGGCACTGGTCCTGCTTTCAGGAGCTGGGTTGCTGATGCGCAGCTTCTACCGGCTGCAATCGGTGGAACCCGGCTTCGATTCGCACGGCATGCTGACCTTCCACACCAACCTGCCCGGTGCGAAATATAAGGGCGACGAACCGCAGGCGGCCTTCTACCGGCGCGCGCTGGAGAGAATCCGGGCGCTGCCGGGGGTGGAGTCCGCGGGGGCCGCGCAGATCTTCCCGCTGGCGGGCGACGACTACATCCTCTCGTTCGAGCAGATCGGCAAGCCTCCGGTGCCGGTGGGGAATGAGCCGAGCGCGGCCTATTACTCCGCGACTCCCGGATACTTCACGTCGCTACGCATTCCCATCAGAGCGGGCCGCGATTTTTCGGAGCACGACGACGCCGCGGCTCCGCCCGTGGCGATCATCAGCGAAAGCATGGCGCGGCAGTTCTATGCCGGCGAAAATCCGTTGGGCCAGCGGATCCGCATGGGCAACGGATCAAAGCCGGCAGAGATTGTAGGAATCGTGGGCGACGTGCGCGACCAGCAACTGGATACGAAAGGCTTGCCCGCGGTGTACGAACCGGCTGCACAGGTGCCGTTCGGCGCGATGTATTTCGGAATTCGCACGGAGGGCGACCCGGCTTCGCTGATTTCGGGCGTCCGCGCGGTGATCCGCGACCTCGACCCAGAGCTTCCTCTGGACGCCGTGGGAACGGTGGATGCGCTGGTCTCGAGCTCGCTGTCGCAGCGCCGCTTCGCCATGCTGCTGATGGCGATCTTTGCGGGCTTGGCGCTGGTGCTGGCGATGGTCGGGATCTACGGGGTGATCTCCTACTCGGTGACGCAGGCGACCCAGGAGATCGGCATCCGGATGGCGCTCGGCGCGCGCCGCGGCGACGTGCTGCGCATGGTCTTCGGCTATGCCGGCGTCCTGATGGCGGCGGGACTGGCGCTGGGCGTCGTGGTGGCTCTGGCCACGGCCCGCCTGCTGGCGTCACAGCTCTTTGCGGTGAAGCCCACCGATCCGGCGACCTACGCGGCGGTGGCGTTCGCGCTGCTGGCAACCGGGATGACCGCTTGTACGATTCCGGCGCTGCGCGCCATGCGGGTGGATCCGCTGGTGGCGCTGCGGAACGAGTAAACGACGGAGCCGCGACGGTGCGCTCATAGAGAGCCGCGACCGTCAGGGAGCGGGCAGGGTAAAATCGAGGTTTGTCTGAAATCCTCGTAACGGTGGTGATCCCTACCCTGGCTGCGGATTCGAGACTTCGAGAGTGCGTGGAGTCGCTCGAGCGCCAGACGCGCCGCGATTTCGAAGTGGCGGTCGTGGATAACAGCGGCCAGGGATTGGCGCGCCGCAACGGTACCGCGCCGGGCGCACGGATCATCGAGAACGCCTGTAACGCCGGGTTCGGGGCGGCCGTCAACCAGGGGTTCCGGGCTTCCGCTGCGCCTTACCTGGCCACGTTGAACGACGACGCCGTGGCGCACCCGCGATGGCTCGAAGCGCTGGTGTGCGCGCTCGAGCGGCGGCCGGATGCGGGCATGGGCGCGTCGCAGGTGCGGTTCTTCGGCGAGGAGCGGCTGGACTCGGCCGGCATGTTGATAGCGCGCGACGGCAGCAGCAAGCAGCGCGGGCACGGCCGCCCGCCCGAAGATTTTCCGGTGCCGGAAGAGGTTCTGTTCCCCAGCGGCTCGGCGGCGCTTTACCGGCGCGCTATGCTGGAGCAGGTCGGCGGCTTCGACGACCGTTTCTTTCTCTATTGCGAGGATACGGACCTGGGGCTGCGCGCGCGATGGGCCGGCTGGAAGTGCCTGTACGTTCCGGAGGCGATGGTGGAGCATCACTACTCGCACTCGGCCGGGCGGGCTTCGGGGCTCAAGGCCTACTACGTGGAGCGCAATCGCCTGTTCGTGCTGGTGAAGAATTTCCCGGCCGGAATGCTGCCGGCGGCGCCGCTGGTTTCTGCCGCCCGCTACGGCTGGCACCTGCGGTACCTGCTGGAGGGGCGCGGCAGCGCGGCGCGCTTTCGGGCCGAAGGCAACGCCGGGCCGAAGATGCTCTGGTACGTGCTGAAAGCACACGCCGCGGTGCTGGCGAACCTGCCGCGACTGTGGCGGCAGCGGCGGGCAATCCGCGCCTCCGCCCGGATCACTCCATCGGTGTTCCGCCATTTACTGCGCTGTCATGCGATCAGCGCCAGGAGGTTGGCCGCCCATTGATTCGCCCCACCGGTCCCGACTCTCTGCTGGTGATCGTGCCGGCGCTCAACGAAGAGGGCGCAATCGCGGCCGTGGTGCGCTCGATCCACCGCTACGTTCCCGGCGCGCCGGTGCTGGTGATCGACGACTGTTCGTCGGACGGCACCATCGCGGCGGCGCGTTCCGCCGGCGCCGACGTGCTGCCGCTGCCCCACCACCTGGGCCTCGGCGGGTGCGTGCAGGCCGGCTACAAACTGGCGCACGAACTCGGATTCCGCTACGTAATCCGGGTGGATGGCGACGGCCAGCACGATCCGCGCGACATTCCCCGCATTTTTGAGCGGCTGCGGACATCCGGCTGCGAAATGGTGATCGGTTCGCGCTTTGCGGACGGCAACGGGTTCGACAACGGCGCGGCGCGCTCGCTCGGCATCCGCTTTTTCCGCCTGGTACTGCGGCCGATCCTGGGCCGGCGCGTGCAGGATCCGACTTCCGGCTTTGTGGGCGTGAACCATCGCGCGCTCGAATTGTTCAGCCGCAGCTTCCCGCTGGAATACCCGGAAATCGAAGCGCTCGTGGTGTTGCAGCGCAAGCGGTTCCGCTTCGAGGAAGTGCCCTGCAAGATGCAGCCGCGCACCACCGGCCGCTCGTCGATAACCACCATCAAGTCGTTCTACTATATTGCTCACGTGCTGCTGGGCGTATTCGTCAACGTTTTGAGAATCGATCGCCGGTCCCGCCGCGGGTCCGGCGCTGGAGGATAAATGCAAAGCCTCTTGCACATCACGACCATCCTCAGTATCGTGCTGCTTGCCCTGGTGCTGATTTCGGTGCGCCGCTCGCACATTCGCGTGGAGTATTCGGTAAGCTGGCTGCTGGCGTCGGCGGCCATGCTGCTGCTTTCGCAATCGCGGCCGGTGCTCGACTACGTCACGCGCCGGTTCGGGATTCCCGATACGCCGCTGACACTGTTCCTGATCGCCGGCAGCGTCTTTCTGATTATGTTCCTGCGCTTCTCATTCATCATTTCCGACCTGCGCGACGACAATATCGCCCTGGCGCAGCGGGTCGCGATTCTGGAATTTCACCTGCGGAACCTCGCCGGCCATGAAAAGTAGGAAAGCCAAGTCGTTTACCAAGCCAATGCCCGCGGCGGCGCCCGGAACGCCGGCGTGGCGGATCTGGGCGGCAGCCGCGGCCGCGTTGGTGGTGGTGCTCTGGGTGTATTCCCCCGCATTGCACGGGCCGTTCCTCTTCGACGACACCACCCTTCCGTTTGCGCTCCCGCAGTTTCGATCTCCGCTTGGCGCCTGGGTGCGGGGCAACCGTCCCATCCTGATGTTCACCTACTGGATCAACGCGCGGCTTTCCGGCGACGACACATATTCCTACCACCTGGTGAATGTCCTGCTCCACTGGGTCACCAGCGGGCTGGTCTTTCTCATGATCCGGCGGCTTCTCGCATGGAGCGGCGCCGAACCGGCTCGACGAACGCTGCTGGCCGGGTTTGGCGCCGGAGTGTTCCTGCTGCACCCCATACAGACGGAGGCCGTAGCCTACCTGGCGGGCCGCTCCGAAGGGCTCAGCGTGATGCTGGTATTCGCCGCGTTCACGGTGTTTCTGTACCGCCGGCAGACGGCGGCCTCCTGGAGCGTCGTCTTCGCCGTGCTGCTGCTCTTCCTGCTGGCGCTGCTCTCGAAACAGCACACCATCGTCCTGCCGGCTCTGCTGCTGCTGACCGATTACTGGTGGAATCCCGGCTTTTCGCTGAAGGGCATCCGCGCGAACTGGAAGCTCTACGCCCCCCTGGGTTTGGGAGCGGCGGTGGGAGTCGCGCTCTTCTGGAGAACCATTATGACGGCCCCCACCGCCGGGTTCGGCATGAAGGACCTCACCTGGTACCAGTATTTCTTCACCCAATGCCGCGCGCTGTTCGTATACCTGGGCCTGTTCGTGCTGCCGGCCCGCCTGACCCTCGACTGGGACTTCCCGATTTCGAAGAATCTGCTGGATCATGGAGCGATTTTCGGCCTGGCCGCGCTCGTCGCGCTGTGCGCGGCGGCCTGGCACTACCGGCGCCGCTTTCCGTTGGCGTCGTACGGCTTCTTCATGTTCCTGGCCCTGATGGCGCCGACCTCTTCGATCCTGCCGATTCGCGACCCCATCGCCGAGCGGCGCGTCTACTTCGCCATCCCCGGCCTGCTGCTGATCGTGGTGGACCTGCTGGGGCGGTGGAAGATCGAGCGCAGGTGGCTGGCAGCGGTGTGCGCCGCGGTGCTCGTGGCGGCGGCCGGAATGACGTACGCGCGCGCCGCGGTATGGGGCGACGCCGTGACTCTCTGGGAGGACACGGCCGCCAAATCCCCGAACAAACCGCGCGTGCATTTCCAGCTCGGCTTCGCCTACTTCGACCGGGGCCGCTTCGGCCGCGCCGTCGCGGAGTTCGAAAAGACGGCCAGGCTCAAGCCGCCCACCTACGATCTGCTGATCGACTGGGCGCTGGCCTATGACGGAATGAACCGCCACGCCGACGCGCTGGCCAAACTGAACCAGGCCGCGGCGCTCGATCGCACCGCCCACGTCTACACCCAGATTGCCAAGGTGTATGCCGAGCAGTCGCGGTGGAGCGATGCGCGGGAGGCGCTCGACACGGCGCAGAAGATCGACCCGAATTTCGCGACGATATATAACTACCGGGCCAAGATCCACTACAAGAACGGCGAGTTGGCCGCCGCCGCCGCCGATTACCAGCACGCGCTCGCGCTCGACCCGACGCTGGCCGACGCACGCCAGGAACTCGCTTCCGTCCAGGCCCTGCTGCTCCGCGGCGCGCACTGACATGCAGTGGCCCTTGCGCATCGGAGTCAATGCCCTCTACCTGATCCCCGGCGGTGTGGGCGGGACGGAAATCTATCTGCGCGGCCTGCTGGCGGGGCTCGCCGCGGTTGACCCGATCAACCGGTACTACGTTTTCACCAATCGCGAGACCGATCGGGAGCTCGTGCCCGCCGCGCCGAACTTTACCCAGGTTCCGCAGGGCGTGAAGGCCCGGTCCCGGCCGGCACGCATCCTGTGGGAGCAGACGGCGCTGCCGCTGGCCGCCGCGCGCCTGCACCTGGACGTGATGCTGAACCCCGGCTTCACCGCTCCGGCGCTGTGCGCGTGCCCCCAGGTCACCGTGTTTCACGACCTCCAGCACAAACGCCACCCGGAGTATTTCCGCTGGTTCGATCTGCCCTTCTGGGACTTCTTCCTGTTCTGGTCGGCGCACGTTTCTCGCGTGCTGCTGGCGGTTTCGGATGCCACCGCCGCCGACCTCCGGCAATTCTACCGCCTGCCGGATTCGCGGGTGCGGGTGGCGCGCCTGGGAGTGGACCGCGTGTTCTTCGACATCGCCCGGCGCCGCCGGCCCGAACCGTTCCTTCTGGCCGTTTCCACGCTGCATCCGCACAAGAACCTCGACGGCCTGCTGGATGCGTTCGCCGTGTTCCGGAAGAGCCGGCCCGAATTCCGGCTGGTGGTCTGCGGCATCCACGGCTTCTTCGCCGGCCAACTTTATCAGCTTCGCGACTCGCTCGGGCTGGGAGACGCGGTGGAATTTCCGGGCTGGGTGCCGCGTGACCAGTTGCACGACTATTACGCGCGTGCCTGGGCCTTCCTCTACCCTTCGCTTTTCGAGGGATTCGGCCTGCCCGTGCTCGAAGCGCTGGCAGCCGGGGTGCCGTCCGGATGCTCGGCCATCGAGCCGCTCGCGGGAATTGCCGGCGAGGCCGCGCTGCAGTTCGACCCGCACGACCGCCACGCCATCGTCGATGCCATGGAGCGGCTGACTTGCGATAGCGAACTGCGCGCGCGCCTTGCCGAAGCCGGACCGAGGCGCGCGGCCCTGTTCTCCTGGGAGGCCACGGCGCAAGCGACCCTCGATGCGCTGCGCGCCGCCGTAGGGTAGGCCTCCTGGCCTGTCCAACTTCCTACTTCGCGTGCAGCCGCTCTTCGACGGCCCGCAGAGCCGCCTTCGCGGGCTCGAGCGTGGGGTCGAGCTGCAGCGACGTTTCGAGCTCTTTTTCGGCTTCGGCAAAGCGGCCCGTGCGCCCTAGCGCCACCCCCAGCCGCCCGTGCAACTCGGCGTCCGAAGGACGGAAGGGCAGCGCCTCCTGGTACCTGGCCGCCGCGCCCGCATCGTTCCCGGCTTCGGCGAGAGCATTGCCCCAGAGGAACAGCACCTCGCCCAAATGCTCGTTGGCCTTGGCATCGTCCGGCCGTGCTTTCAGAACGCCCCGGAAATCCGCTGCCGCCGCTTCCCACTTGCCGCCGGCGGCTTCGGCGCTGGCCAGGTCGAAACGCGCGTCGGTAAAGGCGGGGTCGAGTTCCAGGGCGTGCCGGAACTGCATCTCGGCTTCGGGCAGCCGGCTAGCGGTAAAGAAGGCAACCCCCAGTTCGGTGGCCCCCAAGGCGCTCGCCGGGTTGGCCTTGCACGCGGCCTCGAAATGCGCGATGGCGCCCGCCGTGTCGCGCTTGCTGAGCAGCAGGTCGCCCAGGTTGTAATTGGCGATGAAATCGTCCGGGTGCTTCTCCAGGCGCTGCCGCATGAACGATTCCTCGAGCCCGGCGCGGTGGTCCCCGCCCACCGTGGGCAGCACTTGCAGCCACAGGTGCCCCATCTCGTCGATCGAACGGTTCCCGCCCTTTACTTCCTGGGGCGGGCTGTTGGGGTTGCGCACGTTGCCGGACGAGTTGTCGTAGTGGTACCGCATGGAAACCACGGTGCCTTTCGGCAGAAACACGGGCTGCTTGTAACGGAACACGCCCTGCCAGCTCAAATCCCAGTCGGGGATGCGGATCAGCCACTTGCGCGTGCCGTCGGGGAGGGTGGCGTAGCCTTCCATCAACTTCCCCAGATAGTGCGCGTGGGGATAGACCGCAAGAACGTTCAGGTCCATCGGGATCTTGATATCGTCCGTCAGAAGAAAGTCTTTGTCGCCGGGCGGGATGTCGATGGCGGCATCGTGCTCCAGTTGCACCAGCATCGGAAATTTGGACTGGGGAGCGCCGGTAAAATAGATGCCGATCTCGGGGCTGACGGTTTCCGGCCGGCCGTCGGGCCGCATGTGGACGTTCAGGATCAGGTCCATGCCGGGGTCGGCACGCCAGGCCATGCCCTCGGGCTCCACGACCGGTTCGCTACCGGGCTTCCAGGAGAGAAAATGGCCGTCCGGGTCGAAGGTGTCTTCCTCGACGGCCAGATCCATGCCGGGAAATCCGGCGCCGGGAGCGACTTCTTTGCGGCGCGACGAACGCGAGCGGTCGATGATTACGTTGGCATGATGGAAGACCCGCAGGTTGCCGGGCCGCACCTCGATCGACTTCACCCAGCGGCTGGTGGTGATGGGCACCGGGAGAATGAAATTCCAAAATACCTCCTGGCCGTCCGGCGCCAGATCGTAAGGCCGGCCGGCGTGCAGGATGAGGTCCGGCTGGCCGAGTTGCCATTCCCCGGAGAATTTCGGCGGCTTGGGCGCGTGGGCGGGGTTCCCCGCGGGCGCACCCTGGCCCACCCATTCCTGAATCGTCTGAATCTGGACGTCCGTCAGGCGCCGCTCTTCGAAGAAATGTCCGTAGCCCTCCTGCGGCAGCCACGGCGGCATGTAGCGGCTCTTCGTGACCGAGGCCACCAGCGTGGCCCTCCGCTTCACGTCCTCATAGCTCAGCAGCGAAAACGGCCCGGATTCTCCCGGCCGGTGGCAGGGTGAGCAGTTCTCGTAGATGATCGGCGCGATCTTTTCATAGTAGGTGACCGGCGCAGCCGCGCGCGCCGGCATCACCAGAAATAGAGCCGCAGACAGACCGAGGCTCCCCAGGCCCCCTGATCGTTTCATGAGTGCTACCGGTCATTATATATGCAACGACCAGCCCGGGCGGGGACGGAGACCTCCCGATTATTCCACCTTCCGGCTGCGGCGCCGGAAATACAGCACGGCTCCAAAGACCACCGCCATCACGGCACAAACCACTCGAATCAGTGTTTGATCCATACGGCAACTATCCTTTCCACCTTTTCTTATCGGCCGTTCACAGGTTTTCCATCATCGGAAGCAGATCGCGAATCAGCCGGGTCAACACCGGCCCCAGCGTCACGATGAACAGCGACGGCAGCACACAGAAAAAAATCGGAAACACCAGCTTCACCGCCAGCTTGGCGGCGCGCTCCTCGGCCCGCTGGCGCGCCAGCGTCCGCAGGTAGTCGGCGTGCCCGCGCAGGCTCTGCGCCACGCTCGTGCCGAAGCGATCCGTCTGCACCAGCACCGCCACCAGCTTCTTCACATCCTCCACGCCGGTGCGGTCCGCCAGGTTGTGCAGCGCGTCGGGGCGCCGCTTGCCGGCTCGCAGTTCGAGGTTCATCACGGTGAACTCGTCGCAGATCTCCGGATGCGCCACCTGAAGTTCCTTGGCCACCTGAATGATGGTCTGGTCGATTCCCAGACCCGCCTCCACGCATACCACCATCAGGTCTAGCGCGTTCGGCAGCCCCCGGCGGATGGCATTCTGGCGGCGGGCGATCCGCAGCGAAATGTACTGGTTCGGAGCCATGTATCCGAAAGCGGCGGCGGCCGCCGCGGCCATCAGCAGCTTGTCGGCGGGAGCATCGGCTTGGGCTGCAACTACCAAACCCGCCAGCCCCAGGAACACGGCCGCGGACAGCCGCGCCCCTTGCAGAATGCGAGCCGCCGCGGGATTGCGCAACCCCGCGCGGACCAGCCGGCGCCTGACCCGCGGCAGGTCCCTGGGAGAAGCTGGCAGCGCCGCCCCGATACGCTTCACGAGTTCCCGCCAGAGCAGCGTGTTCGACGGCAGTGCGGCAGCCGGAGCCGCGCCGCCGGAAGCCAGGCGCGCCAGCGCCCGGCCCCGCGACGACCGGCTGCGCGTCGCGATCAGCGCGGTGGCACCCGAGACCAGCACGAATACCGCAACTGTCAGCAGCCCCACCACATTACACCTCGATGATCACGATCCGCCGGATGATCAGGTAGCCCAGGAACTGCATGCCCAGCCCTGCTGCCAGCAGTTCCTTCCCGATCGGATCGCTCACGAAGAACTTCGCATACTGGGGATTCACCAGGAGCATCAGACCCGCCACCCCGGCCGGGATCGCGGAAAGAATCCTGCCCGTCATCAGCCCCTGCGCGCTCACCGCGCGGATCCGCGCCCGCAGCTTGAAGCGCTCGCGAATCAGGTTCGCCAGCTTGTCGAGCAACTCCGCCAGGTTGCCACCGGTGCGCTTCTGCAGCAGCACGGCCGAAACGAAGAATTGCACATCCATCGACGGCACGCGCTGCGAGAGCTTGTGCAGCACCACCTCGAGCGACTGCCCCAGATTCTGTTCCTCGAAGGCGCGCCGGAACTCCGCCGCCAGCGGCTCGCTGTATTCGTGCGGCACCATTTCGAGCGCCACGGAAAAGGCGTGGCCGGCGCGCATGGAGCGCGAGATGAACTCCAGGCAATCCGGAAACTGCTCCTCGAAGGCCTGGATCCGCCGCCGCGATTTGCGCCGCGCGTACCACAGCGGAACCAGTGCCAGCGCGCCCCCCGCACCCAGCGCCGCCGGCAACTGGCGGTTGCCGGTCGCCAGCGTGACTGCCGCGAACCCCGCCAGGAACAGGGCCACGGAACGGTGCAGGAGCCCCGCGGCGCCCCACTTGAGCGCGGCCGATTCCAGAAGCCGCTCCGCCGATTGCTTCAGCCGCAGCCTCTCGAGCAACCCGGCCGCCATCCGCCCGCGCACCTCTCCCGCCGCCTGGATGAGCGCCGGCCGCGCCGTCCTCCGCATCGCCGCCGCCGGCCCGGGCCGCGCTACCCGCTGCACCGCCGCGGCCGCCGCGCGGCGGGAAAGCACCGCCGTAATGGCAGCGTACGCCGCCATGCTGCTCGCAGCCGCGGGCAGAAACAGCCAGGTCCCGGTCACCCGCCCGCTCCGACATCCACCACTTCGTCGAACACCCAGGAGGGCAGCCGTATGCCCGAAGCCAGCAGCTTCTCGTTGAATTTGGGAAGGATTCCGGTGGCCGCGAATTGCCCGAGCACGCGCCCCTCGGGCGACATGCCGCGCTTTTCGAAAACGAAAATGTCCTGCAGCGTCACGATATCGGTCTCGATTCCCGTCACCTCGGTGATGTGGGTGACGCGCCGCGAGCCGTCGCTCTGCCGCGAACACTGCACCAGAATATGGACCGCCGAGGCCACCTGCTGTCGGATGGCCGTGAGGTGCATATTCGCGTTGGCCAGCGTCACCATCACCTCCAGACGCGAAATGGCGTCGCGCGGGCTGTTGGCGTGCACCGTGGTGAGCGAGCCGTCGTGGCCCGTGTTCATGGCCTGCAGCATGTCGAGCGCTTCCTCGCCGCGCACCTCGCCCACGATGATGCGGTCCGGACGCATGCGCAGCGCGTTGATCAGCAGTTGCCGCTGCCGCACCGCGCCCTGGCCCTCCAGGTTGGCGGGCCGGGTCTCCAGGCGCGCCAGGTGCGGCTGCTTGAGCTGCAACTCCGCCGCATCCTCAATGGTGACGATCCGCTCCTTGGGCGAGATGAACGCCGAAAGACCATTCAGCAGCGTGGTCTTCCCGGCGCCGGTGCCGCCCGACACGATGATGTTCAGCCGCGCCCGCACCGCCGCCTCGAGCACCCGCAGCATGCCTGGCGTCATGGAGCGCTTCTCCACCAGGTCTTCCGGCATCAGCTTATCGTTCCCGAAACGGCGGATCGACAGCAGCGGCCCGTCCACCGCCAGCGGCGGGATGATGGCGTTGACGCGCGAGCCGTCGGTCAGGCGCGCATCCACCATGGGGTTCGACTCGTCCACCCTCCGGCCTACCTGGGAGACGATCTTGTCGATGATCCGTAGCAGGTGGCCGGCGTCGTGGAACCGCACGTTGGTCAGCTCCAGAATGCCTTTGCGCTCCACGTAAACCTGCTGGTGGCCGTTTACCAGGATGTCGGATACCGTGCCGTCCTGCAGCAGCGGCTCGAGCGGCCCCAGCCCGAAAACCTCGTGCAGCACCTCCTCGCTGATCTGCTGCTTCTCGGCCGCGGTCAGCAGGTTGGGTTCATCGGCCACCATGGCCAGCACCGCCTGGCGCACTTCGCCGCGGATGCGGTCGTCGTCGATGGTGGCCAGGGCGTCCAGGTTGATCCGGTCCAGCAGCTTGCTGTGCAGCGTGAATTTCAGCTCCTGGTATTCCGGCTTGAGCTCGACCGTCCGCGCGGAATTCCGCAGCAGGCGCTGCTCCCACTCCGGACCGGCAACCACTTCAGCGGCACTCATTTACGCTCCTCCTTGGGCGGACCCAGAAACGGCAGCGGCATCGGCGGCATCGGAACCGCCCCGGATACCGGCATGGCGAACTCCGGAGTCACCACCACCACCAGTTCGGTCTTCGATTTGGTCAGCGCGTGGCTCCGGAACAGCCAGCCCAGCACCGGGATATCCGCCAGCCCCGGAATTTTCGACAGGTCCTGGGTGACCCTTTCGTCCAGCAGCCCCGCGATCACGAAACTCTGGCCGTGGACTAGTTCCACGTCCGTCTCGATGCGGCGCGTCGAAAGCGCCGGGATGCGAAACCCCGAAACCGTCACGCCATTCGCCGGGTCGATGCTCGAAACCTCCGGCCTCACGTGCAGCTTCAGCGTCTGGTTGGGCGTGATCTCCGGAAGGAAACTCAACCGGATGCCGAATTCATGGAACTGCACGGTGATGGCCCCGGCGCTCGACCCCGCCTGCACGATCGGCACCGGAAACTCTCCGCCCGCCAGGAAACTGGCCTCTTTGCCGTTCGTGGCCACCAGATTGGGCTCAGCCAGAACCTGCAGCAGCCCGCGGGATTCCAGGTCCTGAATCAGGACGCCCAGGTTCAGGTCGGGCCGGAACGCGAAAATGTTCAACAGGTCGGAGAGTGCGAACTGGTTGTTGGCTCCGCCCGCCATATCCGCGAGCGTGCCCGACTGCGACTGACCGGTGGTGACCCGTCCGATGGTGTTCGAGGCGCCCGCCGAAAGCAGATTGAAGGCGAAGGCCGTGGTGGCCGTCCGGTTCAACTCCGCGAACCGCACACGCAGCAGGATCTGGCGATCGGGCGGCGGCGGCGCCACCTCCAGGTTGGCCACCGCGCCCTTCACCGACGCCGCGACCAGCGCGAGCGCGCGCTCCGCGACCGCCCGGCTGCTCACCCGCCCCACCAGCGCCAGCGACTCGCGCGTGGCCCGCAGGTCAATCTTCTCCCCCGGAAACGTCTCTTTGAGCAGTTCCCGCAGCGGTTCCAGGTTCGGCTGCACGGTCACTTCGTAGATTTTGCGGTCTCCCTTGCGCGACCACACCACTAGAGTCGCCTGGCCCAGCGCCTTTGCCTGGAACAACACTTCGTGGTCGCTCGCCGCAACCGCGTCCACCGCGTCCGGATTGCTAGTGGCGACGCGCGCCACGCCCGCCGGACAGTCCACCACCGTGCCGCGCCCTACCGTCAGCGTAATCGGCGCCGGCGCCGCTGGGGGGTCGAGCGCCCAGGCCGCCCCGGCCAGAATCAGGCTCAGCAGCCATGGTCTCATTTCGACTCTCCGGATTTGGGCAGCGCTTCGAGCGTCTTCACGTGGCCGCGGATCATGAGTATCTCCTCGTCCGCCGGGGTCGCCAAGGGTGCCGGCGGGCGGACCACTGCGGGCTTCTGCCGCGGAACCGACTTCTCGCGATACGGCTCCGGCGCGGGGCCCGCGGCGGCTTTGGCCGGCGGCGGCGCGCCGTACAATTCCAGCGTCTCCCGCCCCCGCGTCCCCGCCACCCCCTGGTCGGAAGAATTGCGCAGCACCAGCTGAATGTGTCCCTCACTGTTCGCCAGGGTCAGAACCTCGGCATCCGAGGGGCTCACCAGCAGCGTGACCACGGGTGTATTGATGGATTGGCTCTTGCCGTCCGTCTCGATGGTCTGCCCGGCGGAAAGCACCGTAATGTTCTGCAGGACCGTGCGGGTGAAGGCTTCCGAGCGACCCGGCGGCCGTCCCGTCACCAGCACGTCCACCCGCATCCCCGGAAGCAGAAATCCGGCAACGCCCACGACGTCGTTCACCCTTACGGCCATGGCGCGCATCCCCGGCGGAATCAGCGGCGCCAGTCCCAGGCCGCTGCCCCGCGCCGCGATGCGCGCTTCCACCACCGGTTCATCCGGCTGGATGGCACTGATCACGGGACGGTCCACCACGTCCTCGATGCGCGAAAAGCCGCCCACCGGGAACAGGCTCTCCGGCACGTTCCGCAGCTTGACCGAATCGCGGGTCAGGTTGGATCCGAACGGCAGTTCCCGCGTGGCCACCACCATAATCTTCTGCGGGCCGAGCCGCCCCCGCCGGCCGGAACCCGCCGCCAGGCGGTAGAAGAAGCCCGCCACCAGCAGGCCCCAGAGCAGGCTGGCCGCCAGAACCACCCCGAAACGCCGGTCCATTCGCATCGTTTATCTCCGCCCCCATAACGCAAGCCAGGCTCCCGCCACGATCGCGGGGGCATACGGAATCGCCGCCGCGCGCGGCGCCACGATCAGCGTGCCGACCGCCAGCACCGCGCCGGCCACCGCGCCGATCACCGCCGCCAGAAGCACTCCCGCCGGCCCCAGCAAGGCTCCGAATGCGGCCATCAGTTTCAGGTCGCCCGCGCCCAGCCCTCCCAGCCAGTAGCAGAGCAGGAACGCGCCGAACCCGGCCGCCACGCCGAGGAGCGAATGGCCCAGGCCGCGCCAGCCGCCCTCGAACGCTCCCAGCGCCACCCCGGCGGCCAGGCCCGCGGCCGTGATCCGGTTCGAGATCTTCCTCCGGCGCAGGTCGTCGAACACCGCTGCCAGGCCGAGCGCGAGTGCGCAGTATTCCCGGGCGCTCATTGCGTCGCGCCTCCTTCCCTCCGGTAGAGGCTGGACACGGGATCTTCGTACACCTCGTGCCAGCCCGGCTCCCGTCCGAGTGCCGAACTCAACGGCCAGTCGCGCGGCAGCAGCGCCACGTCGAAACCGTAGCGCGAGAGCACCTTCCGCCAGCCGCGCGAGGCCGTCATCAGGGTGCGGTAATCGGCCCCCAGGAGCGGGCCGTAGAAATCGCTGCGCCCGTCGAAAAACACACGCCGGCCGGGGGCCAGGCGGTAGATCAGATAATCGGCCCACTGATCGGAGGTGAGGACCCGCGGCAGCGGCGCGCCGCGAGCCAGCAGCCCGGCGTTCCGTTCCACCGCCTGCACCGGGAAGCGGGCCGAAGAAAATCCGGCCGGCGGCGAAGCGGCCAGCGCGACCGCACCCAGAAGCGGCAGCCACAAGGTGGCGCGCGGGCGGCTGCCCAGGTCTTGCGCCAGTTCCCACAGAATGCGGCGCGGGGCTTGGACGGCCGCGGCGGCGGCGGCGCGCTTCCAAAGCAGGGCGCATTCGCCGGCCACCACCGGCGCGGCGGCGATCGCGAAGAACGGGATGTGCCGCGCCGAGCGCAGCGCCGCGAACGACCAGACCAGCACCAGCACGCCCTCGAACCACTCCCCGCGGCTCATCGCGCGCGACGCCAGCGCCACCCCCGCCAGCAGCAGCACCGCGAACACCAGCATGCCTTCCGACCGGATGCTGGGAGATTGGAACTCCTGCACGTGGTCGAGAATCCACGGCGCGTTCAGATAGGCGAGGATGTGCTGGTGCAGCCGGAATCCATAAGGGTTCAGGCCGCTCGCGAGCAGGCAGGCGAGCCCCGCGGCCCCCCAGCGGCGGGCGCCCGCAAAATCGCGCCCTGACGCGTCCACCACGGCCGCCAGCGCCAGGGTGGCGGGAAGCGCCACAAAGCCTGCGTGCAGATTGGCCCACACGGCGCACAGCGGCGGAAGCAGCCAGATCAGCCGGGGCCGGCCCCGGCGGGCTTCCTCCAGAACCCATAGCGACCCCGCGTAGAACAGGATCGAGAATACGTGGGGACGAGCCAGATAGTGGACGCTCGAAGCGCTGGCCGCGGCCAGCGTCACCGCCAGCGCGATCCACAATCCGGATCCGCGCCGCAGCAGCCAGGCGAACAGCACCGTGGCGGCCAGGCTCAGCACGGCCCCCGCCAGCTTGGCGACCGCCGCGATGCCTCCATGGCGCCAGGCTATGGCGAACGCCGCGTCGGAAAGCCACTCCCACGCGAACCAGGGCTGGCCCGGCCGCGTGAACGAAAACGGGTCCGACTGCGGCACCGCCCCGGTGTCCAGCACCAGTTCCCCGGTTCGAACGTGCCACCCCGTGTCGCCATCCGCCAGCAGCGCCTGCCATCCGCCGGGGCGGGCGAAGGCCGCCAGCAGGAGGAAGACGAAAAACACATCCACCAGGGAGGGCGCCAGCCACCTGCGCACGGTTCGAAAGCGCGGCGACGCTGCGGAAATTGCGGGCATTTCGTTACCATTCAACAAATCGACCGGGGCGGCGCGTTCTTGAACCGGCGGGCGGTACTGGAACCTGTACCATTGGATCGCGGCGCTCCGGCGGCGTAAGGTATTCCCGGTAGAGAATTATGCTGAACCTCTTACTTTTCGTAGCTCTTCAGTTTGGCGACCTGGCCACCACCCTCTGGTTTCTCAGCCGCGGCGTGCCGGAGGGCAACCCGCTGGTGGCCGCGCTGATCCGGGTCTCCGCGCATCCGGCGATTGCCCTGGCGCTGCTGAAGGCCGCCGCCTGCGTCCTGGCTTGGCTGGCGTGGCGGCGCAAGCGCCTGAGGCTGCTGCGGCCGATCAACCTGATGTTCCTGTTATGCGTCGGCTGGAACCTGGTGGCGGTCTCGCGCGCTATTGGGTGACCACCTGGTTCGAGGTAGTCGCGAGGGTCATCAGGCTGGAGGACATCGGAACCAGCAGGGTCCGGAACCCGTAGGCGACGCGCACCTGCACCGAGCTGCCGGGATGGTTATCGGGCGTCCACGTGGTGGTGACCGTAAGATTCGAGTTGTCGAGCGCCACGATGAACGACTGGGCTTCCGCCTGAACATCGGCCGCCGAAGCAGGATGGCCGCTGGTGCTGCCGCGCACGGCGGCGAACCTCGCCGCGCGGTGAGCCGCGAACGAGACGGAGTTGTAAACGAAGCCGAGCCGGCCGAATTCCATGATGGCTACCAGCAGCAGCAGATACAGCGTGCCCACCAGCGCGGTTTCCACCATCGTGCTGCCTCTCCGGGAGCCAAACCGGGGCGCTCTCATCCGCTACCTCGCACGCATGGTGGCCCGGGAGGTCACGGCTCCGGAAAAAGGAACCCCCGCGTAGCGGAACACGGTAACCGCCGTGGCCCGGGTGGTGACCTGCACGTAGACCTCGACCGCCCCGCTGCTGCAACTGCCCGTGCAACTGACCGCCGTGCCGCCCGCGCACTGGCAAGTGGTCACGGCACTGGCGGTCATTCCGCTGATTCCGGGCGCGGCGGCCAGCGCGGCCGCCTGCATTCCCTCCGTGTCCGAAGCGCTGCTGGTGCTGCGGCTGCCATACTGCGCTCCGGCCCGCGCGGCATCGGCTACCGCGGTGGCGGTCCGCAGGGCCATCGAGAAATCCAGCACGCCGGCCGTGAGCAGCAGCAGCAGGGGTGCCGCCAGCGCGAACTCCACCACCGCGGTTCCGCGAGTTCGGGATGGGCGCGAAGGTGGCATGGCTATTCGCTGAGCGCCGCGCTCCCTTTGACGGGCGACCCCCCGGGCAGCGAAGAGTAGTCGTTGTTGAGGGTGGTGCCGCCGGAGAAATTAACGCTCTTGGCCACCATCACCGTGTAAGCGGCGTTGGAGCTGCTGCCGCCGGAGTAACTCAAGGCCGTCGTCGGAAAATAGAGCGTGCCCTGGAACACGCCTGTGCTGCCGCCCGAAAGAGAACTGGCCGCGCCCGACGAGATGCCGCGGTCCTGGTAGAAAAGGATGCCGGCCAGAGAGCCGGTAGTGGGCGCGACCAGGTTGATGGTGGTTCCGCCGCTGATGTTGATCGCCCCATATCCGTAGCTGCCGCCGGCCGTGTTATAGAACGTCACGCCGCCCGTCCCCGAGAGCGTAGAACCGCCGCTCACGTTGAGCCCGCCGCCTTCCAAAATGTACGTGCCCGGATTCAGCGTGACCCTGGCCCCGCCGCTGATGCGGATTCCATTGCAGTAGACGCCCTGGTCGAGCGTGCGGGTGGTACCCGAAATACTCAGATTGGTCTGGGTGCAGCTCCCCACCGAAGGTGCGGGAAGGTAGGAAAGCGGGTCGCTTTCGGCCATGCCTCCGGTGGTGGGAGCAGGGGAGATCACGCCTCCGCCGCTCGAGGAGTAGCCGCCCACGATGGACACGTAGGTCGCGGTCACGCGAGCCCCGCCGCTCACATTCATAGCCTGCGAGCTGTTCGAATCGACCACCACGCCGCAGCTCACTGCGACGGTGGCTCCGCCGCTGGCCGAAAATGCGGTTCCGGTGGGAGCTAGCGTGTAGAGACAGGAGGTCCCGCTGCCCTGCCGCGCGACCGCCCGCGCCCGCACGGCGGTGGACGAGGTGCCGGTCAGTTCCAGGAAAAATGCGGGCACGTTCTGCGCGATCAATACTTCAACCGCGGTAGGGTCGGTCTGGTAATATCCGCTTGCGGGCGGGTTGTTGACCGCCACGGTGACGCCGTGCTGGCCGTTGGTGAACCCGTTGAGGGCCGCGTCCGCCCGGGCCGCCGCGGCGGCTCCCGCCGTGCCGTTCGCCTTGATTTCCTGGACCGCGCCGAGAGCCGCCGCATCCGCCGCGGTCTGCATCCGGGTCTTGACGAATTGCACGTAGCCCGTATCGATGGCCAGCCCGAGAAATGCCAGCAGGACGACGAGCGCCAGCACGGTCGTGATCAGGACGAACCCACGCGTTGCCGGCCGGCGCCGATATGGGGCTACGAGTGTGTGCATCGGACAACCCTGTTTCGAATGTAAGCCGCGCCTGTTCCCCGCGCGATTGGTGGAACCCCGCGAACCGGCCCGTATTTCGGCTTAGGCTAAACCTCGCGGCCGGAACTGCCGATGATGCGGATGGAGGTGCACCGAACGCATGCCGCCGCCCGAAGCTCCCGCCAACTGGAAGGCGCTGGTCGTCTGTCCGGACCGCGAACTCGAACGCCGCACCTGCGCGGCGATACTGGCCGCCGGGGTAGCAGGCGCCGAAGCGGCCGGGGCCTACCTGAGGCCCGGGGAGATCGCCGGAATTGCCGCGCGCCAGCGGATCAACATCTGCTTCCTCGACGTGGTGTCCGACCAGGAACGCGCTACCCAGTTGATCGCCGAGATTTCCGCCTCCATGCCGGTAGTGGCGCTCAGTCCACATAAGGATGCGGACCTGATTCTGCGCTGCCTCCGGCGGGGAGCCTGCGAATTCCTGGCAGCGCCGGCCGGGGAGTCGGTGCGCGGCGTTTTCGAAAGGCTCGGCAGGGCGCACGATCCGCAAGCCGGCCGCAAGGTACCGCTGGCGTATTGCGTGGTTCCCGGAAAGCCGGGTTGCGGCGCCACCACGGTGGCGGTCCACCTGGCGCTCCAGATGCGCGCGGCCGGCCAGGTGCTGCTGGTGGACACGGACTCGATGGCGGGGAGCATCGGGTTCATGCTGAAGCTGAAATCCGAGTTCCACCTGGGCGACGTCGTGCGCGACTGGAAGCGTATGGATGAAGACCTGTGGTCCCGGCTGACGGCCCCGTTTTCCGGCATCGACGTTGTGCTGGCGCCGGAAACTCCCACCGCTAAACTGGAAATCGGACGCGCGCTCGCAGGCGAACTTCTGACCTTCTGGAAGAACCGGTATTCGGCCGTGGTGCTGGATGCGCCGGATCTCGAGGCCGCCGCGGAGAGCGGCTTTCTGGCGCACGCGGACCAGATCCTGCTGGTCACCACCAACGAACTCGCCGCCCTGCACGCCACCCGGCGCGCGGTCGAGTTCCTCGACCTGGCAGTCGCCGACCGCAGCCGCCTCCGCCTGGTGGTCAACCGCTACACGCCGGCCACCGGCCTCAAGCGCGACGATCTGAAAACCGCGCTCCAAGTGGAACCGTTTGCCGTGCTGAGCAACGATTACGACGCAGTCCAGGAGGCCCTGCTCGACGGCAAACCCGCGGCTGCCGGCTCGCGTTTCCGCAGCAGCGTTCTGGCGCTGGCGCAGCACCTGCAAGGCAAGCCTGCGGCGGAGAAGAAAAGCGCCTCCTGGCGCGAACTGCTGCGCCTCGGGAAATAAGTCCAACCGCAATTACGTCGGTCAGAATACCAGGCCGTTTAAGCGTTTCATTCCATATTCAGGGGCCGCCCCCGATGATAGCGTCGGTACAGGACGCATTCGCGCCCCAGCAGAAGGAGAAACACGAATGAAGCGATTAAAGGAACTCGCACTACGGACACAGGCATGGAAGGACACCAGCGGGCAGGACTTGGTCGAGTATGCACTCGCGGCGGGGTTGGTGGCGGTAGCCGCAGTGGCGTGTATGCCGGGCCTAAGCGGCGCCGTGAACCAGGTGTTCTCCAAAATCGGCTCGATCATCAACTCGAGTGTGGCCTAGCGCAAGCCGCACGAAACCCGTGGTAGGAAAGGCCTCCCGGCCCGTCCAGGCGGCATAACTCGCCTTAGGGGGCAGACCGGAGGCCTACCCTACTACGGAATCAAACTCGTTTGTTGGCGGCTTTCTTGATCAGGGGCACGGCTTTCTTGGCGGCTTCGTCCGTTTCGAAGCCGACGACGGCGGTGTACTTTCTCCCGATCGCCTGGGCCATGAAGAAGGCGATGTTGATTCCGGCGTCGGCCAGACCTTGGGAAACGGCGTGGCTCAGTCCCGCCTTATTGTCGCCTTCCACCAGCAGCGTGGGAATGGTGGAAGCCGCCAGACCGGAGCCTGACGCAGCCGTGGTGAGTTTCCTGCCGGTGATCGGGTATACCTCGATCGCGGCCGAATTCTGCGCGGTGGGGTGGCGATAGCCCATGACTACCCTGAGGTCGGCACCGGCCCTGGCAAGCGGCTCGGTGACTGCGGCAAGCGCTCCCGGCTTGTTCTCGACCTCGGTTCGCCACAATACAATTCGTTTTACGGTAACCGGCATGTCGTAATCCGCTCGACTTCATTTCACGCCCGCCGGGAAGGCGCGTCAAGCGTTTACTGCTTTGCAGCGTCCGCCGCTTTCGATTCTGTGCTCTTTTTCACCGGTTCGAAGAAAGATCGCTCCACGGTGTCGTTCGGATCGGTCGAGACGGGGTGGTCGCGCCACAGCCAGCGCATCATCTCGGGCAGGATGGCGCCGCCCATCTTCTGGCCGTGCTTGTTCATTCCCCAGGCGTAGTTGACTTCGTATCCCTTGGCGGTCAGGGCGCGCATCAGCCGGACATTCTGGTAGAACCAGTCGCGCGCCTGGTCGTAGTTTCCGCCGCGACCCGTGCCGCGGTTGTCGTTGCGGCCGTCCTGCAAAAAGATCCGGATGGGCTTCCGATCGCTCTTCAATACGATATCGGGGTAAGCGTTTCCTCCCCGCAGGTTTACAAAGCTCCCCACGATGCTGAGTACTTTGTGAAACTGTTCGGGGCGCTCCCACGCCACGGTGAATGCGGCAATGGCTCCGGAACTGGCGCCGCCGATCCCGTGCCGGTCCGGATCCCTGGAGATGTTGTACTCCTTGTAGAGTACTGGCAGCAGTTCATCGACGATCACGCGAGCGTAACGGTCGTCGAGGGTGTTGTATTCGGTGGGGCGGTTGGTGGTGCGGTCGCCCCACTCGTGAAGATTGGGCTCGGGCTGGTCGGGTCGGCGGCCGGGGTCGATGAACACGCCGATCATTACGGGAATCTCCCGCCGGTAGATGAGGTTGTCCATCACGTTCACTGCCCGGGCGTCGCCTTCCGCTGCCAGGAACGCCTGCCCGTCGTTAAAGATCATGAGGCTCGCCGGCACCGACGCGTCGTACTGCGCCGGTACGTAGATCCAATAGGTGTGCTGGGTGCCGGGATAAGCGTTGCTCGGCAGCGTGAACGGCCCGCGAATTTCTCCTTTCGGCACGCCCTCCTGCGCCAGCGAATCGGGCCCGAGTTGATAGTGGCTGTCCGGGTTGGGCGCTTGCCCCTGAGCCTGCGCAAAGGCCGCGGCGATTCCCGCCAGGACCGCGGCCGACCGGCATATCGCGGATCTCTTCATGTCCGTGGAAGTCCCCCCGGCCCGACAACATATCACACTCCGGCCTTCATCCGCGCCGGAGGGCCTGCTATCCTGTACTGAATCCAAACACCAAGGAGGACGTACGGACCATGGAAGAAAAATCGAGGCAGTCTCACCTGGACCGGCGAGACTTCTTTAAAGCCGCGGGTGCCGGCTTGGGTGCCGGAGGACTTCTTCTCGCTCCCGCGGTTCCCGCCGCCGCGAGCCCCCTCACCGAGCAGGAAAAGCTGGCGCGGATCGCCTCCAACACCTGGCCCATCCGCTACATTTTCAAAAGCCGGATGGGCTTTGGCCGCAACCCCCACCTCGACGAGATGAAGAAGAAATACGGGGAACTCACGATGCTCGATTTCCCCCAATTCACCAAGGACACGTTCCCCGGCGTGACCCACATGGACCTCTTCTCCGGCCTCTTCGGCGACGTTGCCGACGACAGCATGTACGTGGAGGTTCCGCTGCTGGTGGGTACGGCCACTCGCGTGACCCGGGAGTTCGACCCCTCGAGCGCCTCAGGCAAGCGCTGGCTCGACCGGATGGCGAACCAGATGGTGGCCACCGGTACGAAGTGCCAGCACATCTCGAACAACGCACCGCGCGACATCTGCGAGCCGGATGCGGATAAGCGCAGCGCGGGCGTAGAGGTCGCCAAGAAGTGGCTCGACGGCGCCGCGATTCTGGGCGCCAAATCCATGCGGGTGAACAGCGGCGGGCCGCGGATCCGGCCGAACGCGGTGGCGGCTCCGGGAGACTATCCCAAGAACGACGAAATCACCGGCTATCTCAAGCGGTGCATCGAGTCGTTCAAACAGATGGCGGACCATGGCGGCAAAGCCGGCGTCAAGGTGACGCTGGAGAACCATTGGGGGCTCACCGCGGACCCCATCAATATTCGGATCATCGTGGAGGAAGTGAACCACCCCTTCTGCGAAGCCTCGCCCGATTTCTGCAACTGGGAACACGAATACCTGATGTACCACGGTCTGAAAGCGCTCGCTCCCTACGCCCACACCAATGTGCACGCCAAGTACTGGAACCGGTGGAAAGACAACGACGTCCGCCGTTCCGTGAAGATCATGACCGACGCTGGCTATCAGGGAACGTTCGCCCTGGAGTACGAAGAAGGCCCGTGGGATGGCGTGGAAGGGGCCAAATACCTCTATAAGGAAGTCCTGGCCGCGCTATAGGGCACACTCGGCGGCGGGGCGCGCCTCGCCGCCGGCTGCACCGGAATATCAGCCCCGATACTCCGGGAACCCCAACTTCTGAACCACGGTTCCACACCAGGGAATCTCCCCCTAACAGTGGCGGCGGGTATGCGGCCCGCAGCCGCGGAAGAGGGGGATGCAATGAGGTTTCCGTCGTCCCGCTGGGCCGCGCGAGTGGCCGCCAGCGTTGCGCTTCTCGTCCCGGTAGTTTCGGGGTTCGCCGGAGATCCGAAAGTCGATCCGGCGGACTTATTGCAGCGGATCCGCAATAAGGTGGCGGCGCGCCTCTCGCAACTGCCGAACTACACCTGCAGCGAGACCATCGACCGGTTTCTACAGCGCCCATCCACCGGTCTTCAGCCGGTGGACCGCGTCAAGCTCGAAGTGGCATTCGTGGGCAACCGCGAGCTGTACGCGCGGCCGGGCGGCGAATTCCAGGAGGGCCACGCCAGCCGGCTGATCACCAGCGGCACCATCAGCGACGGTGAATTCGGTTCGCACATGGTCAGCCTCTTCCGCACCGACAAAGCCGAATTCGAGTTCGCCGGCTTGTGCAAGAAAGACGGGCACAAGACTTACAAATACAACTTTCAGATGTCGCAGGAAAAGAGTAACTTCCTCCTGAAACACGATTCCGCCCAGGGTATCGTGGCTTACCACGGGTCTTTCTGGGCCGACGCTTCGTCGCTCGACCTGGTGCGCCTGGAGATCAAGGCGGATCATATTCCCTCGCAGATCGGAATCGACTCGGTCTCCGAGACCATTCGATACCAGATGATCAACACCGCCGATTCCGAGTTCCTGCTGCCGGAGAGCTCCCAACTGGCGGTGTCGTTCGATGGCGGGAATTACAGCGTGAACATGGTCAAGCTCGAGCGCTGCCGGGAGTACACCGGAGAATCCACCGTGGCGTTCGGTTCCGCCGCCCGGAGCGCGGACGACCCGGAAAAGAAGGCGGACGAAACCAAGGACGCCGAAAAGAAGTGAATCGCGCGGCGCTGTCATGCCTGGCCGCACACCCGGCGCTGCTTACGGCGAAAAACGCACAGCAGCGCCAGGTACAGCACCACGCCGAACGGCACGCAAATTACCAGCCAGCCGGTAACCGCCTGGAGCGCGACGGCGCTCCACTTCCATAACTCGGACGCCCCCGGAGCCAGCGGCAGCCGCCATCCGATGCGGGCCAGCGGCACCAGCAGCGCAATCTGGAGCGGCGAGGAAAGCTGGTTGACCAGTTGAAGGGCCAGCGGATTCACACGTAGCGCGAGCGCCGCCAACGCGCAGAAGATAGTTGGAAATCCGACTATCGGAAACGTGCCGAGGACCAGCCCGACCGCGAGAATCAGGGCGAGCTTCTCACACGAACAACCGCGAGCCACACTGACGAGCCTTCCAATAATTCTGCTCACACCAAGACTTCCCCCTCTGATTGCGGCCGCATGCTTCCGTCCGCGGCACGGCCGATCCTACCTGTTCTCCAGCACGCGGGCAGCCATCGGCCGCCGGCGGCGGGTCTGTGAGAAGCTGGACAGATGCATACGGCAAGTGAAGAATTGGACGGGCGCACGGCCGTGATCACCGGGGCTAGCAAGGGGTTGGGGAAAGCCATGGCGCTGGCTCTGGCGGCCGCGGGCGCGCGGGTGGCGCTGGTGTCCCGCGACTGCGAGCTCTTGAAGGCGGCGGCCGCCGAAATCGCAGCCGCCGGAGGCCGGGCGAGCGTATTTCCGGCGGATGTCACGAGTGAGGAACAGGTGCGGGAAGTGGAGCGGGCCGTGGTGGCGCAATTCGGCAAAGTGAACATCCTGATCAACAACGCGGGAGTCAACGTGCGCAAGCCGGTCACCGATTTCTCCCTCGAAGAATGGCACCGCGTGATGGATACGAATGTTACCGCGGCGTTCCTGATGTGCCGCTCCTTCATTCCCTACATGCTGGGCGAAGGCTACGGGCGCATTCTGAACATGACCTCGATCATGAGCCGGGTTTCGCTGCCCGGCCGCGCGGCCTACTCCGCCAGCAAAGCGGCCCTGCTCGGAATGACCCGGGCCCTGGCGCTTGAGCTGGCGCCGGAGGGCATCACCTGCAACGGAATCAGTCCCGGACCCTTCGCCACCGAGATGAACCGCCCCCTGCTCGACAACCCGCAAGCCAATGCGCAGTTTCTAGCCAACATACCGCTGGCGCGCTGGGGGCGGGTCGAGGAAATCGGACAACTGGCGGTCTACCTGTGTTCCGGGAATGCGGGATTCATCACCGGCACGGATATTCTGATCGATGGCGGCTGGTGCGCCAGGTGACCACTACCGGTAAGGGTGCCAGGGGATCGGGCTACCGCGGCAACCATTTCTCAACGGCGGTGAACCACTTGCTTGGACCAGCGGTGTCCCTCTTTCGGCTCTGCATGGATTCGGAACAGACCGGATCCATTCTTTGAGCTTTTTCGGCGGTCACGTCAGCGGCAAGTGATTCGCGGGCGGAGGACGGGTACGATGGATGCTTTGCGAGTATGAAGAGTTCGTCTGGATGTGCAGGCACGCAACTTCCGTTCCGGGCCGTCGAGTCCACAGACCGGCGACGACGATACGCTTCGCCTCGCCATATGCACCCCATCCAACGCGACCCGCACCTCCCAATACGACTCTTTCAGGCGCCTGGTCCAGGCCGTAAATCCTGAGAACGGCACCATAACCTATCAGTACGACGCCAGCGGGAACCTGGCGCGGCGAGCCGACGGCGCCCGCACCGTAAGCCTTGACGCATACGACGGCTTGAATCGCGTCACCAGAAAATCCTACAATGATGGCATCACGTCCGCAGTCACATATGGCTATGGCGATAAAGTCTACTCGTCGTGCCAGAACCAGGGTGGTGGCGTATGCGGACGATTGATTTCGGTTACCGCAACCCCGCTTTCGGGGCCGGTCATCGTCAATAGCTATTCGAGCTTCGATCCGATGATCTCCGACGACCTACGTCAGCGGGACCCAGGCTTGTGCCGACGGCAGTACGGGCGACATCTGCTATGCTCCCCAGGGCGCCATCGCCAATTTAACGCTGCATAATGGGGTAAGGGAAAGCTGGGGGTTCAACACGCTCCAGCAACCAAACTCCCTGGCGGTTACCAATGCGGGCGGTACTCCCTTGATGACGTTGGGATGGAACTACAATCCGGGGACGGACAACGGGAACGTGGCGCAGCAGACCATCCAGCGTTCGAGCGGGCTGAGCAGCGCGGGCACGGTTCTGACCCAGAATTTCAGCTACGTTGATCCCGCCAATCGCCTGAGTTTGGCCAATGAGGTGGGCGGTTGGCAACAAACCTATCACTACGATGCGTTCGGGAATCGAGCGGTGGACCCGGGTTCGTACATTCCGAGTCCGGGATTCACGCCGCAGAGTCTGAGCGAATTCAATACGAAGAACCAGTGGGTAGGGGCTGCGAGCTACGATAACGCCGGCAATCAGCAGACGTTGACCGGCCAGTCCAGCCCGTATCTTGCGATCGCCGGAAATTTCCAGTACGACGGCGAGAACCGGCTGATCGCGGCCAACCTGAACGCGGGCACGGTGAATTACGTATACGACGGCGAAGGCCGGCGGGTGGAGAAGATCGTGGGGAGCGGTCCCACGGCGGGCACGACTACGTATGTGTATGACGCAACGGGAAATTTGGCGGCGGAATACACGACGGCCGCGAATCCGGCGACGGGGACGGAATACCTGAGCGCCGATCATTTGGGAAGCACGCGGCTGGTGACGAACGCATCAGGTAATCCGCTAAGCTGCACCGACTACCTGCCGTTCGGGGAGGAGATCCCGCCGGGCATTAACGGACGAACGGGCTGCTACACGCTGGAAGCATATCCCGGGCCTGCGGACGTGACCGATCACAAGTTCACCGGCAAAGAACGAGATTCCGAAACGGGCCTCGATTACTTCGGCGCCAGGTACTTCTCGTCGGCGCAGGGGAGGTTTACGACGCCGGACGAGTTCAAGGGCGGCATCGTAGACCCGTTCACCGGCAAAGACATCGAAACCAATACGGCCTTGCCGTATGCTGACATCACCGACCCGCAAACCCTGAACAAATACGCTTACGTTCGGAATAACCCCCTACGGTACATCGATCCGGACGGCCATGCGCCATCCGATTTGATCTATGACGGGGAGACGCATACACTCACTTTGGTTTCAAACAAGGGTGAAGTAGTCGGCACGTGGCCCGCGGGGAACAATGTCGCGATACACGCCCCGGCCGGCGAGGGGAACGGGGCGTACACAAATGGCCCCATTGAAAACGGGACGTATAGTGTCACAGCCCCCGACCAGCAAGGCGC
The DNA here is from genome assembly GCA_963794265.1 of Bryobacterales bacterium. Classification (GTDB taxonomy): domain Bacteria; phylum Acidobacteriota; class Terriglobia; order Bryobacterales; family Bryobacteraceae; genus CAWCDJ01. The sequence continues at coordinate 351,784 of CAWCDJ010000003.1, forward strand.
GACGATGCATCTAGGCGGCTCTGAAAACAGTGCTTTCGGACCCCAAGGGATTATCCACATCACGGGAGCCAAGGGAGCCACCGGGGAGGTCATGATCGGCGCAGGCGTTCACTCGGGCAGAGCAGATAAGGGTGGGCCTGGGGCTAAGACCGCCGGTTGCATCCGGACGTGCACAGAAGCTATGCGTACGATCAACTCGACTGCGAAATCGGACCCCCTGAAGACGGTCACCGTGAAGAACAATGACGCGAACGTGTCCGCGTGGCAACAGCAGGCCGCGAAGGTAAAAGCAGCGGAGAAGAAGAAGAAGCGGGAGCAACAGTGATGCGCAACCGACAGCGCCGTAGTATCGAGCACGGCATCGGCAGGACCGTCTGGCTGTTCTTCGGCATCGCCGCAGTCCTGTGTTGCGGCGGATCCTCAGCGTCCGTCCTGGCGCAGTCCACAGCGCGGCAGGGCGTTCAAGATCGGGCATGCAGTGATGCCGTCCACCTCCAGGCGGAAAAGGAATCCGACCACATTCGGACGTGGAAAGATCTCTACAAATACTACCGTACCTACAAGCGCTGCGGATTTGATGCCGATGCCGCCGAAGGAGTAAGCGAATCCATCGCTCGCCTCCTAGTAGACCATTGGGACACACTTGTGGAGGGGGCCAAGCTCGCTCAGCAGGAGCGTGGGTTCCGGGAGTATCTGCTAGGCGGAGTGAACGCTACTGTTAGCGCGAAGGACCTGGAACTCATTCGAACCAAGTCCGAGAGCTGCCCTGCAATGGCGGCGTCCCTTTGCGGAGAACTTCGGAAGCGCGCAAGCTCTGCGTTGGAAGATCAGAAGTGACGGGCCTCGATTACTTCGGCGCTCGGTACTACTCCGGGGCACAGGGCAGGTGGACAAGCCCGGATGTCGTCAATGTGACCGACGAGCGACTTCGAAGCCCGTCGTCCACACTAAACAAGTACGCGTACGCTGCGAATAATCCGCTCAAGTACGTTGATCCAGACGGCCGCGACGTTACGTACTTCTATGATCAAGGAGGGATCGCCGGGCATTCAATTGTGTATGCCTACAACCAGGCCACTGGCGATAATGCAATCGAAGACTTCGGGCCGAGGGTCCATGCGCCAGTATGGTCGGGCCACTCAATGCATGAAACGAGCACGTTCGCTTCCGCTGATGACGTTCGGGAGAATCTAACCGCGTTGACGATTCAGACGACCCCCGAGGTTGCCCAAGAAGTGATCGACTATATTAGGGCAAACCCTGACCCAGCGCTTTGGACTGCGGCTGGACCGAATTGTAGCACCGCGGCATGGAAGGTCCTGAGAGCTGCGAAGCTCGTGCATCAAGGCCTCTTCGAGCGCCGCGCGAACCAGACGCCAAAGGCGGTATGGCAGTGGCTAATTCGTCATTACAATCCCAGCCAGAAAGACGTAACGCCACAAAACGGAAGAGACTACGGCAACCCTCGCTACAACATGTTCGACCTCTTGTGGTTCAGCCTTCCGCAGTCTGAGCCCAAGGCCACTGTGACGGTGACGAGTTGCGTCACTGAGCCGGACGGAACGAAACATTGCGAGTCCCACTGAGATGAGGCGAAACGGTCCTAGCAACAACGAGATGCGCCGGCCGCGAGCATCCATTCTCCGGACTGCCTGGCTGGTTGGGTGTGGTGGACTTCTGTGCGCAACCATTTTCTGGGCTTGGTATGTCTGGCTAGCAGATTATGGGTATCCGGCGGTTGCTGGCACGTACGCCTATCAAAGCGCGACTCAGAAGGCGACGTTGGTCCTGTTTCGGAATCGCGTGTTCGACGAGGAGCTGACGACGGGTGATCGTACTGAGAAGAGTCACGGCTCATGGAAGAGGTCTGGCGAGGCAGGCATAGCATTTTCACCGGAGTTTCTGAAGCTCCAGTGCCAAAGGACTGCAGAAGACGGTCACGTCTGGGGGCAGGTCCGAAAGACGTTAGGGGGTCTGCATCAGTCCATAGTTTTCCCTCGCGAGGATGGCGAGCAAGGCCCCGTTTTTAGCAAACGGATGTTGCGGTGACCGGCCTCGATTACTTCGGCGCTCGGTACTCAGTGGGGCGCAGGGGCGGTTTACGAGTCCGGATAGACCGTTCGCCGATCGGCATCTCGCGGACCCGCAGAGCTGGAACCTGTATTCGTATTCGCGAAACAACCCGTTGTGGTATATCGATGACGGTGGGAATGAGGTCAAGGAAGCGGTCCACAACGTTCAGTACGCGGTACATGGCGCGACAACTGCAGAGGCAGGCAAGAATGCGAGTCTTCCGTCGGGCTCGAAGTCTGAGTCCGGTCAGCCACTTTCGGGTGATACGACGTTTACGATGACCTACACGGTCAATGCCTTGCAGTTCTCTGGAACGACTTCGTCCACTACAGCTACGATTCAGGATGCCGATGTGATCCTCGACCAGACGGTCACGGTTCCCGTCTGGGCCGAACGAGATACTACAAGTTCAAGTGACCAAACAACTTGGGACGCAGCCGCAAAGCAACTCGCCGATCATGAGCAGGAGCATGTCGAAGTCAACAGAGATGCAGCGCACGCCTTGGATAATTCACTTCCGGGCACCCAAGGTACAGGTCAGGGCAGGGCGGCCGCACAGAACGCGGCTCTGGGTGCTGGGAATCAGAAGCTGGACAGCGCCATATCGAAGGCAAATGCGAAACACAACGACCTCGACACGAGAACAGACCACGCCCAGAAGCCTGACCCAAAGAAGGATCAAGACTAATGACTAGGCTACTCTGCCTGTCCCTTCTGGGACTGGTGTTTTGCGGTTCATCGGCTGGTTCGGATACGAGCGATGCCGCGCTGCTTAGCCTCCGCCTCGCGATTCCGGGCTCCGTTTGTACATCACAGACGGAGGTTCCCGTTGACCTCTTTCTTACTAACGATGGTCCACAAGAAGTTGCAGTCACTTCCAAGGGCTTTGGGACTGGGATAACATATTTTGCGCTCTATGATTCCATCGCCGGCTCGTTCCGCAGAGAGGTGATGGGGACCGTAGGCGATTGGCTTTCAGAATTAAATGCAGATAGCACGCGGGCCCTTAGCCATGGGGAGTCCTATCGAATCGTAATGAAACTCCAACTGCCCAAAAAGATCTTCGATCGTGCTGGTTTCTACAAAATACAAGTCCGGTACTCTGGAACTGCAACGGATCGAGCCGGGGCGAGCCGAAAACTAGAACTGCTATCAAACTGGAGTGTTTTCGAAACGCAGGACTGCGCTGCGGTTAAGTGACGCATCATACCATCAAAAAACGGATTCGGAGACGGGCGGGCCTCGATTATTTCGGGAAAGAACGGGTCAGCCTGAAAGGCGTGAGTTCTAATCGTCGCTCGGGCGGCGTAAGCGGGTAAACTGGCGGAGCGGACCCTTGTCGGCGCGCACCGTTCCGGCATTCGTTGCCCCCTACAGCATCCTCCGTGTCCTCTCTCTATGAAACTCGCGATTGTGGGGTGGCCTTCCAGGAACTGGCCCTGCCGAGGCTGTGGCCGGGCCACGGGATGATGCCGGCGCCGCCAAACGCTCGCCCAGCAGGAACTGCGCCACCACATGCCCGGCTTCGTTCACGCCGACCACGTCTTCCACGGTGGAACAGGTGACCGGGCATTGACTTCGAGGGCGCAAGTACGGGAACGGGGTTCCCGCCGCAACAATTTCCTGAGCATGGCGGCCAGCACCGAGTGGATTACAGGTTTGGCAATGTAGTCGTCCATGCCCGCGGCCAGGCACTTTTCCCGATCGCCGTTCATGGCGTGCGCGGTCACCGCAATGATCGGTACCTGCGGATTGCGGACTCCGGACCGGGGGTTGCGAATGCAGGCTGTGGCCTCGTAGCCGTTCATCTCGGGCATCTGGCAATCCATCAATACCAGGTCGTACGGAATCTTCTGCAGAGATGCCACGGCCTCTCTGCCGTTGGCCACTGCATCGGCCCGGTAGCCGAGTTTTTCCAGGATGGCCAGCGCCACCTGCTGGTTGATGATGTTGTCCTCGGCCAGCAGAATCCGCCCGGCGCAATGTCCCGGCAGGCTGCACGGCGAAACCTCGTCATCGCTTTCGGCCACTGCAACAGGCTCCGAAGAATCGCCCGACTGCGTCTCGAAGACCGCCGTGAACCAGAACTCCGAGCCTTTGCCCGGTTCGCTGACAACGCCGATCCGGCCGCCCAGCAACTCCACCAGTTGCCTGGAGATGGCCAGACCAAGCCCGGTTCCCCCATACTTTCTCGTGGTCGAACCGTCCACCTGCGTGAAGGGAGAAAAAATGTCGAATTGGCGGCAGAGAGGAATGCCGATGCCGCTGTCCCGCACCAAGAATCGGAGCACCACGGCAGACTCTTCCCGCCGCTCCAGACTCACTTCGGTCGTCACTTCACCGCAGGCTGTGAACTTGATGGCGTTGCCGACCAGATTGAGCAGCACCTGCCGCAATCGTCCGTAATCCCCCTGCAATCGCACCGGTACCTCCGGGCCGATCCGGCTGGCCAGGGCCAGGCCCTTTTCCCGGGCGCCGGGCCGCATCAATCCGGTGATGTCTTCGAGCGTGTTTCGCAAGTCGAAATTCGCGATCTCCAATTCCATCTTGCCGGCTTCGATTCGGGAAAAATCCAGGATGTCGTTGATCACGGAAAGCAGCGAGGCTCCGCTCGCGCGCACGATTTCGGCGTACTGGCGCTGTTCGCCCGTCAGTTCCGTTTCGAGCAGCAGGCCGGCCATGCCGATCACCCCGTTCATGGGCGTGCGGATCTCGTGACTCATGTTCGCCAGGAACTCACTCTTCGCCCGGTTGGCGGCTTCCGCGGCTTCCTTGGCCTGGCGCATGGCCGTTTCCGCCTCTTTTTCCTCCGTGACGTCTTCCGCGATGCCCGCAACCCGCAGGACGCGGCCTTCCTGGTCGCGGACCGGAAATGCCCTGTCCCGCACCCACTTCACTTCTCCCTGGGGTGTCCGGATCCGGTATTCGGAAACGATCGGATCCCCCTCCAATTGCTTCCGGGACGCGCAGAAAGCCGAATCGCGGTCCTCGGGCTCCACCGCCGCCAGCCATTCCATCGGGTTCCGGTAGAGGTCGTCGCAGTTCCTGCCCCAGATATGTTCGTATGCGGGGCTGACGTAGAGCATCTCCGTGCCCGCCGCGTTCTTCATCCAAAAGAGTTCGCGGATGTTCTCCGCCAGTTGGCGAAACTTCTCCTCGCTCGAGCGCACTTCCTGCTCTGCCTGCTTGCGATCCGTGATATCCAGACTCAGGCCGACGTAGCCCAGGCACACCCGGCCGGGCGACCAGCGCGGCTCCGCATAGGAAGCCATCCACCGCCACACGCCGTCGCCGCGCCGCACGCGCCCTTCGGCCCGGAACGCCTTCGTCTCGCTCATCGCGCTCTGGAATTGAGCGAGGTACTCCTCGGCATCATCCGGATGAAGCAGCGGCTGCCACTTGCCGCCCTCCACCTGCTCGTAAGTGGTGCCGAAGAATTCCCGGTACGCCCGATTCACAAACCGGACTCCACCTTCAGCGTCGGTCACCCACATCGGAGTGGGACAGCCGTCCGCCATGATGCGGAATCGCTCCTCGCTCTCCTCGAGTGCCTGTTGGGCTTGTTTGCGTTCGGTAATGTCGCGGGCTATGCCGAGAATCGCACCGCTGGTGCCCTCGACCGGAATCACGGCGGCCTTGGTTTCCACATCCACAAACTCGCCGCTTTTGCACCTCAACCGGAACTCGATGGCTTCTTTCTGCGCCCCCGTGCTCTTCAATTCCTGAAGCACCCGAGATATGTTGGGTAACTGTTCCGCACTCAGCAAAGAAGCGAAGTCCAGGGAGCAGATGTCTTCGCGATCATAACCGGTTAGTTTCAACGCAGCCGGATTGGCGTCCAGGAAGTTGCCGTCAAAGTCATGGATGTAGAGGCAATCGAGCGACCGCTCGAAGAGAGCCCGAAACCGTTCCGCGGCGTTCCGCATGGCCCGGTCCGCCCGGCGGCTCTCACTAATGTCGCGCGTAATCGAAGCCGCTCCCACCAGCGTTCCCGTCGCATTCCGGATGGGGGAAACCGTCAGGCAGGCGTCGATCGGAAGACCGCCCTTTCTCAGCCGGACGGTCTCGAAACGCGAAATCGTCTCCCCCGCCTGGATCCTGTCTAGGATCCGGAACGATTCCTCCTGCCGGTGCGCGGGCGACAACATGGTTACCGGCTTGCCGACGGCTTCACACGCGCGGTATCCGTAGATAGCAACGGCGCCTTCATTCCAGCTGAAGATCGTGCCATCCAGCTTCGTGCCGATGATGGCGTCGGTCGAGGAGGCTACGATGGCAGCCAGGAATTGCTGCATCTCCTCCGCCGCGCGGCGTTCCGTCACGTCCTGTTTGACGGCGATGTAGCGGACGATCCTGCCCTCCGGATCGAGCACCGGAGCGATGGTCATCTCTTCCGTGTAGAGGGAGCCATCCTTACGCCGGTTGATCAGTTCGCCCTTCCAGGTGCGTCCCGCCGTGATGGTCTCCCAGAGGTCTTTGTAATAGACCGGGTCCTGCCGGCTGGACTTGAGAACGCTCGGCTTGGAGCCGATGGCCTCCGCGGCGGAGTACCCGGTCATCCGTTCGAAGGCGGGATTGACGTACAGAATGGTCGCGTCGCGATCGGTGATGACGATTGACTGACCGGCCTGATCGACGGCCGCAACAAACCCGATGTTCTCATCGGGAGCGCCGAACCTGGCTGGGGCGGGTGGAGCCGCATAGTGACGTGTGGAGTTCATATTCCCGAGCGATCGCGCGAAATCACGCGTACAGGCTCTTATCGGCGGAAATAGGGGATTCCTTTGTGGTTTTTCGCCGCGCTACCAGATTCCCACCACTTTCCACCACACCGGCCCGATCCCCATCCAGATCGCCAGGTCCACCAGCGAAATCCAGAAGCCGTACTTCCACCAGTCGGCCTGCCGCACGTAGCCGGCCCCGAAGTATACCGGCGCCGACCCCGTGCCGTAGTGCGTCATGGCCGCGTTCAGGTTGGAAAAATAGGCCAGCGGCAGCGCCGCCAGCATGGGCGGCACACCGCCCGCCAGCGCCGCCCCCAGGAAGGCGGGGTAGAGCGCCGTCACCTGCGCGGTCATGCTGGCGAAGCTGTAATGCACGTATAAATAGGTCACTACCACCACGGCCAGCACCAGCGGCCACCGCCATCCGGCCATCAGCAGGAACAGCTTGCCCGAGAGCACCCGGATCGCCCCGATCTCGTTCAAAGTGTCCGCCATCATGACCAGCGGCGCGAACCAGATCAGCGCGTCCCAGGCGCGGTGCTCCGCCAGCAGGTCGTCCCAGGTGAGCACGCGGGCCAGCAGAATCGCCGACACTCCGGCCAGCGCCACGAAGGTATTCGAAATGCCGTGCCACGGGCTGGTGACCCAACCGGCCATCACCCCGAGCATGATCGCCACCAGCCATTTCTCCTCGCGGCTGAGCGGCCCCATGGCCTTCAGTTCGGCGCGCGCCAGGTCGCGCGCGACGGTGGTGTCGCGGATTTCCGGCCGCACCCAGCGGAACAGCAGCCAGGGCACCAGCGCGAGCGTCAGCAGGCCGGGCACGATCGAACCGGAAAGCCACCTGCCCCAGCTCAGTTCCACGTGCCCCACCTGCCGCGCGAACTCGGCGATCAGCGGGTTGGCCGCCATGCCGGTCAGGAACATGGCCGACGCGGTATAAGTCGTGTGGAACGCCACCAGCACCAGGAACGATCCGATCAGCCGGGAACTCGGCCCGGGCTCCGATCCGAACACGCCCGCCACGCTGCGGGTGATCGGAAAGATGATGCCCCCGCCGCGCGCCGTGTCGGAAGGGATGAACGGCGCCAGCACCAGGTCGGCGGCCGCGATCGAATAGCCGAGGCTCAGCGGCGTACGCGCGAAGCGGCCGATGAAGGCGTAGCCCACGCGCATCCCGAAGCCCGTGATGGTCACCGCCCGCGCGAACAAAAAGGCCGTAAAAATCAACCAGACCGTCAGGTTGCTGAACCCCGAGAGCACCCGCGCCGGGGGCAGCGTTCCGCTCACCGCCAGCAGGGTCATCGCCACAAGCACGCTCACGCCCATCCGCACCGGCTGGGCCACCAGCGCGACGATAGTGGCGAGGAACACCCCCAGCACCCGGCTCTGCTGCATGTCGAGCCCCGGCAGCGCCCGGAACCAGAGCAGGAGTCCCGGAGCCAGCACCACCGCCCATCGCCACCACCGGGGGCGGACGGTATCCAATCGGGTCCCGGTTTGGGTGGTGGTGGCCATTCAGTCTGGAGTGTATCTGAAGTACGCGTCCGGAGGTATAGTAGATTCTTGCTGGAACCTTGCATCTTCTGCTCGGCTTCGCCCGAGGAGGTTTGGGTCCAGACGGATTTTGTCGTCGCGGTCCCCCATCCCCAGCCGCTTGTGCCGTGCCACGTGCTGGTAGCGCCGCGGCGCCACGTGCCCACGTTTTACTCTTTGGATGTACAGGAGCAGACCCTGCTCTGGGCGGTCGTTCAGGAACTGCGGCGCCGCATTTCGACCGCGCTCCGGACGGATGGGTTCGACGTCGGTTTCGCCGACGGCGAAGATGCCTGGCACGCCCACATCCACATCATTCCCCGGGTCCCTGGCGAGCACCTGGCATTGCCCTCCGGCGTCGAGTGGGTCGATATGGATGACGATGCCGCGGGGCGACGCACGAACACCTGATGTCTCCCGTCGACCTGCTTGAGGTAAGCCATCTCTCGGTCGACACCAGGGCGGGGCGCCCCATCGTCTCCCAGGTTTCCTTCACCATCCCCGCCGCAACCATCGTGGGACTGTTTGGCGAATCCGGCTGCGGCAAGACCACGCTGTCGCTGGCGGTACTCGGCCTGCTCGACCCGCGCAGTTACACTACCCGAGGTTCGGTCAGCCTGCGCGGGCGGGAGCTGGCGGGCTTGCCGGAGCGCCGGATGGAAGCCGTTCGCGGGGCACAGATCGCCATGGTTTTCCAGGACCCGCTCCTTTCGCTCAACCCGGTGCTGCGCGCCGGTCGCCAGGTTTCCGAGGCCATCCGCGCTCATCGCCGGCCCGGTTCGGGCGAGGTCGATTCCCTGCTCGAACTCGCCGGGCTGCGGGAGATCCCAAGGGTCCGCGACGCCTGGCCGCACGAGTTGAGCGGCGGCGAGCGGCAGCGGGTGGCCCTGGCGCTGGCGCTCGCCGGACGGCCCGGATTGATTATCGCCGACGAGCCATTCAGCGCCCTCGACGCAACCCTGGTGGTCCAACTGACCGCGTCGTTTCGCGATTTGCAACGTCAGACCGGAGTCTCGTTCCTGCTGATCAGCCATGACCCGGGGGTTCTGGCCCACACCGCCGATCTCGTGCTGGTCATGCACGCCGGCGAAATCGTCGAGCGCGGTTCGCCCGGCCGCGTGTTCGGCCATCCTGAGCACCCCTATACGGCCAACCTCCTGGCTGCCATGGCCGGCGTCGATCGCCCGCCGGGAGAATCGGCCCGTGTCTGAGAGTCCAGTGCTGGCGGTTCGGGATCTGGTCAAACAGTTCGACCGCCGCGGCGGGAAGCCGCCGAAAATCGCCTTGCGCGGCCTCAGCTTCGAGTTGGCGCGCGGCCGGTTCCTCGCGGTGGTGGGGCCATCCGGCTCGGGAAAATCCACGTTGGCCCGCCTGGTGGCGGGGCTCGAAACGGCCACCAGCGGAACCGTCCGGGTGGACGGTCCGGTGCAGCTCATTTTCCAGCAACCGGCCGCCAGCCTCAACCCACGCTTCACCGCCGCGGAAATCGTCACCGAACCTCTCCGGATTCAAGGGTGCCGCGACCGCCGGCGCCTGGAGGAGAGCGCCTCCGCCGCCGTGCGGATGGTCGGCCTGCCGCCCGAAGCGCTCCTGAGCCGTGCCCACCGGCTCAGCGGAGGAGAGCGCCAGCGCTTGGCGATTGCGCGAGCCCTGGTGACCGAACCCGCTCTGCTGGTCCTCGACGAATCCTTCGCCGGGCTGGATCTTTCGGTGCAGGCGCAGGTCTCCACCCTGTTGCTCTATCTACAGGCGCGCCGGGGGCTCTCGGCGATCCTGATCTCTCACGACCTGGGCATCGCCGGGCGCCTGGCGCAAGAGATCGCCGTCCTCGACGACGGCCGGATTGTCGAACACCGCGCCGCCGCCCCCCTGCTCGCCCATCCGGAACATCCCAGGACTCGCGAATTGGTGGCCGCCGCTCGCGCGCTCAGCCTGGGGGGAGCGCCGGCATGAGGTACGCCGCCCGGCGCCTGCTCGACGGTGCGATTCTCCTGGTCGCCGTCTCCCTGCTCTCCTTCGCCATGGCCAACCTGGCGCCGGGAGATTACTTCACCACGTTACGCTCCGACTCGCGCTACTCGCTGGAGACGGTGGAAGGACTGCGCGCCCGCGCCGGGCTCGACCGGCCGTTTCCGGTGCGCTATGCCGCCTGGGCCGGCTCCCTGCTGCGCGGCGATTTCGGCTACTCCATCGCCTATAATGGCCCGGTTGCGCCGCTTCTGCGCCAACGCCTGGGCAATACCCTGCTGCTTACCGGGTGCGCCACCCTGCTTGCCTGGCTGCTGGCCCTTCCGCTGGGAATCTGGAACGCCTCGCGGCGCGGCCAGTGGACGGATGCCGGCTCCCAGGCGCTGCTCTCGCTGCTGCTGGCCATACCCGACCTCTTGCTGGCCATCGTCCTGCTGGCCTTCGCCGCCGCCAGCGGCTGGTTTCCGGTCGGCGGCATGGAGTCGCACGCCGGGGCCAGCCTGGCGTGGCACCTGGCGCTTCCCGTTGCCGTGCTGGTGGCGGGGATGCTTCCGGTGCTGGCGCGCCACGTGCGCGCCAGCATGCTCGAAGTGATGGATTCGCCCTTCGGCCTCAGCGCCCGGGCTCAGGGGATTCCCCGACGTCGCCTGCTCTTCAGCTATCTGCTCCCGGCCGCGCTCAATCCTCTGATTTCCCTGTTCGGCCTGTCGCTCGGAGGACTGCTCAGCGCCTCGCTTCTGATCGAGGTGGTGATGGGCTGGCCCGGCTTGGGTCCGCTCTTCCTGGACGCCATCATGAACCGCGATTTCGCCATCGTTCTGGCGGTGGTGATGCTGGCGGCTGCCTTCCTGATCGCCGGCAACCTGCTCGCGGACCTGCTGTTATACCGGCTGGATCCGCGCATCCGCGCGAGGAACCCATGACCGCGCGGGTCCGAATCGCCCTGGGGGCGCTGGTCCTGGCCCACTGCGCCGTTCTGCTGGCCGGGTACCTGGCCCCCTACCCCTATGCCGAACAGCATCGCGATTATCCTTACGCCGCGCCCATGCAGATTCACTTTCGGGGCCTGCGGCCATTCGTCTACGGGCTGGCCGGCGACCATGCCCGAACCTATCCCCTTCGCCTCTTCCCTGGAACGCACCGCCTGTTCGGTGTAGACGCCCCCGGCGTGGTCTTTCTCCTGGGCACCGACGGCTACGGGCGCGACGTGTTCTCGCGCCTTCTCTACGGCGCGCGCGTCTCCCTGTTCACGGGGCTGCTGGCCGCCGCGATGTCGCTCGGTCTCGGCCTGATCCTGGGAACCGCCGCCGGTTACTATGGCGGCGCGGTGGACCAGATTCTGATGCGCGGTTCCGAGTTGTTTCTGGCGCTTCCCTGGCTTTATCTACTCCTGGGCGTCCGCGCCTTTCTGCCCCTGCACATTTCGACGGTCGAGACGGTGGCTCTGCTAGTGGTGATGATCGGCTGCCTCGGCTGGGTGCGGCCCGCCCGGCTGATCCGCGGCGTGATTCTCAGCGGCAAGGAGCGCGCCTTCGTGGAATCCGCCCGAGGCTTCGGCGCTTCCGACATTTATCTGATGCGCCGCCACCTCCTGCCGCTCACCTGGGGGGTGGTCCTCACCCAAGCCACGGTTTTGATCCCCCGATACGTCCTGGCCGAAGTGACCCTTTCCTTTGTCGGGCTTGGGATTGGGGAGCCGGTCCCCAGTTGGGGGAATATGCTGGCCGAGGCACGCGAGTACTCGGCGGTGGTGTCGCACGCCTGGCTGCTGGCGCCGGGACTGGCCTTGATTCCGCTACTGTTAGCCTATCTGGCACTTGCCGACGCTTTCCTCGAAGCAGAGAAACCCTGAGAACCTTTTGCGGAATCGACCCCCGCCGCGGCGCACGCGGAACCCAGACTAGTACTGTATACGAAAGATGTAGTAACCCCTTCTTATTGCAGTAGGATAGATCTCTGACCTGCTTTCTAAAGGAAACTGTACTTTGGTAAATATTGCCAGTACTCGCCATCGGTTACACTAGCCGGGAAGGCATTTGGGTGTGATTCGGTACGGTCTGATTGCGATAGCGATTTCCTCCGGCATCGGCCTCTTACAAGGTGCCCAGGAGGAACTTTTAGTAGTACCAGGACTACGAGGGATTCCTGGCGGACGCCTGATCTATGCGCAGAAGACCGAACCCAAGACCCTCAATACCCTGGTGGTCACCGACAGTGCTTCGAAAGAGGTGATCCAGCGGCTGATGGCGGACCTGGTCCACATCAACCGGGAGACTCAGCAGACCGAGCCGGCGCTGGCAAAATCCTGGAAAGTCTCTCCCGACCGGCGCCGCTACACGCTCACGCTGCGCCGCGGCCTGCGCTTTTCCGACGGCGCGCCGTTTACCGCCGACGACGTGGTTTTCAGCTACCGCTGCTATCTGGACGAGAAACTGCACTCCTCGCAGCGCGATCTGCTGATCCTCGATGGCCGCCCGGTGGTGGCCCGCAAACTCGACGACTACCACGTAGTTTTTGAATTGCCACGGCCCTACGCGGCGGGCGAGCGGCTGTTCGACAGTTTCTACATCCTGCCCCGGCATCTGCTGGAGAAGGCGTACCGGGAAGGGCGCCTGGCCGAAGTCTGGGGTTTGGGCACGCCTCCCTCGCAGATTGCCGGGATGGGGCCCTACCGCCTCAAGCGACAGGTGCTTGGCCAACGCATGATCCTGGAGCGGAATCCCTATTATTGGAAAGCCGATTCGGCCGGAAACCGGCTGCCTTACCTGGCTGAGCTGGATTTCGAGTTCGCCGGATCCGAAGATCTGCAAGCGATGCGTTTCGAGGCCCGGGAATCCGATATCCTGAACCGCGTCAGCGCCCGCAATTATGCCGCGCTCCTTAAAGATGCCGAGCGCCGCGGGCTGCGACTGGTGGATGCGGGGCCGGGTCTGGAGTTCAGTTTCCTGTTTTTCAACCTGGGAGATTTGCCGCCGGACGTGTCGTCCGCCGTCCGGCGGCACCAGGAATTCTTTCGCAGCCAGGCATTCCGGGCGGCGGTTTCCATGGCCATCGACCGGCAGTCGCTGGTGCGGCTGGTGTACCTGGGGTACGCGGCTCCGCTGGCCGGTCCGGTCCCACCGGGCAACCGGAAGTGGATCGATAGCCGGCTTCCGGCACCGGTCTGTTCCCCAGCCGGAGCCAGGAGAATTCTCGCGGCGGGGCATTTCCGATGGGATTCGGGCGGGCGGCTATTGAGCCCGGAGGGCCAACCGGTCGAATTCACCATTGCGGTGAGTTCCGGCAGCCCGGAGCGCGTCCGGATGGCCACCCTGATTCAGGACGATTTGTCGAAGCTGGGCATGCGGGTGGAAGTAGCCACGGTAGAGTTCCGCAGCCTGCTCGACCGGCTGCAGCAGACCCGCGATTTCGACGCCTCGATCGTCGGCATGGCCAGCGCCGACGCCGACCCGAACGTGGATATGCCGCTCTGGCTTTCGAGCGGCGCCAACCACCTCTGGAATCCCCTGCAGAAATCGCCCGCCACTTCCTGGGAAGCCGAAATCGACCGGCTCATGCGCCGGCAGATCGTCACCCCGGAGTACACCGCCCGCAAGCGCCTCTTCGACCGCGTACAGGAACTGGTGATGGCGAATTTTCCGGTCATCCCCCTGGTGGCGCCGCACATCCTGGCGGGCTCGCGATCCGGCCTGATGAATTTCGAGCCTGCGGTCATGGAACACTATACGCTCTGGAACGTGGAAGAGCTCTATTGGCGGGCCGCGGTGTCCGGAGCCCGGCCATGAGCGTAGTTCCCGACGCGGGATGGAGCAACGCCCGGCTGGTGGAAGAGTGCCTCCGCGGAAACGACCAGGCCTGGCGCGCCCTTCTCGACCGGCACAAGAACCTGATCTACTCGATTCCCATACGCTACGGCGCTCCACCCCAGGATGCGGCCGACATCTTCCAGGCGGTGTGCCTCGACCTGTTCAATGAACTCCCGCGCCTGCGGGACGGCAATGCGCTGCAGGGATGGCTGATTCGCGTGGCCACCCACAAGTGCTATCACTGGAAGAAGCAGCAAGCCGCCCCCGATGGGGAGTGGAGCGAGTCGGACGTGGAGGACCAGGCCAGCCAGCAGCCCATGCCCGCGGAAATGATCGCCTCCGTCGAACGCGAACATCTGGTGCGGGAATCGATCGGCCAACTTCCGCCCCGCTGCCGGGAAATGATCGAGCTGCTGTTTTTCGAGCAGCCTCCGCTGCCGTATTCGGAAGTGGCCGGGAGGCTCGGCCTGGCGCGCGGCTCGATAGGATTCATCCGCGGCCGCTGCCTTAAGCGGCTCAGGAAGATCCTGACGGGGAAGGGGTTCTGATGGCCGGCCCGCCTCCGCCCCCGTCGTCTCTTGAAGAGTTGGTGGACCAGTTGGCCCGGGAGCCGCACCCGCTGCGCCGGCACCAGATTTTGCGCGGGGCGCGCCCTCTCTGGCAGCCGGACACCGTCACCCGGCTCTATGCCGAGTCCGGACGGCTGATTCACGTCGACCTGGCGCAGGCGGAGCGCCTGGCGCGCTCGGCATCCTGGATCTCCGGCAAGATGGGAGACGATCTGGCACGCGCCGAAGGGCTGCGCGCCATGGGGCACATTGCGTACCTGCGCGGGCGCTCGGAATCCGCCTGGGAGCTGTACGGGAAGGCCCTCGCGATCTACGAGCGCCACGGCAAGGAAGTTCAGGTCGGTCGCACGCTGAGCGGCTCTCTCCAGACCCTCATCTATCTCGGCCGGTACGAGGAGGCGCTGGCCTGCGGCGCTCGCGCGCGCGACATCTTCCTGGCACATGGCGACCGCCTGCGCCTGGCCCGCCTCGATACCAATATCGGCAACATCATGTTCCGCCAGGACCGTTTCGAAGAGGCCCTGGATCTCTATCAGGGGGCGTACCGGCAGTTCGTCGAGATCGGCGACCCGCAGGACGTGGCGATCGCCCTGAAGAACATGGCCACCTGCCAGATCTGCATGAACGATTTCCGGCAGGCGCTCGAGACCTATCGGCTGGCCCGGGCCTATTCGCTCGAACACGATATGCCGCTGCTGGCCGCCGGAGCGGATTACAACATCGCCTACCTGTTCTACCTGCGCGGCGAATACACGCGCTCCATCGCCATGTACCAGGCCGCCCGAGAGCATTGCCACAAGCTCGGCGACACCTACCGCGAGGGACTCTGCGACCTGGACCAGTCGGAGATGTACCTGGAGCTGAACCTCAGCGAAGAGGGCGCGCACCTCGCCCGCCGAGCGCTGACGGCCTTCCGCCAGCTTCGCATGTGGTACGAAGCGGCCAAGGCCCTCACCAATCTGGCCATCTCCTGCAGCCACCACGGCGACACGCATCTTTCGCTCGAACTCTTCGGCAACGCGCGGGAGCTGTTCACGCGCGAGAACAACCAGGCCTGGATTGCGACGATCGATCTGTACCAGGCGCTGGTGCTCCACGCCGAGGGGCGGCTGGCCGAAGCACAGACCCTCTGTGCCAGCGCGCTGGTATATTTCTCCGCCTCGCCGCTGGCCGGTAAGGCCGCGCTTTGCCAGCTTCTGCTGGCGCGGATTCACCTGGATGCCGGGCGTCTGGCCCAAGCCAGGGAAATCTGCCTGGAAGTGCTGCAGAAGCTGGGTCAGGCCGAGACCCCGGCACTCGCTTATCAGGCATATTACGTGCTGGGCCTGATCGAAGAGTCGCTGGGCGCCCGCGACCAGGCCTGGAGCGCCTACAGCCAGGCGCACGAGCAGCTCGAAAGCCTGCGCAGCCAGCTCAAGGCCGACGAGCTCAAAATCGCATTCCTGAAGGACAAGCTGGAAGTCTACGAAGCGCTCGTCCGCCTGTGTCTCGATCGCGGCGCGCCGGGCGACCAGCGGGCAGCCCTGGTTTATATCGAGCAGGCCAAATCCCGCAGCCTGGCCGACCTGATGGCATTCCGGGTCCACCGGTCTCCCGTTTCCGCGACGGCCCCGGACGGTCTGATGGAACGGGTGTCGGAGCTGCGCGAGGAGTGGAACTGGTACATCCGCGCGATTCAGATTCAGGAGAGCCAGGCGCCCAACCCGCGGCATCAGCAACTGGAGAAGCTCCGGCGCTCGGCCCGCGATTGCGAGCAGCGGCTGGTAGAGGCCATGGCGACCCTGCGCGTCCAGGATCGGGAATTCGCCAGCCTGCACCCCGGCGCCGCCATCGACCTCGACGCCATCCGCAGCTCGCTTCCCGCGGACGCCATGCTGCTCGAATACTACCGCGTGCGCGACCGCTTCTACGCCTGCCTGCTTTCCCGCAACACGCTCGAGATCGTGCCCGCCGGTTCCCTGCCGGAACTCCGCAGGGCGCTCCAGTTGCTGCGCTTCCAGCTCTCGAAATTTCGCCTGGGACCGGAATATGTGCGGACGTTTCACCGGCAACTGTTGGATGCAACCAATGCCCATCTGCAGGAGTTTTATCGCCAGCTGATCCAGCCGGTCGAAGCCCGCCTGAAGGCGGAGCACCTGATCATCGCGCCCCACGGCATCCTGCATTACCTGCCGTTTCATGCACTCCCCGTGGATGGCGGCTATCTCAGCAGCCGGTTTTCGATCTCATACGCTCCGAGCGCCGCCGTCTACTACCTTTGCCGCACCCGCAAGCCGGAACCCGGCGACGGCGCCCTGGTATTCGGCGTTCCCGACCCCGCCGCGCCATTCATTCGCCAGGAGGTGGAAGCGGTGGCTTCTGCGCTGCCCGGAGCGGAGGTGTTCCTGGGGCCGGAGGCAACCGACGAGGTGCTGCGGGGCAGAAGCGCCCGCGCCCGCTTCGTGCACATCGCCACGCACGGATCCTTCCGCCAGGACAACCCCATGTTCAGCTCCATCAACCTGGGCAATTCCCAATTGAGCCTGTTCGATCTCTATCGCCTGAACCTGCCGGCCGAACTGGTGACCTTGAGCGGATGTGGCACGGGCCTGAACGTGGTGGTGGGCGGGGACGAGCTGATGGGGCTCAGCCGCGGGCTGCTGTATGCCGGAGCGCGAGGCGTGCTGCTGACCCTCTGGGACGTGCACGACCAGAGCACGGCGGACTTCATGAAGCTTTTTTACGAAGGACTTGCGTCCGGCAACGATAAGGCGCGGGCGGTCCGTTCGGCGATGGAGGCCATCCGCCGCTACCGCCCTCACCCGTTTTACTGGGCGCCCTTCGTGCTCGTCGGAAACTACGATTGATGGTTAGTACTAGTATCTCTAGGTCTATAATTCCATCGGGAAGTTCCAGATCGCTATATCTCCGCAAGCTGCCGTCGACCCTTATGTCTGGAAGAGCAAAAACATGGTGAATCACCACAATCCAATTCGCCCCGCAGAGAGAGACCCATTGCACTACGGAATTGACCGATGGGTAGACTTCGCACGAGGGCTTGCGGAGGAGCCGGAGAGTTCCGCTATGCGGGAGCATCTCGCATCGGGCTGTTCGGAATGCGCGCCATTCGCGAACTTCTTTTCGGAGCTGAACGACGTCTGCCGCTCGATGGCTTCGAATGCGGTTCCGGACAGTGTGTTGCGGCAGGCATACGCCCTTTTCCCCGTGTCGGCGCCCAGCCGGGCGAAGCGCACGCTCCGCCTTCCGGTGGAGTTGATCTTTGACAGTTTTCTGGCCCCCGCGCCGGCCGGCCTCCGCGCCACCTGGCAGGTTGGGTGGCAGGGCCTGTACCGCGCGGGGGATTGTACGCTCGACCTGCGAATCGAACCCGAATTGCGGTCTGCGCGCGCGTCGGTGATCGGCCAGATCTCCGACCACACGTCTCCGGAACACCACATGTCGGACGTCGGCATCTGTTTGAAGTCCGGCCGGCTGGTGGTGGCCGAGACCCGAAGCAACCAGTTTGGCGAGTTTCAATTGGAATACGAACAGCGGAGCCGGCTACAGCTTTGCGTGTACCTGGAGAACGGATCCAGGTGTATCCAGGTGCCGCTGAAGCGCTTCACGACTGACCGGCCGGCGGGTACGGAACGGCTCAAGTTCGGTCCCCTGGACGGCAAAAAGCGGCCCGAGAACAACCAGGATTAGGCGGAAATCATCATGACATTAAAGAACCTGGCATGCGCCGGTCTTTTGTTTCTGGCGCTGCAACTGCCGTCGCTAGCGGACCAGCAGTATATCATCCGGGTGAATCCCTCAGTCGCCAACAGCGTCGTTGGAAAGTATGCCGGAGCCTGGATCAAGCAGGCTCTGCAGGGTTCCGGAGCGGGTGTGTTCGTCGTCAATCTGCCCTCCGGACCGTTCGGCGCCTTTATCGCCCAGTTGCTGCAGCGCGACCCCGCGATCCAGTCGGTCCAGCATGACGACCCGGTGGGCCTGCCGATCTCCGCTGCCAGCACGGTACCCGCTTCGGGCCGCCCGAAACTCCCCCCGCTGGTCAACTCCAAGACGTATGTCACGTATTTTGGTTCGCCCGCCTGGGGCTCCTACGTCGGCCAGCCCGCGGCAGGCCTCATCGGGGTGGATTCTTCGCACCGGTACGCGACCGGTGCCGGCGTCGTCGCGATCATCGACACCGGAGTGGATGCCACGCATCCGGCGCTTGCCGGCGCGGTCCTTCCCGGCTGGGATTTCACGCGGAACCTTTCCGGCGGATCGGAACTGGCGGACCTCAACCAGGATACGACTCCGATCCTGGACCAGGACACCACCCCGATCCTCGACAATTCCTCGACCATCGTTCTCAACCAGGACACCACCCCGATTCTCGACCAGGACACGACTCCCATCCTCGACAGCAGCCTGCCGCCGGCATTCGGGCACGGCACGATGGTCGCCGGGCTGATTCACCTGGTGGCGCCGACCGCCCGGATCCTGCCGCTCAAAGCGTTCAACGCGGACGGGTCGGCCGAGCTTTCCGACGTGATTGCCGCCGTCTACTACGCCGTGGATCACGGCGCCGACGTGATCAATATGAGCTTCAGCTCGGGTGAAGACTCACCCGAGTTGCGGAGGGCCATCGCTTACGCCAATTCCCGCGACGTCATCTGCGTGACGTCGGTGGGCAATGACGGGCAGCCAGTGATGGTCTATCCCGCCGCATACAGCCAGGCGATCGGAGTCGGTTCCACCTCGAACACCGACATCCGGAGCACGTTCTCCGACTACGGCAGCGATGTATTGCTGGCGGCGCCGGGAGAGGGAATCATCACCACCTATCCCCGCAACCGCTATGCCTCGGGTTGGGGGACCTCATTCAGCACGCCGCTGGTTTCCGGCGCGGCAGCCTTGCTGCTCCAGATGAATTCGGGGCTGCACGTGGCCGACGCGGCGCAGGCGATCACGCAAGCCCAACCCCTTCCGGGACAGGGATTGGGAGCCGGCCGGCTGGACCTGGCAAAAGTCTGCGATTACGAATCCCATGTGAGCCACTAAGGCCGCCAGAACCTCACGCACAAAGGCACGAAAACCATGACTGTCGCGGGACAGAGCAGCAATTTCAAAGGGTCCGGGGCCGCCGCCGCCACTGCGAAACAGAGCCCGATGTCAGGGCCGAACCGGAGCGAGCAGAGGCTGCCAGGTGTCCCCGTTTCCGGGAGGCCGGGACCGCCGGCCTCCCGCGCGGCGGCGCATACCGCCGGTCGGATCGATTTGGGAGAAGCCATCCCCGTGTGGCTCGCAGCCCTGATTGCGGCCAGTTGCCAGGCCGCGGTGAACGGCACCTGCCGTGCCATCGAGTGGTACAGCTCCGCCGGAAGGGCCGTCTACACCAATAGCGGGGGAGAAACCGAGCTCATCCACCCACTCGGGATTCATCTCGGCCAGGGGGACACGCTGGCCGTCTCCTGGATGCCGGGACAGACCGAATACAGCTTCGAAGTGCTGCGCCAGGCCGACTACGGCGCCTGAAACACAACCGGGCATCCCCAATAGCAAAACGAAATTCTCAAGCCCGATTTATCGGGGACAGGGAATAGGTAACGTTCCGTCTGTCCCGGCTTTTCTCCCCCGGCTTTTCTCCCCGGCTTTTCTCCCGGCTTTTCTCGGCTTTTCTCCACGTTCCGTCTGTCCCGGCTTTTCCCCGGCTTTTCTCCGGCTTTTCCCGGCTTTTCTCCCGGCTTTTTCCCGGCTTTTCTATGGAGACTCATGTACGGTCGGGATCGGCGGATCATTATCGGGACTGGCTCGCAACGATAAAGGCGACCTACTTAAGCGCATAGAAGCCGAATTCAAGGAAGTTCCCCAATCCAAGCCGGCACCGGAACAATCCAAATCGGCGCCGGAACTCAAGCACTGAGCGGTGAGGCACTCCTCGCCGAGGGAAACACTGGGACGGGATGTAGCTTCGAAGCGCTGCGCCAGGCCGATTGCCGCGCCTGAAACTAGGCGGGCAGGCAGGCTGGAAATTTTGCGCTATTGCTCAAACCGAAGGCAGGCGCGGCCCAAATAGATCTCATCCCCCGGCCTTAACTTCTCACCGCGCCGGTTCCCGGAGGGGACCTCCACCGGACGGCCGTCGCGGAACACGCGTGTGCCGAATTCGCTGCCATCGTCGCAGATGCGGTAATCGCCGTCTTCCAGGCGGAGGTGCGCGTGCTTGCGCGAGACGGTGGCGTTGGCATCGTCGCCGCCTTCTTCGAACACCACGTCGTTGCGCCGCACCACGCGCTGTTCGGAGTCGGTCAACTCGGCCATGCGGCCGATATTGAGGCGCGGTTTCTCCAGGGCATACTCGGCGCGATCGGTCTTGCCGCGAACCACCACCAGGCGGGCGGGCTTGCGCTCGCGGGCCGACCTGGGCGCGTCCACGCGGTACTCGATCTCGAAGGGCCCCTCGCCGGTTTCGGCGGTTTCGATTTCCACGCCGAAGGCGCGCGGCGTCTCGCACGCGGCGGCGCTCAGCGCCTCGCGGATATCCGCTTCGAGGCGCTCGCCGAAGGCCGTCTGGTAGAGCGCGCGGCGGTCCGGGTCGGGCGAGATCAGGGTCACCACCACGCGCGCATACGGAAAAACCCGCTGCCCGCGCGCGATGGTTTGCACCTTGCCTTCGATTTCCTCGAGAATGGCGCGGTGCACCAGCAGCAACTCGCTCGATTGGGCCTCGCCAAACATCTTGTCCGACCAGCGGCGAAACCCGCGCTCGATGGACTTTTCGATTTCCGAAAACAGGCTCATGGTTGGATCAGCCCCAGCTTCGCGGCCGCGTTGACGATCTCCGCCGCCGCGGGCGCCGCGGCCGTGCCGCCGTACACTCCATTTTCCACCAGTACCGCGAAGGCGATCTTGCGCCCCGTGCCACCATAGGGCGCGAACCCGATGAACCAGGCATGCGAAGGCGCGTCCGCGAGTTCCGCAGTGCCGGTCTTTCCGGCAATCGCAACCGCCGCCCCGGCGGCGCGCCGGCCCGTTCCATTGGTCACCACCTCGCGCATGAAGCGCGCCAGCGTCCGGTCGTCACCCGGCGAAAGGACCGTCTCCGGGGGCGAATTGCGGGCATTGGTCTCGTCCGTAATCCAGCGGCCCTCCGGCATCAGCCCGCCATTGGCCACAGTGGCGGCCACGCGCGCCATCTGAAAGGGCGACGCCACCACCTGCCCCTGGCCGTAGGATGCCTGCGGCAGCGATTTCCGCAACTGCGCCGCGGTGTTCGGTGCGGCGGTCAGGATGCCCAGCAGGCCGGCCGTGTCGAACAGCGGCTGGGCACCCACTTCGTACGTTCCCAACTGGGCGAAGTAGGCGTTGCAGGAAACCACGATGCCCCGCTCCATGTTCACCGTGCCGTGCGGCGTCGAATCCTGAACGTCGTCACGGATCGGGCGGTTGGAACCCTTGATGTAATTGCCCACGCGGCCGTCCGGCAGGCGGATGCACTGGTAGGTTTTCTGCGTGAGCTGCGGGTCTTTGCGCAATGCCGCCATGGCGGTCACGATCTTGAAGGTCGAACCCGGCGGATAGAGGCCGTAGCGCACGCGGTCGATAAACGGGTTGGCATCGTCCGGCGCCGGGGCCGTACCGTCCGGCGGCAGCGGTTCGCTCACCGCAGCCAGCAGGTCGCCGGTTCCGGCATCCATCACCACCGCGGCGCCCTTGGTCTTGCCCGCATGTTGCAACTGGTCGTGCAGAATCTGCGCCACCTTCACTTCGAGCCGCGCGTCGATCGCCATCCGCACATCGCGCGGGCGGTCGAGCACGCGCCGCACGGCGGGGTTGTCGGGATCGTTCTGGTGGCGCAGCAGCGGCACCAGCTCGCGGTAATCGTAGCGCAGCACGCGCTCGAGCTTCCCGGTCTTCGGGTTCTTCACTTCCACCAGGGTCGGGCGATCGTCGTAGCCGCGGAGGCGGCGGGCGGAATCCCGCTCCACGAAGGAAGTGTTGCTGGCGCCCCAGTTCGTGCGCGTGCGCAGGTCGCCCAGCAGGTCGAACATCACCGGGCCAAGTGGATAGTACCGGCTGTCCACGCGCGGGCAGGCCCGGTCGATGTCGATTCCGAGCTGCTGGTATTGCGCCCGGTGTTTGGCCAGTTCTTCCCAATTGCTGGTCGCGAGCGGCAAGCCGTTGCGGTCGTAGACGGTGCCCTTGGGGATCTGGCGCATCACTTCCTGGAAGCGCGGATTGTACTGGTAGCGCCGCGCGCCATCGGCCTGGACCACTAGCGTTCCCGCGCCCATCACGGCCTGGTCGCGCGCCACCTGCACCCAGGCCGCCTTGGCCAGCACCACGGCACCGCACACCGCGAAGGCCAGGCCCGCCACCCGGACCGGAATGCGAAACGGGAGCGTCCGCTCCTCGCCGCCGGCGCGGGAGGAGATCGAAAGCAGGATCGCGATCAACAGGAAATTCGCCACCATGGAGGTGCGGCCGTAACTCAGAAACGGCGTCACCACCCCGGTGAGCGGCAGCACACCGAGCGCGCCGCCGGCGATCAGCAGGGTCTGCACAGCGGTGGCCGACGCCAGGCCGGCGGCCAGAAAGAACATATAGTCGGTGCTCGCCCGCAGCGCCGCCCGGATGGAGCGGTAGACGATCAGCGCGTACAGTGCGAAAACCGCCGCCACGCCCAGGAATCCCCACTCTTCGCCGAGCGCCGAGAGGATGAGGTCGGTATGCGCGGCGGGAACCACCTGCGGATCGCCCAGCCCGATTCCCATTCCAGACACGCCGCCGGTGGCGAACGCCCACAGCGATTGGGCCAACTGGTCGCCGCCGTGCACCAGGTTGTTCCAGGGGGAAAGCCACATCGAGACGCGCTCCCCCACGGTGTGCGGGATGCCGATGAAGTAACCCGCGACGAAGCCCGAGGCCAGCAGCAGAAGGCCGGCCGCCGGTACGAAGGCGCTGCCCCGCGCGATCCCGTAGAGGATCAGGAACAGGCAGGAAAACACCAGCGCGGGGCCCATATCCTTCTGCAAAAAGAAGAAAGCCAGGGCCAGCGCCACCGAGACCAGCACCGGCAGCGTAAATTCCACCGGAGGAATATCGAATCTCCTGGTGAGCGCGGCGAGGCCGGGGCGCGTTTCACGGGCGTGGCGCAGAATGTCCCAGCGCTCGGCAAAATATCCGGCCAGGAACAGCACCAGCAACACGCGGATCAACTCCACCGGCTGGAACCCGAACAGGTTGACCTTGGCGTCGCTGGTTCCCGGCCCGGAGCCGAACAGCACCAGCAGCACTGATAGCAGGAAGCTGGCCAGCAGCGGCACAAAGCTCAGCTTGCCCAGAAGCCGTTCGAAATCGAGCACGGCGGCCACCGCCAGCACCGCGCAGCCGCCCACTACGCCCTGGGCGAAATCCACGAACAGCAGGTTGTCGCGCAGCGGATCGCGCAGGCTGATCATCAGAATCAGGCCCGCGCCCGTGAGCAGCATGAGGGCCGGCAGAAAGGTCTGGTCGCCGCGAAATCCGCGGACGCCGAACCACACGTGTGTCAGCAGGTACGCAGCGAAGAAAAGCCCGATCCAGAGATAGAACGCGTGATAAAACTGTTGCGGGCTCCGCACCACGAACAACGGTTTCAACTGGCGGAACTGATCGGCCGTGAGGACCGGGCGGATGCGGCCCACGTTCGAAAGCCCGCCCGAGAGGTAGTAAATCCTGCGGGCGGCTTCCTGGCGCTGGCGCGTATCGGGGATGATGCGCAGGGCGGGCAGCAGGTCTTCGCGCGCGCCCAAATCGTTCAGGTTCAGCAGCGTCTTTGAGGCGAGGCCCTGCGCCGCCTGCGTCACCAGCGGCGCCTTAGCCTGATACACGAGGTACAGGCCGGCACCCACCAGCAGCGCGGCCGCCAGCATCCAGCCCATCTCCGCGACACGCCAGCCGCCCGATTTTCCAGGTACGCGGCGCGTTTCCGCGCGATCCGCCGCCCTGCTCTTGGTTACCGCCATATGTGTAGTAGCTGTTTGACGATTCCGAGCGGCGAATTTCCGCGCTCTATCTCGTTAAGCCGGAAATTGACGCTGTCCAGGCTGTTCTCGACCCGCACGATATTCGCATTCGAATTGCCATACGGCACGATGCCCTGATAGAGTTCGAGCGCGCGCGAGTAATCGTCCTTGGCGCGCTCGATTTCGTCCTTCTCCTGGGGCAGGCCGCGGACGCTGCTGGAATTCCAGAAGATCCGGTCGGCGCGGTCGCGATAACCGTCGGCCAACTGCGCCTTTTCGCGATTCCCCATGGGATATCCGAGCTTTTCGGCCTGTTCGAGCGCCTGGTAGGCGCGATCGATGTCTTTCAGCCCGTACACGTACACCCGCGCGAGGCCGAGCAGCGGATCGGGGGACTTGGGCATGAGGCGCTGCGCCTCGGTGAACTTTTCCACCGCCAGGTTCAGATCCGCCGGATTGCGATGGGCCGTGCCGTTGATGCGCGCCAGGTGCCCTTCGGCGAGCCGCAGTTTGCCGCGAATTGTATCGTCCGGATCGACCGCGAGGGCGTGCGCCGCCATGTCGCGCGCGTAAGTCCACTGCTTTTCGTAAACCGCGTCGCTGTTGCGATAGGTATCGATCACGTGGTCCGCCGCCGCGACCAGTTTCTGCTTCACCAGCTTGCGAGGGCCGCGCAACAGGAAAGACGAAGGATTGGAGCGGGAAAGTTCCGACCATTTGTTCCAGATGTCGTTCGGGTCGGTGATCTGTTCGGCGGCAATCTGGCGTTCGAGCGTCTGCCCGCGTTCGTAGAGCACGTAGCTCGAAATGCCGGCCCAGACGGTGTACAGCAAGCCAGCCGCCAACAGCACCGCCGCCGCCCGGCCGGCCATGCGAAACAGTCCCCGGCGCTTGCGCGGCGGCGCGGGGGCCGGAACCGCCGCTGCGCCCGCCCGCGCCGTGCGGCGCGTTTCATCGTCCGGCGCCTCTTCCCGGCCCGTGGCGCGGCGGGTTTCGTCACTGGGAGCCGTGCGGCGGGTGGCGTCGAGGTCAAGACTCGCCGCGTTCACCGGCTCTCCGCGGCGGTAGGCTTCGAGGTCGTCCGCCAGGCCAACCGCCGAGGTGTAGCGCACGGCGGGGTCGGGCGCGAGCGCCTTGATCAGGATGCGGCGCAGGGGTTCGGGACAAGGGTCGGGCGCCGGAGGGGGCGGAACGCGCGAGCGAATCATGCGCTCCAGCCGCTCGGTGGTGTCCGCCTGGTACGGCTGCAGGCCGGTGACCATCTCATACAGCATCACCGCCAGCGACCAGAGGTCGGAATCCACGCTTACCTGGCCCTGGTCCAGGCGTTCGGGCGAAGCGTAGGGAACGCTGCCGAACTCGTTGCGCGTGAGCCGCCGCGAAAGAGAAAGCGCTTTGGCGATTCCGAAGTCCAGCACCCGCACGGCGCCGCGCGCGTCGATGCGGATATTCTTGGGCTTGATGTCGCCGTGTACGATCCCCTGAAACCCCTTGCCGTCGATCTCCACCGGGAGCCGGTGTGCGTTCTCGAGAGTCTGGGCCACGCCGGACGCCACTTCGGCCGAGAATTCGGGAGTCAGCGGGCCGCGCCGCATCAACTCGGCCAGGTCCTGGCCGTCGATGTATTCCATGGCGACGTAGAAGAAGCCGTCGAGATCGCCGCAATCGTAAACGCGGGCCACGCGGGGGTCGATGGCCGCCAGTTTCGCCTGCAACTCCGCGCCGCGGCGCTCGGCTTCGATCGAGTCGCGCGTGTCGGCATCGGGGCTGTGCTCGATCAGCTTCAGGGCCACCAGTTCGCCGTGCCCGGTGTCCTGCGCCAGGTAGACATCCGCCATCCCGCCGCGGCCCAGTTTCTGGCGGATCTCGTATTTACCCAGTTTCCGGCCGGCGGGTGCGATCATTTTCCTTTGCCCCGCGTTCCCTTGCCATGTACCGGCGCGGCCTTGGACTCGAGAAGGAAGTTCTTTGCCCGCAGCGCCTCCAGATCCGTGCCGGGGAGGAGCTCCAGCGGATTGTCTTCGATCACGTTGCCCACCAGCGACGGCTGTGCGCCGTCGCGCGCCGCGATGCCCGCTCCGCGGTTTCGCAGAATGGAATTGTGCGACAGCCAGGGCGTGGAAGGTCCCGCGATCAGGATGCCGTCGCCCGCGCAATCGTGAATCGCGTTTCCTACCAGCACGGGGCTGGCCGCTCCGCGCACCTCCACGCCGGTGGCAGCGCCCGAAATCTCGGTATCGTCAATCTCCACCGGGGAGTTGTTGAGCACGATCCCTGCCGAAAGCGACAGCGGAGCGTTAGCATCGATCCAGAATCCGCTCACCCGGGCATCGTGCACGTCGTCCGCGACAATCGCCGGGCCGGCGCTCATGGGAGCCGCCCGCAGAATCGCCTCGCGGGGCACCATGCTCTTGAGGGTCACCCCGTTTTTGAGCCTAACCTGCTCCCGATACTCGCCAATCCGGACCAGCACGGTGTCGCCCGGACGGGCGTCGGCCATGGCCTGGGCAATCGTGGAATACGGACCACCCTGCCTGACCTCCAGGGTGCGCGGCACGATGACCACGGGCGGGGGCGTCCAATACCCGCGAGCGAGCCAGGAGATGGCCAGGGCGCCGATCAGGCCGTAAATCACCATCGCCCCCCGGCCGGCGAACAGGCCGGAAAGCCGCTCCTCCGTCTCGGGGACTGCCGGCCTGGTGAACTGGTCGCCTTCGACCACCAGCACCGTGACGTTGTCCTTGCCCCCGGCGCGGTTGGCGGCCTGGATCAGCTCGACCACGGCCTGTTGCGGATTGCCCGCGTTGGTTTCCACGGTGCGGCGAATCTCGGCGGAGCCCACCTGGTCGCTCAATCCATCGCTGCACAGCAGGAGCGCCGCGTCGGGTTCGAAGGAAATGCGCTGCACTTCGATGAAGCCGGGGTCGTCGGGCTGGTGCTCTTCGGAGCCCACGTCGCGGAAGACCTCGTTGCGCCGCGGATGCCGCATGGCCTCAGCCTCGCTCAGCTCCTGGTTGTCTTCCCGCTCGCCCACAGGCGAATGGTCGTGAGTGATCTTCCGAATTTCGCCGCCGTGGATCTTGTACAGGCGCGAATCGCCCACATGGCCGATCACTGCGGAATCGCCATCCACCAGCGCCAGCGTGAGCACGCAGGCCATGCCCTCCCAGTGAGGGTTGGAGCGGGCGGCGCGAACGATTTCATTATTGGCCATGGCGATGGCCTCGCGGATGCGCTCTTCGGCGGTGCCCGTCTGCCGCTCCAGTCGCGCCCGCACCCGTTCCACCGCGATGGCCGCGGCTTTTTCGCCGGCCGCCTGCCCGCCGATCCCATCCACCACGAGGAAAATTCCACGGTCGCCATCGATATACCAGGCGTCCTCGTTATTCTGCCGGACCCGCCCGGTATCGCTTGCGCCCGAGAATCTCAGCCGTGTCTTAACCATTCGATGTGCTTCGGAAATCCAGGAAGATGACGCCGGCCAGGCCGATCCGCGCCTGGTCCGGGACGGGTGCTTCCAGGTTTCGATCGCGCCGGTCGCCATCCACGAATTCGACGCTCGAAGGCGCTTTTTCCCCGTTGATGGTGGTGCCCAGCCGGCTCAAATCCTTGAGAAAAAACTTGCCGGTGGCGGTGTCCCGGCGGAGGCGAAAATGTTCGCGGGAAACATCCGGCAGGGTGTCCAGTTTCAAATCGGTCCAATAATCGCGGCCTCCCCGCCCGACCACGATCTGCTCCTTGGTCATCGAAAACGACTTGCGTCCGGTGTTGTCTTCGTATTCGATCACCGCCAGCGCGCCGGCTTCGGGCGCAGGGTCGGGGGCAGCCGGCGCCGGAGCGTAGCTTTGCGAACTGCTCTCGGTTCCGCCCATCCGCCGCGTGGCGATGCGCTTGGTGAGGGAGCCCGCGCCCAGTTCCGTCTTGGCGGGCAGCGCCAGTTCGGAGTGGATCACGATGTCACCGGGCGCGATATCGTCGTCGGTGTTTTCGAGGATCCGGACCTGCCAGCCGCCTTCGGGCGGCGCCACCTTGGGCAGGGAACGCCGCGCGATCTTCAGGCGTTCGGGAAGCGACGCGCGGTTGAGCGATTCCATCTCCGCATCGAGCGCTCGCCGCGCCTCGTCCAGAATCCGCGGGACGATGCCGCGCAGGCGCTCCATGTCCTCCGGGTGCAGGTAGACGTGATAGATGGAGGGAGGCAGGGTCGAGTACTGGAGCGGCTCGAGGCCCTCGCGCATGTTGCGGACGATTTCGGTAATGATTTCCCGGGCAGTCGCCGGGTGGCTGGCGGCAGGACGGTCCATATGGAACCTTTAACGATTTTAGCAGTCCTGGCCGCCAGCGCTCCGGGCACCGGATTACTGCTTCGGGTTGAGCACCTGATACCCGGCCGGAACCTGGAACAGGTAAGCCGCCGGCTCGCCGCGCGAGATGTTGGTGAGATGGAAGGTTTCTTCGCCGGTGCGCGGATCGGAGAACCGGCTTTGCACGACCATCTGCAAATCGGGTGAGAACCAGCGCTCGTTGACGATCTGCAGGGGGCGGTCGTTGCCGATCGCGCCGGTTGGGATGGTGCTCGTGGTGCGGGTTCCCTCCGCGGTCACTCCCTCGATGTTCTGCGTGCCCAGCGATTCGGGCTTGTCCGCGGTGTCTTCCTTGGTGAACCATTCCAAATGGGGGGGAGGGAAGCCGACGGCCCCGGCGCCGGCCATCGCATCCGGTGCCATGATCGTGCGAGTGAAGACCTTGGCCTCTGCCGCGGACTTATCCGCGTTTGGCATGGCCGCCGTTACCTGTCCACCCATCCTGAACGTACCGGCCTGCCCCTTCTGCGAAAAGAAGAAAACGCCGCCGCCAAGCGGCAGTTGCCGGGCCGTCTGGTCTTTGGGGTTCAAGATGTAGCTGACCTTGGTGACGGGGTCCCAGATTGTAACGGAATCCGGGGTCTCGCGCCGCGTGCGGCCTTGGCTGTCACGGTAGACCTGGGCCTGAATCTCATTGTGGATGTGAGTGCCATCGGCCAGCACCTGGTTGCTCTCCGTGATCTCGGTGGCGGAGTACGGCGCGTCCTTCACGATCTTGCCCATGACGCCGGTACGGACGCTGAGGACCTTCGCCTGCGCCGCTATGCTGTCGGGTCTTATTTCCATGGTCCGAACCTGGGCGGTTTCGTCCTGGGCGCTGGCCGCGAATGCCAGGACCGGAATCGCCGCTGCAACTGCCAAAACCCGTTTTCTCATTTCCTTCTCCTCAATTCGATGAGTTGCCGATGAACCGATAGGCGCGGGCGCGCCCGTCGGCGGAAAAGACCACATCCGCCTGGATCTGGTCGGGGCCTAAAGCCATCCGCACCACCCAGCCGGCCTCGAAGGGCTCGTTATCGAGCGCCACGAAGGTCTCGGTGCGTTCGGCCGGATGGTGCGCGGGCAGGCGCCGGGGCGGCCGGGGGCGAACCGCGGCTTCCCGAACGGGCGGCGCGGGTTCCACCCGGTGCACGGCGGGCGGGGCTGCCGCTTCGATTGCCGGGGCCGGAGGGGTCGGGTGGCGTGGCACGGCGGTGATCGCTATGAAGATGGCTGCGGCTGCCGCCAGGGCCGCGGCTGCCCATTTCCATGCGGGCCGGGGGGGTGCGGGAGTGGAAGACGATTTGATGCCCGCTCCCTCACGGTCGCGGCTCTGTGGCTCCGCCAGCGCGTCCATCCATTGGGAGATTCTGGCCGCCCGCTCCGACAGCGCGTCGCACCGGGCGCCGCATTCCGGGCACTGGGCCACGTGCGCCGCCGCGCGCTCCATTTCTACCGGAGCCAGTTCGCGGTCCAGATATGCCCGAAGATCCCCTTCCGACCAGCACTCCTTCATACGTCATCTCCGTAACGCGCGCGGAATTTCCGCTCGAATTCGGCCTCGGCGCGGGCCAGCATGGAGCCGACCGACGCCGGACGAATGCCGAGCGCTTCCGCCAGTTCCCGATACGCCAACCCTTCCGCCCGCAGCAACAGCAACTGCGCATCGCGGGGCTTCAGTTCGCCGAGCACGCTCCTTACCCGGTCACAGCGCTCGCGGCGGATCATCGCCGCCAGGGTGTCGCCCGATTCCGTGGCGCGCAGGGTTTCGATTCCGGCGGCCTCCTCCCGGCGCCGCCGGCGCGCGGCCGACCGCAGGGCGTCGAGGCCGGCGTTGATCGCCACGCGGTAAATCCAGGGCAGGTCCGCCGGTCCCCGCTGCGACACTTTGCAGAAGACGTCCGAGGCGATCTCTTCGGCTTGCGCGCGGTCGCCCATCAGGCGCGCGAGCATGGACACAACCCGGGCGTAATGCTCCCGAAAGAGGACGTCGAAACCGGAGCGGCTGTCCGGACCGCGGCCGGGCATTACCACGATTTCCTCGGCGGGCTGCACACTGTTTATAACGAATTCACCCGCCATTTTGTGACGCTCCTCAATAGAAAAACAGGACGTCCGGCCGGACATGCCCCTTGGCTTCCATGCACTGCCCGCATTCCACGGTGTAATCCGGCCGGATTTTGCGCACCGCGGCGGGAATTGTGCGCTCGTCGTCGGGCTTGTGCTCGGTGGCTATGGCCAGGCGGGGCTTGAAGCGGAGGAGCGTCTCGCGGGCTCCGGCAATCGCCCGCACCTCGGCGCCTTCGATATCCATCTTAATGAAATTCACGCGCGGCAGGTTCAGTTCGCTCACGATGCGGTCGATGGTGGTCAGGGGCACCAGGATGGAAGGGTGCGAATCGTTAGGATGCAGCACCACGCTGTTCGCCGCAAAATTCGTGTCGTCCACATTGAGCGTGAGTTGGTCTTCTCGGTCCCAGACGCCCTTGGGA
This sequence comes from Bryobacterales bacterium, assembly GCA_963794265.1. GTDB lineage: Bacteria > Acidobacteriota > Terriglobia > Bryobacterales > Bryobacteraceae > CAWCDJ01. The sequence continues at coordinate 383,275 of CAWCDJ010000003.1, forward strand.
TAGACCACCACCCGTCCGGCGGCCGCTTCGGCGGCGGTGTTGCGGCGAATGCATTCGGCGCTGGAGGGAGAGATCTCGATGGCCACCACCTTGGCCGCGCCGGCGCGCAGGGCTTCCCGCGTGAAATCGCCGTCGCTCGCTCCGCAGTCGAGCACGATGTCCCCCGGATGGATGAAGTGCGCGCCGCTGCCATAAAGGTGGCGCTCCATCTCCGCCAGGTTGAAGGGAAGCACGTAGCGATTCCCTTTGGGGATCCAGAATCGGCCTTTGGGCGTGTCCCAAAGCTCCAGGCCGTTTTCCTGCTTCAGCAGATGGCTGGACGCCAGGATGCGGTCCTTGATGGCCAGCGTCTCGGCCTCGTTGGCGTCGCTCCGGAGCGCGTTTGCGAGGGGACAGGCGGGGCTGTTCCCGGTCACCACCAGTGCCAACAGCCGGAGCGGCGGATACCAGGCATAGGCCGCCGCCGCTGCAACCACCAGGAGGGCGATTGCGGCCAAAAACCGATAGGTCTTCACAACGACGATGTTACGGGATTTTTCGCCGCCGCGTCGGTCACAATGGAATTATGATCTCGTGCCACAACCTGACGCGCCGCTTCGGAGACTTCACGGCGGTGGACCATCTGGACCTGGAAGTCGCCGAGGGCGCGATCTGCGCCTTTCTGGGGCCGAACGGCGCAGGCAAATCCACAACTGTGAAGATGATGACCGGGCTGCTGGCTCCGACCGAGGGCGAGGTGCAGGTCTGCGGGATCAACGTGGCGGCCGACCCCGTCGGGGTGAAGCGGGTGATCGGGGTGCTGCCCGAAGACCTGGGGCTGTTCGACGACCTCACGGTGGAGGAGCACCTGCTGCTGACGGGCGATGTCTACGGCCTCGACAAACACGAAACCCGCTCGCGCTCCGCACAGTTGCTACATGCCCTGAGCCTGGAGCACGGCCGCCGCACGTTTGCCGAAGCGTGTTCGCACGGAATGCGGAAGAAGACTTCGTTCGCCATGGCGCTGCTGCCCAATCCGCGCGTGCTGTTTCTCGACGAGCCGTTCGAAGCCATCGACCCGGTGACCTCGAAGATCATGCGCGGCATGCTGCAATCGGTGGCGCGCCGGGGCGTTACCGTGTTCCTGACCGCCCACATCCTTTCCGTGGCGGAAGAGATCGCGACCCAGATCGTGATGCTGCGGAAGGGCAAGAAGGTTTGGGATTCGCCGGCCGCCGAGGTGCTTCAATCGCTCGAGCAGCACTATTTCGACCTGGTGGAGGCGCCGGTGGTGGAGGAACTGGAATGGCTCGGGCATTCGCGATCCTGAAGGCGCTCGCGCGCGCCGTGGGCCGGGACCAGCGTTCGCTCGAATCGGTGATCGGGAATAATTTTTTCATCGTCACCGCCTTGCTGTTGCAGGAAGCCGGCGGGTTCGTCTATCTGCTGATCGGCGTGGTCCTGCTGTTCCCCCTGAGCACGGACCCTCTGCGCAAAGTTCCGGCCTCGCGGCTGGCGCTGTGGCCGCTCGATAAGCGCGAGCGGCGCCTGCTGCGGCTGGCGAGCCCTTGGGTGAGCCCGGCGGCTTGGCTGATTGTCGGGCTGGCCGTCTGGGCCGCGCGCGGCCGCCTCACCGCCGGATTGTGGGGGCTGGCGGCCGGGGTGGTAGCGGCCGGATTCCTGCTCTCGGACTTGCCTTTTTCGCCCAGCCGGAGAATCTGGCTGGCGGTCCCGAATTTTCCGGGGGTGTGGAACCAACTGGTGAGAAAAAACCTGCGCGGCCTTCTTTCGACCCTGGATCTCTACTGCGCGCTCCTGCTGACCGCCGCGGCGGTCGCATTCCGCCTGGCTGGGCTATTGCCGCCCGAAGGGTTTCTGGCCTTGACGGTGCTCGTGCAGGTAGCGCTCTCGAGTTACGCGCAGAGCCTGTTCGGCCTGGACGGGCGCAGCGGCCGCGAGCGCTACCGCCTGCTGCCGCTGCGAGGATGGCAAGTGTTGTTCGCCAAAGACGCGGCGTTCCTGGTTGCGGCCATCCTGGTAGCGCTGCCGCTCTCTCCGCTGGCGGGAATGGGGGCAGCCCTGGTGGCGCTGGCTATGGGCCACGAACCGTCGGTCAACCGTCCGAGAATTCAGGCGCGGTGGAGGTTCTCAAGCGGAGGCTCGATCGTTTTCGGATTGTTCCAGGCGGCGGTAATGGCGGGCGCGGCCTCGGCCACCTACTTCACCAGCCCGCTGTTTCTGGCCGCGTGCGCGGCGGCGTGGGCCGGCTCGCTCTGGTATTACGGGCGGGTGATCGAAAGTGCGGGAGTGTCAGAAGCGGAATAAATAGGTCAGCTTGGCGAAGATCTGGCGGCCCGTGTTCAGCGTGGGCGAGCGGGAGAATTGTAAGTACGGCGGCTTCGAAGGGTCGAACAGCAGGTTCTCGTAAATATCCGTATACCCGACATAGAAAGCCGTGCCGGGGTGGAGCAGGTAAGTCATGAGTAAGTCGCAACCGATTCGCTTGGACGGGTCGAGAGTCACCATCCCGGTATTGGGTAACACGCCGTTGTAATCGAAAATGGCCCGAAACGATAACTCGCGAGTCATTTGATAGTTGACCTTCGAACGCGCGATGTGGTTGGTGTAAGCGGTGGCGGCCGAGGCGTTGAGGGTGCTGTAGAGATAAGTCTCGTCCAGCCGGACCTTTGGCGTCGGGCGCAGAGTCAGGGACAGGCTCCCCTGCCGGGAGTTGCCGAGAAACGGCGCCATGCCCGCCACCGGGTAATAATTGACGCCCGATCCGTGGGTGTACTCGGCCGATACCGCCATCCACCGGAACCATTCGCTGTTGAGCAGGTAATCGTTGTAGCCTTTGCGGAAGCCGTAGCCGTTGTAGAGCTCGAAGGCCTCCGTCCGGGTCACGGTGAAGTTGGTCAGGCGGGTGAACTCCATGGTCCACCCCATTCCGGCCTGCCAATCCTGCGCGCGTCCCCGGCGGTCCCAGTTGCCCAGCACCACCAGGTCGGGGCCGAAATCGACGAGAGTTTTCTTCTCGCGCCAGAAGCGGTAGCCCACCTTGTTCTTGAGCTCGCGGATATCCACCCGCGGGATATAGCCGAGGTCATCGCGGAAATTCGGACTGCGATCGGTGTAGGTCGAGGAGTACTGAAGCTTGCGGCCGGAGCGGCTGATCTGCGCATAGTAGCCGTTGCCGGAGTAATCGGGCCCGGCGAGCGGTCGGGTGCGCGTGGTCACCGCCTGCCCGGTGAAGAAGAAGTGATGGGAAAGGTTCAGGCGCGTATCGAGCGACGCCACCCGGTTGAATCCGGTGGAAAGCTCGCGGTCGGTTCCGAAGAAGCGGAGGTGGGAATCGCTCAGGAAGTCGCGCTGCACGCTGACGACCGCGTCGTTGGCGCGGCCCAGGCCATCGAGCGACGGCGCCCGATCGTCGGTGGCGAGAACCCCGATGCCCCAGCGGCCGAGTTTGCCGGTGAGCCGGATACCGAACTCCGGGTCGATAATCCGGCGGGAGAAAAACAGGTCCTGGGGCGTGGCGAAGTACGATGCGTTCTCCATGAAGAACGGACGGAGTTCGGGGAAATAGACCTCGTAGCGCTGGTTCACGGTTACCTGGGGTTCGTCGGATTCGACCTGGCTGAAGTCGGGGTTGAGCGTGGCATCGAGCGTGAGAGCGTCCTTGATGACCACTTTGGCGTCCATGCCGCCGCGATAGCCGGGTTCGGCGACCATGCGGGGCACGCCATCCGCGGGCTGGTCGAGATATCGGGAGCCGGAGAGCAGCCCGTAGGGCATGAACTGCAGGTTGCGGCCGGGCGAGATATTCTCGAGGCCGTTCATTTCGCCGAACTGGGCGACGAACTGAGGAAAGCGGCGCCGCGTGATGTACGGCCACATGGCGAACTCGTTATTGCGCTGGATGAAGCGCCCGAGCATGACGCCCCAGGTCTGGCGGGCATCGGCCGGAAATCGCAGGGTCTTGAACGGAATGGTGATGAAGACTACGTAGCCCTGTTCAGTGATGCGGGCTTCGGTGTACCAGAGGCCCTCCCAACTGAAATCGTCGCCGACGCCGTCGGTCGTGATGCCGTCGAGTTGAATGGCGTAGGGGTTGACGTCGAACCAGTAGGCGTGGCGGTGGTCGTGGAACGTATCGATGTTGATGGTGACGCGGTCGTCGGTGACGATCTGCTTGCGTTTGGCGATGCGTGCGCGAATCTTGGAGGGGTCGTCGCGGGCGATGAAGGCGACATACAGATTGGTGGAATCGTAGGAGAGAAACGCCGTAGTGGGCTGGGAGACGGGGTTGCCGTCGCCGGGATCCATCTGGCGGAAGTCGGTCACCGCGAGTTCGGCTTCCCGTGGGATGCCGTTGAGGAAATCGGCAAGCTTGGGCGGGCGCGACACCCGTGGAATGGTGATGGACCGGCTCTCTTCGGACCGCGAAAGGCAGGCGGCCGGGAATAAAAAGAGAATCAGTACGGAATATCTCTTAATCAAGAAATTCCATCATCCCACGCGGTAATCCGGCCATGGGGAATTATGATGTGTATCTATGCAGACGATTCCGCATGCGCCGCATGCCGAGACGCACTTCGAGGCTTCCGAGACGGTTCGGGATGTCGTGATCGGGATGTCCGACGGCCTGACCGTGCCGTTCGCGCTGGCGGCGGGGCTTTCCGGAACGGTAGCCCAGCCCTGGATCGTGGTGGTGGCGGGGCTCGCCGAAATCGCGGCGGGCTCGATCGCCATGGGGCTGGGCGGGTACCTCGCGGCGCGCACCGACCGCGACCACTACCACTCCGAGCGCGAGCGCGAAGTGCGCGAGACGCAGGAACTGCCGGATAAGGAACGCGAGGAAGTGGCGGAGGTGTTCCGCGGGTACGGCATGAGCGACCGGGACATCCAACCCGTGGTGGCGGCCATCAGCGCCGACCAGAAGCGGTGGGTGGATTTCATGATGCGTTTTGAGCTGGGCTTCGAGGAGCCCGACCCGAAGCGCGCGCGCAACAGCGCCGTGACTATCGCAATTTCTTACGTCCTGGGAGGGCTGGTGCCACTTGCGCCATACATGCTGGTGGGCGAACTCTACCGGGCGCTGCTGGTCTCGGTGGTGATGACGCTGGCGGCGCTGTTCCTGTTCGGATTCGTCAAGGGCAGGATGACCGGCATTTCGCCGTGGCGCGGCGGGTTGCAGACGGTCGTGATCGGGGGGCTCGCATCCGCCGCGGCTTTCGGACTGGCCCGGTGGATCGGTCATTCGTGAGCTCAGATACAGCGCGGGCCGGATGGGGTGGGTAGCTTTGAATATATGAAGCTGGAAGGAAAGAACGCGCTAGTGACCGGCAGCGACCAGGGAATCGGTCAAGCCGTTGCCCTGCGGCTGGCCCAGGAGGGCGCGGACGTGGTGATCAATTATCACTCGAACCGCTCGGGGGCCGAGGAGACGCGGTCGCAGGTGGAAAAGATGGGGCGGCATTCGGCGGCCATCCAGGCGGATGTGGGGAACCCGGATTCCGCGCGAAAGCTGGTGGATGAATCGATCGCCGCGCTGGGGTCGCTCGAGATTCTGGTAAACAACGCGGGGATCGAAAAGCGCGCGCCGTTTCTCGAGATCACCGAGGCCGACTACCTGGCGGTGATCGGCGTCAACCTGCACGGGCCGTTCTTTCTGACCCAGGCGTTCGCCAGCCGGCTTGTGGAGCGCAAGCGGCCGGGCAAGGTAATCAACATCAGTTCGGTTCACGAGGAGCTGCCGTTTCCGAACTTCACGCCTTACTGCATGGCGAAGGGCGGGCTGAAAATGATGATGCGGAACCTGGCGGTGGAACTCGCCGGGTTCGGCATCACTATCAACAACATTGCGCCGGGAGCCATCGAAACTCCCATCAACCGGAAGCTGCTGTCGGATCCCAAACTGCTCGAGAACCTGCTGAAGAACATCCCGCTGCATCGCATGGGCAAGCCGGAGGACGTGGCCAACGTGGCGGCGTTTCTGGCATCGGATGAAGCCGGCTACATCACCGGCACCACCACGGTGGTGGACGGCGGGCTGCTCTGGAATTACAAAGAACAATGAGTTATCTGCCGATTGCGGATTATGGATTAGTGGGCGATCTGCGGTCCGTCGCCCTGGTCGGGAAAAACGGATCGATCGACTGGTGCTGTCTGCCGCGCTTCGATTCGCCGAGTATTTTCGCGGGGATTCTGGACGACCGGATCGGGGGCTGGTGGAAGCTGGCTCCGGTGGGTGATGGCGATTCGAAGCAGATGTACCTGCCGGACACGAATGTGCTGATCACGCGCTTCTTCACGGAAGACGGGATGGCGGAAGTCACCGATTTCATGCCGATCGGAAGGGAAGCGGGCGGTCCTACCGAGCAAAGCGCGCGGCAGGTGGTGCGCATCGCGAAGTCGGTGCGCGGCGCGGTGCGCTTCCGGATGGAGTGCCGGCCGGCATTCGACTACGCCCGCCGGCCGCATCGGATCCACCTGAGTTCCGACGGGCGGTCCGCGATTTTCGAATCGCAGTTGCAGCAGTTCGTGCTGAAGGGGTCGCTGCCGATGCGGCAGGAGGACCAGGCCACCTCGGTGGCATTCGAACTCCATAGCGGCGAGGAGGTGGCATTCGTCATGCGCCACCGCGCCGGCGAGGCGGATGCCACCCTCACGGAAGAAGCCCTGGATGGCGCCGAACTGCTGAAAGAGACGGTTCGCTACTGGAGGGACTGGTCCGGGCGCAGCCGGTACCACGGGCGCTGGCGCGAAACGGTGATGCGGTCGGCGCTGATCCTGAAGCTGATGACCTACCTGCCCACCGGCGCCATCGTGGCGGCGCCCACCACCAGTCTTCCGGAAGAGATCGGCAACGTGCGGAACTGGGACTACCGTTACACGTGGGTGCGCGACGCCGCGTTCACCGTCTATTCCCTGATCCGCCTGGGCTACACGGAAGAGGCGGGCGCTTTCGCCAATTTCATGCAGCAGCGCGCGGCGGAAGCGGAGCCGGAGAACGGGCCATTGAACGTGATGTACGGGATCGACGGCCGCCACCACCTGGCCGAAGAGACGCTCGATCACCTGGACGGTTACCGCGGATCGCGGCCGGTACGCATCGGAAACGCCGCGGTGGGGCATCTGCAGCTCGATATTTACGGCGAGCTGATGGATTCCATTTATCTTTACGACAAGTACGGCACGCCGCTCTCTTACGATATGTGGAAAGAGGTGAGCGGCATGCTCGACTGGCTGGCCGGGAACTGGGATCAGCCGGACCAGAGTATCTGGGAGGTGCGCGGCGGGCGGAAGCCGTTCACTTACTCGAAGCTGCAATGCTGGGTGGCGCTCGACCGTGGGGTACGGCTGGCGCGCAAACGATCGTTTCCCACCGAAGGGGACGAATGGCGGCGCCAGAGAAACCGCATCTATCACGAGATCATGGCCAAGGGGTGGAACCAGGAACTGGGCAGCTTCGTGCAGTATTTTGGCGCGGATACGACCGACGCCTCGCTGCTGATGATGCCGCTGATGCTCTTCATTTCGCAGCAGGACCCGCGCATGCTGGGCACGATCGAGCGGATCCGGAAGGAACTCGCTTCCGACAGCCTGGTGAGGCGTTATTGCCCGGACAAGGGAGCGTCGGACGGCTTACCGGGGAGTGAAGGGTTCTTTACCGTTTGCTCATTCTGGCTGGTGGAGGCGATGGCGCGGGCGGGCCAATTGGAGGAGGCGCAACTGCTTTTCGAAAAGCTGCTCTCCTACTCCAACCACTTGAGCTTGTTTTCCGAGGAGATCGGCTGCCGGGGAGAGATGCTGGGAAACTATCCCCAGGGGCTGACGCACCTCGGCCTGATCAGCGCCGCGTTCAAGCTGGACCAGTTGCTGGGCGAGTATCCGGGTTAGGGGGCCACTTACTGCGGACGCCAGGTCATATCGACGCGAATCGGTATGTCGTTCTTAATGGGAATCGACAAAAGAGAGGGTGGATCGATCTTAAAATCCGTCAGGGTCGCGGGGACCGTTCCAACGATCCGGATCCCGCCGCCTTGGACCGCCAGTTGGAAGGGAACCTGCTTGTAGTGGACCGCCTGGCCGGCAAACTGGATCTCCAGGTCGAGGTGGACGGTGCCCGGGGCGGTCTCGGTTTCCGGCAGTCGGGTGCGCACGCTGATAATGGGGAATTGAGCGCCGCGCGTCGTTTGCAACATGTGCAGATCGCAATTGCTATCGCCGGATTGAAACGATTTTACGGGCGCCGCGACCAGGAAATCGCATTCGCCGGAATGGCAAACTCCCTTGCCTAGCGCGGCGTGGCTGACGCCCTCGCGCGAATGCAGCGGGTGAGACACGTGGTACGTGAGGGTGGACTGCTGCAGAACCCATTGGCGGTCCGCTCCGGCAAGTCCGGCGGCCGTCAGCAAAAAAAAGAAAGCGACTCGCGTCGGTTGGTTCATTTAAGACTTCTCAGAATTTAATCGATACGGATAAGATTGCCGCACCATACGCCGTGGCGGTCATCCAGGCTACGACCGAGTGCGCCCTGGCGATGCTATGGACCTTTTCGCCTTTGTTCAACTGGCTGAAGGCCATCGCCCCCAGAATCGGGGTAAGGACCATTCCCGGGCCGTGTATCCAGGCCAGGGCCTTGTGTACACGGATAGGCCCGCGAGTGGTGGTCCCGGGCACCTTGGGAGCGAAAATGGCAAAGGAAGCGGTGGTGAAATACAGACCTGCCGTTGTCGCGCCCAAGGCGGCATGCAAATCGCGGCCGGATGCGGTGCTGTGCCTGCCGGCGGCGCCGTTGGAAGCGACCAGCGTCGCGATCAGGGGAGCGAGCGTGATCAAGCCGAGCCGCTGGTGGGTCTTGAGCATGTGCGATCGCCTGTTGAGCCGCGCCTGCTCCTGGACGCTTCCCTGGGCTTGGGCGGGCGTGATTCCCAGATCAGCGAGCGAAGGTGCGGCCGGATTGACGGGAGGGGGCGCCGCCGGTTTCAGGGAAGCATTGATGGCGGGGCTGGCGTTTTCTTCCAGCGCGATTCCGGTCTGCTCGAATTTCCCCACCCCCTCTTTGCTGACCTCCAGCGTGTACGGCCCTATAGGCAGGCCGGACAACTTGTAATTGCCATCGGCTCCGCTGGTGGCCGTATAGACCGCTCCTGTGGAGGTCTGGGTGGCCTTGACCAAGGCGCCAGTAACGGCAATGCCGCTCGAATCCTTAACCGTGCCGGTGATTTGAGCAGACGGTGCTAACGCCCAGACCGCGGCGCAACCCAGTAAGAGGGCCAACGACATTCTGGTCATAGCTTCAATTGTCACTCACAAGCGGAGGCACGGATCAGACAACAAGCCGCGTGCCTGGAAAGACGCGCGCGCGATTCGTAATCGGTTTCGCTGCGCTAATCCGTGATGATGGTGGCTTCGACGTTCATGCCGGGACGCAGCACGACGCCCCGCGGAAGGTGATCGAAGGTGATCTTCACCGGAATCCGCTGCACCACTTTGACGAAATTGCCGGTAGCGTTTTCGGGGGGCAGCAGGCTGGTGATGGAGCCGGTGGCGCCCGCGATGGAGTTCACACGCCCGACGATGGTGGTCCCGTAAGTATCGACGTGAACTTCGGCGCGGTCTCCGGGGTGCACGTGTGCGAGCTGAGTCTCCTTGAAATTCGCCGTGACCCATACATCGTGGAGCGGCACGAGCGACATCAGTTCCTGGCCGGGTTGTACCACCTGGCCGGGCTCAGCGTGCTTATCGGTGACCTGGCCGGTGACGGAGGCGGGGATCTTGGTGTAACTGAGGTCCAATTGGGCGGCCTGGAGATTGGCGCGCGCCTGCTCGATGGCCGCCTGGGCGGATTTGGCCTCGGCGGCGCTCACCCCGACCTGCTGCTGATTGGCTTTCGATTCCCGCAGCGCGGCGCGGGCCTCGGTAACTTTAGAGGCGGCCGCCTGCGCGTTGGCGCGGGCATCCTCGGCGCTCTGGCGGGCCGCATTCAGCTGCTGGCGGGCGGAGTTCAGCTGGGCGGCCGCCACTTTCGCTGCGGCGACATACGAATCGTACTCCAGCTTGGAAATCTCCTGTTCGGCGGCCAGCGGCGCCATGCGGTCGAGGTCCGCCTGGGCCTTGCGGTTGTTGGCTTCGGCCTGCGCCACATTCGCCTCCGCAGCGTTCACTTCCGAAGTCGCAGCCCGCCGGGCGGTCACCTCCGCCGCCCTGGCTTGGGCCTGCGCGGTAACGAGATTGGCGGCGGCGCCGCTGGTGCCGCTGGTGGTGGTAGCGCGGGTGAGCGGCACGTTCACCTGCGCGGCGCTGGCTTTGGAAATCGCGACAGCCAATGCGGCTTGCGCCTGCTCGACGCGCGTTTCATAAACGCTCGGATCGAGAGTCACCAGCGTCTGGCCGGACTCCACGTGCTGGTTGTCGTTGACCAGCACCTGCACAATGCGGCCGGAGATTCGAGGGGAAATCGGGACGATGTGGCCGTCCACGGTGGCATCGTCGGTGCTCTCGCGGTTGCGCCCGTGCCACCAGAACCAAAAGCCGATGGCGGCGGCAATGATGGCGATGATAGCGGCCCAACGCCGCAGGTGCCGTTTTTTCGGTTTGCGTACGGGCGGCGGCGCCGGCTCGTTCACCTGTTCCTGATCCAGGTACTCGGTCTCATGGTCCGCGTCACCGGTCCGAGGCACGCGATATGCTTTGCAAGCGCCCTGCCAATGACACGGATTTCGAACCGCGGCGCGTGAATCCGGCATCAAATAGGTGTCTTCCGGGAAGTGCATATGAAGAAGATTGTGAAGAGCGATGCCGAATGGGAGAAGGAACTCACGCCCGAAGAGTTCCAGGTCACCCGGCGGAAGGGCACCGAGCGGGCATTTACAGGGCGGTATTGGAACAACCACGAAGCCGGGGTCTACCGCTGCGCCTGCTGCGGGACGGAACTGTTCCGCTCGGGTGACAAGTTCGATTCGGGAAGCGGGTGGCCGAGCTTTACGGCTCCAGCCGAATTGGAGACCGTACGAACCGAGACGGATCGCAGCTACTCCATGGAACGGAACGAGGTGCTCTGCAGCAAGTGCGACGCCCACCTGGGGCACGTGTTTCCAGACGGGCCGGAGCCGACCGGCCAGCGCTACTGCATCAACTCGGCGGCCTTGCGGTTCGATAAAAAAGAATGACGGCCCGCGACGGGCAGACCGGCCGTGTCGTAGATTATTAAGTATATGTGGATGCGAACGGCCGTCTTTTCGGCCGTGTTGGGCTGGAACGCACTGGTGTGCCCGGCAGCACCGAAGCCGGCCGACTGGGTGCCGGTGCGCTGGCCGTGGACCGACGCGCGATCTCTCGACCTGCTGGCGGGCAGCCCGGTCAATTGCCTGCTTCTCGAGAATTACACGACCGATTTTGCGGCTGCGGCGGCTGCGCGCGGGCTCGTGACCCTGGCGGTGCTGGGGCCTTCCGCCGACGCGGGTGCAGCCGCTAAGGCTCTGGCCGCGAAGGTCACGGGAGTGGCGCTCGAAGGCGAATATCCCGCATCATTGGCCGCCGCAATCAGGCAGGCAGCCGGGAACGCTCCGCTCATCGAGATCACCACACGCAACCGCATGCCCCTGGGATCCGAGGCCCCGATCCTCGCGACCTTTCAGGGGGTGTGGCCGGGCATAGCGGTCCAGGAGAACGGGTCGACGCGCGCGGGTCCCAGCGGTTCGGCATGGATCGATACCAACACCGGCTTCCTTCGGGCGGTGCGGGCATGGGGCGATCATGCGGTGTGGGTGGCCAACCGTCCTCCCGCGCACACGGTGATTCCCGCCACTCGCTACCTGCAGGCCATCGCGGACGCGGCGGCATCGGGCGCCCGCTGGGTGGTGGCGTTCGACTCCGGTTTCGCCGGCCGCCTGCACCAGCGCGATGCGGATGCGATGAGCGACTGGCACCGCATGACCGAACTGCTGGGCTACTTCGAAGCACACCCCGAGTGGCGCGCGATGCGGGAGTACGGGCAACTGGCGATCGTGCAGGACCCGGAAAAGGGTGGGCTGCTTTCGGGCGGCATCCTGGACATGATCGCGGTCAAACATACGCCAGTGCGCGCGATTCCGCGGCAGCACCTGACCGAAGAATCGCTCGCGGGCGCCACCATGGCGGTGGACGTCGATGCGGATGCGCTGACGCCCGGGCAGAAGGAAGTCCTGAAAACCTTCGCGCGCTCCGGAGGCATGGTGCTGACCGGGCCTCCGGGGTGGAAGGATTCGCGGCCCGACGGCAACCGCATCACGCTCGATCAGAAAGAACTGGACCGGCTGAACGACATCTGGCACGACGTGAACTCGATGGTCGGCCGCCGCAATCTGGGGGTGAGGCTGTTCAATGTGTCGTCGATGCTCTCCAACCTGCTGACCGGCGGGGACGGCAAAACAGTGGTGCTGCATCTGGTAAATTATTCCGACTATCCGGTGGAGAACGTCACGGTTCACTTCATGGGGAAATTCAACCGCGCGACGCTTCTCACGCCGGGAGGCTCAGAGAAGAAGCTCGAAATCTATCCGACCGAGGACGGAGGGGGTGTGGACATCGACAAAGTCGGGGTCTGCGCCACCGTCAGACTGGAGCAATAGCATGACGCGCAGAGAATGGCTCGCGACGATCAGCGCCGCGCCGCTCCTCAAGGCAGCGGCGGAAGCGCCGGCCAAACCCGTGGCGATTGGCAAATGCGCTTCCTACGACGAGGACGTGACCGCGAAACTGGCGGCCCTGTTCGACCAACTGGGAGGCATCGACAAGCTGGTGCGCAACAAGACCGTCACCGTGAAGGTCAACATGACCGGCAGCCCGGGGCTGCGCTTCCAGGGCAAAGCGCCGGCCGTCACGCACTACACGCATCCCAAAGTACTCGGCGCGGCGGCGTACCTGATGGGAAAGGCCGGTGCGAAGCGGATCCGGTTCGTGGAGAGCGCCTGGGCTACCTCCGGCCCGCTCGAAGAGGTGATGCTCGATTCGGGGTGGAACGTGCGCGCACTGCAATCGGCCGCTCCGGGGGTGGAGTTTGAAAACACCAACGCGTTGGGCAAGGGAAAGAAGTACTCACGGTTCCGGGTGCCCGACGGCGCGTACATGTACCCGGCGTACGATTTGAACCACGCCTACGAAGACACCGACGTGTATGTGAGCATGGCGAAACTCAAGAACCATGCCACGTGCGGAGTGACGCTCTCGCTCAAAAACGTATTCGGCAGCATTCCGGCTTCGATCTACGGGGATGACGCGGGCGTGGATGCGCCGAATGAGAGGCCCGGCAGCGGACGGGTCCGGGTGGGGCACATGGGCCGGCGGCAGCCATCCAAATCGGCCCCGCAGGAACTGCATTTCGGCACGAACCACGATCCGGGCTACCGGGTGCCGCACATCGTGGCGGACCTGGCGGCGGCGCGGCCGATCGATCTTCAGATCATCGATGGCGTGGAATCCATCGCCGGCGGCGAAGGGCCGTGGGTTCGCGGGGTACGGGCGGTGAAGCCGGGGCTGCTGATTGCCGGGTTGAACCCGGTGTGCACCGATGCCGTAGCCGTGGCGGCGATGGGCTACGATCCGCGGGCGGCGCGCGGAACCGCCCCGTTCCGCACCTGCGACAATACTCTTACTTTGGCTGAAGCCCACGGCGTTGGTACCGCGGACCTGAAGCGCATCGAGGTGCGCGGAGTGGCGATCGCCGCCGCCACGTACCGCTACGAAGGATAAACCGGCCCGCTCTGTGCGATAGTGGCTCACAGGGCCGCGACCGTAAGGAAGCGGGCCACTTCCACTTATGCTTTCGACAATCGAAAAGGATTCATCCGCCCAGGAGCTGCCGCCACTGATCGACCGGGAACTGCTGTTCGGCAACCCGGAAATCGCGGCCGCCCAGTTGTCTCCGGACGGGAAGTTCATCGCCTTCCTGAAGCCCTGGAACAATACGCTCAACGTGTGGGTCAAAGCCGCCGGTGAGCCGTTCAGCGCCGCCCGGTTGCTGACCACCGAAGCCAAGCGTCCGGTTGCGGGCTATCTCTGGACGCGCGACAGCAAGTACGTCTGCTACGTGAAGGACAACGGCGGCGACGAGAACTACAATCTCTACGCCGTGGACCCGGCGGCACCCGTGGAGGGTGGAGCTTCCGCGCCGCCCTCCCGCGATCTTACCGGTTTGAAGGGCGTGGCGGTGCAGCTTTTTGCCGCGCCCAAGAGGCGCCCGGATGTCGTTTTCATCGGCGTTAACGACCGCGACCCGGCGTGGCACGACCTCTACGAGGTGAAGGTCGCGACCGGCGAGAGGACGCTGATCCGGAAGAACACGGAGCGCATCGCGGGATGGCAGTTCGATCTCGACGGCAATCTGCGGCTGGCGCTGCGCTCCGCCGATAATGGCGATACGGAGGTTCTGCGGGTTGATCCGGAAGGCTTCACCGAGGTTTACTCCTGCAACGTCTTCGAGGTCTGCCAGCCGCTGCGGTTTCACAAAGACGGCAAGCGGGTCTACATGGAGACCAATCACGGCGATGCGACGGACCTGAGTACCTTGATGCTGTTCGACCCCGCGACGGGCGAGACCGAGCCCGTGGAGTCTGACCCGGCGAACCGCGTGGATTTCGGCGACGCGGTCTTCTCCGAAGTGACCGACGAACTGGCGGCGACCACTTACCGGGACGACCGTGTCCGCTTCTATTTCCGCGACCGGGGGTATGAGCGCGATTACGAGTGGCTGAAAGAGAAGCTGCCGGGCAGGGAGATCTCGATCACGTCGCGCACCCGCGACGAACAGCTTTGGCTGATCCACGCGTCCAGCGACACGGAGCCGGGCGAGACGTACCTGTTCGATCGAGAGGCGAAGACGCTCGCGCTGCAATACCGGGTACGCGAGAAGGTGCCGCGGGAAGCGCTGGCCTCCATGCAGCCGGTACGCTACGCGTCATCGGACGGGTTGGAAGTTCCGGCGTACCTGACGCTGCCCAGGAGCGTGCCGGCGAAGAACCTGCCGACGCTGATCGTGGCGCACGGCGGGCCATGGGCGCGCGACGGCTGGGGGTACAACCCGCTGGCGCAGTTCTTCGCCAACCGGGGATACGCGGTGCTGAGCCCGAATTTCCGCGGCTCCACGGGGTACGGCAAGAAGTTCCTCAACGCCGGAAACGGCGAGTGGGGCAGGAAGATGCAGGACGACATTACCTGGGGCGTGCAGTACCTGATTGCGCAGGGCACGGCCGATCCGAAACGCATCGGCATCCTGGGTGGATCGTACGGCGGATACGCCGCGCTGGCGGGGGTCGCGTTCACGCCCGACTTATACCGCGCGGCGGTGGATATCGTGGGGCCGTCGAACCTGCTGACGCTGCTCGAGTCGATTCCGCCGTATTGGGAAGCCGGGCGCAAGATGATGTACGCGCGCATGGCAGACCCCCATACCCCCGAAGGCAAGGCCTGGATGGTAGAGCGTTCGCCGCTGCACGCGGCGGGCAGGATCGAGACTCCGCTGATGGTGGTGCAGGGCGCGAACGATCCGCGGGTGACTCGCGGGGAGGCGGAGCAGATCGTGATCGCGCTTCGCGACCGCGGTTTCCCGGTCGAGTACATGCTGGCGCCCGACGAAGGCCACGGCTTCGCCCGCCCCGTGAATAACATGGCGATGTTCATGGCCGCCGAGAAGTTCCTGGCGAAACACCTGGGCGGCCGCTATCAGGAGGGGGGCACTCCCGAAGTGGTGAAGCGTCTGGCCGAGATCACCGTCGATCCGAAGACCGTGGTGCTCACCAAAAAAGTGGACGCAGCCTCGGTGGGAGCGCTCAAACCAGCGGTGGACCTGAAAGCGGGGACGTACAGGTACCAGGCCAAGCTGGCGGCCGGCGGCGAGGAGATGCAGATTCCGACGACCATCGAAATCCGGGAAGAAGGGGGCTCGTGGATCGTCGCCAGCAGCTCCCAGACACCCATGGGCGCGGCCATGGATAGTGTGACGCTGGAAAAGGGCACGCTGGCGCCGCGCAAACGCGTGGTGACGCAAGGGCCGGTGACGATCCGGATGGAATTTGCCGGCAATCAGGTCACCGGCACGTTGAGCATGAACGGCCAGGACAATCCGCTCGCCGCGGATCTGGGCGGTCCCCTGTTCCCGGAGCCCGTCAGTTCGCCCCAGGCGTTCGCCACGCTTCCGCTGGCAGAGGGGTACGCCGCCACCTTCCGCAACTTCGACCTGCAGAAACAGAAGCCCAAGCTTCTGCAGTTGAAGGTGGTGGGTTCGGAATCCGTAACCGTTCCGGCGGGGGAATTCGAAGCATTTCGGGTCGAGATCACGTCCGCGGAAGGCGGACCGGAGCACGAAACGCTGTGGATTGCGCGCGACGGGCGGGAAGCGGTGAGATTCCAAAGCGTGATCGCGGCCATGGGAGGCGCGATCATGACCGGGGAATTGTTACCCTAACTAACTAAGGCTGCCCGCCGGGCGGAATTCGGAGAAAAGTCCCATTCTGCGCGTTTTGTACTGCGGTACCGGGGTGTTACCAAGGGGGGTCCCACGGGAAGCCCGGCCAGACTATGATCGAGCCATGGGCTTCCCGGATGCACTACTCTTCACGTTCCTGGCCCTCGTAGACGGACTGTTGCTGGCTTACCTCCGCTACCGGCGGAAGGAAGCGCTCAAGCTCGATCGCATGACCCGCAACCTGCGGTTCGCCATCGAACGGGAAACCCGCGAGGGCGCCCCGGAGCGGCATTGGGCGGCGGCTCTGCGGCGGGCAAGCTGAACGGCTTATCCGATCTGTTCCAACTCGCCTTCGAGCAGGGCCACGTGCTCATCCTCTTCCGCGGCCAACTCCGCGCACAGTTCTTTTTCCAGCCCTTGGGGTAATTCGGCGGCCAGTTTATGGAAGTGGTCGCGGGTGCGGCGCTCCATTTCGAGCGCGGCGCGGTAGAGGTCGGCAATGCCCGAATCGGCGGTGACGTGAATGCCGCGGAAGAGCCAGTTGCCGAGCAGGTTTTGCTCGTCGGCGGAGAGTTCCACCACCTCCCGGTCGAGATGCGCGTGGTACTTCTCGTCCAACTCGTGGAGGTGGTCGAGTTCGGCTTCGTAGAGGCGTTCCAGCACTGCGCGCTGGTCGGGGGTGGCAGCCTTGTCGCGGGCCAGTTTATAGAAGTGGAACGAGTCCAGCTCGAACTGCACGGCGTCGCGGATGGCCCGGAAGCGCATGGAATCGCCGAGATCGCGTCCGGGAATCACCTCCAGCTCTCCCCCGCAGAGGAAGCATTTGCCGTAGGGTATGGCGAAGCCGCTGGTCAGCTTGAAGCAACTTTTGCAGCGCCAGGAATAGCGCACCTGGGCACAACAGATTTCGTCTTCTTCGAGTACGCGGTGGCACTTGGGACAAGAGGATGGCATATCAGGATCTCCCTGCTTCGGCAAGTTGTTGAGGTTGGTCCGGGGAATGGATGCCCATGTATTCCATCATGCCCTTGGCTGCCCGGCGTCCGGCGCCCATGGCGAGGATGACGGTGGCGGCGCCGGTGACGATATCGCCTCCGGCGAATACCCCCGGGATGGAGGTCATCCCGGTGCGTTCATCCACATCGATATAGCCCCACTTGTTGGTCTGGAGGCCCGGGGTGGTCTGGGCGATGATCGGGTTGGCGGTGGTGCCTAGAGCGTAAATCACGGTATCGACGTCGATCAGGTACTCCGAGCCTTCGACCGGAACCGGGCGGCGGCGGCCAGAGGAATCCGGCTCGCCCAGCTCCATTTTCTGGACCCGCATGCCGGTGACCCAGCCGGACGAATTGCCGGTGATCTCCACCGGGTTGGTGAGCCACAGGAACTCGATTCCCTCTTCGATGGCGTGTTCCAGCTCCTCGATGCGGGCGGGAGATTCACGGCGGGAACGGCGGTAAACCACAGTCACTTTTTCCGCGCCCATGCGTTTGGCGACCCGGCAGGAATCCATGGCGGTATTGCCGGCGCCGACCACGGCGACGCGCTGTCCCATGCCCACCGGCGTATCGTAGATCGGCTGGCGATGGCCGCGCATCAGGTTCACGCGGGTGAGGAACTCGTTGGCCGAAAAGACGCCGTTCAGCGCCTCGCCCGGAATGCCGGCGAACTTCGGGGAGCCGGCGCCGGTGCCGACGAATGCCGCGTCGTACCCCTGCTCGGTAAGTAACTGCGGGATGGTGAACAACTTTCCGATGATCGTATCGAGCCGGATTTCGACCCCGAGCTTCTTCATGTTTTCGATTTCGGCATCGATAATCACGTCGGGAAGACGGAATTCGGGGATGCCGTACTTCAGCACTCCGCCGGCGACGTGCAGCGCCTCGAAGATCGTGACTTTGACGCCGTTGCGGGCCAGGTCCCCGGCGCAGGCCAGGCCGGAGGGCCCTGAGCCGATAATGGCGGCCTTTTTCTGGCCGGCGGAATCGATCTGCGGAATCTCGTCCCAGCCGCGGCCCATGGCGGCATCGGCCACGAAGCGCTCCAGGCGGCCGATCGCCACCGGCTTGAACTTGGCGCCCACCACGCAGGTGGCCTCGCACTGCGATTCCTGCGGGCAGACGCGGCCGCACACAGCCGGCAGCGCGTTGGCGGATTTCAAAATCTGGTACGAACCCTTGATGTCGCGATGCTGCAAGGCGAAAATGAAGCCCGGAATGTCGATTCCCACGGGGCAGCCGGGGACACAACGCGGCTTCTTGCAGCGCAGGCAGCGTTCCGCTTCATGCAGGGCGCCTTCCAGATCGAGGCCCAGGGCCACCTCGTTGAAGTTCTGGACGCGCTCTTCGGGAGGCTGCTGCGGCATGGGCGCGCGCTCGGGCGGGATGGTCTTGATGTTCTTGGGAACGCGCGGTCCGGGCGCCTGGGCGATGGGTTCGGGGAGTTCGCAAATCGAGTGCGGAATGCCGTTCGATTGGGCGGTGCGCCGCAGGCCGGCCAACGTGGCGGATTCGGAGCGGAAACGCTCGAGAGCGGCCTTTTCTTCCCGCTCGAAGCGCTTCTGGCGGAGTGCCAGCTCGTCGAAGTTCACCATGTGGCCGTCGAAATCGGCGCCGTCCACGCAGGCAAATTTCATCTTGCCGCCGATGGTGACACGGCACGAACCGCACATGCCGGTGCCATCCACCATGATGGAGTTCAGGCTGACGACGGTGGGGATGCCGGAGGGGCGGGTGACTTCGGAGCAGGCCTTCATCATGGGGATGGGCCCAATGGCGACCACTTCCCGGACGTCCTTTTCATTAGCGAGAACATCCGCCAGCGCGTGGGTCACGAAGCCGGGGCGGCCGTAGCTGCCATCGTCGGTGGTGACGATCAGTTCGTCGCTGAACTCGCGGAACCGGTCCTCCCAGAAGACCAAGTCCTTGTTGCGGAATCCAACGATGGAGACGGTGCGGTTGCCCTGCCGCTTGTATTCGCGCAATTGCGGAAAGACCGGCGCAACGCCCAGACCTCCGCCCACCATGACCACGGTGCCGTCGAGTTTGCGGATATGGCTGGGCAGCCCGAGCGGGCCGATGAAATCCAGAATGGCATCGCCTTCACGCAGCGACAGCATTTCGAACGTCGTCTTTCCGACGGCCTGGATCACCACGGTCACAATGCCGCGGTCCGCGTCGAAATCGGCAACGGTTAGCGGAATGCGCTCCCCGTGCTCGTCGATGCGCGCCATGACAAAGTGTCCTGGGCGTGCCGCCCGCGCGACGTCCGGCGCTTTCACGTCCCAAAGGAAGGTAACCGGGCCGAACTGTTTCCTACGACTGATGAGAAACACCACACCCCCTTGCAGATTCCATAGTAGCAAAAAATCCAGCAAAACAGACCTGCATATCCCCTTGGTTCTAAAGCGATCGGCATAGCGGCTTCTGGTGTAAAAAAGCCAACGCTACGCAGTTCCGCCTAAGGCAACCGGCCTATTGACATCACGGGGCGCGGGGAGCATATTGTGAGAAGGAAACGGTTGGTTGCCGTTTTCAGGCCCTTTCAAAAGGGTGCTAAACGAGATCCCCTGGTAGGGGGAGCCACTTTAAAGGAGGAAGTGCATAGAACCAATCCAGCATAAAGGCGGCTTCCGGCTTCCTCGACTGAACGGTTGCGAGTTCTGACGCGCCGCGGGTTTCATCGTTTGGCGCCGCGGTTTTAATACCGCTGTCTTTCCGGCTCGCAGCATAGGAATGACAGGAGGGGTCGGCGGCCGCCTTTTTTGTTATATTCCGCACTTCGCACTCCCCTTCAACTTCCGATACACTGGTCTTTCGCCAAACCGTGAAAGCCGTTGAGTTTCAAGGCGTCTCCAAGAGCTACGCAATCTACCACAAGCCGGGCGACCGGCTGAAAGAACTGTTGTGCCTGAACCGCCTGAAGCGGCACAGGGATTTCTGGGCGCTGCGCGATCTCAGTTTCGACGTCGAGCGCGGCGAGACCTTCTGCATCGTCGGGGAAAACGGTTCGGGAAAGAGCACGCTGCTACAGATGGTGGCGGGGATTCTGGCTCCGACCTCCGGCACTTGTGCGGTGAACGGGCGGGTTTCGGCACTGCTGGAACTGGGAGCCGGCTTCAATACCGAATTTTCGGGCCGCGATAACGTCTATCTCAACGGCTCGATCATGGGGCTGACTACGCGGCAGATCGACCAGCGCTACGGCGAGATCGAAGCCTTCGCGGAAATCGGCGACTTTATCAACCGCCCGGTCAAGACCTATTCGAGCGGCATGGTGGTGCGGCTGGCGTTCGCCGTGGCGATCAACGTGGACCCGGAGATCCTGCTGGTGGACGAAGCCCTGGCGGTGGGCGACATTTATTTTCGCCAGCGCTGCATGCGGAAGGTGCATGAACTGCGTTCGCGGGGGGTGACGATTCTGTTCGTTTCCCACGCGGTGGCGGACGTGAAGGCGATTGGCGACCGGGTGCTGTGGCTCGACCATGGACGGATGGTGGAAACCGGCGCGCCGGATAAAGTGATTCCGAAGTACCTGGCCGCCATGACCGCGAAGGATTCGACGTACCTGAGGCACAAGGCGGAAGAGGAGGAGAAGCACCCGCGCAGCGCGGCCGTGCTGGCGCCCGAGGTGGTGGAATCGATTCCGAATATCGACCACCGGTACGGCGACGGGCGGGCGGAAGTGCTGGGCATCGCAGCGCTCGACGAGCAGGGCCGGCCGCTGCACCTGCTCGAGCCGCAATCGCGCATCGTGGTGCGGGTCAGCGTGCGGGCGAAGGCGGCGGTGGCGGTCCCCATGGTCGGCTTCATGCTGCGCAATCAACTGGGCATCGATTTTTCCGGCACCAACACGGCGCGCGAGGGCTACGAGCTGCCACCCATGCAGGCCGGCGACATCTACACGGTGGATTTCCATTTGGAAGTGCCGGAGCTCTACCCGGCGTCGTTTTCGTTCTCGCCCGCGATCGCCGATGGAACGCTCGACGGGTATACCATGTGCGATTGGATCGACAACGCGCTGGCGCTGCAGATGGCCCGCTCGGAACACGAGGTCTATGGGTACCTGCACCTGCCGTGCCGGGTGGAGGTCAACGCGAGAATCCGCGGCGAACAGGCGGCCGCCGCTCCCATGCTGGAGAAACGGATTGGCTGAATTCACCGGTGAACGAGTCATCCCCGGCCAAGTGGATGTGGACCTGCTCAACGAGCACCTGGCGCGCTACACGTTCGCGGCGCGGCTGGCGCGGGGCAAGCGCGTGCTGGATGCCGGATGCGGCGCGGGGTACGGATCGGTGGAACTGGCGCACGCGGGCTTGAGCGTGGTCGGTATCGATGTCGCGCCGGATGCGATTGAGTTTGCGCGCGCCAATTACCGGCTGCCCAACCTGTCCTTCGAAGAGGGTTCGGTGACGGCGCTGCCGCACGAGGAGGGCACCTTCGACCTGGTGGTGGCATTCGAAGTGATCGAGCACCTGGCGCACTGGAGCGAATTTCTGCTGGAAGCGCGCCGGGTGCTGGCGCCCACCGGGCAATTTATCGTCTCCACACCCAACAAGCTGTATTACACCGAGTCGCGCGGACCCGACGGCGCCAATCCGTTCCACGTTCACGAGTTCGACTTCAGGGAGTTTAGCGAGACCCTGAAGGAAGTGTTCCCGTACGTTTCGATGTTCCTTGAAAACCACGTGGAAGGTGTCTCGTTCCAGCCCTACGACCGCGGCAACACGGTGGAAGTGCGGGTGGACGCGGGCGAACCGGCGCCCGATGAATCGCATTTTTTCGTGGCGGTGTGCGCACACCGGCCGCAACTGGGCAACCCGACGTTCGTTTACATTCCCCGCGCCGCCAACGTGCTGCGCGAGCGCGAGCGGCATATCGCGCTGCTCGAAGAAGAACTGGCCACCAAGAACTCGTGGCTTGCCAAGGCGCTGGCCGAACACGAAGAGCTGATGCGGAAGTTCGCCGCGGTCGAGGAGGACCTCGAGAAGAGCAACCGCTGGGCGGAGGCGCTGAACCAGGAACTTGCGGAACGGCGCGAGCGCGTAGCGCAGTTGCAGGTGGAATTGGCGGAGGCGCAGGAGAATGCCGGACGCGCCATTGCCCGGCTCGAGAGCGACCTGCGCGCCAAAACGGAGTGGGCGCTGGAGCGCGAAGCCGCCGTTCAGCAGCAGACGGCCGCCCTGGCGAAGGCTGTGGAGGCACTGCATCAAACGGAAAAGGAACTGGAGGAGCGCACGGCCTGGGCGCTCCGTCTGGACCGGGAATCGGCGGAACTGGGCCGGCAGCTCACGCTCGTACGCGGCTCGCGCTGGGTGAAACTGGGCCGCAAGTTCGGGCTGGGGCCCGAGCTTCCCGTGTGACATGGCGCTGCTGAAGCGGGTTCTCAAGGCACTTCCGCTACTTCTTATTTCACCGCTGGTGATGGTGTTCGCGATGCTCGCGCTGGCGGCGGCGGACTTGTGGAGCAAGCTCGTTCCGGCGCGCTCCCACCCGTCTTCACAGAGCCGCGACCGTGAGGGAGCGGGCACCGCCGCTTCCGTCGTGATCCCGAACTGGAACGGCCGTGACCTGCTCGAAAAATACCTGCCCTCGGTGATCGAGGCGATGGCCGGGAATACGGAAAACGAAATCATCGTCGTGGACAACGGCTCGAGCGATGGCAGCGCGGAGTTCGTGCGATTCAGGTTTCCCTCCGTGAAAGTGCTGGCATTGCCGCGGAACCTGGGGTTCGGCGGCGGCTCGAACGCAGGCTTCCAGGCGGCGCGAAACGGGATCGTGGTCCTGCTGAACAGCGATATGCGCGTGGATGCGGGGTTCCTGGCGCCGCTCGTCGAAGGTTTTCGCGATCCGGACGTGTTCTCCGTATCCTGCCAGATTTTCTTCAGCGACCCCGGGAAATTGCGGGAAGAGACCGGGCTGACTCAAGGCTGGTGGCAGGATGGGGCGCTGCGCGTCAGGCATCGCGACGATCCGGCCGTCGAGGACCTCTATCCGTGCTTCTACGGAGGCGGCGGATCGTGCGCCTTCGACCGGCAGAAGTTTGTGGAACTCGGCGGCTTCGACCACCTGCTCGCGCCGTTCTACCTGGAAGACACGGACCTGGGGTACCTGGCGTGGAAGCGCGGATGGAAGGTGCTCTACCAGCCGCGCAGTATCGTGTTCCACGAGCACCGGGGGACCATCGGCCGGAAGTTCTCGAAAGAATACATCCAGGCGGTGCTGCAAAAGAATTTCCTGCTGTTCTGCTGGAAGAACATCCACGAATGGCCGCGGCTTCTCTCGCATTTCGCCTTCACGTGGGCCGGGGCGCTACTGGCGGTGGTCTTTGGGGACGTTCCGGGCCGTCCCGATTTTTGGGCGTTGTGGCGGGCGTTCCGGCAACTACCGCGGGCCATGCAGTCGCGCCGCCGGGCCAGAGCGCTGGCGCGCATCACCGATACCGAGGCATTTCGGCGGCCGCTGGGCGGGTACTTTCGGGACCGCTTCGACAGCATGGAAACGGCGGCGGATACGCTGCGCGTGCTGTTCGTTTCGCCCTATCCGATTTGCCCGCCGGTTCACGGCGGCGGCGTCTTTATGTACCAGACGCTGCGGGAAATGGCGAAACTCGCCGAGGTCCATGTGGTGGAACTCCTGGATTACCCGTGGCAGGCCTCGGAAAATGAGGAACTGCGGCGCATCTGCGCTTCGGCGGAGTGGCTGGTGCGGCCCGGTGGAGAAGTCCGCGGCGCCGGCTCGATGAGGCCGTACGCCGTGCGGGAGATCGCGATCGACGATCTGGAATGGCTGATCCACCGGCAGATGTACCTGAAGCGGATCGACATCGTGCAACTCGAATACACACCCATGGCGCAATACCGCGGCGAGTACCGGCGCATTCCGTGCGCCCTGTTCGAGCACGACGTCTACTTCCAGTCGATTGCGCGCGGCCTGGGCCATTTCCAGGGGTTGGTGGGAGAGATCAAGGCGCGAATGGAGTATCTGAAGGCGCTGCGCTACGAAATCCGCTGGCTGCCGAAGTTCGACCAGGTGCAGGTGTGCACGCCGGCCAACCGCGATTACCTGCTCTCCTATCTGCCCAAGCTGGCGGAACGGCTTCAGGCGGGGCTGCGGGCCGGCATCGACACGTCGCGCTACCAGTTCCGCGAATGCGGGCGAGAGCCGTTCACCATGCTCTTCATCGGCAGCTTCCGGCACGACCCGAACCGCGTGGCGATGGATTGGTTTATCAACGAGGTCATGCCGCTGATTCTGGCAAAACAACCCCTGGCACGGCTGGTGATCGCGGGTTCGGATCCGCCGCCGGCACACGCCTGGGCCAATCAATCGGGGGCCATTGACTTGCTCGGGTTCGTGGATGATATTCGCGAGGCTTTGGCACGCTATGCGGTATTCGTATGCCCGATTCTGAGCGGGTCGGGGGTGCGGGTGAAGCTTCTCGAAGCCTTCGCCGCGGGCATTCCGGTGGTTTCGACGCACGTCGGGGCGGAGGGGCTGGCACGGAATGACGGCGAGTTCTGCGCGCTGGCGGACGATCCGGCAGCATTCGCGGAGCGTGTGGCCGCGATGTTCGCGGATCCCGGGGAGGCGGCTTCGATGGCTGCCAGGGCGCGCGCGGAAGCGGAGGCCAATTGGGATATGCGCGCCGTCACGGGCAGGCTGGTAGCCGGCTACCGGGAGTTGGTGCGGGAGAAGCGGCACAGCGGAGCGAAACTGCGCGTCACTTCGATTTCGGGTTCAGGTCTTTCTTGAGGCGGCTCACTATGTCGGAGGCGGTGCGATTGAGTTCCTTGACGGTGTTGCTCTTCGACGGGTCGAAGGTGGACCAGATGACCTCGCGCGACTTGGCTTCCACCAGGAAGATGGTACCCTTGCCGCGCCCGAAACTGGACGTGAGCGCCGGGTTTTCGAGCTTGTTTACGGGCTCGGTAAACGCAACCACGGCTTTTGGGGTGGCGTCCTTTTCGTCCTTACTCTCCGGCTTGACGGGTTTTTCCGGTTCCTGCGGTTCCGCTTCCTTGGGGCTCGGGGAAAAGCTTTCGAGCCGGATCTGGAAGGCCTCTCCGATGCGGTCGGTGAGAACGGCATCGGCCAGTTTGGGATCGGTGACGATCTGGAAGACGTGGTCCGAGGCGAGCCGGCTGGCCAGGTACTGGTCGAACCCGCGGGCCATCGGCATGACGTACACGGTCTTCACGCTGCCCAGGTCGGCGCCGCAGAGCAGAACGGCGGAGCCGCACAGAAGGAACCACAGCCTCTTCATCGCTACCATAATAATATCCAGACGCCCGGCGGGGCCAAAAAGTCGGAACCATGTATAAGGGGCAAACGATCACTGTCATTATCCCTTGCCTCAATGAAGAGCAGGGCATCGAGAAGGTGCTGCGCGCCATGCCGGAGTTCGTGGACGAGATCATCGTCGTGGATAACGACTCGACCGACCGCACCTCGGAGGTGGCGGCGGCGCTGGGGGCCAAGGTGATCCGCGAGCAGGTGCGGGGCTATGGACGCAGCTACAAGCGCGGATTCGCCGTGGCCACGAAAGACCTGATCGTGACGCTCGACGGGGACCATAGCTATCCGGCGGACGCACTCTCCTACCTGATCGAAGCCTTCCTGCACCTGGACGTGGATTTCCTGAACGCTTCGCGGTTCCCGGTCCGGGATCGCCAGTCCATGAGCTTCAAGCACAAACTCGGCAACCTGGTGCTGTCGCTGGCCATGTCTCTGCTGTTTTTCCGCTGGGTGCGGGATTCGCAGTCGGGCATGTGGGTGTTTCGGCGGTCCATTCTGAAGGAGATGAAACTGGAGTCGGACGGAATGGCCTTTTCCGAAGAGATCAAGATCGAGGCTCTGCGCAACTCGCGAATCCGGTTCGGTGAGATTTCGATCCTGTACTCCTCGCGGCTGGGCGAGAAGAAGCTGAACCCGTGGCGGGACGGGATGCAGAACCTCACGTTCCTCGCGAAGAAGCGCCTTCTGCGATGAGCCTGGCCGCCATCGTTCCGGTTTGGAACGGCCGTCCGCTTCTCGAGAGACTGCTGGCGAGCCTGGCGCAACAGACGCTGCCGGCGGACGAACTGCTGGTGGTGGATAACGGCTCGACCGACGGCGCTCCGGAGGCGGCACGCGCGTGCGGCGCGCGGGTGATCGAGATGGGCCGCAATGCCGGCTTCGCAGCCGCCGTGAATCGCGGCATCCGCGAGGCCCGCGCCGGGTGGATCGCGGTGCTGAACAGCGACGTGGAACTGGCGCCGGATTATTTCGCGCTGCTGACGGCCAGCCGCGAATGGTTCGCCACCGGCAAAATTCTCGCGGCGAGCGCGCCGGAATTGATCGACGGCGCCTTCGACCTGGTGTGCCGCGGCGGCACGGCATGGCGCGGCGGAAACGGGTGCGCGGATGGGCCGGCTTGGGCCGCGCGGCGCCGCATCTGGTCCGCTCCGTGGACGGCGGCGGTATTCCGCGCGGAGCTTTTCGAAAAGACCGGACTCCTCGAAGAACGATTCGAATCGTACCTGGAAGATGTGGAGTTCGGGCTGCGCTGCGCCGGGCTGGGTCTGGCCGGAGAGTATGTGCCGGAGGCGGTGGCTTGGCATCGCGGAAGCGCCACGCTCGGCCGCTGGCATCCGGAAACGGTGCGCCGCATGTCCCGCAACCAGGTCTGGCTTCTTGCGCGGCACTATTCGCGGCCTGACTTGCTCGGCTGCTGGTGGCCGGCGGCGGTCGCGCAGTTACTCTGGGGCGCGGTTGCTTTGCGGCATGGAGCGGGCTTCGCATGGCTCAAGGGCAAGCTTCAGGGCCTGAGCGGCTTTGCCGAGATTCGTCAGAAGCGTGAGAATCCTCACTTATCGCTGCGGGAGCACTTGCTGGCGAATGAGTCCCTGATCCAGGAAATTCAGTCCACCTCGGGACCCGATAATTACTGGAGACTGTATTTCTTACTTACCACCCGTGAGGCA
Organism: Bryobacterales bacterium; assembly: GCA_963794265.1. Classification (GTDB taxonomy): domain Bacteria; phylum Acidobacteriota; class Terriglobia; order Bryobacterales; family Bryobacteraceae; genus CAWCDJ01. The sequence goes on from CAWCDJ010000003.1 coordinate 410,664, forward strand.
AAGTGACACATGCACGGCATCGGAGTGGTCATCGTCACTTATAATTCCGGGGCCGAGATCGGCGCGTGCCTGGATGCATTGAGAAGAACAGATGCGCAAGTTGTCGTAGTGGATAATGCATCGAGCGACGGAACGACAGACATCGTGAAAGGCCGCGGCGCGCAATTGATTGCAAATTCCAACAATCGTGGATTTGCCGCCGCCGTAAATCAAGGATTTGCCCTATTGAATTGCGAATTCATCCTGATTTTGAACCCGGACTCTGTTCTGCAAAGCGGTTTGGAGGCATTGCGGGACGCATGTGCGCTGCCCGGCGCGGGCGCCGCCGGAGGACAACTGCTCAGCCCGGAAGGCATACCTCAGGTCGGCTTCATGGTTCGCGGCTTTCCCACGGTGGCGGCGCTTGCTTTGGAATCTCTTTTGCTTAACCGGATCTGGCCGACGAATCCGGTGAATCGAAAGTATCGTGGTTTAGGGTTGGACTACGCCTCGCGTACCGAGGTGGACCAACCGGCGGGTGCATTTCTGATGGTTCGACGCACGGTATGGGAAGAACTGGGCGGATTTGACGAAGGATTTTATCCGCTCTGGTTCGAAGACGTGGATTTCTGCCGCCGCGTGGCATATCGGGGATATCGCTTGTACTACGAACCGCAGGCTGTGGCGAAACACACGGGCGCACACTCGATCTCGCAGTTAGGAGTAGAGTTGCGTCATTTTTACTGGTATCGTAGTCTACTTAGGTATTCCGCCAAGCACTTCCGCCCGGGGGCCCTGCGGGTGGTGTGCCTGGCAGTCGTAACGGGCTCCCTCGTGCGTCTCCTGGTTGAACTGGCCTCGCGCCGGAGCCTTAAGCCCCTTGCAGGTTACAGTAAGGTCGTTAGGCTCGCCAGCCGATGCCTGGTCTTCGGCTGGAGGGACGGAGCAATTCTCTCCAGTCCCGTTTCACAGTAAACACGGAAGTACGGCAAGTTCGAACTCAGGTTCCTGTTCATGGCGCACAACGACTTTGTGTCCGTTACGCTAGTAACCTATAACAGCGGCCGCTTCATTAAGCGGTGTCTCGAATCTGTTCTGGCGCAGAAGTACCCGCGGCGGGAAATCATCGTCGTCGACAATGCGTCGACCGACGGCACCGTAGATATCCTCGAACAGTTCGAAGACCGTGTTCACGTTTACTATAACGACGAGAATGTGGGGTTCGCCGCGGCGCAGAACCAGGCCATTCGCGCGGCCGATGGAGACTGGGTGCTGACATTGAATCCGGACGTCCTGCTGCTGCCGGAGTTCATTCAGTCGCTCGTGGACGCGGGGCAACTCGACCCGCAGGTGGGTTCGGTATGCGGCAAGCTGCTGACCATGACGGCGCACTTCGAGATTCCGGAGAAGCCCGTGGTGGATTCGACCGGAATCTATTTCAACCCCATGCTGAGGCACCTGGATCGCGGCAGCCAGGAAGTGGATAACGGCCACTACCTGCGGTACGAATACGTATTCGGCGCCACGGCCGCGGCGGCGCTCTACCGGCGCGCCATGATCGACGACATCTCGCTCGACGGCGAATTCTTCGACTCCGATTTTTTCGTTTACCGCGAAGACGCGGACGTCGCCTGGCGGGGTCAGTTGATGGGATGGAAATGCCTCTATGTGCCGTACGCGCGGGGGTATCACGTTCGCAAGGTGCTGCCCGGGAACCGGCGCGCGCTGCCGGACGCCATCAACATGCACTCGGTGAAGAACCGGTTCCTGATGCGGCTGAAAAACATCTCGCCCGACCTGTATCGCCGCAACTGGTTTTCGATCACCGTGCGCGACGCGGTTGTGGTGGGGTGCTGCCTGCTGTGGGAGCACAGTTCGCTCAAAGCGTTCTGGTTTCTGGGCCGGAACCTGCGCCGGGTCATCGGCAAACGCCGGTTGATTCAGTCCGCCAAGCGCGTGGACGATCAGTACATCGCGAGTTGGTTTCAGTACCGGCCCGTCAGCAAGCAGGCGCCGAAGAAGATGGCGCGGATGCTTTCCCGATCGGAAGCGGCGAAAATGTAATTTGAGGATCGCCCTTCTCGGCACCCGCGGCATTCCCGCCAGCTACGGCGGTTTTGAGACCTTCGCGGAAGAGCTTGCCACGCGCCTTGCGGAGCGCGGACACGAAGTCACCGTGTATTGCCGCGACAAGCACGCGCCGGCGCGCTACCGCGGCGTGCGGCTGCAATATCTCCCTACCATCCGCCACAAGTACTTCGATACCCTGGTCCACACGTTTCTTTCGACCCTGCACCTGCTGGTTTATCGGATGGATGCCGCGCTCTACTGCAACGGCGCCAACGCCATCTTCACATTGGGGCCGCGGCTCACGCGGATGCCGGTGGCGCTCAACGTGGACGGCATCGAGCGCAAGCGGAAGAAGTGGAACCGGCTTGCCAAGGCGTGGTACCTGGTCTCGGAATGGCTGGCAACATTCTGTCCGACCGTGGTCGTAACGGATGCGCGAACCATCGAGCAGTACTACCGCGCCCGCTACCGCAAGCGGAGCACTTACATTCCGTACGGCGCCGAGTTGGGCAAGGTCCCAACGTCGGCCTTGCTGGAACGGCTGGGGCTGGAGCGCGACCGCTACTTTCTTTACGTGAGCCGTATGGAGCCGGAGAATCACCCGCTCGAAGTGCGGGAAGCATTCGAGCGTGTGGAGACGCCGTTGAAGCTGGCCCTGATCGGCGACGCGCCGTACGCCGGAGAGTATATCCGCCGCGTCCGTGAGACCACCGACCCGAGGGTCGTGATTCCGGGCGGGATCTACGGCACGGGCTATCGGGAACTCGGCTCGCATTGTTTTGCCTACATCCACGCGACCGAGGTCGGCGGAACGCACCCGGCGTTGATCGAAGCCATGGGCCGGGGCGCGCTGGTGCTCTACCGGAATACGCCGGAAAATGCCGAGGTGGCCGGCGGTGCCGGGATTCCGTTCGAGCCGGCCGAGTTGCCGGACAAGATCCGCTCCGTGCTGGAGATGCCCGAAGAAGAGCGGGCGCGCCTGCGGGCGAAGGCGGAACAGCGGGTCCGCGAGCGATACTCCTGGGACGCGGTAACGGATGCGTATGAGACGCTGCTGAAGGCATTGTAGGGTAGGCCTCCTGGCCTGCCCGCGCGCGGAGCGCGCCTTCGGCGCGTGGGCAGACCGGGAGGTCTACCCTACACTCGTTCGAGCGCCTCTTCCAGTCTTTGCGGTTTCTTCAATACGCCTTGAAACAGGTCGCCCTTTTCCGCGAAACGCTCCACTGCATTGGTGATGTTGAATCGCCTGGGGTAGAGATCGCGCGTCACTTCGCTCCACTCGAGGGGCGTGGCCACCGGGGCGCCGGGATAGGCCCGCAGCACGTAGGGCGCGGCGATGGTCTTCGATTTCCCGATTTGCAGGTAATCGAAGTAGACCCGGTTGCGCTGGCGCCTGGACACCGAACGCGGCGTGGTGAACAGATGCGGCCTCTCCGCAATCACCAGGCGCGCGATCAACTCGGCGAAGGTGCGCGCCTGGTCGTATGAATAAACCGGCTCGATCGGGATGTAGACGTGCATGCCGTCGCCACCGGTGGTCTTGGGATATCCCGTGAGCCCGATGCGGTCGAGCAGGCTCTTCACCAGCAGCGCGGCATCCACGATCATTTCGAACGGGCACTCCTGCGGGTCGAGATCGATCAGGATGAAATCCGGGTTGTCGAGGTGCTCGAAACGGCTCATCCAAGGGTTCTGGTCGATGCAGCCCAGGTTCGCGAGATACAACAGGCTGGCGCGGTCTTCGGCGAACACGTAGCGGATGGGCTTCTGGTTGTGCTCGGAATCGATCAACTCGGTGCGCAGCCAGGGCGCCGCGGTTTCGGGCGTGTCTTTCTGGAAGAAGAACTCTTCCTGAATTCCGTTGGGGTAGCGCTTGAGCGAAAGCGGGCGATCCCTCAAGTGCGGCAGGATCAGGGAGGCAACGGCGTCGTAATAGTTCAGCACATCGCGCTTGGTATAGCCCTCCTCCGGATAGAAAACTTTTTTGAGGTTGGTGAACTTCAGGGAGCGGCCGTCGATGTTCAGGGTGGATTCCCTGGCGGATTCCGGAAGCAGCGGATCTTCGCGTTTGACTTCACGCGGTGCAACGTCGTTGCGGAGGCCGAGATATACCGGCGCCCGCAGCCGCTCATCAGGGGTCCAGTTGGCGAACTTCACCTGTGCCACCAGTTCCGGCCTGACCCAGGTGATGTCGCGATCGGGCTTGGGACGCGGAGCGAACGGGCACGTTGGGGTGACCAGCGGCTCGAGCAACCGGTAGAGTGCAGCCAGGGTCTTCTGGTCGAAGCCGGTGCCCACGTTGCCCACCCAGCGCAGTTTGCCTCCCTGGTTGACGCCCAGGACAAGCGCGCCGAAGTATTCGCGGCCGCCCTGCGGCCCGGTGAAGCCGCCGATCACAAATTCCTGCTCGCCGACGATTTTGATCTTGAGCCATTCGCGGCTGCGCTTCGACTCGTACGAACTCGTGGCGTGCTTGGCGAGGATGCCCTCCAGGCCGTTCTCGCGCGCTGCTTCGAGCATGGCATCGCCCGCGCCGGGAAAAGCCTCGGAAATGCGCAGAGAGGGGCCGGGTGTGACGATCGCTTCCAGCAATTCGCGGCGCCGGGCCAATTCCACGGCGCGCAGGTCGTAGCCATCCAGGTACAAAAGATCGAATACAAAATAGACCACCGGCGTGGATCGCACCAGGTGCGCGATGGTGTTGGGATCGGTGTTCGCGATGCGCGGTTGAATGAGGTGGAATTGCGAAACGCCCTTGGGATCGAGCACGGCAATTTCGCCGTCGAGCACTGCCTGGCTGGCCGCAAGGTTGTGGGGAATGACGGCCAGTTCCGGATATTGACGCTCACACCGGAGGCCGCTCCGCGATTGCAGGTGCACCTGTTCCCGGTCGATGAAGGCGATGGCCCGGACGCCGTCCCACTTCACTTCGAACAGCCAGTCGTCGCCGCGCGGCGGGCGGTCGGCGAGCGTCGCTTTCATCGGCTCGATGCCGGACGGGATTTCGGCTTTACGGGCGCCTTTGAGCGTGGAGAGGTCGAAGCGAGTTTTTTTTTCACCGGCGAAGCTTTCGGGACCGCCGTTTTTGCAGCACGCTTCGCCGGAGGGCCGCTATCCCAGACGCGGTCGGATGCTCCGGCGGTTTTCCGCTTGGCCTTACGCGCGGGCAGGTTCTGCGCGATCTCTTCCTGGGTGCGGCCCGAGAGCACGCTATCGGCGTGGGCCTCCACATCCCAACCCGGCACGGCAAATTCGTCGCGCTTCTTGATGATCAGCCACTCGTTCCCCTTGCCCCGCCCTTTCATGCGGACCAGCGCGAAATCGCCATTCAGCTTTTGGCCGTGCAACCGGAATTTGAGGTCTCCGCGCGCAATCTGGTCGAGCGCCGGCATATCTCCCAGCAACTCGAATGTGCCGTAGTCCCACAGCATCACGCTTCCGGCGCCATAGTTGCCGGCGGGAATGTTGCCCTCGAAATTGCCGTAATCGACTGGGTGGTCCTCCACCATTGCGGCTAAATGCCGCACGCCAGGGTCGAGCGTGGGGCCTTTCGGCACCGCCCAGGATTTGAGGACGCCATCGATCTCCAGTCGGAAGTCATAGTGGAGCCGCGTGGCATCGTGCCGCTGCACACAAAACCGGTTGCCGGGCGCCTGACTTTCCCATTGGCCCGGCGGAGGTTCGGGAGTCTTCTCGAAACGGCGTTTGGAAGCGTACTCTTCGAGAGGCATAACTGCATTTACATCCTAACATTTACATCGTGAATTGCTTTGTCGTATATTGAGATCACTTGCGAGGGCGAATTCATGGCATCGAGCGTCTGGAAAGGTCACCTTACATTTGGACTGGTTTCGTTTCCCATCCGGCTGTTCAGCGCCGCGCGCAGCGAAACCATCAGCTTTAACCTGCTGCACAAGGAGGACCACTCCCGCATCAAGCAGGTTACCTACTGCCAGAAGGAAGACCAACCCGTCCCCCGCAGCGAACTCGTAAAGGGTTACGAGTACGAAAAAGATCATTACGTAGTCGTTGACGACGAAGATATCAAAAAGGTAGCGCCGAAGACCGCCAAGGTGATGGAGATCCTGGAGTTCGTGAAGGCCGACCAGGTGGACCCGGTGTATCTCGAAAGCTCTTATTACGTGGCGCCCGATGAAGGCGGCGAGCGTCCCTATGCCTTGCTGTTCCAGGCGCTCCGCGAGTCCAGATACTATGCGCTGGCCAAGGTGGCGATGCACAACCGCGAGCACATCATCATCCTGCGTCCGGGAGCGAAAGGGATCCTCTCTCACACCATGTATTACCAGGACGAGATCCGGCAGGTGGAAGAGTTCCGGACCGACACCAGCCTGGTAAAGGAAAAGGAACTGGAAATGGCGAAGATGCTGATCTCTTCGCTCGAGGCCGATTTCGAACCGCAGAAGTATCACGACGAGTATCGCGACAACTTGCAAAGAATGATCGAGGCCAAGATCGAGGGCAAGAAGGTGGTGGAGGCTCCGGTCGAGCACGTGGCCCCGGTCATCGACATCATGGAAGCCCTGAAGCGCAGCCTGGCGGAGAAGCGCAAGCCGGCGCAGGTGGCTACTGCCGCAGCCGGCCGGCGGGAGCAGGAACCGCCAGCGGAGGAACCGCCGGTGGAAGCGGCACCGAAGAAGCGGGCGCGAAAAAGCAAAGTCGGGTGAAAACCCGGCGCGTTCGGGCCGCAATAGCACGCACCGCCACTTAAGTTTTCTTCACCCTACAAATCTTTACAGGAGGCGTTCGTCCGGAATGCGTCCATACCAGTAGAGAAGGAGGGAAGGAAATGGCTGGATTAAGAATGCTGTTGGACCCCACGAAAGTGGGCCACGGAGCGGAAACGCTGGAGCGGAAGCTGCGTAAACGGATCGTCGGGCAGGATGACGCCGTGCGGCAGATCGTCGGCATTTACCAGACCTTCCTGGCCGGGCTGTCGAGTGCCGGGAGGCCGATCGGCAGCCTGCTGTTTCTTGGCCCGACCGGATCCGGAAAGACACGGACGGTGGAGGCGCTGGCGGAGGCCCTTACCGGCAACCCCCGGGGTGTGATCAAGATCGATTGCGCGGAGTTCCAGCACAGCCACGAAATCGCCAAGCTGATCGGCTCGCCTCCCGGATACCTGGGACATCGCGAGACCAGGCCGGTGCTCTCGCAGGAAGCCCTGGACCAGTTTCAAACCGAAGACGTGAAGCTGAATCTGGTGCTGTTCGACGAGATCGAGAAAGCCAGCGACGCGTTGTGGAACCTGCTGCTGGGCATACTCGACAAAGCGATTCTGACGCTGGGCGACAACCGGAGAGTGGATTTTTCGCGCAGCATCATTTTCCTGACGAGCAACCTGGGAGCCAACGAGATGGCCAAGGTACTGCAGCCCAAGCTCGGCTTCGCCGCGGCGGACGGAGAGCCGGATCCCAAGGCTTTCGAGAAGATGGCCCAGGCCGGCCTGGAAGCGGCGCGGCGTAAATTTTCGCCGGAGTTTCTCAACCGGCTGGATGGCATCGTCACCTTTCGTGCGCTGGGCGAAGCGGAACTGCGCCGGATCCTCGAACTGGAACTCGATGCGGTGCGCGAGCGGATCGCGGCGGCGACGGAAGCCCGCAGCCTGGTATTCCATGTCAGCAAGCCGGCCAAGCAATTTCTGCTCGCGGAAGGAACCGACCCGCGGTACGGCGCGCGGCATCTGCGCCGCGCGATAGACCGGCTGATCGTCTCGCCGATTTCCAACCTGATCGCCACCGCGCAGGTGGGCGATAACGACCGGCTGCTGGTGGAATTCGACCCCCGCGTGCAGCGGTTGGTGTTCTTTAAGGAATCCGAAGAGCCGGCTCAGGCGGCTACCGCGACGGCGGCTTAGAGTTTCCAGGGCGGCGTCGCGTTTCGGCGGCCGATCCGTGTGCAACTTACTCGTACCGCATTGCTCTTACCGGGTCGACCCTGGCTGCCCGCCACGCCGGAACCAGTGCCGCCGCCAGACCGGCCGCGGCCATCAGCCCGAGGGTAATCGCGATGCCGTAAGGGTCATCGGTTCTGACCTGATACAGTAACTTCCCGACGAACCTCGCCAACAGAATGCCCAGCGGGATCCCTGCCGCGATGCCCAACCCTACCAGCACCGCTGCCTCTCGCAGGAACAGCCCCAGCACATCGCGCTGCTGCGCCCCAATGCTGAGGCGGATGCCGATTTCGTGGGTACGCCGCGTTACCGAATAGGAGATCAGCCCGTAAATGCCCACCAGGACGAGACCGGCTCCGAGAAAGCCGAACAGCGACGACAAAAACGCGAACAGCCGGTCCCTGGCAATCCGGTGGTCGCGCATCTGCTCCATGGTGGAGGCGTCCGATACCTGGAAATCCGGGAATGCCGTCCGCACCAGTTTCCGCACGTCCCGTTCAATACCGCTGCACCCCGACCGGCATCGAATCAAAACCGCGCCGTCCGTCTGCCCGGACTGCGCAAAGGGCTGGTAGGCGATGCCGCGCGCCCTTTCCCGCACGTCCGAGTATTTGCTATCGCCCACCACGCCCACGATCACCGCGTCCTGTCCGGTCCACCCGTTGAAGTGCTTGCCGACCGGGTCTTCACCCGGCCATAGGTCATGCGCCAGGTGTTGATTCACGATCGCTACGCCCTCGGTCTGACCGCTGTCCGCGCCGGTAAAGTCCCGTCCCCGCAAAAGAGGAAGACGCATCGTATGGAGATAGCCGGGAGTGATTGCCTGAAGGTCGGCTGTGACCCGGCGCTTGTGTCCAGTCGAGTCGGTCGCTGCAATATCGAGCATCATCTCGCCTCCGGAAAGCGCTGCCGGTTCGGCCAGTGCGCTCGGAGACACGCCGTGAATCGCAGCGACCCTTTCCAGCAACAACGTCAACCGCGGCTGCGCCGGCAGATCCAGGTGCGTTCCGGAAGCCTCGTCCACTCCCGAGACGCTGGTCACCTGGTTGGAGCTGGTCTTGGCTCCGGTTGCATTTCCGGATCCCCGGTTGGCGATCCCCACAGTCAGGAGATGGTCGATGTTGTAGCCCAGCGGAATGGTCTTCAGCGCGCGCAGGCTTCGGCCGAACAGGCTGGCGCCGAACACCAACACCACCGCCAGCGCCACCTGGACCAAGATCAGCCCGCGCCGTACCACTCCGCGATGGATGTTATCCGCCGCCACACGCTTCAATCCCGATCCGGCATCCCGGTGCGATGCGCGCCATGCAGGATACATTCCCGCGATCAGCGCCGTCGCCAGCGAGACTCCCAGCCCGAACGACAGCACCCGGGCATCGGGTGTCACGTGCAGCGGTTCCGACTGGTTGCCCGCGTTGAACAGGTCCTGCAGGAAGCCGGAGAGCGGCAGCGCCAGTGCCACTGCTGCCAGTCCTCCGGCAAGCGCCAGCAGAACGGTCTCGATCAGCAATTGCCGCAGCAGGCGTCCCCGGCTGATCCCCAGGGCCAGCTTGACGGCGTATTCCTGCTGTCGCTCGTTCGATCGGGCCAGCAGCAGATTGGCCAGGTTCGCGCAAGCCACCAGCAGTACCAGCGATGCCGCCGCCATCAGGATGGTCAGCGGCTCGCCCAACCGGGTCCGCCAACTGTCGATTCCCTTGCTTACGTCGCGCAGGACATAGGTGGCATCTTCGTTGGCCCGGTCCTTGGGAAGCGCGGCTTCGACGCCGGGGCTTGCCGCGCGCAGTTGCGCATCCGCCGCGGCCGTCGAAACGCCGCGTTTCATCCGCGCCAGCATGGTCAGCCAAACATAGTTCGGGGCATCCCGCCGGTTGTGCCTCAGGCTCGACTCCAACGCCGTCGGTGTCCAGATGTCATAACGCTTCTGTAACTCGGCCCCGGCGAAATCGCGCGGGGCCACGCCCACCACCTCGAGGGATAAGCCGTTCACACGGATCCGGCGTCCGACGATGCCCGCGTCTTCTCCGAAATAGGCGCGCCAGGCATGGCCGCTCAGTACGCACACCTGGCGCGCGCCTTCCACGCGATCATCCTCCGAATCGAGCAGGCGCCCCATCGCCGCCGGCTCCCCGAAGAATGGAAAATACCCGCCCGTCACCAGTTCCACGTCAATTTTCGCCGGTCCGCCGGCCGTATCCAGAATCCCGGTCATGGACGAGAACCCGATCGTGCTTTCGAGAAGTTCCGCCCTTCGTGTAATTTCCTGGTAAGCCGGATAACTGAACCCCGTCCCCAGAAAATCCTTCCCGATCGCTGCCCTCACCTGCACCACCCGGTGCGGCTCGGCAACCGGCAACTCCTTCAACAAGACGCCGTTAACCAGCGTGAAGATGGCCGCGTTTACGCCGATCCCGAGAGCCAGCGAGACGATCGTCACAGCCGCAAAACCGCGGCTTTTCCCTAGCGATCGCAACGTGTGTTTTACGTCCTGGAAGCACTGCTCCAGCCATACGAACGACCTCTCGTCGCGGTGCAGTTCCTTGACCTGCTCCACCCCGCCGTAGGCCCTTCGCGCCGCCAGTCGCGCCTCGGCGGCCGTCATGCCGCGGCGCTCGAAATCTTCCGCCAGCAGGACCAGGTGGGCTTCGATTTCTCGATTCATCTCGCGCTCGGCGGCGCCGCGGCGGACGAAGCAGACCAGTTTCGCCCAAAGCCGCCGGGCGTTCAATCCTGCCACAGCAGTTTCTCCATCAGCCCCGAGAGTTGCCGCCACCGCTCCGTTTCCACCGAGAGCGCCTTCTCGCCGGCCTTGGTGATCCGGTAGAACTTCGCGTCGCGGTTGCTCTCCGTCCTACCCCACTTGCCCTTGATCCACCCCTGCTGCTCCAGCCGCACCAGCGCCGGGTAGAGCGTCCCCTGGTTGAGGTTGAGCGAGTCTTCGGATATCTGCTGCAATCGCGACGCGATCGCATAAGCATGCTGCGGCCCCATGGCCGCCAGGGTCCGCAGCACAATCAGGTCGAGTGTCCCTTGCAGCACTTGCAGTCGCGATTTTTCTTCACTTGGCATTCTAGTAGAATTCTTTGCCGGTTCCACTTGTTTGTCAAGTGGAAGTTTGCCGGCGCGTTGATATATGATCTGAATCATCAAAAAGGGAGGCACTCGATGAACGTAATGACGTTCCTGTCTGTCCGGTTTTTGGCCGGAACGATTTTCCTGGCGGCAACCACCGGCGCCCTGTTCGGCCAGTCCGCGCCACGCCCGAAGTTCGAGGTGGCCTCGATCAAGCCGTCTCAGGAGCAGCGCTTCATGATGGTCCGGGTGCTGCCGGGAGGCCGGTTGACGGCCACCGCGCCGCTTCGCCTGCTCATACAGAATGCGTATTCCCTTCAGGCTTTTCAGATCGTCGGCGGCCCGGGCTGGCTCGATTCGGATCGTTACCAGATCGAAGCCAAAGCCGAGGGCAACACCAGCCATCCCGAGGTATTGCAGATGCTGCAATCGCTCCTCGAAGACCGGTTTCGACTGAACACCCACCGCGAAACCAGGGATCTCCCGGTCTATATCCTGGTCGCGGGGAAGAACGATCCCAAGCTGCCGGTACCCAAGGAAGGCGGGTGCGTGGAGGTCGCTCCGGACGCGCCTCCGCCTCCGCCTTCGGTCGGTATGAGATTCCCATGCGGCCGTGCCGGCATCATGGGGGAACCGAACGGGGCGCGAATCATGGGCAGCAAGCTGTTAATGCCGGAATTCGTCCGGGTGCTCTCGATTGTCATGGGCCGGACCGTGCTCGACAAAACCGGGTTTACCAGCCCATTCGATGCCAGGCTGGACTTTGCGCCCGGTGCGGGCACAGAAGGCCTCCCCATGCCCATGGGCCCGACCGGTCCACCTCCGGCGTCGTCGACCGAGCCGACCAACCCATCGATCTTCGTCGCCCTCCAGGAACAACTCGGCTTGAAAATCGAGTCGGGGAAAGGCCCGGTGGATGTGCTGGTGATTGACCACGTGGAACGGCCCTCTGGAAACTGAAGCCGGCTGCGGCTCTGGGAATTTTCGACAAATGGATATAAAATACCGTTGACACCACCTACGGGTGGAGAGGTGTTCTATGACTGTTGCCGCCAGCCGCTACAATCTGTTGGAAAAGGGTGCCCGCGAAGCTCTCGCCGCCTGCGAGCCGGAGCGTTTTCAGTACCGCGCCGAGGGAGGCGCCTACCTCAACCTACGGGGCCTGTCCCTCGAACCGCTCGAGGAAATCGACGAGGGTTCCATCGCCAAACTGGCGCGGATCGTGCGCGGACTGGCGTTCAAGGCGGTGGACGCCGCGCAATCGGGGCATCCGGGCGGGTCGTCCTCCAAGGCGGAACAGGTACTGACGCTCCTGGCCAGCGGCGTTCTCCGTTTCGATGCCCGCCGGCCAAAGCATCCCGGACGGGACCGCGTGGTCTGGTCGGCCGGCCACTGCTCGCCGCTGTTCCATGCGACCGTGGCGCTGATCTACGAATCGCTGCGGCAGAAGGGGTTCACCTTGCCGGGCGAGGCCGCCGTGTACCCCGAACAACTCGACCGGTTCCGCCGCTGGGATGGGCCGAGCGGCCACGTGGAATCCTACGAAGCGCTGGCCGACACCTCCACCGGCTCCTCGGGACATGGCTTTTCGGCGGGTCTGGGGTTCGCCTTGCTGCACCGCTCCTGCGGACTGCCCACCCGGGCATTCGTGATTGCCGGAGACGCCGAAAGCGAGGAGGGCATGAGCTATGAGGCCCGCAATGTCGCCTCGGCGCTGGGCGCGCGGAACCTGATCGTCACGCTCGATTACAACACCTTCGGCATCGACGGGCCGATTGCCGAAGCCATGCCCGGGCCGTACCTGAACCACTGGTTCGCGCAAGGTTGGAACATCATCGAAGCCAACGGCCACGAGATCCGCGAGCTCGCCTACGCCTACCGGCTCGCCGCCGAAGGTCTGGGGCCGGAGCGGCCTACGGTGGTCATCTGCCACACGGTGAAGGGCCTGCACTACGGCCGCCTGGAGGGTACCGCCGATTCCCACGGCACCCCGCTCAAACACGAAGAGTACGCCGAGGCCATGCGGAACATGGGGTTCGAAGCCGCCGATGTTCACGCCATCGTCGCCGCACTCGGCGCGGAGGAGCGCGATTACCTGGCCGGGCGTCTCGAAGCCGCTGCCGCCGCAATTCCCAGCGAAGCGGAACTGCTGGGCCGCATGAAGATGGCGCTCTCTGGCCGGCCGATTCAGGATTACCGCAGCTTCGCGCGGCCCGAAACTCTGCCGCCGGAGCTGGTGTTTCCGGAGGGCGAATCCGTACCAACCCGCAAGGCTACCGAGGCGTGGTTCGCCTGGGCCATGAAGAACTCGGCCTTCTTCTACGTGGGCGCGGGCGACCTGATGAAGTCCATTCTCACCGGCAAAGCCGAGAGCGTCTACGGCATCCTCCGGCCGGGCAATGAACTCGGGCGCGGCATCCGCTTCGGCATCGCCGAACAGAACATGGCGATGATCTCCTGCGCCATGGCCCAGGATACGCTGCCCGGCGGCTTCCGCCCCTTCTCGGCCTTCGCCACTTACGGCGTGTTCACCTGCATGATGGCGAATTCCGTCCGCATGACCCTGATCAATAATGATGTGAACCCCGCCTCCCAGGCATTCTTCATCATGCTGGCTGCGCACGACGGACCGGAGACCGGCGAAGATGGACCCACGCACCACGGCCTCTTTTGGATGTCGCTGTTCACCGCATACCCGGGGATCAAGGTCTATAAGCCGCTCGACGCCAACGAAGCCATCGAGATGCTTTTCCATGCCGCGAAACGCGGGGAACCGGTGGTCTTCTCGGTGGTGCGGCCGGGCACCCCCGTGCTGAAACGCGGCAACGGGGTTCCGCCCGCGCGCGAAGCGGTGAACGGCGCATATGTCTTCAAGCGGTTCCGCGACAATGACAAGCCCAAGAGGGTGCTGGTGGTGAGCGGCGGCCAGGTGATGGCGAACCTGCTTGAAATCCTGCCGGACCTCGAAAAGCGGTTTGACGTCAAGATCGTGGCGGTCACCTCGCCCCAGCTTTTTGAGGAACTGCGTCATACCGACCCGGAAAAAGCCGACGCTATTCTCGCCGAGGGCGAGCGCCAGTGGGTCACTACGCTGCACAACGGCTGGCCTGGCTTCCTCTATCCATTTCTGCTGCCGGCCGACCACGAAGAGCGCGCCATCGGCATGGACCGCTTCTCGCGCTCCGGCAAACCGGACGAGATCTATCGCAACGCGGGCTTCGACGCGGCGGGGTTGCGCGACCGGCTGCTGCGCTAATTGCCCGCCGCGGATTCGCCGGACTTCTACTGCCGCTCGAGAGTGTCGTAGAGCGGCGCGGCCGGCGTGACCACCGCCGGTTCCCCGGCTGCCGACACCGCCAGAATCCGGATCTTCTCGTTATTCGGCAGAGTCACCGTGCGGGCGCCGGCCGGAAGGTCGATCGCATAGGCGTACAAGTAGGAATAGGCATACGGATCGTTCTCTCCATCGGCCGTGTGGTTGTGGGAAACGAACCAGGCCACGGGGGTCGTCTTGACGTAGCCGGGGCGGAGCCCCACCATCTTTCCGAACGGGTCAGTGCGGGTTCGCGGCGCGTCCGCGGGCGCTCCCGGCCGCTGCCGGACCGGTTCTTCCATAGGCTCCCAGATGCGGTCATCCCACTGCCCGATGAACCCGCCCCAGTTCTGCACAGTCACATTGACGGATTTGCCGCCCGCCTCGAACGTGCCCGCCTGGTCGCCATCGGCGGCGGCCAGCACGTACACGCGGTTGAATTTCCCGGCCGGCAACTGGAGCGTCTGCCCCTTCGCCGCGACCGCATCGGGCACGCCCGTTTTGGCGGCCGCCAGGCTGAACTTCACGCCGCTGAAATCTACTTCCGGCGGCAGCATCTCGGCCGGAATGGCTTTACCATCGGACGAAAACCCGGCGGCGGACTTCGTCTCGTCGTCGCTCGCCACGGCCACGTCGTACGCGAGTTTCACGGGCTGCGATTCGAGAGCGGGTACCCGCAACGCCGCGCTCAGCTTCACCGCGAAGGTGCGCGGCTGGAATGCCGAAAACGAGGTCACCAGTTTTCCGCCCTCTACCGTAGCCTGCCCCACCGGTTCTTCGGCCCCGTTGATTTCGCGCGCCCCGGTGATCCGCGCGGCGGGGAACGCCACCTCGACGGTCTGCGCGCCTTTGCCGTCGATCTCCACCATCCGGATCACGATTTCGTCGCTCTGCTCGGCCTTCTTCAAGGCCAGTACGCGGATGCGCGGGTTGTTGATGGTGACGAGCGAGAACGTCCTGCCCAGCGCACCGGCGTGCTTGGGGCTCTCGAAGGCCATCAGCGGCTGGTTGAGGCGGTAGGCCTGCCAGTCGGTCTGCGCCTGCTGCCAGTTGCCGGCGTGCCCGGCGATGCCGAACACGAATTCGTGGTGCCCCAGGTCCTGCGTGCCCTGGTCAGGGTAGCCGCCCTGAGTGCCGGGAGTGCGCATGAGCGTCAGCCGCAGGGTTTTCGCATCGGGTTTGTCGGAAGCGTACTTGCAGTCGGTCAGGAGGGTAACGCCGTAGTCGCCGCTTTGATCGGTCAGGTCCACCCACTGGTGCGAGGCGACCTCGAACTGCCGCTCCTGTTCAGTGGGCCGCCGGATCGTACCGATATCCCAGTTATACGTGGCATTTTCGTTCGAAGCCGTCAACGGGAACACCGATTTCAGATTCGCTTCTTTCGTGTTCCAGTCGATCACGTTGCCGAACTCCACGCGATTGCCCGCATCGCCTGCCGCCAGACGGATCGTCTGGGCGAACTTCGAGCCTTCGGTCTCGCGCACCACTTCGATCGCCACGCGCGCCGGTCCGTCCTCCGCAATCCGGATCTTCACCGGCCCGCCGACGATCGCGCGCGGCGCGGCGCGTTCCTGGTCGTAATCCATATTCCAGGCCGGCCAGTTGCGCGGGTTGTCGGTGCTGATCGCCAGGCGAATCGGCGCGGAGAGCAGTTCCTTCTTCGCCGTCTTATCGAAAATGCTGGCGACGTCGCCACCGGCATCCAGCTTCACGAGATAGCGCTGATTTTCGAGGGAGGACCCGGTGGCTTTCAGCATCGAGGGCGCGGGCGCCTCCACCGGCTGAACGTCGAAGACTGCGTAGCCCACCGCCGGCACTCTGGCGAGGAACAGCACCTTGCCGCGTTCAAGCTGCGCCGGCACGTCCTTGCCGTCCGGTCCGGAAACCCGCACAGCCTTGGGCGTGCCGCCGGGGAACGTCACGGAAGCTTCCACCAGGTCTTCGCGCGCGATGTTGAGCGAATTGTAGACCACCACCGCCTGCCCCTTCGCCCGCGTGTTCATTCCGGAGACCACCGCTTCGGTAGCGCTGGTGAGCACGCAAGCGAACTGGTTCAGAGCCAGAATCTGGTCGTTCCACGCGTACTCATAACCTTTCGGAGTGGCAGTGCCCGGAATGATGTCGTGGAATTGCCCGCCCAGCACCAGGCCCCAGGCGGTATCCAGCCGTTCCTGCGGGTAGGGGCGCCCGCCCAAAAGCTGCGCGGCCACCGACGCCTTCTCGGCCGCATCCGCCAGGACCTCGTTCCTGCGGTTCCAGCGTTTCATATAGGTCTCGGAGGTGATGGAGCCCGCCGAGTGATTGATCAGTTCGAGATCGCCCTTATAGCGCGGGAACTTCGCGGTCTCAGCCGGGTCGATATCGAGGAACATCTGCTCCGCATCGGCCGAGATGACGTGTACCGGCCCGTCGCCTACTTGCACTTCGGGTGAAGGGGGCGGCGGGGGAACCGGTTGTGCGCCGGGACCGCGCCCGCCGCGCCCGCTGAACGCAGGCAGCGAAATATTCCCCTTGGTGACGATGGCTTCCATCAACTTGACGGAATTCTCGGTCGGGGCCCCGCCGACATCGCCGGTCCCATAGTAGTGGTAGTCGGCAAAGACGCCGGTGAGCCTGCCGTCGATCTGAATCCGCTTCACCCAGTCGACCTGCTCGCCGCGGAAGCGCCGCATCATCTGTTGCTGCTGCGGAGTGAGCGAAGGATCGGGCGGAGGAGGAGGTGCCGGGCTCTTGCTCAGGTCATACGTGACCGAGCCGCCGTAGCTGCCCGGGTTGAGCGCGGCGATGATGGTTTTGCCGTCCGGCCCTTCCCATAATCCGACGTTGAACGGAATGCCTTCGGGCGTCTGCTCGGGCGAATCCGGCCCGCCTACGTGCGGCGCCGGCTGCCATGCCGCCGAGAGCTTCTGCGTGGAGAAACCTTTGATCCCCATGTGCGCCAGAATGCTGGGCAGCGAGGCCGGAAAGCCGAAGCAATCCGGCAGCATGTACTCCGCGCTGGTCTTGCCGAACTCCTTGCGGAAAAAGAGCTTGCCGTAGAGAATCTGGCGGATCACCGATTCCGCGTTGGGTGAGTTTACGTCGCTCTCCTCCCACGACGAGCCCGCCGGGAACCAGCGGCCGGCATCCACATAGTGCTTCACCCTGGCGTAATCGGCCGGGAAATATTCCTTCATCATGCGGTACCGGTTGGCGCCGCTGAAATTGAAAATGTAATGCGGGTATTTCTCGAAATAGTCGAAATTCAGCCGCATCGTGTTCTTGATGTACTGGCTGATGGTGGTGGGATATTCCCACCTCCACTGCGTATCGAGGTGGGCATAGCCGACTACATACAGGGTCGGCGTTTTCGCCAGGTCCGGGCGGTCGGCCGCCTGCGCGAAGGCGCAAACCAGCAGAAGTGGCAGGATTCGCAGCAATTTTCGCATGTGCACGAGATTAACTCACGGCACGCGCAAATTCTATTGCAAAACCGGGAGAGCGCGATATCCTTCAGGTACAAAAAGGCTGCCTTCGGTCGTGCCATCAGGCGAGAGGCGGCGAAACTGCTCGCCGGATTCCGCGGCCGTAAGGCGCCCCGCCAGCAGGTCTTCGAAGGTCCGGGCCACACGCTCGACCTGCCCGGCCGATTCGTGAACGAACTCCAGCCGGAAGCGGCGGATGCCGGCTTCCAGCCACGCGGCCAAGTGGCGGCTTGCCTCCTGCGCCTCGGCGTTGAACACGGTGTTGCGGCAGCCCACGTCGGCCATAACGGGGTGTGCGCGCCCGCTATCGTCGCGCAAGGCGACGCGGTGCTTCTCGCACGGCCGGCCGCAATCCCGATAGCTCGTGCCTTTAGAAAGGAAGCGGCAGAAGACGCAGTGCTCGGTGTGGAATACCGGTAAGTGCTGGTAGGCGACGGCCTCGATGCGGTCCGCGCCCGATTCCCGCGCCAGCCGCGCCACCTGGTCGGCATTCAGATCGTGCGTCGGGGTGACCGCCGCGAGGCCCAATTCGAGCAGTTCCGCCACGGTGAGGGCATTGGCCGCATTCAAGCTGAAATCGCCCGTCAACTCGGGAGGGTTGCGCTCCCGCAGCGCCTTCAACAAGCCAGTGGATCTTACCAGGATCGGGCAGCCGCACCCCAGCAGGAAATCGACCATCCGCTCCTCGCCCGGCTTGATCACCCGCGGGCTCGCGACCCGCACGGCGATTCCCAACGCTCGCACCTGCTCGATCGAAGGCCGCAGCCCATAGAGATCCAGGTAATCCAGCGTGATGCTGGCTGGCCGCAGACCGATTGCCGCCTCCATCTGTTCCGGAGTCCGCACCAGCAGGTGAACAGTAGGGTAGGCCTCCTGGCCTGCCCTTGCCGGCGGAGTCTTGACGGCCGAGTTGCGCTCGGCTGGACAGGCCCTGAGGCCTATCCTACCCTGCACGTCCTGCAGCCGCTCAACCGCTTCGCGCCGCACCTGGTTCAGGAGCGCGCTGGGCGCGAAGACCGCGCCCGCCGACTCCAGTTCGACGCCCGCAAGTTCGTACGGTGTATTCCCCAGCCTTCCCAACTGCGCCGCCAGAAACTCCTCGTCGAGCGCCCGGTTGCGCGCAGCCCCCAGCGGCAGCTCCGACCGCACCGTAACCGCGACGCGGCCCACGGCCCACTCGGTCACCAGCGGTTCCCCTTCGCGTGCCATCGCGCGCACCCGCACGGCCTGTTTGCGCACGGGCGCCGCGGGCTCCAAATACGGCCGGGCAGCCTTGTCGATTTCGGGGTCGTGCGTGCGCCACACGAGGTCGCCGCGCCGGATGCGATTCGCCCGAATCGCGCCATTGGCGAACCGCACTTCGAGCAGCTTGCCGCGTGCATCGACTTCGAACACCCGCCCCCCTTCT
This sequence comes from Bryobacterales bacterium, assembly GCA_963794265.1. Lineage (GTDB taxonomy): Bacteria > Acidobacteriota > Terriglobia > Bryobacterales > Bryobacteraceae > CAWCDJ01. The sequence goes on from CAWCDJ010000003.1 coordinate 429,884, forward strand.
TCCGGCTCCTCCGGGCTGCGCCAATCGGCCGCATCGAAGACCAGGCCGTCGCCCGGTTTGAGCGGGGAGATGGCATGCGCTTCGGCCGGTTCGACGGCCACGCCCTGCTCCGAGACGCGAGCCACGCGCCCCATCAGCACCCCCCGGTGCCGCGGCGCCCTCCCGTTGACCACCGCCTGGTGGTTCGTGCCGGTTAGGAAATGCGGCCCGAAACCGCGCGAATACACCTGTTCGAGCTCCAGTTCGCGGGCCCGCTCGACTGGCACGGCGCGTCCGGCCCACGCGTGATCCACGGCTTCGCGATAGGCCCGGGTGGCCAGCGCTACGTAATCCGCCTCCTTGTAGCGCCCCTCGATTTTCAGCGCGGAAATCCCGATCTCCACAATCTCCGGAATCTGCCGCAGCGCAAACAGGTCGCCCGGCGAGAGCAGGTAGCGGGCATCGGCCAGCGGCTGGAGCTTCCCATCCACCACCATCTGGTACGGCAAGCGGCAGGCCTGCGCGCATTGGCCACGGTTCGCGCTGCGGCCGCCCCAGGCCTCCGAGGAAAAACACTGGCCGGAGTACGCCACGCACAGCGCGCCGTGCACGAAGATTTCGAGCTCGCAATCGGTGGCTGCGCGAATCGCCCGCACTTCGTCGAGCGAAAGCTCGCGCGCCAGGGTGACGCGGCTTGCGCCGAAACTCTGCGCCAGGCGCGCCCCGTCCGCACTGGTCACCGTCATCTGCGTGCTGGCGTGCAGTTCGAGGTCGGGCGCGATGGCCCGCGCCAGCTTCAGGATTCCCAGGTCCTGCACGATGATGGCATCGGCGCCGGCCTCGGCGATGGCGCCCAGCGTTCGAGCGGCTTCGTTCAACTCGTGGTCGAACACCAGCGTATTGAAGGTTACGTAGCCCTTCACGCCGCGCCGGTGCAGCGTGCGCATCACTTCCGGCAGTTCGGTTAACCCAAAGCCGACTTTGGCTCGGGCCGTAAAGTGGTGCAGCCCGAAGTAAACCGAATCCGCGCCAGCCTCCACGGCGGCGCGCAACTGCGGCCAGTATCCGGCCGGACTCATGATTTCGGGCTTCAAGCGAACTGCCATGGCGGGTCTACTTCCAGGGTATCAGAGCCGCTCCAGCCGGTTTGGCGAAGCGGTACAGTGGATCTGATGCGGCTACTGATTTTCTTCTCCATCGTCATGCTGGCGTTTGCCCAGAACCCCAGCGAGGTACGGTCGCCGGATGGCAATATCGTACTCGCTTTTGCCACCGATGGCGGGCAGCTTTCCTACACCGTCACCTATCGCGGCAAGCCCGTGATGGAACGCTCGGTCCTGGGCCTTGAAATCCAGGATCAGCCGGCGCTCGGCACAGATATGCGGATCGTCGGCCGGCACGCCAGCTCGATCGACGAAACGTACTCCATGCCGCACGGCAAGGCCAACCCCATCCACAATGTGGCCCGCACGCTTTCGATCGATCTCGAAGAGTCGCACCGGCCGTTGCGCAAGCTCACGGTCGAGGCGCGCGCCTACGATGACGGGGTCGCCTTCCGCTATGTCATTCCCAACCAGCCGCAGATTACCGAGCTTCGGCTGGTCAACGAGCGTACCGAGTTCCGCTTCGCCAAGGACGCCACCACCTACCCCCTTTTGCTGCGCAACTTCCGCACTTCTTACGAGGACAACTACCACATCCTGCCGTTGAGCGCCCTGCATCCGGAATCTCTGGCGGCGCTCCCCTTCACCGCGGAAGTGCCGGGCACCGCCTGGGTGGCGATCACCGAAGCCGACATTGACAATTACGCCGGCATGTATCTCCAGCACAACGGTTCCAATCCGAAATCCATGTTCGCGACGCTCGCGCCCGCGGCGGACGAGCCGGGCATCTCCGTGCGCCGGGCAACCCCGGTGGAGGCGCCCTGGCGCGTCATCCTGATCGGCGCGCAGCCGGGGCGCCTGGTGGAATCCACCATGATCACCAGCCTGAACCCGCCTTCGGCCATCGCCGACACCTCCTGGGTGAAGCCCGGCAAGACCTCCTGGGATTGGTGGAGCGGCAGCTACGCATCGGGTGTGAACTTCCAGCCCGGAATGAACACCGCCACCATGGAGCATTACGTCGATTTCTCGGCGCAGTCCGGCATGCCCTACATGCTGATCGACGCCGGGTGGGCCAGCCGGGGAACCGGCCCCAACGATTCCGGCAGCGACCTGATGCACCCGCAGCCGAACGTCGATGTCCCCGGCATCGTGGCTTACGCCAGGCAGAAGAACGTGCGGATCTGGCTCTGGTCGCACTGGACCGATATCTCCCGCCAGATGGACGAAGCTTTCCCGCAGTTCGAAAAGTGGGGCATCGCCGGCGTGAAGATCGACTTCATGGACCGCGACGACCAGTGGATGGTGAATTTCTACCGGCGCGTGCTGCGGAAGGCCGCCGCGCACCACCTGATGATCGACTTTCACGGCGCCTACAAGCCCGACGGAATCGAGCGCACCTGGCCCAACCTGATGACGCGCGAGGGCGTCATGGGCGCCGAGTATAACAAGTGGAGCGCGCGAGAGACGCCCGACCACAACGTGATGCTGGCGTTCACCCGCATGATCGCCGGGCCAATGGATTACACCCCCGGCGGTTTCCGCAACTCCACTCACGACCAGTTCGAGCCGCGCAACCGGCTGCCGATGGTGCAGGGCACGCGCGCCCACGCCCTTGCGCTCTACGCCGTTTTCGAAAGCGGCCTGCAGATGGTTTCCGATTACCCGGAAGCCTACCAGGGCCAGAAAGATTTCGATTTCATCAAGGCCGCTCCGGCCACCTGGGATGAAACGCGGGTGCTCGGCGGCCGCCCCGGCGACTACATCACCGTCGCCCGCCGCAGCGGCCGCGAGTGGTTCGTGGGCAGCATCACGGGCTGGCACCCGAACAGCGTGGACCTTCCGCTCGAGTTTCTGGGCCGCGGCGAGTTTATCGCGGAGATCTATTCCGATGCTCCCGACGCCGCCGAAAACCCGACGCACACGACCATCGAGCAGAAGCACGTCACCGCCGCGACCCAGCTGCACGTGAAGATGGCGCCCGGAGGCGGCCAGGCGATTCACATCCGTCCGGCGCAATAAACTCCCGGCGCGCCGCGCCAAGTGCTACGAATTAGGTATGTGCCTTGCCATTCCGGGGAAGATTCTCGACGAGCGGCAGGTGGAAGGCATCCGCGTGGGCCGCGTGCAGTTCGGGGGCGTGACCCGGGATGCGTATCTGGACTACGTTCCCGAGGCCAAGACGGGCGACTACGTGATCGTGCACGTCGGCTTCGCCATCAGCAAAGTCGACGAGGAAGAGGCCCGCAAGACCTACGAACTGCTCGAAGAGATGGGGCTGCTCGACGACGAGCCATGAAGTACCTCGACGAATACCGCGACCCCCGACTCGCCATGCGCCTGGCGGCGGAGATCCGCAAGCTGGCGACGCGCCACTGGGTGCTGATGGAGATTTGCGGCGGCCAGACCCACACCCTGATGCGCTACGGCATCGACGGCCTGCTGCCCGAGGCCGTGGAGTTGGTGCACGGGCCCGGCTGCCCGGTGTGCGTCACGCCGCTTGAGATCATCGATCAGGCAGTGGCGATTGCGTCCCTGCCCGGCGTAACGCTGGTTTCGTATGGCGACATGCTGCGCGTGCCCGGCTCCCGCAGCGACCTGTTCCGCGTGAAGGCCGCGGGAGGCGACGTGCGGATCGCATACTCCCCCATGGATGCGCTGAGGGTCGCGCGGCAGAACCCCGGCAGGCAGGTGGTATTCTTCGCGGTCGGGTTCGAGACCACCGCCCCGGCCAACGCGATGACCGTGTGGCAGGCGAAGCGCGAAGGCTTGCGCAATTTTTCGCTGCTGGTTTCCCACGCGCTGGTGCCGCCGGCCATTCGCCTGCTGCTCGATTCGCCCGCCAGCCGCGTGCAGGGCTTCATTGCACCCGGCCACGTCTGCGCCGTCATGGGCTACACCGAGTACGAAGAACTGGCCGCCCGCTACCGCGTCCCGTTCGTGGTGGGCGGGTTCGAGCCGCTCGATCTGCTCGAGGCCATCCGGATGCTGGTGCGGCAACTGGAAGAAGGCCGCGCCGAGGTGGAGAATCAGTATGTGCGCGGTGTTACCCGCGAAGGCAACGAAATCGCGCGGCGAAAGATGTTCGAGGTATTCGAAACGGCCGACCGCCAGTGGCGCGGCATCGGCGAGATCCTCCAATCCGGATACCGGCTACGCCCCGAGTACGCCGCGTATGACGCCGAAAAGGTGTTCGGCGTCGAGGCCACCCGCGCCGAAGAGCCCGCGGAGTGCATCGCGCCCCGCGTATTGCAGGGGCTGGCAAAACCGGTGGACTGCCCCGCGTTCGGCACGCGCTGCACCCCCGAGATGCCGCTCGGCGCGCCCATGGTTTCGAGCGAGGGCGCCTGCGCGGCTTACTATCAGTACCGGCGGCACGCATGATTTCCTGTCCCCTCCCGCTTCCCGCGAAAGATCGCATCCTGCTGGGCCACGGCTCGGGCGGCAAGCTCAGCGCCGAATTACTGCGAGACGTGTTTCTGCCGCTGTTCCGCAGCCCGGTGCTGAACCGCCTGGACGATCAGGCGGTGGTCGAGATCGAAGGCCTGCGGCTGGCCTTCACCACCGATTCGTTCGTGGTGAAGCCGCTGTTCTTCCGCGGCGGCGATATCGGGTCGCTCGCCGTGCACGGTACGGTCAACGATCTCGCCATGGGCGGCGCCGAGCCACTCTACCTGAGCGCCGCATTTATTCTGGAAGAGGGGCTCGACGTGGAAACTCTGCGCCGCGCCGCCGAATCGATGGCCCGCGCGGCGGAAGAGGCCGGCGTCGAGATCGTCACCGGCGATACCAAAGTCGTGGAGAAGGGCAGCGGCGACGGCCTCTTCATCAACACCACCGGGATCGGTCGGGTACCCGCGGGTGTCCACCTTTCGGCCGCGAATGCGCGTCCCGGCGACCGGGTGCTGCTCTCGGGAACGCTGGGCGATCACGGCATCGCGATCCTCTCCGAGCGCGAAGGCATCGCCTTCGAAACCGCCCTCGAGAGCGATTCGGCGGCGCTCCACACGCTGGTGCGCGACATGCTGGCGGCATCGCGCGAGATCCGCTGTCTGAGGGATCCGACCCGCGGCGGCCTGGCTAGCACGGCCAACGAAATCGCCGCGAGTGCCCGGGTGGGCATCGCGCTCGACGAGCCGGCGATCCCGGTGCGCGAGGAAGTGCGCGGCGCGTGCGAGATGCTGGGCCTCGACCCGCTGTACGTGGCGAACGAAGGAAAACTGGTGGCGGTAGTGGCCCCGGGAGCCGCGGACGCGGTGCTCGAAGCCATGCGCCGGCACCCGCTCGGGGCGCAATCGGCGGCCATCGGCACGGTCACCGAATCGCATGCCGGGCTGGTCACGATGAACACGCCCTTCGGCACGAACCGAATCGTGGACATGCTGCCGGGCGATCAGTTGCCGCGAATCTGCTAGCCAGTGGCACTGGGCAGGCCGGCAGGCCCAACCTACGGTTGCGTCACGTTCAGCACCTGATCGGCTTTTATGCTCCGAAGCGTTTGGACGGCGCCATCCGGCCAGCGGATTTCGATCTTCGGAATCGTTTCCTCCGCACCCAGGCCGAAGTGCACGCCCCAGTCGGCGGAGGACGCATAGCCCACCGTGGTCGTCATCTCGGCGAACTGGCTGCCGATCTGAATCCGGGCGCCGATCCCGTCGCGGTTGTCTTTCGTGCCCTTGAGATTCAGTCGGATCCAGTGCCCGGCGCCGGGGCTGATGTTGTGCCACAACTCGGCCGGCTCGCCGAGCGAGGAAACCACCGCGTCGATGCGGCCGTCGCCGTCGAAATCCGCGAAAGCGGCCCCGCGGTGCGCCTTGACGAGGGTCATGCCGGCCTCGGCCGAGACATCCTGAAACTTGCCGCCGGTGTTGGCGAACACGCCGTCCGGCTCGCGGTAGACGGCGGGCTCGAACTGCGCCACCAGGTCGTTGACGTGCGAATCGGCAGTGAACAGGTCCTTCCAGCCGTCGTTATTGAAATCGAAGACTCCCAGGCCCCAGCCGCTGTGTTTCAGTGTCAGCGCGCCGAGCCTCGACTGGTGCGTCGCATCGACGAAGCTCCCCTTGCCGAGGTTGCGGAACAGGGGGAACGTTTCACTCGCCAGCGCGGTCACGAACAGGTCGGGCAGGCCGTCATTATCGTAATCCTTGAATTCGGCGCCCATGCTGGCTACGGACTTGCCATCGTCGCGCAGGGCCGTGCCGGAGAGCAGGCCCACTTCCTCGAAGGTCCCGTTCCCCAGGTTGTGGAACAGGAAGTTGGGCATGTTGTCGTTGGTGACGAAGACGTCGGGCCGGCCGTCCTGGTCGTAATCGGCGAACGCGACGCTCATCCCGCGGCCCGCGAAGCCGGCGAGCCCGGCGCGCGCCGTGACGTCTTCGAAGGTGCCGTCGCCGCGATTGCGATAGAGGGTTGAGGCCAGACCCTGGTAATACTTCGGGTGGCAGTAGATGCGGATGCCGCGGGCCTGGTCGCCGCAATAGCGGTCGGCGGAGATGGACCACCTGGCGTAGTGCACCACCCAAAGGTCGAGAAGGCCATCGCCGTCGTAGTCGAACCAGCCTGCCGCCACGGCCCACTCGCCGCTGCGGATGCCGGCCTTTTCGGTGACGTCTTCGAACCGGCCGTTGCCCAGGTTGTGGTAGAGAGTATTGCGGTTGACGCCCGCCACGAAAAGGTCGGTGCGGCCGTCGTTATCGTAATCCGCCGCCGCGGCTCCCATGGAGTACCCGGCGCCCGCCACGCCGGCCTCTTCGGTGACGTCGCGGAATTTGAGGTTGCCCTCGTTGCGGTAGAGCCGGTTCCAGTATTTCGGCGACGACTTTTCGAGCGAGGGAATCTCCGCGCCGTTGGTGAAGTAGATGTCGGGACGTCCGTCGCCGTCGTAATCGAAGACCGCGATGCCTCCGGGCATGGTCTCGATCAGGTGCTTGTCGGGCGTGGGGCTGTTTTCGAGCACGAAGCACAGCCCGGCCTCCTCCGCCATTTCGTGAAAGCGTATGGGCGAAACCGCCGCCGTGAGGCAGGCAGCCGCCGCGATGCCCAGGGAGAGCCGTTTCATGAGGGGTTACCGCGGCGGGCCGATCTGCGCCTCGCGCGCGACTTCATTCCTGACCTGCTGATTTCGTTTCACGATCTCCTGGTACTCCGCCATGGTGGCGCGGGCTTTCCCCTGCGAACCCGACGCCTGGTATGCACGAGCCAACTGGTAATGCAGGCTGCCGTCATCGTCCAGTTCGAGGGCCTGCTCCAGGTGAGGAACCGCCTCCCGATTCCTGCCGAGCCGCGACAGCGCCAGCCCGAGGGACGCATCCGCCGCGCGCAATGAGGGGTCGGCCTCGAGCGCCGCCCGCAGAAACGGAAGCGCGGGTTCGGGCCGTTCCAGACGCAGCAGGCTGTCGCCCGCCATGAAGTTGAGATCGGGCGAGCGCGGGTCCGCCTTCAGCAGCCGGACCGCCTGGTCAAACGCAGCCTGGTAATCGGCGGCCATGAAAAGCGAGACCGCAAGCTGGTGCTCCAGTCGCGGATTGCCGGGCGAAAGCTCGAGCGCCGCGCGCCACTCCCTCACAGCTTCCAGGTGCTGGTTCTGGCCGCGCGCGATCTCGGCCTTGAGTTGATGCAACTCTACCGAAGCAGGCAACTGGCCGAGCCGGAAGAACGCCTGCAAGGCCAACTCGTTCGCGGCCATGGCCTGCCAGTAGAGCGCTTCCGGAGCCGGTGCCGCCGCACGCGGCAGAACCGTCAGCTCGACATCCTTCCCCGCCAGAAACCGGCACTCGTCGGGATGCGCGGCGCAATCGGGCGCCGCGAGCGCGCGCTCCTTCGCCTCTTCCTCGACCGCCCATTCGGGGTGGCCCGTCTTGCGATAGATATCCGCCATCGCGGTATGGATTCCATGCAGGCCGGGCACCTGTCTGAGGGCTTCGCTGTAGAAGAAGAACGCGCTCCGGTACTGCCGCCGCTGAACGCGCGTGCCTGCCACCAGCGCCGCCACGTAAGGAGATTTCGGATCGGCCTTCTGCAAACGCTCGAAGGCCGCGCCGGCCAAGGACTGGTAACTCATTCCGAGACCGTACCAAGCCTTGGGATCGTCCGGAAACCGGTCGCTCATCTCGCGGTACTCGACGCCCGCCCGGTCGAACCGTCCCACGGCCATCAAGGCACCGGCCAGCATGCCGCGTGCATCGCGGTTCTGCGGTTCCCGCGCGACGACCTTTTCGAGTGGGGGAATCGCCTCACGCGGAGCGTTCAACGCAAGATGCGCGGCGCCCAGGGAAAGCAGCGCACCCGGAACATCCGGCTGAAGTTTGAGAAAGGCTTCTAAGTGGGGAATCGCCTCGCGCTCGTGTCCGGCCATGTGTTCGGCCAGAGCCAGGTCGAGTAACAGGCCGGGATTGCCGGGGAGTGCCGCGACAAGCCTCTGGTACACGGGGATCGCCTGCTCAAATTGCCCGGCGGCCATCATCTGGCGGGCTCGTTCGGATTCCCTGGCCTGCTCTTTGGTCTGTGCCGCCGCCAGCAGCGCCAACAAAAAGGGGGCGAGCCGCAATGCGGCCCGCCCAAGCGTACGATTCACGCCATTACCATTCCGCGCGCAGACCGAAACGGATCTGGCGCTCTCCGGTGGCGCTGGTGATTTGCATGAACGTCCCCGAGGTGACGCTGCTGCTGCTGACACCTCCGAAATGCGGGGTGTTCGCGAAATTAAAGAACTCCGCGCGGAATTGCATGCGCAGGCGCTCCTTGACGGCGAACTCGCGTGTGATATCCAGGTCTGTGTTGAACACCCCGGGATTGCGGAGGATGTTGCGGCCGCTCGTGCCGAACGTGTTGGCGGCGGTGACGGCGGCAAAGGCCTTGGGATCATAGTAATACTGGCCGGGGCCGACGTTGCCGAACTGCGTGACGGTGGTGCTCAGCTGGTTGGCGGTCTGGGTGTTGTCAGGCGCGTTCAGAGAACTTCCGGGGGCGGTAACCGTGAAGGGCGTGCCCGTGTAGGCAGCCATCACGCCGTTCACCTGCCAGTTACCCAGCACCGCCTTGGCGACGCCGGATTTCGCAAACGCCTTGCCTTCGCCCATAGGCAGTTCGTATACCCACCCGATTTGGAACACTTGCGTGCGGTCGAACCCCGCGTCGGCGCGGTTGCGCTGGAACACTGGAGCCCAGTTCCAACCCACGCTGGCCCAACCGTCGTCATCCGTATAGTCGATGGTCTTCGAGTATGTGTAGGCACCCTTGAGCATCAGGCCCTTGGCAAATGACCGGTTGATGGCGACCTGGAGCGAGTTGTAACTGGAACTCAGATAGCCGTCCCACATCTGCGTGGAAATGGTGCGGCCGTAGAGTGCGTAGTACGGCAGGCCGGTGGTGCCTGAGCCGGGATAGCCGGCGTTGATGTCATAGTCGGCCAGCAGGTGGACCGAGTGTGAGCCTACGTACGCCACCGATGTCACCAGGTCGAGCGGGAGCTTGCGCTCCACGGTCAGGTTCCACGATTGCACGTAGCCGCGATGCACTTCGCCGCCCCACGGGCTGCGCTCCGAAACGTTGGCGGGCAATTGCACGATACCGGTGGAAAGATCGGGCCCCTGAACGTTGGGAACGCCCTGCTCGAAGGTGCTCGTCCAGCCGTAGCCGGAGGCTGTGTTGGCGGCATTGATGGTCAATGGATACCAGCCACGCAACGGACGCGAGAACGGGAGCGGGTCGAAGTTGATGCCGTACCCGGCGCGGACCACGCTCTTGTCACCTAACCGGTAGGCCAAGCCAATGCGCGGCGCGAACAGCTTGTGGCTGACGGTGATTCCGGCGTTATACGGCACGTTGCCGCGGCCGCCCAGATAGACGTTGTTAGTCAGCGGGTCGTAGCGCTCGATGCCTTTGCCCGCGCGGGTCATGAGCGGGTAGAACTCGTAGCGCAGGCCGATGTTTACGGTCAGGTTACGGCTCACCTGCCAGCGATCGCGCGCGTACCACCCGAATTGCCATTCCCGGCCGGTCATCAGGATGTTTTGCAGGCTCTTTTCGACGTCGTCGGAAAGGCCCAGCAGGTAGGCGGCGTAGCTATTGAACTGATTTGCCGCAGGCCCGCCGTTCAGGGCCGTCTCCTGGCCGCTGAAGCCGAGGTAACCACGCGGTCCCTGGCCCACTTCCGGCTGCCAGTGGTTGAGGTGATGGCGGACCAGGTCGAAACCGAAACGCAGTTCGTGCGCACCCTCGGTCCAGGTGATGTTGTCGCTCTGCGTCCAGCTTTCTTCCACGCGGGTTACAGGCATCCAGTTGGGCACCCCGAAACCGGTGTAGTTGGAGATCCCGATATTCGGGAAGCCGCTCTGCCGCGGGTCCGGACCGTTGGTGTTGGGGATGCCGAATTGCAGCCCGTAGTTGGTGCCGTAATCGTTCGGCAACACACCCTGGCCCTGACGTTCATAACCGATCACGCCATCCAGGATCAGGTGCGGGCCGAAAACGTGCGTGTGGCCGATGGTGCCCACCTGTATCAGGGTATCTCCCAGCCCCGGGTCGGAACCGCCCAATCCCGTGCCGCCCGCAATCCCGAATACCGCCGTGCCGCCGGATTTCGCCCACATGCGGCCGTACTTGCCGAATATGGTCTCCTTGTCGTTGACGGTATAGTTGATCTTAGCATCCAGGTAATTGCGATTCAGGATTGGGCCGCCCGATGCGAAGTAGTTATTGGCGTACGCGCCGGCCCCGTAGTTCGGAGCGGGGTAATAGCCCTCGATCTTCTGCGCAATCGGGTCGATGCGGTTCGCGGGAATGATGTTCCCGGCGAATGGCTGGCGGCCCGTTCCGTCGGGATTGCCTGTGAGCGGATCGTAAAGGACGGTCGAAATCCCGCTGAAATTACCCGAACTGATCGCGGAAGTCGGCACCGTAAAGAATCCCGGCGACGATTGGCGCTGGCGGGTGCCGTCGAAACTAACGAAGTAGAACAGCTTGTTCTTCTTGATCGGCCCGCCGACGGTCGCTCCGAAATTGTTGTAGATGCTGAGCGGCTTGTCGGTGCCGGCGGCCTGGAAGAAGTTGCGCGCCTTCAGATGCTGATCGTCGTGAAATTCGTAAGCGCTGCCGTGGATATCGTTGGTCCCCGACTTGGTGACCAGGGTGATTGCCGAAGCCCCGGCCATTCCCTGCTCGGCGTCGGCTGCGCTGGTAGTGATATTCACCGTCTCGATGGTCTCTTCTGGAGCCACATAGCCGACGTGGTGCGGCAGCCAGACGTTCACGCTGGCGGCGCCGTCGATGCGCGTGATGTTGGTCTGCGCGTTGCCGCCGTTGATGTGCGTCTGGAGCGCGCGCCCCGGCGTATCGGTGATCGAATTCTGGAACGCTGCGGGCGTGGCGCCCGGCACCAGGTTGATCAGGCTCTGGTAATTCCGATAGCCGCTGAGCGGCATGCTGGTGATTTCTTTGGAGACGATCTCGGAGTGCGTGTCGGACTTATCGGTTTGCAGTTCGGCGGCACTCGCTTCCACCGTGACCTGCTCGGTAAGTTGCCCGACCTCCAGTTTCGGATCGATGCGGCCAACCACGTTCGGGCTGACATCGATATTGCTCACCGTATAGGTGCGGAAGCCCGTGGCCACGACCTTGAGATCGAATTTACCCGGGGCCACGTTCACAAACGAATAACGGCCGCCCTGATCCGACGTGGCTTCACGGGATAGCCCGGTGTCCTTACTGGTGAGCGTGACGGTCGCGCCCGGAATTAAGGCCTGACTTTGATCGGTTACGGTGCCGACTACGGATCCGTAGAGCACCTGTGCGTGCGCCGGATGAACGGCGACGCCTAAAAGGCATACCACCAACAACGGCGACAGGTATGGCCAGACAGACTTCCTCAATTGCATTACCCCTCCCCCTTTTTAACAGCGGCATCTAAGGCGCAAAGACACAGACCGCAGAATACTGGGAAGAGTTATAAGGCATTTTGACCGGGGAAGTCAAGGAAAATCCGACCGCACGGGATTATGACGACAATCCGAACGGATCGAACACGTATAGCCGGCAGGAATCGAAGCGGGGCCGAAGGCAGAAAATGGGCGAGCCGCAGTGCGGCCCGCCCCGAACCTACGCCTTTACCATTGCGCTCGCAGACCGAAACGGATCTGGCGCTCGCTGGAGGCGCTGGTGACTTGCATGAACGTCCCCGACGTGACGCTGCTGCTGCTGACACCCCCGAAATGCGCCGTGTTCGAGAAATTGAAGAATTCGGCGCGGAATTGCAGGCGGAAGAGTTCCTTGATAGGGAACTGACGCGTGATATCCAGGTCGGTGTTGAACATCCCGGGACTGCGCAGGATGTCGCGTCCGCTGGTGCCGAACGTGTTGGCCGCGGTGACGGCGGCAAAGGCTGTGGGATCGAAGTAATACTGGCCGGGGCCGACGTTGCCGAGTTGGGCAACCGTCGTCTTCACCTGGTTGGCGGTCTGGGTGTTGTCAGGCGCGTTCAGAGAGCTTCCGGGGGCGGTAACCGTAAAGGGCGTACCCGTGTAGGCAGCCAGCACGCCGTTCACCTGCCAGTCACCCAGCACGGCCTTGGCGACGCCGGATTTCGCGAACGGCTTGCCCTGGCCCATCGGGAGTTCGTATACCCACCCGACCTGAAGCACTTGCGTGCGATCGAACCCGGCGTTGGCGCGGTTGCGCTGGAACACCGGAGCCCAGTTCCAACCTACGCTGGCCCAACCGTCGTCATCCGTATAATCGATGGTCTTCGAGTATCTGTAGGCGCCCTTGAGCATCAGGCCCTTGGCAAATGACCGGTTAATGGCGACCTGGAGCGAGCCATAATTCGAACTCAGGTAGCCGTCCCACATCTGCGTGGAAATGGTGCGGCCATAGAGTGCGTAGTACGGCAGGCCGGTGGTGCCTGAGCCGGGATAGCCGGCGTTGATGTCGTAGTCGGCCAGCAGGTGGACCGAGTGTGAGCCTACGTACGCCACTGAAGTCACCAGATCGAGGGGAAGCCTGCGCTCCACGGTCAGGTTCCATGATTGCACGTAGCCGCGATGCACTTCGCCGCCCCACGGGCTGCGCTCCGAAACGTTGGCGGGCAATTGCACGATACCAGTGGAAAGATCGGGCCCTGAACGTTGGGAACGCCCTGCTCGAAGGTGCTCGTCCAGCCGTAGCCGGAAACCGTGTTGGCGGCGTTGATGGTGAGAGGGTACCAGCCGCGCAACGGACGCGAGAACGGAAGCGGGTCGAAGTTGATGCCGTACCCGGTGCGGATCACGCTCTTGTCGCCCAGCCGGTAGGCCAGGCCAATGCGCGGCGCGAACAGCTTGTGGCTGACGGTGATTCCGGCGTTATACGGCACGTTGCCGCGGCCGCCCAGATAGACGTTGTTAGTCAGCGGGTCGTAGCGCTCGATGCCTTTGCCCGCGCGGGTCATGAGCGTTTTTGGATGCTACCGGGAAACTGTTAGAGTAAGTTCGCGCGGCTCAAGCATAGCAGCGGATTTCGAAGATCCGCGCCAGCCGGTCGCCATTAGTGGCCAGAACTTCCACTCGAAGAGATTGCACCTCAGTGGAGTCAAAGTTAATTCGATTCAAGCGTTGAAAATTACCACTTACAGTAATTACTGGACGGAGTTCCCCGGAGGCCGTGCGGCAGGTGATCGAGTAATCCCTTACGGTTTCCGGTTGCGGTGCGCGCAACAGATTGATGTTCTGCGTCTCCTGCGCGCTGAGCGTCAACTGCCGCCGGAAGCCGCTGTCGAACGTCAACTGCACCTCGCGCAGACTCTGCGGCCGGGGCCAGCGCAACTCGATCCAGGCCGGCTTGCCGGCACTACAGGGAGCCGCCCAGTGATGTAGTTCCATGGGGGCGCCTGTCGCGTCGGGAATGTCCCGAGTGAATCCGTCGAGCACCAGCGCCGCCGCGGCATCGCCCTCCTGGGCCGATGAGGTTACACTGGCAAGCCGGGCTAAATCCAGCGGGTCCTGGTTGCGAAGCTCTTTGATCGTCTGGTCGTCGCGCAGCAACGCCTGCTGCAGGTGCGCCAGTTGCCGGGCGCTTTGCGTGAGATCGCGCGGCGCGACCGCCGCCTCGACGCACTGTGCGGCGGCGGTGCCGATCGCCTGCCCTTCCACCGCGCAGGTGGCCATGACCCGGGCCGAAGTAAATGCCACATAGCTGGCGCTGATGTTGCGCCCGGCCATGAACAGGTTGCGAATGTTGCGGCTGAAGAGTGAGCGCAGCGGGATGCTGTAAACTTCGGGAGGCCGGACGGTGGTGTTGGGCGGCAGATCGGGACGGTCGAAGCCTTCCGGCGGATGCGCGTCCATCGGCCAGCCCCCGATGGCCACCGCATCGGAGAAACTCCCCCGCATCAGGTCTTGCTGCGTGAGGATATAATCGCCGAGCAGGCGGCGGCTGCCGCGCTTGCCGGGCATCATCCCGACCCAATCCATCGCCCAATCGCGGCTGTCCGGAAATTCGCCGCTGTTCTTGATGTAATCCCAAACTCCCATGACGATGGAGAGTAACTCGAAACGGATGCGCTCGTTGTCGGCGATCACGTCCTTATCGCCGCCCCACTCGATCCACCAGTAGCCATACTCCCAACTGGTGATGCCGCGGTGCACCAGTTGCTCGCGGGTGATTTTACGCGCCCACTTTGGTGGTGTGAACGGCATCGGGTTGTGATAGAGCCGCGAAGTGAACAGGATGCTCGAGCCGAGAGTGCGGTCGTCGGACGACTCGGGCGCAAGGGGCTCGTTGAATTCCGAGCGGGCCTCACGCCCGGCGCGCATGTCGGCGCCGGCCTCGAGCGCCAGGCGGGAATCGCCGGTGCAATCGCAGTACATTTTGGCGCGAATGCGATAGACGTGCTCGCTCTTGTCGCAGCGCGCCACGGCGTCGGTGATCCGGCCTTCCTTTACGGACGCGGCGCAGAGAATCGTCTCGAGCAGCAGCGTGATGTTGGGCTCGCTGACTACCTTGTCGTACAACAGAAGGTCCCAAAGCTCGAAGGAGCGCTGCGGATTGTTGACCGCGTCGGCCAGCCGCAACTCTTCGAGGATGCCGCCTTCCCGCCAGCCGGGCCGCCCGGTATGGCAGTTGGCGCCGACCACGTGCATTTTGACTTCGCTCGACGAGTTGCCTCCCAGGCGCGAGCGGTCCTGCACCAGCACCACGCGCGCGCCGTGGCGCGCCGCCGCGATCGCCGCGCAGACTCCCGCCAGCCCTCCGCCGGCGACCAGAACGTCGGTCTCGAGTTCCACTTGCCGCATGTGGGGCTCGGCGCGGGCGAAGGGTGCGTTGGCGGGCGCCACACGGTCGAAATCCGGATGCGCGAGGGGCGCAGTCTGGCCTTGGAGATCATCCGCCAGAACGATCAGCGAATAGCCGCCCAGGCCGCAACGGGTGAAAAAGTCTCGCCGGTTCACGTTCGTATTCTAAGCGGTTTCCTGGCGCGCGATGGCCTCCAGGCCGCGTTCCCGAATCTCCTGCTCCCGCATCAGGAATTTCTGGACCTTCTTGCTGATGGTCATGGGGAAGGAATCGACGAACCGAACGTACTGCGGAACCTTGAAGTATGCGATCTTTCCCTTACAAAAGTCACGGATCTCCTCGGCGGTCGCCTGTTCCCCGGTTTTCAGTTGTACCCAGGCCAGTACGGTTTCGCCCAACTTGGCATCCGGCAGGCCCACGATGTACACGTCCGCAATCTTCGGATGGGTGTGCAGGAAATCTTCCACTTCGCGCGGATAGATGTTCTCTCCGCCGCGAATGATGGTGTCCTTAGCGCGTCCCTTGAAGCTCACGTATCCATCCGGGCGCAACACCGCCAGATCGCCCGTGTGAAGCCACCCATCGCTGTCGATCACCTCGGCCGTGCCCTGCGGATCGGCATCGTAGCCTTTCATCACCAGGTACCCGCGGGTGCACAACTCACCCTGCTGCCCGATGGGCAGCCGCTGACGGGTTTGGGGGTCGATGATCTGCACCTCCGTGTTCGCCAGGGGGGCGCCCACGGTGGTGACGCGCAACTCGAACGGGTCGTCGATGTTCGACATCGTAATGACCGGTGAGGATTCGGTCTGGCCATAAGGAATGGTCATCCGCTCGATGTGCATCCGTTCTCCCACCCGTTTCATCAGTTCGATGGGACACGGCGCGCCCGACATCACGCCCTTGCGGAGCGAACTCATATCGAACCGCTCGAACTCCGGATGTTCCAGTTCCGAGATGAACATGGTCGGCACGCCGTAGAGCGTGGTGGCCCGTTCCCCGTGGACGGCCTCGAGAGTGGCCAGCGGGTCGAACTGCGCCGACGGCAGAATCAGGGCCGCGCCGTTCACCACCGCAACCATGGAACCGATCACCGAACCGAAGCAGTGATAAAGCGGGACGGGCGCGCAGATGCGGTCGTTTTCGGTGCAGCGGAGCGCAAGTCCTATCGCCATCCCGTTGTTCAGCAGGTTGCGATGCGTGAGCATCACTCCCTTGGGCGAGCCCGTGGTGCCGGAAGTGTACTGAATGTTGGCGATGTCGTCGGAGGATATGGCATTCGCCGGAAAGTCGCGCCCGGTATCGAGCATCGCCTGCCAGGAATCCTCGCCCAGCCACACCACGTGTTCGAGCAGGAGCCGGTCTCCGTCGCGGGATTCGCTGAGAATTTCCCGATAGTTCGCGCGCGAATCCGCCGCTCGCAGAAACAACGCGCGAATGTGCGATTTCTGGAGCACGTATCGCAATTCGTGCGAGCGGTACGCCGGATTGACGTTGACCAGGATCAACCCGGCGCGAGCGGTGGCATACTGCAACAGCACCCATTCGGCGCAGTTGCTGGCCCAGATGCCGACACGGTCACCGGGGGTGAGCCCCAGCCCGGCAAGTCCGCGCGCGGTGCGGGTAACCTCCGCATCCAGTTCGCTCCAGGTGAAGCGCAGCTTCTGGTGGCATGCCACCAGGGCCTCGCGGCCGGGGAAGCGCGCCGCGCAATGTTCGAGCGCCTGGGAAATCGTCTGTTCGAGAAGAGGCACGTCCGCCCCGCGGCGATAGCTGAGCGGGGCGGACTCAGGCTGAGGCACGGCAGTTGGGATCACGAAGGTACAGTGTAACGCAACGAACCGCGCGGTTCGGAGAGAATAGGAATATGAAACTGGGGACCATCATGATCGTTGCGGCGCTGAGCACGTTGCCGCTTGCCGCCCGGGCGGACAAAGACACGAAGGATTCCGCATCGCTTTTCCGGCAGAAATGTTCCAGTTGTCACGGCAAGGATGGCAAGGCCACAGGATTCATCGCCAGGCACGAACATGCGACGAACTTGAGGTCGCCCGCCGTGCAGCAACGGAGCGACGCGGCCCTGGCCGAGGTGATCAAGAACGGAAAAGGGAAGATGCCAGCCTACGGCGCCAAGCTGAGCGAACCCCAGATCCAGGGCCTGGCTGCTTACATCCACACGCTGGGGGGCAAATAGCTATCGTATGCTGGCGGAGGAAGAGGGATTCGAACCCCCGAGTGAGTCACCCCACTAACGGTTTTCAAGACCGCCGCCTTCAGCCGCTCGGCCATTCCTCCGACATCTATTATAGCCGGACCTCCAAGGTGTCCTCCTTCACAAAGAGAAGCGGATCTCCTCGGCGCCCTACGGCCTCGCACCGCCGGCCAGCAACCGGTCGAGCTTGCCGTTCAGTTCGCTCAGCGACTTCATCACCTCGTCGTGCTGCACCTGGTCCTGAGGCGGCATTTTGCGCTGGATGTAAAATGTGCCCCCGGGCTCCAGAACGCAACGGTCGACCTCGGAGATGGAATCGAAACCCTGCCGGTGCAGAACCGTCATGAGCTCCGACCGCGTCAGGAGTTCTTTGGCGAGAGCGTTGCGGACCACCAAACCGTTCTCAACCAGGGTGGTCGGCTTGCCTTCGAAAATCTGGTCCAGCCGCCGGTGGCGAAACAGGAACCGCACCACCAGGTAATTGACCACCAGCAGCGAAAACGCCCCGATCACCCCGCCCAGCAGGGAATTGTCGTCTCCGATGATGGCGTTCTGCACGGTGTTGGACAACGACAGCAGCACTACCAGGTCGAAGGGGTTGAGCTGCGCGAGCTCGCGTTTGCCGAAGATCCGCAGCGCGATCACCAGAAAAAGATAGACGATGACGGGTCTTAGCACCTTCTCGGCCAGGGGAACTCCCACTGAGAACATGTCATGCCACATGTGCGCCGATGTCAGCCAGAGAGACATTTCAGATTCCTCCCAAATGCTGATTATGGCCCGTCCCGCTGGATTTGGGCGCGCGGATTCGCTACAACAGGAGAACGGGCGGATGTTGCGGCCTGTGGAAAGCCTGTGGATGGTATGCGGACGGCTGCGGAATTCGCAGGTCGAGGGCCTGATTCCAAAGCGCTTTACCCGACCGCCTCGGTGAGGTACATCCGGATGGTTTATCCAAAGCCTAAACCGCTCATAACAGCGGGGCAAATCTTTCGCCGCATGCCGCCCGATTGCGGGCTATTCTAGGTCATTCACGCCATGTCAGCTGTCAATGCGTCGGACAAAGGTCTTCCCACGAACGTCGATGCCGAGCGATTCGTGCTCGGGTCGATTCTCCTGGATGACAACCTCTATGTGCAAGCCGCCGGAACCATCGAGGCCGACGACTTCAGCCTGGAGAAGCACCGCCGGATTTTCAGGCGCATGGGCGATCTACAGGACCGTGGCGAGCACATCGACCGCGTCACGGTAGCCAACGAACTGCTGAAGTTCAATGAGCTCGAAGCCTGCGACGGCCTGAGTTACCTGGTATCGCTCGATGACGGGCTGCCGCAGATCCCCAATCTCGACAGCTACATCCGGATCGTCAAAGATAAGGCCATTTTGCGGCGGATCATCTTTGCCTCGCAGCATATGATGAACCGCTGCCTGCTGGGCGAGGAAGAGCCCGGCGACATCCTTGCCGGAGCCGAGGAGACTCTGCTCAAGCTCGGCGAAGCCCGGGTGAAGAACGGCCTTCAGAATCCGGACCAGATCCTGGAGAACTACGAGGGCGGAATCACCGCCTTCCTGGACCCCAGCAAGCGCATCAAGGGGATCAGCACCGGCTTCACGAAGTTCGACGAATACACCGGAGGGCTGCACGGCGGCGACCTGGTGATTCTGGCCGCCCGGCCTTCCATGGGGAAAACGGCGCTAGCCCTCAACATAGCGCAGCACGTCGCGTTGAAGCTGAAGCAGACCGTGGCGGTGTTTTCGCTCGAAATGTCCAACGAGTCGCTGCTCACCCGTATGCTCTGCGCCACCGCGCGGGTGGACAGCCAGAGGTTCCGCGCCGGCTATCTCACCCAGGAGGAGCGGCGAAAACTCAACCAGGCGCTGCACGAACTCGTGGAAGCCCCGCTCTATATCGACGACACTCCGGGCATCCACCTCATGGATATACATGCCAAGCTGCGGCGCCTGCAGGCCGAACGCAAACAACTCGGGCTGGTCATCGTCGACTATCTTCAGTTAATGAGCGGGCGCGGGCGCTTCGAGAACCGCAACCAGGAAGTCAGCGCGCTTTCGCGCGGTATGAAACTGCTGGCCAAGGAATTGAACGTCCCGGTGCTGGTGCTCTCGCAGTTGAGCCGCGCGGTGGAGACGCGCCAGGGAGATCACCGCCCGCAGCTCAGCGATCTGCGGGAAAGCGGAAGCATCGAGCAGGATGCCGACGTGGTGGGCTTCATCTTCCGCGAGGAAGTCTACAACCGCGATCGCGAAGACCTGAAAGGCCTTGCGGAACTCATCATCGCCAAGCAGCGCAATGGTCCGGTCGGAACTGTGAACCTGGTGTTCCTGCACGCCCAGACCAAGTTCGAGAACCGCGCCGAGGATACCGGCGAGATTGCGGACGACTGAGCCCGCCTTCACACAGAGCCGCGCCCGTCAGGGAGCGGGCCTGCCTGCCGCGTCACCAGCAATTCCGCCTGTACGAACGCCGTGCTGCGGATCTGTTCGCGCAGCGTATTGAAACGAACCGTACCGCTCGCTTCCCGCAGGCGCGCCGCCTCGGCGAAGGTCAGGTCGCGGAGAAAGCGGTCGGCCCGGTCCCGGTAGGAATAACCGCTGTACACCACCTGGGCGCCATGGGCAAGCTCCATCAGAAGATCCCAGAACGTGTCGTGCTGGAACCGCGGCTTGCGGCCGGAGGCATCGCGCGGAATGCCGATCGGCTGTCGTCCGCCCCGAAGGATCGCCCGGATGCAGCGGGCCGGGTCGAACGGGCGGGAAGGGTCGGGGTCCGGGAAGCTCGCCAGCAGTTCGCGCAGCGGTTCGGCCTCCGCCTCCCAGCCCGTCCAGCGGAAGCGCGACGCGCCGCTCACCAGGGTGCCGCGCTTGAGAAATTCGCGGATGCGCTGCTCGTCTTTGCCGGTCACCGCAAGCATATGCTCGAGCAACTCGCGGATCGGCAGATCCTGCACGACGACCGCGGAAAGGGTGATGGCCTCGGCGGCCTCCGAGCTCAGCTTCACGCGGACGGTCTGCGGTAACGCCATTTCCTGATTTCACGCTAGCATAAGTCCGTGACCCCTCTCGAAAAGGTGCTGGCGGAGACGGCGCGCTACGAACACGCGCTGCTGCGCTTCTCCGCGCGCGAGCACGCGGGCGGCGTCGAACTCGTCATCGAAATGAAAGACCCCGGGTTGGGGCTCCACACCTATTACGCCCCGGTGCACGCCCGCGACATCGAGCATCCGCAGTTCGCCTGGACTTTTCAGCGGTACCTGTACGATTGCATGCACGACTACCTGGTGGAGATGTTCCTGCGCACGCCGCAGAGCCGGGACGTTCGCCCATGACGCCGGCCGGCGAAATTCTGGCCGCGGAAATTCGGCGCGGCGGTCCGATTTCCTTCCGGCGTTTCATGGAGGTCGCTCTCTACCACCCCGAGTGCGGCTACTACCGCCGTGCGCGCGACCCGTTTGGAAAACACGGCGATTTCTACACCGCCGAGCAGCTCCAGCCGGTCTTCGGGATTCTGATGGCCGCGCGCATCCGGCAACTCTATCGCGCGAGCGGCGCGCCCGCCGATTTCACGGTGGTCGAACTGGGAGCCGGGCGCGAAGAGATGGCCCCCGCCTTTGCGGAGTGGCGCTATGTGCCGGTGGACCTCGCGGGTGGACTGCCCGAACGATTCAGCGGGGTCGTCTTTTCCAACGAATTCTTCGACGCGTTGCCGGTCGAAGCTGTGGTTCACAGGGACGGCGTTTTCCGCGAGCAGCTTGTGCGGTTCGACGGCCGCCGGTTCCAATGGGAGACCGGAGCGCCGGTCGGTGAAGAAGCCCACCACTACCTGCGAAGCTACTTTCCGCCCGCTGTCGAAGGGCAGCCGTTCGAAGTGAGCCTCGACGCGCTCCGGTGGATCGATCGGATCGGCGGCGCGCTTGAGAACGGTCATGTGCTCACAATCGATTACGGCTTCACGCGCGCGGAAGCTGTGCGATTTCCCGCCGGCACCCTGATGGGCTATAGCCGCCACATCGCGCGGGAAGAGGTGCTCGACGAACCGGGCGAGCGCGATATCACGGCCCATGTGAACTTCACCGCGCTCGAAGAATACGGCGCGGGCCGCGGGCTCCCGACGCGGCGCTTCGATACATTGGCGCAGACGCTGCTCGCCGCCGGCGAGACGGACCAGTTCGCCGAGGCGCTCGGCGGCGGCGATCTGCGGCGGCGCATGCAGCTCAAGACTCTGTTGTTCGGAATGGGCGAGACGTTCCGCGTGCTCTGGCAGGAGAAGGAGAATTCGGAGGGAAGAGGCTGAAATAAAGAAAAAGGCCCCGAAAATCGGGGCCTCGTAGTGGAACCTGGTTTGCTAGCCCTTGTTCAGGGCGCGCCCAAGCTACTTCTTTTTCTTCGGAGCAGCTTTCTTCTTCGGGGCGGCTTTCTTGGTTGCGCTCTTCATCGATTGATTCTCCCTAACATCAAATTTTGCGATTTCGAAATCGCAATGTGATTCATATATAAGGTGCTTCAGAAGGAAAGTCAAGAGAAAAATGCATTCTCGATCCTGATTCGAACGCCTTTCGAGTCGCGAAAAATTTCTGAGCGAAACTGGAAGAGGAGGCTAATGCCATTGACCATGGTTCTCGACAGCGGCGCGAGTGACAAAAACCTCGTTGGCCGGCTGCAGCGGCGCGATCCTCGGGCGCTGGCCGAGCTTTATGACCGCTATGGAAGCGCGATCTATGCGCGGATTCTGCGCGCCGCCGGACAGCGTCGAGCCGCCGAAGACCTCGTCGAAGAAACGTTTCTGCGGGCGTGGAACCGGATTCATGGCTTCGACCCGGAGAGCGGCCCGATCGAGCCCTGGCTTGTCGCGATCGCTCGCGAGACCGCGCCCGAATGGGCCGATGCGGACGGCACGGCGGCGCCTTCGCCGAAACTGCGGCGCCGGATCCTGGCTTCGGCGGGGCACGAACCCTTCGGCTGGGCGCCGTTCCTTGCCGCCGCAGCCGTGCTGACCCTTTCGGCCGCGGTCTACTTCGGCGGGCGGGAGCGCACATTCGCCATCGAGGTTCTGAATCTGCGGGAGCAGTTGGGCCGTCAGGACGTCATGCTCACCCGCATCAACGAAAGCATCTCCATTCTGAGCGCGCCGGGAACGAGCGAATCGTCTTTCACCGCGGGACCCGCCAGCGGGAAAGTCTTCGTCAATCCGCGGCAAGGCGTCCTGCTGATTGCATCGAACCTCACACCGCCGCCTTCGGGCAAAACGTACGAGATGTGGCTGCTCCCGAAAAGCGGCCGGCCGATACCCGCCGGATTGATCGAGCCGCGAGCCAACGGCACCGTCCTGCACGTGGACCACGAACCGGTGGACGCGGCATCGATGGCGGCTGTCGGCGTGACGCTCGAGAATCAGGGCGGCGCTTCGCAGCCGGGCTCGCCGCCGCTCATCACGGTTCCGCTGCGCTAGTGCCGTAGGGATTATCTTTTGTCTATCAGAGCAGGAACCCGCTCTGTTTCCCGCCGATAATGGGGGTATGGCCATCGCTGGCGCCGCGGAAATCCCGCTCTCAATGCTGGTGGTGTTCGCCTCCGCCAAGCTGCTCTCTGAAATTTTCGAGCGGATGAGCCAGCCCGGCATCGTGGGTGAGATCCTGGCGGGAGTACTGATCGGCCCCCACCTGCTGGGCTGGATGGCGCCCAACGAAGTCCTGCGGATCCTTTCCGACCTGGGCGTCATGTTCCTGCTGTTCCGCGTGGGCCTGGAAGTGAAGTCGTCGGAGCTGTTGAAAGTGGGAGGAACGTCCCTGCTGGTGGCCGTCGTCGGCGTGGTGGTTCCGTTTGGGATGGGATGGGGAATCGCCGCCGCGTGGGGCTTGCCGAACGTGGAATCCATCTTCACCGGCGCGGCCATGGTGGCCACCAGTGTGGGAATTACGGCCCAGGTGCTGGCTTCCCGCGGCCTGCTGAACACGCGTGCCGCCCGCATCATCCTGGCGGCCGCGGTGATCGACGACGTGCTCGGGTTGATCGTGCTCGCGCTGGTGAGCGGGTTGGCGCGCGGATCCATCAACTATCTGGATATAGCCATTACCGCCTCTCTGGCGATCGGCTTCACGGTGTTTCTGGCCACGCTCGGTTCTCGCGCCGCGCGCCGCGTGGTACCCCGGGTTCAGGCGCGGCTCAGCCTGGCGGAAGGCGAATTCGCCATGGCGATGACTCTGCTCTTCGCGCTCTCACTGCTGGCCGTGTATGCGGGCGTGGCCGCAATCGTAGGGGCGTTCCTGGCGGGCATGGCTCTTTCCGAAGCTGTAGACCGGCGCGTGGCCGATCTCACCAATGGCGTAGCCGAACTGCTCGTGCCGTTCTTCCTCGTCGCGATCGGTATGCAGTTCGATGTCTCGGCATTCGCAAATCGATCGACCCTGTTGCTGGCCGCCGTGATCTTCGCCGCAGCCGTCGTCTCGAAATTTGTGGGATGCGGGCTGGGCTCGTTGCGGATGGGCACCAGCGACGCGCTGCGGGTGGGTGTCGGGATGGTGCCGAGGGGTGAAGTCGGAATGGTGGTCGCCCAACTCGGGCTGCGCATGGGCGTGATGGGCGAAAGCTTATACGCAATCGTGGTCTTCATGTCCGTAGCCACTACGCTGGTGGCTCCGCCGCTGTTGAAGTGGGCATTCCGCGGGGCAACCCCTACGGAGGAAGAGGAAATCGTTCAGCTTGGCTGATCGGGCGCTAAAATAGCGGAGCGTGACCAAATACATTCGCTACGATTCCGGTTCCGGCGCATCCTTCGGCATTCTCGATAACGGCACGGTCCGGCAGATCAGTGGAGATCCCATGGGCGGCGCCTCCGAAACCGGCGTGACGCATGCGCTCGCGGAAGTGAGCCTGCTGGCTCCCTGCCTGCCCGGCAAGATCATGGCGGTGGGGCGCAATTACAAGAGCCACCTCGGCACCCGCCCGCAGCCGCTGAATCCCGAAATGTTCTACAAGCCGGTCACCGCGTTGGCCAATCCCGGCCAGCCGATCATCATCCCGCGCGATGCCACCGACGTCCACTATGAGGGCGAACTGGTGATCGTGATGGGCCGTAGCGTCCGCAATGCGTCGCAAGAAGAGGCCCGCGCCGCCATCTTCGGCGTGACCTGCGGCAACGACGTCAGCGAACGCAACTGGCAGAGCGGCCCAGGCAAAGATCTGCAGTGGTGGCGCGCCAAAGGGTGCGACACGTTCGCACCGCTCGGCCCCGCGGTAGTGGCCGGTCTGGACTACAGCCACCTGTTGCTCCAGACCCGGCTGAACGGCGAAGTCGTGCAGCAGCAGTACACTTCCGATTTGCTGTTCGATTGCCCGACCATCGTCAGTTGGGTGAGCTTATGGGTCACCTTGCTGCCCGGAGACATCATCTACACGGGAACGCCCGGCAGCACGCGAAAGCTTGCGCCGGGCGATGTAGTCGAAGTGGAGATCGAAGGCATCGGAGTGCTGAGCAATCCGGTAGTGTAGGCGTCTCGGCGGTGAACTGCCGGCTCCGAGGCCGGATAGGCCAGGAGGCGAGGCCTACCCTACCGAAGCCATCTCTTGTTCCTTCTGCTCCACCGGCGCCGGCGCACGCAGCGCCCGCAAGTGGAACAGGCCGTAGACCGCGGCGGCAACCAGCGGCAGTACCCCGATGACGATGAACACCGTATCCGGCGCCATCCGCATCCACAGCAGCGTTTTGACCGCCGGCCGCTGGTAGAACTCCAGCGAGCGCGCCGACCAGAAGCCGTGGCGGAAGCTCTCGAGCGCCTGCATCACCCCGATGGGCACCAGCGTGACCAGAATCATGCCCATCAGTCCGATGTTCAGGCCCCAGAAGCTGACCATCAGCCATTTTTCCTTCCAGTAGCGCGGCTCCACGATGTTACGCAGCGAGAACAGCGCCAGCGCAATCGCCAGCATTCCGTACACGCCCATCAGGGCCCCGTGCGCGTGGGCGGCGGTCAGGAACGATCCGTGCTGGAAGTAGCTCACGAACGGAAGATTGATGAGGAACCCCAGCACTCCGGCGCCGAAGAGGTTCCAGAACGCCGTCGCCACCAGAAACCAGAAGGAGGCGGCGTACGGAAACTCCGCGCCGCCCGCGCGAATCACTTTGTACTGTCCGTAAGCCTCCACCATCAGCAGCGAGAGCGGAATCACTTCCAGTGCCGAGAAGATCGCACCCAGCGCCATCCACGCTTCGGGCGCGCCGATCCAGTAATAGTGATGGCCGGTACCGATGATGCCGCTGCCCAGCAGGATGATGAGCTGGAAGTAAGTCGCCCGCAGCGTGGATTGCGCCGTCACTAGCCCTAGCCACACCATCAGGAACCCGATCACCACCACCGCGAACACCTCGAACATGCCTTCGACCCACAGGTGGATCAGCCACCAGCGCCAGTAATCGGCCATCGTGATGTGGCTGCCGCGGTTCACGAACAGGCCGAAGCAGTAAAACACCGGAATGGCGGCCGAAGAGTAGAGCAGCAGGTGGGTGAGTCCGCCGCGGTCGGTTTCCGCTTTGAGCGCCGATCGCAGGCCGCGCGCCACAATGTACAGCCAGATCCCCATGCCGGCGATCAGCAGCAGCATCCACAGCCGGCCGAGTTCCAGATACTCCCAGCCCTGCGTTCCCAGCCACCACCAGGTCTTTCCGAGCATGCCTTTGATCGAGAGATATTCTCCCGCCATGCTGCCCGCCACAACCACCACCAGCGCGCCGAACAGAATGTTGACGAGCGTCCGCTGCCCCTTCGGTTCGCCCCCGCTCACCAGCGGCGCGATGAAGATGCCCATGCCGAGCCAGGCCGTGGCGATCCAGAAGATTGCCAATTGCAGGTGCCAGGTGCGCGCGATATTGAACGGCAGGTATTGCGAAAGGTGGAAGCCGTAGAAACTGACGCCGTCCACGTAATCGTGCGCCATCTTGCCGCCCAGCAGGCACTGCACCAGGAACAGCACCAGCGCGATGACGAAGAACTTGGCGGCCGCGCGCTGCGAAGCTGTCAGCGGAGCCGACGCCAGATCGAAGCGGAACCGCGCGCCCGACACATCCTGGGGCGTCAGGCTGTAACGCTGCTGAAAGTAAAGAATCAGCGCGAGAAAGAAGATCAGCCCGGCGACGCTGGCGGCCGACCACATCATCGCTCCCGCGGTCACCGTATTTCCGGCCGCTTGGTCGTATGGCCAGTTGTTGGTATAGGAGTGCGCCTCGCCGGGCCGCCGCGCCGCGGAGAGCCACGCCGTCCAGGTAACGAAGGCGGCCAGCTTTTTCGATGCCGCCGCGACCTGCGCCGGGTCTCCGCCACCCTCGCTTGCCGGAAGCAAGGCCCCTTTCGGCAGCGAGCGTTCGATCTGGCCTTCTACGAAGAGCTTTTTATAGCGCTCAAGGATCGTGTTCCACCCGGCCACTTCGCCGGCCGTGAAGCGCAGCACCCCGTTCGCATAGCGGTTCTGCTTCAGTTCCTCGGCGACCTCGGCATCCACCGCCGCCTTCGGCCCCACGCCGAGTGTGTCGTAATCCGGAGCTTCCCTATGCCGCATCGTATCGGCAATCCAGTGCAGCGCCTCCGCAGTGTAATCGGGCCCGAGATAGGCGCCGTGGCCGAGCACCGTTCCATAATCCATCAGGCCGCGCTTGCGGAACAGATCCTGCCCCTGCTGGATATCCGCCGCGGTGAAGAGCGTGGCGCCGTCCGGACCGGCAACGCGGTCGGGGATTGGCGCGCGGCTGCGGTATATCAGCACGCCGCCGACAATCATGACGGTGAAGCCGAACAGCAGGGTGAGCAGCAGCCCGTGCTTCCAAAGGCCCGACTTCTGATCTCGATTCAGGTTCACTTTCCCTCCCAAGAATCCAGACTAGGGCGGGAGAGCGACGGGCTAAAGGACTTTAGTCACAGCCAGGACGTGCCGATACTAATCAGGAGGACGAGAAGGACCACGAGCGTAATCCCGACATATACGCGATCTCCCTCCAGGTAAAACGCGGCCAGGGAAAAACCGACGCGCGCCACCGGTGTGAAGATCAGCAGCAGCAGGCCGATTTCCATAAGTTTGATTGGACCCGGAAGCGCGGCAACGGCGCGCAGCCCGATCGGCCCGCGCACGAAGTGCTGGTAGGAAACCGGGGTCGTGCCGTACGCCGCCAGGTACCACGCGGCGCCTGCGGCCACTACCGTGGCGGCGAGCACGACACCGGCCCGCAACAGGTTGCCCACGATGATTTCGATCCGTGCGTCGTTCAACGGAAGCCCCCAGTAATACCCTTATAGATAAGTTGTAACGATAGGGTGCCTACGACAGCCGCGAAGATGTAGCGCAGCAGGCGCGTGCGGGCGCCCGGCAGCCAGCGCGCTCCGAGCATCGACCCGCTCAGCACCCCCAGCATCACCGGCATGGCGATGGCCGGCTGGATGTATCCGTGCCCCAGGTAGACACCCGCGCTGGCGGCCGCCGTCACCCCGATCATGAAGTTACTGGTGGTGGTCGAGACTTTGAAGGGAAGGCCCATCGCCTGATCCATCGCAACCACCTTCATCGCTCCCGAGCCGATGCCCAGCAGCCCGGAAAGGACGCCCGCCCCGAACATCAACGCGAACCCCGCTTTCACTCGCTGCACGCAGTACCGGATCTTGCTCTGGCCTTCCGGATAGTCGCTGTTCAACCGCAGGCGGACGGCCATCGGATCGGCCTGCGTGAAGATCCGATCGTTCGGCCGATAAAACGAAAGCCACGCGGAGTACAGCAGCACCCCTCCCAAAATGACCGCCAGCCCGGAGTTGGGCACCCGGGAGGTGAGGTGCGCGCCGACTATCGCGCCCAGGGTGGTAGCCACTTCCAGAAACATGCCGATGCGGATGTTCGAGTATCCCTCCTTGACATAGGCCGCCGCGGCTCCGGAAGAGGTGGCGATCACCGAAACCAGCGACGCGCCCATTGCCAGCCGGAGATCCACCCCCAGCAGGAGATTCAGCGCCGGAGTTACGATGCCCGCACCGCCCAGCCCCGTGAGCGCGCCAAGAAAGCCCGCGAGCGCCGAAAGGCTAAACACCATGCCCGAGAACGTGAGTGCGTCCATGAAGGATGTCTGATTTCAGTTTAGGATGGGAGGCTTGCGCCCGTGCAAAATAAAAGAGGGCAGGAATACCTGCCCTCTACGGTGTTGTTGCCCGGGAGGCAACAATGATTCACTTGCTGGTTACGGCAGCTCCGGCGCCATTCGGGGCTGTCTCAACCTTGTATTTGTATCGTACTGCAATCCAACTGCTATCTCCATACTGCGATGATCGTATTCTCAAGATACGTGCCAGCCGCCACAATGGAATATCCCCTTCTGGAGCTCTCGGGTGCGTACCGACGAAGACATTTCCGGCGGGTTAAAATACAAGGTAGTGCGCCTGGGTTTCAGCAAACGCGCCGTCCTGCGAACCGGGTATGGAGCCGTCATAGCCGTTTTGATCCTCTCCGCGGCGGAAGCGTATCGCATCCAGACCTCGGTCTCGGAACAGCACCTCGAGATCTATCGCCGCTATATCGAGCAGGACGGCTACCTTGCGGCCCTGCGGCGTAACCTCTGGCTCTCGGGCTCCGACGTACGCGATTTCTTCATCATTACTACGCCCGCGCAGGCGCAACTGCTCGGCTCCCAGCTCCAGGCAATTCAAAAAGATGACGACGACGCGCTGGCTCACCTGGCCGCCTATGCCGGCTGGGAGGCGATCGTTCCCAAGCTGCGTAAGAGCCTTCAACAGTATTGGCTATTGATCGACGCGCTGCCCGACCGGATGCTCGACCAGCCGGATGAGAGCAAGTTCGCATTTCTCCAGACCGAAGTCGCGCCGTTGCGCGGTGAACTCTATAGCGCCCTGATCGACCTCTCCGAAGCGGACCAGCGCAAGGTGCAGGAAAGCGAGCGCGAGTTCAACGACGCCCGCCGCCATGCCGCCGAGCGCCTGATGTTGATGCTGGCGATCAGCGTGCTGCTGAGCTTCGCGGTGGCGCGCACCAGTATCCGCCACGCCGAATCGCTCGAGCGCCTTGCCGAGCAGCACTTCAATCAGGTCGAGGAGGCGCGCCGCGAGTTGCAGCAGCTTTCCGCGCGGCTGCTCGAAATCGAGGAAGAGGGCCGGCGCCGCCTCTCCCGCGAGTTGCACGACGAAATCGGCCAGGCGCTGGCTCTGCTCGAGATCGAAATCTCGCACGCGCAGAATCTCCTGGCGTCCGATCCAAGCCTCGTCAAAGATCGCCTGGCTCGCGCCCGGGAGCTTGCCAAGAAGACGGTGCAAACCGTCCGCAACATCTCCGTGCTCCTCCGGCCAGCCATGCTCGACGACCTCGGGCTGGTTCCCGCGCTGCAGTTCCAGTTGGAAGATTTCCTGCGTCGCAGCGGCATCGCCTGTGAGTTCGTCGACCAGGACGTGGCCGACCGCCTTCCGGACGCGGTGAAAACCTGCGTCTACCGCGTGATTCAGGAAGCCCTCCACAACGCCGAGAAGCATTCCGCGGCGACCAGGGTCCGGGTGAAGGTGCAGCAATTGACCGACTGCCTGGTGGCGGAGGTGGAAGATAACGGGAAAGGCTTCGAGGTCCGGCAGGGAACCCTCGCGCAACGCGGCAGCGGCCTTGGGCTGCTCGGCATCCGCGAGCGGGTTGCGGCCGCCGACGGTACGCTGGTGATCGACTCGGCGCCCGGGCGCGGCACCCGCATCTCGATCCGCATTCCCCTGCCGCAGGAACCGGAACCCACCCCCTTGAAACGATTTGAGGTAACTGCTTAATGTCGGTACGAATTCTGTTGGTCGATGATCATACCTTGATGCGTCAGGGCCTGCGGCATATTCTGGAGAGCCAGCCCGATTTCGATATCGTCGCCGAATCCAGCTCGGGCATCGAAGCGGTGGAAGCCGCCCGCCTCCATAAGCCCGATGTCGCCATCGTCGATATCGCGATGAAAGAGCTCAACGGCATCGAGGCAACCTCCCAGATTTTGAAACACTCCCCCGGCACCGCGGTGCTCATCCTCAGCATGTATAGCGACGAGCGCTACGTGCTGCGAGCCGTCAAAGCCGGTGCCCGCGGATACCTGCTGAAGAACTCGGCGGGAGACGAACTCATCCAGGCGATCCACACCGTTCAGCGCGGAATGGCTTTTTTCAGCCCGGCCGTCGCCCAGATTTTCCAGGACGGCTTCGCCCGCCTGCGCGAGACCGGCGGCATCAACGACCGTTTCGAGCTGCTGACCGACCGCGAGCGCCAGGTCTACCAGCTTCTGGCCGAAGGCAACAGCAACAAGGAGATCGCCAACCGGCTCAATCTGAGCCTGCATACGGTGGAGACCCACCGCTGGCGGATCATGGAGAAGCTCGACCTGCACAGCACCGCCGAGCTCGTCCTCAGCGCCGTTCGCCGCGGCATGGTCACCTAAACCTGCGGCTCCGATTCCCGCTCCAATCCGGGCCGGTCGAGGATGAGGACCTGCCGTCCCTCGATGCGCAGCAGGCCCTCCGCGCGAAACCGCGCGAGATTCCGCGATACCACCTCGCGCACCGTGCCCAGCCGCGACGCCAGTTCCTGGTGCGTGAGGGGTAATTCGAACTCGTCGCTGGCGGCCTGTTTCGAACGATCGAGCAGCAGCCGCGCCAGCCTCTGGGTCACGCTGCCGAACGTCATCGCCTCAACCACTCCGACCAGGTGCCGCAGCCGCCTGCCGACCACCGCCAGCACCTTCAGCGCCACCTCCGGGTATTGCCGGCAAACCTGCTGAAATTCCGCCTTGTTCACGAACAGCGCCACCACCGGCTCGACCGCTCGCACCGATGCCGGATACGGGCCGCCATCGAACAGCGGCAATTCCGCCACGGTGCAGGGCGCCGTATCGAGAGCCAACATCATTTCCCGGCCCCCCGGCGAAGTCTTGAAGATTTTGACGCTGCCCTGAACGATCAGGAAAATGCCCGCGCAGGGTTCCCCCTCCCAGAACAGCATCTCTTCCGGCGCAAAACGCCGTTCCACGGCCCGCTGCGCCAGTGCCTGGATCTCGGTTTCGTTCAGGCTCGCAAACAGCGGAATCCCTACAAGGGTCGTGAGCTTCGGAACCACGGTGCGGTAGGCCTCCGGGCCTGCCCAGGCGAGCGGAGCCCGCCTAGAGCGAATTCAGATAGGCGATCAAATCCGACATCTGCTGCGCGGTGAACCGCGGCCATTCCACGTTCTGCTGCTTCATCCTCTCGAGCATGCGCGGGCCGTGGTCCCAGAGCGCCGAGACGATTGTGATATCCGAATATCCGTCCTTGCCCTTCGCCAGTTTCGGGGCTCCGCTCGCCGCGTTCTCGTGGCATCCCGCACAGCTCTTCTCGGCGAACACCTTCTTGCCGCGCTCGGCGTTGCCCTCGCCGCGGAAATACTGGCGGGCCCAGATAAAGCCGATAAGCTGGCGCATCTCATCCGGCGAAAGAAGCGGCGGCGGATTTTTCATGCTCGGCTGGTGGTCCCACATGTCCGCCGCGATTTGCGTGAGGGTCTCGTTCCGCAGCCGGTCCTCGAGCGCCAGCCTCCCCACGTGGCATCCCGAGCAGCCCTTCGAATCGAAAAGCTGGGAGCCCGAATCGGTGGCCGGGGAGACGAAGGTCGTCGCCAGATGCCGCGTCTCCGGGAGATTCTGCAGGTAGACCAGCATGTCGGTCAGTTCCTGAGCCGTCAGCGAGGGCCGCGGCAGTTTCCGCTTCGCAAACTCCGCCTTCATCTGCGGCCCATGGTTCCACATCTGCTGCGCCAGCAGGATGGGGTCCGCCAGCGATTCCCATTTGGCTACGGGCGGCGCCGCCGGGTTCGGGGAACTCGCGATGCCGTGGCAGTCCGCACAGTGTTTGGAGGCGAAGACCTGCTTGCCCCGCCCCGCATCGCCCGGCTTTTCAAAATAGCGGGCGCTCACGAAATACGCGAACAGGTCGGACGCCGATTCGGCGCTCAACTGCCCTTTCCGTATGCCCTGCTTCGCCATGGCGGCCCACATGTCGGGCGCATGGTTCCACATCAGGCTGGCCATTACGGCCGGCGAATAATCCCGGTCGATCCGCCGCGTCAGATCGGGACCGATGGTCCCCCCATGGCCGTTGATGCTGTGACACTGCACGCACTGTTCGGTTTGAAACAGCCGTTCGCCCCGCTGCGCGTCCCCGGACAGCATTCCGGCCGCCATCGCGCTCCAGGCGACAAAAGCGCCCGTGGCAATTACTCGAACCGCAAACATAAATGGTCTCCTATCTGGTGAGCTTGAGGCCGGTCATCAGCACGTGCGTCCGAAACCCTTCGAAGAAGTAGAACTGGTCAGAGAAACCGTACCACTGCCACTCGGTGTTCCAGTATACGTGTTTTTGAAGAGGCAAGCTGAGGCGCGCTAGCGGCTGGTAAAACCGGGTTGGCCGGCTACCGGAAGAAATGAACAGCGAGCCTCCGGCGGTGAGCTTCCCGCCCTTGATGCCAGGCAGGTTTACATCCACCGTGGAGAGCGCCGTGTGCGTGCGCTCGCGATAGGTCGAGACCGCCGAAGTCAGGAACGGCAGGTCCAGGTAGTCGATATCCGAACTGATGGTCGCCCGATCGTATTCCGCCATCACCGTCACCCACTTGCTGCTGTTGGGCGTCCAGAAGACCGAAAGCGCCGAGTCCTGGCTGTCGAAGTCGTAGCGGATATCCGGCGCGGGGTTGTTATTCTTGAGCAGATTGAAGCTGCCCTGAATCATGAGGGAAGGATTAATCTGGTATTTCCCGATCGCCCGCACCTTGCTGTAATCGTTCAGGCTGGTGCGGAAATAAATGCGGTCGCTCGAGGAACCCTCGTATTCGCCGTGGAGCGTCAGCTTCTGCCACGGCCGGTAGGAGACGCTGCCGATCCCCACGTTGCGGCGCAGATCGCCCGAGGCGAAGGTGCCGGTCTGGCTGAGCTGTCCCGCCAGGACGCTGGCATTCCCGGTGAGGAACCGATAGCCGCCGCGCAGCGTCAGCTTCGGCGTCACGTCGTAGAAAACATCCAGCTGGTTCTGCGTGTAATTGACCACCTGCAGCGGGTTCAGTGTGGTGGTCGCGGAGCCGACCTGCGTGGGGTTGGCGAGGGTCGCCAGGTACAGGGCGGCGAACATTCCATAAGCCGCGTCGTGCGAGCGGTCGACGATCAGCGACTCGATCACCCGCGTGCGTCTCCAGGGCCGCAGCTCGAACCCCACATTCGCCGTAAGGTGCGGCTGCACTGCGGTTCCCGTCGCGAGGCCGAGCTGCCCGCCGTAGAGCAACAGGCTCTGGGCCAGGGCGAAATTGCCGCCCGCCAGTTCCGTGTAGTTGGTGTCGGTCTTCGGCTCGCTGTATAGGAACTGGCCGTAGACATCCATGCGCGAACTTACCCGGGCCGTCGCCAGGATCTTGCTATAGATGCTGGTTCCCCGGATGCCGTACGCCTGCTGCAGGCTGTTCAGGATCAGCGTCTGGCCCAGGAACGGAGTGGTCCGGTTCCCGGTATTCTGACCCGTGTAGTTGGTGGCGTCGTCGTCTTTGAACGTGGTGCCGCCCTGCTCCAGAGTCACGTGCCACCGGTTGAACTCAAAACGCACGCCGCCCCGATAGTCGTTGGTGGCGTCGCGGACCACGGTCGGCACCGGGAAGGAATTGAGCGATCCCAGTACCCACGTGTCGATTCCATTCCCCTGCCAGGTGTTTCGGTCGGCAGCCAGGTAGGGAATGATCCGTCTCCCTGGAAAGATATCCAGGTCGAAGCTCATCACCCTTCGGCGCGTGTCGAACGACTGCTCGTCGAAGCCTCCCGGAGCGAATGGATTCGCGAACGAAGGTTCCGCCGCGAAATACGCCATGTTCCGGTAGTCGAATGAGAGCCGGTAGACCGACTGCTTCGAAGCGTTCAGCATGGCCGAGTTGTAGGGCTGGCTGCCCCACCCGTAGCCGCTCACCATGAGACGGTCGAACAGCCGCTTTTTCGGATCCTGCACCATGAAATCCGCCCCGAACAACTGCGGCCCCTGGTTGAGGTTGACCACCGTCCGGTATTCTGGGACGCTGCCCGCCGGCCCCGTGACCCAGCGATAGCCGAAATCGATATCGCCCGTGAACGAAGGCTCCGTGGCAGGGGCCGGCGAAGATGCGGCAGCCGCTGGCGCGGCAGCAGAGGCAGGCGCGGCAGGCGCGGCGGGCGGTTGCTGATCCGCCGGCTTCTGGCCGGATGCCGCCGCGGCCGGCGCTTTCTCGTCCGGCTTCGCCTGCGGCTCCGGTTGCTGCGCCAGGACCGGAACAGCCAGGAGGATCAAGGCCAATAGGAATCTCATTTGAAAAAGTCCCGGTTCACGTAGGATCCGTGCACCATCTGGTGGCAGAGAGTGCAGTTCTGGAATTGCGGGCTCCGCAGATCGTGAAATGCCGGAGGCACCGTGCCCAGCGTCCCGTTGGTAGGCAGAGTGGGCGTCGGCAGATTCGCGTGGCACTCGAGGCATACGAAGCGTACCTGGGCGCGCGTCAGCATCCGGGGATTCTGCGATCCGTGCGGCTGGTGGCAGGCTCCGCATCCTTCGAGTTGCACCGGCGGATGCGGGTAGACGAATGGCCCGCGCTTCTCGCTGTGGCATCTGAAGCAGCCCGGCTCATTCGCGTAAGCCGTCTGAATGCTCCACGGCAGCACCGTCCCGTGCGGGTTGTGGCAGTCCACGCAAGACATCGCGCCGAGCGGCAGCGGATGCTTGTAAGGACGCTGAAAACTCGCCCAGACGTTGCTGTGACAGCTCGCGCAAAGCCCATTGATATCGGCGTTTCTGTGCGGTTGTTCGCCTAATGGCGCATGTTTCCCTACCAGTTCGTGCGACCCGAACGGCGGATGTTCATGGATCGAGTGGCAGGCCACGCAGGGTACCTGGTTTTTGGCGTGGCTGCTGTTGATCCGTCCGATGTGCGTGGGCTGGTTCAGGTGGCACTTCATGCAGTCGCGGTCGGCCACCACCGGGCTGGCTTTCGCCGGATTCAGAATGTCGGCCGCGGACATGGTTTCCGCGTGCTTGCTGCCCGGTCCGTGGCACGACTCGCAGGCCTTCCCCGCCCATCCACGCTTTTTGTCGGTTGTCAGTATCGAGTGAGGACTCTTCTGGAAGGCGTTGAAAATATCTTCGTGGCATCCCGCGCACGTATCGGAGCCGACATACTCGGGCGGCGTGGCGGGTTGCGGCGCGGCCGCCTGGGCTGGTGCTGCCTTTGGTGCGGGCGCGCTCTTCTGGTCCTGCGCGCCCCACAGTATCAGTAAGGGGGCCGCCAGGAGCACCGCCAGTCGCGCCGCCCGAAGGCGGCGCGCTGGAGGAGGGATCTGGCAGTTGCTCGGTTTAGCTGGCAGCCGGAACAAGGGATTTATCTCCTGATTCTCGATTATTGACCGGCGTGCATCTTCTGCACATCAAACGAAGCGCCGGAGGCGTGACATACATCACAGCTTTCACCAAACTTCGGATCGGTCTGTGCTACCGAATGAGCCAGGGCCGACGTGGTCTGATGGCAGGCCGTGCAGGCCGACGTGGTCGCCGGAGCCGGGTTCAGCTTGCCCTGCGTGTCCGCTACCGGATTCTTCCCGATTGGGAATACGGTCTCCGAGTTGTTGACGTGGCACATCTCGCAGTTGGCCGTGTCTTCGGTTGAGCCCGTGGGGCCCATGGCCGGGTAGCGCACTCCCGTATTCGTGATCGAGGCCGGGACCGAAGCGAACGTCGAACCGAAATTGTTGTGGCTTCCGCCATAACCGACGATCGTGTAGTCCGTCCCGAATTCCTCCGACATCTTCGCGCCGGTGTGGATCTTGTGGATCATCAGCGCGAAATTGACGGACTGCGGAGGCAACGCTTTGTCGGCGGCCACTACGGCATTCGGCCGCTGCGAAACGTCGTTCTCGCTGGGGTTGTGGCACAGCACGCACATCTCGATCTGATTGCGGTTTTCACCGTGCAGCGAGAGGTACGAGTGGCAGCCATTGCATTTCGCGACATCTACCACCTGGCGGCGCGGCACTACCGGAGAGCCATCCACCGAGAAGTAGATCACTTTGTTGATGGCACCGTACTCCGTGGTCTGTTGCTTGGTCGTGCCCGGAAGCAGAGTCAGCCCCCGGCGCGCTTCGATGCCGATGGCATACGTCCCGGTCGCACCCGCCGGAATCGCGTGCGTGAAGGTATAGGTGCAGGTTCCATCGTTGCTGCAGGGCGCGCTCTGTACCGGGTTCTCGGAGACGTACCCCGGAGTCGTCACGTCCTTGCCGAAACTGGTGTAGCCGTAATCGGAGGTCGGGCCGGCCATCACTAATGCCAGGCGGTTGCTGCCGCCCGTCATCGCCGACATCGGAATGGCTGCCCCGGAGTTGTCGCGAATGGTGAAGGTCACGGTCGGAGCCTTGCCGGCGACGCCGTTTTCCACTTTGACCAGGGTCACGTTTACGCCCGGCGCCGTCGCGGACTGCGTCGGAACCGTGTGCGCCCCCATGATCGAGGCGTCGAATTCCAGTTCGCCCTTCTGAATATGGCACTGGCTGCACTGGCTGTCGTTTACCTGCGGCAGGTTGACGTGGTTCTCTCCGGTGGCAAAATTGACATTATCGTGGCAGGAACCGCAAGCCGCGCGGTTGGGATTCGTATACCAGGCGTCGGCTTGCGCCGCCCCCGTGGTGGTTTCGTGGCAGAACGCGCAGCGCCGCGGGTCGGACGGCAGTTCCACCGAAGACCAGTCGGAAAGCGCCTGCGAATGACCGATGATCTGGTACGGCGTCCCTGCCTGCACGCTGGGAAGCTCGCTGCCCATGTGCATTTTATGAATCCAGACTTTCGCATCGAGCGTATTCCCCGTGTCCGGATCGACGGTCTGCGGGGTGTGGCACATGATGCAGAGATCCAGACCCTTGCGAGATCCGCCGTGGGCGGCAAGATCGTCGTGGCACTTGTTGCAACTAGCGGTGCGCACCACATCGCGTGTCACCGTTACCTTGCTTCCGTTGGGCACGAAATCGGCAGTCAGGGAAGCGTAGTTGGTGCCCAGGTCGAATTCCGTCAGATTTCGGCTTCCATAAATGCCCATCCGGTGGGTGGCAGTTGGATCGTAGCTGCCGGTCGGCGGAACCGCCTTCTGCTTGAACGTGTAGACGTAATCTCCCACGGCCAGGGTCTGCGTCGTTCCGCCGGAATCGGCGCCTGCCTGAGCCGCGGTGTTCTTGGTGATGGGACTGGTCTGAGGACGCGTGATATAGTCTACAAACTGCGTTTGCCCCTGCGGTATATAAGCGCAGAGAAAGCTGACCGAGATGGCACCCGGTGTCTGGACACCCGCCTGATCCAAAGGAAGCCCTTTCGGATCCGTGAGCTGGTAGTGGACGCTGATCGTGCCGTCGCTGGCGATTTTTGACGAAACAATGCTGATATTCAGACCCGGTCGCACGAAAGCGACCAAATTGGGATCCGCATAATAGGCTTTGTCGTGTCTCGTAATTTCCGTTTTCTTGGGGGCGCTGAATAAAACCAGGGATCCGGCGACTAACACCAAGCCCGCCAGATACCGCCCCACTCCGAAAACTGATGTAGAAATCCGCATACCTATTTCTCCAATCCAATGTGCTGCTTGACTGCTTGACTGTTTATTACTCCGGGCAGAGGAAAAGCGACCCGTCTGCCCCGGGGTTCCCCGTTGTCGCTATACCAAGCCGGTTTTCAGAAGCACTCTCCTGTCCAAACAGAGAGATTTAATACGAAATGAGACAAATCTATTATTATCATCGTGATGGAAAATGCAGCACGAGAATGGAAAATGAGGACTTCCGCGTAAATGGGTGAAAACACGGCTCCTGAATGGGTGAAAACCCGCTCCCTCACGGTCGCGGCTTTGTGAGGAGGATCATGCAACAGAGCCGCGCCCGTTCGGAATTTCAGCCTCAGCCCTTACCTTCGCGTGCTTCGTTCAACGCTGAATGGGAAAGAGATCCAGGTCCGGCGGGGGATAGGTCACGGTTCCGCCCTCAACCCGGGCGAACGGCGTGAGCCGGTGCGGACGCGCCGGGGCCGCGCTCACGATGTGGCTCACCGGAATTCCTCTCCCGGTCAGGGCATCGGCGATCAGCGATCGGTGGCAGCGCCAGGGCACGGCTTCGGCGCACATCACCACGGTTCGTGCGCCTTCCTGAATGCGGATGAGGTCTTGCAGCGCTGTTCCGAATTCCTCCGTCTGCATGTAATCCGCGAAGCCGCGGAAAC
Source organism: Bryobacterales bacterium (assembly GCA_963794265.1). Lineage (GTDB taxonomy): Bacteria > Acidobacteriota > Terriglobia > Bryobacterales > Bryobacteraceae > CAWCDJ01. The sequence goes on from CAWCDJ010000003.1 coordinate 468,733, forward strand.
TGAGATTGCGCCAACCCGTATTGCGGGAGTCCTTATGCGGATGTCTCAAGCCTCCCAGACCGGCTAGAGATACGTACTCCATGCCCGCCCGGGCGAGCCCTTTGGGCAGCGTCTCCGCGTTGAACTGCGGATTATGGCGGGACTTGGGTATGGTCCGAACATCCGCGACCACCTGGATGCGGTGAGCCGCCAGCAACTCGAGAAACTCCGCCAGGCTGCGGTTCGAATGGCCGATGGTCCACACCGCCATGTTCGTATTATTCCGCGCCGGAACGATGCTTGGCCACCGGGCGCCGGGCAAAGGGCAGGTGCAGGCGCAGGACCCGCTCCCGCCGGCTCTCCTCCTCGACCGCCCTGGTCCGGGCGTGCAGCAGGTCGCCGAGCGAGAGCATTCCCAGCAACTGGTGCGGATCTTCCGGGTCCACAACCGGCATGCGGGTGAGCCCGGTGTCGGCCATTCGGTTCACGACGTGGCGGAGCGGTTCGTCCGCACGCGCTACAACCGGTTCAGGCTTCACCATGCTGCCGAGCGCAACCGATGTGCCTGGCATTTTTCCACAAATTTCCCGGAGTTGACGCGGCGTAACGACACCGACCAGCCGTTTTGCTCCATCCACTACGGGGTAGAGCCGCTGGCCCCGCCGCTCCTGTCCGTTACCAAGTGTCCGCGCCAGTTCCCCGCAGGGGGTATCCGCGGCCAGCGCCACGGTGTCGGTGCGCATCACGTCCCGCACCCGCAGAACCTCGAGCGGGTCCACGGCATATTCGCAGCTCAGGTGCAGCCCCCGCCGTGCCACCTTCTCGGTGAGAATCGAGCGCCGCAGGGTAAGGACGCTGAACCCATAAGAGATCGTCACCGCCAGAAGCAGGGGCACCAGCATGTTTATATCGTGGGTCACTTCGAGCGCGAAAATCACGCCCGTCAAAGGGGCCCGCATGGTGCCGCCCAGCACAGCCCCCATGCTCACCAGGGGCCAGAAACCCACGCCTTGCGCGGGCAGAAACATCGCTTCGAATCCGCCCAGCGCTCCCCCCATCATCAGCAGCGGAGCCAGCACTCCTCCCGAGGTGCCCGAACCCAGAGAGACTGCCCAGATCAGTGACTTGACCAGCAGGATCCCGAGGATGAGATTCCGCGGCACCTCCCCGCCCAGCAGTGCGCCAATGGTGCTGTAGCCGACGCCGAGAGCTTGCGGAAAGATCAACCCTCCCAGCCCCACGACCAGGCCGCCAATCGCCGGCCACCACATCCAATGAATCGGCAGCAGACGGAAGACATCTTCAGCCGCATAGACCGCTGCCGATGCCGCGGCCGAGAGCGCCCCCGCCAGAAGTCCCGCCACCACACATCCCAGCAGGCCCGCGGGACCGACAAAGATGGCGTGCGGCTGAACCGGAAACAGCGGACCCGGACCCATCAGGGAGCACCGCGCAGCAGCCGCAACCACGCTGGCCAGCGCTACCGGAATCACGCTGCGCGGCTTCCACTCGAACAGCAGCAGTTCCACGGCCAGAAGCACCGCCGCCACCGGAGATGCGAACGTGGCAGACATTCCGGCCGCCGCTCCCGCTACCAGCAGCGTCTTCCGTTCGGTGCTCGTTAGACTGAAAAACTGGCCGATCATCGATCCGAGAGCCGCGCCCGTCATGATGATCGGACCTTCGGCTCCGAACGGTCCGCCGGAACCGATCGAGATCGCGCTCGAGAGCGGCTTGAGCACCGCCACTTTCGGTTCCACTTTGCTGCCGCTGGTCAGGATCGATTCGATCGCCTCCGGTATGCCGTGGCCCCGAATCCTTTCCGAACCGTAGCGCGCCATTAACCCGATGACCAGCGCGCCGGCTACCGGAACAAGAATTTCGAACAGGCCGAGATGGTTGCCCGCGGGAGAAACCAGCGCCGTCCCCCACCGGCCATAGAAGAAGAGATTCGTGAAGATGCCGATCAACTTCAACAGGGCGAGAGCGACGAAGGCGCTGGCGAACCCGATGACCAGGGCGAGCCCGGAAATCCAGAGACTCCGGGGCCCCATCGTAAAGTCCCCCAGCTTAACGGCTGCTGGCGTACGCGGAAAACGTATCCTTTTATATACGTTGAGCGCCGCCCTGACAGGTGGGAATGTCATACACCTCAAGTTCCCCTACTCCGGCTGCAGGTCTTCGAGGACCGTGTGGAGTGCCTCGACCAGGAGTGGGCCGGTTCGGCGCAACTCCTTCCGATGAAGGTTCGAGAGACGTTTCAACCGTTCTAGCCCGTTGGCGGTAAGGCGAATCCTTACCTGCCGCCGGTCTTCTCCGACGTGTGTGCGCTCGATCAGGCCTCGCGCCTCCATCCGGTCTATGAGCCCAACGGCACTGTGGTGGCGGATCAACAGCCTATCCGCCAACTCGCCGATGGTGGGTCCCGGCCGCTCATGCGCACAAAGTGCAAGAAGCAGTTGGTGCTGTTGCGGCTCAAGCCCCTCCTGTTTCGCAACCACCTCGCTGAAATGCAGGAAACGGCGAATCTGATAACGGAACTCCGCCAGAGCCCGAAAATCAGTGCTCGACAACTCCGATGCACGAGGTTTTTGAGTGCCTGCCGCCATACTTATATCGTATCACGATATTTCTCGCCTCAGTCGCGCACCTAGGGAAAAACCGCAGAACATAAGACTTGTTTTAGGAGTATTTTGTGTTATTCTTAACCGAAGTTAGGATATATCTGATATCGAGGCTCGTGAAAAGCACATGCCCCAACCGCGCACACTCAAGTACGTAGATTCGATACAGTACCAACCATCTTCAGTCGATGAGATACGCCAACGCGCGCTGAGCCGCCTATATGCCCGACGCGACACGGTGGATGCTCTGATTCGCTCGCTCGAGACCTATGAGAGTACCCGTCAGCAGCAGCGAGCCTGCTGCATTCCTATGGACGCTGAGCGGAAGTGCTCGTAAGGTTCCGTTCGATTGCAAACTTGACGAGTCCGACCAGGTCGTGGACGTTGAGTTTACGCATCAGGCCAGCCCGATACGTGTCGACTGTCTTCGGGCTGATCTCGAGCAGGTCGGCGATGTCCTTCGCCCGTAGTCCGTTCACCAGGTAGGAGAACACCTCCATTTCACGCGGGCTCAGGCACGCCAGCGGATCCTCCGCCGTGCTCTTTTCGCCCTTCGTGAAGAGGCCCGCGCCGCGCAGCAGGGGCGACACGTAGACCCCGCCGTCACGGACAAAGCTGATCGCGTCCAGAAGATGCCGCGACGGCCCGTCCTTCAGCAGGTATGCGTCAGCGCCGGCCCGCAGCGCATCCATCACCGTCGATTCTTCGCGGCTGATGGAAAGAATCATCAGTTTGGCTTTCGAGCCGGCTGCCCGCAGCCGGCGGATCGCTTCGACCCCCGTCATACCGGGCATGTGTAGATCGAGGATGGCGAAATCCGGCTGGAGCGACAGGATCGTCTCCACTGCCGTCGCCCCATCCGAGCACTGGCCGATGATCTGGAAACCGTTGGAGGCGCAAAGCGCCGCGATTCCCCTCCCGCACAATTGCATGATCGTCCGCGAGGATAAGGGTGGTGGTCGTCGATTCCTGCATGATCTGCCCCGCTCTCACTAAGTAATTGGAACTGGTACGGAAAGTCCTAGTTTAGTCCCAAGAGGACCGCTCTGGATGTCCAATTTTCCTCCGAGCGCGGCCGCGTGCTCGCGGACTGCGTGCAGGCCAATACCGGATGCGAGACTGGGCGGGCCGGAAAGGACGCGGTCCGCGTCGAATCCCACGCCGTCGTCGGTAACCGTGAGGATGAGCATGCCCCCGACGAACCTCAGACTGACATTCACGCGTTGGGCGCGGGAGTGGCGGGTGACGTTCGACACTGCTTCCTGGAGACAGCGGTAGATCAGGATCTTCCGGTTCAGGTCGGGCTCGAAGGGCAGCGCGTCGATATAAAACGTGGCCTGATAGGTCTCCGGAACTCCGCTCATTCCCCACAGCAGCCGCAACGCTGATTCAAGCGTGAGCCGCTGCCAGTCGGGCGGATGCAGCCGCTTGGAAATCGAGCGCACCTCTTCCAATGCGTCTCGCACCAGAATCGAGATCCTTTCGAGCGCCTGCCGCACCGTGGCGGAAGGATCGACTACGTGGGCGGAGATCAACTCGAGCTGCAAGCGCACGGCGGCCAACATCTGCCCTACACCGGTGTGAAGCTCGCGGCCGAGCCGTTGCCGCTCCAACTCGATCTGCCGGGTGGCTTTCCACGCGCTTCCGCGGCGCTTTCCGCGGACTCGTGCGGCTAGTTTCCGTTCCGCCGCTTCGAGCCGGAAATAGTGGCGTGCAAAACGGTGGACCAGGGGAGGCAGCAGATAGAAAGCGCGGTTCGCCGCTTCCTGGCCGGGGGTGGACAATACCACGGCAAGCCCGACTGCCGTCCACTTCTCCAGAATGTCGATTCCGTGTTTTTGGGGTACCGGGTTTTCCACGTTGTGATCACTTCGGCGGACCACATTGAATGTGCTGGACCCGGGCACCGAGCCGCTGCTCAACCGGATGTCTCCTGGGCGATCTCCAGATGTGCCTTAGCCAGGATGCCAGCATAACAGATACCTCGCAAGGCAAGTACGTACCTGGTACGACGCTAACCAAGCGTAGTACTTGCAAGCACTTCCGCAAAGCGATATAAATTGGATGCATTCATGAGACGAGAGATTAGTGTCGTGCCCCGGGTCGCAATCTTCCTGGCGGGAGTCGCCGCGGGGGCGCTGACCCTTCGCCGGGAGCGCGGCGGCGGTGCTGCGGCGTCCGGCGACGTAAAACAGTTGGTGGCATCCCTGGAGGCTCGTATTGCCGCCCGGGAAGCGGCCGGCGAAACCCGGTTCGCGGAGATAGAAGCCCGCCTGGAAGAGCACTCGGCTAAGTTGGCCGAGATACCCTCCACCTCACAGATTGTCGGAGCCATGGAGCAGTTGCTTTCGAAAACCATGGCCTCGCTGGACGAGCGGCTGACAGCCCAGGCTCACTCGATCGACCTCCTGAAGACCACGGTCTCTCAGACCGACAGTCTGCTCGAGAGGGTGTTGGAATCGATCGACTCGCTCCAGACATTCAGCGAACCTGCGGAAGTGTCCGAGGATTCGCTGCTCCGCCGACCCGCCGTCTGAGCGTTGCGCGCGCTTTTCAGGCGCCCCCGGGAATCCTCAATGCGGTCCCGTCCGTTTCCGCCTGCAAAATTAGGAATGCTCTGATTCGTTTCGGCGCTGGAAACTACTATTCTTGGCAGATACGTCCATGGATCTCGGAAAAGTGCTGGCGGAGTTGAAAGAAGAATTGGCGAATCTGGATGCCGCGATCGGCAGCCTGGAGCGGCTCCAGACAAGCGCCCGCAAGCGAGGCACCTCCAAAGGTGAGGGCCAGGAAACCGAAACCCCGGAGCAGGCTGGGCCGGACGAGCCAACCGCGCCGCCCGAACCAGCCGCACCCCGAACCCGGGAAAAGCGCCGCCAGCCATAGCCGGGCCGGGCGGTGATCAGAACGGAACGTCGTCGTCTGTAATTCCCTGGTTGAATTCCTCGGCGGGCGCTGGAGAGGGCGCCGCCTGGGGGCGTTGCGCCGAACGAGGCATAGAAACCGGACGGTCGAAATCGCCGCCGGCATCGGGCATGTCGCCGCGGCCACCGCCAGCGCCGCCGCCGCTCAGCAGAATTACGTTGCTGCCCTCGCAGATCACCTCGGTGGTGTAGCGCTTCTGCCCTTCCTTATCTTCCCAACTCCGGCTCTCGAGACGGCCCTCCAGGTAGATCTGCTTGCCTTTCAACAGATAGTTGGCGACATTCTCCGTTCGCCAGATCACGATGTTGTGCCAATCGGTGATATCTTTCCATTCACCGGTCTGCTGGTCTTTCGTCCGCCGGTTGGTAGCCAAGGAGAATCTGGATACCGAGATGCCACTCGGCGTGTACTTGGTCTCCGCATCCTTACCTAAGTGACCAAGCAATATGACTTTGTTGACGCTTCGGGATGCCATCCTATCCTGAACTGTATCATAAGCCGCCGAAAAACCGGCTACCTTTTCACTGCCCGTCGCGGTATCGGGCGGCCGACCCCACCGCCGCGCAACCCGCCAGGACGGTGCGCGCTTCCGCCTCGGGGAAATACGGCGTGACGCCCGGCAGGGATCGCTCGAGAAGCTGCCGGGAAGCTTGACACGATCCGGAGGAAACGGCAGCCAGGTGCCGCCAGGCCTCGGCATCGGCCTTGAGCGCCGCCGGAATCTCAAAATTCATGGCGCTCGAAAATTCGTCTTCGGCGCGCACGTACTCCTTGCGGCGATAAAGAAGAATCCCTCGGTACAGGTGCGCCTCCCCGGAGGCCAGGTCCTTCGCCGCGGCGAACGCCGTGCGGCTGGCGAGATTGTAATCCGCCATCGCCCCGGCCTCCTGGCCGGCCGCCTCCCTGGCCCGGGCCCGCAGGAAGTAGGATCGTGGCTCTTCCGGATTTTCCCTGATGGCTCGCGTCAGGCTGGCAATCGCCGCAGCCGCGTCTCCGGCCAGGAGTTGCGCTCCGCCCAGGTCCGCATAGGCGGCGGCAATGTCGGGTGGAGGGGCTAGGCGTTCGAGCACCGGGACCTCCGCCGCATCGCGCTTGGATTCCCAAAGTTCTACGGCGCGCCGGAAGTCGGCGGCAGCCTGCGGGTACGACCGAAGCTGGAAAGCCCGCTTTCCGAGAGCCCACGCCACCCATGCCGGCGCGGTGGCCGGCTGGAAGTTCTTGTCCGCGCCGTCCAGGTCCCCATCGCGCAGCGAAAGATACCCGAGCCACTGCCGGCCCAGGTCCAGAACGCTCTCGCAACGGGCCGCCGACATCAGATTCGACTGGCAGGCCGGCACCTCGAGGGCCGCGGCCAGTTCCTGCCGGCTCCTGGCGTATGTTTCGTCGCCGCCGCCGGCTTCGAGTCGAGCCAAGGCCGCCAGCACTCGCAAGCCCGAAGAAACCGATACGGGAACCTGAATCTTGTCTTTGGACCTTGCCGGCCAAGCCTGTATGGCCCGGTCGAAGGCTCCGGCCGCAGTCCGAAACTCCGCCGGGTCGTGCGACAGGGTGGCGCCGGCCAGCGCGCAGTATCCCAGATGGTATTGAATCAGGGCGGCATCGGCCGGAACAGCCACCGGCAGCAGAGCTGCCTGCGATTGCATGCAGCCAATGGTATCGTGCAGCGGCGGTATCGCCGACAGGGCGACACGGTCGAAATCCGACTGCGCCTTCAGTGACAGCGCAAATTGCTGCGAGTCGCCGGCCAGGAGGACGGGGACCAAAGCGAGCGTGACGATCCAGACTTTCATCCGGGGTTAAATCCGCACTCTGGTGGCCTTTGTACGATCTCTCACGTTTACTTGGTGAAAATGCTTACATCTACGTTCATGCCGGGCCGGAGCACCATCGGGCTCTGCGGATCGACCAAAATCTTCACGGGGATTCTTTGCACCACCTTGACAAAATTACCAGTTGCGTTCTCGGGCGGCAGCAGGCTCAAGCGCGAACCGGTGGCCCCGGCAATCGAATCCACGTGTCCGGAGACGGCCTTTCCGTACATATCGACGCTGATCTCCGCGCGCTGCCCGGGACGGACGTGGGCCAGTTGCGTCTCCTTGAAGTTAGCCGTCACCCAGACGTCATTGAGGGGGATGATCGCCATCAGGCTCTGCCCGGGGGCGACGGTTTGCCCGGTCTCCACGGATTTGCGGGTCACCACGCCATCGATCGGAGCGGTGATCGTGGTGTAGCTGAGCAGCAGTTCGGCGGTTTCGAGGTTGGCGCGCGCCGCCGCCACGGCAGCCGACGCGGTACCCGCATCGGAGGTGCGGATCGGCACCTGTCTGCGGTTGGCGACCGAAGTCTGCACCTGTGCCTTGGCCTGAGCCACGCGCGATTCGGAGGAGCCCAATGCGGCCTGACGAATGGCGGCCTCTTTTTGCGCCGAGGCCAGCTTCTCCCGCGCGGCCTGTAACTCGCTTTCCGCCACCCGCGCCGCCGCCACGTAGCCATCGTATTGCAGCTTCGAGATTTCCGCCTTCTCCATCAACGGCTTCATGCGGACGAGGTCGGCCTGCGCGCGGTCGTTGCTGGCCTGCCGCGCCTGGATATTCGCCTGCGCGTAAGCCAAGTCCGAACCGGCCGCCTGCTCGGCAGAGATTCGGGCGCGATCCAGATCCGCCTGCGCATTGGCCAGTTCCGCCTGGGCCACAGCGACATTCGATTGGGTGGTGGCATTCGTCCACGGCACCACCTCCCGGGCGGAATTCGCCTGGTTCTCGGCTTGAAGCACTCCCGCCTTGGCCAGGTCCACCTTCGCCTGGTAGTCCCTTGGATCGACTCTCACCAGCACCTGCCCAGCCTTCACCGCCTGGTTGTCCCTGACCAGCACCTCGGCGACCGTGCCGGAGATCTTGGGCGCAATGGACGTCACATGGCCGTCCACCGTCGCATCGTCGGTAGTCACGCGGTCCTGATAATGAAGCCACGTCGCATACGCCGCACCGGCCACGATCAGCAGCAGCAGCAAAACGACAAACTTGGCGCGCGAACTCTTTTGCGGTTGCGGGGTCTCCCTGGCGGCTGCGGGCCGCTCCTTGGCAAAGTCTTCAACAGCGTTGGGCATCGATTCCTCAGATTCTCTCATGGCATTGGTCGGGCCAAAACGCCGGCTGCCCGGAAGTTCAAGCCAGCCTTTTACTTACGCTTCGGCAGGGCACTCGGCCAACTCCGCTCCGTGCCCAAATTTCGGCATTTACTCCACCATAACCGGCCCGCGCGCGGGTCCGGTCTTCCGCATCATCAGCATCATCGGAATAATCGCGATAAACAAGACCGCCATTACCCAGAAGGCATCCGCAAAGGCCAGCATGTTCGACTGGCGCACCGTCATCCCGTAAATCACCCCCTGAGCCTGGGCAGCAGCATCCGGCAGGGAGGCCCCCTTCTGATATAGCATTTGCGTGATCTGGGAATGGGCGGCCTGGTAACCGGGGTCGTAAGGCGTCAGGTGCGCGGTCAGGATCTGCTGGTGAAACTGGGCGCGCCGCGCCAACAGGGTGGTCACCGTGGCGATTCCGGAACTGCCTCCGATATTCCTCGCCAGGTTGAACAGGCCGGCGGCGTAATTGGTTCGCTCTTTGGGAATATATGCGAACGCCGCGGCGCTGATCGGCACAAACAAAAACGCCATGCCTGCGCTTTGGATGACTCGGCTCCACATCGCGGTGCGGAAATCGACGTACAGGCTGAACCGCGACATGGCGAACAATCCGGCCGATGAAATGAGCACGCCGAACACCACCAGCCAGCGCGCCTCCATCCAGCGCATGAGAAACCCGACCAGCGGCAGGCAAAGACAAACCACCAGGCCGCCCGGCGACATTACCAGGCCGCTCAACAGCGCGGTGTAACCGATCAGGGTCTGAAGAAACAGCGGCAGCAGCGCGGTGCTGCCGTAAAGCACGAATCCCAGCACCAGCATCGACGCGGTCGCCAGCGTGTAATTGCGGTCCTTGAGGATGTGGAAATCGATCACCGGCTCCCTCTGCCGGAGTTCCCAGAACACCACCGCCAGCAGGCACACCGCCGTGATTACGGCGAATACGACGATGAAATGCGAGGAGAACCAGTCTTCCCGTTGACCCTCGTCGAGCACCACTTCGAGCGCGCCGAGCCCGGTGGCCAGCAGGCCGAGCCCCGTGTAGTCGATCTTCAACCCCCCGGCCACGCTGCGGCGCACCAGGTAAGGCGGGTCGAATATCAGCCAGGCGGTCAGTAGCAGGGAAAGGATTCCGACCGGAATATTGATCAGGAAGATCCAGCGCCAGCTATAGTTGTCCGTGATCCAGCCGCCCAGGGTGGGCCCGATCACCGGCGCCACCACCACACCCATTCCGTAGACCGCCATGGCCATGCCGTGCTTCTCGCGCGGGAAACTTTCGACCAGAATCGCCTGCGCCATGGGTTGCAGCGCGCCGCCGCCCATTCCCTGAAGCACCCGGAAGAAGATCAGCAGCCCCAGCGTGGGAGCCATCCCGCACAGGCATGAGCTGACCGTGAACAGCGCCACGCAGACCATATAGAACCGCTTCCGCCCAAGCAGCATCGAGAACCAGCCGCCCATCGGAAGAATGATGGCGTTCGAGACCAGGTACGAGGTCAGAACCCAGGTGGATTCATCGACGCTTGCGGATAAACTGCCGGCTATATGCGGGAGCGCCACGTTGGCTACGCTGGTGTCCAGCACTTCCATGAACGTCGCGAGCATGACGGTCATGGCGATGATCCACGGATTAACGGGATCGCCGCTACTTCGCGTAAACCGCCTCCATCTGCCCGACCGCGTGAGCTAACCCGGCACGGGCCTGGTTGTATCGGTAGAGTGCTCCAATCTGGTTGTCGTTGGCGCGCGCCAGTTCGTTCTGCGCGGTAATCACTTCGATGTTGTTCGCCACCCCGGCCTGGAAACGGTCGCGGGCCTGGTCGACTTCCTGGCGGGCCAGGTCGAGCCCGAGGTTGGCCACCTTGACCTCGTTGCGCGCGGAATCGAGTTGCGCGACCGCCGTCTTTACTTCCTGCGCGATCCGGTTCCGCAGGTCCGTTTCCTGCTCCTTCAAGGCGCGGATGGCCAGGTCCGCTTCCGCCCGCTGTGCCTGAATGCGCCCGCCGGTGAAGATCGGAAAATCCACGTTGGCGGCGTAAACGTAAACGGGAATGCTGGTGGTAGGGGTGAGGCCCTGCTCCACCCACGTGCCGGTGAGCGAAAGACGGGGTAGCCGTTGTTCGCCCGCGGCTCTGCGGTCCAGTTCGGCGCGCTGCTCCTGCGCGGTAATCTGTTTCAGTTCGGGACGCTCGGTGTAGGCTCGGTCGAGGGTCTGGTCCGCGGTAACCGCCGGCGTCTCGAAGAAACTCACCTGGTCGGCCAGTTCGATCTTGCGGCGCGGATCGAGGCTGAGAAGCTGCGCCAGGCCGAACAGGGTCGTATCGAGCTGAGTTTGCGACTGGATCAGCCGCTGTTTTTCGTTCTGCAACTGGACATTGGCGCGGAGCGTGTCGATGCCCGTGCCTACTCCGTTCTTCTGCAAGTCGTCGGCCTGATCGTAGAGGGCCTGGGCAAGCTCCACGCGCGACTGCGCGGCCTTCGTGTCGGCCGCCGCCCGCTGGGCTCCCAGGTATTGCGAGACGACCAGCAGCACGCTTTCCTCCCGCGTGGTCATTTGCTGCGCCCGGCTGGCATCGATGCCATACTCCGTGCCGCGATAGCGCCGCCACAGAGTCAGGTCGAAAACCGGCGCTTCGGCCTCCACTCCCGCCTGGTCCACCCAGTACGGACCCACATGCTGCGGAAAACCCGGGAAGCCGAAACCGATCGCGGAATCCAGATTGACGCGGTGAACCGAATCCGAAACGTTGCCCGCCACCTGAGGCAGCAGGTTGGAGCGCGCGATTTTCCGTTCCTGCTCACTTCGCGAGATCCCGATATTAGTCAGGATCACTTGCGGATTCAGCCGGAGCGCCGTCTGCACGGCATCCCGCAGCGTGAGCTTCAAGGGGGCCGTCTCAGGCGTTATTACGGCGGCCTGCTGGGCAAGGGCGGGCCCGACCAGGGTCAAAATCAGCAGGCCAGTGCGGGTCATCGGCGACTTCGGCATTCGTATCCTCAGCTCCGCTGTACGCAGCTGGAAGACCAAACTGGAAGCCATTCAAACCAAACAAACTAAAAGGAAATCAGCACAGGCAAAGCCCAAATATGGGCATAGGCCCAAATACCGTCAGATGTCTTTCGCCTCGACCCCTAATTTATGCATCTTGGCCTGCAGGGTGGTGCGCTTCATCCCCAGCCGGGCGGCTGCCCCGCGGTCGCCGCCCACGCGGCCGCCAGACTCCCGCAATGCCTGCAGGATCGCCTCCCGCTCGGCCGCTGCCAGGGTCCTGGTCTGGCCCGAACCCGCCCCTCCGCGCTTCAGCTCGCGGATGGGAGCCTGGAGCGTCGGACCCGGCGTAATGATGACGGCGCGCTCGATGAAGTTCTGCAGCTCCCGTATGTTCCCTGGCCAGTGATACCGGGTCAGGACCTGCATGGCCTCGGCCGGGATACTCGTGATCCGCCGGTTCATGCGGCGGGCGCACTGCTGCACGAAGTAGCGCACCAGAAGAGGAATATCCTCGCGCCGGTCGCGCAACGGGGGCACGGTGATGGGAAAAACGTTCAGACGGTAGTACAGGTCGGCGCGGAACTCGCGCTCTTCCACCATGGCCGCCAGGTCGCGGTTGGTGGCGGCCACCAGCCGGGCATCGGTCCGGATGGTTCGGGAGCTGCCCAACCTTTCGAATTCCCGCTCCTGAAGCACGCGCAGGAGCTTGGTCTGGAGCTCCAGCGGAATTTCGCCCACTTCATCCAGGAACATGGTGCCGCGGTGGGCCAGCTCGAAGCGGCCGATGCGCTGGGCGATGGCGCCGGTGAAGGCGCCCCTTTCGTGCCCGAACATCTCGCTTTCGAGCAGGCCGGTGGGAATGGCGGCGCAGTTCAGCTTGACGAAAGTTCCCTGGCGGCGGCCGCTGAGGTCGTGGATGGCGCGTGCCAGCAACTCCTTGCCGGTGCCGGTTTCCCCGTAAATCAGCACCGTGGAGTCGGTGGGCGCCACGGTTTCCACCTGCTTGAGAATCGCCCGCAGCGCGCGGCTCTGTCCGATGATCTCCTCGAACCGGTTGTCCGTGCGGATTTCGTCTTCGAGATATACCTTCTCCTCGGCCAGACGCGCATTCAGCTCTTCGATTCGGGTATAGGAGAGTGCGTTATCGAGCGCGATCGCAATCTGTCCGGCCGCCTGCACGAAAAACTGCAGGTCTTCGCTCGAAAAGTAGTTTTCCCGGCGGGAGCCCACGTTCAAGGTTCCCAGCACCGTCGAGCGGGTGACCACCGGTATGCAGCCGAGCGAGTTCAGCCCCTCGCGCGACATGATCTCGCGCGTGGAGGGGGAGATCTCACCCGCTTCCCTCAGGGTGAACAGCCGCGCCTCACGGCTCCGGAAAACATAGCCGGCCAGGGTATCTTCCACCGGCACGATGGCGTCCTCCCGGATAACGCCCGCGCCGTCCGGAAAATCGAGCGCCTGGAGGCGCAGCGCCTGAACCTCCGGGTCGTAGATCAGCAGGCTGGCATAATCCAGGCCGAAGGTCCTTCGCAGGGAAGCCGAGATGGCCTGAAAGAGCGGCCGGGTAGCCAGGCACTGAACCACAGCATTGTTGATCTCGAGCAGCGTCCGCAGCCGGTCGCGCTCCCGCGCGAGTTGTTCCTCGTACGCACGGGCCGCCTCCGAATTCAGCGCGTTATCCACCGCCACGGCCACCTGCCGCGCCACGTGCTGCATGAACTCGATATCTTCCGGCTGATAGGCATCCGTGTGCAGCGCGCCGAAGTGAATGCCGCCCAGGTCGCGCTGCGCTGTGAAGAGAGGGAGCGCGCAGTAAGAGTGGATCCCGTTGGCCCGCAGCAAATTGAAAATGACGGGGTAGCGCGATTCTCCATCGAGATCCGGAATGTACACCGGGCGGCGGGTCTCGAGCGCCAGACCCGTAGCGGTCTGGTCGAGGGGCGTGGATTCGGGCCGATCTCCCACGGTAGGCCGGTCGGTCTCCAGCAGGTGGAGGCGCACGACGTTCTCGGTGGGGTCGACAAGCGTCAGGGAAATGAAGTCAAAAGAAACCAGGCGAGCCAGGCAGCGGCTCAAGTCGGAAAATAATGTGGAAAGCTGGCGGTGCGAAGCAATGGACTCCGCTACTTCAAGCAGCGCTTCATACCGTTCTCGGGTCGAATCCGGGCGTGTCGGAGCAGAGGAGGGCATTTTTCGTACGAGCCGACTTTCCTTCAACCGTAGCATAACGGCTCTTACAATCCTGAACCAATGCCTGGATCAGGGGCGTGACCGCTTCCAGTTGAACACCTTTTAGATGCATTTCGGCCAGCAAAGATTGCCCTGGTGTGTCGATAAAATCAACATCCTGCAGGTCTGCCACCGTACGACGCCCGTGAGTGGTCGATTCGGCGGTACGCCAGCACTGCCGGAGTTCCTCCACCCACGGTCCCGCCAGCCTGCCCTCTAGTCGAAGCCGAAGTTCCTGCTCGCTGTCGAGAATCGTTATTTTGAGCATTCCCGGAGGGGGAACAGCACGCGCCGTGCCATTAGAAAGATGCCGTAAATTCAATGGAATCGGCACACGCTGAGCGCCCGGTTGCCCAAATAGCGGCAGGCGGGGCGGCCGGGGCGTCAGGCAGCCTGCGGAGCCGTGTCTTTCCGCGCCTCTTGAGGCTCTTCAGACGGTCGCTGCTCCGCGACCGGCTGCGCGTTGCAGACCGGACAGCAGTGAGCACAGTACCAGCCGTGCATTTCCTCCGGCATATGCAGGCGGTTGGGCCAGTTTCCGCAAATGTCGCAGCACCCCTTCACCCGTTCGGAGATGTGGCAGTTCGGCCTCATGGTAGGATTTTACGTGCATTTAGCGTTCCATTCCAGCGAAAAGCGCCGGATCGCCGAAAACGCGCTGCACGCGGTCCGCCCTGTGTGCAAATCCTGGCCGGTTGCGAACCGGAGGAGTTCCATTCCGGGCAGTGCCGCCTTTGCCCGCGGAATGGCCTTGACTCGTCTATAACTATAGGGTTGAGACTGAGGTCTGGACAATGTTGACCGTTTCCAAACTTGCCCACGGCTGCGGCCTGAGCCGCAGTACCGTTCTGTATTACGAATCGATCGGCCTGCTGAAGGCTCCCGTGCGAACCGCCGGCAATTATCGTGCTTATGGCGGAAAGGAACTGGCCCGTTTGCGCCAGATCTGCCTGTATCGCAACGCCGGGCTGACCCTGGCCGATGTCCGGGAGGTATTGGATTGTTCGGATTCCGGCGCACCCTCGGTCCTGAAGCGGCGCATCGCGGAAATCGACGGCGAGATCGAGCGCCTGCGGAGTCACCAACGGGCAATTCTGAAACTCCTCAAGGTAAATACGTCGCTAAGGAGGAATCAATTGATCACGAAAGAGAAATGGGTATCCATCATGAAATCGGCCGGCTTCACGGAAGACGATATGCACCGGTGGCATGCCGAGTTCGAGAAATCGGCCCCGCAGGAGCATGAGGAATTTCTGAACTTCCTGCACATCCCCGCGGAGGAGATCCGTACGATCCGCGACTGGAGCCGGAAAGAAACCCGGTAGAATCTCCGCCCAGGCAGGGGCGAAGGTCTGGCCACCGGCCGAGGTAAGGACGGCCCAAGACCATTCGCCCCGCCCCTTGCTATTTCGGAGGTGACGGAGGACCGCCGCCCATCCTGCCCCTTCCACCCCGCCCGGGGCCGCCTCGCCAGAGCGGACGGCCGTTCGCATCCCTCAGCTTCAGCGTTTGCTTTTCCCGGGTCAGGTTGACCTGGATGGCGATGACACTGTCCGCCGCCTGCTTGTACCCCTTGATCTCCACTTCGTCGCCGGCCTTGGGGTTGAAGTTCTCGGCTATCAGATAGTGCACCGGACCCAGGAAGACTTTGGTGGACTCCGTGCCGTGCTTTACCGTGAGGTACGGCGCGCCCTGACCGGGAGCGATCTGGATCTGGCTGACGGTTCCGGTAATGTCGACCACCGGGTTCGCGGCCACCGGCGCAGGGGAAGCCGCCTGCCACCGGTTAGCCATGGGGCAACCCATGCCCGCACCCATACGCCGCTGGGCCGCCAGGGGAATGGCGGACAGGGCCAACAGGAAAAGAAGCGCAGTGCGAAACATATACGACCTCCGCATCTCCCTAACGCATCTTGCGTGCCATCGGGTTTTCGAAGCTAAGTCTTCCCTTAACACAGATTTACTGCGCAGAGGTACGCAGTTCTTGCACATCGGCGGCCGCGAGCCACGCGCCGATTGCGCGCCCGGCTTCCGCGGGCTCAGGAAAGCGGCCCGGTGCAGAAGTTGCGTACCGCCACGGCCGCCCCACGCGGTTGTTGCGCGGCGGCCGGCCCTCGAGCGACGCAAGTCTCTTCGTTTTCAATACCGGATATACGGACCCGTTGTTGCCTCAAAGGAAGCCGGAGGTCGGAATCTCAATGATCGGAAAACGGATTCGAATGGCCGTGTTGCTGGCGGCCCTAGGAACGGGTGCGGGCTTCGCCGTCGCCCAGAACCAGACCTGCCCCCGCAGGGGTTGTCCCGCCGGAAGGCAATGCCCCGCCGCGGGCCGCCGCGCCGGCAGGGGACCCGGAGCATGCCCGCGTTCGAACGGTGGTCCGAACGGACAGGCGGCCCAACGGAGCGGCATGGGCCGGCGTGCCGGAGCGGCCGCGCCGAGGGGAAGAGGATAGCCGGTCCAGCCGGGAAAGATGAAAGGACAATCACGATGAAATATATGTTGCACGCAGCACTTCTCGCAGTAACGATTGCCGGTTTTTGTGCGGCTCAAGCGCGCAATAGCGCGGGCACCACCCTGAATATGTCCCGCCTGCAGACGGTCACGGGAACCGCGAGCGCCGTCAACATCGGGTTCGGGATGGCATACCCGACCGTTACGATCGGCACCATTGCGGTCAAGGTGGCTCCGGCCTGGTATCTCCTGGACAACGGCTTCGAGATGAAAGCCGGAGATCCGGTGCGCATCCTGGCGGCGCCGGCCAACTCGTCTGCGGATGCTTACCTGTACGCAGTGGAAATCACCAACACGGCAACCGGTTTACGCATGGTGGTGCGCGATGCCACGGGAGTGCCGCTCTGGACCAATCGCCAGGCAACCGGACCGGGTGCGGAAGGGAGTTGCCTCTCGGGCGCCACCATTGCCGTGGCATCCGGGACGGTCGAACAAATCAACAGCGGACTGGGAATCCAGATGCCCACCCTGACTCTGAAAACCGCGGACGGAGAGTTCCTGACTTTCAAGCTCGGGCCGGAGCGAGTCCTGCTACAGTCCGACCTCGAACTGAAGGCCGGGGACCGGATCACCGTCAAATATGCGGTTGCCTCTTGCAGCGGAGAGTTGATCGCACTGGCTATCACCGACCTATCCGGGAACACAGTCGCGTTGCGCGACGACCTGGGCAGGCCCGCCTGGCGCTGATCGGCGTGGGCCGTCAGGATCGCCTGGCGGCCCAGTCTTCGCCGGATGTCACCAATCGCGCGAAAATGAATCCGGATATTTAGGGTATGAACGTCCGAAAGGCCGCCTCTCGAATGCTTTTGCCGCTGGCGATTGCGGCCTTGCCCCTCGTGTTGTTGTACACTTCGATCCGCACGTTCCAGGAACTGGACGAACAGCGGGCGGTCTACTTGCGGCACCGGGTGTCTCTCCTGGCGGGGCGCCTGGAGAACCTGCCGGTCGGAGCCACCCAACACTCCCTCTGGGAAGCGCTCAGCGAAGACGAGCCCAGCCTGTTGGACTTCGAAATCATCGCCCGCGGCGGGAAGAGCGATGCAAGCGGCCTGGACGCGATCTGGCAAGGCAGGGAACTCTTCCGCACGGAGCTTCGAAAGAGCGATGCCGGCGGCATTTTTCGCGCCTACGTGCCTTTTCATTCGAGCGAAGGGCTGCGGATCGCGCGCATCGACCTCAACCAGGCGGCGGCGGACTTTCTGGTGGTCCACGCGCGTCACAACATCATCGTCGCGTCCCTGGGGGGCATTGTCCTGGTGGGCTTGTCGGTCTATTCGATCTGGTCGATGCGCCGCGCCGCGAGGCTGCGGATCCGGCAGATGGAGACGGAGCACCTGGCGCACATCGGCAAAATGGCGGCGGCGATGGCCCATGAGATTCGAAATCCCCTGGGTACGATCAAGGGATTCGTCCAACTCGCCGGCGAGCGCGCCGACCCGGCTACCCGGCAACTGCTCGCGCCGGCGATTGCGGAAACCGAACGGCTGGAGCACCTGGTACGAGACCTGCTTGCCTACGGGCGGCCGCCCGAACCTGTGCCGGCTATGGTCACCTGGCTCGATGTGGCAGCTACCCTGGCAGCCCACGGGCGCCAACTCATCGGCACTCGCCCGATATCGCTGACCATTTCCGAACGCGAATTCTGCTGGCGCAGCGATCCTGCCATCCTGGAACAGATTCTGCTGAACCTGCTGCGGAATGCGGTCGAGGCCATACCACCCGCCACGCCGGGCGAAGTTCGGGTCGAACTCGACAGCGCGGGAGCGGATGTCGTCATCTCCGTACTCGATACGGGTTCGGGACTGCCGGAAAGCGCCCTGCCCCGGATATTCGAGCCGTTCTTCACCACCAAGGCATTTGGAACCGGCCTGGGGCTCCCGATTACGCGCAGTCTGGCTTGCTCGCTCGGCGGCAAAGTCGAACTGCGGCGGCGGGATACGGGCGGAACGGCCGCCATCATCCGGTTCCCTGAGGGCGTGGAGCGAACCGCGGGAGCGCGTACCTGACTATGGAATCTATTCTGATTGTGGACGACGATCCGGGCTTTCGCGCCCTGATGGAGGCGATTCTCCGAGGCGAGGGATACTCGGTGGACCTCGCCGGGAGTGCGGCCGAGGCGCGATCGGCCACGGCCCGGAAAAGCTACCACCTGGCGATTTGCGATCTCAAACTGCCGGACGGCAGCGGCCTGGACATCCTGCGGCACTGGAAACAGGAGGTACCCGAGCTTCCCGTGATCGTGATCACCGCGTTCGGTACGGTCGCTTCCGCCGTCGAAGCAATGAAACTGGGCGCGGTGGATTACCTGGGCAAGCCGCTCAGCAGTCCGGATGAGCTGCGCCTGGTCGCCAGAAAGACCCTCGACCAGAAACAAGCGACGCTCGAACGCGATCTTCTTCGAGAGCAGGAGGAGTCGCGCTTCGCCTGCGGCGAACTGATCGCGGGCGATCCCAAGATGGCGCGGGTGATCGAACTTTCGCAGAAGGTGGCCCCCACCCAGGCAACCGTACTGATCACGGGCGAGAGCGGAACCGGAAAAGAGATCGTGGCCCGGTGCATTCACCGCAACAGCCCGCGCGGCCAGCGGGTGTTCGCGGCCGTGAACTGCGCCGCACTCTCCCCGGCGCTCATCGAAAGCGAACTGTTCGGGCACGAGCGCGGCGCCTTCACGAGCGCCGTGGGCCAGCATGCCGGACGCTTCGAGAGGGCCCACGGCGGCACCCTGTTCCTGGACGAGATTGGCGAACTGGACGCAGGTCTCCAGGCCAAACTGCTGCGCGTACTCCAGGAGAAGACCTTCGAGCGGGTCGGCGGCACCCGGCAGATCGCAGCCGATGTCCGGATCATCGCCGCGACCAACCGGGATCTCAAACAGCAGGTTGCCGAAGGCAGGTTCCGCGAGGACCTGTACTATCGCCTCAACACGTTTCCGATCGAGATTCCCCCGCTGCGCGAGCGGCGGTCGGACATCCGCCGCCTGGCGCGCCACTTTTTGGAGCGCGCGGCGCGGGAACTGGGCAAGAACGGCCTGACCCTCACTCCGGACGCCGAGAATATTCTGCTGGAGTATGAATGGCCCGGCAACGTCCGGGAACTGGAAAACACGATGCAGCGGGTGGCGATCCTGTGCGACGAGCCGATCGAACCGGATGACCTGCCGATTACCGCCACGGGACCCGCGCGGCCGGTGCTGTTCCGGGATATCGAACGGCGGGCGATCGAAAACGCCCTTGAGGAAAACCAGGGAAACCGGACAAAGGCGGCGAAACAACTGGGGATCAGCTTGCGCACGCTCCAGTACCGGTTGAAGGAGTACAAGATCCTCTAACGAACGCTGCACGCCGGCAGCGGATTTCAGAGGGGCCGCACTTCGATCAGCCTGTCGCCGCCGGTGGCGATCCGCAGCCGGTTGCGGAGGGGCTTCCCGAAGCCGTCGAAACGCACCTCGATCCAATCGCCTTCCACCAGCCGGATGCCCTCGCCGAAACTGAACGCGTCTGCCCCAAAGAAATGGATGTGGATATCGCCGGGGCGGCGGTGGGCTTCGAACTTGAAGTGGTGGTGCTCCAGATTGGCGAGGCTGTGGCACATCACCGACTCCCCCGTCTGGATGCGTTTCGACCACAGCGGGACCCCGGCGCGTTCGATCGATACCTCGCCGGTGACCAGGCGGAACTCCGGGTCGATCACCAGTTCCGGGCCGAGCGCGCAGGTGCGCAGCTTGGAAGCCGCCAGATACAGGTAGTTCTTCTTCTCGAATTCATGATCGGAGAACTCGTTGCCGGCGGCCATCCCCAGGCGGCGGGGCACGCCGGAGGGATCGATCAGGTAGGCGCCCGCGATCTCCGGCTCTTCGCCGCCATCGCAGGCGTATGGCGGAACGTCCAGCGGTTCGTTATGCCCGCGCAGGCCGGCGCCGGTGCCTTTGTAGAACCACTCCGGCGCCACCCCGGGGATGCGGGCCGGCGGCCGCCCGCCTTCGAGCCCCCACTGATACATGCGCATGCTGTCGGTGACCTGCTCGCCCGCGGCGTGCATGGCCTGGCGGTTGGCGGCGCTCCGGATGTGGCTCAGGCCGGTGCCGCTGACCAGGCAGCGGGCCGGCTCGAAGGGATGATCCATGGCGGGCAGGATGCGCCAGGGAGAGTCGCCGGAGTAAACGGCGGGGTAATCGAGAGCCTCGGTGGAGAGAGCCTGGCGCGCGGCATCGGCAAGACCGGTTCCGGCTTCGAGCGCGGCGTTGGCCAGGGCATACACGGAATCGTGGCCCGCGATCAGGCGGATCGCATCGCCCTCCACCAGCCCGAGCCGGCGGCCGCCGGAAGCGCTGAGTTGAATGAGTCGCGTGGTCATATCTACCAGGAAAGGCGAATCAGCGAGACTCCGTGCAGCGGGAGCGAGAAGCCGGCGCGGATCTCCGGCCCGCTCGCCCAGCGCGGCGAATCGAGAAGCTGAAGTTGCCCGGCCGCTTCCAGCCGCGCGTACTGTTCCGGCGTGGGCTGTTGCGGCGAGCCCATCTGTTTCCAGACCTCGTAGGAATTGCTGTAGCCGCCATCCACGCGGTAGTGCTCGACGAGGATGCGGCCGGGAGGCAGCCCGGCAATCGTCAGCTCGATCGAAGCAGGCGGCCCGGGCTTTTCGGAGTCGTGGTAATTCGAGATCAGGACGCTGGCGGAATTGGCGTCGATGGCGGCGAGGGCGTCGACATCCGGCTTCCCCTTCACGCCGCCGGCCAACATGCTTTCGAGGGAGGCTTCGGCTGGATTATCCACCGCCGCCCGCCGGCCGGTCATCATACCGAGCATTCGGAAGACGTCGAGCACCGGCTTGTCGATGCCGTTGGTTGCGAGATCGCGGAAGCCGTCGAAGTACGGTTGATTTTCGAACTCGAAGGCCCAGGTGACGGCGCCGCGCAGGTTGACGCCGTACTTCGCCGCGAGGTCCAGATGGCGGGGCATCACGGCGGCGGTGTAGCTCGCATACATCAGGCCGTTGCGATAGGCATTCTGCGGATACACGCGCGAGGAGCACGCCGCGCAACCCTCCGGGTCCGACTCGCCGACGATCACGGGCAAGTGCCTCAGTTCGGGCACGGACGCGACGATCTCGAAGCCTTTGGCCAGATCGCGAAGCTGATTCTCGATTCCCATCACCACCGCGCCGTTGATGAACTTGGGAGAGCCCTTGGCGTGGAAGGTGATGAAGTCGATGGGGCTTCCGGTCTTGCCGGTGGCGTAGTTGGTTCCGTGCGTCACGTGGTCGAGGAAGCCGCGCATAAAGGCCGCGGCGCTGCTGCTCGCCGGACCGGTGGAATCCGAACCGCCGATCCTGGCGGTGGGGAGAGCGCGCTTCACGGCATCCGCGGAATAATCGTAGAGCTTGAGGTACTCCTCCGGCGTGCCCTTCCAATAGCCGATATTGGGCTCGTTCCACACCTCCCAGAGCCACGATTCCACTTCCGGCCGGCCATACCGCTCCACCGAATGGCGGACCCACCGGTAAATCAGGTCGGCCCACCGCGTGTAGTCTTTGGGCGGATAGGCCCAGCCGCCGAAGATGTCGCCGTAGTTGTCGCCCGGCTTCCAGTGATGCCGGTACGGCTCGGGGTGGGAGGAAAGCGCTTCGGGCATGAAGCCGATCTGAACCAGCGGCTTCATTTTGCGCTCCATGTAGGTATCGAAAATGCGGTCGATGATGGTCCAGTTATAGACGGGCCTGCCGGAAGCGTCTTCGGTGTAGGCGTTGGTGGAGCCCCACTTGAGGGCGGCCTGGCCGTCTCCGGTGACCAGCAGGCTATGGACCCGGACGTACACGGGCACGGGACTGAGCGCGGCAAGCTCCGACAGCAGCTTCCGGCCATCCTTCATATAGGTGTAGTTCGGCTCGTCGTGTCCGAAAAAGGACCAGATGGGCGTGAGGGCGCCGCCAGTGCGGGTCGCGTCCACGTGGATCCGGATGGCGTTCTGCGCACCGGCGGCCGATGCCGCCAGCAGCACGAGGGAGAGCAGTCGCATGTCAACTCCGTTTCGCTCCGCCCGGCCGCGGCCCAACCCGCAGCCTATTGCCGGGAGTTGGCCGCGTCCAGCGCCAGATACCAATTCAGGTGCGGCTCCGGCTCGGCGTGGGAGTCCACATCGAGCCGCATGAGCTGGTAGTGACTATCGGGGCTATATGCCGGCCATTCGGGCAAACCGGGACCGTTGGGGTTTCCGGTCTTGATGAAGTTCGCAAAGTACGCCTGCATGATCTCGGAGACTTTGTGGTCGTCGGGCGTCCAGGTGTATCGGGGGTCCAGGGAGAGATTGCCCATGGCGTACTGAATCTCGGCGGAATGCACCGCGCCGAGGGCCGCCGGGGAGTTGTCGCCCCGCTCCACCGCCGGCAGGAATTTCGGCCGGGGATGAGTGTAGAAGTAGCGGTACACCGGGTTGCCGCCGGTCTTGGCCTGAAGCACCGCCCATTTCCAGGTGCCGTAGGCGATGAACCGGGCGCTCGCCAGGTGCGTGGCGGCCTCAACGACCTGCTCCGGGGTGGAAGGCGCGTAGGCTTTCAGAATCTCATCGGCGCGGTCGCCGTAAAGCCGGCGCACGGCGTTGGCGAAATTCTCGGGGGTCGGCTGGCTGGTTCCCAGCACGGCGCGGGCCCCCTGCTCCTCGGAGTTGGATCCGGCCAGCAGCGGAACTTTGGCCTGCTCGCCGGCGGCGTAAATCTCCTTCAGCGGTTTCGACAGGAAGTAGCCGTCCAGGTCCGTGCTGAAATGCATCCGGGGACCCTTGGCCACGGCCTCCTGAATCTGTTCCGCCGTCAGGGAGCGGAGGGCCGCCAGCGAGGATGCTCCGGCGGCGGAGGCGAACTTGAGCCCCTCCTGCTCGGTTTCGGCCAGCGGCCGCGCGGGCAGGCTCGAGATCATCGCGCCGCTCTCGCCGATGGCGCCCGCGATCAGGTTTTTCGAGAGCGGTGAGGCCATCAGCGCGCTGACCGAAATCGAACCGGCCGACTCGCCGGCGATGGTCACCTTCCCGGGATCTCCGCCGAACCTGGCGATGTTCCGCTCGACCCAGCGCAGCGCGGCCACCTGGTCCAGCAGGCCGTAGTTGCCGGACGCGTGATGCGGCGACTCCTTCGTCAGCTCCGGATGGGAGAAGAAGCCGAAGATGTTGGTCCGGTAGTTCAGCGTGACCGCCACGATGCCCTTGCGCGCCATGCTCTCGCCGTCATAGCGCGGCTCGGAACCGCCGCCGTTCTGGAATCCGCCGCCGAAGATGTACACCAGGACCGGCAGCCGCTCCGCACCCGAGCGGGCGGGCGTCCACACGTTCAGATACAGGCAGTCTTCGCTCATGCCGTTGCTGCGGAACCAATAGTCCGCCGTGGGCGAAGTCTGCTGCATACAGCGGGGGCCGAACTTGTCGGCGTTGCGCACGCCCTTCCAGTTCCTGACCGGCTGCGGTTCCCGCCAGCGCAGATCGCCTACGGGAGGCTGCGCGAAGGGGATTCCTTTGAAGCTGCGCACGCCGGAGACCGGGGGAACGGTCGTCTCGATCAAGCCGTTGGCGGTTTTGACGCGGTCAGCGGCAAAGGCCCCCGTGGGCAGCGCCAGGCCAAAACAGATCGCAGTCAGAATGAAGCTGGTTCGGTTGCGTGAGCTCATAGCACTCTCTATAGGAACTCTTTTCAGCCCGAATTTCCACCGGGGGGCGAAGCGCCGGGGTTTCGGCCCTGTTTCCTGGTCGCGAGGGCGCGCCGTCCCAACTTACGCCGGGCGGGTTTATTCTTTTCCTATGCACCTTCTGACGCCGCTTCTGCTGTTAGCCGCGGCCGCCCAATCCGCGCCGGCACAGCCGTACGACATCGTGATCCGGAACGGACATATCGTGGATGGCGGCGGCTCGCCCTGGTATGCGGGCGATCTGGGAATCCGGGCCGGCAGAATCGCCGCCATCGGCGACCTGGCCGGGGCTCCGGCGCGGCGGACCATCGACGCGCGCGGCATGGTGGTCGCGCCCGGCTTCATCGACATGCTCGGGCAATCCGAGCTCTCGATCCTGGTGAATCCGCATTTGCCCTCCAAGATCTACCAGGGCATCACCACCGAAATCACCGGCGAAGGCTCGTCCGCGGCGCCGCTCAACGACGCCATCCTGCGCGCCGACCGCGTGACCTACGAGCACTACGGCATCCAGCCGACGTGGCGCACCTTCCGCGGGTACTTCGCCCGGCTGGCCAGTCAAGGCATGGGCATCAACCTGGCCAGCTATGTGGGCGCGACCCAGGTACGGCGGATGGTGCTGGGCGACGAAGACCGCGAACCCACTCCGGCCGAGCTCGAGCGCATGCGCGCGCTGGTCCGCGAGGCCATGCGCGAGGGCGCGATCGGACTCTCCACTTCGCTGCAATATGCTCCGGCGCCGTACGCGAAAACCGAAGAGCTGATCGCGCTGGCCGCCGAGGCCGCGAAATTCGGCGGCATTTACGCTTCCCATATCCGCGATGAAGGCAACGGCGTCCTCGATGCCTTGGATGAGGCTTTCCGCATCGGCCGCGAGGCGCACATTCCGGTCGAGATCTGGCATTTGAAGGCGGCTGGCAAAAGCAATTGGGGGCGAATGCCGGAAATCGTAGCACGCATCGAGCAGGCGCGCCGGTCGGGCGTGGACGTGGGCGCCGACACCTACGCCTATACGGCGTGGTTCAACACCTTTTCCGCGGTGATTCCGCCGTGGGCGCACGCCGGCGGCGATGCCAAACTCATCGAGCGGCTGAAGGACCCGGCCACCCGCGCGCGCATCCGCCGCGAAATGGAATCGACCTCCGGAAACTGGAACAACGAGTGGCAGGAGGTTCCGGGTCCGGAATCCATCCTGCTCTGCGCCGTACAGAATCCCAAACTGCTGCCGCTGCAGGGCAAGACCATCGCCCAAATCGCGAAGTTGTGGGGCAAGGACCCGATCGACACCGCCTTCGACCTGCTCATCGAAGACCGCGGGTTCACCGAAGTGGCCATGACCGCCATGTCGGAGCCGGACGTTACCCTGGCGCTCGAGCAGCCGTGGGTTTCTATCTGCAACGATTCCCAGGGGACGGCGCCCGACGGCCTGTTGGGCAAGGAACATCCGCACCCGCGGGCTTACGGCACGTTTCCGCGCATCCTGCGCAAGTATGTGCGCGAGGAAAAGAAGCTGACGCTCGAAGACGCCATCCGCAAGTTCAGCGGTCTCCCGGCGGCGCGCCTGCGGCTGGCCGATCGCGGAGTCCTCAAAGCCGGCATGTGGGCGGACGTGGTGGTGTTCGACCCCGCCACCATCCGCGACCGGGCCACCTTCGAGGAGCCCAACCAACTGAGCGAAGGCATGCGCTTCGTGCTGGTGAACGGCGTACCCGTAATCGACGAAGGCAGAATGACCAACGCCCTGCCGGGGAAAGTGCTGCGGCACTAAAGGCGCCCGAATCGGCCGGAGTTCCCGCCGCGGTGCCAGGTTGAAGGCCGGCGGCGATGCCCGGGACTGCAGTTGCACCCGGCCACCGGGACAGCGTAGTATACTCACGCCGAGAGTGAGGGTGCTGCATGGGACTGGGATCCGCCATACCTACCCGCGTGATACTCAAACAGGACTGGAGACCTGTCGATCACGAAGTCTGGGACGTGGTGCGGAGTTACACAACCGAACTCACTGCGAAACCGTATCAACAAGAGCTTCAGGACGGCCAGATGTTCTGGCCGCCTCGCGTGGTCCAGGCCATGAACGCGCGGCGGATGGTTCCGTTCTTTGGCGCGGGACTGTCAATCGCGGCCGGCGTGCCGAGTTGGGGCGCGCTGCTGCGGCAACTGGGCGTCGACCCCGAAATCGAAAAGG
Source organism: Bryobacterales bacterium (assembly GCA_963794265.1). Classification (GTDB taxonomy): domain Bacteria; phylum Acidobacteriota; class Terriglobia; order Bryobacterales; family Bryobacteraceae; genus CAWCDJ01. Next base: position 494,993 of record CAWCDJ010000003.1, read on the forward strand.
ATCCGTATGCCAATGGCGACATGCTCACGCTCGCGGAACTCGCCGCTCACGCACGGGGATCCGATGCCCTGCAGAACGCGATCCGGCGGGCGTTGCCCCCCACCAACGCGCAACCCACGGCCGGCCATATCCTCCTGGCGTGCCTGAATCAACCCGTATACATTACGTCGAACTACGACACGCTGTTCGAGAATGCCTGGGCAATGGTCAACGGCGTCAGTCCGGACACGGATGTCGAGCGCATCACGACGGATGCGGACGTGTACCGCCTGCTGACCGGGAATCTGGAGTCGTGGGACCAGGCTCTGCTTGAAGTGCCAAAAGTAATCCTGATCAAGATGCACGGGTGCATTACCAAGCCCAACGAGCACCTCATCCTCACCCGCGGCGACTACCGGCGCCATTATCGAAATAACCCCCTGATGCAGAGACTGCTCTGCAAGATCATGTCGACGCGGCAAACCGTTTTTCTGGGCTTCAGCCACAGCGACCCCGAGATCGGCCGCCTGGTGGACGATGTCGTCCATACCTATGAGACCTCGGTCGACAGCGCGCCATCGGCCGACCAGCCGCCCACCGTGGCGCCCGGAATCTACAGCGTGCAGTTCGATATGCTGCAAAGCACCCCGGAGATATTCGCGGCGCGCGGCATCGTTGCCCTGCCGCCACCCATTCCGCAACTGCGTGCCGGAGACAAGACCGACCCGCGGAGCCGCGCGCTGGGGCAGGGCCTGATGGACCTGATCGCGAGCACGGAATCGGAATTTGCGCACAATATTTCGCTCGACACGCCGCTGATGGAGGTGTGCGGATTTCTGGAAGGCCGGATCGCGGACGCGCTCTCGGAGCTGAAGAAATATGAGGAACAATGCCGCGCGCTGGTGCTCCGGAGGGATGAACGCAGATTCGAGGGAGCGCAACTGGTTTTGGACGCCGTTCAGAACGAACCGTCGATGCTGGCATTCGGCAACCAGGGCGTGTACTTAGTCGACCGGCTGGGTATGCTGATCGCTCTTGCTGCGCCCGCCGGGCTGGATGGCGAAGATAGACTGCGCGTAGCGCGAACCGAGGTTCAGACGTTCGCGCCGCGGCCGTATTTCCGGCAGGCTAACAGCCTGCGAAAGCCGTTCATCTCCGATTGCTTCGAGTCGCTGTACAATGGCAACGCCACGGTTGCGCTTTGCCACCCGCTGACCAATCCGGATTACCGCGAATTTAACGGCTTGCTTTTTTCGGTCTTCCAGTTCCGCGATGACGGGTTCGCCGCGGAGATCCGCGCCAAAGTATCGCGCACGGATGGAACGCTCCTGCTGATCGATGCCAATGGGCTGTTGCTGCTGCCGCCGGAAGAGGAATACGAAGCCAGAGCGCCGGGTTTCGTCAGGTGCCCGAATGAAGACGGGATTCCCTACGTCAATGACGGCTTTCGGTATGAGGACCTGAAGAACCTCTCCCGCCGCGACAAGCGGGTCGACCGGATCTCCCACAACGTCGTTCCCCTGGCTCAGGACGACGATATCCATCGCATTGCGAATGACGTGACCCTGTACTCCGTGGTCACCCAGATTCAGTCCGGACGATGGAAGCTAGCGCTTTCGAAATCGATCCTCACACACAGCCAGTTCGCTGAACCGCGTGCGCGCGCGGCAAGGAAGCACTAAGCGAGCCAGTGATTGGCGCGACTAATCCTTCGGGACCGAGACTGTAATATTGCGGAATTGGAGCCCGCCGGTGTGATCGCCCTGGATATAGAACGGGCCCGGCTCGCTTTCATCGGCATCCAGGGCGCCGCCTGTAATTCCCGCGATCTCCTTGTGATCGATGGTGGTCACGCCGTCGCGCACCACCGTGACCGTGCGGCCCACCAGCGTGACGTCGAACGTCTCCCAGGTACCCGGCTTGCGCGGCATCTCCTTCGGAGTGATGCGGCCATAGATGGATCCGATGCGGCGCTCGGGCGGGTTGGACGAGAGAGGTTCGTATTCCAGTTGAACTTCGTAGCGCCCGCGCAAATAGAACCCGCTGTTGGCGTCGTCCGGGCAGTTCACTTCGAAATGCACTTTGAAATCGTTGAACGTGCGGGTGGTCCTCAGGTTCGCACCGTGCTCCTGGTTGACCAGCAGCCCGTCTTTCACCACCCAGTGGCTGTTGGCAGGGTTGCCGATGGGTTCCCATCCGTCGAGATTCCTGCCGTTCAGCAGCGGCTCCGGAGCAGTCCACTCGCCGGGCTCGGCGCGCTTCAGTTCCGGGGCGCGGAGGCCGGTGATGGGCGTGGAGCGTTTCCCGCGCTTTTCGAGTCCCGTCAGTTTGCCGCCCGAAGCCTCGAGTTCCCAGGTGACCTTGGGCCGCTTGCTGGCCTTATCCGCCGCCGAGACGGTCAGCAGAAGTTTCGAACCGGTGACCTTCACATCCTTCAACTGGAAAACGTTGCCGCCGGTCGGCTGATACCAGACCTCCAGCCCGCCGCCGCTTTCCGTGATGCCGAGCCACGCGGCGTGAAGCGGACCCGGCGCCAGGTTGAAATCCCAGCGTCCGACAAACTCGCTGGCTTGGGGCCGGGCGACGGCACAGGTTAGAAACGCACCCAGCAGGAGGGTGCCAAACGTACACTTTCGCATAATTTGTAGTTTACCCCCTCGGTGTGGACGAACGGGTTACGCTCCCGGCTGGATCGAACAAATCGCCGCGCCATCGAACGAATGGATGCCGCCAATGGTGATTGTTAAATTGCTTTGAATCCCGTAGATGCCGCTCTGATCACACCGCTGAACACTCGGAAAGGCGTCGGGGAGTTTGACGTTGATCTGGTAAAGCCCGATTTGACCTTGAACCAGACCGATGAAACGAGGGTGAAACTCGAAGGTGAAGGGAAAAATGCCTGCATACGGCTTGGAGGGACCGGCATTGGGGCTGAAGTTGAACTGAACATCGTTGGCCCAGGTCGGCGATGCGGGAGCGGGCGTGACCTCTCCTGTTTTCACCGCAGGCTGAGTCGGGCCAACTCCCCACGCATACAGCACGACTATTTCCGAGGGGACGGCCGGCGAAGCATACGAGATCGCCTCCCCGTCGGCGTGGGTAGCGATAGGTCGACACGTCGGATAGATCGCGGACGAACGACCCGGTAATTGCGAAGGGATCGCAAACGCAGTGCTGGCAAAGGCTTTGAGATCGCAATCGGTAAGTATATGGATATTGTCTCCAACCGGCATTACAGAGAATGCCCTGGTACTTACACCGTTCTCCGAGATTTGAATTTCCGTCTGAGGACAGGTGCCCCCGACATTGACAGGGCAGGGCGGTCCTCCCGTGATCGGATTCTCGAAGACGACTAACTCAAACGGGACCTGAACCGTGAGGAAGGTGATCAAACAATCAGGCGACGCGGACGATGAATCGCTACAATAGTTCCGTTGCGAGATTCCCATGAGGGGGACGGGCAGCGAGACTTTCTGCGGCGTGTATTGAGTCAGGGCAACGGAAATGCCGGCGAGAGCCGTTGGAAGCGGAGTTGTAATGACCTGCACTGGCGACGGCAGCACGGTTGTCAGACCTGTAACCTGAAGCGTCATGACTTGACCCGGTGCGACAGTCAGGTACTTTGGCAGATCGTAACCCGATCCGGCCAGCATCGGAGCATTCTGTCCCGACGCGGAACCAAGCAGCAGGATGACAGCGATTAGGGACAAGCCTATCCTGGTCATGGCTCCAGCATACGGGAAGGAACAGCCGAACGGAATCGCGCGGGACAAACGGCTCTCAGCGCTTCCCCACGCACTGATCGACCAGCCCGTATTGCATCTCCCACACATGCCCGAGCGCCGCGAGATCGACCGGCATCCGCGCACTCTGCAGTTGGCCCCACACCATCCGTGCCATCCGGTCCAAGGCGAGCACCTCGCTCCGGGACTCCTCGCCCAGGCCCGCCAGCATCTGCACGAACTCCGCCCACGACGGCAGCGGCGGACCGTTGCGCAGATAATAGACCACGCGGTTGCGCGCCAGGATCCGGTCGATTTCCGCCTCCCGGAAGAACAGGCGATTCGTCATGCGGTGCAGGTGCCAGGCTTTCGACGCCGGGCAGTAGACGCTGGCGTAACCGAGCCGCCAGGCGCGCGTGCCCCACTCCACGTCCTCCCAATAGAAGGGCTCATACACGGTGGAACCAGGCGCCAGGGCGCGCAGCAGATCGCGCCGGAACAACGACGCGCCGCCTCCGGCGTAGAACGTCCCGCGAACCGTCACGTCGTCGCCCGGCACTTCGTCCATGATTTGGATGGGGCCGGCGCCGGCGCGGAACATCGTCCAACCGGTCTCCTCGCGCCTCCTGCTCGCATCCTGGAAGAAGACCTGCGAGGCCACCGCGAAGATCTCGGGCGAACGCCATTGCATGCTCGCTTCGAGCGCCATCGGGTCGAGCAGCATATCGCTGTTCAACAGGTAGACCCAGTCGAAGCGCGCGGCACGCAGCCCAATCCGCACCGCGCCGGAATACCACAGCAGCCGTTCCGAAAACAGCCAGAGGACCCGCGGGTGCTGCTGCATCAGCCCGCGGTAAACCGACCGTGGCGAACCGGAGGCCACCACAATGATCTGCGAAGGCTCGGCCAATTCCCGGCAAGCCGCCGCGGCTCTTTCCAGGCAGGCGGCCAGCACCTCCGGATTCGCCCGCTCCGGAATGACGAGCGTAACCCCGGGGCGGTAGCCGCCGATCCTCGGCGCGGCTGCGTTGCGGCGGGTTCGGAGCCGGCGGCCCAGAGCGTCCGCCAGCGCAAGGACGCCGTAGAGAAGTTTGGCGCGGCGCCATGGCATTTCAGCCGCACACCTCCATACGAATCAGCCCGACTCCCAGGTCGCGCGAATCGGGGCTCGCGGAGTAGAGCGAAGGACGAAACAGGTGCGACGTCCCGAGTTCCACATATAGGGGGTCCGGCCGCTCCGCGAGCGACAGTTTCGTATCGAAGCTGGTGAACGCCGCGGAGTCGTTCCGGATGCTCCCGATCGGCCGCCGGTTGGCCATCACCGTCAGGCGGTTGCCTTGGCCGCCGGGCGTGTGCGGCAGGATTCCGGCGATCCGCAGGCGTTTCGCGCGGCGCGGGTTCCCCAGCGCTACCAGGGCCTGCTTCCTGCTCCAGACGATGCCGCCGCCGTCGTGTCCGTGCCACCCGCGCAGCAGTTGTGGGCTCATGCCCTCCGCCGCCACCACCGACGGCAGCAGCGGACCGGGCAGACAGGCCATCTTCCACACGCACGACCGGCACTCCGGAATCGATCCGGCGGTGTACCGGCGCCGGAACTCCCGGTATGGCTCTCCACTCCAGATTTCCCGCAGCGATTGCCCGCCGAGATTCCCCATCGGAACTTCGTCGCGCGCTTCGCACACCACCATGTCCCCGGTCGCCAGAATGTGTACGCTCTCGAACGGCGATTGGTCGCAGCTATGGATCCGCGCTCCGGGCGGCAGCAGCGGCGAGTAGTAGCCGGGGCAATGGCTCAACCTCGGATTCGGGTCCAGGTCGGGATTGAGCACGTTCACCGTGAAAGCGGGATCGGCGGCGCGCACGGCGTCTATGGCCGCGCGGAGTTCCTGCTTGAACCCGGAGCGAAGCTGGTTGTTCTCGAGTTCGCCCGAAAAATCGTGGGGCACCACGTGGCGCCCGATGATCGGATGGATGGAAAGCTCGGGCACGCCGGCGGAGCGCGCATAAGCGGCCACCGCCGGAAGCTGCCGAAGGTTCTCGCTCATAGCGACGAAACAGAAATCCAGCCGCGGCTTCTCGACACCCAGCGATGCTTTGAGTTCCAGGAAATCGGCAATGCGCCGCCGCAGCAGATCGAGCGAGCCGAATCGATAGATTGCCTGATACTGCACGGCATCCATCGTGTGCAGAGACACCGCGAGGCGATCGAGCCCGCTCTCGACGATCTCACGCAGCAGCGGAACGGAGACGGTGGAGAACGCCGTCACCAGTTCCGTCGCGGCGCCAGTCGCGGCGGCAAGCCGGATCGCCTCGGTCAGCTTCGGATAATAGAGCGACTCGCCCGAGTAGTTCAGGCCGAGGAAATCGGGCTCGTCCAGATCGCCGATCAGCTTCCGGTACAGGTCGAAATCCAGGTTGCGTCCCGCACCGAATCTGGTGCGGCGCGTGCAGAAGATGCAATCGAACGGGCACTTCGAAGTCAGCTCGATCCACAGGATTTTGGGCAGCGGGGTGGTGACATAGTCGGGATCGGCGGCGAACGCGGGAGCGGCCGGCGCGATCTTCATCGCGGCCCTTCGTGTCCGAGCACGGGATGCGGCCGGTAGCCGGATTCGAGGCGCGCGATTTCGGCGGGCTCGAGCGAAACGCCGAGCGAGCCCACGGCCTCTTCGACGTGTTCCACTCGCGTCGCGCCCACGACCGGAGCGGTGACACCCGGCCGGCTCAGCAGCCACGCCAGAGCGATCTGCGCCGGTTTGACGCCGCGTTTGCCCGCCACCGAGGCGGCGCACCCGGCCACCGCGAAATCGTGGTCCTCGTAATAGAGGCGGCGCGCGTACTCGTCCGTGCGGGCGCGCACCGTAACGCCATCCCGATGCCGTTTGCGGTTACCGGCCAGCAGCCCGCGCGCCAGGGGACTCCAAGGCAGCACCGCGATTCCTTCATGGCGGCACAGCGGCAGCATCTCGCGTTCCTCTTCGCGATAGACCAGGTTGTAATGGTTCTGCATCGAGACGAAGCGGCTCCAGCCGTGCTGTTCGCATAAATGCAACGCGCGCGAAAATTCCCAGGCAAACATGCTGGACGCGCCGAGATACAGCACCTTGCCCGCGCGCACCAAGTGGTCCAGGGCTTCGAGCGTCTCCTCGATAGGGGTTTCGTAATCCCAGCGGTGAATCTGGTAGAGGTCGATATGATCGGTGCGCAGGCGCCGCAGCGAGGCCTCGGCCGCGTGCAGGATGTGTTTGCGCGAAAGGCCGCGGTCGTTCGGCGCGTCGCCCATCGGGCCATTGACTTTGGTGGCCAGCACAACCTGGTCGCGGCGGGCAAAATCCGCCAAGGCCCTGCCGAGAATCTCTTCGCTCAGGCCGGTGGAGTATACATCCGCGGAATCGAAAAAATTGACTCCGAGTTCGAGCGCGCGGCGCACGATCGCCCGGCTCTGCTCTTCGCCGATGGTCCACGCCTGCCACTCCGGACTGCCGAACGACATGGTTCCCAGGCAGATTCGGGAAACCTTGACTCCGCTGCGGCCCAGGTTGACGTACGAAGCCGTTGGTAGTTCGATCGCGGCCGGAGTTTTGCCGAACAGGCTTTTTAACATGGCGGTTGAAGGCTTGCTGCCGCAAGGAACGGAGGTGGGCCGGACGAAGCCGCCAGGCGGGCCATTCACGCCGATTCTAACATCCGTGACCTTCCGGCGCGTTCATCAGCGGCGAGCCGGCGAGCGCGGCGTGCACGCTGTCGGGCAAGGCGCGCCGGTCGTCCACCGACCGCAGGTACCCCGTGACATCCGGCGGAAAAGGCGGTCGCGGATGGTCGGTACAGGTCAGGCAGTAAGGCGACGAGCCACCCGGACCGGTCTCTAACGGGCGGCCGGCGCGGGATTGCCGTCGCGCCAGCATCGCGCCGGGCGAGTTGACCACCTCATCCACGCTGCCCTGGAACCTCGCATATACCAGGAGGCGCGGTTCCGGAGGTCCCATCGCCGGCAGGCAGCACGGGGTAATCCGCCGTGCGGCATCCATGGTCAGGCTGTAATAGAGCCAGTTGCACGGGGATCCCGCCGGCGGAGCCCCATTCTCCGCACGGCGCGATTCGCGGTATCGCGCGGCCCACGACTGATGGAAAACCCGGTCGATCCGCTCCGCGTTGCGCGCGACCGCCGCACGGTCCGCGTCCCTGCACAAGTTCGTATGCCGGGTGAAGAGGGTCTCCCCAAACGGCGCCGACGCGGCGACCCGAATCGAAGGATCGTCATGCGCCACCGGATGCGGCTTCGAGATCACCAGTTGATCGATGCCGATCTCGCGCGCCAGTTTTTCTGCGAGTGCAATCTCGTGCACGTTATGTTCGAACGCCAGAAACTGCCAGACCAGCCACGGCTTCGGACTCGATTGATCCCTGCGGGCGCGCACGATCGCGCGCAGGTTATCGAGCACCAGGCCGAAGTCTCCGCCGCGCCGGTACCGGCTGTAGGTTGCCGCGCTCGCGCCGTCGATCGCGGTAACCAGACGGTCCAGCCCCGACGCCACCAACGCCCCGGCGTCGATCGGCATCGAAAGGCTCGTCGAAGTCAGCGTATAAAGAAGATAGCTGCGGGCGATTGCCACGAATTCCGGAAACCGGGGGTGCAGCAGCGGCTCTCCGTCGCGGAAGAGAGCGATGCCGGTGGCGAAAGGCCCGAATTGGTTGCAGAACTCGTCAAAATCCGCGGCGCTCAGGGTTGCCGGCGGCCAATCGAACCGCGCCGCCCAGGCGGTGTTGGCGGTGTGCAGACAGCTCGGGCATTGCAGGTGGCAGGCACTGGTCGGATCCATTTGCAGTTGCATCGGACGCGAGATCAGGATGCCGTGGCGGTTCCGGAAGTGATAATCCGCGGCAAAGGCGTTGGCCGCTTTCAGGGCCACCAGTTTACAGAAGGGCTCGAGCCCCGGCTCCCGGTATCGGCGGCGCAGGCTGCGAAGCGCATCGCGCTGAAACCGGTCGAGCGTGGGGAAGAAATCCGGGGCGCTCGACAACCCGGCCACGGGCGGCCTCAGCTCGGGATTGCTTCCGAGCAAGCGGCGAACCATGCTGAGGATCTCCATTCGATTTCGGCCGTCGTCAACGGGCCCCCGGCCCTCACACACGACATTGTAGTGCATGGCTGAGCTCGCGCACGGCAACTGACGAAACTGGCGGGCGCCGCCCGGCCGGGAGTGTCATCATGAGGGGTAGGCGCTCTAAGGACGGATTGGCACGATGAAGGTTTTACTCGCGGGGCTCCTCAGCATCCTGGTGCAATTCGGGCTGGCCATTCTCGGCTGGGGCGGGTTTGCCGCGTTCTTCTCCCACCCGCCATTTGTCGTCACCGCGGCCCTGGCGCTCGTCATGGGCGTGGCCGCGTTGTTCACCCACGGCAATCTGAGCTCGGGGGAGCGCGAGGATCGCGGTAACCGATGGGTGCTTGGCGCGTTCAGCGTGCTCGCGATCCTGCTCGCGTATTTTTCCGCGTACACGGATCGCCGTGACTTTTGGACCATCGACGGCGATCCCGCCCGCTGGACCGGCGTCGTGCTCCTCGTCGTAGGCAGCATCGTGCGGCTATGGCCGGTGTTCGTGCTTGGACGGCGCTTCAGCGGGCTGGTTGCAATTCAAAGTGAACATGAGCTCGTCACGACCGGGATCTATCGCTACGTTCGCAATCCCAGCTATCTTGGTCTGCTCGTAGCATCACTGGGGTGGGCACTCGTATTTCGGGCGGGAGTGGGCATTCTCATTACTGCTCTCTTTCTTATACCCTTGCTGGCTCGCATCAGATCGGAGGAACGCCTGTTGGCGGAACACTTTGGCGCTGAATACGAGAGCTACCGGGCACGAACGTGGCGGCTGCTTCCAGGTATTTATTGACGCTGCCTCAACGCACTGTGTATTTTCCCTGCAGAGATAGCCGCGTTGGATATTCGACGTCGCCGTATTCGGCAAGTCCGCCCGCGTTCCTCAATCGTGCTTTGCCGGCACGGATTCCCAACCTGATCGCAGAGTTGAATCGAAGTGGCGGCCGGATGGAAGTAAGCGAGAACCTTGGAAGATGGAACGATCATCGTTGGTTCCCATGTCTCCCGCCGTTGCAACCGCCTGCATGCTCTTGACTGCTGCCGGAAGCACCGGCTTATTCGCGGTGCGTAACGCCCTGTCTCACGACGGTCGCCGCTCACCGCACTGATCTACTGCCAGCCACAATGTCGCAGAGAACAGAATCGACTGCAAGCGTTTTATTTGCTTTAGAATCAATCGCGCCAGGGTGGGCAACAAGCGACGCATCGGACCGAGTTCCACAACCAGAGTCTACTACGGCAACGGGAGTTATCGCAGATTGAGAATGGGCGCTGGCACGCCGAACGGGCGGGACCGTGGTGGGTTTGGGATTCCATATATAGAAACCGACGACTTCGTCGTGCTACGAAGAAGACGACGACAGCAGCGATTTACTGTCCCCATTGTCCCCACACTCCCAAACGCATGGAAACAAAAAGGCGAAACGTGGGACTGATTGGGGTCCACTATCCCCAAGAGCAATCAAGAGGATCTGGTCGTTTTGGACCCCAGTTGGACCCCAAACGGACCCGGTGGCCGGTTGTGGACACTACGCCTTCCGAATCAATCTTGTATCTCTATGTTTTGTTAAGGTTTAGTTTGGTGGACCTGGTGAGATTCGAACTCACGACCTCTTCCATGCCATGTAAGACTTTTCAATCACTTACAGGCAATCCTACCAGAAACACAAGACTTACGCGACGAAGACTTGGACGCCAACGGACGCCAAAACGCGGGTGGACTCCACGGGGCCACCGTGCCGACACCAACCTGACTCCACACAATCCGGCCTTCCGATTGCCTTCACGCGCGGTCGTCACCGCCATGTGGATTTAATCGTGCGGAGAGAATTTCGACTCCGCTATACAGGGTGCTACCCGCCGGCATCTGAACCCAGGTGGTCAAGTCTGAGCGCCAGGTGGTCACTTCCCCCGCGTCGATGTGGCCAGCCTCCGAGCGCGGCCCGATTTCCAGTTCTGGATGTGGATGAGATGTAGGGAGGAGGGAAGAGGCCCGCGCCGGGGATGACGCGGGCCTCGGTAGATTACGCGGCGGGCTCGGCGGCCAGATTCTCCGCGCTGGTGTCGGCGACAGCCTGATCGCTGGAGCCCGCGCCGCGCAGGTCCTGCATCTTGCGCGTCAACTCGTCCTGGCGCTTCAACTGGATGAAGGTGTACTCGCCGGTCATGTTGACCTTCGAGTGGCCAGCCACCTTCGAGGCCTCAATCGCGCTGCCACCCACCTCCTGCCGCAAGGTGATGCTGGCGCGCCGGAGCGAGTGCGGCCCGAAGCCCTCGAAATCGCATTTCTCGCCCTCGGCGGCCTTCTTGAGCGCCTGCCGGACGCCGGAATCCCACATTGGGGAACTGCGGTCGCCGCGCTTGGGAAACATCCACGCCTCCGGGTTGGTCGTTTTCAGCCCCGCGATCCACGCCTTGTAGCGCGTCACGAGATTCCCCAGCGCCAACGTCCTCTTGCTGCTCAACGTCTTGGGGGAGTCGATATCGCCGCGCCAGTTGCGCTGCTCGATATGGATGCAGCCACGCTCGAGGTCCACGTGCTTCAGCTTCAGGCCGGTCACCTCGGAGATGCGCGTCCCGGTGTCGATGCACGTCTCGCAGATGAGGCGGTTCGGATCATCGAGCCGGGTTAGCACCGCCGCCGTCATCTCGGGCGAGAGGATACGCTGCGGCCGGACTGCCCACTTCCGGCCGATATCCACTTTCGAGATGGGGTCACGCTTGTCCTCCGGCCAGTATCCCCAATCCCGTGCCTTGGAGTAGATCGTGGAGAGCAGGCCCTTCAAGTCATGCATCGCCCACCAGCTATCGCAGGTTTCGAAGAGCCACTGCTGCACCTCATCGGGCCGGATCTCGCACAACCGCTTCTTGCCCCACTTGGGCAGGATCTTCTGATCCAGGTGAAGCACATACTTGTCGCGGGTCGGCTTTTTCAGGAGATAGCGGCCACTGGCCTCTGCGTTCACGTGCGCCGTCTTGAAACGCTCGACAAACTTCTCCATCTGGACCAGACCGTCCGCGACCATCGCCTCCACCGTCATGTTGTTCAACGGGGCGAGCACGTTGTCGCGCTTCAACTCGGCCTGCTTCCTGGTGATCTTATCCGTCCCGACGCTCGGGCCGAGTTCGCAGTACCTGCGGAACGTTTTCAACGTGCCATCCGGCTGCAGCTCATCGGCCCAATACCGGAAGAAAAATGGATGCCCTGGACGATCCGTCCGCACCTTGATCGTTGGATGTTGTACTCGTGTTTTCAATTTCAGGCCTCCCAACAGGGCCTGAACCGTACCTTCTTTCTCCTGAATCAATCAAGCCGTCCCGTCGAGTAAGATTGGAGTAAGTTCGCGCGCTAAGTAAAATCAGAACCTGATGTGGCTGAAGGACTCCGGCTGGCAGATGTACAGCTTCTCTCTGGCGCGGGTCATGCCCACGTAGAACAGCCGGATGACGGCATCGCGATCTGCGCCGCCCTGGTTGAAACCTGCATCACCAGAACGACTGAGATCCGGAAATAGATACACGACGTCGGCCTGGCCGCCCTTGACCGAGTGTATGGTGCCCACCACGACCTTCGGCGTATCGAGCAGAGCGTGCGGCCCGTGCAGCGCCACAACGTCGGCGGGAAACTGAACACGGCCATGGAAGGCGGCACCAACGCGCCCGCGCCACCACTGGACGAGTTCCCGGCTGCCGCCCTCATAGGCGGTCATCAGCGAATCCAACGCTTCCGGTTGGAAGACGTCGATCAAGTCGCCCACCATGACCGGGGTCGTGGGCTTGGTGTTCATGATTTTCTGCGCCGCGCCGGGTTTCAAGATATGGCCTCCAGCCAGCCACTCAGTCCACGAGGCCAGACCGCCATACGTCCAATAGTGGAGATTGCCGCCGTACTCCGGGTGCGCGGCCACCAGGGCCAGGATACGGTTTGCACTCGAACCCGAAGACGCCAGCCGAACGGGATTCCAGAACCCGTTCGACTTCCGGTACGGGTTGTGGAACGGGATGCCGTTCTTCCGTAAGACCGCAATCACCGGCGTCAGCATGTACGTACATGCGGCCAGGAACATCACGGTCCGACCGGCCTCGATGTGCTCGACGGCGGATTTCAGGATGTAGTACTCCGGCGATTTGTAGCCGCCCGTGGAGATGCGCTCCACCGCACCATCTTCCGGCCGAGGAAGATACGGTTTCTCCTGGCGCCTGGTCACCTGGCGGATCAGCCGGTCGGAACTCTGGTGAACGGCACGGGGCACCCGGTACGACTGCTTCAAGAATATTTTGTGATCACCGGGAATATCCGGATCGAGAATCGCGTCCGGCACCGCGCCGGTGAACGAGTAGATGGTCTGGTCGTCATCACCGGCCAGGATGACGTAGGCGGCGTTCGCGCCCCATTTGCGGACCAGCCCCAACTGCATCGGGTTGAGGTCTTGGGCTTCGTCCGCGAAGATCACGGACGGGTTCCCCGGCGCCACCGCGAAGCTCTGTGCTGCCACTTCGATCAGATCGGTGAAATCCAGCAGGTGGCGGGCGTGTTTGTAATCCGTCCAGCGGGAAGCGAACCGGCGCACGCTGCAAGGCCATCCGCTCACCGGCACCATTCTGCCGCGCAGCCGGTTCAACTGTTGGAGGAGGCTATCGCCCTCCCGTCCGCTTTCTACGGCATCGTCACCCACCTCTTCCCCGTCCAGTTTCCGCTGCTTGCTGGCAGGCGTGATCGGCAGGTGAGGGTTCGCCTGGTTCCATTCGTCGACGTTGGCTTCCGCGATCAGCGGGCGCTCCAGCGCGCGGTAGCAAAAGGAGTGCAAGGTCGCCACATGATCGCGATCCAGAGGGAGATTGCGCCCGGCGAGTTCGGCCGCCGCCGCGCGCGAGAACGACGTCACCAACGCGGCGGCGGGGCCGTACTTCTCCACGGCGCGGCGGATCTGGCGGGTCAGCGCGGTCGTTTTGCCCGCGCCAGGAACCCCGTAAATCCGGTATTCGGACGTGACGCTGTGGTCGCGCTGGCCGATGTCTTCCAGCGTTCCACTGGGGCCGGAGCTACCGTGCATCGGAACCGCCGTTGTTCTGCTCTCGGTAATCTTCGGGCCGGAAATCCTCCACCGGCAAGACCCAACGCGACTGGTCGCGGAAGGCGCCGCCGCGCGGCCGAATGCTCTCCGCGCCCACCGCCGCCAGGCGGGACGTGATCGCTTTGACGCTGAGGTTCTGTCCCGTCGTTTTTACCACGTGCAACTGGAGGTCGGACGCCGAGATGGCGATCTTGCCGTCCAACACCGTGGGCCGCAGCGCTGCGCTGGTGGGGAGATTGTCCAACGAATCGATGAAGCCGACCTGGCTCAGATACCGGCGCAGGTGGATGCGCGTGGAGCCCTTCATATCGGTCTCATCGCCGCCGGCCTTTTCGACCAGCGCGTCCAGCATGGCCTGTGCGATCTGGTCCCAGACCTTCGGGCGGATCTTGGGCACCAGGCGGTTCGTCACCGCGCCGATGGCGTTGCGAACAGACTCCTGGCTGGTGAACTTGGCGAAGCTCGCGAACTCGATAACGGAGCCGTTGGCCAGCATCATGTGGTAGCTGGGGTCCTGGCCCGTGATCTTCACGAGGCCAACGATCCGAACGCCCAGAGCGGTGGACACGCGGTCGTAAAGCAACGCTCTCTTGGTCTCCGGATCGGGGCCGCCGCCGATCTCTGCGGTGTTTTCGTTGACCTCGGACGGCTGCCCGGTGGAATCGGCGGACGTGACATCAGCGATCCCATTGACCGGATCTACCGCACCCGGCCGATCCATTGCGGCTGCGATGGTGCGGGTGTAGTAATCGAGCTTCGTGCGGGCCTTCTGCGCGTGGATGCGCCGGTGCTGCACGATGAGGTCGATGATCTGCTGGCGGTCGAGGCCCGCGTCCACGCCGAAATTGGCGAGCGCCAGATCGTATCCGGATTGAGAAACATCTTTCAGGTCACGCCGCTGCCGGAGCCACGTGTCTTTGAAGCGGGGATCGGCTTTCATCCAGTCTTCGAGCAACTGTGGCTCGATGGCGGCGTCCAGGTTGATCGTGAGGTGGTCCTGATCCTGCCGGTCATCCGCTTCGCGTCGGGCGGCACGACCATCGTCGATCCCGGCCTCATCGAGGTATTCTTCCAAATCCGCCAAGTTGTAGCGCCGTTCGGAATCCGCTTGGAGAACTACCTCCTTCGGACTGGCCGGATCTTTTGCGTTGATGGTTCCAGGGATGCGAACGATCCGTGCGAAGTCACCCAGCTTGTCGTAGGACCATCCCTTTGCGGCAGCCCTCACGCGCAGGAGCGTGTGGAGCCGCGCCAGGATCGACGCCGCCCGCTGGCGTTCCTCGGCGTTGGAGAACACTTCAGGCTCTTTGAACAGCCACCACACCTGCAGGCCATTGCCCGTCCGCACGATCAGGCTCGGCGGCAAATCGGCGGGGACGATGCTCAACGCTTCTGCGATGGTATGCGGCAGCGGTTTGCTGTTGTGGGCGTCAGACTGGAGATCCAGATCGGCCCAAGCCCCGGTAATGGCGGCGATGTTTTCGGAGGCGCAGCGGCTGTGCGGGCCATAATCGGCGGGGCTCAGCCCGAACCCCATGTACACGTCCTGCCCGCGGACGGATTCCACAAACGTGGCGGCGGATTCGATATCGCGGAACCAACACGACCGCTTGTCCCGCAGGGTCCAGATCAGAATGAACAGGGCGGCGAGCTTCTGTCCCCAGAGGAGCTTCAGGAATTCGAGGGGATTCACGCCTGCCCCCCGTCGAGCACCTCACCGCCGCGCGGACGGGAGGCCAACCAGGATTCGATGTCTTCCGGGCGGTAGAACACGCGCCCGCCGATCCTGACGAAGGCGGGGCCGCGCCCGATGCGCCGCCACCACCGGAGCGTATGAATACTGCAAGGGAGCCGCAGGACCGCCTTCGTATCCGGCCACAACGGCGAATAGAACGTGCTAGGCATACAGGAAACATAGCTGTAAGCCGCTCAAATTAATAGGTTTATTGTTCCGCTACGTTCCGTGCTGTTCCGGATTGTTCCGAATTTCGAAAAGGCCCGCATATTTCCGCAGGCTGGACACTTCGATCTTCTTGCTGTGGCCCGCGCCGAGCGATTTGAGCTTTTGCTCCTCCACCAGTGCCCGCACCCGGCGCACGGTCATGCCGAGCACTTCGGCGGCGGTGTCGAACGTGACCGCCGTCTTCCCAGCCAACAGCGTCTCCGGCTCTGGATGGGGCGGTCGCCTGCGTTTCTTTGACTTGGTGGTGGTGGTGCTGGTGGCCGGTGCGGGGTTGGAATCCACATCGATCACCGGAGCGGGCACACCCGCCTCGGGCCCCTGGCTCGATTCCGCCCGCCGTTTCCACACGTCACGATGCAGCTTCTTCAGGGGCTGCTGTATTGCCGATTGCAGATCGCTTGCGAATACATCCACAGTGCGCAGGCGAAGGGCGTTACCAGGATCGCGAGCATAGGAGTCCAGCTTGTTGAAGAACGTCTCCTGCGCGACCACCGCGACCGCGTTCTCGGTGAACAACTCGAACCCCACCGGATCGGTTGCCGTCCGCGCCTCCGCTTGGGCGTAAGCCACAGTGATGGGGGCGGCGTATTCGATCCCCGCCTTCCACCAGGGCGGCCTCGGCGAGGGCGGCTCCTTTTCGATTGGCTGGCCAGACCAGTCGCTCTCCAATTCCCGATCGCGGAAACGCACCTCCGCGTCGGCGATTACCTTCTCAATGGAAGAGTCCGCCTTCCGCAGGGCTTCGAACCGCCTGGAGGTCGTAATCGCTTTTGAGCTTTCGAGCATCGTGTTGGCGTGGCGGGGGCAGGGCCGCCTGTTCCATTTTGGCAGGCTGGTGAAATCGGCGGGCGCCTTTTATGCTTTCGGCTTTTTGCCGAGCCCGAAAAACAGGAATCCGTTCCAGTGCTCGCCGGTGATGGCCCGGGCAACGGCGGAAAGCGTGCTGTACGCCTTGCGCTCGTAGATGAACCCGGATTCCAGCACTTTCACGCGGGCCAGTTTCGACCCGTGCTTCCGGATTAGGAATGACTCGGGATTCGGCAGCCGAGGATCGCGGCCTCGCACCGCAGGCTCGGTGGCCGGGGGCTCAGCGGCCGGAGCTTTGGCGGGCGCAGCATCGGAAGGACCGGCCTGAGCGGCGTGCTGCGGTTCGCCAGCCCGGCGCTTTTTGAGAGCGTCCGCGATGCGCCGGTTAAGTTCCGTGTCCGCTGCAAGCTTGAGCGCATACTGCCGCGCTTCTTCCGACAGACGGCGTCCCTCGGCTTGCGCCTGAATTTCCCAGGCGATCCGTCGATAGAGGTTCTGCCGGTGGTGCGTCGGCGGCTCGCTACCGAATACAGAGAGATATTCAGCGCGGAGTTGCTTCACGCTCATCCTGCTCAGCTTTTCGATCCGGGCGGCAACCGCCGCACGCACGGCCTCGGGTACATCACCGGGAAGCGTCCGCGCGATCTGCGGAGGTGTTGGTGTGGGGCGTTGGCAGCAACCACGCAGTCGGCATGGCCGCGGTGCCAGCCGATAGGCCGGTGTGGCTCGACACCGGCGGAAGGATCATCGACGGCACGGTCCAGTGGAGGAGAACGACCATGACAGGGAGCGCGCACGTTGCGCCCGGCTTGGCCGGGTGGAGGTGTGGTGGCAGGGGAATTGGCGGTGCGCCCCCCCGTGGCCACAGGTGGGCCGGCCCAGAGAAATGCGTCAACCCAGATCGTCCGAAAAAGTGACCGTAGAGGGACGCAACGAAGCTCGGAGATGTTTCCAAGCCTGACGAGCGCAGGCTGCTTTAATTTCGGTACAGCAGGGTCGGAGTCCACACGTACTTGCCCGACGTGTCGATGTAACCGTACTTCCCGTCTTTTGTAGAGACGAACGCGAGCCCGTGATGAAAATCTTCGGCGCGCATTAACGGCATCGGCTGGATCACCATCTTGCCGGACGTGTCGATGTAACCCCAATTGCCGCCCACCATCACTGCCGCCAATCCTTCAGAAAAATGAAAGGTGAGGTCATACTTGGGCGTGATCACGGTGTCGCCGCTGCGGTCGATGAAGCCGTATTTGTTTCCGAACTTCCATCTGGCAAGGCCATTGACGAAGTCACCCCATACCGTCGCGCAATCGGCGTCACCAGGTGAGACTTTGGGCTGCAGAACCATCGTGCCACGTGCATCAACATAACCGCAGCTTCCGGTCCGGTTTACCGGGGCCAATCCATCAGAAAATGAGCTCGCCCACTGAAATTTCGGCTCCACCACCCATCGTCCCGCCTTATCGATATGGCCCCAGCCATCGTCGCCGGAAGCAGACTTGGTAACCGCTGCCAAACCTTCGGAGAAGGGATAGGCATACGTAAACTGTGGTGCAATTACGACTTTGCCGGTTCTATCGATGTATCCCTTCTTCCCTTGGACATCGATCAAAGCTAGGCCATCGTGAAAGGCACTCTCCGCGCTGTCGCTTCCGATGTTGGTGTGCTCGCCGAAACTCGGGTCCGTCCGTTCATCGATAACGATGGCACCAGTCTTGTCGATGAACCCCCACTTGGCGTTGGGGCCCAGCCGAGAACCGGAGATCTGCACGCGCGCCAATCCCTCGGAAAATTCTTGGGCCCACGGGAACCGTGGCTCAATGACCACTGCGCCGTTCTTGTCGAGGAAGCCCCACTTTTGATCTCGCTCAAAACGGGCCAAGTCTTCGGAGAAATCGCCAACGGCGTCGAAGCAGAGCGGGATCGCGATCCTGCCAGTCTTGTCGATGAAACCGCCTCGCCCGTGTTCTTCCACTGGGAACAGCGGTTCGACGACGGCCAGAGCGGTAACCTTTGTACGATTTGCCGCCATGCATACCTGATCCCGCGGTGTTCGCTCTGCTGCAAGTACTCCATCAGCCGTAATCTCTCGGCCGGAGCAGCCACCATAGTTCATTTTGTATTCAGCGCATTCTCCCGCTGCGAAATCAGCAGCGGTCCACTTGAGTAGCCCAGACGGACCACCGAAGCGCCAAAGGAGCATGTGCTTGTCCGGGAAAAGAATCCAGTACGTCTCCGAGTACGTATTGCCTACGATGAGGAGAACAATATCCTCCTGTTGCGCACGCACTTGCTCAATGAGGTCCGATCGGTCTCGGAACTGCATATCCGCGGCGAACGTCCGAAGTGCTTTGTCCCCGAACGAACGGTCTTGAACGTACGAGATACGGACCGCAACGCGCGGATTGCCCTTGATGTACTGGCTGAGCCACGGCACCGATAGCACGAGGCTCTCATACTTCTCTGCGCTGGCGAGAAAGCGCTCGGCGCCCTCAACTTTACCTTGCACTTGCTGGAGAACGAGCGCCACGCTGACACCCGGAGGAAAAGAAGATTTGCGGAGTGTCGCGTGGAGATTTATCTGTTCCGGTTCACCCTTGTACGTGGCCGTTCCGTATTCCGGGTGATGGTATGGGTTTATTTCGGAGGCCACCACCTCGTAGCGCGTCCTAAGTGCAGCCAGGGTGTCGCCGGCCCGATCTTCGGAACCAAGCAGATTCCATTCGCGTTCGACGGAACGCTTGGTGGTTTCCACGAGTTCATAAGCGAAGGTCGAGCCACGCAAGCGGTCCCTGTTGGGCGACTTCTTCCCAAGCAGGTCGGCGACGGCCCTGGAGATATTTGCGTTGTAGCTCTGTTCACCCTGCGGTCCAACCGACCAGGGAAGCATGAACGGGTAATAGGAGTGCGTTTCCGCTCTCAGTTTTGCGCCATCATCGAGGGTCACCTCCACGGTAGCCCTTGGATAATCGTCCGTCCTTACGTAGTTGAATAGTCTAGGGACGATTCGCGCGATTTTCTGACGATCTTTCAGTGTTTCGGCGAGCAGAGCTCGCTGGCTTGCGGTGGCCCTAGCAACCTCCATCCGGAAGCGGCCTTTCTGATCGGCGATTTGCTCATCGAGCCACGCGGGTGTGATCCCGACATTTGCAGGGTCCGGCGCAGAAATGGTCGAAGCTTTCAGTGCGGCTATCAAGGCGTTTACTTTAGACTCGTCCACTCGTTTGCCGTTGCATACCAGTGTTCCATTCTTCTTGCGAATCGAAATGGATTCATCCTTCGGTGTCCCGAGGCCGCCCCAGCCGGAACGGATTGTGATCTCGCGAACTTGCACCTGAGCGCCGGCCCACCCAGATACGAACACCAAAATCGATAGCAGACCGAAGCTGCGGCAAGCGATGGCGTGCACGAATCCATTATCGGACACAGGAGTGCGAAAGTGTGCGCGATAGCGGGTGGGGTCTTGCTTGCTTCGAGCGTGGATCGGGCAGAAATCGCGATAAGGCGTTCAACTTGAAGCGAAACGCCCGATGGTGAGAGTTGGCTTGCCAATGCAATTGCAGCGATTCCGACAGCTTATAAAGGGGGGCAAACCTCCTAGCGGCACTCAGGAACGCAGCACCACACCTCCCAGAGTAAGGGTTCGTCGAAGATGCCCGCCCGAACAGGACGGGCGCTGTGTAGTTTCCAGCAGCGCCGTTTTCGGATAGAGCAACGCAAATCGAAAGCCGGCCAAAACTGCACAGTCACCACCGCCATGTCCTCGCGTTACTCTTATACTGTCATGCTCCTTCTTCTCCTGACCGCGCTCTTCTACGCGCAGGTGCCGTCCTCCGCAAACGCGCCCCTGTACCACGTCGGAACCGGCGTGTCCGCACCGAAAATGATGTACTTCCCGACGTGCGAAATGCCCGAACTTGCTCGCAGACTGCGAGCTCAAGGTAACGTTACTCTCTCGCTGGTTGTAACTGCCGAAGGAGCCATTCGCGACGTGCGGGTTATTAAATCCGCTGGATACGGTATGGACGAATTGGCCGTCGATTGCCTCAAGAAAACACGGTTCAAGCCCGGCGAGAAGGATGGGGCGCCAGTTGATGTTGAATTTTTGACTGGCCGGGACTTCGGCATGACCCCGCGATCTCGCCTCTGGGGTGCAGGACCGATGATGTTCTCAGATACCGAGGGCGTTACCAACCCCGTGTTGAAATCCGGTGCCGTGCCTACGTCCGAACGAGAACCAGGAGATGAGATCGTATTGTTCGAGTTCACAGTCGACCCCAAAGGGCAAGTCCGCGACATTCAGGCTCTCGAAGGCAGGGAGTCGACCTCACTGGCTGTCCTCACCAAGAGCCTCTCTAGCTGGAAATTCACGCCAGCCTCCGGTGCTTCCGGGCCAGTCGCGGCCACGGGCAAGGTGGTCTTCATAAAGGGTGAGGACTACTTTCGCTACCGCGTCTACACCTCCTTTCGCGATTCCGGTGACGTTCATCCGCCCGAACCGAAGCCCGCGGTGGGCCCTGCTGCTCCCGCATCGGTGTTAACCGTCACCCTGCGCCCAAAGATCAACCTCGAACCGGAGGAAGCCACAAAATACCTGATTAACCTCGTGCCGCCGGAATACCCTGCCGACGCAAAGGCAGCGCGAGTCCAGGGAACCGTTTCCCTTAGCATCACGATTGATACGGACGGGAGCGTCAAAGAGACCAAGGAAATCAGCGGCCCGCGCGAATTGATCGCAGCGGCAACCGCGGCAGTCAAGCAGTGGCGCTACAAGCCAGTTGTCTTTCGGGGACAACCTCGTGAGGCAACCACCGTGGTGGACCTCTTGTTCAAGCTTCCAGATTAACTCCTACGGTTTACTAAAGCGCGTGCCAGAGCTATCAGCTCTGCTGTTCCGTCTGCCATTCGGAAAATGCAAACGGGTTTGAGGCATTCAACTGCTCCACGAGATAGGCGGCGTATCGCTCACGCGCGACAGCTAACAAGCCCAGAAGCCGAAGCTCATCGTCTCGCAGATCGGCTATTGTTCTCGCTCCGGCCAGATAGTCGGTTGATGGGCCGAGAGATTTCGTGCGAAACTCGTCTGCCCAATCACCGATTCCTGGGTCGTTCTGGATCTGTCCTCGCGCATTCATCTCCGAAACGATACGAGCCGCGTACTGGAGGGCGACCTCCCTTTCCATGCGCACCTCCCAAGACTCGGCCCCCTGCTTACCTCGCTCTGTTACCTGATCCCGCAGTAGTTCTACAGTCATCGAGAAATCCAGCTTTGGAAAATGAGCGAGGGGGACTATCTCCGCATCAAATCCGAGAACCCAACGGAGCAATCGCAGTTGCTCGCACCACTCCACGACACGGCCCCGCTGCGTCGTACTCCATTGGCCATCCGCTATGCTCGCCAGTTCGAACTCGGGTTGTTCCAGCTTCGTCCAAAGGCCATGGTTTCGCAAGAAACAGTTCTGAACCTGCCGCGTGATCACCTGCTCTGTCATTCCGGTTCCGTCCTGACTCGCCAAATAGACCTCACTTCCACCACGAGCCAATAGCGACGCGACTATGAGTGCCCGTTCGTGCAGGTACGTGCGTACTGGCGCGCAAATGTCGGCCAACTCTTGAGGGCGTAGCCGCTGGTGGCCAGTCAGGGAAGTGTTTAGAATCTCGTCCTGCTTCTTGTGCCATCGTCGCATCATGATCGCCGCTGCGGTTCCGCTCGCAAATATGAAAGTGTAGAACGCACCCGTCCAGCCATCAGATGCGGTGTAGGCGATGAATGCTGCGTATGCTAGCAGGTAAAGCGTGAAGAAGGTCGCCTTAGCGGCATAAGAACGTGCCCGCTTGTCTATGCTACTCCGCTGGACGGCAATCCAATATGATCGACAGAATTTCCGAACTGAGGCGGCCATGGTGCCAGACTATTGAAGCACGTTGCGAGTGGTGTCAAGCGAGGCCGCCATGGTATTTGTTTATTTCCCGCGCCACATTCTGTAGGTCCGACCCACCCTGGCGTGATTGATTCCAAGCTAAACGCTTGAGGTGACGGAAGGGAACCGCGGGGCGGGTGTTGGCGAAGGAGACGCCCAGGACCGCCCTCCTGGCCGCCGCGCGCGGAAAACTCCGCGCGGGAAAAGGACCGGCCAGCCTATCTGCCGGGTCCGCGTGCGGGAGGCCGAAGGCCCGCGCCGAACCCGGAGATCGCTACCGCGCCAGGCGAATCCCTGCCGCTTCCAGCGTGGCAATCACGGCTTGGGCATTATGCCGGCGGCGATATTCGGCATACGCCTCGGGGTTGCATTCGTAGTACGAGGCGATGGCCCGCTCCTTGGTCGGGGCGGCTGTAGCGCCGGGCACGTACAGGCCGGGCATGCTGGCCCCCCTGAACTTGAGAGCCTGCGCATCGCGCGCCGCCTCGATTTCGATCTCTTTGAACGTTTTCACCTGCATCTCGATTCTCCCTTCTGGTGCCTGGCTGACCCTGGCCAGGCTGGACGGTTGCGCCTGTCTCCGGGCGGCGGTCTTCACACCGGAAGACTTGGCCGACCGGCGCACGGCGCTCAGAGCGTCCAAGGCGTCCTCAAAAGTGCCCATCTCATCCGCCAGCAGCGGGATCGCGTTCTCGGCCCATACCACCGCCGCCTGGGTGGCAACGATGCTCTCCTGGCTGGCGTTACGGTTCCGCGCGACGGTCTCGGTAAAGATTCCGTACTCGCGGTCCACCTCGCTCTGGATATCCGACTGCGCCCGCTCCGACAGCGGCTCGTGCGGATTGGCGTCCACCTTGCGCTCCCCGGCGAACACATAGGTGTAGCTGACACCGAGGTTCTTATTGAAGCCCGACTGGTCCATGTGCAGCGCGTACACACCGATGGAGCCCACCGCGCCCGTTCGGTTGAGGTAGATCCTGCTGGCCGAACTGGCGATGGCATACGCCGCCGACAAGGCAAGGTCGTTGGCCACGGCCCAGATTGGCTTCTGGTTCCGCGCCGAGAAGATGTAATCGGCCAGATCGAAGCACCCGGCAGTCTCGCCACCAGGCGAGTCGACATCGAGCAGGATCGCGGAGACCGCCGCGTCGGCAACCGCGTTCCCGACTTGACGCTGGATCTGCTCGTAGGAACTGCTCCCGCTCCACGCCGACAGGAACGACGCCCGTTTGAGCAGCGTGCCCTGCACCGGGATCACGGCGATCCCGTCGATCACGGAATAGTCGCGCTCCTCACCGGCACTGCCGTATCGCGACATGAGCGTGGCCGTGCAGTCCGTGGTGATGTGCTGTCCCTGCACCGCGTCGGGGTTGATGCCGAGGCGCGGCCCGAGCGCCCTGATGATCACGTCCAGCTTGGGCGGGTGAATCATCAGAGGCGTGTTGACGAACCGAGAGGCGACGTGGGTGAGGTGGTTCACGCCGCTGTCGGCGCTTTGGGCGCCGCCTCCAGTTCCGCGCCCCGCACCACCGCCAGGCCAGCAAGCTGCTGGCTCAGCGGAGCCCAATGCTGGGTGGTGCCGCCGACGAGTCCCAGCTCCAGCAGATCGTGAAGCCCGGCGTAGAGGGCAGCGCGCGCCGAGCAACTCGCCAGGGAGCGGTGGAAGACCCCGCCTTCACCCTGATACTGCCTGATCAGACCCTTGATGGCCTGCAACCGCGAGGCGAGTTCGACCAGCAGCCGGTCGGCGGCGACGGCTTCCGTCTGGATTTGCTCTGCCACCGCCTGACGGCGCTGCCTCTGCGCCTCCAACCGCGCGTGGCGTTCCTCGCTTTCGATGCGGCGGATTTCGGCCTCGCCGTATTCCACTGCCGACCGCAGCGCGTCGGCCTGGTGCTCCAGTTTGCGCTCTTCGGCCTCCAGTTTTTCGACTTCTGCCGGAGAGCTGCCAACACCCAAATGCAACTGGCCCGCGGCGGCGCGGCGGGCGGCGACCTTCTCTTCGAGCGACTTCACCGTGTCCTCAAGTTCGCCGTGCAGGCCGATGATCCGCTGACACCATTCCTTGGTGCTGATGGGCCTGTCCGCAACCTTTGCGGATTCCCGGTGCGCGGTAGCCGCTACCGCATCATGTCCTCTCATTTGGCTGGTTCTCCTTCTCCGTCTCCGGGCCAATGGCGCGTCACCCCGACATGACCGGCTTGAACGCGCACCCGCGCCCAACGGGCTTCGGCTGCACCGCGAGCGCGCAGATGTCGGGCTTCCGGCGACAGATTCTGAGCCGCGTTCTTCGCGATTCTGCTGAGGTACGCACTGACTTCGGCTGGCACATTGCCCATAACGGAACCTAATATGATTATAAATCATTTTTATACAAATTTGTTTTGGTATAAGCGGGTTTCCGCTTGCCTTTCGACGGCCCCCGCTCGATGAATGAGGTGCTCCAAACGGGAGCAGAACGAGAGGAAACCAAATGACCAACGCAGATACGACCACCGCCGCAGGAACCGCCGCCATTACGCCACAGGGCGCCGCCGTTACGCCTGCGCCCGCCAAGGCGACCACCAGGGCCACCCAGAAGAAGGCCGCACCCAAGGCCAAAACGGGCAAGAAGGCGGCCCCGACGCTCCGAAAGGAAACGGCCACGAAACCGGCCAAGGCCAACGGCAAATCGCAGGCGCGGGATGGATCGAAGAAGGCCGCCGTGATCCAGTTGCTCCGGCGCAAGGAGGGGGCGACGGCGGCCGAGATCGCCAAGTTGACGAAGTGGCAGCCGCATTATGCCGACGTCCGGATTATGCCGACCTGTGTTGGCAACCCGGTCTGTGGGGCGGGAATCGCCGCGATGGAGTCGGCATAATCAGAGACGTTTGACCACGTGCTACGGTCTCCTCTTTCAAACCTAGAAGAGGAGTTTTCATGTTGGTCAAACCCATCGAAACACCGGCCGTATGCTCACGCGACGCCCTTTTGCAGGGCTTTGAAGGCGAACTGCTGCAGCAAGGATACCCACCAAGTACCGTTCACAGAAAGAAGAGACTGTTTGCCGATCTGAGCGATTGGCTGCAGGCTCAGGAATTAACCGCGGGCGATCTGTCATTCCGACTGGCGGATCGTTTCTTACGCGACCGTAGATCCGCAGGCTTCGCTAGACACAAGACGCACATGACCCTGCGTCCGATCCTTGATTATCTCCATCGACTGAAGCTAGCTCCTCCCCTTGAGGCGCCTGTGGGGGAAGGCCCTGCAAGCGTAATTCTGGACCGGTACCGGCGCTTTTTGACCATGGAGCGTTCCTTGATAGCCACTACGGTCGAGCGGTATATCGATCGTCTGCGCCCATTTCTGGATAGCAGGAATTCTGCAGATGCCCTGGAGCTTGGTAACCTGCGCCCGGCCGATATCATCTCGTTTGTGGTGGCGCGGTGTCCTCGCGAAAGCAGCAGCAGCGCGAAGTTGACAGTCACGGCGCTTCGGTCGTTCCTTGGCTTTCTTCATCTTGAAGGCATCACGGAAAGATTGCCCGTCGCCGATTGGTGGGTTTGCCCAAGGGGCTTGAGCCCGATCAGGTTCAGCGCCTACTTGCGTCATGCCATGCAAATACTCCCGTCGGCTGTCGGGACCTTGCCATTCTGACCCTGCTGGTCCGGCTGGGACTACGACGCGGCGAGGTCGCAAAGCTCATGTTGGACGATATCGACTGGCGAGCGGGCACGATCGTGGTGCGCGGCAAGGGAAACTGTATAGAACGCGTTCCCTTGCCGCAGGACGTCGGCCTCCGGCTGGTCGAATACCTGGAGCAGGCCCGCCCCATGAACGCACTGGGCCGCGCCGTATTCGTCAGGTGCGTCGCTCCCTATCACCATCTCACTCCGACTCGCGTGAGCACGATCGTGGCGGATGCTGCACGGCGGGCCGATCTCGGGCGCGTCCACGCGCATCGCCTGCGCCATACCGCAGCTACGCAACTTTTACGTGCCGGTGCGTCACTACCGGAAATCGGTCAACTCTTGCGTCACGTTCGTACCGGGACGACAGCGATCTATGCGAAGGTCGACCGTAACGGCTTGCGCACGATTGCGCGCCCATGGCCGGGAGACGTCCAATGAGCGCCCTTCGCAAAGCTCTCACAGAGTATCTGGCCATGCGTCGCGCTCTCGGTTACAAGCTTGACAAAACAGAGAGACTTCTCGGTCAGTTCGTTTCCTTCGTCGAAGATCGCGGCGAAAACTGTTTGACAACCGAAACGGCGCTGGCTTGGGCAACTCTCCCCGCAGGCGCCGACGCAAGCTGGACTTCCAGGCGACTTGCCGAAGTTCGTATCTTCGCCCGACACCTCCATGGGCTCGACCCTGCCACCCAGGTGCCGTCAATGGGCATCCTGCCAGGCCGAGCACGCAGAGCAACACCGTACCTCTACTCGTCACACGAAATCTCGAACCTGATGTCGGCGACGGCGATCGTGCGCGGGTCCCACTTGCAGGCAACGTATCGGACACTGATTGGCGTGCTGGCGGCAACCGGAATGCGTGTCGGAGAGGCGATCGGACTCGACAGCGATGACTTCGACGCGATCAATGGCCTGCTCACGATCCGCAACGGCAAATTCGGCAAGCTGCGCGAATTGCCGTTGCACCCAACCGTGGTCACGGCCCTGCAGGACTACTTGCGCCGCAATGATCGTCCTCATCAGGCGGGCACGTCGGCATTGCTGTCGTGTTCGGCAGGCAGGCGACTGCGCTACAAGAACGTGCTGGAGACATTCCGGAAACTGCTACGCCATTGCAGTATCTCACCACGTTCGGCCGCATGCAGGCCGAGGATCCATGATCTCCGGCATGGCTTCGCCGTCAATACCATCATTGATGGTTACAAGGCAGGCGAACCCGGGACCCGCATGGCGATCTTGTCAACCTATCTTGGTCATGTCGACCCTGCCAACACCTACTGGTATCTTTCGGCCGCACCGGAATTGCTGGGGTTGGCTGGCGATCGGCTTGAGCGCCACCTTGGAGGTGACGCATGACCGCACTTGCCACGACTTTGCAGGCGTTCTTCACTGATCGCCTCGTCCGTCAGCGTCAGGTCAGCCCGAACACGCTCTGTGCATATCGGGATACCCTGCGGCTATTGCTGGTCTTCGCTTCAGACAGGAAAGGCAATGCCCCAAGCAAGCTGGATATCGACGATCTGGATGCTTCGCTGGTAGGCGCCTTCCTCAACGACTTGGAACAGCAGAGAAAGAACAGCGTGCGCACCCGCAATGCGCGGCTTGCTGCCATCCGTTCCCTGTTTCGATACGCGGCGCTTCGGCATCCAGAGCATGCTTCTGCCATCGAGCGCGTTCTTGCCATTCCACCAAAGCGCTTCGAGCGACGGCTCGTGACCTTCCTGACCGAGGAGGAAATCAACGCCTTGCTCGCCGCGCCCGATCGGTCGAAGTGGGCCGGGCGGCGCGACACCGCACTGTTCAGCCTCGCTGTCCAGACCGGTCTTCGGGCGTCTGAACTGACCGGCCTGAGCTGCGCCGATGTCCATCTCGGAACCGGTGCGCATGTGAGCTGCAACGGGAAGGGACGAAAGCAACGGATCACGCCGCTCACCTCGGGCACAGTCGCCGTCTTGCGTTCCTGGCTGGCCGAACGGGCCGGTCAGCCAGAAGCGCCGCTCTTCACCACACAGACTGGAAGAAGACTCAGCCGGGACGCTCTGGAGCACAGGCTTGCCAAATACGTCGGGAACGCCACCGGCTTTTGTCCCTCGCTGGCAGAAAAATCGGTGACCATGCATGTATTGCGGCATTCAGCCGCCATGCGATTGCTGCGCGCCGGCATCGACACCTCGGTGATCGCACTCTGGCTCGGCCACGAACAGATCGAGACGACCCAAATCTACCTGCACGCGGATCTGGAGATCAAGGAACGCGCTCTGGAGAAGACAGCTCCGATAGAGACAAAACCCGGCCGTTTCCGACCGACCGACAAACTGCTCGCCTTCCTGGAGGCTCTCTGATTATGCCGACTCCATCGCAGCGATCCCCGCCCCAAAGGCCGGGTTGCCAACACAGGTCGGCATAATCTGGACGTCGGCATAATGTGCCTTATGCCGATGTCGGCATAAGAACCATACGATCCGAGGCTTTATCTCCGGAACGGTCTCGAAGAAGATGAAGCTCACCGTCGAGTCGATCCGCAATGAGCAGGGGGAGCGTCTGTACCGGGTCAAATAGTCGCACCAGCCAGCCGTCGCGCTCACCGCCGCCGCCCGCCTGGGTGGCGGCTTTTTTGCGGTTGGGTCGAGTGCGGATCTGGCAACGGTCGGCGTTCCATGATCTAATGTGCGTTCGATCTATGGCACAACAAGATCCGGAATACTTGGGTTACCATCCTGGCGCTGAACTGGTCTTTGCCATTGTCTGTCCGCTCGGGACGCCCTACAAGCGGGTTACTGAGGCTCTCGGTAACTACCTGCGCCAGTTCGGCTACAGAACCGAGACGATCAAGGTCAGCGATTATTTTGATGATCTCCTGCAGAAATTGGGATCGGATCTCAGCGCCGAGGGGAACGACGCTAGGGCCATCGCCCAACACAAGATTGCCGCCGGCAATCAGATCCGCCAACTGACACAACAGAACGACATTATGGCTCTCGTTGCAGCCGGAGTCATTGCGGACTTGAGGTATGAGACGAACAAGGCGCTCGGACGTAAGCCGAATCAGCGACGCAGTTTGCCCCTCAACAACATGGCCTACGTGATTTCAACGGTTCGGCGTCCAGAAGAGGTGATCACGTTGCGGCGCATATACGGCGATGGTTTCTTTCTCGTCGGGGCCAATGCATCGCGGGAGGTGCGGGAACATTATCTGGCCGAGAAGGGCATCTTCGGCGAGGCCGCTACATCCCTCATGGAGACTGACGCAAAGGAGAAATTGGATTACGGCCAGGCCACACGCGATGCCTTCCAAATGGCTGACGTTTTCCTGTCAGGCGACGGTGCGGGCGCGGACTATGCCGATCAGGTGAGTCGTTTTCTGGACCTGCTGTTCGGCTCCCCAACTCTAACCCCAACGCCACAAGAACAGGCGATGTTCATGGCGTATGCCGCATCGTTACGTTCGGGTGATCTTTCCCGTCAAGTGGGCGCTGCAATCATCGATCCATACGGTGACCTGATTTCTGTCGGTTGCAATGAGGCCCCCAAGCCCGGTGGTGGGCTCTACGACCCGCCGTCGCCGGGTAAGGAAAGCCACCGGGATATTGAACAGCGCTACGACTCGAATGAGCGCGAGAAGGAGATCATCGCCGAGCGAATTGTGAGAGAGATAGGGGGCGGCGTTGATCCGAAAGCTGTACGCACGAGCCTCAAAGCGGCGGGCTTCTTTGACATCACCGAGTTCGGCCGAGCTGTTCACGCCGAAATGGAAGCGCTACTCGCATGTGCGCGTGCCGGGAGGAGCGCGCGGGGAGCGACGTTGTATACAACCACGTTTCCGTGCCACAACTGCACGCGGCACATCATCGCGGCCGGCATAAGTAAGGTGATATATATCGAGCCCTATGCCAAGAGCAGAGCTTCGGCGCTCCACCCAGACGAGATTTCCGTTGATCGAGAGGAGGCTGGGAAAGTTCCATTTCTCCCCTTCGTTGGCGTCGGGCCACGCCGGTATTTCGATTTGTTTTCTCTCACGTTGAGCACGGGATATCCGATAGAGCGGAAGAAGGACGGACAACTGATACCATGGTCTCGTGCCACAGCGGCAGTCCGACTGCAAGTAAAACCCAGTACGTATCTCCAACGGGAATTGCTTGCATCGGGAGATCTCAAGCGGATACTATCATCACATGGCTAGCCAAAAACTGATTCACGCGGCGTTCTGGGACAGGATGGACCGCGCGACCCGCCACGTCGGCAAGGTGCCGGAGTGGGTAAAAGGCAGCCCGATCAATGAGCGCCCAGCAACGTCGCCCTGCGTCCCGTATCAGAGCAGCGGCGAGCGCAACAATAGCGGCACGCCCATCCAGGAACCGCAACCGCGTCGGTCGTAAGCCCGAAATCGTCGATCGGCTGAACAACAGCGGCATCTCCAGAGCTGTACCACCCCACTGACCACCCCGGCCACTATGGCCACCTCTTTTTTCGCGAGACTGTAGCGAAGCCGGGCAATTTTGACCTGCGCCGCCGCCGCGCGCCCAGAAGTACCTAGGGCTTTAAAACGTCCGTCTTGCTGGGCGCCTCTTGTATAGGGACGTCGGTTCTTTCTCGCGGAGAGGAACGCGGCTTTGATGCTGCCCATGCTGCCGTGCTGCCCAAGGCCGCTACTGGCGCGTGTCCGGTTGGGCGCGGTGCGAAGTGGCTGGTGCCCACGCCGCCCGGTGCGTTTTGGACACCAAACTGGCACCGAGGGCGTGGTTCCGATGTTGTGGTTGGCTGTAAGTCTTTGAGTTGTTTTGGTGGACCTGGTGAGATTCGAACTCACGACCTCTTCCATGCCATGGAAGCGCGCTCCCAACTGCGCCACAGGCCCGCACTGCGTGGATTCTTAATATACCATATTCGCGCGAACCCCTGGAAATTGACAGTTTGGTTTCCGCGCTGCCTACAATGAAAATGAATGTTTCTCAGGCGTGTTTCAGCGTACATGCTCGTGGTCTGCCTGGCCGCCGGACTCTCGTCTTGCTTCGTCCGGCGCCGCCTGATCGTGCGGCCCGGCTCCGGGCATGGCTCGCCCAACCTCCTGGTGACCGACCGCGACGCTCTGGCCGGCGTCGTCCGCCGGGAGTATAACGCCATCCGCGACTTTAACGCCACGGTCGATATGACCCCCGTCCTGGGCAGCGTCGAAAAAAGCAAGGTCACCGAGTACAAGGATGTCCGGGGGTTTATCCTGTACCGCCGGCCAAGTGAAATCCGGATCATCGGCCTCTTTCCGGTAGTCCGCAACAAGGCCTTCGACATGGTCTCGGCCGGCAACACCTTCCGGCTCTATATCCCCACCGAAAACCAGTTCGTCGAGGGAGCCAACGACCTCATCGAGCTGTCGAAGAAGAAGATCGAAAATCTCCGGCCCAGCCATTTCCTGGAAGCCCTCCTCGTCCGGCCTATCGATCCCGCCCAGGATAAACTCGTTCTCGAGAACTTTACCGACGAAGAGAATGCCTTCTACATCCTCCAGGTGATCCACGAATCCGGAGGCGATTTGCACCTGGCGCGCGCCATCTGGTTCAATCGGCTCACGCTGCAAATCTCGCGCCAGTTGATCTTCGACGAGAACGGCAACATCCTGACCGACGCCCGCTACTCCGACTGGAGAGCCTACGACAACGTCCCGTTCCCCAAACACATCGAGATCGACCGCCCTCGAGATGAATATGGGGTCGTGATCGACGTCGTGAAGATGGACATCAACAAGGGCGTATCCGACGATAAGTTCGTGCTGGCCCAGCCCGCCGGAAGCAAACTCCGCGTCCTGGGACAGCCTGGTGCCGAAACCAATTCCGCACCCCCGCAAGGAAATAAGTGACCGCAAAATTAGTCTTTGAAAACCTGAAGCACAAGCCGATGCGCAGCCTGCTGAGCATCCTGCTGATTGGCGTCCCCGTAACCCTCATCCTGACGCTGGTCGGCCTGAGCCATGGAATGCTCGACGATAGCGCCCACCGCACGCGCGGCATCGGCGCCGATATCATCGTCCGCCCGCCCGGCTCCACGTTCCTCACCCTGAGCGGCGGCATCAACAGCAAGATCGTGGACTGGTTCGCCCGGCAACCCCACGTCACGATGGCCATGGGGGTCGTGAACCAACCCGTGCAGAACGTGACGCTGGGAGCCACTGGCATTGACCTGAATCAGTTCAACCGGATGAGCGGAGGCTTCACCTACCTGCACGGCGGCCCCTTCCAGGGTCCGGACGACGTCCTGATCGACGAATGGTACGCCAACCAGAAGGGCGCACGCGTGGGCAGCATGATCCAGATTTTCGGCAAGTCCTGGCGGGTCAGCGGCATCATTGCCAGCGGCAAACTGGCCCGCATCGTGTTTCCGCTCGAAGTGCTGCAGCGGCTCTCGAGCAACGAAGGCAAGGTCAGCCAGATTTACCTGAAGGTGGACGACACGAAGAACATGAACGCCGTGGTGCGCGAATTGAAGGCCAGGCTCCCCGATTACTCGATTCTCTCAACCGAAGAACTGGTCTCCATGTACAACCCGAGCAACATACCGGCGCTGCGCGAATTTACGTTCGTCATCATGGCCATCGGCGTCCTGATCGGTTTCGCGGTGGTGTGCCTCTCGATGTATATGGCGGTGCTGCAGCGAACCCGCGAAATCGGCATTCTGAAATCGCTCGGCTCTTCGAACAGTTTCATCCTGCGGATCATCCTGGCCGAAGCCGTCCTGCTGGGGCTGGGGGGCACGCTCCTCGGCATTGTCATGAGCTACGGCGCGCACTGGCTGATGGTCACCTTCGTGCCCGCGTCCTTCCCCATGGCCATCGTTCCGGTGTGGTGGCCCATCTCCGGCGCCATCACCATCGGCGGCGCCCTGTTGGGCGCGCTCTACCCGGGCCTCAGCGCCGCCCGCCACGACCCCATCGAGGCCCTTGCTTATGAATAACGGCTACATCATCGAGACCCGCCAGTTGGAAAAAATCTACCGGGTCGGCAAGGTCGACGTGCCGGCGCTGCGCGGCGTAGACCTGAGCGTCAAAACAGGGGAGTTCCTCTCGATCGTGGGGCCGTCAGGCTCAGGCAAATCCACGCTGTTCCACATCATCGGCGGTCTCACGCCTCCCACCATGGGACAGGTGAGCGTGGCGGGACGCGACCTCGCGCGGATGACCGATTCCGATCGCACGAACCTCCGCAAGCGGACCGTCGGCTTCGTCTTCCAGAAGTTCAACCTGCTTCCCAACCTCACCGCGCGGGATAACATCGCCGTAGCCCGGTTCATCGCCGGCATGGACCGGAAGCCCGACCCCGCCTTCGAGGAAATTCTCCGCGTGCTCGGAATCGCCAACCGCCTCGACCACAAGCCGAGTGCGCTCTCCGGCGGCGAGCAGCAGCGCGTGGCCATCGCCCGCGCCATCGTGAATCGTCCCGCCATCCTGCTGGCCGACGAGCCCACCGGTAATCTCGATACCGAGAACTCCCGCGCCGTGCTCGAAATCCTGCGCGACCTCAACGAGCGCCTCGGCCAGACCATCCTCATGATCACGCACAACCCCGAGGCCGCGGCCTTCGGCCACCAACTTATTCACATGCGGGATGGAAAAATCATGATCCCGGAGCCGCAACCGTAAGGGAACGGGCGGCATAGGACGGATACGAAGTGAAGGAGCCCGCTCCGTTACCGTCGCGGCTCTGCGCGACTATCCCTGGCGCGCCGCGCTGAGCGCCATCTTCTGCTGCTTTAGCCAGCGCAGGCGCCCCTGCTGCTCCTGGTAGAGCGTGCCGAAACCCGCCCACCAATAGCCGAGCACGAAGAGCACCAGGAACGGAATCGCGAAGAAGTTATAAGTCTGGATGGCGAACACGATCATCGCCACAAAGTACCCGCCACACAGAATCTCGACGTACGGAAGCCAGCCGCTGCGGCGCCGGTATTTCTTGACTTCCAGGTTGACCGGC
The DNA here is from genome assembly GCA_963794265.1 of Bryobacterales bacterium. Classification (GTDB taxonomy): domain Bacteria; phylum Acidobacteriota; class Terriglobia; order Bryobacterales; family Bryobacteraceae; genus CAWCDJ01. Next base: position 529,184 of record CAWCDJ010000003.1, read on the forward strand.
CGGTCGCTGATGGCGTATTTCGGCGTCCGCGCAAAGCTGGTCTGTATGCCGAAGATCGCCTCCAGTACGGCGCGGGTGTTGATGATCGTCAGCCCGACCCCTACCGCCATGAGCATCGGCAGCAGCAGCACCGACCGCTTCCAGTTCTTCGGATACAGCTCGCGGTGCGCCACTACGTAGAACAGCGAAATCGACCAGAAGGACGCCGCAATCAGCGGCAGGTCGATAAATACCATCTGCCACACGCCCATGTAGAACCGTACGATCATCACCGGCAGCATCAGCGCCGAGACCACGATCATGAGGGGATAGGAGATATTCGGCGTCAGGTGCAGAAACGCTTCCGCCTTGACGCGCGCCGGCACGTCCGACTTGAGGATGGCCGGCAGGAGCTTCTTGGCCACCTGCGTCAGGCCCTTGGCCCAGCGCGACTGCTGCACCTGGAACCCGTGCATCTCAACCGGCAATTCCGACGGGCAATCGAGCCCCGGCAGGTACACGAAGCGCCAGCCTTTGAGCTGCGCCCGGTAACTCAGGTCCGAATCTTCGGTGAGCGTATCGTGCTGCCAGCCGCCCGCATCCGCAATCATGCTTTTGCGCAGGATCCCCGCCGTGCCGTTGAAATTGAAAAAGTAGCCGGCGCGCGACCGCGCCCCATGCTCCAGAATGAAGTGCCCGTCGAGCAGCATGGCTTCCACTTCCGTGAGGAAGTTGTAATCGCGATTGATGTAGCTCCAGCGGGTCTGCACTACGCCGACCTTCGGATCCATGAAGAAGTGCACCGTGCGCTGCAGAAAATCGGGAGGCGGGCAGAAATCCGCGTCGAACACCGCTACGAACTCGCCTGTGGCGGTTTCCAGGCCCTCCTGCAACGCGCCCGCTTTAAATCCGTGCCGGTTTGGCCGGTGGCGGTATTCGATCGGATATCCCATGTTCCGATACCGCTCGACCAGCGCTTCGGCAAACGGCGCGGTGTCGTCGGTGGAATCGTCCAGCACCTGGATCTGCAGCAGTTCCCGCGGATAGTCCATCTTGACGACCTCTTCGAGAAGCCGCTCCACTACGTACCGCTCGTTATAGAGAGGAAGCTGGATCGTCACCGGAGGCAACTGCTCGAACCGGCTGGGCGGCCCGTCCACCGCTTTCTTACGGTGTTTAAAATAAGTGCGGATGATATCGTAACGATGAATCCCGTAAACCGATAGGATAATCAGCACGGTGAAGTACGGAATCAGCATGGCCCAGTCGAACCATCCGAGCTGGTGAATGCCGGCAAACGTATCGTCGAACATGCCGTGGATCAGGCGATCCGTGGCAGACCGTGCAAAGAGCAACGCGAACGGTAGAGGAACGGACATAGTATATCGGCCCCTTAAAAAACCTTCATCAAAACAGGACATACGGGGCCTGTGCTGCCGCAACGCCATATTACCAAATCTGATACTCGTGCTGCGGGATGATAGCTCGCTGATTCTCTGCGCCTCGATCCGGACCGGGCTGGCCGAATTGCTAATCCTCGTCGTGCTGCGCGGACAGGCGGGTCACCACGGAAAGATCTTCCAGCGTGGTGACGTCTCCGCTGACGGAATTCGAGGTCACGATCTCGCGCAGGAGCCGCCGCATGATCTTTCCGCTGCGGGTTTTCGGCAGGGCGTCGGTAAAGCGGATCTGCTCCGGCTTGGCGAAGCTGCCGATCTCGTGCGCCACCCATTTGCGCAGTTCCTCCGCCAGTTCGTGGTGGTTCCAGGTGCCCTTCTTCAGGGTGACGAAACAGGCCACTGCCTGGCCGGTGATCTCGTGCGGCTTGCCGACCACCGCCGCTTCGGCCACCGCCGGGTGCCGCACCAGCGCCGATTCCAACTCCATCGTGCTCAGCCGGTGGCCGCTGACGTTCATCACGTCGTCCACGCGGCCCAGGATCCAGTAGTAGCCGTCTTCATCGCGGCGCGCCGCGTCGCCGGTCATGTACACGCCGTCGATCTTCTCCCAGTACTGCTGCCGGTAGCGCTCCGGATCGCGCCACAGCGTCCGCGCCATGCTCGGCCATGGCCGCTTGATGATCAGGAAGCCTTCCCGGTTCGCTCCCACCGGCGTGCCGCCCAGGTCCACCGTATCGGCCAGGATTCCGGGCATTGGCAGTGAACCCGAGCCCGGTTTCAGCGGCACCGCGCCGGGCATGGGCGCGATCATGATGGCCCCCGTCTCCGTTTGCCACCAGGTATCCACGATCGGGCAGCGTTCCTTACCGATCACCCGGTGATACCAGTCCCAGGCCGCGGGGTTGATCGGCTCTCCCACCGAACCGAGCAGCCGCAGGCTCGACAGGTCGTGGGCGTTCGGCCACGGATCGCCCTGCTTGATGAACGCGCGAATCGCCGTGGGCGACGTATAGAAGATGTTGACCCGGTACTTCTCGATGAGCCGCCAGAAGCGGTCCGGCTGCGGGTAATCCGGCGCCCCTTCGTACATCATGGTGGTCGCGCCGGCCGAAAGCGGCCCGTAGACGATGTAGCTGTGGCCGGTGACCCAGCCGATATCCGCCGTGCACCAGTACGTATCTTCGTCCTTGATGTCGAACACCCACTTCATGGTCATGTGCACCTGAAGCAGGTACCCGGCGGTGGTGTGGACGATCCCCTTCGGCTTTCCCGTCGTGCCGGAGGTGTAGAGCACATAGAGCGGATGCTCGCTGTCGAGTTCCTCGGCCGGACAGTCTTCGCTTACGCCTTCATCCAGGGTGTGCCACCAGTGGTCGCGGCCTTCCTTCATCTGGATCTTGCCGCCGGTGCGCCGGTACACGATCACGTCGCGGACGCTCGGGCAATCGGCCACGGCGTCGTCCACCGCGTCCTTCAGGCGCACCTCTTTGCCGCGACGCCAGGCGCCATCGGCCGTGATCACCACCTGCGCTTCCAGATCCTGAATACGCGTCTTGAGCGCCTCCGCGGAAAACCCGCCGAACACCACGCTGTGCGTGATCCCCAGCCGCGCGCAGGCCAATAGCGCCACGGGAAGCTCCGGCACCATCCCCATGTAAATGATGGCGCGGTCGCCCGCTTTGAGCCCGCGCGCCTTCAGCACGTTGGCAAAGCGGCACACCAGCCGGTGCAGTTCCTGGTAGGAGATCAGACGCTGATCGCCCGGTTCGCCTTCCCACAGGATGGCCACTTTGTTTTTGCGGTGGGTGGCCAGGTGCCGGTCCAGGCAGTTGTACGAAACGTTGGTCTTCCCCCCGACGAACCATTTCGCGAACGGCGGCGCCCACTCGAAAACGTGGCTCCATTTGCGAAACCAGAACAATTCCTGTTCTGCCAGTTCGCCCCAGAACTCCTCCGGCCGTTCGGCCGCCCTCTGGTATAACTCGCAATAACCCTGCATCCCCCGCACGTGCGCGCGCTCTACAAACTCGGGGCTGGGAGGGTAGACGTTCACATCGGCCATTTCAGAATCTTATCAAAAGCAAATCGCGGCACGCCGGCGCGTTACGAGAGCCTTTGCAGAAAATAGTTGAACCGCTTCTCCCGCCCGATGGTCGTGTTCGGGCCGTGCCCCGGAATCACCACCGTTTCCTCCGGCAGCGGCAGGAGCTTTTCGTGGATCGACCGCAGGATCTGCGCGCCATCGCCGCCCGGCAGGTCCGTCCTCCCGATGCTGTCGCGGAACAGCGTGTCGCCCGCCACCAGCTTGCCCTCCGAGGGCAGCCACAGGCTGATGCTGCCCTGGGTATGGCCGGGCGTGTGCATCACGTGGAATTCGGCGGCCCCCACCAACAACCGGTCGCCGTCTTTGGCGGCCTGGTCGATTTCCACCGGTTCGACCGGCGCCATGCCCAGCCATTGCGCCTGCACGTTGAGCATTTTCTGCAGTTCCGTATCGTTCGGGTTCATGTACACCGGCGCGCCGGTAGCCTGCTTCAGCTTCCGCGCGCCGCCGATGTGATCGATATGCGCGTGCGTGATCACGATAGCCTTCACGGCGAGCCCGTGGCGCCGCACGATCCCGAGCACCTCGTCCACGTCGTCCCCCGGGTCCACCACCATGGCCTGGCGCGTCTCCTCGTCGCCGAACACCGAGCAGTTGCACTGCAGCACGCCGACCGGCAGGATCTCGTGAATCATAAGCCGATTGTATACTCACCATATGGCAGACGCGCTTTATGAAATCATGCGATGGTTGCATTTGGCATCCATGGCAACACTCGTCGGGGGCATGCTTTTCGCACGCCTGGTGATGGTGCGCTCACTCGAAGGGGTCGCGCCGGACGCCCGCGAGCCGCTGGTGGAGCGCGCGGCCGCCCTCTACCGGCCCTTCGTCTACACCGCCATAGGAGCTCTGGTGGTCTCCGGTACCTACAACCTGCTCACCAATCCCGGGCACCGTCCGCTGTATCACATGCTGCTCGGTATCAAGCTGCTGCTGGCGCTGCACGTCTTCGCCGTCTCCATTTTGATCGTTCAGCCGAAAAACCCGCGCCGTGTCCGCATGATGACCGGGGTGGTGATCTCGGGCCTCACCATCATCGCCATCTCGGCCTGGCTGCGCCATATCTTCTAAACTGGAATCATGAGTGAGGGTTATCAGGCATTGCGCCACGGCGCCGCATGGCTCGATTTGTCGGCCCGGGGCCGGATCCTGGCCCGCGGACGCGACCGCGCGCGCTTTCTCCACAACGTAACCAGCAACGACGTGAAGGGCCTGAAGCCGGGTGCCGGATGCTACGCTTTCCTGCTCACGCCGCAAGGGCGCATCCAGGCCGATCTCTATCTCTGGGCCTTCCCCGAGCATTACCTGATCGACACCGAGCCGGAACTGGCCGGTAAGGTGCAAGCCCATATTCTGAAATACAAGGTTGCCGACCAGGTCGAACTGGAAGACGTGACGTCCGCCACCGGCGCCCTGGGCCTGGAAGGTCCGGGAGCCGCCGCGGCGCTGGCATCCCTCGGCGCGCCGGTTCCCGGCGAATACCAGCATTTTGCCTGGGGCGAAGAGACGGTCGCCGGAATCAGCATGACCGGCCAGCCCGGCTTCCGCGTTTACACGGCCGCGGACCGCCTGCCGCAGCTCACGGACCGCCTCGCATCCGCCGGCGCGAAGCCCGCCACGGCGGAAGAGGCCCGCCATGTTCGCATCGAAAACGGCCGGCCGCGCTACGGCGAGGACATTCTCGAAACGTCCCTCCCGCAGGAGACCCGCCAGATGCACGCCGTCAGTTTCACCAAGGGCTGCTACCTGGGCCAGGAGATCGTCGAACGCGTCCGCGCCCGCGGCCACGTGAACCGCCAGTTGGTGAGCTTTGCGCTCGACCAGGCGGAGCCGCCCGCACCCGGCACGCGCCTCACCATCGACGGGGCGGAGACCGAGATTACATCCTCTATTTATTCGCCGGATCTCGGCAAGACCGTGGGCATGGGATATGCCCGCGTCTCACCCCGCCCGTAGCTTGTCGAGCACTTCGCGTGGAACTTGCAGGTTGCCGTTGTACCCGCTTCCCAGCCGGATCTCGGGCTTGATGTCTCCGTGAAAATCCGAGCCGCCCGTGACCAGCAGCCCGTATTTCCTCGCCAGTTCCAGGTACAGCCTGGTCTCGCGCGGACCGTGGTCGCTATGGTAAGCCTCGATGGCGTTGAGCCCCGCGTCGCACAACTCCGGCAGCAATTTGGGCACGTCACCGTTCACCCGGACCGGGTGCGCCAGCGACGAAACCCCTCCGGTGGCGTGGATCCGTTCGACCGCCTCGGCGAACTGCGGCTCCCGCCGGTACACATACGCTTTGGCGGATTCGTCCAGATAGTCGTCGAAGGCCTGCCGGAAGTTGGAAACGTAGCCCTTCTCCAACATGATCTGCGCGAAGTGCGGCCTGCCGGTCATGCCGCGCCCGCGCGCCTCCGCCTCTTCGAGCGTAATCTGGACGCCCAGTTCGCGCAGCCGCGCCGCCAGCCGCACGTTGCGTTCGCGCCGTGCCGCCTGCATGTCTGCCACCCACTCGCGCATCCCGTCCGGCCCGCCGGCGCGCGGAAAATATCCCAGAAGGTGCACGGAATGTCCGTGCAGCTTGGTCGAAAGCTCGATCCCGCACAACAGGTCAACCCCGGCCTCACGCGCCGCGCCGCTCGCGGCGTCGTGGCCCGCAAACGTGTCGTGGTCCGTGATGCTCAAAACGTCCACGCCGTTTTTCACGGCTTCGGCGACGAGCTCTCCCGGCGACAGAGTTCCGTCGGATTGATTGGTGTGAGAGTGAAGATCGATCAAAGCAAAACAAACCTGAGTGTTCCAGTTTAGCCCAGATTCGTTCTGTTTCGGTTACCCGCTCCCACACAGCCGCGTCCTGCGACTCAAAGAGCCGCGGCCGTGGGGAAGCGGGGTACCGGCATCCGGCAGGGATGCTGGTTGTGGCAATAATCACCGTAGGCGATAAGTAAACTCCGCCCGTTCTTCGCGCAGTCTCTCGAGGTCCAGCTCTTCCGCGGCAGAGAGGTCGAGCACGGTGACCCGCTGTCCTTCACGAAGTTCCTGGAGTCGCACTTCGCGCCCGTTCGGGAATCGCACGGCATCGCGGTAGCTGTTCACCGCAGCCGTGATCTGGGTGAACGTGACGTCTTCCACGGGCCCCACGCCCAGGTCGTGCTGCAGCCGGGAGGGTATATCGGACATTTTCAGGCGCGCTCCCGGTGGAATGCAGACCGCCGGGACGGGCTCGGTCTTGGGCGGATTGAAAAAGTCTTTGACGGCGCACCAGAAACTCCGTTGTATGGGAGCCGGCGGGTCGGCAACTCGTTTGATGTCAGCGGGCGATGCCATGCCAAGGGATCCGGTGGGGAACCGGTGAGTGACGAGTTCCTCCCCCTCCCGAGCCAGGCGGTTCGGTACGGCCATTAGCGAGTAGTCACACATTGTCTTCCATCCTCCTTACCTTGTGGAACTGATTATCTGGCGGACTTCGCTTCTTCATTGATGTAGGATTCCGCCAGCGTAGTTAATTTTTTGTCGGTGTCCTTTTCCTCCTGCAAAGTCTCTTCCAGCAATTGAACGTCCTGTTCCGCCCCCAGGCGCTTGGCGAACGTTCGGACAGTGCCATAAGCGGCGATCTCGTAATGCTCCACACGCTGCGCTGCGGAAATCAGCGCGGCGTCGGATACGGCGGGCGGCGCGTCCTGGTCCATGAGATCTTCGCCTTCGTCGATGATGCCCTCGACTCCCTTGCACTTGCCACCCTTGGGCGATTCGTTCATTCGCTCGAAGATGCGGCTCAGCCGGTCCGACTGCATCTGGGTCTGCTGCAGGTGTTCTTCAAAAGCACTGCGAAGCTCCGGCGATCCGGCCGATTTGGCCATCTTCGGCAGAGCCTTCATGATCCGGTTTTCCGCGTCGAATAAGTCCTTCAACTCGGCAATATAAAGGTCATGCAGGGAATTCAGCTTCACAGGTCCCCTCCTAATTTGAGTTTCGGTTTGGCGTCCGAAAATGACAAGCCGGAAACGCATTCCGGGGTCTTATAGAAGACCTTCGTCATGTGCTCGGCAGCACAGAATCCGGCCCCGATTCCAAATCGGCTCACCGCGCTTGTTAAGATGTTCAGAATGGAGCCAGAGGTAAACCCCGAGACGATTTCGGAAAAGCCCGCGGAGCCACATCCGGCCTGGCAGCGGGTACAGCTTGCCCGCCACCCCAAGCGTCCCCACTCCCTCGATTACATCGGGCGCATCTTCACCGGCTTTCAGGAAATTCACGGCGATCGCAATTTCGGAGACGACGCGGCCATCGTCGCCGGAATGGCCCGGTTCGACGACCGGCCCGTGATGCTGGTGGCCGAACAGAAGGGCCGCGATACCCGCCAGAAACTCCACCGCAATTTCGGCATGCCGAAACCCGAGGGCTACCGCAAGGCGCTGCGCGCCATGCAGATCGCCGCCAAGTTCGGCCGTCCCGTCATTACCCTTCTGGACACCCCCGGCGCCTACCCTGGAATCGACGCCGAAGAACGCGGCCAGGCCGAGGCCATCGCCCGCAATCTGCGCGAGATGTCGCGCCTCGCCGTTCCCGTCGTGGTCGTCTGCATCGGCGAGGGAGGCAGCGGCGGCGCCCTCGCGCTGGGCGTCGGCAATGTCGTGCTGATGCTCGAGAACGCCGTCTACAGCGTCATCTCGCCCGAAAGCTGCGCGGCCATCATCTACCGGGATTCCGGTAAGGCCGAACAGGCAGCCGCGGCCCTGCGGCTCACCGCCCCGGACCTGCTCGAGCTCAGCCTGATCGACGGCATCGTTCCGGAACCTCCCGGAGGCGCCCACGAAGACCCCGATGCGGCAGCCGGCTTCCTGCGCGACCACCTCCGCGCCGAGCTCGGCCGGATGTCTTCGATGAGCCCCGACCAGTTGGTGGAGCATCGCTACCTGAAGTTCCGCCGCATGGGAAATTTTTTCGCATGAAACAGAAGACCTTCTGGATTTCGCTGGTGTTCGGGGCGGCCGTGCTGGGCTACCTGGTGATCACCAGCTTCAGTGCCAAGGCCGCCAAGTGCGAGGTGTGCATGCAGTTCAACGGCGGCACCGACTGCCGCACCGCGTCCGCCGACACCCGCGAGAACGCCTTGCGGACGGCCGTTACCAACGCCTGCGCCCAACTCTCCAGCGGCGTGGACCAATCCACCCAGTGCGAGAACACGCCGCCGCGTTCCGTCCGCTGGCTCCGCTAACATCCGCCGCGCCCGTTCGTCATTTCAACGTGCGGGTGGGCCGCCGGACCCTCCGGCGGGCCGGTTTGGGTTCAGGGTAGAATAAACAGTGAACTCCCAGGAAGCATTCGGCGTCTATTTATAGGGTGACCAGGAAAAAGGGGAGATTTACGTCGTGAAGACTAAGTGGAAGGTGACTATTGCCATCGGAGCCGTGGCTGTCGCTGCGATCGGGGTCTATGCCAGCACGGTAATCAGTAAACGCGGCATTGTTACGGTCCAGACCGGCAAGGCCGTGCGCCAGGATCTGACCAGCCTGGTAACGGCTTCAGGCGAGATTAAACCCAAGAATTACATTAATATAGGCGCTAACGCCGTCGGCGATATTACGGAACTTCTGGTCAAAGAGGGTGACCACGTTCGCAAGGGCCAGTTGCTGGCCAAAATCGAGGATGTGCAGCCGGAGGCCGACGTTCAGGCGCAAAGAGCCAGCGTGGCCTCGTCGGAAGCCGATTCCGCGGCTGCCGAAGCCGGCCTGAAGGCTTCCGACGAAAATCTGGCCACCATGAAGGCCGGCCTGGACCACGATCACGCCGACCTCGCCCGCATGAAGGCCGACTTGGATCGCGCCCAGGCTCTCTATGACGAGAAGCTCATGGCACTGCAGGATTTCGAGTTGAAGAAATTCACCTACCAGGCCCAGGAAGCTGCCGTAAAGGAATCCGAGGCCCGCATCACCCAGGCGCGAGCCCAGCGCGAGCAGACCGCCGCCCAGTTGGCTTCCGCCCAGAAGCGGGTTGCCATGGCCAAGGCCAACCTGGTCCGGTTCGACGACGTATTGAACAAGCACAGCTCTTATGCTCCGCTCGATGGCGTCGTCACCAATCTTCCGGTACGGGCCGGCGAGACCGTGGTCCCCGGGCTCCAGAACCAGAGCGGAACCCTCATCATGACCATCGCGGACATGTCCCTGATCACCGCGGAAGTCAAAGTGGATGAGACGGATATCGTCAACGTCGCGCTCGGCCAGCCGGCTGAAATCACCATCGACGCCATCCCCAACAAGACTTTCAAGGGTCACGTCACCGAGATCGGCAATACCGCGATTCTGAGGTCCACCGGCGTGGCGGCCTCCCAGAGCGCCATCTCGAGCCAGGAAGCCAAGGATTTCAAAGTGGTCGTCGCGCTCGACAACCCCCCCGATGAAATTCGTCCCGGACTCTCTTGCACGGCGAAGATAACCACAGCCACCCGCCAGAACGTCTTAACAATTCCGATTCAGGCGCTGACCGTCCGTCAGAAGGGCGATCTCGAGGTAAAGCCCCCCAAGACCGGAGGCGGCGCCCAGGCGGCTACCAGGCCCGATCCGGCTGCGGAGAAGGCGAAGAAAGAAGAGATTCAGGGCGTGTTTGTGGTGGAAGGCGGCAAGGCCGTATTCCATAAGGTCGATACAGGAATTACCGGAGCAACCGATATCGAGGTCACCAGCGGCCTGAAGAACGGCGACGAGATCGTCACCGGCACCTACCAGGTGATCCGGACCATCAAGAACCAGACCCAGGTCAAAGTGGACAACAAGGCTCCGGGACAGCAGACGACTTAGAAACGAGAAACGACTTCCATGGCAACGGCAGTAGAAAAGGAACTCATCCAGCGCGGCGAGCAACTCAAGCGGGACGGCATCGTTATCCGCACCTACGATCTCTGGAAGACCTACATCATGGGGGACCAGGAGATCCACGCGGTATCGGGCGTGGACATCGAAATCAAGCGCGGCGAGTACGTCGCGATCATGGGTCCTTCCGGTTCCGGCAAGTCCACCCTGATGAACCTGATCGGCTGCCTCGATACCCCCACCAGGGGCCAGTACTACATCAACGGCAACCTGGTCAGCGAGATGACCGACGACGAGCTGGCGCGCATCCGCAACAAGGAAATCGGTTTCGTTTTTCAGACGTTCAACCTGCTGCCGCGCGCCACCTCGCTGCACAACGTCGAACTCCCCCTGATCTATTCCGGGATTCCCTCCGAGAAGCGGCTCGAAATGGCCAAGCAGGCTATGAAGCAGGTGGATCTCGACCGCCGCATGCACCACAAGCCGAATGAGCTCTCGGGGGGACAGCGCCAGCGCGTCGCGATCGCCCGGGCGTTGGTGAACAATCCCTCGATCCTGCTGGCGGACGAGCCCACCGGCAACCTCGACACCGCCACCGGCAATGAGATCATGGCGCTGTTCGAGCGCCTCTACCAGCAGGGCAACACCATCGTGCTGGTCACCCACGAGCACGACATCGCCATGCACGCCCACCGCATCATTCACGTCCGTGACGGCAAAGTCGAGAAAGACGAGCGCATCCAGTAGGGTAGACCTTCCGGTCTGCCCATTTCTTTAAGGCACCACCTTGGCGATCAGCACCAGGAACAGCGCCTTCTCCGGCCCATCCAGGCTGCTGCGCCCCACCACTAACTTCTGCCCCTCTTTCACGTCCACGACGTCGGTGGAAATCCCCGTGTCCACATAGTTGATCTTGTTGGGCCCATCCGCAACCGGGTTGCGCACACCCGCATGAAGCCGGTCCAGCCGGATCATCCCATTCCCCTCCAGACTCGCCGATTGGATTCGGAACGTGGTGAACCGCGAGCCGAATTGTCCACTAGTCTCCGCACCCGTCCCCGTCCGCGTCTGAATCGACAGCACATCCAGCAGCCCGTAGTTCTTAAATGGGAACGTGCTCTTCAGCGTCGCGACCGTGCTCTCCAATTCCTTGGGGATCGGGTTGGTGCCCGCCGTCGTCTGGTCCGTTCCAGTCACGAAGTAAACCGTCAGTTCGATATCTTTCTGTGCCGCGCCGGGCACGTCCAACTGCCGGATGGCGTCCTCTGCGGTCATGACATTGGCCCGCTTGCCGGACAATGCGATTACCTTCAATCGCGGGTCGGCCCTGGTCATAACGCCGAAATCAACGAGCAGACCCTGAACTGCTCTGGGGTCAACATACTTGAGCGTGATCAGCTTCTGAACTGTCTCGTTCGGATCCTGCGCCGGCGCCGGTTGCGCCCCGAGCGACGACAGGGCCAATGCAGCAAACAAGAAGAGCTTTTTCATCTCAATATCCTTTCGTTTCCGCAATCCAATAAATCACCACGTCCGGGTTGTCGGTCACCAGCTTGATCAGAAGCGGTTCGGTCCTGGCGCGCGTCTCGGCCGCGGGGCGAACCCCAGGCTTCGCCCGCTTCGGGATCACGAAGGCCTCGGGCGGCGCGGCGGGCACCCTTACCAGCGCGACCGGCGGAGGAGGAACCGGTTGCCGCTCCGCCCCCACCAACAGCACCAGCGCTAAAGCCGCGGCTGCCGTTCCCACGAACCCGCACACCCATGCGAACCGCCGCCGGGCCGCCACCCGCTCCATGACCCGAGCGCGCACCGCCGTGAACGCGGCTTCCGATGGCAAATCCGCATCAGCCTCGCGCAACGTTTCGAGCGCCTGCCGCACCCCGCTCGCAAACACCCGGCACCCCGCGCATTCCCCCAGGTGCCGTTCGACGCGGTACGCCTCTTCCGCCGCCAGGTCCCCACCGGCATAGAGCGCCACCCGCTCTTCCCACTCCGCACAGTTCATGACCGCCTCCGGAAATACCGCTCCATGAAATCTTTTACCTTGAGCCGGGCCCGCGCGACCTGCGACCGCACCGTGGCTTCGCTCGACCCCAGCACCCGCGCCACCTCCACCGTCGAGAGCCCCTCCAGGTCGCGCAGCACCAGCGCCGCGCGCTCTTTCTCCGGCAGCATCCGCAGGCTGAGCGCCAGCACCCGGCGCCGTTCCGCCTCGGCGCTGATCTGCTGGGGGTCGCTTGCGCCGTCCGTCAGGTCGCCTGCGTCTTCCACCGCTACGGCGGCTCCGCGTTTGCGCCGCAGATCGTGGCAGACGTTCACCGTCACCCGGTACAGCCAGCTCGCAAGGCCACCCGCCTGGATTTTCCGCAAGTTCCTGTATAGACGGAAGAAGACTTCCTGCGAGGCGTCCTGGGCATCGCCCGCGTCGTCCAACATGCGGAGCGCGGTGGCCATGACCAGGCGCTCGTATTGCCGCATGAGCTGCTCGAACGCCGCCACGTCGCCTGCTTGCGCGGCTTCGAGTACCGTCGAAGGCTCTTGCGGGCTGTCCATCGGGCCGGCCGTTGCCAGGATCGCCAGGGCTCTCATCCTCTCACCAGATAGAACTGCCCCGGGGGCTCAAATGTGGATGCGAAATTTGCTGGTACTCTGAACGTTCGGTTATGTGTGACAAACTGGCGCTGCCGCCGGACGACTTTCGCGCTATGGGCAGCGACGCCCTCGACCTGATCGCCGCCTACTATCAGGGGTTGCCCTCGCGCCCCCTGCTCCAGCCCACCAGTTCCGCCCAGCTCCGCACGATGCTCGGGGAACCGCTGCCGCGATCCGGCACGGAGTTCTGCGGTATCCTCAAGACCTTCGAAGAAGTCATCGTCCGCTACAGCCGTCACAACGGCCATCCGCGGTTTTTCGGATACGTAGCTTCACCCGGGACGCCCATCGCTTCGATCGGCGGCCTGCTCGCCGCCGCGCTCAATATCAACGTGACCGCCTGGCGTTCTGCCCCCGCGGCCGCCGAGTTGGAGCACGTCACCATCGGCTGGCTCAAGGAAATGCTGGGCTACCCGGCCGAAGCCGCCGGCCTGTTCACCAGCGGCGGGTCGATGGCGAATTTCGCAGCCCTGGCGGCCGCCCGCAGCGCCCGCGCCGGGGTAGACGTGGTGCGCGACGGCGTGGCCGCGGCCGGCCGGCCGATGTGCGTCTATGTCTCTGAGGAGGGCCACTTCTCGGTGGCCAAAGCCGCCGGAATGCTCGGAATCGGCGAGGCCAATGTCCGCTCGGTGCGGACCGACGCCCGGCTGCGGATCGACCTTTCCGATCTGGAGCGCCGGATCGCCGCGGATACCGCCGCCGGGCGCCTTCCCTTCTGCGTCGTGGCCAACGCCGGAACCACCGCCAGCGGCGCCTTCGACCCTATCCGCGAGATCGCCGAGGTCGCCCGCCGCCACCATCTGTGGCTGCATGTCGACGCGGCGTACGGAGGTTTCGCGGCCCTGGCGCCTTCCGCCCGCCCCTTGTTCGCGGGCATCGAAGCCGCCGATTCCGTCGTGCTCGATCCGCACAAGTGGCTGTACCTGCCCGTAGGCTGCGGCTGTGTGCTCTACCGCGACCCCGCCACCGCCCGAGCCGCATTCGGCCACGACGCCGACTACACCCGCCCCCTCGGCTTGGAACATGACGAAGCCTTCGCCTTTTGGGACTACGGCCCCGAGCTCTCACGCCCCTTCCGCGCGCTGGATGTCTGGCTGCTGATCAAATTCGCCGGCGCCGCCGCTCTGGGCCAGGCCATCGAGCGCAACATCGCCTGCGCGAAACACCTGGAGCGCCTGGTCGACCAAAGCGGCGATTTCGAGATGCTCGCGCCCGTGGAGCTGTCGGTCTTCTGCTTCCGCCACAAGCCGAAGGGCTTCGCCGGCGATCTGAATCGGTGGAACGAGCGCATTCTGCTGGAGTTACAGCGCTCCGGAGGCAGCTATCTCTCGAATGCCATGGTGCGGGGATGTTTCGCCCTCCGCGGGTGCGTGTTGAACTACCGCACCACGGAGCGCGATATGGAAATACTGTTGGAAGACGTGCGGCGCGCCGCCCGCTTCATAACCGCAACAGAGCCGTGACCGTAAGCGGGCTGCAAGTCAAGCTGCCTTGCCCGCTCCCTCCACGGTCGCGGCTCTGTGCTACACGTCCAGGTTCTTGACGTCCAGCGCGTTCTCTTCGATGAATTTGCGCCGGCTCTCCACGTCTTCGCCCATCAGCGTGGAGAACATGATCTCGCTCTCGTCCAGGTCTTCGAGCTTGACCACCAGCAGGGTGCGCTTGTCCGGGTTCATGGTGGTGTCGGCCAACTGCTCGGCGTTCATCTCACCGAGGCCTTTGTAGCGCTGCACCGAAGCGTCGCGCTTGCCCTCGTCTTTCACGTAGTCGAGCAGTTCGATCCAATTCGGCTGCGGCGTGCGGTGCTCGCCCTTCACCACCACGAAGGGCGGCTCGTTGTAGCGCGCGATGGTGCGCGCCAGCGTGCGGAAGCGGCGGTATTCCGGTTGCGAAGCGAGCGTCAATCCGATGGGCCGCTCGGCGTTGGTCGAGTCATGGTACACCACGGCCCATGCCGAGTGCTCCTCGTCGCGGCGCATTTCCGGGTTCAGCCCGAGCTTCTTCATGGCTTCGAACACCGGCTTGAGGTTGATCTCTTCCTGAAACTCCGCCTTGTGATCGATGCGCAGTTCGATATTCGAAAGCACCTCCACCACGCGCGGGTCCCGCAGGCGCCGCACCACCTTGTGGAACATCTGCTCGTACTCGTCCAGGTTCATCAGGAACGTCCGCAGTTCCTGGCCCTCCAGGACGGCTTTAGCGGCGGAGCCGTTGCCCGGCGAATGAATCTCCAGTTGGAGGTTCTCCGTCGCCCGGCGCATGATCTCCCTGGTGAATTCCTTCTCGTCCTTGATGTACTTCTCGCTCTTGCCCTTCTTGATGCGATAGAGCGGTGGCTGCGCGATGTAGACGCGGTCGCGCTTGATCAGTTCCTGCATGTGGCGGAAAAAGAAGGTGAGCAGCAGCGTGCGGATGTGCGAACCGTCCACGTCCGCATCCGTCATGATGATGATTTTGCCGTAGCGCAGTTTGGCGGCGTCGAAATCGTCCTTACCGATCCCCGTGCCGAGCGCGCTGATCATGGCGCGGATTTCTTCGTGGCCCAGCATCTTGTCGTAGCGGGCCTTTTCCACGTTGAGGATCTTGCCCTTGAGCGGCAGGATCGCCTGGAACCGGCGGTCGCGGCCCTGTTTGGCCGTGCCTCCGGCCGATTCGCCCTCCACCAGGAACAACTCGCAGCGCTCCGGGTCGCGCTCCTGGCAATCCGCCAGCTTGTGCGGCATTCCGCCCGATTCGAGGGCCCCTTTGCGCCGCGTCAGGTCGCGCGCCTTGCGCGCCGCTTCACGGGCGCGGGACGCTTCGATGGCTTTGCCGACGATCTTGCGCCCCACCGGGGAGTTCTTATCGAAAAACTCACTCAGCTTCTCGTTGACGAACTGCGTCATGTAGCCGGCGATATCGCTGTTCAGTTTGCCCTTGGTCTGCCCTTCGAACTGCGGCTGCGGCACTTTAACGCTTACCACCGCAGTGAGGCCCTCGCGAACATCGTCGCCGCTCAGGTTCTCCTTCACATCCTTGAACAGCCCCTGCTGCTGCCCGAAGGCGTTGATGGTGCGCGTGAGCGCCGTGCGAAAGCCGGTGAGGTGCGTGCCGCCATCGACGGTGTTGATGTTGTTGGCGAAGCTCGACACGTTCTCCGAGTAGCCGTCGTTGTACTGCAGCGCCACTTCCATGGTCAACGTGCCGCCATTGGGAAGGTCGCGGTCGGCCTCGAAGTGGATGGGCTTCTCGTGCAGCACCTGCTTGCCGCGGTTGAGGAGCTTGACGAATTCCGCGATGCCCCCGCTGAACTGGTACTCGTTCACCTTCTCGGGGTCCGTCCGCTCGTCGGTCAGGACGATCTTCAGCCCCTTGTTCAGAAACGCCATTTGCCGCAGGCGCGTGGCCAGGGTGTCGTAATTGAAAACCGACGTCTCCATGATGGAGCTGTCGGCTTTGAAAGTGACACGCGTGCCGGTCTTCCGCCCGGCCCGGCCGGCCTTGGCCAGCGGGGCTTTCGGAATGCCGCAGGAATACTCCTGCTGCCAGGTGTAGCCGTCGCGCCAGATTTCGAGCTCCAGCCGTTCGGAGAGCGCATTCACGCAGCTCACGCCTACGCCATGGAGGCCGCCAGAGACCTTATAGCTTTTCGAATCGAACTTGCCGCCGGCGTGGAGCTTGGTCATGACCACCTGCGCCGCCGAAACGCCTTCCTCCTCGTGCAGATCCACGGGGATTCCGCGGCCGTTGTCGATCACCGTGACGGAATTGTCGTCGTGAATCGTGACGGTGATCTCGGTGCAGTATCCCGCCAGAGCCTCGTCGACGGAATTATCGACGACCTCGTAAACCAGGTGGTGCAGCCCCATTTCGCCCGTCGAACCGATATACATCGCCGGCCGCAGACGCACCGCCTCCAGTCCTTCGAGCACTTTGATACTCGTGGAATCGTAGACTCCCGTGGAGCCGGTATTTACATCGTTTGCCATAGATCCTTGCTTCGGTAATGCTTCAGATCCGCATCGGCATGACTACATACCGGTACTGATCCGTGATTCCTTCGCCCGCCGGCCGCATCTCGCCCGCGCTCTTCTGATCCTTGAGCTCGAACGATACGCAGCTTTGGGGAATCGCCCTTAAAAAATCGAGCAGGTACTGGGCGTTGAAGCCGATCTCGAGATCGGGCCCCTGATACTCGCTCGCAACGCTTTCCTCGCTTTCCCCCATTTCGACGGAGGATGAAAACACCCGCACTTCGCCGTTCGAAAACTGCACGCGAATCGCCCGCGAGCGCTCGTCGGCAAACTGCGCCACGCGTTCGATGGCCGAACGGATCTCGTCCTTCTGCAACCTCGCCGAAAGGGTGTGGTCCTTCGGCAGCACACGCTCGTAGTCCGGAAAATTGCCCGTCAATTTGCGCGTGATCAGCAGCCGGTGACCCACCTGGAAGAACAGGTGGTTGTCGTCGCCCGCAAAGATCGCCGTACCCTCCGGCCCCGCTTCGTCCGCCAGTTTCGTCAACTCCGCCATCGCCTTCTTGGGAACCAGCGCGCGGAACTGCTGGTCCACGGTCCCGCTCTCTTCGGCTGGAGCCTGCACGTACGCCAGGCGGTGTCCGTCGGTCGCCACCATGGTGAGCCCTTCCGGACGCATCAGCAGCAGCGCTCCGTTGAGCGTGAACCGCGATTCTTCCATGGAGATCGCAAAACTGGTCCGCGAAATCATGGCGGCCAGCGTCTTCACCGGAATTTCCGCGATGCGCTCCGGCATGGCCGGAAGTTCCGGAAAACTCTCCCGCGACATGCCCGCGATGCGCGTCCTCGACCGCCCGGCCGTGATACTGGCCCAGTGGTTCTCGAGGAACTTCATGTTCACATCGCCTTCCGGCAGCAGCCTGACATAATCAAGCAATTTGCGCGCGGGTACCGTTCCCGCGCCTTCTTTCTTGATCCGGGCCGGGCATGAGCAGCGGATGCCCAGTTCCAGGTCGGTGGCTGTCAGCGTGATCCGATCTTCGGCAGCCTCCAACAACACATTCGACAGAATCGGAATCGTCGTCTTCTTCTCGACGACGCCCTGCGACAGACTCAGTTCTCGTACAAGATCGGCTTTGCTGACCGTGAATTCCATAGGGCCACAGCTCCTATTCTTTTCAGGCTGTATAGATGAGCACTATAAGAACCGTTATCATCGGGCCTGTGCAAACTGTTGAAGGCTATCTAAATTGTACTAAACTCAGCTACTTTGCGCCACTCGAACTTGAGGATTTGCGGTCTATGCCAGTCCCAAATCCAGCCCTGTAACGCTTTTTACACAGTTTCCCTAAGGAGCTTTTCGAGGGATCTGTGCAAAAAACGAGAAGCTCATTGTAATGAGTCCATTAGACTGTGGAGCAACCTGTTCAACTCCGGATCATTGTGACGCGCTTTCTCGATTTTGTTTATGGAGTGGATCACGGTAGTGTGATGCTTGCCGCCGAAGGCTCGCCCGATCTCGGGCAGCGAGGCGTCGGTAAGCTCTTTCACCAGGTACATGGCCACCTGCCGCGGGTACACGATCCGCTTGGTGTTGCTCTTTTCTTTCAGCTGCGATTGCTTGATCTGAAATCGTTCCGCCACGGCTTTCTGGATCGAATCGATCGTGATCTTGCGGTCCTGTATGTGAACCAGGTGCTTCAACACCTGCTGCGCCATCTGCAGGTGGATGGGCGTGCCGGTGAGTGAAGAATAAGCGATCAGCTTCACCAGGGCGCCTTCGAGTTCGCGCACGTTCGATTTGGTCTTGGACGCCATGAACGTGCGAACATCGTCCGGCAGTTTGACGTTCTCGGCTTCGGCCTTCTTGTCGAGAATGGCCATTTTGGTTTCGAGGTCCGGCGGTTGGATGTCCGCCATCAGGCCCCACTCGAAGCGCGAGCGGAGGCGCTCCACCAGGCCGGGAATGTCTTTCGGGTGCGAGTCGCTCGAGATGACGATCTGCTTCTGGTGATCGTGGAGCTCGTTGAAGGTGTGGAAGAACTCTTCCTGCGTGCGTTCCTTGTTGCCCAGCAGTTGGACGTCGTCCACCAGCAGCACATCCGCATCGCGGTAGCGCTGATGGAAATGCTGCATGCGGTCCGTCCGGATGCAGGCGATCATTTCATTCATGAACCGCTCGCTGGAAGTGTAGATCACGCGCATCGACCCGAAATTCTCGGTCAGTTGGCGGCCAATGGCGTGCATCAGGTGGGTTTTTCCCATGCCCACGCCGCCGTACAGAAACAGCGGGTTGTAGCTGCGGGAAGGATTGGTTGCCACCGAGCGGGCGGCGGCGTGCGCAAACTGGTTGCAGGCCCCCACTACAAACGAATCAAACGTGAACTTCGGATTCAGGTTGCTCACGGGCGATTCCAGTTCGGAATTTTCCGGCAAGGCGGCCGTGTGCCCGCGCGAGGGCTGCGCCTCGTACGCGATTTTCTCAATCGGCAAACCCAGATCCTGAATTCCCTTGTGAACCACCGCGGCGAACTCGGTTTCCAGCCATGTGCTGGTTTCCTGGTTGGGCACCGATACGAACAGAGTATCGCCGTCCATACCGGCGAATGCCGTGCCGCTCAACCAGTTTTGATAACTCGCTTCGCTCACTTTATGTTGCAGATAACTGCGAAGTTGATCCCAGAAATTCATAGCTCGAACACACCACCGGCATGAATTTTCCACATACTTTTCCACATCAGCGTGGGATCGGTGTGGGTGCGGCACCGAGCGGGTTGCCGACCGGCTTTCCCGTCTCGCACCGAGGTAGCCAGTGCCTCCGTCTCTTCAGAACCGACCTGTAGTCTAGCACACCGTCCAAGCTTTGCTGCAAGTTTATAACTAGCTCAGTTTCAGCGGAATAGAGGCAACGTTTGACACCGGTTCTGTTCTGGGTCACAATAGGATTTTCCGTCGGGCGGGAGTAACTCAGCTGGTAGAGTGCGACCTTGCCAAGGTCGATGTCGCGGGTTCGAATCCCGTCTCCCGCTCCATATATAAACGTTCCCTCCGGAACAACCATGACGAAGCATCTATTGTTGGTCTTCTGTCTTCCCCTCCTTGCACTTGCCCAGGATTACAAACTGGAACCCATCTCGACGCCGCCCGCGGGCGTGCCCGCTGCCTACACCTCGGTGATCGATTCGCACGGCTACCGGGTGGTGGGTCCGAGTGGTCCCTGGTGCGAAGTGTGGTTCCAGAAGTCGATTCCCACGGGCGCCAAGCCGTCCGACCCGGCCATTACGCTGCCGATCGCCCAGGGGACCTTGCTCGGGGTGATCCGGTTTCCCAACGGCGGAGAGGACCGGCGCGGCCAGACCATCAAGCCCGGCATCTACACCATGCGGTACAGCGATTTTCCCGTGGATGGAGCGCATCAGGGAGTGGCCCCGCAGCGCGATTTCGCCCTCCTGACCCCGCTGGCCAACGATGCCGATCCGGCGGCCATGCCGAATTTCGACAAACTGGTGAGCATGAGCAAGACCAGCGGTACCGCCCATCCAGCGGTCTTCTCGCTCGAGACCCCGGCGGGTACCACCTTCCCGGAGGTCACCAAAGAGGGGGACCACGATACGGTGCTCAACGTCAAGGTCGGCAACCTGCAGATCGCCCTCATCGTCGCCGGCAAATACGAAGGTTAGCCGCGAAACCGATCCATATCCGTTTCGTCTAACCGCACGGGATGCTCCAGGATATCCGCTACGCGTACCGGAACCTCCGGCGATCTCCACTCTTCACTTCGATCGCGCTGCTCTCGCTGGCGCTCGGAATCGGGGCAAACTCCGCCATCTTCGCCATAGCCGACCAGGTGCTGCTGCGGTTGCTGCCCGTTCGGCACGCGAGCGAGTTGCTTTCCTTCACGAGTCCCGGTCCGCAGAGTGGCCATGTGTGGGGAGAGAACCGGTTCTCGTATCCGATGTTCCAGGATCTGCGCGACCATAACCTGGTTTTTGCCAAGGTGGCGGCGCGCTTCGACACTCCGCTGAACCTCAGCTACCACAACCAGAGCGAACAGGTTACGGCCGAAATCGTCTCCGGGAATTACTTCGACACCCTGGGCCTTCCGACGGCCATCGGCCGAGGCCTGAGTTCCGACGACAACCGCGTGCCGGGCGGCCATTCGGTGGCGGTGCTGACCTACGACTACTGGAAGACGCGCCTGGGCGGCGACCCCGCCATCCTCAACCAGGTTCTGCTGCTGAACGGGCATCCCATGACGGTGATCGGGGTGGCTGCGCCCGGGTATCGCGGGTTCGACATAGGGCAGCGGGTGGACGTGCTGGTGCCGGCCATGATGAAGGCGCAGATGACGCCCACCTGGAACGGCCTGGATGATCGCCGCGTGATCTGGCTGCAACTGGTGGGGCGCCTGAAACCGGGCGTGACCGTACAGCAGGCCGAGGCCAGCCTTCAGCCTTACTACCGTGCGCTGCTCGAAATGGAGGCCCGCGACATTCCCTTCCGGTTCGCGCGAAGCCGGAAGCAATTCGTCTCCAAACCGCTGAAATTCGTGCCGGCGGGCCGCGGCATCTCCGATTTTCGCGATCAATTCGGCCAGCCGCTGCGGATTCTGGCAGGGATTGTGGGGCTGCTGCTGCTGATCGCGTGCGCCAACCTGGCGAACCTGCTGCTGGCGAGGGCCGCGGGAAGGCGGAAGGAGATTGCGCTGCGGCTGGCCATGGGGGCGAGCCGCTACCGGCTGGTACGGCAACTGGTGGTGGAGAGCCTGGTGCTGTCGTTGGCCGGCGCGGCGCTCGGATTGGTTTGCGCCGCCTGGGCGGTGGGTGGCCTGCTCGGAATGCTGTCGGGCGCGGGAAATTTGGGGGTTACCGGCTCGCTCGATTGGCGCGTCTTCGGGTTTACGTTCGCCCTGGCGCTGGCGACGGGCGTGCTGTTCGGGCTGGTGCCGGCGTGGCAGGCTACCTCCCCGGGGCTCGCAAATGCGCTGAAGGACCAGGCGGCGAGCGTTTCCCCGGGGGCTGGGCACGTGCGCCTGCGGAAGCTGCTGGTGGTTTCGCAGTTTGCGCTTTCGCTGCTGCTGCTGATCGCGGCCGCCCTGTTCTCGCGCTCGCTCGGCAACCTGCGCCACGTAGACCTGGGCTTCCGCGGCGAATCTCTGCTGGCGTTCGACCTGGACCCCGAGCTGAACGCCTACTCGCCGGAGCGCATAAGGCTCTTCGCCGGCACGATTCAGGAGCGCGTGGCCGCGATTCCGGGCGTCGAGGCCGCCGCTATCGGGGTGAACCCGGTGGTGGGCGACAACATCGATATGCGCACGGTGCACGTGGAGGGATACCAGCCGCGCGAAGACGAGGACATGAACCCGTATGCCGACTCGGTGAGCCCCGGCTATTTTGCGACTCTGGGAATCCCGCTGCGAATGGGCCGCGAGTTCAACCAGGCCGACCGGTTCCGGGCGCCCCGGGTGGCCATCGTGAATACCGCCTTCGCGACCTATTTCTTCAAGGGGGAGAACCCGCTCGGCCGCCGCTTCGGATTCGGCCACGATAAAGGTTATCCGATCGAGATCGTGGGGGTGGTGGCGAACTCCAAGTACTCGCGAGTGGAGGAAAAGACGCCGCGCGCGGTATATCTGCCGTTCGCTCAGGAGGAGCAACCCGGTTCGCTGGTGGTGTATGCCAGGGCCGCGGGCGATCCGAAAGGCCTGTTCGCGACGATCCGGCGCACGGTGCGGAGGGTGGATCCGGTGCTCCCCGTCAATCGCCTGCGGACCATGCGGGAACAGGTGGATTCGAACCTCTCGGCGCAGCGGCTGATCGCCACGCTCTCCGGCTTCTTCGCCGGCCTGGCAACGATTCTGGCGGCCATCGGGCTGTACGGCGTGATGGCCTACACGGTGACGCGGCGAACGCGCGAGATTGGCATCCGCCTGGCGCTGGGCGCGGCGCGGGGCAGCGTGCTGCGGCTGGTGATGCGCGAGGTGGCGGTTCTGACCGCCGCCGGCGTGGCGATCGCGCTGCCTGCCTCGGCGGCGCTCTCGCGCCTGCTGCGCTCGGAACTCTACGGAGTGGGTCCCAACGATCCGCTGAGCGTAGCGGCAGCGTTGATCGCGCTGGTGGCCGTGGCGCTGGTGGCGGGCTACATTCCGGCGGAGCGCGCCACGCGGGTGAATCCGAATATTGCATTGAGATACGAGTAAGTCTGGCCCGCTCCCTCACGGTCGCGGCTCTGGGGGTCGCTGTGCAGTGCATCGGCACGCGAGTCTCTCCAATGGGATTCTATACTCGTACTATGTCCGGCACCCTCTTCATCGTCGCAACCCCGATCGGGAATCTCGGAGACATCACGTACCGAGCGGTGGAGGTGCTGCGCGCGGTGGACGCGATCGCCTGCGAAGACACGCGGCAGACCCGCAAGCTGCTGGACCATTACGGGATCCAGAAGCCGACATTCAGCTACCACGAGCACAACGAAGCGGAACGGACCCCGGAACTTGCCGCGCGGCTGCACGCGGGCGAGACCATCGCACTCGTCTCGGACGCCGGGATGCCGCTGGTATCGGACCCCGGGTACCGGCTGGTCCGCGCCGCCATCGAAGAGGGAATCGAGGTGCATCCGATTCCGGGACCCTCGGCGGCCCTGACGGCGCTTTCCGCGGCGGGGCTCCCCACCGATGCTTTCCACTTCGCCGGCTTTCTGCCGCATAAGCCCGGGCAGCGCGCGAAAGCTCTCGAAGCCCTGGCGGACGAGTCCGCCACCCTGATCTTTTACGAAGCGCCGCACCGCATCCTCGAAGGCCTGGAGGCGATCGAGCAAGTGCTGGGACCGCGGCCGGTGGTGGTGGCGCGCGAGCTCACCAAGATCCACGAAGAGTTTCTGAGGGGCACGGCGGAAGAGATTCGCGGCGAGCTCGCCGGGCGGAATACGATCAAAGGCGAGTTCACCATACTGGTGGGCAAGGCGGCCCGGCCGGTGGCCGACGACCAGCCGGTCGAAGTCGCGGTGGAGGCACTGATGCGCGCCGGCACCCCGCGGATGGACGCCATCAAGCAGGTGGCGCGGCGGCGAGGAGTTTCGAAACGGGAGGTTTATGACCAGCTTTTGCGTGAGAAGTAGCCTGCTGCTGGCGTGCGTTTGCGCAGCCGCGGCGCAGGATTACGTCGACCGGACGGTGGAACGGGCGCGTCGCGAGTTCGACGTGCCGGGCATCGCGGTGGCCGTCGCGAAAGACGGGCGGGTCGTGCTCGAGAAGGGCTACGGAGTGCGGAAGCTGGGCGAAGCCGCGCCGGTGACGCCCGAATCCCTGTTCCGCATCGCTTCGAATACCAAGGCCTTCACCACCGCGGCGCTCGCCATGCTGGTGGACGAGGGGAAGATCCGCTGGGACGACCGCGTGATCGACCACATGCCCGAGTTCCAGATGTACGACCCCTACGTGACGCACGAAATGACCATCCGCGACCTGCTGGTGCACCGCAGCGGGCTGGGGCTCGGCGCGGGCGACCTGATGTTCTGGCCGGCCACCGATTTCACGCGCGACCAGATCATCCGGCGGCTCCGGTTCCTGAAGCCGGCCAGCAGCTTCCGCAGCCGGTACGCGTACGACAACCTGCTCTACCTGGTGGCCGGCCAGATGATTCCGCGGATTACGGGAAAGAGCTGGGAGGAGTTCGTCCGCGAGCGCATTTTCGAGCCGCTCGGTATGACCCATACCAATGCCAGCACGCCGCAACTCGTGGCCGCGGCCGACGTCGCCACGCCACACGCCCTGGCCGATGGCAAGCTGGTGGCGCTGGCGCAGACGAACCACGACAACAACGCGCCGGCCGGGTCGATTAACTCGTGCGCGGCCGATTTGGCAAAGTGGATGATCGCGCAACTGGGCCGCGGAGTGTATCCAGGCGGCCGGTTGTTCAGCGAGGCGCAATCGAAAGAGATGTGGTCGGCGCAGACGATTCTGCCGATTGAGGACTCACCGAAGGGCGCTCCTGCCGTGCTCAGACCGATGTTCAGCGCGTACGGCCTGGGATGGATGCTGCGCGACTGGCGGGGGAAGAAGATGGTTTACCACACGGGAAGCCTGGCGGGATACGTGTCCCGGACCACGCTGATTCCCGAACTGGGGCTGGGGGTGGTGGTCCTGACCAACCAGGAGGCCACGGCGGCGCATGCCGCGATCGCCTACACGATTGTCGACCACTACCTTAGCGCGCCGGAGATCGACTGGGTCGGAGCGCTTCGGGAGACCGCGCCCAAAGAACCCGCGCCGGCACAGCGGAACGCGGCATCGAAGCCCTCGCTGCCGCTCGCGGCCTATGTGGGGCGCTATCGGGACGCCTGGTACGGCGACGTGCTGGTCGGGCAGTCGGGCCCCGGGCTTTCCATCTCGTTCACCCACACGAAACAGTTGGCGGGCGCGCTGGAACACTGGCAGTACGACACTTTCGTGGCGCGCTGGAAAGATCGCTCGCTGAACGCGGATGCCTTCGTGACGTTTTCGCTCGGTCCGGACGGCAAAATCCAGGAGGTGAAGGTGAAGCCGGTCTCCCCGCTGACGGACTTCAGCTTCGATTTCGAGGACCTGGTACTCGAACCGGTCCGGTAGGCACCGGATTTCTGAGAATTCCAAGTTGGCGCGGCACCATCTCCACAAAGCATATGCGTGTCGCTGTAATGCGGACCGAGGGATCGCCCCCTCGGTCCTGTCGTGTCGTTTGTGCGGCGGTAGAGCTCGCGCTGTTTGCCTGCGCGCCGATTCTCGCGCAAAAACCCGACCCCGCCTATGCACCCCTTTCGCGAGCCTATGAGGAGCTCGGCCAGAAGCGCTACGATGCCGCGATTGCCGATTTTCTGAGCGGCATCGAGGCTGCGCCGGTCCGGCCTGGACCGCGAAAAGACCTAGCGTACACCTATCTTAAGGTGGGCGAGAACGACTTGGCGCGCGACCAGTTCGGCGAGGCCATGCGTCTCGATCCGAAAGACACGCACGTGGCGATGGAGTACGCCTTCCTGTGCTACGAGTCGAAGCGGCAGGCCGAGGCGCGGCGAATCTTCGATCGCATCCGCAAAACCGGCGACCCGGTGGCCGAGCAAGCGTTCCAGAACATCGACCGGCCGCTGACGGAGGGGATCGAGCGGTGGAAACAGGCGATCGCGCGGGGCGCGGACAATTTCAACGCGCATTTCGAACTGGCGACCCTGGCCGAGCAGCGCGACGAGCTGGAACTGGCGGCAGCCGAATACGAGAAAGCGTGGCGGCTGGTGCTCGAGCGGCGCCCGGTGCTGGTGGATCTGGGCCGCGTGTGGAGAGCGCTGGGGCGGAATGACGATGCCATGGCTGCCTTGCTGGATGCCTCACGGGGCGGCGAGGCGCGTGCGGCGGAAATGGCCCGCGAGCTGATGCCGGGGCGCTACCCGTATGTCGCCGAGTTCCAGCGGGCGCTGGCGTTCGACCCGGCGAACGGAGAGTTGCGCCGGGAGTTCGCGTACCTGCTGCTCAAGATGAAACGGCAGCCGGAAGCCGAACAGCAGTTCCGGGTGTTGGTCGAACGCGACCCGAACGATCTGCTGTCGGCGACCCAGCTCGGGTTTCTCCTATATGCGCGGGGCGAGCGCGCGGCTGCCCAACCGCTCTTCGACCGTGTGCTCAAGGGCAAGGATGAAGAGCTTGCGGACCGTGTTCGCGCGGTTCTGCGAATGCCGCAGGTGCTGAAATCGAGGGGTCCCGCCGCATCGGCGTCGATCGATGCCAAGGTGATGGCGGAGCGGAGCATCAAGGCGGGGTACCTGAAAGATGCGCTGAAGTATCTTCAGGTGGCCCAGGAAGCGGATCCGGGCGATTTCAACGTGATGCTGAAACTGGGCTGGACGCTGAACCTGCTGCACCAGGACCGGGAAGCCGTCCAGTGGTTCGACCTGGCGCGCAAGAGTTCCGATTCCGAGATCGCCGCGGAGGCGGGAAAGGCGTGGGGGAACCTGCGCAACGAGGGCGAGCGGGTGCGGATCTCGGGGTGGTTCTATCCGTCATACTCGTCGCGGTGGCGCGACCTGTTCGGCTACGGGCAGGTTCGCGCCGAGGTGCGGACCGGCCTGCATATTCAGCCGTATGTCAGTGTCCGGCTGGTGGGCGATACGCGCCAAACGATGGGCGCGCTGTCGCCCCAGTACCTCTCGGAAAGCGCTGTGATCGTGGCGGCGGGGGTCGGCACGGACACCTGGCACGGAGTCAGGGCGTGGGGGGAGGCGGGGTGGGAGCTCAGCTACCTGAAGCGGAGCATGGTGCCGGACTACCGGGGAGGAGTCTCCGCCTACCGCCGGTTCGGACGCTTTGCGGATGCCACGCTCGACGCCCTCTACATTTCGCGGTTCGACAAGGATTTTCTGGTGTACAGTCAGAACCGCGTGGGCTATTTGGCGGGGCCGGTCGCACCATATTGGAATCTGAACGGGACCCTGGATGCGCGCGGGGAGGCGTGGGCGAATATCGTAGAAACAGGCCCTGGTATCCGCTTTGCCGGACGTCCGCTGCCGGCTTCCACGTGGGTGAGGTTGGACCTGGTGCGCGGCGAGTACCGCACGGGGGCGGTGTACACGGATATGCGGGCGGGGGTCTGGTATGCGTTTACTCGTTAGCCTGGCGCTTGCCGCATCGACGGTAGGGGCGGCCGGCTTGCCCTATTTTTCGGTGCTTTCGGAAGATGCGGGGGCGTGGCCGGCGATCCTCTCTTCGATCGGGCTCGAACAGCGGCCGGCGGGTATTTCCCGGATCTTCGTAGCGCGCAGCGGCGCGGCCGCTTCGGCGGAATGGCCGGGGCGAGTGGACCGGGGATCCTTTCTGATCCTCGAAGGGGAGTCGTCGCTGGCAGATCTGTTTGGGTTCCGGCGGGCGCCGGGCAAGGACGACGTGAAGGTGGCGAGCGTAATGGACGTTCACCGGCCGGGCTTGCCAATCATCTGGGAACGGGGCCTGGAACTGCCGGTCTTCGAGATGCCGGCCGGGGCGCAGGTTTTTGCGCGGGAGCGCTGGAGCGGCGCGCCGCTCGCGGCGGGGTTCCGGCGCGGTGCCGGGGCCGTACTGTGGATTGCGGTGCCGCCCGGGGAGCGGGGTTATGAGCGGTTCCCGTATCTGCTGCAGGCGCTGGGAGACCTGGGGCTGGAGGCGCCATTCGAGTCGGCCAGGTTGTGGGCGTTCTTCGATTCGTCTTACCGGTCGCGGGTAGACCTGGACTATTTCGCCGAACGGTGGCGAAAAGCGGGAATCGGGGCGCTCCAGGTGGCAGCCTGGCATTTCTACGAGCCGGATGCGGAGCGCGATGCGTATTTACGAAAGCTGATCGAGGCGTGCCACCGTGAGGGCATTCTGGTGTATGCCTGGCTCGAGCTTCCCCACGTGAGCGATAAGTTCTGGAACGACCATCCGGAATGGCGCGAGAAGACGGGCGTGTTGCAGGATGCGCAGCTCGACTGGCGCAAGCTGATGAACCTTTCGAACCCGGAGTGCTTCCGGGCCGTAGCGGCGGGGGTGAGCGGTCTGGGGGCGCGATTCGACTGGGACGGCGTCAATCTTGCGGAGTTGTATTTCGAGTCGCTCGAGGGGATCGGGAATCCTTCGCGGTTCACGCCGATGAACGACGATGTTCGGGGCGAGTTCCGGAAATTGGCTGGGTTCGATCCGATCGAGTTGTTTTCGGTCCGGAAAGATGGGGAGTCGCGGCGGAAGTTCCTGGAGTTCCGGGCCGGCCTGGCGGTCCGGATCGAGAGGCAGTGGCTGGCGGTGCTTGAGGACATGCGCCGCAGGAAGCCGGATCTGGATCTGGTGCTGACGCATGTGGACGACCGGTTCGACACGGGGATGCGGGATGCGATCGGCGCGGATGCCGGGGCCGTGCTGCCGCTCGTCGAGAATCACAATTTCACCTTCCTGATCGAAGATCCGGCGACCGTGTGGAACCTCGGTCCGCAGCGGTATCGGACGATTGCGGAGCGGTACCGGGCATTGACCAAACGACCTGACGAGCTGGCGATCGACATCAACATCGTCGACCGTTACCAGGACGTGTACCCTACCAGGCAGCAGACCGGCACGGAGTTGTTCGAGTTGGTGCACGAGGCGGCCGCGAATTTCGAGCGGGTGGCCCTGTATTTCGAAAGTTCGCTCCTTCCTCCGGACCTGCCCCTGCTGCCCGCGGCCGGTGCGGGGGTGCGGAGCGTGGAACGGTTGGGTGGGAAGACCGTGGTGGATGCGCGGTTCCCCGTGGGGATCCGGTGGAAAGGTCCGGCGGCAGTGGACGGTGAACCGTGGCCGGCGAGGGACGACCGGACTGTTTGGCTGCCGGCGGGGCGGCACAGCGTGGAGGCCGCCGAAGGCGGAGGCGGCCCGCGATTATTGCGGCTGAACGGGGAACTCCAGGCGGCTCGGTGGCCGGGTACGGGCGTGCTCGAATTCAGCTACCGGAGCGCCGCGCGAGCGATCGCGGTGCTCGATCGGGCGCCGGGACGAGTGGAAGTGGACGGGGTGGAGGAGAAGGGGACCTCGAAGACATTGCTGCTGCCGCGGGGCCAGCACTTCGTAACCGTGACATCGAACTGAGTTTGGTGTGACAATCGTATCTAACTGAGCTAGGATGGCCAGTGGCGAATGACGGATGTCGCGTTACAGCACGGAACCCCTGATATTCCCGATAAGCTCTACTTCAAGATCGGGGAAGTGAGTGAGTTGCTCGGGGTGGAGCCGTATGTCCTGCGGTACTGGGAGGGGGAGTTTCCGGCGCTTTCTCCGAAGAAATCCGGAACGGGCCACCGGCTATATCGGCGAAAGGACGTAGAACTGCTCTTGCGGATCAAGCATCTGCTCTACGAGCGGCGGTTTACGATCGAGGGAGCGCGCCAGGCACTGCATGTCGAGGTGCGGGCGCCGAAAGCGAAACCGGCGAAGCGATTGCAGCAGGAGTTGTTCTCCGACGATCCGTTACCCGAAATACGCAGGGAGCTCGAAGACATCCTGCAAATGCTGAAATAACCTACGGCTCGCCGACGATGGTGGAGTAGATGCGGTCGAGGTCCTCGGGATTGTAGTAATCGATTTCGATGCGGCCACCCTTCTGCTTCGGCTTCTCGACGATGCGGACGCGCGTGCCGAGGATGCGCTGAAGCTCCTGGATGGCGGCTTTCACGTTGGGATCGGTTTCGATTTCATCGAGGTGCTTCGGCTTGCGGCCTTCCGTCATTTTTTGAGTGACACGCTCGATCTGGCGGACGGACCAGCCCTGGGCGACGCTCTTTTCGGCGACCTCACGCTGGAGTTCGGCGGTGGGGAGGCTGAGGAGGCAGCGTCCGTGGCCGGCCGAGAGGCGGCGTTCGGCGATCAGTTGCTGGATATCGGGGGGCAACTGGAGCAGACGCTGGAAGTTCAGAATGGTTGTGCGGTCCTTGCCGGTACGTTGTCCAATCTGCTCGGCATTCAGATTGAGTTCCCTTCCGAGGCGGTCGTAGGCGATGGCGGTTTCAATGGGGTTGAGGTCCTCGCGTTGGATGTTCTCGATGAGGGTGATTTCAAGGAGGCGATCATCCGCAACGTTTTCAACGACGATGGGGACGTGGGAGAGACCGGCCAGTTTGGCGGCGCGCCAGCGGCGCTCTCCGGCAATGAGTTGGAATCTGGTGCCAGAGGGACGAACGACCAGCGGTTGAATAATTCCGTTGGAGCGAATGGATTGGGCTAGCTCGGAGAGACGTTCACTCTGAAAGATACGGCGGGGCTGCAGGGGATTCGGGTCGATGGCATCGATGGGAACCGTCCCCGTAGGCTCGGGTGGCAGCGGAGCCGGGGCAGGCGGCGGTGCCTGCGTGCGGGTCTGGAGAAGGGCATTGAGTCCCTTACCGAGAGCTTTGCGCTGACTTTCTACCTTGTTCATGATCCAGAATCTCTTTTGCGAGCTTGATATAACTTTCCGCGCCGCGGGAGCGGGGATCGTAGGTCAGGATGGGCTTGCCGAAACTGGGCGCCTCAGCGAGGCGAATACTGCGAGGAATGACGCTGCGGAAGACCTGATCGGCGAAGAATTCCTTGAGGTCGGCAGCGACTTGACGGGTGAGGTTAGTGCGATCGTCGAACATCGTGAGGAGGATGCCTTCGATCTCCAGGGGATGTGCGAAAGCATCCCGGATGCGGTCGATGGTGTCCATGAGCTCGGATATGCCTTCGAGGGCGAAAAACTCGCACTGAATGGGCACGAGGACGGAATCGGCGGCGATGAGGGCGTTGAGCGTAAGAAGATCGAGGGCCGGGGGGCAATCGATCAGAATGAACTGGTAGTCGGAGCGGACTTCCTGGAGGCGTTGGCGAAGGCGGGATTCGCGGTCCGGGAGGTCGACGAGTTCGAGGTTGGCGCCGATCAGGTTCTTGTCGGCCGGAATGATGTGAAGACCTTCAAAGTCCGTAGGAACGACGGCGCTGGCGGCGTGGGCGTCGCCGAGCAGGACGTGATAGAGGCTGGGATGGTTCGGATCTTTGAGGACACCGAGTCCGGTGGTGGCATTTCCCTGGGGGTCGGAGTCTACGACAAGGACTCGAAGGTCATTGGCGGCCAGCGAAGCGGCCAAATTGATGGCAGTGGTAGTTTTGCCTACCCCACCCTTCTGATTGGCAATTGCAAGAACTCGACTCAAGCGGCCATACTAGCACGGTTCCTCTGTTCCACGTGAAACGGTATATCTCCGCCGCTGCTGCGAGAAAAGATGCGCCATTAGTCCGCATCCGTTCCACGTGAAACACGCAGGAATCGCTGCTTCCCCCACGGAAGAGGGATTGCCGGCTCCCAGGAGAATCCCAGCGAGGGCGGTGGCTCCTCGACACCGGTCAGGAGGGCGACACGGGAGGCCAGGTGCGGGACGCAGGTCGCAAGATCGGCGTAACTCACGGCTCGGGAGACGACCCAATCGAACCGGGCATCGACATCCTCCGCTCTCTTCGCCAGGACGTTCGTGTTGGGCAAGCCGCGGGTCGCTTCCCGCAAAAAGACTGCCTTGCGCTGGTGGGACTCGATCAGGGTGACGGTGCAGCCGGGACACGCGACCGCGACAGGAAAACCGGGAAAGCCCGCGCCGGCCCCGATGTCCGCAATGCGCCAGGTGCCCGGGGGAAAGTGACGGGCTAGGAACAGCGACTCCCCATAATGCCGCTCGGCAACTTCCTCAGGCCGCTCGATCCGGGTGAGGTTGAGCACCTTGTTCCAGCGGCAGAGAAGCTCGTAGTGCGCTTCGAGCGCCTTCCACTGAGCGGGTTCCAGGTCGAACCAGCGCCCGAGAACGTCACGAAGCACGGCTTACGCTCAGGTAAACATCGAGAATGGCGATGGCAGCGGGGGTCACGCCCGGAATACGCGCCGCCTGGCCGAGCGTGCCGGGGCGGACGCGCTCCAGTTTGTCGCGAATCTCGCGGGACAGGCCGGGGATCCCCTGGAACCTGAATTCCACAGGAATCGGCCGGCGCTCGGCGGCCTTCAGCCGTTCGATCTGGCGCTCCTGTTGCCCGATGTAGCCGCTGTACTTCGATTCGGTCTCGACGGTCTCCAAAACTCCGCGAACCGGTTCCTCACCCAGAACCTCCCGAACCCAGCCCGCGATTTCGTGGATTCCGGCTTCGGTGCGCTTTAGCCACTGGCCGTTCCGATGACTCTCCAGAGCCGCCACGAGCCTCTGCTGCTGCCGCAGTTTGCGCGAAAAGACCTCCCACCTCTCGTTAGTGACCAGACCGGCGCGGTGGCCGATCGGCGTCAGGCGGGCGTCGGCATTATCGATGCGCAGGTGCAGCCGGAACTCGGCACGCGACGTGAACATGCGGTACGGTTCGTCGGCACCCTTGGTGATGAGGTCGTCTATGAGAATTCCGGTGTAACCCTCGGAGCGGCCGATGACCACGGGGTCTTTACCGGAAAGGGCACCGGCGGCATTCAGCCCGGCGATCAGACCCTGGCAGCCGGCCTCTTCATACCCGGACGTACCGTTAATCTGGCCGGCGAGGTACAGCCCCGCGATCGACTTCACCTCCAGGGTGTGTTTGAGCTCGCGGGGGTCGATCGCATCATACTCAATAGCGTAGCCGGGGCGGATCATCTCGGCGCGCTCCAGACCGGGAATGGACGCAAGTACGGCCGCCTGCACGTCGACCGGCATGCTGGTGGACATTCCGTTCACGTAAACCTCATTCGTATCGAGGCCTTCCGGCTCCAGAAAAATCTGGTGGCGCGCCTTGTCGGGGAATTTTACAACCTTATCTTCGATCGAGGGGCAGTAGCGCGGGCCGATACCTTCGATTTGGCCGCTGTAGAGTGGCGAGCGGGGGATCGCCTCCCTGATGACGCGCAAAGTCTCAGCGGTCGTGTAGCCGATGTGGCATTGGACTTGGGGCCGGTCGATTTTCGGTGTCAGAAATGAGAAGGGAGTAGGATCGGAATCGCCCGGTTGCGCTTCGAAGCATTCCCAGCCAATGGTCCGGCCGTCGAGGCGCGGCGGAGTGCCGGTCTTGAGGCGGGTCCACGAGAGGCCCAGAGTGCGGAGTTGGGCGCCCAGCAGTTCGGAGGGCGCCTCGCCGTTCCGGCCGCAACTGTACTTCATCTCGCCCACATGGGCCAGGCCGTTCAAAAACGTACCGGTCGTGACGACCACCGCGCCGGCGGCGATGGTCCGGCCGTCGCGCAGCCGAACGCCGGTGACCCGGCCGTCCTCGATCCGGAGGGCCGCCACCTCGGCCTGTTTGATACGGAGGTTCGGCTCCTCTTCCAACACCTCGCGCATGCGCACGCGGTACATCCGCTTATCCATCTGGGCGCGTGGCGACCAGACCGCCGGACCCCGGCTGGTGTTGAGCAGGCGAAACTGGATGCCCACCCGATCCGCCACCTCGCCCATCACACCGCCGAGGGCATCGATCTCCCGCACCAGGTGGCCCTTGGCAATTCCGCCGATGGCGGGGTTGCAGGACATCTGGGCGATGAGATCGAGGTTCATCGTGACCATGGCGGTCTTGAGACCGAGGCGGGCGCAGGCGCGGGCGGCTTCGCACCCGGCGTGTCCGGCGCCGATTACCACGACGTCGTACCGTTCGTGCATTGCTACCATTGTAGCGAGCGCGATGAAAATTCTGGTTATTGGCAGTGGAGGAAGAGAGCACGCGTTGGCGTGGAAACTGGCGCAGTCTCCGGGCGTCGAGGTGTTTGCGGCGCCGGGCAATCCCGGAATTGCGCGGATCGGGACGTGCCTGTCCCTGGCGGAGGCGGAAGACCTGGAGCCCGACCTGACGGTAGTGGGGCCGGAAGCGCCGCTGGTGGAAGGGATGGTCGACCGGTGGCGCGCGCGCGGATTGCGGATCGTCGGCCCAACGCAGGAAGCGGCGCGGCTCGAAGGCAGCAAGATATTCGCAAAGCACTTTCTTGTGCAAAGCTCAATGCCGACGGCGGGCTTCCTGACGGTCGAAAACGCGGACCAGGCGCTCAAGGCAATCGACCGGTTCGGCTTCCCGGTGGTACTGAAAGCGGATGGCCTGGCCGCCGGCAAGGGCGTGGTCATCGCCCATGACAAGGACGAAGCCGAAGCCGCGCTGGTCACCCTCACGGGCAGGTTGGTGGTGGAGGAGTTTCTCACCGGGGAAGAAGTCAGCTTCATCGCGCTCTGTGACGGCCGCGACGCGCTCCCGCTCGCCGCCACGCAGGACCACAAAGCCGTGTTCGACCTGGACCGCGGGCCGAATACCGGCGGCATGGGTGCATACTGCGATTCGCGGATCCTGACGGAAGCCCAGGCGAAGGAAGTGATGGACCGCGTGATCCG
Organism: Bryobacterales bacterium; assembly: GCA_963794265.1. Taxonomy (GTDB): domain Bacteria; phylum Acidobacteriota; class Terriglobia; order Bryobacterales; family Bryobacteraceae; genus CAWCDJ01. Next base: position 563,898 of record CAWCDJ010000003.1, read on the forward strand.
GCCGACGGTGGAGCGCATGCGCTTCACGGGCTTCCTCTATGCGGGACTGATGATGACCGACGCCGGCCCCAAGGTGCTGGAATTCAACGTGAGGCTGGGCGACCCCGAAACACAGCCGCTGATGCACCGCATGGCCTCGGACTTCGTCCCGGTTTTGATGGCCGCGGCGGAGGGCCGGCTGGAAGGCTCGAGGCTCGAATGGAAGCCGGAGCCGAGCGTCTGCGTGGTGCTGGCCTCGGGCGGTTATCCGGGAGCATTTGAAAAAGGGATGCCCATTTACGGAAGCGACGAGGCGGAGGCTACGGGGGCGACGGTCTTCCAGGCGGGCACGCGCATGGGTGCGGGCGGCCTGGAAACGGCGGGCGGCCGGGTGCTCGGGGTCACGGCGTCGGGGAACGATCTGGCGGGCGCGATCCATCAAACGTACAGCGCTGTCCGCCGTATCCGCTTCGACGGCATGCACTACCGCAAAGACATTGGCCGCAAAGGGTTGGGACGCTACAATGGAAGGAAAGTGGGGACGTAGCTCAGATGGATAGAGCGGTCGCCTCCTAAGCGACAGGTCGGCAGTTCGAATCTGCCCGTCCCTACCACTTCCACCTCCCCCGGGGAAGAGCGCGATGTCATTCGTCCATCTACACTGCCACACGGATTATTCGCTGCTGGACGGCGCTTGCGATATCGACCAGTTGATGAAGATCACGGTCGAGCAGAAGATGCCGGCAGTCGCCATGACCGATCACGGGAACCTGTTCGGGGCGGTGAAGTTCTATAATGCCGCGAAAGCCGCGGGGGTGCATCCGGTGATCGGCTGCGAGGTGTACGTATCGCAGCAGGGGCACAAGACGCGCTCCGATACGGACCGCTACAACCACCTCGTGCTGTTGTGCGAAAACCAGGAGGGCTACCGCAATCTCATCAAACTGGTCTCGACGGGCTACCTCGAAGGCTTCTATTACAAGCCCCGCATCGATCTGGACCTGCTGGCACAACATTCCAAGGGATTGATCGGCCTTTCGGCCTGCCTGCGCGGGCATATCGCGGAAACCATCCTGGCGGACCAATACGACGAAGCGCGGCGGGTTGCCCACACCTACTCCGACATTCTGGGGAAGAACAACTTCTTCCTCGAAGTGCAGGACCATCACCTCGAGCAAGACCGCCGGCTGACTCCGCAGCTGAACCGGCTCTCACAGGAAACCGGGCTGCCGCTGGTCGCGACCAACGACTCGCATTATCTGCGCAAGGACGACGCGCGGGCGCACGAAATCCTGCTGTGCATACAAACCGGAAAAGGGATGAACGATCCCAACCGGATGCGCTGGAGCACGCCGGACTTCTACCTCAAATCGCGCGACGAAATGATGGAGCTGTTCGGCGAGCTGGAGGACGCGCTCGACCGGACCTCGGAAATCGCGGAACGCTGCCAGGTTCATCTTCAGAAGGTCACCAACCCGTTCCCGAAGTTCGACGTCCCGGAGGGACACGGCACCGACACCTACTTCGAGTACGTGGCGCGGCAGGGTTTCGAAAAGCGCCGTCCGCGCCTGGAGACGATGCGCGCCAAGGGCATCCTGAAGCACGATCTGGCGGACTACGCGGAACGGCTCGACCGTGAAATCCAGATGATTCAGAAGATGAAGTTCTCGGGCTACTTTCTGATCGTCTGGGATTTCATCCGGTATGCCAAATCGGTGGGGATTCCGGTGGGACCAGGGCGCGGATCGGCGGCGGGCAGCCTGGTCGGCTATGCCATGGCCATTACCGATATCGACCCGTTGCAGTACGGGCTGCTGTTCGAGCGATTCCTCAATCCGGAGCGCGTGAGCATGCCGGATATCGACGTGGATTTCTGCATGAACCGCCGCGGCGAGGTGATCCAGTACGTCACGGAAAAATACGGCCGCGAGCAGGTGGCGCAGATCATCACGTTCAATACGCTGGGCGCGCGCGCGGCGATCAAAGATGTGGGCCGCGTCCTCGAGATGCCGTTCGCGGATGTGGACCGCATCACGAAACTGGTGCCGAACGTCCTGAACATTTCGCTGACCGAAGCGATCGAGCAGGAGCCCGGTTTCACCGAGCTGCGCAAGAGGGACGGGAAGGTCGATGACGTTCTGAACGTGGCGCTGCGGCTGGAGGGGCTGGCGCGCAATTGCTCGGTTCACGCCGCGGGGGTGGTGATCTCGCCGCAGCCGCTCAAGGAACTGGTCCCGCTGTACAAGACCAACCGCGACGAAATCGTGACGCAGTTCGACATGGGTGGGCTGGAAAAGCTGGCGCTGCTCAAGATGGACTTCCTGGGGCTCACGACGCTCACGCTGATCCAGGACGCGCTGCGGCTGATCGAGAAGCGCCACGGCGTGAAACTGGTTCCGGAAGACCTGCCGCTCGACGATAAGGAAACCTACGAAGTCTTTTGTAAGGGATTCACCAGCGGCGTTTTCCAGTTCGAATCGTCCGGGATGCGCGACATTCTGCGGCGCTACCAGCCGAGCCGGCTGGAAGACCTGACGGCATTGAACGCGCTCTACCGGCCGGGCCCGATCCAGGGCGGCATGGTGGACGATTTCATCGAGCGCAAGTGGGGCCGGCGCGCGGTGGTGTACGATCTGCCCGAACTAAAGGAACTGCTCGAGGAGACCTACGGCGTGATCGTCTACCAGGAGCAGGTGATGCAGATTTCGAATCGCCTGGCCGGGTACTCGTTGGGCGATGCCGACCTGCTGCGCCGCGCGATGGGCAAGAAGAAGCTCGAGGAGATGACGAAGCAGCGGGCCCGCTTTATCGAAGGCGCGGTGGCGCGCGGGCTGCCCCAGAAGAAAGTCGAAAAGATTTTTGACCTGATGGAGCAGTTCGCGGGCTATGGATTCAATAAGTCGCACTCGGCGGCCTATGCGTTCCTGGCCTTCGTCACCGCGTACCTGAAGGCGCACTATCCGATCGACTTCATGGCGGCGCTGCTGACCTCGGAAACGGGGAACACGGCGAAGGTCGTGAAGTACATCAACGAATGCCGGGAAATGCAAATCGAGATCCTGCCGCCGGACGTGAATCACTCGGAATGGAGCTTCACGCCCGACGGGCAGGCCATCCGTTTCGGCATGGGTGCCGTGAAAAACCTGGGGCAATCGGCGGTAGAGGCGATCGGCAGAGCGCGCGAAGAAAACGGCCGTTTCACTTCGCTGCACCAGTTCTGCGAGAAGGTGGACCTGGGGGCCGTCAACCGGCGGATGATCGAAAGCCTGATTCGGGCGGGGGCCATGGATTCGCTCGAAGGGACGCGCAGCCAGAAGTTCGCGGCGGTGGAAGGCGCAATGGAAGCCGGGCAGCGGGCGTGGCGCGACCGCGAGAGCGGCCAGGAAGGCCTGTTCGGCGAGATCATCGCGGAGGAGCCGCACGCGGTTCCGCTGCCGAATGTGCCGGACTGGCCGGATAAGGAGAAACTGGCAGGCGAGAAGGAGTTGCTGGGCTTCTGGGTGACGGGGCATCCGCTCGACAGCTACCAGGACAAGATTTCCGAGCTGGCTTCCCACGATACGGGCAGCCTGGAAGGGCTGGCAAAGAACGTGGAGGTGTCGCTGTGCGGGGTGTTGACGGGCATCACGCGCAAGCGCAATAAGGAAGGCAAGCCCTGGACCGCCATGCACATCGAAGATCGCAACGGCAGCGTGGAGGCGATGGTGTTCGCCAACAATTACGAGCGCCTGGCGCCGGAGGTGGTGGAAGACCAGGCGGTGCTGGTTCGCGGGCTGGTGCTGCCGGAGGAGAACGCCGCGCCCAAGATTTCGGTTCAGGACGTGGTGGCGCTCGATAACGCGCGCATCGACCTGCCTTCGGTGATCTCGATTCGCGTCTGGCTGGGCCGGAACGGCGGGGTGGACCGGGCGCAGGCCCTCGAAGAACTGTTCCACAGGAAGCCGGGGACGACGTCAGTGCGGCTGCGGCTGGAGGCGCCGCGGGATTTCGCCGTCCTGCTGGATGTGCCGGCGAAAGTCCGGCCCGACAAGGAGTTTCGCGCCGCGGTCGAAGCCATCTGCGGCGCCGAGGCCATCGAGAAGGTGGCGGGGTAAGCTTCGAGCAAACCTCACCCGTACGCGCTAGAATCACTAATATCGCACCCGTCCGTGAATTGAATTCGGCTTCTGCGAGCGAACCCCATGACTACCGCCACACGCACCCGAGCCCAGGAGTTTCGTGAACAACTCGCCCAGCGCGTTCTGGTGGCCGACGGGGCGATGGGCACCATGCTCTACGCGCGCGGCGTGTTCATCAACCGCTGTTTCGACGAGCTGAGTGTTTCCGCGCCGGACATGGTGCGCCAGATTCACCAGGAGTACGTGAAGGCCGGCGCGGAGATTCTGGAGACCAACACGTTCGGCGCCAGCCGGCCGCGCCTGGCGGGCTTCGGAATCGCGGAAAAGCTGCGGGACATCAATGCCGCGGCGGTATGCCTGGCGCGCGAGGCGGCGAACGGGGGACCGTTCGTGGCGGGCGCGGTGGGACCGCTGGGCGTCCGCATCGAGCCGCTCGGACCGACTTCGTTCGCCGAGGCCCGCGCGGCGTTCCGGGAGCAGGTGGAGGTGCTGGTCGAAGCGGGGGTCGATCTGCTGATCCTCGAGACGTTCGGGAACCTGGATGAGCTGCGCGAGGCGGTGACGGCTTGCCGCGAGGCCGCCGGCAGCGAAATCGCCGTCGTCGCACAGGTAACGATCGACGACTTCGGCCACCTTCCGGGGGGCACCGATACCGAGACTTTCACGCGCGAGATGGATGGCTGGCCGGTGGATGTAATCGGGCTGAACTGTTCGGTGGGCCCGAAGGCGACGCTCGAAACCATCGAGCGCATGATGCAGTATTCCTCGAAGCCGATGAGCGCGATGCCCAACGCCGGGCTGCCCATGCGGGTCGAGGGCCGCAACATGTATCTCTGCTCGCCGGAGTATATGGCGCAGTACGCGCGGCGGCTGTTGTGGGCGGGAGTGAAGATAGTGGGCGGGTGCTGCGGCACGACGCCCGATCACATCAAGCTGATCCGCTCCGAGACGCGCTCGCTGCAGCCGCTGCAGAAGACGCTGGCGGTTACGGTGGAAGAACCGGAGGTGAAAGCGCACGCCCTGGCGCCGGTTCCCATGGAGCAGAAGTCCAAGCTGGGGGCCAAGCTGGCGGCGGGGAAATTCGCCTCGTTCGTGGAGATTCTGCCGCCGCGCGGCGTGGACGCCTCGCGCGAAATCGACGGCGCGCGCCGCTGCGCCGAGGCCGGCATTGACTGCATCAATGTTCCGGACGGCCCTCGCGCCAGCGCGCGCATGAGCGCCCAGGTGACCTGCCAACTGATTCAGCAACACGCCGGGATCGAAGCGGTTCTGCACTTCTGCTGCCGCGACCGCAACATTCTCGGGATTCAATCGGAGTTGCTGGGAGCGCACACGGCCGGAGTCCGCAACCTGATCTGCATCACGGGCGACCCGCCGCGCATGGGCGCATACCCGGATGCCACGGCGGTGTTCGACGTGGACGCCATCGGGCTCGTCAACATCGTCCGCAATCTGAATCACGGCCTGGATATCGGCGGAAACCCGATGGGCTCGCAGACCGCGCTGCTGACCGGCGTGGGGGCGAACCCCGGCGCTCTGAATATGGAAGAGGAATTACGCCGCTTCGAGTGGAAGGTGGAGGCCGGCGCGGAATACGTGGTGACGCAGCCGGTCTTCGACCTGGACCTTCTCGAGCAGTTTCTGAAACGGATCGAGCGCGTGAAGATCCCGGTAATCTGCGGCATCTGGCCGCTCACCAGCTATCGCAACGCCGAGTTCATGGTGAACGAGTTGCGCGTGCCGGTGCCGGAGGAGTTCATGGCGCGCATGCGCCGCGTGGATAACGCCGAGCGAGCCCGCGAAGAGGGCGTCGCCATCGCGCGGGAGATGGTCACGCGGGTGCGCGGCATGGTTCAGGGCGTGCAGTTGAGCGCGCCGTTCGGGCGCTACCAGATGGCGCTCGATGTCGCCGAAGCGTTGAGTCCCTGCTGAGACCGCATCAAAATGGCAACCGACCTGGTCGAGATCAATCCCGAAGAGCCGCAACCGGAAGCTCTGGAGCGCGCCGCCGCCGCCGTGCGCCGCGGAAGAGTAGTCGCCATCCCCAGCGACGCTCTCTACACTCTGGTAGCGGACCCGTTCAACCTGCGGGCGGTGACGCAGGTGTTTAAAGCGAAGGGCCGCGAGCCGCACCGGTCGCTGCCCCTGCTGGTGCGCGACGTCCTGATGGCGGAAGAGTTCGCGGGCGAGCTAAACAACCGGTTCTTTATCCTGTCGCGACGCTTCTGGCCCGGGCCGCTCACAATCATCGTGCCGGCCTCGGCCAAGGTACCACTGAAGGTGACCGGCAATACCGGGCGGCTGGCGCTGAGGCAATCGAGATCCAAGGTGGCGAACCACTTGACCGCGATGCTGAATCAGCCGCTGATCTCGACGAGTGCCAATATTTCCAGCCATCCGACCTGCCGCAGCGGCATCGAAGCGTTCGCCATGATGGACGGGCGTGTGGACCTGGTGCTCGACGGCGGTGCTTGCGCGGGGCAGGGAGCCACGACGGTGGATATTACCGAGCCGGTGTGGAAGATGATCAAGACGGGAGTGATCGAGGAAAAAGAGATCGCCGAGTGCCTGCAGCCGGCCTGACGAAGAGGGCCGGCCGCTACTCGCCGTCCTCGCCCTGCCCCACTTTCAGCACCGCCAGGAAGGCTTCCTGCGGAATTTCCACCCGCCCCACCCGCTTCATGCGCTTCTTGCCCTCTTTTTGTTTTTCGAGCAGCTTGCGCTTGCGCGAAATGTCGCCGCCGTAACACTTGGCCAGCACGTTCTTGCGCATCGCCGAGATGGTTTCCCGCGCCACGATCTTGTTGCCGAGGGCGGCCTGCAAAGCCACCTCGAACATCTGCCGCGGAATCAGCCTGCGTAACCGCGAGATGAGCTCTTTGCCGCGCTCGTAGGCGAAATCGCGGTGCACGATCATCGAAAGCGCGTCCACCGGCTCGCCGGCCACCAGCACGTCCAACCGCACCATGGGCGAGACGCGGTACCCGGACAGGTGGTAATCGAGGGACGCGTAGCCGCGCGACGCCGATTTCAGCCGGTCGTAGAAATCGAGCACGATCTCGTTCAGCGGTAGCTCATAAGTCAGCAGCACGCGGCCGCCGCCGATGTACTCGAACTTCTTCTGCACGCCGCGTTTCTCTTCGAGCAGCTTCAGAATGCCGCCCAAATACTCCTCGCGCGTGATCACGGTCGCGTCGATGATGGGCTCTTCGATCTGGCGGATCTCGGAGGGGTCCGGGAACTTGGTCGGGTTATCGATCTGGATCAACTCGCCCGCGGTGTTGGTGACGCGGTAGCGCACGCCCGGGGCCGTGGTGATCAGGTCGATGTTGAACTCGCGCTCCAGGCGCTCCTGCACAATCTCCAGGTGCAGCAGCCCCAGAAAACCGCAGCGGAAGCCGAACCCCAGCGCGACCGAGTTTTCCGGCTCGAAGCTGAAGGCGCTGTCGTTCAATCGCAGCTTTTCGAGCGCGTCCCGCAGCAGCCCGTGCTCGTGCGATTCGACCGGGTACAACCCGGCGAACACCATCGGCTTGATCTCTTCAAAGCCCGGCAGAGCCTCCGCGGCGGGGTTCTCCTGCTCGGTGATCGTGTCGCCGATCTTGGCGTCGGAAACCGTTTTGATATTGGCGAACAGGAAGCCGACTTCGCCCGCCGAGAGTTCGTTGCACGGTGTGGCTTTGGGCGCCTGGTACCCCAGTCCGTCCACTTCGAAAATCTGACCGTTCGACCACAGCCTGATCTTCTGGCCGACGCGCAGCCGCCCTTCCACGACACGTGTGAGAATGATGACGCCGCGATACGTGTCGAACCAGGAATCGAAGATCAACGCGCGCAGCGGCGCATCCGGCGAACCCTTGGGCGGCGGCACCAGGTGGACGATGTGCTCCAGGATATCGTGCACGCCGGTGCCCTGCTTGGCGCTGGTCAGCACGGCATCGCGCGCATCCAGGCCGATCAGACTCTCGATCTGTTCGCGGATGCGCTCGGGCTCGGCGGCCGGCAGGTCGATCTTATTGATTACGGGAATGATCTCCAGGTTGTGGTGCAGCGCCAGATAGGTGTTCGCCAGGGTCTGGGCTTCCACTCCCTGCGAGGCGTCCACCACCAGCAGCGCACCCTCGCAGGCTTGCAGGCTTCGCGAGACCTCGTAGGAAAAATCCACGTGGCCAGGCGTGTCGATCAGGTTCAACTGGTAGAGGTTGCCATCCTCGGCGCGGTAGTTGAGCCGCACCGCGTGCGCTTTAATCGTGATGCCACGTTCGCGCTCCAGGTCCATGGTGTCGAGAACCTGCTCCATCATCTCGCGCTCGGAGAGGGCGCCAGTGACCTCGAGCAGGCGGTCGGCCAGAGTCGACTTGCCGTGGTCGATATGCGCAATGATAGAGAAATTGCGGATAAATTCGCGATCCATGGGGCGTGGGGAACGTTCTTCTCATTATCCCATATGCGCGGGTGTTAAACTGATCCATAATGTCGTACCAGCACATCCTGTTTGCGGTGGACGAACAGGGGATTGCGCTCGTGACGGTGAACCGGCCCGAGAAGTTGAACGCGCTTTCCGGGGCGGTGGTCCTGGAGTTGATGGACGCCTTCGAGCGCATCGCCGGTGACGCCGGGACGCGTGCGGCCATCCTGACCGGCGCGGGCGATAAAGCTTTCGTCGCCGGAGCCGATATTAATGAACTGGCCCGGCTTTCGCCCTATGAAGCGCGCGAATATGCGGTGCGGGGGCAGGCGGTACTTCGAAGGCTCGAAACGTGCGGGAAGCCGTCGGTAGCGGCGGTGAATGGGTTCGCCCTGGGCGGCGGGCTGGAACTGGCGATGGCTTGCGCCGTCCGTTTCGCCGCGGAAACCGCGAAACTCGGCCAGCCCGAAGTGAAACTGGGGATCATTCCCGGTTACGGCGGCACGCAGCGCCTGCCGCGGCTGATCGGGCGCGGGCGCGCGCTTGAACTGCTGCTGTCCGGGGAACCGGTTACTGCGGCTGAAGCACACCGGCTGGGGCTGGTGAACGCGGTGGTTCCGCAGGCGGAATTGTTGGATTACAGCCGCGCCTGGCTGGCCAAGGTGCTGGCCAATGGGCCGCTGGCGGTCGGGTTGGTGCTCGAAGCCGTGGATGTGGGACTGGATGTTGGGCTCGAAGCGGGCCTGCGCTTCGAAGCCGCGGCCTTTGGCGTCAGTGCGGCCACCGAAGATCGTCGCGAAGGCACGCGCGCGTTTCTCGAGAAGAGACGGCCGGCGTTTGCGGGAAAGTGAACTATGCCAAGAGTGATTGAAGGCCAGCTTACGGCCGCCGGGCTGCGCTTCGCCGTTGTGGTCAGCCGGTTCAACAGCTTTATCACGGAGCGTCTGCTGGCAGGCGCGCTGGATGCGCTGGCGCGGTCCGGCGGGGATACGAACCTGGTCGACATTATCAAGGTTCCGGGCTCCTGGGAGGTGCCGCTGGCGGCCGCCGAAGCCGCCCACCAGCATCGCTACGACGCTGTGATTTGCCTGAGCGCGGTGATCCGCGGCGACACCCCGCATTTCGAATATGTGGCCGCCGAAGCCGCCAAGGGCATTGCCCATGTCGCGGCGGAGACCGGCGTCCCGGTGGCATTTGGCGTGCTCACGACCAACACGCTGGAACAGGCCATCGACCGCGCAGGCACCAAGGGCGGAAACAAAGGGTTCGATGCCGCTATGACCGCGATCGAGATGGCCAATCTCCTGCGAACGCTCCGGCAGGCCACCTAATGCCCTCGCGCCGCAGATCCCGGCAACGCGCGCTCCAGATTCTGTTCCTGTGGGATGCCCGCAAGCAATCCGTCGACGATGCTCTAAACGCTTACTACGACGCACTTTATTCCGAAGAGCGGCTGGAGCGGGACGAATTCGTCAACAAGCTGGTCAGGGGCACGGTGGAGCATGTGGCGGACGTGGACCAACGGATCGCGAAGCACGCCGAGCACTGGCGCATGGAGCGGATGCCGGCCGTCGACCGGAACATTCTCAGGCTGGCCGTGTACGAGATGCAGCATGCCGGAACGCCCGCTGCCGTGGTTATCGACGAAGCCCTGGAACTGGCGCGGAAATACTCCAATGAGGAATCCGTACAGTTTGTGAATGGCGTGCTCGACGCGATCCACCGCGAGGCGCCGATGACCAGCCAGGGGGAGGCTTAGGGGAACTGCACTTTTTCCGTAGCGCGGAACGGGAATTCAGCGTCTAAGTAAGCAGGTAGCGACAATTTGCACCGAGAGGAACATTTCTGAATGGCCCGTAAGCGATTGTATTCATTCTCTTTACCCCTAATCATCCTAATCTGTTCCGTAATGGGTGGGCTGTTCGGAACGCGAATTCCGGTGGCCGATGCGGCTACTCCCGCGGGGGAGCTTTCGGTCGGCAAGGATGTTTCGAATTTCACCAAGGTATACGCCCTAGTGGAAGAAAATGCGGCGGAGAAGGTGGATCCCGACCAGGCGATCTATCACGGGGCGATTCCCGGGATGCTGCGGACGCTTGACCCGCATTCGAATTTCTTCGACCCGAAAGAGTATCTGGCGCTTCGTGAAGAACAATCCGGCACGTATTTCGGCGTCGGCATGCACGTGGCGCAGCGCAACGGCAAGACGGTCGTGGTCGCTCCATTCCCCGGATCACCCGCTTACAAAGCCGGGCTGCGGCCGGGAGACATTATTGTAGCCGTGGATGGCAAGTCGACCAGCGGGTTGAACGTCACCGAAGTGGCGGATCTGCTGAAAGGGGCGCGCGGCACGCCGGTGAACATCACGGTTTCGCGCGACGGCACGAGCGGCCAGCTCAACTTCCAGGTCATTCGCGACGAGATCAGCCGGAAGAGCGTGCCGGACGGGTTTTTCGTCGAGCCCGGAATCGCCTATATCAAGATCGAGAGCTTCGCCGAAGGCACGCCGCACGAATTGGATGAGAACCTCAAGCGTTTCGGCGAGAACAACATCAAGGGGCTGATTCTCGATCTGCGGCAGAACCCCGGCGGCCTGCTGAATTCGGGGGTGGGGGTGGCGGATCGCTTCCTGCAGAAGGGACAGTTGATCGTGTCGCACCACGGCCGGTCTTCGCCCGAGAAATCGTACTCGGCCTACAGCGGAAACCATGGGCACAACTATCCGATCGTCGTGCTGGTGGATCGCTACACCGCGTCGGCCGCGGAAATCGTCTCGGGAGCCTTGCAGGATCACGACCGCGCCCTGATCCTGGGAGAGACTACTTTCGGGAAGGGCCTGGTGCAGACCGTCTTTCCGCTTTACGAGCATACCGGCCTGGCGCTGACGACCGCCCATTTTTATACGCCGAGCGGCCGGCTGATCCAGCGAGACTACACCAACAAGTCGTTCTACGATTACTATTTCCACAAAGACGATAACGCCCGCAATCCGCTCGACGTGAAGATGACTGACAGCGGCCGCACGGTCTACGGCGGCGGCGGCATCACCCCGGACGAGAAATACCAGGAGCCGAGACTCGACATCCTTCAGGGAGAACTGCTGCGCGGCTCGCTGTTCAGCTTTACGCGCGATTACTTCGCCACGCACAAAGCTTCCGCACTGCCGAAGAACTGGATGCCGGATGCGAACGTGTTGGAAGATCTGCATGACTACCTTCTGAAAAAAGGCACCAAGTTCACGGAAGCCGATTTTACGAAGGATCATGCATGGATCCGGCGCTACCTGGCGAAGGAAATGTACATATACGCTTTCGGCGAGGACGAGAGCAACCGCATGTTCGCCGCCACCGATCCGGAAGTGCAGAAGGCCATCGACGCCATGCCGCAGGCACAGGCGCTGGCGGATACCGCGCGCAAGGTGATCGTGGAACGGATGAACGGATTGCAGGCGCGGCCCGCGCTCCATCCGTAGACGCCGCGCAATCCTGCACCTGTGGTCTCCTTTGCCTTCTCCTGCCGGCCTTCGGCAAGGCCGGGGCGCTTTGTGCGAAAATAGACGCCAAAAAGGAGACCCCCGTGTTACGACCTCATATCGTCACTTCCTTCGTGTGTATTTGTGCCCTCTTGCCGCTGGCCGCCTCAGCTCAAAGAAGAGGCTCCTCCGAGCCCAATACAGGCGCGGCGGCTGCCGAAGCGCGGCCCGCCCCGATTCCGCCCGAGAGCGCTTCGGCGACCGATCACGAGATTGCTTTAAACGGCCAACCGCTGCGCTACACGGCCACGGCCGGAACGCTGCTGATCAACGGCGCGGACGAGCAGCCGAACGGCAGCATCTTTTACGTGGCCTACACGTTGCGCGGCGTGACGGACCCCCGCACGCGGCCGGTCACGTTCCTTTACAACGGAGGTCCGGGCTCCGCCAGCATGTGGCTGCACATGGGGTCGGTCGGGCCGGTACGCGTGGTGACCAGCAGCCCGGAGGCGACCGGCGCGGCGCCGTACCAGATCGTGCCGAATCAATACACGCTGCTCGACCGGACGGACCTGGTATTCATCGATGCTCCGGGAACCGGCTATTCGCGGGCGGTGGGGAAGGGAGCCATCCGGGACTTCACCGGCACCGACCAGGATGCGCAGGCGTTCGCCAAATTCATCGAACGGTACGTGAGCGTGAATCACCGCTGGAATTCGCCCAAGTTCCTGTTCGGCGAATCTTACGGCACGACGCGGTCGGCCGTGCTGGTGGATGTGCTCGAGAACGAGGGCATGTCGTTCAACGGCGTGATCCTGATGTCTTCGATCCTGAACTACTACTCGCACGCGCCGGGAAGCGATACGGACTATATCGGCTACCTGCCTTCGTACGCGGCGATCGCCTGGCATTTCGAGAAGATTTCGCACAAGGGCAAGGACCAGAAAGCGTTCCTACAGGAAGTGCGCGCTTTTGCCCGCGGTCCCTACGCGGAAGCCCTCTCCGAAGGGCAAAACCTCCCGCAGGCGCAGGTGGACGCGATAGCCGCCAAACTGGCGGGCTACACCGGCCTGAGCGTGCAGTTTCTGAAGGAATCGAACCTGCGAGTGAGCCCGACCCGGTTCCGGAAAGAGCTGCTGCGGGACCAGCGCATGATCCTGGGCCGTTATGACGCGCGTTTCGAGGGCAGCGACGTGGATGCGGCAGGCGAATACCCAGGCTACGATCCGTCGAGCACCGGGATCACCGGAGCGTTTGTCTCGGCCTTCCATGACTACCTGGACCGGGAGCTGAAGTACACGTCGAAGGAGACTTACTTCCTCAGCGGTCCGGGCGTGAACCAGGGTTGGGATCATTCGCATCGCCTCGGCGGGGCGGTGGGCGGCGGCGGCGGCGGGCGCGGCGGCTTTCAGGCGATGCGCGAGGCCTATGTGGCGGGCGACCTGGCGGACGCGATCCGCAAGAATCCGCGGCTCAAAGTGTATTCGGCCAACGGGCTGTTCGACCTAGCCACCCCGTTCTTCATCACCGAATACGATCTGGCGCACATGGAACTCGAGCCCAAACTGCGCGGCAACGTTCAGTTCGGCTATTATCCGTCGGGCCACATGATCTACCTGAACGTGGATGCGCTGAAGCAGTTGAAGACCGACCTTTCGGCGTTCTATACGAGCGCGGAAGGCGGCGCTTAGCCAGGACCCCGCTTCCTTACGGTCGCGGCTCTGCGCCACTCATTTCACAGAGCCGTGACCGTAGGGGAGCGGGTACCACTTAAGCCGGCCTGTACGCCATGGCGTCGATTTCCACCTTGGCCTCTTTGAGCGGAAGGGACGCGACGATCAGGGTAGTGCGGGCGGGCTTGGCCGATCCGAAGAACTCGGCGTAGACTTCGTTCATGGCCTGGAAATCCGCGGCGTTGGTGAGGTACACGCCGCAGCGGACCACGTCCGCCATCGAACTCCCGCAGCCTTCCAGAATATTCTTGATATTGGTGAGCACCTGCCGCGTTTCCGACTGCACGTCGCCCAGCATCGTTTGATTGGTGAGCGGGTCCACGGCGATCTGGCCGGATACGAAAACGTAATCGCCGGCGCGGACGGCCGGTGAGTAAGGGCCGCGAGGGGACGGGGCTCCGGGAGGTGAGATGCGCTCGATCATGGTCTAGTGTCCTTCCGCTTCGAGAAAACGCTCCGCTTCGATGGCCGCCATGCATCCTGCGCCGGCGGCGGTGATCGCCTGGCGGTACGCGCGGTCCTGCACGTCGCCCGCATGGAATATGCCGGGGATATTGGTGCGGGCCCCGCCCTTTGAAAGGATGTAGCCGTCCGGGTCGGTTTCGATCTGGCCTTTGAACACCTTGGTATTGGGTACATGCCCGATGGCCACGAACAAGCCATCCACTTCCTGCACCCAGACCTCGTCGGTTTTCAGGTTGCGCAGCCGGACCGAAGTCACCAGCTTCTTCGAGGGGTCGAAGACCTCTTCCACCACCGTGTTCGTCACCATCTTGATTTTGGGGTTGTGGTGTGCGCGGTCGAGCATGATTTTGGACGCCCGGAATTCGTCCCGGCGGTGCACCAGGGTGACTTCGCGGCCGAACCGCGTCAGGAAGTTGGCCTCTTCCATCGCCGAATCGCCGCCGCCCACCACCATGATCTTTCGGTCGCGATAAAAGAAGCCGTCGCAGGTGGCGCACGAGCTCACGCCGTGGCCGATCAGCGACTGTTCCGATTGCAGGCCCAGCCAGCGCGCAGAGGCGCCGGACGCGATAATCACCGTGCGCGTTTCGACCCACTCGCCTTCCACGTTGACCCGGAACGGGTGGATGGAAAAGTCGGTGTCAATCACCCCGCCGTGAAGATACTCGGCGCCGAAATTCTGCGCCTGTTTCTTCATATTCTCCACCAGGTCCGGCCCGTTGATGCCTTCGGGGAACCCGGGGAAATTTTCGACCAGGGTGGTGAGGGCAAGCTGCCCTCCGGCCTCATGGCCGCTGACGACCAGCGGTTTGAGATTCGCGCGGGCGGTGTAGATGGCCGCGGTGTTGCCGGCGCAACCGGAACCGATGATCACAACGTTTCGCATGTGATGGTAGAAGTACAGGTTAGCATAGAGAATCCGATATAATGGGTGCGCCCGGGCCCGGCCCGAACGAGCATATGCGCCTCGCCCTGTTCTGCGCGGTGATCACGATTTCGCTGGCCTCGACGGCAGCGGCCGAAACGGTTGCGCCCGCCCGCGCGCTGACCGTGGTGCTCGATTTTCGCGGCTTGCATTCCGCGCCCGCCGTAGCGGCCATGGAGCGCGAGACCGAGCGCATCCTCAGCGCCACCGGCATCACCCTGGACTGGCGTCTCAAGGGCGCAGCCCCGGCCGAGACTTCCGGCACCCTGGTGGTGGTCCGCTTCAACGGCAGGTGCATTCTCGAACCGGTGGGCTACCTGTACGACGAGCGCGGTCCGCTGGCGTACACGTATTCGACGGACGGACAGGTGCAGCCGTTCAGCGAAGTGGCCTGCGACCAGGTGGTTTCATCGGTGCGCTCCGGCATGCTCCCGGGCGATTACTCACGCGCCGATGAGTTCTTCGGGCGCGCCCTTGGCCGGGTGGTGGCGCACGAACTGGTGCACATCCTCACGGGTGAGGCGTCGCACGGCACGGCCGGAGTGGCGCGCCGGGCGCTCTCTCCCGACCGCCTGGTGGCGCCGGTTCTCGAACTCGAACCCGAGGACGTCCAGCGTGTCCGTTCATCCCTTCAATCCGCCCGATAAGTTTTATTGATTCGACATACCCGCGGGGGACTGGTAATCTGCATCTGACCACGAATCCACGCCCTTGATGGCGCAGATTTGCTCCTGGTGGCGAGCGCACATGCCCTGGTCGGGCACAGCACAGTGGCTCGGGAACCGGGGGCGCAAGTCTCTGTCCACCCTTCATTTCCCGACGCCTTTACAGGCAGGCTGGCTGGCCTGCTCCGTCGAGATCCTCAAGGAGGGGAAATGGACGCCATTCTTACCGATCAACAGAAGAGAGACTTAGTAAGTCGCGGCTTCTCGCGCCGCGCGTTCGGCCGCATTGCCGCCGTGATCGCTGGCGCCGGCGCGTTGCCTTTCTATAACGAGCCCGCCCTAGCACAGCTTTCGGCCATCCGCAATATGCCGCCGGACGCGGTCAAGATCAACGCCAACGAGAATCCGCTGGGGCCTTGCCAGGAAGCCCGCGCGGCCATCCAGGCTATTCTTCCCAACGGCGGCCGTTACCTGTACGAAGAGACCTTCACGATGGGGGAAACCTTGGCCGAGATGGAAGGTCTCAAGCCGTCGTACGTACATCCTTACGCGGGCTCGAGCGCACCGCTGCACCAGTCGGTACTGGCGTTCACATCGCCCTCCAGGCCCTTTGTCACCGCCGACCCGGGTTATGAAGCCGGCGAACGAGCCGCGAAATTCATCGGGGCCAAGGTCGTTCGCGTCCCTCTTCTCAAAAACTACGCGCATGACGTCAAGGCCATGGCCGCGGCCGATCCCAATGCCGGCCTGATTTACGTCTGCAATCCGAACAACCCTACCGGCACGCTCACTCCGAAAGAAGACATCGAGTGGCTGGTCGAGAACAAACCGAAGGGCAGCGTCATCCTGCTGGACGAGGCTTACATCCACATTGCGGGCGCTCCCATGTGCTCGGATCTCGCGGCCAGGGACAAAGACATCATCGTCCTCCGCACCTTTTCCAAAATCTACGGCATGGCCGGATTACGCGCCGGCGCAGCCATGGGACGCCCGGACCTGTTGCAGAAAGTCCAGGGATACTCCGCCGGCGCTCTCCCGATTACCGCCATGTGCGCCGCCACCGCGAGCCTGAAGTCGAAGAACCTGGTGCCGGAACGCCGGAAGATCATCGCCGACATCCGCGCCGATGTCTTCGCCTTTCTCGACAAACATAACTTCCAGTATGTGCCGTCGGTTTCGAATAAGTTCATGGTCAATGTCCACCGGCCCGGCGGGGAGATTATCGCGGCGCTCCGGCAGGAGAAGATCTACATCGGGCGCGTGTGGCCGAGCTGGCCGACTTATGTGCGGGTTTCGATCGGCACCCAGGAGGAGATGAACAAGTTCAAAGCCGCGTTCCTCAGGGTGATGGCTTGATCCGGAAATTCCTACTCGGCAGGCGGTCGCTCCATGCGAGTCACTATGGTTGGGCACAACTCCTCGGCGACGCTTCGGGGGGCGTCATCGCGGCGTTGATCGCTCTTCCGTACGGGCTTGCGATGGCATCGTTGATGGGGCTGCCGCCGGTTCTGGGTGTCTTTACTTCGATTCTCACGGCGCCGGTCATCGCACTTCTGGGCCGCAACCCGGTTCTCATCGGCGGCACGGCCAGCGCTACCGTCCCCTTTCTGGCGGCCGCGGCCCGCAGCCAGGGGGTCGGCGGCGCCGCCAAAGTTTGCGTGGTGGCTTCGGTCATCATGATGGGTTTCTGCGTCCTGCGGCTGGGCCGCTACATCACACGCGTTCCGCACGCTGTCGTAACGGGCTTCTCGTGCGGTATCGGCGGCATGATGCTGATTTCCCAGATGGATGTCATCCTGGGAGTCAGCTCTCCGGCCATACACTCGGCCCGGTCTGCGCTGGCGCAGGCCGGCGCCGTGCTCGACCAGATAGGCCACGTGCGGGGCACGCCGCTGCTGCTGGGTTCCGCCGTGATCATCGCCGCCACGCTTTCGGCGCGCGTCTCTCCGCGCTTGCCGGCACCGCTGGTCGGCGTCCTGCTCGCCATTCTCCTCGCGCGCGCGCTGGGAGCCAGGGAAAAAGAAGTCGGCGGGCTGAGCGGCATGCTGCCTCCGTTCGTGGGCTTCTCCTGGCGTCCCGGCGACGTATTCAGCGTGCTTCCCCCGGCGTTCGCGCTGGCGCTGGTCTCATCGGTCAATATCCTGATCACTTCGCGTGTCGTCGAACACTTTCGCGGCCGCCACAAAGCGATGCGAATCGCGGACGCCGACGCGGAACTCGGCGCTTACGGAATCGCCAACGTCTGCGCGGGCATGTTCGGAGCGCCGCTCAGCGTCGGAATTCCGGCGCGCAGCCTGGCGGTGGTTCGCTGCGGCGGAACCACGCGCCTCTCGAACCTCTTCCACGCCGTATTCCTTGCGGCGCTTCTGTGGATCGGCGCAGGGTTCGTATCCCACATACCGCTGCCGGCGCTGGCCGGCGTCACGGCCTGGATGGGCCTGTGCCTGCTCGATTGGAGCGCCTGGCGGAGGCTTCCGAAGATGAATCCGGTGGATGCGGCCGCCTTCCTCGCGACCGCGGTTTCCGTGCTGGCCGTGAATGCCGTTCTCGCCGTGGCGATTGGCTGTTCCCTGTACTTATTTCATGCCGCTTACGTGCGGTGGATCCGTTCCGCGCCCCGCATACCCGACTTACAAGTCCCCTGAACCGCCACTGTAACTAATAGCTCCGATCAAACTATTTGATGAGTCTCCGGCGGCGCAAACGACATTATCCATGTTAGACTAGCCAAAATTACCAGCCACTTACCGGGGATCTGGTCTGGTTCACCGGCCGCAGTACGGCCGGCTCACTTTGCAGTGCGCAGTCCTCAGCGGGACTTCTCTCAACGTCCGAGCGATTCATCGCGCAGAGCTAATCCCAAACTTTAGGAGAACCGCTATGACGATTATTGGACCGCATTTCCATTTCAGTCGAAGCTTCAAACGGTTCGTGATTCCGCTGCTGGGTTTCGCCGCCGTCGCGCTGCCGGCGCTCGCCCAGTCGTATTACGGCGGGGTGAGGGGGGCGGTGCTCGATCAGAACGGCGGCGCCCTGGCCGGCGCACGGGTGTCGTTGATCAATGCGGGCACCAACGCGAGCCGGTCCACACTTACGGATTCCACGGGCGGGTATGTGTTCAGCGAGGTCGTTCCCGGTACCTATACCCTTGTCTCGGAGTCGCCCGGCTTCAAGAAGTTCGAACAGAAGAACGTCATTGTCGCAACCCAGCAGCAGGTTGCGGTAGACCTGAAACTAGAGTTGGGCGAGGTGACGCAGAGCGTGGAGGTCAACGAGGAAGTGCCGCTGGTCGAAACCTCCAACGCTTCCCAGGGCCAGGTGATCGACAACCAGAAGCTCACCGAACTGCCGAACCTCGGCCGCAACCCGTTCATGCTTTCGAAGTTGGCCCAGAACGTGGTGCCGGTGGGCAACCCGGCCTACAACCGCATGGAGGACCAAAGCGGCTCATCGCAGATCTCGATTGCCGGCGGCCCGGTTCGCGGCAATAACTATCTGATCGACGGCGTTCCCATCACCGATGCCACCAATCGCGCGATCATCATCCCCTCGCTCGAGTCGGTGCAGGAAGTTAAGATTCAGGCCAATACCTATGACGCGGAAATGGCGCGCACCGGCGGGGGTATGTTCAACACCCTGATGAAATCGGGCACAAACACTTACCACGGCAGCCTCTACGGCCACTTACGCCGTACCGCATGGGACGCAAACAGCTTCTTTAACAACGCCGCCGGTGTTCCGATCACGGATCAGCCGAATGACACCTGGGGCGCCAGTTTCGGGGGCGCCGTGAAGATACCGAAGATCTACGACGGCAAGAACCGGACGTTCTTCTATCTGGGCTTCGAACACTACGACGACACCCAGTCGTCGTCTTCTGTCTTCGCCGCCCCCACAGCCGCGGAAAGGATGGGCGACTTTTCGAAGAGTCTCAATCCGGACGGCAGCCTGCGTGTAATTTACGACCCACTTACCGTAGCCAACGGCGCGCGGCAGCCGTTCCCGGGTAACATCATCCCGGCCGACCGCCTGAACCCGGCGGGCCTGGCGATCGCCAACAGCTTTCAGCCGGCGCTGAGCAACCCGGGTTACTACGGCGCCAACGACCTGAACGCCCCGGGACGTCTGCCCTGCCGCGCCGCGCAGTACACGGCCAAACTGGATGAAGACCTGACCCGCTTCTGGCGCGCGAGTGTAAGCTATCTCCGCTACTTCTCGCTCGAACCGGGCAATACCGAATTTCCGACCGTGTCGAGCCCCAACCAGTGGCGGCTGCTGCGCCGGGTGGACACGACTCAGTTCAACAACCTCTTCACGGTCAACCCGACCACAGTCGTAACCGTCCGGTACGGGTTCAACCGCTTCCCGAATTACAGCTACGACGTGAGCCAGGGCTTCAACCTGAATTCGTTGAACTTCAGCCCGGCGCTGGTGAACCAGGTTCCCAGGTCGCTGGCGCAGTTTCCCGACGTCACCATGACCAACCTGTATTCCCTGGGCGTCGCGGACAATAACTCCTACTATGTGCACGCCTCGGATAACTTCTCCGCCAACATCTCCAAGTACATGGGCAGGCACATCCTCAAAGCCGGGTTCGATTACCGCAGAATCAAGGCCGCCGGCAACGACGCCAACGACGCCGCCGGGAACTACGCGTTCAACGGCATCTTCACAAAATCCGCGCCGCTGAGTTCCGGGACCGGTGGGGCGGACCTGGCCGACATGTTGCTGGGGTATCCTTCGAGCGCCGCGATCTACACTTCCACCAAGTTGACGGACATCGCCGACTATTACGGTCTCTACCTTCAGGACGATTTCCGCGTAAGCAGCCGGTTGACGTTGAACCTCGGCCTTCGCTGGGAGCACGAACCCGGTCTCAAGGAAATCAACAACGGCATGGTTGTGAACTTCGACGGCGCCGTCGCGAACCCGCTGGCGGCGAACGTGACGGGAATTACGCCCGCTGGCGCGGTGGTCTACGCCGGCAACGGCAGGAATACGGTCGGCAGCCCCACGGCCAACAAGATGGGTCCTCGCTTCGGCCTGGCGTATAAGTTGGATTCGAAGACGGTAATTCGCGGCGGATACGGCATTTTCTGGGCGCCTCAATTTGCCATCGGCTCGCCCATCGCCACGGTAGGTTACAACCAGACAACCAGCCCGAGCGCCTCCGTGGATAACAACCAGACGCCGGCCCTCAACCTGACCAATCCGTTCGTTTCCGGCATTCTGCAGCCGGTTGGAAACAGCCTCGGCGCGATGACCGGCATCGGCCAGAGCTTCTCGCTGGTCGATCCTACGGCGAAGTCCCCTTACGTGCAGCAGTATTCGTTCGATGTGCAGCGCGAGTTGGCGGGCGGCTTCGCCACGGAGATCGGGTTCGTCGGCTCCAAATCCGCGCACCTGACCACGGCGACCGCCAGCATCAACATGAACGCTCTCAATCCGGCCCTGCTTTCGATGGGTTCGGCGCTCACGCAATCGGTGGCCAACCCGTTCTATCAGCACGGCGGCTCGGGCGTGATTGGGACATCGCTCGTGCAGCGGTCGCAGTTACTGCTGCCCTACCCGACTTACAGTCAGATCAGCGAGTTGTTCGACGACAACAACAAAGCCAAGTATTATTCCCTGGTCGCGAAAGTGCAGAAGAGCTTCAGCGGGGGGCTGAGCCTGCTTTCCACGTTCACCTGGGCGAGGAATTGGGACGAGAGCGGCGGCGGGCCCGGCAATACGCTGAACAGCGGCTCCAAGGGGCCGCAGAATCCGTACAACATGGCCGGCGAATATGCGTTCTCGAACATCGACACGCCGCTGCGCTGGTCGACCGCGATCTCCTATGAACTGCCGTTCGGCAAGGGCAAGCCGCTTCTGAAGAGCGGCCGCGTCATGAATTATCTGGCGGGTGGCTGGGTGGTGAACGCGGTATCCATCTACCAGACCGGATTCCCGCTGCAGATTTCGCAGGCCACGAACTTCAACTCGGCGTTCGGCTATGCCAGCCAGCGGCCCAACGCCACGGGTATCTCTCCGGTCACCAGCGGAAGCCTGGAGCAGCGCCTGGGCGATTACATCAATCCCGCCGCTTTCTCGGCGGCGCCGGAGTTCACCTTCGGCAACCTGGGCCGCACGATCGACATGCGCGGTCCGGGCCAAGCCAATTGGGATATGTCGATCTTCAAGAATGTGACCATCCGGGAGACTCTGAAAGCCCAGTTCCGCTGCGAAGCGCTGAATGCCTTCAACACGCCGCTGTTCTACGGCCCGAACGTCTCCTTCGGCAGCAGCACGTTCGGCAAGATCACGAGCCAGGCGAATTTCTCCCGGCAGCTCCAGTTGGCCCTGAGATTCTCGTTTTGAGTTTGGGGGCAGGCCTTCCGGCGGCCTGCCCCTGATCGGGTAGGAAATTCCCGGTAAGGAATGGGGGCGGTGTTTGCGCGGAAGCGGAGGGATAAATCCGCCGGCGCGTTCCGCCCCCGGGTTCAAATCGCGCGCCGGCCGATGAAGAACGAAATGATCCAGACTACCAGGAACACAAAGAACAGGATTTTCGCGATCCCCGCGGCCATGCCCGCGATACCCGCGAATCCGAGGATCGCGGCAATGATGGCGAGCACCAGAAAAACTAATGTCCAATGTAGCATCGCATTGGGCCTCCTCAGCCGGTAGGAGCACCCCGGCAGCCATTGTGCTGCCCCGAACAAAGCGTCTGCGCTACCATTTCATTACCGATGGGCCCCATCCTGGAATTGCGCAAGCTGGTGAAACATTTTCCTGGCCAGCAGGCTGTCAATGGAATTTCACTCAGCATTCCGCGGGGCGGCTTCTTTTCCCTGGTGGGTCCTTCCGGCTGCGGCAAGACCACGACGCTGCGGCTGATTGCCGGATTTGAGCAGCCCACGTCCGGCGAGGTGGTGCTGGGCGGCGACGTGGTCAACCACCGCAAGCCGTACGAGCGCAACGTCAGTACGGTCTTTCAGAGTTACGCGCTTTTCCCGCACCTCACCGCGCGGGAGAACATCGAATTCGGCCTGAAGCGGCGCAAGGTTCCCGGCTCGGCGAAAAAGGTGAGCGAAGCGCTCGAACTGGTCAGCCTCGGCGGGAAGGAGGACCGCCGTCCCGCGCAACTCTCGGGCGGGGAACGGCAGCGCGTGGCGCTGGCGCGGTCGCTGGTTCTCGAACCCGACGTTCTGCTGCTCGACGAGCCGCTGGCGGCGCTCGACCCCAAGTTGCGCAAGCTGATGCGGGTGGAACTCAAAGCCATGCAGCGGCGCGTCGGCATCACCTTCCTGCTGGTGACCCACGACCAGCAGGAGGCGCTTTCGATGTCCGACCAACTGGCGGTGATGAACCAGGGTTCGATCGAGCAGGTCGGCGCGCCCGAAGAAGTCTACCTGCGCCCGCGCTCGCGCTTTGTCGCCGGATTTCTGGGCGCGGTGAACTGGATTGGCGGGGCGGGCGTCCGGCCGGAAGCCACCGGCCTGGCGTTGCGCCGGGATGGCGGCCCGCGTCGGTATGCCCCCGGGCGGGTCACCGGATCGATATTTCTGGGCGATTGCATACAGGTGATGGTGCGGCTCGATTCCGGCGAAGAGGTGGTATCGCAGGTGCCGCGCGCGGCCGCCGGGTTTCCCGTGGGCGCCGCGGTCGAGGTCTGTTGGGACCCGGCCGAAGAAATGGTGTTCGAATGAAGCTCCGCTCGTGGTTCCTGGCGCCGGCCTGGGTCTGGATGGCGGCCCTGTTCGCCGCGCCGTTCGGAATTGTGCTGGCCTACAGCTTTCTGTCGCGCGGCGCTTACGGAGGCATCGAGCAGCCCTGGAACTTCGAGAGCTACCGGCGCCTGGCCGACCCGCTGTACCTGGCGATCCTGCTGCGATCGTTCCTGATGGCGCTGGCCGCCACCGGGCTATGCCTGGTGTTCGCGTTTCCCGCGGCACTGTTCATCTCGCGCTCCCCGGGCCACAAGAGCCTGTACCTGCAACTGGTGATGCTGCCGTTCTGGACCAGTTTCCTGGTGCGCACGTACGCCTGGATCTTCCTGCTGCGCGATACCGGGCTCATCAATACCGCGCTGGAAAAAATCGGGCTGATCCATGGACCGCTGCCGCTGCTTTACAACGACGGCGCGGTGCTGCTGGGCCTGGTCTACGGCTACCTGCCGTTCATGGTGCTTCCGATTTACGCCACGCTCGAAAGGCTCGATCCGACGCTCGAAGAGGCCGCCGCGGACCTGGGCTCGCGGCCCCTCTCCACGCTCTTCCGCGTGGTCGTGCCGCTTTCGAAGCCCGGGATCGTGGCGGGTTCGGTGCTGGTCTTCATCCCCTGCCTGGGCGCGTACCTGACGCCCGACCTGCTCGGCGGCGGACGCACCGTGCTGGTAGGCAACCTGGTACAGAACCAGTTTACGAGCGCCCGCGACTGGCCGTTCGGCGCCGCCGTCTCGATCGGGCTGATGCTTCTGGTGATGGCGCTGCTATGGGCGTTCCTGCGCCGCGAAACGGAGCCGCTGGTATGAAGCGGTGGCTGGCGGCGTACGCCGTGGCGTTCTACGCCTTTCTGCACCTGCCGCTGCTGACGCTGGCGGTGTTCAGCTTCAACTCGTCGCGGGTGGCGGTCTGGGGGCACTTTTCGCTCGAGTGGTACCGCGCCATGCTTCACGATCCGCAGATTGCCGAGGGCACCTGGAACAGCATCGTCATCGCTCTCTGGGCCACACTCATCTCCACGGTGATCGGGACGCTGTGCGCCTACGGGCTGTGGAAGCGCGGGTCGCGCGCCATCACCGGCGCGCTCTATCTTTCGCTGGTGACGCCCGAGATCGTCACCGGGGTCTCGCTGCTAGCGCTGTTTCAATGGACCTTTCGCTGGCTCGGCTGGCAACTCGGAATGTATACGGTGATCCTGGCGCACGTGGCCTTTTCGATCGCCTACGTGGTGATCGTGGTGAGCGCGCGCCTGCGCACCGTCAGCCCGGTGCTCGAAGAGGCCGCCATGGACCTGGGAGCCAACGAGTGGCAGGCGTTCCGGCACGTCACGCTGCCCGCGCTGATGCCCGGCATCGTGGCCGCCGCGCTATTGGCGCTCACGGTTTCCTTCGACGATTACGTGATCACCAGCATGGTGGCGGGGGTCGATTCGCAAACCCTGCCGATGGTGATCTACGCCATGGCGCGGCGCGGAGCCAGCCCGGTGATCAACGCTATTTCCGCGATCATCACGGTGGTGTTCGGCGCCCTGATCCTGCTTTCGGAACGGGTGCGGGAAGCATGAACCGCCGCGCCTTCTTCGTGGGGATGGCGGGCCTGGCCGGATGCTCGCGCGATTCGCGCCCGCGCCTGAACGTCTACAACTGGTCGGCCTACGTGGCGCCCGAGACCATTCCCGGGTTCGAAGCCGAATTCGGAGTCAAAGTCCGCTACGCCACCTACGAAAGCAACGAAGAGATGCTGGCCAAAGTGTTGAGCGGCAACTCCGGCTGGGACGTGGTCTTTCCCACGCACAACCGCCTGGAGCCGATGCGGCAGTACGGCCTGCTGGCGCCGCTCCAGCACCAATGGCTGCCCGGCCTGGCGAACCTGGACGCCCGCTTCCGCGCGCCCGCCTGGGACTCCCGGCTCGCCTGGGGGGTACCCTACATGTGGAACGGCACGGGCATCGTCTACAGCCGCGCGCTTCAGCCGGCGCTGGTGTGCTGGGCCGACCTGTGGGCTGAGCGCCTCAAGGGCCGGCTCACCATGCTCGACGATCCGGAAGACATGCTCGGTGCCTGCCTGAAGAAGCTGGGGTACCCGTTCAGTGCGACGGACCCCGCGCAGTTGCGCCGCGCCGAGGGTGAAGCCATCGCGCAGAAGCCGCTGCTGCGGGCGTATCTGAACGCCGAAGTGCGCGACCAGTTGGTTTCGGGCGACGTGCTGGCGGCGCAGCTCTGGTCCACCACCGCACAGCAGGCGATCGACGCCGCGCCCAACCTGGCCTTCGCGTATCCGGCCGAGGGCTTCCCTTTCTATTGCGATTGTGCCGTGATCCTGCGCGAAAGCCGGCGCGCGCGGCTGGCGCACCGGTTTCTCGATTACCTGCTGCGGCCCGAAGTATCGGCGCGGATCGTGGAATCCACCAAAACCGCCACCGCGAATGCCGCGGCCAAGGCGCTGCTGCCCGAAAGCGTGCGCGCCAACCCGGTGCTCTATCCGCCCGCCGATGTGTTCGCGCGCGGCGAGTGGCCGCGCACCCTGCCGCCCGCCACGGAGCGCCTGCGCGACCGGATCTGGACGGAGATCAAATCCGCCTAGTGCGCGCCGGATTTACACGCGGCACCAAAGCGGGTATAGTTGGAGCGGCTTCATAACAAAAGGTGATTCTCTTGAAATTCGCAATCTTAGTATTTTCGGCGGTGTTTCTCTTCGGGTGCGGCAAGGCGGAAAAGGCCGAGGCTGTCAAGCTTACCAAGGCCCTCACGAGCACGCAGGCCAATTTCGTCAAAGCCAACAGCATGGAGGGCGACCTGGTGGCCAGCGCGCGCGCGTGGTCGGGTGGCATCGTCGCCAACGGCGCGGGACACGGCGCGGAATTGCAGCAGAATGCGACCGTCGCCACCGCGCTCGCAAAATCCGCGGTCGCCGCGAGCGCCGAACTGGGGCACGTCCGCCAGGCGGTTTATGACCTGTCGCTCGAAGAGGACTACCCCAAAGAGGTTCGTTCGAAGCTGATCACGCTGCTGACGCAGCGCCAGCGGCAATTACAGGACATGCGCGCGCTGCTCGAAGAAGCGTCGCCGCAATTTCTCGATTACCAGAACAACAAGGCCTACAAAGGCGACCAATATCCCGGAGGAATCGGCAAGCTGGACGCCCTGCTCGGCGCTTACTCCGCGCCGGACGACGCGGTGGGAGCCGCAATCGCGGATCTCAAAGCGAAGTACAGCATCACCGGCAACGAACCCTAGGTTTGACAACGGCGGTCCGCTCACGATAACAAAGGGGTGAGGTCATCCGCCGGTTATGTCCGACCATGGTGTTTCGAGACGGCACTTCTTTTTTGGAACGCTGCTTGCCGGGGCCGTCCCCAGGGGCGGCTACGGCAGCGTTCCTTCCCTGCGCGCCCTCGGTTACAAGCCTTTCTACGACAGGCTGAATGTCGCGGCGATCGGCTGCGGAGGCCAGGGCGGGGTGGATCTGAACGATGCCGCACGCACGGAAACCATCGTCGCGCTGTGCGACGTGGATGAGGCGCGCGCGGCGGAGAATTTCCAGCGTTTCGAGAAGCAGCCCAAGTACAAAGATTTCCGGGTGATGCTCGATAAGGAAGGCAAAAATATCGATGCCTGCACCATCGGGATTCCGGATTTCATGCACGCCACCGTGGCGCTCGCCTGCATGGAGCGCGGCAAGCACGTGTACTGCGAAAAGCCGTTGACGCGCACGCCCTGGGAGGCGCGGCAGTTGCTCGAAGCCGCGCTCAAGTACAAGGTCGCCACGCAGATGGGCAACCAGGGCTTCTCGCACGAGTGCAATCGCGTAGCGGCCGAGATTGTGTGGTCGGGGGCCATCGGCGACGTCACCGAGGCCCACGTCTCGACCACGCCCGGAACGCACCCGACCGGTCTTGAGAGCCTGCCGCCCGAATCCCCCGTCCCCGCCACGCTCGACTGGGAGAATTGGCTGGGCGTAGCGGCCGAACGGCCCTTCAGCGAATACTATGTGCCGTACAACTGGCGCGGCTTCCTCGATTTCGGCACCGGGCAGATCGGGAATTGGGCCACCCACACCGCCGGGCCGGTGCAAACCGCGCTGATGCTGGGCGCGCCCACCAGCCTGGAGTGCATTCGCGAGGACGGCCGCGGCAAGATCACGTATCCGAACCGGGGAACCGTGCGGCTCGACTTTCCCGCGCGCGGCGAAATGCCGGCGGTGCAGGTGTTCTACCACGACTCCGCCCGTTCCACCGACCCCGGCGTCTACCACGTTCCGGGAATGGAAAACGAAACCATCCTGCCCCCTCCGGACAACCTCGCCGATAAGGGTCGCCCCACCGGACGGGTCCGCGCCGGCATTCAGGGCGCGCGGCGCGCACGTCCTCCGCGTCCGGCGAACGCTCCGCGACAGGGGGCGGGCGGACCCGGTGTCCGCGTGTTCGGCGACCCGCAGACGCCCAGGCAACCGGGAATCCTCACCGGCAACGGTGCGGTATTCATCGGCACCAAGGGCATCATGGCCACCTGCGATCGCGGCGAAGGCGTGTGGCTGCTGCCCGCTTCGCGCTGGGCGGAGTACGTTCTGCCGCCGCAACTGCTGACGCGCTCGCCCGGCCATATGCTCGATTGGGTTCGCGCCTGCAAGGGCGGCGACCCGGGGTGTTCCGATTTCCGCATCGCCTGCCCATACGCCGAATGGCTGGCGCTGGCCGCCATCTCGCTGCGCGTTCCGGGCAGGCTCGAATGGGACGCCAGGAACCTGCGGATCACGAATAATGCCGAGGCTGACCGGCTCGTGAAGCCCGTCTTCCGTAAGGCCCCCTGAGACGAGCTGCGCTCACCCCTGGCCAGGCCGGGAGGCCTATCCTACTAATCGAAGATCACGGTCTTGTTGCCGTAGCAGAGGATCCTCTGCTCCAGGTGCCACTGAATGGCGCGCGATAAGACCAGGCGTTCGAGGTCGCGGCCTTTCTGCACGAGGTTCTCGACCTGGTCGCGGTGCGAAATCCGCACCACGTCCTGTTCGATAATCGGCCCTTCATCAAGCGATTCGGTGACGTAGTGGCTGGTTGCGCCGATCAGCTTCACACCCCGGTTGAACGCGGCGTGATACGGCCGCGCGCCCACGAACGCCGGAAGAAACGAGTGGTGGACGTTAATGATCCGGCTGGGATATTGCCGAACGAATTCGGGCGACAGGATCTGCATATAACGGGCCAGCACCACCAGGTCCACGCCCGCTTCGCGCAGCAGCGCGAGCTGCTTTTCCTCGGTTTCCGTCTTGGAGCCGGCCGCTACCGGCAGGTAGTGAAACGCCACTCCGTAAAACCGCGCCAGCGATTCCCCCTCCGCGTGGTTGCTGATCACCAGCGGAATCGAGCAGCGCAGCTCTCCGGTCTGACGGCGGTAGAGGATATCGGCCAGGCAGTGCAGGTACTGCGAAACGAAGAGCGCGACGCGCGGATGCCCCGACATCGGCTTCAAACGCCAGCGCATGTGAAACTCCGCCGCCATGGTTTCGAACTCCGCGCGAAACGTGTCGAGGTCGAACCCTTCGAGCACCCATTCGATGCGCATGAAAAACAGGCCGGCTTCGTGGTCCTGGTGCTGGTCGGCGTGGGTGATGTTGGCGCCGAAGCGGTAGAGCAGGCTGGAGACTCCGGCCACCAGCCCTTTGCGGTCGGGGCAGTCAATGAGGAGAACGGCTGTCTGGCTCAATTCACCAGCATATTACAGGCATCAGGAGAAGCGGCTTACCATGCGCCCGACGAAGGAGCCGCGGAAGAGATCGGTCAGCAGCCAGTCGCGCTTCGAGCAGGCGGCGTGCAACTCCATGAGGCATCGGGACACCGCGCCGCGCACCAGCCTCCCGATTCCCGCTTCGCACTCGCCGATCTGGACCCGCAGCAATCCGTCGAAGGGGTCGTCCATGCGGTGCGTGGCGCAGAGTTGCCGCGCCCGCGGCAGCATCGGTTCCAGGACTCGCCGGGCCTTCTGATACTCCAGCCGCTGCGACTCCACCAGTGCGATGTCATCCGCCGTGTAGCCGGGAAAGAGGTAACACCTCCGGTTCGCGCTTTCCCACTGGTCTACCGCGCAAAGATACCGTTCGATCGCCATCCGGAATTGGACGATGAACTCACGATCGGGACTCGAGTTTGCCTCTTTCATGCGTGCCGGTTAACAGTATAGGGATGCAACCCGAGTAAATCATAGGGGGAGATAGTACTGCTATCGGTTGTTAAGGGGGTTCTATCTGCCCCCTTTCCACTCCGGCAGGCGGCCTGGGGTGGGCGGCGCTCCGGCCGCGTCGAGCTGCTTTTCGAGCCCACGGATATCGGTCTCCACCAGCTTGCGCAGCCTGGGAATCTGCGCGGCCAGGGCGTCGGAGGCAATCTGGTATTGCTCCATAGCCGTCTTGGTGGGCCGCCCGGTGGTGCCGCGCGTGGGGGAAGCGGCGGCCTGCACGCGCTCCTGGAGGGAGGCAGGGGCACCCTCATTGTGGGCACGCGAGACGCGGTCGCCCACCAGCGCCAACTCGATATCCGACAGTTCCTTCTCCCGCTTCAGGGTGTCTTCCCGGACTTTCGGGGGCAGGCTGGGCGTGGCATCGACGGCGCGCTTAATCGACTCGAGCCGCGCGCGGGCTTCCGTGGCAGCCTCGGTGGCGGCGGTCAGGGCTTTTTGCAGCCTCGCCAGTTTCTCCTGGTAATCGGCTAATGCCACGCGGTCTTCCCGGGTGGCCGGGCCTTCGCCCACCACTTCGAAACTTTCGGAACCGGGCAGCGGCGTAATCGTTCCGTTCTGGCGCAGGGCCAGGGAAACGGTGTATTTCCCAGGCACGGCCAGTGCGCCCGCCCCGCCGCCGCGGCCGAAGAAGGAGGGCTCTCCTTCCGCGCCGCCAGCGGCCCCACCCCGCCCGCCGCGCCCGCCGGTCCGGGCGCCCTCACCGCCGATGGGAATGGCGGGAGCGAGCGCCGTGCCCTGGTAGCGCAGGTCCCATGCCACGCGGTGGATGCCGCGCGTGGCGGGAGCATCGAAGCGCCGCACGACTTTGCCGGTGGAATCCGCAATGGAAACGACGATCCCGGGAGCTTCTTCTTCCGCCTCGGCCCGCAACTGCTCCGGTGTCGGATACGCCGGCGTCTCGCCTCGCGCGATCGCGGCGCGTTCGGCCTGGTGGCGCTGCTGCTGCTTCGTCAGGACGCCCTTACCCAGATTAAAGGTAATCTCCGCGCCGAACGGCGGATTGGGCGCGGTGAAGAACCCGGCTCCCTGGTCCCCGCGCGAGGAGTTGGCAGGAATGTACGAGAACGCCGTGCGAACCGGGAACAGGGTGCTTTCTTTCCGCAGCAACTCGGGGGTAGCCACGCGTAGGGGGCTGTAATCGTCCAGCACGTAGATACCGCGCCCGAAGGTGGCGATCACGAGGTCGCCCACCTGCTCCTGGATCGCCAGGTCGCGCACCATAATGGTGGGCAGCCCGATATCGAGTTTGGTCCACTTTTCGCCGCCGATGTTGGTGAAGTACAGGCCGAACTCGGTGCCGGCGAACAGCAGTTTCGGGTCGATGTAGTCCTCGGCGATGGCGTACACGCCGCCCCGTGCCGGAAGGTTGCCAGAGATACTGGCCCACGTCCGGCCCTTGTCGGTGCTCTTGATGAGGTACGGCTGGAAATCGCCGTTCTGGTGGTTTTCGTAGGCCACGTAGACCGTGCCGGCGTCGTGCCGGGACGCCAGAATGCGCTGCACGTAGGCGTCATCGGGCACGCCGGCGGGCTTGTCCACCTCGCGCCAGTCTTTACCGCCGTCCTCGGTCACCTGCACGAGGCCGTCGTCGGTGCCCACGTAGATCAGGCCTTCCTGTTTGGGAGATTCGGCGATGGCGGAGATGTTGTCGTAGAGGGCGGTGGAGACGTTCTTCTGGATGGCGTCGACGGGCCAGACTTTGCCCATCAGCGGCAGCTTGTTGCGGTCCAGGCGGCGCGTCAGGTCGGGGCTGACCGCCTGCCAGCTATCGCCGCGGTCGTCGCTGCGGTAGAGGCGCTGCGCGCCGGAATAAAGACGCGTGTTCGAATGCGGGCTGACGATCATCGGCGCGTCCCAGTTCCAGCGCATCGGCGGGTCGCCTTTCGCCGGCTGCGGCTGGATCGAGACCCGTTCGCCGGAGCGGCGGTCGAATCGCACCATCCCGCCGTTCTGCATGTTGGCGTAGACGGTGTTGGGGTCTTTGGGGTCCACGCGCGAATAAAAGCCGTCGCCGCCCATGGTGATGAAGCAGTCGGAATTGACCAGGGCGGCGTTCCTGCTTCGCGCGGGGCATCCGAAGCTGCCGTTGTCCTGGGTACCGCCGTAGACGTTGTAGAAGGGCGCGTCTTCGCTCACCGCCACGTCGTACATCTGGGCGGTCGGCAGGTTGGCCTTGAAGATCCAGGAGGCAGCGCGGTCGAAGCTTTCGTAGACGCCTCCGTCGCAGCCCACCAGGTAATGATCGTCGTTCTTCGGATCCACCCAGATATCGTGATTGTCCACGTGCTTGTTGCGCGTGGGCAGCGCGGACAGCGTGCGGCCGCCGTCGTCGGACACCATGATGTTGAGGTCCATCACGTAGACGCGGTCGGGGTTGGCCGGGTCCACCACGATTTTCGAATAATACTGTCCCTGGTCGTCGTAGCTGTTGCGCTTTTCCCAGGTGGCTCCGTTGTCGGTGCTGCGGTAGAGGCCGCCGCGTCCTTCGGGCGCTTCCACCTGCGCGTAGATCATTTCGGGGTTCGACGGCGCGTAGTTGAGTCCGATGCGCCCCAGTTCGCCGGTGGGGAAGCCGCCGCGCACGGCGGTCCAGGTCTTGCCGGCATCCGTGCTGCGCCACAAACCGCTTTCCGGACCGCCGTGGATCATTCCGAAGTAGCGGCGCTCGCGCTGGTGCGTGGCCGCGAACAGGTGGTCGGGATTCTTGGGGTCCATAACCACGTCGGAGCAGCCGGTGTAATCGCCCACCTTGATGAGGCTTTCGGACCAGGTCTTGCCGCCGTCGGCCGTCTTATAGAGGCCGCGCTCCCCGCCGCCTTTCCACAGTGGGCCGGGGGCCGCGACGTAGACCACGTTCGAATCGCGCGGGTCGATCACGATGCGGGCGATGTGCTCGGTCCTGGTGAGCCCCACGTTGCGCCAGGTGCGCCCGCCGTCTTCGCTCTTGTAGACGCCGTCGCCGTAAGAGACGCTGCGCTGGTTGTTGTTTTCGCCGGTGCCCAGCCAGACGACCGAAGGGTTCTTCGGGTCAATCGCGACGTAGCCGATCGAATAGGAACCGTATTTGTCGAAAACGGGGGTCCAGGTCGTGCCGTCGTTGTAGGTCAGGAACACATTACCGGATGCCTCGGCCACCAGGTAATGAGAGGGGGAATCCGGAAACACGGCGATCTGCGACGCGCGGCCCGAGACAAACGCGGGTCCGATAATGCGGGCGCGCAGACCAGCGAACGCCATCGCGTCGCCGGCGGCAGGCCGGTTCTGTGCCGCCAACGGCATGAGTAGACATAAGAAGACCGAAAATGACCTCATCGACGCTGAGTATAACAGCGCGCCTTCGACGCGCGGGCGGCCGGAAGGCCAACCTATCGTGGGCAGTCCGGTCTCGCGATGGCGTCATCTCCGCCAGCGGTCGGTATCGACCGTCAGGTTGATTACCGCCGACGCGCGCCAGTCGTATTCGCTCAAGTGGCGGACATTGCCGGAGTAGTCTCGAAATTTTGCTTGGAGCGTGTAGCTTTCGGCGAAGCGCACGGCCGGGAAGCGGTAGGTTCCATCCGGTCGCGTGACCGCGGAGTGCACGTCGTGCTCCGCGTTCATGTTGATCATCCGGACCACGGCGCCCGCCAGCGGGTGGCCGTCCCCGTCCTTCACGGTTCCAGAGACGGAGCGGGTCTGCTGCGCCGCGAGCGGAAAGGCGGCCAGAATCGTCAGGACGGCCGCGACTTTGGAGGCTCTCATATTGGGCCCGATTCGCCCGGGTGCCGGGAGACTCAGGCAAGGGGTGATTTCCCCACACGTTGTATCATGTCAGGTTATGGACAGAAGGACCTGGTTTCAGCTTCTGGGCGTCCTTTCGGCGGCGGGCAGCGCCAGAGCCCAGCAGCATCCCGGAACAGGCGGACGCGGGCCGGCCGAGCAGCCCATGCGCGTCACCAGGGACCAGGTGGCCGCGGCGCTCAAGCTCATCGGGCTGGAATTTCAGGACGCCGAGATCGAAATGATGCTGCGGCCTGTCAACCGGGCGCTTTATAACTATGAAGCGCTGCGCAAAATCGACGTGCCTTACGGAACCGAGCCCGCGTTCACGTTTCAACCCGGGCTGCCCGGCCGCAAGCCCGAGACCGGGCCGCGGCGGTTCCTCCCCACGACCCGGCGCACGCGGGCCGCAAAGCCGTCCAGCGCGCGGGACCTGGCGTTCCTCCCCGTCACCGAACTGGCGTCGCTGGTGCGCTCCCGCGAGGTCTCCTCCACCACTCTGACGAAGTTGTACCTCGAACGGCTGAAAACCTACGGTCCGAACCTGCTGTGCGTCATCACCCTCACCGAAGACCTGGCGCTCGAGCGCGCCGCCGAGGCCGACCGCGAACTCCGGCGTGGGCACTACCGCGGGCCGCTGCACGGCATTCCCTTCGGTGTCAAAGACCTGTTCGATACAAAAGGCATCCTCACCACCTGGGGCGCGGAGCCGTTCGAGAACCGCGTTCCCGACCAGGACGCCACCGTGGTGGAGCGCCTTCACCAGGCCGGCGCCGTTCTCGTGGCGAAGCTTTCCATGGGCGCGCTGGCCCAGGGCGACTTGTGGTTTCAGGGCCGGACCAGGAACCCGTGGAATCCGGAGCAGGGTTCCAGCGGCTCGTCGGCGGGCTCGGCTGCGGCCACCTCCGCCGGGCTGGTGGGGTTTGCCCTGGGCACCGAAACCTTGGGCTCGATCGTCTCCCCCAGCAGCCAGTGCGGCACGGCCGGGCTCCGGCCCACCTACGGGCGGGTGAGCCGGCACGGAGCCATGGCGCTGAGCTGGACCATGGACAAGATCGGCCCGATCTGCCGCGGCGTGGAAGATTGCGCGCTGGTCCTCGACGCCATCCACGGGCCCGACGGCAACGACCGCAGCGTGGCGGCCGACCCGTTCCACTGGGAGCCGCACCGCCCGCTCTCCGGCATGCGAATCGGCGTGCTGAAATCCGCCTTCGACCGCTTTCAGGGCGAAAACCAAAAGGTCTACGCCCAGGCACTGGCCGATCTCGGAAAAGCCGGCGTGGAAATGAAGCCGGTGGAGTACCGGGAAGATCTGGCGGTCATCCGCTTCCTGCTGGAGGCCGAAGGCGCCGCGGCGTTCGACGACATCACCCGCAACGGCCAGGTCCGCAGCCTGAAGGGGCAGTCGCCGGGCGACTGGCCGAACAGTTTCCGCTCTTCGCGACTGATCCCGGCGGTGGAGTACATCCGCGCCCAGCGCGCCCGCACCCTGATGGTGGAGAAGTTCGAGAAATTTATGGCGGATTGGGACGTGGTCGTGATTCCCTCGTCCGCGCTGCTGGCTACGACCAACCTGACCGGGAACCCGCAGGTGGTGATGAAATGCGGGTTCGTCAACGCCAAACTACAGGACGGTGGCACGACGCCCGTGCCGCGGAGCATCGGCTTCCTGGGAAAGATCTACGATGAAGGAGCGCCGCTGCGCGTGGCGCTGGCGTATGAGCGGGTGACCGAATGGCGCGACAAACACCCGGAGCTGAAAGTAGGGTAGGCCCCCTGGCCTGCCCCATGAGCTTATGAATCGACGCATCTTTTTGGCAACCGCCGCGGGAGCGGCACTAGCGCAATCCGATCTCCCCGAAGCCATCCGCAAACTCCAGCCGATGACCGCGGGCATCCAGCCCATCACCAGCCAGGAACGCGGCGCGCGCATGGAAAAGGCCCGCCGCCTGATGCGCGAAAACAAGCTCGACGCCATCCTGTGCGCCGCCGGCAGCAGCCTTTACTACTACACGGGCAGCCGCTACAACCGGGGGATCTGGATTCTGCCCGCCAAGGCCGAGCCCGTCTGGTACGTGCCCGAAGCCGACGAGGAGCGTGCCCGCGCAGAGATCCGTTTGGGCGGCAACATTCTCGCCTGGAGCGCCTCGGTCGGCCCGTATGCCCGCATCGCCAGGGCGCTCTCCGGGTCGGTTCGCGTGGGAATTGAGGAACGGGTGCCGTTTGCGCTGTTCGACGGTCTGCGCCGGGAAGTGCCGCGCGTTGAATTCCAGAGCGCCGACCCGGTCACGGTGGCGTGCCGGGTGATCAAATCACCCGCCGAGATCGCCCTGATGCAGCACGCCAACGACATCACCATCGCGGCCTACAAAGCGGCCTTCTCGACGATGCGGGAGGGCATGACCAATCGCCAGCTCAGCGCCAATATCGCGGCCGCGTACCGCGCGCTCGGAGCGCCGGGCGATGCCATGGTGATCTACGGCAAGTACACCGCGTTTCCGCACGGTTCGATTCAGCCGCAGGCCCTGCGGGAGGGCGACATGGTGCTGGTGGACGACGGCTGCTCGGTGGAGGGCTACCAGTCAGACGTCACCCGTACCACGGTATTTGGCAAGCCCACGGCCCGCCAGCGCCAGGTCTGGGAACTGGAGCGCAAAGCCCAGGACGCCGCGCTGGCCGCCGCCAGGCCCGGGGCCTCCTGCGAATCGGTGGACGCCGCGGCTCGCAAGGTCATCACCGACGCCGGGTTCGGGCCGGGCTACAAAGTTCCCGGGTTGCCGCACCGCACGGGCCACGGAATCGGCCTCGACGGCCACGAATGGACCTACCTGGTGAAAGGCAACCGGACCCGCCTCGAACCCGGCATGTGTTTCAGCGACGAGCCGACCATCGCGATCTACGGCGAGTTCGGCGTCCGCCTGGAAGATTGCATGCACATCACTGAAGCCGGCGCCCGCATGTTTACGAAGCAGAGCCCGGCTATCGACCAGCCGTTCGGATAAGCCATGCCGGAAACCAGCCAAACCTATCGCGAGCGAATCGGGAAGCTGCAGAATGCCATGCGGAAATTCGGCCTTCAGGCCGTGGTGCTCGAACCCGGGCCGGACATGATGTACTTCACCGGCGTGCGCTGGGGCAAGAGCGAGCGCACGTTTGCCGTTGTGCTGCCGGCGAAAGGCGAGCCGGTTTGGGTGCTTCCGGGCTTCGAAGAGATGCGGGCACGCGAATTGATCCGCCTGGGCAACGACGACATCCGCGTCTGGCAGGAGGACGAGAGCCCCTACCAGCGAATCGTGCGGGGGCTGAAGGATCGAGGCGTCACCGCCGGAACCATCGGTATCGACGATGCCGCGCGGTTCTTCGTCTTCGACGGCATCCGCAAACTGGCGCCCAAGCTGAAGTACATCGGCGCCGGCCCGGTGCTGAAAGCCGCCACCCTGGAAACAGAGCAGCGACCGTGAGGGAGCGGGCATCTCGCAATAGCCGGCCCGCTCCCTCACGGTCGCGGCTCTGTGCTAGCGTGTGCCTGATTGACCTACTTGATCACCTTCGCGTGCCAGGGCCATCGTCTGCATGGCGAACAATCGGGCACCGTCGATCGTGCTCATAACGCATTCGAATCGCCGAAGATCGGAGCGAATCCAGGATTGGCGGCCTATGAGAGGAAGCTGGCCGGCATGCCATACGAATTGGGCGAGAACTCACGCGAACTGGTCCTCGCGTCCATCCGTGAGGTCTGCGCCGTCCGCCGGTGGAATCTCCTGGCGGCGCACGTGCGTACGAACCACGTCCACACAGGGGTCGATGCCGATGCGAAGCCGGAAAAGGTGATGAACGACTTCAAGGCTTACGCAACCCGGCGACTCAATGCGGTCGATTCACCGCACGCCCGCTGGGTGCGTCACGGCAGCACGCGATGGCTATGGAACCATGAGCAGATATCCGCCGCGATTCGCTATGTAGTCAGCGGGCAGGGGCAGTCTTTCGCAGCATTCGAATCCACAGAGCCGCGACCGTGAGGGAGCGGGCCGGGCATTTTGCGAGATGCCCGCTCCCTCACGGTCGCGGCTCTGTGGCCGGAGAGTTACCCCAGCGGGCTGCGCTTCATCACGTAATCCACGGCCTCCTGCGGCACGCTGAAATGTGCCATCGCGGAGTTGCCCATGTAGCCGACTTCCTTGTAGCCGATGGGGGTGGTGTAGTAGGCGTCCACCACCATGCGGCGGGCCCAGGCGAAGAACTCGATTCCCGGGTTGATCTCGGGCCGCGCGTTGGTGCGGTAGGCGATCAGGTCGAGCAGGGCGGTCTGCTGGCCGGGCTCGGCATCCACGAAGTTGCTGCCGTAGCGGTGCCGCATGGCTCCGTCCAGCCACAGGATTCCGCCGCTGTAGATATTGCGCATCTCGACGGAGGCGTTGCACAGGAAGTCGATGAAATCCGCCGACCCCGCCGCCAGCGCGCCTTGCGAATGCTCGTCGGCGGGCAGGATCAGGTCGGAAAGCCGCTGGAGCGTCGCGTATTCGTGCGCGGTGAGCGCTTTCGGCCGGTACAATCCGTTTTGCTTTTCTTCCGCCACGGCCTGGTGCACGTGCCCGGTATCCTGGGCCGAGAGCATCTGGCCCGCGGCCAAAGCGGCGCCGGTCCGCACCAGCAGATCGCGCCGGGAAACACCCGCTTCGTTAGACATTACCTTTCCTCATTTCCTCGGCCAGGTATTCGGACGCCCGCCACGAGAGCGCCACAATGCTGAGGGTGACGTTCTTATCGGGATTCCCCACGAAGGGCGCGGCGTCGCACACGAACAGGTTCTTCACTTCGTGCGACTGGCAGTAGCCATTGAGCGCGGAACTCTTGGGGTCCTTGCCCATCCGCACCGTGCCGGCTTCGTGGATGATGGTACCGCCCTCGGCAATGGAGCGATCGGGGCTCCGCCGCTGGCTGGTCACCGTGCCGCCCATGGTTTCGATGATCGATTCGAAGGTGTCCTGCATGTGCTTCACCTGGAGGATTTCGTGGTCGTGCGCGCGCCAGTGGAAGCGCAGCACCGGAATGCCCCAGGCATCCACTTTCTCGGGATCGATCTCGCAATAGCAGTCCGGGTTGGGAATCATCTCGCCGCGGCCCGAGAAGCTGACGAACGCTCCGTACTCGTTGCGGATGGCCACCTTCAGTTGCTTTCCGTATCCCTCATGGCGCGCGCACTGCCCGGCGAACGACCCCAGTTGGGGCATCCCGAACCCGCCGCCGATCTCGATATGGTAGCCGCGCGGGAAATCCTTGTGCTTGTCTCCGTAGAGCCACCATGGCACGTACACATGCATGCCGCCGATGCCGTCGCTGTTGTGGCGAGGCATGCCGGCCAGCGCCGGAACGTAGCCGCTCATGCCGAAGCCGACGGTGTCGGTGAGGTTGCGGCCAACCACGCCCGAGGAGTTGCCGATGCCGTGCGGGAACCGGCTCGATTTCGAGTTCAACAACAGCCGCGCCGATTCGCAGGCGCTCGCCGCCACCACCACGGCTTTGCAACGCACCTGCTTTTCCGAGCGGGTGGCCTTGTCGACATACGAAACGGCGGTGACTTTGCCCGAAGCGTCGCTCACCAGTTCGCGCGCCATGGCTCCCGTAATCACGGTAAGTCGCCCGGTTTTCATGGCCGGGAAAATCATCGCCTGGCTCGACGAGAAGGCCGAAGCGGTTTGGCATCCGCGCCCGCACTGGCCGCAATAGTGGCACGCCGCGCGGCCGTTCAGCGGTTTCGTCAGCATCGCCATGCGCGAAGGGATGCACGGAATATTCAGCTTTCCGCAGGCCTTTTGGATCAGTTGTTCGTGCACGCGCGGCGGGATGGGCGGCAGAAAATTGCCGTCAGGCGCCGTGCGCAACCCTTCTTTGGTGCCGGTTACCCCGATGAACCCCTCGGCTTTGTCGTACCACGGCGACATATCGGCGTAGGTCACCGGCCACGGATCGCTGAGCCCGTCTTCCGGCTGGAAGTCGTAATCCGAGAAGCGCAGGGAAATGCGCCCGTAGTGATTGGTGCGGCCGCCGACAATCCGCGAGCGGAACCAGCGGAACTGGCTGCCCTGCGCCACCGTGTAGGGTTCGCCGGGGACGTCCCAATAGCCGTTCGGCGCCTCGAAATAACCCCACTGCTGGCGGCCGAAGTACATTTCCGCGTGCGCGCCCGCGCCGCGATGGTCCACCTGGTAGGGGAGGACATGTTCCTTGAAATCCCTGGCCGGGTTCAGCATCGGGCCGGCCTCGAGCAGCGCCACGTTCAGGCCGCGGTCCGTGAGGACCTTAACCGCCGTGCCGCCTCCCGCGCCCGATCCGACCACAACTACGTCGAAAACCTGCGGTGTTCTGATGACTTGCAGCATCCCTTTGACCTTGTGCTTACGATTCTACTCCAAGGGCAGTCGTCCGTTTCGGCATACGGTATTGTTCGTATATCGGTCCGCGCCGCCCCAGCCCGGGCTCTTATCCTGCGATAATGAGTGATTAACGGGGGCCTGGTGGCAACTGGCGATCTCCCCGGCGATACGAACGAGCCGCGGACTACGGCACGCGGCGCGTTTGTGGGGGTCGGGGTAGCACTTTTCATACTGTTTATTCTCATCACTCTGCTCAGCCGCGCGTATCACAATACCCGCCGCAGCCGCGCGGAGGAACGCTATCGCGAGGGTGTGCACCAGGCCGACAAGGGCAGGAATGTCCAGGCGGCCGATGATTTTCGCGCGGCGCTGGTGTATGAGCACGACGACCCGAAGTACCGCTTTGCGCTGGCCAAGGCCCTGATCAGCCTGGGGCGCTGGGAGGAAGCCGACAGCCACCTGATGGAGTTGGAGCAGCGCGACCCGACGAACGGTCCGATCAACCAGATGCTGGCCCGCCTGGCGATTCGCGCGGGCCGCTACAACGAAGCCATCGACGAGTTCAATCGGGCCATCTATGGCTACTGGCCCCAGGACCCCGAGCAGAACCGCATCGCCGCGCGGTTCGAACTGATTCAGGTGTTGGACCAGGAGGGAATGCAGAAGCAGGTGCTGGCCGAGCTGCTCGCGCTGGCCGGCGAGGTGCCGGACAGCGATGTCGCCACGCGCAGCAAGATCGCCTCGATGCTGCTCTCGCATCATTCCCCGCAGCACGCCGCGGAGATGTACCGCAGCATTCTCGCGGCTCATCCGCGCGACGCGGAGGCCGAGCAGGGCTTGGGCGAGGCGGCATTCGAAATGGGCGATTATGTCGCCGCGCGCAACGCCTTCCGGTCGGCCGAACGCTACGGAGCCAGCGGCCCCGAAATTGCGGAGCGCCTCTCCTTGAGCGAAGCCATTCTCAACCTGGACCCCACGCAGGTGCGGCTGAGCGCGAGCCAGAGGCGCCAACGCTCCTTGGAACTCCTGCGCCGGACGCTGGCCGCCGTCAACGCCTGTACCACGCCTCCGCCGGATCTCACCGCTTCGGCGGAGCAGATCCTCAAGGCCAAACCGAAGCGCCGCCGGTCGGATGACGAGACCTCCAACATGCTGACGCTGGCAGAGGACTTTTGGAACCTGCGGCAAACCGCCTGCCCGCAGAAACCCGAGCCCGACCAGGCTCTCGCGGCCGTGATGGCGGAGATCGAAAAGCAATGACACCATTCGGCGGCAAGCACCTCACCCTGAGCGAAGGCCAGCGCTTCCTCCTGCTCGCAATCCTGATCGGCGTCTTTTCCGGACTTTTGGTGGTCGCGTTCCATATCATGATCGACCTGCTCAGCTGGTACAGCCTGGGTGCGCTCTCCGGGAAGTTTCGCTTCGGCCGCCTGATTTCCCCGGCGGTGGGTGCGGTGGTCGCGACCTGGGTGGCAACCCGCATGTTCCCGGCCGCGCGCGGCAGCGGCGTCAACCAGACCAAGAGCGCGCTCTACATCTCCGACGGTTTTGTGGACCCCACCACGCTGCCCGGCAAGTTCCTGGCCTGCTCCATCGCCATAGGCTCGGGCAACTCTCTGGGGCCCGAAGATCCCGCGCTGCAAATGGGGGCGGGCATCGCCTCCCTGCTCGGCCGGATCTTCAAGCTTGGCCGCAAGAATATGCGGCTGATCGCTCCCGTGGGCGCCGCCGCCGGGATTGCCGCCGCCTTCAACACGCCCATCACCGGCGTGCTTTTCGTGATGGAAGAAGTGGTGGCGTCCTGGAATGCCGGCGTGGTCGGCTCGATCGTGCTCTCGGCGGTCTCCTCGGTAGTGGTGGTGCGCTGGTTCCTGGGGAATGAACCGCTGTTCCGGGTGCCGGTATTCGAGTTCCAGCACCCCAGCGAACTACTGGTCTATGCCGTCATGGGCGTGGTGGGCGGCCTGCTCTCCGCCGGGTTCATCCAGTTGATCGAACTCCTCCACGCGCGGCTCGAGCGCCTGCCGCGCCGCACGGACCTGTTGCAGGCACTGTGCGGGGGGCTGTTTTGCGGCTTCGTCGGGCTGTGGCTGCCCGAGGTGATGGGCTCCGGTTACGACGCCATCGACTTTGCGCTGCACGGCAGGTTCCCCTGGAACCTGCTGCTCATCCTGGCCGGCGCCAAGCTGCTGGTCACGCTCTTTTGCTTCGCCACCGGCGTCCCGGGCGGCATGTTCGCGCCGGCCTTGTTCGTGGGCGCCATGCTCGGCGGCGGTCTGGCGGGCCTGGCGCATCATTACTCGTCACTGGTGACGAGCCCGGTGGG
This sequence comes from Bryobacterales bacterium, assembly GCA_963794265.1. Classification (GTDB taxonomy): domain Bacteria; phylum Acidobacteriota; class Terriglobia; order Bryobacterales; family Bryobacteraceae; genus CAWCDJ01. Next base: position 606,058 of record CAWCDJ010000003.1, read on the forward strand.
CGCGTACGTTCTGGTCGGCATGGGCACCTTTTTTTCCGGCGTGTTTCGCGCGCCCATGACTTCCATCTTCATGGTGTTCGAGACCAGCGCCAGCTACGTCATCATTCTGCCGGTGATGATCGCCAACACAATTTCGTATTTCATCTCGCGCAGCCTCCACCCGGTGCCGTTTTTCACCATGCTGGCGCGGCAGGAGGGTATCGACCTGCCCTCCGCGGAGGAGTACCGCTCCACCGAACTCCTGCGGGTGGAGGATGCCATGCGCCCGCTGCCCGAGGGCATGTTGCTGGATAAAGCACCCGCCGTGTATCCGGACGTGACGCTCGACGCGGCGCTGCGGCTCCTGGCGGAGCACCCCGTCCTGTGCGTGGCCAGCCGCGATAATCCGTTGACTCCCATCGGCATCCTCTCGCTCCAGGATGTGCGCCGGGCGTACGGATTTCCGGATGGCACGCCGCTTCCCGCCGATTCGGCCAAAGTCCCTGGTAAAATCGACGGCTAATGGCTACTTACAACCGACGCCGATGGATTCAGACCGCCGCGGCGGCCACGGCGTTTCAACTGGCGGCGCAGGAAAGCGCACCCCGCAGACTGCGCCTGGGCATCGTTCTTGGCGTTTCGCCCGACCCGGATGCCGCTATTCGCCGCGTCCACGAACTCGGGTTTCCCACCTGCCAGGTGAGTGTGCGGGAGACCGGCGACCAGGCCGCCACCGCGCTGCGCCGCGCGCTCGACCGCTACGGAGTGGAAGCCACTTCGGCCATCGCGGGCGGGCCCGGGCCCGAAGTGTACGATTTCTATCACGGGCCGCTCACTATCGGGCTGGTTCCCCGCGAGACGCGAGCCGCGCGCATCGCCCGGATGAAAGAAGTGTCGGATTTTGCGAAAAAGGCCGGCATCCCCGCAGTGCAGAGCCACTGCGGCTTTCTGCCGGAAAATCCCAACGAGCCACTCTACGCCGAAGCCGTGGAAGCCATCCGCACGGTCGCCGCTTACTGCAAACAGAACGGCCAGAACTTCCGCTGCGAAACCGGCCAGGAGACGCCCATCACGCTGGTCCGCGCCATCCGCGATGTGGGGCTCGATAATGTCGGAGTCAATTTCGATGTCGCCAACCTGATCCTCTATGGCAAAGCCAACCCCGCGGATGCCGTCGACATTCTCGCGCCGTACGTTCAGGGCGTACATGCCAAGGATGGCCGGTATCCCACAGACCCCCATAAACTTGGCCAGGAGGTGCCCATCGGCGAGGGGCAGGTGAACTTCCCGGTGATCGTCGCAAAACTGAAGAAGTTCGGCTACGCCAACCCTCTCACCATCGAACGGGAGATTCGCGGAGAAAAGCAAACCGCCGATATATTGGCGGCGAAAGCCTACCTCGAGAAACTCGTAGGCTAAGCGACATACTCCCTTTTCGTACCCGGATTTACCCTCTACGCGGTAGTTACCGGCCGGACGTTTCACCCGCCCATATAGGTGCGAGCGCGAATAGGGCTTGCAGAGTGAATCAAAGGAGAACTGCCGGATATGAAGAACAGATCGCTGGTGCTGGCCGGGGCTCTTACCCTGGCGAGTCTTTCGCTACTAAGTGCGAAATCGTACGATATCACTTTCAATTCGCCGACCAAGGCGGGCACGGTTCAGCTCAAACCGGGTGAATACAAAGTGAAAGTGGAAGGATCGAACGCCGTATTCACGAACGTCGATACAGCCAAGACTTACACTACACCGGCCAAGTTACAGACCCAGTCGAAGAAATACGATGTGACCGCCGTCGAGACCACCAAGTCCGGCGATATGGACAAGGTGATGGCCATCGAGTTGGGCGGCTCACCGAACGAACTGCAGTTCGGAGAGTAAGTTACTTCCGCGCCTGAAGCTGGCAGCGGATGTCTAATGCCGGGAACACCCACGCGGCGTGCCGCTCATACCATTTCAAAGAGCGGCGCGCCAGGAACCGGCCCAGGTTATCCAGCAAAAAATTCCCCCCGAAAGTCAGTTCCACTCGCACGACATCGAAGCGGAAGGGCGCGCCCGCGAAGCTCGGGAAGTCTTTTCCGGTGAAGTACTGGAAGCTGGCAGCCGCCAGGTGCCGCTTGTGGGTGGGGTCCACGTAGGAGTTGTGGGAGCTGAAGTGCGGCGTCGTGATGTAGACGCCGGCGCCGTTCTTCGCCACTCGCCAGACTTCCGCCATGGCGCGCATCGGATCGTCGAGGTGCTCGATGACGTGCGACATGTGGATGCGGTCGAAGGCGTCGCTATCGAGCGGCCAAGGGTATTCGTCGAGGTTCCACACGTGTTCGGCGGCCGAAGCCGGAGAGATGTCGATCCCTACCGCGCCCGGCTCGATCTTGCGGCTTCCGCAGCCAACGTCCAGTACCATCCCTAACAACGTACCGCAACGCCCCGGCTCCGCGCGGGGCGCTACAATCAATTTCGGAGTTTCACCCCTGATATGCCGAGACGTCTTGGCCGGAAGCTGATCCTTTCGATTACGGTGATCGTGGTCATCGTGGCGGCCGTTTCCGGGCTGGTCAACGTGAAGACCGAGGAGAGCCAGCTCCTGAACACGATGGTCCTGGGCGCGGACCAGCTTTCGAAAGGCATCACCAGCGCCACCTGGCACGCCATGCTGGACGACCACCGCGAGGCTGCCTATCAGGTGATGGAGACGATTGCGCTCAAGCAGGGCATCGACCGCATCCGCATGTTCAACCGCGGCGGCCAGATGATGTTCTCGACCAACGCCGAAGACCGGGTCACCCTGCCGCCGCCGCACCTGGATCAGTCGGAGTCCGTCCGCATTCAGGCCGGCCGCGACGGCACGCGGCGCCTCGAGATGCTCACGCCGATTTACAATGAGCCGGCTTGCAGCCAGGCTGCCTGCCATGCGCATCCGGCGGGGGTGAAGGTGCTTGGCGTGCTCGACCTCCAGTTGAATCTCGAGAGCGTGGATCGCGAAGTCGACGGCATGAAGTTCCGGGTGTTGGTGGTCTCGGGCGTCGAGATCGCCCTGATCAGCCTGTTCATCATCTACTTCACCCGCCGCTTTCTGGTGCGCCCGATCGCCAAACTGATCGAAGGCACCAAGGCCATCAGCCAGATGGAACTCGACAAGCCGCTCGACGTCATGGACAGCAGCGAGGAACTGGACGAGCTGGCGCGATCTTACGAGGTGATGCGCGACCGGCTGCGCATCGCGCTGGCCGAGATCAACCAGTTCACGCAAAACCTGGAGATCAAGGTGGAGGAGCGCACCCGCCAGCTTCAGGCCGCGCAGAAGAAACTTCTGCACAGCGACCGGCTTGCCTCCCTGGGACAGCTCTCGGCCAGCGTGGCCCACGAAATCAACAACCCGATTTCAGGAGTGCTGAACCTTTCCATGCTGCTGCAGCGCATGTTGAAGGACGACGGTGTTCCGCCCGAACGGCTGGCGGAATTCCGCAAGTACCTGGGGCAGGTGACCACCGAGACCGCGCGCGTGGGCCGCATCGTCTCCGACCTGCTGGCGTTTTCGCGCCGCTCCAAGCCGCAGCGCGCGCCGGCGAATCTCAACCGCATAGTCAAGACCACGCTCTCGCTGGTGGAACACAAGATGAAACTGAGCAACGTCGAGGTCTCGTGCCGCCTGGCCGACAGGCTGCCGGAGGCGCACTGCGACGCCTCGCAGATCCAGCAGGTGGTCTTGAATCTGTTGCTCAACGCCGCTGAAGCGACGCAGACGCGGAGCGAAAGAAAAGTATCCGTAGAGACCGCCGCCGGGGACGCCTGCGTCGTGCTCACGGTCGCCGACAGCGGCGAAGGGATCCCGCCCGAGAACCTGGCACGGATTTTCGATCCGTTCTTCACGACCAAATCCGATGGCAAGGGAGTGGGCCTTGGCCTGGCGGTTTCCTACGGCATCATCCAGGCGCACGGAGGAGACATCGAGGTGAAGAGCCAGGTCGGCCAGGGTACCACGTTCACCGTCACGCTGCCGCTCGAGCAGACGAAGCCGGCCGAAGAGCCGCCCCTGCTGGAGTTGGCACGGAAGGAATGAAGTACCTTTACGTGGGCGCCACCACCGACATCCAGTCCGAGGCCGATCGGGAAGCGTTCACGGCCGCGCGGGAGTGTCTCGAGCGGCCTTTCGGGCTGCCCGTCCGCGAGGTGGAGCTCCCCCCGGTGGATTTCTCGTTCGATGCCGCCCGGCGGCAGTACTCCTCGATTGCCGTGCTCGAAATGCTGGCCGCGAATTGTCCGAAAGACGCCGCCAGGCTGCTGGCCGTCACCGGGCGCGATTTGTTCATTCCGGTGCTGACCTTCGTCTACGGCCAGGCGCAGCTCGACGGGCGCGTAGGGGTGGTTTCGCTGGCCCGCCTGCGCCAGGAGTTTTACGGGCTGCCGCACAACCGCGAGGCCCTGCTGCGCCGAGCCGAAAAGGAAGCGCTGCACGAAGCCGGCCATCTTTTCGGCTTGGTGCACTGCGCCGAACGGACCTGCGCCATGTCCCTGTCGACCGGAGTCAGGCAGATCGATTTTAAGAACGCCGCTTACTGCGCGCCCTGCTCGGCGCGCCTGCGGCGCAAGCCAAGGGAGTTGAATATATGAGGACCCACTGGAAGATGCTGGTGGTCGACGACGAAGAGGTGATGTGCGAGAGCCTCGCGGCCTGGCTGCGCGAGGACGGCTATCATGTGGACACCGCCGCCTCCGGCGCCGAGGCCCTGGAAAAGGCCCGGACCACCGACTATGCCATCTACTTCATCGATCTCAAAATGCCGGGCGGCATGGATGGAATCGAGACCATGATGCAGGTTCGAAAGCTCCATCCCGAGGCGTCTATCATCATCATCACGGCCTATGCCACGGTGGATACGGCCATCACGGCCATGAAGGAAGGGGCCCAGGAATATATCGTCAAGCCCTGCAATCCCGAAGAGATCTCGATTCTGGTGGGCCGCATCATCAAGGTAAAGAACCTGCAGCGGGAGAACATCATCCTGCGGAAGAAACTCGCGCGCCAGTACAGCTTCGACGACGTGATCAGCAAAAACCCCCGCATGCAGGATATTTTCCAACTGGCGCACGACATTGCCAGCCTGCGCAGCACCGTGCTCATCCAGGGAGAGAGCGGCACAGGCAAAGAGATGGTGGCGCGGGCCATTCACCGCACCGGGGATCGCGCGGCCAAGCCCTTCATCGCGGTTTCCTGCGCCGCGCTCGCCGAGACGCTGCTCGAATCGGAATTGTTCGGCCACGAAAAAGGTTCCTTCACGGGTGCTTCGCAGCAGAAGCGCGGCAAGTTCGAGATGGCCGACGGCGGCACGCTCTTTCTCGACGAAATCGGCGACATCTCGCCCAAACTCCAGGTGGACCTGCTGCGGGTCTTGCAGGAACGAACCTTTTACCGCGTCGGCGGCTCCGAAGAGGTGCGGGTTGACGTGCGGGTGATCGCCGCCAGCCACGTCAACCTGCAGGAGGCCGTGGCCGCCGGGCGCTTTCGCGACGACCTCTTCTATCGCCTGAACGTGATCGAGATCCGCATTCCGCCGCTGCGCGAGCGGCGCGAGGATGTCCCGCTGCTGGCACATCATTTCCTCGAGCGGCTCTCGCACGAACTGGCCAAGGATATCGGCGAGATCTCCGAGAGCGGCCTGCGGGTCCTCATGGATTACAACTGGCCCGGGAATGTCCGCGAGTTGGAGAACGCCATCGAACGGGCCATGGTGACCTGCCGGGGCCGGGTCCTCACCGAAGACGATTTCTCGTTCCTGGCTCTCCACGGCCCGCCGAAGACCTGGGCAGTTCCCGCGGGAGCCACCCTGCAGGATATGGAAAAGCAACTGATCGCCGTCACCCTACAGCGCACCGACGGCAATATCAAGGAATCCGCATCGATCCTGGGGATCGACCGCTCGACGCTCTACGAAAAGATCAAGAAGTACGAGATCCCGCGGTAGCCCTTACGGTCGCGGCCATGCCATCGCGCAGGTTGCCGCTCGCCCGCTCCCTCACGGTCGCGGCTCTGTGAGCGAGCGGGCAAAACCCTACGGTTCGAGAAACATTTCCCCGCAAACCGAATCCCAATCCGCCCGCGGGTACGCGGCCGGAATATCGTCCACCGGAACACCGCCGTCCGCGAGGGTGGCTGCCGCTCCTTCCATCGAAAGCGCCAACTGCAGCCGCTCCATCTCGCGCATCAGCCAGGGCTTCACCTCGGCGCCGCGCAGCAGGTGCGTCAGGTCGAAATCTTTCGGAGCGACCCGGAGATACCAGCCCGTTTCCGGGCCGCCCGTCTCGATCACCTTTCCATCCACCGGCGAGAGCACGCGCACGTCGGCCTCCCGCTTGCGCACGCGAAAGGCGGTGCCGTTGGTCCGCACTTCGCTCCCGGCGGGAGGCAGTTCCACCCGGTCGGGCGTTCCGATGAGCCGTTTGCCGAGCTCGTCGAGCCCCACGATTACCGAGCCGTCCGGCTCCATCTTCGCCCACGTGTGGCCGCGGTGATAAAAACGGTCGAGCGGGAATGCCATCCCGAAGAGGTCCTCTTCCTGCTCGGCGGGCTGCCGCACCGGGTGCCGGTCCACCCACCTGGCGTGCGTCTCGCAGTCTCGGCAGTCGAAGGCGTTCGGGCACACCCGGCTCTTGAATTCGCCCGTGAGGACGTGCCGGCAGACGCGGTCGGCCGCGGTCAGGTCGTGGAAATCCGAATGCCAGCGGATCTCTTCCGCCTTGCTCCGCGCCAGGTCGCGGCGCGACCGCCATGCGGCCGAAAGGAGCGTGCTGGCCACCACCACCAGCACGGTATAGAAGGCTCCCAGGAAAATGATGGTCGCAGCGGACCAGTGAAATCCATAATTCCACGGAAACATGTCAGTATCTTCCCGCCAGGGCGGGCTCCTCTTCCTCTTGCCTTACGTCCATTTTCAGCTCGCGCTCTTCCGGGAACAGCTGAAAATAGCGGAACGAAAACGAATACACCAGAACTCCATAAGCCACGACCGCCAGGAACGTCCCGGCTTCCTGCCAGCTTGGCCAGTAGGAAAGGAAGCGGTCGAAAGAAAGGGTCGGCACCGCCAGCGTCTGCACGGTCATCACGAACCGGTTCAGGGCCACGCCGAAGCAGGCCATCGCCGCCGCGGAGACCAGCCAGCCCGAGCGCGCGCGCAGCCGCGGCGTCAGCAGGATCAGCGCCGGAACCAGCCCGAAGAGCACGATCTCGGCGAACAGAATCCAGGTTCCGAACGGCTGCCAGCTATAGTATTGCGCCGCCGGAAAGCCGCTATCGGGCGACGTGCGGTTGATCCAGATGAGCGTATCCACGGCCTTCGCCAGCACGTAGACGCCGAGCAGCAGGCCGGAGATCCGTCCGAGCAATTGAAGCGCCTGCGGCCGCACCAGCCGCTTCTTCGAGATGACCTCCACCAGCCACGTGGTCAGCAGGATGAAGCTCGGCCCCACCGCCGCCGCCGAGAGAATGAACAGGAAGAACGTGGACGGCCACACCGCCAGCCCTTCACGGAACGCGAACGGCCGACCGCGCAGCACGCCGTAAAGGCCGCCCAGCGAGCCCTGGTGGAAAAACGAAAGGAACGTCCCCACACCCGCGAACACGTACACTAGCTTGTGCAGTTCGAACTCGAATACCAGGAAGCCGGGAATCTCGCGCAGCTTCCGGTTCCGGAGTACGATCGGCACGTACTCGATCATCAGCACGGTCAGGTAGCAGGTGATGCAGAACGTGACTTCCGTCAGCATCGAGTGAACGTTGGGGTACCAGAAGGTGAACCAGAAGCGTAGCGGCTGGCCCACGTCCACCGCCAGCACCGCCACCGCGCCGCTATAGCAGACCAGCCCGATCACCACCGCGCTGTTGATCACCGCGCGCAGTTCCTTGAGCTTGAGGATGTAGAGCAGGAACCCGGTGAAGAAGGCGCCCGCCCCCAGCGCGATCACGGTGAGGTCGAGAAAGATCCACAGCCCGAAGGCGAAGCGGTTATCCATGTTGGTCTGGTTCAAGCCTTTGACCAGGCACAAGGCCGCCGCGTACAGGCCGAACACCAGCAGCGCCGCCCACGGCGCGATCCACAGCAGGAACCTGGGCGTCGGGCACCGCCGGACGCCGCGCGCGATGAATTCCTTATCCATGGAGATTCTCCTTGGGATGCGGCGCGTTGCCGATCTCGCGCACCCATTCGCGTTTCGAGTGGTAGTAGATCTTGGGGTCCGTGCCCAGCTTTTCCAGCAGCCGGAAGCTGTTCGGATTTTTGGCCTCCGGCAGCCCGGTGTTGAGATCGCCGAACCGGATCGCCCCGGTCGGGCAGGCTTCCACGCACGCCGGCACGTAGTCCGCCGGATCGATCTCGCGCTTCCCGGCGGTCGCCGCGCGCTGTTTCGCCGCGTGCAATCGTCCGTTGCAGAAGTTGCACTTCTCCACCACGCCGCGCATGCGCGGCGCCACGTCGGGGTTGAGCGTCTTCTCCATGCCCGCCGGCCATTTCGGGTCCCACCAGTTGAAGTAGCGCGCGTGATACGGGCAGGCCGCCATGCAGTAGCGGCAGCCCAGGCAGCGCTCCGCCATCTGCCCCACGATCCCGGTGGCCGGGTCCACATCCACCGCCTGCTGCGGGCAAACGTGCGCGCACGGCGTATCCTGGCCGCACTGCTGGCAGAGCACCGGTACATACGCAGTCCGCTTTGCCGGGTAGTCCTCGCCGTTATCGACCTGGTAGACGCGGATCCAGGTGATGCCCTTGCGGTCAGTGGCTTCCGCATTCGCCGGCGGAATGTTGTTCTCCACCGCGCAGGCCACCATGCAGGCTCCGCAGCCCGTGCACTGGTCGATATCGATCGTCATTCCGTAGCGAGTCATATCCGCACCACCCTGGCCCGCGCGGCCCCGCCGCACAGCGATCGCGAACCGGCCCGGACCACCCCGGGGGGCACGCTCGAATCCAGCGTCACCGCCACCGGCACGCGGCCGTACCGTGTTTCGAGCAGCGCGCGCCCGCCGTCTTCGATTCCATACTGCCGCGCCTCCGCCGGGTGCAGGGCCACCCGGTTGGGCGCGAGGCGCAGGTTCGATTCCCGGTAGACTTTCGACATCAGCGGCGAAACCAGCGCGCCGGCCGGTAGCCCTTCTACCGATATCAGCAGCGGAAGCCCGTCATCGCCGCTGGCCTGCAGGGTTTCCGTGGTTGCCGGAGAGCGGCGCTCTTCCGGTCCGGTCCAACAAGCACCGCCGTTTAGCGCCTTCCAGAAATCATCGGATTTGAGGTCCTTCACCGCGGTCGTCTTGCCGTCCGCGTAAGTCGTTAGCGACCCCTTGCCGCTCTTGTGAATGCTGTCGGCCCGCTCGCGGAGCGGGTCGCCGGCCACGCTGCCCAGCAACGCCACCGGGTCCGCCACGCCCGCCGGCGCTTTCACCAGCGGTGTGGCGATGCGGAAGGCGGGCGCCACCGAATCCACCGCGGGCGGAAAATCGTCGGTTACTTCCGGGTACACGGCCGCGGGAAGAGCGGCCTGCGCGTAGCGCGCGTATCCTCCGCGCGAGCACGCCACCGTGGCCACCAGCGGGTGGTCGCTCGCCAGTTTCTTCTCGACCACGGACCAATCCACAGAGCCACCGGCGGCCGATTCGTCGATCAGCAACACCCTGATGGAGCGGTCCGGCAGCGATGCCAGTTCGGTGATCGGCGCCGCCGCTTTCTTCCATTCTTCCGGAAGCGGCGCTTCGTTTTGCGCTACCACGGTCTTGCCCAGCGCGCCGAGCGCCCGGTTTGCCGCCAGGGCGGCGGGACCGCCGATCACCAGCGCCGGTCCGTTGTTCCGCACTTCATCGATCACGCCCGCCAGCGGAATTCCCGTGCCCGCGCTCGCTTCCTCTACCGAGATCTCTCCCGCGATGGCGCGCGCCACCAGGTCCTCGCTGCCGGGCCGGACCGCCAGCCACCAATCCGCCAGCGCGGCCGTGCGCGATTCCACCGCCTCAGCCTGGATCAGCCGGAAGCGCTCGCGCGCCCCGAACACCGTGCCGGGAGCTCCCCAGCCGTCGAGCACCGGAACCCCCAGGCTCAGCACGGTCTTTACGCCGGCCAGATCGTAAGAGACTTCGTCTCGCGGAGCCGCCAGGTACACTCCGTTGGGCTTCGCCGCCATCGCCCGGCGGTAGGTCCACGAGGCCGTGCGCCCCGGCCGCAGGTCGAGCACCGCGACCTTTTCATCCGGACCGCACTGGGCGATGGCCCTCGCCGTTTCCTCTACCGGGCCCTGCCGCAACCGCGCCGGGTGATACGGCAGATGATGTCCCGTGACTCCGAACGGGCATAAGCCTCCGCGGGCTCCCGCCAGCGACACCGGCTGGTCTCCCACGCACCGCGCGCGCACCGCGCACCCGGCCGGGCACAGCGTGCAATGGGTGAATTTGGCCCGAATCTCGCCGCGCGCCGGCCGCGGAATCCCCGGCCAGTTCTCCGACCATAGCGCCGCGTCCGTGATCAGCCGCCACGGCACCGGCGTGAAGAGCGCGCCTACCGCCGCGCCGCCGGCAAATTTGAAGAGGTCTCTGCGCGTCGTCACTTGTGACACTCCATGCAGCTGTATTCGAGCTTGCGTTCCCGGTGGCAAGCCACGCACTCGTCCATCGATTGCGTGTTGCGGGAATAGCCGCTGATACGGTCGAGCCGTGCAGGAATCAGCGTATCCGCGTTTCCCTGCCCGCCGTGGCACTGCTCGCATTTCATCCGCCCCAGCTTGACGTGCGTAGTGTGCGAGAAGTACACGTTCTCGGGTTGCCGCGCGTAGGATGCCCATTCGGGCTCGCGCCCCGGCGTTATGTACTGGTCGATGAATTTCTTCTCCGCCGCCGTGTTCCCCATCGGGGCCGCGTGGCATCCCGCGCATTTTTCCAGCGCCGGAATGCCCGCGTACGTTCCGTCGTCGCGGAACGCATGACAGTCTTCGCACTTCGTGCCGGCCTTTTCCGCGTGGACCTTGTGGCTGAAGTCCACCGGCTGCGGCCGGCTCGAATAGATGGCATGGGGAAAGCCGGCCCAGCCCGCGCCCAGGGCGGCCAGCGCTCCAGCCAAAAACAGAATTTTTCCGCGGATTTTCACGGTTCTCTCTTCACAAAAAACTCATGGAATAGCGTCAGCATGCGCTCGCGGTCGAGCATCCGGGCGGCTCCCGCCGCAAACAGGCCGCCATCGGCCACCGTGCCCGTCCCGGTTTGCAGGAACTCGGAGATGCGCCGCTGTTCCTGCTCCATCCACTCCCGCGCTTCCCGCGCCCCGAACAGGTCCTGCGTAGTTTCCGGAAGGGGCGTTCCCTCGAACAGCCACCCTCCCGTATAGGGCTCGCTGGTCAGGCGCCCGGGGTCCGCCCGCAGGTACAGGTTGCACCTGGTCAGCAGCAGCGGGTTCGGAAATACCACTTCCAGGTCGGTTCCCGCCACCGTCAGCACGGCGGCCGGCCGGCGGCGTCCACTCTGCCAAACGTAGCTCAGACGCTCGATCGTGCCCAGGGCACGGCTCAGAAACGCGTCTATGCCCACGTGGCAGGTGCCGTCTTCGGCCACGTCCACCCACATGTGGTTGCGCGAGTAGAGCAGCCAATCCGGCAATTGAATCCCATCCGCTTCCTCAACCCCGGCCGGAGGGTGCGCCATCGCCAGGTACAGTTCGCAATAGCGATACCCTTCGGTCCCGCAGCGAGAGAGCAGCGACTCGCTGTACGGAACCATCTTGGTGACCGGCGCCGCCGCGCAGTATTGCATCAGCATTTCCCGCAGATAAGGGCACGGCCCGGAAGCCTCCTCGGGATTCATCCGGTAGATCGGGCAATTCACGAACTCCGCCGAGGAGCACTTCTCTTCCGCCCTGCCTCCCATCGCCAACGGAATCAGCTTCCGCACCGACGAGCTGCGGCAATACTTGACCTGTGCTTCTTTGAGGAAGGGGCAGGTCATGCCGCTACCGCTCGTCCTTCTCCCTCAACTCTTCGCCGCCATCCGCCATGGTGACTCCGAGCCCGGGAATCTGGAACATGTGTGACAACTCCTGATCGATCTGCGCCGTCGCCACGCGCCTTCGATGCCTGGCGGCCAGTTCCTGCAGGACCCCCACCCCTACCGCGGCAATACAGATCAGCACCACCACTCCCAAAGCGACGTTCATCAATGTCAACCAATACGTGCCCGGATCGTTCATAGGACTTCTCCCTTCGCGGGAATCCGATGCAAGCCCCATGCCATGCACAAAGAAAAGGAGTTACGCGAGGTTCACGGCCGCGCTCTGTAGGAAATTAAGATTTTAGGGTCTGAATCTCCGGCACGAGGCCGCGACCGTAAGGGCTGTTCAGCCCAATCCCGGGAATCCGCCCAGGGTTTTCGCCAGCCGGACGGCGCGCAGGATGGCCCCGACCACGGCCTCCGCCGCGGCCGAGCCGAGCACGTTGATGTCGGCGCGGCGGTCGCCCAGCGAAAGCGCGAAGGTGATGTCGCCATCCAGCATCGTGTTCACTGGATAAATGGCCCGCGCGGTTCCCAGGCCGGCGAACTGCGCCAGTTTGGTGGCTTCCACTTTGGACAGCCGGGCATTGGTCACGACCACCGCCAGCGTGGTGTTGACCCGCACCAGGCCGGCCGGCGGACGGTTCCGCAACACCTCTTCGGCATTGGCGAACTCGAGGCTGCCGGGGGCCTTGCGCGCGCCGGCTACGATCTTGCCGGTGGCCGGGTCGCGCACGTCGCCAAATGCGTTGACCGCCACCAGGCTCGATACCAGCACCCCGCCCGGAAGCGTCACCGTGAACGACCCCACTCCCGATTTCATCGCCTGCCGCATGCCGAGCGCTTTGCCGACCGTGGCGCCGGTGCCCGCGCCGGTACAGCCTTCTTCGACCGGACCGGCCGTGGCCGCGGCCGCCGCCGCTTCGCCCATCGCCAGGTTGGGGCGGACGTTCGATTTGCCGATGCCCAGGTCGTAAAGAATGGCCGCCGCGACGATCGGAACGCGTCCCGCGGGTGTCAACACCCCGGCGCCCCGCTTTTCCAGGTAGCGGCGCACGCCCGAAGCAGCCTCCAGGCCGAACGCGCTCCCGCCCGCCAGCAGAATGCCGTGGGCGGTCGGGTCGACGTGCAGGGGGTGGAGCGCCGGAGTCTCCTCGGTACCGCTGGCCGAGCCCCGGATATCCACGCCGCCGACCGCCCCCTGCTCGCACAGGATGGCGGTGCACCCGGTCATCGCATCGAAATCCGAGACGTGGCCGACCAGGATTCCGGGAATATCCGTAAGTCCTCTACCCATGAGACTTATGCTTCTATGGTAGCATCGAGGTTTCGGGGACCTTCCTACTTGCTCGATCCGTTGAAAGCGCCCGTAGCCGCGGTTCAGGATTTCTTCCATCTGACCGGGCGCGCCTTCCTCAATATCTTCCGCAAGCCTCATTACGGCGACGACGTCATCATGCAAATGGACATGATCGGCGTGGGAAGCCTCACGATCGTGGCCATGACGGGGTTTTTCAGCGGCGCCGTCATGGCGTTGCAGATGTCGCGCGCGCTGGCGCAGTACGGGCAGGTCGGCAAGACCGGCACCCTGGTTTCGTTGACCCTGGTCCGGGAACTCGGCCCGGTGCTCACCGCCATCATGGTGGCGGGGCGCAACGCTTCCGGAATTGCCAGCGAACTCGGCTCCATGAAGGTCACCGAGCAGATCGACGCAATGCGGGCGCTGGGCACGGACCCTACCCAGAAACTGGTGACGCCCCGCCTGATCGCCACGGCGGTGATGCTGCCCCTGCTCACCGTGATCGCCGATTTCGTCGGCATGGTCGGCGGCTTCATCATCGCCGACCTGTTTCTCGGCCTCTCGTCGAGGCAATACTGGACGTCGGTGTGGCAGGCCCTGGTTTGGAATGACGTGGCGCAGGGGCTGCTCAAACCTTTCATTTTCGCCATCGTCATCTCCATGGTGGGATGTTTCTACGGCCTGCGCACCAGCGGCGGAACCCAGGGGGTGGGCCGTTCGACCACCCAGGCCGTCGTGGCAGCCGACGTGCTGATTTTCATTCTCGATCTGCTGCTGACGAAGATTTTCGTCAGCCAGGCCCCATGATGACCGGCGATGCGCGTGTCCCCATTCTCCGCTTCGACCATGTGACCGTCATCTACGACGGCGCGGAAGTACTCTCGGACATTTCCTTCGAAGCTTTCGAAGGGAACTCGCGAGTCATTCTGGGAGCCGCCGGAAGCGGAAAAACCGTGCTCCTCAAGACCGCGCTCGCTTTGATCAAGCCGGACCGGGGTGCCGTTTTCGCATTCGGCAGAGACCTGACCACGGCTTCCGAACGCGAACTTTTCGAGATTCGCAGCAAGATCGGCATGCTGTTCCAGGAGGGCGCGCTGTTCGACTCGCTCACCATCGAGGAGAACGTGGCGTACCCGCTGATCAACCAGCCCTCGATTCACTGCCCGCCCGAAGAACTGGTGCCGCGGGTCAGCGAGGCGCTCGAGTTCGTGGAACTCGGTGGTACGCTCGAAAAGTTCCCCAGCGAGCTTTCCGGAGGCATGCGGCGCCGCGCCGCCATTGCGCGGGCTGTAGTCACCGCGCCGCCCCTGCTGCTCTATGATTCGCCCACCGCCGGTCTCGACCCCATCACGGCCCACACTATCATTGCGCTCCTCATCAAGGAGCGGGACCTGAGCCAGACGACGACGCTCGTGGTTACCCACCGGTACCAGGACGGGAACCTGATCGCCAATTTTCGCTACAATTCGGAACAAGGGCGCCTGGAGCCGGTCCGCCACGGGGACGGGCGGCGCACGCAGACCACGTTCATGGTACTGCGGGAAGGCCGTTTGGTCTTCGAAGGCGACCAGAACCGGCTGGAAACCTCTACCGACCCCTATGTCCGCAAATTCGTAAAGCCACGGGAATAGAAGATGCCCGAACGCGCGAGAGTCCGTTGGTCGCAACTGAAGGTCGGGGTGATTGCGCTGGCCGCCTTCACCATACTCTTCGTCCTCGTCTTCCTGCTGACCAGTTCCAAAGGCATCTTCCGGACCTATGTGACGCTGTATACCTACATGGAAGATGCCGCCGGTCTTGCGGACGGCACGGCAGTACGGTTGAACGGTTTCACTATCGGGTACCTGGACCATGTGGAGCTGACCAATTCCCGGAATCCCAGCAACGCGGTCCGGTTCGACATGCGGGTGAAGCCGCAGTATCTCGCCGATATCCCGGTGGATTCGGTGGCCGAGATCAGCGCCGCCAACCTGCTGGGGGACAAGTTCCTGAACATCATGCGCGGCAAGTCAACCCAGAACGTGAAGCCGGGTGCGACGCTGCCGAGCTTGCAGGGGCAGGACATTCCGGAGCTGATGGCGCAAAGCGCGAATCTGCTGAAGTCGTTCCAGACCATCGTCAACCGCGTGGATAACCTGCTGGCCGGCGTGGAGGCGGGCAAAGGCAATATCGGATTGTTGTTGAAGGACCGCGAGCTCTACGACCGCATGAACGGCATCGCTTCGGAAGGGCAGAAACTCCTGGCGGATGTACGCAACGGCAACGGAACCATCAGCAAGTTGATCTACAGTGACGAGCTGTACAAAGAGATCCGCTCTCCGCTCCAGCGCATCGACGCCATGATGGCAGACTTGCAAGCCGGCCAGGGTACCGCCGGCAAGCTGCTCAAAGATCCGGCGCTGTTCAACGAAGCGCAAGCAACGCTGGCGGAGATCCACGGCCTGGTCACGGATTTGAACGCGGGTAAGGGCACCGCCGGAAAGTTGCTCAAGGACGAGCAGCTCTATCACCGGCTGGATACTCTCGTCGCGAAGTTCAACACCACGGTCGATAAGATCAATTCGGGGCAGGGCACAATCGGACAGCTCGTGGTGAACCCGCAGCTTTACGATTCGCTCAATTCCACGACTCACGAGCTCCAGGGGCTGGTGAAGGATATCCGCGCCAACCCGAAGAAGTTCCTTACCCTGAGGCTCGCGCTGTTTTGAGTTCCCGAAAGCGCCTGGTGGTGAACGCTGACGATTTCGGCTTCACGCCCGACGTCAACGAAGGAATCGTCGAGGCCCATCGCCGCGGCATTCTGACCGCGACCACCTTGATGGCGAACGGCGATGCGTTTGATGATGCCGCCGGCCGCGCGCGCGAAGCTCCGACTCTCGACATCGGCTGCCATCTCGTGCTGATCGGCGGGCGCTCGCTGGTGTCGGGAAAGGCGCTGCCCGTGAGCGTCCCGCAGCTCATGGCCGCGCTCGCTTGCCGCGAAATCCGGCCTTACGAAGAACTGGCGGCGCAAATCCGGCGCATCCTGGACGCGGGTGTGCGCCCCACGCACCTTGACACCCACAAGCACACTCACCTGGCGCCGCCGGTCCTCGAAGCCGTGGCCCGGTTGGGTGAGGAATTCGACATCCGATGGGTGCGGCGGCCGTTCGATTTTCCGCTGAATGCGCTGCGCGGCGCCGTCCCAACTTTGAAGCGGATCACCAGCCGTGCCATGGGCCTGCTGCGCCGGCGGTTCCACAGGGTGCTCGAACGGCACGGCTGCCGGACTACCGACCACTTCGCCGGCTTCCAGATCACCGGCCGCTTCCGCACCACCGAACTGGTAGAACTGCTGGGCGCGATTCCGCCGGGCACCACCGAATTCATGTGCCACCCCGGCCGCTGCGGCCCGGCGCTGCGGGCCGCCCGCACGCGCCTCAAAGAGAGCCGCGAGCACGAACTCGAAGCGTTGATCGCGCCCGAGACGCGCGCAGGGCTCGAAAGCAACGGAATCGAACTGGTGAATTACGGCGGGCTCCAGTAGGGTAGGCCTCCTGGCCTGCCCGGCTTTATTCCAACCGCCGGCTGACGATCGAGCCGTTCTCTTCCCAAGCCGCCAGCACGCCGCCATCGGGTAGAGTCACCACAGCCGGAAATGCGCCGTTAGCGCTCACCTCCCTTGGCGCGCGCTCCCCCGGCACAAGTGCTTCGATCGCCTTGCCAGCGGACCAGATGACATAAGCACCCTTGCGGTTGGCCGCCAGCGCGGGGTCCTGGCCCGCGCCCAGGTCGCGCTCCGGCCGCCCCTGCCCGGCCAGGTAGACATCGTGTTCCCGGCGCCAGGCGGTGATGACGCCGCCGTCCAGGGCCGCGATGCCGCCGCCATCCATGGGGCAGGCGTCCAGCTTCCAGGTGCCTTCGCCCTGCTTCACCGGCTTCGAGACCGGCTTGCCGCCGTAGAGGCGCATCACGTAGAAATCGCGCGCGCCGTCGATCACGTTGCGCCACATTATCGCGAACTCTCCGCCGCCCAGCGGCACCAGCGAGGGGTGGCAGCACTGGCAGATGGTGCCCGAGGGCGATTGGTAAAGCAACAGGTTTGCCGACCAGGTGAGGCCGTCGTCCTCGGAGAATGCGCCCCACAGGCGCTTGCCGCCCGGAATCCGGTCGTCGAGCCACACCGCCTCGACCTCTCCTGTGCCATCGGCGGCCATGGCGTGCAAGCCCTCTCGCGCGGCGGTCGGCCGGTCGTCGATTACCGCCGGCTTCGACCAGGTGCGGCCGTGGTCCGTAGATCGCCAGCAGTACAGATCGCTGTCCGCCGCGGCCGCGCTGACGAGAATGACGCCGCGGCTGATCACGACCCTCGGTCCCCGGTGCCGGCCCAGCAGCAGTTTCGGCAATTCCGCCACCCTGGCGGGTGGCCGGAAGGAGCGGCCGTCGTCCGAAGAGAGGGCCAGCCAAATCGAGTCACCGCTGCCGAACACCAGCGCGACCTCTCCTCGCGCGGCAGCCAATTGGGGCTGCCGGTTCGGTTGGGGCGGCAGCACAGGCTGAAGGTGCAGGGCAAGCAGAATGGCAGACAGCAGCATGGTATCGATTATTGTCCTACGGGAGCCGAGCTATCTGCCGATGCGCGCCAGGACCTGCCGGATTGCTGTCAGAACCGTTGGACTTTCCGGAAACGCCGTATCGTCGTTGGCCTGCGGTACGACGATCAGGCCTCCGGCCCGGAAGCGGGCGGCCGGCGCATCTCCGCCCATCGCCAGAATCGCTACCTGTTTGCCGAACGCGATCGCCTGAACCGGATACGCCGGCGGGGTCTCGTTCCGGCGCTCGAGTCCGTGCTCCGGCTCGACCACCTGAAAGGCGCTGCGAATTGGCGAGTGCACGGCCGTTCCGCCGGAGCACCCGGCGAACCCCAAAGGGAAGAAGACGGCCTGGCATTGCCCTTCGGTCGAGGTGATCGTGACCCGCGAGCCGTCGAAGAACACGCGCGCCGGCTCCAGGCTGCCCAGGGCCGCGGCGATGGCGGTTATGGCTTCCGAGGGTGCCGGCGGCCCGGAAGCGGCGGAGTGCAGCAGAATCGCGGCCCGGCTGAGCGGATAGGCTTTCAGCAATTGCGCGGCGATGAAATCCGCCGCCGTGAGCGTGATGGTGAAGCGCGCTTCCGCGATCACCGCCCGGTTACCCTGCCGGTCTTCCAGCACGACCGCTTTCACCCGGCCGGCCTCGGCTGTTCCTACGCGGTACGCCGGCGCGGCCGCCGCCAGGCCGCAGCTAATAGCGATACAGCCAGCGAGCCTTCTCCAGCACTTTTTCGACATTGGGCAGAAACGCCTCTTCAAGCGGAGGGCTGAAGGGCACCGGGGTATCGGGCGCGGTGACCCGCACGACCGGGCCGTCCAGGTATTCGAAAACGCTCTCCGTGATGCTGACGGCGAGTTCGCCGGCCAGCCCAGCCGTCCGCGTGTCCTCGTGCAGCAGCAGCACCTTCGAGGTCTTCTTGACGCTCTCGCACACCGTCTCGCGGTCGAGCGGCAGCAGCGTCCGCAGGTCCACCACCTCGACCGAGACGCCCTCTCCGGCCAGTTTATCGGCGGATTCGAGCGCCACCCACACCATCGCGCCGTACGTCACGATGGTCAGGTCGCGGCCTTCGCGCACCACCCTGGCCTTGCCGATCGGCACCGTGTACTCTTCGGCCGGCAGATCTTCCTTGATGCGGCGGTAGAGGCCCTTGTGTTCGAGGAAGATCACCGGGTCGTTATCGCGGATGGAAGCTTTGATCAGCCCCTTGGCGTCGTACGCCGTGGCGGGCGCCACTACTTTCAGCCCGGGCGTCTTGACGAACCACATCTCCGGGTTCTGCGAGTGGAACGGGCCGCCGTGAACGCCTCCGCCCGAGGGGGCGCGAATCACGATCGGCACCGCGGCGCCCCACCGATAGCGGCACTTGGCGGCGAAATTCACGATCTGGTCGAAGCCGCAGGAAATGAAATCCGCGAACTGCATCTCGGCCACCGGCCGCAGGCCCAGGAAGGAAGCGCCGATGGCCGCGCCCACGATGCCGGCTTCCGAAATGGGAGTATCCACCACGCGCTTTTCGCCGAAATGTTCGATGAACCCCGCGGTCACCTTGAAAGCGCCGCCGTACACGCCGATATCTTCTCCCAGGAGAAAGACGTTCGGGTCGCGCTCCATCTCTTCCCAGAGACCTTCTCGAATCGCTTCCAGGTAAGTTGTGGGCATCGGTCAGCAGTTCTCGTAAACGTCGTCAAGCAGCGTGGAGGCGTCCGGGTAGGGGCTCTTCTCGGCCCACTCGACGGCTTCGTCCACTTCCTTGCGGATGGCGGCGTGGATGGCGTCGATGGCTGCCTGGCCGGCCCATTTCCGGGCGATCATTTTGGCTTCCAGGCGCTTGATGGGGTCCTGCTTCTCCCACTCTTCGAACAGTCCCTTGGGAACGTAATGGGCGGCATCGTGCGCCGAGTGGCCGGTCATGCGAAACGTCTTGCACTCGAGCAGGTAGGGGCCGCTACCGGCGCGGGCGTGGGCCAGCGCGCGGCGGGTAGCGGCGTGAACCGCCAGAACGTCGTTGCCATCCACCACTTCGGCCGGCATCCCATACGCCGGAGCCCTGTCAGCCACATTGGCGCAGGCCATTTGCGCGGAAAGGGGAGTCGAATACGCGTACTGGTTGTTGTTGCAGATGAAAATCACCGGAAGCTTTTGAACGCTGGCGAGGTTGACGCCTTCGTGCCAGTCGCCGCGGCTGGTGGAGCCGTCGCCGAAGTAGGAAAACGCGACGCCGCTCCTGCCCAGGTACCGTAAGGCCAGTCCGACTCCCGCGGCCACCGGGACGGTCGCCGCCAGGGCGCTGATGATGGAGACGACCCCCTGCTTGAGATCTCCCATGTGCATGTTGCCGTCGCGCCCGCGGGTGAGGCCGTCCGCCCGCCCCATGTACTGGGCGAAGATCCGGTTGACCGGCACCCCCCGGATGAACATCACCGCCATGTCGCGATGCGAGGGCAGCATGACGTCGTCGGGGCCCGAGAGCAGGGCCGTCCCGACCGGAATCGCCTCCTGCCCGCGGCCCACGTAAACACCGCCCAAAATCTTGCCCTGGCGATACAGTTTGCGCTCGATCCGGTCCTCGACTTCACGCATCAGTGCCATATAATACAGGCACTTCCGTGAAAGTTCGGCCTGTTCGCCTGAGTTGTTTTTCCTGTGCGGAGTAGTAGCTTGTGCCGCGCCCATGCGAATCCCCTCGCCCAGCGTATCGGTAAGGTGTAGTATAACGCCTTTCCGCAGACCGGGATACGGCCAGTTACCGCTCCCGCTCCCTCACGGCCGCGGCTCTTTGATCGCGTGACGGACAGAGCCGGTGAGGCGGCGGTCAGCTCTCGTTGTATTCCGCACACAGCGGCGTGTTGGAAAGCGGCGTCGCCCGGGCCCCCGCCATTACCCTGAGAGAAGGAGTCTCGATTGAACGGAGCCCACGGATATCCCCGCCCCCAGTTGGAACGTGAGGAGTGGTTCAGCCTGGATGGCGAATGGGAGTTCGCAACCGACCGGGATGCCACCTGCGAACTGCCGGACCAGCCGGAATTCCGGCAGCGAATCCAGGTGCCGTTTGCGCCCGAAACGGCGGCCAGCGGCATCGGCGATACCTCGTTCTACCGTGCCTGCTGGTACCGGCGCCGTTTCGAGGCGCCCCGCCTCGAACCCGGACAGCGCCTGTTCCTGCACTTCGGCGCGATCGATTATGCGGCCAAAGTGTGGCTGAACGGACACGTGGTGGCGGAGCACGAGGGCGGCTACACCCCGTTTTCCGCGGATCTGACGGACTATTGCGAACCCGGGGCCGGCAACGTGGTGGTGGTTCGCGCCGAAGACGACCCGGCCGATCTCTCCAAGCCGCGCGGCAAGCAGGATTGGCAGCTTCATCCCCATTCGATCTGGTATCCGCGCACCACCGGCATCTGGCAATCGGTGTGGCTCGAGCGTTTGCCTTCCTCCCATATCTCCTTTTTGCGCTGGACACCGAACGTCGAGCGCTGGGAGATCGGCCTGGAAACCTGGATCGCCGGCGAGCGGCGCCCCGGCCTGCGCCTGAACGTCAGGCTGTGGGCCGGGGAAGCGGTGCTGGCCGAGGATTCCTACCTGGTGCTGGCGGGCGGAGTTCACCGGCGCATCGCCCTGAGCGACCCCGGAATCGACGACTACCGCAACGAACTGCTCTGGAGCCCCGCCACCCCCACCCTGATCCACGCCGACCTGACGCTAGTGGCCCCGGATGGCGCCGTGCTCGACCACGTCCGCAGCTACGCCGCGCTGCGCTCCATCGGGGCGCAGGGCGACAAATTCGTGTTGAACGGCCGCCCTTACCAGCTCCGCATGGTGCTCGACCAGGGCTACTGGCCGGAGACCGGGATCACCGCGCCCTCCGACGAGGCCTATCGCCGCGACGTGGAACTGGCCAAGGCCATGGGGTTCAACGGCGTCCGCAAACATCAGAAGATCGAGTCTCCGCGCTACCTGTATTGGGCGGACACTCTCGGCCTGCTCGTGTGGGAGGAGATGCCCAGCGCCTACCGCTACAACAAAACGTCCATCGAACGCCTGGCGCGCGAGTGGACCGCGGTTGTCGATCGGGATGCCAGCCACCCTTCGATCGTCGCCTGGGTTCCGTTCAACGAATCCTGGGGCGTACCCGACCTGCCCGACAGCCCCGCCCAGCGGCACTACGTGCAGGCGCTCTACCATCTCACGAAAACGCTGGACCCCAGCCGCCCCGTGATCGGTAACGACGGATGGGAAAGCGTGGCCACGGACGTCATCGGGATCCACGACTACGACGACGACCCCGAACGCATCCAAAGGCGCTACACGGTGGACGAGATTCCGCGCCTCTTCAAGCGCGAGCGGCCCGGCGGGCGCCTGCTGATGCTCGCTGATCCGGGGCAGGAGCAGCCCATCATGCTGACCGAATTCGGAGGCATCGCCTTTTCGCCCGATGCCGCCGGAACGTGGGGGTATTCGAGGGCCTCGAGCGCCGAGGATTTCGCCCGCCGCTACATGCGGCTGCTCCAGGTGGTGCGCAACCTGCCGGTGCTCGCGGGTTTCTGTTACACCCAGTTCGCCGACACCTACCAGGAAGCCAACGGGCTGCTGAGCGCCGACCGTACGGCCAAAATTCCGATCGAAACCATTGCGCTGGCCACGCGCGGGCCCCGCACCAAGCGCGATTTCCAGCTCGAGTGGGAGTGGCGCGAGCGCCTGATGAATACGCAGCGGCAGCAATACATGATTCCGCAGGAGGACCACCAGACCGCCCATGAACCCCGGTAACCCGCTATTCCGCTCCTTTTGGATCGCCGGCTTCGAATCCTCCTGCCAGATCAATTCGACGGGGGTTCGCCTGGATATGATCTCCGCGCTCCAGCACGACGTTAACGCCGCGGCGGATTACCGCCGGCTGCGGGAAGTCGGAATTTCCGCCGCTCGCGACGGCGTCCGCTGGCACCTGATCGACCGCGCCGGCGCCTACGATTGGTCATCGTGGGTTCCGATGCTCGAAGCCGCACGGCAGGAGGGCGTGCAGGTGATCTGGGACCTGTGCCACTACGGATGGCCGGACGACCTGGACTTTTTTTCGCCGGCCTTCGTCGACCGGTATGCCCGCTTCGCCAAAACTGCGGCCCGCATCCTCCGGGAACACACGGACGAGCCGGCGTTCTACGCCCCGGTCAACGAAATCTCGTTCTTCGCCTGGGCGGCCAGCCGCGACCTGATGTTCCCTTACGCGTACGGGCGCGGCGGCGAGTTGAAAGCCCAGATGGTGCGGGCCGCGCTCGCGGCGATCGACGCCATCCATTCCGTGGACCCTTCGGCGCGCATGGTCTTTCCCGAACCCCTCATCCACAACGTTCCTCCGCGATGGCGTCCCTGGAATACCGAACCTTCCCGGCGCCAGTGCGCCAGCCAGTTCGAAGCGTGGGACATGATCGCCGGGCGCGCGGCCCCGGAACTGGGCGGCGCCGAGCCGTATCTCGACATTATCGGCGTCAATTTTTACGCCGCCAACCAGTGGGAAGTGCCGGGCGGCCGCAAACTGAACTGGGACGCCGGCTCTGACGACCCGCGCTGGGTGCCCCTCCATACGCTTCTGGCCGGGGTGCACGAGCGGTACCGGCGCCCCATCCTGATCGCCGAAACCAGCCACTACGGGGTGGGCCGCGCCGCCTGGCTCGAGGAGGTCGCGCGCGAAAGCGAACTGGCCGTGCGGCAGGGCGTGCCGCTCGAGGGCGTGTGCCTTTACCCGATTCTCGACCGCTTCGATTGGGAAGACCCGGCGCACTGGCACAACAGCGGATTGTGGGACATGGTTCCCGACGGTGCGGGCCGATACCAACGCATGCTCAACCCCGAATACAGCCAGGCCCTGCAGGCGGCCCGGCAGCGGCTGCGGGCGCATTTCTACACACTGGCAGGCTAGCTGCATTTCAACTGGCATCGTCCGCCCTTCGGGGGCGTTACGCACCGCAGGATTTTCATGTCCAGCAGGAGGAAGTAATGCCGTCTAAAGATACCATCGTCACGTTTTCCCACCTGCGCTGGGATTTTGTTTATCAGAGGCCCCAGCATCTGCTGTCGCGGCTGTCGGCCCACAGCGATGTATTTTTTATAGAGGAGCCGGTCTACTCGGACGAACCGCACCCCCATTGGGAACTGCACCGCCCGGAATCGAACGTCCTGGTCTGCCGGCCGTGCACTCCTTCGCGCGCACCCGGTTTCAGCGACGAGCAGATGCCGCACCTGCGACGGCTGTTGGGTGAACTCCTCGAACCGCGGGAGCCGGCCGGATACGTGCTGTGGTTCTACACTCCCATGGCCCTGCCACTGGCGGACGGCCTCGAACCGAGCGTGTTGGTCTACGACTGCATGGACGAGCTCTCCGCGTTCCTGCACGCGCCGCCGAAACTGCTCGAGCGGGAAGAGCAGTTGTTGCGGAAGGCCGATGTCGTTTTCACCGGAGGGCCCAGCCTCTACCGTGCCAAGAAGAGCCGGCACTCCAATGTGCATTGCTTCCCATCGAGCGTGGATGCCCGCCATTTCGCCGTGGCCGCCAACGGCATGCCCGAGGCGGAGGACCAGGCGCCCCTCGCGCATCCGCGACTGGGCTTCTTCGGGGTGATTGACGAACGCTTCGATATTCCCCTCCTGGCGGCGGTTGCCGAAGCGCACCCCGAGTGGCAGTTGGCGATGGTCGGCCCGGTGGTGAAAATCGACGCCGCGGCGCTGCCCCGGCATCCCAACATCCACTACTTCGGACAGCGCTCCTATCGTCAGTTGCCCGCCTACCTGAAGGGCTGGGACGTGTGCCTGTTGCCCTTCGCGCGCAACCGGTCCACGCAGTATATCAGCCCGACCAAGACGCTCGAATACATGGCGGCCGGCAAGATGATCGTGAGTACGCCCATTACCGACGTGGCGGAGCCTTACGGCGAAATCGTGTATCTCGGCTCGAGCCACGGGGAATTCATCGCGGCGTGCGAGCGTGCCCTGGCTGCCGGACCCGAAGAAAAATCGGAACGTCGCGCGCGGATGCGCGAGGTTCTCAAACGCACCTCCTGGGACGATACGGCGGCCCGAATGGGGGAACAGATCGCCGCGGTCGCCGAGCGGCGCGGCCGTTGGGCGAGCCGCGAAGGCCGCGCCATCGTCATCGGCGCCGGGCCCACCGGGTTGAGCGCCGCGTACCACCTGGGTGAGAATTCGCTCCTGCTCGAACAGAACGCCCGCGTGGGCGGCTGGTGCCGGTCGGTCGAAGTGAATGGGTTCACGTTCGATTATGCCGGCCACATC
The DNA here is from genome assembly GCA_963794265.1 of Bryobacterales bacterium. Classification (GTDB taxonomy): domain Bacteria; phylum Acidobacteriota; class Terriglobia; order Bryobacterales; family Bryobacteraceae; genus CAWCDJ01. Next base: position 631,206 of record CAWCDJ010000003.1, read on the forward strand.
ATGTTTTCGAACGAGCCGTACGTCCATCAGCTTTACCAGATGCTGTTGGGCGATAACGTCCACTGGCAGGATCGCGAAGCCTGGATCTACAGCAAGAATGTCTATACCCGATACCCCTTTCAGGGCTCGCTCTACGGGCTGCCTCCGGAAGTTATCAAGGAATGCATCCTGGGGGCGATCGAAGCGCGCTTCGGCTCCCTGAAGCCCGCGAAAAAGCCGAACGGCCGCGGCAACGGCGGCTGCAAACCGGGCATTGAAGACTGCTGCGGGGATGGGATTCTGGAAGCTTCCACGCCGCTGGTGGAAGCTGCCGCGGCTCGCGCGGAGGGCGGCCGGCCCCGGAATTTCGAGGAGTTCATCTACAAAGTCTGGGGCGCGGGAATCGCACGGCATTTCGCCATTCCCTACAACCGGAAACTGTGGGCGGTTCCGCTGGCCGAGATGGAAACCTCCTGGCTGGGCGGCCGCGTGCCTCTGCCCGACCTCGCCGAGATGATCGAAGGAGCGCTCTCCCCGTCTCCCAAGCCGATGGGCCCCAACGCACGCTTCGGCTACCCGCTGCGCGGCGGATTTCAGGCCCTGATGGACGCCTGGCTTCCGCACCTGAAGGGCGAATTGCGGTTGAACCGCCGCGTGGTGGGGGTTTCGCCGCGCCGCCGCACCGTCACCCTGTCCGACGGTGCCGAACTGCGCTACGGCCGGCTGGTCAGCACTATGCCGCTGCCCGCGCTGATCCGCGCCCTGGGCGAAGAAGCGCCGGCCGGGATCCGCGCCGCCGCCTCCGCCCTGAGACACGTGTCGGTCCGCTGCGTGCACCTCGGCGTGGGCAGGGAAAAGCTCACCGAGAAGCACTGGATCTACTACCCGGAAGACACCGTCTTCCACCGCATTTTCGTACAAGGTAATGCCAGCCCCTGGTGCAACCCTCCGGGCGGGTTCGGCCTGACGTGCGAAATCACCTACTCGGGTTCCAAACCGCTGCCCTCGGAAGGCGACGACCTGGTGCGGCTCTGCCTCGAAGACTGCCGGCGGGTCGGCATCATCGGTGCCGCGGATCCGATCCTGGCAACTGCCCAGTGCGACCTGCCTTACGCCTACGTGGTGTACGACCACGGCCGGGAAGCCGCCGTGCGCTCGATTCGCGATTGGCTGGCCGACCGCGACATCCTCCTCGCCGGACGCTACAGCGAGTGGGAATACTACAATTCCGACCACGCGTTCATCGCCGGCCAGAAAGCCGCCGGGCAGGCGGCCGCGCGGAGCGAAGCCGGGCCGGCGGCCGAACTCCTTCCGGAAGCCGCCCGGACGCTCAGTCCATCTGCTGGAGATACTGCGTGACGGCTTCCCGCAACAACGCGGAGACCAGTTGATTCGGCTCTCCGGCGATCTTGCGCCGCGCGGATTCGCGAATCAGGCGCTCGTAGAGGTCTGGAGGAAGCGTCACGGTGACTTTTCGGAAGCTGCCCTTTTCGCCGTGAGGCGGGTTGGCGTCGTAAAAGATATCTCTCATTTTCGCTTATCTCAGGGGGAGGAATTCTTCTTCCATCTCTGTACCCTCCTCCCTCGTCAGACCCCGGTAGGCGATCTTGATCAGGGGAGGAGCGACTAGCGTAGTGGCCACCGACATGAACACGACGACTCCGTAGCTTCCTCGCGACAGAATCCCGAGTCCGAGGCCGATCTGGGCGACCACCATCCCCACCTCGCCCCTCGGAATCATCCCCACACCCACCCGCAACGCTTCCGTCCTTCCCAGGGAAGCCGCGCCCAGCCCGCACCCGATGAACTTGGAGACCACCGCCGCGGCCAGAATCGCCAATGCCAGGAACGCCGTCGAAGCCTGGGAGAACGCGGAAAGGTCCACGTGCAGCCCCACCCCCACGAGGAAGAACGGCACCAGCAGTTCCGCCACCCCGTGCGACAGGTCGCGTTCTCTCTGCCCGGCGCTTTCTCCCAGCGCCAGGCCCGCCAGAAACGCCCCCACGATCGCGGCGACGCCCGTATAGACCGCCAGCAGCGCCAGCGCGAAAAGCAGGGTGATCGACAGCACGAAGCGCGACTCGGCCACCTTCAGGCGGTTGTCGACATGCGGCACCACGCGTCTCATCGTGTGGGTTCCCCACTTGGCGACGATCACCGTGAAACCGATGGCGCTCGCGGCGGTCAGCGAGAGCCCCAGCACGTCCAGTTTCCCGTGCGTCAGGCTGCTCACCACGGCCAGCACCAGCAATCCGAGCACGTCGTCGATCACGGCGGCGGCCAGAATGATCTTGCTCGAGATTTCGTGCAGCAGCCCCTTGGTTGCGAGAACCTGGGCCGTGATCCCGACGCTGGTGGCCACCATGGATGCTCCCACGAACACCGCCTCGTGGCCGCCCGCGCCCCAAAGCAGCAGGATGCCGGTGCCCATCACGAATGGCACCAGCACGCCCGAACACGCCACCAGGGTGGCCGTGCCCCCGACTTTCAGCAGCTCCGAGGATTTCACCTCCAGCCCCACCCGGAACAGCAGGAACATGGCTCCCAGGTCCGAAAGGGCGCTCAGAAGTTCGTTCGGAGCGAGCCACCCCAACAGGCTCGGGCCGATGAGGACGCCGGCCAGAATTTCGCCCACGATCCCTGGCTGTCCCAGGCGTTCGGCCAGCTCCGCCATGAGCTTCGCCGAAACGAAAACCAGCAGCATCGAAAGTGGGATTTTGGCGGCCCCTTCGGACCCGAAAAACACCAGAAGCGATGGCGAAACAGTGAGTGGCATGGGACCCGGTTTACGTGGCGCGCGACGTGCGCCGCATGAACATGGCGGCGCCGCTCAATCCGGCCAGAACCGCCAGCGGAGGCGCCCCGTTCGTAAGTAGGAAATAGGCGGCCAGAATGCTGGCGCCGGCAAAATAGCTCCACTTCGGTTTCATCATTTCAGGTACACCGCCAGGCAGAGAATCATGGTCATGGCGGCCAGCCAGACGGCCGGCCAGGTCAACGGTTTGGTCCACTCCGGCTTCTGCGTGCCCTCGCGCATCAGCCGCCGGATTTCGAGCAGTTGTTTGCGCGCGAGCGACAGCTCCCAGTTGTTCCGCGCCAGTTCCGAGGCCTTGAGGGTTTCTTCCTCGGCGCGGTGCAGGGCCCGTAGCCGGTAGTGCAGCTCGGCGTACTTGAGCTGCGCGAAGAAATTATCCGGTTCCAGTTGGACCGCCGCTTCCAGCGCGTCCATGGATCTGTACACGTCGAAGTTCATGGCGTGCGCCATGCCGAGGCAGGTTCGCAGGTCCGCCGAGCGGGGGTTCTCGCCGCACGCCGTTTCCAGGGTCTGGATGTACTCCCGCAGTTTGGCCGGCGAGACCGTGTGAGGGTCTCGCCAGGGAACCGGGGGAAGCCGCAGCGGCGCGCTTTGCGCAAGCTCGCCGCTGATGGTTGTGAGTTCGGCGCTCATGTTACTGGGCACCAGCCGGCCGCGCCTTGAGCTCGAACTCGGGGTATCCGAGCTGGCCCATTTCGGGCAGATCCAGACCTTCCAGCTCCGCCTTCGCGGAAACGCGCTGGCCGATGATCTTGTCCACCACCATGTTGACCGCGAAGCTGAAGCAGAAGACGAAGCCGATCAGCGTCACCACTCCGATCAACTGCGCCACCAACTGGCTCGCATCGCCGTAGAACAGCCCCGTAACCGATCCGTTGACGCCGTTCCACGAGCCGCCGTAATTGCTCTTGCCATCGGCGAAGAGGCCCACCGAAATAACGCCCCACAGGCCGTTGGTGCCATGAACCGAAATGGCGCCCACCGGGTCGTCCACCTTCATCACCCGGTCCACGAACTCGACCGAGAGGCATACCAGCACGCCGGCAATCAATCCGATGATCGTGGCGCCCACGGAGTTCACGAAACCGGAAGGCGCGGTGATCGCCACCAGCCCCGCCAGCAGGCCGTTGCCCGACATCGAGGCATCCGGCTTGCCATAGCGCATCCACATGTAGAACATGGCGCCGAAGCCGCCGGCCATCCCGGCCAGCATCGTGTTGACCGCGATCGAGCCGATGCGCAGGCTGCCGTTGCCGGAAGCGCCCAGCGTCGAGCCGGGGTTGAAGCCGAACCAGCCGAACGCCAGGATGAAGCAGCCCGTCAGCACCAGCACGATATCGTGGCCGATGATGGCGTTGGGCTTGCCGGTCCGCGTAAATTTGCCGAGCCGCGGGCCGATGATGATCGACAGCGCCAGCGCGGTCAACCCGCCGACGGCGTGCACCACCCCCGAGCCGGCGAAATCGCAGTAGCCCTTGCCCAGTCCGAAATTCGCTCCCAGGTTGGCCAGCCACCCGCCGCCCCACGCCCAGTTGGCGAAAAGCGGATAGGTGAACGCGCCCATGATGAACGAGGAAACGATGAACGCCGCGTACTTCCAGCGCTCGGCGGCCGAACCGGTGACGATGGTCAGCGCGGTGTCCATGAACACCATCTGGAACAGGAAGAGCACCATCACGCCCACGTCATACGTCCCGCCCTGTGTCAGGAAGATTCCGTGCTGGCCGAACAGGCCGAACGGCTTGCCGAACAGCGTCGATGGTCCATTCCTGGCTGAGCGGCGCGGCGCCGCCCAGGTTGGCTATCCCGCCCACGCCGCCCATCTGGATGGCGAATCCGATCAGCCAGTAGGCCAGCATGCCGACGCCGTACACCATGAAGTTCATCATCATGGTGTGGTTGGCGTTCTTGGCGCGGCACAGCCCGGTTTCCACGATCGCGAAGCCCGCCTGCATGAACATGACCAGGAAGCCGGTGATCAACGTCCAGACAAAGTTGATGGCGATTTTGTTCTGCCCGACCTGGTTGACTACGTCGTCGATGGTCAGGCCCTTCTTGGCATCGGAAACCGAGACATCCGATACCGTTCCCGTGATACTGCCACCCGGGTCGCCCTGGGCCTTCGCATCGGCCTTCGGCGCTTCGACATTCTTTACGTCGTTCGTGGTGATGGCCGCCGGCGCTTGTGCAAAGGCCAGCCCGGCCAGAAGAAAGATCGTTGTAATGAGTAGAGTAGATCGCTTCACGAAGCTATTTCCTCCAGATCGCATTTTTCAGATAGGCGGGGTTGAGCACGCCGATGATTCCGGTCAGGCTGATCGCCAGCCCCACCAGTACGATCGCCATGCGGGCACCGACTGCCGACGCCATTGCCACGCTCAGCACGCTGATAATAAAACCGAGAAACGTAATCGCTAATCCGATGATGGCCATGTCTTCTCCTCTCACTCCTCCGTATGTTCCCAGGGCTTGCACCTGGCGAAGAGCCCTATCGATATGCCCAGCGCTACCAGCCCGGCCAGCAGCGCGACTACGCTGTAATCCGCCGCCAGCCCCGCGGCAATTAAAACAAATGCCACCAGAAACAGCACCACGCCTTGCGCCTGTGTCTTATTCGCTCCCATAAATTGATCTCCTGTTTCGGAATTCTCCGGCCGCATGGGGCGGCCACCCTTCATGCAAAGCGCCCTAGAGCGCCGCTTCCCCCCGCTCGTCGTTGCGGATACGGATGGCGTCGGAAATGTCGTAGCTGAACACCTTTCCGTCGCCGATCTTGCCGGTGCGAGCCGCCTCCGTCAGCACCTTGATGACTTCGGAGTAGCGGTCGGCGGAGACCACGATCTCCAGTTTCACCTTGGGCAGGAGATCGACGTTGTATTCCTGCCCGCGGTAGGTTTCGGTGTGCCCTTTCTGCCGCCCGTGGCCGCGCACATCGCAGATGGTCATGCCATCGATTCCGATGGCCTGCAGCGCTTCCTTTACGGCTTCCAGTTTGAAGGGCTGGATAATTGCCTCGATTTTCTTCATCGGTTTTTACCGTCCCTGTAACATTGCTAGGTTTTCCCACGTGGGAACAGGCGGAGACCGCCCGTACCGCGAGCCCTGATTGAGGGGAATCGACGCCCGGCGCGCCCAACCCCGGTGCTACTTCTTCGGTCCGAAAAACGCCACCATTCCGAGCAGCACCGTCGGCTGGCTCCGGGAAGTGGATCCGTTCTGCCCCTCGAAATACGACATGTTCGACCAGTCGTTGCGGAACTCCAGGCGGCTCATGAGCCAGCCGGTCAGCTTGTATTCGCCGGTGAGGGTGAATTCTTTCAATTGCTGCGGCGTGCCGGTGGCGAACCCGTCCATGTCGTCGAACCATTCGATGCGCGTGGCAAAAGACGTCCTGGGGGTCACTTGGAAGTGCGCCGCGCCGGCGATTCCGGTCCATTGCTGCGAGCCCGCCAGGATGTTCTTGTCGCGGCCGTAGTCGAAATTGATGTAGTAGCTGATCTTGTCGGTCGGATTGACCAGGACCGTGGTGTCGTACAGGTTGCGCCGACCCTGGTTGGTGTTGGTCTTTTCGGGACCGACATAATATACGTTGGTCCACGTCACCTTCTTCCATGCATACGCACCGTTCAGGCCGATCGTCTTGCCGCTGTTGTTGTCCTCCACGTTGTTCCAGCCCTGCACCAGTTGCACGCCGGCGGTGAAGTGCTGGCCGATGGGGAACGAAGCGCGCACGCCGAAGTGGTAGTACGGTATCGCCAGGGCGAACAGCAGCGACCGCGAGTAGTTCCAGTCCTGGTTGGTCGGAATCACTTCGGCGCCCGCCGCCGTCCAGAACTTGCCGGCATCGATTTCCAGGCCGTGCCAGGATTTCGGCTTCAGGCTGACATACGCCTGCTGGATATAGTCCAACTGGTCGGGCGCCCGGTCATAGGCGCCGACAATCCGGAACTGCTGTCCAAACCCCGCATCCATGTGGAAGCCCACAGGCCCCGGCGCGTGATCGATCGTGATCATGGCCGAACTCAGGTGCGCGGTATCGGAGCGGACGTCGAAATTCCGCAGGCCGTTGAAACCCGAGTCGGGATTGTTAAAGTTTGCGTCTACGTAGCCGTCGAACAGAAAGCTGAAATCGGTCCCCCAACGGGTGAACGGCGAGGGTGCCGGCGTAGCCGCGGGCGTTGTGGGCGCCGCTGCCGCCGGTGGTGCCGCCGGGGTTGCCGGCGCTGGATTCTGCTGCGTCGTCCCGGACTGCGGATCGGTGTCTTGCGCAAATGCCGAGGCCAACACGAGTGACGCGCCGATAAATAGTCGAATCCCTATCTGATTCACGAAAATCCTCCTGCTGGAATTTATGTGAGCGGTATCGCTATTAGCGTCGCGGCTAAAGGAGCGGCTTGCCGACGGGGCTGCCGGTGGACGGTTTCGATTTCATTTACTCTATCCCGGTCAAATCCGAAATGCGAATAGATAATTTCTATCCTGGGCATAGCCGCCCCGGGCACTACCGGGGCCAGGGGCGTGCGGCGTGCCGGCCGGAGATCGCCGTTTCCAGCGCAAGGGCCGCGGCCGTGCCGCTTCCCGCTGTAACACAGTTTCCTCTTGTGTCCTCCGGGCGTTTTGAAGGACACTGAGGGGTAAGGAGAGGCAACGCGTTGGAAAGAAATGGCCGAAAAGGCTCCCTCGTCATGGAGCCTACGGAGCGGTGGACGCCGCAGGTAGCCAGCGACCTGTACGATGTCGCAAGCTGGGGAAAGGGCTACTTTTCGGTCGGCGACAACGGCCACGTCCGGGTCCACCCGGAAAAAGATCCGGCCCGGTCGATCGACCTCAAGGAATTAGTGGACACGCTGGTCCTGCGCGGGATCAACCTCCCTATCCTCATTCGTTTCGCCGACATTCTCAAGCACCGTCTGGGCGAACTGCACAGCGCGTTCGCCACGGCCATCGCGGAGCACCGCTACCAGGGTGAGTACTGCTGCGTTTATCCCATCAAGGTGAACCAGCAGCGGCAGGTGGTCGAGGAAGTTCTGGAATTCGGGCGGCCTTACCGCTTCGGGCTGGAAGCCGGCTCCAAACCCGAGCTGATGGCCGTGATGGCCATGGCCGACAACGAAACCCCGATCATCTGCAACGGCTTCAAAGACGACGAATACATCGAGATGGCCATGCTGGCCCAGAAAGTCGGGCGCAAGATCATCCCGGTGGTGGAAAAGTACACCGAACTCGGCCTGATCCTGAAGTACAGCCAGAAGGTGGGCGTGCGTCCGGCGATCGGCCTCCGCGTCAAGCTCGCCAGCCGCGGTTCGGGCCGCTGGAAGTCCTCGGGCGGCTACCGCTCGAAGTTCGGGCTTTCCGCCACCGAAGCCATGCGCGCCCTGCAGGAGCTCAAGGACCTGGGAATGGCCGACTGCCTGAACCTGCTGCATTTCCATCTGGGGAGCCAGATCACCAACATCCGCCAGATCAAGGGCGCGGTGAACGAAGCTGTGCGCGTGTACGTGGACCTGGCGCGCGCCGGGGCCGGGCTGCGCTACCTGGATGTGGGCGGCGGCCTGGGCATCGATTACGACGGCTCCCAGACCGATTTCGAATCGAGCGTCAACTACACCCTCCAGGAGTACGCCAACGACGTCATTTATCACGTGCAGAACGTGTGCGACGAGGTCGGCGTCCCCCACCCCACGATTGTGACCGAGAGCGGCCGCGCCATCGCCGCCTATCACAGCGTGCTGGTCTTCAATGTTCTGGGAGTCTCCGGAATGGGGGAGGCGGACGCCACTACCGAGCCGCCCGCCGAGGCCGAGCAGCCGCTCATCGACCTGCAGGAGACCTTCCGCAGCCTCACCGCCAAGAACCTTCTCGAGAGCTACCACGACGCCCAACAGGCCCTCGACCAGGGGCTGAATCTCTTCAGCCTGGGCTACCTCTCGCTCGAGCAGCGCTGCATCGCGGAAAACCTGTACTGGGCGATTTCGCGGAAAATCCAAAAGCTGGCGCGCGAGCTCGATTACTTCCCCGAAGAACTCGAAGGCATCGACGCCATGCTTTCGGACACTTACTTCTGCAACTTCTCGCTGTTCCAGAGCATGCCCGACAGTTGGGCCATCCAGCAGCTCTTTCCCATTATGCCGATTCACCGGCTGAACGAAGAGCCCACTCGCCACGCCGTGCTGGGCGATATCACCTGCGATTCCGACGGCAAGGTGGACGCCTTCATCGACCGGCGGGACGTGAAGCGCACCCTGGCGCTGCACCCCTTCGACGGCGCCGACTACTTCCTGGGCGCGTTTCTGCTGGGCGCCTACCAGGAGATTCTGGGCGACCTGCACAACCTGTTCGGCGATACCAACGCGGTCCACGTGCGTCTCGGGCCGACCGGCGAAGTGGTGCTCGATTCGGTGATCAAGGGCGACACGGTCCGCGAGGTTTTGAACTACGTGCAGTTCAACTCGGATTCCCTGGTTACCCGCCTGCGCCGCGACGTGGAAGCCGCGCTCCGCGAAGGCCGCCTGACTTACGAGGAGAGCGGCAACCTGCTGCGCTTCTACGAAGAAGGCCTGCACGGGTACACGTACCTCGAAGACGTGCACGGACAATAGGCGGGATCACAGCCGCGACCGTCAGGAAGCGGGCATCGCCTTCATCTGTCCGCCAACGTCCGTACACGATGCTACCTGCATTTGTGAACAGACGGCACAGCACGCAAAATGGCTCTTAAGTTGCACTCCCATTTCCGGGAGTTTGCGAATTTTGAGCCGCAGCAATCGTCCTGCCCAAGTGCCTGATCCACCCCTTGCCACGCTCGAAAGCGCTTTACAGGATTACGCTGTAATCGTATTCGATCGCGATGGCAAGATCGCCGACTGGAACGCCGGTGCCGAGAGAATCTTCGGCCACAGGGAATCGGAGGTAAAAGGAAAGTCCATCGATCTGCTGTTCAGTCCTGAGGATCGTACGGCAAAGGTCAGGGAAGACGAGATGCGCCGTGCAACGCGCGTCGGAATGGCGGAAGACCAGCGTTGGTACGTCAGGAAAGACGGTTCGCGGATCTGGGTTTCGGGGACCATCCGGGCGCTGCGAAACGAGCGGGGAGAATTGGAGGGCTTCTCCAAAATTGTCCGCGATATGACCGGCCAGAAGGTTGAGGAAGGGCGGGTTCTGGACAGTGAACGATCGGCGCGGGTGTGGGCGGAGAGCAGATGGAGGGGCCTGGAGGAGATTTTTGAAAACGTTCCCGCGATGATTGCGCTGATACGGCTGCCGGAGCAATCCTACGTTTTCGCCAATCGATTGGTGCGTGAACTCTCCCCCATAGACCTCACCGGCCGCACCATTCGGGAAGCGCATCCAGAGATCGGCACCGAGTTCTTTGAAATTTTAGATCGGGTCGCGGCGACCGGGCGTGCCTTTGCGGCGACGCAATGGCAGGTACCGCTGCGGTCCGTGCATGAAACCACGGACCGGCCCTACTTCGATGTTGTTCTCCAGCCGATGCGCAGCGAAGCCGGCGACTACGACGCGATCCTGGTCTTTGCGTCGGATGTGACGAGTCTGGTGCACGCACGCCAGGAAGCAGAGCGGCTCACGGCCAAACTGGAGATGAAGAGCCAGCGGCTCGAAAAGGAGGTCGCGGAACGCCAACGGGCAGAGCATCTCGCCAGGCAACAGGCCGCCCTGCTCGATCTGGCGCAGGATTCTATCGTCTCTCTGGCGCCGGACAGGACCATTCTTTTTTGGAACCATGGAGCGGAGCAGGCATACGGCTGGAGCAAGGAAGAAGCGCTCGGACGAAAGATGCACGAACTCTTGCACACGGAGTTGCCACTTCCACTGGACGATATCATCAAGCACTTAATGGCGCATGGACAGTGGAGTGGTGAGGTGAAGCACACGGCGAAAGACGGGCGTGTGATTGAAGACCTGAGCTGCTGGGTGTTGCAAACTGAGGACGGTATTCCGGGTGGGGTACTGCAAATTAACCGTGACATCACGGAGCGCAAACGCATGGAAGCCCGGCTTCGAGACAGCCAGAAATTGGAGAGCCTTGGCGTACTCGCCGGCGGAGTCGCCCATGATTTCAACAATCTGCTGACCGCGATGATCGGTAACATCGGCCTGGCGCGAGAGGTGAGCGAACCGGCGCCTCGAGTCCACAATCTGCTTTCCCAAGCAGAGCAAGCCGGAGGCCAGGCGGCGGATCTGATCAAGCAAATGCTGGCCTTTACGGGCAAAGGCCAACAGATGGTCGGGCCGGTGGACTTGTCGGAAGTGGTGCGGGAGGCCGTTTCGGTTATTCGCAGGTCCATTCGCGACGATATCAGCATGGAATTGGAGTTAGCCGACCGGCTGCCAGCCGTCCGAGCCGATTCGTCTCAATTGCAGCAGGTCGTAATCAACCTGATACTCAATGCTGCGGAAGCCATCGTGGGGCAGTCCGGGAAAGTCTGGGTACGAACCAGCGTTCAGGAGATCGACCGGACCGCCGCGGAGGTACCCTATGACGTCGGTCATCCGGAGCCAGGCGTTCTGGCTTTGCTCCAGGTTCAGGACAACGGTTCGGGCATCGATTCCGCCGTCCGCCCGAAGATGTTCGACCCGTTCTTCACTACCAAGTTCACGGGCCGCGGATTGGGATTGGCGGCGGTTGCCGGTATCGTACGGATGCTGCACGGAGCGGTTCGGGTCGAAAGCACGCCGGGAGAGGGCACCACGGTGACGGCCTTGTTTCCCGCTGGGGACTTATAGCAGCCCGTGCCGCACGCGCCATTCGAAGGATGACGATATTAGCTCGGACCAGCAGCTAAGCGCAGGCGGAACGGCACCGGAACTCTGCGTGCTCGGGGGGCCATTGTATCGGCTCGGATGCCGGCTGGGCCTGGTTCGGGCGGGAACGAATACCGTCTTATTGGGCGTCGCGCTCGGGGTGTCAGCCTGGGGTGTGCTGATCGTGCTGGCGCTCCTTGGCGGGCTCGGACCCAGGATGTTTTCTCTGGCCGTGGTCGGCATTCATGTGCGGTTGCTGCTTGTCATCCCCCTCTTGTTCTTCTCCGAAGCATGGGTGGTTCCCGAGATGGCGGAGTTCGTATCCTACGCCGTTCGCTCGGGCGTGGTGCCGGCCGGTTCGGTGCCCGCGTTTGCTTCGATCGTCCGTCGATTCAACAAGCTGAAGGCTTCCTGGCTGGCGGAGCTTCTTTTCCTTCTGACGGCATTCACTCTCCCGTTGCTCGAGATGTTTCGTAGCGCACCCATCAGGACGGGCAGTTGGGTGAACATGCTTCGCGCGACCGGTGGCAGAGTCATGCCGGCCAGTTTCTGGTACCTGGCGTTTTGCCTGCCCTTGTGCCGATTCCTGGTGTTGCGCTGGCTCTGGCATCTAAGTGTTTGGTGGTACTTCCTGTGGCGGATCCAGAGGCTTGATCTCGAACTGATCCCCATCCACTCCGATGGCGCCGGGGGCTTGGGATACCTGGAGGTTGTGCACGAGCAGTTCGCCCCGCTGGCCGTTGCGATTTCGGCGTTCCTAGCAGCGGTCTTCGCTGAGGAACTCTCCTCCGGAGCCATAACTTTTGACACCTTGTACGCATTCGTTCCGGTGGTCTTGCTGCTGATTGCCGCGTTGTTCATAGGCCCGCTTCTCATCTTTTTCAGCAAGCTTCGGTCGTGCCGTTTGAAGGGCATGAGCAAATATATGAGCATGGCGGCCCGTTATGTGGACGCGTTCGACCGCAAGTGGATCCGCGATGAGCGGCAATCCGGCGACTCCCAACTGGGTACGCCGGACTTGCAGTCGCTGGCCGATCTGACCAATAGCCTCAATGTCGCGCGCGGAATGCATCTCATCCCAGTGGGGCGCAGACTGGTAATCCAAATGACGGTCGCCGCCATCGTCCCGCTGCTCCCACTTCTTCTCCTGAAGTACCCGCTGGGCCAATTGGCGGCGCAGTTATTCCAGATTCTTACCGGCCTGTAAGGCTCGCGGTCTCTACCCGTCGAGGAGCGGTAGAAAACAGATTTGAGCCGCGCCTGTCAACGATCTTTTTCAGGAGGCTACCGTCGCACGCGGTCCCGGCTTCGCGTCGTTTTTCGAACAGTGGAGCGCGGCGCCTCGGGGCCCGCTACGCCACCCCGTATTCGTTATGCGTATAATTTAAGGGAACGTGAACTGGGTCACACTCTCCTTAATAAGGATTCCCTATCGATGTCAACAATAGAGGTTTCTCCGGCTGAGCCGCTGTCGGGCCAGTCCGCCCGCTCGGTTGTCAACGATTTCAGCATTCAGGTCGCAACCGTAAATGGGTCCGGCAGTCAAACCGCCAACAGCGTCCTGATGCGCGCTTTATTTCAGATGGGTATCCCGGTTTCCGGGAAGAATATGTTTCCCTCGAACATCGCGGGCCTGCCCACCTGGTTTACCATTCGCGCCAGCAAGCACGGGTACATAGGCCGCCGCAAGGAGATCGATTTCCTCGTGGCCATGAACCCGGAGACCGCGCGCGAAGACGTCATGAAGCTGGAGAGCGGCGCCGCCGTGGTCTACGACGAGCCCCTGAAGCTCAACCAACTGCGCAGCGACCTGCACTTCTATCCCGTGCCGTTCGACAAGCTCGTGGCTCCCGTCTGTCCCGATGCCAAGCTGCGCAAACTTGTGCGCAACATGATCTACGACGGCGTGGTCGCCCGCCTGCTCTCGATCGAGATGGAAGAGGTCCACACCGGGCTCGTCAAGCAGTTCGGCAAGAAGAAGGCCAAGGCCGCCGAACTCAACTGGGGCGCCGCTCAGGCCGGCTTCGATTACGCCTCCAAGACCTTTGCCAAGGCCGACCCGTTCCGCGTCGAGCGCATGAACGAGAACGTCGGCAAGATCATCATCGACGGTAACTCGGCCTGCGCGCTGGGCGCCATGTTCGCCGGCGTGACGGTCGTCACTTGGTATCCCATCACTCCCTCTTCCTCGCTGGTCGAAACGCTGATCGGTTACATGAAGCGTTTCCGGCACGATCCGGAAACCGGTAAGGCCACCTACGCCATCGTGCAGGCCGAAGATGAGCTGGCGTCGATCGGCATGGCGCTCGGCGCCGGCTGGGCGGGCGCGCGCTCCATGACGGCCACGGCCGGCCCGGGCATTTCGCTCATGTCGGAGTTCGTGGGGCTCGGCTACTATGCCGAAATTCCGGCCGTGATCTACGATGTGGAGCGCGTGGGCCCATCCACCGGCCTCCCCACCCGCACGCAGCAGGGCGACCTGATCACTACCGCGCTGCTCTCTCACGGCGACACCGGCCACCCCATGTTTTTCCCGTCCTCGCCCGAAGAGTGCTTCTCGATGTCGCTCGAAGCCTTCGACCTGGCCGAATACTTCCAGACCCCCGTGTTCATCATGACCGACCTCGATCTGGGCATGAACAACTGGGTGGCCGAACCTTTCGAGTACCCCGAAAAGCCGATGGAGCGCGGCAAGGTGCTCACGGCCGAAGATCTCGACCGCCTGGGCGGCTTCGCCCGCTATCAGGATGTGGATGGCGACGGTGTCGGCTACCGCACGCTGCCCGGCACCAATCACCCCGCCGCCTCGTATTTCACGCGCGGCAGCGGCCACAACGATAAGGCCCAGTACACCGAGCGCGAGGACGATTACATGAACAACATGGATCGTCTGGCGCACAAGTTCGACGCCATGCGTTCGCGCCTGCCCGTGCCGCTCGAGCATCCCAGCGAGAAGGCCAGAATCGGTTTCGTGGCGATGGGTACTTCAGATTACGCCGTGCGCGAAAGCTGCGACCAGTTGAAGGCGGAATACGATATCGACGCCGCCTATCTGCGGCTGAAAGCGTATCCTTTCACGAACCACCTGCAGGATTTCATCCGCCGCCACGACCGCGTGTACGTGGTCGACCAGAACCGGGACGGCCAGTTGCTCGGCCTCATGCGCCTCGAGCTTCCGGCCGACCTGATCGCCAAACTGCGGAGCGTGCGCTACTACGGCGGCCTGCCGCTCGACGCCCGCACTGTGACCGAAGAAATCGTACGCCAGGAGGGCAAATGAGCACCACCGTTACACCCCCGCCCAAGAAGACCAACCGCCTGGGGCTGGAAGTCCTGAGCTACAAGGGCAGCAAGACCACATTGTGCGCCGGCTGCGGGCACAATTCCATCTCCGAACGCATCGTCGAATGCTTTTACGAGCTGGGCGTGGAGCCCTACAAGGTGGCCAAATTTTCGGGCATCGGCTGCTCCTCCAAATCGCCGGCTTACTTCCTGGGCATGGCTCACGGTTTCAATGGCGTGCACGGACGGATGCCGGCCATCGCCACCGGCGCCCTGCTGGCCAACCGGACCCTGTTCGGGATCGGGGTCAGCGGAGACGGCGACACCGCCTCCATCGGCCTGGGCCAGTTCATGCACCTCGTGCGGCGTAATATGCCGCTCATCTATATCATTGAAGACAATGGGGTTTACGGCCTGACCAAGGGACAGTTCTCAGCCACCGCGGACCTCGGCTCGACGCTCAAGACGGGCGTTCCCAACGACTTGCCGCCCTTCGACTGCTGCGCGCTGGCCATGAAATGGGGCGCCACGTTCGTCGCCCGGTCTTTCAGCGGCGACAAAAAGCAGCTCCAGGCGGTCGTGAAGGCGGCCATCGCCCACCAGGGCCTCTCGGTCATCGACGTGGTCTCGCCCTGCGTCACCTTCAACGACCACATCGGTTCCACCAAGAGCTACAGCTACATGAAGGAGCACGAAGAGGTGCTCCACGACCTGGACTTCGTTCCGTTTTTCGAGGACATCTCGGTGGAAATTCCGGAAGGGGATGTGGTGGACGTGCAGATGCACGACGGCTCGCACCTGCGCATCCGCAAGCTCCACCACGACTACGATCCCACCGACCGGATCACCGCGCTCGGGCTGCTCGAAGAGGCCGAAGCCAAGGGCGAAGTGCTGACGGGCGTTCTCTACGTGAACCCCGACAAGCCCACCTTCCTGGACCTGCTGAATCTTGCGGAAGAGCCCGTGGCGACCCTGCCCCAGTCCAAGGTTCGTCCGGGCCGGGAAGTTCTGGAGACGGTCATGGAAGAGCTCCGCTGACGGTGCGGAATTCACCCCCCGCGGCCTGATTTGGATTGATTTGATGACACTTCGATGATAGGATGTCCTCGGTCTGTCATCCTCCGAGACAGATCGCAGTAGCACTTTTGAGCCCCGCACGGCTTATTCGGCGCGGGGCTTTTTTCTTGAACGCTCTTCGCCGGCCGGCTCGTCTGCTAATGCCGGCTCGTCCGCCTCGTCCCCTTACTTGGAAGAGCTTGATAGGATGAAAGCGCTAATGGCTGTCCCCTTTGAACCGGCTACCCCCGCCGCGGTGGACCTGGAGCAGGTCTTCCGCGATAACCACGCCATGGTCTTCCGTGCCGCCTATCGGGTCACGGGAAACACCGGCGACGCGGAGGATGCGCTGCAGACCGTCTTCATGCGCCTTCTCAAACGCGATCCCGCCGCCGATCCGGTCGGCAATATGGCCAGCTTCCTGCACCGCGCCGCGGTCAATGCCGCGCTCGACCTGGTGCGGTCGCGCCAGAATATCCGCAATGTCCCGCTGGACGAACTGGAGCCGGTGCTGGCCGAGCCGGCCTTCCGCAGCCCCGAGCGGGCCCAGGCGTCCAGCGAAATCCGCGAATGGCTGCGCGGCGCGCTGGCCAGGCTCAACCCGAAGATCGCGCAAATGTTTGCCCTCCGGTTTTTTGAAGGAAGAGATAATCCCGAAATTGCGCAACTCCTCGACACCACCCCCGGCACGGTGGCGGTGACATTGTCCCGCACCCGGGACCGGCTGGAAAAGGAGTTTCGCGCGTATTTGGGAGGTGCCGCATGAGTGCCGCTGAATTCAACCCCATGGATCCAAAACTGGAACAGGCCATGCAGGAAATCCGTGACGACTCGCCGGAATCCGCGGTGGTGGAAGCCGCCGCGGCGCGCGTCTGGGCGCGGCTCGCCGAAGCCGCCTCCGCGACGCCGCACGAGCACATCCGGGGCTGCGCCGATTTCCGGGCGATGCTGCCGGATTATCGCGCCGGCCGTCTGTCCGCGGCCCGCGCCACGCTCCTCAAGGACCATCTCAACGAGTGCGTCGCGTGCCGCAAAGTGTACGAAGGCAAGGTGACCGCGATGCCCGCCGCCCGCGCCGCCCGGCGCCCCAACTACACCGTGCGCTGGGCCGCCGCCGCGGTGGTGGTCGCCGCCGCCGGGCTCTCCGTCTGGGTGGCGCTGGACCAGTTCGGAGGCCACGGCGGACGCGCCATCGTTCAGACCGTCACCGGGAACCTCTATGAAGTTTCGGCCGCCGGGATCAAGCCGCTGACCGCCGGGCAGGATCTGCCGGATGGCATCGAACTGCGCACCGCCAAGGATTCCGATGCCATGCTCCAGTTGCACGACGGATCGGTGGTCGAACTGCGCGAACGCTCCGGACTCTCCACTACCCGGACCGCCAGCGATCTCACCATTCGCCTCAGCCGCGGCAGCATTATCGTGCAGGCCGCCAGGCGGCGGCACGGCCATCTCTATGTTGCCACCGCCGACTTCCGCATCGCGGTCACCGGAACGGTGTTCAGCGTCAGTTCGGGCGTGAAGGGGTCGCGCGTCTCCGTCATCCAGGGCGAAGTGCACGTTTCCCAGAGCAATGAAGACAGAGTGCTGCACCCCGGCGACCAGGCCGTTACCGGCGCCACCCTCGAACCTGTGTCGGTGCGGGAAGATATTTCATGGAGCCGCAACCGCGATCGCCTCATGCAGCAGCTCGATGCGCTCAAAGTCAGCCTGCAGAAGATCCACATGCCGGCTCTGCGGTATGACAGCGCCCTGCTGAAGCGCCTGCCCGCGAATGTCGTGTTCTTCGCCAGTATCCCCAACCTCGCGCAATATCTGGGCGAGGCCGAGGCCGTGTTTCACCGGAAGCTGGCTGAAAATCCGGAGCTGCGCGCCTGGTGGGCCGGCCGCTCTTCGAACGTCGAACCGGTGATTGAGAAACTGCGCGCCGCCAGCGAATACCTGGGCGATGAAGTGGTGGTCGTGGCCGTCTCCGGAGCCCAGGAAGGAATGCAGGCGCCGGTGTTCCTGGCCGAAGCCAAGCGCGAAGGCTTCCCCGAATTCGTGAAACAGCAGGGGATTCCGGCGGCTGTCGTCACCCGCCCCGGGCTGGTGATTTTCGGCCCCGCGAAGGCTTCCGTGGATCAGCTGGCCGCCTCGCTCGACGCCGCCACCGGCAGTTTCCAGGGCACCCCTTTCTACAACCGCATCGCCTCTGCCTATCATGAGGGCGCCGGTCTGCTGCTGTGCGCCGATCTCTCCCGGCTTTCGAACGATCGCGGCCCGCAAACGGCTTCGTTCCGTTATTTCGTGGCGGAACAGAAAGACGTCCAGGGCCAGATGGAAACCCGCGCCGCGGTGGATTTCAACGGCCCCCGCACCGGCATCGCCGCGTGGCTGGCCGAACCGTCGCCCATGGGTTCGCTCGATTACATTTCGCCCGACGCCACTCTGGTGGCGGCATTTGTGGTGAAGAACCCGGCGGCCATTGTGGACCAAGTGGCCGGCGTCGAGCAGCGCTCCCCGGCCGCGGCTACGCGAGCCATCGACGAGCTTCAGCAAAAGGTCGGCTACGACGTCCGCAACGATCTGGCGGCCAGTCTGGGCGGCGAATTTTCGCTCTCGCTCGACGGCCCGGCCTTCCCGGTTCCCTCCTGGAAGCTGATCGCCGAATGCTACGACCCCGCGCGCCTCCAGGCGACCCTGCGCAAGTTCGTGGATGCCTACAACCAGCAGGCCGTGAAAGCCGGCCACACGCCGCTGCGCACCTCCGAGGAGGCCGTCGAAGGGCGCACCTACTACATGATCGCTGGCGGCGACCCCAACCCGCTGACCGAGGCGCACTACACGTTCTCCGATGGATACCTGATCGCCGGGCCGACCCGGGCGCTGGTGTCCCGCGCGCTTCAGGTGAAAACTTCCGGCACCTCCATCACACACTCCGCCCGGTTCCTCCAGATGGAACCGCGCGACCACTACGCCAACTTCTCCGCCCTGATCTATCAGGATCTTGGGACTACCCTGGCGCCGCTCACCAGCCTGCTGGGGGCTTTCGCCTCGAGCGGAGGGCGCGGCGCGCAGGACGCGCTCCAGGGGTTGGGCAACATGAAACCCATGCTGGTGGCGGCTTACGGCGCGCCAGACCGCATCACGGTGGCCGGAGGCGGCCCCATGTTCGGATCCGCGCTGAACAGCATCCTGAGCGGCAACCTGCTCGGACTGGTCGAAAACGGACTTCCGTTCCGCCAGATGTCGGGAACAAGGGTTCGCTGAGAATCGTATCGTGAAATGATGGACCCCGTCATAGAACTCGACGCCCTCGAAGTACGGCTCGGTTCGCGTACCATTCTGAAGAAGCTGAAAGCATCGCTCACGGGGCGTTCCATAGGGCTGCTGGGCCCTAACGGCGCGGGAAAATCCACCCTGCTCAACACCCTGCTCGGCTTTCACAAGCCGTCTTCCGGCACCGCCCGGGTGTTCGGCCGCGATATCCGCACCCACGCCCGGGAGGTCCGCGGCCTGATCGGCTACATGCCGGAGAACGATTCGTTTATCGCCTCGATGACCGGAGTCCGATTTGTAAAGCTGATGGCGGAACTGGCCGGGCTGCCGAAAGAGCACGCTCTCGAACGGGCCCACGAGGCATTTTTCTACGTGGGGCTGGGGGAAGTCCGGTACCGGCCGATCGGCACCTATTCGCTCGGCATGAAGCAGGCGGCGAAACTGGCCCAGGCCATCGCGCACGGCCCCAGGCTGCTGTTTCTCGACGAACCCACCAACGGGCTGGACCCGCCCGCCCGCACCCGCATGATCCAGCTCATTCAGGAGATCCGCGACCGCGGCGACCTGCACCTGATTCTCTCCTCCCATCTGCTGCGCGACGTGGAAGAGTGCTGCGACCAGGTGCTGATCCTGAAAGACGGCAACGTCGCGGCCTTCTGCAACCTCGAAGAGGAGCGCCGCATGAACCGCCGCTTTCTCGAAATCGAGACCCGCGGCGCGCAAAACGGCAACTTCCTCGAAGCCATCGAGAGGCTTGGGTGCGAAACCGCCGCCGGCGCGCAGGGCCGCATTAAGGTGATTCTTCCCGACGGCGTGGAAGTCCGCCGGCTGTATGAAATCGCGGCTGAGCAGGAGGTGCAGATCCGCCGCCTGAGCCACAAGCGCGATTCGCTCGAAGATATCTTCCTCAAAGCCATGGAGACCGCCGATGGCCGTTTATAAGAAAACCTACCGGCCATACGAAGGCGAGTTGACGCCCTCGTGGAAGCGCTTCCTGGTCGTCACGCGCTATGCCTTCGAAGACCTGCACCGCTCCCGCTTCCTCAACATTTTCTACATTGCGACGTTCCTCTACCCGCTGATCTGTGCGCTGCTCATCTACATCCAGCACAACGCCAGCGTGCTCAACCTGGTGGGGGCCCAGAGCGCGAACAAGATCATCTCCATCAACGTCGTGTTCTTTATGTCGCTGCTGGGGTGGCAGAGCATGCTGGCGCTGTTCCTGGCGGCGTTTATCGGCCCCGGGCAGGTCTCGCCGGACCTGGCCAACAACGCGCTGCCCCTGTACCTGGCGCGGCCTTTCTCCCGCGTCGAATACGTGCTCGGCAAAATGTCGGTGCTGCTGATCCTGCTGTCGTTCATGACGTGGGTGCCGGGCCTGCTGCTGTTCGGGCTCGAGGGCTACCTGGAAGGCTGGCAGTGGATCGGGGATCACGCCCGGTTTGCCGTCGCCATCTTTGCCGGCGCCTGGATCTGGATCGTGCTTCTGGCATTGCTGGCGCTGGCGCTCTCCGCCTGGGTGAAGTGGAAACCCGCCGCCGGCGCCCTGATGTTCGGCGTGTTCTTCGTGGCGGGCGGATTCGGCGCTACCCTGAATGCCATACAGCGCACCAACTGGGGGTCGCTGTTCAATATCAGGTACCTGATCGGCTCGGTGTGGGTACAGTTGTTCGAAGGGTCCAACCAGACCACCAACGGCGCGCTCTTTTTCCGCGCTCCGATGGGAGAGCAGCTGCCTATGTGGTGCTCGTGGGCCGCGCTGATCGGCATCTGCCTGGTCTGTCTCTACATGCTGGCGCACAAAATCCGCGGAACCGAGGTGGTGCGGTGAGCGACAACCTGATCACCTTCCAGAACGTTTCGCGCTTTTACGGCGAGGTGCTGGGCATCAACAATGTGAGCCTGTCGATTCCGCCGGGCATCACCAGCCTGGTGGGACCCAACGGTTCGGGCAAGACCACGCTCATGAACCTGATGACGGGACTGATCCACCCCACGCAAGGCGAGATCCGCGTGCTCGGGATTCCGCCGGACCACCCCGAGCAACTCTGCCGCATGGTGGGGTATTGCGCGCAGTTCGACGCATTCCCCAGGGGCATCACGGGCTACCAGTTCATCTACTCGTTTCTGCTGATGTTCGGCTTCGCTCCCGCCGAGTGCCACGAGCGCACCGTTTCCGTGCTGCAACTGGCGGGACTCGAGGACGCGGCCAACCGCGCCGTGGCCGGCTACAGCAAGGGCATGCGGCAGCGGGTGAAACTGGCTCAGGCCATCGCCCACGATCCCAAGGTGATCGTGCTCGACGAGCCGCTCAATGGTCTCGATCCGCTGGCGCGCGCCGAAGCCATCGCGCTGTTCCGCCAGTGGGGCGACCAGGCCCGGCACGTGCTCGTCTCCAGCCACATTCTGCATGAAGTGGACCGCATCTCCGACCAGGTGATTCTGCTCAGCCAGGGCTACGTGGTTGCCGAAGGCCAGATTCAGGGGGTGCGCAGCGAAGTGCGGGAGCAGCCCATGCAGATCCTGGTCCGCTGCGACCGTCCCGGCATGCTGGCGGCGCGCCTGTTCGAGCAGGATCACGTGGTGGAAGCCAAAGTGGCGGCCGATGGTAAAGGCCTGCTGCTTCGCACTCGCGACGCCGACAGCTTCTACCTGCTGCTGAACAAAGTGATTCTCGATTCCGGCCTGGAGGTGGAATCCGTGGCGCCGGCCGATGACGATGTGAATTCCGTCTATCAATACCTGATCGGCGGCGAGGGGGCAACCGCATGAACCGGCTTTGGTTCCGCCAGATCGGCGCCGTGCTGCGCCTCGAATTGAAGAAGACTTTCCTCTCGCGCCGCGGCTGGTGGATTTACTTCCTGGCGCTCGGCCCGGTCGCGCTCACGCTGCTGCACTCGCTGCTCCAAAGCCGCCTCCATGGCGGGCGCCACAGCCTGGGTGAAGACAGCCTGGTGTTTGCCGGCATTTTCATGTTCTACTACCTGCGCGCCGGCATCTTTTTCGGCTGCATGGGAATTTTCTCCAATTTATTTCGCGGGGAAATGCTGGAAAAGACCCTGCACTACTATTTCCTGACGCCGATGCGGCGCGAGGCGCTGGTAGCCGGCAAGTACCTGGCCGGTCTGGCGGTGGCGCTGGTGCTATTCGTCGGCAGCGTCTCGGCTTCGTTCCTGCTGATCGGCGAACACTTCGGGCCTGCCTGGACGGATTACCTGCTGCACGGCCCCGGACTGCACGAACTCGGCGCTTATGCGCTGGTGACCACCCTTGCCTGCATCGGCTATGGCGCGGTGTTTCTGCTGTGCGGCCTGCTTTTCAAGAACCCGATGATCTCGGCGGCGGTGGTCTGGGTATGGGAAGGCCTCAACCCGTTCCTGCCCGCGCTGCTCAAGAAGATCAGCGTCATCTTCTACCTGAAAAACCTGTGCCCGGTCGAGATTCCGATTCCGCCGCCGTTCAACGTGATTGTGATCGATGCCGACGCCACCCCGTTCTGGATCGCGGTCCCCGGGTTGCTGGCGGTGGCGCTGATCCTGCTGGTCTACTCCGCCATCTCCGCGCGCCACGCCGAGATCAGCTACGGAGAATAATCCGGGCTATTGCCCGCTAGTAACCCGGTAGGCCGATGGTTATTGGCCGGCTGTCACCCAACTCCAGTCTTGTCGCGAAGCGCGCCGCGTTTTACAGTTTCTTCAATAGCAATGTGCAACGCGGTCCGCCCCACGCGTCGGGGCGGCGGCCTCCGGTAGTACCGGCTCGGAACTCGACCGAGCCGCTACTTCCGGCAGAGCGCCGTCATGAAGCGCCGGCCGGACTTTCCAAACGCGATCAGAATTTCCAGCCCGCCGTGTTCCCGCAGAAGCCATTCGAATGCTTCGGGCGTGTACAGGTACTGGAAATTCAAGCCGATCCGCTCCCCGCGCTGAACCGAAATCCGCTGCCCGGCGACGTTAGCGATCAGGTCGCGTTCGGCGTGGAAATGGCGGCTGATCAGGTGCAACCCCTCGTGCCGGTCGTCGCGCTTGAGTTCGAAGCGGATTTCGCCGTCGTCGGGCCCGATCCCCACGGAAGCCAGCAGCGCCCAGATGAACCGGCGAACGGCCGGATTGTTGCGGTGCTCGACGCTCTTCGCGCCTTCGAACAACTCGCCGTCGATGATCAGCCGGTCTTCGGGCTTGAGGCACTGGGCGATGTAGCGGATCTCCGCCAGCGGGTCGAACGCTCCCACGGTATTGCCGGAAATGATGAAGAGGCGCGGCGACTCGGCGGCATCCGCGGCGAACACCAGGTGAACCGGGCTGGAAATATCCGCCTTGATCCCGACGGTCTCGATGTCTTCGTCGTCGGCGCCGGCGCAGGCCGCTTCGAGCATCGCCTGGCTGGCATCCACGGGGAAGTAGAGGCACTCGCAGCCGGTGTCTTTGAGGGCCGTGAGCAGAAGCCGGTCGCGGGTGCCCTCGCCCGCGCCGAAACTGATTACCGGCATCCGCCGTCCGAAGTATTGCGCCAGCGGTCCCGCCCCGGCGGCAATCTCCCGCCACGTCTCGTTCAGGTCGCCGTATAGCTCATCGTGCTGCGTCAGTTCCGTCCAGACCGCCGCGGAACGGGGGAACCAGAAGAAGAATTTCTCCGGCAAATCGCGCGCTTCCATCGCTTCGGCGAACTCCTGCGCGATATCCGTCTCGGTGAGGACCACTTCCACTTTCATAGGAAACCACCATTATGGCAGGGAGCGCCGTCCGAAACAGCTAAAATGCAAGGATTTGCATGCCGGCGTCGACGAACAGAATATTGCCCGTTACGCCCCGGCCCAAGTCGCTCGCCAGGAATACCGCGGTATCGGCGACCTCCGCCGGGTCCGTGTTGCGCTTGAGGGGTGCGCGCGTCTCCACTACGTCCAGGATCGAGGAAAAATCCTTCACCGCGCGCGCCGATGCGGTCTTCACCGGCCCCGCCGAGATGGCGTTCACGCGAATCTTCCGCGCGCCTAAATCGCTCGCCAGATACCGCATGGCGGCTTCGAGCGAGGCCTTGGCCACGCCCATCACGTTGTAATTCGTCACCACCCGGGTCGAGCCCAGGTAGGTCAGGGTACTCAAGGAACCGCCGTTGGTCATCAGCGGCGCGGTAGTGCGCGCCACCGCCACCAGCGAGTAGGCGCTCACCTCCTGAGCCAGCAGGAAGCCGGAGCGCGAGGTCTCGACGAACGGGTGCGTCAGGTCCTCGCGGTTGGCGAACGCCAGGCTGTGGACCACCGCGTCGAGCGGCCGCCCGAGTTCGCCCAGCGATGCGGCAAGGGTAGCCAACTCCTCCTCCTTGGTAACGTCGCACGGGAGAATCGCCGCCACGTCCAGGCCTTTGGACAAATCCTCGATCGCTTCCTTCTGCCGCTCTCCGAGGTAGCTGAGCACCAGGGTGGCGCCCTCCCGGGAAAATGCCTGCGCAATCGAGTAAGCCAGGCTCCACTTGTTCGCGATACCCAGAACGAGGGCCAGCTTGCCCTCCATCAATTTGGACATGAGTCTCTCTAGTTTACTATTGCCGGTAGGGTAGGCCTCCCGGCCTGCCCGCAAGCCGGAGGCGAGCCTGTCTTTGCTCTACTCTTTGCACTTCCTCACCGCGGCGCCACCGCGGCGCCGCCCTGCTCTTTACTCCGCTGGGCCGCGTCCAGAAACGCGAAGATCTCGAGCGTCTCCTGGTTCGAGACCGGCGGCTCGCCGCTCTCGAAGAACTTTACGATCTCGCCCACCAGCGGTCGGTAGTCGGCCGCCTCGCTTGCCTTGGGATGGCTTACGAAGGTCTCCCGCCCGCGATGCACGATGGCGCCGTAATCGCTGTACGGCCTGACCGCCCGCACGGTGCCGATGCGCCCGTCTTTCCAGACCCCCACCACCACGTCGGAATCCGCCGTGCTGGTGCGCGTCACGCTCCGGCAGCAGCCCGTGCCCATCAGCGTGAACAGCAGTTCCACCGGGTGGATCGCGTACCAGGCAAGGTCCAGCGCATGATGCGGCTCGTAAGGCCCGGGCCCCCAGGTGGTGATTCCGGTGGCATCCGAAAACTTCGCCTCCCGCGCGATCGCTCCGAACCGCAGGCTCGAAGAGCTGAACCACGGCACGCCGGCGTCCTGGGCTAGCCGCGCGATCTCGCGCGCGTCTTCGAGCGTCGAAGCCAGCGGCTTATCGATGAAGAACCGCTTGTGCGCCGCAATCACCAGGCGCGCTTCCGCGAGGTGCGGCCGCCCGTCCAGGCTCTCGATCATCACGGCATCGACTTTCGAGAGCAGCGTGGGAATGTCGGGCACGATCTCGACCCCGTACTTCGTCCGGATCTCCTCTGCAAAGCGATCCACCCGGCTGGCGCTCTCTTCGATATCCGGGCTGCCGCCCTTGAAGGCCGCCACCACACGCGCGCCCGCGATGTGACCGGGCTCGGAGGGGGCGCTGTTCAGCATCTGGGTGAATGCGGGCACATGCGAAGTATCGGTTCCGATGATGCCTACCCGGATATCCGCGGCGCAGGCTACAGCGGCGCACGCCACTAGCAGAAGAGTTGGTTTCACGTAGGGCATTGTACACTGGGTTCGAGACCGCATGGATCTCGCAACCCCACTTACCTACATCAAAGGAGTCGGCCCCGCCCGCGCGGCCATGCTGGAGACAAAGGGGTTAGCCTCGGTCGAAGACCTTCTCGGCTATTTTCCCTTTCGCTACGAAGACCGCAGCAACGTTAAAACCATCGCCCAGCTTGCCCCCGGAGAAATGGCCACCGTCATTGCCGACGTGCGCTCCGCCAGGCTCTCCGGCTTCAAACGCAGATCGCTGGGCCTGTTCGAAACCCGCTTCACCGATTCTTCCCGCGCCATCCTGGTGGGCAAGTGGTTCCACGGCGGGTATCTCGCGAATGTGCTGGGGGAGGGCCTCAAGGTCGCGCTGTTCGGCAAGGTGGAGTTCGACAGCTACTCGGGCGAGCTCACCATGCTGCATCCCGAGTTCGAAATCCTCAGCGGCGACGACGAAGAGGGCGAAGCTTCGCTCCACACCGGCCGCATCGTTCCGATTTACGAAGCCGCCGGCAAACTCACCACGCGCGTACTCCGCGTGCTCACCCATCGACTGTTCACCGAGTTGCCCCCCGAGGAAGACCGCCTCCCCGAACACATCCGCCGCACTCTCAAATACCCGGACCGCTGGACGGCCATCCGCGACACCCATTTCCCGCCGCCTGAATCCGACCTGCGGCTGCTCAACGCCTACCGCACGCAGGCCCAGCAGCGCCTGATCTTCGAGGAGTTCTTCTGGCTCGAATGCGGCGTGGCCCTCAAACGCGCCAAGGCCCGCACCCTGCCCGGCATCGCCTTCGAGATCGACGACCGCGTCCGGGAGCGGGTCAAAGCCATGCTGCCGTTCAAGCCCACCGAGGCCCAGAAGCGCGTCATCAAGGAGATCGCCGGCGATATGAAAGAGCCGCACCCCATGAACCGTCTGTTGCAGGGGGACGTGGGCAGCGGCAAAACCATCGTGGCGGCCGAAGCGGCGGTGATCGCCATCGAAAACGGATACCAGGTGGCGCTGCTCGCTCCGACCGAGATTCTGGCCGCCCAACACGGCTTCTATTTCCGCCAGATCCTTTCGAAACTCGGGTATGTCACAGTGCTGCTCACCGGCTCCTTCACTGCACGCGAAAAGGGGCAGCTCAAGAAACTGGTGGCCGAAGGGCTGGCCCACGTGGTGGTCGGAACCCATGCCATTCTCGAAAAGGACGTCGAATTCAAACGGCTGGGCCTGGCCATCGTTGATGAGCAGCACCGTTTCGGCGTCCTGCAGCGCCTGGGCCTGGTGCGGAAAGGCGTAACGCCGGACGTGCTGGTGATGACCGCGACCCCCATCCCCCGCACCCTGGCGATGACGCTCTACGGAGACCTGGACGTCTCCGTGATCGACCAGCTTCCTCCCGGCCGCAAGCCCATCCTCACCAAACACTACACCGCCGACGCCGTCGAGCAGGCCTACAGCTTCATCAAGCGGCAGATCGAGGAGGGCCGCCAGGCGTACGTGGTCTACCCGGTCATCGAAGAGTCGGAAACCCAGGCCATGAAAGCCGCGCAGAAGATGCACCAACACCTCTCGCGCGAAGTCTTTCCCGATCTTGCCGTCGGCCTGATGCACGGACGCCTGGGCGGCGACGAGAAGGAAGCCGTGATGCAGCGCTTCAAGGAAGGTCAAACCAAAATTCTGGTTTCGACCACCGTCATCGAAGTCGGCGTGGATGTGCCGAATGCCACCGTGATGGTGGTGGAGCAGGCTGAACGCTTCGGGCTCGCCCAGTTGCACCAGTTGCGCGGGCGCGTGGGCCGCGGCGCCGCCCAGAGCTACTGCATCCTGGTCACGGAAAAGATGAACGACGCGGCGCGCGAGCGCATTCGCACGCTGGTCGAATCCACCGACGGCTTCCATATTTCGGAAATGGACCTCAAATTACGCGGCCCGGGCGAATTCTTCGGGACCAGACAATCCGGCCTCCCCTCCCTGCGGGTGGCCAATATCCTGCGCGACGCCGACATCCTCGAAATCGCGCGGCGCGAGGCAGTCGACTTCATTGCGCGGCCGCCTTCGGAAGAAGACCTGCGCGGCGCCGTGGCCTACATCCGCGACCACTGGCAGCGCCGCTACGGCCTGGTGACGGTGGGCTGATGCGCGTCATCGCTGGCGAGTTCCGCTCGCGGAAACTGAAGAGCATTCCCGGGGCCGCCACGCGCCCCACGCCCGACCGCCTGCGCGAGACTCTGTTCGATATCCTGCAGGCGCGTATCCACGCCGCGCGCTTCCTGGATGCCTATGCCGGAACCGGCGCCATGGGAATCGAAGCCCTCAGCCGCGGGGCGGCGCACGCCTGGTTCCTTGAGCGCAGCCGGAGCGCCATCGAAACCATCCGGGAGAATCTCGCCGGGTTGCGGCTCGAAAGCCGCTCCACGGTGGTGGCCGGTCCGGTGCTCCTGACGCTCCCCCGATATCCCGCGGACGTTGTCTTCCTCGACCCGCCGTATGACCTGGAGCGTGAATATACCGCCGCGCTCGACCTGCTGGCGCAGGCTCCGCCCCCGCTCATTGTGGTGCAGCACTCCGTTCGCCTGGCGCTTCCCGGCGAACACGGGCCTCTGCGGCGCAGCCGATTGGTGCGTCAGGGCGACAATGCGCTGAGCTTCTACACGTAATCTGCTGCCCGCTCCCTCACGGTCGCGGCTCTGTGGGGGTCGCATCGCAGAAGGCATCGGGCAAGCCTCTATAATTCATAAGAGGCCATGAAACTTACTGCCGTTCTGGTCCTGGCCGCCTGCGCCTCGGCACAGAGCTATTCCTCGCACAGCGGGTGGAACTTTACAGACACCCTGGAAAGCGCCGCCGACGTCCTGGTAGCGGACATTACGGCCGGATCGGCCGTCGATTCCGGCTCCCAAGTCACGGTGAAGGCAACCCTCCACACGGTGCGGATCCTGAGCGGCGGCATCGCTCCGGAATCGGATCTCCACCTTCAGTGGAACTACCGGCCGGCTGCGTATGAACCCCCCGCCGTCACTACGAAAGTACCTCTGGTTCGCGGCCTGTGGTTCCTGAGGAGGAATGCGGAGGGCGCGCTCGAACCCTTACAGGCCGGCTTCCTGACGCCTGTGGGCGGCAGTTTTCTGCCGCTCGGCTCGACCGCGCCGGTCTATGCGGAGACCGAACCGCTCCAGACCAGGATCGCCCGCGAGATTGACGCCGCCATGGAAGACCTGGTGGCGCAGCATGCCCCCGATTTCGCCCCGCACCGGCCGGAGGCTACCCTGAGCGGCGTTCTCCCGGCCTGGGTCCAAACCCGCAACACGTTCCAGGCCTTGCAGATAGCTCTCCAGTCGCTGAATGAGCCCGCGGCCCTGGAGGTCTACCGCCGGTTTTCCGGCATGCCCGACCTGAATCTGGAAGCCGTGGGTATTTTCGGCCGCCTCAGGGCCGGAGACGCCTCCGCCGTCTTCGACCTTGAGCGGGATCTTCCCTACATCGTGGCGACGTTCGACGCGCTGCATCCGGCGCCCCCCATCCTCATGGGTCTCGATTTGAGCAAGGATCTGCCCGCAGCCCACGCGCTGGCCCGCATCGCGCTCAGCGAAACTCCTCTGCCGGGCATCGAAGGCGGTTTGGCCTTCGCGCTGGCCCGCACGCGCCGCCCGGAGTTTCTGCCGTACTTCATGGTGATGCTCGACAGCCCCGATCCGGGCGTCCGCGACAGCGTGCTGATGAGCTTCTGCCAGCTTCTAGGCCCCCCGCCAGGCACCCCCGGGTTGGCCGGCACGGCCTTCTGGAGTCCGGCGATGTCCGCTTCCTGTCCCAACCATTCGCCCTTGAACGACGCCGAACTCGAGCACCGCGATATCCAATTCTGGAAGGAGTGGTGGATCATGCACCGCGACGATGTCGCCCGGGCCGTGACCCTGCCGGAGGTGTTCGCCCCAGCCCGCTACGGAGTCCCGCAGAGGTCCGGATTCCAGCCGATCCGGGAAGTCCCCATGGAGGTGCGCTTCGAGAGCCTGATTCGCATGGCCGACGCCAGCGCGCCCGCTCACTACCACGCGAGCGACGGTTCCATCGTCAACGGCCCCCCGCCCGGTCCCCACGATCCAGTGAGCCAACTGCTCAAGCCGGCCGACCGGGAGATTTTCCTCCAGGTGATCGAATCGGTGCACGCCAAACTGATCGATATCCAGGCCTCCGCGCAGCGCTTGCAGGATGCCGCCCGCATCGCCGGCACGCCGCCCGACCTTCAGCAATCCCGCGCCCTCAATACCGGCCGGCAGTCTGCTTTGAAGACGGGCCTGGACGACCTGAAGGCGAAACTCTCGCCCCAAGGCTGGCAAACCGTCGAGCAGTTTCTGAAGAGCATGGGAATCGGCGTGTTCCAATTCACGCCGCAGTAGGGCTTTTTGGCGAACCAAGTGCAGCGGTCTCGGTATCAGGTCAATTCAGCTCTCAGGAAACTTGACAATGTAACACTAAGGTTCCATAATGGAGTTGAACTAAACAGCCGCCCTCCGGCGGCGCTGCCATCGTAAAGGAATTCTCGAGGGAGGCTTTTCAAAAACATGGGAAAGATAATCGGTATTGACCTGGGAACCACCAACTCGGTTGTGGCCGTCATGGAAGCCGGCCAGCCCACGGTCATCCCCAATCAGGAAGGTTCGCGCACAACCCCTTCGGTCGTGGCATTTACCAAGACCGGGGAGCGGCTGGTAGGCCAGGTGGCGAAGCGTCAGGCCATCACCAACCCGGAGAATACGGTATTCTCGATCAAGCGTTTCATGGGGCGCCGGTACGACGAGGTCACCGAAGAAATGAAGATGGTGCCCTACAAGGTCGTCCGCGGCGAGAACAACGATGCCCGCATCGAGATCATGGGCAAGAAGTATTCGCCGCCCGAGATCTCGGCCATGATTCTCGGCAAGCTGAAGGAAGCGGCGGAAGCCTATCTGGGAGAGAAGGTTACGCAGGCGGTCATCACCGTTCCGGCGTACTTCAATGATTCCCAGCGGCAGGCCACGAAAGACGCCGGCAAGATCGCCGGTCTCGAGGTCATGCGGATCATCAACGAGCCCACCGCGGCCGCTCTGGCTTACGGGCTCGACAAGAAGACCAATGAGACCATAGCGGTCTACGATTTCGGCGGCGGTACGTTCGACATCTCGAACCTGGAAGTGGGCGATGGCGTGGTCGAAGTGAAATCGACCAATGGCGACACCCACCTGGGTGGCGACAACATCGACCAGCGGATCATCGACTGGATCGTAGCCGAGTTCAAGCGGGACAACGGCATCGATCTTTCCCGCGACCAGATGGCTTTGCAGCGCCTCAAAGAGGCCGGCGAGAAAGCCAAGATGGAGCTTTCCACCCTGCTCGAAACCGAAATCAACCTGCCGTTTATTACGGCCGACGCCACCGGTCCGAAGCACCTGCAACTGAAACTCACCCGCGCGCGGCTGGAGCAGATGGTGGAAGATCTCGTCCAGCGCTCCGTCGGTCCCTGCAAGCAGGCCTTGCAGGATGCCAACCTGACTCCGGCGCAGATCAACGAAGTCGTGCTGGTGGGCGGCCAGACGCGGATGCCGAAGATCCAATCGGTGGTCCGGGACCTTTTCAGCCGGGAACCCCACAAGGGCGTGAACCCGGACGAAGTGGTGGCGGTTGGTGCGGCCGTTCAGGGCGGCGTTTTGGGCGGCGAAGTCAAGGATGTGCTGCTGCTCGACGTGACTCCGCTGTCGCTCGGAATCGAAACCATGGGCGGCGTGTTCACCAAGTTGATCGACCGCAACACCACCATTCCGACCCGCAAGACCGACGTTTTTTCGACGGCCAGCGACAGCCAGCCGTCGGTCGAGATCAAGGTGTACCAGGGGGAACGAGCCCTGGCCCGGGATAACCGCCTGCTGGGCGTTTTCCAGCTCGGCAATATTCCGCCGGCGCCGCGCGGCGTGCCGCAAATCGAGGTGACCTTCGATATCGACGCCAACGGAATCCTCAACGTCACCGCCAAGGACCGCGCGACCAACAACGAACAGAAAATCACCATCACTTCCTCTTCCGGACTTTCGAAGGACGAGGTCGAGAAGATGGCCCGCGACGCCGAATCGCACTCCGCGGACGACCGCAAGCAGCGGGATACGATCGAAGCCCGCAACCGCGCCGATGCGATGGTCTACAACGTGGAAAAGACGCTCAAAGAGCATCGTTCGAAGGTCAGCGAGGAGCAGGCCAAGGAGATCGAGTCCGCCCTCGAGGAAACCAAGAAGGCCATGGCGGAGAACGATCCGGACCGCATCAACTCGGCGGTGGACCGCCTGACCACGGCCAGCCACAAGCTGGCCGAAGCGATGTACAAAGCCTCTTCACAGCCGGGCGGCGCCCCGCCTCCTCCCCAGGGAGACGGCGGTCCGGGAGCCGGCGAACAGGGAGGCAAAGGTAAGGACGACGTCGTGGACGCCGAGTTCGTCGACGTCGACGACAAGAAGTAGGGGAACCCAGGGGCCGGCCGGCGACCGGCCCCAAACGTCTATTTATGTCTGCCCCCAAGAACGATTACTATGACACCCTCGGGGTGGGGCGCCAGTCTTCCGTGGACGATATTCGCAAGGCGTACCGGAAGCTGGCGCGCAGGTATCACCCGGATTTAAACCCCGGGGACAAGTCTGCCGAGGATCGGTTCAAGAGCGTCCAGGAGGCGTACGACGTCTTGAGCGATCCCAAGAAGCGCCAGATGTACGACCAGGTCGGCTTCTATTCGGAGAACGGCTTTGCGGGAGCGCCGGGCGGGGGCGCCGGGCAGGGCGCCAATCCCAACATGGATTTCGGCGGGTTCGATTTCTCGGAGTTTTTCTCCGGGGCGGGCGGTCGAGGGGGGCGCCGCACTGCCGGGGAGGCCCCGGGCGGCGCTCCGGGAGGCGCTGCTGGAGGCGCCGGCGGATTCCGCGATATCTTCTCCCAGTTTTTCGGGAGCCGGGGCGCAGCACCCGAGGCAGAGCCGGAAAAAGGCAACGATCTCGAGTACGTGATGGATATCGATTTCTGGCAGGCCATCAAGGGAACGCAAGCCCGCCTGAACATCAACCGTTACGAGGTCTGCGGTACCTGCCATGGAACCGGGTCCACGGGAGGCGGCGAAGTGGTTTGTCCGCAGTGCAAGGGCACCGGCAACGTCACTCAGATGGCGGGCGCCATGCGGTTCAACCTCACTTGCCCGCGCTGCGGAGGTACCGGCAAACTGCGCAATGCCTGCCCCACCTGCGCCGGGGAAGGGCGCGTGACGCGAACCGAAAGCGTGGAAATCCGCATCCCGCCCGGCGCCCGCAACGGTTCCCGGCTGCGGGTCCCGGGAAAGGGGAACGCCGGCACGCACGGCGCGCCGCCGGGTGATTTGTACATCACCACCAGGGTGGAAGATCACCCATTTTTCCATCGCGAAGGCGACGATATCGAAATCAAGGTGCCGGTAGCCGTATGGGAAGCGGCCCTGGGCTCGAAAGTGGAAGTGCCGACCATCGACGGGCGCACGCTGCTGAAAATCCCGCAGGGGACGCGCAACGGCCAGCGTTTCCGCATGCGGGAAAAAGGGGTTCTGAACGCGCGGACCGGGCAGCGCGGCGACCAGATTGTGGAGGTTGCGATCGAAGCGCCGGATCCGCGCGACGAGCGCACGCGCGAACTCCTCAAAGAGCTCGGGAAACTGCATCCGGAGGATCCGCGGGCCGAAGTTTGGTCTAAGATTTGAGGAAATGGCAAAGTCCAGGTCCAGAGCGGCGTACATGATTTCCGCGGTGGCGGAGCAGTACGGCATCCATCCACAGACACTGAGATTATATGAGCGGGAGGGGCTGCTCAAGCCTTCCCGCAGCGAAGGCAACACGCGGCTGTACACCGATGACGACGTCGAGCGCCTGGAAGTCATCCTGCACCTGACGCGGGATCTGGGAGTGAATCTTGCGGGAGTCGAGATCATTCTCAACATGCGCGAGAAGATGGGCGAAATGCAGTCGCAGATCCAGGAGTTCATCGCAACCTTGAACCGCGAACTGGCCGACCGTACCGCCAGGCAGCCCGCAGCCGACACACGCACCTGCCTCATCCCCGTAATTGACGCCAAGCCTCCTTCGAGTACCCGGCGCAACCGCTGACCGGGCGCTGCGCCGCCGCGGTAAAATAGCAATTTCGTGTCTGCGCTGAAGACTGTTACCCTGGAATCGCCGGTTTCCGACCTCCGCAAAGCCACACTGGGCTTCACGGCGCCCTTTGCGCTGTATATTGCCGCGCTCGCCGTGGAACGCCTGATGGGCCTCTCGCCGGCGATTCTCTATCCGCTCCGTCTTTGCGCTGTTGTGGCCGCCCTCCTGATTTTCAGCCGGCCTTACCTCAACCTGCGCCAAGTCTTCCCAATTCGCAGCGTGCTGGTGGGCGTTGCCGTGTTCTTCCTGTGGATCGTCCCCGACCTGCTTCTCAACTACCGCCACGGCGTGCTGTTCGAGAATCCGCTGGTGGGGTCGGCCGCCAGCACCATCCCGGTGTGGCTCCGAACCAATCTGCCGTTCCTCGCGGTGCGGGTGGTCGGGGGCTCGTTGGTGGTTCCGATCCTGGAGGAGCTTTTCTGGCGGGGATGGCTCATGCGCTGGCTGGTGGACCAGAACTTCCTCAAAGTTCCGCTCGGTTCGTACGTGCGCTCCGCATTCTGGGTGGTGGCGATTCTGTTCGCCTCCGAACACGGGCCTTATTGGGAAGTAGGTTTGGCCGCTGGCATCATTTACAATTGGTGGGTGATCCGCACAAAAAGCCTGGCGGATTGCATCCTGGCGCACGCTACCACCAACGCGTGCCTGGCGGCTTATGTGCTGAGCACCGGTTCTTGGGGTTACTGGCTATAACCGGATTTCTACCGGCCGCGTCTTTAACAGTGACAGGTGTCCAGAAGCATTTCCTTCTCCCCTGTCTCGGGCTCCGGTGACGCGGCACGTCGGGCCCCGCGTTCCGGAGCCCTTCGTTCGCAAGGACACCCCGCCGCCGGGTAGAATGAGCTTTAGCTCTCCATGATTCAACTCAACGGGGCCGGCAAACGGTACGGCCCTAAAATCCTGTTCGAAAACGTCGATTGGTTGGTGGCTTCCAACGAGCGGGCTGGCATCGTGGGCGCCAATGGCACCGGCAAAACGTCCCTGTTGAAGGTGTTATGCGGCCTGGAGGGGCTCGATTCGGGCAGCCTCACCACTCAGAAGGGTGTCAGCCTCGGCTACCTTCCCCAGGACGGCCTCTCGCTTTCGGGGCGGACCGTGTTCGCCGAGTGCATGACTGTCTTCGCGAGTTTGCGCGCTCTCGAGGACGAGCAGGAAAGCCTGACCCGGAAAATGGCCGAATTGGACCCCGCGGGGCCGGAGTACGCCCAGGTGGCGGACCGCTTCCACCGCGCCGAGTCGGAATTCCGCGCCCACGACGGCTACGCCATCGAAGCTCAGGTGGGTACCGTGCTCTCGGGCCTGGGCTTTCCGCAGCGCGACTGGAAGCGCCGCACCGAGGAATTCTCCGGCGGCTGGCAGATGCGCATCGCCCTAGCCAAGTTGCTGCTCGAGAAACCCAACCTGCTGCTGCTCGACGAGCCCACCAACCACCTGGACCTCGAAGCGCGCAACTGGCTCGAAGATTACCTCTCGGCATATCCTCACGCCTTTGTCCTGGTCTCTCACGACCGGTATTTCCTGGACGTGACGGTTCGCAAAATCGTGGAGCTCTGGAACCGGAACATTCACTTCTACACCGGCGGATACTCGCGCTACGAGCAACAAAAAACGGAGCGCCGGGCGCAATTGACGGCGGCCTACGAAAACCAGCAGGACCGCATCCGCCAACTGGAGGCCTTCATCAACCGGTTCCGTTACCAGGCCACCAAGGCCAAGCAGGTGCAAAGCCGCATCAAGGAACTGGCGCGCATCGAGCGCATCGAGATACCCGCTGAAGAGAAGAGCATCCACTTCACCTTCCCCCAGCCCAAACCGAGCGGCCGCATCGTGGCGGAGTTCCAGGATGTGGCCAAGAGCTATGGCGATTACCCCGTGTTTGCGGATGCCCGGTTTTTCATCGAACGCGGCGACCGCATCGCCCTCGTGGGCGTCAACGGCGCCGGCAAATCGACCCTCATCAAGATTCTGGCCGGCGTGGAGCCGGTCACCGCCGGAAATTACGTCCTGGGACACAACGCCCAGCCGGATTATTTTGCGCAGGACCAATATAAGGAACTCGACCCTTCGGCCCGGCTGATCGACGATCTCGCGACCGTCGCGCCGCGCGCCTCGAATACCGAACTGCGCAGCATCCTGGCCTGCTTCCTGTTCTCCGAAGACGACGTGTTCAAAACCATTGGAGTGCTTTCGGGCGGCGAGCGGAACCGCTACGCGCTGGCCCGCATGCTCATGATGCCCTCCAACTTCCTGCTCCTCGACGAGCCGACGAATCACCTGGACATGCGCGCCAAGGATGTGCTGCTCGACGCCTTGCAGGAGTTCACTGGCACCGTCGTCTTCGTCTCTCACGACCGCTATTTCATCGACAAGCTGGCTGCCCGGATTTTCGAGGTGGAGAACGGCCGGGTGCACGTCTTTCCCGGTAATTACGAGGATTATCTCTGGCGGAAGCAGGGAGGCGGCGCGATGCCGGTGGGCGCATCCCAAGAAGTGAAACCGGAGCCGGACGGCCAGGGTCAGGCACCCGAAGCCGAAACGGAAACCGCCCGGCCGGAGCGGCGGCTGAACCCTATCAAGCTGCGTCAAATGAAGGAACGGCAAGGCGAAATCGAGGAAGAAGTCGCGCGCAGGGAAGCGGAAATTGCGGATTGCGAAGTCTCCCTGGGGAGCTTCGTCAGCATCGAGGAAACCCAGCGCCTGTCCGCTCTGATCGAAACCCGCCGCACGGAACTCAAATCCCTGATGGCAGAGTGGGAGGACGTAGCCAACGCGATCGAGGCAAACCGCTGACCCCCGACGCTGCTATTCCTGAACCGGCATCTGCTGGTCGATCTCCCGCCACGCGCTGATCTTCAGACGGCGGCACACCCAGCATAGGGGCTCAGCCCCTAAATCCGTCGTCTCGCCTCCGCAGACCCCGCACTTCGTCAATTTCTTCAGGTTGTCAGCGGAAACGGACCGCTTCGCCTCTTCCAGCATCCCTGCCGGTATCACGGGCTCCGGTTTTGTTCCCTTACGTTTCATTCAGTGCCTAACTCCACTATGGCACACACGCTGCCTGCCGGACCACTTCCCTACCGGGGTAATGGAACTACCGTTACGCCGCTTCGGGAACTTGGATCACTACCGCCACATCCAGCGAAGACCCACAGCGGGGACACCGCTGCCCCTTCGCGACCCGGGGATATTTTCCTTTCAGGTCGATGTCGGCGGGTACAGTGTGTGTACAAATTGGACAGTGAACCTGCCCTTTAAAACGATTCTCAATGAGTGCACTCATGACTGATTCGCCTCACTTCATCGGACGCAGTTTGCATGGCACGGGTTGTACCAAATTCGTAAAGATTCTTGATCGATCCGGTGAGCCAGAGTACCAGCGGAGCGCAGGGGCGCGCACAAGCGATTCGGGAGCGGCTCCCGCGCGCAGCCTGAATGCTACCCTGATAACTATGACTCAGCCGCCCGCTCCCAAGATCCAGTTGTCGCAGACGCCCGACTACCGGGAGAATTATGCCAACAGCGTTCAGGTGCGCGTCAATCTGTGGGACTTCCTGCTGCTGTTTGGCCGGGTGAATCAGACAGCCCCCGAAAGCGTGGCGATTCAGAATTTTCAGGGGATTTACGTGAGCCCCCAGCAGGCCAAGGCTTTGCTGAACGTGCTGCAACAGAACGTGACCCAATACGAAACCGCTTTTGGCGAGATCCGGCTGGAGCCCCAAAATGCGGGGGGCATCGTGCAGTAACGTCATTTATGCCTGCCGGCGCGGGGAGAAGCACGCAAGGCCGCGTGGCGGATGCCGCCATCCTGTTCTCCGCTTGCGCCGCGGCGATGTTCGCCTCTCATTTCCGGTTGCTGGGGCTGCCCTACTTCTGGGATGAGGCGGGCCAGTTCATTCCACAGGCTCTCGACCTGTTCCATCAAGGCTCCTGGGTTCCTCATTCGGCGCTTCCGAATATCCATCCACCGCTGGTCACGGCCTTTGTCGCGGCTGTCTGGAAGCTGGCCGGCTGCCACCCAGCCGTAAGCCGCGCGGCCATGCTGTTGGCCGCTTCGGGCGGGTTGGCGGCCGCCTTTCTGCTGGCGCTAAAGTTGGCCGGGGGCGCGGTGCGGACGGCGCTTCTGGCGGCCGGCATGTTGTTGGTTTCCCCGCTATTCTTCGCGCAAAGCATGCTGGTTCAGTTGGATGCTCCCGCCATGCTGATGGCGACCCTGGCGCTGCTGTTATTTCTCGAAGAGCGGATGGCGCTCTCCGCCGCGGCGTGCGTCGTTCTGGTGCTGGTGAAAGAAACCGGCCTGGCGGTGCCGGCGGTTCTTGGCCTCTGGCTGGCCTGGGAGCGTCGATGGAAAGACGCGCTGCTGTTCGCTGTTCCGGGCGCGGCCCTGCTGGCGTGGGTCGCCGTGCTCTACCGGCAGGCCGGTTTCTGGGCAGGTAACCCCGGGTTCCTCGAATACAACCTCTATTACCCGCTCGACCCCGTCCGCCTGGGCCTGGCGGCGGCGCGGCGTGTGTACTTTCTGTGCTTCGCCGACCTGCGGTGGGTGGGATGGGCGGCCATCCTGTACGGTTGGAAGAGGCGCGGGATGTTTCGGACGCGCGCCTGGCGGGTGGTGTTCCTGGCATCCGCCGCGCAGGCAGCGTTGGTTACGGTTCTGGGGGGAGCCGTCCTCGAGCGCTACCTGCTGCCGGTGCTGCCGGTGGTTTACGCGGCCATTGCCGCCGGGGTGGAAGCGCTGCCCCGAAAGGCGGAAGCGGCGGCCGTGCTGGCGCTGCTGGCGGGCCTGGGCATCAATAATTTCGTGAACCCTCCGTACCCGTTTCCGTACGAGAACAACCTGGCTTTCGTCGACTTTCTGAAACTTCAATCGGATGCCGCCGGATACCTGGAGAGCCGCCATCTGACCGGCGGCATTTATACGATCTGGCCGCTTTCCGCCGAATTGACCCGGCCGCCGTTAGGGTTTGTCTCGCGCCCCATGGCCGTTCGGACGCTGCCCGATCTTTCGCCGGCTGAACTTCGGCGTGTGGAGTGGAGCCGTGTCCACGTGCTGATCGCCTATTCCCGCGACTGGAATCCCGGGTTCAACCTGATCGAATGGAAGCCCGTGCGCACGCTCTTTCGGGACTGCTGCGGCTACCACCCGGCGGCCGGGCCGCGGCAACTGCGGGCTGGCGTCCCGTTTCCTCCGTGTGCACGATTTACACGCCACGGCCAGTGGCTGGAAATCTATGTGAATCCGGCGCCCACGCTCCGGTCGTCAGTGCGCTGATTCGAGGCGGCGCGGTTGGTCCGCGGCGAAGCCGAACAACCCGGTGTGGCTGAGGTACTCCTGCACCAGAATCAGTTTGTGGTCGAGGTCGGAAGCCGGGCCGTCGCCCCACCCCGGAACGGCCTCGACGCGGGGCGGCACTCCGCATCCGGCATGCGTCTCGACGATCCAGCTTCCGAAGAACCCGGCGATGAATTGCAGTTCGTCGAAAGAGAGGCCGCCCAGAAAGCGGCGCGCCCTGGGGCGCAAAGACGTCTCGGCACACGCCGCCAGCGCGGCTACCAGCGACTTTCGCACGACCGGACTCCTGTCGGTGAGGCAACCATACTAACTCTGTAAAAATGATCTGAGCCGTATTATTACGGAAACGGCTACCGTCTGCAAGGGGCACGGGGTGCGCAGGGGACCGGGGGAAGGGCGGGTTCAGATCCGCCCCATCAGCAGCAGAATGACTAGAATCAGCACCACCAGGCCGATGCCGGCGCTCGGATAGTATCCCCATCCGCGGCTGTAAGGCCAAGCCGGAGCCGCTGCGAACAGAATCACTATCAGTAGAATAAGCAACAAAAGCATGAGTCGTTGCCTCCCGCACGGTAACTGCAAGCGACCACCCCTTGTGCGGGAGCATACTCTCAGTTCGGCTGCATCACCACCTTCACGCAGCGGTCTTCGTGCCGTGCGAACATCCGGTACGCCTCGGCCGCGCGGTCGATCGGGAAGCGGTGGGTGATCAAAAAGCTCGGATCGATCTCGCCTCGACGGATCCGTTCGAGCAGTGGCTTCATGTACCGGATCATGTGAGTCTGGCCCATTTTGAACGTCAGCCCCTTGCCAAAGGCGGCGCCCATGGGGAATCGGTCGATGACGCCGCCGTAGACGCCGGGTATCGAAATAGTGCCGCCCTTGCGGCAGGCGTGGATGGTCTGGCGAAGCACCGCGGAACGGTCCGCCTCCATCCCGACCGCCTGCATGGCGCGGTCGTAGAGCGCGTCGATCGACGCACCGTGGGCTTCCATGCCGACGGCGTCGATGCAGGCATCGGGACCGCGGCCGCCGGTAAGCTCGTTCAGGCGCTCCAGCACCTCCCACTCCCCGGTGTCGATGGTTTCCGCGCGGCCCCGGCGCGCCATCTCGAGGCGCTCCGGCACGCCGTCAATCGCAATCACCCGCTCGGCTCCCAACAGGAAAGCGCTGCGGATGGCGAACTGCCCTACCGGTCCGCAACCCCACACCGCGATGATGTGCCCGGGCTGAATATCGCAGTTCTCCGCCGCCTGGAAGCCCGTCGGAAAGATATCGGAAAGGAACAGAACCTGGTCGTCGCGCAAGCCCTCGGGAATTTTCAGCGGACCCACGTCGGCGAACGGCACGCGCGCGTACTGCGCCTGGCCGCCGGCGAATCCGCCGAAGAGGTGGGAATAGCCGAAAAGCCCGGCGGTGCTTGCCCCGAACGCCTTCTCGCACTGGGTGGAATTCGGGTTACTGTTGTCGCACAGGGACCAGAGCCCCTTCTTGCAGTAGAAGCAGCGGCCGCAGCAGATCGTGGCCGGCACCACCACCCGGTCGCCGGCTTTCAGGTTGCGAACGTCGCGGCCGACCTCCACTACCTCGCCCATGAACTCATGACCGAGAATGTCCCCCTTTTCCATGCCGGGAATGTAGCCGCCGTAGAGATGCAGGTCGGAGCCGCAGATCGCGGTCAGGTTGATTTTGACGATGGCATCGCCGTGGTTCAGGATGGCCGGTTCCGGAACGGTTTCCGTGCGCACATCGTGCGCTCCATACCAGCAGACTGCTTTCATGCTTCCTCCCTGGGGCAGGCCGGGGCCGCCCCTGCTTACAAGCGGTAGGCCGGCGAATCGCTGGCCGGGAACGACTCCTCGGAGGCCACGTCGACGGTGTCTTCGCCGCGGCGCACCGGCTGCCTGCGTCCGGAAGCCTGGCCTTCGGTGGTGAGGATCTCGCCGATTTCCAGGATCTGCTTCAGGCGGTGCAGGTCCTCTCGCAATTTGAGGCCGGGCTCGTCTCCCAGCAATTGCGCCACCGCCGCTCCCAGGATTCCGGCGGGTGGATTGTATTGCAGTTCGACGCTCACCTCGGTTCCGCGTCCGCCGGGGGCATCGCGGAACAGCACGGTGCCGGCGCTCTGCACATCGCACCCCGGCAGGGTGCGCCAGGCGATCCGCTCGTCCGGGACTTCGTTGTGCACCACGGCGTCCCACTCCACGCGCCGCCCGGCCGGTCCGCGGACCACCCAGTGCGAGCGGTTGCCTTCGAGGTCGCGGACCGATTCCACATGTTTCATAAATCGCGGCAGGTTTTGCAGGTTGCGGAAGTAGCGGTAGACTTCGCTTCGCGGCTTTTCGATGGTGGTGGCCTCATCCACCCGAATTCCCAACTCATAGGGCACGCTGATCGATTGTCCCTGCCCCAGGGGAGCCGTGCGGATGCCGATCCCCTCGTAGAAGTAGGAGTGGCCCGTAAGGCCCCGGCGCAGCAGTTCGCCGCCGGCGGCCCCCAGAAACAGCCCGGCAGGGCCGCGCTTCTTAATTCCAGCGGCGGCCAGAATGCCGCCCCCGATGGCCGACACGATTCGCTCGGCCTGCGTGATGTTCACGGCACGAGTACGATGTGGAATCACTCGCATGAGATCGATCTCCCTGTGGCCCGGTAGCCTGTTCCAACCATAAACCCGGAAGCGGCATGCCGGCCGCGGGTCCGGGTGCGAACGCAGACGAAAATCGCGCGAAAAATGAGGGAATCGGAACGTTGGCTCCGATTACGGCCGGACTCCCTCCGGGATCCGGGAAAACAGCGCGAGCATCTCCCGGTTGAGCGTGGGAATATCCTGCGGACCGCGGCTGGTAATGAAGTTCCCGTCCACAACCACCTCGCGATCGAGCCACTCGGCCCCGGCGTTCCGGAGATCGTCCTGGATGGTCGGCCAACTGGTCAACTTCCGGCCGCGCACCAGGTCCGCGGAAATCAGTTCCCACGGGGCATGACAGATGGCGGCGATCGGTTTGCCGGCCCCATCCATCTCCCTCAGGAACTGCCGGATCCGCGGTTCCACCCGCGCAGTGTCGGCATTCCAGGCTCCGCCCGGCAGAAACACGGCGTCGTAATCGCCGGCGCGCGCTTCATCGAGCGTGCGGTCCACTTTCACTTTTCCGGTTTTGTCGCAGGAGCGGAAGCCCTGGATTTGGCCGTTCTTTTTGGAGACGACATCGACTTTGGCACCGGCTTCCAAGAGGGCTTTCCTGGGTTCGGTCAGCTCACACTCTTCGAAGCCGTCCAGGGCCAGAATGGCGACGCGAAGCTGTTGCAAATCAGGCATGATTTTCACCTCCCGTTTCATCCGATTTCGCGGAGATGCATGGGCTCTTCGAGCCGAAAATTGAGCACCGTCTCGGCGGGCACCCGGACCCTGGGGCCCCTGGTGGCAACCTGGATGCCTCCGCCCGTCGCGGCTCCGGCGAGGGCTCCGACGGCCGCTCCCCCGACGCCGCCCGCGATGGCGCCGATCAGGGTGCCGAGCGCGGCTCCGCCTCCTACCATCTTCGCCGTCCGTTCGTTCTTCCCGATTCCCCGCTTACCGCTGACCTTAACCGGCGTCGAGACGGCCGAATAGTGGTGCGGGCCAACCTGTATGGAATCGAGCGCCAGGACGATCTCGCTGCTGCGGATTTCGCCCTCCCTGACCCGGCGGATCACCAGAGTGGCGGGCGACCCGCGCGGAATCAGCACGCGCCCCTCGGGGTTCCTGATGTCCTGGGCAATCGTCGCCGGGAACGTGCGCCCCTCGGCTGCCTCGTTCGCGTCGATCGGTTGAATGGTCCGGACGGAAACTACAGTTCCAGGCGGCAGCGTTGCCCATTCGTGAACCGGACGGGCGCCGGTCCGGTATCCCGCCATAACCGGAAATCCGGCTGTCAGAAGTAAAACAGAGAAGATCGAGACCAGTCGCCGCATAAACCCTCCACGGTCAGGGCAGCAATCACCGGGCCAGTCGGCTTGGATGTACGGAAGCGCGCGGGATGGAGTTAGCGGTCTGCGGCGGAAATTCCGACATTTACCCTTGCCTGATGTCGGCCCGCTTCCTCACGGTCGCGGTTCTGTGCTGGCAGCGGATCACCCGCTCACAGAGCCGCGACCGTGAGGAAGCGGGCCGAGCGGCTTCGGATAATGCATTAGCGGTTCTGGCTGGAACCGAACCGGCGCAGATCGGGAGCCCGCTGCACTCGGCGCAGTTCGAGGATCAGCTCCATGACCAGCCGCTCGATCTCGTCGCGGACCGCGCAGTGGTCCGCGTATTCCATGCAAACCGGGTCGTCGACGTCCCAGGCGCGCACTTCGGCGCCGGCCATGACGGCGAGCGGGAAGCCGCTCATGTTGATCACAAGATCGAACTTCACCCGCTCCAGGTGCTTTATGTGCTTGGGGAAATGGTCCCTGAGGTTCAGACCCTTGTCCGCCATGGCGCTGATCGTGTTGGAGGAGACACTAGCGGCCGGAGTCAGCCCGGCGCTCGCCGGGATGATGACGTCGCTT
Source organism: Bryobacterales bacterium (assembly GCA_963794265.1). GTDB lineage: Bacteria > Acidobacteriota > Terriglobia > Bryobacterales > Bryobacteraceae > CAWCDJ01. The sequence continues at coordinate 674,928 of CAWCDJ010000003.1, forward strand.
CCGTAGGCCCGCGCAAAGCCTTCAGCCATCTGGCTCCTGCAGGAATTTCCGAGACAAACAAAAAGAACCCGCTTCAAAGCGTTCAAAGCTTCTCCAGGAAAAGCCGGTGGACCCGTGCGTCCGCGGTCAGCTCCGGATGAAAAGTGGCTGCCAAGTGTTGTCCCTGCTCCACCAGCACGGGATCTCCATTGTACCGCGCCAGCACCCTGGCCCCGGCGCCCACCCGCCGGATGATGGGAGCGCGGATAAACACGGCTTCCAAGCCGCCGGGGGCCGTCCGCAGCGTGAACTCGGGCGCCGGCTCGATTTCGACCACCCGGCTATCCACCTGGCGTCCGTAGGCGTTGCGCTCCACGTCGAGATCCATCAGGGCCAGGCTCTCCTGCTCCGGGTTGGCCACGCGCTCCGCCATCAGAATGGCGCCCGCGCAGGTGCCGAACATCGGCTTGCGGCGGCCGAACCCGGCCAGCGGCTCGAGCCAGCCTTCGAAACGCAGGAGCTTGAGCATGGTGGTGCTCTCGCCGCCGGGGATGATCAGCCCGTCGATCTCTTCGAGTTGCTCCGGGTGGCGCACGAACACCGGGGCAGCGCCGGCGCGCTCGAGAGCAGCACCGTGCGCCGCGAAATCGCCTTGCAGCGAGAGCACCCCGGCCCTTTTCATCACCAGCCCCGGGTTTGCAGGAGCTCCGATTCCGGCATCTTGGCTATGTCCAGGCCGGGCATGGCATCGCCCAGCATGCGGCTGGCTTCGAGCAGTTTCCCGGGGTCTTGATAGTTCTTGGCAGCCTTCACGATGGCCTTGGCCCGCGATTCCGGGTCGCTCGATTTGAAGATGCCGGAGCCCACGAATACCGCCTCGGCTCCCAACTGCATCACCAACGCGGCGTCGGCGGGCGTAGCGATACCTCCGGCCGAGAAGTTCGGTACGGGCAGTTGGCCGTGCGCCGCCACCCACTCCACCAGTTCGAGCGGAGCCTGAAGGTTCTTGGACTCGTGCAACAACTCTTCCTTGCCCAGCACCGTGAGCTGCTTCATCTCCTTGATGATGGTGCGGATGTGCCGCACCGCTTCCACGATGTTGCCGGAGCCCGCTTCGCCCTTGGTGCGGATCATGGCCGCGCCTTCGGCAATGCGCCGCAGCGCTTCGCCCAGGTTGCGGGCGCCGCACACGAACGGCACGGTGAAATCGTTCTTATCGATGTGGTGCTCTTCGTCGGCGGGGGTCAGGACTTCGCTTTCGTCGATGTAATCCACCTTGAGGGCTTCGAGGATGCGCGCCTCCATAAAGTGGCCGATGCGCGCCTTGGCCATCACCGGAATGCTGACGGTCTTCTGGATCTCCTCGATTTTGGAGATGGCCGCCATGCGCGCCACACCGCCTTCCTTGCGGATATCGGCCGGCACGCGCTCTAGGGCCATGACCGCCGAAGCTCCGGCGTCTTCCGCAATTTTGGCCTGCTCGGCATTGGTGACGTCCATGATGACGCCGCCCTTCATCATCTCGGCCAGGCCGACTTTCAATCGGAATTGCTCACTTGAAAACTGAAACATTTTCTTCTTCTCCTGTGGCGGCTGTTCCGCCCTATACCATTGCGGGCGCCGGCTCAAAATTGCGCCTGGCGCTTTCGATCTCACCCGCGACCAACTTTCCCAAGATCTTGAGGCCGCTCCGGATCTGGTCCGGCGCGAGCCCGGCAAAACTCAAACGCAACGCCCCCGGATCGAGGCGCGAGACGGCGAAGTAGCGGCCGGGCAGGTAGGCGACCCCCGCCTGCTGGGCCGCCGGCAGCAATTCCCCGGCATCCAGCGGTTCGGGGAGCCGCAGCCAGATGTTCATTCCACCTTCCGGCGTGGTCCAGCGGGTGCCCGGCGGAAAATAGCCGCGGCAGGTTTCGAAGGCGGCGGCGAGTTGCTCCGCGCCGGCTTCGAGCACGCGCTTTCGATGGGCCTCCAGCCGTCCCGACCGGACGAATTCCAGCAATACGGCCTGGGAAAGCTGATCGGTGTGCAGATCGGTGGATTCCTTGGCGTGCCGCAGCCGGTCGAGCAGAGGTTTCGGCCCGAGCACCCAGCCCACTCGCAATCCGGGGAAGCTCACTTTCGAGAAACTGCGCAGCAGCACCGTGCCCGCGTGCTCGTCGAGTTGTTTGAGAGGCGGCAGCGGCTCGCCGGAATACCGCAGTTCGACGTAGGGGTCGTTTTCGACCACCGGGACAGCCGCGGCGCGGGCGGTTTCGAGCAGCGCGCGGCGCGCTTCGAGCGGCAGGGTCGCGCCAGTCGGATTCTGAAAATTCGAAGTCACCACCAGAAAGCGCGGCCGGTCGCGCTCCAGGACGCGCTCCAGGTGCGCCAGATCGATGCCGTCGGGTCCCACCGGGATTCCCGCGAGCTGCGCTCCCATGCCTGAGAGCAGGTTCTTCAGCCCGGTGTAGACCGGGTCTTCCACCGCCACCGTGTCTCCGGGACGAAGCAGCACCCGGCCGATGAGGTCGAGCGCCTGCTGGCATCCGTTGGTGATCAACAGGTCGTCGGAAGGGCCGGCCAGTTGCTGCGCCCTGGCTTCCTCCAGCAGGTGGCGCCGCAGAGGCTCGTATCCGCTGGGTGAGCCGAGCTGCAAAATGTCGGCCAGGTCGCCGCTGGCCAGCACGGCGTCCGCGGCGGCGCGGAAATCGTCCAGGGGGAAGAGTTCACGGGAGGGGCGGGACATCACGAAACTGATGACGCCGCGGCCCAACGCGGGTCCGGCAGGCGGGGCTTCGCCATGTTCGAGCAAGCCATTCCAGTCCACTGGGCCGCCGCCCAGCGGTGGAGCGGCGCCGGTCACGAAACTACCCCGTCCGACCTGCCCGGCGATCAGCCCTTCGGCTTCCAGGATCTCGTAGGCGGCGGAAACCGTGGTCCGGTTCACACCCAATTGGCCTGCCAATTCCCTGGTCGCCGGCAGGCGCTCGCCGCGGGCCAGTTCGCCCGAGCGGATCCTGGCGGCAATCTGTTCCGAGAGTTGCCGGTAGAGCGGCACCTCGGAATCGCTATGGAGGATTGGCCGGAATAAGTCCATCCAGCCATACCATACCACATTGGATGGAGGGCCGCCAGAAGCTCACTGCACGAGGATCGAGTAGTCGCCCGAGGTGTTTCCCTGCGCCCAGACCTGCACGTAGTAGGTCTGGTTGGCTTCCACGTTCATGGTCTGCTCGAGGTTGGCGCCCGGAGTCTTCAGGTCCGGCCCGAACCCGCTATTGCTCTTGTCCGGGGCGAACATCGAGAGGGCCGGAATCAGGGTGGTGGAACGGTTGCGGATCTCGATCGTCACGGTTCCGGACCGCGGACTGCGGAACGAGTAGTAGTCGGTGTCGATGGCGTCCATGATATTCGCGTCCGCGGCTTCGCCGGGTGCGAGCGGATGCGCGCTGAAGATATCGTCGTCCGGCTCGAAGGCGTCGTAGGCGCGAGTCGGCCGGACCTTGAGGGTATAGGCGCCGGCGGTTTCCGAGCCTCCCCAGAGCTGTAGATACAGGGTGGCGCCGGGGTTCGGGGAGAGTGATTGCGTGAAAGACGCCCCGGCCGGCTGCGGCGGCTTGCCCCAATCGGTCAGGCGGAAATCCGAATCGAAGATGCGAAGTCCGATCGAGAGGGCGGGCGAGTGATTGACGATTTCGACGGCCAGGATGTCGCGCGGAGCGGGCGGCGCGGTGACGCGGAAGGTATCGACATCGGCGACGCCGGCGGCGATTTCCGCATCCACCGCGGAATCGGGCGCAATCACGTTGGCCAGCATGAGGCTGTTGTTCGGCTCGATTTCGCGCGTGACCGGATCGGCTGCATCGGAGGTGAATCCGCGCAGCCGCCGCAGGTTTGCGCGCACCGGAGCGTAGGAAATATCGAGGGCCAGGGCCCGGCGGAAGGCGTTCACCGCACGGGCGCGATCGTCGACTCGGGCGTACAACACGCCCAGGTTGTTGTACACCACCGGAACGGCGGACACCTTGGCCACCTCTTCGAGAAGCGCGGCGGCGCCGGCATAGTCGCGGTGCAGCATGCGGACGGTGGCCTGCTCGAAGCCCGACCGGGCCTCGGCCGATTCGAGCGGCTTGCCCTGCCAGCGGGCGTACTCCCCGTCGAGCGCGGAAGGGTCCATGATGTAGCCCTCGACGGGCTGTGTGCTCTGAAATCGCGGGCGGAAGTAGTACGAGGCGCCGGCCACGGCAAGCGCCAGCGCGACCACGCCGGCCCACCAGAAGCGGCCGAGCGGCGAGGAACGTCGTCTCTGACGGCGGATTTGCACGTTGGTCTGACGCGGCATCGGGCTCCCCTGGCCGGCTGTTGCGGCGGGCCGGCAATTCATAGAGTGCTAAGATTTCAATTCTAGCCCGCACCGCGCGGGCGCGGGATCGATATGAGAGTCTTCAGGCTGGTCGCCATCGCTTGCGGTCTGGCAATTGTCGCCCTGCCGGCCCCAAAAAAGAAGAAGCAGGAAGAAGAGACCCAGACGCTTCAGTTGCCCAAGGAACTTCCCAACGAGATCGAGGGTGAGACCGGGCGCCTCACATTCCTGGTTACGCCTCTCTCCGCGAAAGGGCTGCTCTCGCAGCAGGTCCGCGACGCCCTGAAATATCTGGCGCACAACAGCCAGGGCGGCACGGTGCTGAAAATCCGCGCATTCGTATCGGGCTCGGGCGACCTGCGCCGCGTCCGCGACCTGGTAAGCGAAGTTTTCACCGGCCGGAAGCAGCCCCTTCCCGTGCTCAGCGTGATCCGGGCAGGGGCGCTTCCGCTGGAGGGCGCCCAGGTGGTGCTCGAGGCGACCGTGTCGGCGAAGAAGCAGGTAAACCCCGGCGGGCTGGCCTTTATTTCGGCTTATCCGGCAACCTCCGCCAATCCGTTGGACCCGGTGGCGCCGCTCACCGCCAGGGCCTTGACCTCGCTGCACCAGGCGGTCCAGGCGGCGGGGGCGGAAGCGGCCGGAGTGCTGCGCGTCACCTGCTTCCTCAGCTCCCTCGATCATTTCGCCGCGACGCGCGGGCTGGTGGAGGCCGAGTATCCGCGGGCAGCCTTGAATTATGTGCAGGCCGAGCGCGCTCCGGCTCAGGCGGTCTCTGCCTGTGAAGCCGTCGCGCGGCTCGGGGGAAGCGGCGGGCCGCCGCTGGCGTTCCTCGATCCGAAGGGAATGCCGCGCGAGCCGGGGATGTCGGGTGTGGCGCTGGTCTCCGCGCCGAGAATCGTGCTGACCGGCACCCAAATCTCTTTCGGCTACCAGGACCGGGATGCGCGGCTCGCCTTCGAGCGGCTCGGCAAATCCCTCGAACAGGCCGGCGCCTCGCCGAAAGACGTTGCCTTCGCGCACTACTACCCGCTCTCCTTAGGGCTGGCTGGCCAGGTGAGCAAGATCGGCGGCGAGTTTTTCAGTGGGGATCACCCTCCGGCGGGCACCGTGCTTACGTTTGAGGGGCTGCCTTCGATGGACGCGGGGTTTGCGGTGGATGTGGTGGCAGTGAAATCCACAGAGCCGCGCCCGTAAGGGAGCGGGCCTGCCCCTGGGCGCGGCTCTGTGTGCGAAGGGCTAGTCTTCTTCTTTAACGACTAAGACCGTGACTTCGGCTGTTACGTCTTTGTGCAGGCGAACCGGAACCTTGTACTCGCCGAGCTGTTTGATGGGCTCTTCGAGGTGAATTTTCCGGCGATCGATGGTGAAGTTCTGGCCGGCCAGCGCGTCGGCGACGTCTTTGGACGTTACGGAACCGAACAACTGGTCGTTTTCGCCGGCCTTTTGCGCGATCGTGACGCTCACGCCCGTGAGCAGCTTGGAAAGATCTTCCGCCTCGCCCTTCTGCTTGGCTTCCTTGCGGAGGTGCGCCTGGCGCTCCTGCTCCACGATCTTCTTGTTGGCCGCGTTGGCTTCCACGGCAAGGCGCTTGGGCAACAGGAAATTGCGGGCGTATCCGGACGCGACCTTGATGACGTCGCCGCGGTTGCCCAGCCTCTCGATATCTTCTCTGAGAATGACTTCCATTTCCAATTCCTCCCGCCCTAGAACGACGCCGCGAAGGGCAGCAGCGCGATGTTGCGTGCCTTCTTGATGGCATCCGTCAACCGGCGCTGGTGCGGCGCGCACACGCCCGAAATGCGGCGGGGAACGATCTTGCCCCGCTCCGCGACAAAGGAGTGAAGCAGCTTCACGTCCTTGTAATTGATGTCGTCAATCTTCTCGACGCAGAAGCGGCATACCTTCTTGCGCCGGAAATACTGTTTCTTTTGCGTGGCGACAGCCTTGTCGCCGCCGGTCGGCCGCTGCGCGGCGCTGCCTGGTCTTCCTCTCGATTCCGCCATGGTTTAGCCCTCCTTCGGTTGGCCCGGCATAGCCGGCGCCGGCTCGGTAATCTGTTGCGCGGCCGGAGGCGCACCCGCCACTCCGGGCGCCGGAGCAGCCGGGGCAGCCGGAGCGGACGCGGCACGCCGGGCGGCGCGCTTGTCCCGGACCTTCTTGCGCTTTTCCAGGCGCTTCAGCGTCTCGTCAATCCGCACGGTCAGGAATTTCAGCACGATGTCGGAAACCCGCAGGCGCCGCTCGAATTCCTGGACGGTTTCGGGGCTGGTGGTGAACTGGAAGAGCACGTAAGTGCCTTCCCGGTACTTATCGACCCTGTAGGCCAGCCGGCGCTTGCCCCATTTCTCGACTTTGTCCACCGTAGCTCCGGCAGCCGTCAATTGCGTCCGTAACTGCTCGACGAATTGGTCGACCTCTTCATCCGGCGCATCCGGCTTTACTATGAACAGCTCTTCGTAAATCCTCATGCTTCCTCTGTGTTTAAGCCTGGGGCGCGACGATTGAACCTCGTCATGGCCTTTTCGACGCCTTCGGCAATTATGGAGCGAACCGCGCCGGCCGTGTAGTCGACGAATTCCTCCAATTCCTTCCTTTGCGAGCGCTTGAACGGCGCCAGCACAAATTCCGCGCCATCCCGGATGGGATGGCCCGGATGAATCCCCATTCGCACCCGCATGAACTCGTCCGTCCGCAGGCTGGAAATCAGCGACCGCATTCCGTTATGCCCGGCCGCCGAACCCTTAGGCTTGATCTTCAAAGCCAGCCACGCCAGATCCAGCTCATCGTAAACCGCCACAAACCGCGCGATTTCGATCGAGTGCTTCTCCATCAGCGGCGCGAGCGAAGTGCCGCTGAGATTCATAAACGTCTGCGGTTTGGCCAGCATCACCGGATGTCCGTCGATTTCGCCCATGCCGACGAGCGCCCTGGAATCTTTGCGGGTGATGCGGATGCCGTGCCGCTCGGCCAGCCGGTCCACCGTGAGGAAGCCCAGGTTATGCGGCGTGAGCGCGTACTCCTCGCCAGGGTTCCCCAGGCCGGCCACCAGAAACATGACCGATTACTTCTTCTTGCCCTTTTCCTCGGCCGGGGCTTCTTCTTCCTTCTTGCCCTTCTTCACCACTTCGGGCTCGGGTGCGCCCGCTACCGGGGCGGCAACTTCCGGCGTGGCGGCGGCAACTTCTTCGGCTCGCAGCGCAACCACGTGCGCCACTACCGTGTCGGGCGCGCTCAGCAGTTTCATGGAGCCGGAAACGCCGACGTCGCTCGCGCGCTTGCTCTGGCCGATCATCAGTTCCGAGACATCCACCGTGAACGATTCCGGTATGTCGTCCGGAAGGCACTCGATTTCGATCGCGCGGGTGATGACTTCGAGCAGACCGCCCTGCACCTTGACGCCCGCCGCCTCGCCGGTGGTGTGCACCGGCACCGTGACGCGGAGACGCTTGGTGAGGTCGACTCGTTTGAAATCGGCATGCAGCAGCGTGCCCTTGACGGGATCCACCTGCTGATCCACCAGCATGACGGGCGTGGTCTCGCCTTCTGCGATGGCCAGGTTAAAGATGGTGTTGTAGCCGGTACCGCTGCGGATGATCTTGAGGAGGGCGCGCGGGTCTACCGCGACACTCACCGGATCCTGGAATGCTCCGTACACCACGGCCGGGATCTGCCCGGCGCGGCGCGTGCGGCGTGCTTCGTTCTTACCGCGCGCCGTGCGCACTCCGGCATCTACCGTAATATCTTTTCTCACTTCATTCTCCTTGCGGGGTCGAAGTCCGGTTCACCTTGCGGCTAACGTGGGTTCGAGAGCCCGTTCATTCTTCGCAAACTCTAGACAAACAAAACGCTGACCGAAGTCTCCTCGTGTATCGACCGTATGGCTTCCGCCAGCAGTTTGGCGATCGACAACGATTTGATCCGCGGCGACTTTTTCGCCTTTTCCGAGAGCGGAATCGAATTCGTAAAAACCACTTCCCTCAACTCCGATGCCTCGATCCGCTCGACTGCCGGACCCGAGAGCACCGCGTGCGTCGCACAGGCCGAAACGCTGGCAGCGCCTTTCTCCATCAGCGCCTCGGTGCCCTTTACCAGGGTACCCGCCGTATCGATGAGGTCATCTACCAGCAGGCAGTTGCGCCCCGCCACATCGCCGACCACATTCATCACCTCGGCGACGTTGGCTTCCTCTCGCCGCTTATCGATGATGGCCAGCGGCGAGTTCAACCGTTTGGCGAACGCGCGTGCCCGCTCCACGCCGCCAGCGTCCGGCGATACCACCGTCAGCCCCGGTATATTAACCGTCTTGAAATAATCGATCAAAACCGGGGTGGCGAACAGGTGGTCCACCGGAATATCGAAAAATCCCTGGATCTGCGCCGCATGCAGATCAAGCGTCAAACACCGGTTTGCGCCGGCCGTTTCGAGCAGCGCGGCCACCAGCCGGGCGGAGATGGGAACGCGGGGCTTATCCTTCCGGTCCTGGCGGGCATACCCATAATAGGGTAACACCGCCGTGATGCGGTCCGCAGAGGCGCGCTTCAGCGCGTCGATCATCAGCAGCAACTCCATCAGGTTGCGATCGACCGGGGTGCAGGTCGGCTGAATGATGAAAACGTCGGCGCCGCGGACGTTCTCCTTCACCTGGAGGTAGATCTCGCCGTCCGAAAACTGCTTGACCGACACCTCCGCCAGGTCCATCTCCAGGGCCTCTACGATTTCGCGGGCCAATCCGGGATTGGCATTGCCTGCGACGATCTTGACTCGCTCACTGTTCATTGCTTGTAGCGGCTCCGGGGCGGCCATATGGTTCCTATGATGTGCGGTGCCAGGGCCCGAAACCAGATTCCACGGTAGCGGGTGCGGCTGACTAACGAAAACGCGACTGTCTTCTCTTCTCCTAATATCTTGCGCGCACCCAAGGCTGCGGCAGCGTCCGGAAACAAACCAAAAACCGCGGAGCCGCTCCCGGTCATCAAAGCTGCAGAAGCTCCCGCGCGGCTCAACCGCCGTTTCAGGTCGGCCAGACGATTGTGCTGCTCGAAAACCACCGTTTCAAAATCGTTTACGGCGGGTTCGAGCCCCCCCAGATCCCACGTGTGAGACAGGAAACTAAATATTTTATTTTGTTGTAATTCGGTTGTCAAACTCGGGCTCAGGTCGCGATACGCCTGGGCCGTGCTGACGTGGATTCCCGGAGTCACCAGAAGGCCGCGGCGAGCCGGTCCGTCGGGCAGCGGATAGATTTCGGTGCCACGCCCGATTCCCACGGCCGCGCCGCCCAGCAAGAAAAAGGGTACGTCGCTGCCCAGTTGCCCGGCGAGTTGACACAGCCGGGCGAGATCCAGGGAGCGTCCGGCCAAGGCCGGCAGCGCCAGCAGCACGGCCGCCGCGTCGGCCGACCCACCGCCCAGCCCGGCGCCCATCGGAATGTGCTTCTCGAGACGCATCTCGACGCGCCCGGCCGCGCCCATGGCGTCCAAGGCCAGGCGCGCCGCCCGCGTCACCAGGTTGTCCGGAATGCCGAGATCGTCCTCGAGTTCGATGGCCGTCTTCTTCCCCGGCTGAAAGGCGATATCCAGGGTGTCCGCCAGCGAGATCGTCTGGAAGACCGTCCGCAGCTCGTGATAGCCGTCGGGGCGCTTTCCGAGCACCCGCAGGTCGAGGTTGATCTTGGCCAGCGCTCGCACACGGGCCCGGCGCATCCGGCTCATTTATCGTATTGCAGCAGCGAGAAGACGTCGTAACCCGGAAGCTTCCCGCGGCCTTGCAGGAAGGTGAGTTCCACGACGAATCCAAGCCCCGCCACGCAGCCGCCGGCCTGGTGCACCATGCGGGCCGCCGCGGCGGCGGTGCCGCCGGTAGCGAGCAGGTCGTCCACGATGAGCACGCGGGTGCCCGGCCCGATTCCGTCCTTGTGCATCTCGAGCGTGTCGGTGCCGTATTCCAGGTCGTAGGTCACCGAGACGCACTCGGCCGGAAGCTTCTTTGGCTTGCGCACCGGCACGAATCCCGCGCCGAGCGCATAAGCCAGCGCCGGAGCGAAAATGAAGCCACGGGCTTCAATCCCCAGGACGATATCCACCTGAGCGTCCCGGTAATGGTGCTTCAGGCCGTCGATCACGGCGCGAAAGCCGGTCTTGTCCTTCAGCAGCGTGGTGATGTCGTAGAACAGGATGCCGGGTTTGGGAAAATCCGGCACCTCGCGGATGAGCTTCTTGAGGTCTTCCATAGCGAACTAACATGGTACAACTCAACTATGCCTACGTTTCGAGTCGAAACCCCGCAGCGGTGTTATTCCGTGACCGTGGAGCGCGGCGTGATCGGGCATGTGGCCCAATCCATTCCGGCGAAGAGCGGCAAGGTGTTCGTGATATCCACCGAAGACGTCTGGCGGCACCAGGGCCAGGCACTGGCGCGCAGCCTGGAGGGCGCGCCTTACGACGTGCTGTACCTGCCCGGCGGCGAAGACCGGAAGCGGCTGGCGCCGGCTGAGGAAGTCGCGGAGCAGATGCTGCGGCGCGGGGGCGACCGTTCCAGCCTGGTGATCGCCTTCGGCGGTGGCATCGTCACCGACATGGGCGGCTTCATCGCCGCCATTTTCATGCGCGGCATCCCGGTGATCCAGGTGCCGACCACGCTGCTGGCCCAGGTGGATGCCTCGATCGGCGGCAAAACCGGCGTCAACCTCGCCAGCGGAAAGAACCTCATCGGCAGCTTCCACCAGCCGCTGGCGGTGCTGATCGACCCCGCGGCTCTCGATACCCTGCCCGAGCGGGAGTACCGCGCCGGCTTGTACGAAATCATCAAAGCGGGAATCATTCGCGACGCGGAGCTGTTCGCCTTTCTCGCCGAGCGCAGCGCCGAGGTGCTCGGACGCGAGCCTTCGGCGGTGGACCGCATCATCGCGGATTCGGTCCGGATGAAGTGCGAAGTGGTGTCGGGCGACGAACGCGAAAACGACCTGCGCCGCATCCTGAATTTCGGCCACACGTTCGGCCACGCGCTCGAAGCCGAGACGGAGTACACGCGGTTTCTCCACGGCGAGGCGGTGGCGTGGGGCATGCGCGCCGCCGTGTACCTGGCCGAATCCACCGGCTATGTTTCCGCCGAAGACAGCGTCGAGATGCTGGGGGCGATTCAGCTCTACGGGCCGATCCCGCCGCTCGACGGAATCCGCGCCGGGAATCTGGTGGAGCGGTTGGTGCACGATAAGAAGACCATACAGGGCAACGTCCATTTCGTGCTGCCGGTACGGATCGGCGAGGTGAAGGTGGTCTCGGGAATCGACGGGAAACTGGTTCGCAACGCGATCGAGTCCGCCCTGGTATGAAGGGCACCACGCCCGAAGGGGCGCACAGCGAACAGGAAGCGGCCGCCTGGGTCCGCGGCATGTTCGCCCGGGTGGCGCACCGCTACGACCTGGCCAACCACCTGCTCTCGTTCAATATCGACCGGCACTGGCGCGCCCACACCGTGCGGCGGATCCGGGCCGTGCTCGACCGGCCGGAAGCGCGGGTGCTCGATACCTGCTGCGGCACCGGAGACCTGGTGCTGGCGATCGAACGCGCGTCGCGCGCGCTCGTCGCCGGCTCGGATTTCTGCCATCCCATGCTGGTGGCGGCCCGCGGGAAGACGCGCGCGCCGCTGTTCGAAGCCGACGCGCTGCGCCTGCCGCTGGCGGACGGCTCGCTCGACCTGGTCACGGTGGCTTTCGGGTTCCGCAACCTGGCGAATTACGAGGCGGGCCTGAGGGAGATGCGCCGCGTGTTGAAGCCCGGCGGCATGGCGGCCATCCTGGAGTTTTCGACGCCGCCCAACCCGGCCTTCCGCGCGCTCTACAACTTCTACTCGCGGCGAATTCTACCGTGGATCGGCGGAGCCATTTCGGGCTCTCGCGATGCGTATAGGTACCTGCCGGAATCGGTGCGAAAGTTTCCGGCGGCCGCCCAACTCGCGGACGACATGCGCCGAGCAGGCTTCGTGGACGTGCGCTACGAATACCTCACCGGCGGCATCGTGGCGTTGCATCTCGCCTCACAGAGCCGCGACCGTTAGGGAGCGGGCCTGTTACGGTTGGGCCTGCCCGCTCCCTCACGGTCGCGGCTCTGTTGGGTTGCGTCAGTTGGTGAGCGCGCCCGCCTTGCGGAAGGCCTCTTCCACCTGCGCCTGATCCCACGCGGTGCTCACGAACAACTCCTGCCGCGCACCGGCGCTCAAAGCGATGGCCTTCCAGCCGTTCTGGGTCGGCACCGTCACGCGAACTTTGACTTGTCCCTTGGCGTCGCGCACCGGGCGGATCACGCCGGGGATTACCGAGCGGATCTCGGGGTTCGCGGCTAACAACGCTTCGAGCACCGGCCGCAGCCCGTCGATGATGCTGTGCTCGATTTTCAAGCGGTCCTTCGCCGTGCGCAGACGCATCACTGCCAGCCTTCGCCGCCGCGCAGCGGAACAAAGCGGCAGTACGTGGCCACGCGGTATTCGATTCGGCCTCCGCGCTTCGAGAATACCCGCAATTCCTGGTCCTCCTGGCTGCCGACCGGGATCACGAGGCGCCCCGGATCGTCCAACTGGCCGAACAGGGGGGCGGGGGTGTCGGGGGCTCCGGCGGCCACGGAGATGCCGCCGTAGGGCGCGAGTTCCGGGTACCCGAGCGCGCCATCGCCCTCCATCACCCGCACGTTCCCGCCGCGCGCCGTGCGGCGCAGGTTCTCTTGCGCGATTCGCGCCAGTTCCGGAACGATTTCGATCGAGATCACCCGGGCCGCCAGCGCGCCCAGCACCGCCGCCGCATAACCGCAGCCGGTGCCCACTTCGAGCACGGTCTCTTCGCCCGTAAGTTCCAGAGATTCGGCCATGAGGGCCGTCATGTAGGGCTGCGAGATGGTCTGGTCCCAGCCGATGTGGATCGGGTCGTCGCCGTAGGACAGCACGCGCGACTCGATAGGGACGAATTCTTCGCGCGGAATGTCGAGCATGGCGCCGAGCACCCGCCGGTCGCGGATTCCGCGCCGCCGCAACTGCGTATCCACCATCACACGCCGTTCCGAGGCCCAATCCGGTATCAAGCGCACCCCCGTCTCTATAATAGCTATGATGGCTCACCAGATTACGCTGATCCCCGGAGACGGAATCGGGCCCGAGGTTGCCGATGCGACGGTACGCGCGGTCGAAGCCACCGGCGTGCCGATCGAATGGGACCGCGTGGACGCCGGTGTGCATGCGCTCGCCGAATACGGGCAACTGATTCCCGATGAAGTGTTCGCATCCCTCGAAGTAACCCGCACCGGATTGAAAGGCCCCACCGCCACGCCCATCGCGGGCGGGCATCAGAGCATCAACGTGGCGCTGCGCAAGAAGTTGGGGCTCTACGTGAATTTCCGCCCGGTGCGGATGCTGCCGGGCCTGAAGACACGATATAGCGATGTGCCGCTCGACCTCGCGATCTTCCGCGAGAATACCGAAGACCTATACTCGGGCCTCGAGCACGAGGTGATTCCGGGAGTGGTGGAGAGCCTGAAGATCATCACCCAGAACGCCTCGATGCGGATTGCGCGAGCGGCCTTCCAATACGCGCGCCGCGAGAGGCGGTGCAAGGTCACCGCCATCCATAAGGCGAACATCATGAAGCTCAGCGACGGCCTGTTTTTGAAGTGCTGCCGCGAGATCGCAGCGGACTTCCGGGAAATCGAATACGGCGAGCTGATCGTCGATAACGCCTGCATGCAACTGGTAATGCGGCCGGAGAAGTTCGACCTGCTGGTGATGCCGAATCTCTACGGCGACATTATTTCGGATCTCGCGGCCGGGCTGGTGGGCGGGCTGGGGATCGTGCCGGGCGCGAACCTCGGAGATCATCACGCGATCTTCGAAGCGGTTCACGGCACCGCGCCCGACATCGCCGGCAAGGGCCTTGCGAACCCCACTGCGCTGATGCAGTCGGCGGTGCTGATGCTGGCGCACCTCGGCGAACGCGATGCGGCTTCCCGGCTGCAGGATGCCATCCACGCGGTCTACGCCGAAGGGCGGCACCTCACGGGAGACGTCGGGGGCAAAGCATCCACCACCGAGTTCACGGAGGCGGTCATCCGGAAAATGTGAGTTTGCCGGGCGGGGCGTTACCGGTCGCGCGTCAGCCCCAGCGCCCGGATGCGCTTGTGCAGGTTGGTGCGCTCCATCCCCAGCGCGCGCGCCGCGCCCGAGACGTTCCAGTTGGATTCTTCGAGCGCGCGCAGAATGTGTTCCCGCTCGGCGGATTCCCGCGCTTCCTGGATGGTGGATTTCGGACCGGCCTCGCGCTGCACCCGCACTTCCACCGGGATCGAGTCGCGGCCGATGCGCTCGCCGGCCGTCAGGATGGCCATGCGCTCCACCACGTTCCGCAGTTCGCGCGCGTTTCCGGGCCAGGGATAGCTCTCGAGCAGCGGAATTACGGCCTCGTCGAGCACCTTGCGCTTGAAGTTGTTGCGCGTGCAGAAATCTTCCAGGAAATATTCGGCCAGCAGCCGGATATCGTGGATTCGCTCGCGCAGGGCGGGCACGCGGACGGGCACCACGCTCAGCCGGTAATAGAGATCCTCGCGGAACTTTTCCTGCAGCACCATGCCGCTCAGGTCGCGGTTGGTGGCGGAAATCACCCGTACGCTGACGTGGATGATCTGCTCGCCGCCGACGCGGTGAAACTCTCCTTCCTGGAGCACGCGGAGCAGCTTGGCCTGCGAGGCGCCGTGCAGGTCGCCCACTTCGTCCAGGAAGATCGTGCCGCCGTCGGCCAGTTCGAACTTTCCGCGGCGCGAGGCGGTGGCGCCGGTGAACGAACCCTTTTCGTGACCGAACAGCTCCGTCTCGATCAACTCGGTGGGGATGGCCGCGCAGTTCACCTTCACGAAGGGACCGCCGGCGAAGGGGCTGACGTTGTGGATGTGGGCGGCCAGCAGTTCCTTGCCGGTTCCGGACTCTCCGATGAGCAGCACGCGCGCGTCCGACCGTGCCGCCATGGTGGCCTGGTCCACGGCGCGCAGCCAGGCGGGGCTCGACCCGATCATCTTGGATGCGCCGCCCACCAGTTCCCGCAGGCGCTCGTTCTCCTGGCGCAGGCTGGATTGCTCCAGCGCATTCTTGATGGCCAGCAGGACGCGGTCGCGGCCCAGCGGCTTCTCCAGGAAATCGAATGCGCCGGCGCGCGTCGCCTCCACCGCATCGGCAATCGTGCCGTGGCCCGAAATCATGATGGCCGGCGCGGCGGGGCCGTTCTGCCGGACTACTTTGAGCAGGTCGATGCCGCTGCCGTCCGGCAGCTTCATATCCAGAAGATAGGCGTCGGCGCGCTGGGAATCCGGATGCTTCCGGAACTCGGCTACCGACTTGCAGACGTTGACCGCGTAGCCTTCGCGCTCCAGAATCATGCGTAGCGAGCGCCCGATATTCTCCTCATCATCCACGATCAGGACTCGTTTGGAAGCCATTCGTCGCCATGGGCAGTAGCACGCGGAACCCCGCGCCGCCCAGTTCTCCTTTCACCACTTGGATGTCGCCGCCCGATAGCAGCGCGCCTTTGCGCGCTATCGAAAGCCCCAGTCCCATGCCCCTCTTTTTGAATGAAATGGTCGGCTGAAACAGCGAGGCCCGCGCCTGGTCGCTCAAACCCGGGCCGGAATCGTGCACTTCAATCGCAATCCGGCCTTCTTCGGCGGTGGTCACGCCGAGGATCTGCCCGCCTTCGCCGGCGGCTTCGGCCGCGTTCTCCAGGAGGTTGGTCAGGATGCCTTTGAGCAGGTCGTGATCGGCCAGGGCGGGTGGAGCGCCGTCGGCCAGCCGGCACTGATAGACCACCTCGGGATGCGCCGCCTTGAGCAGCGCGATCCGTTCCTGGAGCATCGAGTTCACATCCACCGAAGCGGGTGTCACCGGGGGTTCGGCTGCGAACTGCGAGAAGGCCCGGATGCGGCGTTCCAGGGTTTCGATCTCGTCCACGACGATCTGGGTGGCCTGTTGCATGAAGGCGCGGTCGGCATCATCGTAGCGCGCCAGCATCTCTTCCACCGTGAGGCGGATGGGGGTCAGCGAGTTTTTCACCTCGTGAGCCATTTTGCGGGCGAGCATCTGCCAGCTGGCGACCTGCCCCAGGTAGACCAGCCGGTCGGTGCCTTCGCGGAGTTTACCGGCCATGTGGTTGAAGGCCTGGATGGCGCGCCCGATCTCGTCGTCGCGCGCCGGTTCCACCCGGGCCTTCAGGTCGCCCGCCGCCAGTTTGGTGAGGCCTGCGGTCAACTGCTGAATGGGCTGCGAGATACGGTGCGCCAGGTACATCAGGGTTGTCAGGGATACCAGCCAGAAGCCCGCCGCCAGCAGGATGTAGGCCAGCTTCAATCCCCGCCGCCAGTCGTGGGCCTGGGAGTTGCGGACCAGGGCGCGGGCCGACCCGATTTCGCGCGCCAGCCGGTCCAGTTGCACGTCGCCCAGACCGACCGAATAGCCCCAGATTTCGCCGTTGGGCCGCCGTACCAGGTAATCGAGCCGGTTGCCTCCCTCGCCCGAGACGTTGAACCGCTCGGCCTGATCGCTTGCGGCGAAGGCCTTGACCGCATCCGGCCAGGAATCGCGCTGTGGCGCGGAATAGCGAACCGGCTTCAACTCGCCGGTCTGGACGCGGTGCGCCAGGTCGTCGCGCTCCCGCTGGTAGAGTTGGCGGCCGGTGCGCTCGAGCGAATCGGAAATCCGGTCCAACTGGCCGTTGGCCGAGAGATCCACACTCTGTTCGAGCAGGGCGGTGCTCAGCCAGACGGTCGCCGCCAGAGGCGCCAGAGTGGCCGCCAGAAAGACCAGAATCAGTCTGTTGCGAAGCCGGTTCACCCAATTCGCCCGCGTGCCATCGTGCGGGGCAGTTCCGAGAGCCGCAGCGGACCGGCGCTGCGCATCCAATATGGGTCGTCCGCCCCGGGCTTACGGCTCAGGATCTCCACCAGGCCACTCAGGCTAATACCCGAATCCCCCATAACGCGGGAGATCTCCCTGGGGCTCGCGGCCCGCAGTTCGAATCGCAGCCAGAACGGCCGCTCGGGTGCGAGGCCCAGCGCGCTGATGGCGAGATTATCGATAGCCCAGGATTCCGCTTCCCCGGAGGTCAGGTGCGACCTCGATTTGGAAACGCCGGGGATGGAGACCGCGAAGCGTTCCTCCCACAAGTCGTAGCTCACGATCATCCGTTCCGGGAGCCCGCGCCGGAAAATCGTGCCGCGATCGTCGCTGAAGAGCGTAATCTGCGAGAGAAAGGTAACGGTGTCGGCGTCTTTGAGACGGCTAAGTGGTTTACCGATAAGGAAATGCAAGCCAGGGGTGGCTACGTGAAGATTGTCGCCGTCGAAACTGACGGAAAGCCCCTCTGCTCCGCGGAGCCGGAAAACAGGGATAGCCAGCCCGGCTAGAAGCCAGTGCCGACGGCTGATCCGGATGTCTCGCGCGGATTGCGCCATTCAATAATTCATACCCATCATGAAGATGGGATCGATTCGTCCTTCTTTTAGCGGGAAAGCTATGGCCAGGGAAAATACCCCCTGACGAAGGCCCACCCCCACGGAGTGGCGAAGCACCGCAGCCTCGGCGCGGTCCCAGATCGCTCCACTATCGTAGAACGCCTGGAAGACTCCGTACCGATACTCGACGGAATTGTGCACCATCCGGTTTCCCCCAAGGGGATCCAGATCGTACTTGTTCCAGCCGCGGAGGGTTGTGCTGTTGCCCAGGACAAAGCGCTCAAACAGCGGCGCCCGACCCGTGATGATACCACCAGTCAGGTCATCGATCACAACATTTTTCCCACGGGTGAGCATGTAGCGAGCCTGCCAGCGGTGCCGCGCATAGACAAAATCGCTGCTGAGAAGCTTTGTGGCCGCCCGCAGGTTGTAATTTGCGTCCAGATCCTGCTGGTTTTCCGCACCTTCCAGCCGCCGGTGAAAGCGGACCGTGGCTATCAGGGCGTTGGCCGATTCGGTGCGATCGGTGGGAAACTGGTCCTCGAACCGCTCAAAGCCGGTTCCGACACTGACTGCGAGCGGCTTTGCCAGTTGAAAAGTAAGCTCCGGCTCGAAGTTCTGCCGGTTGCGGTATAAACCCGACGTGTCGGACGGGTTGCCGCCGGGAGGAAGGCTCGCGACCGTGCTGGAGTTCCACTGCTCGTGATAGCTCTCGAATTGAAAACGGAAGCGCACCCTGTCGGTACCGAGTTGCGTGTTTTCGTACCGCGCCACCAGGCCGGTGTAGCGCTCGGGGAGGTCATCGCCATCGCTGACCAGTCCGAAGGTGAAACCGTTGTGCAGTACGGTGGCGGTGCCTTCCACCGCGCCAGTCCAACCCTGAGTGGAGTTATAGAGGAATTTAGGGACCGAAACGTCGAATCGCGTCGGCTTCAGCCGGATATCGAACACGACCTGGACGTAATCCGGACTCTTGCCGCGAAGTACCCGGTGTTCCACAGTGCGTGCGTGAAACTCCTTGCGGAGCCGGCGTGCCAGATCGTCCAGCGTGGTGGGGTTCAGTTTCTCCCCAATCAGCGCGCACATCTCTTTTCGGAGGCCGGAACTGACTTTATGATCCCGGTCAGTCGCCATGTCGGCTGTCCAGCCGTCGCCCGAAACCACCACGGCTTCCACCGTGTACCGCGAATTTACGTTGAACTCGGAATCCTGCGTACCCCCAAACAACAACAGGCTGCAAGCGAGAAAGCAGCCCAGCGAAGCAAATTTCATGCGAGTGTGGACAGCACGCGCGCTGCCAACGGGAAGTGATTGATAAAAAGACGAATAATACTGCTGGGGATGTGCCCCGGGTTCACAGGTGTGGGAAGGACAAGAGGAGCCTGCCGCCGCGCATTGTGGCGCGCGGCGCGGGCTACAGAACTTTCGCCAGTTCGGCAGCAAACGCGCTGCGAGGCGTCTGCTCGCGATCCCTTCCGCCGCGCTTCTTGCGGTCGGGACGCTGCTGGGTGCGGTTCGCATTGGGTACGGCGGATTGACTGGGCCCGCGCGCGTCCTTACCTTTCGGGGGTTGCGCGGGGTTGGCTCGCAATAGCCGGTCTTCCAGAGGCGCGCGATCGAAGCGCCGGATAATCGCCTGCATTTCGTCGGCGGTGGGCGCTTCTACAAATGCGAAGCCCTTGGATTCTTGCGTTTCGTGATTGCGGATCACCTTAACTGCGTCGGATACGAGATCTTCGGCGGCCAGCCACTGTTTAATATCGTCGGCGGTGACCCAGGTAGGAAGGTTGCCAAGAAAGACGGTAAAGCTCATTCAGTAGATTTGTTACTCCGTTGGTTGGATTTGCGGCACTTCAAGGGGAGGATTCCGATCTGCCACCTAGATAGTATCAGAGTACTTGGAAGGATTGCAAACGGAAGATATATGAAGCCGTATAGTTCGTTAGATGCGCGAAACCGCAGAGTGGTTTCGCACCGGGCCGGCATACAAACCGCGCGGCCGGATGGCGGCTCACGGCGCTCCGGTTTCCGCGCCACCAGTCACTCGCGCCGGTAGATGATGGATTCGGCGGTTCGCGCCACCGGCCGGTAATGCGAGAACCACTCGCGCAGCTCCGGATAATTTCCGATCGCGAGGTGGGGATTGAACAGCCCCAGGCCATCGACGATGAAGGTGGGCCGCGACTGCGCCAGTTGGCGCCGCCGCTCTAACGCCTCCACCCTCTCAACCGGCTCGGAATGAGTCAGATGGCGGTCTGCCGGCACGCCGGTCAGAGGCTGGGAATCTAGGTACCTGGTGGCGGCTGGCAGGCCGGTATACGTGAAAATCTCGGGGCGGTACCCCCACACCAGAAGCGTGTCGCCGGGCGCGGCCATGTGGCGCACCAATGCCGCAACCGCGCGGCTGTCGCGGTCCATTTCGGTGTCGCGCCACCCCGGATTGGTCAGGGCGGTGAGATAGGTGGGGCCGAAGCGGGTGAGCGGAATCAGCAGCAGCAGGGCGACCAATTCCCGCTTGCGGCCCAACAGCGTAAAGCCGCGCGCCGCCATAATCACCAGGACCGCCAGAAGTTGAAAATAATAGCGCGGGAAGAATCGCATACCGGCGCTGACACCGGCAGCGGAAATGACCAGCCACACGACCCAGCGCAGCCGCCGGTTGCCCTTCCAGAGAAACCAGGCGGCGGCAGCCACCAGGGCCGCATGGAAGCCCATCCAGTTCACCGTGCGGACCACGCCGTTGCGCACCGGAGATTCGAGAAACGTGCTGCCGGCGTAGAGCCGGCCCCATACCCAGACCTCGTCCCAATACGCGCCGAGCGCGCCCGAACCCCAAAGCCAGGCCACCATCGTGGCGCTCACCACGGCAAAACCGGCGGCGATCCACGGGACCCCCGCCAGGTCCCAGAAGGCGCACACCGCCAGCACCATCACGCCCTTGGGGCTGACCCAGAAAGCCACTCCCGCCAGCACGCCGCTCCAGAAAGGCCGGCGCCGCGCGGCCATCCATACGGCGGCCAGGTGGGGGGCCAGCATTAACAGGTCCGAAGCCACCGGAATCACCGCGGCCGGAAAATCGAACGTCAGGTAGAAGCCCAGCAGGGCCGCCGCCCACAAACCCTCGCGCTCCGACCACAGATCGCGCGCGAAGCGCCAGGCGACCCAGCAGGCGACGAGCGCGTAGGCCGCGTCCAGCAGCCGCAGCGGCCATCCCGGGCGCGCCCCGCAGAGCAGGTTGAAGAGGGCCGTCAGCGGCGGCTTATCGAACCAGACGTCGCGGAAGAGGGTCTTGCCGTGGAGCACCTGCCCGGCAGCCGCCAGCGGCAGCGTGTCACCTTCCCAGAGGATATGAGTGTGGCACAGCCGCGAGGCCAGCAGCACCGCCGCCAGCAGCAGAAACACCGTTCGGGTTCGGGTCAAGCTCTTGTCGTAGCGGATTTGGCCAGCAAGCGCTCCAGCGCGCGCCGGAATTCCGCGCCGTAAACCGGATCAGCCAGCGCGAATTCCACGAAACTCTGGAAATAACTGGGAAAATTCCCAATGTCGTACCGTTTCTCTTCGGGCGCCAGTTTCACCGCGATCACGCGCCTTCCTTCTTCGCACAGGAGCTGAATGGCATTCGTGAGCTGGATTTCGCCGCGGCGATCCGGCTGCACCTGCCGGATTCTATCGAAGATTACCGGGGAAAAAATGTAACGCCCGGCGATAGCCAGGTTGCTGGGAGCCTCGTTCGGACCGGGCTTTTCGATCAGGTTCACGATCCGGAAGACGTCGCCCCCGCCATCGTCCGGCTGCACGATGCCGTAGTGCCGCGTCTCCTCCTGCGGCACCTCTTCCACCGCGATGACGCAACTGGCGCGCCGCGACTCGAATACGTCCGCCATGCGGCTCACGGCGCGCGAAACGGCATTCAACCCCAGGATGGAATCGCCCAGCGCTACCAGGAAGGGTTCTTCCCCGGCGAAATTCTCGGCGCACAGCACGGCGTCGCCCAGCCCTTTCTGCATGCGCTGGCGGGTATAAAAGAACTTGGCTTTGAGCGCTTCGAAATTCAGTTCCTTCAGCAGGTCGTGGCGGCCGGCGGCGCTCAGCGCCTGGAACAGTTCCGGGTCGTCGTCGAAATGATTTTCGATGGAAGCCTTGCTTCGCCCGGTGACGAACAGAATCTGCTGGATTCCGTTCGAAACCAGTTCTTCCACCACGTATTGCACGATCGGCTTGCGGGCCACCGGCAGCATTTCCTTGGGCTGCGATTTGGTCGCCGGCAAGAGTCGCGTGCCATGGCCCGCGACGGGGATTATCGCGCTCTGAATCACCTTTTGACTATAACAATGCGTCCCCCCGCCCGGTGCGGTATAGTTATGCAAAGAAAAAGCGAAGCATGGAGGATATTCAGGAACAGCTCGCCGCCCTTCGCCGGCGCATCGCGCGCATCGACCGCAAATACGCGGGCGGAGTGCCCGAGCCCCGCCCCCGGCCCGCTGCCGAGCCCTCCGCGGCCGGCTACATTCAGGACCTCATGAGCGGCGAGGTGGTCCGCACTCCCCTCGGCGAGCATTTCGAGACCGAGCGGCTCTGGGAACGGCACCGCCGCCACGGCAGCGTGGAAATTTCGGATCTGGCCGAGTTGCCCGAAGACCTGCTGGCTTCGCTTTCGGAGGGCACCATCGCGTGCGCCCATCCGCTGAAATGGGCCTTTCTGGACACCGAAACCACTGGTCTCGCGGGAGGCACCGGCACCTACGCATTCCTCATCGGGGTAGGCGCGATCGAACCGGCGGGGTTTCGCCTGCGGCAATTCTTCATGCGCGATTACGGCGAAGAGCCCTCGCTGCTGTGGAGACTTTCCGAGCACCTGGCGCAGTACGACGTGCTGATCACGTATAACGGCAAGGCCTACGACCAGCCGCTGCTCGAAACCCGCTTCCGGATGGTGCGGTCGCGGCATCCGTTCGACCGCATGGAGCACCTCGATCTGCTGTTCGGCGCGCGGCGCCTCTGGAAATTGCGCCTGGAAAGCTGCCGCCTGGTGGATCTCGAAACCCGTATCCTGGGCGTGGAGCGCCAGGGCGACCTGCCCGGCGAAATGATTCCGTACTGCTACTTCGAATTCCTGCGGACGCAGCAGGCATTCCGGCTGGTGCCGATCTTCCATCACAACGCGCTCGACATTCTGTCGCTCGCGTGCCTCACCGCCATCGTGCCGTTCGCATTTCGGAGCCCGGAGGACGCGGCGCTGCGGCACGGCGCGGATTTCCTGGGCCTGGCGCGCTGGCTGCTCCAGGCCGGGAGGGCCGAGGAGGCGCTCCGGCTCTTTCGCCGCGCGGTGGAGATGGGGCTGCCCGACCCGCTGCTGTTCCGCACCTTGTGGGACATTGCGGCGATCGAAAAGCGCGCGGGGCGCGAGGACGCCGCGCTGGCCGTGGTCACCGAACTCGCGCAGTCGCGCAATCCGTGGCAGGTCCGCGCGCTCGAGGAACTCGCCAAGCATTACGAACATAGCGAGCGCAACCCTGCCATGGCTCTCGAAATGACGCGGCAGGCGCTATCCCTGGCGGATACGCCGGAGATCCGCCGCCGCGAGAGACGCCTTCTCGACCGGCTGAACCGGCCGCGAGCCGAGCGCCTGAAGCTCTCCTGATTGGATACAATCCTAAACATCGGAGAGGAGTTTGGATGCACCAGCAGAGGGTACGCACGTTATTCGCCGCGGCTGCGCTGGCCGGGTTGATGGCCGCTGCGCCGCACCAGGCGCGAGCCGAGGAAAAGACCGCCGAGCAGGTTTTCAAGAACATCGTCGCGCTGAAGGGCACGCCCGCCGACCAGTTGATGCCCGCGATGCGATTCGTCGCCGCGTCCCTGGGGGTCAACTGCGAATTCTGCCACGTGGCGGGAAAGATGGACTTGGACGACAAAGGCCCGAAGAGGACGGCCCGCGCCATGATGGCGATGCAGGCCGCCATCAACAAGGACAATTTTCGCGGACGCATGCAGGTCACCTGCTACTCCTGCCACCGGGGCTCGACCCACCCAGTGAATCTGCCGCCGGTTCTCGAAGCCGATGCCGCGCCGCATACCGAAATGCCGCCGCCTGTGTCATCGGCGGTTACGGCCGATGCCATTCTCGAAAAATACGTCACTGCGCTCGGCGGCCCGGACGCGATCCGCAAGGTCGCCAGCCGCGTCGAAAAAGGCAAGCTTCTCATGGGCAGCACGGAAATCCCGATAGAGGTGTTTGCCAAGGCGCCCAACAAGCGGGTTTCGATCAGCGACGGCCAGATGTACACCGCGTTTGACGGCACGGAAGGCTGGATGGGCAATACCGGACACCCCGCCCGCGCAATGTCCGCCGACGAATCTGCCGCCGCCGGGCTGGACGCCGAATTCTATCTGTCGCTGCGCCTGAAGGACCTCTATCCGCAACTGCGGCGCGGGCGTCCGGAAGAGGCTGGCGGGGTGGAATGCGAAGTCCTGATGGGCATGGCTCCGGGGCGTCCGTCGATACGGTTGTACTTCGATAAGAATTCGGGCCTGCTGGTGCGCGAGGTGCGCTACGCCGAAACGTCGCTCGGCCGCATGCCGACCCGGATCGACTACGCCGATTACCGCGAGTCGGGCGGCGTGAAGATCCCCTTCCGCTGGACGCTGGCGCGGCCTAACGGACGGTTCACGATCCAGGTTGCGGATGTCGAAAACAACGCCCCAATCGACGACGCGCGTTTTGTAAAGCCCGAGGGCGAGGTGAAATAGCAGGCTGTCCGCCTGGCCGAAATCGACCGGAGTGGTGGTCTTCAACCAGCCAGGCAGGCCGTGATTTGGAAAAAAGCTGTGCAGAATCAGTAAGTTATCGTTTGGTCTGGGACGTGCTTTCACCCCACTGAAGTATTGGAGGTGGCGAAATGAAACGGATCGAAATAGCCCGGAATAGCGTGGTTAGGCCGCGGGTTGGCGGGCTGTGCGCGTTGCTCCTGGTGCTGGTTCCCCTGGGTGCGCCGGCGTTGGCGCAAGAGCCCGGTCCGGCTCAGCCGCTCGAGTCGCAGCCGGCCGCTCCGCTCCTCACTCCCGACCAACTGGACAACCTGGTGGCGCCCGTGGCGCTGTATCCGGACGCCCTGTTGAGCCAGGTGCTGGTGGCCTCCACCTATCCGCTGGAGATCGCCGAGGCATCTCAGTGGCGGCAGCAGAATTCGAACCTTCAGGGCCAGCAACTGTTGGCCGCGGCACGCCAGCAGAACTGGGACCCCAGCGTCCAGGCGCTGGTGGCGTTACCGGATGTCCTTGGCCGGCTGGCCTCGGACATCGGCTGGACCAGCGATCTCGGCAACGCCTTTCTGGCGCAGCAGGCGGACGTGATGAACGCCGTCCAGAGAATGCGCGCCCAGGCCCAGGCGTCGGGCAAATTGGCCTCGGACCCCCAGCAGACGGTGGTCACCCAGTCGCAGGGCGGCCAGACGGTGATTGAAATCGTGCCCGCGAATCCGCAGGTGATCTACGTTCCGCAATACAACCCGGAATATATCTGGGGTCCTCCGGCATTCGGCTACTATCCGCCTTTGTATTACCCGCCGTTCGGTTTCGGTTTCGATACGGGGATCTACATCGGCTCGTATTTCGGCGGATGGGGCGGCTGGGGCTGGGGTTTGGGCGGCTGGGGCTGGGGTCCCAACTGGTTCGCTTGCTCGATCGTGCAGAATCCGTTCTTCTTCAATCATTACGGGTTCCGCAACTATTACGGCGGCTACGGCGGGGTCTGGGCGCACAATCCCTATCACCGGATGGGGGTGCCTTATTCGAACCAGAGATTGGCCTCCCGCTTCGGCGGCAATTACATCGGGCGGGGCGGCGTGGCTCATTCCGCCTCGGGCGGCCCACGCGCCGCCTCGCTCGGCGGCGGATTTCGAGGCACGCAGATGCGGGGAAACGCGCAATCCTTCGCGGCGCAAGGGAATCGCGGAACGGCCGGCAACTGGCGCAGTTTCGGGAACGCCAACGCGAATGGCGGGCAGCGAAGCGGAGCGCTCAACTCCAGCCGGATGCAGAGTTCGCCAGTCCGGTCGAATTCCCGGTCTTTCGGATCGCAAGCAGGAAGGGCGTCGACCGGCGGATGGAGCCACTTTAATGGCTCCAGCGCCGCGCCTGCCAATCGCAGCGGCGGTTTTCGGTCCGCTGCTTCCTACGGTGGAGGCTCCGCAGGCCGCAGCACACCCGCTTACCGCTCCGCTCCTTCCTACGGTGGAGGCTCTATAGGCCGGAGCGCACCGGCCTACCGCTCCGCTCCCAGTTTCGGCGGCAGCCGCAGTTTCGGATCCTCGCGACCGGCATACAGCGGCGGCTCCCGTTCCTTCGGTGGCGGCCACAGCGGAGGGTTTAGCGGCGGCGGCGGTTCCCATGGTGGCGGCGGCGGCGGTTCCCATGGTGGCGGCGGCGGCGGTTCCCACGGTGGCGGCGGCCACGGCGGACGCAGGTAGAACGGCCCGCCCGGACCGGCTATTTACTGCGGGACTTTGGGATCCTGTACCTGGGTTCCAAGTCCCGCATAGGCTTCTTTGACCTTCACGACCTTATCACCCTGGAAGGTCACAAACGTGATCTTGCCGGGAGCCTGCCCATAAACCCAGTCTTCGGTTTCGATGCCGTCGTTGGTTTCGCGCGATTTGTGCGCCGGCCGCCCCATCGACAGGATCACTTCCTCGTGATTCATCCCCTCGGTGACGCGTTTCTCCTTGATTGCCTTCTGCACCTCGGGCGGGAGCGTCTCGGCGTAGACCTCGGTCGCGGAGCGCTTCTCGAAATCGAGCACCGGCGCCAGCATTTTCTTGACCGCCGACGACTTGATGGGTTCGAGCGGCTTGTGGAACAGGATCACAATCGAAGTTCCGCCGGGGGCATTGGTGTCGTTGCCCCGATCCACCGGGACCGGCGAGCCCCCGCCCATTCCCACCTGAACGCCTTGGTACCAGTGGCGGCCGCCTTTGTATCCGCCATTGATCTGCAGCACGATCCGGTCGTTTTCGATGTCGATTCTGGTGATCTGCACCATGTCGCCGGTGCGCGCAGCCGGTCCTCCGTCACTGGCGATGGCGGACCAGGCCGCCTTATCGTACGTCCCGTCTGAGTTGAACTCGAGCGCCTTTTTCGATCGCGGCAACAGCACCCGGGCGGTGGCGTACTCCGACGTCAGGCCGCGCAACAGCTCGATCCGATCTTCGGTGGTCAATTTCTCGCCTGCGAAGGCAAGCGGCGATAAGAGAATTACGACTCCAATGGCTGCGGCGGCGCGCATTTCGGACTCCCCGTGGGCGGGTCGGTGAGCGGCGAAAACTGCCGGCGAACAGGCGCTTTCCACAAGTAGAAGCTGAGCAGGAGTAAGGCTCCGGAGGTCAACAGGCTGGCCTCGGGTCCGTATTCCCCACCGCTCCATAGAGCCCCGGCAGTCCACGACATCTCGTGACCCGTCACATTCATTCTAAGCCCGCTGAGAGGCACACCGAAAAGCGGCAGTGTGAAATTCCAGCCCAGGTGAAGGCCGAACGGAAGCCACAAATCGCGGCTCCTCCAATAGGCGTAACCGAACAGAATGCCGAATCCGGCGGTGTTGGCGATGGCGAAGCGGCTGGCGTGCGGGTTGGCGCCGTGCAGGAGTGCGAACACGATCCCCACCGGCACAATGGTCAGATAGGGGCCGAGCGCCGCCAGCAGAACCTGAAACCCGTAGCCGCGAAAAACCAGCTCTTCGCCCACCGCTCCGGCCGCCAGCAGCACCAATACGAAAACCAGGGTATCGATTCCAGGCCGATCGGCGGGCGTTCTCACGATGCGGGCGGCCCCCGCCGCCAGCGGGATGAGCAGAACCAGGGCGGCCGTACCGGCCCCGCCAACCAGCCCGATGGCCAGGTTGTTCGAAGAAGCGCGCTCCCACCACAGGCCCAGGTCCACCAGGCGCCGGTTTTCGTAAATCCGGAGCACCAGCCAGTTGGTGAAGGCGGCGGCCAGCAGGTGGGTGGCGGTGATGCCGACCAGGTAACCGGTTTCGATCAGGACCCAACCGAACAGCGTGGTACTTAGGATAAACAACACGATATAAACGGCTACGTGGCTGGCAAGCCGCAGTGGGTCCCGGTGCATCAACACGCATCATAGCAACCCCAGGCGGGCGCGAGGCATCTCAGTAATCAGATGCACCGCAGAACTCTGCTGGGGGCTGCCGGCCTGACCGGCGTCGCTGGAATGGGCGCCTGGGCGTATCGCACGGCTCCGGGTTTTTGGAAAATGTACGCGGAAGATTTGAAACGCGATGTGGCCGCGCCGCCGGCGCAGCCGGATCCCCGGTTGTGGGGAAGCCGCGGCTTGCAGGCTGCGTGGCTGGGGCACGCCACCGTGCTGCTCCAGGTGGATGGCTTCTCGATTCTCACCGACCCGGTGTTCAGCCGGCGGATCGGAATCGACCTGGGACTCTTCACGCTGGGGCTGAAGAGGCTGGTGGCTCCCGCCCTGCCGCTCGAACGGTTGCCGCGGCCCGACGTAATCCTGCTCTCGCACGCCCATTTCGATCACTTCGACGTTCCCTCGCTCCGGCAACTGGAGCATCGGGGCACGACGGTAATCACAGCCTCTAGGACCGCCGACCTGCTGCGCCCGCGGCGGTGGCGCGCGGTGCGGGAACTCACCTGGAACGATCACTGCCGGGTAGGCCCCGCCGAGATTCGTGCCGTCGCGGTGAACCACTGGGGCGCGCGCATGCGCAGCGACACGTACCGCGGGTACAACGGCTACACCATCGAGATCGGACGGCACCGCATTCTGTTCGGCGGGGATACCGCCATGACTCCGCTGTTCCGCAATTTGAAAACCTCGCGACCGTTCGACCTGGCGATCATGCCGGTGGGCGCGTACAATCCGTGGATCCACTACCACTGCACGCCCGAGCAGGCCTGGAAGATGGCTAACGACGCGGGCTCGGAGTTCTTCCTGCCCGTGCATCACCAAACGTTCAAGCTGAGCCGGGAGCCCTACCTGGAACCGATCGAGCGCGTGCAGAATGCCGCCGCAAATCACCCGGACCGCATAGCCCTCCACCGCATCGGCCAGGAATTCCGGTTAGGGTAAGCCGCGCGGCCTGTCCCTTGGGCGGACCGGGAGGTCCACCCTACTAAACTGGAGAGTATGCGTTTCCTCGCCCCCGCCCTTGCCTTCACGGCCGCCGCGGCCCTGGCGCAACCCGCCGACCTGGTCTTGCGCAACGGCAAGATCGTAACCATGAACTCCGCCGCGCCGGTGGTCCAGGCGCTCGCGGTGCGCGGGGGACGCATCGCCGCGCTGGGCGCCGAGGCCGACACGGCGCGCTGGATCGGGCCCGGGACCCGCGTGATCGACCTGCACGGTATGCTGGCGATCCCCGGCTTCATCGAGGGTCACGCGCACTTTACGGCTGTCGGCGAGTTCCGCATGGGGCTTGATTTGCGGGAAGCGCGCACGTGGGACGACATCGTGGCCCAGGTGGCCCGCGCGGCGCGACAGGCGAAGCCGGGCGAGTGGATCATCGGCCGGGGCTGGCACCAATCCAAGTGGGACCACGCGCCCGAGCCGAACGTGGAAGGCTTTCCGCTGCACGCATCGCTCGACAAAGTCTCGCCGCGGAACCCCGTGCTGCTTACCCATGCCAGCGGGCACGCCGCTTTCGTCAACGCGATGGCCATGAAGGAAGCGGGCATTACCCGCGAGACGAAGAACCCTCCGGGCGGCGAAATCCTCAAAGACCGGCAGGGCGACCCCACCGGCCTGCTCCGCGAACGCGCGCAGGGGCTGGCCAACCGGGCGCTCGAGGCCAGCGAGGCGAAGCGCACACCCGCCGAACGCGCCGCGCTGCTGCGGCGCGAAATCGAGACCGCCTCCGAAGATGCGCTTTCGAAGGGCATCACCACGTTCGAAGACGCCGGTTCGCCGCTCGCCACTGCCGATTTCATCCGGCGGATGGCCGAAAACCACGAGCTGCGGTTGAGGGTCTGGATGATGCTGCGCGGCTCCAACGCCGAGCTCGCCCCCAAGCTCGACCAATACCGCACGATCGGCGCGGGCGACAATTATTTCACCGTGCGCGCCATCAAGCGCTATATGGACGGCGCGCTGGGCTCGCGCGGCGCGTGGCTGCTGGAGCCCTACACCGATAAGCCCGAAAGCAGCGGCCTGAACGTCGAAGATCCGGCCGATATCGAGCGCGCCGGCGAGCTCGCCATCGAGCACGGCTACCAGCTCTGCGTTCACGCCATCGGCGACCGCGCCAATCGCGAGACCCTGAATATCTACGAGCGGATCTTCCACGAGCATCCCGCGATGACCGGCCTGCGCTGGCGCATCGAGCACGCGCAGCATCTCAGCGCGCCCGACATTCCGCGCTTCGGTCAGCTTGGCGTCATCGCCGCCATGCAGGGGATCCACTGCACCTCGGATGCGCCCTACGTGCTGTTGCGGCTGGGGGCGGCACGCGCCAAGGAGGGCGCGTACGTGTGGCAGAAGCTCATGAAGAGCGGCGCGATCGTGGGCAACGGGACCGACGCCCCGGTGGAAGACGTGAACCCGATCGCCTGCTTTTACGCCTCGGTAACCCGACGGGCGAAAGACGGCGCGTACTTCTATCCCGACCAGCGCATGAGCCGGGAAGAAGCCTTGCGCTCCTACACCTGGAACAACGCTTACGCGGCTTTCGAGGAGAAGCTCAAGGGCTCGCTCGAAGCCGGCAAACTGGCGGACATCACGGTGCTTTCGCAAGACATCCTGACGGTTCCGGACGACCGGATCCTCTCTACCCGCGTGGTGTACACCATCGTCGGCGGGCAGGTGAGGTTCGACCGCACGCGCTGACGCTGGGTGAATTTCGGACTCCAGCCTCCGGGTTGCCGGGATAGCCGCATCTTGTTATCCTTATAATTAAACCGATCCCTCATACATACAGGAGACAAAATATGGCAGTCAAAGTTGGCATTAATGGCTTCGGCCGGATCGGCCGGAACGTCGTCCGCGCCGGTCTGCACCGGAACGATGTGGAATTTGTCGCGGCGAACGACCTCACCGACACGAAAACACTGGCGCACCTGTTGAAGTACGACTCCGTGCTCGGCCGGTTGCAGGAAGAGATCACCGCGGATGCGGATTCGATCACTGTCGGCGGGAAAAGGATCAGGATTTTCGCCCAGAAGGACCCGGCGGAACTGCCCTGGGATTCCGTGGGCGCGCAGATAGTGGTGGAATCGACCGGCCGGTTCACCGACGCCAAGGACGCCTGCAAGCACATTCGCGGATCGGTGAAGAAGGTCATCATCTCCGCCCCGGCGAAGAACGAAGACGTTACAGTCGTGCTCGGCGTGAATGACGGCACTTACGATCCCAAAAAGCACAACATCATTTCCAACGCATCCTGCACGACTAACTGCCTGGCTCCGGTCGTCAAGGTCATTCATGAGAACTTCGGTATCCAGAAGGGCTCGATGACCACCATTCACAGCTACACCAACGACCAGAACGTGCTCGATTTTCCGCACAAGGACCTGCGCCGCGCGCGTGCCGCCGCTCTCAACATGATCCCGACCACGACCGGGGCCGCCAAGGCCATCGGCCTGGTGATGCCGCAATTGAAGGGCAAGCTGGACGGCTACTCGATGCGCGTTCCCACGCCGGATGTCTCGGTGGTGGATTTGGTCGCGGTGCTGGATAAGCCCACCACCACGGAAGCTGTGAATGCCGCGTTGAAATCGGCCGCCGAAAACGGACTGAAGGGCATTCTGGGTTACACCGAGGATCCGGTGGTGTCGAGCGACATGCTGCACAATCCGAACAGCTCGATCGTGGACGGGCTGATGACCAAGGTGCTCGACGGCAACCTTTTGAAGATCGTCGCCTGGTACGACAACGAGTGGGGCTATTCCTGCCGCGTGGTCGACCTGATCGCGTTCGTCGCCAACAAGGGTCTCTAAGTTTTTTACTGCCAGACAAGTGCGCCGCTCCGGTTCCAAGAAGCCGGAGCGGCTTTTTTTTGGGGGGGCGGCAACCGCACTTCCGGCCTCCCGCGTGATTCGCGACATAAAAGTATCCCAGGAACGTCACTACGGCGATGTGTAGAATCGCCAGCACCGCAAGCGAGATGCTGAAGGGGCGGTGGATCACGTGCCAAAACTGGAACATGCGCCGGACCTTAGCCAGAAACAGCAGGTTCTTCGCCAGGCGGGCCTGCCGGGCGGCCAGGGCAAGCGCCTGTTTCAGGTCCGCGTTGTTCACCACATGAGACGCGGCGCTCCGCCTGAGGCACCAGGTTCGGTAGATGCGCCGCAGATCGAGCCGGACGATCACTGCGAGGGCCCGAAGCATCGGCATATGCCGCACATCTTCCCTCGAGGGCAACTCCATGAGCGAAGCCAACTCCTCCCGGGTCAGTACCTGACGGGCCTCGACCAGTTCCGCCAGGGCGGATCGGGAGCGTTCCGCTTCTTCGAAGGACATCTCGATTTCGCCGAGCCTGCGCGGAATCATGGCGTACAGATAGCGTCCCACCAGGCCGCTGATGACCACGGCGATCATGCTCCAATAGGCCAAACCCGCCACTCCGCGAAACTTGAACGACGAATGGAGCGTGATCAGCGCCGGCGCCACCAACCCCATGAGGATGTGATAGTCGAGCCAGTGTTTGGTCTTGCCTTTTCGGGAAAGCCATTTCCAGCGCTTCCGAACAGGGTAAATCGCGATCAGCAACAGTAGCATCGCGCGCGGCGGCCGGAGAGGTGAACACGTTGGCGCTCATTTGGGGGTCTCCACGCTGGTCTTGACATCCACCGAGAACAGCCGGTACTTCGCGAAGGTGTGGAAGTTGCGCCAATGCTGGCGGGCGGTCTCGACCTCGATCGACGCCGTGGCGGGCAGCCAGTGCGCGGCCGCATCCCCTTTGAACTCCACCGGCGCGTAGGTCACGTCGGCCGCAATCCGCTTCAATCCGAGGTCCTCGAGACCAGGCATGAGCGAGACCGAGATGCGCACCACGGCGCCTTCGGCCGGATCGATCCACGCGGTGCCCTGCCACGGCAAGGGGTACTGGCGGTCGCTGATCTTCAGCACCGATGGCGACCGCGCGCCCGCGACGTGCCGGAAGCGGACGGCCAGCAGCGGCCTTCCATCGAGTTCCGCCGGCTCGGGGCGGGAGTACTCGAAGGCGTTCTGAAATACCGGGTGAAAGATGAACGCCAGCGTTGAGAACCCGTTCGTCACCAGCATGGGGATGTTCTTCCGCGTTCCCCCGCCGCCGATCTGCGCACGCGATTCGTCTACCAGGATGTCGCTCCCGGTGAGTTGCAGCAGCACCAGGTAATCGAACGAGGACTCGCGGCGGTACGCGATTTTGCCGTCGGGGGCAAACTTCAACTGCTCGACCGTTTCGACGCAACTGACCCCGGAAAGCTGGTTCCAGAAGCTCTCGATGGCCTGGCCCGCGCGATGCAGCAAATCGCCGGTGGTGGGCAGGGTTTCGCCCAGGGCCAGCGGGCCGATACAGAGTAACAATGCGACTGCCTTCATATCAAAACCGGTATCCCATGGTGAAAAAGCTCTGCGTATAGTTCTGCACCTGGCCGCGGTAGACAGTGAGGCCGGCGCCCACGACATAGTGGTGGGCGAACGTCCAATCCAGGCTGCCGTTGATGAAGCGTGCGCGCGTCTGGCTAGTGAACGGAGAGGTGAAGTCCTGTTGGCCGCCCTGTAACTCGAGACGCAGGGAGTCGCTGAGTTGGCGGCTGAAGGTCAGGGCCTTGTAGTTACCCTGGCCGTATGAGCCGTTGAAATGGGTGTAATGGAAACCGCCGCGAATTCCGGTGTGCCCGATCTCCGCCAGGCTGAAACCTCCCAGGTAGTTCCAGGTGGCGTTGGGGTCGGTATTGCCTTTGCTGCGGCCCACGTCGAAATAGAGTTGCGCGCGCCTCCGCTCAATCCCTGGAACAGCACCTTGTCCAAAAGGCCGGTGCCTACCAGGCGCGGGTCGAAGGCCGGATAATCGTGAAAGTAGTTGTCATTGAGATCGAACGAAACCCAGCGGTTCGGCTCGAACCGCAGGGTGACGAAACTGCGCGCCACGGCGGTGAAACGGCCGGGTAGCATTTCCCGCAAGGCGTCCGGGTGTGCGCTCCGCTCAGGCGAAACCTGGCGGTGGAGTGGTCAAAGCGCGAAACGTCCTTCCACTGAGTGATGCCGTGGCAGCGCCCGCAGGTTGTAACTAACTGCCCGAGGTGCGGGTCCTGGTGGCATGTGGCGCATTCCCGGCTCAGGCCCAGGTAAGTCCGTTTCAGGTCTTTCATGCGGATTTCTTTGCGCATCGCAGCCGGGATATGTTCCGGTAAGTGGCAACCCGCACACTTCAGCCGCGCATGTCCGCCTTCGAGCGGATACCCGGTCTTCCGATGGTCGAAATCGTCGAGGCTGACGTCCCATCGGGTGGGGATGAAATCTGCGCCGTTGTGCTCGGAGTGGCGTCGCGCGCATTGATCCTCGGCTCGGTGCTTGCCGACGAGGGAGGGGTGCAGGCCGCGGTTTTCGGCCAGCCTGCGCCGGATTTCCGTGTGGCAGGAAAGGCAGCGCAGCTTCCGCTGGCCGGCTCCCGCTATGTGACAACTGGTGCAGTGAGTCGGACCATCCAGCGTGTGGTGCACTCTCGAAAGCGGGCCAGGCGAAAACTGGCACCAGCCCGCGACTGAGAACACCGCCGCGCCGAGCCGGTGCTAGCCGCCGTGAAGAAAACACCCGTCTCGTATGGCGTGCGTTCGATTCCCGGCTCGCCCTGGATTAGTAAGGTGCCGGGTTACTTGTCGTCAGCTTATTGCCTTAGGCGCGAAGGTTTCCGCACGAGTTACAAGTTTTTCTGTAAAGATTCGATGGCGAAAACAAAAATGGCGCCGGAAATTATCCGGCGCCCGTATGTTTCACAAGGATAGGATCAGGCTTTTTCTTGAGGCTGCTTACCCTGCTTCAGCTTCTCGCGCTGCTCGCGCAGCACGGCCTTGCGGCTGAGCTTAATCTTGTTGCCTTCGAGCGCCAGTACCTTCACCAGGATCTGGTCGCCTTCTTTCAGTTCGTCGCGGACGTCCTTAATGCGATTCTCGGCGATCTCGCTGATGTGCAGCAGGCCGTCGGTGCCCGGGAAGATCTCGACGAACGCTCCGAAATCGACCAGCCGCACGACTTTTCCGAGATAGGTCTTGCCCACTTCGGCTGTGGCGGTGAGATCGGAGATGATCTGGATGGCTTTGTTCGCGGAGGCTTCATCGGCCGAGGCAACGTGGATCGTGCCATCGTCTTCGACATCGATCTTCACGCCGGTCTGCTCGATGATCCCGCGGATCACCTTGCCGCCCGGTCCAATGACGTCGCGGATTTTATCGGTTGGAATATGCAGGGTGTAAATGCGCGGCGCGAATTGCGAGATGGCGGTGTTGGGAGTCGACAGGGCGCCGTACATCTTGTCGAGGATGAACAGGCGTCCGCGGCGTGCCTGTTCCAGCGCTTCCTTGAGCGTGGGCATGGTCACGTTCGGTACCTTGATATCCATCTGCAGCCCGGTAATGCCCTCGCGGGTACCCGCGACTTTGAAGTCCATGTCGCCGTAGTGATCTTCCGCTCCGGCGATGTCGGTCAGGATGGCGTAATCCTTCCCCTCCATCACCAGGCCCATCGCTACGCCGCCCACGTGAGCGACCATGGGCGCCCCGGCATCCATCAGCGCGAGAGACGCGCCGCACACCGTGGCCATGGAACTCGACCCGTTCGATTCCAGGGTGTCGCTCACCACGCGGAGCGTGTACGGGAAGGTTTCTTCGTCCGGAATCACCGCGGTGAGGGCGCGCTCGGCCAGGGCGCCGTGCCCGATCTCGCGCCGTCCGGGACCACGCATGAAGCCGACCTCGCCCACGCTGAACGGCGGGAAATTGTAGTGCAGCATGAAGCGCTTGGAAGCCTCGCCCGGCTCAAGCAACTCGATGCGCTGCTCGTCTTCCTTGGTGCCGAGCGTGACGGTCACCAGCGACTGGGTCTCCCCGCGCGTGAACAGGGCGGAACCGTGGGTGCGCGGCAGAACGCCGGTCTCGATCGTAATCGGCCGGATCTCGTCGAACGCGCGGCCGTCGGGACGGCGGTGCTGCTTCAGCATCTCATCGCGGAAGATGCGCTCCTTAAGCGCGTCGTAGCACTTGCCAGCGGCTTCCCGCTTCTCTTCGGGGAGCGTCTCGATCCAGCGCTTTTTGATCTCGGCGACGAGCGAATAGCTCTCCAGTTTCGGATGCCTTTGGGTATTGAGCGCGTCCGCCAGGTCCGTGCGAACCGCCTTGTCGACCTGCTGGTACAGTTCCTGGTCGAGTTCAGGCGGATGGAATTCGCGCTTGGGCTTGCCGGCGACTTTAACCAGTTCGCGAATCGCGGCGGCGATCTTCTTGCAGCAGTCGTGCCCAAACTGGATGGCGCCCAGGACTTCCTCTTCGGAAACCTGCTTGGATCCGGCTTCCACCATCACGATGCCGTCTTCGGTCCCGGCGACCACGATGTTGAGCTTGGATTCGCGGCCCTCCGTATAAGTCGGATTCGCCAGGTATTGGCCATCCCGCAAGCTGACCCGCACACCCGCCAGCACGTATTGGAACGGGATATCGGAGATCGCCAGCGCGGCAGCCGCGCCCACGATCGCGAGCGAGTTCGGGTCCTGTTCCGGGTCGGCCGAGAGCACCATGGCAATGACCTGGGTTTCATTTATGAAACCTTCGGGGAACAAGGGACGAATGGGACGATCGATCAATCGGCTGGTGAGAACTTCCTTTTCGGAAGGACGCCCCTCGCGCTTGATGAAACCACCCGGGATCTTTCCGGCGGCGTAGGTGTACTCGCGGTAATCCACCGTGAGCGGGAAAAAGCCGGCGCCCACTTTGGGCTGATCGGCCATGCAGGCGGTGACCAGGACCACCGAGTCACCGGAACGAACGACCACGGAGCCGTTCGCCTGTTTGGCCATCTTGCCGGTTTCGATGGAAATCTGGCGGCCATCCAGGTCAACTTCAACTTTATGAGACATTGTTCTTTCTAAACCTCCAACCTCGGCCGGAAACCAGTTCCGGCCAGTCACGAGTCGGACATCCGGGTCACCGGAGCCGTTGAGACTGGAGTTGACAGGATGAGCGGTCCGTCGCGACGAAGGCTGAACGCCCCGCCGCGCGCCGGATCGAATGGGTATGATCGAAAGGACCGTCAGATCGAATGATCCAGGGCCGCTTCCGTTCGAATGGAACTAGCGGCGGATGCCCAGCCGCTGCAGAACCGCTTTATAGCGCTCTGGATCCGTATCGCGCAGATAAGTCAGAAGCCGGCGACGCTTGGCAACCAGGGTCAGCAGGCCCTTGCGGGAACCGTGATCCTTCTTGTGCGTCTTGAAATGCTCCGTCAGCATCGAAATCCGCTGGCTCAACAGAGCAATTTGTACTTCTGGCGACCCAGTGTCGGTTTTGTGGCGTTGATTTGTCGAAAAAATCTGCCGCTTTGCTTCAATCGCCAGTGCCATTCTAAGGGTAATGCTCCTTGTCTTCTCTTAATCTCGTTTTGGTACGTTATACAGGATAGCACACCAGTACCACGCGTTGGAGAGAAGCCGGAGAACCCGGCGACACACCCCGCTGTTTGTCAATATACCTGAAAACAGAACACCTGGTTCGAGCCCTCGGGGCTGAGCGAGTACTCTCCCGGGTCCAGGCTCTCATCCACTTCAATCTTGTAGAGGTTTCCGTCGAGCCTGGTGACATCCACGCGTATGGACCTGGGCTGCTTCTTGGGACCGAACAGGATCTCGCGGTGATCGCCCTTGACGTCCAGTTTGTAGAGCCCCAGCTTATCGGGCGACAGCTTGTCGGCCCGCATCAGGAAAATCGGCGAAACCAGCGGTGTGCGCGCGGGAGAATTGGCCCCCTGCACGACGTAGAGGACGTCGTCCTTCTTTTGCTTATCCTCAACGGCCTGAACTGCTTCAGTGGGGATCAGGTTGTCGGCGTGTTTCAGATAGGGCAGGTCCGGCTTGGGGGGTCTTGGGCCCTCATATTTCTGTGCGAAGGCCACACAGACTACGGCCACCAGGAGTGGCAGAATCCGGCGGATCATAGCAATCGCTCTCTATTTTACACCGTAGCACCGGAGCCGTTCCGGCGAATTGTCCAACCCATGATGATCCTGAAACGGGAGTTGTTTCTGACGCAAGATGACCCAGCGAACACAGACGACGCCGATGAGACCAAGATTGTCCAGCTATGTCGTGGACACTACACTAGCGGCGGCGGAGGCGTATCTGAAGCCCGGCATGACCTTCGCGCATTTGGACAAGCTAGCCCGAAGCCTGAGCGTCCAATGCGGCCTGGATTTCGTCTCGCGTGTGCCGGTCGCCCTTTCGGTTCGAAGCGTCGATTCCCTCCCGGTACATCGCCGCAGCTTGCTCCGGACGGCCGAGCCGCTCCAGGGTCTGGCCTCCGTGGAAGTACGCGGCGGCATAATCCGGGTCCACCGCGATCAGCGCGCGAAATTCGCGGAGCGCGGACTCCAGATCCCCCGTGTTGCGATACTCCATCGCAAGCCCGTAACGGACAAAGCTGTCGTTCGGATTCGCGGCCGCCATCCCCTTCAGGGTCTCCAGACGAGTGCTGCTCATGCTTGTGCTACTATACCTCCGAAATGGCCTGCCCCCATTTTCGACCTGCCGAGCCGTGTCCGCACGACTCCTCTCCGCACCACGCCATGCTCCCCCTCGGTGGAATGTGGGAAGGCACCTGCTGTTCTTCCTCCGACCCCGTCACTCCCGGCGAGCCGGCACTCCTCCTCCTCTGCAATCTCGGCTATGCTCGCGGCGTCTGCCCACACTTTGCCGGAACCCCGGGACCGGACGCAGTCCGATTCGCCATCTCGAACCACACGGGCACCCTCGTGCGCCTGAATTACGTGCTCGAGCGCGACCACCACCCGTTTGCGTACGGCCCGCTCGAATTCGATGCGGCCACCGGTAGATTCCTCGATCCACCCATAGAAGAGGGCTTGCGCACGCAGGCGAGGGCTTATCTCTCGAGCTATCTCCGGCGGAAAACCGAAGCCTCTGTGCGCTGACGTGCATCTGGAAAATGGAACATGGAAGGCAAACCGGTACAAGAATCGATCTCCGAATACTTCGAGTTGGCGCTCCCCAATGATGCCAATGGCCTAGGCAACGTGCTTGGCGGCAAGGTGATGCACCTGGTCGATCTGGCCGCTGCCATGGCGGCGATGCGCCACGCCAGGCAGCCGGTCGTGACCGCGTCCGTCGACAGCTTCCATTTTCTCCACCCCGTCCGGATCGGACAATTGTTGATTTTGCGGTCCTCGGTGAATCGCGTGTTCCGCACCTCCATGGAAGTGGGTGTACATGTCGAAACCGAGACGCTCATGACGGGTGAGAAACTGCACACCTGCTCGGCTTATCTCACTTTTGTGGCCCTGAATGAACTCGGCAAGGCCGCTCCGGTCCAGCCGGTAATCCCGGAAACCGAAACGGAAAAGAGGCGCTACCGGCAAGCGGGGGAGAGAAGAGAATACCGTCTGGCGATGCGGAACCGCTTAAGGCAATAGGCGAAACCACCAGGCCCGCGGAAAGGGTGAGTCTACCCCTCCTTGTACATGTACTTGATGCTTGGTTTGTACAGCAGGATGTTCGGCTCGCCGGTCCGGTTTACCTTGAGGCAGCACTTGTCGTACCACTCGATGACACCGCGCAGCGTTTCCCCATCCCGCAGCACGAATACCATCGGCGTCTTGGCCTGCATCTGCTTTACGTAGTAGAAATTTTCCGCGTTCGTCTGGTCCGGAGGGACCGGCTTCTTCTGTTGCTGCTGCGGGGCTCGGCGAGGCGGCGTGATCTGTTCTTTGATCTCGTTAAGAGACGGACGAATGAGTTTACGATTGACAGCTTCCACGCGATGCCATCCTTCTTTGATGAGAATATGATTGACCGTCGCTACTCACTTAAGCGGGGCGGCTCTAGTTGGATCAAATTGTCCGACTTGAACTCATAAATAACACAACGGCATGGCCGCTGCAACGCTGGGGCGCCGCGAGCCCGCCGTGCGGTCTCCGGGGAACTCCGCACGCGAGCCTTCGCACGGTCGCTAAACCCTGCCAGCGGCGTTCTTTAGTATGATGGCTGTAATGTCCCAGCGGGAATCAATGGTCGCGCAGCCGGCTGGATTCTCGCCGCCAATCCAGAGAAAACTGGCCGAACTCGAGACGGCTCTCGGGTCGGCGATTCGCGGCAAACCCGAGGTCATCCGGCTCTCCGTGGTGTGCCTGCTCGCCCGCGGCCACCTCCTGATCGAAGATGTACCCGGCGTAGGCAAGACCACCCTGGCACAGGCTCTCGCGCGCTCCGTTTCCTGCCGCTTCCACCGTCTGCAATTCACCAGCGACATGCTGCCCAGCGACGTGCTCGGCGTGACCATCTATAACGCGCATTCGGAGGCCTTCGAATTCAAGCCCGGCCCGATCTTCACCAACTTCCTGCTGGCGGACGAGATCAACCGCACCACGCCCAAGACGCAGTCCGCGCTGCTTGAGGCCATGAACGAGGGCCAGGTCACCATCGACGGCCGCCCTCACTCGCTGGCCCGGCCCTTCATGGTCATCGCCACCCAAAACCCGGTGGAACACCACGGCACGTACCCGCTCCCCGAATCGCAGCTCGACCGATTCCTGATGCGGCTGCGCATCGGCTACCCGGATGCCGCCAGCGAGCGCCAGATTCTGCGAAACGGGGAGCCGGCCGCGGCCGCCCCGTCCGCTTCCACCCTGACGGCCGAGGACATCCTCCAGTTTCAGGACGCGGTTCACCAGATGGCCGTCGAAGATTCCCTCGTGGATTACATTCTGGCGATCGTGGAACGCACCCGCAACCACGAGGCTCTGGCCCTGGGCGTGAGCCCGCGCGGCACCCAGGCCCTCTTCCGCGCCGTGCAGGCGCTCGCCCTGCTCGAAGGCCGCGACTATGCGATCCCCGACGACGTAAAGCGCCTGGCCGCTCCCCTGTTCGCGCATCGCGTGGTGATCAACACGCGCACCACCCTGGTTGAGCGCCGCGCCGATATGGGCGAGCGCATCATCGAAGAGATTCTCACCCAGGTGGAAGTTCCCCTGTAGACATTCGTCCTATGAAGACTGCCATTATCGGCCTGCCCATGGTAGGCAAGACTTCCCTGTTCACGATTCTCACCGGCGTCCACCAGGAGACCCGCATCGGCTCAACCGCCGCCCGCACCGGCGTGGCGCGCGTTCCCGATGAGCGCCTCGAAGCGCTCGGCCGCCTGTTCGAGCCGCCCAAGGTGACGCACGCCACGGTGGAATACGTGGACATGCCCGCCATCTCCAAAGAGAACCTGCGCGATCCGGCCTACCTCGCCAGCCTACGCGTGGTCGACGCCTTCGCGCACGTGCTGCGGCTGTTCGAAGACGAGACGATTCCTCACGAGAAAGGCTCGGTCGCCCCCCTGCGCGACATGGAAGACGTGGAAACCGAGCTCATCCTCAGCGACTTCGTGGTGGTCGAAAAGCGCCTGGAGCGCCTCGAAAAAGACCGCAAGAAGATCAAGAATCCGGAGCTCGACCGCGAATTCGAGCTGCTCGAGAAATGTAAGGCGGCGCTCGAGGAAAACCAGCCGCTCCGCCAGCTAGAGCTGGCATCGGAAGACGAAAAGCGGCTACGCGGCTTCCAGTTCCTCTCCCAGAAGCCCGTGCTCTACGTGCTGAACCTGGGAGAGAACGAGGCATCCAAGCTCCACGATCGGGAACGCGAATACCGGGAGGGTCCGCTCGCCGGGCGCAGGGACGCGGCCGTGACCGCCGTCTGCGGCAAGATCGAAGCCGAACTGGCGGAACTCCCGCGCGAGGAGCAGCAGGATTACCTCGCCAGTTACGGGCTCTCCGATTCCGGACTGGAGCGGCTCATCTCCGCCACCTACTCGCTCCTCGGCCTGATGAGCTTCCTGACCGCCGGCGAAGATGAGTGCCGGGCATGGACCGTTTCGATGCACAGCAACGCGGTCAAAGCCGCGGGCGCGATCCATTCCGATTTCGAAAAGAAGTTCATTCGCGCGGAAGTCGTGAACTGGAAGTCGCTGGTCGATCATGGCGGCTATGCGGGCGTCCGGGAGAAGGGCCTGCTGCGGCTCGAAGGCAAGGAATACATAGTGAAAGACGGCGACGTACTGGTGATCCGGCACGGTTGAAGCGCGCCAGGCCGCGGTCAGGCTGATATGATTTCTGTTTGGAGGTCTGGAAATGGCGGATGAGGTAAATCGACGGAGCTTTCTGAAGTCGGCGGCGCTCGCAGCGGGGCCGGCTGTCATTTCGGCGCGGGGCGCGAATAGCAAGATCAACATCGGGTGGATCGGGGTCGGCACGCGCGGCAATGCCGCGATCGAATGGCTGCATACGGCCGCTCCCAACGACGTCCAGATCACGGCTATCTGCGATACCTACGAGGGGTATAGAACACGGGCGGTCGACCGCGTACAGAACGTGTGGGGTAATAAGCCCGCCACCCACGTCGATTACAACCAACTGCTGGCCGACAAATCCATCGATGCCGTGTATATCATGACGCCCGAGCATCTGCACCACGAGATGGCCATCGCGGCGCTGCGGGCGGGAAAGCACGTCTATTGCGAAAAACCGCTGGCCCACACCATCGAGCAGGGCTTCGAAATCGTGAATGCGTGGAACGAGGCCAACCGGAAGGGCAAGATCATCTGCCAGGTGGGCACCCAGAATCGCAGTTCCTCCCTTTATAAGAAAGCCAAGGAGATGGTGCAGCAGGGCATGATCGGGGACGTGCACTTCGTCCGCGCTTTCTGGTATCGGAACGGATTGCCCAACCAGCCTTCGTGGCGCTACGTGATTCCTCCCGCCGCCACCCCGGAAAACACCGACTGGAAACGGTTCCTCGGCCCGGCTCCGCAACGGGCCTGGGATCCGCATCGCTACTTCCAGTGGCGCCTCTATTGGGATTACTCCGGCGGCATCTCAACCGATCTCCTGGTGCACCAGACCGATGTCGTCAATTTCATGCTGGACAAGACCGTGCCGCACACCTGCATGGCCTCCGGCGGAATTTATCGCTGGACCGCAGCCGACGACGACCGCGAGGTACCCGACTGCCTCAGCGCCGTCTACGAGTATTCCGACAAACTCCAGATCAACTACAGTTGCTATCTGGGCAATGAGTTTTTCGGTTACGGGGAAGAGCTCTGCGGCAACGAAGGCACCATCCGGGTGATGAACCGGCAGGATCTCTATTTCGAACACGAGACTTACAATTCGCGGAGACCGGGGGCTGTCGACCGGGCGCCCGCCAAAATCAAGGCGCGTGCGGCGGTCCACCTGAACGGCATGGAAGATTTCAAGGAAGCCGACGGGGCAATCAATCACTTCCACAACTACATCCAATCGATTCTCGGCAACGAGACCCCCATCGCTCCGCCGACAATCGGCCAGCAGGCTGCCATTTCCGGCCACATGGCGACGCTGGCGTACAAGCACGAGAAGAAGATCGTCTGGGACGAAGCGGCTAACAAGTACCACTTCATCTAGCGGCCGGGAAAACCAAATGGCCGCCGTCGCCAACACCGCCGCGCCGGTTCGCGCGCGGCTCACCACCCGCTGGATTATCGGCCGTGGTGTGGACGGCGTTTTCGTCATCGGGAGCTCCCTGGCCGGGTACGTGTACCTGCTGCTTTACGCGGCGCTGCACGTGCCGATCGGTCCGCTCTGGTGGATCTGGTCGGTGGGATTCGACGGCACCCACATCTTCGCCACGGCCTCGCGAACCTATTTCGACCGCGAGGCCAGGGCCCGCAACCGCCGCCTCTTCTACGGCAGCCTGCTGTTCTTCTTCGCCCTGGGCCCCGCCATGGTGCTGGCCGGGTGGAAGAACTGGCTCTACCTGCTGGTGGGCGCCTGGGCCTATTATCACGTCCTGCGCCAGCATTACGGGTTCATGGTTCTCTACAAGGTCAAGAACCGAGACCTCGGCCGGCTCGACAACGCGCTCGACCGGCTGTTCCTGGGAGTCATGCTGTTGCTGCCCCCCGTGCACCGGTTCCTGATTCATCACCCCGAAGAATTGGGAATCCCCTGGTCGTTCCCCGGTTTGGAGACGCCGATGCTCGTGCTGATCGCCCTGACCGCGGCGCTCTTCCTCGGCCGGCAGTGGCTGCGGATTCGCGCCGGCGATCTCATCGACGTTCCCAAATACCTGTTGCTGGCCGCGGTCATTCCCCTGCACTGGCTGACGTTCGCCTATATGAGCTGGCAG
Organism: Bryobacterales bacterium; assembly: GCA_963794265.1. GTDB lineage: Bacteria > Acidobacteriota > Terriglobia > Bryobacterales > Bryobacteraceae > CAWCDJ01. The sequence continues at coordinate 719,101 of CAWCDJ010000003.1, forward strand.
GCGGCCGTTCCCACGGTGACGATCGTCCACAACCTGCAATACCACGCGATCGTCTGGTTTCATAACCGGAACCGCTACGCGGAGGGCGGCGCGGTTCACGGGCGCATTCCGGCGGCCGTCGGCCGCAGCCTGCTGGCCTACGCCGCCATCGGCCTGTTGTTCAGCGTGCTCTACCGGGTCCCGGGGTTCGAATTGGGCAAGGTTTCGGACCTGGCCTTCGGCTTCTTCTGCGGGTTCGGCCTTACCCACTACTACCTCGACAGCCGTATCTGGCGGGTGCGCCACGACCCGGGCCTGCGCGCGGCGCTGCAGCTGAGCTGACCCGCGCAATACGCTAACCTGAAGGTTGGTTCCGAGCTTCACTTCGCAGCCCAGCCACGTCTGGTGGTCCCGATGCCGGCCCACCGCCCGCTACCTGATGCAGACGGAGGCGCACGTGTACGCGCTGGCCATCGCGGCCAGCACGCTCCTGGCTTTCTACCCCTTCATGATCGTGATGCTCTCGTTCTGCCGGGACATCCTGCATTGGCCCGCGGCCCTGCAGGCTATCTACCTGGCATTGGGAGACTTCTTCGCCGGGGAAGCAGGCGCATTCCTGGTACGGAATCTGCAGCCCTACCTGGTTCCCAAGCTGCACGTCACCTCCATGCTGCTGCTGCTGTTCACGGCCAACGGGATCTTCGAACCGCTCGAGGTGGCGCTCAACCGCGCCTGGGGCGTAGTTCAGAATCGGTCGTACCTGAAAAACCAGCTCATCAGCCTGGGCCTGGTGTTCGCCTGCGGCGGGCTAGCGCTGCTTTCGCTGATGCTGACTGCGCTCAACCACCCCTGGGTTTCCGGCGTGACCGGCACGCACTATCAGGTGGCGGAGTGGATGAGCCTCCTGATCTTCAAGCTGGCTGCCCTGCCGGTCTCCGTCCTGGCGCTGTTTCTGGTCTATTGGCTGCTCCCCAACCGGAAGATCGAGCCGGCCCGGGTGGCGCCTGTGGCGATCGTGGTCGGCCTGGGCCTCGAAGCGCTCAAATACGTGAACCTGCTGGTTTCCCCGATGCTCACCGAAAAGCTCAAACACGAATACGACATCTTCCGCTTCTCGGTGACCATACTACTCACCAGCTTCGTTTCCGCGCTCATCATTCTGGCGGGCGCGCACTGGACGGCGCGACAGGATCAGGCCGATCCGCTATCGTAGAGAGGTCTCATGAAGGATTGGAAAACCATCGCCAAGGCAGCGATACCGGACGTTCCGGCCGAGGAACTCGACCGTCTGCTGGAACCCCTGGCCGCGCTCGAAGAAACCTTCCGGCCTCTGGTCCGGGGCCTCACTCCCGACTTTGAGCCTGCAACGTTCCTGTCGGTCGAGAAGGAACCGAAGTGACCATCCGGGAAGCGGCTCAGGCCCTGCGCGAGCACCAGATCTCCTCGGTGGAACTCACCGGCGCGGCGCTCGTCAGGATCGAACGGCTGGAGGGCAAACTCCGGGCATTCATTACCGTAACCGCCGACCGGGCGCTCTCCCGGGCCCGCGCGGCCGATCGGGCGCTCGCCGCCGGCGAAGACCGCGGGCCGCTCCACGGCATCCCCATCGCCGTAAAGGATCTGTTCGCCACGCGCGGCATCCGGACCACCGGCGGATCGCTGCTCTACAAGGATTTCGTGCCGGACTACAGCGCCACGGTGGTCGAGAGGCTCGAAGCCGCCGGCGCGGTGATGCTGGGCAAGCTCAATCAACATGAACTGGCCTACGGAATCACCTCGGCTAACCCGCACTTCGGGGCGGTCGCGAATCCCTGGAATCTGGCTCACAGCCCGGGCGGTTCGAGCGGCGGATCGGGCGCGGCCGTCGCCACCGAGATGGTTTACGCCGCCATGGGCACCGATACCGGCGGTTCGATCCGCATCCCCGCATCGTTCTGCGGCACCGTTGGGCTGAAGCCCACCTATGGCCGGGTGAGCCGCTACGGGGTGATGCCGCTGGGCTACAGTTTGGATCACATTGGGCCGCTGGCGCGCTCCGTGCGCGACGCGGCGCTGGTGCTGAACGCCATTGCCGGACCCGACCCCCGCGACGAAACCTCCACGCGCTTTCCGGTGGTCGACTATGTCCCGGAAGACGGCTGCCCGGTTCGCGGCCTGCGCATCGGTTTTCCGTCGAATTTCTATTTCGATCGAGTGGACGCGGAAGTGGAATCCTCGGTTCGCGGCGCCCTGGCGCGCGCCGCCGCGCTGGGAGCGATTGTGAAACCGGTGACGGTGCCGGATATCGCGGCCCTCAATGCCGTGGCCCGCGTGATCCTTCTGGCGGAGGCCTCGGCGGCGCTCGAGCCGCTGCTGGCCAACCGGGAGTGTCTCGGATCCGATGTGCGGGCTCTGCTCGATCAGGGCCGCCTGATCCCCGCGACCGATTACCTCAATGCCCAGCGGTTGCGCCGCCGGATGCGCGCGGAATTCGCCCGCATCTGGTCCGGCGTCGACTGCCTGATAACGCCCACCACCCCGAACATGGCTCCCCGCACCGGGGAAACCACCGTGCGGCTCGGCGGCAGCGACGAAGATGTGCGGCTTGCCACCACGCGCTTCGTGCGCGCCGTGAACCTGCTCGGTCTTCCAGCCTTATCCATTCCTTGCGGTTTGAGCGCCTCCGGGTTGCCGGTCGGGTTGCAGATCATTGCCCCGGAGTTCCAGGAAGAGCTGATGCTTCGGGTGGGTGCGGCTCTCGAAGACTCCGGCATTGCCATTCCCCCTCCGCCGGTCGTGGGCTGATTTTTCGGCTTGGCTGAACCCTACCGGATCTGGACCAGGCTCTTCGGCGGGCTTTCCGCCACAATCGCGGGAGTCAGATCCTGCGGACCGCGCCAGAAATCGATCGTCGATACCTGGTGGACGCACGCCACGGTGCAACGCGGGGCGCACCCCTTGGCCGTGCGGAATTCGCGCCGCACGTCGTCCCGTGTGTACTCTATCAGCGGTTTGCCCGGGTAGCCGCGCTGCTGGGAGCAGTAATGCACCAGGCCGTCTTCGCAAACATAGAGATAGCGCGAGCCGGCCCGGCATCGCCAGTGGTTCTCCTTGCCGTGGGCGATGTTGTCCTGGAAGTAGTTGATGCGCGCGTAGCTGCTCTTCTCCATCGAGCGCATTGCGAGGTATGCTTCGCGCTCCTCGTCGCGCAGCGGCTGCAACTGGCCTTCGCCGTCGTGAATGATTCCCACCGTGGAGGTGAAGCCGAGCGCGAGCGCGCGCCGGCCGATCACCAGGGCATCCTTGGGATTGTGGATGCCGCCGCCCACCACGGAATTGATGTTCACGTGAAACTCGGCGTGTTCCGCCAGGAGCTGCAGTTTCCTGTCGAGCACCTTCAGGCTCTTTTTCGAAACCTCGTCGGGCATTACGTTGTCGATCGAGATCTGCAGGTGGTCCAGCCCTGCCCGGTTCAGCCGCTTGATGCGCTCCGCGGTCAGCAGGTACCCGTTGGTGATCATGCCGGCAAGCATGCCGTGGCGGCGGATGCGCGCGATCACGAGATCGAGATCCGGGTGCAACAGCGGTTCACCACCCGAAATCGTGATCACGTTGGTGCCCAGCCCAGCCAGGCGATCGATCCGCTGATACACGAGTTCAGTGGCGACAGGCTTCGAATGATCGTCGTATTCGTTGCAGTAGGCGCACGAGAGATTGCAGCGGCGCATGGGGATGATGTGCGCCAGAATCGGATGATCCGTGGAGATCAGGCCCCTGGCAATCATCCGGATCTCGCGCGTCCGCCGGCCCGCGCGCTTCCAGCCCCTCCGCAGACCCTTCGCTAGAGTTGACATACCGGGATAAGTGCCTTTTATTAGAGCACAAGCAGGCCTTAGCGCCGAGCCCGAGTTGCCGACCGGCGCCTAACGAGGGTTGAACGGTCGAGAACAGGAATCCAGTGCTTCCCGCACTTTGGCGGCCAGCGTTTCCGGGCGCAAAGGCTTCCGAAGGAATAATATCCCGGCGCCTGGATCCTCGTTGCGGCGGAGTACCTCGTCGGTATAACCGGACATGCAAATGACCGGGAGACCCGGGCGTCCGGCGCGGATCCGGCCGGTCAGTTCACGGCCGCCCATACGGGGCATCACCATATCGGTCAGCACCAGCCGGATCGCCGCCTGCTGCGCGTCGAGAACCCTCAGCGCTTCCTCGCCATCGCCGGCTTCGAGAACCTGGTATCCCTGTTGTTTCAGAATGCGGACCACCAACTGCCGGACGGCTTCGTCATCTTCGACTACCAGCAGAGTTTCGGATCCGCCGCCGGCCGCATTCCCGGGCTGGGCGGCGCCTCCGGATTGGGCCGGCTGCCGCGCCGCGGGCAGGTAAACCAGGAACCGGGCGCCTTCTCCAGGGCAGCTCCGGACGCGAATGGCGCCGCCGCACTCTTTTACGATGCGGAGCACGATGCTCAACCCGAGTCCGGTACCTTCTCCCTTCGTTTTGGTGGTATAGAACGGCTGGAAAATTTGCTCCATGGCCGCAGGATCGATGCCCTGGCCCGCATCCGCAACCGAAAGCAGCACGCACTCTCCGGGGGCGATTTCCAGGCTGGCGGCTTCTTCCGCCTCGAGATCCGGGCTCGATGTCTCGATACGAATCGGGCCTCCGGCCGGCATGGCATCCCGGGCGTTGAGCAGCAGGTTCATGACGACCTGCTCCAATTGTCCGGGGTCCGCCACCACTTTGCCCAGGCGAGGTTCCAGGTTGAGGACCACCTCCAGGTGCTCGCCCAGGATCGGCCGGAGCATCCGCTGGACATCCACAACCAGGGCGTTGAGGTCCAGCGACTGGGGCTGCGCCGCCCCTTCCCGGGTGAATCCCAGAAGCTGCGAGGTTAGCCGCGCCCCGCGCTCGGCAGCCCGCCGGATTTCGTTGATCTCGTCGCGGCCCGGGTCGCCGTCGCTCATGCGGTTCAGCACAAGGTCGCCATACCCGGCGATGAGGGTCAGCAGATTGGCGAAATCGTGGGCCACGCCGCTTACGGTGCGGCCGATCGTCTCCAGCCTGGGGGAACGCCCGCAGGTCTCCCCGGTGATGGGGGATGCCGGTCCAGCGCCTTGGTCCAGGACCAGCAGCGCGCCGCTGCCGGCCTCCGAAATCACAACCCGCCAGGCGGGTCCGCCGGGACCATTTTCCTGGGTGAATCGCGGCGCGGCCCCCGAGAGCACTTTAGCCAATCCATCCAGAAAGCCGACGAACAGTTGCGGCGATTGCCTGTAGAAAGCCTGACTCCAGCCTGCACTACTGTGGCCTGAGGGGAATCCCGGATAAAGCCGGTCCCATTCCGGGTTGGTCTCGGCGAGGATACCTTCCCGATTGAGCAGAGCGGCAGGAAAGGGCAGCGCACCGAGGGGGACCGAGAGTCGCACAGGACTCGTCTCCTTCCGATCGTCAAGCCGCAAACGAGACCCAATCGACACGGCCCCCTTCTTTCTGCAGGAAAGTTTGCAATTTTCCTGCCAGTGAAAATTTGCCAACCTAAAGCTTTGTAGATAAATGAGTTAATTTGTGGCACTAAGGGTCAGGCACCTCCCAAAGCAACACGGAACAGGGAAAATGTTACGCTTCCCCTTCCAGCGCTAGAACCTGGTTGATAGCAATGGCAGTTCGGGCGCCTTCGGCGGCTGCGATGATCCCGAGTTCCCCGTCTCGGGAAGCGTCGCCTGCCACATAGACGCCGGGCACACCGGTTTCTCCCGATTTGCCGCTGCGCACTACGCCTTTGGAGGTGACCCGGCAACCGAGCCGCGATGCCAGATCGGATGACTGCTTCTGGAGGGTGCTCAGGAAGACCGCCGCGACCGGCAGGTCCGACCCATCCGCAAAGATGATCCGGTCCAACCCGTTCTCCGAACCTTCCAGGCGGGCGATCTTGCCGGTCAGGACGTGAACGCCGCGCCGGGCCAGCCCGGCCGCTTCTTCAGACTTGAGACCGGTGGGGCCGTCCGTGCAGAGCACCACGTCGGGGCTCCAGGTTTGGAGGCTGCGGGACAGGCGGGCGCCGTTCCTTCCGGAACCATAGGCTGCCAGGCGCCGGTCCCTGACTTCCCAGCCATCGCAGTAAGGATTGTAGAAAACGCCACGGCCGAAGAAGGTTTGGAAGCCCTCGACATCCGGAACAACGTCCCTCAGGCCGGTAGCCAGCAGCAGCTTGCGGCAGCCGGCACTCGAGCCGTCTTCGAACGTCACGGTCAGGCCGTCCGACGAACTTGCGCCGGCGATGCGCAACATCCGGATTTCGACCTCATAGCGTTCGAGTTGCTCCCGGGCGATGCGGCGCAACTCGGCCGGGTGGATCCCATCCCTGCTGAGAAAGCCGTGCAACTCGAGCGAGCCATCGTTCCGGTAATGTCCGTCATCGCAGAGCAGCACCTTCCGGCGGCAGCGTCCGAGAATGGTGGCGGCGCTCAGACCGGCCGGCCCCCCGCCGACGATGATCACGTCGTACATGTAACGAAGTTTAGCAGCCGGCGGAGGGACGCTTGGGTGGGGGGTTCGGCGGGCCGCCCGGAAGCGCAATTTCCGATTCGAATCTATTGAATCAAAAGCCGGTTTTCCAAGGGTGTTGCACAATTTGACAGCAGTTCCGCGCAGGTGATAAGTGTAGTGTTCTTCACGAGGAGATTACATGGCTGATGAGCAGAAGCCTGGGGGCTCAGCATCGCCTCCCCCCAATCGGGGCGAGGCGTCTGGGCAGCCGGCAAAACCAGCCGCCGATGCCGCGAAAGCGGTTCCTCCCAAGCCAGCTGCGGCAGCGGCTCGCCCGGCACCCCCAAAGCCGCCTGCGACCATGGCGGCCACCCCTTGGGACAGCGAACTTGCCCGTGAGCTGAAGGAAAGATTCGGCGACCGGATCAGCGAGATTTCTACTTACCTGGGGCAGAACTTCATCGTCGCCAAGCCGGAAGCGGCGATTCCGGCACTCGAGTATCTGAAACTCGAAGCGGATTTCGATTACCTGGTCGACATCACCGCGGTGGACTGGCCGAAGAGGCCGGAACGCTTCGACCTGGTCTATATCGTCTACAGTTTTGCGCGCAACGAGCGAATCCGGATCAAGACGTTTATCCCCGAAGGTTACCGGCCGGAAAGCGCCGTGGGTGTTCACTTAACGGCCAACTGGCTGGAGCGCGAAGTCTACGACATGTTCGGCATCGAGTTTGCCGGACACCCGGACCTTCGCCGCATCCTGCTGCCCGACGAGTGGACCGGTTATCCCTTGCGCAAGGATTACCCCATAACCCAACAGGACCAGCGCTGGGTGCAGGAGAATGTAAGTATAGAAAGCGGCCAGTAACCAGGTATGCCGGAAGCAACATTCCTAGATTCCACCGAATTAGTCCTGAATATGGGCCCGCAGCACCCGTCCACGCATGGAGTGCTACGCGTAATCCTGAAGCTCGATGGCGAGAAGGTGCTGGGGGTGGACTGTGTAATCGGCTACCTGCACCGCGGCGTGGAGAAGATTGCCGAAAACCGGACCTATGCGCAGTTCAACCCGTATGTGGATCGCATGGATTACGTGGCGGCGATTTCGAACGGGCTGGGCTACTGCCTCGCGGTGGAGAAGTTGCTGAACGTCGAAGCGCCTCCACGCGCGCAGGCCGTGCGGGTGATCCTCACCGAATTGAACCGGATCGCCAGCCACCTGTTGTGGCTGGGCACGCACGCGCTCGACATCGGCGCCATCACCCCCGTGTTTTATTGCCTGCGCGAGCGGGAGGAAGCCCTCAAAATCTTCGAAAAGTATTGCGGCGCCCGCCTCACCACCCACGCGTTTCGGATCGGCGGCCTGCTGTATGAGACCTATGAGGGTTTTGAGCAGGAGGTCAACGCCTTCTGCGACATGTTCCTGCCGAAGGTGGACGAGTACGAAGAGTTGCTGACCAACAACCGCATCTGGGTGGGACGGTTGAAGGATGTCGGCATTCTGACCGCCGACGAATGCAAGGAATACGGGGTTACCGGCCCGGTGCTGCGCGCCGCGGGGGTGAAATGGGACCTGCGCAAGGCGCAGCCCTACTCCGGCTACGAGAAATACGATTTCGAAATCCCCATACGCCAGAACGGGGATACCTATGACCGGTATGTCGTGCGAATGGAAGAGATGCGCCAGTCGGTGCGTATCATGCGGCAGGCCGTGGCCAATCTTCCGGAAGGGCCGATCATGGGCAAAGTCGGCAAGGTGATCAAGCCGGCGGTGGGTGAGGCTTACGTTTCGATTGAAGCTCCCAAGGGCGAATTGGGATACTACATGGTGAGCGACGGATCGACCCAACCCTACCGCTGCCGCGTGCGTCCGCCCTCGTTCGTCAACCTGCAGGCGCTCGATCGGATGGTTCGCGGGGGCCTGATCGCGGATGTGGTGGCGGTGATCGGCACGCTCGATATCGTGTTGGGCGAGGTGGATCGATAGTAGGGCAGGCCTCCCGGGCTGCCCGTCTGGAGTTTTATGAGCAGTCTTCTTAAAAAGGTGTTCCTGGTGGACCTGTTCCAGGGGCTGTGGGTGACTTTCCGGAATCAGAATCCGAAATACATCTACACCGAACAGTACCCGGCGGAGCGGCCCAAGGTGGCGGAGCGGTACCGTGGCGCGCCGCGGTTGAATATCAACCCGGAAAACGGCGAGACCCTGTGTATCGCATGCAACCTGTGCGCGCTGGCGTGCCCCGAAGGCCTGATCGTGGTCACCAGCGAGCGCAACGAGGAGACCAGGCGCAAGGAACTGACCACCTTCACGTATGACACCTCGCGGTGCATGTTCTGCGGCCTGTGCGAAGATGCCTGCCCGGTGGACGCGCTGGAGTTGACTCAGGACTTCGAGCTTGCCACCTACACCCGGGAGGGCCAGATCTGGGACCGCCAGACGCTCGAGGAAGGGCCGCGGCCCACCCAATACAAATGTTGATGGACACATTTCTGTTTTACGCTTTCGCCGCGCTGGTGCTGGGCGGAGCCATTCTGACCATCACGCGGCGGAATGCGGTGCACAGCGCGATCGCGCTGATCGTCTCACTTATGGGCGTGGCCGGCATCTACCTGTTGCAGCAGGCGGAGTTCCTGTTCGCGGTGCAGATCGTGCTCTACGTGGGCGGCATCATGGTGTTGTTCCTGTTCGTGATCATGCTGGTCAACCTCGACCAGGCCGCCAGGGAACGGCAGTTCAACCGGCAGTGGCTGATCGCCCTGGCGGCGTCGGCCGCGGTGGGTGCGGAACTGTTCTGGTTCCTCTACCGCGGCAAAGACGCCTTTCACATCGGCCCGAGCGGCGCGACTGCCGCAGCCGCGGCCGCCGGGGGCAACACCCAACTGGTGGCGGACGTGCTCTTTTCCGAATACCTGCTGCCGTTTGAGGTTGCGTCGCTGCTGCTGCTGGTAGCGGTGGTCGGCTCCGTGGTAATGGCGAAGAAGAGGATCTGAAGAATGCATCCGATTACGACGGTTCATTACCTTGCCCTGAGCGCGGCGTTGCTGCTCATCGGCACCGTGGGCGTGCTCACGCGCCGGAATATCGTGATCATCCTGATGTCTATTGAGCTCATTCTGAACGCCGTGAACATCAACCTGATCGCCTTTTCGCACGCCTGGGGCAACGTCAACGGGCAGGTGTTTGCGATTTTCGTGATTACCGACGCGGTGGCCGAAGCGGCCGTCGGGCTGGGCATCCTGATCGCGCTGTTCCGCAACAAGGAAACGGTGCTGGCGGATGAAATCGACTTGCTGAAGTGGTAGGAGCGACGTGAATTTCCTCGATCTGATTTGGCTGATTCCACTGTTCCCGCTGTGCGGAGCGGCACTGATGCTGCTGTTCGGCAAGCTGCTCGACCCGCAGCCGCCGTCGGAGGTGGCGATCGCGCCGGGTGTGGAACCGGTTTATGAACATGGGCACGGTGCCGGACATGCCGTTCATCCCGCTCATTCGCAGCCGCACGGTCACGGGCATCATCCCTCTTCGCCCCTGAAATTCGTGATCAAGCTGCTCTGCCCGGGCATGGTGCTGCTCTCGTTCCTGTTTTCGGCGGGAGCCGTCTGGCAGCTTTCGCAAACGCCCTCGCGGGTCCACCAGTTGATTCAGTACACCTGGCTGACCGGCCTGCCGTTCCACATGGCCAATGGGCACCTGGCCACCTTTCAACTCGACTGGGGCTTCCTGCTCGACCCGCTCAGCTCAGTCATGATCCTGGTGGTGACGGGAGTCGGCTTCCTGATTCACGTGTACGCCACCGGCTACATGGATCACGACACCGGCTTTTACCGGTTTTTCGGTTATTTCAATCTGTTCATCTTTTTCATGCTGATGCTGGTGCTGGCGAACAATTACGGCTTGCTGTTCGTCGGCTGGGAAGGCGTCGGCCTGTGCAGCTACCTGCTGATCGGGTTCTACATCCACAAGAAATCGGCCGGCGACGCGGGCAAGAAGGCATTCATCGTGAACCGCGTGGGCGATGCGGGCTTCGTGCTCGGCATGCTGCTCCTGATGTCCGTGCTGGGCACGCTGCGCTTCACCGACGTCAACGCCGTGCTGCGCAGCGGACACTTCCCGGTGGAGACGGCCGGCTTTGGCGTGCTGAGCGCCGCGGCGCTGCTGCTGTTCTTCGGCGCCACCGGGAAATCGGCGCAGATTCCGCTGTACATCTGGCTGCCCGATGCCATGGAGGGTCCCACTCCGGTTTCGGCCCTGATTCACGCGGCCACCATGGTGACGGCCGGCGTGTACATGGTGGCGCGCTCGTCCGCGCTGTTCCAGTTGACGCCCCACGTTCTTACCATCGTGGCGTCGGTAGGCGCCTTCACCGCGATTCTGGCGGCTTCCATCGCTCTGGTGCAGAACGACATCAAGCGCGTTCTGGCGTACTCCACGGTGAGCCAGTTGGGCTACATGTTCCTGGCGCTCGGAGTGGGAGCGTACTGGGTGGCCATCTTCCACCTCTTCACGCATGCCTTCTTCAAGGCCCTCCTCTTCCTGTGCTCCGGCTCGGTGATTCACGCCTTGGGCGGGGAGCAGGATATGCGCCACATGGGCGCGTTGAAGAAAAAGATACCGATTACGCATTGGACCATGTGGGTTGCCTCGGTAGCCATCGCCGGCATTCCCGGCCTGGCGGGGTTTTTCTCGAAGGACGAGATTCTGTGGCAGGCCTACAGCTCGCCCGCGGGGTCCAAAGTGCTGTGGGGCATCGGCCTCGTCACCGCGTTGATGACGGCGTTTTACATGTGGCGCCTGATGAACATGACGTTCTACGGCAAGTCGCGGGTGAGCCCCGAAGTAGAAGCCCACATCCACGAATCGCCCGCCTCCATGACGGTGCCGCTGGTGCTGCTGGCGATCGGCAGTGCGCTTGGCGGGTGGCTCGGAACCCCGGCGTTGTGGCACCTGGGCGAGCGCTTCCACGGATTCGAACGGTGGCTGGAGCCGGCTTTCGCTTCGGCGGCGGTCGAAGCCGCGAAGGAGGGCGAACACGCGGCCTCGGTGGAATGGATCCTGATGGCGTTTTCGGTGGCTTTCGCGGTGATCGGCATCGTGGTGGCCCGGTGGTTCTATCACCATAAACCGGAGATCCCCGACACGCTCGAAAAGCGCCTCAAACCGCTGCACGGGCTGCTTTACAACAAGTGGTACGTGGACGAGATTTACGATTTCGTGTTCGTCAACGGCCTGTGCAAGGGCGGCGGCCGGATGCTGAGCGCGTTCGATCAAAACGTGGTGGATGGCGGAGTGAACGGCGCCGGGTGGCTGACGCGGTTCAGCTCCAAAGTCTCGATCTGGTGGGACACCTGGATCGTGGACGGCGCGGTGCGCTTCAGCGCCTTCTTCGTGAAGATGCTTTCCTACCCGGTGTGCATCCTGCAAACGGGACGCGTGCAGGCCTACGCTTTATTCGTAGTGTTCGGGGCGCTGGCGTTTCTGGGGTATTACATCGTTCGGTAACTATATGGACCAGCACTTACTAACTATCGTATTACTGACGCCGCTGGCCGGCCTGTTCATCCTGTTGCTGCTTCCCTCGGGCAACAAGGGGCTGATCCGGGTTTGGGCGAACGTGGCGGCGCTCGCGGGATTCCTGGTCTCGCTCCCGCTGGTCTGGAAGTTCCGCACGGGCGTTCCGGGCTTTCAGTTCGAAGAGAAGCTGGATTGGATCCCTTCGCTGGGGGTCCACTACCACCTCGGCATGGATGGCATCAGCCTGCTGCTGGTAATGCTCACGACCGTTATGGGGTTCGTCGCGGTACTGTGCTCGTGGTCCGCGATTCAAGACCGGGTCAAAGAGTATTACGCCATGTTCCTGTTACTGCAAACGGGAATGCTGGGCGTTTTCCTCTCCCTCGATTTCTTTCTGTTCTACGTTTTCTGGGAGCTCGTGCTGGTGCCCATGTACTTCATCATCGGGGTCTGGGGCGGCCCGCGGAAACTGTACGCGGCCATCAAGTTCTTTCTCTACACCCTGGCCGGATCGGTGCTGATGCTGCTCGGCATTCTGATGCTCTACTTCGAGCACTACAGCCAGTTTCATTTCTACAGCTTCGAGATCGCCGACCTGATGAAGGTCAGCCTGCCTCTGGCTACGCAGCAGATTGTGTTCTGGGCCTTCTTCCTCGGCTTCGCGATCAAGGTGCCGATGTTCCCGTTCCACACCTGGCTGCCTGACGCCCACGTGGAGGCGCCCACCGGCGGCTCGGTGATTCTGGCGGCGGTGCTGTTGAAAATGGGCACGTACGGCTTCCTGCGGTTCTCGCTTCCGCTGCTGCCGAGAGCCTCGGTGGACCAGACCATCGTGCAGATCCTGGCGGTGCTCTCGATTATCGGAATCATCTACGGCGCGTTGGTCAGCCTGATGCAGGCGGACTGGAAGAAGCTGGTGGCCTATTCCTCGGTGAGCCACCTGGGCTTCTGCACCCTGGGTATTTTCTCGCTGAACCCGAACGGAATTACCGGCAGCGTACTGCAGCAGATCAACCACGGAATCTCGACCGGCATGCTCTTCCTCGTGATCGGCGTGATCTACGAGCGAAGGCACACGCGCGAGATTTCCGAATATGGCGGACTGGCGCACGTCATGCCGAGGTTCGCGGTAATATTCGCCTTCGCCATGCTCAGTTCGGCCGGGCTGCCCCTGCTGAACGGATTCATCGGAGAGTTCACGATCCTGCAGGGCGCGTTCGAGGCGAACCGGATCTGGGCGGCATTCGCCGTGACCGGCGTGATTCTCGGCGCCGCATACCTGCTCTGGCTCTACCAGCGGACGATGTTGGGGCAGGTGACGAACGGCAAAAACCTGACCATCCCCGACATGAATCTGCGGGAAGTGGCGGTCTTCGCCCCGCTGATCCTCTGGGCCGTATGGATCGGAATTTACCCCAAACCGTTTTTCGACGTTCTGAAGCAGCCGGTGACGGAGATTGTCGAGCGCGTCCGGCCGGATTACTTCGCGCCTAGCCTGGCATCCGCGCCCATCCCCCAAGTCCACGTCTCGGGAGGCGCCCGATGAGCCAATTTTACACATCCACGGATCACTTCACGATCATCCCGGCGGTGATGCTGGCGCTGTTCGGATGCGCGATCCTGCTGTTCGACTTCCTGATCTTCCCCGACCCGCGGCAGCGCAAATGGCTGCTCATTTTCGTGGCCCTGGCCGAAGCGTTCACCGGTTACGGGTTGTTCCGCCAGCAGGTGTGGATCGCCAGCCAGGGGGCCCTGGTGGGCTTCAACGGCTCGGTGACGATCGACGGGTTCGGCATCTTCTTCAACTGGATTTTCCTGGTGGCGGCCCTGGTGGTGGCGCTGGTCTCCTATAAGTACCTGGAGATCGCGGGCGAACACCACGGCGAGTATTACAGCCTGATCCTGTTCGCCCAATGCGGCATGTACTTCCTGGCCACCGGGACGGACCTGGTCACGCTGTTCATCGGCCTGGAATTGATGGCGCTCTGCTTCTACGTGATGGTCGGGTTCCTGCGCAGCGAGAAGCGTTCCAACGAGGCGGCCCTGAAATACCTGCTGCTGGGGGCGTTCTCGAGTGGCTTCCTGGCCTATGGCTTTTCGCTGATGTACGGGATCGCGGGGTCCACCAAGCTGTCGGTCATCGCCGCCGCCATATCCGAGCGGCCGGCGTGGGATCCGGTGGTGTTCCTGGCCATGGCGACCACCGCGGTAGGGCTGCTGTTCAAGATCTCGGCCGCGCCGTTTCATATGTGGGCGCCCGACGCCTACGAGGGCGCGCCCACTACGGTTACGGCCTACCTTTCGGTAGCCTCGAAGGCCGCATCCATCGCGTTCCTGCTGCGCATCTTACTGGGGCCGCTGGCGGACGCACGCGCCATGTGGGAGCCGCTCCTGACGGTGGTTGCCGTGCTCACCCTGACGCTGGGCAACTTGGCCGCCATCAACCAGACCAACATCAAGCGGCTGCTGGCCTACAGCTCGATTTCTCACGCGGGCTATATGATGCTGGGCCTGATCGCCGGCAATCAGACCGGTATCAACGGCATTGCGGTCTACGTAATGGTCTACACCTTTATGACCCTGGGAGCGTTCCTGGTGGTGATCGCGCTGCGCCGGGCCAACATCATCGGAGAAGATCTGGACGATATTGCGGGATTGATTCACAAGAGCCCCGGATATGCGATCCTGATGCTGATTTTCCTGCTCTCGCTCGCCGGGATCCCGCCCACCGCCGGCTTCCTCGGGAAGTATTACATCTTCCTTTCGCTGATCGAGACCGGGCACTACGCCCTGGCGGTCATCGCAACCCTGTACGTAGCGGTGGCGATCTACTACTACTTCAAAATCGTGCGCAGCATGTTCGTCCGCGAGCCGATCGAGAAGGCGCCGCTCGCTTCGAGTTTCGGGGTGCGTGTAGCTCTCGGACTGACCGGCGTAATGACGCTCGCGATCGGAATTTATCCCGAGCCGTTCCTGCGGCTGGCGCAGACCTCGCTCTTGCGGTAAGGACGATATGGACGCAATCTTAACCCATCCGTTGTTCACGCCGATTCTGGTGACGATCGTAATCGTCGCGCTTTTCCCGCTGGTGGCGGGCTACATCGTACTGGTGGAACGCAAGGTGCTGGCCGACTTCCAGGTGCGGCTCGGCCCCATGCGCGTGGGGCCGCACGGGCTGTTCCAGCCGCTGGCGGATGCCCTGAAGCTGATGCTCAAGGAAGACATCATCCCCACCGACTCCGACCACGCCATCTTTTGGATGGCCCCGGTCATCTCGACCTTCACCGGGTTGACTGCTTTCTCGGTGCTTCCGTTCGCCAGAAACATCTATGTCGCGGACGTGAATGTAGGGCTGCTGGTGATTTCGGCCACGTCGGCCGTGGGGATCCTGGGCATCATCCTGGGCGGCTGGTCTTCCAACAGTCATTATTCGCTGCTCGGCGCCCTGCGCAGCGCGGCCCAACTGGTGAGCTATGAAGTCGCCCTGGCCTTCGCTTTGCTCTCGGGCGTCATGGTTGCCGGAACCCTCAGTATGCAGGGCATCGTCAAGGCGCAGCTCGCGCATGGATGGTGGGGGGTATTCGACAATTACGGCTTTATGATCGTACCGTTCGCGGTGTACCTGATCGCGGCCACCGCCGAGACCAATCGCGCGCCGTTCGATCTGCCCGAGGCGGAGTCGGAACTGGTAGCGGGTTTCCATACCGAGTACAGCGGCTTCCGCTGGGCGCTTTACTTCCTGGCCGAATATGCCAACATCTTCGTCGTGGCCGGCGTGGCCGTGACTCTCTTCTGGGGCGGCTGGCTGCGGCCCTTCCCGAGCGTGGGATGGCTCGCGGTTCCACTCAATTTTGGTGTGCCGGCGCTCCTGTTCCTGGGTTCGGGCCTGATGACTTTCCCGCTCGTGAAGCGCCTCAAGGATTCGATGCACCGGAAAGTCCTGGTAGGAGCCGCGCTGCTGCTGCTCCTGCTGGGCGCGCTGTTCCTGGTGCCGGTGGTGAATCAGGCGGTGATCGGGTTGTTCTGGTTCCTGCTGAAGGTCTCCTGCATCATCTACCTGATGATCTGGTTCCGCGGCACGTTCCCGCGCTTCCGATACGACCAGCTCATGAACATCGGCTGGAAGATCGCGATCCCGGTGGGGATGGCCGCGGTCTTCATCAACGCCGTGATCGGTATGTTGCGTCACGCGGTATAACGCTCAGACAGGCTCCTTTCTTTCGAGAATCGAGAGGCGGATGCTTCCTTTTTCGGTCTCCAGGAGCATCTGTGCAGCCAGGTGTGTGCCGCAAAGGCGCACCGCATAGTCCATCCCCGAGACAACCGAGGGGACAGACACCCGAATTCCCGGTCGTAAGGTGCACTTGAAATTTCCGGCGATCATATTGGCGATCTCCCCGAGCACGTCGCGAACGTCATCGGTGACCTCGGCCGGCGCGGGCTCTCCCAGGAAGCAGCCCGCGAACCGGCGGGCGTCCTGGGGATTGCACTGCACCAGCACCGCGCCCTGCCAGGTACCCGTCAGGAACACCGCCGCGGTAAGGGTCTCGGCGGCGTCCGGGATGGCGGCTGCCGGTGCCTCGCTGATCTCGAGACCCAGCATGGCCGCAAAGACCGAGCCGGCGACCTGCTCGATTTCCTCACGTCGGATTTGAACCGCAGATTGCACAAGAGCTCCTTTCAACACGCGGCATAAATGAGGGCGTTTCCGACAGTTTCCCGAACGTAATTGCCGGCGCCCGGGATTGCGGTCTCCGCCGAGCCCAGAATCAGCCTGCCCCCGCGAAACATACATTCATGAATCTGGTTGAGGATGCCGCGGCGCGTGCCGTCGTCGAAATAGATCAGGACGTTCCGGCAGAAGACCACGTCGAAAGGCCCCAGCGCCCGCATGGGGGAACGGAGATCGAGACTCTGGAACCGGACCATGCGGCGCACGTCCTCCCTCAGCTCCCATGCGACACCAGCCCGTTGGAAGTAGCGGACCAGCGATGTCGCGGGAAGGCCGCGGTTGACCTCCAGCTGCGAATACCGTCCTGTTTGGGCTTGTTTGACGACTCGCGGGGAGAGGTCGGTTCCGAAGATCTCGATGTTCCAGCCGCCCAGCCCCATATCGAGCAGCATCATCGCGAGGCTGTACGCTTCCTGGCCGGTGGAAGCGGCCGCCGACCAGAAGCTCAGCTTTCGCGTACCGCGCCGCAACTCCATCAGTTCCGGTACGACCACCTGTTTCAACGCCTCGTAATGCGCAGGCTCGCGGAAGAAGTAAGTCTCGTTGGTGGTCATGGCTTCCACCACCCTACCGTGAAGCGGGGTCGCCGCCGTGGCCCGGAGCAACGCGCAAAGGTCGTCGAGGCACGCGAGGCCCTGTTCCTGGACCAGCGGCAGAAGCCTGGCCTGGAGCAGGTACCGCTTGCCCGCATCGAGGACGATTCCCGATTCGTCGTAAACGTGTCTTTGGAGAAACGCGAAATTCTCCGGGGCGATCATTTCATCTGGAACCGTCATAAATACTCCAGAATTGCCGGCACGATCCTGTCGAGCGCCATCACCTGATCCGCCGCTCCCGCCCGCACGACGCTGCCGGGCATTCCCCAGACAACGCTGGAAGCTTCGTCCTGGGCGATGACCCGCCCGCCGCACGCTTTCAGTTCGAGCGCGCCCCGCATTCCGTCCTGGCCCATGCCGGTCAACACGGCGGCCACTACCGCGCCGCCATAAACTGCGGCCAGCGATCGGAACAGAACATCGACCGCCGGCCTGCAGGAATTCTCCGGTGGAGACTGATCGAGCACGGTCGCGATCCGGCAGCCGTTCCGCGTGACCTTCAGGTGATAGTCTCCTGGAGCAATGTAGGCGCAGCCCTGCTTTGGTTCTTCGCCGGCTGCGGCTTCCTTCACGGTGAGCGCGCTGACCGTCTCCAATCGTTCCGCCAGGAACCGCGTGAACAGCGGCGGCATGTGCTGAACCAGAAAGACCGGGACGGGAAAGCCGGCCGGGAACTGCGGCATGATCTCGCCGAGCGCCGCCGGGCCACCCGTGGACACTCCAATGGCAACCGCGCGGACCTTGCCGGCCGCAACCGGCAGGGCTTTGAGCTTTGAGACTACCCCCGAGGTCTGGGGCTGAGGCTCCCCATCAGAAAAGAACTGCCGGATTCTTGGCAGGAGCTCGCCTCGCAACCGGAGCAACGATTCATCGAGCGCGCCCGCGTTCGACGCCTTGGCCACGTAATCATCCGCGCCCAGGGCGAGAGCATCCAGAGTCGCACTCGCTCCCCGGCTCGTCAGCGTGCTGAACATGATGACCCTTAAGGAGGGGTACAGCCGTCGCACATGGCGCAGCATCTCGAGCCCATCCATTTCGGGCATCTCGATGTCCAGTGTGACGATATCGGGGCCCGTCTGGGGAATCCGTTCTAGTGCCGCGACGCCGTTAGACGCGAATCCCACGACCTCCACGCCCGGATCTTCCTCGAGCGCGTGGCACACCAGCCGGCGAATCACAACCGAGTCGTCGACCACCAGCACACGGATTTTTCTCCCCGCCGGAAGGCGGCGAACCGGGCACCCGCGCATACCTTAGGCCGGCGCTCCCACGAGCCGCAGTTTGTCCACGAGGATTTCCTTCGTGAACGGTTTCATGACGTATTCGTTGGCCCCGTTTTCGAGCGCCGCGATCATCTGGCTGACTTCCGCCTCGGTAGTCACCATGATGACCGGGATGCCGCGGTGGGCGGGGTTGGAACGGAGGGCCTGGAGCAGTTCCAGGCCGTCCATTTCGGGCATGTTCCAGTCGGCCAGAATCAGGTCGACCGATCCTCCGCGCTCCAGCGCCTCGAGCGCTTGCAGACCGTCTCCGGCTTCACCCACTTCGTAGCCGAGTTCGCGCAATGTCCGGGAGACAATCATCCTTACGGCTCGGGAATCGTCCACTACCAGAGCTTTGGGCATGTTCTTCGCGAGCCTCAGAACGTAAAGCGTCCTACCACGGTCTGCAGCCGAGAAGCCATCTGGGTCAGTTCCTGAGCGGCCTTTTGCGTGTTGCTGGCCCCCACGGTGGTATCTTTCGCAGCCATTGCCACGCCGGTTATGTTCTTGCTGATATCTCCGACACCCTTGGATGCCTCGGTCATGCTGCGGTTGATTTCGTTGGTGGTGACGGTCTGCTCTTCCACCGCCGAAGCGATGCTGTTCGAGATATCGTTGATCTGGGTGATGATTCCGCCGATCTCGCCGATGGCCTGCACGGCAGCCTTGGTATCTCCCTGGATGGCTTCGATTTTCTGGCTGATCTCCTCCGTCGCCCGGGCGGTCTGCTTGGCCAATTCCTTCACTTCGTTTGCCACTACCGCGAAGCCTTTGCCGGCCTCTCCTGCGCGCGCCGCTTCGATCGTGGCGTTCAACGCCAGAAGATTGGTCTGCTGTGCGATGGAGGTAATCACTTTGATCACGTTGCCGATTTCGGTGCTGGATTCACCGAGTTTCGTGACCGTCTGATTGGTGGTATTGGCGGTATGCACCGCGGCTTTGGCCACGCGGGCCGCTTCGTTGGCGTTCTTGGCGATTTCGCGAATGGACCCCTGCATCTCCTCGGCCCCGGCGGCGACCGTCGCAACGTTGCGGGAAACCTGCTCGCTGGCCGCCGAAACGACGTTCGATTGAGTGGCGGTCTCCTCCGCGTTGCCCGCCATCTGGTGGCTTACCGCGGTAAGCTCCTCGGAAGAGGCGGCCAGGGCCTGCGCGTTCTGTCCCAACATGCGGAAGTTCTCCTGCAGATCCTGTGCGGTCTTGTTGACATCATCCCGAATCCGGCCGTGGTCGCCCCGGTAATCGCCCTGCACGCGGGCGGTCAGGTCCCCGGCAGCCATGCGCCCCAGCACGGCGGAGGCTTCCTTGACGGGTTCGATCACCGCATCGAGCGTTCGGTTGATGCCATCCACCACTTTGCCGTAGTCGCCCAGGTGGCGGCTGCTATCGGCGCGATAGTCGAGCTTGCCTTCCGAGGCCGAAGTGATGAGCACGTCCACATCGGCAATGAGGCGCTTGAGATTGGCGCGCACCTGTTCGATGGTCTCGTTGATGAATGCCTTCTTCCCCGGGAAGCGCTCGAGCGGCGCCTCGAAATTTCCGCGGCCGAACTCTGCCACACAAGCCATGGCCTTCTTCTTGACTTCGATGTGGCCGGCCACCATGTCGTTGACGCCTTGCGCCATCGTGCGGTACTCGCCCTCGAACCGGTCTAGGGGAATCCGCGCGTCGATATCGCCCTTGTTGTGTTCGTCCGACATTCGGTTCATTTCGGCGATGAACAGTTTGAAGTTGCCTCGCAGGCGCTCGATATTGTCGTTGATAAACGCCTTCTTGCCGGGAAATTTTTCGAGCGGAGCATCGAAGTTGCCTTTGGCGAATTCGGCCACGCAAGCCATGGCCTTCTTCTTCACGTCGATGTGGCCGC
Organism: Bryobacterales bacterium; assembly: GCA_963794265.1. Lineage (GTDB taxonomy): Bacteria > Acidobacteriota > Terriglobia > Bryobacterales > Bryobacteraceae > CAWCDJ01. The sequence continues at coordinate 739,517 of CAWCDJ010000003.1, forward strand.
CCACCATACCGTTGATGCCCTGCGCCATCGTGCGGTACTCGCCTTCGAACTGGTCAACCGGGATGCGGACATCGATGTCGCCTTTGGTGTGTTCATCGGACATGCGGTTCATGTCCGCGATGAACAATCTGAAGTTACCGCGCAGCCGCTCGATGGTGTCGTTGATGAACGCCTTCTTGCCTGGAAATTTTTCCAGCGGCGCATCGAAGTTACCTTTGGCGAACTGGTCCACGCAAGCCATAGCCTTCTTCTTCACGTCGACATGGCCGGCGACCATCTCGTTGACCGCCTGCGCCAAGTACCGGTACTCGCCCTGGAACCTCTCAACCGGGATAGCGGCGTCGATATCGCCCTGGTTGTGCTGGCCGGCCATGCGCCGGATCTCCTCGAAAAGAAGTTCGACCTCGGCCGTCAACGCTGCGCGGCGCGGTCCTGCCTGTGCGATCGTTCGCGAAACGGCCCTGCGCGGCGCCGGTTTCCTGCTCAACTGTGTTGCCATATGTAACCTTCTTCCTATAAAAAATTGCGGCGGTTCCGCCTGCGTTACAACGAAAGGGTCTTGTCCGGATCGAGTGCGAGCAGCAGCCGATCCTTCAGCTGATAAACTCCGAGAATCAATTCCCGCGCTTCGGGCGAAACGTTCGCCGGGACCGGCTCGAGCGAGTCGCGGTCCGGTTCCACAACGTCCCCGATCTCATCCACCAGCAGGCTGGCCGCGCCTTCCTCGGCGCGCACCACCAGGTTCATCGGCATGCTCCCCGCCGGCCGCGGCGCGAGCTTCAGCCTGCGCCGCATGTCGATAGCGGTGACGATCTGCCCGCGCAGATTAATCAGGCCTTCCGTCACCTCCGGCGCCAGCGGAACGCGGGTCATGTTCTGGAAGCGAAGCACTTCCTGTACCCGCAACACATCGATTCCGAAGAACAGGCTGTCCACGGTAAATGTGGCAAACTGCGTACTCATGCGACCTCCACCGGCGCATCCGCGCCCGACACCCCGGCGGCCAGTTGCTCCAGCCCGCTGGAAGCCGCCTGGGAATGGCCGCAGAGGCCGGCCGCATCTTGCATCACCGCTCTCACATCGAGCAGGTCGGTGACCCGCTTTCCGATCACGGCCGAGCCGAGCAGGCCTCTTCTTGCGCTCTCGCGCCGGCCTGCCATAGTGTCTTCGGCAATGTCGAGAATCTGGTCCACCATGACCCCCACGCTCTGGCCCGCCTCACTGAAGACGATGGCTTGAATGGGGTCCCGTGTGGACGCGGTTTCGGGCGATTCAGGGTCGAGCATCGTGCTGAGCGCGACCAGATCCAAAATGCTGCCGCGATATTGCACCACTCGCCGGCCGCCGGCGTGCTCGATCACCGAGTGCGGAAATTCCTCCAGCCGGGCTACGACCGACAGGGGCACCGCCAGCCGTGGGAAGTTCCCCGCCTGGAACAGCAGGAGCCGTTCGCGCTCCGCCCTGCCGTGGTTCCCGCCGGCCTCCCCGCCCTGCGCCTGTTCTCCGCGGTCGGCCAGCACGCCCGATCGCTGGCCCACGCCGAGCACATCCAGTATGAGCGCGACGCGCCCGTCTCCCATGATGGTTGCGCCGGCATACACGGATAGCCCTTTCAACTGCTTCCCAAGAGGTTTGACCACGATTTCCTGGGTGTCCTGGATGGCGTCGACCACCAGTCCGAACTGGCGTTCCTCGGCTTGCAGCACCACGATGTTCAGCGCCTCTGCCGAACCCGGAGCAAGCCCCAGGACACGATCCAGGTAAGCGATGGGGAGGAGCCGGCCGCGCCGCCGGTACACCGGCGTTCCATGAACGTGTTCGATTTTGCCCGCGGATTCCCCATCCAGCCGGACCAGTTCGAGCAGGCTCGCCTGGGGAATCACAAACCGCTCGCCGCCGCTTCTGACGACCAGTCCCGGGATAATCGCCAGGGTGAGTGGAATCTTGAGCTTGACGACGGTCCCCTTGCCCGCCGAGCTGGATATATCCACCACGCCGCCGATCCGCTCCACGTTCGAGCGCACCACGTCCATTCCCACGCCCCGCCCGGAGACGCTGGTGACCTTGGATGCGGTCGACAGCCCGGGCACGAAAATGAGTTGAAGGGCGTCGCGTTCGGAGAGCCGGTCGACGTCTTCAGGACGGATCGCGCCCCGCTGAACCGCTTGCTGGCGCACCCGGTCGAGCGCCACCCCGGCGCCATCGTCGCCGATCTCGATCGTAACCTGGCCGCCCTCGTGGTATGCCTTGAGGCTCACTGCGCCCTGCGGCGGCTTACCCGCCTTTGCCCGCTCGGCAGGCGCCTCGATTCCGTGGTCGCAACTGTTCCGCACCAGGTGCGTGAGGGGGTCCTTAATGGCCTCGATGATCGTTTTGTCCAGCTCGGTTTCGGCCCCATCCATTTCCAGGCGGACCAGTTTGCCGCAGGCCTGCGCCGTGTCACGGACCAGCCGGGGCAGCTTGCTCCAGACCACGCCCACCGGTTGCATCCGCGTCTTCATGACGTTCTCCTGCAGTTCGGTGGTGATCAGGTTCAGCCGTTGCGACGTGGCGTTGAGGGCGCCCTCCGTCCCGCCGCTGACCTGGAGCACCTGATTGCGGGCCAGGACCAGTTCCCCCACCAGGTTCATAAGCTTATCGAGCAGCCCCACGTCCACCCGAATGGTCCCTTCGGCTGTTGCGCAGGTTTTAGCCGCGTCCGTGGCTCCGGCCTCACGCTGAAGACTGTCCTCTGCTCGAACGGAACTGTCGCAGGCCGCCCGCAGCTTGCCCATGATTGCCGAGCAGTCTTCCGAGCCTTCGGCTCCGGTGGACTCGATCGCCAGCAGGATCCGGCGGATTGAGTCTACCGATTCGAGAATGAGCCCGACCAGGACGGCGGATAGCGGCTTTCCCGACCGGAGTTGGCTCAACAGGCTTTCCGCCTCGTGGCTAAGCCGTTCCAGCGTGGTGAATCCGAGAAATCCGCAGGAACCCTTGATCGTGTGGAACGTGCGAAAGACGCTGGCTAGCAGCTTGGCGTCTTCCGGTTTCTGTTCGAGTTCGACAACTTCGCGGTCCAGGCGATTGAGATTCTCATTGCTTTCGATGAGAAACTCGCGTACGACATCTTCTCCCAGCACGCTAATACTATCGGGCGAATTCCCCGTGGACTTTACCCTCGAAAAAGTCGGGGAGCTCCGATAAGGGCCATATGGACGTCACAAGACATCCCGGGCCGTCCGGGATCGGAATCCTGGTAGTGGATAACCAGCATCGCGCTCTATCGGAAATGACCGGCCGGCTGGAGCAGGCTATGGCGGAAGGAAAGGGAGCAGAAGCGATCCCGGAACTTCTGCGCGACCTGAATCGGTTTGTCAGTTTCCATTTCGGCACCGAGGAGAGGCTAATGCAGTCGTTTGGCTATCCTCTGGCGGAGACCCACGCGATCCAGCATCAATTGATGGTGGCAGGCCTGCGCCAGGCGGAAGTCAGCTTGGTTCGGGGCGCCTCGCACGCGCCCCTTCAATTCCTGGATTTGATGACCGACTGGCTGGGCAACCATATCGCGGCATGGGACGTGCCCCTGGGGTCGTTCTTAAACGATCGGGGCGTGAGTTAGCCCTATACTGATAGGCGAATGCACCGAATCGCCTCGTACGCAGCGCTAGCCCTGCTTTGTACAGCCGCCCTGCCCGCACAGAGCATCGAATATTCCGAGAGCCGGAACGTCTGGCTGCTCAACACGGGGGAGAGTTCCTACGCCATGGGGGTAGGGGCTGACGGCGCATTGCGCCACCTCTACTGGGGTGCCCCGCTGTGGCGCATCGACGATCTGGAATCGCCCGCGCCGCGCAGCGATATTTCCTCGTTCGACCCCCGCCAGATGCTCGAGAACGAAGAGTATCCGGGATGGGGCGGTACCCGCTACTACGAGCCCGCTTTGAAGATTTCCCGCGCCGACGGCGACCGCGACCTGGTCCTGCGGTATGTCTCCCACCGAATTCAGGGCAATACCCTGGATATCGAACTCAAGGACATCCGCGACCCGGTCTCGGTCACGCTCCACTACCGCGTTTACCCCGGAGAAGGCATCATCGAGCGCAGCGCCACGATACGCAACGGAACGTCCCAGCCCCTGACGGTCGAGAGCGCGCAGGCCGCCACCTGGTATCTGCCGCCGGGCGACGGCTACCAGTTGACCTATCTCAGCGGGCGCTGGGCCGCGGAAACCCAGATCAACCGCGAGCCGATTCACGAGGGCGAAAAGGTGCTCGAGAGCCGGAAGGGCAACACCAGCCACAATTTCAACCCCTGGTTCGCGATCGACCACGGCGATGCCGGAGAGGAGCATGGCCGGGTCTGGTTCGGCGCCCTGGCCTGGAGCGGCAACTGGCGCATCACCGTGGAACAGACGCCCTATCGCCAGGTGCGCGTCACCGGCGGCTTCAACACCTTCGATTTCGCCTATCCGCTCAAGCCGGGCGAGTCGCTCGATACCCCGGCGTTTTACGCCGGCTTCAGCGGGAACGGCTACGGCGGCGCCTCCCGCATGTTGCATCGCTTCGAACGGGATTCCATCTTCCCGGGCGGCGCTCAGGCGCGCCTGCGCCCCGTGCTCTACAACTCGTGGGAAGCTACTACTTTCCGGGTGGAGGAGAAGGGCCAGGAACTGCTTGCCGACAAGGCGGCGAAACTCGGGGTGGAACTGTTCGTGGTGGATGACGGCTGGTTCGGGAAGCGCAACGACGACCACGCCGGCCTGGGCGACTGGTACGTCAACCCGCAGAAGTTCCCGCAGGGGCTCAAGCCGCTGATCGATCACGTCAACGGCCTGGGCATGGATTTCGGACTCTGGGTGGAGCCCGAGATGGTCAACCCCGATAGCGACCTCTATCGCGCGCACCCGGACTGGGTCATCCGCTTCCAGGACCGTCCGCGAAGCGAGCTACGCAACCAATTGGTCTTGAACCTGGCGCGTCCCGAGGTGAGGGAGTACATTTTCGGATTCCTCGACAAATTGGCCACCGAGTACAACATCCGCTATTTCAAGTGGGACATGAATCGCGCCCTCTCCGAGCCCGGATGGCCGGAAGCCGGGCCGGGCAACGAGCGCAAGCTATGGGTGGATTACGTGCGCAACCTCTATGACATTATCGACCGCCTGCGCGCCAGGCATCCCAAGCTCGAAATCGAGTCGTGCTCGGGCGGCGGCGGCCGCCTCGACCTGGGCATTTTGCGTCGCGTGGACGAGGTCTGGACGTCGGATAATACCGAAGCCTTCGACCGGCTGCGCATCCAGGAAGGCTTCACGCAGGCCTACGCCCCCCGGATCATGTCCGCGTGGGTGACTGACGTGCCCAACATGAACGGCCGCGGCGTGCCGCTCACCTTCCGCTTTCTGACCGCCATGCAGGGCGCGCTCGGGGTGGGCGCCAACCTCAACAAGTGGTCCGAGCAGGATAATACGCTCGCCACGAAGATGATCGCCCTCTACAAGCGCATCCGGGCGACCGTCCAGACCGGCGCCCTCTATCGCCTCGCTTCGCCGCGTACCAGCGACGTGACCGCCAACCAGTATGTCTCGGCGGACGGCAGGCAGTCTGTGCTGTTCGCCTTCCGGCACTCCCAGCAATACAACACCGCCGCCCCCACGGTCTACCTGCGGGGCCTGGACGAGAAGGCCATGTACCGCGTGGAGGCGGTGGACGGCAAGCTCGTGGAACGCCAGCCGCAGTTGAGCGGCGCCTACCTGATGCGAGCCGGCCTGAACGTGAACCTGCGCGGCGATTACGATTCCACCGCTGTGATCCTGGACCGTCAATGATTTCGATCCCAAGCGATCTCACCCCGGCCGCGCTGATTCCGAAAGTGCGGCGGATGTTCGAACTCTCCGCCGCCAGGATCCGCTCGATCGAGCAGTCCTGGTCGCCCGCCCAGGGTTCGCCCGTCGCCACCGTGGAGGGCCGTTACGCCAGCCGCGGCTGGACCGAATGGACGCAGGGCTTCCAGTTCGGCTCCGCGATTCTCCAGTTCGACGCCACCGGCGATCGCGAATTTCTTGAAACCGGCCGCGGGCGCACCGTCTCCCGGATGGCGCCGCACCTCACCCACACGGGCGTCCACGATCACGGGTTCAATAACGTCAGCACTTACGGCAACCTGCTGCGGCTGATGCGGGAGGGCCGCATCCCCGAGAACGCCTGGGAGCGCCGCTTCTACGAGGTGGCGCTCCAGTGTTCGGGCGCGGTGCAGGCGGTGCGCTGGTCGCGCACGGCCGATGGCGGCGGCTACATCTATTCGTTCAACGGGCCGCACTCGCTGTTTGTGGATACCATCCGCTCGGTCCGCGCGCTGGTGGTCAGCCATCAACTGGGCCACGTGCTGATGGGCGAGAACGACCGCCGCATTTCGCTCCTCGACCGCGCCCTCGACCACGCGCGCGCCACGGCGAAATATTCGATTTACTACGGCGAAGGCCGCGACGCTTACGACGTCTGCGGCCGCACCGCCCACGAAAGCATCTTCAATACCAACGACGGCAACTTCCGCTGTCCGAATTCGCAGCAGGGCTATTCGCCATTCAGCACCTGGACGCGCGGGCTCGCTTGGGCCATGTGCGGGTTTGCGGAACAACTGGAGTTTCTGGATACGCAACCCGGTCAGCCGGAGGCCATCGCCGCATTCGAGCGCGCCGCCCGCGCTACCTGCGATTTCTACATCGAGAACACGCCGCCCGATGGCATCCCCTACTGGGACACCGGCGCCCCGGGCTTGGAGCGCCTGGGCGACTGGCGCGGCCGGCCCGCCGATCCCTACAACCCGCACGAGCCGGTGGATAGCTCCGCCGCGGCCATCGGCGCGCAGGGCCTGTTGCGGCTGGGGCATCGGCTGAAGGACGATCGCTACTGGCAGGCCGGCCTGGCGGTATGCGACACGCTGTTCGCGGAGCCGTACCTCAGCACGGACGCGAACCACCAGGGCCTGATTCTGCACTCCGTCTACCACCGCCCGAACGGCTGGAACTGGAAGCCCGGGGAATCCAGCATGTGGGGCGATTACCACGCGCGGGAAGTCGGGCTGTACCTGCTGCGGATCGCGGCGGGCGGACCGTACTTGAAATTCTGGCTATGAACGGCCCGCTCCCTCTGCGACGGAGCCGCGACCGTAAGGAAGCGGGCAAATCCGGCTGCTACTGCTTCTCGAGGAACGCCGCCACGTCCGCTCCCTGGGCGGCCTTCTGCGTCTCGCAGAGCCGGATGCCTTCGAGCGCCTGCGCGTAATTTCGCGGGCCGCCGATGAACTTCTTCGCGCGGTCTTCGAAGAAGCCGACGAACTCTTTGCGCGAGCTTTCATCGCAAAATCCGCCGCCCACGAACGGAAGAATGGCGCCAGCGTCGAACCCGCCGCCCGAAGGCAGCCGCTCGAGCAGTTGGTCGTAGTGCGACTTCACGAATTCGAACGGAAGCCGCTCCGTCTCGCGGTTGTCCAGCGGCCCCATCAGAACGAACATGGTTTCCCGCGGGTCCATATCCGGCCGCAACACCAGCGCCATGGCGGCCTTCGCGATCTGCGGGTCGCGGAAGGCCCCGAGCGCGCCGATCATTGCCTGGCGCTGGTGCTGGTCCTGCGTCTTTTTCAGCTCCTGGAGCATGGTGTCGAACAGCGGCCGGTCGCCGAAATGCGCCGCGGTGGCCAGTACGGCGCCGAGCATGTTTGGGTCGATTCCCTTGCGCTCTCTGAGCCACTCGCCGGCCAGTTGCCGCGCTTCCCGTTGTAACTTCCGGTCGTCGCCTTCGACCGCCACAAAGGGCACCAGGCGGGCGCGCAGCAGCCCGGTTTCCGCATCTTCGCCCGGCTTGGCCGACCAACCGAGCTGCGCCGCTCGCGCGCCGAACGCCTTTTCGATGTAGCGGGCGTAATTCGGCAGCAGGCTGTCGGGCACCAGGCGTTCGATCGAACCCGCCACGCCTTGCGCCTGGGTGACGATCTGGCGTTCGGGCGATCGGGCAAAGCTCGGCACGGCGGCCAGTGCTTCGCTCTCCTTTGCGTCCCCGGCGGCAACCAGCGAGCCCAGATCGTGCAGCAGCGTGCGCCGTTCCGCGGGATCCAGGAAATCCCGCCCGCTCCCCAGCAGTTTTCCGAACATCTCGTGGGAATAGGCGGTCACGTAATAGCCGGCCGCGCCGTCGTTGGCCGAAACATAAGCCGGGCAGCCGGCCGCTTTGGTCAACGGAAACTCGGCCTTGGGTTGCGTGAGAAGGAAACACTCCTTCCGCGGCCCCTGGCTGGTCTGATAGCGCACGCATACCGGAACCTGCCAGCTTTCCGTTCGCGCGCCCGTGGAGCCGATCGGCAGATAGCGCTTCTGGCTCACCTCCAGCGCCGGGGCTGCGCTGCAATTCAGCCGCACCGAGATTTCGGGAACGCCCGGCTGCTCCAGAAACGTCGAGAAGGCGCGCGTGAGCTGCGGCTTCCCGCCCGCGCCGATTGCGCTCAGGAAATCGTTCATGGTGGCGTTTCCATAGGCGTGCCGCTTCAGATAGCCGGTCACCCCGGCCCGAAACTGCGCTTCTCCAACCCAGCTCTCGAACATGCGGATGACCGCCGCGCCCTTTTCATACGTGATGTCGTCGAAGGCGTTCGAGATGTCGTCCATGCTCTCGATCGGCTGCCGGATCTGGCGCGTCGAGACCAGGCTGTCCTCGTTCATGGCGCCGAACTTCGAGCCCAGATCGTCCAGCCGGGTGTGCCACTCCGGCTTCCACTCCGCCAGGATCTTCGAAGACGTCCAGGTGGCGAAGGCCTCGTTCAGCCAGGTGTCGTCCCACCATTTCATCGTCACCAGGTCTCCGAACCACTGGTGCGCCAGTTCGTGGGCGGCCACGCTGGCGTATTCGCGCTGTCTCGCCACGGTGTCGAGGGCCGGGTCGGAGAGGATCAGGGTCTGCGCGTAGGTCACCATGCCGGCGTTCTCCATGGCGCCGAAACCATAAGTCAGCGGGATCGCCACCTGGTCGGCCTTGGCGTATGGATAGGGGATTCCGAAGTAGTCTTCGAGCCGCTGGATGATCGTGCCAGTCACCTCGGCGGCATATTTCGCCTCAGCCGCTTTCCCTTTCGGCGTAATGATGCGGACGGGAATATGGTTGCGCCCGGTCGTGCCGCCGTCGACGATATCGAAGTGCCCCACCGCGAATGCCACTAGGTAGCTCGGCAGGGGTTTGGTGGGCGCGAAGACCACGCGCTTCATGCCGTGGGCTTCGTCCGTTTCGGACGCCTGGGGCGTGTTCGAAACCGCCAGCTCGTCTTTCCGGATGTGCAGGGTCAAATGCCACGGCGTCTTGAAGTCGGGCTGGTCGAAGCATGGGAACGCGCGCCGCGCATCGGTCGATTCGAATTGGGTGTAGAGGTATTTCTCGGTGCCCTCGATGCCGCGGAACACCCCGGCGCTGTTCTTGTCGCTGATCTTTCCCTCGTACTCGATGTGGATCTTCGCCGCCCCGGCCGGGACTTCCGCGGAAACACGCAGCCCCACGAAGTTGTCGTTGCCGGGCTCCACGGAAGCCGTCTGCGATCTGCCGCCGGCCGTGATGGACGCGCTCCGAATCCGGATCGCCGTGGCGTTCAGCCAGATGAGCGATGCCGGCTTCACCAGCGTCACATCGATATCCACGCGCCCGCTGAAGCCCGGGGCATCAGTCAGTAACGTGAGATCGGCTGCGTAGCGAACCGGTCGGACATCGTATCCGAGCTTGAGCACGGGCGCTTCCGCGGCCAAAGATATCGAAGTAAGCGCAGTCCACGCCAGCAGGGTGGCGGTACGAGGGAAGTGCATATATTCCAATGGTATCCCACCACCGCTTCGGGGTGTCGCGGGCGGAAGTGAAGGGCGTGGCCCGGCATGTTAGCATGGAATTTCCAGAACACCTTGATTAAAGCCGTCAAAGGAACCAGGGACTTACTACCTCCGTCGACCGAAGTGTGGAACCGCGTAGAGGCTGCCGCGCGAGATATTTTCCGCGCCTACCACTACCAGGAGATCCGCACCCCGATCCTCGAAGAGACGCAGTTATTCGCGCGCGGAGTGGGCGAAGAGACCGACATCGTCACCAAGGAGATGTACACCTTCACCGACCGCGACCGGGAAGAGACGTCGCTCACGCTGCGGCCGGAGAATACCGCTTCGGTGATCCGCGCCTACATCGAGCACCGGCTCGACCAGCGGCCCGGCGTGCAGAAGCTTTACTACATCGGCCCGATGTTCCGGCGCGAGCGCCCGCAGAAGGGCCGCTACCGCCAGTTCTACCAGATCGGCGCCGAGGCCATTGGCTCGGAATCGCCGGCGGTGGACGCCGAAGTGATCGAGATGGTGGTGGAGACCCTCAAAGCCGTGGGGCTCGGCGGATTCCAGCTTTTGATCAATTCGGTGGGCGACGCCAACTGCCGCCCGCAATACATCGAGCGCCTGCGCCAGGAACTGAAAGCCGTGGCTCCACAGATGTGCGGCGATTGCCAGCGGCGCGCCGAAACCAATCCGCTGCGCGTGCTCGATTGCAAGGTGGAGGCCGACCAGCCCATCATCGAGCGCCTGCCGCACATCACGGATTGCCTGTGCGACGCCTGCCGCGCGCACTTTGAGGCCGTGAAACTCTACCTCGGGGACCGTGGAATCGCGTACGAGGTGCGGCCGAGGCTGGTGCGCGGCCTCGATTACTACATGCGCACCACTTTCGAGGTGGTGCACGGCTCGCTCGGCGCGCAAAACTCGGTGCTGGGCGGCGGACGCTACGATGGCTTGGCGGAGTCGCTCGGCTCGAAAGTACACGCGCCCGGCATCGGGTTTTCGATCGGCGAAGACCGGCTGGTGATGTCGGTGGAAGGCGACCGGCCGCCCGAAGCACTCGATCTGTTCATCGCCCCGCTCGGCGAACCGGCCTTGCGGCACGCCGCGGTGATGGCGCGCGATTACCGCCGCGCCGGCCTTGCAGTGGAACTGGCCGAGGGCAAACTCAAGCGATCCATGGAACTGGCCAACAAACTGAACGCGCGCTTTACCCTGATCGTGGGCGATAACGAAATGGCCGCGGGACGCTACGCGCTCAAAAACATGATAACCGGCGAGCAAAAAGAATTGACCCGCGACGAAATCGCCGCCGCGCTCGCCTTGACTCTGAGTTGAAGATATTCGATATGGAAACCTCCGTTCGACTGGACTTTCTGGGCGATCTTCGCCGGACCCACAGTTGCGGCTCGCTACGAGCCGCGGATGCGGGCAAAGACGTTCTCCTCATGGGTTGGGTGCACCGGCGCCGCGATCATGGCGGCGTGGTGTTCGTGGACCTGCGCGACCGCGAAGGCATCACCCAGGTGGTGTTCCATGAAGACGTCGATACCGAGGTTCACAGCCGTGCCGAGGAGGTCCGGCCGGAGTACGTCATCGCCGTCGCCGGCAAGGTGGCGCCGCGCGGCCCTTCCGCCGTCAACCTGAAGATGGCCACGGGCGAGATCGAGGTGGTCGCCGGCCGCATCTGGATTCTCAACGATTCCCGCACCCCGCCGTTCCCCATGGAAGACCAGGTGGACGTCTCCGAAGACGCGCGCCTGAAGTACCGCTATGTGGACCTGCGCCGCCCCCGCATGCAATCCAACATCGTGCTGCGGTCGAAAATATCGTTCGCGGTGCGCGAGTTCCTCTATTCGCAGGGCTTCCTCGAAATCGAAACGCCGTTCATGACGCGGTCCACGCCCGAAGGCGCGCGCGACTACCTGGTGCCCAGCCGCGTACAGCCCGGGACCTTCTACGCCCTGCCGCAGTCGCCGCAGATCTTCAAGCAACTGCTCATGATCGGCGGCTATGAGAAATATTTCCAGATCGTGCGCTGTTTCCGTGACGAGGATTTGCGCGCCGACCGCCAACCGGAGTTCACCCAGATCGATATCGAGATGTCGTTCCCGCAGCCGGAGCGCATCTTCGAAGTCGTGGAGCCGATGGTCCAGCGCGTGTGCGAAGTGGCCGGCTACCAGGTGAAGGCGCCCTTCCCGCGCATTACCTACGCGGAAGCGATGCGCGGGTATGGCATCGACAAGCCCGATTGCCGCATGCCCCCGATGTTCCCGGTGGCCGACCTCCTGCCTGACCTCGCCACGAATAAGTTGCCGTTGCAGGCCATCTTCCTCCCCGGCACCGGCACGCCCAGCCGCAAGGAGCGCGACGAGCTGAAAGCCTTCGGCCAGGAGCGCGGGCTGCGGGTTTTCGACGACCCCAAACGCCTGGAGCGCGACTACCCCGGCCAGATGGCCAAGGTCCGGGAGCGGACCGGCGCCGGTGAAAACGACCTGCTGATGGTGGCCGGCTGGGCTGGCGAGCCCAAGGGCCAGCGCCCCGAGGAGACCGTCTACCAGGCCTGCGGGCAGCTTCGCCTGTATGCCGCGCAGAAGTTCAACGACCGCCACAAGCTGCTCGATCCGAAGAATTTCCAGTTTCTCTGGGTGGTCGATTTCCCGATGTTCGAATGGGACGACGAAGACCAGCGCTGGGTGGCCGCGCATCACCCCTTCACCTCGGTGCTCGATGAAGATCTGGAGAAGCTGACCGCTGATCCCGCCCGCTGCCGCGCTAAATCCTACGACCTTGTGCTGAACGGTACTGAACTCGGCTCCGGCTCGATCCGTATTCACCGCCGCGACATTCAGGCGAAGGTATTCGCGGCACTCGGAATGGGCGACGAAGAGGCCCGCCACCGCTTCGGGTTCCTGCTCGACGCGCTGGAATATGGCGCTCCCCCGCACGGCGGCATCGCCCTGGGGCTTGATCGCCTGGTGATGATTCTGGCGGGCGAAACTTCCATTCGGGACGTGATCCCCTTCCCCAAGACAGCGCGCGGCACGGACCTGATGTCCGAGGCTCCGTCCACCATTCCCGAGCGGCAGTTGCGCGAGTTGGGGATCACCTTTCGCGCGCAAGCCAAATAAGTAGGATAGGCCTCCCGGCCTGTCCAGCCGAGCGCAGCTCGGCCGCAGGCGCTACTATCGAAGTGTGAAAGCCCTTCTGGTCCTGATGGCAGCTGCTATCGCTATGCCCGACCTCACCCAACTCCAACAAATGAGCGCCCGCTTCGCGCCCGTGAAGCTGCATTATGATGAGTCCGCCCTCTCCGCGGGAGACCGCCAGGCCCTTGCGAAGCTGGTAGACGCCGCCAAGGTCTTGAACGTCGTCTTCATGGATCAGCTCTGGGGCGGCGACCGCGCCCTCTACACCCGCCTCCAGAAAGATACGACTCCGCTCGGCAAGGCCCGCCTGCACTATTTCTGGCTGAACAAGGGACCCTGGTCGGATCTCGACGGCCACGCGGCCTTCATCCCTGGCGTGCCCGCCCGCAAGCCTCTCGGCGCCAACTTCTATCCGGAGAACATGACCCGGGAGGAGTTCGAGGCGTGGGTGAAGACGCTCACTCCGGCCGGGCGGGAAGAGGCCGAAGGGTTCTTCAGCGTGATCCGGCGCGACGCCCGCGGCAAGCTCACGATGGTGCCCTACAGCAAGGCCTATGCGCCGGACCTCGAGAAGGCCGCGACATACCTCCGCGAAGCCGCCGAACTGACCGATAACGCCTCCCTCAAGAAGTTCCTCACGCTGCGCGCCGCCGCCTTTCAGTCGAACGATTACTATGCGAGCGACCTGGCCTGGATGGATCTCGACGCGCCTCTCGATATCACCATCGGCCCCTATGAAACCTACAATGACGAGGTATTCGGCTACAAGGCCGGCTTCGAGGCCTACATCACCATCCGCGACGACCAGGAAACCGGCCGCTTGAAGACCTTCGCCTCGCGCCTGCAGGAGGTCGAGAATCACCTGCCGATCGACCCCCGGTACCGCAACCCGAAGCTCGGAGCGGCGGCGCCGATCCGCGTGGTCAACGAAGTCTATGCCGCCGGGGACGGAGCGCACGGCGTCCGCACGGCCGCCTTCAACCTGCCGAACGACGACCGTGTGGTGCACGAGAAGGGTTCCAAGCGCGTCATGCTGAAGAACATTCAGGAGGCCAAATTCCACACGATTCTGACGCCCATCGCGGCGCGCGTCCTGCCGAAATCCGCGCAGGGGGACCTGAGCTTCGATTACTTCTTCATGCACATTCTGGCGCACGAACTGAGCCACGGAATCGGCCCGCACCAGATCCAGGTCAATGGCCGCGCGAGCACGCCGCGGCAGGAAATGAAGGAGCTCTACAGCGCTATCGAAGAAGCCAAGGCCGACGTCACCGGCCTGTTCATGCTCCAGTACCTGTTCGATCACGGAATGGCGCACGCTCCCAACGCCGAACACGAACTCTACTCCACGTATCTGGCGTCGGCGTTCCGGTCGCTCCGCTTTGGCCTGACTGAAGCACACGGCAAGGGCATGGCGCTCCAGTTCAACTATCTCTCGGATAAAGGTGCCTTCCTAGCCCACCCGGACGGCACCTATTCGGTGGACTTCACGAAAATCAAGGGTGCGGTGCGCGATCTCGCGCACGACCTTCTGACGCTCGAGGCCACTGGAGACTATGCCGGAGCCAGGCACATGCTGGACACGCTTGGGGTGATCCGTCCGGGCATGCAGCACGCCCTCGACGGTCTGAAGAGTATCCCGACCGACATCGACCCCGTCAACGAGTGATCAGGCGCGGACGAAGGCGGATTTGCGCAGCGCGCGCTCGTAGCCGTGAACGAAGTGCATGGTGAGGACGTCGAAGAACCGGCCCAACCGCCGTTCCAACTCCTCCCTCTCGTAAAGATCGAGATTGTACATGTCCATACTGGCTTTCGAGAACATGTGATCCTCGACAAAATCCAGCATTTTTTCACGCAGGAAGCACTGGGCGCGCACGCATTCGTGCAGCGGTATGTCCTGCTCGAACCGCAGCGACCCATAATGTTCGTATTTATGCGCCAGGTCCGCTTCGTTGGCTGCCGAAAGCCAGTGTCCAAGGTTTTGAAGCAGGCCCTGTCCCCATTCGCGCAGATCGCCTTCCGTCAGGCTGCGCATGTGGCTCATTTGGGGTTCGCGACGAATTTGATCGATGACCCGGGTGATTACGTCGTCCCAATGGGTTTCGATCAGGTGAACAAGTTTTCCGCTGACCATGAACCACCTCGCCTGCTATTATCCTAAGCCCCGCGCCGGAATCAAGGGGGGGAGGAACGGTGAACTGTCCTTACCGCTACACTGTAGTCGTGTCTACGCCCGCCATTCTGGTTCGCGACCTGCGAAAATCCTATGCCTCCAGGCCGGCGGTGGATGGCGTGAACCTGGAAGTTCCGCGCGGCTCGTTCTTCGGATTCCTGGGGCCAAATGGTGCGGGAAAATCCACCACCATCCGGATCCTGACCGGGTTGATTCCGCCCGATAGCGGTTCGATCGAGGTCCTGGGGTTCCACCTGCCGCAGCAGGAACTCGCGATCAAGCAGCGCATCGGCCTGGTGCCCGACGAGTCGCTGCTGTTCGACCGCCTGACCGGCGCGGAGTTCCTGGAGTTCGTCGGACGGATGTACGGTCTGGCGCGCGCCACCGCCATCGAGCGGGCCCGGGGCCTGCTCGACCTGTTCCAACTTCAGGCCGGCCGCAAGATGATTTCCGAGTACTCCAAGGGTATGCGCAAGCGCGTGGCCATGGCCGCCTCGCTGATCCACCACCCGGAGCTGTTCCTGATGGACGAGCCGTTCGAAGGTGTGGACGCGGTAGGCGCCCGCCTCATGAAGGATATTCTCATCGACCAGGTGCGGCGCGGCGCCACGGTGTTCCTTACCAGCCACGTGCTCGAAGTGGTCGAGCGGCTGTGCGACCGGGTTGCCGTCATCAACGAGGGCAGAATCGTCTCGAGCGGCACCCTTGAAGAACTGCGGGCGGGCGGCGAATCGCTGGAAGACGCCTTCGTCCGGATGGTGGGCGCGGAAGGCCGCATGGAGCGGCTGGACTGGCTATGATCGTCGCCATCCTGCGCGCGCAGTTGCTGAGCATGCGCTTCGGCGGGCGCGGAACGGTCTTCAGCCTTGCCACGGGGGTGCTCTGGTACGGATTGTGGACCGGCATTGCCACCATCCTGGGGATGGCGGCCGCGACCCTGCCGGTGCGCGAGCTTCGGGAGTGGCTGCCGGTGGCCTTCCTGGGCGTCGCGGCCTACTGGCAGATCGTCCCCGTGATCTCCGCAAGCATGGGCTCGGCGCTGGACCTCAGGAAGGTGCTGGTCTATCCGATTCCGCACGGGCAGCTTTTCCTGGTGGAGGTTCTGCTCAGGCTCACCACCGCCATGGAGATGGTTCTGATAGTGGCTGCGGGGACCCTGGGGATGCTGGCGAATCCGGAAACCGGCGGAGTGGCGGCGGGGGCCGGCGCGGTGGCCGCCGCGCTGCTGTTTGTGCTGTTCAATCTGCTGCTGGGCTCGGGCCTGCGCAGCGTTCTGGAACGCCTGCTCTCCCGGCGCAAGGTGCGGGAAATCATGGCCCTTCTGGTCGCCATGTTATGGGTGCTGCCGCGTTTTCTGATCTCGGCGGGCCTGGCTCCCCGGTCGGCCGGCGGGTTTGGGGCGCTGGCCAACGCCATCGGGTCGCCATGGGGCGCCGCGGCGCGCCTGGCCGCCGGCCGGTCCGCCGGTATCGCGTTTGGAGTTCTGTCCGGTTGGATACTGGGTGCGCTCTGGTTCGGACGGGCGCAGTTCGAGCGCAGCCTGCGATACGATGCGGCCGCGGCCCAATCCACACCGGCCGGTCCCGCGCCCGGCCGCGCTTCCCTGGCGGAGCGCTTGTTCCGGCTCCCGGGCCTGTTCCTGCCCGACCCTCTGGCCGGGATCGTGGAGAAGGAACTGCGGTCTCTCGCGCGCACCCCGCGGTTCCGCATGATCTTCGTCATGGGGTTCACCTTCGGCCTGCTGGTGTGGTTTCCGGTGATCTTCAGCCGCGGCCGGGAGCCTGGTTCGGAAGCCGCCCCCTATTTCCTGATCATCGTGTGCGTGTACTCGCTCACGCTGATGGGGCAAGTATCCTACTGGAACTGCTTCGGCTTCGACCGCTCGGCCGTGGCCTTCTACTTTGCCGCGCCCCAGCCGATCTCGAAGGTGCTGCTCGGTAAGAACCTGGCCTCGCTCTGCTTCATCTACCTGGAGGTGTTGATTTTGATCGGAGTCACGCTCCTGCTGCGGCTGAGCGGCGGCTGGCCGGACGCGCTCGAGACTCTGCTGGTGATCGGCGTCTGCTCGCTCTATATGCTGGCGCTCGGGAACATGAGCTCGGTGAATTATCCGAGGCCGCTGAACCCCGAGCGGGTTTCGCAGGGCGGGGCCTCCCGCCGGTTTCAAGGCCTGGTTTTCATCCTCTACCCGGTCGCGCTGCTGCCGGTGTTCCTGGCCTACCTGGCCCGCTTCGCCCTGAACAGCGAGATCGCGTTCTACCTGGTGCTGGCTCTGGCGGCGCTGCTGGGCGCCGGACTCTACCACATGGCGATGGAGTCGGCCGTCCACACGGCAACGGCCCGCCGCGAACAGATTTTCGCGGAACTCTCCCGCGGCGACGGGCCTGTGGTCTCGAACTGAACCCTACGGTCTGCTCTTGAGCACGGTGACGAGTTCCTGCACCGCGGCCGCGCTCTTCTTCAGCAGGCCGTGCTCTTCGGCGGTCAGTTTGATCTCGTAGATCTGCTCGATGCCGCGCGCTCCCAATTTCACCGGCACTCCCACAAAAAGGCCCTCGATGCCGTACTCGCCCTCGAGGTAGGCGGCACAGGGCAGCACTTTCTTCTTGTCCTTGAGAATGGACTCCGCCATCTCGACCGCCGCCGCCGAAGGAGCGTAATAGGCGCTGCCGGTTTTCAGATACTTCACGATTTCGGCGCCGCCGTTGCGGGTACGAGTGACGATCTGATCGATGGTCGCCTGGTCCATCAGTTCCGTCAGCGGAATTCCCGACACGTTGCTGAGCCTGACCAGCGGGACCATGGTATCGCCGTGGCCGCCCATCACCACCGCCGTCACGTTTTCGGAGGAAACCTTCAATTCCTGCGCGATGAACGTGCGGAAGCGCGCGCTGTCGAGCACACCGGCCATCCCGACTACCCGGTTCTTGCTGAATTTAGAAACCTGGAAGGCCGCCTGCGCCATGGCGTCGAGCGGATTCGTCACCACGATTAGGATGCAGTTGGGCGAGTACTTCGCGACCTGCTCGGTGGCGGTGCGAATTACGTCGTAGTTGGCCATCAGAAGATCGTCGCGGCTCATTCCCGGTTTGCGCGGAAACCCTGCGGTGATGATGGCGATGTCGGAATTCGCTGTTGGTTCGTAATCGTTGGCGCCCGTGACCATAACGTCGTAGCCCTGAACCGGGCCGGACTGCAGGATGTCGAGCCCTTTCCCCTGAGGAACACCCTCCACTACGTCTACCAGCACGACGTCGGCGAGTTCCTTATCGGCAATCCGCACTGCGCAATTGGCGCCGACGTTTCCGGCGCCCACAACCGTGATCTTCTTTCGCAAAACAACCTCCTTCTTTAGAGCGGGATTAGAAACCCGATTATAACTGACTGAATAGGATAGGCCTCCCGGGCCGTCCAGGCGAGCGCAGCTCGCCTTAGGGCAGACCAGGAAGTCTACCCTACCTCTAACGTCGCGGTTACAATCGAGAGCGCCGGCAGAGTCACCCGCAGGCGGTTTCCCTCGGCCGATATTTCGTGCGATTTAATCGTAATTCTGTTGGGGTCGTCGAAGCTGTTGCAGGCATTGATGTCGGAATCGTGCAGGATCTGCGCGCGACCCCCGCGGGCGGTGACGCCGCGCAGTTCGCAATCCACCTGCATGTCCGTATCGTGACGCGGGTTGACCAGCGACACTACCATCTCGGAGCCCTGCAGCGAGGCCGACAGGGAGAGCTCCGGGGGATCCTCGTGCTGCGGGACACCGCGCCCGCTGCGTCCGCCCGCGGCCGGCGCAACCGGAAGACGGTAGCCGTCGTATTCCACCTTCACCGCGGTCTTCGAGCGGTGCGGCTTGTAGAGCAGGAACGCCCAGTAGTTCGCGGTACGGACGCAGTTCCGGCCTTCCGGCCCGTCGGTGAGCAGGACGGATTGGAGCACGTTGACCATCTGCGCGATGTTGCACATGTAAAGCTTCTCCGCCTGGCGGTTGAAGATGTTGAGCCCCAACGCCGCTCCCACCGCGCTGCGCATCGTGGCCTGCTGCCACAAACGGCCATAGCGCTGCTCGTCGCTGCGGGGAATGCGGTCCCACACGCCCCACTCATCGAGAATCAGGCCGATGCGCCGTGCCGGGTCGTACGTGTCGAGCAGGGTGCGCTGTTCGATAAGCGCCTGCTCCACGCGCGGGAAAATGTTGAATTGCGCATCCATCGCCTCCGGCGTGAAATCCTGCGGCGGGCGGCTTCCGTTTTCGTAGAAGTGCATGGAATAGCCCTGCATGCGATAGTTGGCCAGGGTCTCCATGAAGCCGCGGGTCCAGTGTGCGTCGTTGCCGCTGGGGCCGCACCCCACCAGGAAAAGTTCCGTGCCGCCGAAGTTGGTGGCGTAATTGGCGAAGTGGCGGTACTCGGTGGCCGCCTGTTCGGGACGCATAGCGCCGCCGCATCCCCACAACTCGTTGCCGACGCCCCAGTACTTGACGCCGAACGGCTCGGGCGATCCGTTGGCCGCGCGCTCGTCGGAAAGCGTGCTGCCCCGGGGATAGTTGCAGTACTCCATCCAGTCGCGCATCTCCTCGGGCGAGCCGGTGCCCACGTTGGCGGCGAAATACGGCTGGGCGCCGATCATCCGGCAGAACTCGACGAACTCGTGCGTGCCGAAACCGTTGTCCTCGGTGTACTGGCCCCAGTGGATGTTGACGCGCCTGGGCCGCTTGGCCAGCGGGCCGATACCGTCGCGCCAGTGGTAATCGTCGGCAAAGCAGCCGCCCGGCCACCGCAGTACCGGAACGCCCAACTCCTTCAGGTAATCGACCGTCGCCTGGCGGAAGCCGTTCACGTTGGGAATAGCCGAGTTCTTCCCCACCCAGATTCCGCCGTAGACGCAGGATCCCAGATGCTCGGCAAAGTGCGAGTGGAATTCCGGGCGCACGGTGCCGATCTCCCGATCCGCATGAATGACCGCCTTCCTGGCGGAAGCCGGGGCGCTGAATAAGGAACGGGGCAGCAAGGCAGTGAGAGAGGCAGCGGCCGTGGTACGGGCGAACTGCCGGCGGGTGGGGCGGAACGGCATGGCTGAGGGTCTCCTTTCCGGGTCAGATCGATTCTATCTGATAGCGCTTGCAATGTCGCGCGCCCGCCACGTTAATATTTCCTGCGATCCGGCCGATCTGTTTATAAGGGGTGCCCTCGAGGGTTGTTCCCCTAAACTCACCAGAGGAAGGTAAGGACGCGTGGCACTGAGACTTTCTCTCCGCGGCAGGTTCGCTCTTTGGATGTCCGTGGTAATCGTAGTTTCGACTGCGGCTCTGCTCGGCACGGTCTATTTCGTTTTATCTCATACCGTTGCCGCGCAGGCCGATCAGGAATTGGCCGAAATCGCCAGCAAGACGGCCGACGAGCTGGAACTTTGGGTGAGCAGCCGGGAGAGAGACGCGGTGAACCTCAGCGAACTCCAGCCGTTCGCCGCCGCCTGCCGGAACCACAAACTCGCCGAAGCGCAACAGGCCCTGGTGCGGATTCAGCGCCGCTCGCCGTTCTATGAGAACGTGTTTCTGGCGGACCAGGACGGTAAGCTCTTTCTAGACTCGATCGGCGGCAAATCGGTCGGCATCGACCTGATGTCGATCGAGGGCTTCCGCGCGAATGTGGAACACGCGCGCCAGGGAGCAGTCTGGTTCGGAGAGGGAATGAAATCGCCTGCCACGGGTAGGCCCGTGGCGCTACTCACCGCGCCCCTCAGAGAGGGAAATCGCATCGTGGGGATGCTGGGAACTCCCATCGAATTAGCGGACTTCTCCGACAGCTTCGTCAAGAACTACCGGATTCGCCGGACGGGGTTCTTGTACCTGGCCGACAGCTCGGGGATGGTGCTGGCGCATCCCGAAGCGGCCCGAATCATGAGCTGGAATATTGCCAAAACGGAGTTCGGCCGCGAAATCCTGAGTCGAGACTCCGGTCCGCTGGGCTACGAATTTGAAGGCGTGAGCCAGACCGCGCGATTTCGGCGGGCGCAGACGAAGCCCTGGACAATTGTCGCCACGCTGCCGAATCAGGAATTGTTCGCGAGCGTCGGAACGGTTCAGATGTACCTGATGCTGTTCGGCCTTGTAATGCTGGGAGGGGCGGTTTTCGCTGCCTCGTATCTCGCCGGCAAAACCTCCCGCCTGATCGGTAACGCGGTGGCCGACCTGGAAAACTCGGTTCGACAGTTCTTTTCCGCCTCGTCCCAGATTTCCTCCTCCAGCCAGTCGCTCGCTCAAAGCTCCTCCGAGCAGGCCGCGTCGATTGAGGAGACTTCCGCATCGGCCGAAGAGATCAGCGCGATCACCCGGCAGAACAGCCAACGCTCACAGAAAGTTGCGCAGTTGATGAACCAGGCAATACCCATCGCCAACACGCTCAATACGGCGCATCGGGAACTTGCAACCGCCATAGGAGAAGTCAGCGCCTCGGGCGAGAAAGTGTCCAAAGTCATCAAGCTGATCGACACGATTGCGTTCCAGACGAATATCCTGGCATTGAACGCCGCCGTCGAAGCCGCGAGGGCCGGCGAGTCCGGGTTGGGGTTCGCGGTGGTGGCCGACGAGGTGCGGAACCTGGCGCAGCGGTCCGCGCTGGCAGCCAAAGAGACCTCTGAGCTGATCGAGGAATCGGTGGTCAAGTCTCAGGTGAGCAGGGAGAAACTCGGAGCCATGATGGCCTCCATGGAGGCGAACAACAAGATCGCCGCCGCGGTCAAAGCGGAGACCGATTACATCCGGGGTGCTTCCCAGGAGCAAGCGGCGGGCATCGCCCAGATCACCACGGCGATTTCACAAATGAACCAGCTGACGCAGACCACGGCCGCGCACGCCCAGGAGACCGCTTCCGCCGCCGAGGAACTGAACGCTCAATCCGAAATGTTGAACGAGATTGCCGGGCGCCTCACCGTGACGATCAACGGCAGATGATCCTCCACCGGGATACTCTGAGACCGCGACCGTCAGGGAGCGGGCCGAGGACTGCACTAGCTCGTTGAGCCGCGACCGCGCATCGAGCCAACCATCTGCCCGCGCCGTTCGCTAAGCTAGACTTTACGCGACTATGAATGACCAAATTGTGACTTTCGGTGAACTCATGCTCAGGCTCGCGCCGCCGGGTCTGGAGCGCTTTCTGCAAACTTCTCAATTCGTGGCCACGTTCGGGGGCGGTGAAGCGAA
This sequence comes from Bryobacterales bacterium, assembly GCA_963794265.1. Classification (GTDB taxonomy): domain Bacteria; phylum Acidobacteriota; class Terriglobia; order Bryobacterales; family Bryobacteraceae; genus CAWCDJ01. Next base: position 761,860 of record CAWCDJ010000003.1, read on the forward strand.
TGTTGCCGTTGCGCTAGCCAATTTCGGACTGCCGGCGGCGTTCGTGACCGTGATGCCCGCGAACCCGATCGCCGACGCCGCCCTCGGTGAACTGCGCCGTTTCGGCGTGGACACCTCGAAGATCGTCCGCGGCAAAGGCCGGCTCGGAATCTATTACCTGGAGGGCGGCGCCAATCAGCGTCCTTCCAAGGTGATCTACGACCGCGACAATAGTGCGATTGCGATTGCCAAGCCCGGCGATATCGACTGGAACGCCGTATTTCAGGGCGCGGGATGGTTCCACATCACCGGGATCACGCCCGCCATCAGCAAGTCTGCCGCGGATCTGGCGCTCGAAGCCGTGTGCCGGGCCAAGGATGCCGGCCTCAAAGTTTCCTGCGACCTGAACTACCGCAAGAACCTCTGGAAGTGGGGCAAGCCCGCCGTGGAAGTGATGCGCGAGCTCGTCAAATCCGTCGCGATCGCCATCGCCAACGAAGAAGACGTGCAGATGACCCTCGGCATTCAGGCCGACGTGGACGTGCACTCGGGCGCGCTCGATCGCGATCAGTACCGGAAGCTCACCGACAAGGTCCTGGGCGAATTCGCCAACCTCGAAGCCATCGCCATCACGCTGCGCGAATCGAAGAGCGCTTCGCACAATGGCTGGTCCGCGTGCCTGAACGACCGCAGCGAATTCCTGATGAGCCGGCACTATGAAATCACCCACATCGTGGACCGCGTGGGTGGCGGCGACAGTTTCGCCGGCGGCTTGATTTACGGCTATCAGAAGCTGCCGACCCACCAGCAGGCGCTCGATTTCGCGGTGGCGGCGAGTTGTCTGAAACATTCCGTCCCGGGCGATTTCAACCGCGTGACCGTGGACGAAGTGAACGCTCTGCTCAAAGGCGGCGGCTCCGGCCGAGTGCAGCGCTGATGGAGGAGGGGCCGCGCCGCCGCGTCCGAATCCACCTGCGCGGAATCGTGCAGGGTGTCGGCTTCCGGCCCTTCGTCTATAACCTGGCGCGCGAACTCGAACTCGGCGGTTTCGTGCTCAACTCCTCGTCGGGCCTGACCGCCGAGGCGGAAGGCCCGGCCTCCGCGGTGGAAGCGTTCGCGCGCCGGATCGTACAGGAAGCACCGCCGCTGGCTTGGATTCAGCAATCCCGTGTGGCCGAGGCCACCCCGCTCGGGGAGTGCGATTTCGCGATCCGCGAGAGCCTGGCGGTGACCGGCGAGTTCGCTCTCGTCTCGCCGGATGTCGCGACCTGTGAAGCCTGCCGCCGCGATTTCACGGACCCCGCCAATCGCCGCTACGGCTACCCCTTCACCAACTGCACCAACTGCGGGCCGCGCTATTCGATCATCACCGACATCCCCTACGACCGGCCGAACACGACCATGGCCGGCTTCACGATGTGCGCCGACTGCCGGCGCGAATACGACGATCCGGCCGACCGGCGATTCCACGCGCAGCCGAACGCCTGCCCGGTTTGCGGCCCGTCGCTGTCGGCGGAAATCGCGGAGGCGCAGAGGCGCCTGGCGGCAGGCGAAATCCTAGCCATCAAGGGGCTCGGCGGCTTCCAACTCGCCTGCGACGCCCGCAATCGGGCGGCTGTCGAGCAACTGCGTCGGCGCAAGCGCCGCAGCGACAAGCCGTTTGCCCTAATGGCGCGCGACCTCGCGGCGGCCGAAGCGCTGGCTATAGTGACGGATGGCGACCGGCAGGCCCTCGAGAGCCCGCGGCATCCCATCGTCATCCTGCGCGCCCTCGAGACGCTGCCCGCGGTGGCGCCCAACAATCGCACGCTCGGCATCATGCTGCCGTATACGCCGCTGCATCACCTGCTGTTCGAAGGCGCGCCCTACGACCTCCTGGTAATGACCAGCGGCAATCTCAGCGAAGAGCCTATCGTCGTCTCAAACGACGAGGCTCTCTCGCGGCTGAACCGCGTGGCCGACTGGTTCCTGCTTCACAACCGCGACATCTACATGCGCGTGGACGATTCGGTGGTCCGCACCTTCGAGGGCGCCGCCCGCGTCCTGCGCCGTTCCCGCGGGTTCGCCCCGGAAGTGTTGGACCTTGGCCGCGAAGTGCCCGAACTGTTGGCGTGCGGCGGCGAGTTGAAAAACGCCTTCTGCCTCACCAAGGGACGCCACGCGATTCTGAGCCAGCACATCGGCGACCTGGAAAACTACGAGACGCTGGTGTTCTTCGAGGAAACTCTCGCCAATTTGAAGAAGCTGTTCCGCGTGGAGCCGCGCGTGGTGGTTCACGATCTGCACCCGCAATACCTCAGCACGCGCTACGCCCTGGGCCTGGATCTGCCGAAAGTCGCGGTGCAGCACCATGAGGCGCACATCGCCAGCTCGATGCTCGAGAACGGGCTCGCAGGCGAAGTCATCGGGGTGGCCTTCGACGGCACCGGCTACGGCACCGACGGCGCCATCTGGGGCGGTGAATTCTTCGCGGGCGGCTACTCCGGGTTCGCCCGCCGCGCGCACTTTCGATACGTGCCGCTGCCGGGTGGAGATGCGGCGATCCGCGCCCCCTGGCGCATGGCGGCGAGCTATCGGATGGATACCTTCGGCGCTGGGTGCCTGACCCAGCCGCGTGAGCGGATCGTGCGCCAGATGATCGAGCGGAAGATCAATACGGTGCCGACTTCCTCGTGCGGGCGGCTTTTCGATGCGGTGGCTTCGATCATCGGTTTGCGGCACGACGTGAACTTCGAGGGGCAGGCGGCGATCGAGTTGGAGACGATCGCGGATGAGACCGTCGAAGACGCGTATCCGTTTGCGTTCGAGGGGGATTCGATCGATTTCCGCCCCACCATCGAGCGGATCGCCCGCGAATCCGAGAGCCGCGGCCGTGAGGGAGGGGGCGTAATCGCGGCACGGTTCCACAACACCGTGGCGGCAGCCATCGTCGAGACCTGCCTGCGGATCCGCCGGGAATCGGGGCTCGGCCGGGTGTGCCTGAGCGGCGGGACGTTTCAGAACGTGCTGCTGGTCTCGCGCGCCGTATCCGGGCTGCGCCGGAACGGGTTCGAGGTGTTTCTGCACTCCCGGGTGCCGCCCAACGACGGCGGCATCGCCCTGGGACAGGCGGCCATCGCGGCGGCCCGGCGCGCGGCTGCGGCGTCCCGGTAGTCTCCGGCATTCCTGCCGTCGGAGTACGGACCGCCTACTTAATGCCCGACATCAGCCGCACCGTCGGCCGGATCAGCAGCGCGGTCAACACGGCGGCTACGAGCCCGACGGCCGCGACCGTTCCGAACAGCGTCGGCAGCGCCATCGACTGATATACCGAAGCCGCGCGTCCGGCCAGGAAGTCGCCGATGCTGATCGAGAGAAACCACACCCCCATCATAAAGCCGCCCACCCGCGCAGGCGCCAACTTGGTCATCGCGCTCAATCCGACCGGACTCAGGCACAGTTCCCCGATCGAGAGGAACAGGTACGTGAAGATCAGCCACCAGAATCCGACCAGGGCGCCGTGGTCGGCCCGCATCGCGGCCGGCACCAGGATCAGGAACCCGATGCCTCCGCACAGCAGGCCCATGGAGAACTTGGCGGGGCTGCTCGGCTCGTTCCGTCCCATTCGTCCCCAGAGCCAGGCGAACACCGGGGCAAGGGTGACCACGAAAAACGGTTGGACGAACTGAAACCAACTGGCGGGAAAATTGAACCCGATCAGGTTGCGATCGGTACTGCCCTTGGCGAACAGGTTCAGCGACGACCCGGCCTGTTCGAACATGGACCAGAACAGGGCCGAGGCGAGAAACAGGACCAGGATGGCTCCGGAGCGCTTCCGTTCTTCCTGGGTCCAGCCTTTGCCCATCAGCAGCCACGAGAACACACCCACCGAAATCAGCACGAGCACCACTCCCAGCGCGTTCGAGACGGATTCCGCGGTGATTGCGACGGCCCCGGTCATCTTCAGCATGGCGAGGGCCGCAACAATGCCTATGGCGGCGAGGGCTGCAATCCCCGCGTTTCGTTTTTGGCGGCGGTCCTTCTCGGGATCTGCGGGCCGTGACGGCTCCAGGCCGGCGGGTCCCAGAAACTTGCTGCCCCAGAGGTACTGCAGAAGCCCGGCGAGCATCGCGAATCCGGCCACGGCGAATCCAAGCCGCCAACTGATCCGCTCGCCCACATAGCCGCAGACCAGAGGAGCGATCAAGGCGCCTACGTTGATGCCCATGTAGAAAATGGAGAACCCCGCGTCGCGCCGCGGGTCGCCCTGGTGATAGAGTTGGCCGACGATCGTGCTCACGTTCGGCTTGAGCATCCCGGTCCCGAGCATCAGCAGAACCAGCCCGGTATAGAAGAACGTTCCGGCCAGGCAGAACTCTCCGGCGGCGATGAGAATTCCTCCGTACAGCACGGCCCTGCGCAGCCCCGTTATGCGATCGGCAATCCATCCTCCGGGAAGGCTCAGCAGGTACACCATCGCGGTGTAAAAGCCGTAGATGGCTCCGGCCTTGGCGACTCCCAGGCCCAACCCCCCGCCGGACACCGGCGCCGTCATGAACAGGATGAGGATCGCGCGCATGCCGTAGTAGCAGAAGCGCTCCCACATCTCGGTAAAAAACAGGGTCGCCAGCCCGCGCGGGTGACCATAAAAGCTTCGGTCGGCGCGCGTGGCGCTCAGGGTCTGATCCAGGTCTGGGCGGCTTGCCATACGGGAATTCCGGCACCGCCAGTGTAATCGGTGGCGATAGCGGTAAGCAATTAGTACTTCTTCAGTTCCTGAATCAGGGCTTCGAGTCCCTTGCGGCGGTAGAGGTCTGTGAGCCGCTGCTCCTCCGCCGAGGGAGCCAGCGTTTTCCGGAGCATGGGGTCATCCAGGTTCTGCCGGTTGGGCACCCACAACTTGCCGTCCACGAATTCCACCTGGTTGACGAAGCCGGTCATCTGGCGGATATTCACCGGCTGTCCATTGCTCGAGAAACTGAGGGTACTGTCCTGCAGGACACGGGCCGCCTGCCCGGGCGAAAGCACCAGATTCGGTTCCGAGGAGGGCAGCGACCCCGCCAGGTATTGGCGGCCATTCTGGTCGCTCACCACCCAACCCAGTTCCACGTACTTCACCGGTTTGCTCGAACGGTTCCGCACTTCGATCTGCGGCGTTCTGGCTTCGTTGCCGGCTACCCGCGCCCACCCCGTTACCGGCTGCACCGGGGAATCGGGGAATTGCAGAAAAGCGAACTGGGCCGGGTGCTCGGGCGCCAGCGCCGCGCTGGTCACGGAAGGGCCGCGGCGGACCTTCACCGTGAGCGGCGAGAGTCTCATCTGCCGGTCGAGGCTGTCGAGCAGGGCCTGCTGCAGGCCGTGCGGCCCGGATTGCGCCAGCACGCGTTTGAAATACTCCCGGTCGCGCTGCGCTTCGAGTTCGCAAGCCGTCAGGTAGCGCCGGGAATCCAGGCGGTCCGGGCCGTAGAACGACAGGTCCTGAAACAGCACGCCATCCAGATCCACTTTCACCAGCGGCCCGCCGGCAATCTGGGTCGGCCGCACCAGTTGCATGTCGATGCGGACCGGAAAAACCTCCCCCGGCCCTACGTTCATGCTCGGAATCGTGACCGAACCGCGACCCCCCATCGCAACTTCCTGGGAGACCACGCGCAGCGTAATGCCGTGTATGCGGTTCTGGCTGGCATTGCGCAGGGTCAAGGCCATGTGCAGGTCGAGCACCATGGCGGCGCCCCGGGCCGTGGTGCGCGATTGATCGGTCGAAAGCGAGAGCAGCGCCACCGGAGAGTTGTTCGGCAGGTTCAGTGTCACCGAACTGCTGGCCAGGGGAGCATCCTGGGCGAACAGCCCGGCCGCGCCCGCCAGGGCCACGGCGGCCAATCCAAGAGGCTTACTCCGCATAGACATTATTGATCGTTACGTAGCCGGTTTCCGGGTCTACGTAGCGAGCCCTCATACCGCCCTGGGCATCCGGAGAGTAAGTGACGTTCTGCGCGCCGTTGTTCATGATGCGCAGCGCGTCTTTTCCCCGCCGGACCTGAATGCCGCCCGCGGTGGCCTGCACCACCGCGCCTTCGTCCACTGGCGCCGGCACCGGGCGCTCCAACATCAGCCCGGTCACCAGCAGCGTCACGACGCTGGCCAGCGCCACCGCGGCCCGCGTTCCCGTGAACAGCGGGTGTTCCCGGAGCGGCGGGTCTCCGGCGCGCACGCACTCGCCGGCTTCCAACCCCAGCCGGATATTCGCCTTCATTTCCGCCGCCAGACGGTTCCAGGGCACTTCCGGCATCTCTCCGAGATCCGTGACGATCTCCCGAAGCGATTCGTACTGGCTGACCTCGTTCCTGCACCGGTCGCAGCCCGCAAGATGCCGGCTGGTCCTCCACCGCGCGAAGAACCCCAAATCTCCACCCGCATGCAATGCCAACGTTGCCTGGTTCGGGTGCTTCATGGTCTTACCGCTTTCTTCTTTCCATGTACCGCCGGAACTTCGTTCGCCCATTCGCGATGTGCGACCGCACGGTGGCTTTCGAGCAGTTCATAAGATTGGCCACCTCTTCCGCCGGCAGGCCTTCCACGTCGCGAAGCATCAGAGCGGCTCGCTCCCGTTCGCTGAGAAGGCGCAATCCATCTTCCAGATAATTTCGTTGTTCAGACCGCAGGAGAATCTGCTCCGGCGTGTCCGAATGGCCTTCCGGAGCGTCTTCGATCTCGCAGAATGTGGCGCGGCCGCTGCGGCGCATGAAGTCGATCGCCGTATTTGTAGCGATTCTCGACAGCCAATGGGCAGCCTTCTGTTCGTCTTTGAGCTGGTGCTGGTGCTGGAGGGCCTTGATGAAGACCTCCTGCGTCAGATCCTGGGCATCCGCCACGTTCCGCACGACCCGGTAAATCTGCACGAAGATTCTCCGTAGGTGCTCGGAAACAAACCTATTTTGCCGCTCCTGGAGTTCCAGGCCAGGCTCGATGGCTTCACTCATCCGGCTATAAACCGCGGTTCTCACAGGTTCTACTCAAGTTGACGCCGGAACCTGGAAAACGTGGAAACTAAAAGCGGATCTGTCCGCTAGAGCTTATTCTAGCAGCATACCCTTCCCCGGCTTTCGCGATACCTGATAAGCTTGGTTTGGTTGGCAGCCCTAGCACCACAACGAATTGGTGGTGCTCGGCTGCGCCCATCAGGTGCACCGCCATGAAACTTGCTGAACGAATGACTCGTATCGGAGTCGAATCCGCCTTTGAAGTCCTGGTCCGCGCTCGCGCCCTCGAAGCGCAGGGCCGCAGTGTGGTTCACCTGGAAATCGGCGAACCGGATTTTCCTACACCCCGGCACATCGTCGAAGCGGCCAAGCGCGCGCTCGACGAGGGTTGGACGCATTACGGCCCCACCCAGGGCCTCCCCGAACTGCGGGAAGCGATCGCCGCCGAGGTCCGCCGCACGCGCGGCATTGAGGTAGGGCCGCAGAATGTGTCGGTGGTCCCCGGGGGTAAGCCGATTATCTTTTTCCCGATGATGGCGCTGCTCGAACCCGGCGATGAAGTGATCTACCCGAACCCGGGCTTTCCGATTTATGAATCGATGATCCGCTTCGCGGGCGCCACGCCCGTGCCGATGCCTCTCGAAGAAGGCCGCGGGTTTTCCTTCGACCTGAACCTGTTCCGCGACCGCCTCACTCCGCGGACCAAGATGGTGGTGCTGAACTCGCCCCAGAATCCGACCGGCGGCACGATTCCGGCCGCGGACCTGAAAGCCATTGCGGAAATGCTGCGCGACCGCGACGTCATCGTGCTCAGCGACGAGATCTACTCCCGCATCTATTACGGGGAGCCGCCGGTCTCCCTTGCGAGCTTCCCGGGAATGCTGGAAAAGACCATAATTCTCGACGGATTTTCAAAGACCTACGCCATGACCGGCTGGCGCATGGGCTACGGCGTGATGCCGGAATGGCTGGTGGACGCGGTCAACAAATTGATGGTGAATTCGAATTCCTGCACCGCCAGTTTCACCCAGCGCGCCGGAATCGCCGCGCTGACCGGCCCGCAGGACTGCGTGGACGCCATGGTGGCGGAGTTCCGCCGCCGCCGCGATGCCATCTGCCGGGGGCTCAACGAAATCCCGGGCTTCCGCTGCGCCGTTCCGGGCGGCGCGTTCTACGCTTTCGCCAACGTCAGGGACACCGGCATCGATTCGCGCGAACTGGCGGATTATCTGTTGTACGAAGCCGGGGTTTCCTGCCTCACCGGCGGTTGCTTCGGCGAATTCGGCGACGGCTATATCCGGTTCAGCTACGCCAATTCGCTCGAGAACCTGATGGAGGCCGTGGCGCGGATCAAAAAAGTGGCCTCCCGCTGGGAAGCCGCAGTCCTGGCGTAATAGTAGGGTAGGCCTCCCGGCCTGCCCCTTAGGGCGAGAGCTCGCCCTGGGCAGGCCGGCACGCCTACCTTTAAACCGGCAGCACGTCGGCAAACACGAATCCATCCCGGGTCACGGTCTCTCCCGTCCGCACCGCCAGCGGGCGGCGGAAGACCGGCCCGTCATGCACAAACGTGTGGAATTCGCCGTTCTCCCCGCACGGGTCGACGCCGGCCGGCAGCGCGTCGAGCAATCCGTCGTCGTAGGCGCGTCCGGCGTACGAGGCATCCAGCTTCGACGGATCGACGCAGGTGATCACGGCTTTCTGCCCCGCCCGGATCATTTCACGTCCCAACGCCGCCGTGGGGAGCCGCCATACCGGAAAAATCGGTTCGAGCCCCGTGCCCGCGAGTTGCCGCTCCCGGTAGGCGCGAATGTCCTCCAGAAACAGGTCGCCGAAGGCTACAGCGGTGATGCCTTCGGCCACGGCGCGCCGGCAGACGGCCTGCATCCGCTCCTCGTAATCCGCGTTGGAGCACGGCCACGGCAGTTCCACCGCCCATAGCGGGACGCCCGCGCTCTCTGCCTGCGCTTCCACCAGGGCCCTTCGCACGGCGTGCATCGCCACGCGATCGGCCGCGGTGTTGAACGTGGTCACCAGGCCGCTCACCTCGATATCGGACCGCTGCCGCAGCAAGTGGAGCGCCCATGCGCTGTCTTTTCCGCTGCTCCATGAGAGCAGCACCTTCGTCACACCCGGCACCAGTACACTCCTTCCGTAGTTTCCTCAAACGAGACTCCGTGCAGAATCCCGGCGATCATCTCGGCGGTCGGCGCCACCGTCATACCGGACCGGTGGAAGTACCGGTTGCCGTCGGCGAACGCAACCCGGCTCTCGCGGACCGCCTTCAATTCGCGCCACCACGGCTGCGCTTCGAGCATCGGCCGCTCGCCGAGGCTCCGTTTCAAGTCGAAGCCGCAAGGAGCCACGATTAGCCAGTCCGGCTCCGCCGCGATCAATGTTCGCGCGTCGATCGCCGCGGACATCTCCCCTTTTCGTCCCGGCACCGGCTCGCCGTTCGCAATTTCGACCAACTCCGGCCCCCAGTTTCCCATCCCAAAAAGCGGATCCGTCCATTCGAGCACGGCGACCCGCGGTCGCGCGCGATCCACGGTCCGCCGCCGGACATTTTCGAGCCGGGCGCGCTCCCGCGCAATCAGCGCAAGCCCCCGACCCTCAAGCCCGAGCTCCCGCGCAATCCGCAGGATGCCGTCGAATATCTCCTCCAGGCGCGAGGCCGACAAGGCCACCTGGCGCGCTTCGACCGGGCAGGCGCCGCTATGCTCCACGTCCCGGGGAGTGACCGCGCAGACCTCGCAGTGCGTCTGCGTGATCACCAGATCCGGTTTCAATTTCCGGATCAGCGCCGAGTCGATGACGTACAGCGGTTCGCCGGCGCGCAGCCGCCGCCCTACCTCGCGGTCAATTTCGCGGCTCGAAACCGATACGTCGAAGGCCGGCTCGCTGCAGCGGGGAAGCCGCGCGACCCACGCCGGGTTGTCGCACTCATGGGAGCGCCCCACCAGCATTTCGCCGGCGCCGAGTGCGCACACGATCTCCGTAGCGCTGGCCAGCAGCGAAACAATTCGCATTTTCATTATTGTAAACTCGTCGAAGGAAGGAGGGCCGCTGCGCCGCTGCTTCCCGATCCTGGGGCACGGGCGGGCCGCGTCAACCGGCGATTCCCCCGCGTTCCAATGCGCCGGTAATTGACACTGGCGGTAAGATGAAAGTTCCCGCGCCACCGCAGGCCGGAAAGATGCATGTCTGCGTGACTTGCGGAAACTCCGTAAAGCTCGCTAAAATCAACGCGTTCTCAATATCCCAGGAGGAATCATGGCAGTTGAGCAAAAGGTGAAGCAGATTATTGTCGAACAGCTCGGCGTAGATGAGAGCCAAGTGGACAGCAACGCGTCGTTCGTGGACGACCTCGGCGCGGATTCGCTCGACATCGTAGAGCTGGTGATGGCTTTCGAAGAGGCTTTCGAGATGGAAATCCCCGACGAAGACGCCGAAAAAATTACCACCGTAAAAGATGCGGTGGAATACATCGAGAGCAAAACTTCCAAGAAGTGACCGCTTCTCGCCAGGGAGAGTCTCTTGTCACGAAGGGTAGTTGTGACCGGCGTCGGCCTGCTGACGCCGCTTGGGATCGGTACTGAAGAGTCCTGGGAATCCATAAAGGCTGCAAAATCGGGCATAGGGCCCATTACCCAGTTTGACGCTTCTGCCTTTTCCTGCCGGATCGCCGGCGAGGTGAAAGGCTTCGATCCCGCGAATTATATCGAGAAGAAAGAAATCAAGAAGATGGGGCGGTTCATCCAGTTCGCCATCGCGGCGGCGGATTACGCCCTGAAGAGCTCCGGCTTGACGGTGACGGAGGAGACGGCCGAGCAGGTAGGCGTCTACATCGGCAGCGGAATCGGGGGATTCGAGGTGATCGAGCGCGAGCACCAGACCCTGCTCGAATACGGTCCGCGCCGCATTTCGCCGTTTTTCATTCCCGCGACCATTATCAACCTCGCGTCGGGCTATGTTTCGATTCGCAGCGGCGCCAAAGGGCCAAATTCGGCCACGGCGACGGCTTGCACTACCAGCGCTCATTCGATCGGCGATTCCTTCCGCCTCATCCAGCGCGGAGACGCCGACGCCATGATCTGCGGCGGCACCGAGGCTTGCATCACGCCCATGGGAATCGGTGGGTTCGCCGCCATGCGCGCGCTTTCCACACGCAATGACGAGCCGCAACAGGCATCCCGCCCCTGGGACCGCGACCGCGACGGATTCGTGGTCGGGGAAGGCGCGGGGATCCTGGTGCTCGAGGAACTGGAGTTCGCGCGGCGCCGCGGCGCCCGCATTCTGGCGGAAATCGTCGGCTACGGCATGAGCGCGGATGCGTTCCACGTCACGGCGCCGCCCGACAATGGCGACGGCGCCTATCGCGTGATGCGCAATTCGCTGCGCGATGCGGGCATTGAGCCCGGGCAGGTGGATTACATCAACGCCCATGGAACCTCCACCGTGGTGGGCGACCGGGCCGAAAGCGCCGCCATCAAGCGAGCCTTCGGCGAGCATGCTTACCAGCTCGCCGTAAGCTCCACCAAGTCGATGACCGGCCACCTGTTAGGCGGAGCCGGCGGTCTGGAGGCGGGCATCACCATTATGGCCATTCGCGATCAAATTGCTCCGCCTACCGTCAACCATGTGAACCCGGATCCGCTTTGCGATCTGGATTTCGTACCGGGAAAAGCACGCCCGATGAAGATCGAGTATGCGCTTTCGAACAGTTTCGGGTTCGGCGGCACTAACGGCTGCCTCATTTTTAAGCGATACCAGGAATAGGCCGGTATAATCCGGTACGCAGGCCGCATTCTATGAAAATCGTCGTCGCGATCAAACAGGTACCCGCGCGCGATTCGCAATTGCGGATCGCATCTTCCGGCAAATGGATCGAAGAGGCGGATCTGAGCTACGAAATCAACGAGCCCGACGCCTATGCCCTCGAAGCAGGGCTGCAGCTGAAAGAGAAACACGGGGGAGAAGTTGTCGCGCTGTGCGCCGGACCGGCGCGCGCCGCTCAAACCATTCGCGAAGCGCTCGCCAAGGGCGCCGACCGCGCCATCCATATCGAGGAACAAGACCTGGGCGCCTACGACCCGCTGGACGGCGCGCGGCTGCTGGCCGCGGCCCTCCGGCCCGAATCGCCCGACCTGATACTCACCGGGCTGCAGTCCGACGACCTGGGCTACGGCCAGACCGGCGTCATTCTGGCCGAACTGATGGGCCTGCCGCATGCCACCATCATCATGGAGGTGGAGAAGAGCGACGGCGCCATTCGCGTGAAGCGCGAACTGGAAAACGGCTGGTTCCAGCACGTGGAACTGCCGCTGCCCGCGCTGCTGACCATTCAATCCGGCATCAGCAAGCTTCGCTACGCCACCCTGATGGGGATCAAGAAGGCCAAGACCAAAGAGATCAAGCGGCTCAATGCCGCCGAACTGGGTGTGGCCCCGGGCGCTTCAAGCATCCGGATCGACCGCATCTACCTGCCTGAGCGCACCAAGCGGACTCAGTTGTTCGACGGCAGCCCCAAGGATGCAGCCGCGCAGCTGGTGGAAAAACTGAAGTTCGAAGCGAGGATCATATGAGCATCCTGGCAGTGCTGGAACATCGGGGCGGCGAGTGGAACCGCATGTCGTTCGAAACCCTCGCGGCCGCGCAACAATTCGCTCAGGAACAGAATACCTCCGCCTCGGCCGCCCTGCTGGGCCAGGGGATGGGCCAACTGACCTCCGAACTCGCCGTGCGCCGGCTCGACAAGGTCTACAGCGTAGAGCACGACCTGCTGAAGGACTACACACCGGACGCCTACGCCTCCGCCCTGCGGCAGTTGATTGAGAAGGTGAAGCCCACCCTGGTGCTCTTCCCGCATACCTATCAGGTCCGCGATTTTCTTCCCAAGCTCGCCACGTCCCTCAACCGGGTGGCGGTCAGCGACGTGGTCGGTCACCGCGTGGGAAACGGGGAGCTGGTTCTGGTGCGGCAACTCTTCCAAGGCAAGGTGAACTCGGACGTGCGCTTTTCGGGCGACGGTCCGCATTTTGCCTCGTTGCAGGCCGGAGCCTGGCGCGCCGACCTGGCGGTTGCGGGCTCAGCCGCGGTCGAGACCTTCACCCCGCAACTGGAGGCTTCCCAGATCCGCACCAGGCCGCTCGATCTCTTCCGCGAGTCGCAGCGCGCAGTGGATCTGAGCGCGGCCGAAATCATCGTCTCGGTGGGGCGCGGCATCAAGGAGTCGGACAACATCCCGCTGGTGGAGCAACTGGCCCAGGCGCTCGGCGCGGAAATGGCGGCCTCGCGGCCCATCTGCGATGCCGGTTGGCTGCCGATGGAGCGCCAGGTGGGGAGTTCCGGACAGACCGTGGCTCCAAAGATGTACATGGCGATCGGGATTTCGGGCGCCATCCAGCACCTGGTCGGGATGAAGGGCTCCCGCACCGTGGTCGCCATCAACAAAGACCCGAACGCACCGATCTTCGAAGTGGCCGATTACGGCATCGTCGGCGACCTGTTCCAGGTGGTTCCGGAGCTGACCGAAGCCGTCAAGAAGGCCAAAGCCTAATTCATTTTCTCCTTCCACCCGGCCTTCAGCAGGAACACGTTGGCCGGGTAGGAAGTGAGAAATCCGACGCACATCGCGATCTGCATCAGGAACCAGAACACAGCCTCGCCCGGGTCCAGGTGCGGCCCCGGAAAGATCACGTAATAGGTGAGCGCCATCCAGGCGAACATTCCCACCTCGAAGGCAAGAATGGAAAGCGTGTCGGCGCGGATCGCGGCGGCGATGCCCTCCCCCGGTGACAGGCCCCGCATCGGCACGATGCTGAAGTACTGGAAAATGATTCCAAAGAGCCACGCCAGCGCCAAATCCAGAACCATTCTGGTCGGGAAGATTCCACCCGCAAACGTCAGGCCCGCGGCGAAGGCCGCTGTTTCGCCGGCTATGTCCCCCAGAGTGCAGCCCGCGCCGCAGTGCGTGACCGAAAGCGCAACCTGGCCGGGCGAGGGCTCATCCGAAGCGTCGCTCCGCGGCTCCTGCATCCGGAGATAGAACCACGCCGCGGCAGGCCCGTCGTAGAGAGCCGTGATCGGCCACACGAGGTACATGACCGCCATCTTCTGGGTGCGGTGAAGCATTTCGTGAATTAGAATCCAAACCGCGCACAGCAGCGACAAGCTCAGGTACGCCCAAGCCAGAACGTGCAGCCACTCAGGATAGGGAGCCATACCCGTCTCTCCGCACGAACTACGCCAGCGTTACATCTGCGGGAGCCGCAGGATGGGAGTCGTCACACAGGAAACGGCTTTCCTCGGAGTTCGAAAGATTTCAAGGCTTAGCCGCAATCCCCTCTATTGTCAGTCCGCTTGGCCGAAGCATGGCACATTGCCTGTTCCGATCGAAATTGTGCATAGTTTAACGATCCTCCGCAAACCGAACGATACGATTTCGGACAACAAGATCATAATTGCAGCGAATGCGTGCATAGTCGCGCGTCGAGAATACGAGATAGATCAGTCTGTAACAGGAGAAAAACAACACATGGCCACTGCAACTAAGTCACGAAAAGGAATCGATGAATTCCTGAAAGATGTGGAGAAGCTCGTTCTTGAGTGTCCCGAAGTCCACGTTACCCTTTGCGCTACCTATGTCTCCCCGGGCGTGAAGGTCGATGCCGGAGGATTCATCATCGTCGGCGGACACCTCATCAAAGTGCCTGGCTGGCGGCCGGATGGCGCGGAGTTTGCAAAAGGGAAGATCGCGATTGCCTCGGCGGCGTTCACGATGGCATCCTTTATGCCCGCCGGAGAACAGCGCGAAGCCGCCGAGAAGGCTGTGGCCGGCACCCTCAAAGCGTAAGAAGACCTGTTTCGGTCATACGAAGGCTGGGCCGGTGCTGCTGAGGTCGAGGCGGTCTGTCTCCTGAGCGCCGCCGCCGCTCCGGTGGCTTTACGGATTACCAGCCTTGGAATCGCGAGCTTTGGCGATCGCGAAGAGAGTTATCACCGCATCCACAGTAAGGAGCACCCATGCCGAAGGTACTTGAGTATGTGATCGAAGGCGAGCTGATGAGCGATGCCCGCCTGGACCTCGCAAAGGCCCACCTGGCAGTCCGGGCATATGTGGGCGGCCAGCCTGTGGCCTGTGCGCCCGTGGACGAATCGGGCCACTATATTCTGAAGTTCAAGCACGACGGCGATCCGCGGAACACGGAAGTACGTGTAGAGTCCGCGGATTTGGGAAGCGACGTGTCTGCACCCGTGCTGTCGCGTCAGGTTCCGATCACGCGCTACATGAGCGTAAACGGCTTACGGTCGGCGCATCTCGACTTTCCCGTCTCCGAGGAATACGTGAGGGGAATGACGATCATCGCGAGCAAGTATCACATCCACGGGACGGTCTACTCCGGCCATTACGACGGTTCGACCCTGATTTCTTTTGATCCGATGCCTTACTTGAAAGTCGAGTACTGGCTCGTCGATGAGAGGATCAGGTTCCGCGCCAGGTTGCTGGGGGCCGCATACACGGGCCCCGACGGGCATTACGATTTCTACTTCAAGGCGCCGGTGAATTTGCTGCCGATCTTTCGGCTCGGCGACACAATGCCGGACGTCAAGGCGCGGATTTACCAGTTCTCCGGCGGCGCCTGGAAACAGGTGTACAGCGCTCCGGTGGACTGGGATATCTCGGCGGATTTCCAGCGGGACTTCATCATTCCGGAAACCGACCTGATTCCCAGCCCTCCGCCAGGCGTGAAACCCGCCACCGGGTTCAAATTCATCAGCCTCGGTCTGCTGCCGGTGGACAACACGCACATCGTCGACGGATATTTCTATGCTCAATCAGGCGATCCCGTGCGAATCGCTGCGATCAACTGTCAGCCGTTCTGCGGCCAGATGCGGGTCTTCGGGTTGTTCGGCACGCCGCCCGATCCCGGCGCCACCGGAGTCACAAGCTACCTGGTCGAATACCGGGACGCTTTGGCCGATCCCGCGAACTGGACGACTGTAACGGACAGTCTGCAGAACCGCAAGTGGGACCCACTGACGCATACCTGGTACGCGATTCCGCTTGGGCCCGATCCGGTGAGCCATCTCTACACCAACATCGATACGGAGCCCGAGATCGATTGGCAGGAGCATGCCCTGAAATTCGAGTGGGACACCACCAAAGTGCCGAACGGAGAGTACATTGTTCGCATCACCGGATACTACTCGGTGGGCGCTATGACCAAGACTCTGCCTCCGGTCGAGATGCCGGCAGTGCGCATCGAGAACGGCCGGCCATTCGCGGAAATCGAGGCAATCGCGCCCGCGGTTATGAAATGCGGGGCACTGGCACTCGAGCCTGCGCCTGGCCGGAATATCACGTTCCGGATCCGGGCTGAAGAGACGGACGGGCACATCTTGTATTACAAGGTGTGGGGCACGCGCGGCAAGGCAGCCCAATATGTCGGCGACCAGACGTTCAGCCGCCCGGATCCGCTGTGGGACGGTGTCGATAGCGCGACGGACGTGTTCCCGATCCCCGATCTCAGTGGAGACCTCGTCGGCTGCACCGCCGTCGCCTACAACTTCACCCTAGAGGTGCAGGGACTGGCGACGGACTGCTACGACACCTCGCCCCTCAGCCAGCGGAACTGGGGCCTGACCAACCTGATCGTTTACGAGCCAGGCACGGCACCGGCGCCGTAGAGCGCCGCCGCCCGCCAAACACACACATGCGGTTCCGAGTCGCCGGCCGGCTCGGAACCGGAAGCGGTTTTTGGCTCGACTTGGCGGGCCCGGAAAAGGCTGGTCTTCGGCACGCCGTTTTTCTGCCGTTCTTCCGGGCACGCAGGGGCGCGAAACCGCGCGGTGATCTTCTACGAGACGACAGCGAACAACTGAAGCAGTACCCAAAGCTCGCCCGGGGATCCATCGATGAAATCACGGCCGGCGAAAACCAGCGCGAGCAGGTCCTGACGTGTGATGAGGAGCATGTCTGACGCGCTGGGCCAAAGTGCTGGATCCTTTCACCCTCATGAAACCGGCAGGCCACGCCGATTTGAAGACCACGATGCGGTACGTGCACCTGAACGACGAGACGTGCGCGCAAATCTGGACACGACTTCGAAACGGATCTTCTGAAAGGTCCCGCCAAAACGGCCGTCAATAAATGAATGCCTGGGACTTGTCTGGAGCTGGCGGAGGGGCTTGAACCCCCGACCCTCTGATTACAAATTCTATGGGGCACTGTCTACCGCGTGTGCCCCTATCTATTATCAATGGTTTAGCGGGATGCGTAGACGGGAGAAAAGGCTGTAGACGGTGCTAGACGAACGGCGTTGCTACCAGCGTTGCTACCAAAATTTACCAGGGTAGTTGGCCTTGGCCCTTAACAATGAAAGGGCGAGATTCGCATGAAAGACCTTCATCATTGAGGTGAAGGGGAATTCGAGTGTAAGGGGACAGAAGATCGTATCGCTGCTGACTAACGCCCGTTTTGCCCAGGACATGCAGCAGTTTCTGAACTTGGCGGATTTGGCGCCGGTCTACGTTTGGGTTCGAGCGCAGTATTACCCGCTCGTTTTTTCGCGACGTTCTCATTGCGTTCCTCCCGTCCTAATCGGCATATACGTGCCCTGCACGTGGATGACCGCTTGGTGATCTCGACGGCTCGTGTAATCCGTTAATAGCCTATAGTATGTGCGAATCGAATTGTTCAGGGTTAGGTCTCCACCAAAGTCCTCAACTACCAGTTTAAGATCTTTGCGCAACACGTCCATTGAAATACCACGCGAATGGGTATGCCATCGGTCCGTGTCGTTAAGAATCTTGGCGATCTCCTCAGCCCGTTGTTCCTTCATCTTGCGGGAAACCTTTATATTTCGGGTCGCAGTGCGGCGCCAGTTTCGAAACTTATATTTGACCAGCCACTGCTTCAACAGCGTTATTGATAGCTGTCGAGCTTGTTCATACCGATACAGTTCCGCCGGATCAAACTTCTGAATCAAAAAGGTCGCTTCTGCCGTAGTCAATTGTCCCTTGCGGGATTTTTCGATCAGGCGTTCGTATTGGATCAGGTATCCAAGTGCCGGAATCCAGACGTTTGGATTCCCCGGCCGTTGCACCTGTGGATCGATAGGCCCAAGGGTCGAGTAGTAGTCCATTCGGATTGCATCGCCGGACATCACCAGTACCGTTCCTGCAGACATCGCGGTGTTTGGGATCACAAATTCTACGTATGCATAATGATGACGCAGGATATCCGCGATCCGTTGTGCAACCTCGATAATCCCCCCTCCAGTCTCAAGTACTACCGCTAATCGCTTAGACCGATTAGGCCTGTTTTCGATAGCATCTCGGATCAAATCGTCAACCCCGTACATGATCGGGCCGATGAATGTGAGAACATCGGCACTCAGGGCTTTTTCAACATCTCCGAGATGTTGATGAAGTTGATCCTCGATAATAGCGTTGGCCGTTCGCCGCGAGGAACGAGTTTCCATGCTTCCGTTAAAATTATCACAATTTGCCCGCTGCGGGAAGCCGACCAGCCATGCTAGCCCTATCGCCGGAGATCGTCTAGAAGTGCCGCCAAGCCCAACTTCCAGCGCGCTTCCATCTCGGCATAGGTTCCTCGTGTGATATTCGCTGCGATCATTTCGAGCCCGGCCATCCTGGCGGCTGCAGCCCGATGAAATCCATCAAAGAGCCAGTATGTCGATCCGTCACAATAGACTTCTATCGGGTCAACGGTTCGCCCCGCCTGGATCTCTGTTAGGTATTCCCATACCCGCTCATCGGACAGCAGTTCGGGAGATTGGAAGTCAAGGTTTAGCGAGGACAGCGCGATTAGCATCATCTTCCTTTCGTTGGCTTCCGTCCTGCCTTCTTTGCCCGCACCTCCGCCGACTTCGCCGCGGCCTTCTTCGCCCGGGCCGTGCGTGCGGCCGGAGTCATGGCAGCAGCAGCAGCCTTGCCGCCAGCCTTGCCGCCAGCCTTGCCGCCCCTGCGCCCTGTCTCCTGGAAAAACTTCAACACCTCAGGAGGAAGCTTTTTCTTTTTCATGTCTACAGCTTACAGGCCGTTTTTGCTTTTCTCTTGACAACATGTAGGGCCTGTAAGCTAATATCATTGTGAACCTGGCACAGAACGAAAGCAAGCGGGTTCAGAAAAGGACTTGACAGCATGACGCGCAGAAACGCATTCACCGGGATTATGGCCGCCGCTGGCACCGCGATTGCCGGCACACTGAAGGCCACCCCGCAGCCTGACATCGTGCGGCAAAGCGAACTCCAGCAGGTTATCGACCTGGAGAACCAGGCCGAAGCGCTGGCCATCGACATTCATCGCCGATTGAAGGCCGGCAGCCAACTGGAACGGGGCGCCCTTGGCGTCTCGAACGTCTCGTACAGCGATTATGACGAGGCGATTGGAGGCAATTGCAGCGAGGGCCTAGGCGGTCTCCGGATCCACACCGCCAAGGAGATCGGCGAAGACGCCAAACTGTTGGCCGAGTATCCGGACCCGGCCGAATTCGCCCTGTACTGATAGGGCACTTCACAGGAGGAACCGAACAATGACGCGCAGGAACACTCTCGCGGCCCTCGGAGCCGCACCGTTGGCGGCAATGGCGAAACTGGCCGCACATTCGCAACCGAAAGCGCCAGACATTATCCGGCAAGACGAACTGAGGGCGATGCTTCGCCTTCAACAGCAGTTAGAGCGGGGCGTTTCCGATATCCGCCGCCGGGCGGAAGCCGGAGCCACCCTTGAGCATGGGGAACTCGGCATCAGCACCCTTGGGTACGAATCGCTTGCAGTCCATGAGAGGTACGGGGAAACAGGGAACCGGACGCGCCCGATTTCCGACATTGCGGGCCTCGACATCGCACCCGCCGAAGAGATCCGATCCTATATCGATCTGATGGCGCAGTATCCATCGGATGCACTCGCGCTGGTCTAAGCGCAAGCCAATTCAACAGGAGGCAAAACTTGACGCGCAGAACGATACTTGCAGCC
This sequence comes from Bryobacterales bacterium, assembly GCA_963794265.1. Classification (GTDB taxonomy): domain Bacteria; phylum Acidobacteriota; class Terriglobia; order Bryobacterales; family Bryobacteraceae; genus CAWCDJ01. Next base: position 781,797 of record CAWCDJ010000003.1, read on the forward strand.
CTCACGGCTGCTCCACTCACGGCAACCGGGACCGTTGCCGAATCCATTCACCCGGAAGCCGGTAACGGCGATGTCATCCGCCAGGGCGAACTTCAGAAAGTTCTAAACCTATACGACGACGCACGGCGACGCTGCATTGGCCTCAATCTTCGCCTGAACGCCGGAGCCACTATCGAACCGGGCGCCCTAACCGCCAAGGCAGACAAGGAGATTGACGAACGGGCTCTGAAGCCGGTCGAAGCGCTATATCTCAACTGCCTCGACATCGACCCGCGGGAAAACTAGCCCAACTCCTTCCATTAAGTTCGACGGGCGATAGGTACGAATCGTCCGTCCGGGGAAGGTCGCCATTCTCATCGGCGCCCTTCCCCTCCCTGAAACATTCCCCCTCTGTTACGTTTTGCCGGGCGGTGTTCTGCTGGTAGGTGATGCCGTTGCGGGTGACGGTGCGCGACTCCATCTCTAGGTTTCCTATAGATGCATGGAGTTTCTTGCGCCAGTCACCGACAGTAGATGCTGCGACTCCAACATGCCGCGCTATCTGTTGATCGCTCAGATCGGAGGCTTTGGCGTGCGCCAGCGCCGCCTTTACGGCACGCTGCTTATCCAGGGCGGCCGGTGCCGCTGGTGTTTGAGGGGCGCTGAGGGAAAGCGGTGCCGGTATTCGCCAGGACACTAAGCGAATGCTGAATCTGCCGCGTCTTCGTCGCCTTGTTTGAGTCTCGCAACTAGTCTCAAAATGTCCTTGGCGTTGATGAAATCAGGAATATTCTTCCGCATGTCACACCAGATCGGCTTCATGACGGGAAGCTGCGATGTTGTTTCATTCTCATCGAGAATGGCAATCACACGCAGACACTCGCGAGGGTTGCGCCGCAAATCGCTGCTTTTGCAGTCATATTTCCAGACTCGACCCTTAAGGTGATCAGCATTTCCATACATTTTCAGGCGGGTTGCGTTACAGGCCATATCATATTCTGCTGCAATAGCGACGAACAACCTTTGGAGGTCTTCGCTCACATGGCGATAAGTTTTGTTTAGGGTCTTTACGTCGCGGCGGAACGTCGGGCTGGCTGTCGCATCAACTATGCATTTGCTCAATCAAAGGACTCCGCGAGGAATCGTTCTTAAGGTGTTCGAGTTCCTCTGCGGTCTTGACGAGCGCTTCTCTGAAGTCTGCATTCAGGGACATATACAGACCCTCAGCGATGCTGCCCAAATGATCGGTCCTACCGTCTATTTCGTCGAGAAAGTGACGGTACAGTGGCAATCGTCTCAATCCGAGGACCTCAGAAGCATTCAGTAGCTTGCGTAGTTTACCATGTACTTGGTTAAGCTGATGAGCAACCTGTCGAAGCTCATCTACCGAAAGCCGGTCCGATTCCTCGGAGTTGAGGTATTGAATGCCCTTGCGTAACTCCCGCGAAAGGATGGCAAGGGAGGGCATCATGGGCGCGCAGAGGAGGCCAGCCAGAAAATGTCTGCCTTTTACCCTATCGACGCGTGCCACTGCTGCACTAGCATTCGCCTCAAGGTGCTGAAAAATTGGTAGAGCAATACACGCCATATATACCCCTTCCTCTCCCTATCCTATTCTTCTGACGCTTAAGGAGGTGGCTGGGTTTGCCGCTTACGGTACTATATCGGCCTAATCTTTGAATTCCCTAGTATAGCCGCGAAATCGTTTAAACCAACCAACGGTCCTGTCAGCCCATTGAAAACAAAGAGAAAACACCGATTTAAGGCTATTGACTAACCGAAAAAAACCCTCGCCCCGATCTCCTGTTGGGGTGTGGCCCAGCGGAGTACGAATTCTCACTTTTTTCTTGTTTCGATTCGAGATCGCCGAGTCGGCTTGAGCCCCTCCGCAAGACACTACACCGGGCAACACTCCCCACAAAACCACCCATGCAGCCGCATCGGGATATGCAGCCGTTCGGCTATCACGCCGCCGGCCCATCCGGCAGAACGGGCTGATATTTGAGGATTCCCCGGGCCTCTGGCGCCGCGCCGCCTGACGATTTCGGCTGCTCGATAACACCGTGATGGAGTGCCAGGCGGTAGACCAAAGGCCGCACCTGATCGGGAGTCTGGAACAGTAGGGCTTCCCATTCGCCCGGAGTCAGAACACTATCGTTTGGCATCGTTATCCCATCCTTCTGAGATTCGAGTTGCTGTAGTCCTTTGGGAAAAACGCGGGCGCCGCGAGGATTGTCAATGTTGCTCTACGGAACAGCGATGGAAGTTCCATTGACCTTCACTCCCATGCCGTTAACAAGGACCTGCCCGTTTACGCCATCGAGGGTCACCCGCTCTACGCCGCCGGCATCGAAAAGATGTAAGGTGCCGTCCGTGAACAACTGGAACCGGACGGTATTGTTGAGATCCATTCCCCAGATACCATCATCGACAACACAAATCCGCTGGTCTGGGTGGGCACTGCTGGCGACCCTAAGGCCGGGATAGCCAAGCAGTCGGGTGTCGTAGGAGTTGTCGATTGTGACCGTTGTCCCGTTCAGGTCCAACTCCAGCGTGCGACCGGTGAAACCTCCCGAATTCACCTGATTCGCATTGATCGTCCCCGCGTACTGCACACCGACGTTAAGGATGCCGATGGCCCTCTGTTCTTCGATCCGTGCCGCATCTGCGTGCGGCCTATGCACCCATCGTGCGCCGGATTGATCGATGACCGCGAGTTGCAGCTTACCGCCGCACAGGGGCTCTACTCCACAGATGCGTTCCACGAACCGCTCAACTGCCGCAATCGGACCGTGCGCCCACGTCTTGGGATTCGGAACGAGATCAGCCAGGGATTCGCCGCGCGTCGCGTACAGCCGATATTCGCCCGTCCTTAGGGGATTAAGCGCGTCGACTTCTTTATGCGTGATCTGGCCGCCCGCATAGTAGAATTCGCGCGCAAGAAAACCGGGCTTGCCGAAATGCTGGCCCGCGAGGACATAGGCCGCGAATGGCTTCTCTCCCGAAAGTTCTGCCTCGTATTGAGGCAGGGTTGCGCGGATCTCTGCCAGGGCGTTGATTGTCGCCAGCATGATCGGCACGCAGATCAGATCGAGCGTATCGGCGAATGCGCGAATGTCGCGGACGGTTCCCTCCCCTGCCAGTTCCACCGCCATCTCGGCCTGTCTGTTGGCGATGGGAGTGTAGCCGCTCCACGCAAAGAACAGGTTCCGGCCGACGCGGAATACTTTCTGTGCGGAATCTGAAAGGACGTTCCTCTGATCGTTCCCGTAAATTCGGCTGTCCGTCGCCAGGATGGCCGTATCGTCTAATTTCAGGCCAATTAATGTGCTCATTGTTTCCTCGATTCGGTCTCAGCGCAAAACCGCCACGGGACGGCCGTTAAGTAGAATCCGGCCACTCTCCGCATCGATGGTTACTGTTTCTCTGTGATCGGAACTGAACAGGTGCAGTGTTCCATCCACGAATAGCTGAAATCGGATGCGGTTCTGATCGTCAATGCCCCAGATTCCATCCTTCAGCACGATGACCCGCTGCGGGTTCGTCACACTGGAGACCTTGAGGCCGTAGGAGTTGAACACCCACGGATCATAATTGTTGTTCGCCGTGACAATGGCGTCCGGCGCCTGTGCCGCCACCGCAAACAGCGATAGCGCCAGGATTGCGAATACCGCCCTACGGAACAGTGATGAACGTCCCTTCACCGCAAAACCTCTACGTTGACGGCCGCCGGACCCTTCCGGCCATCGCCGATCTCGAATTGCACCCGAGTACCCGGAACAATTCCGCTGTCGTCACGTTCCGGTAATTCGCTGACGTGGAAGAACAACTCACTTCCATCCTCCGCGGCGATGAATCCGAAGCCGCGGTGTCGGACATACTTCAAAACTGTGCCGTTTTGCATTGTTAAAATTACCTTTCTGTTTTTTTGAATTCAAAAACCGGGCGCCGGGAAAACTCTCCGGCTAATCTCCGGCGCCCGCATACACCGCCCGTAGGAGGCCCCGGTTAGGAGGCGAGAACCAGGCGGCTACCGGCTTGCACCGCAGCTAAATCGCCGCGATTTTGTGTGACCACAATCCGAGGGCCGAATCCATTTCATCGAGCCAGTTACGCTTTTTCGGCTCTCCCTCCACGGAGACGGGGCCGGCCGTGAACAGTTCGTGCTCCAGTTCGAAAATCGCGCTGTTGAGCCCCTCGACTTGTTCCTTTCCGAGTCGGAAGTCCAGGGCCTCGGATTCGGTCAGGTCGCGATTCTCCACGCGCGCGAGTTCGTTTAGGTTAGTCATCCGCCGCAGTAACTCATTCTTGCGGAGGCGGAGACGCGTTAGAGTCTTCATGGTTTCTCTCCAATTTGTTGATTTGCTGCATCCGGGCCGCTTCGATCGTCGCCGAGATAATAGACTCTGCCTCGACTCCGGTAAGTTTGCCGACCTCCAGTAATTTGGCTGCTACGGCTCGAATCAAGTCCGCATGCTGATTCACGAAGATTCGAGCTTCAAACCTTCGCACTCGCAAGAGTTCCCGCGCCGCCCTCCGATTGCTTCGCAGTAAGCGGGAGACGGCCACAGCCCTTCGCACGTCCGATAGTGGTCTCTGGATCGCGGGATATGCCCTCGGGCTCGACAACGCCCCTGTGCGGGCTCCCATAGGCGCGAATAGCGTTTCCCCGGAGCCATCCAAACGAATCACTACATCCGCTATGCCATGGCCAAACCGCCAGCCCGCTACAGCATGGCCAGCCTCATGGATTGCTGCCCGTTCCCTCTGATCGCGTCCCGTAAACAGGATGCTTTCCGCCATCGGCCCCGCCCATGCGATGACGAGACTGCGGTCGAAATGCGCCGCTACCGGGGTGCTGCCATATGAGCTATTCATTCCCGTAATACCAGCCGTCCCGGCGCCGGGGAGCGGATGGCTTATCCTGAGGCGGAAGAGCCGCGGGCGTGGCTGACGGTGCTTCCGGCTCTGGTGGGTTGATCTCCCGCTCGATAGCGAGGGCCTTCGCTTCCAAGTCCTCGATTTCCGTGCGAAGCGTGCGGCTCCGCGGCGTGGCATATTTACCGCCGACATCTCGCGACAACTCATACCCTGCCAAGTATTCCCGCTCACTCGGCTTGAAGCCGACATCCAGCCAGAGCCCGACAGGCTGACTGCTCAGAATGGAAGCCGTGAACGAAACGCCCTCAAGCCTGCTCAGTTCGGCGAGCAATCGAGATGTTTTCGACTCCAGTTCCGCCAACTCGGAGCGCTTCTGTTCGGCTTGCCGGCGGAAGTCCGCCGCTTCGGCCCTTCGGCGGGCCAGGTGTGCGGGTTCCTTTCGGCGCTCAAGGGCGGCCAGGGCGGCCGTCAACGTATCGGCCTGAAGGCGCAAGTCAACCACTTCACGCATTGGATGTTCATCCCCATCGAGGAAACTGTCTCCTGCCTGTGCCTCGACTTCTGCCAGGCGCGCGCCGACTTGTGCCGCCATGGCTGCAAGTTGGGCCTCCCTCGTGGCTAACGTCTCGATTAGTTCATCTGCTTGCTGGATCGTCATCTGTTTTGTCTCCTTTGTAGTCGAGCCCTAAAATCTGGGGCCGCCGTGTCCCCCGTTTGTGAATCGATCAAACTGGGTTGAGCGGTCAATCTCCATCTGGAACCGCGAGGGCCGCTGGTACGTTGCGCTCTCGTGCCAACCGAGCCGCCGGTCCTCTTCAGCCAGCCATTCAGCCGGCGTTTTAGCCTTCGGCCGCGGTGCTGCCATCAGGTTCAGCACCGTCGTAGAAGCGCGGGATAAGCGCGCAAGAAGTGAACGCATATCGAATCCTTTCCGATGTGAAAAAAGGGCGGGTGTCCTTCGAGGCAGGAGTAGCCCCGAACCGGGTATCTCGCGCCCAAATACTGACTCGGTTCCGTAAGCCGAATCAGCACCCCGATTGCGGCCGCGCGGCCCGAAGCCCTACCGCGCCCGCAAGCCCGAGAACTTTATACCGGCCTTTTCGAGCGTCGCCAGCATGCCCTGTGCGTTGTGGCGGGCCACGAAATTCTCATAGGCCGCCGGCTCCATCTCCAGCAGACGCGTGAAAGCCTGCTCCTTCGTTTCTGTCGCACCGGGCCGCGCGGCAATCTGCCGGGCTTCGGTTTCAATCTGCTCAATCGTTCTCGTCATGTGAAATCCCTCCGCTTGAAAAAGTGGGGCGAGCCGAAAGCCCGCCCCTTTGCCTCAACCAACCTGATTTGTCATCGCTAACCGGGCCTCTACGATGGCCTCGGTGACGGCGGTTTTGATTCCGCCGAATTTTTGGACCGTCGCCAACATCCCCGGAGAATTGCGCCACCCGGAAACCGGTCGGAAAGCGTTCCGGCCGCCATACTCGGCATCGGGAATCTGAACAGCCTTCGCTACAAAGCTAAGCCGCTGGTCGCCTAAGCCGATTCCGGCCGCGATCGGCTGACTTGCCGCAATGACGAAGGCCTGAACGGCAGCCCAGAAAGCATCACGGGCCATCATTGCCTGCTCGCCTTGCCACTGCGCGCCAACCGCGGAAAGTTCGCGCATCGCGCTATCGACAGCTTCCCGCGCCGCTGCCTGACGCCCTTGAAGTCCTGTGATGCGCGCATCGTGAAGCATCGTCCCTTCCTGTGCCTTGAGTGCGGCCTTGCGACGGGCCGGATTCGACGTGCTGCCGTCTAGCGCAACTCCCGCCTCATCCTCCGCCAGCGCCTTGAAGGCTTCGACTTGCTGCGCTGCCACCCCATCCCGATCGCGCTTCGCCTGTTCAATCAGGCCGCGGATCCGGTCGTACTGCTCGCGGGCCACGCGAAGATTGTCCATTGCGGTCTGGATCTCGGCCGGTAACTCGATTGACTCAGTTGCCGGCGGAATTACCAGTTCCTGTTCCTGCTCGTGAATTGCTTCTGCTTCCATGTTTCGTTTTCTCCTTTTTGGTGATAGAAACTTCCGAGGATTTCAGGCCGCGGGTTCCGGCGCCGTCTCCGGACCGGTACTTCGGTCAAACTCCGCATCGGCAGTATCAAAGTTGAAGTCCTCGCCGAGCAGTTCGCGCCATTGCGCCTCAGTAGGATCTTCGAAACCGTTGCAGAGGTCCTCGACTTCGACATCGAGGTTCAGGGTTGGCTGAACCGAGAACCACGTCGCCACGATGTACGCCTGCAGCGGAGAACACCCCGCACGGAGAGCCACCCGGGCGAATTGCAGGACTTCTGCGGGAGCCGTGATCTGTCGGAGGGTGTCGACCACCGCACCCTTATCCGCTGCCGTCAGTGCCCGCCGGATTGGCTGAACCGCCAGCGGTATCGGCTTCTTTGCGCGCCTCGCCTTCTGTCGTGCGGCTTGCTCGCGGCGGCCCTGATCGAGATTCCTGTCGCGCGCGCGGTCCGCCGCAACCGGATCAATCTTTCCGTCCGCCGCCGTGGGAATCTTACCTTCGGCAATCTGCCGCCCGATCGTGCTCCGATTCAGGCCCCGAAGCCGGGCGTACTCGGCCGGCGTGATTAGTTTTTCGTCTGGCATATCAACCTCGTTGCACGTTCCGCTTCGTTGCATCAGAATTTTGGGCTAGCGGTACGAATTCAGTGCGATGCGAATACCCTCGGCCGGGAAGTCCCCGCACAGTACCTTGGAAGTTCTCCGCCCCCTTTGCCGCGAACAGAGGCCCGGCTTCTGCTGCCCGCTCCCGCTCAATCCGGGGTCCGAGGAAATGGCACTTTTTTCTCGGTAGCCGGAGGAATGGGTACCACATCCGATTACTTTCAAATCGTTACAGGACATGCGCAGTTGCTACACAATGATGCAAGTACTGCACGGCTGCATCCGACTGCGCCTCGGATTCGAACTCTCCATTCCTGCCTCATCGCTTACTCTTCAACGCGATACAGATCCTGGTTACCGGCTTGCACTATTGCTCCGCATTGGGTGGCGGACTTCTAGGGGACAAGCCCATGACACGCCACATACTGCCCCTTGTGGCGAACCCGACCTCTAGCCGCCGCCCAATGCGCAACTGGCCGACGAAGCCGCCCCGAACAACGGCCCGATGCGCTCTTGCCGCTCCCGCTCGATCCGCGCAAGACAGAGCCGCGCCCATACGACCATGCCCGAGTCCTCACCGCCGTGCTTCGCCACGTTCTGCAAAATGATCCGCGCCGCCTGTTCGTTCTGCTGGTCGTACTTCGCCCTGACGCTGCGCGGCGGGGCTTTCAATTCATGCCCTCCGTCGCCACGTAGTCAACCTCGGGCCGGCAGTTGCACTCTCCCCGCCCATTGAGTAGGGCGCACCAATCGTCATGTCGGACCACCACATGATGCAGGCCGGACTCCTGGAGAATCTTGTGCGTTCTTTGAAGCCCGCGGATTACACTGACGTATCCCGCCCTCTTGAATCGCTTCTGGCCCATCTCTCTTCTCTTTCTCTGTCCTTCGTGACAGCCGACGTGACACCCCCTTATAAATAAGGGGGGTGTGTCATGTCATGACAGATTTAAATGTGTCATGACACTTGTCACGGCCTGTAAGTTGATGAAAAGTTAACCGCTTGCGCTCCGCCTTCGGCGGCATCCGCTAAGCCGCATGACAGTGTGTCACGCGCGCTGTCGTGACAAGTGTCACGGAGCCTTCAATCCGACCCGACGATTCGTGTTCTGTCCGTCTAACACTATGAAAAGACCGCCTTTCTTCACAGAGCGATTGACTGTCTGGGTCACGGTATTGACCTCGACTTCCAATTCCTCGGCAATCTGTGTCACGGTCATCGCGCCATGGCGGAGTAGGTACGCCATGCGCTGCTTTACGCTCAACTGCCCGGCCAAGTCCGGAGTCTCCGCAACGCTTGTCTGCCGAAAGCTCGTCAACTCATCCGCGAAGGAAACGCTGTATCCAACCGGCTGATGGAGTCGGCCAAGATTCGCCTTCCGATTGAATAACCCGATCTGGAGAACGTCGCTATCGGCTGAACCTTCGGCCAATTGCGCATACCATGTACTCCGGGCGCCGTTGTGCCAGAAGGCGGAGCCAAACGGCTTCTTGTCCGCGTTCTCGCCCTTAGTGACGTGCGCAACATGGAGTGAGCCGCCGCCGATCTGTCGCACCGCCCTGAAATACCGGCCGGCGATCTCCGCACTTTCCGGAGGCCCATCGGAGGCGAAGGCCACGGAATCAAACACGGAGTAGCCAATACTGTTCTCCCTGACGATGCGACGCAACCGATCCACTTCGAAAACCAGCGGTCGCTCACATCGGGCGTAAAGAATCCGCGGCATCCCGTCAGGGAATAGCCGTTCAAGCCGGTCTCGGTGATCGTCGCCAGCCAGTTCCCAATCAAAGAAGGCAACCGGGATGCCCTTCTCGGCAATGCGGCCGGCCACAAAAAGTGCGAGGTAGGACTTACAGGCCCCGCCGTCCCCAAACAATATCGCGGGATGGCGCTTCGGCAGGGCGAGCCCATCCACTTCGATCATGTCGTCAGTCGGATCCGGTCTCTCCAGTTCGCGAAGGTCTACGGCTGGTTGCCCGATTCGATCCGCCTGCAAAACCTGCTGGCAGAACTCCTCGACCAACGAGGCCCAATCCAACGTTGCGGCGTTGCTCCGCAAGGCCAGCAATTTCGCGCGGTCCTGACGAGCCCGGACGCTTGAAAGGTTGAAATCGCCAACAGATAGCGTCCCGTTTACAGTGCGCGCCCCGGGAAGCTCGCACCAGACCGACAACTCGCCGATGAGTTCGTGATGCTCACGGCGGAGCCGGTCAACCTCGACCGTCACGCCGATGTCTGGAATCGTCAGCCGATAACGGTCCTCACCGAACGGCTTGAATTCCCGTGCCAATGCAGCCACCGGGGGTAGTCGCTTCGGGGGTTGACTCCGGGCGTGTTCGTCGGCCAGGAGTTGTTCGATATTGACGTTCGGCGTCACGCCGCCGACCTTTCAGGATTGGTTTGCTGTAGGTATGCCAGCAGGGCGCGCCGCTCCGCCGCTTCGCGGGTCCGCGCTGTCTTGACCATGACCTCCGTCAAGCGAGGATACGCGGTTGCCCACTCGCGATATTCCGAGATCAATTCGGTGCCGTCCAGGCGGTTCAGGCGCCGCACCAGCCGTTCCATATCCGCAATATCCTGCACCGGAGCAGGGCTAACCGAGGGATCAAATAGCGCCGCTTTGGCTGCGTCCTGAACCTGGGTAGCCATGTTCACCGCCGCGCGCCGCCAGAGCCGCGCCACGGGCAGGAAACGCTCGATCTCGCGCCGTTCCGCGACCCACTCTGCGCGCTCGGCCTGGGACAATGGCCGGTCATCCAACGGCATCCCGACGAAATCAGCAAGCCATTGAAGGGCCGCCGCGCGATCGCCCCCGCGGGCGGTAACAATTAGATCTAGGATGCCGCCGCCCTGGTCAGTAGGAAAGTCGTGCCATACGCCCCGGGCATCGTCGCCTGAAACCGAATCCGGACTGTCACCACCGCGCCAGGCCGCTGGCCCACGCCAGGTGTCACGCCCGGCACGCCGCGGCTCAGCGCCGGTCAACGATTTGTAGACCTCGGATATCCGGACGCGGGAAAGGATCTCTTCGACTTTGCGCCCACCGTCGCTGGGGGTTATCATGGTTTTGGCTCCTTAAAGTTTTCGGCCCGCCAGCGTTCCAGCGCTGTGCGGGCCGTTTGAATTTTCGCGGGCGTTTTCCGGCGCTCAATGCAGGCGCGCGTCTGGATAGATGGCGGTCGAGGCCATGGCTTACGCAGCCGGCTTGTTGGTATTGCTCTCGATCCACTGCAAGAGTGCGTTGTAGGGGATTCGCACGGTCCGACCGACCCGGACGGAGGGCCAGACGCCATTTTGTGCCCAGCGATACCCCAACGCGCGACTAACGCCAGCCAGTTCTGCTGCTTCCGGCGGTCGGAGAAGTAAAGGTCTCGTGCGTTCTGCGTGATTCGTAATCATTGGTTTTCCTTTCGCTTTGATGCCCTGGATCTGCGCTCTAGCATGTTTCCGCTTGAGGTGTGCTGCGATTCAAACGTGTTGGTACGGAGAAGGCCCGGCTCTTGTTCGGGAGCCCATTGGCCCGTACCACGTCGTGAGTGTCGGGATAATGACGTCGGGGTATCAGTCGGTCCTGGATGACTAAGTGCTTCGGGTCATCGAATGCGGGCGCTTTTTCCGGAGGTCGCCTGAACCGCATCGATGTGTGATTGATGGCCGCTAATCCGTCTGGGTGAAGGGCCGCTGCGTGGCTAAGCCGGTCCCGACGGTCAGATGCCTGGGGAATGTAATCGTCTTGCCACGACACCGCCCTATAAAGCGCCGCCTGATTCTTTGGGTGTGTTAACAAAAGCCGGAGTTGATTATCCCCAACCCATTCCGCTCGTCCCTCAGCAACGTAATACTCAGCGACCTTGCGCTTGAGCCGACCATTGCCGTTCCAAACCGGATTGACCACTTTGACTTTTAGGGACACACTATCTCCTTTTCAAAGATCTGGAGGAGACCAGCTCCAGCAGATTGAATGTCGTCTACCTGGATTCAGAATACCCCTTGCCACAGGATATACTTAGTGATATGGTATGGGTAGTGATATGAACGAAAGAACTCGCAGCGGATTGAAGTCGATTCAGGCCGGGCTCGGGAATCCCGAGACGGGTCAGATCGGGGCTTTTGTCCCGTACGGTGTGCTATTCATACCGGGCGGTCCGGTGACGCTGGAGAAGTCTCGGCTTCGATGGGAGGTCCACTGGAAAAGGGCGTCTCACAAGACGCCCACCCGCGGTATGTTTGATGCCTTTATAAAGTTGTGGGATGAACCAGATGAAGCGACCAGGCGTTTCGCTGAACGGTGGGGGCCGCTTGCAATCGATGGCGCCGGCAATCATCTTGATTTCGGGTCCCTTGTAAGAATCGATCCGTGGACATCGTGCGGCTTTGATTGCCTGAGTGCGTGGCGTTATTTCTCGCGTCGCGCCTATTCAGTTTTGAAGCTTGCCTCCGAATTGAAGCGTGGTTCAGGTGGGAACGAATCGGACTGGTGCATAATCTCCAGTCCGCATGACGCAGGCCCTGTTTCTGGATCCAACATGTGCGCAGTGTCTCCGTTCCGCATGCCAGACCACACCCGAAGGCAATGGGCAATTACAGCAAATGGTCTTGAATGGGGCACTGTACAGGACATCGAAGGGCAAAAGCGGACCATCGCAAATGAAATAGATGCCTGGCTGCGAAAATTTGGCGTATCGCTGTCCATGGATTGGGTGAACCGATTTGGTTGGCAACTGAAAGTCTCATATGCCGGCTCACTCCTAAGCGCGGTAGCGCTTCAGTTGGCGCTGGCTGTTATGAGGGCGGATGGATTCTTCATCTGTTCGGGGTGCGAAACACTTTATGCGCGAACGGGCAGGCGCCCCAATGCTGGAGAAAACAATTACTGCCCGAAGTGCGGACGCACGAAAGCGGTCGATGAAGCAGGTCGGCGACTTCGGCAGAAACGCGCGGATGCTCGACGGCTTCACTCGGAAGGAAAATCCGCTGCCGAAATCGCAAAACTGTTAGGTGTCCAGAAGGTTCAGACGGTGCGCGGGTGGATCGCGAAAGGAAAATGAGATGGCCGAACGCAAACAACGAAAGCGCGGAAATAGCGAAGGCTCAATCTACAGGATGTCAGATGGCCGCTGGCGCGCGGCCGTGACCACGGGAAAGGATGCCGCTGGCAAGCCAAAGCGCAAGGTGTTCACTGCGGCCACGCGTCACGATGTCGCCGAAGAACTCAAGAAGGCCCTTCGCGACCAGCAGCGCGGCATCAATATCGATCCTCAAAAGCGCACCCTCGGCGATTTCTTGAAATCTTGGCTGGCAGAGATCAAGCGCGACGTCGCGCCTTCAACCTACGTAAGCTATGAGGGCGCCGTGCGGATCCACATCGCGCCCGCCCTCGGCGACATCCTGCTCACCAAACTACAGGTCGAGCATATCCAGCAGTTCAAACAGGCGAAACTCGACGGGTTGATAAAAAGGGGTCCGGGAGTCAAGAGGCCGACGAAGGACAACCCGGAAGTAGAGGGCCGCCACCTGTCCGCCAGGACGGTGCAATACCTGCTCCTGATACTTCGCATGGCCCTCAACGAGGCGTGCAAACTGGACTTGGTTCATCGGAACGTCGCCGAACTGGTGGACTTCCCGAAGAGCCAGGCCGCGGAGATTCGGCCGTACGACCCAGAAGAGGCGAAAGCGTTCCTGATAGCCACAAAGGGCCATCGCCTCGGCGCGCTGTTTTCCGCAGCTATGGCCCTCGGGCTGCGCAAGGGCGAAGCGCTGGCTTTGAAGTGGTCAGCGATCGACCTGGAACGCGGTACGCTGGCCGTACGGCTCACGCTTCAGCGGGTCAAAATGCCCGGAGAAAAGAAAGGCCATCTGATTCTAAAGGAGCCGAAGCGTTCCAGCCGGCGGACGCTGAATCTGCCGCAGGTGATCGTCTCGGAATTGCTCGCATGGCGAGCCGTGCAGGAAAAAGAGCGGGAACTCGCCGGTACCCGCTGGCGGGATACCGATTTCGTCTTTACGACAAAGATCGGAACGCCGATCGAGCCGCGGAATGTAGAGCGGGCATTTGCTGAGATCCTGAAGGCCGCTGGCCTGCCACGGGTCCGGATTCACGACCTGAGGCATACCGCCGCAACTTTGCTGCTGGCGCAGGGTGTCCACCCTCGGGTTGTCATGGAACTGCTCGGGCATTCTCAGATCGCGATCACCATGAACATCTATTCCCACGTGGTTCCAGCGCTCCGCAAGGATGCCGCCGACCAGATGGAAGCGATCTTAAATCCGCCCGAAAAGCCCGTTGCTACCACGGTTGCTACCAAGCCGACTTCGGTCGTTTCAAATTAGGCCGTAAATTATTGATTTTATGGAGCTGGCGGAGGGGCTTGAACCCCCGACCCTCTGATTACAAATCAGATGCTCTACCAACTGAGCTACGCCAGCTTGAGAATCAACAGGTTAGAGCGGACAGAACCAAATCTGAGCCTCCGACGAGAACCAAATGGATCTGTTCGACCAGTTCATACAAGAACGAGTATACCTTAAGGGCGTGAGCCCCAAAGACCTTGTCCCCACTCCAGTTCCCCCCGGAAATCTGTCAGGTCTTTGAGAGAGCAGGCTGGACCGCAATCAGCGCATTTCGTTGTGCTTCACGCCAGGATGTCGAGCGTCTGCCGGTCCATTTCCTGACCCGCCTGGGTCGTCTTCAGGTCCGTCAGAAACTGGTCCTTGGCCGTGAGGAGGTTCACCGTCTCGGTGCTCAAATCCACGGCATCCACAGGCCCCCCGGTTGCTGCATCGCTGATGCGCGCAGCCGCTTTTTGGAACCTGGCTTCCGCATCTCCAAGGCCTTGAAGGCCGATGGAAGTAATATCCATATTTGGCTTATCGGCGGCAAAGAGCGAAATTTCAGCGAATTTTCCAATCTTTCCTCGTATCGGCCGCGCCTCCCAGGCCAAGGTACTGGAACGGAACCCCCGGATTTGGTCCAGCACCCCGATTCTCCCTGGTACGGTACCGCGAAATTCGTGACTAGCCTTCGCCTCTTACTTGTGGCATAACTGCAAAAAGCGTATGCAGTTTCAGCCGATAGCGTTGACCTGTGATTGCGGAACTGCGCCCCTGTCCGTGGCGCAGGTCGGACTCACGCCGCAACATCAACTCGCCATCCTGTGGTGGTGCAACGGGTGCAAGCGGCACCGGTTCGTCGTGAAAGACCTGGCCGATTGCTGGCGGGATTGTCCCAGGATCGAGGATTTCGAGGACGACGTCGAAGTCAGCGTCGGAATTGCGCAAGAGGCGGATTCGGATTTTCTGCGACGCCTGGGTGTCAAATATCCGGAGGATGCGGAATAAGCCCCGGCGGCATGGCACGATGGAGTCATGCCACTTGACGACCACCCCGCGCTCCGGCCGCAACGGATCTCCCTCGAAGGCCGCCTCGTTTCGATTGTCCCGCTCCACCCGCTGACGCACGGCGGTTCGCTCTGGGAGCAGATCCGCGACCCGCGGCACGACCCGCTCTGGGAGTATCTGTTCGACGGGCCGTTCCGCGAGCGCGCGGCTTTCGATGCGGCTCTCGCGGCCAAGGCGGCATCCGACGACCCGCTGTTCTTCGCCATCCTCGATCGCCGTTCGGGATGCGCCGCGGGGTATGCCTCGTACATGCGCATCGAACTGGTGCACCGCGTGATCGAGGTCGGCGGGATTCTGTTCACCCCCGCGCTACAACGGACAGCCGGTGCCACCGAGGCCATGTACCTGATGGCGCGGCACGTCTTCGAAGACCTCGGATATCGCCGCTACGAATGGAAATGCGACTCGCGCAACCAGCCGTCGCGGCGCGCCGCGCTGCGGCTCGGGTTCCGCTTCGAGGGCGTCTTCCGGCAGCACATGATCGTCAAGAAGCGGAATCGCGATACGGCGTGGTTCTCCATGCTGGATACCGAGTGGCCGGAGCGCAAAGCAAGCTTCGAGCGCTGGCTGGCGCCTTCCAATTTCGATGGCGAGGGCCGGCAGCGGACGCGGTTGGGCGGGGAACCCCCTCAATCCGATGTAACCGAGCCGCTCGGCGCACGCGTCTAAACCCTTTCACATGTCCTTTCGATTCATTCGACTTTTCGTCCTTGTTTCGTCGTTTTGCCTCGGCGCGGCGATGGCCCAACAGTATACGATCTCCACCCTGGCGGGTAGCGGCGCGGCGGGGTTCGTGGACGGCAACGCGCTGGGCGGCGCCCAATTCAACCTTCCCGGGTGGATCGTCATGGATTCCTCCGGAAAAATGTACGTGGCCGACAGCAATAACCACCGGATCCGGACGATTTCCGGTGGCATCGTCGCCACCGTGGCCGGGAATGGAACCGCCGGCTACGCAGGGGACAGCGCGGCTGCCACTGCGGCGGAGTTGAACAGCCCGGGCGCCGTCGCGGTGGACAAATCGGGCAATCTCTACATAGCCGATACGGGCAACCACGTGATCCGCAAGGTCGCGAACGGGAACATCACGACGATTGCGGGTTACGGCGGCACCTACGGCTATCAGGGCGATGGCGGCTTGGCCACGGGAGCCCTGCTGTACAGCCCCGCCGGCGTGATCGTGGACCCTTCGGGCAACGTGTACCTCAGCGATAGCGGCAACAACCTGATCCGCAGGATCGATGCGAGCAGCGGGAATATCACGGCGGTGGTCGGTTCGAAGGGTACCGCCAACAGCCTGAGTGACCCCACCGGACTCGTGCTCGACAATTCGGGCGCCCTGTACATTGCCGATACCAATAACCACCGTGTCGTGAAGTGGGCCAACGGCAAGCTCACGACGATTGCCGGGACCGGCGCCAAGGGATTTTCGGGGGATGGCGGGCTCGCCGTTAAGGCGATGCTCCAGTATCCCAGACAACTCGCGCTCGACGCCGCGGGCAACCTCTACATCGCGGATTCGACCAACAGCCGGATCCGCAAGGTCACGACGGATGGAACCATCGTGACGATCGCAGGCAACGGGAAGGCCACGTTCGCTGGAGACGGTGGTCCGGGCACCAGCGCGTCCCTCTATTTCCCGCGCGGGGTGGCGGTGGACGGACAGGGCAACGTATACATCGCGGACACCTCCAACCAGGTGATCCGGATGCTGCAGCCAGTCGCACCGGTGGTTTCGGACGGCGGCGTGACGAATGCCGCCAGCTATGCGCAGCAGATCTCACCGGGCGCGCTGGCCACGGTATGGGGCCAGAACTTCGGCGCATCCTCGGGCACGAACACCGCCCCCTGGTCTACCTCGTTTGGCGGGATCGTCGTCAACGTGAATGGAAACGCCTCCCCGATCTACTACGTGTCGCCCGGCCAGATCAACTTCCAGGTGCCGTGGGAAACGCCGACCGGCACCGCGCAGGTGACCGTCAGCCTGAACGGCGGGGTGAGCAACAGCGTCAACGTTCCGGTGGTCAGCGCCGGACCGGGGTTGTTCTTCAGCGGCAGCAGCGCGATTGTCGAAAACCAGGATTATTCGGTCAACAGCCCGTCGAATCCGGCCGCCGGCGGCAGCGTCATTTTCGCGTACCTGACCGGGTCTGGTCCGGTTTCGCCCGCGGTAACGGATGGTGTGCCCACTCCGACTGATTCGCTGGTAAACGCCACTTCGGCCACTTCCGCCAAGATCGGCTCGGCAGACGCGCAGGTCCAGTTCACCGGGCTAGCGCCGGGCTTTATCGGGCTGGTGCAGATGAATATCCAGGTCCCCTCCGGGCTCGCGCCCGGCAGTTATCCGCTCACCGTGACGATTGACGGCCAGACCAGCAACTCGGCCAACATCAGTTTGAAATAGCGCCTTCTTCTTCGGCACGCCTTTGGGGTGGCAATCGGCGCACTTCACGCGGTGAATGTCGTGCGGGCTCTTGGGGTTGAGAAACGTGGTATCCATCTTTTCCACGTCGATCCCGCAGTTGGAGAGGCGCGGGTGGCATCCGGCGCAGGATTGGCGGCTCTGCATGTCGTGATTCGCATGGCATGCCAGGCAGCTCAGCCCTTCGTGAACGCCCAGAGCGGTGCGGTCGTCTCCGCTGCCGGCCTGGCGGTCGGCCAGCGGCGCGTGGCATTGGTAACATAGCGCCTGGCGGCGGTCGGGGCTCATCACCACCGGCCGGGAGCCTTCGAGCACCACCGGCAGGGGCAGGTCGCTCACACTCAGGTTCATCTGCGTTCGCCGGTCGAACAGGGCGAGCGACGGGCGCAGGATTTCCTGCTTCGCGCCCACCCGTTCGCTGCCCTTGTGCAGCGGTTCGCCGCTGCGATGCATCGAGTGACAGGTCAGGCAGGGAATGGCGGGGCGATTCACATACGAGGTGTCTTTGAGCTGCCAGGGACCGTTGGGACCGGCCTGCGAGACGAGGTCGCCGATGCCGCCGTCGAAGTGCATGCCGTGGCAGCGCAGGCAATCGTCCATGAGGGCGCGCTTGCGGTTGTGGTCCGGGTCGGTAAACAGGCGCGCGTAGGTGGTGGAATGCGGGCCCGAGCGCCAGCGGGCGGCTTCCTCGCGGTGGCAGGTTTCGCAGCGCGCCGAAATCGTGAAGACATCGGCAGTGCTCAGGTGAATCTCTTCGGGAACCGCGCCGCGCAGGTGCGCCGAGACGCGGTGCAGATCGCGCGACACCGTTCCGGCATGGCAATCCACGCAGTTGATGTTGCGATGGGCGGATTGGCGCCAGGCATCGTAATCAATGTGGATTTCGTGGCAGCGCGCGCAGCCCTGCCCCCAGGACGACTGGTAGTACAGTCCGGCGCCCGGAATCGACAGCAGGCCCGCGGCCGCCACCACGGCGCCCGCCGTGAGAAACTTCGCGAGGCCCGTCATCCGCGGAACCCCGATCCCCGCCAGGTCTTTACTATGTATTCGGAAGCGCGGTAGGCGTTTGCCATAATCGTGAGAGCCGGATTGAAACCGCCGTTGGTCACGTGAACGCTGCCATCGATCACGAAGACGTTATCGCAGTCGTGGACCTGGCAGTAGCGGCTGACCACGCTGGTTTTCGGGTCGTTGCCCATGCGGCAGGTGCCGGCCTGGTGCTGGCCCCCGCTCACGCCGCGGCCCGAGAGTTTCAGCCAAACCTGCGTCGCGCCGGCCTCGCGCAACCACATTCCGGCCTTTTGAGCCATGGCCGTGGAGATCTCAATAGTGTGGGGATGCCGGTAGCCGGAGATCCGCAGCACGGGAATGCCCCAGCGGTCCTTGACCTTCGGATCGAGTTGCACGCGGCTGTCCCAGACCGGCATCTCCTGGGTCGGACCCTGCACCATGATGGTGTGCAGGTAGAGTTTCCGCATGGCGTCTTTGTGGCCGGCGCCCCAGCGCGGGGTTCCGGGAGGCAGCATCCCCAAAACGTGAATTGGAAGGCGAATGAATTCGTTGGCGAGCATCGCCCCGCCCTTCAGCCCGGGGTTGCCGTGGTTGAAATCGGAGATGGCAATTCCGGCGCCGGGTCCGAGATCGTCGTAGACCACCTCGTCGAAGTAGCCGACCGCTCCCGTATAGGCGTGGCCCTGAAGATTCCGCCCCACCCAGTCGTAGCGGTTTCCGAGACCGTTGGGGAAAAGAGGGTGCCTGGAATTGAGCAGCAGCCGCGCGGATTCGGTGGCGGCCCCCGATACCACCACGAGGCTCGCCTCCTGCACCTGCAAGCGGTCTTCTTGGTCGAAGTAAGCCACGCCCGTCGCGCGTCCACGGGCATCCAACCGGATCTCCTTGACCATCGTTCCGGTGCGCAGTTCGCAAAGCCCGGTCGCCAGGGCCTTGGGGATCACCGTGTTCTGCGTGCCGCACTTGGCGTTGACTTCGCAGCAGAACCCCACGCACCAGCGGCAGCGCATGCACGGGCCGCGGCCGTTGTAGGGCACCGTGTTGCGCAGCATGGGGATGTGGAACGGGTGGAGTTTGAGCCGTTCCGCCGCGGCCTGAAGCAGGACGTGCTCGCGGGTGGGCGGAAGCGGCGGCATGGGAAGCGGCCGGCGCCGCGGCCCCTTGAAGATATTGTTGGTATCGTCGCCCGAAACCCCGACCTCCTGCTCGGCCTGCTCGTAGTAGGGCTCCAGGTCGTCATAGCTGATGGGCCAGTCTTCGAGCGTGCTGCCTTCGGGCGCCCCGTAGGTGCTGCGCATGCGGAAATCGGCCGGCATATATCGCCAGGCCTGGGCCCCGTAGGTGAGGGTGCCGCCGCCCACGCACGCCGCGTTGTTGGAATACGCGCCGTCACTCGGTATGACGATGTGCTCGCGCCCGTCCAGATCCACCGCCACGCGCGGATTCCCTTCGTCGTCCGGACCGCTGTTGTTGCCCAGGATGGTGGTGCGCTGGTTGCGCAAGTCGTCTTTGCGGCCGTCCTTGGGGCCCACCCAGCGCCCGCGTTCGAGAAGCACCACGCTGAGCCCGCCCGAGGCCAGGACCTTGGCGGTAACGCCTCCACCGGCGCCCGCCCCCACCACGACCACGTCGACTTTCTTCATCGCCGCTCTCCAGCCGGAAACTCGTAGTGGTTGCGGCCGCGCACCTGCGTCGGCGATACTCCCAGCATTTTCCAACTGACGAAATCGCGGTTCCCGCCGTGCCGGGGGTTTCCATAGAAGCCTTGCATGGCGTGCGCCACCACCAGGGCGAGGAACGGCCGGGTCGTTGGATCGCTCTCCATCTCGTGGAGTACCGCGAGTTGCCGGTCGGGCGGGGCCGCTGAAAAATTGCCGCCGGACCGCCGCACGGCCTCGCGGAGACCTTCGTGATACGCCGGCCGAAGCGGACGGAACTTGTACCCCAACTGCCGGTCGATGTAGCGGACAACGCCGGCTTGGGTAGCGCCGGGGTCGCGATCCGCCGGGATCAGACACTCACAGATCGCTTCGAGAGTCTGCTTTTCTTCGGCGCTGAGAGAGCGCCGGGACTTTTCTGACAAACCGCACCCCGCGGCTGTCCCCGCGGCCGCTCCAGCGGCGGCTTCGAGAAACCTGCGTCGGTCCATGGATCACGCCCGAGGAAAACTGTAACATCATTGAGGGTGAATCAGCTATTTTCCCCTGAAAACCTTGAATGCGATAGGGGCGCCATGGCCCGATCAGGTCAGGGTAACTCGAGCCGCTGTTTCGGATTTCCAGCCGCCGTCTCTGCTTAAATCTCTTTCAAGGTTCGACCGTGATGGCTCTTTCCGCTCGACCCTGCCGTTCGCCGTTCGAGGAAGCCAGCGACGGCGGAAGGCGACGTGGAGCCGGCGCTAGCCCACCCACAAAACCGCCAAAAGCGACAAAAAGGTGGTCGCCGTTGCCGTCTACCGCACCGCGTCGCCCCGGGCATCGACCGGAGGCGCGCAACCCGCATCGGATCGCCTGGGTGATCTTCGGCTGGATACCATCCTGCCGCCGCCTGGTCCTCCGCTGGATCCTTTTCGCCTCTTTGATCTACGGCATGGTCATCGAGATCGCACCTTGGGATTGCCCTCTAACCGTGCTGGAACCGTGGTATGGCGCCGTGCCGGCTGCTCTCCAGCCATTGGTCGGTCGCACCCGGTATGCCAGTGGGAGAAATCGTCCGGTAAGGATCTGTCGCGCGAGCGTTTAGGCCCACCGGTTGCATCCCCTCGTGGGAGGAGCTATATGCCGCTTGTCTATATCGTTCTCGTGCTGGTAGTGGTCGGAATCGGGCTCTGGCTGATCAACAATTACGTCCCCATGGCCGGCAGCATCAAAGCAATCCTGAACGCGGTGGTGGTTATCGCCGTCATAATTTGGATTCTCAGAGCGACGGGCCTCTGGAACAGCCTGTTGAACTACCGTGTCGGCCATTGAAGCAGGAGCCGGCGAAACAGGCCGGCCCGCCCTCTTGAGTGCCCGCCGTTGGCCCGATTGCCGCGCGCCCGTGCCCATCGCTTTCTCTCTTTCTCTGGGGACGGCCGATGGCCTCCCGGCCTGCCGGGCTGAAGTACCGCTTCTCCGATCCGGCCGCCCGCGTGCAGATCTGACAAAAGTAGAACCCGCCTGCCGGGATTCGACTTGCGACTCAGCATCCCCGAAAACGGCGGCATGAGAGCTGGGCTTCAGCTGCTACGAATCGGGCGCACGCAGGCTGGACTTGCTCGAACTTCAGCGGGTCTGCGAGGTGCTCGGCGTTTCGCTCATTGATCTCGCGCGCCGGTTCGGGAGGCCGCTGATTTACCGGGTTCTCGGCCCGGCAGGGCCAGGAGAAAGCGGGCTTGGAAACGGGCGTCGAGTTCGTCGTTCACTAGTAGTCGTCAGATGCCGACATGGGCCCTTAAAGTGTAGTGCGGCGTGCAAAATGCGTATTATCCGGAGCAGTAAGTCATCAGGCAGGGGTAAATGTCGGAATTTCAACCGCAGACCACTACCTAATCCTAGAAGTCAGATTCTGGAAGACCACCGAAGGTCCGCACTGGCAGGCTGGCCTGTTGACAATTAGGCCCACTACCTGGAATCCACTTGGATCTTCGGCGACTTTGAAATTTCCAAATGCGAGGCCGCAAAGTGCCATCCTCGCTGTTGGTAAAGAAGTTGTTTAGACTGCCTCAAATGGCGCCGTTTCTCACCGCCGCCGATATTGCACGCAGAATAGCGCCGCGCTATGCTCTAGACGCGACTGCGACAGCCAGCTGCGGCGGAGCCTGACAGCATGCGTCGACCGACCCGGCATCGCCTGCCGCGCGGCCGGGGACGGGTACACCGGAAGTAGCACCGCTGTCGGCCCGTCCAGGCCATTGGAGAGTGCCACCTCGCGAGTAGAGCCGCATAGGATCGCATATGATTCCGAACACAGAGACACGACCCCGCTCCCTAGTGACTGGCGGAGCCGGATTCATTGGGAGTCATGTCGCCCGACACTGTCTGGAGTTGGGGCATGACGTGGTGGTTTTGGATGATCTTTCAGGCGGCTTCGCCGATCAGGTCCCTCCGGGCGCGGTCTTCGTCAGAGGCTGCATCACTGACCGCGATAAAGTGTCCGCCCTGTTTCAGTCATATCGGTTTGACTATGTCTATCACCTCGCCGCTTATGCCGCCGAAGGCCTGTCGCACTTCATTCGCCGGTTCAACTATACAGTGAATCTCATCGGCACCGTCAACCTGATCAACGAGGCGGTCAAGGCAGGAACCCGGTGCTTTGTATTCACGTCGTCCATCGCCGTGTACGGAAAAGGACAAACGCCGATGCACGAGGATATGGTCCCGCGGCCGGAAGATCCGTACGGCATCAGCAAGTATGCGGTGGAATTGGACCTCACCGCGGCACGTGAGATGTTCGGTCTGCGGTATGTGATTTTCAGGCCTCACAACGTCTATGGAGAGCACCAGAACCTGGGCGACCCCTACCGGAACGTTCTCGGCATCTTCATGAACCAGTTGATGAAAGGCAGCTCTCTGACGGTTTTCGGTGACGGCGAACAAACGCGGGCATTCACCCACATCGACGATGTGGCCCCGCATATCGCGCGCAGCGTGCACGTACCGGAGGCTTACGACCAGGTAATCAACATCGGGGCGGACGAACCTCGGACGGTTAACAGCATCGCACGCGCGATTATGCGCGAATTCCGCTGCGAGGCAGCCATTCAACACCTGCCGGCGCGCAACGAGGCATATCAGGCATACGCGAGGCACGACAAGGCCCGGCGCCTTCTCGGAGTGGAGCCCAGAATCTCGCTTGAGGAAGGGATCACCCGCATGGCCGCATGGGCGAGGCGGGTGGGAGTCCGCCGTGGAGTGCCCTTTGGGAACATCGAAGTCTCAATTAACCTTCCGCCTTCCTGGTCCGCCCTCTTCGCGGACGCAGCGTCGCAAAAATCCAAATGAGGTCGAATTCGCCGCGGCTGGTAGGTGTTCGCGCGGTTACAAACGGCCGCTATTTTCAGATTTAAATACTTGTTAATCCTGTTCATCCAGGTTAGAATCACCGTGGCGAAATGGGCGTTAACAGACGATCCGCGCAGACGAGACCGGTATAGCGCGCGCGCTTGGCCGATTCGCCGACGGCATCACCGGGTCGCCGGACGGAAGCAGATTCCGGCACGCCAGGCACGCGTCAAGGCGGCGAGCGGTTGAGGATAATATCGCGAGCCGGTGCTGGGGGAGGACGAAATCTGTAGGTCACAGGCCGGAGGTTTGTTCGCCCATGCAGGCCCCAATTGAGAACGAGCACGATTCCGGCGGCGCGGCATGGCGTGTGCTGTATACGCGTCACCAGCACGAAAAGCTTGTGGCCACGTCCCTCTCAAACAAAGGATTTGACGTTTTCCTGCCGCTCTATTCCGGCGTCCGCCGGTGGAAGGACCGTACGAAGGAGGTACGGCTGCCTCTATTCCCCTCTTATGTGTTCGTGCTCGAGTTACCATCGCGACGGCGCGAAGTATTGGCTACACCCGGGGTCCACGCAATGGTGGCCATAGGGGGTCACCCGGCGGCGATACCGAAGGCTGAGATCAGCGCTCTCCGCCGTGCGGTCGAGAGTTCCCCGGGATCGAGCCGCATCCCTTTCTCCGGTGTGGCCAGCAGGTTCGGGTGAAGTCAGGCTACCTGGAGGGCATAGAGGGGATCCTGGCCCGGAAGAAAAATGTCTGGCGGTTGGTAATTGCCGTGGACCTATTGGGCAAGGCTGCCGCGGTAGAGATCGATGCCGCAAACGTGGAACCGGTGGGCACTCGGAATCAATTCGCCCGGTCCTTGTCCTTTCCCGAGCGCGCATGCGTTTCGACCGGGCGGCCGCGCGCCTGATAGCGATGACAATCGGTTTTGACGGCCACTTTATCACTGGGCGTGTCTCCGGCAACGGCGTGTCGACCCAGATGCTCCTCCAGGCGCTGGCCGCGGTGGATTCCGAAAACGATTACATCGTGTACCTGCTACAGAACAACATCCGCCTCCCGAACCCTAACTTTCACGCGAAGATCATGCCTGCCCTTCACGCGAATGCGAAGATCCGGTTTCTATTCACGTTTCCCTTCGAACTCTCCCGAAGTCCGGTTGACGTGTTCCATGCGACCTTCACCGTCCCGCTCCTGCCGGACAAGATGCGGCCGAAGATTGTGCTGACCGTCCCGGAGATCCCCTGGTTCACGGATCCGGAGACTTTTCCGGCGCCGAGCCTCTTCTCCGCGCAGGTACGGCTTGCGACCCGCTACTCGATCTCCAAAGCGGCTCGGATCATCACATTGACGCAATTCATGAAGCGCCGGATCGTGTGCCACTTTCAGGTCCCTGACGAGAACGTAGAAGTCATACCTTGGGGAGTGGACGAAGCCTACTTCCGCCGCGTAGACCGGAACTACATCGAGAAAGTGCAGCGGCGATTTTCGATCACGCGGCCATACGTCCTATGCGTGGGCGACTTACACTTGAGGAAGAACCAGACGGCCCTGATCCGGGCCTTCACACAACTGCGGGAGAGGCACAACATCCCTTATGAGCTGGTGCTGGCGGGAAAACCGCATTACAGGGCGGAGCTGATATACGCGGCCGCGGCGGCCAGTTCGGCCGCGACGCGCATCAAGCTGACCGGATATGTGGATCCAGAGGAGCTGCGGGCGCTCTACCAGGGAGCTTCCATCTTCGCCTTTCCGTCGCTTCATGAAGGCTTCGGACTGCCGGTTCACGAAGCCATGGCTTCCGCGGTCCCCGTGATCGCGTCGGATCGCGATGCTCTTCCGGAGGTCGCGGGAGATGCGGCGCTGTTTGTCGATCCACTCGATATCGACGGCATCGCCTCCGCAATCCTGCGCCTGATCGACGACGCCTCGCTAAGGGAACGGCTGGTCGAGAAGGGCATGGAGCAAGCGCGGCGGTTTTCGTGGCGCGAGACCGGGCGGAAGGTCATCGCGACATACCGGAAAGTGTTTCCAGAAGGGAGTGGCGCTGCGGCATGAAAGTGCTGCTGATATATCCTCCTTACCCGTACGACGCAGTATCGACCTTTGAAGAGCCGATCGGAGTGTTGTACATCGCGTCTTCACTCGCCGCGGCCGGATATGAGGTCGATGTCGCGGACCTGACCTTCAACGCGGCGACGAACGGACTCGAAGAGCGGGTTCGCCGGGCAGACGTTGTCGGCATATCGTTCCCAACGCCGCTGTTCGGCGCTGCGCGATCGGTACTTGCGTCCGTGAAGGGTATCAAACCGGCGGTCTTCGCCGTTGCAGGCGGGCCCCACGTCACAGCCAGGCCGTTGGACGCGCTCCGAGCCGGGTTCGACGCCTGCGTGATCGGAGAGGGCGAGGAGACAGCCAGAGAACTGGTTGCTGCCCTGGAGAACAACCGCGGGCCGGGCACGGTGCCGGGCGTCGCATACCTTGATCGTGGCGAATACACGGCAACCCCGGCCAGAGCCTTCATCCCGAATATCGATGCGATTCCATTCCCGGCCCGCCAGTTTATCGACTATTCGAAATACCGGCGGATCGGCATCATTTGCATGCGGGGCTGCCCGTATCGCTGCGTCTATTGCAAGCCCATCGAGGACGTGTTGTTCGGCAGGAAGCTGAGGCGGCGGAGCGCGGAGAACGTAGCCGAAGAAGTCGCGTGCGCTGTGAAGGCGGTGGGGGTGCGGCCCATCAGCTTCAAGGACGACACCCTGACGGTCAACAAGACCGAGTGGTTCGTGCACCTCCGGGAGGAACTGTCGCGGCGGCATCTGAACCTGACGTGGCAGTGCAGTAGCCGCGTGGACACGGTGGATCTGCCGATGCTGCGGGAGATGAAAGCCGCCGGCTGCCGGCAGATCTTCTTCGGCATCGAGAGCGGCTCGCAGAAGATACTGGACTACTACCGGAAGGACATCCGGGTGGACGATACGAGGCGGGCATTCGAGCTCTGCCGGCGCGCCGGCATCAGAGCATGCGCATCGATCATGCTGGGGGCGCCGATGGAGACGCGGGAGGAACTGGAACAGACCTACCGCCTGGTAAGGGCGATCAAACCTTTCAACTGGCACGTACACATCACCACGCCGATTTGCGGTTCCTACCTCTACGACGAGGCGAAGGCGGAGGAGCGGTTGAACCACCCCGACGATTTTGCCGCATCTGCACCCACCGGCAACATATACCGCCTCGCTCTACCGATGAAGCTCGATGCCCTGACGAAATCCGATATCGCCGAATACCGCGACCGTATCAACCGCTTCATGAAGATCAGGCTGCTGCTAAACTGCGCGCGCGACCCTGATATATGGAAGGAGCTTCTGTTCTCCAGGGGATTCCGGATCATCGCCCGGAACTTCCTGCGTCGTCATTTCAAGCTTCGACTGAGGCCGGCGTTGCCTGTCGACTGATCCGGTACTCTTATGGCGTCAAGACTGAAGCTGGTCCTGGCGGACCCTCCGAATATTCAGAGCAACTGGCTGATCGCCAATCACCCCAACCTCGGGGTTCTGTACCTGGCCGGCTATCTGCGGGAGAACGTACCCGATGTGGAGGTGCACTACCTGGATGTGCATCTCGACCTCGAAACGCACCTGGAGCGGCTCGAACGCATTCGCCCCGAGCTGTATGGCCTGTCTTTCAGCGCGATGCGGGAGAAGGACGCCTTCCGCACGGTTAAAGCTGTCAAGGGCAGGCTCCCGTCGCTGCCCATCGTCTGCGGCGGCCCTTATCCGACGGTCAGGGCGGAGTATGTGCTGGCTACGCTACCTGTCGACGTTTGCGTCAGGGGCGAAGGTGAGGCAACACTGGCGGAACTGGCAATGGCCTACAGGGACGGAAAGCCTTTCGACAGCGTTCCCGGAATCGTATTCAAGCGTGGTGGCGAGGTCAAAGAGACGCCGAGACGCGAGTTGATCGCCAATCTTGATTCGATTCCTTTCCCTGCGTGGGACCTCATCGACTTCAAAAAGTACACGGGAAGTTATCAGTTCCGGTCCAGGCCGAATACGTCGATCGTCACCTCGCGCGGTTGCCCGTTCAACTGCGTGTTCTGCGCGAACCCAGTCTGGAAACTCTCCAAGCCATGGCTGCGGATGAGGAGCCCCGCCAACGTGTGCGACGAAATCGCCTTCCTGTATCGTCTTGGGATTCGGGAAGTGTCGATACGCTCCGACGAATTCAATCCCGTGCTGTCTTGGGCTCTCGAGTTCTGTCGGGAGGTGCAGAGGCGGGATTTCCGGGGCCTTTATCTGCAGGGTAACGTCCGCGCGGACAATTTCACGGACGAGTTGGCGCGTGAGATGAAGCGCGCCAACTTCTGGCTGGTGCAGCTTGGCATCGAAAGCGGAAATCAGCGAACGCTCGACGGGATTCGCAAAAGTCTGACGCTCGAGGAAATCCGGGAAGCTTGCCGCATTCTCAAGCGGTCTGGGATCCGGGTGTATGGCTACGTGATGCTGTACCACGCCTGGGAGGAGGATGGCAGGTTCTGCTGCGAGTCGCCCGAGGACGTGGAACGTACGCTCGCCTTTCTGCGGGGACTGCGGAGGCAGGGGCTGCTCGACTACATGTCGTGTTCGACAGCCACGCCGATTATCGGTTCGGAGCTTTATGAAATCGCCCGGCGCCACAATCGGCTGAAACTGGGCCAAAGCATAGACGACCTCTCCGCGTTCTCCATGGATCTCCCCGGGATCAGTGACAGGGAGATGAGACGATCCCGGAGGAAAGCGCTGTTGCTGCAGATGTCCATGAACCTGCGGTCCGGTCACAACAACCTCGCCGATTGGCCGAAGAATTTTCACAAGATCAAAACTCTGATTACGTCGATGTGAAGGAAGTGCGACATGGCAGCCAAGGTCCTGTTGGTGCATCCGACTTACGGTGAAGAGACCGAAAACAGGATATTCCGCCCGGGTATCGAGTTCCCTCTCAGCCTGGCGTGCCTTTCGTCATTCATCGAGCAGTCTGGGATCAGCTGCGACCTCCTCGACATGAGATTGAAGGGGCACAACGGGTCTGTCCTGGCCCGGTATCTTCATGAACACCGTCCGGTGGCGGTGGGCCTGACCGCGAGCACCGCCAACATCACGAATGCGGATCGCCTGGCGCGCGCGATCAAGGCAATCAGCCCTGAGACGACGACCGTCATCGGCGGATGGCATGCCTCGGCTTTGCCTGAGCAGACGCTGAAGCAGCACCGGGCCTTTGATTGCCTCGTTCACGGAGAAGGCGAGCGGGCGTTCACGGATCTGGTGACGGCACTGGCGGAACGAGCGTCGCCGAGGAACTGCCAGGGGATCGCGTATAGAGATGACGGCCACGTGGTCGTCAATCCCCGTCCTCCGCTGATTGACAAGCTCGATGAATTGCCTCCTCCCGCACGTGACAAATTGCCGATCACGGCGTACCGGCCCAGTCCAGGCACGCGAAACTACAGGAGACTGCCTTCCACCGGGATCCTGGTAGGACGCGGCTGTCCCTACCAGTGCCTGTTCTGTTACAAGGGCGTCTGGGGCCGCTCTGTTCGCGTCAGGTCGCCCGAGGGCGTGTTCGCGGAGATCCAGTCCTGCGTGGAGCGGTACGGCATCCGCGACTTTCGCTTCTACGACGACACGGTAACGTCGCGGTGCTGGGATCTCGAGAAGCTCTGCGCGCTGATTACGGAACGAGGCGTCGACATTAGCTGGAATTGTTGGAGCCGCGTCAACGACGTCGATCTGGCCAAGCTTCGAATGATGAAAGAGGCCGGCTGCTACCACATCAAGTTCGGCATCGAATTCGGAACCGAAAAGGCCCTGAAGCTCACCCGGAAGGGAGCGACGCTCGATCAGGCCAGGCAGGCGATCGATCTGTGCAAAAGGGTCGGGATCGAGTGCAAGGGCAGCTTCATTTTCGGCGTCCCATTTGAAAAGAAGGAAGACTGCGCCAGGACCATCGAGTTTGCGAAAGCCCTATCTCCCGACTTCGCCACCTTCTATCCTTTCGACCCGATACCGGGCAGCCCCTACTACGTCAAACTCGCGGCGCGGGAAATCGATGAGGTGCGCGACATGCTGTCGACCGCCGAAAGACAGTCCCTGGCCGATCAGGCTTACAAATCGTTTTACCTCCGGCCAACATTCTTCGCGCAGCGGTTGAAGGCGCTGGTACTGCACCCTTATCGCGAGTTGTCGATGCTAGCCAGCGGCCTCGGCATGGTATTGTCTTACCTGTATTCCAGGCTTGCGTCGAAGGTGGCCGCTCAAAGACGGCCCACCGCAGCCGGCACTGAATCGGCCAGCCCCATACTGGCTTCCGCCGGCGATGCGATCCAGCGCACGGCCGCGTGGTCCACAGCGTTGCTCGCGATGATCGCGACGGCTCCGATCATGCTCCTGATTGCTCTTGCGATTAAACTAGACAGTCCGGGGCCGGCACTGTTTCGACAGGTGCGCGTCGGCGCGAATCGCCGGAAGAACAATTTGCCCTGGCCCGACAATGGGAACCGGCCGGAGCGGCGGACCAACGATCTCGGAGGGCGGCCATTCCTGTTTTATAAGTTCCGGACCATGTACGCCGACGCGCGCCAGAGGTTTCCCGAATTGTACGAGTATTTGTATACGGACTCGCAGATCGCCGGTATGTACTTCAAGCGCCCGGACGATCCGAGGCTCACCCCGTTCGGAAAGCGCCTCCGAAGGACTACTCTGGACGAACTGCCGAACTTCTTCAACGTCTTGAAGGGCGACATGAACCTTGTCGGACCGCGACCGGACATCCCGGAAATGGTGCGCTACTACCAGGATTGGCAGCGGACGAAGCTTGCCGTCAAACCCGGTATCACCGGGCTATCACAGATCGGCGGGAGAGGCCTGCTCAGCTTCCAGGAGACGCTGCGGCTGGATGTGAAGTACGTCAAGAGTCGAAGCTTGTGGCTCGATCTCAAAATTCTGCTGAAGACATTGGGCAGAACCGGCCTGCGGATCGGGGCATTCTAGGGACTGACGCCCGGCGGAGGAACCATGATGAACCCAGTAAGAACAGCGCTTCTGGCGGCCCTCCTCGCCGGGACGCTGCTCATCGGCGCGAATTCGCCCATCGCCGGCTCAGGCGATACGAAAGCCCTTCAGGGCGAGCAAAGCGTGGAGAGCCAGTACGTCCTCGCAGCCGGGGACGTCCTGGAGATCAAGTTCTTCTTCACGCCCGAACTGAACCAGACCGTGCCGATCAGGCCGGACGGGAAGATATCGCTTCAGTTGATAGAGGACTTGCAGGCGGCCGGGGCGACTCCGGCCGAACTGAAGAAAACTCTGCTTGAGCAATATACCGTGTACCTGAAGAAACCGGACGTTGCCGTTATCGTAAAGGAGTTTGGCGCCGAAAACGTGTATGTCGGGGGTGAAGTGGCGAATCCGCACCTGGTTCCCTTGCGGGGCAGGCTCACCGCCCTGCAGGCAATCTTTAGCAGCGGCGGATTCCGGGAATCGGCGCACACATCGAGCGTCCTCATCATCAGCAAGGGCGAAGACGGTTTGCCGACCTCGCGCAAAGTGAACCTGAAGATTGCAATGTCCGGGCGGGAGCTGAGGGAAGACGCAGTGCTGAGGGCGTACGACATTGTCTTTGTGCCAAAGAGCAGGATCGGCAAGGTCAACAAGTTCGTCGACCAGTACATTAACAACATCGTTCCGCACTCGCTGATCTTCGGGGGCTTCTCCTATGTTCGTTACAGCGGACAGCAAACGTACGCTGTCCCGGTGACACCCCCCTGATCACAGCACCTTCAACCTATCGTGACATCCCCCGAGGCTATGGACATCCGGGATTTCATTCAACTGCTCGCACGGAGCAAGACTTTTATCGTGGTGCTGATCGTCTCCGCGATGGTCACGGCGATGGGTCTGACCTATGTAATCTCCGAGAAGTACCAGTCATCCGCGGTCGTACTGGTTCAGCCGCAGGAATCGCTCGACCTGGTGCCGAAGAGGGCGGAAATCCTGAAGTTTCCGGTCGGGTTCAATACGCCTGTCGAAACCGGCTCGACGACCTATTCCGAGATTGTGAAGAGCAGGGCGATTGCGGAGAAGATCGTAGCTGCGCTGAGGCTGGATGCTAAGGGGAACGAAGGTGGCGCGGGCATATGGCGGCGCGCCCTAACCGGCATAAAGAAAGATCTGATGAAAGCCTGGACAGTTATGAAGTTCGGCAGGATCCCACATGACACGCCGTTCAACGAAGCCGTCGAAGAAACAATCAAGAATCTTTCAGTCAAACCTACAAAAGACACCTACCTGTTCGAGATCGTCGCGCAAGCCCGTTCTCCTCAAAGAGCGGCCGACATTGCGAATTCCGCTACCGCCGCATTCACCGACTATGTCCGGCAGGTCACGGCCGCGGACAACGCCGCCACGGGCAAAGAGAGCCTGGATAAACTCACCGAGTCGTCGCGAACCCTCGAATTGTCGCGAAGAGCTCTGGCGGACTACAAGCGGGCGCATGGCATCACGCTGCTGAGCAAGGAGGCGGAACTCGAACTGGAAGCTCTGTCGGGACGGGAGAAGTCGCTTGAGACCACCACGACGAAGATCGCGGGACTGTCCGCGCGACGGGAGGAACTGCGGAAGAAGATCGCCGAGACGAGCGCGGTCGCCCGGTTCTCCAGCACCGTCATCGACAACCCGCTCCTGCGCGATCTGCGGACGAAACTGACGAACAACGAAATGCGGCTGGCGCGTCTGAGTGAGGTGTATACGGACAAGCACAAGGAAGTGGCGGAGATCCAGGCGGAGAACGCGCGTATGGAAGAGGAACTGGCGAAGGCGCCGCGGACTATCGACAGCGAGCAGGTGATGCAGGTCAATCCTCTATATCAGAGCCTGATGACGGATCTGACCGCGGTCGAGAACGACCTGGTGTCCTTAGGCGCCGAGCGAGACAAGTTGGCCGCGGAGATCGACGCGAAAAAGGCGATGCTTGCCAGGATCCCGTCCGAAGAGGCGACGGTTGCACGCCTGCAACTGGCGGTCGACCTCAACGAGGAGACTCAGAAGTTGATTGCCAAGGAGAACGATGAAGTAAACGCCGGCGCCGTAAAGGCCGGACCGACGCTGCAAGTCGTGCACGCGGCCGTTCCGTCCGTGTATCCCGTCAGCCCCATCAAGATCTATAACATCCTGCTGGCCGCGGTTCTGGCCACCCTCACCGCGATCGCGTTCGTACTGGCCAGGGCGAGCTTGAGCCGCTCAGAGGATGCGGAACAGGATGCTAAGGCCCGGGCGGCCAACACACCATCATGAAGCCATACCCAGGCCGAGGGAGACAGGTAACAGCGGACGCTGACGTGGGTCCGGCTGCACGGCCGCCGTCCTTGGGCCGCGGCATTGCGATTCTCGCCGGGATAGTCGTAGGGCTGATCGCCACGTTGATCATGAAGTACCTTGGCGGGCGGCTGGCTTTCTGATCTTGCATATGGCAGAGACGGCGACGCTTTCGAACCGGAATACCTGGATCGTCGCGGTTGCGCTCGGGGCCTCGGCCGGGTGTGTTGCCACGCTTGGTCTCCTGTCCTTCGGTTATTGGATGGTCCCTGCCATTCTGGGATTGTCGGCCTGTCTGGGCGCCGCGCTGGCGACGGATTTCCACTGTTACTGGCTAGCGATCTATGCGCTGGTGTTGCCGCTCGAAATCAAGAAGATGCTGGTCGACTCCACGGCTGTCCGGAACTTCGTCCTGCAATACGGATTTCCGGTAGGCGAGCCACCGGGGCCGATTCTCTACCTCTCCGACATTGCCCTTTTCATGCTGGTCGCGGGGTGGTTTTTCGAGATCTGGACCAAGCGAGCGCGCGTCGTTATTCCGAAGTCCAACACCGTGGCCGTGGTCCTGCTCGGGTGGGCGGCGCTGTCGTCCTTTAACGCGGTCAACCTGTCTTCCGCTTTGTTCGAACTGGTACGAATGGTCAAACTGTATGTCCTCTATCTGTACGCAGCGAATAACATCTTCACCACTGCACGTGTGAAGACCTTGGTGAGCTGTCTACTGATAGGAGCGGCCGCCCAGGGGCTTCTCTGCTGGACACAGTTCGGCACGCGGAACAAGGGATTTCTCGAGACGGGGCTTTTCAGCGCAAAGGCTCACTTATCGGCTGAAAGGGCGAGACAGATCGGCTCGTTCTTTTCAGTGTCGGGAGGCGACCATCCAACCGACATCAGGGCAAGCGGGACGGCCGGGGCAAGCGACGCCGAAGCCCAGTATTTCGAGTTCATCCTTCCCGTCGGTTTCACGCTCTGCCTCGCCGCCGGCAGAACGCTAAAGAAGACCGCAATCGCCGTGCTCGTGTTGGGATCGGCGGGCCTGGTCCTGACGTTCTCCCGTGGAGGCTTGATTGGGATCGCAACCGGGCTCGTGCTGGCCCTGTTGTTGTCGTATCGCTACCGGCTGATCGGGTTGAAGACCTTGGCGGCATGGAGCATAGTTGCGGCGACATCAGCCGTGATCGCAACGCCGCTTTTGTACCGGTACCTGACAGCCCGGCCGGAGGCTGTTACGGCGCGATATCACCTCAACGCTGTCGGTGTCAACATGATTATGAAACACCCGATTGCCGGGGTCGGGCTGAACAACCATCTGGTTGTCAAGTCCAGTTATGACTCGGATAGCTACATCGTCCCGCTGGCCACGCACAATGAGTACATATTAGTGGCGTCGCAGATGGGAATTCCCGGGGCGGTGCTCTTCGTCGCGTTGCTCGTCTGTTTCGTGCGGGCGGGCCTGCGGGGCGCGCGGCGCGGTGACTGCTTTTCGGCGGCCGTGTCCATCGGGCTGCTCAGCGCCATCGTCGCAGTTGGCGTTCATGGATCAGCCGACTATATCGGCACGTACACCAACACGTCGCTATTGTGGCTCTATGGAGGCCTGGGCGAGGCGCTCGGCAGGGCCGCACGGCCCTTTGGGGTGGCGAGCCTGTGAGCGCGAAACTCGTCGCCGTGATGCTGGCGAGGCTCGCGTCTCCGGTGGCTTCTTTCGCCGTGCTGGTCCTCCTGGCGCGGCAGTGGGGCGGCGTATCGCTTGGGGAGTACAGCGTAGCGTGGGCGTGGCTGGCAATGTTCCAGCACGTCTCCATGCTTGGCGTTTCCGAATACATCAGCAGAGAACTCGGTTACCACAGGAATCAGGCGCCGGAATCTCTGACGAACGGCTTTCTGTTCGTTACGCTTTCCTCCGTTGTGTGTGCCTTCGCGATGAGCGGATGCGGCGCGATGATAGATGCGCCTGCTGGTGTGCGAAGCGCCATCCTGACGGCAAGCGTGGCTCTTCCCTTCACAGCCTACGGCGCATTCTGCCAGGCTGTTTTTACGGCACTGCACAAGATCAGGCTATTGGCTTTGGCCGGCATAACCGAGAATATGATCTTCGTTGCCCTCGCCTCCGCCGTGATCCTCCACAAGGGCGGCGTGGCGCGCCTGTTCTGTGCCTTGATATTTGCTCGAGCCCTTGGCGCCGTGTTTGCGACGTTTCTCCTGGTCACCCGTATCGCTCGTCCCGAGTGCCGGCCGAAGTGGGCGGTGTTTCGACGCACGCTGTCCACCGTGTCCGTCTTCGGCATAACCGGGGCCGCGTTCCAGGTTTACACGCGCGCCGACGTCCTGATCATGGCCCGATTCAAGGACATGGCGGCGGTGGGCCTGTACAGTTCCGCCAGCAAGCTCCTCGAGCTCTGCACGATGCTGCCGCTGACCTTCTACCTGCTCAATCTCTCAGTTGCGGCGAACGCCTACCGGAGCCGGAAAGACACCGCAACTGCAGAGATGCAGCGGCTCTCCTGGCCGTTCTTTATCGCGGTGCTGTTCGTGTTCGGCGTCGGTACGCTATTTGCCGGGTCCATCCTGAGGCATCTGTACGGGGGAGCTTTCGGGCAGGCGGCTACCGTTCTACGCGTGCTGTTATGCGTGTTCGCCCTGCACAGCGTGCAATTGATGCTCGAGATGTGCTGCCAGGCGGCGGGATATCAGAAGCTGGCCATGTATATCGCGCTGGCGCGAGCCGCTGCTTGCATCGGCCTCAACGTCATTCTGATTCCGGCGTTTGGCGCGATCGGAGCGGCGTTGGCTCTGTTGGTTTCAACGATGATCTCGCTGGCGGCATTTTGTCGGGCGGCCAGTCGAAAACTGGAAGGGATGAGTCTAAAAGGACTGATGTGGCCCCGTCGGGGTGTTTCCGGCGCTGTAGCGACCCAGAGGTGGTTCGGCACCGCCTGAGCCGGGTGGCCGATGAAGACGTCCGAATGCGAAATATCGGTGGTTATCCCGACCCGTAATCGCGCGCTCGTTTTGGGCCGCTGCCTGGAAGCGCTGGCGCAGCAAACGGTGTCGGCAGAGCGTTTCGAAGTGATCGTCTCGGACGACGGCTCCTCGGATGAAACTCCGAAAGTTGTCGAACGGCTTGCCGGCGATATGCGGAACCGTTTGCTTTATCTGCGGCAGGAACACCAGGGGGCCAGCGCGGCCAGGAACCGTGCTATCGAGCGCGCGAGTGGCGCGTTGCTGCTGATGATCAACGACGACACGATACCGACGGGACGCTTGTTGGAAGAGCACCTGGGCGTTCACCGGCTCCACCCCTCGGAGGGGACGGCAGTGCTGGGCAGGGTGACGATCGCGCCGGAATTGCCTCACTCTTTGTTCGCCGAGCTTCATCTGGACGCAACCTACCGTGCCCTCGCGGGCCGGGAGGTGTTAGGATGGGAGCACTTCCTGACGTGCAACCTCTCCATCAGCCGGTCCTTCCTCCTGAAGTACGGTACGTTCGAAGAGACCATCCCGGTTCAGCACGAGGACATCGAGCTGGGCGAACGCCTCTCGCGTCACGGATTGACGGTTCGCTACTGCCCGCAGGCCCTGGCGTATCATTACCATTTCATCGATGAGGGCAGCTTCCTCCGGAGTGCGCTTCAAGATGGCGCTTCGCTCGTGCGCTGGTACTATAAAGCGCCTCATCTGCGACAGGAGCTCGCGTCCGTCGGCTTCTATCGAACGCTGCCCGCGCTCGCCAAAGTGAAGTACTGGCTGGCTGATGGCGCGTTCAATCCATTGATGGTCCCGATTCTCCTTCGAGCGGCAAGGCGTTTGTCCCTCAGGCACCCGTCCATCGCGCTGGAGATTTACGGGAAAGTATATCAGTCGATCAAACGCAGATCCATCAGACGGGAGTTGAGTGCGCGCAAGCGCCTCCCAGGGAGTAGCGCCATATGAAGGTTACGTTCATCTATCCCGACGTAGTGCCGCACGTTGTCGGCTGGACGGGCTATTTTCATTACGGAATCAGCTCGCTCTCGGCGGTGTTGAAGGGGGCGGGGCATCAGACCTCTTTGATCCACATCACCAGGCCAATATCGGCAGGCGACTTCATCGAACGGGTACGAGCCGCTGATGCAGACCTGCTTGCGCTTTCCTCCACGTCGCACATGTTCCCTCATGTGAAGCGGTATGTTCGGTGGCTGCGCCAGGAGGGCGTCGGCACGCCGGCAATTTGCGGCGGCGTTCACCCCACCATCGCTGCCGAGGAATCGATAGCGGTAGACGGCCTCGACATGATCTGCCGCGGCGAAGGAGAGTACGCTCTGCTTGAATTGTGCAACGCTATGCGCGACGGCGCAGACATCACCAGGATCCCGAACATCTGGCTGAAGCGCGATGGTAACGTATTTCGGAATCCGCTCCGGCCGGTCGAGTACAATCTCGACCGGCTGCCGTTCGCCGATCGGGAACTGTTTGACTACCGGAGCCTCTATAACGAGCGGCAGGGAATCGCTTGCTTTCTGGCGAGTCGCGGGTGTCCGTTTAGCTGTACGTACTGCTGCAATCAGTTGAAGAAGAGCATCTACGGAACGGAGGGAAAGCCGGTCCGATTCAGAAGTGTCGACAACCTGTTGCGGGAAATCAAGCAGGTTCTGCAAGCCAGTCCGTTCATTCGCAAGCTGAACTTCGACGATGACATCCTGCTCCTGGAGAAGAAGTGGTCCGGCGAGTTCGCGGACCGCTACAGCTCCGAGGTCGGGCTGCCGTTCATGTGCAACGCGCGGGCGGACATCACCAATGAGGCCCGTGTCGAACTGCTGCGGCGCTCTGGCTGCTACTACGTGAGGCTCGGTCTCGAAAGTGGAAACGAGGACATCCGGTTCACGGTTCTGAACCGGCACATGAGCAACGCGCAGATCAGCAGGGCGTTCCGGTTGTGCAAGAAGGCCGGCATGATTACGCACGCCTATAACATCGTCGGCATTCCAAACGAGACACCTGCTGCGATTCTCGATACGATTAAGTTGAATGCACAGGTCGGGGTGGATGTCACGCATGTGAGCATTTTTCAGCCTTACCCCGGCACCAAGCTTGCCGAGATGTGCCGTGCTCAGAACCTGCTGGGCCCCGGCGATCTGGCCGACGATTTCTGTTCGTCCTCTGTTCTGCGGCTCAAGGGCCTGTCTTCCGCCCAGGTGCTCATGTTTCGTGATTACTTCCGGGCCTTCGTGCTTTGCTATCGGATGTTCTGGAGGTTGCCCGCCCTGCTCTCGCGGTTCGTGATCCGGCTTTTCGACCGCTGTTTGTCCGCGAAGGTCACGGCCAATCTGCTCAACGCAGTTTATCTGCCGTGCAATTACCTGTACCGCCGGATCGATCTTGGCTTGAGAGCCAGACAGAGTCCAGCGAGGTAAAGGCGTCCCCTATGAAGACAGGTACACCTTGCGGATGTGCATTGCTGATTCTGTTCTGTCTCGTCCTGGCCCAACTCCAAGTGGCCTGCGATCAGAGCGCCGCCGGCCGGGGACAAGCAGCACAGACCGGCGGCAACCTTCTGGCCAACGGCGGGTTCGAACAGCCCGGGTCGAACGGACTCCCTGAAGGGTGGAGCCTCATGCCCAACCGAAACGGCCGGGGCGAGGCGCGCCTGGACACCGAACACGTCTACTCCGGCAAGTATAGCCTTCGACTCGCGCCGAACAAGCATAACACCGACGAGGGGTTCGGCGTTTTCACGTACTTGAACCCCGCGGATTTGAAGGGAAAGGAGATCACGATCAGCGGCCGCGCTATGATGGCGGGCTTGGGCTCGAGTGGTGCGGGGCTTCTTCTCAAAACAGACCGGGACGATTGGATCATTTTCCCCGAGTCCGTGCAGAACCAGTTCGTGGAATTCCGCAAGACGCTGCAGTTGGGCCCACAGTTCTCGCAGGCATATCTTTTCTTCATCGTTGGCGGGAAGACCGGTGCCGCGTGGCTGGATGATCTCTCCGTCACATCGGAGGGGGCCGCGAAAGGCGCGGCGGCGGCGAAGCCGCTCACGCCGACGACGGGCGCCTACGCTAACCGGATCAACACCCCGGGTTGGCAGGACTCGGCGTTCATCACGCCCGATGGCAAGGAACTGTACTTCGCGTACATGCCTTACACCAACAAAGATCATCGGGACATTCTGTTCGGGCGGATTAAGCCTGACAGTTTGAAGATTAAGGGTCCAATCCGAAAGGGCAGCGATAGCGCACTCGAGTTTGAGACGTTCAAATCCGTCCGGAGCGCCGGCGGAACATGGGGTCCTCCGGAGAGGGTCTACGTCAAGGACGTGAATTCGTTCTTCGCGGCCAAGTTATCTTTCGATGGGAAACAGATGTACTACGTCATCCGTGACTACCGCGGCGGATACGGCTCCGGCGACATTTACGTCTCGGAACGGCTCGGGGACAACCTCTGGGGCCCTCCGCAGAACCTTGGACCCAATATCAATTCCGATGCGAATGAGGAGACGCCCTGTGTCAGTGCAGACGGCGGGACGCTCTACTTCGCCCGCAATCGCGGTGACGGCCTCGGCTTCGAACTGATGTTTTCGAAGAAGGTCAATGGGCGCTGGGGCAAAGCCGGGAAGATGCCCTACCCCATCAACGAGCGCAATCCTTCCAGGACAGCGAACCACCAGCCTTTCCTCACAGCGGACGGGAAGGATCTGTACTTCACCCGAATTCAGCAGATCTATCGGTCCAGCATTCAACCCGATGGAAGCTGGAGCACGCCGGCGAAGGTGTTTCCGAACCTGCCTCTCTCGGGACATGCATCACTCACCGCCGATGGCCAATACATCTATTTCCTGTCCGTGAAAGACCAGCAAAGCATGAATCGCGAGAACTGGACCATCTGGTACTGCCGGCGGCGTCCAGACGGCCTTTGGCGAACGCCGACGCCTGTCGATTGAGATTCGGCGGCGGGCTCTAATCTGCCCCCCTGTGCGGCCGGCGCGGCATCCGGGGGAGAACGGGAATCGAGCGCAGGCACGCCCTTGTGAGGCCCGCCCGCCTGCGCCGAACGAGGAGGACACGACGTTGAAGGTCCTGTTCATCTATCCAGACGTTCTGTTCCATCGTCCCGACTGGGGAGGATACTTCTACGTCGGCGTTGGATTGCTCTCGGCCGTGTTGAAGCAGGACGGCCATGACACGGCCTTGCACCACATCACAACCGATATCCACCAGGACGATTTCATCGCCAGGGTGAGGTCCGCCGCGCCGGACCTGGTCGCGTATTCCGCCACGTCCCACATGTTCCCGCTCGTCAAGAGGTACTCCAGATGGCTGGTTGAGGCCGGTGTTCAAATACCGGCGATTTGCGGGGGAATCCATGCGACCATCGCGCCCGACGAGGTGATCTCCGAGCCCGGAATCGATATGATCTGCCGGGGCGAAGGCGAAGACGCGCTGCGGGAAGTCTGCGAGTCCATGCAGCTCGATCACGACGCCACGAGCATCCGGAATCTATGGGTGAAGCGCAACGGAGACATCGCGAGGAATCCGATCCGCCCGCTGATTCAGAACCTCGACCAGCTACCTTTCCCCGACCGGAGCATTTTCGATTACGAGAATCTCTATGCCGAGCGCGAGGGCAGGGGCAGCTTCATGGTCGCGCGGGGCTGTCCGTATGATTGCACGTACTGCTGCAATCACCTGGTCCGGAAGATTAACGACAACACCAGCGGCAAAGTCCGTTATCGAAGCGTGGACCACGTGATCTCCGAGATTCAGCAAGTCCTCCGGACGTACCCCTTCATCACCCGGTTGATCTTCGATGACGACATTCTATTCCTGAATCGGAAGTGGTCCGAGGAGTTCGCCGCAAGATATCCGGCGGAGGTCGGGCTGCCCTTCGGCTGCAACGCGAGGGCGAACCTCGTAGACGCTCCGATGATGGCCCTGCTCAAACGGGCGGGCTGCTATCTGATCAAGTTCGGCGTGGAAAGCGGCAGCGAGACGATAGTCAACGACGTCCTGCGCAGGCATCTCACCAATGACGACATCCGAAGGGCATTCGCTCTCAGTCGCGAGGCCGGGCTGACCACCGAATCCTTTAACATGGTGGGAATCCCGTACGAGACCCCCGCCCGGATTCTACAGACCGTCAAGATAAACGCCGAAGTGAAGGTCGACCAGATACAGGTGACGATATACCAGCCGTATCAGGGCACGCAGTTGGCGGAGTTGTGCCGGCGAGAAGGTTTCCTTCGCAGCCCCACACCAGCAGATCTGGAAACCGACTTCTTTTCACCATCGGAGGTGCGTCTCGACACCCTATCTCCCGCACAAACATTGATGTTCAGGAATTATTTCAAAATTCTGGTTAGGTTCTACCGTGTCTTGTTCGCGCTTCCCGCGCCGGTGTCCACCGTGATCACGCGGACCTCGGACGCTCTGCTGAAATGGCGGCCGGCCGCTCCGGTATTGAATGCATGTTACGTCCCCTTGAACCGGGTGTTTCGCAGAGGCCAGTATCTCAAGACGACGTTCGTCGTGTGGAGGAGGCGAAAGCGTGGGCGAAAGCAGCGTCCTCTTCCGGTTGCCGTCTCCTGAAGACCCTAAGGCTGGAGCCCGAAGACAATGGTCAAAGTCTCCATCATCATCGTGAGCTATAACGGGCGGGATCATCTCTCCCGTTGTCTCGCGGCGCTGTACACGTGCGATCAACAGATTCCCTTCGAAGCTGTCGTAGTCGACAACGCATCGCGGGACGGCAGCCTGGCGATGCTCGCTCGGGACTTTCCGCAGGTCCGCGCCATCGCAAGCAAGCGGAACGATGGCTTCGCTAAGGGCTGCAATCTGGGCGCGCGCGCGGCGCTTGGCGAGTATCTGCTGTTTCTCAACAGCGACACGGAGGTCCTCTCCGACGCACTGCAGACCCTCACCGCGTTTCTGGACGAGCACGCGCACGCCGCCGTGGTGACCTCGCGCCTGGTCTACCCTGATCTCACGGACCAGGGCGTAGCCCGGAGCTTCCCCGGGCCGATCAATGCGATCTTTGGACGAAGAACGCTGGTCACCAGGCTCTTACCTGGGAATCGGTTCTCCCGGAAGTATCTGCTCAGCCGCGTTCACCCTTCCGACCGGCCATTCGAGGTCGACTGGGTCTCCGGCGCATGCCTGATGGTGAGAGCCCATGTGTTTCGGGAACTCGGCGGCTTCGATGAGGGCTTCTTCATGTACTGGGAAGACGCCGATCTGTGCTTCCGGATCAAACAAAGGGGGTGGAAGGTGTTCGCCGTGCCGGCAGCCGTCGTCATCCACTACGAGGGTGGAAGTTCGGCCCAAAATGCCCGCCTGGTTATAGCGTTCCACCGGAGCGTCTACCGTTACTACCGGAAGCACCACATCCGGTCGTCCATCAGTCCGGCGATCCTGTTGGCAGCGGCCGGCTTGGCCGCGAGGGCATCGCTCTTGCTGGGCGGCAATATGGTGAGGCGCGCCCTCTCCGCACGAAAGCCGAAGATAGCAGCACCAAGACATGTTTTCGACGCAGCGCCTCGACTCAGATAAGCCGCGCGCTCCGGTGGCGGCCGTCCGTGAACTGGAGGCGCACAACCCCTATACCTCTATGCCAGATCTGAGCATCTCTATCGTCACTTCAGAAGTCCGCCTCATCCTGCCGTGTCTGCGGTCGATTTACGATACAACCCGCAACATAACGTTCGAGATATACGTTGTCATCAATTGCCCCGAATCGGTTCAGGCGATCGAGTCCGCAATCCGAAGCCGGTTTCCAGGTACACGAGTGATTCTGAACCAGGACGTGCAAGGATTCAGTCGTAGCAATAATCGCGCTCTTCAGCTATGCACTGGTCGATACTTGCTGTTGCTGAATGACGATACGGTCGTGCTTGGAAGGGCATTCCAGCAGATGGTTGAGTATATGGACGACCAGCCCCACGTCGGAGCGCTGGGCTGCAAGCTG
This sequence comes from Bryobacterales bacterium, assembly GCA_963794265.1. Taxonomy (GTDB): domain Bacteria; phylum Acidobacteriota; class Terriglobia; order Bryobacterales; family Bryobacteraceae; genus CAWCDJ01. Next base: position 824,424 of record CAWCDJ010000003.1, read on the forward strand.
TTGAACCCCGACGGGAGCTTGCAGTGGTCCTGCGGAAAAAGCGCCGTCCATAAGTTTGAGTACTTCCGAAGCGGCGTGCTCCGCACGCTGCTGTCTCCGATCGTGCGGGATCAGCTCTTCGATTCCACCCAGGAGGTAAGTTGGGTGACGGGCGCCTGCATGATGGTGAGAGCCGAGGCAGCGAAAACCGTCGGCTTGCTGGATGAACAGTTTTACATGTACTACGAGGACGGCGACTGGTGTTGCCGCATCGTTCGCGCTGGCTGGAAAGTATTCTATTACTCAGAGGCCGAGGTGATTCACTACAGAAACCAGACAAACCGTAAGGGGGCGGCCAAGATGGTGCTCACGTATTACCGGAGCAGGCTCCAATTCTTCGGAAAGCACTTCGGATTAGGGATCTGCCTGGTGGTTCGCGCGCTGACCGTTTGTGACGCTATCGTGAGCTATATAAAAGCCCTTCGCCGGACTCCGGCCAAGAACAAAGTGGAAATATTGCGGGCTTACCTCGGCGCGATTGGACTCGCCCTGACATACAGAGCTGGGCGTAAACAAACCATGCTCCGGCCCGCGGCCGAGCCGAAGTAACACCCGATCCGGAGGCGCCGGCCAGGTCCCTGCCGCCGGATCAGGAAATTTCCCTGAACTATACCCCGAGTCGATGCCCTTTCTCTTTTGCACAGGGGTAACTGGCGGGTCTCAGCGCGGGGAGTGATCGAGGGAGCGGTGGAACTTGCGACAGGTTGGAGTCGAAGGAGCGTTGCTCAACCGCCGCATCGAAGCTAGGAGACTTGCAGGTTGTTGAAAAGATGGAGCGGGAGACGGGGATCGAACCCGCGACCAACAGCTTGGAAGGCTGTGACTCTACCACTGAGTTACTCCCGCTGGTTCCCCTTCATTGTACCAGCGGTTGCCGCGCCCCGCGCAATGCCTTTACAGTGAAGATTGCATGAGTTGAGCATTGCCGCAGCCGTACTGGAGGCAGTCCGCGCGGAGGCCGCCGCCAGGCCCGGCACCCATCCCCGGCGCGCCGGGTTGCGCATCGGCGAGCTTTCCGGAGTGGAGCCCGAATCCCTGCGCTTCTGCCTGGAGGCCCTGGTTGCCGGAAGCGACCTCGACCCCCTGGCGTTCGATTTCGAGTTCCGGCCCTGGATGCGCCGCTGCCGGGCCTGCGGCGCCGTGTTTCGTGTGGAATCGTGGAATCCCGCATGTTCCGCCTGCGGATCGTCCGACACAGAGGCCTCCGGGGGTGATGAAATGGAATTGACGTACCTGGAACTGGAGGAACCCTGATGCGCGTGCCGCTGGAACGTAAGGTGCTCAACGAAAACGACCGGATTGCCGCCGGGCTCCGCGAGAAGTTTCGCGCGCGCGGCACACTCTGCGTCAACCTGATCAGCTCGCCCGGCTCCGGCAAGACCGCCCTGCTCGAATGCACGCTGGCCGGGTTCGACGCCTCGCGGCGCGTGGCGGTCCTGACCGGCGACATCCAAACCGATAATGACGCACGCCGCCTGGCCCGCTTCGGATTCCCCGTCCGCCAGATCACGACCGGCGGCGCCTGCCACCTGGATGCCCGCATGGTGGAGCGCGCTCTGGAGGGCTGGAACCTCGACGAACTGGAAATCCTCTTCCTCGAGAATGTCGGCAACCTGGTGTGCCCCACCAGCTATGACCTGGGAGAAGAAGCGCGGGCCGTCCTGCTGAGCGTCACCGAAGGAGAGGACAAGCCGCTGAAGTATCCGGCCACCTTCCACCACGCGGACGTGATGGTGCTGAACAAGATCGACCTGCTGCCGTACGTTCCTTTCCAGGCGGACCTGGCCTGCGAGAATGCGCGCCGCGTGCAGCCCGAAATCGAAATCCTGAAGGTCTCCTGCACCACGGGCGAAGGCCTCGACTGCTGGCGCGCCTGGCTCACCCACCGCCTATGACCGATTTTCCCCTCCTCAACGCGGTGATCTTCGCCGCGCTCGGCATCATCGTCTTCGGCGTGGCGTTCTCGATCGTTTCCCGGCTGTTCCCGTTCGACCTGTGGAAGCAGATCGTGGTGGAAAAGAACGTCGCCGCCGCGATTGTGGCCGGGGCGGTGGTGCTCGGACTCTGCTGGATCATTGCCGCAACCATGCACTGAGGCGCGCCGGCCGGTTCGGTTTCCGGAACTGTATTGTATTTGACTCGGCGGCCTGCGGTCTGGAACAATGGAATCGCCACCGATCGTGCGGATGTGGCGGAATTGGCAGACGCGCTAGGTTCAGGTCCTAGTGGGGGCAACTCCGTGGAGGTTCAAGTCCTCTCATCCGCACCACACCTTGTGTCAGTATAAGAGTCTATGCTTTTTGAAGCCGACAAGGTGATGTTCGAGATCTACCGGGAAACCGAGTACACCGGCAAGTATCGCGTGGTCTACTTCACAGAGCTCCAGGACCACAACAAGGAAGCCGAAATCAACCACGCCATGGCCGGCGAGCATTTCTTCGACGGCTTCATCAAGAATTTCCGCAAAGACGAAGCCAAGGAGATCATCGACTCCCTGCTCACCCGGCTGAACAGAGGCGAACCCGTGGACCTGCAGGAAGTCGAACGCGCCCTCGGCGACCACCTGGCCTGATCCCTTGCGCATCACCCGTTTTCCGAGCCTTTCCGAACAGCAGTTTCTCGGGTGCGTAGCCGCTTTCATCGACTCGCTCTCGGGCGAATTGAATGCGGCCGGCCTCGCGCTGCGGCGCCTCGAAGGCCGCGGCAAAGGGGCGGCGTTTGCCTACGAGATGACCCTCGACACGCACCGTTACGGCGCGCTGATCGTGCTCGACCGCTGGACGTCGCTGGTCCGGGCCTTCGGACCGCACCTGGCTTTGGGAGACCGCCGCGGGATGGTCGAACAGGCGCCGGCGCGCGTCCGGATGGCCGAAGAGATCCTCAGCCACGCCAACCAGGCGATCGACGCAGCCGGCGCCTATTCCGTGGAACTGGTGGAAGCGTGCGTCCTGGCCTTTCAGTCGGCGGACCGGACGTTCGGGGAGGAGCGGGCCGCGGCCGCGCGCTCGGCCGCCCTCGGCCCCATGCTGCCAGAGGAATACAAAGAGGCGCGGCGCATCTTCCTCGAAGACCTCGCCGCGCGCTGACCGCTATTTCGCCAAGGCCTTCAGCTTGTCCTGGAACATGCCTAAAGGCATGGCCCCGATCATCAGCTCGCCATCCACGCCTTCTGCCGTGCTCCTGCCGATGACGAACGTGGGCGTCCCCGTTGCGCCGATTTTCATCGCTTCCATCACGTCGCTCTGCACGGCGTTCTTGTACTTCCCGCTTTCCACGCAACTGCGGAACGTCGGAACGTCCATTTTCAGGTCCGTCGCATAGCCGGCTATGCTGGCCATGTCCAGCTTATCGGGGTGTGAGCCCATGATGCTGCGCAGCGTCCAGAACTGGTGCTGGTCTGCCGCGCAGCGCGCCGCCTGCGCCGCGCGCATGGCATTGGCATGGAAATCGAGCGGCATGTCCCGGCTGTAGAACCGGACCTTCCCGGTATCGATATACTCCTTCTTCAACTCGGGAAACGTGGTGAGGTGGAACCGCTCGCAGAACGGGCACTGGTAGTCGGTGAACTCCACCATGGTCAGCGGAGCGTCCTTGGAACCGAGCATCTCGACCCCGTCGAGATTCAGTTTCACCTCCGTGGGCGCCTGCTCCTGCGCCGCCGCTGCCGGCTTCTCCTGCTTCTCGAGAAGCTGGCGGATCTGCCGGAGTTCGTTGATGATCTCATCGGCCTGCTGCTTGGTAATGCCCGTATCCTGGGCGCTCAGCGGCAGCAAAAGCGCCATCGGCAACAGCGCGTGCAATCCGTATCGTAAAACCTTTTGCATGTGTGACAACCTAATGTTTCTCCAGCATCAACAGATACTGGGAATTCCGGATGGTCTCTTTCTCCATGACCAGGTGAAAGTGATTGGCTTCGACCTCTTTGATGACGTCGGGCATATCCAGCCGGATGTGAGTCATGGCCATCCCGTTCGGCATGGCGTCGGGACGCTTGTAATACTCCACAATTATCAGTTTCCCATCCGGCTTCAGCGCTTTGTGAATGGCTGCCAGCATTTTCTCCGGGTAATCGAAATGATGGTACACATCGAGCGCCAGAACTGTATCCAACTGCCCTTCCGGCAGGCCCGGGTCGGTGGCCGTGCCCTTGAGGAATGTGATGTTTTCCAGGTGCTGGTTCTCCGCGCGCTGGCGGGCGCCGGCCAGAAAATCGTCGAAGATGTCCTCCGCGATCACCCTGCCCTCCGGTCCCACGGCGCGGCTGAGGAAGGGCAGCATGTAGCCGATCCCGGTGCCCACATCGGCCACCGTCATGCCCCTCTCGATCCCCATCGTCCGAACCAGTTCCCGGGGCCGCTGGATTTCATCCCGGTTCGGCCGGCCCAGGCTCCGTGCCAGAGCCTGCCTCTGCTGCGCGGTGCGGTAGCCGGAGTTTGCCTGCGTGGCCACCTGGGCCGCGAGGACCCCGGCCAGCACCAGCGCGGCGCAACCGGCAGCCAGCTTCATAGCGCGGTTTCCATCGGCAGGGCCAGCGGAGCCTCACGCATGAAATCGAGCTGCGCCATTTCCTCCACGGCTTCGCGAATCGACTGCTCCGAAGTCGGCTCCACCGTGATCACGAACGGCAGGTCGTCCTTGGTCGTGCAGGGCTCCTGCAGAACGGCTTCCAGGCTGATCTGCTTGCTGGCGAGAATGCCCGCCAGTCCGGCGATGATTCCGGGGCGGTCCTCCACGCGAAAGCGCAGGTAGTACGCGCGCTTCTGCCGGGTGACCGAAACCGGGCGGTACTCGCCCAGCCGCTCGTGCGCGAAGGGAGACACGCGCTCCGGGCTGCCGCTGCGAATCTCCCGTGCCACGCGCATCAGGTCGCTCACCACCGCCACGCCTGTGGGACGCGCCCCCGCGCCCCACCCGTAATAGAACGTGTCCTCGCCATATTGGCCCTTCACCCAAACGGCGTTGTAGGCGCCCTGCACCCCTGCCAGGATGGTCGACGAAGGAATCAGCGCGGGCCGCACGAACAGGACCAGGCCGTCCTCCAGCTTTCGCGCGCCGCAGATCAGGCGGATGGTGTGGTTCAGTTGGCGGGCGTATTGAAAATCGAGCGGCGAAATGCGGCGGATGCCCTCCATAAAGATGTCGGAGGGCGTGATCTTTTCGCCGAACGCCAGCGCCGCCAGCAGCACCAGCTTCGAGCGCGCGTCGTAGCCGTCGATATCCGCGCTCGGGTCAGCCTCGGCGTAGCCCAGCCGCTGCGATTCTTCGATCAGCGCCGCGAGCGGCAGGTGGCGCTTTTCCATCTCCGTGAGGATGTAATTGCAGGTGCCGTTGAGGATGCCGTAGAGCGCCGTGACGCGATCGCCCGAAATGCCCTCGCGGAGAACCGCGTGGATCGGGATTCCGCCGCACACGCTTGCTTCCATCGCCAGGTTGATGCCCGCGTGGATGGCCCGGTCCCAGATCTCCGGGCCGCACGCCGCCATCAGCTCCTTATTGGCCGTCACCACCGACTTGCGGTGCGCGATGGCGGCATCGAGAATCTCCGCCGCCACGCCCGTGCCGCCCACCAGTTCGGCCACGATCTGCACTTCCGGGTGGGCCACTACCTCGCGCCAGTCCGCGGTCCGGAACACGCCGTCAAGCGCCGCGGGAATCTGCCTGGTGTGGACCGAACGGCTGCACACGGCCGCCACCTTGAGCCGGAAACCCAGCTTTCGGGCGATCGATTCGGAGTTCTCGGCCAGGATGGTGAGCGTCCCCGAGCCTACGTTGCCCAGCCCGACGATCCCTACTTTTACTTCCTCCATATATTTGTTCCATGATAACAAGGACCATTCGGCGGCCTCTTCTTCATTGGCTATGATAAGGGCAGGTTCTGCCATGAAACTACGGCTTGGGCGCTGGGCGCTCGCGTTGATGATGGCGGCCGCCCCGGCGGCGCTGCCGCAGCAAACCGCGGATGAAACGGGACAGGAAGACACGCACCTGCCCAATGGCAAACTGCAGAGGGACGAGATCCTCAAGGCCGACTACGAGCAGAACCTCAAGGACGCTGCCCGGCTTTCGGATCTCGCGCAGCAACTGCAGGTCGAGCTCCAGAAGGGCGACCGCTTCGTCCTGTCGTTGGATACCCTGAAGAAGACGGATGAGATCGAAAAGCTGGCCAAAAAGATCCGTTCCCGCCTGCGGCATTATTAGCCTTCTGGCCTGCAGCCTGGCGGCGGCCCGGAGCCCCTCTCAAGCGCCCGCCATAGCGCTGGTGGATGCGGCCGACGCGCCGCAGTGGGAAGCCCTCGCGAAGAGCGCCGGTTGGCGCGTCATCACGCCCGGCCCGGCGGAGAACCCGGATGCCCGCGCGCTGGCAGTAGCGGAAGCCGTGCGCAAGGCCGAGGCCGCCGGCGGCATCGATCCCGATCGCGTGTACCTGGCGGGCCGTGGCGGAGCCGCGGCGCTGGTCTTCTACACCGTTTCGCGCGTGCCCGACCTGTGGGCCGCCGCGATCGCCATCGAAGGTTCGCCGCAGCCGGCCATCGATACCGGCCGCCTTTTCGGCGCCAATTTCCAGCACGTTCCGGTGCTCTGGGTCGGCAATCGCGCCGGGGATCAGGCGCTGGCCGCAAGGCTCGACGACGCCGGCATCCACGTCGAATGGCGCGCCGCAGACCAGTCCCTCACCGACGCGGCGCTTCTCGCGTGGATGGGAGCGCGCAGCCGCGAGCCGTTTCCGGCCCGCATCGATTGCGAGACCAACTCACCCGCGTTTGCCGGCTGCTATTGGATCCGGATGACCAAATTCGATGCCGGCGAACGCAACGACGTGCTTCCTTCGACGCGCATCGCCGCCGCTCCCAGCGCGGCGCTCGACCTGGGCGGTTTCGGTTTCCACCCCACCGACCCGGGCCCCGGCGTGCTGGTTTCAATGCTGCCCCCGAAGTACAGTGGACCGCTCAAAGTGGGCGACCGAATCCTGGAACTCGAGGGGCGGCCGATCGGGGACGCGCGCCAGTATATTCAGGCCATGGCGAAGTACACCGAAGAGAAACCCGTCGTGGTCACCGTCGAGCGTGGCCGCGAGCGCATGCGCGTCGAAACGCGGGTGCTTCTGCCGCGCCGCGAACCGCTGGTCACGGCGCGCGTGCAGGCGGAGTACCTGCCCTCCGAAAAGCAGGTCCAGATCGTCAGCCGCACGGTCACGGAAATGCGCGTCACGGTACCCCCCGCCTGGGCGCAGGGCGCGCAGCTCTTCTGGAACGGCCTGATGCTCGATAAACTCGAAGGACCGGGGTGCCTCGTTCTCTCCATCGACAAGGAGTTGCTGCATGCCGCCCGATGCCAGTGACCAGGCCGCGGTGACGCGCTGCGGATGGGCCGCCACCACCGAGATGGCCGCCTACCACGACCGGGAGTGGGGCGTGCCGGTGCACGAAGACTGTCTCCTGTTCGAATTCCTGGTGCTCGAAGGAGCGCAGGCGGGCCTGAGTTGGTCCACCATTCTGCACAAACGCGGGAATTACCGAAAAGCTTTCTCGGGCTTCGATCCGCGAAAGGTGGCGCGCTTCGGCGATAAGAAATGCGCGGCCCTGCTTCTGGACGAAGGCATCGTGCGCAACCGCCTGAAGATCGCCGCCGCGGTGATCAACGCGCAGGCGTTCCTTGCCGTGCAGAAAGAGCACGGCACCTTCGACGCCTACATCTGGCGGTTCACCGGCGGCCGGCCGCTCCAGAACTGCTGGAACAACCTCGCCGACGTCCCGGCGCGCACCACGGAGTCGGACGCCATGAGCAAAGACCTGGCGCGGCGCGGCTTCAAGTTCGTCGGTTCCACCATCTGTTACGCCTTCATGCAGGCCACCGGAATGGTCAACGACCACCTGGTGACCTGTTACCGCTACAAGGAACTGCGATGAAGGATCTCGTCCGGCGCCTGATGCGCGCTCCCAAAAGCGAACAGCGGGACGCTGCGTTCCGCAAGGTCATCCGCCAGATTCCGCGCGGCAAAGTCGCCACGTATGGGCAGGTCGCGGCCGCCGCCGGCTATCCGCTGTATCACCGGCACGTGGCGCAGTTGCTGCGCACCAGCGGCGGCACGCTTCCCTGGCAGCGCGTCGTCGGATCGGGCGGCGCCATCAAGCTGAAGTACGAAGCCGGCCTCGAGCAGCGCACCCGGCTCGAACTGGAAGGCGTGCGCTTCCGCGGAAAACGCGTGGACATGGTGGAGCACCAGTTCCGCTTCCGCACCTGGGAGCTGGAATAGCCCTTGGCCCTGGTACTTCGCTTTCTCATGGTCGCAGCAGCGGTTGCGCCGCTCTGGGCGCAATTCAGCGGCATGGCCGCACCGTCGGACGGCTCCGTCGTTTACTTCTCATCCACCCTCAGCCTGAAGGGCGCCGGCCAGCCCGCATACGGCAAGCTCTTCGTGGCGGACGAAACGGGCGTGCGCCTGTTCCGCCTGCATGACAAGATCCTTCCGCCCGCCACGGGCAACTGCGTGACCGGACCCCAGTATTCGCTGGACGCGGCGGAAGTGACCTCGGACGGCAAAACGGTCGCGGCGCCCGGCCAGTTGAGTTATTCGGGCCCTTGCCGCGGGCTGCTGAGAGCCACGGACCTGATCTCGGCCGCGGGCGAGCAGGAGCTTCCCGGCTATGTCTATCTGAGTCCCGTAGGGCGTTACGCCATCGCCGACACTACCCAAAGCGTGTTCAGCGCGGCATCGCTGCTGTTTCTGGACTTACAGACCGGGCAGCAGACGCCGATCTCTCTTCCCGCCGTCACCGGGCCTTGGCCGGCGGTCTTCCCACCGGGAGGCCGCGTCATCGCGAACGACGGCACCGCCCTGTTCTCCCTTGGCGCCACGGCCTATATCGCTCGTCCCAGCCAGGATCTCCAGCCCTTTCCTGTAGCAAACGCCACCCCGCTGGCCATCGATGCCGGCGGCACGCTGGTCCTCTATAGAACTGCCGATGCCGTTCGCCTTTTGAATCTTCAGACGCAGCAGGATCAACTGGTATTGACCGGCGAAGCTACCGTCAGCGGACTGAGCGAGGATGGCACGCGCGCCCTGTTTCTGCGCGGAGGCCAGGCCTGGGTCATTCAGACGGACGGCACGGGCATGCGCCAGTTGACCAACGAGCCCGGATGGATTGCCGCCGCGGTCCTCTCCGGCAACGGAGGCATCGTCTATGCCGAGAGCAACGAGGGAAGGCTGCTCAAGATCGATGCCGAGACGGGAAATCAGGTCGAAATCATCGGGCGCACGCCATACCTCGCGTCCGGTGCCGCCACCGATGCCGGTCTGGCGGCAACCGTCTACGGAGCCGGCCTCTCGGACACGTCCTTCCAGGCGACTCCTCCCGTGCCCACCTCGCTCGGCGGAGTCGGTGTATTGATCGGCGATCAGAACATTCCCGTTTTGCAGGTCAGCCCGACGAGCGTCGGCTTTCTCGTCCCCTGGAACATCCAACCCGCCGGCAACCAGACGCTCACGGTGCAGGCATCCGGGGTCCACTCGCCCTTCGATTTCCCCACGGCGGACATCCTCATCACCACCGGACCGCGCGCCGGCGATGTCTTGCACCAGAACGGAAGCACCCTGGTCAGCAACGCCAGCCCCACGCATCCGGGCGAACTCATTCACGTCTCTGCCGTAGGGCTGGGGCCCGTAAGTCCCGAAGTTCCGGTGGGCACACTGGCACCTTCCACCGAACCGCTGGCTCGCCTGGCCTCGCCGATGACCTGCACCAACTCGACGGTTGTGTTCGCCGGCCTCGAGCCCGGATCGCTGGCGCGCATCTACCGGGTGGACCTCCGAATCGGCAGCATGACGGGCTATCTTCAGTTCCGCTGCTCCCTCGGCGGCGGGAGCGACTTCATCTTCCTGACGCTCTACGTGGTACCTTCGCGGCAGGCCGGCCGCGGCCCCGGAGTTCCGCCGCCGTCGTCACTGCCGCGGCACTAGCGCGGCGCGCTCTGTTCCGTGCCGGGTCGTTCCTCTTCAGTGGGGTACGGATCGGTCCCCCATCGATCGCCTTCTGGTGTCTCATCCTTCAGCTAAGAGGTGGCGAACCATACAAAATCTCTCGCGGCGATCCCCCCTCATCCTCGCCTGCTCACGGCCGCCAGGGGTTAAATCCCTTGGACGTCCCCGTTCCGTTGATTGGCGACGAGCGCCGGAACAAGAGAGCAACGCGCGTGATACGGCAAATAGGATGGGCGGGGACATCACGGGATCTATGTTGCGGAGCGAGAGGCGGCGTGTTTCCCAGCGCCTTGAGGTCTCTGAGATGCAGAGTCCGCGCAAGTGATATGCCGAACGGCCGTCCGGTGGTCCGGACATGGGTAGTCTAGGCATAAGCTATCAGCTCAAGAAAATTAGCATAAATCAGGTCACCAGGAGTTGGTGGCGCTCTTAGTGGGATGCGCCAGCGCTTTCTCAGATAGGTCCGGAGAACCCCCATCCAATCGTAGGCAATCCCCCTCTTCAGAGATGCCTTTATGTAGTCTTCCATCACGGCTTTTTGATCCACTGTTGGCCTGACCCTTGGCCTGTATAAGCCAATATCTAACGATGGTCGATAGAGCGACTCAATGGGGGTTTCGGAAAGCCCACCGGTGGTAACCTCGACGAGTCTTCCGTTACCCGCATAGGCGGCCGTGTGGCTCCAATGCGAATAATCAACACGGCGGATCATGCGCGCAAGGTTACTCTCTCGGTCGAAGGAGAACACAACGTCACCAATTTCGGCCATCTCTGCGAGCTTTAGAAATGCGGTCCTGTCTTTGGAATACAACAGGGGAGGGAGCTGGCTTAGAAACGCAACTGGTTGGTTCCTTGACAGTACCGCAATCGCATTGAAGAGAGCATACGGGTTATCGTGGTTCTCTGCGAAATAACGTTGCAGAAATCCCCTGTCTACTGGAACAGGACGCTTAAAGAGAACGATTGGAAGTGAATCTAGATTCGGTAGTTGAGCCCGAAAACTGTACATGCCGTGCACATTCAGTATCAGCACACAATCATCCATTGCAATACCAGAAAACTTCTTCGGGCACATCACGACATCGAACTCACTTAGCTCGACAGACGAGGGGCGAAATCTACAATTGGTTTCGACTTTATTGATTATACGATCCACGGTCTACCTACAATTTCGGACGGAATTGTATCAGCACTCAAGGTTAAGACACAACGGGGGTCTCTCCATGGACCCCTCCAGGGCGCGCTCCCCTGAAACTCCGCACACCTGGACGTATCGTCCCCGTCTCGGACCTTGGCCTAGCCGGCGGTCCCAAAGCCGTTGCTTTGCGCAATAGATCTCCCCTGTTTTGCGTGCTCCACCGAGCATACAAGCGATGCAGGCCCATTTTTGGAGCTTGGCGGATTTCGCCCTACTAGCGCAACCGCCAGCGCCCATCCTCGAATTCCGCGTCACCATCGGTCCACGTGCCGAACTTCGCCGCCATCTGCCCGCCATCCACGAACAGCGTGGCGCCCGTGATGTACGACGCCAGATCCGACGCCAGGAAGACGCTCGCGGCGGCCACTTCCTTGGGCTCCCCGCCGCGCCCTAAAGGAAGCTGTCGGAAGTAATCGCGCAGAATTTCGGGGCTCGAAAAATGCCGCTCCGTGAGCCGCGTCCGGATCAGCCCCGGACAAACCGCGTTCACCCGGATCTGGTACGGCCCCAATTCGTTCGCGGCGGTGCGGACGAGCCCCAGCAGCCCCGCTTTACTCGCGTTGTAGGCAGCCAGCCGGGCCTCGCCGTCGAAGGAATTGGTGGAAGCTGTCAGCACGATCGCACCGCTGCGCCGCGGCTTCATGCGGTGCGCGGCCGCCTGTACCGTGTGAAACGCTCCGGTCAGGTTCACCGCTACGATGCGCTCCCACTCCGCCGTCGTGACTTCGCAGAAGTCGGCCTCGGAAGCGATCCCGGCGTTGGCAATCACGATATCCGGTGTTCCGGCCGCGGCGAAGGCGGCGTCGATCGATTCGCGGTTGGTCACGTCGGCGGCGCAGGCTTTGGCGCCAATCTGCCTCGCGGCGGACCACGGGTCCTCGCGCTCCAGGTCCAGGATCCACACCGAGGCGCCGTTTTCCGCCAACAGCCGCGCCGTCGCGAACCCGATCCCGTTCGCGCCGCCCGTAACCAATGCCAGCTTGCCGTTCAGTCCCGCGTCCATCTGTTCCTTTCGAGGCGTGTTGTTATCATATCCCTCATGCTCAAACTCTCTCTGCTCGCTTTCAGCCTGGCGATGATGGCCTTCGCCGCCGATCTGCCCACTAAGAAGTGGCTGAACCTGGCCGCCATCAAGAAGATGGTGGCCGCCGCGGAAGCCGAAGCCCAACAGCGGAATGTCCAGGTCACACTTTGTATCGTTGATGAAAGCGGAAACCTCCTGTTCCTGCAGAAGGCGGATGGCGCCGGCCTGAACACCATCCAGTTCGCGCAGAAGAAGGCCCGCTATGCCGCGCTCTATGGGCGCCCTTCGAAGGCCGCCGCCGACCAGCTCAAAGACGGCAATCTTCAGGTATTGGTTTACCCGGATGGCTTCCCGAACCAGGGCGGTCTGCCGGTCAAAGTGGATGGGCGAACCATCGGCGCGGTGGCAGCCAGCGGCGCCGCTTCCGAAGTGGATGAGGCCATCTCCCAGGCCGCCATCGACGCGCTGCTCAAAGACTGACCGGCCGGCTGCGGCGCCGCATTTTCTGCCAAGCTGAAAGTATGCCCATAGGTCGTCTGCTCATCGTGGCGGGGCTCATCCTGGTAGGCGTGGGGCTGTTGTTCACACTGGGGGACAAGCTTCCGGTCCGGCTCGGCAGGCTGCCCGGAGACATTGTCATCCACGGGAAGAACTCCACGTTCTATCTCCCTTTGATGACCTGCCTGCTCCTGAGCCTGCTGTTTTCGCTGGTGATGTGGCTGTTCCGCCGGTAACCGGCGGACGGCAATCAGTGGACGCGGCCCATCTTATCGAGCGGCCAGTAGACAAACACCGCCTTGCCGTAGATGTTCGCACGCGGCACCCAGCCCCACATCCGGCTGTCGCTCGACTGGTTCCGGTGATCGCCCAGAACGAAATAGTCGTTCGGCGGCACGGTGACCTCGCGTCCGTCGCGCCACGACGAATCGTCGCGATTTTCGGGCGGAACGTAGTTCTCGATCAGTTCCTTCCCGTTCACGTAGACGTGCCCGTCGTCGATCCGTAGGCGATCTCCGGGAATGCCGATCACTCGCTTGATGTAGGACTTCGACGTATCCTGCGGATACCAGAACACCACCGTGTCGCCGCGCTCGATACTCCCCAGGCCGAACCGGTAGGTGAACTTGTTAATGAAGATCCGCTCCTGGTCGGTGAGGGTGGGCATCATGCTGGTGCCTTCCACCTTCACCGGTTGGTAGATGAAGACGATCAGGACCACCGCAATCAGCACCGAGAAGACCAGGTCCCTCAGCCAGGAAAGGGCATTCCACAACCCGGCTCGCGGCGGCGGACCCTCCCGTGGCGTTTCCTGCGGGATATCAGTCTGGTCCTCGTGCTCTAGCATCCCTCTGCCAACAAGTATAGACGGTCCGGCCGTCTCATCGGTTGCCCGTCAGCGGAGCAGACGTCCTAAAACAGGCAATGGCACGGCGCCTTCCTTCAGCGCGATGTCGTTGAACTGGGAAAGGTTATACGCGCTTCCCTTGGCTTTGGCATATTCGCCGCGAACCCGCAGCCACCCGTTCCATCCCAGAAAATACATCGGCAACTGGCAGGACGAGAGCTTGGCGCGCTGTAATTTGGCGGTGGCCTCTTCGCGCTCCTGGAACGTCTGCTTCTCCATCAGGTCGAGCGCGTCCTGATCCGTCATGTTCAGCATCTGCAGACGGACGTCGAGAATCAGGTTGGCGATCACGCGCAGTTCCTCCTTGGCAAACGTCAGCGCCATCTCGGGCGAATGGTCGAGAAAGCCCTCGTCGAGCATCGTCTGCGTGGCATATTGCGCCCAGCCTTCGATGTAAGGGCCGTTGCCGTACACTGCGCGCAACAGGCGCCGCGCCGGCGGCGTCACGTCGTTGGCGATCGACAGTTGCACGTAATGGCCGGGCATAGCTTCGTGGATCGTGAGCAGCTTGAGCTTGTAAAAGTTGTATTCGCGCAGCTTGGAATCGACACGCGCCGTCGGCCAGTCGTCGGGAATCGGAGTCACCCAGTAGAAAGCCCCCAGTTGCGGCTCGAGCGCCGGTGCGGGAACGAACCCGCCGACCGCGTAGATGCCGCGCATAAACTCAGGAGTCGGAACGACCGTCAGGTTGGCAAGTTCCGGCAGCGTGAGCAGGCGCTTCTGCTGGACGAACGCGCGGGCCTCTGCCAGGTCCTTGCGGGCGTCGTCCATGTACGAGGCACGGGTGGAGTGGCGCTCGGCGATTTTGCCCAGCACTTCGCCGATCACCGTGTTCTCTCGCGCGTCGCCCGAGAGCTCGCCGTGGTCGCCGTGTCTGGGGTACATGGCGCGATGCAGGGGCAGCGCGAGTTCCAGCATATGGGCGCGCACCGCCTGCATGCGCCGCTCGGCCGTCTCGAGAGCGGTATCCGCCTCGATGCCGCTTTCGAGCGCATAGCGGAACTTGCGCATGTATTTGTCCTGGCCAAGCCGCCAGTCGGCGTCATTGCGGTTCGCCAGGTTGTTTTTCAGGTAGTCCTGGAATTTGTTGAGCGCGTCGAGCGCCGGTCCGGCCGCGCTCGTGTAGGCATCCCGCAGGTTGTCGGGAACCTCGCCGCGCAGCGTCTTGTCGACCAGTTCGATATTGCCCTGGTTCTCTTCTATCGCCACCTGCGTCCAGATAGCCGGCGCGGATGTGAGGTTCACGCCCGCCTGGTCGAGATAGAGCGGAATCAGTTTCAAGCGCGCGATGATATCCTCGAAGCGCTTCGGCTTGGGAGCGTATTCGAGCACGTACGGATTGAAAAGCGCGTTTCCCAGTGTCTCGACGTACAGAGTGGGATTGTGCAGGTAGCCGTGCACCTCGTCGAGATCGAGCAATGCGAGCGAGGTCTGGTCCTGAAGTATCTGGAAGTCGGCCTGATCTTCGGCCGATAGTTGGGCCGGCTTCAGCGCCCGCAAGCGCTGCTGAAATCCGGAATAGAACTGCCGTTGCCTGTCGATGGACGCCGGGCCGAGATCATCCAGCTTTTGATCCAGGTTCTGATTCTGGTATTGGTGCAGCCCGACGCTGGTGGCAAACGACGGCGAGAAAGAGATCGCCGTGTACACGAACTCTTCCGAGAGTCGGGATATCTGCTCGTTCGGGGTGACGCGGCGGCAACCCGCGGCGAACAGAAGCGTAAGAATTACAGCGATTTTCGCCATCGCTGCAATTGTAACCTCTGGCGGGAGTCAACCCGCAAAGGAACGGGGAACTCGCGGTGAAACCGGCATCGGCACGGAGACCGGCTCGGGGCGCGTGCTCCGCTGCAAAAGCTGCATTTCATGCAGAACCCGCGCGCGCTCCGCGTAGGCCCGGCGCTCCATCACGCCATCGGTAATGACGCAACCCCAAAGGAGGGCGACGGAAAATGCCATCGCCGTCAAACCCTGTCCGGTTATCTTCGCGATCGGCATTGGCCGTTCCTCCTTTGGGCTAACCATTGAGCAATCCGGTGGCCAGAAACCGGTTCTACGGATTTCCATAGATTTCCGCCTCTTGGCCTATGGCTGGGTGGGACGATCCCGCACAAGTGATGTACGGCGATACACACTTCAGTGACACCCCATGCACGTAAATTCGCGCCCGTGGCAGACCGCACAGGTCGTCTTGTCGAGATTCAGCTTGCCCGTGGAGTGGGCATCCAGGAAGTGCGGCGTGGCGTGGTTCGCGGGCTGGAGCGATGCGTCTTTGGCGTGGCAGGTCTCGCAACTCCAGGGGTTGTCGATGACCGTGTGGCAGACCAGGCAGTCGGCCATCTGCGGCATGACGGCGGCGGTCACCTGGTCGGATTGTTCCATGCCGCGATGGCAGGCTTCGCAGGCGTTGGCGGCGTGGAGCAGGGGACGGACCGAGGCTGAGGGCTGCAGGTAGTTCCCGCTGTCGATCGCCTTGGCGAACAACGGCGCCAGGCTGCCCATGCGCAGGTGCAAAGCGTGGCTGAAATGGATCACCGGAGCCGGGCCGGCGGGGAGTGCGGCGGCCGCCTGCCTGCCGTCCTGGTGACACTCCCGGCACACACCCGCGGGCGGCAGAAGGTTGTCCCCGGCGCCGGCGCTGGTAGCAGCGGCGGTGTGGCAGGTGGTGCAAGCCAGGTTCATCCGCAGGTGCAGGCGGTGCGAGAAGGGCGCCGCAGGAACGGCGCCGCAGCCAAGCAGGAAACAGCAGATGTGCAGGAAATGGACGGAGCGCATGGACCCGAATGCGGGCAGGCCGGAGGCCTACCCTACTTTCCGTAGGTGAGGTGCCAGATGCGGCGATTGCCGTCTTCGGAAATCAGCAGGCTGCCGTCGGCCAATTGAAGCAGAGCCACGGGACGGCCCCAGACCTCGTGCTGGTCCGGGCCGAGCATCCAGCCGGTGACAATCTCCCTCGGCGGCCCGGAAGGCTGCCCGTTCGCGAACGGCACAAACGCGATCGACTGCCCCACGCGCTTGGACCGGTTCCACGAACCGTGGAAAGCCAGGAATGCCCCGCCCTGATACTCCTTGGGGAACTGCTTACCGGTGTAGAAAACAAAGTCCAGAACCGCCACGTGCGCCCCCAGCAGTTCGTCAGGTACTACAGTTTTCGAAACCAGGTCCGGTCGAAGTCCCTTGTTGGTGGGGTCTTCATGCGGGCCGATGTAGGCGTACGGCCAGCCGTAGAAGGCGCCCTGCTGGACGTGCGTGAGGTAATCGGGCACGAGGTCGTCGCCCAGGTCGTCCCGCTCCTGAACCGCCGCCCACAGCGTGTCTGTCCCTGGATACCAGTGGATCCCTATGGGGTTGCGCAGGCCGGCGGCGAAAATCTCATGGCCCGTGCCGTCCAGATTGTAGCGGTTTATGGCCGCCCGCCGCGGATCCTCGCCGGGTGAAGAGTTGGAGCCCGACCCTACCCCGACGTAGATCTTCCGTCCCGCGCGATCGATCAGCAGGCTGCGCGTCCAGTGGTGCTTGTCTATGCCCGCCAGGGAGATGATCTGCTGGCCTTTCCCGGCTGTCATGGTCTTCGAATCGTAGGGATATCGCTTGACCGAATCGGATTCGCCGACATAGAGATACCCGTCCTGGTAGGCCAGGCCGTACGGTTGGTAGAGGCCGTCGATGATCTTCCGCGGCTCTTTGCCCTGGAACACGTAAACCGCCCCGTTGGGCTTGGGCGCGGCATCCGCCAGGATGACTTCATGGTTGGGCCCTAGAATCATATACCGCGGCCGATGGAAATCTTCGGCCCAGATCTCCATGTGGAATCCCGCCGGCACTTTGAGGTGTGCCCCTGCCGGCTGCGGAATCACGTGCGGGCCATTATTGGACGACGGAGTGGCGTAAGGAGGCGGCAGTTTCGGTTGGTCGGCCGCGTAGAACACGGTGGCAGCGGCCAGCAGCAGGGCCGCGCCCGGCAGAATCCCTCTCAAATGCATGTTCCTGAGATGCCGCGACCGTGCTCCAGGAAACAGAAAAAGGGCCGGGCAGTGCCCGGCCCTTCATAAAATGGGGATTAACGTGCCGCCATCAGCGCGCGCAGGCGGCGGGCCCGCTCCGGGGCGCGCAACTGGCGCAAAGCCTTGGCCTCGATCTGGCGGATTCGCTCGCGGGTGACGTCGAATTCCTGCCCGATCTCTTCGAGCGTGTGCTCGCGCTCGCAGCCGATCCCGAACCGCATCCGGATTACCTTCTCTTCCTTCGGAGACAGGGTCTTCAGGATTCCGGCGGTTTCGTCGCGAACGTTGGATTCGATGACCGCGTCTACCGGTGAACCTACCCAGCGATCTTCGATCAGATCGCCCAGGGCCGATTCGCCGTCACGGCCAACCGGGGTCTCGAGCGATACCGGGTCACGCGAAATGGTCTTCAGCTTCTGGACTTTCTCGACCGGGATATCCATTCGCCGGCCAATTTCGTCATTTGTAGGAGTACGGCCGAGTTCCTTTTCCAGCTCGCGGGTGGCTCGCAGGAACTTGTTCATGCTCTCGTTCATGTGGACCGGGATCCGGATGGTCCTGGACTGGTCGGCTATGGCTCGGGTAATCGCCTGACGGATCCACCAAGTCGCGTAGGTGGAGAACTTATAGCCGCGGCGATATTCGAATTTATCCGCCGCCCGCATCAGGCCAATATTGCCTTCCTGAATCAAATCAAGCAGATGCAAGCCGCGGTTGACGTACTTCTTCGCTACCGACACAACCAGGCGGAGGTTGGCTTCGACCAGGTCTTTCTTGGCCCGCTCGGCTTCCGCCTCTCCATGCCGGATCACCGTCAGACTGTGCTTCAGTTCGGGCAGCGTAGCGCCGGCGGCGATTTCCCGCCTGCGGATTTCCCGCTTCAGTTCCCGAACCCGCGCCTGTTGGACCGGATTGTTGCGCGTCTCCAGTTTCTTGGTTTCGTTATCGAGGTGGTTGATCTCCTCGACAGCGCGTTCGATCTCCCGGGCAAATTCCTTCCACTTGTTGACGCGGAAGGGGGTTCGGCGGATCGCCAGCGAGGTCTCCACCTTGGCCCGGTTCAGTTTTGCACAAAGCCGCTTCCGGGGACGCTTGTTGGCTACCGGGGTGGCATCCACCTTCTCCTGTAGCTGGAACTGCTTCTTCTGGAGTATCAGGATCTCGGCGAACTGCTTGGCGGCTTCGGCGCGCACCTTCAGATCGGCCGGAGTGCCCTCTTCGACATCCCCGAGATCCACCAGGCTTTCCAGTTCGAGCGTCTCCTTCTTGATCTGCTCGGATAGATCGACGACCACCCCCTGCACCAGGGCAGAGCGGCTGATCGCCTTTTGCATCCGTAACTTACCGCGCTCCATCCGGCGCGCAAGATCGACTTCTCCCTCGCGGGTCAGCAACGGAACGGCGCCCATCTCGCGTAAATACACGCGGACCGGGTCGTCCGTGTAAATGGACTCCTCTACTGGAGCCGGGTGCAGGAAATCGGCTTCGTGGGTGGCCTCCGGGTCGAAGAACTTTGCTTCGTCCTCAAAATTGAGGCCAAGGGTTTCTGGATTGTCCGCTAAAAACTGATCTTCAAAATGATCCAAAAGACTCACCTCCCCCATTGACACACGACGAGACTCCATCGAAATGTCCTGGGAAATGGGTTATTGAGTGAAAAAGAACCGACTCTCTGCTGGTTCGGCCCGAAGTATCGAGAAGGTCGCGTGCATTCGGGGTTCGACTTCCGACTGATAATACCACATTACACCAGCAAAGTTATGCTCTATTTTTAAAGATGTCTTAAAACTGAGATGGTTACATCCATTTCCGCGCACGACCGTGAACCCGTATCCCCAAAGCAAAATACCCCCCTCAAGGCAGCTTCTGCCGCACCAGGTTCTTCAACTCGTTGAAGAACGCCTGCTCGTCCTGAAAGTCGCGGTATACGGAAGCGAACCGCACGTAGGCGATCTTATCGAGCTCCCGAAGGCTGTCCATGAGGAATTCTCCTATCTCCGTAGTAGAAATCTCCCGGTCCGGAGAGTCGCTTACCTTGGATTCGACGCGATTGACCAGTTCCGAAAGCTTGGTCATGCTGACCGGGCGTTTTTCGCTCGCCTTGAGCAACCCACCCAGCACCTTCTGGCGATCGAACTTTTCCCTGCGCCCGTCCTTCTTCACCACCATGTAAGGAACTTCATCGATACGCTCGTAGGTGGTAAACCGGCGCTCGCAGGCCAGGCACTCCCGCCGGCGCCGGATGGTATCGCCCTCCCGGGCTTCCCGGGAATCCACGACCTTGTCATGTAAGTGATTGCAAAACGGACACTTCATGTCGATGCCTCACGGCCGATCCGGCGCAGGGCATGCCAGTCGAGCCCTTCTTTCAGAGCCAACACCAGACCCACCGGCACAATTGCTACAAATGTAAGAATCCAAATGAAGAATGCGAATGCCGTGGCCAACTCCAGCCGGATGCCGAAAAACTCGGTCAGCACCAGAACCGACACGACCTGCATGCCGCCCCCGATTCCGGGGATTTGGATGGCCGCGCCGAAGGAAACAAACCCCATAAAAATCAAGACATCCACCAGGCTGAGGGAAAGCGTGCCGGAGAATGCGCGGGCCAGACTCCAGTAACAGGCCGCAATCAGCAGCCACTCGATGACGGAGTACACGAACACCAGCAGGAGGGCACCGTCGCTGCGGGTGGCCTCCACTCCCTGAACGAACGCGCCGATCAGCCTTTCTATTCTAAGGAATTGCGCGTGGGGAAGGAAGTGCAAGGCGGCAACCAGACGCCGCCGGACCGGTTCGGCGAAGTGCCTCAGCGAGAGCAGGATACCGAGCAGAACCAGGCAGGCCACCCCGACAATACGCCCGCCCGCGGCCATCAGCCAGGCCAGCCTCGCACCCACTTCCACCCCGGAGGAGTGGATCCGGGTCAGGGCGAAGGCGAAAACCAGCAGGGCCATCAGCAGGTCGAAAATCCGCTCCAGCACCCAGGCCGCAAACTGGGAGGTCACCGGTACCCGCTCCTTCAAGGCAATCAGGTAGGGACGGACAAATTCCCCGGGGCGTCCGAACAGGGTGATCGCGGTGAAGCCGATGATAGTGGCGGAAAGCAGGTTCCGGATGGACGGGTGCGGCTTCAGCGGTTTCAGCAGGACCGCCCAGCGCAGCGCGCGGCCGTAGTAGGTCCCGAAGATCGGCGCGAGAGAGAGCGCCAGCCATCCCCAGCGGAGGCGCGCGATGCTGGCGGCGGCGAGTCTCCAGTCGAACCCGCGCCTCCATACCAGCACGCCGGCCAGACATAGGACGAGGATGAAGACAAGCACACCGCCGGCAATCCACTTCCACGTATGGCGGCGAATGACGGTCCTCCTGTCACAGGGAATGCGCGAAGTGCTAGCATACCGGAAAAATTGAACCTATCATGGAAAAGCCTCGTTTCTCCATATGAAAAGAAGCGAGTGCAATGGCCTCCGCGACGCTCAGTTTCGGGAATGTCGGAACCTCCCTGGTGGGGGGCGGAGCGAGACAACCGGCAGCGGGTATCGGCGGAGCGCGCAATCTGGTAGAACGTAGCTTGGACCCGGATTACACACTCGTTTCGCGGTGTCTGCACGGCGAAGAGCCTGCGTGGGAAGAGCTTGTTCGGCTCCATACCCGAAAAGTCTACTCCCTCTGTTTCCGCTTCACCGGAAGCAGCCAGGAAGCCCAGGACCTGACCCAGGAGGTGTTTTTGCGGGTTTTCCGGACCGTGAAGACGTTCCGGTCCACGGAAGGCTCGTTTGCCACCTGGCTTTCGCGGGTCACGCGTAACCTTTTGATCGACCACTATCGCCGAACCCGTCAGGAGAGGATCACCGACTCTATCGAAGAGCAGCTTCCGGTGCTCGAAGTGGCCGGAGCGGCCGCCTCGACGCGGCCCGACCGCGCCCTTGCCGGCCGGGAAGCCAGCGAGATCCTTCAGGCGGCCCTGCAGAGGCTGTCGCCGGACCTGCGGGAGGCCGTAATTTTGCGGGATTTACAGGAAATGGAATATCGTGAAATCGCCGAAGTGCTGCAGATTCCCGAGGGGACGGTGAAATCACGAATCAACCGGGGCAGGGCCGAACTGGCCCGCCTGCTGCGAAAGCAGAAGCTGGCGGTATGAACTGCGCACAGATCGAAATCCTGATCTGCGAGTACGCGGAAGGCACGCTGGGGCCGGTGGAGAACGCGGAAGTCGAGCGTCATCTGGCCGCATGCGAGGCCTGCGCCGAGTTGGCGCGGGACTCCGCCTCGGCGCTCGCGTTCATCGAGCGCGCCGCCGTAGTCGAGCCGCCGCCCGAGTTGATCACGCGGATTCTGTTCGACGCGCCCTGGAGCAAGGCAAAGAACCGGACTAAGTTCCGGACGTGGGTTTCGGCCCTGCTGAGCCCGATTCGCCAGCCGAAGTTCGCCATGGGGATGGCGCTGACGGTGATCTCGCTGTCGATGCTGGCCCAGTTCGTGGTGCCGGTGCGGCAACTGCGGCCCGACGATCTGAAGCCATCCGCGGTTTGGGCCGCGATGGAAGACCGGGCAGCTCGCACCTGGGGCCGAACCGTGAAGTTCTACGACAACCTGAAGTTCGTGTACCAGATTCAAACCACGCTGCGGGAATGGCAGCAGCAGGACGAGGACCGGCGATCCACCCCAAACAGCGGGGTGAGCCGCCCGTACGACGACCGAAAGCTTCCTGTCAACTCCAGTCCGGGAAGCGGACAAGCAGCACCCGGCGGCGAGCCAACGGCCAGCCGTCCGGCAGATTCACATTGAGGGATACGTTATGAATTGCCAGAATCATCCTGAAACGCCAGCCACGGCTTACTGCCGGAATTGCGGCAAGCCCGTGTGCGATGCGTGCCGGCGCGATGCTTACGGGACCGTGTTTTGCGAAGAGCACGTTCCCGCTCCGGCGGCCGCGCCGGGATACAGCGCCGCGCCTCAGGCTCCACCCATACCTGGCAGCATGCCGCCGCCCCCGCCTTACGTCTACTCCGACGTATCTCCGGGACTGGCGCTCTTCCTCGGAATGATCCCGGGGGTCGGCGCGATTTACAACGGCCAGTACGCCAAGGGCCTGGTGCACGCGGTCGTGTTCGGAATCCTGTGCAGCCTGGTGGATTCCCGGGCCGCGCGCGGACTCGAGCCGGTCTTTGGCATCCTGATCGCCGTCTGGTGGTTCTACATGGTTTTCGAGGCTTATCACACGGCGCGCAAGCGGCGCATGGGCGAACCGGTAGACGAATACTCCAGCCTGCTCGACCTGCGGTCCAAAACCCAGGCGCCGGTCGCCGCGATCACCCTGATCGTGCTTGGTATTCTGATGTTGCTTCGCACGCTCGACGTGCTGGATTTTGAATTCGTGGCGCGTTTCTGGCCCGTGCTGCTGATCGCCGCCGGCGCATGGCTCCTCTACGGACGGATTTCAGGCAACGCGGCGGCGCGTGAGGAGGTCCGCCATGAACGGCAGTGACATATCCCTGGCGCGCGCCGTCCGCGGACCGGTAACCCTGATTACGCTGGGAATTCTGTTCGCGCTGAACAACTTTACTCCTTACGGCTTCAGCCAGACCTGGCCGGTGCTGTTGATCGTATTCGGGTTGTTGAGTTTGTGGGGACGCAGTGAGGCGCCGCCGGCCAGGCCGGCGCCTCACTATCCCCCGCGGAATTGGAATTACACTCCTCCTCCTCCGCCGCCACCTCCAACCGCCCCCGGCGGGTATCGGGAAAGTCCTTATACCGGCGCGAACGTGCCGGCCGGGACGCCCAGGGGCGGGTTCGGGAACAGGGCGCCGGGACAGCCGGCGGAGCCGGGACCGACTTCCACGCCGGGAGAATCCACATGAGACGACGATCCATCACGGGCCCGCTGCTTCTGTTAGTGATCGGCGGACTGTTTCTCTGGCGGAACGTGCACCCGGAGACACCGATTTTCGACGTGCTCGCGGTCTATTGGCCCTTTCTGCTGATCGGCTGGGGCCTGCTGCGGCTGGCCGAATCCGTGCTGTGGCACCGCCGGGGCGGGGTCGGCTTCACTGGCGGCGAAGTGGCCCTGGTGGTGCTGATCTGCATCGCCGGCTCGGGTTTGTGGGAGGCGCACCGGCACGGCGTTCACTTCAACCCGGCGGGCCTCGAAGTCTTTGGCGACCAGTATGATTACCTGGTGACCTCCAAGGCTCCAGCCGCCGGCGTCACCCGGATTACGTTCGATAACCAGCGCGGCAATATCAAGGTGACCGGGGCGGACACGCAGGAAATCACGGTCACCGGCCACAAGACAGTCCGCGCCTGGAGTCGCCAGGATGCCGATCGCACGGACAAAGACACGCCCGTGGAACTGGTGCCGCAAGGCGACCAGTTGCTGGTTCGCACCAACCAGGACCGCGCTCCCGACAATCAGCGGGTGGCCGACGACCTGGACGTGACGGTGCCGCGCGGCATGGCGGTCGAAGCGCACGGCCGCTCCAACGATCTCGAAGTCAACGACGTGAACGGCAATGTGCAACTGGCCAGCGACCGTGCCGATGTTCGCTTGTCGCGCATTGACGGGAACGTGCGGCTGGATATCGGGCACAGCGATCTGATCCGCGCCACCGACGTGAAGGGCACCATCGATCTCGAAGGCAGCCGCGGGTCGGACGTCGACATGGAAAACGTCGCCGGGCAGGTGACCATTACCGGCTCCTACACCGGAACCCTGGAGTTCAAGAACCTGGCGAAGCCGTTGCAGTTCGAGGGCTCGCGGAATACGGAACTGCACGCGCAAGCCGTGCCGGGAAGCATCAGCATGGATCTCGGACAGGTCAACGCCTCCGGCCTGGTGGGGCCGGTGCGGCTGGTGACGGGCTCGCGGGATATCAAGCTCGAGAAGTTTACCCAGTCCCTGCAACTGGAGACCGACCGCGGCGATATTCAACTACAGCCGTCGCTGCCGATGCCTTCGATCGAGGCGCGCTCGGGCATGGGCCGGATCGATTTGATTCTTCCCGAGCAAGCCACGTTCGACTTGCAGGCGACAGCCGAACGGGGAGATGCCTACAACGGCTTCGGGCCGTCCATCCAGCAGGAAAGGCAGGGCCGCACGGCAACCTTGAAAGGCAACGTAGGCGGCGGGCCGGCCATCCGGCTCACTGCCAACCGCGGCACGGTTTCGGTGCGCAAGGAAGGCAGCGACGCGAGCGACATTCCGGACTCGGATGAGGGCAAGGCGCCCACGCCTCCGAAGGCGCCGAAGGTGCCGAAGAACCTGGGCGACACCGAAATCAAGATGTGACCGGGCCAAATCGGCGGCCAGCGAAAGTCAACAGGATCGGGCCTTCGCTGGCCGTACTCTTCCTCGTCAACGTCCTCAACATTTACGACCGCCAGGCACTGGGCGCCGTGCTCGAACCGCTGCGCCGCGAATTCCACCTGAACGACACACAACTCGGCGCGCTCTCCACTATCTTCATCGTGGTTTACGCCGTCGCGGGCCTGCCGTTGGGGCTGCTCGCCGATCGCGGCAGCCGCAAGCGATTGCTGGCCGCCGGGGTAGCCGTGTGGGCCGGGCTCACGGGTCTCGGCGGTGCGGCGGTGAACTACACCATGCTGCTCGGAACGCGCCTGGGCGTGGGGATCGGGGAAGCGGTCTGCGCGCCGGTGGCCGTGAGTTGGATCGGCGATCTGGTACGCGAATCGCGGCGCGCCCGCTCCATGGCCGGGTTCATGATGGCCATTCCGGTGGGGGTGATGCTGAGCTTCGCCATCAGCGGCCCGGTGGCCCAGGCGCACGGCTGGCGGATGGCGTTGGCGGTGGCGGCGTTGCCGGCCGCGGCGCTGATTCCGGCGCTGCTGTGGCTGGCCGAGCCGGCCAGGGGAGAGACTTCACCGCCGGGGCGCCGAAGCGCCGGGAAGACCGGTGTCTGGGGGCTCCTGCGGGTTCGGGCGCTGTGGTGGATCGCGGCTTCGGGCGCGATTCTGAACTTCACGCTGTACACCTTCTCGACGTTTGTCTCGGCGTTTCTGACGCGTGTCCATGGGATGCCGGTGGGAACCGCCGGCGTATGGGCGGGGGTAGGTTCGGGCGTGGCGGGAATTCTGGGCGCGGCGGCGGCCGGAACGTGGGGCGACCGCGGCGGCGGGGCCTGGAAGGTGCGGCTGGCGGCGGCGGCCGCGCTGGTCTCCGCGCCGGCCGGCTTCGCGGCTCTCCGGGTGCCGCCCGGAAGCGCGGCGCAGGCGGTGGTGCTGCTCATGGCGGCTTACGGACTGCTCCAGATGTACTACACGCTGGTGTATGCCGCCATCCAGGACCTGGTGCCCGCGAACCTGCGCGGCACCGCCATGGCGGGCTATTACATGGTCATGTATCTCTGCGGCGGCGCCTTCGGGCCGCTGCTTACCGGAAGGCTCAGCGATTATTTCGCGCACGGTACCAGCGAGGCCGCGCGCGCCCACGGCTTGCACCAGGCGATGTACGTGATTCCCGCCCTGAGCGCGGCCCTGGCGGCGGTGCTGTGGGCGGCGGCCCGTTCCATTCGCGAACCGCTGGCGGCGGACGCGCGATGATCCGGCCGATGTTCGCGCCGGCCGCGAAGTTCATCGCCGGGGTTTTCCGGCGGATGTCCCGGCGCGCATCCGGGCGACCGCGCGGCTCGCCAATCCCGTCAGGAGCGTGCCGATCTCTGGGTCTTCTCCCGCTCGAAAGAGCGAAAGCTGCAGGTAGTAGCCGGCTCCAAAAACGCACAAGACGGCACCTGACCCCCGAACCGGGTAAAGGAAGGAGCGCCCGCCGATTTCAGACACCGCACGATAGGACTGGAGCCGGACGCCGCGGTTCATTCTGGCGACTTGTTCGGCCACCCAATCGGCGGCCGGCGCCCGGCGCACGAGGATCATCACCCGTCCGCCGTGTTCTCCCGGGAACAGGCAACTGGTAACGCTCCCGGAATTCACTGCCGGCAGGCCTTCTGCAACCGGAAACCCCGCGGTCTGCTCAACGGTTTGCCTGGAAAGCAGAGCGCATGCGGCCGGGACTTCGGCGACTGGCCGGATCGGTTTTTCGCCTTGAGCGGAAGAGCCCGCGGCCGCAAAACAGGCGAACACAACGAACCAACGAATTTCTCTCATCTCGGTCTCCCGGCGGCCGTTTTCTCGCGATGGAGCCGGCCGCACCGTCCATAAGGGGGTTCTGCAGCGGCTTTCCGACAGCTTTCTACCGTCCGCGGGCGAGGCATGTGCCCGATTCCCAGGAACTCGCCTGCTGGCCAAACTCGAAACAAGTCATGCCATGCGGGATCAGTTCGCCGAAGTCGAACAGTTGGCCGCTGGGGAGTTCGAAGGTCTGGCTGTACAACAGGTCGGCCGTGAATGTGAACGTGTCTGACGCGAGGCTGTCGGCACTGCGAACCAGCGAGGCGTCTCTCGTAAACGTGGCTACCGGAACGCCCCAGTTCATGTTCTTTAAGTCCGCCGGAGAGAGTGGCGTAGAGTCCGTGGCTTTGGGCCAGGTTCGCCGCGAGGGGTCGGCCAGGAAATAGATGGTTCCGGTTCCGCTGTTGGCCACCACGAGGGCATAGGGCGGCGCATCCTTGGCGGATGCGGGCGGCGCCAGGAAGGGCGGAGCGGCGGGCACCGTCTGGACCGTGAATTCGCTTACCCAGATGAGGTAAGAAGTCTCCTTGGAGGGGTTCTTGGGGTCGCTGAATAAGCTGTTCAAGTCGAGATCCCCAACGATGGGGAGGTACCATACGCAGGTACCGCCGGAATAGTCCGCGTTCCAGACCGAACCGCCGGCAAAACTGATCACGGTTTTCGAAGTGCCTGCCTGGTCGGCGGCGTTCAATCGGGCGAAAGATCCCAGCAGCGGGATTCCCATCAAAACGATCATCGCGAGTCTCATACCATCTCCTTTTGCATTAGAATTCGTACTAGGCGGCCCGAAAGCCTTTTTCCTTTCGGGTCGCAAACAGTATGGGACCAGCGAGTCGAGCGGGTCTTGACGAAGAGTTGGCGATTCTTTGAAGAAACTTCATCCGGTATCGCCCAATTTGACGGACGGCAACCCCGCAGCTCCAGGCTCCGGGCTGCCCGAATTCCCGGAGGCGCAGTCTTACGTCTTCGGCCCATTCCGGCTGATACCCGACGAACGGGTTCTGTGCCGCGGGGACCGTACCCTGCCGCTCCCGCCGAAAGCCTTCGAGACCTTGCTTCTGCTGGTGCGCAATCCAGGCCACCTGATGTTGAAGGAAGACCTGATGAAGGTGCTGTGGCCGGATACGTTCGTCGAGGAAGTCAACCTGGCCAACAAGATTTCACTGCTGCGGAAAGTGCTGAGAGAAACGGGGCTGGCAGGAAGCTGTATCCAGACGGTGCCGAAACTCGGCTATCGCTTTCTTCCTGCCGTGACCCGGGTGTGGAAGTCCGCTCCGGCGGCCGCCGGCTCCGCTCCCGCGGCAGTGGCGGTGGAAGCGCGCGCGACCCGCTTTATCGCGCTTCCGTTTGCCATCCTGAATGCCGACGAGCGCATCGCATTCCTCGGACACAGCTTACCCGAGGCAATCTCGGCGTCGCTCGCGGGGTTGCGATCCCTGACCGTGCGCTCCAGCCTGCTGGCCACACGATTGGCCGAGGGCGAGCCGGACCCCAGGCGCATTGCCCGGGAAGCTGAAGTGGACGTGCTGCTGACGGGCAGCATTATGAGCGACGGCAGCCGGTTGCGGGTCAGCGCGGAATTGGTGCATGCACCGACCGGAACCCTGGTGGGTTCCTACCTGTGCCAGGCGACCAGGGACAACATCTTTGAGATTCAGGATAATTTGGTCCGCCGGATCGTGGAGTTGCTGTTGCCTTCGCTGAGCGAGCATGAGCGCAAGGCACTGGCGCATGATGTGCCGGCCTCCGCCCGGGCTTACGAATTCTTCCTGCGCGGCACGCATGTGGAGCGGCAGCGCACTTTCGAAAACATGTCGATGTCCCGGGACCTCTACCGTCAATCGGTAGATGAAGACCCGGATTACGCTCCCGCCTGGGCCCGGCTGGGGCGATGTTATCGCTTTCTGGAGAAGTTCGACCCGCAGGGTTCGCACGACATGGAAGCCGCGCAGTGGGCCTTTCGCCGCGCCTTTGCGCTCAACCCCGACCTGCCCATCGCCCACAATCATTACACGCAGATCGAAGCGGATTCGGGCCACGCCCGCCAGGCCGTCGTGCGGCTCCTCAGGCAGGCGGAGCGACATCCCAACGATCCCGAATTATTCAGCGGTCTGGTTCAGGCCATGCGCTACTGCGGTCTTCTCGAAGAATCGCTGAGCGCGCACCGGCGCGCGCGGGCGCTCGACTCGAGGGCCGTGACCAGTGTGGCCCACACGTATTTCCTCTTGGGAGACTACCCGAGCACGCTCGAGTGGTACCCTCCCGGCAGCCGGTTTTATCTGGATGCAGCCGCGTTGGCCGCCATGGGGCGGGAGACGGAGGCAGCCGGATTGCTGGCTCAGCGCAGCTACCTGGCGCCTCTCGTCGAATCCCTGCGGTTCTGCCTCAACGGCGAGCATAACAGGAGCATTCAGACCGTCAGGCATACGTTCGAATCCAAGCCGGCGCCCGATCCGGAAATCAAATTCTACCTGGCGCGGCACCTGGTACGCGATGGTGCGGAGCAGGACGGCTTGGACGCCATACGCAACCTCGTCGAGGAAGGGTTCGTCTGCTCGACTGCATTGCAGCGCGACCCCTGGCTGAAGGCGCTTTCCCGGCTGCCGGACTTCGGCGGCGTCCTGGACGCCATACTCAGCCGCGAGGCGGAAGCCAGATCCGCATTCCAGGCGGCAGACGGAAACCGGATCCTTTCGATCTCCTGACTGTCCAGCATATTCTCATCGAAGAATGAGCCTGAACGGCGGTTTTAATTCTCACGCAAGATGAGCCTGAAGGCGGGAGCGAAGCGATCCGCCGCCAGGCCTCCTTTCTTTGATTTCGATGTAGATACTCGGGCCGGTGGGAAAGTGGGAATCCTGCTTTTGGATTTCCACTTTTCCAGCCGGCCTCGTCGTCGGGGCGGTGGGAATGTGGAAATCGCGGTTTCGGCGATTTCCAAGGGCTCGTGGGCGCGGCGGGAAACCTGTCTTTGGTTTTCCGCCGCGTCCACAGCCCGGCATTTCCAGCGCCTCCTTTTCATGCGCTTCGCTTCTCCATGAAGCTGGCGAACAGCTTGCGTTTCGCGGCCTGCATTTCCAGCGCCGCCGCTGTGTCGCTCTTGCGTCGAGCCCGCTGCTCCAGCTCGGCGGTAGTGAGATCGGGCCGCAGCCACCGCGCCAACCCGGGGAGTTGGCGCAGGATTTCCCAGGGGGTCGCATACCAGGGATAGGACCTGGTGACCTTTCCTTTGCCGTCCACTTTTAGCTGCGGCACTCCACAGGGCCGGTGGAAATTTAGATAAGGATTGAAATACTCTTCATAGAACCGCTCGATCGCCGCCGCATGCGGCGCGGCGATGTAGTTGTACCCCATGTGCTTGCGCACCACCGCTCCGTTTTTGGACTCCGCCAGACCATTGTCGTTGGAATGCCGCGGCCGCGATTTCGTCTGCTCAACCAAGAGTTTATTCAACAGATTGGACACCCGATGATTGATGAACTCGCTGCCGTTATCGGAGTGGAAACCTTGAATGCGGAATGGAAACTGTGCCAGCATCGCTTCCAGCACGGGAATCAGCCAAGCTTCGCTGATCTGCGCCGTCGCGCCCACCACCTGCCACTGCGTCACCTCGTCCACCGCGTTGATGTGATAAACGCCCTTGGCTCCGTCCCGGTCTCCCTGGTGCACCGTGTCGACCCGCAGATAGCCTGGCCGCCCTTCCGGTCGTGGGGCGCGCCGCTCCCCAATGCTTACTGCCGTAGGCCGTGTCGGCTGATAATCCATCCGTTGCCGTCGATACGTCCGGCTCTGGCGCAAGCGGTACAGGTGGGCGACCGAAAGCTCTGCCAGTCGGCGGTAGCACGGGTCGCCATAATCGTAAAACTCTCGTTGCAGAATCTTCTGCGTGGCCGGCCCGCTCAAGGTCTCATGCGCGGCGTCCACCGCCGCCAACAATTCGATATCGGCTCGCTCATATCGCGTCGTGAAGCGGTGCCGCCGATAGGCCATCGGTCGTACCGTCTCCCCACGCCGATACTGGCCGATCAGCCGCGTGGCCTGGGCTCGGCTCAACCCGGTCATCTTCTCCACATACCGCCGCAGCCATCCGCGTTCGGCTCGTCCCAATTTCTCGTACTTGTGCTCCTCCAAAACCCGGTTTACCCAACCGTAAACCTCTTCCCGATTCCGCCCCTCGAAGGCGACCTCATCGCTGGCTTCCAGAAATGCCCGGATCTGCTCCAGGCTCAACCCTTGGCCCGTTTCCACCCTGACGATCAATTCCCAGCATGCCGGATTGCCGCTTCAGGCTCATCTTGCGTGAGAAACCGATTCAGGCTTCAGGCTCATCTTGCATGAGACAAGACTGTCCGGCGAACCGGAGGCTGCTTCGTGCGACAATCGAGTAATACAGATTATCGAAACGGCGCAGTACTTTCGTGGGAGCCCTGCCTTTCGGGTTTGCGCGGAGTGGCGGGCGCGCCGCGAACCCAGAGGACCGAGTTGAACACTGCGAATCCGGCAACGGGCCGGCAGTTGACTGATTTTGCGAATCACCGTTTGACGGCTTTCGGGGGAATGAGCGAATGTGGATTGTCCGAGTAGCGCTCTCCCGTCCCTACACCTTCATCGTCCTGGCGCTCCTGATTCTGATTCTGGCGCCGGTCATCATTGTCCGGACTCCGACTGACATCTTTCCCAACATCGACATTCCCGTCATTGCCGTCGCCTTCAACTACAACGGCCTGAATGCCGAGGAGATGGAAGAGCGGATCACCTCGACTTACGAGCGCTCGCTGACCACTACCGTCAATGACATCGAGCACATCGAATCCCAATCGATCGATGGCCGCGCCATCATCAAGATTTTCTTCCAGCCCGGCGCCAACGTGAACAACTCGGTCGCTCAGGTCACGGCCATCTCGCAAACCGTGCTCCGCCAGTTTCCGCAGGGAACCAATCCGCCCTTCCTTCTGGTCTACAATGCCTCGAGCGTCCCGATTCTCCAACTGGGGCTTTCCGGACCCGGCCTTTCCGAAGAACAACTCTTCGATTACGGCGTCAATTTCATCCGCACCCGGCTGGTCACGATTCCGGGCTGCGCCATTCCCTACCCGTACGGTGGCAAGCAGCGGCAGGTCGTGGTCGATCTCAACCCCGAGGAACTCCAGTCCAAGGGCCTGTCCCCCGCCGACGTGACCGCGGCAATCGGCGACCAGAACCTGATTCTTCCCGCCGGAACATCCAAAATCGGCCAGTTCGAATACGACGTCGATTTGAACGGCAGCCCCAAATCCGTCGAGGCCTTCAACGACTTTCCGATCAAGGTAGTGAACGGCTCGCCGATCTACATCCGCGATGTGGCCCATGTGCGCGACGGTTTTGCGCCGCAGACCAATATCGTGCGGCAGGATGGCCGCCGCGCCGCGCTCCTCACCATCCTCAAGCAGGGCAATGCTTCGACGCTCTCGGTAGTCGAAGGCGTTCGCAGATTGCTGCCCGTGGTGGCGGCGACGGTTCCCCCTGCGTTGAAGATGCAGCCGATCGGCGACCAGTCGATCTTCGTCCGCGCTTCGATTGCCGGCGTCATCCGCGAGGCGGTCATCGCCGCCTGCCTCACCGGGCTGATGATCCTGCTGTTTTTGGGAAGTTGGCGCAGCACCCTGATTATTGCTGTTTCGATTCCCCTTTCCATCCTGACCTCGGTGATCCTGCTCAGCTTTTTGCACGAGACGATCAACATCATGACCCTCGGCGGCCTTGCCCTGGCCGTCGGCATTCTGGTGGACGACGCCACGGTGACGATCGAAAACATCGAGCGCTTTCTCGAAGAGGGACATTCCCTGCACGATGCCATCCTCGACGGCGCGGCCCAGATCGCGGTGCCCGCGCTGGTATCCACACTGTGCATCTGCATCGTCTTTCTGCCGATGTTTTTCCTCTACGGCGTGGCGCGCTACCTGTTCGTACCGCTGGCCGAGGCCGTGGTCTTCGCGATGCTCGCCTCTTACATCCTGTCCCGAACGCTGGTGCCGACGCTGGCGATGTACCTTCTCCGGCTCAAGAGCCACGCGCCCACCTTCAACCCCTTCGTGCTGATTCACCGCGCTTTCGACCGGGGCTTCGGCCGGCTCCGGGCATTCTACACTGCCGTGCTCACAATGCTCGTCATGCATCGGCGGGTCTTTGTGCCGGCGTTTCTGCTTGTCTGCCTCTCCGCCTTTCTGCTCGAGCCGTGGATCGGCCGGGACTTTTTCCCCACCTCGGACACCGGTCAGTTCAAACTGCACCTCCGCACCAAGACCGGCACCCGGATCGAGGAGACGGCGCTCATCTGCGACCAGGTCGAGCAGTCCATCCGCCGCCGTATCCCGCACGCGGAACTGGCCGGCATTCTCGATGAAATCGGCCTGCCCTACAGCAGCATCAACATGATTTACAGCAATTCCGCTCCTGTCGGAACGGCCGACGCCGATATACTGGTGTCGCTGAACGAAGGGCACCACCCCACCGAAGACTACGTGCGCGCCCTGCGCAACGCCCTGCCGCGCGAATTTCCCGGCACCGCCTTTTACTTTCTGCCCGACGACATCGTCAGCCAGATCCTCAATTTCGGATTGCCCGCCCCCATTGACGTTCAAATCACGGGGAGGAATTCGGAAGCCAACCGCGAGCTCGCCGACCGCATCATGGACCAGATGCGGCGGGTTCCCGGCATCGCCGACCTGCGAATCCAGCAGGTCTTTGACGAGCCGCAGTTGCACGTTGCCGCAGACCGCACCAAGGCCGCCGGAAACGGCTACACCGAGCGCGATATCGCCAGCAGCCTGCTCATTTCGCTCAGCGGCAGCTTTCAGACGGACCCAACCTTCTGGCTGGGGAACAACGGCGTCAGCTATAACGTGGTCACCCAGACGCCGCAGTACGATGAGCAGTCGCTCCAGGACCTGCGGAACGTCCCTCTGCCCGGGCGCCGGCAGGGCGTCCCCGAAATTCTCGACGACGTGGCCAGCATTTCCCGGGGCGGCGGCATGGCGGTGGTCAATCACTATGACATCCAGCGCGTCGTCGATATTTTTGGCGGCGTGGATGGCCGCGACCTCGGCGGAGTTGGAAACGACATCTCCGCCATCGTCCAGGGCAACCGCAAATTCCTGCCCCGCGGCTCGGAACTCATGCTGCGCGGCCAGGTGGACACGATGAACACTTCGTTCCGCGGCCTGCTCGGCGGCCTGATATTCGCCGTGCTGCTGGTCTACCTGCTGATCGTTGTGAATTTCCAGTCCTGGCTGGATCCGTTCATCATCATTACGGCGCTGCCGGCGGCTCTCGCTGGCATTATCCTGATGCTCTTCATTTCTCACACCACCTTGAGCGTGCCGGCCATGATGGGCGCCATTATGTGCATGGGCGTCGCCACGGCCAACAGCATTCTGGTGGTCAGCTTCGCCAAGGACGTCCTGCTCCAGACCGGTGATCCGGTGCAGGCTTCCATCGCCGCTGGGGCGACGCGCTTCCGCCCGGTGTTGATGACCGCGCTCGCCATGATCATCGGAATGATCCCGATGGCGCTGGGTCTGGGAGAAGGCGGCGAGCAGAACGCGCCCCTGGGCCGCGCCGTAATCGGAGGCCTGCTGGTTGCGACCGTCGCCACCCTGGTCTTCGTTCCCGCCGTGTTCAGCCTGCTGCACGGCCGCCGCGTACCGCAAACGCAACCATGAATATGAGTAGCCCGAACGAACACCCGCCCGTTCAGAAGCCCTTGGCGCCGACCAGGGCACCGCAACTCTCGCGCGCGGCGCGGCTGCTGTTGCTGCTTCTGCTGCTCGCGGGCGCCGCGGGCCTTGCGTTCGTGGTCTACTCCGGAATCGCCCGGCGCGTGCACGCGGATGACGATCTGCGGAAGGAAACCCTCGACCGTGCCGTGCAGTCCGTCGCGGTGCTTCACCCCAAGCCGCAACCCCTTTCCGAAGAGCTGGTCTTACCCGGTAATATGGAAGCGTTTGTCGCCACCCCGCTCTTCGCCCGCACCAGCGGCTATCTCAAGGCGTGGTACTTCGATATCGGGGCTCACGTCAAGGCCGGCCAGTTGCTGGCGGAAATCGAAGCTCCCGAACTCGACCGCCAACTGGACCAGGCGCGCGCCGACCTCGCCACCGCCCAGGCCAATTACCAGCTTGCCCGCATCACCGCCGACCGCTATCAGTCGCTGCTCAAAACCGAATCCGTGGCGCCTCAGGACGTGGAAAACAAGCTGGGAGACCTCCAGGCCAAAAAGGCGATGGTGGATTCCGCCACGTTCAACGTGCGGCGCCTGGAAGAGACCCAGCGCTTCGAAAAGCTGTACGCGCCCTTCGATGGCGTCATCACCACCCGCAACATCGATACCGGCGCGCTGATCGATGCCGGCGCGAACTCCCCCGGCAAGGAGCTTTTCGATCTCGCCGCGACCAACCGGCTGCGGGTTTATATCAATGTTCCCCAAGTGAATTCCCGCGCCGCGCGGCCGGGCAGCCCGGCCACCCTGACACTCACGGAGCTCCCCGGCCGCACGTTCCGCGGGGTTATTGCCCGCACGGCCGAGGCGATCGACCCGGCTTCCCGCACCCTCCTTACGGAAGTGGACGTCGATAATTCCGCCGGCGAACTGCTGCCGGGCGCGTACGTGCTGGTACACCTGAAGTTGGGAGAGAAGTCGTCGGGCTTCGTCCTGCCGGTCAATACCTTGATTTTCCGTAGCGAGGGGCTGCGGGTTGCCGTGGTGCGCGATGGAAAAGCCGAATTGGTCCCCATCACCATGGGCCGCGACTTCGGCAAAACGGTCGAAGTGGTTTCCGGCGTCACCTCGTCTGACCTGGTGATCGAGAACCCGTCCGACTCCCTGACTTCTGGAGTGCAGGTGCGGGTTGCGGGAGAAAAGCCGTGAAGCCGGCGCACGCCTGGATTTCCGCTGCCGCCCTGATGTTCGCCGGCTGCAACGTCGGGCCGAAATACGAGCGTCCCACTCCGCCCACCCCGCCCACTTTCCGCGAACAGCCTCCCGCGGCTTTCCAGGAGGTGAAAGGATGGAAGCCGGGCCAGCCGGGCGATGACAAACTCCGCCCCGACTGGTGGCAAATCTTCGAGATCTCCGAACTGAACGATCTCGAAAGCCGGATCGACCCCTCGAACTGGACCTTGAAAGAAGCCGAGGCCCGCTTCCGCGAAGCGCGAACGCTGATCCAACTCAATCGATCGGGTCTTTCCCCCACCATTTCCGCCGGGCCCGGCATCACCAGCAACCGCGGCTCCAGCAACGTACAAGGAGGAGGCTCGGCCGGCGACTACGGGCTCTACACCCTGCCGGTCGACTTCAATTACGAAATCGATCTGTGGGGGCGCATTCGCCGCTCCGTGACCGCCGCGCGCCAGGAGGCGCAGGCGTCGGCGGCCGACATCGAAACCGTCCGCCTCAGCCTCCACGCCGAGTTGGCCGTGGACTACTTCGAGATGCGCAGCCTGGACGCGCAGAAACAGCTTCTGGACCAGACCATCGAGGCGTTTCAACGCGCACTCGAATTGACGCAAAACCGATTCAACGGCGGCCTCTCTTCCAAAGCCGAGGTCGCCCAGGCACGCACGCAACTGGAGACCGCCCGCGCACAGGAGATCGGTGTGGGCGTGGCGCGCGCCCAATATGAGCACGCCATCGCGGTCCTTATGGGAAGCACACCGGAATCGGTGACATTTGCGCCCGCGCCGCTCGCGTCAACCCCGCCCGCCATTCCGGTGGGCGTGCCGTCGGAGTTGCTGGAGCGCCGCCCCGACATCGCCGCCGCCGAGCGCCGGATGGCGGAAGCCAACCAGAAGATCGGGATCGCGCGCACGGCCTTCTTTCCGTCGCTCCTCCTCACGGCTACGGGTGGTTTCGAAGGCGGGCAGATCGTGAACTGGTTGAACTGGCCAAGCCGGTTTTGGGCGATCGGCCCGGGTACCCTCCAGACCGTCTTCGACGCCGGAAGGCGCCGCGCCGCCGCCGAGTCCGCCGTGGCCGTCTACGATCAGGCCGTGGCCGCTTACCAACAGGCCGCCCTCGCCGCCTTCCAGGAGGTCGAAGACCAGCTCTCCAGCTTGCGGATTCTCGAGCGGCAGTCGGAGGCGCAGCGGGTGGCGGTACAGGCTGCGGAAGATTCCCTCAACCTGTCAATGAACCAGTACAAAGGAGGATTGGTGACTTACCTGGACGTCGTAACCGCCCAGAACATCGCACTCCAGAACCAATCCACCGAGGTCGATCTGCTGCGCCGCCGCATGGAGGCCAGCGTCCTCTTAATTAAGGCTCTTGGTGGCGGGTGGGACGCTTCCAGGCTTCCGACCTAACTAACCAGGCCTGTTCAGGTATCTTCCGGAACCCACAGTCGCGGCATCGGAAGCAGTAACTCAGCCGACACCTTCGCGGAGGCGGCCCGCGCGCCCGGCGCGCACTTACGCCAGCCCCCGTAACCCCATGGAACGCCTAAGGTTAACCCGCGTCAACCGGGCTTGGCCAATGCCTTGGAAGAGGGCTTTGGGACCAGCTGGGCGGAGAAATTTACCACAGCAATTTAATAGCTTAATACTACTTTTTCTCTTGCATCTCAACACGAACAAGCGGAGAATCGCCTAGTAAGTAAATTCGAGTCCCGTGCGCTATAGCCGGCTCTTGGGGTGAGACGGTAACGGGAAAGGGGAGTTGTATGTCTTTCTTGAGGCAGTTTCCCGCGGCACTCGCATTGCTTTGCGCGGCCGCTCTAAACCTACCAGCACAATCGATTTATGCAACATTGACCGGAGTCGTATCCGATCCCTCAGACGCCTTGGTGGCACAGGCGACGGTACATCTTCGAGACGAGCGGTCCGGCTCTCTTCGAGACACGGTCACCAATAATCAAGGTTATTACACGTTCGCCTCGGTTCCGGTTGGCACGTACGAACTGACCGTCACATTGGCGGGTTTTGAAACTTTCAAGCAGTCGGGTATCGCCCTCGGTGGAGGCGAAAAACGCAATGTGAACGTGACCCTGAAGATCGGCAGCGCGACCGAAACGGTGATGGTCACCGGCGCCTCCGACGTGCTCGTTCCCGTGGACTCCGGCGAAAAGTCCGCTACCCTCAGCACCAAGCAACTGGATAACTTCGTCCAGGTGGGAAGCAATGCCGCCGAGTACATTAAGATGATGCCCGGGTTCGGCATCCAGAATGGAACCGCCAACGGCGCGAACTACAACGGAGCGACCATCGGCATCAATGCCAACGGCAACGCCGGAAGCCAAAGCCCGTTGAACAACGCCTATGCCTACAACGGGCTTCCCAGCAATACGCTGGACATCACCGCCGACGGCGCGCACGTCTCCGACCCCGGCTGTAACTGCGACACACCGGTCAATCCCAACGCCGATATGATCGCCGAGTTCAAGATCACCATGTCGAACTTCAGCGCCGAGAACCAGAAGGGTCCGGCGGTACTCAGTTCGGTGGCCAAATCGGGCGGTCAACAGTTTCACGGATCGGGATTTTTCTATGCCAGGAACTACGTCCTGAATGCCAATGACTGGCTTTCGAACGTAAGTTCCGTGGGGCGCCCGCAGAATAAGTATTACTACCCGGGCGGTACATTCGGAGGCCCGCTGATTATCCCGGGTACCCGCATTAACAAGAGCCGCCAGAAGCTCTTCTTCTTTACCGGATACGAGTATTTCTACCAGATTCTCGACACCGGGCTGCTGCGCGCCGAGGTTCCCACGGCGGGCATGCTCCAGGGCAATTTCTCGCCCGACGAGCTCTCGAAACTAGGCAGGATCTCCGCTTCCGGTTCGCCTCCGGGACAGATCAACGCCCGGAACGCTGCCCTGTACCCCGGCGGAATGATCCCCGCCAGCGCCATCGATCCTAACATGCAGGCGTTGATGAAGCTGTACCCGGCGCCGAACTCCGATCCCAACGCCACCGGTGGATACAACTGGACCAACGATCTGACCTTCTCGCAGAATAACCACCAGTGGATGACGCGCGTGGATTACAGCATCAGCGACTCCACGAAGCTGTTTGTCCGCTACAATCTGCAGCGGGAGCAGCAACCCTTCCCCATGCAGTTGTGGTCCACCGCTACCACGCAGCAGCTCCCCTACCCGACACCGGTCATCGGCAAGAATCGTTCCGACTCCGTGACGGCTTCGCTGACCCACGTATTCAGTCCGACCATGACCAACGAGTTCGTCTTCGGATACACCTTCATCGGATTTCCGAACGTGTTTCAGGATCCGTCCAAGGTAGACCCGGCCAAGGTCGGCTTCAACTACAAGCTCCTCTATAAGAACGGAGTCGCCCAGATCCCCAATTTCGGCGGCGGCTCGGAAGCCTCGCAGATCAACAATTACGGCGGTTTCGAAGTGGGGGGCCCGACCGCGGGTCTGTATGCCAATAAGTGGATGCCCAGCGTCAGCGATTCGATAGCGAAGGTCTGGGGCAGACACACCGTGAAAGCGGGCGTCTTCTTCGAGTACATTCGCAACGCCCAGCCCGCCAGCAACGCGTCTATGGGGAACCTGAGGGTCAGCAACGGTAATTCCAACAGTCTCGGCAACGACTATGCCGATATGCTGATCGGCAACCTCAACTCCTTCAACCAGTACTCGTTCAACCGGGTCAACGACATCTCGTATAAGACGTATGAGGGCTTCGTGCAGGACTCCTGGAAGGTGAACAAGAAACTCACCCTGGAGCTCGGCATTCGCTTCACTCATTTCACGCCCTGGGTCGACAGGCTCGGCTACGGATTCTCGATCTTCGATGCCAGTCAGTACAACACGGGTTGCAAGTCCACCGATTATTGCGGGTTCCTCTGGAACAAGAGAAGCTCCAGCGTTCCCATGGGCGGATTCCCGACCAGGGCCATGTTCTACCAGCCGCGATTCGGCATGGCTTACGATCTATTCGGCAACGGCAAGACCGTTCTGCGTGGCGGCTGGGGCATGTATTACTTCCACTCCGGACAGTTCACCACCGGGCTCGATGTCGCCGCCGGCGTTCAGACCATCACGCTCAGCAACAACCAGGGCGTAGGAACCTCGCCTTGGGTGGTGGGCGGTTCCGCCAACGCCACGCCGCTGATGGCGAGTGAACTGGACACCATGAACTTCTCGAGCGCGGCGCTCTCTCCGGGTGCTGTCGATAAGACGGACGATAAACAGCCGCTTACCAGAAGTTATAGCTTCACCATCGAACAGCGCCTGCCATGGTCGAGCATGCTCGAAGTTGCCTATGTCGGCAACGAAAGCACTAACCTGCTCAACACCTCGGGCGGCCAGACCGCCAATGTCAACCTCGTGCCCCTCGGCGCGATGCTCTCGTCGAATAATGGCGGGGTCGATCCCAATTCCCTCACCGCCAATAACTTCCGGCCCATCCGGGCGTACTCCGATATCAACCTGGCCAGCAACAACCTGTATGCGAATTACAATTCCCTACAGGCGACGTGGGCCCGCACCAAGGGCCGCTATACCCTCAGCCTGAACTATGCATTCGCGAAGGCATTAGGCTTCGTGAACCCGTCGTATGACTCGTTCAACCTGGCCAACAATTACACCGTGCAAGCCAGCAACCGGACGCACATTTTCAACTTCGCTTACTCCATCGAGCTGGGCAGCCCGGTGAGGAATAAGTTGGCGGGTGGATTCGTCAACGGGTGGCAGGTCTCAGGCATTACTCAAGTGCAGAGCGGCGCCAACCTTACCGGCAACCGGGGAGAGAACTTCGGTTTGAACCTGAACAGCTATAAGATCCCCGGTACCACGTTCAATGTCAGCAGCGCATCGCTGCTCGGCACGACCGGCATCGCGCTGCACCCAATGGTCACCTGCGATCCGACGGCAAATCTCGCGCCCAACCAGTACATCAACGGGAGCTGCTTCGCCATCCCGACACAGATCGGCCAGAACGGTCCCACTACCTTGCCGGTGATCTACGGGCCGGCTTTCTTTAACACGGACCTGGGGCTGTTCAAGAATTTCTCGATCAAGGAGAAGATGAAGTTGCAGTTCCGGGCTAACGGGTACAACTTCCTGAACCATCCGCTCTGGAGCTTCAACGGCACCACCAACCTGACTCTGGGATACAACGGCACCACGGGCCTGCTGAACGCGCCGACGTTCGGTTACGTGACGCAAAAGCAGGGCCACCGAGTAGTGCAGCTTGCCGTGAAGTTCATCTTCTGACAATGGAGCGAATGAGAACCGCCACGGGGAAACCCGTGGCGGTATCTTGATTTGCTTCCGATACCGTCGATACGCTTCGAGCTACCCACCCCAAAACCCCTTCATCTGAGTGATAGTCGCGCTAACCACCAGCATGCGGCTTCGCTCCCTCAGGCTCATCTTGTATGAGAAACTAACCTCCGATCCAGGCTCGCCTCGTATGAAGCAGGACTGCTTTCGTCTGGGAAACAAGAGCGGTGCTACTATAACCGAAATAGCAATGTCCGTACCCTCGGTGATACACGAAGAGTGCCCCAAGGTCAAGACTTTAAGTCTGAGTCTAAATTTCCCCAACGCGTATGAGCCCAACATGGGAGTGTTTGTCCGGTCGCGGTTGCAGGCGATGGCTCTTCACTGCGATATCAAAGTGCTGGCCCCGATTGCACTCCTGGATTATGGCCGCATAAGGTCGTTCGGTTGGCGAGGATTCAGACAACCCGTTCCAAGACAACATTTGGACGATCTTCTGGAAGTATTTCATCCCCGCTGGTTTTATCTCCCCATTATTGGCGAGCTGAACCCTTTGTTCTTGTTCCTGAGTCTGCTTCCGAAAGTCCTGGCGATCCGGCACCAGTTTAAATTCCAGGTGATCGACGCCCATTTTGGGTACCCGACCGGTGCTGCCGCCGCGATGCTCGCAACCGCGACGGGGTGCCCGTTTACCGTAACGCTGCGGGGTGACGAAACTACGCAAGGAGAGCGCCGGCTGCGCCGCTCCTGGATGAAATGGGCTTTGCGCCGAGCTAACCAGGTCATCACCGTTTCCGAGGGGCTCCGCCAATTTGCCATCGAACTTGGAGTTTCGCCTGAACGCAGCGTCACCGTCCCAAACGGCATTAACACCACGGTTTACTACCCTCGAGTTCGGCAGGAGATGCGTTCCAAATACCTCATCCCTGCGGATGCGAAGATGGTGCTTACTGCCGGCTATCTCATCAGGAGAAAGGGACACCATAGGGTAATCCGGGCATTGAGTACCTTGCGCGCGGAAGGCATGGATGTTAGTCTCTGGATCGCCGGCGGGCCTGGGCGCGAAGGACCGTTCCGGGAGAGGCTTTGCAGCTTGGTTCGGGAACTCAAGCTCGAGAGCCGCGTATTCTTCGTGGGTTCCGTGAATCCTGATGCTCTTGCCGAGTACATGTCAGCAGCGGATGTCTTCTGCCTGGCCAGCACTCGCGAAGGCTGGCCGAACGT
The DNA here is from genome assembly GCA_963794265.1 of Bryobacterales bacterium. Lineage (GTDB taxonomy): Bacteria > Acidobacteriota > Terriglobia > Bryobacterales > Bryobacteraceae > CAWCDJ01. The sequence goes on from CAWCDJ010000003.1 coordinate 866,660, forward strand.
GGTGCACGAAGCGCTCGGCTGCGGCACGCCAGTAGTTGCCACTGATGTGGGAGGAATCTCAGCTCTGATCCCTTCGGAGGAGCACGGACTTGTTGTTCCAGTAGGTGATCAAGGTGCGCTCGCGGATGGTTTGCGGAAGGCTCTCTCGCGGCGCTGGGATCGGGACGTGATATCTAGGCGGGCGCAAGCGAGAACTTGGGCCCAAGTTGCCGGCGAGGTCATGACGCATATGAGGGAAATCGTAATGACGAGGTCGGAACAGAAATGAGAGTTCTTGTTTCGGGCGGCGCCGGATTTATCGGCTCTTGTCTGGCCGAGCACCTTTTGAGAGATGGCCATGATGTCTCGATCCTGGACGACTTGAATGACTTTTACTCTCCCGCGCGGAAACGGGCTAATCTCAGTGCCGTCCGGTCCGCCGGAGCGATCGCTTTCTACGAGGGCGACATCTGCGATTCAGAGACTATAGAGCGAGTGATACAGGAACAACGACCTGAGGCAATCGTTCACCTGGCTGCACGAGTCGGGGTCAGGCCGTCCCTGGAACAACCGCTCTTGTATGCACGAGTGAATGTCGAGGGCACAACAAGGATGCTCGAAGCTGCACGGCAGACAGGCGTTCGCAAATTCGTATTCGCGTCTTCTAGCTCGATCTACGGAGTTGCCGGCCCCGTGCCGTTCAGCGAATCAAACCACATGAGCCTACCGGTCTCGCCGTACGCCGCCACCAAAATTGCCGGAGAGAAGATCTGCTACTCCTACTCACACCTGTACGGGATGAAGACTATCTGTCTCCGGTTTTTCACGGTGTACGGCCCACGGCAGCGGCCAGACATGGCGATTCATAAGTTCACACGTCTGATGCTCGAAGGCAAGCCAATTCCCGTCTTCGGCGATGGCAGCACCGCTAGGGATTGTACATTCATCGAAGACATCGTGGAAGGGATCGTGGCGGCGCTGCACTACGAGTGCGCGTACGAGATTTTCAATCTCGGTACTTCCCACGCCGTGACGTTGCGAACGTTAGTTGAGACTCTCTCAGTGGCCACTGGCATGCGTCCCAAGATCGAGGAGTTGCCGGATCAACCCGGCGATGTGTCCATCACATGTGCCGATATCTCGAAGGCACAAAGACTCCTCGGCTATAAACCAAAAACCTTATTAGTTGAGGGAATTCGGAAGTTCGTGGATTGGTATTTGTTTACCGGCCTGTACTCCGACTGACCCGAACGCTAAGGACAGCGCGTTACGGCTTCGTGCAACCAGCGTCCGCGGAGCCGCCATTAATGAACATCTCGAAACGGGGTGAAGTGTGCTGGTATGAATTCGTATACGACGGTAGGCGAATCAGGAAGAGTACGAAGCAGCGCAATCAAAATGTCGCGCGCCGGATGGAGTCGGCGCATCGGACCGCGCTGGCAAAAGGACAGGTTGGCATCATCGAAAGGGAGCCGGCGCCAACTCTCGCTCCGGCGATAAAACCCGCTACGGTCGGGTTCTACCAGCAAGAGCTGCCATCTAACGGCTGAAGTGAAGACGATGCTCGCTGCCCGCATCGCTTCGAATCAAGGCTGGATCTTCCCGGGAAAGGCATGCGATGCGCCCCTTCTGGGGACGTCGGTCGACCAAATGCACAAGGCCGTCCGCAAGGAACTCGGGTTCCAGTCAGACTTCGTGATACATTCGTTGAGGCACACGATGTTCACGCGCCTGGGTGAAGCTGGCGCCGACGCGTTTACGATTATGTCGGATCGCCGGGCATAGCAGCGTGACCGTATCGCAAAAATACGTCCACCCGTCGCCCGAGTCGCTTGAGCGCGCATTCGAACGGCTGGAGAAGTGGAACCAGGAGAAAGAATCGCAACAGTCCCCACAGTCCCTGACGCGCATTTGCCAGAACGGCTCAGGTAGTTGAAAATGAAGTCACGGGCCCTTAGCTCAGCGGTTAGAGCAGCGGACTCATAATCCGTCGGTCGTAGGTTCAAATCCTACAGGGCCCACCAATCGACCCGGAGCCCGTTTCGCCGCACCCCCGGTTCGGTGCTAGAGTAACGGGCATGAAACTCCGGCATCTAGTCCTGTTCCTGCTCGCGGCAGGCTGTACCACCGCTTTCGCATCCGATGCCGATCTGGATGCGGCGATCGCGCGTACGCGCATGGGAACGTTGGTGATTCGCACGGTGCCCGGCGCCCGCGTCCACGTGGAACAGGTGCGGCACGAGTTCTGGTTCGGCGCCACGCTGCCCGGCGGAATTTTCACGGGGCGGAACACCCCGGAGGACATTGCGCACTTTCAGGAGATCTTCCTGCGCAACTTCAACGCGGGCGTGATCGAGAGCGCCTTCAAGTGGCACGAGATGGAGCCGCAGCGGGGGCAGGTGAATTACGCCACGGTGGACAGCATCCTGGCGTGGGCCGACGGCAACGGCATCCCCGTGCGTGGCCATTGCATCTACTGGGGCATCCCCAACCGCGTGCAGGATTGGGTAAAGGCTCTGAGCGACGGCGCCCTCCGGATGGCGCTCGAACAGCGCGGGCGTTCGATTGCCGCGCGCTATCGCGGCCGCTTCGCCGAGTACGACCTCAATAACGAGATGATTCACGCCAATTACTATCAGGAACGGCTGGGGCCCGAGATCACCAAACAGATGGCGCAGTGGGTGAAGGAGGGGGATCCCAAGGCGCGGCTGTGCGTGAACGACTACGACGTTGCCACCGGCAACCGCCTCGACGATTACGTCCAGCACATCCGCCGGCTTCTCGATATGGGAGTTCCCATCGTGGGCATCGGGGTGCAAGGCCATCTCCATGGCGACAGCTTCGATGCGGCGGCGCTCCAGAAGGCGCTGGACACGCTGGCGCAGTTCCACCTGCCCATTCGCATCACCGAGTTCAACTTCCCCGGGCAGCGATCGAAATACTACCGGGGTGACCGGCATGCGGCCATGCCGGCCGAGGAAGAGCAAATCAAGGCGGAGAACCTACGGCAATATTTCCGCATCTGCTTCGCGAACCCGGCGGTGACAGGGATCATGATGTGGGGCTTCTGGGAAGGCGCCAACTGGATTCCGCAATCATCGCTCTACAAGCGGGATTGGACGCCCACTCCGGCGGCCGAAGCCTACCGCGATCTGGTTTTCCACAAATGGTGGACCAACTGGAGCGGGACGGCGGACAGCCGCGGCATGGCCATGGTCCCTGCATACTACGGCCGCTATCGCATCACTGCGAACGGGAAGGAGACCGTGGTCGAGTTAAGGCGGGAAGAGGGCGCCCGGCAAGTGGATCTTGACTAAGGGTCAACTGCTCCAGCCCCGGCCAAAGCAGTTTTCGCGGCGGCACCCCCCAAGGAGAGTTCACGCGGGCTTTGCTGCGTCCCGTCTGGTATCCTGCAGGGCCCGCCACATTCGTCTCCCGATGGGAATCCCTTCCCCGGTTTTCCCCGTTAACCCCTGCTCCGTACTAAAACCTTCCCCCAACCGCTGGCACTTCCCAACATCCGCCCGCGGCCCCATACTCACCATCGGATGAGTTCCTGCCCCCACACCTGGATCGACCCGCTATCGCTCGATCGCTACCGCCCGATGCTCCGCCTGCTCTCATCCGGTGATATGGACTTCCTCCGCGCCTGCCCGGGCTGCACCGCCCGCCACATCCGCGTCCTCCGCGCCCGGCGCGCCCGCATTCTTCGCGAATACCTGCGCTCGCTTTCCGGCGATTTCCGCCGGGTCTCGCGCGCTACTCGCGTCCTGGTGGCGAATTCGCCGGCAGACCGATCCCGGCTCGCCATCGAGCTCTTGCACCGGCAATGGCGCTTCTCGCGCGGCTTGGCGGCCGTTCGGATCCGTCTCGTGCTCTATCGGTGGGGGTTGGCGGAGGTCGACCCGGGCACGCTGCTAGGTCTCTTCCATACGGCATACTTGCGCCTGCGCGACTTCGTCCCGTCCGCCCCTTAAGCCGCCGCCGGGTTGTCACTCGCGCACTCTTCGTAGAGGTTGCGGGTCACCTGCTCGCGCCACCACTGCCGGATGCTCAGCGTGGCCGCATGAATTTCTTCGTCATGCTCCATCAGGCAGACCTTGCACTCGTCCCCGTCGGTGTCGGAATCCTCGAACATTTTCGGTTCTCCCTAGGTCCCGAGCATAGGATCAATCCCCCGGCTCAACAAGACCGCAGAAGTAAACGTTATCCTGTAGACTTCGGTTACGGTGTTTTCCGGGCCATTGGATATACAAATTACAGAATGTACCGGCTCAGGTCCTGGTCCTTCACAATGTCCGCGAGTTGCTTGCGCACGTAATTCGCATCCACCTTCACCGTCTTCTTCTTCAGGTCCGGACCCTCGAACGATACTTCCTCCAGCATCTTTTCCATGATCGTGTGCAGCCGCCGCGCCCCGATATTCTCCGACCGCTCGTTCACCGATGCCGCGAACTTCGCCACTTCCTCCAGCGCGTCGTCCGTCAGCACCAGCTTGATGCCTTCGGTCTCGAGCAGCGCCGTGTACTGTTTCGCCAGCGCGTTTTTCGGCTCTTTCAGAATTCGGATGAAGTCTTCCACCGTGAGCGATTTCAGCTCCACCCGGATCGGAAACCGCCCCTGCAGCTCCGGAATCATGTCGCTCGGCTTCGAAACGTGGAACGCCCCCGCCGCGATGAACAGGATGTGGTCGGTCCGCACGAAACCGTACCGCGTGTTCACCGTCGTGCCTTCCACAATCGGCAGGATGTCCCGCTGCACGCCCTCCCGGCTCACGTCCGGCCCGTGCCCGCTCTCCCGCCCCGCGATCTTGTCGATCTCGTCCAGGAAGATGATCCCGCTCGATTCCACCCGCTCGAGCGCCACCCGCGTCACCTGGTCCATGTCGATGAGCTTCTGCTCCTCTTCCTGCACCAGGTAGTCCTGCGCCTCCGCCACCCGCATCTTGCGCCGCCGCGTCTTCTGGCCGAACAGGTTGGGCAGCATGTCCTTGAGGTTGATGCCCATCTCCTCGATTCCCGCGTTGGTCGTGACCTCCAGCGTCGGTCCGCGGTCCTTCACGTCGAGCTCCACCAGCCGCTCATCGAGCTTCCCTTCGCGCAGCCGCTCCCGCAACTTTTCGCGAGTCCGGTCGGCGCTCTCGCTCGGCTCCGCCTGCGGCGGCATCAGCAGGTCGAGCAGCCGCTCTTCGGCGTTCGACTCCGCCCGGTCCGCAACCTCGTCCAGCCGCTCCTCCCGCACCATGTCGATTGCGATGTCCACCAGGTCGCGGATCATCGACTCCACGTCCCGCCCCACGTACCCCACCTCGGTGAACTTGCTCGCTTCCACCTTCAAAAACGGCGAATTCGAAAGCTTCGCCAGCCGCCTCGCCAGCTCCGTCTTCCCGACACCCGTGGGGCCGATCATCAGGATGTTCTTCGGCATCACTTCTTCCGCCATCTCCGGCGCAAGTTTCTGCCTGCGAATGCGGTTTCGCAGCGCGATCGCCACTGCGCGCTTCGCCTCCGCCTGCCCCACCACGTGCTTGTCCAGTTCCCGCACGATCTCCCTGGGAGTCAACTCGTCCAGGATCGGCTCTTCGTCTACAGACTGTCCCGGCAGATAGATCACCATCGCCTTACTCCAGTTCCTCGTACGTCACCTGGTCGTTTGTGTAAATGCACGTTTTGCCGGCGATCCGCATCGACTCTTCCGCAATCCGCTTCGCCGAAAGCTTGGTGTTCCGCATCAGCGCCGTCGCCGCCGAAAGCGCGAACGGACCGCCCGATCCGATCGCCGCCACGCCCTCGTCCGGCTCGATCACGTCTCCGTTGCCGCTCACCAGGTATGTGCTCTTCGCGTCCGCCACCAGCAGCAGCGCCTCCAGGTGGCGCAGCGCCCGGTCCGTCCGCCAGTCCTTCGCCAGTTCCACCACCGACCGCGAGAGATTGCCGTTGAATTGCTCCAGTTTCGTCTCGAATCGCGAAAACAGCGCGAAGGCGTCCGCGGTGGAGCCCGCGAATCCCGCCACAATCTTGTCGTTGTACAAGCGCCGCAGCTTCTTGGCAGTCGCCTTCAGCACTTCCTGCCCCAGCGTCACCTGTCCGTCTCCGGCCATCACGACTTTATTATCCCGGCGCACACAGATCACCGTCGTAGACCGTATTCGTTCTCTCATTGTTTTTCGTGTGACTCTATTTTATCGCACCCGCTTCAGGTGCCTTTCCCAAATTGTTCCGAATTGCCGGAACGCCTCCGCGCGGCCCTTCCCCGCCGCCAGCCATCCCGCCTCCAACGCCGCCCACGCGAAATACGCCCCCACAAACACAGGACGGCCCAACCCCGACGGCGATAGCGCAAACTGCGCTGCCCACAGCACGAACAGCCCCGCCGCTTCCCACCACACCAGCCGCATCCGCACCAGCAGCAGCGCCCCTACCAGCGATTGCCCCAGCGTCATCCACAGTTCCATCTCCTGCTCCGCGTCCAGAGGAATCGCCGCCGGAACTCCCAGGCTCAGCGAGTATACGATCGGCAGCATGGCCGCCAGCAGCGTCCATTGGTTGATGTTGCTCGATACCATGTTCATCAGCGCCATCGGCGCCCGGTCCACCGTGCGCGCCCAGTAGAACGCCGAAACCTTCTCCGGAAACTCCGAAACGAACGGCGCCACCCACTGCACGAAGACGAAATTCGGAATTCCCGCCACCGCCGAGAGCGCCAGCAGGCCCGCCAGGAACGGTTCCGCCATGAAGTAGATCAGCCCGCCGCCTACGACGAACAGGCCCGCGATCGCCGCGATCCGCGCCCCCCGCGGCGCCGTCACGATCGCCCGCGGCACCGTCTCCAGCTCCTCGATCGATTCCGCCTCCTCCGCCGGCATGCGCTGCAGTACCGCCAGGTATGCCACATATACCATGATCAGAATCGCCGCGTCCCAAAGGTTCAGCGACTGCTTCCACGCCACTACCGCGATCCACGCCATCGCCGCCAGCAACCCGATTACTTCCACCGATTGCTCCGCCCGCAGCCGGATCTCTCCCAGCGGCTTCCCCTGCCGCCGCCTGTGGAACAGCGCCGCCGTGCCGTAGATCATCGGCCATCCGAGCCCCGTCAGAAGCCGCAGCGCCCCCGTCAGGTTGGCCATCAGCAGCGGTACCTGCCGCTCCCACGCCAGCACCGCTTCCACCGCGAACTCCGGCATCGTTTGCAGCCACGCCAGGATCGCCAGCGCGAAGCCCTGCGCCATGAAATACTGCGCCGATTCCGCCGCCCACGCGATCAGCATGGCCGCCGCCAGCATGGATGGCGCGGTCCACAGCACCGTGTGCGGCGAGACCGCCGGAATCGCCCCCACCGACAGCATCAGAACCGCGCACACCGCCACCCTACCGGAATTCGACCCCGCCGTCGCTCCGCACCACCGAGTGCTTCTCAAATTCCGTTCTCTTTTCTGGAAAGTCCGTTCGAAAATGCGCCCCCCGGCTCTCCTCGCGCGCGAGCGCCCCGCGTGCAATCAGCCACGCCACCAGGGCCTCGTTGCCGCCCAGGCGGCCTTCGAGAAGCCGGCACGCTTCGCGGAGCCCCCCGGCGTCCCGCACGATCCCGCATTTCTCCCACGCGATTCGCCGCACGTCCGCCCCGCAGCCCGCCGCCCCCGCCGCCCGGTTCCGCCGCGGCGCTCCGTGCCCGCGCTCGTCCCGCATCGCCCGCCCCGCTCGCGCCCCGAATACCACTCCCTCGAGCAGCGAATTGCTCGCCAGCCGGTTGGCCCCGTGCACCCCGGTGCAAGCCGCCTCGCCCGCCGCGTAGAGCCCCTCCAGGCTCGTCCGCCCTTCCAGGTCCGTCCTCACCCCGCCCATCGCGTAGTGCGCCGCCGGAGCCACCGGAGCCGCCTGCGTCTCCAGGTCGATTCCGTATTCCAGGCACGTCTCGTAAATCCGCGGGAAACGCGCCCGGGCGAAGCCGCGCTCCCGGTGGCTCAGGTCCAGCCACACCTGCTGCGCTCCCGTGCGCTTCATCTCCGCCGTGATCGCCCGCGCTACCACGTCGCGCGGCGCCAGTTCTTTCAGGGGATGGTAGCGCTCCATGAACCGCTCGCCTTCCTCGTTTCGCAGGTGCGCGCCCTCTCCCCGCAGCGCTTCGGAAAGCAGGAACCGCGGCGCTCCTTCCACGTGCAGCGCCGTGGGGTGGAACTGCACGAACTCGATGTCGCTGATCTCCGCCCCCGCCCGGTACGCCATCGCCACCCCATCCCCCGTGGCCACTTCCGGGTTGGTCGTATTCAGATAGACCGCGCCCAACCCGCCCGTTGCCAGCAGTACCGCACGCGCCGCAATCGCTTCGTCGAGCCACGCACCCCGCACCACACCTTCATCGGCCAGCAATTCCGTGGTCGCGGCGTGGCTGCGAAACGTCACGTTCGTGAGCGACGCCGCCTTCCGGTAGAGCGTCCGCGCGATCTCGCGCCCCGTCGAATCGCCGTGCGCGTGCAGCACGCGGTTGCGGCTGTGCGCCGCTTCCCTCGTGAACGCCAGCTTCGTGCCTTCCCGGTCGAACTCCGCGCCCCACCCGATCAGTTCCTGAATCGCCCCCGGACCTTCTTCCACCAGCGTCCGCACCGCCGCCCGGTCGCACAGCCCTGCGCCCGCATAAAGCGTGTCCTGCTCGTGCAGGGAGACCTCGTCGTCGTCGCTAAGCGCAACGGCGATTCCACCCTGCGCGTATTCCGACGAGGACTCGCGCAGGCTCTCCTTCGCCACCACGAGCACGCGCCCGGCCTCCGCCAGCTCGATTGCGGCGCGCAACCCGGCGACGCCGGCTCCGATCACCAGAAAATCCGGTTTCATCAGCTATCTGCGATCATAACAGGGCGAGCCTTCAGGCCTCGATGCCGAACGCCCCGTACTCGTGCACCGCCGCTTCCTGCTCTTCCACCCCCCGCACGTCCGCCCAGCGCGGCCCGCGATACAACGCAGCCGCCATTTCCTCCAGCTTCTCTAGAGGTCCCGCCGCGTACACCTCAACCCGCCCATCGTCCAGGTTGCGCGCATACCCCGTCAGCCCGAGTTCGGAAGCCGCCCGCTGCGCGAAATACCGGAACCCTACTCCCTGCACATGCCCCCGCACAAACCACCGCCGCGCCTCCTTCCGCTTGCCCGCCATGCTTTCAGGAAACCACAATTTCACCGCCGCGACGCCGCGGCGCCGGGAAACCAGGTCGCGGCTCAGTCAGCATTGCGTTCACAGAGCCGCGACCGTGAGGGAGCGGGCCGCCCGCGGTCCAGACCCCGGTTCGACCCCTCGCCCCTGATATCCTGTTTCTCATGGACTACGTTCGCCTGGGATCCACCGGTCTGCGCGTCTCCCGCCTGTGCCTCGGTGCCATGACTTACGGCTCCAAAGAGTGGCGCGAGTGGGTTCTCGAAGAAGGAGAAAGCCGCCCCTTCATCCGCCGCGCCGTCGAGCTCGGCATCAACTTTTTCGATACCGCCGACATGTACTCCCTCGGCGCCAGTGAAGAGATTCTCGGCCGCGCGCTCAAGGATTTCGCGCCCTCCCGCGACCGCATCGTCATCGCCACCAAGGTCTTCAACCCCATGAGCGACGACCCCAACGACCGCGGCCTCTCCCGCAAACACATCTTCCACTCCATCGACGCCAGCCTGCGCCGCCTCGGCACCGACTACGTCGATCTCTACCAGATCCACCGCCTCGATCCCCACACCCCCATGGAAGAGACCCTCCAGGCCCTCGCCGACGTTGTCCGCGCCGGCAAGGCCCTCTATATCGGCGCGTCCTCCATGTTTGCCTGGCAGTTCGCCAAAATGCTCTACCTCTCCGACCGCCTCGGGCTTCCCCGCTTCGCCAGCATGCAGAACCACTACAACGTCGTCTACCGCGAGGAGGAGCGCGAAATGCTCCCGCTCTGCCGCGAAGAGGGCATCGGCGTGATCCCCTGGAGCCCGCTCGCCCGCGGCTTCGTCATGGGCAACCGCCGCGAGGAGGATTTCGGCGATACCGTCCGCGCGAAAACCGATACCTTCGCCCACGGGCTCTACTACCAACCCTCGGATTTCGAGATCGTCAACCGCATCACCGAAGTCGCGCGCGCCCGCGGCGTCTCCAACGCCCAGATCGCGCTCGCCTGGGTTCTCCAGCAGCCCGGCGTCACGGCCCCCATCATCGGCGCCAGTAAGATGTATCACCTCGAAGAAGCCGTGGCCGCCACCACCCTCCGGCTCACCGACGAAGAGCGGAAACGCCTGGAGGAGTGCTACCATCCCCATCCCGTCCGGGGGCACTCCTGATGCCGGAATTCCGTAAGATCGCGCTCGTCACCGGCGCCGGCAGCGGCATCGGCCGCGCCTCCAGCCTCGCCCTCGAGTGCGCCGGATTTACCGTCGTGCTCGCCGGACGCCGCGCCGCCGAGCTCGACGCCACCGCCACCCAATCCGGCGGACACATGCTCCCGGTCCCCACCGACGTCGGCGACCCCCAATCCGTCGACGCCCTGTTCGCCCGCATTCAGCAGTCCTGCGGCCGCCTCGACCTGCTGTTCAACAATGCCGGCATCGGCGCTCCCGCCATCCCCATGGAAGAGCTCTCTTATCAGCAGTGGAGCCGCGTCCTGGCCGTCAATCTCACCGGACCGTTCCTGTGCGCCCAGCATGCCATCCGCATGATGAAGCGCCAGGTCCCGCGCGGAGGCCGCATTATCAATAACGGGTCGCTCTCCGCCCACGTGCCGCGCCCGCACTCCGCGCCCTACACCTCCACCAAGCACGCCATCACCGGCCTGACCCGCTCGATCTCTCTCGATGGCCGCGACTATGACATCGTCTGCGGCCAGATCGATATCGGGAACGCCGCCACCCCCATGACCGCCCGCATGGAGGGCATCGAACCCCGCATGGATCTCGACCACGTCGCCCGCGCCATCGTCTATATGGCCACCCTGCCCCTCGAAGCCAACGTGCAGTTCATGACCGTGATGGCTACTAAGATGCCCTATATCGGAAGAGGTTAGGTAGGGTAGGCCTCCGGCCTGCCCAGGCGCCGAAAGCGCCAAAACAGTCCGATCCCGACTATCCCGGTGAACGCCAGCAGTGCCGTCGCCGGCTCGGGAACTGCTGCCGTTTCGAAGGAGCCGTTACCGTTCGATCCGTTGTTCAGGTACTCAACGTAAACCAATCCCACGGTATAGATATTCAGCTCGGTGGAACCGTTGTCGCGGATCGAGAACAGAAGACCCGGATTGGTGATCACGGGGTTCTGCCCCGGAATAATCAGGTCGTCGTAATAGAAGTAGCCGGTTGGGCTGTATGCCGCGGTGGGGGCGATGGGATTCGGAATCAGGGTAATCGCGAAGCTGTCGTAGAAGCCGCTGCCGGAGATGGCCGTGTAAGTCCCGTCGCCGTTGTCGGTCGCCGTCAGGTCTCCATTAGCGTGGTGCTGCAGGTCGTTACTGATATACGAAAACGAATACAAAATGGTGTTCGCTCGCGCCGCGGAAACAAGCGGCAGCAAACAAAGCGCCAGGTAAACCGTGCGCCACATACTGGTCACTTCCTCACTTCCCGTGCTCAGCCGCGGCAGGCCGATCCGAAAATCCCGCCCAGGGGGCCAAGGGTCAATTGGATCCTAGCACGCGGTCATCAAGGGTCCAAGTACTTGAAGGGCTGTAGGTTCTACGACATAGGTTTACTAACCAGGGGTTTTACCGACCCCTCGAAGCCTGCGGATCGCACGCCGCCCCTCACACCCATTCACCGCACTTCCGGAAAATCTCCCATTGATTCCAGGGTGTTTTCCGTTTTCCGGCCGGAAGCCGCCTTGCCGCGCCGCTATGATGAGATCGTAAGTAGGGTTGCGCGCCACCGCGCGGCCCGCGACACGCATTTCTTCCTGGCCAGGGAGCGTTGCATTACGGTGGACTGAACTTCCCGTAGGGCCTCAAAGCCCCAACGGCCTGCACCTATATGGATGGGGTCGGCGGGAAGACCTTGGGATCGATCCCCTGACGCCCTTTGGAGAGTGGATAGCGCCGATTGCCGCCCCATCGGATCTCAGAGAGCGAGAATCGAATCGGCAAGTGATATGCGGGCCATCCAGCCCGCCTAGGTCCTCGAAGATTCCGCTCGACCCACTGGCGGCCGGATACGTCCGGCGATAAGTCCGAAAACCCCGGCCGCCCGCAACGCCCCCTTTTCAGCCGTAGTGTCTTCAAGCCTCCTTTCGCTTCCTCCCGCCATCCTTCCGCTCTTCCCCACGTCTCCCTGCCCCCGCGATCCCTCCTTCGTCAGCTCGCCGGAAAACAAAAAGAGCCGCCCTCGCTGACCACCAGGTCACTAGGGCGGCTCGCTACATCAGGCCTGCGCAAATACGTTTGACGCCGGCGTTAGAACAGCAACTTCAGGGCTACCTGAATGTTTCTCGGAAGGCCGGCGCTGCTGATCGTTCCAAACGTTGCCGAACCGAAGCCCGCCGCCGGAGCGGCGAACGCCGGAGTGTTGGTGAGATTGAACGATTCGAACCGGAATTGAAGCCGCATCCCTTCTTTCACTACAAAGTCGCGGTGAATCGCCATGTCGAGCGAGGTCCGGCCGGGCGCGTGCAACACGTTTCTGCCCAGGTTGCCGTATGTGTACAACGGCTGCGCGGCGAAGGCCGCGATGTTGAACCACTCCGACGGGCTCTGCGTGAAGCCGGTGGTCGGGTCGCCGATTACATTCGGGCGATCGCTGCCGCCGGTATTCGACCGGGCCGAGGAGTTCGTGATATCGAACGGGATGCCCGTGCTCAGAACCACCACGGCGTTGATGCCCCAATCCTTCGCCAGCGAAGCCGCAAAGCCCTTCGAGTTCTTGGCGAACGGCAGCGCGTAGTCTCCCAGGAATGTGAAGCGGTGGCGCAGATCCAGAATCGAGTTACCCCGTTCACTTTGACGGTTGTCCGGGAGCGCTGTCGCACCCGTGCCCGCCGAGCCGGAAGCGTTATCGATGCTGTGGCCGTAGGTGTAAGTGGCCAAAATGCTGAGTCCGCTCTCAAAGCGGCGTTCCACGCTGGTCTGCAGCGCCTGGTACAGCGAATTGTACCAGGGTCCGCAAATCGTGATATTCCCTGCGTTGGGGAAGATGCCGTAATAGGGCCGCCTCGGATTTACAGCCGCCGAAGAGCCCGGAGGCGCCAGGTTGTAACTGGTACAACCGTTGAAGAGATACTGGTTGCGTCCCATGGCGCCGACATAGGCAGCCGTGGCTACAAAGGAGTGGCCGAGTTCTCGCTGTAAGGTGAGGTTGTATTGCTGCACATAAGGCTGCTTGCCGTATGTCGAAACTCCAATCAGGCTGCCGGTCGGGTTCAGGGGGTCCGTGGGCACCGGAGCCGGCAAGCCGGCCGAGAGCTGGTTCGCGGGCGCAAGCGGCGTGGCGTTTACGTTATACAGGCTGACAAACGGAGGGTTCCGCATCGCCATGTTGCTCGCGAGCATATTCGGAATGAAGCTGATTCCATACCCGCCGCGCAGCACGGTTCCCTTGGCCAGCGTCGCAGCGAATCCCAGGCGCGGCGCAAAGTCCCGGTAATCCGCCTTGACGTTGGCCGAAGAGGAAACGCCGTTCTGGCCGGGGATGATGATTTTCCCGAGCGCCAGGTCGACGTTTGCAATCCGTCCGGCAACTTCCGTGACCGGGCCGAAGTAGTCCCAGCGGAGCCCCATGTTCACCGTCAGCCAGCGGGTCGCCCGCCAATCGTCCTGAATGTAGGCATCCGTTTCCCAGTTTCTCAGCCCGGGATTCACGAGGAACTTGCTGCGCGTTGTGGAAGCCGGATACCCGAGTAGGAACGAAGCTACCGAGTTGCCGCTCCCCGACGTCGCTCCGGAAGGATCGTTGGTCAGGTTCGCATCAAAATTGAATTGCCCCTTGGATGTCGCGCTCTGGAAAACGTCCGTCTGGCGCCGCCGTATATCCGCCCCGATCTTGATACTGTGGGAACCGCGGATGTAACTGATGTTCCCCGTCTCCTGAAACATGTTGTCCAGCGTCAGCAGCGGAATGTAAGTTGCGTCACCCAGGCTGGTAAGTCCGGAGATGGCCATGATGGAGAGCCCCGAACTGTCGTTGTCTATGTTGATTCCGGGGAGGCCGACCTGCTGGGAAGAGTTCTTGCCGTAATTCTGCGGAAGCGAGTAGATGTAATACCGGGCGAAGCCCGACTTCAATTCCATCACCACGCTCGGTCCAAAGACGTGGTCGTAGTTCAACTGAGCGCTCTGCGCCCTCTGGGAAGCCGTCCCCGAGCGTCCGGTGTCGCAAACCGGGCTGATGCCGTTGGCTGCCGGCGGGCACCCCGGAGGGATCACCGTATTCGTGTTGTTCAAGGAGTAGCGGGCAAACAGCGTGTTGGAATCCGACATCCGGTAATCGCCCCGCGCATCCATGGTGTCGTTGTTCTGCGTCTTATTCGGCTGGTAAACATAGTTATTTGCCAGACCGCTCTTGATGGGCAGCGGATACAGGTTGATCAGCTTGACCGCGACCGGGTCCATCCGGCTGAGCGGGATCTGGTCGTTCGGAAACCGGGTGCGGCTGGATACGCCGTTGGCGGTTGCCGTGCTGAGCGGGTCGAAGACCGCGTTCAGGCCCGCGAAGTTTCCTTGAATTTCCGCGGCGGTCGGCACGCTGTCAGTGAACGTCTGCCCCTGAATCTGGCGGAAGCCCTCATAATCTCCAAAAAAGAACAAGCGATTCTTCTTGATCGGGCCTCCTACGCTGCCTCCGAACTGATTCTGTTTGTAGGGAGCCCTGGGCTGGCCGCCCCTGTTCGCAAAGAAGTTGTTCGCGTCCAGCTTATCGTTGCGGAGAAACTCGAATAGCGAGCCATGATATTCGTTGGTGCCGGACTTCGTGACAAAACTGATGACGCCCCCGGCCGTTCTGCCGAATTGCGCCGAGTAGAGATTCGTCTCGACCTTCATCTCCTGCAACGCGTCGACGGACGGTTTCACCAGAATCGTGCCGATCGACCGCTCGTTGTCGTCCATGCCGTCGATCAGGAAGTTGTTGAAACTGGTGGGTTGCGCGTTCACGGTCACGGCCGACGTCTGGCGCCTGTCGTCGGGACGGGTGCCGCTCGGCAGTCCATTGGGGTCGCCTTCTGCGGCTCCGGCCGTCAGTTGCGTCAGAACCACGAAGTTGCGGCCGTTCAGCGGGAGGTCCTGCATGGCGTTGGTGTTGATCAGGTTGCTCACCGAAGAGCTATCGGCCTGTAAGGCGGGAGAACTGGCGGTCACCTCGACGGCCTGTTCCAGACCGCCGACCTCCAGGTGAACATCCTGCCGCAAGCGATCGCCGATCGCCAGGGTCACTTCCGGAACCACGAACGTTTTGAAGCCGCTGGCGACGGCTCTAATGCTGTAACGGCCGACCGGGAGCAATGTGACCGTATAGTCCCCGGCGCTGTTGGTTGTCGCCGTATAGTCCGCCCCGGTGCCAAGGTTGTGGACCGTAATCTTGACCTCCGGCAAAACGGCGCCGGATGCGTCGCTTGCCGTACCGAGAACGTCGGCGGTAGTCTGTTGCGCCCATGCCACACTTCCAAGCAGCAGCAGGAAGCCCAGTCCCGTCAAACCGGCGCGGTTCAACAGGCGGTTAAGAGGCCGGAGAGAATGCAAACGCGGCATACAGTGTCCTTTCCCAGGAATGCTCATTATCCGGGCAGGCGGCTGCGCGATGAAGGTATGCTCGAGGACACGAGTCGGATCTGCCCCCCAACGCCAGAGTGTAGAGACACCGACCCTACCCCCCGAAGGCTCGACAAAAATAGTTCAGTTATTTACGAGACGACCTTCAAGGAATATAGGCTCCTTATAGGTTCTTGTCAACAGTGTGCTCTCGGGGCCCGGCGGCAGAGCCGCAGAGGCGCCGTTAATCTGTTGAAACAGCGGTCGATTCCGCCCGATATGGAGTGGCGAGCCTAAAACGTGATTCCGACCAGGAACTCGGCCTGGTTCTGGCTGCTGTGAATGCCGCCGTTCGGGTCCAGGAAGTGCTGCGCGCCCCACCTCGTGTACCGGATCTCCGGTTGCAGGTGAATCAGCAGTGCGTGGATGTCGATGCCGGCGCCGAGCACGATGCCGCGGGTGGTGGTTTCATTCAACTGGCTGGGATTGGAGGTGCTGGTTGTGGTGGTCGTGCCGGTCGAAAGGTTACCGGTCGTAATCACCTGCTTCACGCCCTGCAACGTGTCCCATGCCAGACCGCCGTCGATGTACGGCCGCAGCGGGCCCTTCGACGAAAAGCGGTACTTCGCCAGGAGCGGGAACTCCCAGGCGTTGCTCGTGGTGGCGAGGCTCTGAGTGAGAGTGGTGGGGATTCCGGGGATCGCCGTCCCCGTGGCGGAGTAGTTCAGGTGGCGATAAAGGGCGTCTACCTCTACGCCCAGGCCGAACGGCAGCCGCAATTCCGCGGTGACTCCGAAAATATACCGATTGGTTTGGCCCACGTAGCTGAAATTGCTGGTAGTGGCGGTGTCGATCAGATCGTTGACGGGAACGCCCAACTTCACCCCGGCCGAAAAGGGCTGGCACACACCGGATAGGGCGCCTAGTATGAAAATGAACAGGAATCGAGTCATGGTCTCCCGGAAAGCATTCCGGTTTCCATTGTACGGTTCAAACCCTCAGGGAGAAGGTCTCGCCCAGGTAGATTCGCTTGACTTCGGGATCGCGCTCGAGCGCTTCCGGGCTTCCGGCGCGGAAGATCCGGCCGTTGTTGATGATATACGCCCGGTCCGTCACCACCAGCGTTTCGCGGACGGCGTGGTCGGTGATCAGGATCCCTATGCCGCCGCGCTTCAGGTCGAAGATGATGCGCTGGAGTTCCAGAACCTGGATCGGATCGATTCCGGAAAACGGCTCGTCAAGTAGCAGGAAGCTCGGGTTGATCACCAGCGACCGGGCAATCTCGACACGCCGCCGCTCGCCGCCCGAGAGCATGTAGCCGCGGCTGCGCCGCACCTTTTCCAGGCCAAGCTGATCGATCAGCCGCTCCAGCGTTTCGCGGCGCTCCCGCCCGCGGACCGGCAGAGTCTCGAGGATCGCCATGAGGTTCTCTTCCACCGTCAGCTTGCGGAAAATCGAAGCCTCCTGCGGAAGGTAGCTGATGCCGCGGCGCGCCCGCTGGTACATCGGCAGATCCGTGATGTCCTGCTCGTCCACCAGGATGTGGCCGGAATCCGGACTGATGAGCCCCACGATCATGTAGAACGACGTGGTCTTTCCCGCGCCGTTCGGCCCCAGCAGCCCGACCACTTCGCCCTGCCGCACGAACACCGAAACGTCGTCCACGACACGGCGGCCGCGATATGTTTTGGAAATCTCCCGGGTCTCGAGTTTACTCATGCGGGGGGATCATCTGTTGCGCTTAAACCTGGTCTTGACCGGCTGGTCTTTCGACCCATTTAACTGCAGCCTATCATCGTCCGCCCAATAGGTCAATCCTTTGGGGGCGATGGTGGTGCCCTGTTTGCTGTCGATCATCTTGGGCATCCCTCCCTGCAGGATGATCTTCTGGTCGTCGGGATAGTATTCGCTGTGCTCACCGGTGCCATGGCGCGTGCGGTCGGGCGAGGTCTGAAAAATGTCGACCCCGCCGTCCGCAAAGGCTTTTTCCAGCCGCGAATCGGACCCCGACTCGGCCAGCCAGGCGTGAATTTCGCGTGCCTTCACCACCAGGTTCGGGCGCTTGAGAATCGCGCCGCCGCTGTAATAAGCCAACCGGTTGGAGTCGGCGTAGTCCAGGTGCGGAGCTCGCACTTCGGTCAGCACCGGGGCAGCCGCCGGTTTGGTCTTGTCCTTTCCGGCCGGATCGTCCTTCGGCTGCTCCCACAAGTCCGTCACCACGTTCCCGTCGGCCGCCAGCGAGTGCTTTTCGCGGTCGAGATCGATCGTGTCGGCCTGGATGCGGTTGGCGCCCTGCCACATCAGCGCGCGGCCCTGGTAGTGAACGTTGCGGTTGCGGTTGGTCGATTCCATTTTCTGCGCCTGGGCCTGTAGCGGGTCGTCTCCCGAAAGCATTCCGGAGCTCTTCTTCTGGCTTTTATCCGGAAGCCGGCTGGAGCTGACGTTGCCCTCGGCCACAAAATCGCCGCTGCGCTGATCCATGTGGATGTGGTCGGCGGAAGTCGACCCGGTGGCGTCCCACACGCGCGCGCCGCTGTCGAGCACCATGACGTCGGTGGCGGCATCGAGCGTGGCCTTGGCCGCGCGCGCCCTCCGGTCGCCCGCCTCGTAGCTGAAATCGCCGGTCTGCTCGATGCCCGACATCTTCCCGGCCTTGTCGAACGATGCCTGCATCTGCCGGCTCGCGGTCAAGGTGGGAACGCCCTTGCGCTTGAGTTCCGCGGCGGTCGGGTCGGTCCGGGTGCGCACGTTATCGGCGCGGAACGACTCGATCCGGTTCTGCGCTCCGTAAGTGATCAACATGTCGCTGCCGGTCAGGGTTCGGTGGTGCTGCGAAGGCTGGTTGGGCAGAAACTCCAGGGTCCCTGGAGTCAGCGCGGTCACGCTGGCGATTTCGCGGCCGCCGTCCCGCATCTTCATCTCCATTTTGTCCGCCCGCAGCACGTGGCTCTCGCCGGGCGGGCGGGAGGCTGCGGCCAGCGGATGCGAGCTCACCTCGGAGTTGCCGGAACTGTAGACCGTGTCGAGCACGCTTTCGTCTTCGTGCGGGACGAAGTTCATTTCCACGTGGAACGCGGTCACGGTGGTCTCCGATGAGTCCGAAGTGGCCAGCAGCCGCGCGTTGGTTTGCGCGGTGATTTTCTGTACCTGCCCGTCGTCGCCAAAATCGGTCCACAGCTCGTCGGCCGAGTATTGCAGTTTGCGGTGCGGATACGTGTCGCTGCCGTGAGCCTTGGTGGCTTCGATCTTGCGGATGAATTTGCTGCCGGCTCCATCGTCTTCGAGGTGGATGACGGCGTTTTCGCCTTCGATGACCGTGTTCTCGCGGGTCAGCCGGCCCCACGGCTTCAGCCAGACTTCGGAAGTGTCTTCGTGGTATTCGAGGCTTCCCCCTTCCACCAGCATGGGCTTGGCGTGCGGCCCCTTAGTCTTCCACTCCAGGCGGGCGTCCTTCTTCATGAGCAGTTGATGGCTGGCCGGGTCGTAGAACGCGCCCGTGGAACTGCCGCTGCCGTTTTCGAAGATGAAGCTCGAAGGCTGGTCGGTTTCGACCCTCCCGCTTTCCGTGTCCAGGTCCACTCCCGACGATTTGATGGAGACCGGCGTGTGCTTCATCTCGCCCCTCTCCGGGATGTTCAGGGTGATCTCCACCTCGCCGTCCGAACGCAGCCGGTGCTCGTTTTTAAAGAAGGCGGCCGCGGCCGATTTGACCAGGTTGTAGGTCTCCCCGTTCTTGCTGTGGATCTTCATGGTGACGCCCTTCAGGTCGACGCGCGAAGTGTCGCGGGCCTCCTCAAAGTCGTCGGCCGAGGCTTCGATCTTGGTGTAGGTGCTGGTGGTCTCGCTATAAATCCACTTCTGGGCCGTGGAATTGAGCTCGTCCGGCAGTCTCGCGGGCCTGGCCGGCGCCTCTTCGCGAAGGGCCTTCTTTTGCGCCCGGTAGGTGAGGCCAACACCGCAAATGATGGCGAGGATGGCCACCAGCAAGAGCCAGCGTGTGCCTCGCATGGGGATAACTTATGATACCGCGCTATAGTGGCTTTAGCCCTTTCGCTTCCATGCCCGACCGCATCCGCATCTTTGTCACCGGCGGCACCTTCGACAAGGAATACAACGAGCTGACCGGCGAGCTGTTCTTTAAGGACACCCACGTCCGCGATATGCTCCGCCTGGGCCGCTGCCGGCTGGACGTGGAAATCGAAACCCTCATGATGATCGACAGCCTCCAGATGACCGCGAGCGACCGGCTGTCCATCCGCGACCGCTGCCTGGCCGCGCCGGAACGCCGCATCGTCATCACCCACGGCACCGACACCATGCAGGATACGGCCGCCGTTCTGGGCGAATCGGTCCGCGATAAGACCATCGTCCTGACCGGCGCCATGGTGCCCTATACCTTCGGCAGCTCTGACGGGATGTTCAACCTCGGCACGGCGCTGGCTTTCGTCCAGACGCTGAAGCACGGGGTCTATGTGGTCATGAACGGACGCTGCTTCCCATGGCGGGTGGTCCGCAAGAATCGCGAGCGCGGCGTTTTCGAGGCCGTTACCGAAACGCTCGATTAGGGAACTTTCCCAATCACCCGGCCGCCCGTCCCCCGTAGGACACTTTTCGTGGCCTTGGATCTGCTTTTCCTGCCACAGCACGGGCCTGCCGTCGCGAGCCTAGGCCATCGCGCGCGAGCGCGGCATGCCGCTCGATGAGCCGGCAATCCATGCGGCCATCGTCAAGGGTCTGACGCATACCCCCGACCTCTCCTCGATCGACCGCGTAGTGCAGTACACCAACATCATCGACCCGGCGACTTCCGAAGGGTCGGCGCTGTTGGCGGCGCATGCCAACGGCCTCCAGCCCAACTTCACCACCGAGTTCCAGGCAAAGCTAATTGCCAGCTACCAGCAGCCCGACGGCCACTGGAACACGAACGCCGCCATGGCGCTGCTGCTGGCTTTGCCCAAGACCGCCCACGCGGCTGTCGCGCCGCCCATGCCTGAACTCGCGCCCAAGGGCGTGCAGCCGTGGATGAGAACCGCGGCATTCGGAACGGCCGCGGAGCTCAAAGCCCTGCTCGAGCGAGGTCTGGACCCGAACAGCAGGACCGAAGCCGGCACCAGCATCCTCATGATGGCCGCCGACGATCCGGCGAAAACTGAAGTTGCTGATCGGCCGCGGCGCGGACGTGAAGGCCCAGGCCAAATCCGGCTACACCGCTCTGATGGCCGCGTCGCTCTACCAGGGGTCCTTCGAGTCGCTGAAACTCCTGCTCGAACGCGGAGCGGAAGCCGTGCCCGGCAAGGGCGTGATGTTTAACGCCTCGCCGCTCATGCTGGCCGCCATGGCAAACGACCCGCTCAATATTCGAGAGGGGCCGATGCCAACCGGAAGATGCTGCTATTGGGAGTCTTTCCGACTTCGCCCCTGAATATCGTCGCGGCTTCGGGGGACCTGCCCACCCTCCGGGCCTTGATCGCCGCCGGTGCCGATATCCACGAACTCGACCCGGACGGGTTGAACCTGCTCGATTTCGCCGTGCTGGCCAACCACCCGGATGCCGCCCGCGTGCTGATCGCCGCCGGCGTACCCGTCAACCAGGCCGACAGCTTCGGTTACACCCCGCTGCTTTACGCCTCTACGGTGGATTTCGGCGATTCCCGAATGGTGGATCTGCTGCTTCGCTCCGGTGCCGACCCGAATCTCCGAGACAAAGCCGGTAAAACCGCATTGGCGCAAGCTAAGGCCTATCACTACAATTACATACAAGCATCGCTCAAGAAGGCCGGCGCGCGGGAATAACCTGGAGTCCCGAGGCATGGGAAAATCTTAGCGTGATTTTGTCAAGTACAAAAATAACCATTGTTGCCAACAGCTTACGCAGAAATCTTGTCACTCTTTCCCAGAGTGTGCTAATAATATATTTCGTAACCCAGCAATTTCCGACATGGGTTCGACCGTAAACCGAATACTCAATATTTCATCGATGGAGGATGTATTTCCATGAAGATTCGTCCGCTCTATGACCGCATCGTGGTCAAACGGATAGAGCAGCAAGAGCAAATGCAGGGTGGCTTGTACATTCCCGACTCGGCCAAAGAGAAGCCCCAGGAGGGCGAGGTCGTGGCGGTCGGCAAGGGCAAGCGCCTCGAAGACGGCAAAGTGATCTCTCTCGATGTCCAGCCGGGCGACCGGATCCTGTTCGGGAAGTACTCCGGCAGCGACATCAAGATTGATGGGGAAGAGTACCTGATCATGCGCGAGGACGAGGTCCTCGGAATTCTCGACGCCCAACCCAAGGCGGCGAAGAAAGCTAGCTAAGGAGTCGAAAAGAAGATGGCGAAACAGATTGTATATTCCGAAAATTCGCGTCAGGCGATTCTCCGCGGCGTCAACCAGTTGGCCGACGCAGTAAAAGTGACGCTCGGCCCCAAGGGGCGCAACGTAGTCCTGGAGAAGAAGTTCGGTGGCCCGAACATAACCAAGGACGGCGTGACCGTCGCCAAAGAGATCGAGTTGAAGGATCCGCTCGAGAACATGGGCGCCCAGATGGTTCGCGAAGTGGCGTCGAAGACCAGCGACGTGGCCGGCGACGGCACCACCACCGCCACCATCCTGGCGCAGTCGATCTTCCGTGAAGGCGTGAAGGCGGTTGCCGCCGGCGCCAACCCGATGGCTCTGAAGCGCGGCATCGAAAAGGCCGTGGAAGTGGCCACCGAGGAAGTCAAGAAGCTCTCGAAACCCGTCTCCGGCGACATGATCGCGCAGGTCGGCACGATTTCGGCCAACAGCGACGCGACCATCGGCAACATCATCGCCGAAGCCATGAAGAAAGTCGGCAAGGACGGCGTGATCACGGTCGAAGAATCCAAGACCATGAACACGGAGCTCGACACCGTGGAAGGCATGCAGTTCGACCGCGGCTATCTTTCCCCCTACTTCGTGACCGATCCGGACCGCATGGAAGCGGTGCTCGAGGATCCGTACATCCTGATCCACGAGAAGAAGATCAGCAATATGAAGGACCTGCTGCCGGTGCTCGAGCAGATCGCCCGTTCCGGCAAGCCGCTGCTGATCATCGCCGAGGAAGTGGAAGGCGAAGCGCTGGCCACCCTGGTGGTGAACAAGCTGCGCGGCACCCTGAACGCTTGCGCGGTGAAGGCTCCGGGCTTCGGCGACCGCCGCAAGGCGATGATGGAGGATATCGCGATCCTGACCGGCGGCAAAGCCATCATGGAAGAGACCGGCATTAAGCTCGAAGGCGTGCGGCTGGAGGACCTCGGCCGGGCCAAGCGCGTCACCGTGGACAAGGACAACACCACCCTGGTGGACGGCGCCGGCTCCCAGAAAGCGATCGAGGGCCGCATCAAGCAGCTCCGCGCGCAAATCGATGAGACCACTTCCGACTACGACCGTGAGAAACTGCAGGAGCGGCTGGCGAAACTGGCCGGTGGCGTCGCGGTGATCAAGGTCGGGGCGGCCACCGAGACCGAAATGAAGGAAAAGAAGGCCCGTGTGGAAGATGCCCTGCATGCCACCCGCGCCGCGGTTGAGGAAGGTATCGTTCCGGGCGGCGGCGTGGCCCTGCTGCGCGCAGCCGATGCCCTGAAATCCCTCAAGGTGGCTGGCGAAGAGCAGGTCGGCGTGGACATCGTGAAGCGCGCCTGCGAAGAGCCGCTGCGCCAGATCGTAGTCAATTCCGGCACCGAAGGCGCCATCGTGGTGGGCAAGGTCCGCGAGAACTCGAATCCGAACTTCGGATTCAACGCCGCTACCGACACCTATGAAGACCTGGTGCAGGCGGGCGTGATCGATCCGACCAAGGTGACCCGCACGGCGCTTCAGAACGCCGCTTCGATTGCCAGCCTGATGCTGACGACCGAAGCTATGATCGCGGAGATCCCTGAGAAGAAGCCGGCCCCGATGGGTCCGGGCGGACACGGTCCCGAGATGGACTACTAACCCTCTCCAAAAGACGAACTTCCCGGCCGCGCCTTCGGGCGCGGCCTTTTTTTATGCTCCCAAAATTGCTAATTTAGGAAGTCGCGGAAACTACTAAAAGGAGGACCACCACGTGAAGACACGATTTTGGGTGGTCTTTTTTTCGTTTTTCGGGTGTTTACTTGCGCAGCAAATAATCATCGAGCCTGCCCCGATACCCACAGGCGGACAAGTAATTCACCTATCCATATCGCAGGATGGCCGACTCTGGGTCAATACACAAGGCGGTACAACCACCATCTTAAATGGCGGCGCTCTTCTGGCCCAGACCGACA
The DNA here is from genome assembly GCA_963794265.1 of Bryobacterales bacterium. GTDB lineage: Bacteria > Acidobacteriota > Terriglobia > Bryobacterales > Bryobacteraceae > CAWCDJ01. The sequence continues at coordinate 890,573 of CAWCDJ010000003.1, forward strand.
CTTCGGCCTATGCGCCGCTGCAACTGATCGATAGCGCTATCCGCACAGATAGTTTCGAAATGCCGGGGATCATCGGCAATAAGGCTGCCATGGCCGGATTTTATCCAGGCAGCGGCAACACCGTTATCCTCTCACCGATCTCGCTTGTCTATTCCAGCGGTTTTCACAGCAGCAACAATCTGACTTCATTCAAGAACCTGGAATATCAGGCGAGCATTTCGCCGCCGTCGTACAAGCCGTTGTGCACAGATTATACGGGAGTCGCATTGCTGCCGTATATTTCCGGCTCGTACCTGAACCAGGCCGGCGACCGTTTTCTTGTCGGCACCGACTATAGTTCGTCGGCCTTCTACAAGGAATCCGGCAAGGTCAATGCCGACGGGACTTGCCCGGTGTCCATAAGCCAAATCGTGAACGTGCCGGTACTGCAAGCCTGGCAGCAACCTAGCGGCAGTTTCCTGGCCCAGATCCTCATCAACGTTGATCCTATCAATTGGATCACCAGCGAGATCGGGATTGTCCAGAACAACACGGTCACCAGCCGGCTGATAGGAACCCAAAGCTTCGACCATCCGCTCATTCAGGCTACGTTATGCTGCGATCTGACCTATGACATAGCCAACGCAACCGGCTTGGTAACCTACCGCACCGGCACCGGCGGCCACGCCGTTCTTGTCAAAAACGGGGCCATGACCCCGTTTTATGACAACGAGGACGGCAATGCCAACCAAAACATCCGCGCCATTGCCCTGAATGGCCAGTGGGCAGTCATCGGCACAAGCAATGCCAGCCAGTTCAGTGTGGATAAGATGTTTTTATTCAACACTGAGACAAAACAGCATTGGTTAATTGCCAAACCCGGCGACACGGAGCCTGACGGACTCCTCATTGTCTGGCCAGGGGATACGAAGGTTCGAAACGATGGAGTTGTCTTCTTTTGTGCCGCCGGCCAGGGAGCAATCACTCCCGGATTGTACCGCGCGACCATCTCCGGAGTCACCGGCCAACAGCCGCCCGTGATCAGCTCGTTTACCGCTGATCCAGTTACCGTTGCATCCGGCAATAGTGCCACGCTCTCGTGGCAGACTACCGGAGCAGCCGTCAACGCGGTCAGCATCGACCAAGGGATCGGTCCGGTTCCGGCCTCCGGAACCCTGACCGTCTCCCCGACACAGACCACAACCTGCACCCTGCTGGCCGCCAACTCCGCAGGCAGTGTCATGTCGACGGTTACGGTGACGGTCACGCCGGCACCGAGAGTGCCTGTTATTACCATTGCCGGCGATAACACTGTGATCACCAATGGTACGCAGAACTTCGATACCACGCTGGCCGCAAACGGCTGGGTCGCCATCTTCGGCAGCAACCTGTCGGCCAGCACGTTGCAGGCGGACGGGAGTGATGGGTTCCCTTACATACTGGGAAACACCACGGTTGCGCTTGACGACAAGCCGGTGCAACTCTCGTACGTTTCGCCGACGCAGGTCAACGCTCACCTTCCCAGCGCCACCGCCGATGGCATTCACAACTTGGTAGTCTTCTTCTCCGGCACTCCCAGCAAGCCCAAAGCCGTGTCAGTAGCGGCCATCTCCCCGCGGCTGTACCCCTTTGCTTCAGACAGCCAGACTTGGGCGGTTGTTGGCACCGACGCTGACCATCCGCTGCACATCGGCCAGAACTTCATCCTGTGGGGAACGGGCATGGGTCCCACAACCTGCAGCGACATTGGCGATAACCCTGCGCCGACCACCAAGCTCTGCGCGCTGCTGACCAGCGCCACGGCAACCTTAGCCTTCGGCAAGTTAGGGGCCATGGCGAAACCGGTATTCATCGGTGCCGCTCCGGGTTTGACCGGAGTCTACCGGATCAATGGTACGCTTCCCCCCATACTCGATGCCGGGCTCGTCGATGTGGTTCTCAGCTTGGGCGGGCTATATACAACTAGCACACAGTTGTATGTGGCTCCCTGGCCGCCCTCCCGGCACGCATCCTTCACCAGGATGTGGGGCCGGGATTTTGTCCCCCGGAAGATATGCTGCGAGGTCGCGGAAACACAATCAGAAAGAGGACTAGCGCTATGAAGAAAAGATTAATGGCATATTCGACGTTGTTCTTCCTCTGGATGTGGACCGCCATGGCCCAGTCCGTCGTAATCGAGAAGGTCTCACTGCCAATCTCGGGAATAGTCACTGGTATGCAGACAGCACCGGACGGCAGGCTTTGGGTAATTATCCAAACCGCCCCCTATCAGGGCGTGCTGGCTGCGCAAACCGAGGCGACTCCGACCGCTCCATTCGTCACGGTCGCCTCGAACATAAACACGACGCTGTTCGACAACCAATACGTTTATATCTCGGGCGTATTGCTCATGAGTGGGTCATTTCCCGTAGATGGGAACGTGGTGACGTTGGGTGAACCGGTGCTGACACGTAATCAGCAATTCGACGTCAACGGCTACCAGGACAGGGAGTTTCAAGCGACAGTGGATCCGCCGGGAATCACCAAAACGTGTACGGGATATACGATTGATAACGGCGGGACTCCGGTACCGCCGATAATCTCCGGCCCGCGGTCAACCGCTGACGGCAAGACCCTGTATTATGTCGGCAGGGACAACCTGACCTCGCGGATACTGCTGCGGGGCAAAACGGGCTCAAACGGTACATGTAACCTCATTACCGTCGGTGCGCCGCTGCCGATTCCCATAGCCGACGCTTGGCCATTGCCCGACGGCAGTTTTTTGGTCAGCAAGATCAATTCCGCGAACGCGGCAAATGGCGTGTCTCTGGACGTCGACAGTTTCAAGAACGGCACGCTGTCGCCGATTGTCGTTCCGGACAAGTCAGTGCCGCGAGCGTGCTGTACTAGTGATGTTGATTTCCAAAACAGTACGGTCCTCATTGGCAGTCTGTTCGGCGGGGCAAACGCGTCCGTCTTCAAGAACGGCCAATTGGACAAGATCTATGGCAACGAAGACGGGCTGGCTGACAACTTCCTAACTGCCTACGCCATCAGAGGATCGTGGGCGGCCTTGGGCGGCTTTTCCGCTTCAGGCTACCATCTGCTGCTGGTCAATACTGACAGCCGGCAGGAATTGGTGCTTGCCCAAAACGGCACTCCGCTTCCCGACGGGACAACCTTGCCAGCGTTGGGTTCTGGTCGGGTAACGCTGAGGCCGGATGGCATCGCCTTTGTCAGTACCAGCACAGCGCTGTACCGGTTTACCGTAACCGGCATAACCGGACCGCAATCGCCCGTGATCAGCTCGTTTACCGCTGATCCGGCCACCGTTGTAGCCGGCAATAGTGCCACGCTCTCGTGGCAGACTACCGGAGCAGCCATCAACGCGGTCAGCATCGACCAAGGGATCGGTCCGGTTCCGGCCTCCGGAACCCTGACCGTCTCCCCGACACAGACCACAACCTACACCCTGCTGGCCGCCAACTCCGCAGGCAGTGTCATGTCGACGGTTACGGTGACGGTCACGCCGGCACCGAGAGTGCCTGTTATTACCATTGCCGGCGATAACACTGTGATCACCAATGGTACGCAGAACTTCGATACCACGCTGGCCGCAAACGGCTGGGTCGCCATCTTCGGCAGCAACCTGTCGGCCAGCACGTTGCAGGCGGACGGGAGTGATGGGTTCCCTTACATACTGGGAAACACCACGGTTGCGCTTGACGACAAGCCGGTGCAACTCTCGTACGTTTCGCCGACGCAGGTCAACGCTCACCTTCCCAGCGCCACCGCCGATGGCATTCACAACTTGGTAGTCTTCTTCTCCGGCACTCCCAGCAAGCCCAAAGCCGTGTCAGTAGCGGCCATCTCCCCGCGGCTGTACCCCTTTGCTTCAGACAGCCAGACTTGGGCGGTTGTTGGCACCGACGCTGACCATCCGCTGCACATCGGCCAGAACTTCATCCTGTGGGGAACGGGCATGGGTCCCACAACCTGCAGCGACATTGGCGATAACCCTGCGCCGACCACCAAGCTCTGCGCGCTGCTGACCAGCGCCACGGCAACCTTAGCCTTCGGCAAGTTCGGGGCCATGGCGAAACCGGTATTCATCGGTGCCGCTCCGGGTTTGACCGGAGTCTACCAGATCAATGGTACGCTTCCCCCCATACTCGATGCCGGGCTCGTCGATGTGGTTCTCAGCTTGGGCGGGCTATATACAACTAGCACACAGTTGTATGTGGCTCCCTAACCGCCCTCCCGGCACGCATCCTTCACCAGGATGTGGGGCCGGGATTTTGTCCCCCGGAGGACCCGCACGGCGCTTCAGAACGCCGCTTCGATTGCCAGCCTGATGCTGACGACCGAAGCTATGATCGCGGAGATCCCTGAGAAGAAGCCGGCCCCGATGGGTCCGGGCGGACACGGTCCCGAGATGGACTACTAAACCGCTTCGATACGGAAACTTTTCTCCGGCCGCGCCTTCGGGCGCGGCCTTTTTTGTTTTTGTGTAAAGATCCGCGACGCTCCGGAACGTTCCCAGTTTGGTCCGCATCTAACTAATTAGAAAGGACTTGGGAACCATGACGAAAAAGCTGTTGAAAATGCCGCTGGGAGTGGCGGCAGGTCTGTTCGCAACAGCACTGATGGCCACCGCGCAGCAGGGGAACGTGGGGCGTCCGGGGATGGTCAACTACACCGAAGGACAGGTTTTGCTGGATGGGAGCCCGATCGGGTCGGGTGCCGTGGGGGAAGCGGAAGTCGCCCCGGGCCAAACGCTCGAAACCGGCCAGGGGCGGGCCGAGATGCTGCTCACCCCGGGGGTGTTCGTGCGACTCGGGCACGAGAGCGCAGTACAGATGATCAATCCGTCGCTCACCGACACTCAGGTGGCGCTCGAGCGCGGGACGGCCATGGTCGAGGTGGACCAGATCGCCGACGAGAACCACCTCCAAATCCGCGCCAACAACGTGAATACGCGGCTGGATAAGAGGGGAATTTACGAGTTCCACGCGAATCCGGGGCTGGTGGCGGTCTACGACGGCAAGGCGGTGGTATTCGACGACGGCCGTGGCGTCGAGGTGAAGAAAGGCCACGAACTGCCGCTCGAGGCGGGTCTGGCTTTCGCGAAGCCTAAGAAGTTCAATCGCGATCAGCCGAGCTCGCTCTACAACTGGAGCAAGCTTCGCTCGTCCTACCTGGCGCAGGCTAATGAGGCTTCGGCGCAGGCGATTGTGGCCAACAGTCCGGGGTGGTATGCGGGCACCGGCTGGTATTGGAACCCGTGGTACGACACGTGGGCGTTCGTACCGGGAGCCGGCTGGATCGACAGCCCGTTCGGCTTCGGGTACTACTCTCCGGGTTATTGGTATTACAACGTGCTGCCGATCTACCCGTATTCCCACGGGCACCGGGTTTACCGCGGGCGCGTGCCGGAAGGTTTCCACGGTATAGGGCCGCGGGTGGGCCGAGCGGCACGCGTGGAGCCGCAGGTTCCGGTTATGCGCGCTCCGGTGATGCGGGGCGGCCAGGGCGGACATTTCGGCGGCGTGCGCCGGTAATCCACGTCCCGAAGGTAGCGGCGTCTGGAGAGCGTCAGGCGCCGCGGCCCGCGCCAGCCGGCGACAGACGGCTGCGGATCTGGTTCATGACGTCGGACGCCAGGAACGGCTTGCGGAGAACCGGGAAGTTGTGTTCCTCGCACAGCGCTTCCTCCTCGGCGGGCAAAATCGTACCGGTCATGACGATCACCAGCATCTGGGGAACGGCTTGCAGGAATTCGACTCCGAGTTCCACGCCGTTGCCGTCGGGAAGCATGTAGTCGAGCAAGGCGGCATTAGGCTTGTGTTCGTCCACCAGGCGCTTTGCCTCGGTGGCCGATTCGGCGGTCAGCAGGGTCCAGCCGTCATTCGCCATGAGGCGTTCGAGAAAGTGCAGGAGGTCGCGATTATCGTCGACCAGGAGGACGGTCGGGTTAGCTGCCACGGGAACGCCTGCCGCCGCTTCGGAGCGAAGATTCAGCTTAGAGGAATCCGCCGCGACTTCCACCAGAACCCGGGCGCCGGCGCTCACCTGGTTGGTAGCTACCAGGGTGGCCAGGGGCTGCGTCAGATGCCGGTGGATGGTGCGATTCAACTCGCGCGCGCCATACTCCGGACTGGTACCCTTTTCGAGCAGAAAGCGGCGCGCCTCGGGAGGCACTTCGAGCGCGAACGACCGGCTGCCCAGGCGCGTGTTCACATGGTTCTGCAAATCGGCGATTTGTTTATCGAGAATCGCCGAAAGCGACTCCCTGGTGAGCGGCTGGTACGTAATGATGCAGTCGATGCGGTTGACGAATTCCGGAGAGAAACGCTTGCGAACGGCAACCAGGGCGATGTTCTGCAGTTTGCTGGTGAGGTCCGAACGCTCCGTGTTGCGGGCGGACTGAAAACCGAATTCGGGATTGATCTCGCGCATCATTTCGCGCGCGCCGAGGTTGCTGGTCAGAAAAACCAGGCTCTTCTCGAAATTCACGGTGGAGTTGTCGCCCAGCCGGAGGATTCCCTTGTCCAATACACCGAGCAGAAGCCGGGTCATGGACGGCGCGGCTTTTTCAATTTCGTCGAACAGCACCAGGGAAAGGCTGCATTTTTCGCTGGTGACGGCATTCAGCCGCTGCTGGTTGAGCATGGGCTGTGTTTCGCGATGCCCCAGGTAACCCGGAGGAGCCCCGATCAGCTTGGCGACTTCGTGCTCCATCTGGAACTCGCCGCAATCCACCTTGAGGAGGTTCTTCTCGCTGCCGTGCAACACTTCCGCCAAAGCCTCGACGGTCTTCGTCTTACCCGTTCCGGTGGGTCCGAGCAGCAGAAACACGCCGACCGGACGGCCCTCGGGGGCGAGGCCCGCCTGGAACATCTGAATATACGGCACGATGACCCGGGTTGCCGCAGGCTGGCCCACTACTTTCTGCGAAAGCACTGCTGTCAGATCTTCGATGAGATCGGACGCGTGCTTGCGGGAGCGATTCTGGTTGGCGCGCGGCTTGTCCTGGACACCTTCGGACTTGGCAATGGCTGCGGAGGGCTTGACTCTGCTGCGCCGTCGTTCATCAGGACGGTTCGGCTCTTTCATTCGACTGCCTTAACGATACCTCATCGCCAGTCATCCTGCACCCTTGGGGCCAGGAGGACAAAACGGGTAAATACCCGCCGCGAGACTCTACACTCTGTCTTGTAACATGCTTGCGCTGCGAGGGTATGTGAAGTTTCACACCAGCCAGTACCCATGCGAACTTTGAGGGGGTTACGCCCAAGGCCAGGAGGCTCCTAGCGGTGGCGAAATGTGATTCTGCCTTTGGTGAGATCGTACGGAGACAATTCCAACGTGACTTTGTCGCCCGCCAGCACGCGAATGCGGTTGCGGCGGAGTCTGCCGGCCAAATGGGCCAGCACCACGCGATTCTGTTCGAGTTGCACGCTGAAGAGGCCGCTGGGAAACTTTTCCAAAACCGTTCCCGTTACCTCGATACTGTCCTCTTTGCTCATATACCTCCAGGGTTGGGGTTGGCGGGCCGGCCGTCAGGCCAACCGGCCCGCAAGTTCCTTAGGCGACGGTGACGTTGGTCGCCTGCAGACCCTTAGGGCCCTTCGTCACTTCGAATTCCACCGGCGCACCCTCATCGAGAGTGCGATATCCCTGCGATTGAATTGCCGAGAAGTGCACGAAGACGTCCTCTCCGTTTTCACGCTGGATAAAGCCATAGCCCTTGGCTGCGTTAAACCACTTCACTGTACCTTTTTCTTTCATCTGCCTCTATTCCTTCTTTTACTCAAAATGCACAGACCCTTTATAATCGTCCTCGATAGCGAAAGAGGGGGTGCGGACGGACTCACGCAACCCCCTCTTGGTTACGAAGCGAAATTTGAGTCAAATGCCATACCATTATACACCAGGAGGAAAGCCTGCCCGGGCGCGCAAACACGTTCGAGTTTAGCCGTTATCGACTGCATTTCAGGGCCCTCGACCCGGTCCATTTTCCGCGCGGGAAAAGCTCGAACACGCTGCGTGGAGCGCTTGGGGCGCTGTTGCGCGAGTCGTCGCCGTCGGATGTTTACGCGCGGCTGTTCGAACCGGGCGCCGCCATCCGGAAATCGCCGAGCGGGCTGGCCGACTGGCCGCGCCCTTTCCTGTTTCGCGCCTCGCACCTGGACGGCCTGACCGTTTCCGCGGAGGGCCATTTCTATTTCGACCTGCACGTGTTCGACCTTCGTGAACCGGTTCTCGAAGCGTTCCGCAAAGCGTTCCTGCAGTGGTCCCGCGCCGGCCTGGGGCCGGGCAGGGCGCGCGTGGCACTGGAGCAGGTCGAACAGATCGGGCTCGACGGGCGCAGCCTCGAAGCGCCCTGCCGGCTGAGTTTCGAGCAGCCCCGCGGCGAAGCGGTGGATTACGTGCGGCTGCGGTTCCTCACCCCTACCGAACTGAAGAGCGGCGGCGCGAAGGTGGACCGCCCCGAGTTCCCCATCCTGTTCGCGCGCCTGAGGGACCGCATCAGCACGCTGCGAACGCTGTACGGGCCGGGGCCGCTCGAGATCGATTTCCAGGGGATGGGCGAGCGCGCCCGCGCGCGGCTGGAGCGATGGGAACACTCGCAACACGAGATCGTGCGCAAATCCACGCGCACCGGCCAGGTTCACCCGCTCGGCGGCTTCACGGGAATCGCGGATTATACGGGCGATCTGGCCGAGTTCCTGCCCTGGCTGCGAGCCGCGCGGTGGGTCGGGGTGGGACGCCACACGGCATGGGGAAACGGCGACGTTCGGGTGGTCATTCCTCCCGAAGGGCCAGAATCGGATCCACCCGCATCGCCCGGCGCGCCGGCAGCCAGCTTGCCATAGCCGCCACCGCCACCAGCAGCACGGCCACAGCGGCGAAGGTCGCGGGATCCGTATCGCTGACGCCGAACAGCAGCTTGTCGAGGAGACGCACCAACGCCAGGGCCGCGGCAAACCCGACGGCGACGCCGGCGGCGCTGAGCGCCAGACCTTCCCCGAGCACCGCCCGGAGCACCTCGGCGGGCCCCGCTCCGAGCGCCATCCGAATGCCGATCTCCTGGGTGCGGCGGCTCACCAGGTAGGCGAGCACGCCGTAGATTCCGAGCGAAGCCAGCAGCAGGGCCACGCCGGCGAACAGCGTCAGGAGGGTCATTTGCATTTTGCGCTGCGACACTTCGCGGTCGAGGATTTCGTCCATGGTAAGGACCTCGGCCACCGCGATATCCGGCGCGGTGGAGCGGATCGCCTGGCGCACGGCCCCGGCCAGGCGCGAAGGATCGCGGGTGGTCCGCATCAGCAGGTAACTGGCCGGCGCCGGCACCTGCGCAGCGGAAAGATACATCTCGGCCTTGGCGGGGGCGTCCAGGCCCATCTGGCGGGTATCGCTGATCACTCCGGCGATCTGGATCCAGCCCGATTCGGTGTCAAAGCGGAAGCGCTTGCCGAGGGCCCTCTCATTCGGAAAGAACTGCCGCTCGAAAGCCCGATTGACCACCGCGTGGGTGGGCGGCCCGCCGGTGTCGAACGGCTGGATGAGGCGGCCGTCGAGCAGCCGGACCCCCAGGGTTTCGAGGAAGCCGGGCGTCACCACCCGGAAATTGGAGTTGGCCATTCCGGGACGGCCCTCGATTTCGAACCCGTTGACCCACCCCTTAAAGGCAATCGGCACTCCATTGCTGAAACCCGCGGACTTCACACCGGGCAGGGCGGAAACGCTCCGCAGCAATTCCGTGTAGACCCCGTTCAGCTTCTCGACCGTGTGATAGCGGTGGGACGACCCGACCAGGCGGGCGACGAGCAGGTTGCGGGTGGGAAACCCGGGATCGACGCCGCGCACGCGGGCAAACGTTTGAATGAGCAGGCCGGCGCCGATGGCCAGCACGAAGGCCAGGGCCACTTCGACCACCACGAGCACGCGCTCGACCGTGCGTCCGGCCGTGGCATTGCGCCCGCCGCCGCCCTGCTTCAGCACCTGGTGCACGTCGAGGGATGAGGACTGAAGGGCGGGTGCGAGGCCGAAGATCAAGCCCGTGAGCAGCGAAACGCCGAGCGTGAAGCCGAGCACGGGGCCATCCACCCGGAGGGTGGTGACAGCGGCGATTCCGCCGGGCACCAGTTTTTCGAGAAAGCGGATGCCCCAGAGAGCGGCCACAAGACCGGCCAGGCCCCCCGCCAGCGACAGCACCAGGCTTTCGGTCAGGAGCTGGCGCACCAGTCCCCAGCGGCCCGCGCCGACGGCGGTGCGGATGGCGATCTCGCGGCGGCGCCCCGCGGCGCGCGCCAGCAACAGGTTGGCGATATTGGCGCAGCCGATGAGGAGCACGAAGCCAACCGCCGCCAGCAGGATCCACAGCGTCGAGCGGGTCTCGCCGACGAAATGGTCGCGCATGGGTGCCGCGAAAGCGCCCACATTGCGATTGGTGCCAGGGTATTGGCGCTCAAGCTGCGCGGCAATCGCGCGGATCTCCTGGTTGGCGCGTTCGAGCGAAACGCCGGGGGCCAGACGCGCGGCCACCATCCAGTTGTGCCGGCCGCGATTGGTGAATTCCTCCGGACCGTAGGCCGTGCCGACCGGCAGCCACAGGTCGTTGTTGCGATAGGGAAACTGAAAGCCGGGCGGCATGACGCCCACGACCTCGAACTTCTGGTCGTCCAGGGTCAGGCTCTTGCCGATGATATTCGGGTCGCCGCCGGTGGCGCGATGCCAAAGGCCGTCGCTCAGGATGACCACGTTGGCCGTTCCGGGGCGATCCTCATCCTCGCGGAACAGGCGGCCCATCTCCGGCCGCACCCCCAGCGTCTGGAAGAGCCCGGCGGTTACGACGCTGCTATCGACCTGCAGCGCGTCCCCGATACCGGTGAGGGCGGAAAACCTCTGTTCGAGCGCGCCCATCTGCTGGAAACTGTGGCTCCGCGCGCGCCATTCGGTGAAATTGCCCAGCGCCACCACGCTGTCCTTGAGGCCGAACATGGTGGTTTCTTCCCAGATGAAGACCAGGCGGCCGGGATCGGGAAACGGCAGGGGCCGCAGCAGGACGGCGTTGACCAGGGTGAATATCGCGGTGTTCGCCCCCACCCCGAGCGCCAGGGTGAGGACCGCAATCCCAGCGAACAGGGGACTTTTCCGCATGGTGCGGAGGGTGTATCGGAAATCGGCAATCAGCTTGTGCATTCGAGGTAGCCCTTTTGATATTCGGACGAAATACTCCTGAAATTAGTTCGAAAAATCCGCTCGTCCCGCGTGCTACCTTTAGACCGATGAAACGCTTCCTGATGTGTCTGGCGATGATGTCCTGCCTGGCCCTGGCCCAGCCCCGGACGCCCGCTCCCGAACTGCTGTGGCCCGACGGCGCTCCCGGCGCGCAGGGCGGCCAGGATATCGATAAGCCCACGCTGGCGGCTTACCCGGCGCGCGAGGGGGCGAGTGTCGGCACGGCGGTGGTGGTTTGCCCCGGCGGCGGTTACGTGACTCTTTCGATGGACAAGGAAGGCGACCAGATCGCGCGCTGGCTGAATTCGCTGGGGGTGACGGCCTTCGTGCTGAAGTACCGGCTGGGGCCGACGTACCGCCATCCGATCGAACTCGGCGATGCGCAGCGGGCCATCCGCACGGTGCGCTACAAGGCCGCGGAGTACCACGTGGCTCCGGACCGCATCGGCATCATGGGTTTTTCCGCAGGAGGGCACCTCGCTTCGACCGCCGGAACCCACTTCGACGCCGGCAAGGCGGACGCGGCCGACCCCATCGACCGAATGAGCAGCCGGCCGGATTTCCTGGTGCTTTGCTACCCGGTGATCTCCTTCGGACAGTACGCGCACCAGGGCTCGAAAAACGCGCTGCTGGGCCCGAACCCCGATCCGAAACTGGTGGAGAACCTCTCGAACGAATTGCAGGTGACCCCGCAAACGCCGCCCACCTTCCTGTTCCACACCACCACCGACGCTACCGTGCCGGTAGAGAACAGCGTACTGTTCTACCTGGCGCTGCGGCGGGCGGGGGTGCCCGCCGAGATGCACATCTACGAGCGCGGCCCGCACGGCGTGGGGCTGGCGCAAACGGACGAGGCTCTGTCGTCGTGGCCGGCACGGCTGGCGGACTGGCTGCGCGTACGCGGGCTGCTGAGTGCCGCTCCGAAATAGGTTTGCCCGCTTCCTGACGTCGCGGCTCTGTGAACGCAATGATGACTTACCGCTCCCTGACGGTCGCGGCTCTGTGAAGGCAATGCCAACAGAGCCACGACCTTCAGCTTGTCGTGCACTGTGCTAAAATCTGCAATCCTACAATTTGTTCCCACAGGTACCGCACACTCCCCTTTCTCCTGTGAACCGTGGACGGGCAGCAAAATCCATGTAGGCCAGAGAAACCGATGGACCCTGACGGCTTGCTGTTGATCTTTATCCTGTTGCTGGTGGTGGCGGCAATTCTGTACCCGCCCGGCCCGGGAACGCCGTTGCGCGAGCACGTATCTTAGCGCCGGCCGCCCAATTCCGGCTAGTACCATCCAGGACTGCCACGCCTGCGTGTTACACTGAAATTCTTCCCACCTCATGGACTTTCTCGAAGGCCTGAACGAGCAGCAGCGTGAAGCCGTGGCCCACACCGAAGGACCGCTGCTTATTCTGGCCGGAGCGGGCAGCGGCAAAACCCGGGTCATCACGCATCGGATCGCGCACATCGTTACGGCCAAGCACGTGCCGCCGTCGGCCATCCTGGCGGTAACGTTCACCAACAAAGCGGCCAACGAGATGCGGGAGCGGGTGTCGGCGCTGCTTGAAGACGCGGCGCTCGATTCGGCGCCCAACCTCTCCACGTTTCACTCGTTCTGCGTGCGGCTGCTGCGGAGGGACGGCGACCCGCTGGCGCGGCTCCGGCCGGGCTTCACCCGCCGGTTCACGATCTACGACGACGAGGACCAGATCCAGATCATCAAGGCGGCTTACCGGGCGCTCGGACTCGACGATAAAGAGTTCATGCAGCATCGTGCGGCGCTTTCCCGCATCAGCCACGCCAAGAACCTGAAGCAGACGCCGGACGACCTGTACAAGACCGCAACCAATCCGGAATCGGAACGGCTGGCGGCGGTCTTCAAAGAGTACGAGCAGGCGCTCCACAACGCCAACGCCCTGGATTTCGACGACCTGCTGCTCGAAGCCGTGCGCCTGCTGCGGCACGACGACGCCACGCGCGAAGCCTGGAACCGGCGGCTGAGCTACCTGATGATCGACGAGTACCAGGACACCAACCGAAGCCAGTACGAATTCATGCGCCTGCTCACCGAGGCGCACGGGAACATCTGCGTGGTGGGGGACGAAGACCAGTCGATCTACAGTTGGCGGGGGGCGGACATCCGCAACATCCTCGATTTCGAGCGGGATTTTCCGAACGCCCGCACCATTCGGCTGGAGCAGAACTACCGCTCGACCAGGAACATTCTGGCGGCGGCGGGCGCGGTGGTGGAGAACAACAAGGCGCGCAAGGGAAAGAAGCTGTGGACGGAGGCGGACCCCGGAGAGCCGCTGGGGCTGTACGCCGGTTTCGACGCCGAAAACGAAGCCCTGTTCGTGGCCGATTCGATCGAGAAGCACATGGCTTCGAACCCCGGCGACCACGCGGCAGTGCTCTACCGCACGAATTCCCAATCGCGGCAGATCGAAGAAGCCCTACGGCGCTACGGCCGCAAGTACAACATCGTCGGCGGGTTCAGCTTTTATCAGCGCTCGGAGATCAAAGACACGGTGGCGTATCTCAAGCTGGCCGTTTCGAACACCGATTCGGTGAGCCTGATGCGGGTCATCAACACGCCGGCGAGGGGCATCGGCAGGACCACGGTGGAGCAGGTGGAGAAGTACGCGCGGGAGCACGGCTTCAGCCTTTGGGAAGCGATCGGCGGGATCATCGACCACCAGGCACTTTCTACGCGCTCGCAATCGGCGCTGGTGATCTTCCGCAACCTCGTGCAGGAGCTTTCGCTGGTGGCGAGCACTTCGTCGCTGCCGGACCTGGTGCGATTCATTCTCGACCGCACGGGCTACCGCCGGATGCTGGAGCAGGAAAAAACGCCGGATTCGGAGACGCGCCTGGAGAACCTGGAGGAGCTGGTCAACGCGGCATCGGAAGCGTCCGAGCGGGGCGAAAGCGTGTCGGATTTCCTGGATCATGCCGCGCTGGTGGCGGAGGCCGATTCGTTCGACGAAAGCGCGGACGTGACGCTGATGACCCTGCACAATGCCAAGGGGCTGGAATTCCCCGTGGTGTTCCTGACGGGGCTCGAAATGGGTCTGTTTCCGCACAGCCGGTCGATGAACTCGGAGGAGGCGCTCGAGGAAGAGCGCCGGCTGTGCTACGTGGGAATGACCCGTGCGAGGCGGAAGCTGTTTCTGACCTGGGCGCGCTACCGCCGGCGGTTCGGCGGAGGCGAACAGGAACGGTCGACGCCCTCGTGGTTCCTGAGCGAAGTTCCGGCGGAGCTGATTGTCAACCTGGGCCCGCAGGACGAGCCGGGCGAGGTGGAGCTATCAGGCGAACGCCACGAAGTCCGGCAGTCGGCGAAGCGCAACACGTTCACGGGAAAGACTTACAACTCGCTCGAGAACATTTCGCAGTTCTTCGGCGCGCGCGGCATGCCGTTCAACGGTCCGAGGCCGAGCCAGCCGGGGGCGTCCCAACCCAGGCCGGCAGCTCCGTTTCCGCGTCCGCCGGTGCCTACCCAACCCCTGCCGCAGGCGCCGCCCCCTCCGCGCCGCGGAGCCCGAGCCGGCATGACTGTGGAACATCCTAAGTACGGAACGGGCACGGTGGTCCGACGCGAAGGCGAAGGCGAAAATGCTAAGATCACAGTTAACTTCCCTCGCTACGGGCTGAAGAAGCTGGTCGAGAAATACGCAGGGTTGAAAAGAAGCTGATGAACACGAAGAACGCAACCGACACCACTGAACGTAAGAAGTTGAAGCGCACGGCGCGCAAGAAAGCGGCCCCCAAGGCCAAACGCGCGTCCGGGGTAGCCCGAGGCTCGCAGAAGAAAAAGATCCGGCACCAGACTCAGGGTCAGAGAAAGCGCTAAGCCGGCGGACCCGCTGGACAGGCCAGGAGTGCCTATCCTACTTTGAGCATCTTCCGGACCAAGAGCATCGACGCCCTGATCGCCGTCTCCGAAGATCCGGGGAGAAAGCTGAAACGAACCCTGGGGCCGTGGAGCCTCACCGCCTTTGGTATCGGCGCGGTGATCGGCTCCGGCATTTTCATTCTCACCGGCACTGCCGCGGCCGGGGAAACCCGCGGGTATCAATCCATCTTCAACGCGCCCGTGCTGGACCTGATCCTGCACGGGTCGCGGGCTCTTTCGGTGCACGGCCGGCCGGGCGCAGGTCCGGGCATCTCGCTTTCGTTTCTGCTGACGGCGCTGGCATGCAGCTTCGCGGCGCTGTGCTATGCGGAACTGGCCTCGATGATCCCGATTGCCGGCAGCGCCTACACGTACGCTTACGCGACGCTGGGTGAGTTGATCGCGTGGATCATCGGGTGGGACCTGATTCTGGAGTACGCAGTCTCGAACATGGCGGTGGCGGTCGGATTCTCGGCGTACTTCAACGACGTGCTGGAGAATGCCTTCGGCATCCACCTTCCGGCCAAGCTGGCCAACCCGCCGATTGTGGGCGGCCAGTTCACGGGCGCCTGGTTCAACGTCTCGGCGCTGCTGATACTGATCGTGCTCAGCTACATACTCGTCAAGGGCGTGAAAGAGAGCGCCGGCGCGAACAACGTGATGGTGATGGTCAAGATCGCGGCCATCCTGGTGTTCGTGGTGGGCGCGGCGCACGCGGTAAAGCCTTCCAACTGGCATCCCTTTTTGCCGAACGGCTTTTCGGGTGTGATGACCGGGGCGGCGATCGTTTTCTTCACCTACATCGGGTTCGATTCGGTATCGACGGCCGCCGAGGAGTGCCGGAACCCGCAGCGCGACCTGCCCTTCGGCATCATCATGACGCTGGTGGTTTGCGCGGTACTCTACATTTCGGTTTCGATGGTGCTCACCGGCATCGCGCCCTGGCACACGCTGAACAACGCGGCGCCGGTAGCCAACGCGCTCAAGCGGCTGGGCATGAACAGCGTGAGGCAGTGGGTGGACGTGGGCGCGCTGATGGGCATGATTTCCTCGCTGCTGGTTTTTCAGTACGGGCAGGCGCGCATCTGGTTCGCGATGTCGCGCGACGGGCTGCTGCCGAAGGTATTTTCGAGGGTGCACCCGCAGCACAATACGCCGCACGTCAGCACGTGGATTGCGGGCCTGTTCGTGGGCATTCCGGCCGGGCTGTTCGACATCGGGACGCTGGCCGACCTGGCGAACATCGGGACGCTATTCGCGTTCATCATCGTCTCGGTGGGGGTGATGGTGCTGCGGAAGACGCAGCCGGACCGGCCGAGAGGCTTCCGCGTTCCGGGGGGCACGTGGCTGCCGCTGGTTTCGATCGGGTTCTGCCTGGTGCTGATGGTGTCGCTGCCGCTCGAGACCTGGGTGCGGTTTTTCGTGTGGCTGCTGGTGGGTTTCGGGATCTACTTTCCCTTCGGCAGGAAGCACAGCGAGCTGGCCAGGAAGCCGAATTAGGCGCTACCCCGCGGCGCGGCCCAGGCGATTCAGGATCGCGGCGGGAACCCTGCCGAGCGATACGACCTGGTCGGCCGCTCCCAGACGGATGGCTTCCCTGGGCATCCCGAATACGACGCAACTGGCTTCATCCTGAGCGATGGTCCGGGCGCCGGCCTGTTTCATCTTCAGCAACCCGCGAGCGCCATCGGACCCCATGCCGGTGAGCAGCACGCCCACGGCGTGCGAGCCGGCGGCCTCCGCCACGGAAGTGAACAGCACGTCCACCGAGGGCCTCTGGTAGCAGACGCGCGGGCCGTCCTGCACGGTGACGCGATAACCTGCCGCCGGCGAGGTCCGGAGGAGCATGTGCAGATTGCCGGGAGCGACCAGGGCCCGGCCGCGCGCCAGCATATCGCCATCTTCGGCCTCTTTGACTTCCATCGGGCAGATTTCGTTCAGGCGCCGGGCGAAGGCCAGCGAGAAGACCGCGGGGATGTGCTGGGTAATCACGATGCCGGGAGTGTCGGCGGGCAGGCGCGTGAGAACCGCCTGGATGGCCTCGGTGCCTCCGGTGGAGGCGCCGATCGCGATGACGGTGGCGGCGTCGACGGCTGCCGGCAGCACGGGCTGCGGCCGGGGCGAGGGTTCCGGCATGGCCGGGGGCTCCATCGGGGTTATGCGCAGTCGGGCGGCGGCGGCGGCCCGGAGCTTGGAGGCGAGATCCATGCGCAGTTCGCCGACCGAATACGGGCCTCCGGGCTTGGCCAGCACCTCCACGGCGCCGAGGCGCAGAGCCTCGAGCGAAGCCTGGCAGCCGGCCTGGCCGAGCGAACTGATGACGACGACCGGCATGGGCCGGTAGTGCATCAGCTTCTTGAGAAAAGTCAGCCCGTCCATGCGGGGCATCTCGATATCGAGCGTCAGCACGTCCGGCTTTAGCGCCAGAATCTTGTCGCGGGCCACGAACGGGTCGGGCGCAGTGCCCACGACTTCGAGATCCTTCTCCTCGGATAAGGCCTCGGTCAGCAGCTTGCGAACGATGGCGGAATCATCCACGATGAGGACTTTGGTTTTGATCATACGGCCTGCCGAAGCTCTAGAGAGGCGGTCAGAAACCCATCCCCCAGATCGAACCGGCGGCAGGTCGCGGACCGGCCGAAGCCGGCGCCCGGCCCGGAGAGGACCAACTCCGGGTGGGTGATCCGGAAGGTCGCTTTGTTCTCCAGGCGGCTTAATAACGAGCCGCAGATCATGTTGGCCAGTTCGCACACAACTTCCGCGGCCTGGGAGTCGGAAACTTCGGCTTCCTCGCGCCCGAGGAACCCGGCGCCGACCGCGCGGGCCACTCTCCGCGGGACACTGACGCGAAATCCACCCGAGGGGCTGCCCTCGAAGCGCACCTCCACGCCGACTTCCGGCGTGGGGTCTTCGGAAGGGGGAGCGGCATCGTCCGAATCGGCGAGCACTGTCGTAAAGCACATGGTTTCGAGCACCTCCGCGACCGCCGCCGCGAGTGCCGCCGGGATTTCATTCGGTTCCATGGACAACTCCCAAGCTGTGTTCCAGCTCTTCCCGCAGGGTCTCCGGCGCGAAGGGCTTGGTGACATATCCCTTCGCCCCCAGGGTGAGCATTTTCTGAATGCGGCCCTCGGTCCGGTCCGTCGACACCACCAGGACCGGGATCAAACGCAGCACCTCGTGTTCCGCCAGCCGCCGCAGGAACTCTTCGCCGTCCATCTGGGGCATGTTGATGTCGGTAAGTACCGCATCCACCCAGTGATCTTCGAGCAGCCGCAGGGCCTCTTCGCCGTTGGACGCTTCCAGGCACTCGCGCACCTCCAGACCCGAGAGCTCCAGCACGCGGCGGATGAAGGCCCGCATGGCCGGAGAATCGTCCACGATCAGGACACGGAGTTCCATTAGCGGCCTCCGCTCCGGCTGGACGTCGCGGGCATTTCCCGATCCGTCAAGCCGGGCCCGCGCAACAGGAAGCGGCCGGTCGAGATCTCCAGCCGGACGGTGCGGGAATTGGTCCCGCCAATCTCTTCTCCCTGGATCATGACTCCCGCCTTCCAGAGGATCTTGCGCAGAGCCAGGTGGTTGCGCTTTCCAATGTTGAACACACTGCTCTCGTCCATCACCTGCGCGCCGCCGGCCGCGTGCACCACCAGGCGGCGCTTCTCGGCTCCCAACTGGTAGGCGGCGCGGAACAGCAGCGGAATGCCGGTATCGGCGAACATGAACGGGTTCCGGCTGGCCTTTTCCGGATTCAGCGACGATTCCGGCAGCATGAAGTGCAGCAGGCCGCCCACCCCGGCCACCGGATCGTGGATAGCCACCGCGATACACGACCCCAGCGCGTAGGTCGCCAGGACCGATTCCGCGCCATTGCTGACTTTGCAGTCTCCCACTCCCACCGTCAGCAGGTTCACCGGTTCCCTCTCTCCAGGCCGCTGGAGGAGGCCTTACGGTAGACCGCTGGCTGGACATAACGCAGCCCGTGGTCGATTGCGGAGAGGCTCTCGGCGTGCCCCGTGAACAGGTAGCCCCCCGGCTCCAGGCAGCCGGAGAGATGCTCCACCACCCGCTGCTGGGTGAGCTTGTCGAAATAGATCATGACGTTGCGGCAGAAGATGAGGGGGAAGCGGCCAATTTGTGGGAGCGGATCGAGCAGATTCAGGCGGCGGAACTCGATGAGCGCCCGCAGTTCCTTCTTGGCGCGATAGCTGCCGGCCCAGCCGGCCTCGCCGCGCAGCCAGTACTTGCGAAGCTGGAGAGGCGGAAGACCTTCGAAACGCTCCGCGGGATAGATCCCGTCTACGGCCTTTGCCAGCACCCGCGTGGAGATGTCGGTCGCGAGAATACGGAGCTTTCCCGGCATAGCCGGGCCGAACTCCTCCAAGATGCACATGGCGATCGAGTAGGGCTCTTCGCCGGTAGAGCAAGCGGCGCTCCACACGTCGATGCTTCCCCGGCTCTTCCACTCCGGCAAGAACGTCTTTCGCAGAAAGTCGAAGTGCGCCGGCTCGCGAAAGAACGAGGTGTGGTTGGTGGTGAGCGCGTCGATCAGGTTGATTAGCGACTCGCCCGTCGAATCGGCGACGACACGCTGGTAATACTCCTCGAAGGACCGGCATCCGGACTGCCGGATCTGCTTGCCCAGCCGCGCGGCCACCAGCGTCTCCTTGCCCGCCCGCAGGTCGAGCCCGAAGGTGTCGTACGCAAGCCGGCGGATCTCGGCGAATTCGCGGGCTTTGAGCGGGACGCACAAGGGATCGTCAACTGCCGGCATGCGCCCCCCAAAGGCCACCCATATCGAGAATCAGGCCGACGCGCCCGTCGCCGAGGATCGCGCCGCCGGCCACGCCCGGCACCTTCCCCAAGCCCTCGCCCAAACTCTTGATGACGACCTCCTGCTTGCCGATGAGATCGTCCACCATCAGGCAGAAGGGGTGCCCCTCGGTCTCGGCGACGATCAGTAAAGCCTGGCACGGGTCTTCGGTCCGGGGAACCAGGCCAAACCGCTGGTACAGCCGCAGCACCGGCAGCAGCCTCCCGCGCACCAGCGCCATTTCCCGGCGGTTCTGGATGGTGAAGATGGATTCCGCCGCGGGACGGAACATCTCCGTCACCGCGAACATGGGCACTATGTAACGGTCGCGGCCGATGGTCACCACCAGGCCGTCGATGATGGCCAGGGTCAGCGGCAACTTCAACAGGAAAGTGGTCCCCCGCCCGGCCTCGGAGCGGATTTCGATCCGGCCCCTGAGTTTCTCCACCTGCTTGCGCACCACGTCCATGCCCACGCCGCGGCCCGAAATGTCGGTGACCTGTTCGGCGGTCGAGAAACCGGGTTCGAGAATCAGGCGGAACGTGTCGTTCTCGGAAAGATGCGCGCCGTCCGTCAGCAGGCCCTTCTCCTGGGCCTTGGCCAGGATCTTCCGGTAATCCAGGCCGCGGCCGTCGTCGGCCACCTCGATCACGATCTGCCCGCCCTGGTGATAGGCCGCCAGGCTGATGGTGGCCTGCGGGGCTTTGCCGGCCGCCTGGCGTATTTCCGGCGCTTCGATGCCGTGGTCAATCGAATTGCGCACCATGTGCATCAGCGGATCGGAGAGTACCTCGGCAATGGTCTTGTCCAGTTCGGTGTCTTCGCCGCGGGTGGCGAGATCGACCGGCTTGCCGACCTTCCGCGACAGGTCGCGAACCTGGCGCGCGGTGCGCTGGAAAAGCTGGCCGATGGGAACCATCCGCATGGCCATGGCGGTGCGCTGAACTTCGCTGGTGATGCGGGCCAACTGGGCCAGATCGCGGTGCAGCCGCGGATCGGCAGCGGCGGCCAGCGTCTGGTTGTGCTCAACCAGCGATTGGGCGATCACCATCTCGCCCACCATGTCCACCAGGTAGTCCAGCTTGGAGGTATCCACTCGCACCGAGAACCCTTCGGCCGCGGCCGGGTGGCGCCGGGCGGCGGCAGCCGGCTGCGCGGCGGCTTCCGGCCCGGTTTCGGGAGGCGGGGCGGGCTCCAGCTCCGGAAAGTCCGGCTCCTCCGCCATCAAAGCCCGGACTTTCCCCAGCAGGCGGTCGTGCCCGGGGTTGCGCTCGCACGCTCCACAAGATTCGACCGCGGTAATCGCCCGGCTGAGATGGTCCACGCTTTCGAGGACGACATCGATGACCGACGGGGTGATGGCAAGCTTGCCTTCCCGCACCAGGTTGAGGGCCGTCTCCACTTCGTGCGCGACTTCCTGGATGGACGCGAACTCCAGGAAACCGGCGAGCCCCTTGATGGTATGGAATCCGCGAAAGACCGAGTTGATGGCATCCGCGTCATTCGGCTCCCGCTCGAGTGTGAGGAGACGCTGCTCGATGGTGGTCAGGTGCTCGCGGGATTCGAGGATGAAATCGGCGACCAGCTCCGGATCCTGGGCCAGCGAGTTAGCCGGAGGCGCGGGCGAGGCGGCCGCTGCAGCATCCGAGAGAGCCTGTTGCAGCCGAACGAGCCCTCCCTGGATCTGTGCCACGGCGGGCGGTCCGGCCGCCAGTTCGCCGGCGATGCGCGCCGCTTCGCCATAGCCGGCTTCGGCCGCCTGCCGGCCGATTTCCGCGAGCGCGGCCAGATAGGGAGCCGGGCCGCCGCCCAGGGCTTCCAGCCCCGGTTCTTCGATCAACAGCCGAGTCGAGAGATCGTCAATCCGCTCCCGCAGGAGCGATTCTATTTCCGGATTGGGCATGGTCACACCTGGATGAACGAGCGGGCGTTAGCCGGACCGGGACCGGGGCGGGTCTGCTTCGACCCGGCCCGGCCCGGTGACGGCGACATCAGAACTCCTTGAACTGCTCTTCCAGCGGGAAGGCTTCCGGGTTCGCGCCGCGGGCGGCGAGCACCGGCTCCGGGCGTTCCGCCGATTTCGCCGGGTGCGACACGGCCTTGCGCAGGGCGGCCAGGCTGGTCGAGGATTGGCCCGGCCGTTGCAGCGCCTTGGCGCCGGCCGCGGGTGCCCGGCGCTGAGCTTGATGAGTGCGGCCGTTGGCCGCTTCGCCGCCGCCCACCATGGCTGTGAGCCGCTCCACGATCTCCTCCAAAGTCTCCGACTGTGCGTTCAGCTCCTCGGCCGCCGAGGCGCTTTCCTCGGCGCTGGCCGCGGTCTTCTGCGTCACCTGCTCCATCTGAGTAATGGCTTTGCCGATCTGCTCGATGCCGCGGGCCTGCTCCTGGCTGCCCAGGTTGACTTCGTCCACCAGCGTTTTGATCTTGGTCGACTCCTCGGTGATGGCGCGGATAGCCGTGGCTACCTGGTCTACCTTCGCCTTGCCGTCGTTGGACTTGGCAATCGATTCCTCAATCAGGGACGCCGTATCCTTGGCCGCCTGGGCGCAGCGCTGCGCCAGGTTGCGCACTTCGTCGGCGACCACCGCGAAGCCCATGCCCGCTTCGCCCGCCCGGGCGGCTTCCACCGCCGCATTAAGCGCCAGGATATTGGTTTGGAAGGCGATCTCGTCGATCACCTTGATGATCTTGGAAATCTTGCCGCTCTGCGCGTTGATCTCGCCCATGGCCACCACCGTCTGCTCCAGCGACTGGTTGGTCTGAGCGAATTTCTGCTGCGACTGGGTAACCAGGTCTGCGGCGCTGCGGGAGTTCTCGGTGTTCTTGCGGGCCATGGAGTTGATCTCCTCGCTCGAAGCCGAGGTTTCCTCGAGCGAAGCCGCCTGCTCGGAGGAACCCTGCGCCAGAGCCTGGCTGGAAGAAGAGACCTGCGCGGCCGCGCTGGCCGTCTGCCCGGCACCCTCACCGAGTTCCGTGACCGCCTGCCGCAAACTGCGGTTGACCTGGCGCACGATGAAGACCACGATACAGCCCACCAGCAGCGCAAACCCAATGATGATCGCGGTCACCCAGCGGCTTTGCGCCACCGAGGATTGCGCCGCCTTCTGGGAATCCGCCATCATCCGGTTCTGCAACTGCACCATGCTTTTCGTCTGGGCACTGACCTGATTGCAGTCCGGCACCACCGTCTGAAGGAGGAACGCGGCGGCCTCTTCCGTCTTTCCGCCAGCCGCCAGAGTGTACAACTGCTGGTGGTTCTGGCGCATTTTGTCCATTCCCCTTTGCAGATCCGCGACCTGTTGGCGGGCTTCGTCGCTGTCGATCAGCGGCACGAACTCCGACGCTCGATTCTTCATGCCGTCCATCGCCTCGGTGAACTCCCGGTTACTCTGTTCCAGCAGGTTCTGATCCTTCGTGAGACCTCTTAGAACTATCCCGCGCTCGGCCGCCACTACATCCGACTCCCCGGTATCTATGGTGCACGCCAGATATTGCTTTTGCGAAGTCCTGCTGATGATGCGGTCGAGCATAGCGCCTAAGGTGCCTATGCTCTGCAAGGCGAAGAAACTCACGATCAGCGTCAGAAGCGCCGCCCCGCCGAAACTCAGGAAGAGTTTCTTCCCAATGGTCATTTGCGATTTCATGTGAATACCTTTCCTTTACTTAATCTTCCAGGCGTTTCAGCGCACCAGCGCATTCAGCGCGTGCAGATCCTGGCAGGCCAGCACACGATCGATCTCCAGCAGGATTTTGACTTTCCCCTTGACCTTGGCCATCCCCA
The DNA here is from genome assembly GCA_963794265.1 of Bryobacterales bacterium. Lineage (GTDB taxonomy): Bacteria > Acidobacteriota > Terriglobia > Bryobacterales > Bryobacteraceae > CAWCDJ01. Next base: position 914,264 of record CAWCDJ010000003.1, read on the forward strand.
ACAGATAGGGCGTGGCCGTGCTGTCGCCGAAATCCGGTGTATCTTCGATATCCGCGGCCGCCAGGTTGAGGACTTCGGCCACGCCATCCACCACGATGCCCATCAGGATCGGCCCCGCCTCGCCTTGCGTCTGAACCACGATGATGCAGGTCCGTTGCGTATATTCCTGCTCCGGCAGTCCGAACTTGAGCCGCAGATCCACCACCGGGATCACCTTCCCGCGGAGGTTGATCACGCCCTTGACATGCCCGGGAGTCTGCGGCACCGCGGTGATTTCTTGGATGCCCATGATCTCCCGGACCTTCAGAACCCGAATCCCGAATTCCTCGCGGCCAAGTTCAAATACAAGGTATTTGCCGCCGCGATCGTCGTTCTTGAGGGCCCCAGCCGGTTCCCGCTCTACCACTGTCGATTCCATGTTGCTCCTATGATGTTTTGTCAACTACGACCTGGTTTTCGTCTTTCGTAAGACGAAGAAACTGCGCTACTTCTGGTTTCCGTCGGAGCCGCCCGTCGCAATTACTCGTGTCTGCAGAACGGCGCGCAGGAGGCAAGGGCGCGGCGGGGTTTGCCGCGGCGTAGCGAACCCTTGCCTCCGAGCACCGTTCTGCTATCACCCAAACCCGACGGGCGGCGGAGCGGAAACCAGAAGTCTGGATTTCCGTTGGTGGGTCCCAGAGCCTCTTCATGAAGCCTCCGGGAGGAGGATGAAGTTCGGGAAATCCTCGAAGACCCACTTATTTTTCAAAGTCCGGTAAATAATGCTCAAGAACTTCCGGGCCAGAGCGATGATGGCTTTGCCGGCCCCGCGCCGCGCTTTCACTTGTTCATAGAATCGTTTCAGATAGGGGCTGTAGTTGGCCGCGATCAGGGCCGATTGCACCAGCGCCGTCCGCCCTAACTTCGTTCCCCGCTTGTGAATCCGGCCGCTGTGTTGCGTTTCATTCGAGTTCGACACGCGCGGAACGATTCCGAAGTAGCTCGCCAGGTGGCCCTCATCGGCGAAGTCGTTCACGTCCCCGATCACGCTCAGCAGAATTGCGCCGGTGATCTTGCCGATCCCCTTGATGCTCGACAGCCCCTTGTGCCCCTCCAGCTTGGAGCCTTCTTCGCCAATCGTCTTCTCCAACTCCGCAATACTCTTGTTCAGGCTGCGGATCTGTTCGACAATCACCCGCAATTCGATGCGAACGATCTCGTCAAAGGGCAGATCCAACACTTCAGCCAACTTCTTCTCGCTGGACAACGCTTCTTTAGCCAGGTTGAGCCCGCGCGCACTCAGGATATTGTTGACCTTGTTCTTGAGCGCCGTGCGCAGCTTCACCAGCGTGTCGCGCGTCTGGGTCAACGACGCCAGTTGCCCGTGTTCTTTATCCTTCATGCGCACCTCCGGTAGCATGTCCTTGGACAAATACAGAGCCAGCGCCCGTGCGTCGTGCGGATCGGTCTTCTTCACCGACTGGCAGATCACTTTGAACTGGTTCGTGTTGACCACCACCACGCGTGCCACGCGCTCGACTACCGCGTCGTAAAACAACCTCGTATTGCCTGTGATCTCCACCGCAACTTCGTCGCTGGGCCGCAGCTTCTTGACGAACTTCCCCAAATCCTCCAGCTCCCACCCGGTCACATACGTCCGCTCGTTTTCCAGCCGGATGCAACACGTGAACCGGTTGCGGTGTAGATCGATGCCGATGTATCGCTTCTCCATGCCTCTCTCCTGGTTGTTGGTTCTTCCAGGTCGAGTAGACTAACTTTGCGGCGGTCACCATTCTCCTATTCGAGGTCGCTCGCGCGCCTCACGATGACGTTCAATCCACAGGTCTGACCAATCTCCTTTACGAGGTCCGATGCCTCAGAAACATGCACAGCCTGTGACCTGTCTACTCCGGAAGTCGCCTCCCGGAGCTTACCGCCGACCAGAGGGCCATGAGACATTCATCTCATCTCCTTTCGGGAGTTTCGTCCGCCTCACGCGCCCCGGAAAGACCGGGCACGACCGGGAGCAGGCGTCGCAAGATCGGCCGCTCGCCGGTGGCGTTACCCTTCTTATCGGAAGAACCCGGCAAAATTAGTGGATTGGATTGGGCGCGGCGCTACCTTAAGATGGAGGGGTGGGCGGCGCGCTGACCGAAACGTGTTTTGACGGGTCCTCTTTACTGGCGGGATTCCCGGTGGTGACCGAGATATCCGTGTTGTGGGGCGATGAAGATTCTTTCGCCCACGTGAATAACGTGTCGTACCTGCGCTGGTGCGAAACGGCGCGCGTGGAATATCTGCGGCGCATCGGCCTCTTCCCGGAGTTGCCGCCGCAGGGTCTGGGACCGATCATCGCGAGCCTGACCTGCCATTACCGACGGCCGCTGAAGTACCCGGACACGGTGGCGGTCGGGACCCGCGTCACGACGGTCGGGAATTCGAGCTTCCAGATGGAGCACCGGATTGTCAGCCGCGCGGCGGGCGTGATCGCAGCCGAAGCGGAATCCGCCATGGTAACGGTGGACTATTCGACCGGAAGGCCGGTGCGGGTTCCGGAGCAGGTCCGGGCGGCGATTGCGCGGCTCGAAGAGTCAGGCTAGCCGGACCGCCGACCGCCTGCCGCTCTCCGAGGGCCTGCGCTCAAAGCAGACGGTTAGTCCGGCGCGAGTCAGCCGGGTTTGGGAATGCCGGCGGCGACATGAGTTGGACGGTGGGGGTCCACATGTGGGTTAATCGCGCGGTTGCTCAGAGTGGTGCATCGCGGGGCCAATCGACGTGGCAGTTCGGGCAGCCCGAGTTCTTCTTCCTGCATTCGACGCAGACAATCAGCCCACATCGGGGGCAGGTTCGGGTTCCCGACTCCGATAATTGCCGGCGGCAGAGCATGCACGCGTTGGTTGCATTGCGTTCAGATCGGATCAGCTTCCAAAAGACGACGCCGATGCCGATGCCGGCGAGCACGGCCATGGTGAGAAGAAGAATGACGACCTGCATGGTCTATCGCGGTGGGTCCGCAACACCATTATGACCCGGTATACGGGATGGAATTTGCTGGAGACACTTTGGCGGGACGTGCACTATGCCCTCCGCGGAATGCGGCGCAGCCCCGGGTTCACGGCGGTTGCGACCCTGTCGCTGGCCCTGGGCATCGGAGCCAACACGGCCATCTTTAGCCTGGTCAACGCTCTCATACTGCGCACGTTGCCGGTCAACGATCCGGGACGGCTGGTAGAACTGCTGTTCAAAGCGCCCGGGCAAGAGCATTTCAACGCTTTCGATTGGCGGAGCTACGAGCATTATCGCGAAAACAATCGCGTGTTTTCGGGACTGATTGCGGCGTCCGACACGCCCTTCGCCTTACATGGCGGCGGTCTGGAACCCGAGACGGTGCGCGGCGGCTTTGTCACCGCGAATTATTTTTCCGTCCAGGGTGTGAATCCCGCGCTCGGCCGCCTCATCGGTCCGAAAGACGGCATCGCCGGCGCTAACGTCAACATCGCGGTAGTGAGCTGGACCTACTGGAAAAGCCGGCTCCATTCCGACCGGGCGATCATCGGAAGGCAGATTATTGAAGGCAATCACCCACTAACGATTGTCGGAGTAGCCCCCAGCGGCTTCGTGGGCCTGGAGCCGGCGAACCCGCAAGACATATGGCTGCCACTGACGGCCCGGCACCCCGAGTATGCCGCGACCGCGAACTACTGGCTGAAGTTGGCGGCGCGATTGAAGCCGGGGGTATCAATCGAGCAGGCCCGTGCGGAAATGGCGGTGCTGTACCGGTGGACCGTGGAGGAGGAATTCAAGACCAATGACGATCGCACCGTTTACAACTGGAGGATAGAGGTGCAGCCGGCGGGGGCGGGCCTTTCGCACTTGCGCGAGCAGTTCGGGAAGCCGGCGCTGGTGCTGATGGTAGTGGTGACGTTCCTGTTGCTGATCGCCTGCGCCAATATTGCCAGCCTGCTGCTGGCGCGCGGGGCCGCCCGGCAGCGGGAAATGGCAGTGCGGGTCTCGCTGGGCGCCGGCCGGCTACGCCTGATGCGGCAGGGGATGATGGAGCCGGTGCTGCTGGCGGCGTCGGGCGGGCTGCTCGGGATCCTCCTGGCGTACTGGGGCACGGGGGTGCTGGTGCGCCTTATGGCAAGCGGGCGGGTGCGAGTCCGACTGGTGGCACATCCGGATTTGACGGTGCTGCTGTACACCGTCGGAATCGCTCTTCTGGCTGCCGTTCTGTTCGGACTGGCGCCCTTCTGGCAGACGTTCCGCTCGACGCCGGTGCCTTTCCTTCGCGAATCGGCGAGAGTTGGCGAGAACCGGGCACGGCGACTTTTTGGCGAGAGCCTGGTCGTGGCGCAGGTGGCGTTCGCGGTTGCGCTGCTGAGCGCCGCCAGCTTGTTTGTCCGCCACCTGTCCAGCCTGGAACACCTTGACCTGGGTTTCCAACGCGACCACGTTCTGCTGGTGGATCTCAGCGCGGCAGGCAGCGGATACGACCGTGAGCGATTGTCCCGCGCTTACCAGGAACTGCTGGAGCGCCTGGAAGCCATCCCGGGGGTACGTTCGGCTACGATGTGCGGATTTTTTCCGATGGCCGGCGTGGGAGGAATGCGTCCCGCAAACGTGGAGGGCTACCAGGCGAAGCCGGGAGAGCGCCGCTTCCTCTCGGAAAGTTGGGTAGCGCCGAAGTATTTCGAGACCTTCGGAATTCCGCTCGTGATGGGCCGCGATTTCAGCTTCCAGGATAGGGGCCGGCCGCGCGTAGCCATAGTCAATCAAACGCTCGTCCGCTATTTTTTCGGCGATGGCAACCCGATCGGGAGGCACATCACGTTTGACGGCGACAGCCGGCCGTTCGAAATCGTGGGAGTGGTAGCGGATTCAAAGTCCGGCGATCTGCGGGAACCCGCCCTGCGTTTCGTTTACTTCAACAGTTTCCAGTTGGGAGACACTTTCTCCCGATTTGCGCTGCGGACCTCGGTTGCGCCGGAGGCCGTGGCCGGCGACGTACGCCGCGTGGTGCGCGGGATGCTGAAGACCGTGGCGGTGGAGAATACCAGGACGCTGTCCGAGCAGGTGGACGGCGCGGTTGTCCCGGAACGCCTCAGCGCCATGCTGTCCGGATTGTTCGGGGCACTGGGCGCAGCGCTTGCTGGGCTCGGAGTGTACGGGCTGTTGGCTTACACGGTGGCGCGCCGCATCCACGAGATTGGCGTCCGGATGGCGTTGGGCGCGGCACGGAGCGATATCACGCGAATGGTGCTGGGAAAGGCGCTGGGGTTGAGCGGTTTCGGCATGGCAATTGGAGCGCTGATCGCGTACTGGGGCAAACACCTGGTTGCGAGTTTGATCCCCGGCATCCAAGTGCAGAGCGCCTCGCCGATCGTCTACGGCGCCGCGGTAATGGTAGGATTCGCGCTGGTTGCCGCGTACAGGCCGGCACGGCGGGCAACCCTGGTGGATCCGATGGAAGCTTTGCGATACGAGTAGCCGGAATTCGAGGGATGGCGTTTATCCGCAGTGCCGGTCACCAGATCCGGACAATTGCATCCTGATAGTTGGAACGGACGAACGGAAACCCGGCGAAGGCTGACCGCAGCTCGCGATCCGGTCAATTGTCACTAATTGCCCTGAGTTGCATCGGTAGATTGCATGGACGCATCGGCTGTACAAGCGGTATTGCAGAGTGACAATGAGCGCCTCAAACTGCTCCTGGACCTGAACAACGCGATTGTTTCGAATCTGGAATTTCGCGATGTGCTGCGAGCCATCTCCGCCAGCGTCCGCCGCGTGATGAAGTGCGATGCCGCGGCAGTGGCGCTGCCGGACCTCAACGACCAGAAGTTGCGGATTCACGCGGTTGACTTCCCGGAAGGGCGAGGCGTCATTCGCGAAGAGGACAACGTACCGGCGGCCGAAGGGCCAACCACCCGGGCGTTCCGGGACGGCGAACCCGTGGCCCTGGATGCGAAGGCCTTAGCGCTATTGGATGCGGGTAACCTGGCGGTGGCGGAGGGCGTTCAGGCGCTCTGTGACGTTCCGCTGGTGAGCCGCAACCGCACGTTGGGAGTTCTCTGTCTTGGCCGCCTGCACGATAATCCGTTCACCGGTGACGAGATCGAGTTCGTCCGGCAGGTTGCGGCACAAGTGGCGATCGCGGTGGAGAATGCACTTGCCTACCGGCAGATTGCCGAACTCAAAGACAAACTGGCGCAGGAGAAGCTGTACCTCGAAGATGAAATCCGCAGCCAGATGAATTTCGACTCGATCATCGGCCACAGCGCGGCCCTGCAGAAGGTGCTTCAGGAGGTGGAGACCGTCGCTCCCACGGATTCGACCGTGCTGATCTACGGCGAAACCGGCGTGGGCAAGGAGTTGGTGGCGCGCGCGATCCACAACCTGAGTTCCCGGAACAAGAACGCGTTCGTGAAACTGAATTGCGCCGCTATTCCGACCGGCTTGCTGGAAAGCGAGATGTTCGGCCACGAAAGGGGCGCTTTCACGGGCGCCATCGCGCAGCGGATTGGCCGGTTTGAGTTGGCGAGTCACGGGACGGTGTTCCTGGACGAAATCGGGGAAATTCCGCTGGAACTCCAACCGAAGCTCTTGCGGGTCTTGCAGGAACGGGAGTTTGAACGGCTGGGCAGTTCCCGCACCTTGCGGACGGACGCCCGTCTGATTGCCTCGACCAATCGCGACCTGGCGGCCATGGTGAGGGAACAGAAATTCCGGATGGACCTGTATTACCGGCTGGACGTTTTTCCCATTCATGTGCCGGCGCTTCGCGAGAGGCAGGACGACATCCCGCTTCTGGTCCGTCATTTCGTGCAGCAGTTTGCCCGGCGCATGAACAAGACCATCGATACGGTTCCGTCGGAAAGCATGAGCGCGCTGCTCCGTTATCACTGGCCGGGCAATATCCGGGAACTGCAAAACCTGATCGAAAGGGCGGTTATCCTTTCCTCCGGACCGGTTCTGAAAGTGCCGCTGGGAGATCTTCCCTCGTGGCAGACGGCCACGGCTCCAAAGAGAAGGGAAACCCTGGAGGAGACCGAACGCCGAACGATTTTGGAAGCGCTCAGAAGCACGGGGTGGGTAGTGAGCGGCCCCCGAGGCGCCGGCGCCCAGTTGGGTCTGAAGCGAAGCACGCTGCAATTCCGGATGGAGAAACTCGGGATTCGCAAGCCGGGACCGGGGCAAACGGACGGATAACCGGGGAGTAAGACGATTCGCCGGTCGATCGCCGGCGCATTTCAGTTTTCCTCCGCCTGCTGGCCGGTTGCTTCTTTCAACTGGGCAGGGGTGGCATCTTCGGGCGACTGGGACGAAAAGGGACGCTCGGTAATCGTCAGATCGGCACGGCCGACGAGCCGCGTATCGATCTCCAGACGGGTGATGCGTGCGTACGGGACGCCTTCGCGAATGCTGGTATCCCGGGTAAAATTAATGTGCCGCAGAAAGATCGAAGGCATTCGAACCAGGTGGCCCGTCAGCCGTAAGACGGCCCCGGTCCCGGCATCAATCCATAACTGGCCACGAATCAATCCTGGCCGCTTCTTGTGCGGAGTGATTTCGAAGATATAGGTAAGCCTTTCGCCCTCGGCGATGGAGGCTGCGTAACGAAAGCGGTAATTTGCGGGGGCAACTGCGACGGATGCAGGGGGTAGTGCCGCGGCTTCCACCTCGGCGGAAAGATAGCGAGCAATCACCTGTTGTTTCACGGTGTGGTCGCCCGCCGTTTCGAGGACCCGGTATTGCGGCTTGCCGAAAGGCGCCAGCCGGCGAATGGCGAGAAGCCGGCCATCTTTCGCCAACCTGGGGATCGACGCCTCGATCTCGATGGTCTCCGCGTTCCAAGGCGAATCGGACCAGGCAGAGGCAAAGTATTTTGCGAGAGCCAAGCTCGGATTGGGAACGGCACCTTTGCGCGCAGCAGGCGCAGCCGATGGACCACCGGCCCAAACCGTGGCCGGCGGCGGTACGGTCAAGAGAAGAACCAACCAGAGGTTAACCGGTCCCATGCCTCACGCGGTGCACGTTGCGAGCCATTGCGCACATCGTTGAAACACATAGCCTTAACGGCCCATCGAGCGGAGCAGGGCTGAGAATTGCTGCTGATATATGGGCAGACGCGGCTGGGCCGGCACAAGCATCGGGGGAGGGCGGCATAAGACCGCAGCTTCGGTTGCGCGAAATCCTTGCGATTCTCCGCAGCGCCCGCGCCGGCGCCGGCGGTGGCGGAGAAGTTCCGTGCTCCCGCTATCGCACTGACGTGTCTACCGGCATTCAGGCAGGGTGCCAGCATATCGGCAGCACCGGCAGGACGTAGGCTGGCAGAAAACCTGTAACTGTCATAGACGCCAAGCAGATCGGGATCGGGCGCAGTGGCCGTCCGGCTGCCCTCTGTGCAGATTGTGAAGACTGCATAGGAGCCAAGCGATGAATGCCGCGAAAATATCCCTCGGACTCGCATTATTAGCAGCGGGCATCCCCGGGCCGTTGAGAGCGGTTGACTTACAGAGCAGCACGTTGGACGCATGGAACGACTATCTCCGGACGGCCGATTTGCGCATGCAGGCGCGGGTGGATGGCCGGCGGCCGTTCCTGTGGGCGGATGAAAGGCCGGACCGGCGTGCGCGCCTCGAGCGCGGCGAGGTCCTGGTCGCCCCATTGGCCGGGCACGGAACGCAGAGTGTGCCGGACGGGCTGATCCATGACTGGATCGGTGCTGTATTCATTCCCAAGGCTACGCTCGAAGGCCTGTTTTCGGTAGTTCACGATTACGACCGCTATAAGAAGTTCTACGGGCCCGTAGTTGCCGATTCCAAGGTGCTCGCCTGTACGGAGGCCGACCAGAGGTTCTCCATGATCTGGCAGCACCGGATTCTGTTCGTCAACGCGGCCGTGGAGGGGCGGTACGAAGCCCACGACACTCTCCTGGACAGCCGGCGCGGCTATAGCATCGCCAGCACTACCCAGGTTCAGGAGATCGAAGACTACGGCGAAAGTGGCGAGCACCGCTTGCCCGACGGCCAGGGGAACGGTTTCATCTGGCGACTGCGCAGCATGGCCCGATATGAAGAGCGGGATGGAGGAGTGTATCTCGAACTGGAAGCCATCGCCCTGACGCGGGGCGTCCCGACATCGCTGCGGTGGATGGTGAACCCGGTGATCAACCACCTCTCGATTAATTCGCTCACGACTACGCTTCGCCAGACGCGCGACGCCGTCGGGTCCTTACCGGAACAGCCTGAGCGGCTCACGTCTTGTGCCAGCGGCGTGCGCCACCCCAAAGTCTCGAGAGGCGGTGCGGCGGATTGAGAACGTTTCAGACGTATGCCAGCCACCCTTGGAGGGTGGCGGACATGTTAGTCAGCGAGGCGGCGGGAACGGAGGTCCAGTCGCCTGCCCTGTCGCTGGGCCTGTACGAAAGAGACGCAGCGTTGTTCATCCCGATGGACAGCCGGATATCGAACGAGCCATTACCAACGCTTCCCGAGTCCCATGTCATGAAGTTGACCTGACCAAACTCATGGATGATGCTCTTGATAAAGTCTGTGGGCCAACTGTAAGTTACGGCATCGCTTTCGGACCACGTATAGAGTGAACCAATGCAGTAGACGGTGGTCACATGTCCAAAGCGATTCAACCGATTCTCAGTATTAATCTTTCGCCACATTGCTTCGGGCTTATATTGGGCTCCATCTTGCTGCGTTGGGCCGTAGAAATGTGCGCCAATGAGAGCCCGGCTTCCGTTGTGGCCGGAATCGCATTTGAGGGCTACGAGGCCGATGCAACTGCTAATTTTCGGGAAAGTAATCTGGTCAAGGTCAGACTTGACTTGACCTTCCTTTACGTCGGTCGCCATGATTTCCTCCGGTGAATCCCTGGAATGGCGATTCCAGACGACCTGCTATGGCGGCGTCAGTCTGGGATTTCCATTTTGGCTTCCTCGCCGCCCCCAATTGTACAGCCAATTCCATAATTGCAGGCCTCTTTTTCGCTTTGAATTCAGTCGTTCAGGCAGCCGCGACATTTTCACGAGTCTCTCTTCGCCGCGCCTGTGCCGATCGCGGTCCACCAAAGCCATAACTCCAAAGTGAACATTTCCTTGCTTCGCCATTTCCCTTTACACTGATGCTGGAACATCTCACGGAAGAAAGAGCCCAATCGATGAAAGATATTTGCAGGACCCTAGGTCTGTTCACACTGCTGAGTGTCGCGTGGCCGTTTTCGGTCGTTCACGCGGGGGCACCCCTCCCAGGAGCTGTTTTCACAACTGTTGTGGACGGGACGATTGTCAACGCGAACACACAGTACGTTTCCAAATGTGCCGTCTACCTGGACGGCGGCCCAGGCGCCAACGCTCCGGCCAAGGCCGCCGGTCTGACATCGGGCGATTATTACTTTCAAGTGACCGATCCGAGCGGACAAACTCTGCTCAGCACCGATGCGGTCAGCAACCGGCGGTTTCACGTTTCCTCCGGGGTCATCACCGCCTACACGGGCACAGGAGGTCTGCCGCACCCAATCGGAGTCGACCAGGTGCATCCGGAGTTGGGGGCAATCACTATCAGCCTCGCCAACACCAGTTGTCCCACCGATTTCCTGGACACACCAAACAGCGGCGGGGTCTACAAAGTCTGGGTGACGCCGGTACAGAGCTTTGTCGGGGATCCTTCACAGGTCGACAATGCGTGCGGCAACGGCTGCTTACACGGGTTTGCTTCTTCCGCGTCCAAAACTGATAACTTCAAAGTGCGACCCACGGCCCCAACCTTTTGCCTCTCAGTGGCTAAACAACTCGTAGATCAATCGGGGAATAGTGTTCCTGGTCTGGGCTGGCCGATGATGCTGACGGATCCCGAGGGAGTTACCAACAACTTCTTCACCAATAGCCAGGATGGCACTGCGTCTATCTGCGGCCTGGCACCTGGAACCTACACCATAGCCGAAGATCCGAGTGGATTACAGGTAATCGGCCTGGTCGTAGATGGGATCAGCTTGCCCGTCCAGCCCGTTTATTCATTCAGTTGGACTGCCGGCCAGCCCGGACCTTCGGTCGTTTTCCAGAACCTGATACCAGGGATCAGTTAGGCTGGAGAGGTTCGGAACCCTTCTGCAAGATGGGAGAAATCTCTCCGCCGGTCAGCAGCTTATGACAGGCAAGTGTGCTAAGAGGTGACGGACCGCTGGGCGGACTCGCCGAGGCCACCTCATTCATGACGCACGGCGGAGAGCCCGCTCAGACGAAGAGCGAAACCTTGCTGGAACCGGCTTCGGCGAGGAAGGTGGCGACTCCACACAGGGTACGATCCGGGTAATCGATCAGTTCCTCGCTCTTGAACCCCATCAGATCCATGCTCATCTGGCAGATGCAGATCTGCACTCCGGATTCGGCGGCGCGGCGCAGGAGGTCCTCGATTCCCAGGACGTTCTTCTTCTTCATGAGCCGCTTGAGCATAGCCGTTCCCATCCCGCCCATATTCATCTTCGAAAGTTTGAGGGCCGGCGCACCCTTCGGAAGCATCCACGAAAAGAGCCGGCTCATGAAATCCTTAGGCGGCGGAGTCTTGTTGGGATCGCGCAAAGCCGGGATCGCCCAGAAGGTGAAAAACATCGTGACCTTTTCAAACATCGCCGACGCGCCGGTCGCGATGATGAGAGCGGCCATGATGCGGTCGAGGTCCCCGCTCATCACAACCATCGAAAGCTTATCCTCCGGGGCGTTCGCTACCAGCGCCTCGGTTCCCGATTCCAACGCCTCCACTCGGTGCTGTAGGTCAGCGGTCAAGCTGCGCAAAGCGGATAAATCCATCATATCGGTCGTCACAACATACTCCTTCCAGTAAGTACTCTAATCTATGTCCGAAGCACCCCATGTCGGGTGTTCGCGGGTAAATTCAGCGCGATCTTCTTCAGTAAGCGTCAACTTCTTACGCAGCAGCCGGAACGGTTTGTTTGGCGCGCGCGGCATCCGCCTCCTTGACCGAGGTGAGGTAAAGCGCGAGAGGCCGGTACAAGAGGTGGGCCCATTTGCCGAAGGGCACTTCCACCACCAGCATAGGCACAGCGATGGCCAGGTGAATGACATAAGAGATGTAGGTGGCCAGGGGCAGGCCGGCCATCCGCAGCGCATGCATAACGATGCCCGTGAGGGCGGTGAGAAAGAGCATGACCAGAAAGATCCAGTCGCTCGCCTCGCTGAAGCGGTGCATCGGCTCCGCTTTGCGCCAGCGGGAGATCATAAAATCCAGCGTGGCATAGAGGAGAGCCGCCGTAGCGTAATACCCCCAGAGCCGCTGGGGGTGATAAAAGGGATGGACCTGGTCGGTCTGAAACCACCGCAGAAGAACCAGCACGAGCGTGAGCATGCTCAGGTAGCCGCTCACCAGGACGACGTGCGTCAACCAGCGGCGCCCGCTCCGCGGGGAACCGCAGCGCCGCCAGCGCTTCTGGGTGAAGAAGTGGATCAGAAAGGTGGGAATCTGCCGGAGATAGACCAGCGGCGAGATCTTGAGCATTCGAGCGCCACCCATGAAATTCCACGCCATGCGAAAGCCGTTGGTAAGCAGGAAGAACGTGAGAACAGCCGCCATAGCCAGGTCGCCCACTTCGACCCGGCGCACGGGGGCGAAGGTATTGAGCTCCACGCGACTGGTCACCACCGGGCCATGAAAGACGGCAAAGAGCGCCGCGACGAACAGCCCCACCAGGACCAGGGCTGCGATTTCCGCCGCCGCGGACTTATAGAAAAGCCCGGCCAGCCCTGTCCAGTCGTAGCGGGCGGTGAGATAGCGCCGCGTGGCCATCATGGTTTCGCCCGGGTTGGCATCGCGCGGGCAGTCCTCGGAACACTCCCCGCAGTAATAGCAGAGCCACGGGTCGGCGGTTTGCGAAAGCTTGTCCACGCGGCCCACTTGCAGAAGATGGATGATTCGTCTGGGGAAAGAGGATCCCGGTTCTTCGGAGATCGGGCAGACGGCAGTGCAGTTGCCGCAGTTCATGCAGACATCCACGTCGTGCCCGCCAAAGCTCGCGATTTCCCGGTGAAGGTTCGGATCGACACGTACACTCACGGCCGCGCCTCCTTGAGCACATAGGTGTAATAGCCTTCGTCGCTGGCCCTTCCCTTGGCTTCGACGACGCCGTAGCGCAGCATCGCCGCGAGCCACAGGAACACTTCGTGGGTGGGCGCGTGGAGCGCGGCGGCCAGGTCGGGAACGGTTTGCGGGCCCTCGCGAAGCAGGCCGGCAATGCGGTCGCGCATGGGGAAAGCGTCGCGAAAGACTTCTCTGCGGTTGCGGACCGTCTCAGGCATGAACCACCTCCCCGGCGAGTGCGTCGATCATGGCGGTCACCTCGCGGTCGCTATAGCCAACAATGTCGATGGCCCCCTCGGGGCAGGCCGGCACGCAGGCTCCGCCTCCTTTGCAGAGGGAGGGCACGACGTGCACCAACTGCCGGCCCTCTGCGACCGTTTTCTCAAAGGCCTCATACGGGCAGGCGGCGAGACACTCGTTGCAACCGGTGCAGCGGGCTGCGTCTACGGTGGCCACGAAAGGTTCGAGATCCACATAACCCTTGAGCAGCAGGGCGGCGCTCTTAGTGACAGCAGCCAGGGAAGAGGCCACGCTTTCGGCGATCGTCTTGGGCCCCTGGGCGGCGCCGGCGATGAGAACTCCGTTCACAAAAGTCTCGACGGGACGGAGTTTCGGATGGATCTCGTTGAAGAAACCGTCCTTTCCGAGCGGCAGTTTGAGGGTGTTCACGAGGCCCTCATTCGACCGCGGCACCATGCCGGTCACGAGCACAACCAGGTCGACCGGGATCTCCAGGCGGTCGCCGCCATCCAGCAGGTCTATTACCGAGACGGAGAGCCGCCCATCCTCCGCGCGGATCTCCGGAGGGCCGGAGAGATCCCATCGCACGAAGACCGACCCTTTGCGGCTCGCCTGCTCGTAGAGCAATTCGTTCTTGCCGTACGTCCGCATGTCCCGATACAGGTGGTATTGGTTGATGGAAGGGTCGAGATCGCCGACCGCGATGGCGGTATGCACGGCGGCGGTACAACAGTAGCGGCTGCAGTAAGTATGCGGTTCCGCAAGATCCGCATCGGCCTCCTGCCGGCTGCCGACACAGTAGACGTAAGCCATGGTTTTGACGCGGCGGCCGTTGACGGCCAGCGGCCCGCGCGTCTCCTGGAGCAGGCGCCGGAATTCGGGCAGAGTGACCACCCCGGGGAGGCCATAGCCGAATTCGCCGTCGGCTGGAGCGTAGGAATCGAACCCCGTGGCTACGATCACGGCTCCAGCGCGCAAGGTGAGGGTGTCGCCCGTCGAGAGCCGCACCTTCACGGTGAAGTTTCCGACGCTGCCGCTTCGTTCGATGACCTCGGCTCCCGTGTACAAGGTGATGGTCTCGCGCTGTTCCAACCCCCGCCGAAGGGTCTCGATCAGTTCGGCTCCTTCGCGCTGGTTGGGGAAAGTCGAACCCAGAGTGGGGGTCCACCCTCCCGGAAGTTGGGACTTCTCGACCAGGTGGACGGCCAGGCCGAGGTCCGCCAGCGCCAGGGCGGCGCGCATGCCGGCAACCCCGGCGCCGATCACCAGGACGGCGGGCAGAGTCTCCACACGGAAGTTCTCGAACGAACGGCTGAGCCCGGCCTTGGCTACGCCGGCGCGCACCAGGGCCGCGCCCTTCTCCGTCGCCCCCTCTTTATCTTCCCGATGGCTCCAGGAGCACTGTTCGCGCAAATTCACCTGAACGTAGCGATAGGGGTTGAGCCCGGCGCGCGCGGCCATCGACCGGAACGTGTAGAGATGAAGCTTCGGCGAGCAGGAGGCGATGACGATTCCGTCCAGTCCCTCTTTCTGAATCGCTTCCACCATTTCCTGCTGCGCGGCATCGGAGCAGGCGAACATGGTGGTCTTTGCCACGGCCACATCCGGCTCCAGTTCGGCGGCGGCGCGCACCTGCTCCAGGTTGACGAAATCGGAGATATTGCCGCCGCAGTGGCAGATGAAGACGCCGATCTTTCTCTTCCCGCCGCTCATTGGTGGGCTCTCCCGCGCTGGAGGTAGGCCGCGGCCTGAGCCGCCGCCGCGCCGGCGTGCAGGATGGTGTCGGGAATGTCGCGAATGCCGGCCGCGGTCCCGGCGACGAAGACACCGGGAATACTGGTTCTGCCGGGGTCGAGGTCTTCCTCAGGCTCCCGCACATAAGAGAAGTTATCCATCTGGAGTTGCCCCGCGGCAAACAGGCCGGCCGGCTCCGGATTGGCGAGCAGGCCGACGGAGAGGACCACGAGGTCGTGAGTGGCCCGGCGGCGCCCACCGCCGCCCTCAATGTCTTCGTACGAGATGGTTAGGTTGCCATCCTCCTCCTCGGCAATCTCCGCCACTTTGCCTTTCACGAACATCACGCCCATGTCCCGCGCCTGCTGGAAAAACTCCTCGTAACCCTTGCCGAAGGCCCGGATATCGATGTAATAGATAGTGACGTCGGCCAAGGGAACGGCGCCCATGATGAGTTGCGCCTGCTTGAGCGAGTACATGCAGCAGACTCGTGAGCAGAGCCGGTTATCGAGGGTGCAGTCGCGGGATCCGGTGCAGAGCACGTAGGCGATGTTATCGGGCACCTTGCCGTCGGAAGGCCGCACGACGGCGTTGTAAGGGCGGGTGGGCGCCAGGATGCGGTCCATCTGCATGGCGTCGATCACGTTGGGATAACGGCCATAGCCATAACCCTTCTTGGCGGTGGCGTCAAAAAGCCGGAAGCCGCTGGCCACCACCACGGCGCCCACGTCGAGTTCCATCTCCTGATCGCGCATGTTGAGATCGATAGCGCCGCCCGGACAGGCGCTCACGCAGGCATGGCACTCGGAACAGACGCCGCAATCGAGACAGCGCGCGGCCTCTCGCCGGGCCTCCTCTTCCGCAAAGCCCTGCTCGACTTCGAGAACGCCACTGGTACACTCCGAGGGAGGAAGCTCCCGCAGGACCGACCGCTCCCGCCGCGTGGCTCCCCGTTCGCGCTCGATCACTTCAGCCTGATTCATTACGGGCAAGCGGTCGTTGAATACCAGATCGTCCAAGCCGTTTCCGTGAAGATAATGGTCGATAGAGAAAGCCGCGCGGTGGCCCTGACCGATCGCCTGGACGATCAGGGAAGGTCCGGTCACGGCATCGCCCCCGGCGAAAACCCCGCGCAGGGAGGTCTCGAGAGTCTTCTCGTTCACGCGAAGGGTGCCGTTCCGGTGGCAGGCAAGTTCCCCGGCAAACGGAGCAGTGCTCGGCATCAGGCCGATGGAAACGATTACGAGGTCGGCCGGAACAGAACTCTCGGACCCAGCGACCGGTACGGGCCGCCGCCGTCCGCTGGCATCCGGCTCACCGAGGCGCATCGCCTGCGCTTCAATGGCCTTCAGCCGGCCGTTCTCGCCGAGGAATCGCACCGGCGTGCTCAACTCCTGAAGCTGAATTCCTTCGTCGAGCGCCGCGCGGACCTCCCAATCGTGGGCGGGCATTTCCTGGCGGGTGCGCCGGTACATGATGGTAACCTTGGAGGCGCCCAACCGCAGAGCGAGACGAGCGGGATCGATCGCAGAGTTGCCCCCGCCGACGACAATGACGGATTTTCCGTGGAGATCGGCGAGCCGGCCGGTATTGGCCGCGACCAGAAAATCCATGCAGCTCATCACGCCGCCGAGATCCTCGCCGGGCGCACCGAGCTTTTGGCTCTCCCTTGTGCCAACCGAGACGAAGACGGCGTTGAAGCCGCGATCCAACAGGCTGCCCGCGGAAGCCACCGGCCGGCTCACCAGGATGGTGACGCCCAAGGCGGTCACGTTCTTGATATCACGGTCCAGCACCTCACGCGGCAAACGGTAGGCCGGGATACCGTAGCGCAGCATGCCGCCGGCTTCGGGGGCCGCCTCGAAGATCACCACGTCGTGCCCTTCTTTGGCCAGGAAGTAAGCCGCGGAGAGGCCCGCCGGTCCGGAGCCCACAACCGCCACCTTTTTGCCGGAGCGCCGCTCGGGCGGACCGTACTCCGGGTCCGGGTGGGCGGCGTAATAGCGGTCTGCCAGGAAGCGTTTGATGCCGCGAATGGAAAGCGGCCCTTCCAGGCCGCCTCGCGTGCAGGCACCTTCGCAAGGCGCGTAGCAGGCACGGCTCAGGCTTCCCACGAGCGGCGCGTCTTCCATGTGCAGCGCGAAAGCCTCTTCGAAACGCCCGGCTCGGACCAGGGCGATGTACCCATGCGCCTTCACCCCTGCCGGACATTCGAAGCTGCAGGGCGACGTGCCCGCGCGCTCGATGAGGGCCTTTTTGGGAACGGCCTGGGGGAAGGGGATGTGCGCGGCGCGCCTTAGGACGAGGTTCGCATTGAATTCGTCCGGCGAGGCTACGGTACAGGCCAGTTCGCATTCACCGCAGCCGGTGCAGGCCGAGGGGTTGACGTAAGTGGAGCGTTTCCGGAGGCTGACCTGAAAGCGTCCATCCTCCCGCCGGACGATGTTTTCCACCCCGCTGTGAACCATGGCGGTGACATTCGGGTGGTGAGACGTGGCCGCCATTTTGGGAGTCGATATGCAGCTTGCGCAGTCCAGCGTCGGGAAGACTTTGCTCAGGAGGATCATCTTCCCGCCGATGCTGGCCTCCTTTTCGATCAGCAGGACCTTGAACCCCATATCGCCCAGGCTCAAGGCCGACTCCATTCCGGCGATGCCACCGCCTACCACGAGAGCGTCGTAGCTCATGGCTCTACCTCTTGATGCTTTTCCTTTTCCGCTGCGAGCCGCTTCAGATCCGCACCGAGTTTCTCCATATGGGAAACGAAAGACTCGGCGCAAACCGAGCAGATGGCCGCCATTTTGAGGCGTCTCGGGTCATGCCCTCGTTCCTTCAGGAGTTTTTGGGCCTCGGCCACGACCTTTCCCGTGCGAGCGGTGCAGTCGGGAACATAGGCGCAATCGCTGCCGTCCGCCGCGATAAAAACTCCGTCGAAGCCGGCCTCTACCGCGTGCAGGACCCAACCCGGCCGGATGCCGCTCGAGCAGGGGACCGGGACGGTAACGACTCCCGGCGAGTAGTGCATATGGGCGCTGCCCGCGAGATCAATGCCCGGATCGCTGATGGCATTCGTGGAAAAGACCAGGATGCGGGGCCCCGGGTCGTCGCTGTGAAGCGCAGCCATAAGGGTATCCCCGCTACTTGATTCTCTTCAGATAGAGCCGCCAGTACCCCGCATCCTCGATGTTGCCGAGGTACTCGTGGCCCACTTTCTTGCACCACATGGGGATGTCGCGATTCGTGCCTTCGTCGGAGGAAAGCACCTCCATGGTCCCGCCCCGCGGGACTTTGGCGATACCGCGCTTGGCCTCGAGCAGCGGGCCGGGACAGGCGGTTCCGCGCGCGTCGATGGTCTGGTCGGGGGTCAGCTTCTTGAGTTCTTCGGATGTCATGGAAAATCTCTCCTTGTTTTCGTCACGTGTTGGAACGTTTCGCGGGGGCGCCCCTCACCAATGCGCTGCGCTGCTGGATACCGCCCAGCAGAATGGCGTGGGTGAGTTCACAGACCTGCAACAGGCGGGGATCTCTCAGCTTGTAATGAACGGATCGCCCATCCTTGCGGGTGCGCACGATGTCGTGGTCGCGAAGAATCCGCAAGTGCTGGCTGATGTTGGCCAGCGACGCGCCCGTGCCCCTGACCAGTTCGCCGACGGTCAGTTCTCCGGCGCGCAGCCGGGAAATCAGCATGAGGCGGGTCGGGTTGGCGATGACCTTGCAGAACTCCGCGTGCAGGGCGAAGATCTCGGCATTCTCTGCCGCGCCCGCCGGCCGGGTCCCTTTCCGCGACGCTTGATCTACCGCTTGCTTATTCATATATCTGCGAATGCTCGCAACTATCAATTACGAGTATAAGATCTTTTAAGCTTTTATGTCAAATTGCAGGGGATGCCACCTAGGTGTAAGGCTCACCTACACGCTTCGAGCACCCAGGCGCGCGACGCGGATTCGCCAGGGATTCAACGCCGATCGGGAACGGCAAGCGTCATGGATTCAACCAGTTCGACTGCGTCGCGAACGAACTTCGAGCACCGCGAGTGGAAAAGCCCTTCCCGCCTCGCCCGGGCCAATCCCTCAGGCATGCTGATGTCGCAGCCGATCAGCTCCCGGCAGACCGTGGAACCGTTGCGCTCCTCGAATGCACGCATGAAGCTCCGGCACGCTTCGCAGGTTTTCTCCTTCCCGGCACGGTTCTCTTCGGGGCTGACGTCGCTCTGAGCGAGGCCAATCGCCAGGACGGCTCCGGTCACGCACCCGCAAGTCCCGGCGGATTGCGCGATCCCACCGCTTAGCCCCGCGGAGATCCTCAATGACACTTCAGGGCTGATATTCCAACGCCCGGCGAGAGACGAAAACACCGATTGCGAACAGGAATACCCGCCCTGGTGACGCTTTTCCGCTATTTCTACCAGGTTCATCTTGACCCTCCACTCGCGCATGTGCTCACGGATCTACACTTACTTCAGTTCGCCTCCGGCCCGCAAGGCCCTCCGGCCGAGCGTCGGGCGGTGGCGTGAAAGAGGGCCAGGCGCAGCCGGCGGAAGTCAGGCGGAAGAAGGCATGCCGGTGTCAGGTACGGCGGACATGTGATGTTCAACGGGGGCGTCAGCCGACGGCGAGTCCTGACGAAGCGGCGACTTTGCGGTGCTGACACGCTAAGTCGATCTGCCGGATACCTCCTTGCGCGCGCGACCAATTGGGCTGCTCAAGCCATCGCTGGATCCCCCACCTTCGACGTCACGCAACTCGATGGACTGGGCGAAGTGGACCAGATTTCCGTCCGGGTCCCGAACTACAAAATCCTCAGCTCCCCAGGGCTGCTTTTTCAGCCGCTGAGCCATGGGTGCACCTACGCTCAGGTACTCCCAGTACAACGCCTTCACGTTTTCGACGGGAATGCTCGCGGACAGCAAATCGCCCTCCGCCTCTCGATTGAGAACAGGCGCGTGAACGTACCGCAGGTTGAGACAAGCACTGTCCCTTTGAACGAGCGCATAAAATAGAGGTTTCCCATACTTGAACCCGACCGTGAAGCCGAGCTTCGCAACGAAGAAGCGACAAGATGCTTCGACGTCGGACACAAACAGCTGAGGGTGCGCCCCCAGTAATTGGGGCTCATTTCCAGGCGGGCGTTCGTCTGGCCGCAACAAGCCAAGATCTGCGGCCCGGAGAACCTGCCAACTCTCGAATCCAAGTTCGCGTGCGATCAGTTCGTGCGCGTCGCTGAGAGCGAAGCGTGCAGAAAGAATCGCGGCATCATCAACGTCGCGGAAGCGAGGCAAACCAGCTCTGATGCGCTGGGCGACCGGATAGTATCCTTCGCGATGCCAACGGACGATCTGTTTAGCCTGTTTTTTGAGATTATCCAGGTGAAGCATGGGCGTCCTCCAGAATTCTCGGAAGGCATTGCCCTTTCGGCATTCTGTTGATGCCGCCGCGCCCTTACGCGTACCGTCCATCATACAATCCCCGCGAGCAGCCTGTCAGTGCGCGGATCGTCAATCCGGAAGTAATCCAATCGCGAACCCAAGGATACGGAGCCGACCCACGAGCCGGGGATCGGCCAGGGTCTGACTCGCTTCGTCGCTTCTGTTCGCGATCGTCTATCTGGAAGTACAGCAGCATTGTCTGCGAGCGGCGCTCCCTTTGCGGGCAGCACTCGCCCGGCGAGCCGCGCTCCCCGTGCCGCGGCGTGCCGAGTGCGACTGGAGAGCGGCTCCCGGTTGCCTGGGCGGGAGATTGAACGCCACGTTTTGTTCCCTGTTCAATCGCTCGCTGAGCGCCACATCCACGCTTTCCACGGGCGCCGTCTTCCGCTGATGGTCGGCAGCGACATAGTACAAAGTGTCGCCGCTCACCCAATATTGCTCCGCCTGGCGGACCGTCCCGTCCTTGAACGCGATGAGATAGGTGATCTGACGAGCCGGCGAGGATCCGGCTTGCCACTCAGCAGGCACCATGACCGTCACGCGAGGTGGCGGAGGCTGCACCTGTGGTGGATAGATTACGACCACATTGCTACCGCCGGACACTGTGGGCAGCGCGCCGCCCGCCAGCATACAGCAGGCAAGACTACGCACGAGCAGTTTCATAAAGCACTCCTCCCTCGATGCCCGCTGCCTGATTACAGGGGCCCTCGTATGTGAGGATGATCCCCAGTGGACAGGCGGGTCAGAACAGGAGGTGTAATCACCTACCCGGTTCATAGGCGCCGCACCGCGGTTCTGCGGCACGAACCTGTTTACCCAGTAGTAATCGAACACACATTCCCGGCGGACCGTTTGCAATGCCGCCGGCATCCCGAGGTAGGTATGGATATGGCAGATCGACCGGCCAGCGGACCGAGTGATTACCTGGCGGCGGAACGGACGTTTCTGGCCTGGATTCGAACCGGCCTGGCGCTCATGGGATTCGGTTTCGTGGTGGCCCGCTTCGGCCTGTTCCTCGAGGCGTTGCAGGGTGGGGCCCGGACTTACCAGGCGCGGCCTTATGGCCCTTCCTTCTGGTTCGGGACCGGCCTGATCGTGCTCGGCGTCGCGGTCAACGTCTTCTGTGCGCGGAGCCACGTTCGCCTGGTTCACGATTTGAACCGGGGCGGCCCCGCGGTTCATCGCCCTTCCAGGCTGGCAGTGGCCGTGGCGGTCATCTTAGCCGTGCTTGGCCTGGCGATGGCCGTCTATCTCATTTCCGTGCAGGATCCCGGTTCACATCCGGGGACAAACAAGGAGGAATCCATAGCACCGAGCCATCACTTGGTGGACGAGACGGTGGCAAACCTCGGATAGGCGCTGGCGGCAGAGGGGGTCAAGCTATTTGCACTGATCGACCACAGCGGCGAGGCGGAAAGAGCCGGGCTGCAAATGCCCAACATCAAGCTCCTGATTTTCGTAGCCCGCTCCCTTACGGTCGCGGCTCTGTGGGGAATCGCCCACGGCCAAGTGTGGATTTCGTATAACTCCACCGAGTATGTTCAGGCGAGGCACCGGCCGCGGAACAGGACGCCCCTGGTGAGAACGGGATAGAATGAATGCCACCGAAGGACATCCGATGCGTTTCATCGCCCTGTTTCCGCTCTTCGCCGCGGCACTTCTGGCCCAAGGCGGCGGCTCCGTGCAGTTCCGCGACTGGAATCCGCCGCCCTCCACCGCAAAGGCGGTCACCGGCTGCGGCCAGTTGCTCGGGCTGACCGGTTTCGAACTGTCCGTGATCAGCGCGGTCCTGGTTCCTGCCTCGACCGCCGCGCCCGAGCACTGCCACGTGTCCCTGATGGCGCAGCCCGAAATCAACATCGAAGTGAATCTTCCCACCACATGGAACGGCAGGTTCTACATGTTCGGCAATGGCGGCTGGGCGGGTGAATCCTTCGAGGCGCCCGGCCGGGTCGCCAACCACGCGCGCGCGCTGCGCGCCGGATTCGCCACCGCCTCCACCGACACGGGCCACTCGGCAGCCCTCGAACCTGGGGCCAGTTTCGCGCGGAGCCGCCAGAAGCTCCTGGATTTCGGATTCCGTTCGCTGCATGTGACGGCTGAGGCCGCTAAGTTGCTCATCCGCACTTACTATGGCGCGCCTCCTTCCAGATCCTATTTCGACGGATGTTCTCAGGGAGGGCGGCAGGCCCTCACCATCGCCCAGCGCTTTCCCAACGACTTCGATGGCATCCTTTCCGGCTCTCCCGCGCTGGATAACACGGGCAACATGATCGCCCGGGCGTACTGGATGCAGGGCCAGGAAGCCAATCCGTTCCCGGCCGCCAAACTCGGCCTTCTTGCGGACCGCGTGTACGGAAAATGCGACTCCAGGGATGGCCTCAAGGACGGAGTGATCGACGCTCCCCTCGATTGCGGCTTCAAAGCAACCGTAGATCTCCCCCGCTGTGCGGATGGGAAGGACCAGCCGGATTGTTTCACCGCTTCCGAAATCGCCTCGGCCGATCGGATCTACAGGGACGTCTTCCGGCAGGGCAAACGTTTCTTTCCCGGCTGGCCTCCCGGCGCGGAAGTTGCCGGGCCGAACGGCCGGAGCGGCTGGCTGGGCCAGGAGATCACCGTGCCGGGCCGGGGCAGCGTCTGGGCCACTTACGCCCAGGGCTTTCTGCAATACATGGCGATGCCGGAAGCCGACCCCGGCGAGGCGATCGCGCATTTCGACATCGACAGAAACATCCCGCATCTCGAATTCCTGCATCAGGTCATCGACGCCAACGATCCCGACCTTTCCGCATTTCGTCGCCGCGGCGGCAAACTGATCCTGTATTTCGGCTGGGCCGACCCACAACTCAACCCGCGCGTGGCGGTCGAGTATTACGAGGAAGTGGAGAAGCGGATGGGCGATGCCACGGGATCGTTTTTCCGCCTCTTCATGGTGCCCGGCATGTTCCACTGCGGAGGCGGGGTGGGAACCAGCACCTTCGACGCCGACACCCCGCTGCTCCATTGGGTGGAATCCGGCGAGGCTCCGGATTCCATTCCCGCGAGTCGCATCTCGAATGGGAAGGTGGACCGCACCCGGCCCCTCTGTCCTTACCCCCAGGTAGCGCGTTACCAAGGCAGCGGCAGCATCGACGACGCAGCCAACTTCCGTTGCGTGGCACCGTAACGGTTCCGCGCCGCCCGATTGATCCACGTGTCCAATTGTGCTGTAATGGCGCAAACTTATTGAGAACCGTGATGACGATGGAGTTCCCGTTCACGGAAACCAGCTACCAGACCGCGCCGCTCGTGGATTACAGCCCGGCGTTCCGGGAGCGAGCCGCCGCGCTGTTCCGACTCGTGGCCGCGCGGGCCGGTGCGGCCCGAGCGAAGGAACACAAGGGGAGCTTCAGCGTCATCGCCGCATCGAGCGATGTCACAGCCGCGAAGATCATGATCTATGAAGCGGGCAAGGGAAAGATCAACGGCCACGACCCGCAGCTTTCGGATGGAATCTACATTTTGATCCGCGTACACGGAACGGGCGGGCGCACCATCGGCGTTGCGCCGATGCACCACGAGCGGTTCGCCTACTTCCGGTTGTCAGACGAGCAGGATTTAGAGGAGATGGCGGATTTCCTTCTGGCGTGTGCAGGGGCGCGGCAGCATCCGATGCACCAGGCTTGAAGAGGCGTCACAGGTGGTTTCGTGGATGACGGCCGAGCAGAATCAGCCGTCGCCCGGAGGTCACGACGCGAAACGACCGCCCCGCGCGCCGGCTCTTTTTTTTCACGGGCTATGGCGCACGGCAGTGCAGGAGAATACAATGAGCCATCACCGGGAACGCCGTGCTCGCGATCTTGGTCGGAATCCTAATGCAGCGACTATTTGAGGCGGCGAACCCGGCGCGCGGCAGGTATTTGCTTTACGCGCTCGCACTTCCCGGCGCGCTTGCGCTGGATATGGTAACGACACTCGCGATTGCCGATTGGCTGATCGAGGTGATCCTGGTTTGGATCGCGACCGTTTGGGGTGATCCGCGTGAAGTTGAACTGGTGGCAACAGCAGGCTCTGTAATCGTGATGGCCGGGTTGTGGTTATCGCCCCCGGATGTAGCCTTTTGGATGGGGATATTGAACCGCTTTGCCGCGATCGCAGTGATGGGGACTATGGCTTACGTTGCGAAGCGGCGACGTGGGGCCGACGAAGCGCAGCGGAAGGACCTGTCACAGGCCGCGCTTTTGCCGGACATGCTGCCGATGTGCGCTTCATGCAAGTCGATCCGGAGTGAATCGGGCGAGTGGCGCACGCCGGAGGCTTACCTCTTGACCCACTGCGGAGTGCGCTTTACGCACGGACTATGCCCGCCCTGCGCGGAGAAATATCGCGTGGGTTTGTAGAGGCATGAGAAGGGAAAGCGGAACGCAGACCTTCCCACTCCGCGGCTTTGTGGCCTGCCGTTGGGCGGCCCTGAGCTGCATGACAACTTCGGAGTAGACCTACCATCATAGGAGGCGATCATGTCCAGTCGTCGTCAATTCCTGGTGGGGAGTGCAGCTTCAGCAGCGCTCGCCGCCAGCTCCGCCGCTGCTCTCAACGTCGTTACCTTGCGCACGCACGAGTGGTTCGGCGACCAGTTGGAGAATTTCGAGTTGCCGGCGGGGTGGCACGTCACGTATTGGCATTCGAACGGCTACCAGGCCCCAGTCCTCGGCCAGTCCGAGATCAGGAACGCCATTCTGAATCCGGTGGGCACCAAACCGCTGCGGGAAATTGCGGCCGGCAAGGCCACGGCTGCGATCGCCGTAGACGACATGGCGCGGCCCACACCGAGTTTCGAAGTAGTTCCCCATTTGGTGGCCGAACTGAACGCCGCGGGAATCAAGGATGAGAACATCCTGTTCGTCGTCGCGCACGGCTGCCACGATCACGTAAACCAGATGGAGATGGCTAAGAAAATCGGCCTGGAGGCCGTCCGGCGCCACCCGTGGATCAACCACAATGCCTGGGAAAACCTGGTCGACCTGGGCACCACGAAAGCCGGTAACCAGGTTCAGGCGGACGTGAACTTCTACAGCGCGGACGTGAAAATCACGGTGAGCGGGCTGAAGCGCCATGCCGCCCCGGGGTATAGCGGCGGCCCGAAACTTTGCCTGCCCGGCCTGTCCGGCGTCAAGACTATCCGCTACATGCACAATGTGGTCCGGCAGGCGAAGCGGCCTTCGGTGGACAGCAGCGGGCGTCAGATCATCCATGTCTTCGAGAATGAACAGCGGCAGGACATGATCGAAACCGCGCGGCTGATGGGTGTCGACTTCAGCGTGCAGCTCTGCTGCAACGAAGATCGGAAGCTGGTAAAAGCGGCGGCCGGCGATATCGTGAAGGCGCACCATGAGGCGTGCCGCTATGCCATCCCCGCCAACTCCACGGTATTTGCGAAGAACGCGGATATCATCATCGCCAACTGCTACCCGCGGGGCGCTCAGCTCCACGAGTGTTTCAGCTTCGCCAACGCCGGCATCAGGGACGGCGGAAGCGTGGTGCTGATCAACCAGTACCCGATGGGCGAACTCGTCTGGCATTATAACGACCAGGAACGGTTCTTCCAGAACGGCAAGAGCAACTACTTCAAAGCGCGGGCAGCCCGCAGATCGCGATTCTCCAACCTGGGGCAGTTGATCTTGTACTCGCAATATCTCCAGCAGCGGGAACTTTCGGATCCCTCCATCCCGCCCGAGACCATCGGGTGCCGTGTCTGGGAGGAGGTGGTTCAACTCCTGAAGAAGAAGCACACCGGGAACAGCGTGGAAGTGGCGGTCTATCCGGCCGCCGGGCTGCAACACGCCGCTGCGACGCATGATATTCCGCCGGATGCCTGAGGGCGCAGCCGCGATAAGTCGACGGGGCACCCGGGAGTAGAATGAGGGCTGTCATGTCCGCATCGATGGATCGGCGAACCCTCCTGACCGGCGCGCTGGCAGGCTCCGCTTTGAACCGCGCCTCCCGCGCGGCCGCACCTGGGCCGAACATTCTCCACATCATGACGGATCAGCAGCAGTGGGGCACCATTGCGGGGCGGTCGGAATGCAGGACCCCGAATCTCAATCGCCTGGCGGAGTCGGGCATGCTCTTCGAGCGCTCCTATACGCCTTCGGCCGTTTGCTGCCCGGCGCGCGCGATGATTCTCTCGGGCGCGTACCACTGGCATAACGGAATCTACAACCAGGTGCATTCGCCGCCGTCGGTGCATCGCGACATGAACGCGGACGTGGTGCTCTATTCGCACCGGCTGCGCGAGGCCGGCTATCACATGGGGTACGTCGGGAAGTGGCATGCGTCCTTCGTACGCACGCCGCTCGATTTCGGCTTCCACGAAGTAGCCGACCTAGAAGGCTGCGATCCCCGACTGATCCGCCGGATCGAGACCAATCCGGACGGCGTGACGCGGCAGCGGGGTTTGCGGACCGTACCGCAGCGCCGGATGCGCTGGCCCGGCTCGGAGCCGTTTACGATGTGGGGGTACCGGGAGGGCCCGGAGGAAGCGACGCCCGAATTCCACCGCGCGGAATGCGCCATCCGGATGATGCGCCGGTTTGTACGTTCGGAACACCCGTGGCACCTGGAGGTCCAGTTCGTACAACCGCACGACCCTTACCTGCCGCTGAAGAAATACCTGGACCGGTACGACCCGCGCGCGATCCGCGTCCCGGGAAGCTTCTCCGACACTTTCGAGGGTAAGCCCGGTTTGCACCGGCGCGAATCCGAGACCTGGGGCCAGGTTTCGGAAGACGATTATCGCAACGGGCGCGCGCACTACTACGCCTACGTAGAGCAGGTGGACGCGCAGATCGGCCGCGTGCTGGACGCGCTGCACGAAACCGGGCAGGAAGAGAACACGATCGTGGTCGCCACGAGCGATCACGGCGACATGGTGGGAGCCCACCGCATGTGGATCAAAGGCTGGATCCCCTACGAGGAGACGTATCGCGTTCCGCTGGTTGTCCGCTGGCCTGGCCACACCAAGCCCGGCAGCCGCAGCGACCGCCTGGTGCAAACGCACGACCTAGCCCATACGTACGTCGCGGCGGCGGGCGCCCGGCCCCTGCCTTTCGCAGATGGGAAGCCGATGCAGCCGCTCTTCGAAAACCCGCAAGCCGGTTCGTGGCCGGACCACATTCTCTGCGCCTACTACGGCGGCGAATACCTTTATACGCAGCGAATCGCCATCACGAACCAATTCAAATATGTGTTCAACGGCTTCGATATCGACGAGTGTTACGACCTGGCCGGAGATCCCGAAGAGATGCGGAACCTTGTGACTTCCGGCGAGCAGCGGGCGAATGTCGACGATATGCGGGCGAGGTTATATCAGTTGATGGACGAGTATGACGACCCGTACGGCGACCTGAGCCGTCCTTCGGCGCCGATGCGCGGCGACCGGTACTGCGCGCCCCGTTATTTGCCTCGAGGCAAGCGGCTCGAAATATGAGAGCATTGACAACCCTGCTGACTGTCTGCGCCGGTACGGCAATGGCGGCCGGGCCTTGTCAGGTCGACCCGATCTTCGCCCGGCTGACCGATCGGCAATCGCCGGGCGCGGCGGTACTCATACGGAAGGACGGCCGGACGATCGTCGAGCGCGGGTACGGCGTGCGCGACCTGCGGACGAAAGCGCCCATCGACGCGCGAACCGGCTTCCGCCTGGCCTCCTTCACCAAACAATTCACCGCCATGGCGGTGATGCTCCTGGTGCATGACGGCAAACTGCGGTACGACGACACGCTGACCCGGATCCTCCCCGGTTTTCCGGAATACGGCCGCGCGATCACCGTGAGAAATCTGCTAACCCACACGTCGGGACTGCCCGATTACGAGGATCTCATGGAGGGGGGGCCGTGGACCGAAACCCGGCAGATCCAGGACGGCGAGGTACTCTCGCTCTTGAAGCGGCAGAACAAGCCGAAATTCGTAGCGGGCAGCAGTTGGGCTTACAGTAACTCGGGATACGTGGTGCTCGGTCTGATTGTTGCGAAAGTGTCCGGCGTTCCGTTCGGCGAGTTTCTTCAGCAGCGCATTTTCCGGCCGTTGAAGATGGACCAGACGCTGGTGTACGTCCGGGGCCGGAATCGAGTGCCGGAACGGGCCTTCGGACACGAGAAGCGGCCGCAGGGTTTTGTGGAAGCCGACCAAAGCTCCACTTCGGCGACCGAAGGCGATGGAGGCATCTACTCGAACCTGGAGGATCTCGCAAAGTGGGACGCTGCCATCGAAGAGCACACCTTGCTGGGAGAGGCGGAAATGAAACCGGCCTTGACCCCGGTGCGGCTGGCCGATGGATCGGAGCCGCGATGGCCCGCCACTCCGGGAGGCGACAATCTGAATCCGGGTCAGCCGGTCTCGTACGGATTCGGCTGGTTTCTGGACCCCTATGCGGGACGCGCGCGCATGTGGCACTCCGGCAGCACCAGGGGCTTCAGCACGGTCATCGAGCGATTCCCCGCGGAGAGACTGACGATCGTGGTGTTGTGCAACCGCACGGACCTGGACGCAAGCCGGCTCGCGCTTCAGGTGGCCGGCGGCTGCCGTTGACACCCTGATCAGAATTGCAGCTTCGCGCCAAACTGGATATTCCGGTTTCCCGTTGCGCTGGTGATGTTGCCGAACGACGAAGTCCCAAAAGTCGCCGACGGATTGCTGAAATTGGTGTGGTTGAACAGCGCGAACGTCTCGAAACGGAATTGGAATTGCATCCGCTCCCTGATCGGGAAATTCTTGAACAACGAGAAATTCACCGTCTGCGCACCCGGGCCGGTCAACAGGTTGCGTCCCTCGTTTCCATAGGCATAGTTCTTCGGGTTGACCGGGGCCAGATCCTGCACGGTGTACGCGGTGGGGTCGATGCATCCCACCAACTGTCCGATTCCGCAGTTGTCGCTGGGCGCGTGCAACAGGTCGGGGCGGAAAGCGCCGCTGGAGCCGGTGTTCGCGGTGTCGGTCCCGGTGGTCACGTTGAAGGGCATTCCGGTTTGCAGGGTGATGATCCCGTTGGCCTGCCATTTGGTGAACATCCCCTTCAACAGAGAATTCGACACCGCGAAGAACGGGACGTCATACACGAAGGTCGCCAGGACGCGGTGGCGGATGTCCCAGTTGGAGTTTCCATAATCCGCCCTCCACCAATACGGATTCATGGGCGTGCCGCCGCCGTTGGAGTCCGTGCTGACGTCCAGGTCGTGCGCCCACGTGTAACTCGCCATCATCTGCAGGCCGTGCGCCATGCGCTGCCGGAAGATCAGGGTCATGCTCTGGTAATTGGAGATTTCGTCGTTGGTGATGGTGCGAAGCGAACCGAACGACGGGTTCGGCCGGCGGCCATTGATCGAGCCAGGGCCCGGGTAGAGCGCCGCGTTGTTGTAGAAGCTGCGGTCCAGGTGATAGGCGTGCGAACCGAGGTACTGCACCTCGAAGCCGCTGCCGTTCCAGAACTGCCGCTCCAGCCCGGCGCTCCACTGGTTCATGCGCGGCGTCGGCTGGCGCCAGGCGTCGGTCACGATGAGGCCGGCTGTGGGCGCGTTCGGGCACACACCGGGCACGAACGGGTTCGCCAGAGTGGGAACCGTGAGTCCCGCCGCCCAGGTGCAGGTCAGAATCGTGGTGTACGGCGGATTCGTATTCAGAAACGTGAAGCTGTTGGTCTGGTTCGGGTTGTAATAGATGCCGCCGCCCGCGCGGAATACCGTCTTATCCGTAATGCGGTACGCGATTCCCAGGCGCGGAGCCCAATCCGAATGGTTGGGGTAAGTGAAGTGGAAGCCTGGCGTTTCCCCCACCAGCGCGGTCTGGTTGGCGTTCAACTCGCTGGCCACTCCATTGATCGTGTACGCCACGGTGGGAAGTTCGTACCTCAGGCCGTAATTGATAGTTAGCTTCCGCGAAACCTGCCACTTATCCAGCAGGAAGAAGCCGTCACGCCATTCCGCCACTCGCCCACGCACCTCCGGTCCGGGCGTGGCGAACGATTGCGGCGTTCCCAGAATGAGATCGGCCGGCGCGTAACCCGTGAGCGAGCCGTTGAAGGTGAAGGTGCCGCGCGCGCTGTTGACCGCCGCGCGCCCGGTGGCGAGCCTGCGAAATTCGGCGCCCGCCATCACGTTGTGCGAGCCGTGGTTCCAACTGATCTGCTCGGAAAGCTGCTCGGTGCTGTCGTTCTGATACCAGTTGGTGCCGGAACTGCTCAAGCCGTTGAACCCGGTAATGTTGAAGTCGGGAATGCCGGGGTTGTGATAGGCCGAGTCTCCGTTGAAGTTCGGAATCCCCAGGTCCGCGCCGACGCTGGTCTGGGCAGTCACGGAGAACGGGTTCAGCGCCGCCGAGTCGAAGAAGTACCGGCCCACGCGCAAATCGTTCACCAGGTTCGGTGTCAGCGTGTGGGTATAGCCCACCGTGTAATTCGTCGTGGTTACCGGCGACGTGGTGGCGTTCACGGGAATCGAGGCGCCTCCGAAAATCGCTTCTTGCTGATAGTGGGCCCGCACGTAGATGCGGATCTTGTCCCCGATGTTCTGGTCGATGCGGTCCACGGTCTGGTTGGTCGAAATCGTGGTCGGCACCGGCACCGAGTAGTTGCTGGCCAGTCCGGGCAGGTTGGTTGCCGGATAATACTGCTGCAGCTTGAGCGTCACCGGTGAGATGCGCGCCGCCGGAATGATGTTGCCCGGAAAAGGCGCGTTGCCGTTCAGCGGATCTTTGATGGCGCCGCCCTGGATGCTCGACGCCGGCACTCCGGAGAAATCGCCGGTGAAAAAGGCCGCCGGCATTTCGGTCGACAACGAAGTCGTCTGCTGTACCAGGCGGTATCCCTCATACGACGTCATGAAGAAAGTTTTGTCCTTGCCGTTGTAGATCTTGGGAATGTAGACGGGCCCGTCGAGTTCATACCCGAACTGGTTCTGCCGCAGCGGCGGCTTGGCCGCCGTGGGATTGGCCGGGGTGGGCAGCGTGAAGAATTGCCGCGCATCCAGCACCTGATTCCGCAGGAATTCCACCAGGTTGCCGTGAATCTGGTTCGTGCCGCTCTTGGTGATCATGTTGATGTGGACGCCCATGTAAGATCCGTACTGCGCGGAATACGTCCCGGTCTGGACCTCCACCTCCTGCACCGATTCCACCATCGGCCGGGTCGGCGTCGTCGTAATCAGGTTGTTCATGATGCTGATGCCGTCCATCGACATGCTGTTGTCGATTTCGCGCGTCCCGGCGCCGATGAAATCTTCTCCCGGCGGCACGCCCGTGGCGGACGTCTTCGGCCCTTGCAGCACGCTGGGCGTCGTGGTCGCGAGTGACATGGGGTCGCGGACGTTCAAGGGCAACTCCGCCACGCTGCGTGTGCCGATGATCTCCGAAACCGTGGCATCATCGGTCTTGATCGCCCCCACCGACGCCTGCACCGTCACCGACTCGGTTACGTTGCCGAGTTGCAGCCGGATATCGTTCCGAACCACCTGGTTGATGTCCACGTGAATCCCGGAGATCCTGGACACCTGAAACCCGGGTTGCTCCACCCGAATTTCATAGTCGCCCACGGCCACGAACTGGATGTTGTAATAGCCCTGCTCCGAAGTGAGCACGGTGTAGTTATCGTGGGTTCCCGTATTGAAGGCCGTGACTTTAGCGCCAGGCACGGTTTTCCCGCTGGTATCCGTGACGGTTCCCACCAGCGAGGTTGTGGTTGCAATCTGGGCCATGCCGGAAACCGCAAAGGCCGCGGAAAGATACACGACTGAGAGAAGGTGTTTCATTATCCCCCCGGAACGCAGGATTACGACAATGGATCGATAATAGAGGAAAACGGGGAGGAATAAAAGCCAAATATCAGTGAGACTATGGCGGTCTACGCACAATTCCGGGGGGCGATGCCGCCCTCACGTGCGCGCGAATTGAGATTCCCGCGGCGGCCGGTACGCGACATCCAGGTGCGGCGTCTCGAGCGGCGTGTGGTTCCGGATCTTAGAGGTCAGGCAACTCTCCAGCATCCCGCTGGTGAGCAGCGTGCGCTCCACGGGATACGGCGCCGCGCCGGTCTCGAACATGCGGGCCGCCTGGTGCATCAGGCAGGCGGAATAGGTGACGTTCGGGTCCGGCGTCAGCAGGAACTGCGTTGACCAGACTTTCCCATCCTTCAGCCGCGCCGCAAAATTGAAGTCCTTCAGCGCGCCGTCGAGCATCAGCATGGTGGCCTTGAGCCCGTCGCGGTACTCGATGAAATAGGCCGCCGGCGTCTTCGCCAACTTCCGCAATTCGCCGGACGCCAGCAGGTTCTGGGTCCGCCCGTCGGTGACCGTCAGGCCTAGCGGCGTGTCGCTGCGGGAGAGCGCCGCCTCGAGCAACTTGTTCGAATAGCGGCCCGCGTCGCCGGCCTTCCAGACGGCGTCGCCTTCGATCAACTGCACGGCGCGAACGCCGCTCTCACCGCCGCGGCGGCGCTCGACCATACACTGGAGTCCTTCGAGGGCGTGAAAATCCATCGCGTCGGAGCCGCCTTCGCCGATCATCAGGGCTTCTTCGATCTCGCAATCGAGCGGGAGTTCGATCGAAGGCAGCCGCCACGTCACCGGGAGCGAAGAGCCGGCCAGCATCGGGAAGCGCAGCCTCCGCGAGGCCTCCACCATCGCCTTCGCTTTTTCGAAGCTGTAGGAAAGGTGCTTGTCGTTGTAGACCGGCACGGCGCGCCCGTCCGCCTCGAAAACTTTCACGCATTCCTGGAAGAACTCGTAGCGCGGGTAGAGGATCTGGCCCTTCTCGTTGCGCGGGTAATTGCCATGCTCGGCGACAATCAGCACCGCGTCCACCGCCAGTTCCCGGCCTCCGCGGCGCAGCGCCCCGTCTATCGTCGGGTACACCTCGAACCCGAATTCGCGCGCTCGGGCTGCGCTCAGGTCGCCTTCGGGCTTTTGGTCCACGTAGAGCGACACCACGTGGATATCCGGCCTCCGCCACACGCCGCCGTACGGGTATCCGTTGAGAAACCGGTCGCCCATGTGCTGCGCGTGCGATTGCAGCCGGTAAATGGTCGCGATGATCGCGAGCCGCTTGGGCCGGCTCTGCGGAACCGCCTTGGCGGCCACGGCCGCGGTCTGTAGAAACGTGCGCCGGGTCAACATGTTCAGGTCCTCCAAAACGTCGATTCGGTGGTCGGCCGATAACTGATCGCGAGGTGCGGCGTATCGAAGCGGGTCTGCCCGCGGTACAAACTCTCCATGCCGGCGGCCGTCAACCCGGTGGTCAGCAGGGTTCGTTCCAGCGGGTACGGCGGCCGTCCCGTCAGGAACATCTGCTCCATGTGGTTCACCAGCGGGCTGAAGAAATTCGCCAGGGTCGTGCGGCCGTCCGGCATCGGCAGGTACATCTGGGTGGACCAGGGCTCGCGCGAGCCGTTCACGAATGCCGCGAAGTTGAAATCCCGCACCAGGCCGTTCATCAGCAGCAGGGTGCACTTCAGGCCGTCCCGGTGCTGATAGCGGTAAGCCACCGGGTTGCGCACCAGGCGCCGCATGTCGTCGGCCGAGGGAAAGATGTGGTTGAACCCGGGGCGCGCCGGCGTGAGGGTGTGGCTCCGGGTCAGCGCGGCGTCCATCAACGCCCGCGGCCAGACGCCTTCGCGGAACGCCTCCCAAAACCGGTCGCCGCGATACGCCTCGAGCCACTCCACGCCGGTTTCGCCGCCGTGCCGCCGTTCCGCCATGCACTGGATGGTCTCCAGGCCATGAAAATCGTAGCTGTCCACGCCTCCATAACCGATGCAAAGCGCCTCACTCATGCGCGCCCCCAGCGGCATCTCGACCGACGGCGTCCGCCACGTCACCGGCAGGCTCGATCCGGCCATGAAGGGGAACCGCATTTCGCGCGAGGTGTCGAACATCTGCCGCGCCCAGTCCCAATTCCAGGAGAGGTGCTTGTCGCTGAACAGCGGCACCACCCGGCCGCTCGAGCGGAACACCCCCACAATCGCCTCGAAAAACTCGTGGCGCGGGTACTTCGTCTGGCCTTTCTCGTTGCGCGGATAATTCCCGTGCTCGCCCACCACCACCACGCCGTCGACGGCCAGTTTGGCGCTGCCCAAGGTCAGCGCTTCGGCGATCGTCGGATAGATCTTCATCCCCGGATGGCGCGCTGCCCGCTCGCGGCTCAGGTCGTTCGCCCCAACCTGGTCGACATAGAGCGACACCAGGTCCATCGGAGGATAATGGTGAGTGCCGTTCCAGCCATAGCCATCCAGAAAGCGGTCGACGATATGCTGGGCATGCGAATATTTGAAAAAGGTCGTTACCACAGCCGCAAGTTTGGGCCTCGTCATTCCAGTGATTATATGATGCCGCTATGCATCGTGGGTCTGCTGGCCGCCGCCTCCGCGGTTCAAGCGCAGCCCCCCGTTTCGGAACGCGCGTTCGCCCTACACCGGAGCGCGCTGGTTTTCGACGGCCATCTGCACGCGGTGGATCGCGAGTTCTATCACGGCGGCGACATCGGCGAGCGAAAAGCCGACGGCCAGTTCGACCTGCCGCGTGCCCGCGAGGGCGGGCTCGGCGCGCTCTTCTTTAACATCTTCGTGACCGAGGATTATTATCCCGCCCACTATGAAACCAGGCAGGCGCTCCGCATGCTCGATTGCGCCGTGGAGCAGATCGATCGGAACCGGCAGACCATCGAAATCGCGCGGAACGCCTCCGACGTCGAGCGGATTCACCGGAGCGGCAAAATCGCGGCCGTGCTGGCTATCGAAGGCAGCTTCGATCTGGATGGAGACCTGGCCGTCCTGCGGCAAATGTACCGGCTGGGGATGCGCTCCGTGCAACTCTCCGCGCACAACTGGACCAGCAATTACGTCGACTCCTGCTGCTCGCCCCCCAAATGGCACGGCCTGAACGAGCGCGGCCGGGCCTTCATTCGCGAGATGAACCGGCTGGGCATGGTCATCGACGTTTCGCACGCCTCCGATGAGGCGATTTCGCAGGCCATCGATATCAGCTCCGATCCCGTAATCGCCACGCATCACGGCCTGCGCGCCGTCAACGACATCCCCCGCAATATGCCGGACTGGCTCGTGAAAAAACTGGCCGCCAAAGGGGGCATCATCGGTTTCCAGATCGGCAACGAGTTCCACAACCGGAAGGCCTTCGATTGGCGCACGCAGCATGCGGGCAAGCCGTTCTGGGACACGACCGAGGTTGTCGCCCGCGGGACGAAGTTGTCGATTGGCGAACTGGACGCACTGGTGGCCCCGCAATTTCCCATGCTCCCGGCCGACATCCCGGACGATATCCGGATGTCGGTGGATGACTGGGTCGCCGTGGTGGACCGCGCCATCCAAATGGTCGGCGAGGACCACGTTTCTTTTGGCAGCGACTTCGATGGCGGCCCGCCGCTGCCCCGCGGCATGAGGGATATTCGCGATCTGCCGTTGATCACCGACGCCATGCTGCGCCGCGGCTACTCCGAGGAGCGCATCCGCAAATTCTGGGGCGGCAACCTGTTGCGCGCCTTTCGCCAGATCACCGAAAAGCCCCGCTGAAGCGGGCGGTAAACCGGGGGCCCGCTTCGGTACCGGCCCCCCTACGCTACCGGGTGGCCGCCGGCTTGGGTTCCGTGATCCCCAGTTCCGTCAGCACCTTCGGGTTAGGCTCATCCATCGCCAGAATGTTGTGGCAGGCGTTGCAGTCCTGGGTGATGGCCTCACCGCCCTTAGAGGCGTGGGAGCCGTCGTGGCACCGGAAGCACCCCGGGAAATCGGTGTGCCCGATATTCACCGGATAGATGCCCCAAGTCACGTTCATCGCCGGGAAGATATTCCGGTCCCAGATGGCCAGCACCTGTTTGGCCGAAGCGGTTACTTCCGACTGCCGCTGGCCCCACACCGCCGGATACTTCTGCTGGTAGAACTGCTCGAAGGCCGCGGGTATCTTCTGTGCCGCCTCTTCGCGGGTCTTGTAGTTCACCTTCAGGATTTCCAGCCCCTCTTTGCGGGCGAATGGCAGGGAGGGGGAAACCTGCCCCGCGGCCATCGCCTGGTCGAGCGCGCGATCGGGAAGTTGATACTGGTGCGAAGGCCGGTTGTGGCAGTCGATGCAATCCATCGTCCGTATAGCGAGCCCCGCGCCGTCCGGCTTGGCATCCGGTGTGGCGAAAACGGTCGTCTTCCCCTGGTTGTCGTATTCCACCCAGGGAATATTCTGGCGGGCTTCATCCGCGGCGCCATACCGGATCACAACCCCGGGACCGAGGTGCGTGCCGTGGATTCCGATACCCCGGTTGCCGCCGCCGATCTTCATCAGCAGCACCGTCTTGGTCTCTGTGTTGGTCTCGTCTTCGGCGAATTTCGGGAGCACCTGAATGCGGTCTTCCGCGTACCGCTGCGGCCAGTGGCAGGTTTCACAGGTTTCGCGCGCCGGGCGCAGGTTGTGCACCGGCGCCGGGATGGGGCGCGGATAGGTGTTGAAAGCCACCGCGAACACCTGCCCCACACCGGAAAGCTTGCTCCGGACGAACCACGAAGCCCCCGGCCCTATGTGGCACTTCACACACTCCACGCGCGAGTGAGGCGAGTTCTGGTAGGCAGTGTATTCCGGCTGCATCACGTTGTGGCAGGTGAGGCCGCAAAATGTGACCGAATCCATATAGTTGACCGCGCCATAGGAGAGCTGGCTGGCGATCACGATATTGATTACGGTGGTGGCGGCGAAGAAGTACACCAGCAGGCGGAAATCCCGATTCCGCCAGTTTAGCGGCGGAAATTCCGGTGGATAAATGCTCGCTCGGCCCTCTTTCTTGCGTTTGAGCCAGATTCCGAGCGGGATCGCGATGAGCCCCATGAAAAACGGACCCGGAATCGCCAGAAACGCCAGAATGCCGACGTAGGGACTGGAAGTCTCGCCCCGCAGCGTGATGGGCAGTAAAAAGAGCCAGAAGATGGTGGCGGTGGTCACGAGTACCACCCCCGCCAGGCTGATCCAGTTGTTCGACAGGTGGATAATCGGGGACAGCCATTTCCCTATCCTGCCTTCAGGTCTGTTTGGAGTCATCGGACTTTAAGGTTAGTCTCCGGTCGTTTTCACCGCGCCGGTTTCGCCGGACGGTTGGTGTTCCTTCGAGTGCTCCTGCTTCTTAACACTAATACCTGTTAGGAACGCAGTATTCAAGGGGTAAACGTCGGGATCGAAGATTACCGAATAGAAATGCCAGACCACGATCGCCAAAGTAGCCAGCAGGGCCTCGTAGAAATGAACCGAGGTGGCCACGTCCAGCCAGATTTTCGGCAGCAGTCTCAATGCCAGGTTGTTCGCCCAGAGCAGCAGGCCGGTCGAAATCATCACCACCGCGCCCCAGACCACCGCCCAGTATTCGGCTTTCTCGATATAGCTGTGCGGGGAGCGCGGAGGTCGCTGGCTGCCCAAGCCCAGGTTGTAGGCGAAATTGGACATGGCCTCGCGCGGGTCGTTGATGTTCGGCAGCATCTCCTTCCAGTGCTCCCGCAGCTTGCGGTTCACGATCAGAGAGACGGTGTGAGTGATCGTCACCGCGATGAAAATGACGGCCGCGATGCGGTGAATCAAGCTGCGCACCAAGATCTTGCCCTCCATGAGCTGCAGGGGCCGGGCCCACCACTGATCGGGATATTTCAGCGCAAACCCCGTCCATACCAGCACGATGAAGGAGATGGCCATCACCCCGTGCTGCAATCGCTCGAAGGGCAGCATCCGCAACTCCCCTTTGCCGCCGGCGGACGCGCTCTTCACCAGTCGCGGCCGGAACCGCAGCCGGATCAGTTTCCGGATCCAGTCGCCGCCCTGATGCAGCACCATCAGCCCGATGGTCAGCGGAATGATGAACAGGTAGAAGCTCCGCACCCAGGTCAGGGCGGGCGGCTCTTTGCCGCCTTCGGTCAGGTGTACCTGGCTGATGGCGAATCGCGTGCCCGCGCCGGGGTGGCACTTGCCGCAGGTTTTCGGAAGGTTCTTGGGATTGATGGTGGAGTTCGGATCCGAAGACGGCAGAATATTGTGCACGCCGTGGCAACTCGCGCAGTTGGCCACGGTCTGTGAACCGGCCTTTGCCGCCAGGCCGTGATAGGAGGAATCGAAGCTCACCATGCGGTCGGAAGGCAGCCCGAACTTGCGCGTGAGCCGGACATCCCCGTGGCAGCTTCCGCAGGTATCGCGGATGTGTGCCGCATTCACCGGCGAAGCCTCGTTGCTGGGCTTGATGATCTTATGTTCGCCGTGGCAATCCGTGCACAACGGGGCTTCGGTCACGCCGCGCGCGACAGCCTGCCCGTGGACGCTGCTCTTGTATTGCTCCGCCACGTCCGCATGACACATCCCGCAGGTATCCGGAAGCCCCTTGCGAAAGGCTTCGGACCCGGTCGGCAGCAGTTCATGAGCGGTGCCGTGGCAGACTTCGCAATCCGGCGCGCTTTCGTCGCCCGCTTTGCGGGCCAAGCCGTGAACGCCCGCGGCGTAGTCTCCAGCCTGGTCCTCGTGGCAGGTGGCGCAGACCGGTTTGGGAATGTTGGCGGGATGGGGAAATTTCTCGTGCGACTCGTGGCACGTGTCGCAAGTCAGCCCCGCATGAGCACTCTTTGCCAGTTTCTGTCCCTGGTCATGGCAGGTGGTGCACTCTACTGCCGGCGCGTTCTCCGCTGCCTGGAGACCCGCGCCGGTTGCCCCGAATATCAGGCCGATAAGGGCAGAACCGAGCGTCAGGCCGAAAGTGGGAATTGCCCGGTTCAGCATAGACGATTAAGCTCCTGTCACTACGTGGGCGCTTTGTACCCAGACTTGAAATATGTAAACCGCAAGGACGATCACGCCGAAAGCGACGGCGATCACAGTAAGGGCCTTGCCCCATTTATCGATCACGTCCAGTTTGTGCGCGACCTCCACCTGTTGCGGCAGCGCGCCCCCCTGTAACACGTGCAAGCTGTCATCTTCGCCGCGTGACACGGCTTTGCGCCAGGCGATCATCACGAGTACCGCCAGCGCGAGCACAATCTCAACCCCGATCAACGGCCGTAAGTCGAAATGCATGAGTCACCTCCAGACGAACTGGTTCACGGTTGAATTGAAGAGCCGGAGCGCCGCCTGACGCGGGTGCCCACCGGCCCCAAACCCCTCCTGCTGAACGTTCTTCCCGTGGCCTCCTCGAACGCATCCACCACTGGAAGGAGATAGGCATCCAGCGGACATTGCACATTCCGTCGTGTTTCGCAGGAACCGTCCGCCGCCTGGTCCGCGCAAACCGCGCAGACGTCCCGCCGGATTGCTTCGATATAGCGATGAACATCGTCGCCCTGGACCGACTGTATTGCGTGGGTCACCTGAGGAAAGAGCCGGAATAGCGCGCACCGGGCAGGTTCCTCCAAACCGCACTCCGCGTCTACGGTTCGCGCGGTGCAGACATTGCAAATCCGGTTTCGGATAATCGACTCCAATTGGGATAAACTGCGTTCCATTCGAGTAACCCTCCTTCCCGGAGGAAAAGCTAATGCACGCAAAAGTCCACGTTCGGATGGATCTAACCTATTGGATTTTGCAACGTTTGGACCCGGTTGCGCGGTTTTCTGGGGGAAGTTGCGCATGCCCGGCGATATGGCTGGGGGATATCCCACTCGCGGCGGCTCTCTCGTGGGACGTCGCGATCCGCAGCGCTGCCGACATGATCGCGAGTTGTACCGTGCTGATCGGGTCCTGTTCGGAGACCACCGAGACGATCCCGGCGTCCCAGGCCTGTGCCAGTGACGGATGGTCTTTGCGAGTAATCAGGACCACCCGCTCCGGGTTGGACAAGGGGAGGGGCAGTCGAGCAAACGCCTGTTCATCCAGCACCAGGACGCACTGCTGCGTGAGGTCCGGACAATCGACGGATTCCACGTGCCAGGCGCAAGTGCGGGACAGAGCTTCCCGCACCGTGGCGGCGTAAACGCCGTCGGTAATGGAAAGCTGAACCGATTGCAACATGGACGACTCCACCTCTCCGCCTTGCGACTACTTACTTCTTGTAACCGTCCAGGCTTTTGTGCTCCTGGAAGTACTTGCCGGCTTCGTTCAGATTCTTCTGCATCTCCGCTTTGTTGCCGGGTACATTCTTCTCATGACAGAACGTGCAGGCCTTCTTGGTTTCCTTGGTGTATTCGGGCTTGCCCAACGAGACCGTGGTGCAAACAAGAATTCCGCCCAGCAGGATGGCAGCGGGCATGAATATTTTCAATTGGGACATGATGCCTCCACCGGGGCAGTTAGCAATTGCATCGCCACCGCCTATCCCAAAGAGATTCCAGTAGTTCCACTTGAGTTACCCGCAAGGGTGGGGGTAATAGCCCCCGAAAGATCAGGACTGTTGGGCCAATTGGCGCAGGCGGCCCGCTTGCTATAATTGGGGTTAAGCCTAACGCTAAAAGTAATGTCCAAGCTCACACCAGGCTGGCAGACTACCAGCATTCTGGAATCGGTGTTCGATCAGCTTTCCGACGCACTGGTCCTGTACGACCCGGAATTTCGCATCACAGGTGTCAATCGAGCCGCCGAAAAGCTGTTCGGCATGTCCGCCGAAGCCATGTTGGGAAAGCACTGCCAGGAGGTTTTCAAGTGTTCCCTGTG
The DNA here is from genome assembly GCA_963794265.1 of Bryobacterales bacterium. Lineage (GTDB taxonomy): Bacteria > Acidobacteriota > Terriglobia > Bryobacterales > Bryobacteraceae > CAWCDJ01. The sequence goes on from CAWCDJ010000003.1 coordinate 955,373, forward strand.
TGAGCCGGGCTGCGGCGTTCTGGTGGGGCTCAACCAGTCCCCCGCCTCGCCCAACTGCACCGTCCGGCTCCGCACGGGTAACGGCATGGAACGCCTGGTCGTCATGCGCACCAACCAGATGTTCAACGGCGAAGGCCGGGTTGCCGGTGTCGTGGCCACCATCAAAGACATTACCGAAGAGGCGGCTCCCCAAAAGCGCGAGGTCATCGGCGAATCCGGCGCCATGCGCGAGGTGATGAACTTCGTGCGCCGCGTGGCTGCCAGCGAAGCCACCACCATCCTGCTCGAAGGCGAAAACGGCACTGGCAAGGATTTGATCGCCAAGACGCTGCACTATCAGAGCGTGCGGCAGGCCGAACCGTTCATCGCGATCAATTGCGCCGCCATTCCCGAAACCCTCCTCGAGAGTGAGTTGTTCGGCTACGAAAAGGGCGCATTCACCGACGCGCGCGCCCAAAAACGCGGCATCTTCGAATTAGCCGACAAGGGTACGCTCTTCCTCGACGAGATTGGCGAAATCCCGCTCATGCTGCAGGCCAAACTGCTGCGCGTGCTCGAGGATCAGACCTTTCGCCGCCTGGGCGGGCTCAAGGATATCCAACTCGACCTGCGCGTGGTGGCCGCCACCAACAAGAACCTGCGCGAAGCCGTTAAGGAAGGCGCCTTCCGCCAGGATCTCTACTTCCGCCTCAACGTCATCCAGATTCTGATTCCGCCGCTTCGCGAGCGCGCCGAAGATATCGTGCCGCTCACGAAATTCTTCATTGAACACTACAACCGCAAGTTCAAACGCAATATCGAAGGGATCACGGACGCCGCCGCCAAGCTCCTGCTGGCTCACGACTGGCCGGGCAACGTGCGGGAACTGCGCAACGCCATCGAGCGCGCCATGATCCTCGAAGAGTCGGCGCTGATCACGTCGGCCAGCCTGCCGATCGCCGTCTCCCGCCCGGATGCGGCTCCAATGGTGCTCGGCCCCCAACCCGCGGAGATCCCCACCGACGGTCTCTCGCTCGAAGAAAACGAACGCGGATTGTTGGTCAGGGCGCTCGAAAAAACCAGCGGCAACCAGACGCAGGCCGCCCGCCTGCTGCGCGTCACGCGCGACACCCTGCGTTACAAAATGAAAAAGTTCAATTTGCGCTGATGGCGGGCACGAACACGACCTGCGGCTGGAGGGGCGCGGTGTCCAGCAGCCAAAGCGGGTCGGAACCCAACTCGTTCAGCCGGTACACGCTCCCCATGCGGACCAGGGTTTCGGGCGTAGCGTGGCACGGGATCGCCTGCCGGCTGCCGGCGGCCACGTCGAACGAAGCCACGTTGCGGGAAGCCGCGCTCGCCAGGAAGAGCTTCCTGCCGTCTTGTGAAAAGGCCAGGCCCGCCGGAGACGCCATGCCGGAATCGGGCGCCGCCAGGACTCTGCGGCCGGTTCCCGCAGCTGCGTCGTCAAAGGCCACGATGCCCGCCCCGGAAGGGTCTACGATGGCCGCCCCGTACGCCCCCGGAGCGAACGCCGCAGCCACCCCGGCAGCCAGTGTGCGGTGCTCGCCGCCGGCGCCGTACAGCGTCACGGTTCCGCCCGAAGCGCGCAGCAGGTAGGCCCCGTCGTCGCTCAGCGCGTTCGAAACCTCGTGCACGGACAGCAGGCGGGAAGGACGGGCGAGGTCCGGGCCGAGATCGATGCTTGCCGAAACCGCGGGAGCGTCCGGGAGCCCGGTCACGATCACCGCGCGCGTGCCCGAAAACAGGGCCGCAGCCGACCCGGAAGGGCTGAACGTGACGCTCGCGGGCGCCGCAGCCGCGCCGTTGAACGAGCGTTCCGCGGCCGTGCCCGCATTCAGCCTCAGGAAGTGCAGCGATCCATCCGTCGCTACCGCGACCGCCGAATCCAGTTGCGGCGAAACCCACACCCCGGAGGCGGCAAAACCGATGTCGATCGGGCTGCCGATCACCGACGCCCCCGGCACGCCGGAGACCGGCCGCAGCGCCTGCGCCGTGCGGTCGAAAACGTACCCCGAAAGCGGCCCCGCGATCCGCCCCTGCTGCGCCAGAGCCAGTCCGCAAGACAGCGTCAAAAGACCCGTTATGAATCGCATGGATTTCACCTCGGTGGACCTACCGTGCCGGTGCCCGGCGCCACGGTTACCGGCGCACTGATCGTAGCGGTATTCCCGTTGTTGCCGCCGCGCGTCGCAGCCACGATTCCGCCCGCCGCCGCAGCCCCCGCCACGGCCACGATGATCCCGATCACCTTGAGGGATATCCCGGTTGCCGCGGCCGCCCCGGCTGTCCCCGCCACCGCCACGTTGGTCTGGGAAATCGTCATCGAGGCTGTGCGACCGCTGTGCGAAGCCGTCACCCGAATCTGGAAACGCCCCTTCACCGCGTTGGGCTGGAAACCCCTGGCCACCGCGCGCCCCTGGTTGTCGGTGATGACTGTAAGGGTGCGAGCACCCTCGGCGAAGGTTCCGCCAGCGCCGTTCGAAGGCAGGGTAAACACCACCGCCGCGCCCGCCACCGGTTTGTGGTTCTCGTCCTCCACCTGCACCACCGGCTCGCGCGCGGTTCGCTGGCGGATATTGTTGATGGCGCCTTCGCCTTCGACCACCACCAAGTTCAGCCCACCCTGCGCGCTCAAAGGCAGCGCCATCAGGAAGGCCAGAAAGACCGACAGGAAGCGCATGCTACCCTCCGTTAGCTCATTATGCAGTGTAGGACGTGAAAATACAAACGGTTGCCGGGCATCCGGGAGCTTTTCTCAGCGCCGCAGGGGGTCCTCCACCCAAGGCGGCGTGGCATCGATCAGGCGCCCCAGTTCCGGCTCCACTTCTTCCATCCGGCACTTCATCTCCCAGGCGATGCCGCGGTAGCTGAAGTGTCCTTTCACTCCGCTGCGCAGGCGCGCGATGTATTCCGCCTCCGCGAAATCCATTTTGAACAGGAACCGCGACCGCGCCCCGAACGGCAGCAGATAATGCGCTCCGGGGGGCGGCAGGCGATGCATCGTCTCGAGTGCCTGCCCGATGGCGGATTCGTAAAGCCGGCCGGCGCCGGCTTCGGCCGCCAGTGCCGGAACGTCGTATCCCAAATTGCCCGAGTAGGCCTGCCGGAATTTCTGGCAGCGGCGGTGGCGGTGCAGGTCGCGGTAGGCCCCGACGTCGATCACGAAATCGTAAGCGTATAGTCCGCCGCGGAAACCCGCCAGGATTTCGTCCCTGCGGGTGCGCGAGCCAAGCGCGACGTCCAGCACTTCGGCCCGCTGCCGGGCGCTCCAGCCGCGGGCGATCTCGTAGAGTTCCCGGAACGGGCGATCGGTTACGGGGTAGAGCAGCGTGGCGGCGATGTCCGCCGGGGTGTCGGCCGGCTTGACCAGGTCCACGCGCGGCGCGGCTTCGCCTGCGGCGGCCGGCAGATTCTGCCCGGCCCAGAGCGTCAGATCCTCGCGCGAACGCGCGGCATGCTCATCCGGATCCGCATGGCGCGCCAGCGTCGGCGCCAGCGGCTCAGCCGCCGCCTGCGGGTCCCAAAGGCAATCCGGCTCAGCCGCGCAGGCCCGCGCGATCTCCTCCCCGATGTCCCGCAGTTCTCCGTACCCGGACGCCTTCAGGCGCCGGATCTGCTTTTCCACGGTCCGGATGCTGGCAACCTGCCCCACGTTGGTCGGAATGCCCCAGAACAGCAGGTAGCGCGCCACGTCGAAGGCGCGCGCCGCCAGGTTTCGGCGGTAGGCCTCCGGCTTCATATCCTCGGGCCTGGGCAGCCGTTCGGATAGCAGGTCGAACACCCGCCGGTTGACCTCGGCGTAGGCCGCCAGCAGCGCTTCGCCCGCCGCCCGGTAAGCCTCGCGGTCCGAAGCTTCAAACTCCGCCGGCGTGATGAATCCGGAGCGCGAGAAATCCTGATACCGGGAGGATTTCGCCTGCCCATCCCACAGCGGCTCTTCTTCGATTTCGGTCGCCGCCAGTTCCGATACGCCCTCAAAGCACATGACCGTATGGCCCAGGTCGGCGATGGAGGCGTGTCCGTACTGGAAGTAGAAGCTCTCGAGGAACTTCTGCGCGTCGTGCGAGCGCACCCAGGCGATCGAGTCGCGGATCGAATCGGGCGACCGGCTATACCGTGCCAGCGCGAAGGCGCTCTTCTCGGGCGGCATAGGCGCCACGGTGACGACGCGTTTGGTGGGAGTCAAGCAGTTATCATAACGGGGTGCAGATCCGAATCCAACGAGTCCATCCCGGCGCCATCCTGCCCGTCTACGCCCACGGCCCCCTGGAGGATGCCGGCATGGACCTGCATGCCGTCGAGACGGTCATGCTCGAACCGGGTGTCCCGCGCCTCGTCCCCACCGGCCTGGTGCTCGAACTCCCACCCGGATACGAAGCGCAGGTGCGCCCGCGCAGCGGCCTGGCGCTGAAGTACGCCATCAGCATGCCCAACGCTCCCGGCACCATAGACCCCGGCTACCGCGGCGAACTCCGCGTCCTGCTCATCAACCTCGGCCGCGAAAACTACACGGTCCACGCCGGCGACCGCATCGCCCAGATGATCGTGGCCCGCTACGAAGCGGTGGAGTGGCTGGAGGGTGAGACCGCCGGATCGCTCCGCGGCACCGGCGGTTTCGGATCTTCCGGGAGATGAGCGCCTCTCCTGAAGAACCGTACGAAACCGTACACTATCTCCAGATCTCCAGCGGCGCAATCGGCGCTCAGGCGAACCGTTCAGCCGCTATTTTCCGCAATTCAGGCCTTATTAGCTTGAACCTTTAACCGTGTTCCCTCAAACTGGACGAAAATGGGCATCAATATCGGCCTGGATATAGGGGCCATCTCTCTCAAGCTTGCCGCGCTCGGCAAGCCCGGCGATTTGCCGGCGCTCGAGGGATTGTGTGCCGCGCACCCGGAGTTTAGCCTCTCGGCGCTCGATGGCCGGCTGCTGGTGCTCTCCGACTACCGCCGCATCTGCGGCAGCCCGATCCAATCCACATACGACCTGCTGCAGCAGTTTTACGACTCCGTACCCGAGAATCTCGTGGAAGGCATCCGGGTCACCGGGTCGGGCAGCCGAACCATCGCCAAGGTGCTGGGCCTGTTTTTCGAAAACGAGTTCAAGGCCATCGCCCGGATGATCGGCACCTGGTACCCCCACATTCGCACGGTTTTCGAAATCGGCGGCGAAAGCTCGAAGTACCTCCGGCTCGAGGGCTCGAACATCGTCGATTACGACCGCTCCGGCGAATGCGCCGCCGGCACCGGCAGTTTTCTCGACCAGCAGGCGCTGCGTATGCAGTACTCGGTCGAAGAGGTGGGCGGGATTGTCTGCACCGCCGGATGCGGCGCCCGGATCGCGGGGCGCTGCTCGGTGTTTGCGAAAAGCGACATGATCCACGCGCAGCAGAAGGGCTACTCCCCGGCCGAGATCCTGCGCGGGCTGTGCGATGCGGTGGCGCGCAATTTCAAGAGCGCCATCGTCAAGGGGCGGCCGGTGGAAGCGCCCGTCGCGCTGATCGGGGCCGTCTCGCAGAATGCCGGGGTGACGGGCGCAATCTGCGAGGCGTTCGGCCTTTCCGCCGAGCAGCTTTTCATTCCGCCGGAATATGCCTGGTGCGGAGCCATCGGCACCGCGATCCTTGAAGCGGAAGAGCCCCGCAAACGCTCGATTCTCGAAATCCACCGCCTGCGGCAGCACGACGCCGAGGAAATCGTTCAGGACACGCACCCGCTCTCGACCGAGAAGGTGGTTCAGTTGCGCGACCGCGTGCCGGTGTACGTCGCGCCGGCCGGCGATACTAAAATCCCCGCCTACCTGGGGCTGGATATCGGCTCGGTTTCGACCAACGTGGTGGTGATCGATGAATTCGGCACGGTGATCCACGACGTCTATCTGCGGACCGCCGGCCGGCCCATAGAGGCCGTGCAGCAGGGGCTGGGAGAGGTCGAGCGGGTCTGGGGCAGCCGGTTACAGGTGCTCGGCGCCGGCACCACCGGTTCGGGCCGCGAACTGATCGCCGAATTCGTGGGCGCCGACGTGGTGAACGACGAGATCACCGCTCACAAGACCGGCGCGATTCACATCTCGAGTACGCTCGGCGGAGAACCCGTCGACACGATTTTCGAAATCGGCGGGCAGGATTCCAAGTTCATCTCGATCGAAAACGGCGTGGTGGTGGATTTTGCCATGAACGAAGCCTGCGCCGCGGGCACCGGTTCGTTCCTCGAAGAGCAGGCCGAAAAACTCGGCATCAGCATCAAGGGCGAATTCGCGAAACTGGCGCTTGCTTCCGCCGCGCCCACCCGCCTTGGGGAGCGCTGCACCGTCTTCATGGAGCGGGACGTCACCGGGTGGATGCACAAGGGCGAGACGGTTCCGAACCTGGTAGCGGGCCTGGCTTACTCCATCGCCCTGAATTACCTGAACCGGGTGGTGCGCGGCCGCAAGATCGGCAAGGTGATCTATTTCCAGGGCGGCACGGCGTATAACGACGCGGTGACCGCGGCCTTCGCCAGCCTGCTCGGCAGGAAGATCACGGTGCCGCCGTACAACGGGGTGATGGGCGCGATCGGCATGGCCCTGATCGCGCGCCAGTGGCACCAGGCGACCAGCGCCGCAACCCGTTTCCGCGGCTACGACCTGGACAAGCTCAAGCTATCGACCCGAGACTTCGTGTGCAAGGCCTGTTCCAACCTCTGCGACATGAAGGAGTTTGTCATCGAAGGACAGAAGAGTTACTGGGGCGATAAGTGCTCCGATAAGTTCCGTAAGCCCTCGGCCACCGGGCGTAAGCCGGTGATCGACGACTTATTCGCCTACCGCGAGCGGCTGATCGAAGCTCTTCCGAAGGCCGCCGGAGGACGCTTCCGGATCGGCCTGCCGCGGGCCATGTCGATGATCGACCGCCTGCCGTTCTGGAAGCGCTACTTCGCCGAGCTGGGCTTCGAAACCGTGCTCTCGCCGGTGACCGATCCGCGGATCTCCGCCGCCGGGATCGATCTCGCCGTGGCCCAGCCGTGCTACCCGATTCAGGTGGCCCACGGCCATGTGCAGGCGCTGGTGGAAGCCGGCCTCGATTACATCCTGATCCCCAACATCGCGAATGCCGAGGCCGAAGAGGGCTCCTGCGCCTCGCACTACTGCCCCTGGAACCAGACGCTGCCCTGGGTGCTGCGCTCGGTGCCCGTGCTCGAGCCGCACCAGCACAAGTTTCTCATCCCCACGCTGCACTTCCAACTGGGCCCCGTGCAGGTGAAGAAGGGGCTGGCCGAGACCATGCGCCGGCTCGGGGTGACGCGGCGCGCGAGCGACCGCGCGGTGGACGCCGCCTACGCCCAGCAGCGCGAGTTTCAAGCCAGGCTGCTCGATGCCGGACGCCGGGCGCTGGCCGTGCTCGAGCAGACCGGCGAGCCGGGGCTGGTGCTGGCCGGCCGCGGTTACAACATTTATGACCGCGGCGTGAATTGCGACATCCCGCGCAAACTGCGCCATCGTTACGGCGCCAACGTGATCCCGCTCGATTTTCTGGTGACGGGCCGGGAAGCCGTCGGCGCGCTGCACGATAACATGTACTGGGCCTCCGGCCGCAAGATACTGGAAGCGGCCCGCATCGCCGCCGAGAAGCCCAACCTGCACCTGGTCTACATCACCAACTTCAAGTGCGGGCCGGACTCCTACATCAAGCACTTCGCGCGCGAGGCGGCCGGCGCGCCCCTGCTGATCCTCCAGTTCGACGGCCACGGCAACGACGCCGGATACATGACGCGCTGCGAGGCTTACCTCGATAGCAAAGGAATTCTACGATGCTACCAACAGCCGACCAGCATCCACTGAAAGGCAAGCTCATCCACATCCCGCCGATGGCCTACGGCAGCGCCCGCGCGTTCGCCTCGGCATTTCGCGCCATCGGCCTCGAGGCCGAGCCCACGCCGCCTTCGGACCACCGCACGCGCGAACTCGGCGCCCACTACACTTCCGGAGACGAGTGCTATCCCGCCAAAGTCACGGTCGGCGACTTCATGAAAGTGCTGGAGCAACCCGGGCAGTGCCCCTCCACCACCGCGCTTTTCATGCCCACCGCGCAGGGTCCCTGCCGCTTCGGCCAGTATGCGCCCTATCTCCGCCAGATCCTGGACACCAACGGCTACGAGGGGGTCGAGATCCTCTCGCCCACCAGCCAGAACGCCTACGACGGGCTCGGCACACTGGCGAAGCCGTTCGTGCGCACGGGGTGGCGGGCGCTGCTTTGCGCCGATCTGCTGGAAAAACTGCTGCTGATCCATCGGCCTTACGAGGAGCGCCGCGGCGACACGGAAGGCGTTTACGAAAAATCCCTGGCCGACCTCTGCGCCACGTTGGAAAAAACTCCGGTAGACCCCGCTGTGCAACTCGAGGCGCTGCGGGAATCGATGGTGCGGGCACGTGGCCGCTTCCGGGAACTCGCGGCGCGCCGCGACCGGAATCAGCCGCTGATCGGAATCGTCGGCGAGATCTTCTGCCGGCTGAACACCTTCTCCAACGAAAACCTGGTGCAGTGCCTGGAGGGGTACGGAGCGGAAGCCTGGCTGTCCGACATCACCGAATGGATCTGGTACACGACCTCCGAGCATTTCCGCAAGTTGAAACTGGAGGGCCGCATCTGGACCCTGGAGGCGCTCGGAGCCTGGGTGCGCCAGCGTGTCCAAAAGCACGACGAACACGTACTGGTGGAGACTTTCGAGGAGGAGTTCCGCGGCCGTGAAGAGCCCGACATTTACGAAGTGCTGGAATGCGCGCAGCCGTACCTGCCGCGCGAAGGCGCCTTCGGCGAAATGGTGCTGAATGTGGGGAAGGTGGTGTACCTGGCGAAAAAGGGCGCCGCGGGAATTATCGACATCAGCCCCTTCACCTGCATGAACGGAATCGTCTGCGAAGCGATTTATCCGCGCATCAGCCGCGACCTGGGCGGCCTGCCGATCCGCAATTTCTATTTCGATGGCACGCAGTCAGACCTGGACCGCGATTTAGGCGTGTACATGGAACTCGCCCGCAGCTACCAGAAGAAAACCAGGTAGGGTAGGCCTCCCGGCCTGCCCACGGCGCCGAAGGCGCTGTGTTACAACTTCTTAAACAACTTATCGAACGCATTCCGAGCGTCTTCCGGATTCCGCGGCGCGGGCGGTCCGGGCGGAGGGACCGGCTGAGCCGAGGACGGCCCGGTGGCTGTCCCTTCGCGCGCCACGGTAACTCGCGGAGAGAAGAGGCTGCACTGGTTCGCCTTGTCTTTGATCGCAATCCGAACTGGAATCGGCTTCAGACATTGAAAGCGGGTGGAAGGTTCGAAATGCGTGCACTGCTTGCAACAGTGCAACTCCGTGTTGCATTTCGGACAGTTGCCGCTGAAATCGACTCCCGGCGGCAGGGTGGTGGAGCAGTTGAAACAACGGGCGGCGGCTACATGCTGCACGAGACGCGGGAGGCGGGGGCCGGTCACGTCGATCGGCGGCCTTGGGCCCGGCGGTTTGGGCCGGTCTTCGCCGCGATACGCCTTCGCATCGTGGTCCGAGTCCATGTACCCGTGTTGTCTGTACTTGCGATCGCTGTCCATGGGGAGGTTACTCCGTAAATTGAGGGACGAAAAGACTTTTCTGAAAATGCCGATTATGAATTCCAAACGCGTTTATTCACCTGCCGACGCTTCCCCAGTAGCGGTCGAACGGGTAACCGGGCTCACCGAGGTCGACATGGGGAAGCCGGAGGAGTACTGGGGGACCGCCGAAGCGCCTGGAAAACTAAAGCCGGGGGCCCCACCACTGCAAATACATATTTACCACGGAACACCCCCCGGTTGCATCCCCCCTGTTTTTCCGGGTTGCAAACTCTAGGCGACGGTACTCCATTTCAGGAGGCTGGTGCACGGGCGCGTCAACGGGTCGTCGAAGTGGTTGGGACTGACGCGCAGCGCGTATCCCAGCCGTCCGGTGCGCTCCGGCAGCAGGTCGCGGCCGAACACCGCCACCGACCCCTGCTGCTCCAGGGAGGGCAGCACCATGACCTCGGTCTCTTCCAGGTGACCGTTGCTGTCGATCCGGCCCATCACCAGTTCGACCCGCACATCGTCCGGCTTCAAACCCGCCAGGTCGACCGCCGCTCGCACCGGCACCGGCTTGCCGCTCAGCACGGCGGCGGAAGGTCCGGGTCCGGATTCGACGAACCGCACGCGATCCCACACCTCACGGATCCGCGACGTCCATGCCGCCTTCTCGTGCACCGGTCCATAGTTGCCCTGCTGCACGCGAAGGTGTTGGCAGTGCGCCGGCTCGTATAGTTCCGCCATGTATTCGCGCACCATCCGGCGGCAGTCGAAATTCGGACTGATGTAGGTCAGGGACTGCTTCATGCGCCGCACCCACTCGCGCGGGGTCTGCTCCCGCTGCTCGTAGAACATGGGGACGATTTCATTTTCGAGCAGGTAATAAATCGCGCTCGCGTGCAACGGGTCCTGGTCTTCGGAGTAGGGCTCGCGGTCGCCGATGGCCCAGCCGCCGAGGTTCTCATACGCCTCGTCGAACCAGCCATCGAGAATACTCAGGTTCAGCACGCCGTTGATGGCCGCCTTCATTCCGCTGGTGCCGCAGGCCTCTTCGCCCCGCCGGGGATTGTTCAACCAGAGGTCCACGCCCTGAATCATCTCGCGCCCGACCTTCATGTCGTAGTCCTCGACGAAGACCACGTGTTTCCAAAGATCGGGATCGCGCGAAAACCCCACCACCTCGCGGATGAATGTCTTGCCGGGCTGATCCTTGGGGTGCGCTTTGCCGGCGATCACCAGTTGCACTGGCATGTCTTTGTTCAGCAGGATGCGTTTCAGCCGTTCCACGTCCCGGAACAACAAGGTGGCGCGCTTGTAGGTGGCAAAGCGGCGTGCAAACCCGATGGTGAAGGCGTTGGGATCGAGCACTTCGCCCGCCCGCCGGATCTCCCCGGTGGAAGCCTGCCGGCGCACCGCGGAGGTGTGCTGCCGGGTCCGCACGAAGCTGACCAGCCTGCGCTTGCGGCGGCGGTGCGTCTCCAGCAGTTCCTCGTCCGGAATGTCTTTCACCTGTTCCCAGATGCCTGGCTCGTTGAACCGCTCGCGCCAGTCGGGCTGCAGGTACTGATCGTAAAGAGAAGCCAGGTCGCCGTTGAGCCAGCTCGGCAGGTGGACGCCGTTGGTGATCGACGTGATCGGCACCTCCCATACCGGCAGCTTGGGCCACAGGTCGTGGAACATCTCCTGAGACACCTGCCGGTGCAGGCGGCTCACGGCGTTGCGGTAGGCCGCCGTGTTCAGCGCCAGCACAGCCATCGAGAAGCGCTCGTCGCGGTCGTAGCAGTTGCGACGCCCGAGCGCCATGAGCTGCTGGAAATCGATGCCTATCTCGGCACAGAACTCGGAGAAGTAGTGATACATCAGGCCGGGGTCGAACAGATCGATTCCCGCCGGCACCGGCGTATGCGTAGTGAATACGTTACTCGCGCGGGCGGCTTCCAGAGCCTCTTCGAAACTGAGCCCCCTGTCGCGCATCAGCAGCCGGATCTGCTCCAGCGCCAGAAACGCGGAATGGCCCTCGTTCATGTGGAAGACGGTCGGGTTCAGCTCCATGGCCTTGAGCGCCCGCATGCCGCCGATCCCCAGCACGATCTCCTGCCGGATGCGCGTGTCGATGTCGCCGCCGTAAAGCGAGTCGGTGATGTCGCGGTCCTGCGGCAGCACGTTCTCCGGAATGTTGGTGTCCAGCAGGAACAGCGAAATCCGCCCCACTTCGAGCTTCCACACCTGGATGAACACGTTGCCCGTGGGCAGCTTGACCGCGACTTTCAGATCCTGCCCCGAAGCGTCCCGCACGGGCACGAGCGGCAGCGTATAGAAATCGTTCATCGGGTAGCGCTCCTGCTGCCACCCGTCCGGGTTCAACATTTGGCGGAAGTAGCCCTGCTGGTAGAGCAGGCCAAGCCCGATCAGGGGATAGTCCTGGTCACTCGCCGACTTCAAATGGTCACCGGACAGGATTCCAAGTCCGCCGGAATATACCGGCAGACATTCGGTCAATCCGTATTCCGCGGAAAAATAGGCAATCAGCTTCCCGTCGGCGGGCGCGGGGGCCTTCCGGACGCGCGCATCGAAGGCGTCGCACGCCATACGGTACAGGGAGAGATACCGGGGGTCGGCGGCTGCCCGCTGCAAAGCCGATTGGGACACCCGGCCGAGCATCAGCACGGGGTTGTAACCGCAATCACGCCATAGAGCCGGGTCGAGCCTGCGAAACAGAGCGCGCACAATGGGTTCCCAAGCCCATACGATGTTATAGGCGAGCTCGCTGAGGCGCGAAAGCGAATCAGGCAGCGCCGGCCGCACCAGAAACTCACGGATCGGTTGTATGTAGAAGGGCATAGGACTATGGTGCTTTACCTACAAGATAGCAAATCGTCCGGAAACGCTTTACCTTGCACGGTACCGGCCCGAATTGCGTCAAAATAACTGAAAGGTCCATGCGTCCTTTAGTACTGTTCCTCATCGCAGCCGCCGGGTGCGCCTCGGCCGGAGAGTATGCCGTGCTGTCCAGCGGTTCCCGCCTCCACGCCGATCGCCACGAGACGGAGGGCGGTAAGGTGCGGCTCTATACGGGGAGCGGCTACATCGAGCTCGAAGCTTCACAGGTTCAAGCATTTGAAGGGGATGGCTCGAGTGCCGCCCACCCCCAAAAGACGGCGGCCGTTACGCCTGCGCAGCCTGCCTCACCCGGCCAACTCGCGGACTCCGCGGCCGATCGCTACGGGCTTCCGAGGGCATTGGTACGCAGCCTGATTTCGGCTGAGTCCGGCTTCCGGACCGGTGCCATATCCCCGAAGGGAGCTATCGGGCTGATGCAGTTGATGCCCGGCACCGCACAATCCCTGGGAGTGAACCCCAGCGACCCGGCACAAAACGTGGATGCCGGAACCCGCTACCTTCGCCAGCTACTGGAAAAATACCACGGCCTTCTCTGGCATGCCCTGGCTGCCTATAACGCCGGTCCGGGGGCAGTCCGGAAGTACAACGGCATTCCTCCCTATCACGAGACCGTCGAATACGTGAAACGGATCGACCGGGACCTGAAAAAAGCCGGCGACTAGGCCAGCACCGCGGCAATCGCGTGAATCGTGGAGGCGATCCGCACCGCGGCCAGAATCGTTTCCTCGGAAACGCCCTTCTCGCGCAGCACCTTCTCGTGAGAATCCACGCAGGCGCCGCACCCGTTGATGGCGGATACCGCCAGGCACCACAGTTCGAAATCCACCGGATCGCTGCCGTGGGTCCGGATCACCTGCATGCGCAGCCGCGCCGGCATCGCTCCGTACTTCTCGTTGCTGCTGAGATGGCGGAAGCGGTAGAAGATGTTGTTCATGCCCATCACCGCCGCGGCGCCCTTGGCGGCGAAGAGGGCCTGTTCGTTCAGGTGCCGCCCCGCCTCGGTGAGGATGGCATTCAACACCTCGGGGTTGCGGGCGGCAATGGCGGAGCACACGGCCGTGCCCCACGCCTGCTGTTCGGTCAGTTCGGTTTGTCGAAGGACGCTGCCCAGGTTCAGCTTGAGGTCCTTGGCGTAGTCCGGGCAGCGTTCCAGTAACTGTTCGAGTTCCACGGTCAGATCGCCGGCGTCAGAACGGCCTCGCCCTTCTGCCAGTTGCACGGGCATAACTCGTCGGTCTGTAGGGCATCGAGCACGCGCAGGACCTCCTGCGGGTTGCGTCCTACGGAGAGGTCGTTCACCGATACGAACCGGATGACGTTAACGGGATCTACGACGAAGGTCGCACGCTGGGCTACGCCTTCCTGCGGATCGAGCACGCCCAGCGCGGTGCACAACTCGCGCTTGACGTCGGCCAGCATGGGGAACGGCAGGTTCTTCAGATCCTCGTGGTGCTGACGCCAGGCCAGGTGCACGAATTCCGAATCGGTGCTGCCGCCGAGAATCTGCGCGTCTCGATCCTGGAACTCTCGTTCGAGCTTGCCAAAGGCCGCGATCTCGGTCGGGCACACAAAAGTGAAATCTTTCGGCCAGAAGAAGTATACCTTCCACTTATCCTTGAAATCCTGGTCGGTAATGGTCTGAAACGTTTTCCCTTTTTCCAGGCTGACGGTCGCCTGCAGGGAGAACGCGGGGAACTTTTGTCCAACTCCTAACATTCGCTTTTATCCTCGTTTAGTTTTGATGCAACTGGTCGATCTTGGCTGCCAGAATGAAATCGCTCTCGGTCAGGCCATCGATCTTGTGCGTCCAGATCTTGACTTCAACCTTGCCCCAGGAGAGATACAGATCCGGGTGGTGCCCCTCGCGCTCGGCGAGTTCTCCCACGCGGTTCGTGAACTCCAGCGCGCCGCGGAAATCGGGGAACGAATAGCTCCGGACCAAATGGTGGCCCATCACTACGTCCCAGCCCGGAACCTGGACCTTCAACTCTTCCAGTTCCCGGCCCTGCAGCGGGGGAACGCCTCCCCGGCACGGAACGCACTGCTTCCCGGCAAGGTTCATGCTCGCTCTCCCGCTTCGCGAACCGAACGCTGACAGCATTCGCACAAGCCGCGGAAGACGATTTCATAATTCCGCACTACATGGCCGCTAAGCCCGGCCTGTGACGACGCCTGAGAAATATCAATCCAGGCGATGTCCTCCACTTCCCCGCAGGAATCGCAGACGAAGTGATGGTGCGGGTGCAGGTTGGTGTCGAACCGGGCGGCCTTGCGACGGGAGGCGACCTCCCGAACCAGGCCGGCATGGGCCAGCGATCGCAGGCTGTTATACACCGTGGCCCGCGAAGAGCGCGGATCGTTGCGGTTCACCGCCCGAAAAATCTCTTCGGCAGTGGCATGGACGGGATGCCTGGCAAGAAATTCGAGGACCGCGTAGCGCTGCGGAGTGGGCCGCAGACCAGCGGATTCGAAAGCCGAGGAAAGGCTGGCACCAAAGCTAGACACAGTATGATTTTATACTATGTCTAAATAGTGTTCGTGTCAAGCCGGGGGTGGCGGCGGCAGCCCCAGCCGCTGCGTTGGAGTGTCCGATCAGGTACCGCAGTGGGGGGCCTGGTGTGTCCGGGGCTACGAGGTAACTTGCGAGCCTGGTTGTCCGTGGCGGCGGCCGGCGCCGTTCCTTCGGAGTTCGGCTTTGCGGGCTTCGGCATCCGCCCGCGCGGAAGCGTAAGCGACGAGGTCGTCGCTAGTCAGTTCGCAGCCGGCTTCCACGGAGCACTCGAGATCCGAGGTGAGTTTTCGGACGCAGAGCGACGGACCCTCTTGTATGGCCACATGATATCGGAGGAACAACGACATATCCGCTGTCACCAGAAACCTCGCCGAGGGCTCCCCTTTTACCAGCCGGTCGAACTTGTACGTCCGGGTGTTCTGCGTCTGATCGAAACCCATGTATCGAATTTCCATACTCCTCCAATCGTTGGTTGCGGCCGAGGCGCGCGGAGTAGGTCAGGGGATGGCGCCCGGCACTGAAAACGTCGAAGGCCGGCTGGTGAGGCCGGCCTTACTGAATTCGTTGCTACCAGCGTGGTTCGCGGCGCTGGCGAGGTCCGCCGTTGCCGTATCCGCCACGACCGCCGCCGCCGCCGGCGCTACGGCCGCCTTCGGTCTTGGGCCGGGCTTCATTGATGTTCAATTGCCGCCCATCGATGCTGGTGCCGTTCAAGGCTTCGATCGCCCGGTCGGCTTCGGCCGGGTCGCTCATTTCCACAAACGCAAAGCCGCGCGACCGGCCGGTTTCCCGATCGGTGATCAAGTTGACGCGTTCCACGCTGCCATAAGGTTCAAAAAGCGTTCTAACGCTGGATTCGGTCGCGCCGAAATCCAGGTTTCCTACAAAAATATTCTTCATTCTCTATCCAATCTGTTGATAAGCGAGCTAAACGAGGCAGGGTTCAAACGGCCAGGTTGTTGCGGGGCTATCAAGAACCCTTTCAGTATATCAGTTCCCGGGCGGGAACGCTGCTGCCGGGAGCGAACCGGCAAGCACCCCAGGCGCGGTCCTGCTACCATCGTGATTTGAATCCCAATCCGCAAGTGATTGTTCTCGACGCGGGCGGACAGTACTGCCATCTCGAGGCCCGCAAAGTCCGCGACCTGGGTGTGTACGCCGAAGTTCGGGCCAGCGACGTTCCGGCGGCCGAACTGGCGGGCGCGCGAGGCATCATCATTTCCGGCGGTCCGGGCAGCGTCTATGACCCCGGCAGCCCCACCGTGGACCCCGCCATCTTCGCCGCGGGCAAGCCCGTGCTGGGCATCTGCTACGGCCAGCAGTTGATGGCTTACCTGCTGGGCGGCGAGGTCCGGAAGGGCGAAAAGGGCGAGTACGGCTCAGCCACGCTCGATCTGTTCGACGCCTCCGACCCGATGTTCGCGGGACTCGCCGGGCCGCAGCAGATCTGGATGAGCCACCGCGACGTGGTCGGCCGCGTGCCGGAGGGTTTCACTGTGGTGGGAAGCACCGAAACCTGCGCCATAGCGGCCATAGCCGACCCCTCCAGAAAGCTCTACGGCCTGCAATTCCATCCCGAAGTGGTGCACACCGCGCGGGGCCGGGAGTACCTTTCGAATTTCGTTTTCGGCGTGTGCGGCTGCCGGAAGGATTGGGATGCCCGGCACCGCGCGCCGCTCATCGAGCAGGAGATTCGCGAGGCCGCGCGCGATCGCAACGTCTTCTTCTTCGTGAGCGGCGGCGTGGATTCGAGCGTGGCTTTCGCGCTGTGTACGCGGGCACTCGGCCCCGACCGTGTGCGCGGAGTCTATGTGGATACCGGGCTGATGCGCGAGGGCGAAACCGATTTCGTCCGCCGCCTGCCGGGCGTCTCCGTAGAACATGCGGAGGATCAATTCCTCTCCGCCCTCGCCGGCGTCACCGATCCCGAGCAGAAGCGCCACATCATCGGTGAGGAATTCGTGCGCGTGCAGGAGCGCATCATCGATTCACGGCACCTGCTCGACGAGCACTGGATCCTGGGGCAGGGCACCATCTATCCCGATACCATCGAGTCGGGCGGCACGGCCAACGCCGCGGTCATCAAGACGCACCACAACCGCGTCGCCGGAATTCAGAAGCTGATCGAGTGCGGCCTGATCGTGGAACCTCTCAAGGCGTTCTACAAGGACGAGGTCCGCGAGGTCGGCCGTGAACTGGGCCTGCCTTCCGAGTTGCTGGAGCGGCACCCTTTCCCTGGCCCGGGTCTCGCGATCCGCTGTTTGTGCTCGGAGTTCGACGCCCCCGTGCGCGCTACCGCCGACGGCTACATCCTGCCGGTGAACTCGGTCGGGGTGCAGGGCGATGCCCGGACCTACGCGCCGGTGCTCGCCATCAGCGCGTTGGATCACGCCCGCGCCACGGCGCTTATCAACCGGCTTCCCGGAGTCAACCGCGTGGTGACCGCCATCGGGCTGAAGGACCCGCTGCCCCATATGAACGTGCGCGCCTGCGGGCTCACGGCGGAACGGATTGCGCTGTTGCGGAGGGCTGACGCCATCGTGCGCCACCTCTCGCTGGAAACCGGCTTCGACCGCACCATCTGGCAGTTTCCGGTAGTGCTAGTCCCTCTAGGGACCGCCGCGGCGCCGGAATCCGTGGTGCTGCGCCCGATCGACTCGGTGGATGGGATGACCGCGCAGTCGGTGGGGATGGACTCTCGGTTACGCGAACGGATCTGTGCCGAACTGCTCAAGCTCGATTCCGTCGCGGGCGTGTTCTACGACCTGACGCACAAACCGCCCGCGACCATCGAGTGGGAATGAATCTTACTTCGCCGGAGGCAGCTTCACTTCCAGGCCGGAATCCTTGTTCAGCTTCTCGGTGAGCGCACGGTCCACCAGTGAGAGCGATACCTGGTTGTGGGTGCTGCCGGACGTGAAGTAGTGCAGGGTGTCGCCATCCACCCAGTACGCCACAGCCGAATAAATCGTGTGATCCTTGAAGGCTATCAGGTAGCGGGTTGCCTGCTCTTCGGATGCGGGGGATTCCATGGCCGGCTGCGAAGATTGCGGCTGGTACAGACCACTCGAGGGAGGGGGAACCGTTCCCGGCTCCGAAGGATAGATCGTCGTCGGCGTCGCCGTCGAAGGCGGATAGATCACCAGGATGTTGGGCTGTTGCTGCTGCACCGGCGCTGCCACCGGAGGTGCGGCGCCGTACCCGTTATCGGGATAGGTATTCCCATAATAATCGCCGCCTCCGTAGTAATCATTGCCGTAATAGCCTCCCCCGTAATAGCCTCCGCCAACGTATACCGGATATGCGTAGACCACGGAGTTATTGTTGTAATGGTTTCGCCGGCCGCCGTTTCCGTTGCCGAACCGGCCCCCGGCGTAGCCGATGCCCGGAATTCCGTTCCTTTGGCTGAAATTCGTATAGCCCAGACCTTGCAGCGGAACCGCCGGCACACCGATTTGCGGGCCGCCACCTCCTGGATATACTACGCTGCCTGTGGTTCGCTGAACACCCGGCAGGGCGGAAGTTCCACCCGGAAACACGACACTTCCAAAGGAACGGGTGACCCCGGGTGTATTTACAAAGCCGGAACGGTTTTGAGCGGGAAGAACTACTGCGGAGAGTAATAGGACGATACTGAAGCCGATGAGACTTCGCATGGGACATCCCCCTGCCCGAATTGTACCGCCTTTACGGCAAATTCGCCCGGATGGCAAGGAATGACCAAGAGCTCCCTTACGGCCCGCGGCCGTAAGGGAGCTGGGATTGCCTGGCGAAGGGATTAGGGCTTTTTGGTGGCTGGCGCCGCCGGTCTCGCCGGAGCGGCAGCCGGTCTCGCCGGGGCTGCTGCGGCCGTGCCGGGATGTGCCTCGTCGTACAGCTTCACGATGTCGTTGGTGATATCGACTCCGGGGTCGGCCCACAGGACCGGGGTCTGCGGATTGCTAACGTCCACCACCATCGAATACCCGTGTGCGGTGCAGTACTTGATGATGACGTCCATGATTTTCGAGCCGATAGTGTTCATCAGCTTGCCTTCTTCCTGCTGAACCTCGGCATCGAAATCCTCGGCGTCGCGCTGGCCCTTCTTCTTGGTGTCGTCAATATTTTTCATGAGCTTGGCCTTGGCGTCCTCGCTCATGGTGGCACTGCCCTTGGACAACTGATCCTGCATCGCCGCAACATCGGATTGCAGCTTCTCGAGGGCCTGCTTCCTCGGATTGAACTTGGCACCCAGTTCACTCTGGGCCTTCTGCCCATCCTTGGTGGCCAGAATGGCGTTCTGTATGTGGATAATCGCGACCTTTGATGGCGCGGCTGTCTGGGCGTGCGCCATCGCGGCGACCCCCAGAACGGCCAAAGCATAAGCGAAATTCTTCTTCAAGCGGAAACTCCTAAACTCCAAAATATCATACTGGTCCCAGGGTTCTAGAACGTTCTGCCGATGGTGAAGCGGAACATCGTACGCTTCTCGAAGAACGGATATGCCTGGCCATACGACGACACGGCATTCAAAAAGGTGGCCTCGTTCGGGAACGACGCCCGGTCCGCCACGATGGGCGGCTGCAGGTATTCCTGGACCACGGAAGGATTATAGGCAAAATAGAGCCGGAACGGAGCGTTGACTACCGGCAGCATCACCTGAAGCTCGAGGCCCGTCGAAACACGCGGTTTCTGCGTCCCCGGCGCAATAATCACCTTGCCGTCGAAATTGGCCTGAGGGAATTGCGCGTTCAGGTTGGCCACCTCGGTCGGGTCCATAGTGAGTTCGCTGGCTCTCAGGATCCGGTCCACGCCGGCGTCCAGGAACGGCGCCAGAACTACCGGCCCGAAGATCGGGATCCGATACTCGAAGTTGAATACGCCTCGCGTATCGCCGCCCGGCGTAATCAACTGGTAGGTCGGAACCTGCATCGTGACCGGAGCCGTGGTCACCGCGCCGCCGCTGATCACCTTCTGGGTTCGCGCGCTTCCGTCGGCGTTGAGCACGTTTACCGTGGCCGACGAAGGAATAAAGGCGACGGGCGTAATGCCGAACCACTCAAATCCCCGAACGTCCTGCTCGCCGCCCATGAAGCTGCGCGAGAAAGGAGGTACGTACTTCCCGCCATAACCCGTGATCAACGAGCCCATCAGGTGGAAGGCCAGAATGTGCGACTTGTGCCAGGGCGCCGGGTGGAAATATTTCGCGTCGATCGTGGGTGAGATCGTATTCACGTTGCCACCCAGGTAGCTGCCGGCAAAATCGGCCGAGATGTACAGACTGCGCCCGCCGGTCGGGGTGATCGGATGGTTTACGGTGTTATAGGAATACGAAGGCGTGATGTGGCTGGTGTGGATGCCCGTCAGCGAATTCGGGCCGGCCACACCGCTGAAGTTAATGTAATCGAAATAGGTCTTGGCGGCAGCGGTCAGCGTGGTGACGCTGGAGATGTCATACCCGTACGTAACGCCTACCCGGGCGAAACTGCGGCGCAAAGGATAGCTCGTCGAAACCGTGAAGCCGTGGCTGTTCTGCGTGTAGTTGAGCAGGTTTTGCGTTCCCAACTGGTTATACAGCGATGTCAGGTCCTGACCCGCCAGGATCGAAGCTTGCTGGCCCTGATTGAAATTGTAATCGCGCAGGTAAACCATAAACCCGAGTTGTAACGGGCGGTCCATGAAGTACGGCTCAGTGAATCCGAAACTCACGTCCTTCATCATCGTGCCGACCTGGGATTCGAGGGAGAGCGTTTCGCCCAAACCGAGGAAGTTGTTCGTCGAGTAGTTAAACCCTACGAAGCTCCCGGCGATTGCGGAAACGCCGCCGTTCAACCCGATCGAATTCTTGCCGCGCTCTTTCACTTTCAGGGTGATATCCACGGTGTCGGAGTTCGGATTGCGGCGGATCTCGGCGGAATCTTCCTTCTTGAGCATCTCGAAATACCCAAGCTGGTTCAGCCGGAGGATGCTGTAGTCCCAAAGCTGGCTGTTGAAGAGATCGCCTTCGTCCAGAAGCAGTTCGCGCCGGATGACTTTGTCGCGGGTGGTGGTGTTTCCGGAAAAATCGATGCGCCGGACGAAGAACTGCTTGCCTTCATCCGCCGTCAGGGTCAGGTCGATCTGGTCGCTGTTGGGAATGACGTCGAAAGAAGGTTCCGGAACGAAGTCGATGAACCCGAACTGCCCGTACAGCTTGCGCAGGTTTTCGATGCCCTTGCGCAATTTGTCCGTGGAGAAAACGTCGCCCTGCTTCATGCCGAACAGGGTGAGCAGCACGGAAGGCTCACGGAAGAACTTCACCCCCACAAAGTTGGCATTGCGCAGCTTATAGAGGCGCCCCTCTTCCACCGGAATCGTGATGTTGGCGGCGATCCCCTGACCGTTCATCTTGATCAGCGGCAGGCGCCAGCCGCGCCCGCCCGTGGGGACAATCTGCACCGTGTCATCCAGCGTCTTGGCTTCGAAGTAGCCCTTGTCCTGGTATGCCTGGCGGATCCGCTCGCGGTCCTCTTCCAGCTTGGACTGGTCGAAGGTTTTCGCGAACAGGTTTTCGAAATAAATCGAGTGCGGGATTCCAATCGGGTGGAGGTTCTTCATGGCCCGCTCCACCCAGCGGTCGTTGTAGGCCTTGTTGCCGACGAAGTCGATCTTCCCCACCTTGACCTTGGGCCCCTCGTTCACGTTGAACGTGACCTTCAGCGAGGAAGGCGGAATCTGTTCGATTTGCGGTTCGACCGTGGCGTACTGCCGCCCGCGCTCGGCCAGAAACTCCTTGAGCGCGACCGTCGCGCGCTGCACCTTGTCGGGGTCGTATTGCGATTCCACCGAAAGCCCGACCCGGCGTTCCTTGAAGCGGTCCAGAATCTCGGAGACCGTCACCGAGTGGATCCCCTCATAAGTAATGGAGCGGATCACCCGGCGCTCGGTGAGGACGAAGCGCACGATCAAGCCGGTCTTCCCCGGTTCGGTTTCGAGACGGATGTCGTCGAAGCGGCCGGTGTTCCAGAGAATCATGAAGTCCCGGCGAAGGGTGTCGTCGCTCAGGATATCCCCCGTCCGGGAGAGGATCATGGCGCGCAGCGTGTCCTGCGGCACGCGCCGGGCGCCGCGGAACTCGATGGCTTCAATCACCTGGCCGCCGGGCGTCGCCCTGGGCACCGACACAGTCGGTTGCCCGGGCGCCCTCGGAGGTGGGACTGGCTGGCTGGGCTGTTGGCTCTCCGGCACCGTTTCAAACGGGTTCTTGGCTGGAGGTGTAGTCGCCGGCCGCTGTTGCGGGGCTGCTGGTGGCGGGGCCGGGGTGGTTTGGGCCGACAAAGGCGGAAGACTGAACGCGCAGAGACAGGCTGGAACTACAGCCAGGAGCGCGCGCCTGAAGAACTTCATGCAAGCATACCTTTCCACTCTGCGCAAAGTCTATGAAGTCGGTGCACGGGAATCATTATCACGTTTGAAGCCGGCTCTCGAGAATCGTTAAGCCATTAGTTTAGCGGATCTTAAATGGGTCAACAACGAGTGCCGGCGACTACAGGTGTGAAGGTCAGGCACGCTTTTCCACACGCGGGGAAATCGCCTCGGTTGTACTGCTAAGCACAGTTTGGAGCCTTTACGCGGAACGAACAATCCTCACCTCGAAACAACAGACTCCAGTCTATCAGCCCGGCGAACTTCTTGCCCGTCTCTTCCAGATCGCCGATCCGGTCGATCTGGTCCATGTCGATGGCGCTGGGGAGTTCGGGTTCCAACCGGTAGAATGTGGCACGCGAATAATGCCGGGCCACCAACTCGCTCTGCTGCTCCTGCGGCGCGTGGAGCATGGTGTCGGTCACCCAATTTAACCAGTCGAGAATCGTGTGGGGGTCGGCCGTCTCCGCAAAGCGTCCGGTGCCGAATGAGACGACGGTGGTCTCCTCGGGCCGGTACCCCTGGCTGTATGCGAACGCTTCCACGCACGCCTGGTATACCGGGTTGCCGGTCACCCCGACTCCTCCATCCACCAACTTGCCGCCGACCGGCGCGCTCGTCATGAGGAACGGGTTGAAGTAGGTGGGGGCGGCGGCGCTGGCCGCGGCGCAATCCAACATCCGCAGATGTCCCGTCGAGCGGGCGTTGACCGGGTTGTCCTTGACGAAATACCAGGGCTTGCCGTCGGCCAGCCCTTTGGCGGTGAGCAGAATGTCTATGGGCGAATCGTTCAGGCTGGCGCCGGCGGCTTTGCCGAATTCGTCGTCGAGCACCTTGCTGAGGTTGTCGATGTCGTACATGTAACCGCCGGTATAACGCTTCATGCTGTTCCAGGGCTTGCCCGGTTTGAAAATCTCGCCGATCCGGTTCTTGTAGATCTCGACGATTTGAGAAGCCGGAATGCCGGCCGCCACCGCCGAGGCGAGTAAAGCGCCGGTCGATGTGCCCGCCACGAACGAGAACGATTCCCGCGCAGGTTTGCCGGTTGTCTGCTCCAGTTTCAGGAGCGCCAGTGCAGGGATAATGCCGCGAACACCCCCGCCGTCAATAGACAGCAAGTACTTTTGAGACATAAAAGGAAGAAGTTGGAAAAAAGCCCGCTCCCTCACGGTCGCGGCTCTGTGACCGCTTGTCGCACAGCCGTGACCGGTTGTCGCACAGCCGTGACCGGTTGTCCCACAGAGCCGCGGCCGTGAGGGAGCGGGCGAAATCGTTGCTGTCGCGTTACACCGCGGAGCGAATGAACCCGACGATCGCGTCCAGAGACGCCCCCGGCTGGAAGACTGCGGCCACGCCCTGTTGCTTCAGCGTCTCCGCGTCCTCATCCGGAATAATTCCGCCGACGACCACCTTCACGTCGGCCATGTCCTTCTCGCGCAGCAGTTCCATCACGCGCGGCACAATCGCGTTGTGCGCGCCAGAGAGAATCGAAAGCCCGATCACCTGCACATCTTCCTGCAGGGCGGCGCTGACGATCATCTCCGGGGTCTGCCGCAACCCCGTGTAGATCACCTCCATGCCGGCGTCGCGCAACGCCCGCGCAATCACTTTGGCGCCGCGGTCGTGTCCGTCGAGACCCGGCTTGGCCACCAATACTCGAATGGGCGGTTGCATGTTCAGAGCCGTGCGGTCTCCTGGTATGTGCCAAACACCGCCCGCAGCGCGTCCGAAATCTCGCCCAGGGTGGCATAGGCGCGCACCGCATCGAGCAGCCGGGGCATGGTGTTTCCGGTTCCTTCGGCCATCCGCTTGAGGTCGTCCAGCGCCTTCTGCACCCGGACGTTATCGCGCCGCTTGCGCAGCGCTGCCAGTTTCGCGTTCTGGCGCCGGGCGGAGGTCTCGTCGATCTGCAACAGCTCGATCGGCTGGCCCTCGGACTGGAACCGGTTCACCCCCACGACGACGCGCTCGCCCGCTTCCACCTCGCGCTGGTAGCGGTAGCTGGCCCCGGCGATTTCGATCTGCGGGAACCCGGCCTCGATCGCCGCGATCATCCCGCCCATTTCGTCGATGCGTTGGATGTACCGGTTGGCGGCCTCTTCGGTTTCGGCCGTCAGCTTCTCGACGAAATAGCTGCCGCCCAGCGGGTCGGCCGTATTCGCCACTCCCGTCTCGTAAGCCAGCACCTGCTGCGTCCTCAGCGCGAGCGTCACGGCCTGCTCGCTCGGTAGCGCATACGCCTCGTCGAGCGAGTTCGTGTGCAGTGACTGCGCCCCGCCGAGCACCGCCGAGAGCGCCTGCACGGCGGTCCGCATCACGTTGTTGTAAGGCTGCTGCCAGGTGAGTGAGCAGCCGGCCGTCTGCGCATGGAAACGCAGCTTCCAACTGCGCTCGCTTTTGGCGCCGTAGCGCTCGCGCATCGCCAGGGCCCAGATGCGCCGGGCCGCCCGGTATTTCGCGATCTCCTCGAAAAAATCGCTGTGGGCGTTGAAGAAGAAGCTCAGCCGGGGCGCGAACTCGTCGATCTCGAGCCCCCGCTCGAGCGCCCAGTCCACGTACTCCATCCCGTCGCGCAGCGTGAACGCCAGCTCCTGCACCGCGGTCGAACCGGCCTCCCGGATGTGATACCCGCTGATCGAGATCGGGTTGAACCGCGGCGTGTGGCGCGCTCCGAACTCGATCGTGTCGGTCACCAGCCGCATGGATGGCCGCGGAGGAAAAATGTACTCCTTCTGCGCGATGTATTCCTTGAGGATGTCGTTCTGGATGGTGCCCGAAAGGCGCGCCCACTCCACACCCTGCTGCTCGGCCACCGCCAGGTACATGGCCCACAGGATCGAGGCCGGCGAGTTGATGGTCATCGACACCGTCACGTCGCCGAGCGGGATCCCGCGGAACAGGATCTCCATGTCCTCGAGCGAGCACACCGAAGCGCCGCACTTCCCCACCTCGCCCTCGCTCAGCGGATGGTCCGCGTCGTAGCCCATCAGCGTCGGCAGGTCGAATGCCACCGAAAGCCCGGTCTGTCCCTGCTCCAGTAAATAGTGATACCGCCGGTTGGTCTCCTCGGGCGTGGCGAATCCGGAAAACTGGCGCATGGTCCAGAGTCTTCCGCGGTACATATCTTCGTGAATGCCGCGCGTGTAAGGGAATTCGCCGGGCGCCTCTCGTGAAAGGCCGGCCGCCTCTTCCGGACCGTACACGGGAGCGATCGGAACACCGCTGATGGTCGTGAACTGGCGTTGAGCGGCTTTCATTTCCACCTGCTGCTATCGATATCTTACCCCCGGCCGGCGGCGCCCGACCGTCTCGCGCTATCCGCCCGCGGCGCTTAAATCGCGAAAATCGAGTGGAATAGAAGCGTTCTTAGAAAATCCGGAAGTGCCGTGACTAAAAAAGCCGGCTCGTAAGGAGCCGGCTGAGTAAATGAGCCTGAGTCCGGGACCGTTCCCCCCGAATCGGCCACAGCCCAAACCCGACAGTATCGATTCGGCGGCGCCGACTGCGGTTGCATTTACAATTTCAGGGTCTGTACCCTAAGCCACATTTCAGTTGCGCGAACCCACGGTTTCGGTACGCCCGGCCAGAGGCTGCACCACCCCGCCGCCGCATACCGCCACCCCGTTCTTGGTAAGCGCCGTCAGGAAGTTGAAGAACAGAGCGTAAAAGACCTGTTCCGTGAGAGGCTGCTTCCCCGGCAGGCGGAATGTGGCGGGCAGCTCCTTGGCAATCGCCAGGCGCACGGAATGGCGGTGGGTGTGCCCGCTCCGGTCGCGCTTGTTGGCCAGCGTGATCGGCGTCTGCAGCACACTGCCGTTGCGCCCGTCCACATGGAACTGGCAACGCGAAAACCATCCCAGGTTGGCCGGGTCGGCGGCATCGAACAGCAGGATCGGGGAGTTTCCAGCGGACGTGCTCAAATCCAGCTGGATGCTCCGCGGGCCGTCCTTGGTCCGGGTGTCGAACCCCGCGTCGCGCGCAATCTTCGCCACCAGCTCCGGTTGGAGCTCCAAGTAGATCAGTTTGTGCGTCCCTGCCTGAAGTACCTGCATCGAACGGCCATTGTAGCGCAGGTCGGCGCTAAACGCCCTTGGCCGAAGCCTCGCCGCTCACGATCCATCCATCCGCCAGTTGTACCACCCGGTTGCCGTACGCCGCGTTGGCCTCCGAGTGCGTCACTTGTATGACCGTAGTGCCTTCCTCGTTGAGCTTCTTGAAAAGGTCCATGATCTCCTTGCCCTGGCTCGAGTGTAGGTTGCCGGTCGGCTCGTCCGCCAGGATGAGCTTGGGGTTGGCGATCACGGCGCGCGCCACCGCCACCAGTTGCTGCTGTCCGCCCGAAAGCTGGCTGGGGTAGAGATCGCGCTTGCCCACGATGTGGAACCGGTCCAGCGTGTCGCACACCATGGCCGCCCGCTCCGAACTCTTCACGTTCCGGTAGGAGAGCGGAATATCCAGGTTCTCGTAAACCGTCAGGTTGTCGATCAGGTGATAGCTCTGAAAAACGAACCCGATGTATTTCTTATTCAGCTCCACCCGGTCCTTGGGCTTCATGCCGTGAACCTGGTGGCCGAAGAATTCGAATTCGCCGGTCCAGGCGCCGTCCAGCATGCCCAGAATGCTCAGGAGCGTCGATTTGCCCGCTCCCGAAGGTCCCATAACGGTGACGAACTCACCTTCTTTGATGTCGATGTTGATGCGGCGCAGCACATAGGTCCGCCCGTAGCCGCCCTCGTAGAATTTTTCCAGGTTCCGAAGAGTAATCATGTTTTTTCCTATTCATGCCGCAGAGATTCGACCGGGTCGAGCGCCATGGCCCGGCGCGACGGCAGATAGCTCGCCGCCAGGGCCACGCCTCCCAGCAACAACGCGATCCCGGCAAACGTATCGGTGTCGGTCGCTTTGACTTCGTAAAGCATACTTTCCATCAGCCGGGTCAATCCGAACGACGCCCCCAGCCCGAGGACGATTCCAAACCCGGCCAGGCGCGCGCCCTGCCCTACCACCATGCGGAGCACGTCGCTCTTCTGCGCGCCCAGGGCCATGCGAATGCCGATCTCGTGGGTCCGCGAGCTGACGTCGCAGGAGATCACGCCGTAGATGCCGACCGCCGCCAGCACGAACGCCAGCAGCGCAAATACCCCCAGCACCATGGCGTTGAAGCGCGGCCCGGCGACCGCGCTGTCCACCACGCTTTCCATCGGGCGTACATCCGCCACCGGCTGTTCCGCGTCCAGGCGGTGCACCTGCCGCTCGAGCACCGGCGCCAGCGCCTCCGGAGGCCCGACGGTCCGCACCACCACCGTCATGGTCACCGCCGGCGCCTGTGGATACGGATTGTAGATCGTGGGCCATTCTTCGCCTTCGATTCGGTCGGCTTTCACATCCGATACTACTCCGACGATCTCGGCCACCTTGCCGTTAGGCTGATCGAGAATCAGCCTGCCGCCCAGTGCCGCGGCCGGCCCGCGAGCGTCCGGCCAGAAGCGCTGAGCCAGCGTGCGGTTGACGATGGTCACCGGAGCGGACACGGCGCTATCGGCGGCGCTGAACCCACGTCCCGCCAGCAGCCTGATCCCCATCGTGTGGAAATAAGACAACGTGGCGGCGCGCAGAAGGCCGATGGGGCGCCGGTCGGGCGGCGGCGCGGGCCGTCCGTACACCGCATAGGTCGATCCCACACCCAGGCCCGAAAGCGGCAGCGAATTCACCGCTCCCGCGTCCACCACTCCGGGCAGCCCGCGGACCTGTCCCAGAAGTTCGTCGAAAAACGCTACCCGCCGCGGGACCATGGAATTCCTTCCCCCGGCCAGCGGCAGCCGCGCGGTCAGCAGCCCGGAAGGTTCGAAACCGGGGTCGGCCGACCGCAAATGCGCGAAGCTCCGCATCAGCAGACCGGCTCCGATCAACACCACCACCGCCAGCGCCACCTCGCTCACCACCAGCAGATTCCGCATCACGCGCCCGGAACGGCCCATGGTTCCGCCCCGCCCCGTCTCGGTGAGAATCGCATTGACGTTGCCGCCCGAAATCTGGATCGCCGGGACGATCCCCACCAGCAGTCCCGTCAATACGGCTGAGGCCAGGGCAAACAGGAACAGCCGGGCATCCAGCCGGGCATCCGCCAGGCGGGGAATATTGGCCGGCCCCAGCCATTCGAGCATCGCGATTCCAACCCGCGCCAGCGCCAGCCCGAGCACGCCGCCGCCCGCTGCCAGCAGCATGTTCTCGCCCAGCAACTGCGCCACGATCGCGCCGCGTCCCGCGCCCAAGGCGGTGCGGATGGCCACTTCCTTACGCCGCGACCCGGCGCGCGCCAGCAGCAGGTTGGCCACGTTGGCACAGCCCATCAGCAGCAGGAAGCCCACCGCCGCCATCAGCACCAGGAGCGCATCGCGCACGTTTCCGACCACTTCCTCCTGCAGGGGATATACGGAGGGTCGCCAGCCCGAGTTCAATACAGGGTTGGAACGCTCCAGCCCTTCGCCGATCTTCTTCAGTTCGCTCGCCGCCTTCCCGATCGGCACGCCCGGCTTGAGCCGGGCCACCACCTCCAGTGTGCGGCCCGCCGAGACCCGCGCATTCGCGGCGTCGAGCGCCAGCGGGAGCCACAGGTCCACCCCGGCTCGCAGCACCGCAAACCCCGGGGGCAGCACCCCCAGCACGGTATAGCTCCGGTTGCCCAGTTGAATGGCCTTCCCCGGAATCGAGCGGTCCGCTCCGAAGCGGCGCGTCCACAGGGCGTGGCTCAACAGGACGTAGTTGGCCTGCCCGGGACGGTCCTCTTCCGGACGGAATGCCCGGCCCAACACGGGCTGCACTCCGAGCACCGGAAACAGCGATGCCGTGACCCGCTCGCCAAGCAGTTCTTCGGGCTCCATCCGGCCGTTCGGCCCGGCGGTCAGATTGGCGTGCATGTCTTCCGTGGCTGCCAGCGATTCGAGCGACGCGCTCTGACGCTGCCATTCGCGGTAGTTCGCGGGCGGCACGAACATGCGCGTGCGGCCTTGCGGAACATTCGTCTCCCAGATCACCACCAAACGCGCCGGGTCGCGGAACGGAAGCGGCTTCAGCAGAACCGCATCCACCACGCTGAAGATGGCGGTGGTGGCGCCCATCCCCAGGGCCAGCGTCGCCAGCGCCATGACGCTGAATCCCGGTGACTTCTGGAAAAGCCGGACCCCAAACCGGAGATTCTGGACAACCGGGTGCATTTTGCCGTCAGGTTAGCAGATGTCGGTCCGGTAGTGTAAACCGGCGAACCCAGGCCCCTCCACGAGCTAGTGCAGGACTCGGCCCATGCCCTCACGGTCGCGGCTCTGTGAACGCAATGCCAACAGAGATGGAAGCCGCAGCCGTCAGGGGCAAACCTACTTGGCGCTTCCTGTCGCGCACCCGGCTTACGACCAGGGCTGATCGCCGTGCCGCTCGCCCGAGGAGCGTATGGAGATCCCGCCGTTCACATTGTGCAGTTGGATCTGTACGCCTCCGCGGTTCATGATCGCCCGCAGGTGATTGCCATCGGACGTGCGGCAGGGGCGGCCGACGTCCGAGTCGATGCCCCCGCTCAGGTTGCGCGCCGCCAGGCTGGCACTCGCTTCCCTCGGAATCGAGAGGCGGATCGGGCCGTTGACGGAGGAAAGCAAAATCGCGCCGGACCCCGCCACGCGCTCAAAATCCGCATCCAGCCGCCCGTTGACGGTCGACAACTCCACCGGCCCCTCGAGCCGCTCCGCCCGGATTCCGCCGTTGATCGATGTCGCCCGGACCACCCCGGCCAGCCCGCGCAGCGACAGCCCGCCGTTGGTCAGCCTCACCCGCTGCAGATTCGCGTTGCGAGGGACCATGATGCGGTATTCGACGCTGGCCAAGTCGCCCGTGCCGTCGCCGGCATACAGGGTCCGTACCGACAGCGAATCGTAAGAAGAGTTCACCACGATCCGGGCGTCAGCCAGATGTCGGGGATCGGCCGATTTCTTGACGGCGTCGATCAGGACTTCGTCGCGGTCCCAAGCCATGACGCTGACATCGCCGTAGATGTTCTGAATTTCCACCGTTCCGGTGGGGTTGAGGGCGTAGACGTGGCGGAACGCGGATTGCGGCGTTCCGATGATCATCGCGGGCAGACCCGCGGCGCCGGCCAGTGCCAGCGTCAAGACCCTGTAAACAGACATCGTACTCCCCTCGGCTAAAAAACCCCGTTCCGGCGAGCCACTCCCTTACGGCCCAGACAACCGTAAGGGAGCGGGCTATCCGCCAAATCCCAGGATTGGCAATTACTGCCGGGCTTCGACGCTTTCCTCGACGATCCGGCCGTCAAACAGCCGAATCGTGCGGTCCGCGAACTCGGCATAGCGCGGATCGTGCGTAACCATGCAGACCGTCGAGCCCTGAGCATGCAGTTCCCGCAGAAGGCTCATCACCGCTTCGCCGTTGGCGGAGTCGAGGTTGCCGGTCGGCTCATCGGCCAACAGGATCAGGGGATCGCCGCTCAATGCGCGAGCCACCGCCACGCGCTGCTGCTGGCCGCCCGAGAGCTGCGAGGGATAGTGCTTCATGCGGTGCGACATCCCCACACGCTCGAGCGCATCGTGCACCCGCCTCTTACGTTCCGAAGACGGCATGCCGCGATAGGTCAGCGGCAGTTCGACGTTTTCGTAGACCGTGAGGTCGCCGATCAGGTTAAATGCCTGGAAGATAAAACCGATTTCGCGGTTGCGGATGCGTGCCCGCTCCGACAGCTTGAGGCCGGTTACCGCCTTTCCGTCGAGGTAATAGCCGCCCTCGCTCGGAGTGTCGAGCAGGCCCAGGATCGCAAGGAGAGTCGATTTTCCGCAGCCGGATGGACCCGCGATCGACAGGTACTCTCCTTTCTTAACCTCGAAATGGATGCCTGAGAGAGCGTGCGTCTCCACTTCGTCGGTCACGAAGACTTTGCTGACGTTATCCAGTCGAATCAAGGGTTGCGAGCCGTTTTCCATGTTCATTTGCTCCTCATTACGAATATCTGGGATCTCTAGTTCAATTTAATTCGGTCGTAGGCGTCGTACGCCGACATATCGGAGAGGATCACCCGGTCCCCGACTTTCAGCCCGTCCTTAACCTCAATCGTGTTTACCGCACTGCGGCCGAACGTTACCTTTACCTTGGACGCGTACTTGCCGTCCGGCTCGATCTTGAACAGTTGCACGGTGCTGTCCTGCTGGCCGAAAACCGGCCGGCCCACGTACAAAACGTCGTCGAGTTTTTCCAGTTGGATCGTGCCGTCCACACTGAGGTCGGGTCGCGCCCCGGCAGGTAGGGGTGGCTTGAGCGCCACGTCCACCGTGACGGTGCCGTTCAGAATCGACGGGTCGATGCGCGAAACATGGCCCTCGATGAGCCCGTTCGAGCCTCCGCCAGCCAGCCGTGTGTCCACCACCGCGGGAAGGCCAATCACGATGTCCCGCACCTGGGTTTCGGCGATCTTCAATTCGGCTTTGAGCCGGGAAGGCTGGGCCACCTTGCCGAGCGGCGTTCCAGCCGCGACTTTTTGCCCTTCTTCCACCGGCGTCATGGGCGGAGGCAGCGCCTGGAGCATGCCGTCGAACCCGGCCTTCACCTGTAACTGGTCCACCTGGCTCTTCACCAGGTTGTAGTTGGCGCGCAACTGCTCGACCTTTACTTTCTGCGCGTCGAGTTGGGCTCTTTCGGCATCCGCATTGATCGAAAGCCGCTTCTGCTCAATCTTGTAGCGCTCGCCGAGCTGCTCGGCCTTGACTTCGGAAATCTTTGCGTCCACCGTGGGAAGCAGTTGCTCCTTGGCCAGCGAGGCGTCGCGGTCGGCTTCGAGTTTCGCGGTGTTGAAGTCGGCCCCCACCTGCGCGGCCGTGGCCTGCATATCGAGCAGCGTCTTTTGCAGCGTCACCTTCAGGTTCTCGTAATCCGCTTCCGCTTCTTTCAGCGAATACTCCGCCGTCACCCGCTGATTTTCCAACTCCGGGCTGGTAAGCACCATCACCACCGAGTTGGCCTTCACCGGGGTGCCGGGCCTGATCAGAATGCGCTCCACCCGCCCGTCCGTGGTCGCCGTGATCAACATCGTGTCTTCGGGGACCAGCGTGCCCAACCCCCGCACGTCCCTCAGCATGGGGCCGCGCTTGACCGTATCCGGCCACAACGTCGACATGTCCACGCCCGGAGCCGCCGGCTTCAACTTGGCGAGCCCGATCGTGATTCCGGTGCCGGCTGCCGCCAATATCAGGACGGTGACGATGATCCGGATGAGCTTCTTCCTGCCCGCATTCTTCCGTGGTATGTCCATTTTCAGTTCCGGTGGAACGGTGGCACGGGGGCTGCCACTTTTCCATCCACTGTAAGTTAATGACGATGCGGGAGAAAAAACGGATAGGCGAAAAATGGCGGTGTCCGGTTCTGGGACAACCTGTGCCCTCGTGGGACGCGCCGCGCCCTCAGGCCCGGAACCAGGACGGCCCCACAATCAAATGGTGGCTGATGGAATCCGGAACCACCAGAAGCAGCAGCACACCGACCGTGGCATGGGCGATGCCCAGGAAGTATAAGTTCTTATATTTGCGGTAGATCAGGGCGCAGCAGTAGCCCGCCACCAGGGCCACCCCCATGAGAAACCAGTTGGGCAGGTGGGCGCCGGAAAACAGGAGCGCGACGACCAGGGGCGCGTTCCGCCGCGAGAATGTGCCCTCCAGCCGGTTGAGGAAATAGCCGTTCATCACGTATTGCTGGAACAGCCCCCAGGGCAGGTAGGCGCTCCAGGCATCCAGCAGCCACTGCAGGCGGACCGGCCGGATCGAGCGGAAAAGAAACCCGCTCGCCAGCAGGGTCAGCGCCAGGAACACCAGCGAAGGAGCGAACTCCACGAAGCAGGGCCACAGCCGCCGGAGCTCGAAGCCCAGCTTGTTCAGGTCTTCGCCATGCAGCCCGTGGGAAAGCAGCATCCACGCCAGAATCGGCAGCCAGGCGGCGTGATGTACGGCCCGCAATTCCCAGATGTAGGCCATGATCAGGAGATAAACCGATGCCGGCTCGATTACTGCTGCCGTGCGGGCCGTTGCCGGACTCATTCCTACCCCTCAGAACACAAAATGCTTGGTCCAATCCACGAGGGCGTGCAGACCCGCCGAGGAAAGCACCGTGGAAGACTTTTGAAACACCTTGCCGTAGGCCCAGCCGGCAATCGTCGCGAGAATCGCATAGCGCCAGTTGGGTAGCGCCTGCGGGCCGTTGTCCAGGTGAGCGCAGCCGAAAATCAGGCTGGCGAAAAGGAGCGTCCGCCCGCTCTCTCCGAAGCGCAGCATCAGCAGGTTCTGAATGAGCGAACGAAACAGGATCTCTTCGGGTAGCGCGGTGGCCGCGAAAATGATTCCGAAACCGCCGGCCATCGCGCCCGCCGGCTTCACCGGCCAGTGCGGGGCCGCGAGGAACCCTATGGGAATCCCGACGGCCATCAGCACCGGAGCGAGCAGCGCAAAGCCGGCCAGCGGCAGCCAGAGATCGCGGCGGCGCTGCGGCAGGTTGTATTTCATGCCCGGAATCGACCGGAACCCGAGAAACAGCGTCAGTCCCAGCAGGATCGCGATCCCGTAAGCCACGCTGTGGAGGAACCCCTGCGCCGCTCGCGGCACCAGACCGGCTCCCGCGCCGAATTCGATCGGCAGCCAAAGCAGCAGAATCGCCGCGAAATCGAGAGCGCCCGGCTTCTTGACCGGGCCCACCCCGCCCAGCCAGACGCACAGCACCGGAGCAGAAGCGTAGCACAGCACCCAAAAAATCAGCTGCGGGCTGAAGCATCGGACCAGCAGCGCGGCCCCGGCAAAGACCGCCGCAAGAGAAAACGGCGCGGCCCAAAGCAGCGCCGGACTCCGGTGAAGTGCGCTCTGCAACCGGTTCCGGGCCGATGGTGAGAAGAATCCAAAAACGCTCGCGAGCAGCAGTGCGAGCACCCCAGTCTGCATCTGATAACAGCGTGCCAGAGGCGGGCGGATCTGGCAAGTTGCTAAGTGATCTGGTGCACCGAAAGCTACCGCACGATGATGCCGCGCTGGTCGAGCAGATCGCCGGTCTGGGTCAGCAGGTTCAAAATGCTGCGGCGCAGGTTGATCTGGTTCTGCACGACGTTCGACTCGGCCGCCGTCAGCGCCTGCTGGGCGTTGATCACGTTCTGGTTGATTTCCGTGCCCAGTTCGTACTTCTTCTGTTCGGCGTCCAGGTTCTTCTTGGCGAAATCCCGCTGGACGTTGGCCAGCTTCAACTGTTCCTTGGAGCCGTTCAGGCTGCTGATGGCGGTCAGGATGCTCAGGCGCACCTGCTCCTGGGTGTTGCGCAGCGTCAGGGCGTCGGTCTTTTTGCGCACCACCGCATCCGCCATATCCATCGCCGCCGCGTGCGACCGGATAGGCAGGTTCAGCGTCAGGCCCATCGAGTACACCGGGTAGCCCAGGTTGAACATCTGGCTGAGCGCATCGGCGAAGCCGCCGGGGATCATCGTCTGAACGGTGTATGCCGAGCCGTCGCTGTTGAACAGGTTGGATTTCTGATAGTAAGTGCCGCCGAGCCCCTGCGTCTGGTAAGCCCCGGTCAGGGAGAGGTTCGGCAGCAGGCCGTTCTTGGCCTGCTGGATGGAAAGGTCGTCTACGTCCAGCTTCTGTATATTGGCCTTCACATCCGGCCGGTTTAGCAGCGCTTTGCGCGAGGTCTCTTCCGGATCGTATACCAGGGAATCCATATTCGGTACGTCTACAGTCTCGGTGAGCACTAAGGGAAGCTTGCGGACATCCGGGTCGAGATCAGCACCCAATTGCAGCCGGAGAGCGTCCTCCGCCTGCTCCAGGGCGAAGCGGGCTTGCGAAACCGCCAGGTCGTTGGCCGCCACCTGCTGCTGCGGGTTGTAAATGTCCAGCGGTGAGAGAGCTCCCAGATCGAGCTGTTTCTGCATGTAATTCAGGAACTCCTGGGCGGTGGCCCGGGCGCTCTCGGCAACTTTCAGGTTTTCCCGCATCAGAACCACGTTCCAGTACGCCGATTCCGCCTGGTTCACAAGATTCAAAAGGTTGGCGCGCAGGCTGTATTCGGAAATCCGGTAGCTGCTTCTCGCTACCATCAGCGGCAGCCGGTTCACGTAGCGGCCGCGGTTCTTCAGCAGGGGTTGCGTGAAGCTGATAGAAAGGTTTGAGCTGAGAGCCGGATTGAACGTCGAGAAACCGTTGTTCGTCGACGTCTTGCTCGCGTTGAAGTTCACGTTGTACTGCGTTCCGGTATCCAGTATCTGCTGGAAGCCGGCCCGGAACGGCTGGGACAACGTAGTCAACGATTGCGCGCCGTCGAGCACGCTCGAGGAAGGCGTGCTGGAACGCTGGCTGTTGAAACTGGCGGTGGCCAGCGGGTCCCACGTGGCAAAAGCGCGTTGGATCGCGTCTTTCGGGATTTCGAGCGTCAGCATTTGGAGCTGAATGCCGGTGTTGTTGGCCATCACCAGGGTCAGATAATCCTTCAGCGAAAGCTCCAGCTTTCCACCGATCACGAAATCCTTCAGCTTGACCGGATCCTGCAAATCGACCTTGGTCTGGGCCCTCTGAAACGTCTCACGAAAATAAGAAGGCTTGGGAAACGACGACAACTGCGCAAACGCGCCTGCCGCCAGGAGTATACCGGTAGCTAGGGTTCGAAACAGCATATTCTTACTCGTAACGAATGGCCTCGATGGGATCCAGTTTGGCCGCCTGAACGGCCGGATAAATTCCGAATAACAACCCGATGAATACCGAGACGCCGAAAGCGATCGCAATCGAAGAGGTCGTCACCACCGTCGACCAGCCCGCCGACGACGCAATTACCTTGGAAAGGGCGAACCCGAACCCGATGCCGATCAGGCCGCCGACGATCGAGATCAGTACGGCTTCCGTGAGGAACTGGCGGACGATGTCCGCCTGCCGCGCGCCGATTGCGCGACGGATGCCGATTTCGCGGGTCCGCTCGAGCACCGTCGCCAGCATGATGTTCATGATTCCGATACCGCCCACCAGCAGCGAGATGCCGGCAATGCAGATCATGACGATATTGAAAATAAACGACGTGCGGCGGCGCTCTTCGAGCAGGCCGGCCGGCACGATCACCGTGAAATCGCCCGCGTCCTTGTGGGTCGCGGTCAGGATCGCCCGGACTACGTTGGATGTCTCGATCGAGTCAACGTTCGGCCTGACCTTCATGTAGATGCCGTCGATCTCGTCTTTGAGGTAGCTGGTGTTGTCCTCGAAGCGCCGCATCACGGTGTTCAGGGGCGAAATCACCAGGTTGTTCCGGTCCGCCGCCTGCGCGCCTTCGACATCCGTATCCGCGGAAGCCTGCGGCGTCAGGACCCCGATCACCTGCAGCCACGTGTCGTTGACCTTGACGTACTTGCCGATGGCATCGTCGTAGCCCAGGAGGTTCACTTTGGCGCTCTCGCCGAGCACGCACACCGGAGCCGACGCCCGGTTCTCCTCATCCGTGAAGAAACGCCCGGCAATCAGCTTCAGGCTGTTGATCTCCACAAAATTCGGGTAGACGCCGATCAGTTGCGGCGGTTCCTGGGTCGTCTTGGGCAGCAGTTTCTGCGGCTTGAAGCGCTTCCGGGGCGTGATCGCCTCCAGGCCCGCGACATTCTCGGAAATGGCGCGGAAATCCCGGAACGTCAGGCCCGGAGAAATGGCGCGGACCGTCTGCAATTCGTTGCGGTCCAGCGCCTCGCGAGCCTCCACGATGATATTGTTCACCCCCAACTGGTCGATGAAGCTCATCATCTCTTTCTGCGCGCCGGCCGTGATCGAGAGCATCGCCACCACCGCGCCCACCCCGAAGATCATGCCCAACATCGTCAGCAGGCTGCGGAGCTTGTGCGCGACGAGGCTTAACAGCCCCATCTTCAGTTCGGGAAGTATGTGCGACCCGATCATGTCATTTTCCTCCCGCCGGCATCGCGCCCATCGCGCCGCCACCCGATTTCTTGTCGCCCTTGCTCTTCTTCTCGGACTTGTCCGCGGTCGGGTCGGACATGGCGATCACTTCCCCCGGCTGGACTCCCCCGGCCAGCACCATCATGGTTTCGCTGCGCTTGATGAGTTGGACTTCGCGCGGCTCGAACCGGCCGTTCTTCTGCTGCACGAAGACCGTCGGCTTGCCGCCCTTTTCGAAAACCGCCTGCGCCGGAACGTGCAAGGCGTTGGGGATCTTCTCGATGATGATTTCCACGTCCGCCAGCAGCCCGGGCCGCAACAGCGTCTGCACTTGCGAATCTTCTTCCGGGGGTTTTGGCAGGTTGGCTGCCTCACGGTCTTCCTCGCTGAAGCCGTTCACCACCGGCGGCTTCATCTCGAGCGGATTGAGCATCGCCAGCATGTCGCTGCTGCTCGCGCCGCCCCGGCCGCCTCCAGACCTGGGACCGCCGCGGCCACTCGGATTGCGCCCGCCGCCCGAACCGTTCGGACCGCGACCCTGGCCGCCCTGCGCTGCCTGGCCGCGAGCGCCACCGCGGCCCTCGCCCTGTCCCTGGTTCCGGCCCGCGCCAGAGCCCTGGCTTTCGTCGGCTCCCTGGCCCTCCATTCCGCTGAATTCCTGCAGCCCCGGCATTCCCGCCGCTCCGGCCGCTGCCCCCGGTGCGGCGCCCGCGCCGGGAGCGCCCTGCATCTGCGATTGCAGCGTGGCGAAGAAGGAAGAGGCGGTATTCACGCTGCCGACTTTCTTGGCGTTGGCCGCCGCCGTGGCCATGATGCCGGCGATGTCCGACTCCTTCATCCCCAGGCCGGTCAGCAGTTGCCGCATGTCAATCGAAAAGATGACGTCGAACTTCTTCGAAGGATCGCCCGAAAAGACGTCCGAGGTGGCCGTGCCGCTCATGGCTTTGATCTTGCCGCGGAACCGCTTGTCGGGAATTGCGTCCAGTTGGATCACCGCGTCCTGGCCTTCCACCAGGTTGGCCCGGTCCAACTCGCCGATCTTGGTCCAGACTTCCAGCTCCGAAAGATCCAGCACGTCCGCCACCGGCATGCCGGGCTGCAGCGTATCGCCCTCCCGGATATCCGGGAGCTGCTGGCCGAAATTGAAATACCCCGCGCGGTTTTGCTTGATCGCGACCAGCCCGGTCATCGGCGACAGGGACTTGGTCTGCGCGATGCGCTGCAATTCCCGCTGCACATCGATGATGCTGCGGTTGCGCTGCTCCACCAGTACGGCGATCTGCGAATCCGCCTGGTCCTGGCGGGCCTGTATGTCGGCTTCGAGTTGCAGCAGCGCGCGCTTGCTCTGCTCCAGTTGCAGAATGTTCTTCTTGGCGTCGATGGCGTCGATGATGTCGTTCTTCTGCACCTCGAACTCGGCCCGCTTCACGTCGTACCGGGTCTTGAGCAGCGTCACCTGGTCCTGGCTCTGCTGAATGGCGAGGTCGGCCCGCGCCTTCTTGATCTGCTCGTCCACGGATTCGACCGACAACTGCGCTTCCTCGAGCGCCGCCTGCCGTTCGGAATCGTCGTACTCCACAATCAGGTCTTTTTCCTTGGCCAGCGCTCCCATGGGCGCCAGGCGCGTCACCTGCACGGTGCCGAACAGGTTGGGGGCCGTCAGGGTTTGCGCCCGGACTGCGTGCAGTTCGCCGCGCGAGTAGGCGCGAATGACCACATCGCCGCGCTGCACTTTGGCGGTCGGAATGGTCTCCTGCCGTTCCGGCAGTTGTTTGAACAACCGGTAGCCGCCCCAGCCCGCCGCCACCAGAATGGCCAAACCGAATAGTCGAAAAATCGCCTTTTTCATGTCACGAATCCCTGCGCGCGGCTACAGCTTCTTCTTAGCCCTCTTGGCCGCTTCGGCCGGGCTTTCGAGCGTCACGGTCTCGCCTTCCTTCAGTCCGCTGGTCACGATAATGTCTTCGTCATTCTTCTTCCCCACCTGAATCGGCCGCACCACGAAATTCTTGCCGATCTGCACGTACACCGCCGGCCTGCCGTTCTGGTCGAAGCTCGCCCGCACCGGGATCAGCAGCATATTCGGCCGCCGCTCGATGATGATCTCCGCGGTGGAGCTCATCCCGGGCCGCAGGCGCGAGTCGAGGTTCTTCAACGTCGCCCGCGCCGGAAACGTCTTTTCGGGCGTCGCCCCGCCCTTGAACACCAGGCTGGCGATCGGGCTGATATAGTCCACCGTCGCGTCGAATTCCTTGTCGGGGATGGCGTCCACCCGCACCCGGACGGCCTGCCCCAACTGCAGTTTGCCGCGGTCCACTTCCTCCAGGCTCAGGTTCACGTACATGTTCGAAAGGTCCGGGATCTCGGCGATTTCCGCACCCGTCCACACGTTGTCGCCTTCCTTGAATGGCGGCGTCGACTGTCCGAACGTGCCGGCCGAGCGGAAATTCGGCAGCACGTTGACGATTCCGTCGGTGGGCGCCCGGAGCCGCATCAACTGCAAATAGTCCCGCGCCTGTTTGAGGTCGCGCACGGCCTTGTCCCGGGCTTGCGTCAACCGGTTCAGATCCGCTTCGTGGCCCACCTCGTGCGCGTTGATCGAGGCCTTGACTTCCTGTAGGCTGCCTTCCGAAACACCCACCGCGATCCGGTTCTTCTCGCCGTCGATCTTCGACAGCACCTCGGCCTTGCTGGCGTCCAGTTTGGCCCGTTCCAGCGAGTATTCCGACGTCATCTTGCTCATGGCGTCGGCTTCGTCGTCCATCTTCTGGGTGGCCTTGGTCTGCACGATATTGCCGTCGGCCGCGCGCACGTTGGTGGTGCGCGTCAGAACGTTCTGCTCCTGCGTGACGCCGTCGAACTCCACCACCACCTCGCCCTTGCCGACCGGGCGGCCGTTCTCGGCCAGGTGAACGATGCGCAGATTCGGCACCTGCGGCGCTTTCAGGATGGTCGAACGCGCGCTGCGAATGTCGCCGCGCGTCCGGACGCTGATCACGAAGTCCGCACGCCGCACCCGCGCCACCGCCACTTCCACTTCCGTGGTTCCGGTGTAGTGGTAGGCCGCGTACATTCCGCCGCCGCACAACAGCAAACCCACCACCCAGGTAATGATCTTCACGCGTTGGGGGTGCGAGCGCCCCAGGCGCTGTTTTGGTTTTAGGTCCTTAGATGGCATAACGATCCTGCGGATACTGCAACTCCAGCCCGTCCGCCGGCGGATTAAATCGGGCGCTGCAGCGCGATGACGTCCCCCTTTTGTACTCCGGAGCGGATCGAAGTCTGGGTGAAGTTGGCCGGGCCCAGTTCCACCTTCTTGCGGGCCCAGCCTTCCGGACCCTGCACGAACACGTAAGAACCGTCCGCTTCGTCGAAGACCGCCGAGCGCGGCAGGAGCAAAGTCTCGGGGACGCGGTTCAGCAGGATCTGCGCGCTTCCGGTGAGATCCGGGATCAGGCGCGAATCCGAACCTTCGATCTTGATGCGGACGGGGATTTCTCCTACATAGCTGGCGCGGAAAGCGCTGGTCTTAGACATCGCCCCGATGCCCACCAGCGTGCCGGAAAGCCGCAGATCCGGATAGGCATCCAGCCGCACGGCAGCCTTCATCCCCAGGCGCAGGCGCTCGGCATCCACCTGGTTGACCGTCGCATCGAGAACCATCGAGGTCGGATCCACGATCTGCATGAAGGGCATTCCGGGAAATACCTGATCGCCTTCCCGCACCTGGCCGAATTCCCCGTTGCGGAAGATGCTCTGCATCACCACGATGCCGTTCATCGGGGCTTTTATGGTCATCAGCTTCACGTTGTTTTCGGCGCGCTGCAATTCGATTCTCGATTGATCGCGGTTCAACTCGGAGGAGCGAATCGCCGCCCGCTGGGATTCGTCCACCAGGGACGACTCCGCCAACAGTTGCTTGTACTGCGCTTCGGTTTCTTCCGCGCTCAATTTGTATTTCTCGGCATCGATGCGCGAACGCACCTCGATGGTCTGTAGGTCCAGCAGGGCGCTCTCCCAGGCCGCTTTGGCGGTCCGGACGCTCTGGTCGTGGGCTTCCTTGGTGTCCGCCAGGTTGGCCCTCATCTTCCGGATGGTGTTCTCCAGCTGAATTACGGAATCCTTATAATCGTCGTACCGCAGGGCCTGGAATTGAGGGTCGAACTGCGCCACCACGTCGCCGGCCTTCACGCGGGTTCCGGCGGTCTCCAGTTTCAGCAGGACGAGGTTGAAATCCATTCCGCCGCCCCCGCCGCCGCCGCCCCGGTTGAAGTCGCCGCGGCTGCCCCGGATGCGCGGCGCCATCAGAGCCGCGAAATTCTGGGCTGCAATCGTGCCGGTGATCCGGACCGTCTCGTCCAGCCCCCCGGCAGAAACGGCAACCGTGGGAATCGAGACGATCCCGCCACCCCGCCCGGAGGTTTTTCGATTGGGCCTCGCGCTCCAGTAAAGAGCAGCGCCTCCAGCCAGAACGACCACCACCGCGAGTGCGCCCCACACGGCCATCCGCCGCTTTTCCGGCTCCTTCGGCGGCGCCGAGGGCCCGGAGGCGGGGGAATCAAGAGAAGTTGCTGTTCCACTGACCGGTTCGGACGTGGAATACCCGCTCGAAGCTTGCATGCTTACGCTCTCACCCGATTACGACCCGTTACTACCTGGGAATGTGGATTCAACGAAAAGACGCCGAGCGAATCGGAAAGGTTATCCCAGGCAGCAAATCTTCTAGATGGATCCTGAAGTAATGACAATGGTCGCCATTCCCGCGGGGAATGTCCATCCTGTCAATACAGGATATTGATGTACGAATAGGGGAACCCCCCCACGATTCTTCTGTATCGGTGGCTCATGTTATCGTGAATGATTGTGTCATCGCCTCTCAATGTCCACCTGGACCATTACGACGGCCCGCTCGATCTGCTGCTGGACCTGATCCGGAAGCAACAGGTCGATATTAAGGACATTCCGATCGCGACCATTACCCAGCAGTACCTGGATTATCTGGAGAAGGCGCGGGAAATGGACATCGACCTGGGCGCCGAGTTCGTCTACATGGCCGCCACCCTGATCCACATCAAGTCGAAGATGCTGCTGCCGCGCGACCCGGCCCTCGAAACCGAAGATGATGCCGGGGACGATCCGCGCCAGGAACTGGTGGACCGGCTGCTCGAGCACGAGCGGTTCAAAAATGCCGCCGAAATGTTGCAGCAGAAGCGCATGATTGAGGAAAACGTCTGGTCAAATCCCCAAATCAAGGCATTTGCCTCCGAAGACGACGACCCCGGCCTGGCGATCACGCTCTTCGACCTGGTCAAGGCCTTTGGCGAAATGCTCGAGCGCGCCAGGAACCGCCCGGTTTACGAAGTGGAGTCGGCCGACGTGACGGTCTCGGATATGGTCCGTTATCTTCGGGAGAAGTTCCAGGAAGTGAACGAGGACCAGCCGGTGTTCATCCTGCGGCTTTTCGAGCAGCAGCGCAGCCGGCGCGCCATGATTGCCCTGTTCCTGGCGGTGCTCGAGCTGGTCCGGATGCAGGCTGTGAAGCTCGCCCAAAAGGACCTGTTCGGCGAAATCGCCCTGCAGCGCCACGTTCATTTCGACGACACGTTTCGGTCGGAGCAGCCACTTCAGGCGATCGAAAAAGACTACATTTGATTCAGGCATGGAAGAATTGGAGACACCCCCGGAGGGCGTAAGCCCGGAAAACGACGAACACCCGGCGTCGCCCACACAGGAAACACCGGAAGCGGCTGGCGAAACCGGTTCTCCTGCGGAAGCGGTTTCGATGGACGAGCTCCTGGCCCAGGCGGAGCCGGCGCTCGAGTTTCCGGTCGAAGATGTTCCGCTCAGGGCCGTCTTGGAGGCCATCATCTACGTGGCGG
The DNA here is from genome assembly GCA_963794265.1 of Bryobacterales bacterium. Classification (GTDB taxonomy): domain Bacteria; phylum Acidobacteriota; class Terriglobia; order Bryobacterales; family Bryobacteraceae; genus CAWCDJ01. The sequence goes on from CAWCDJ010000003.1 coordinate 998,555, forward strand.
AGGAGCCGCTGACGCTCGCCCAGATCGCCGCCACGCTCCAGCAGCCGGCGGAACGAGTCCGCGGGCTGCTCGAACAGCTGATCGCCGAGTTCGAGAAGCCGGAGCACGGCATTACGATCCGCGAAGTGGCCGGCGGCTACAAGATGGCTACCAAGCCGGAGCACCACGAGGCCGTGCGTGCCTTCGTGAAGAGCCTGAAGCCGCCGCTCAAACTGTCGCTCCCAGCCCTCGAAACGCTGGCCGTGATTGCCTATAAGCAGCCGGTGACGGCTCCCGAGATCATGGAGATCCGCGGGGTTCAGGGGGCCGGTGTGCTGAAGACCCTGCTCGACCGCAAGCTGATCGCGGTTGCCGGCCGCAAGAACGTGATTGGAAAGCCGATCCTCTATAAGACCACCAGGGAATTCCTGATCCAGTTCGGGCTCAAGGATCTGAGCGAGCTTCCCTCGCTCAAAGAGTTCGAGGAAATCCGCCGAATGGCATTCTCCGATGCTGGTCCGGAAGCTGCGGAGCAGGCGCCGCCCGCGGCAGAGGCAGAAGCGGAGCCGGAAGCTCCACTGCAGCCCAAAGCGCCGGAAACGGAAGAAGGCTGATGCCTGAGGAACGGCTCCAGAAGATTCTCTCCCAGGCCGGCGTGGCTTCCCGCCGCCAGGCCGAGCAAATCATTCAAGAGGGGCGGGTTATGGTGAACGGGGCGGTGGTCACCGAACTCGGCAGCAAGGCCGATCTCGACCGCGACCACATCAAGGTCGACGGCAAGCTCATCCACGCCCCCAAGCGCAAGCTCTACCTGATTCTGAACAAGCCGAACAACACCGTGACCACCGTCAGCGATCCGCAGAAGCGCGCCACGGTTATGGAATTGCTCCGCGGCGTGAAGGAGCGGGTTTATCCGGTGGGCCGCCTCGACTATCGCAGCGAAGGGTTGCTCTTGCTCACCAACGACGGGGAACTGGCCAACGCGATCACCTCGGCCGCCAGCCACCTCCCCAAGACCTATGTGGTGAAGGTGACCGGAACCCTGACCGCCGAACAGGAGCAGGCCTTCCGGACGGGAGTCCCGATTGCCGGCCGCCGGACCCGGCCAGCAGGTTTGAAACTGATCCGTGCCGCCCAGAACCCGTGGTATGAAGTGCGCCTGTTCGAGGGTAGGAACCAACAAATCCGACTGATGTTCAAGCACTTCGGCTTGCTGGTCGAAAAACTGAAGAGGGTGCGGATCGGTCCGGTGGAGTTGGGACCGCTCAAACCCGGCGCTTTCCGATACCTTACCGAGCCCGAAATCCGCAAGCTTCAGCACGCTCTCAGACCGGGTGGCGGGGAAACGGGCGCCCGCCGGCAGGTGTCCGAATGAGCCGGGTTTCCGAGTTGCTGCAGGCATCCAGAACCATCGCCGTAGTGGGTCTGTCGAGCAAGCGTTTCCGGCCGAGTTATGGCGTGGCGGAGTATTTGCAGCGTTCCGGCTATCGCATCGTCCCGATCAACCCGGGAGAGACCGAAGTGCTTGGCGAACGGAGCTATCCGGATCTCGATTCCGTCCCCGAACCTATTGATATCGTGGACATTTTCCGCCGCCCGGAGTTCGTGCCGGGGATTGTGGAGGCGGCCATTCGCAAGCGGGCGAAGCTGGTCTGGATGCAAGAGGGCGTGAGCCACCCGGCCGCTGCGCGGCGCGCGGAAGAGGCCGGTCTGGCGGTGGTGATGGACCGCTGCATCCTGAAGGACCACCGCCGCATGGCTACCGCCTCGTAAGCTCGAAACAAGCTTGGAACGGCCCGTTTTATGCACAGGCAATCCACTGTCTGGCTTCCGTAACTGATTCGAAACACAAGCTAATAAATGTTGTTGAAATCGGTCCGCGCGATCACGAAATTTTGTTGACGCCAAAAGGCTTCGGGAGCATATTGGGGAAGGTTCCAAGAGGTTTGAGGAACAGCGAGCCTCCGAAAGCGAAGCGGAACGGGAACGGTGATCCGCAGCCGGTACTAGTGATAGAAGCGGCGGCGGGGAGCGAACGGAGATCGGGCGCGATTGGAAGGCGGGCTGGCTTGAGGCTCGTTGGTTACCGCTGTGATCCTTAGGGGGGTAAGAGCCCCGAAGGGGAGTGGAAGCCGTACAGGCAACAGGTCGAATCGGTTGCGAAAGCCGCAACGGGCTGACGTTACGAAACAGCTGGCACCGGGGCAAACCGGTGGTGGCTGCGGAGCGGAAGGCCGAACGGACGGCGGAAGCAATCGGTTTGAGGAGCGAAGCGGCAGGTTGGGAGCGTTGACCCGGTAATCGAGCTCGCGAAAGCGCAGGTCGTTACTGGCGAGCGAAAGGCCGTCGCGAGCTTCCGGTCCCGGCCGGAAAGAATCTGCGGCGCGCGTTCAGGCATTGATCCGGTAGCCGGAGAAAACGGCAATCGGGGAGTTTGGATGCGAGGCGCCCGGAATTTTCGGCTGCTGTGTCCAGTGCCGTGCATGCCGGCGGAGGACAAGGCTGGAAATCGGATCACTTGGAACCTTTTTTTTTGGCCCTTACCCCACCGGAGCCGCGCGGTGCTCCGCCACGTACGTTCCCACATAATCCGAGAAGGCTTGCTGCAAGGGGATCCGGGTCTGCCCCGTCGATCGCAGTTTGCGGCCTTCGATCTCCAGAACCGGCAGCAGATCGCGCGTGGTAGAGGTGATGAAGACCTCGTCGGCGCATTCCAGGTCCTCCGGAAGGAGCGGTCTTTCGATCAACTCGATCCCCGGAACGTGCACTTCGCTTAGCACCACTTCACGGGTGATGCCGGGCAGGCAGCCCGAACCGAGGGGCGGTGTAGAAACCTGGTTCCCCCTGGCCGCGAAGATGTTGGCGGAGGTGCACTCGGCCACTTCGCCGCGCTCGTTGAGCAGGATCACCTCGTCGAAGCCGCGCCGCTGCGCCGTTTCGAGCCAGGTGAGGTTCATCGACCAGGAGAGAATCTTGGTGCCGGCGAAGGGGCTGGCGGCGTGGCGCGCCTGCTCCTGCACCGCCAGTCTGACACCATCGCCCCAGTTCTTCGAATCGGCGGTCAGGGCGATCACGTCCACGGCGCGGTCGGGCCGCGGGTTGGCCCACATGCCGCCGCCGTTGCGCACGAACGCCAGCCGCAGGGTGGAATTCCAGGCCTGGTTGGCTTCGACGAGCCTCAACAGCCTTCGCCGCAGCGCTTCGGGATCTTCGGGCAGCGGTACGTGGAAGGCCGCGGCGTCGCGCGTCAGGCGGGCCCAGTGGCGATCCCAGGCGAACAGCACTCCCTCCGCCACGCGGAACGTGGTGAACACGCCCCAGCCTGCCAGCAGGCCGACCTGTCCGGAAGAAAGCAGCGGATCCGCGTAATCCCGGATCGATTCGTTGTGAAGGATGTGACGATGGAGCACGAAGCTATTTTAACTCCCCGCTTGCGCCGATCCAGTTCGAAAAAGGATTGGATCGGGCATCGCGCGAGGCGGCAATCAGTTCGGGCACCCGCCGGCGCCTTTCGAAGAGGCGTTCCAGCATCTGGTCGAGCGCGTCCTCTTCGTTTTCGAGCCACTCGGGCGGAATCTGTTTCCAGGCCCGGTCGACCACCTCTTCGGGGAAATGAACCACCTGGTCGAGCCAGGGTTGAAAATCATCGAGCGAGTGCGCCGCATCGTAGACCAGGCGGCGCGCGTAAAGGCCCTGTACCGCGGATTCCGGGAAGTCCCAGTGTGGGCCGTTGAACGCGAAGCCGTGGTCGATCATCCAGGCGACAAACCCGGCGCGCGGGTTTCGGCCGGTCTGTTCGGGACGCCGCAACAGGGCGCGGTAGAACACGCACTGGCGTCCATCGGAATTGGCGGTCCACTTATCGAACACCAGGATGGCGCGAAAATCGGCGAGGTTGGCGACGGAGGGCAGCAGGGCATCCGGAAGAAAATCGTAGACCGCCGTGCGGGCCGGGTCTCCGGGGTAGCGCGAGCCGAAATGCCAGCCCGGTTCGACTTCGAGGCGCCGGGTTCCGTAGGTCATGTGCACATCCGGATGGGCGGCCAGAAACTCCGGCGTGAGCAGGATGAACGCGGTGGGCGGTGCAGCGATCTGCAAGTATTCGAGGAACACCGATGCGATCAACTCATTGACCAGAATGCGCCGGTGCTGCGGGTTGTTGCGGAATTTCACAACGTACCAATGCCCGTCATCCGCCTCCAGCAGGTGCGACTGGGCGCCTCCGCGCATTTTTCGAACGTGCCGGACAGCCATGAGGGGCATCGGAAAGAAAATGAAGTAACCTAGAGTTGTAACACGTCGAAAGTAATTACCGGAGGAATCGATTACTCATGGCGGAACCAGGACCTCCCACTACCGGAACTCCCACGGGCAACGACGCTGCCCCCGCGGCTGCCGCCGCCTTGCGCAGCAAAGACGAAGTCGCTCTCGAACTGACGAAATTCATTGTCGGAACCACCGGCTATGGCAAATCCTCAGGCTCGTCGGCGGGCTTTTCGGGGAAGCCGGTAACCCGCTCGCCGGAGGAACAGGCGGACGCGCTGCTGGAACTTTTCGAGCGCTGCCGGCGGGTCGTAAACAAGACCGAAGCCAATCCCACAACTTAACTCCCGTTCTTCCGTGGGCGGCCGGAGCACGGTTGGCCGGCCGCCGCGGAATACGGAAGAACCGCTAACGCTTCTTCCCGCTCTTCTTCGCGCCGGATGCCTTTTTGGCGGCCTTCTTTGCCGCGGCCGGCTTGGGCGCGGGTTTCCTGGCAGCGGGCTTTTTGGCGGAAGTCTTCTTCGCCGCAGTCTTCTTCACCGCAGTCTTCTTCACCGCGGCCTTCTTCGCGGGCGCCTTTTTGGCGGGTGCCTTTTTGGCTGCTGTCTTGGCGGCGGGAGCCTTCTTGGCCGGGGCTTTTTTGGCGGCGGTCTTCACAGGGGCTTTCTTCGCCGGGGCTTTTTTGGGCGCTGCAGCCCTCTTCACCGGCTTCTTCGGAAGGGGCTCAGCCTGAGGCTGCGGAGCCGCCGTTTCCTCGACGGGAGCCGGCGCTGGTTCGGCCACAGGAAGCGGAGCGACCACAATGGCTATCTCCTCTTCCTCCTCATCTTCTTCGTCCTCCGACTCGTATTCGTCGAGCTTCGAGGTCAATTCCTCGTGCTCTTCGTCCTCGTAGTCCTGGAAGTCTTCCATCTCGTCTTCGTCTTTGGCAGCGAATAGCGGGCGATCGAACATTAAACAAGCCTCCTGTATTCAGGGCACAACCAAACCTAGAATACCCCTTTTTGACGGGCAGGCAATAGCGAAAACGGAGGCCTCGCGGGGAAAAGGAAATTCAGTCTAACGGGCGGCGGCGCGCGCCACCACTGCCTCGGGTTTCCTGCGGGTGGAAATCGCCCGGGCTCTGCCGGATGCTCTGCGGGAGGCTGTCGCGCGATGGGAAGCAGTAGAGACCCGCGCGCCGCGGCGCCGGGACGAACTGCGCGTGACCCTGTGCTTCACGACCGGAACGCGCTCCACCGCCGGAATCAGCAAGCTCTCGCCTTCCGGAGCCTCGGCCGACTGCAGGTGATTCGCCGCGACGATGCTGTTCGGGGTTGCGCCGTAGCGCTTGCCGATGCTCGCCAGGGTCTCGCCCATCGAGACGCGGTGCAGCCGCCAGGAATCGCGATGCTCCCGGGGAATCAACTGGAGCGCGGCCATCAACCGGTTGCCGCTGCCCTTGGGAACGTGCATGGAGTAGCCGGCCGGCACGGTGTTGCCGTGAATCACCGCCGGGTTCAGCTCAAGCAGTTGCGTCATCGACGTATCGGTGATGTCGGCCACCAGTGCCAGGCTGGTGGGCGCCGTCACTTCGATGGTGTCGTATTCGATGGGCGCGTCGAGCTGCAGATTCTCGAGACCATAAGCGGCCGGGTTCTTCTCCATGATCGTCATGGCCAGAATGATCGGCACATAATTTGTAGTCTCCGCGGGGAGCACGCCGCGCGAGCGGAGATCCCAGAAATCCGCGTAGCCGGTGCGTTCCACGGCCTTTTCGACCACTCCAGGGCCGCAGTTGTAGGCCGCGATCGCCAGGTACCAGTCGCCGAATTCGTTGTACAGGTCGTGCAGATGGCGGGCGGCCGCGCGGGTGGCTTTTTCCGGATCCATGCGATCGTCCGTATACTTCGTCTGCGCCAGGCCGTACTCATTGCCGCGCCACACCAGGAACTGCCACATTCCGCCGGCGGCCTTGCGCGAAACCGCGCGTGGGATGAAGCCGGATTCGGCCTGCGCCAGGTGGATCAGTTCCTGCGGCACGCCTTCTTCGTCGAGGACCCGCTGAATCATGGGCCGGTAGCGGCCGGACCGCTCGGTGGCCGCAATGATGGTCTTGTGGCCGCGGGTCGAGAAATAATTGATGTAGCCCAGCACCGTGTCGTTGACCGAAAGCGGCAACTGCGAAACAGTTGACGCCACCTGCGCCCTGACGCGATCTTTGAGCTTGGGATCCACCGGGAAGGTCATCTGCAGCAGGTCTTCGAGAGGTGCCTTTTCGAACTTGCCTTCCTCGACGTTGGCCGAAGCGCCCAGGCCGGCAAGGTCAAAGCGGTGAATCGCATCCACCATCTCGTCGAGACGGCGCCCGCACTCCAGCTTTTGAGACGGATTCTGCTCGACGGCCTGGAAGATCAGATCGACAGCCGTATTGAACTCGTTGCGGGCGTTCGAGATGTCGTTGGCCTGGTAAAAGCGCTTGCCGCGCTCGAAGCTCTGTTCGGCGCGCAGAAGCAGCGTGTCGGCATCGGTCTTGCGGGGGAGCAGGGAAGTGTTTGAGAGAAGAATCGGCGCTACGTCGTGCAGGTAAATATTCGTTTCCACGGCTGGAGGCGGGGCGATTTCGGCGGCCAGGTCGGCCGCCCTGGGAGCGGCTGGAAGGAAGGATGTCTGGAAACCCGTTTGCTGAGTATAACCGCATCCGGCGGGAAGGAGGGCTACGGCGAGTAGGAAAACAGATAGGAACGTCTTCTTGCGATCGTCCATCTACAGCCTCAGGTACTGAAAATAAACTACTTCCGCGGGCCGTCGCCCGGTACGAACCTTCAAAGGTTACAACAAGCACGGTGTGCAACGCAACCCGGAGGTGGAAAACCGCCCCGCCCGTGTGTCCAAACGGTACGGGGCAGTGTCCAACCGTACACGATTACTCTTCTTCTTCCTCTTCGCCAGCCTTGGCCGCCTTGGCGGCTGCAATGATCTTATCGGCCTGCAACTGCGGCACGAAATCGTAGTGATCGAATTCCATGGTGAAGGAGGCGCGCCCCTGCGTCATGGCCGTCAAATCGTTTTGGTAGTTCAGCATTTCGGCCATGGGCACCTGGGCGCGAATGAACTGCGTGCTGCCTTTGGTCTCCATGCCAGAGATGCGTCCGCGACGGCCGTTGAGGTCGCCCATCAGGTCGCCCGCATACTCCACCGGAGCCTGGATTTCCACGTTCATGATCGGTTCGAGCAGGGTCGGCTTGGCCTGCTGCATGGCCGCTTTGAACGCCTTCCGGGCGGCCAGCTTGAATGCCAGTTCCGAGGAATCCACATCGTGGTAGGAGCCGTCGTACACCGTGACTTTGAAATCCACCATGGGATACCCGGCGAGAAAACCGTTCTCCGCAGCTTCCACGATGCCCTTCTCGACGGCGGGGATGAAGTTCTTGGGGATGGCGCCGCCGAAAATCTCGTTGGAGAACTCGAAATTGGCGCCGCGGGGCAGGGGCTCCATCTTGATCCAGCAGTCGCCGAACTGGCCGTGGCCGCCGGTCTGTTTCTTGTGGCGGCCCTGCACGTCGGCGAACCCGCGGATGGTCTCGCGGTAGGGAATCTTGGGCGCCTTGAGGGTCACATCCACGCCGTACCGCTTCTTCAACCGGCTTACCACGATCTCGACGTGCTGCTGGCCGGCGCCGGCCAGCAGGAACTCGCGGGTCTGCGGGTCGCGGTAGAAGCGCAGCGACTGGTCTTCCTCGAGGATGCGGTGCACCGCGTTGCCCATGCGGTCTTCGTCGTTGCGCGATTTGGCTTCGATGGCGAAAGCGATCGAAGGCTCGGGCAGTTTGACGGGCGGATAGGTCACACTGAGGCCCTTTTCCGCCAGCGTGTCGCCGGTTAAGGTGTCTCTGAGCTTGGCCACCGCACCGATATCGCCCGCGTGCAGTTCCGTGACCGGCTGGAGCGTCTTGCCGAAGGGGCTGCTGACGTGCGCCAGCCGCTCGGACGATGAGCGGGTCAGGTTCTGGAGGTTGGCATCGTTCTTGACGACCCCGCTGTACACCTTAAAGAAGTTGATCCGGCCGGCGAAGGGGTCGGCCGTAGTCTTGAAAACGTAGCTGGAGGCAGGTCCGCTTTCCGAAATCCGCTGTGCGCCGTCGGCCGTCGCGACTTCGCGTCCGGCGGGCGCGGGGAAGTTCTCCACGATGAAATCGAGCACCAGGTCGCTCACCTGGTTATGCAGGGCCGACGCGCACATCACCGGGAAAATGCGCATTTCGCGCACGCCCTGCCGGAGACCCTCGATAATGTGCTCGGCGGGCAGCGTGCCCTTGTCGAAAAATTCTTCCATGAGGGCGTCGTTGCCCTCGGCGACCAACTCCACCAGCGCTTCGTGCGCGCTCTGGGCGGTCTCAGCCAAATTGGCCGGGATGTCGCCTTCCTTTCCCTTGCCGTCGCCATCCGGCGCGTAGGTGAAGGCCCGCATGCGGATGAGGTCTACCACGCCGGAGAAATCGCGCTCCGCCCCGATGGGGATCTGGATGGGCACCGCGGCGCGTCCGAAGGCGGCTTGCACGCTTTCAAGGGCGCGGTTGAAATCCGCCCGCTCGCGGTCCAGCTTGTTGATAACCAAAGCCCGCGGCAGTTTGTAATCGTTGGCGAATTGCCAGACCTTCTCGGTCTGGACCTCGATGCCGGCCACGCCGTCCACCACCACCAGCGCGGAGTCGGCTGCGATCAGAGACGCCCGCGCATCGTTAATAAAGATGTTGTATCCGGGAGTATCCAGGAGGTTGATCTTGGCTTTCTTCCACTCCGCCACGGCGATGGCTGTAGAGATCGTGATTCTGCGTTGGACTTCTTCCTCGTCAAAATCAGTGATCGTGTTGCCTTCATCCACGCGGAGCAGGCGGTTGGTAGCTCCGGCGGTAAAGAGCAAACCGGCGGTGAGCGTCGTCTTGCCGGAATCGCCGTGGCCCACCACACCGACGTTCCGGATGTCCTTGCTTTCGTAGACTTTCACGGATTGACTCCCTTCGGTCGCGCCTTGCAGGCGGTGCGCCCGCAAAAACGGAATAGTAACACAAGGTGAGACGCGCCCCGCGCGCCTGGGCAGGCCGGGAGGCCTACCCTACACGGAACCCACGACGCCGGCGAGCGGGCTCGACGCGCTGGCGTAAAGCTTCCTGGGCATGCGGCCGGCCTCCCATGCCAAGCGGCCGGCTTCCACCGCCAGTTTCATGGCGCGGGCCATCTTGCCAGCATCTTCGGCGGCGGCGATCGCGGTGTTCATGAGCACACCGTCGGCACCCAATTCCATAGCTACCGAGGCATCCGACGCGGTACCCACGCCGGCATCCACGATCATCGGGACCGAGGTGATCATCTCCCGCATAATCCTCAGGTTGGCGGGATTCTGCACACCCAGCCCGGAGCCGATGGGGGCGGCCAGGGGCATGACCGCGGCGGCGCCGGCGTCAATCAGCTTGCGGGCGTTCACCACGTCGTCATTGGTGTAGGGCAGAACCACGAAACCCTCTTTGACCAGGATCCGGGTGGCTTCGAGCAGCCCGGCATTATCCGGGAACAGAGTCTTTTCGTCGCCGATCACTTCCAGCTTGATCCAGTTGGAAAGGCCCACTTCCCGCGCCAGCATGGCGGTTCGGACGGCATCCTCGGCGTTGTAGCAGCCCGCCGTATTCGGAAGAATGAAGATTTTGGAGCGATCGATGTAATCGAGCAGCGATTCCTTGGAGCGGTCCGTAAGGTTCACGCGGCGCACCGCCACGGTGACCATGTCCGCTCCGCTTTCCTCGTGGCACCGCTTCATCTCCTGGAAAGTGCGGTACTTACCCGTGCCCACAATGAGACGCGAGCGGAACTCGCGATCCGCAATTCTTAAAATTTCCGGCATCTTCACATTGTAGCGTCAGGCCGGGCCGGCATCCCACTTGAGGCTGTGGTCGGAAGTGACCGCGCGGGTCTCGCGCGGGCTGTCAGTGTGAAAAAACGACCACGGCCCGGGAATCCACGGATAGCGTTCGAAGACCGATTCGTCCACCGCGACCCCCAATCCGGGGGCGCGCGGAACGATCAGGTCGCCCGCGTTCAACTCGAGCGGCTGTGCCAGGATTTCCGCAGCCAGCGGAAACGGATACATGCCGGCGCGGTCCGGCGAGGAATAGCACGGATACTCGAGCCACTCGACCACGGTGTCGGGCCAGCAGATGCCGAGGTGCGCGGCGGCGATTACCTCCAGCGCCGTGCCCCAACTGTGGAAGGCAAACCGCAGGTCCTGCCGCGCGATTTCGGCGAAGAGGCGACGGCCGAGGTTGTAGCCGCCCTGGCAGCAGACGTCCATCTGAACATAATCCACGGCCTGGGTTAGGATCAGGTCGAGATAGCGCTGCTCATTCGGCTCGTGCTCGCCGCTGGCGAGCGGGACCAGGTCCTTCTCTTTAAGCTGCAGATAGGAGGCGTGATCGTCGGGCGGCAGCGGCTCTTCGAGCCACGCGATGTTATATTCGGCCATCCCGGAGGCCAGTTCTTCGACGGTCTCCAGGCTGTAGCTGCGGTCCCCCATGCGCCACCAGGTATGGGCATCCACCATGAGGTCGAAATCCGGGCCAACGGCCTGACGCATCAGGCGCACAGCTTCGAGATCCTGTTCGGGGCCTTGAGCGGGGCGCATTTTATACGCCCTGAACCCCAATTCTGAGACGGCGGCCGCTTCCGCCGCGTAGGCCGCCGCCGGCATGTACATCCCGGCGCTGCCGTAGAGGCGGATGCGGTCTCGCACGCGGCCGCCCAACAGCTCCGAAACCGGGAGCCCGAGCGCTTTTCCGGTGAGGTCGTAGAGGGCGATTTCCACCGAGCAATAGATTTTGAGAAGTTCCGGGTCGGCGCCCGGCCCATGGGCGAAAAGCACGCGCAGAGCGTCGGGGTCGGCCAGAATGCGGTCCACCAGAAAGGGAGCGACGACGCGCTCGATCGCCCGGTGGGCCACCTCGCTGCCGGGTCCGGGCGCGTAACCGACCAAGCCGGCGTCGGTTTCCACCCGGATGACCATCGCGTCGCGTTTGATCAAGGTGCGCTCACCGCCCCAGAATGGAAGCCGGATCGGCTCGGGGAACGGGTACGAGAGCAGGAAGGAACGTACACTCGTAATTTTCATGAGGACGCGAAACAGGATAGCACGCGCGGCGCTACAGAAAATGGAGCATCGCGAGGCCGGCGGCGGCCACCAGAAACGACGATACCAGGGGCATGCGCCAGAAGCCGGAGGGCTTCCGAATCTCGGAGAAGCTGGGCGCGGAGGGCTCTGGCGGGCGGTCGAAATGTTCGCGCAGTTCGGCCCCGGGGTCCGCCGGCGGAAAGTCCTTCACGGAGGGCGGGTTTGCCTCGGGTGCGGGGGCTTCGGCGGCGGGAGCCTCGACAGTGGCGGTGGGCGTCTGCGGCCCGGATTTGGCGGGCGGCGACAGGCGTTCGGCCGCCTGCCGGCACATTTCTCCCATCGCGAGAATGAATTCGAAGACGTTCGAGTCGATGGCGGCGGCCTTTTGCTGCAACTCGGCGATTTCCCGGTCTTTGCGCGCCACTTCGGCGCGGACCGGGGCGAGCCGCTCCAGCACGGCATCGTCGGCCGCATCCATGGCCTGCGCGCGGAGAGAGTGCTCGATCCCCGCGGTGCGCGCCTGGACCTCGGCGGCCACCCGTTCGGAGACGATCCGGCCAACCTGCTCCGCGAATTCCCGGTTGAGGGCGATCACCTGGCTCTTCAGGGTGGAGATATCCTGCTCGATGCGGGCCGCAAGCGAGCGGTCCTGCCGTTCGAGCGTCCCGGTTTCGATCGAAATCCGGGCTTCCATATCGGCGAGGCGGCGGTCCACCTGCGCGATGTGTTCGGTGAGCCGGGCGTCCAGGGCGCCGCTCACAGCTTCGAGCATCTTGCGGTCGGGGGGGTTGAGCGCCGTTCCCGTATCGGCGGGTGCCGGGGGGAGGGCCTGCCGCTGCGCGTTCTGAGTGAGTTTCATGCCGACGCCGAAGGCCAAGCCATCGCCGAACGCCACAGCGAGGCTCTTCCAGACGGACGAATCGTCACTATCCCGCATAAACATAATTTACAGGAAATGTTTCGGCGTGAAAAGAGAATTCGCGGCCGGCATCCGGGGTGGTATAACCGCACGTATGGCCTTCGCGATCAACTGGGGCTCGGAAGGGGGCGACATCGGGCGCCTGCTGCTGGCGTATATTCTTGCGCTGCCGATCGGCTGGCACCGCGAAGTGGAAGCCCAGGCTGTCGGGGTCCGGACGTTTCCGCTGGTCGCGATGGCAAGCTGCGGCTACGTGCTGCTGAGCACAACGGCGTATCAGCACAGCCTCGATGCGCAATCGCGGGTGATTCAGGGGCTGGTGGCGGGAATCGGGTTCATCGGCGGCGGCGCGATCCTGAAATCCGAAGGCAGCGTGCACGGCACCGCGACGGCGGCGAGTATCTGGAATACGGGCGTGGTGGGTGCGGCGGTGGCGCAGGACCGGTTCGTGATGGCCGTGACACTGGCCCTGGTGAACCTGTTCGCCCTGCGCGTGCTGCTGCCGCTGAAGCTGAAACTGGATGAGCGGGCGGCGGAGCGGAAGAGGAACCGGAACCTAAGCTAGGCCGAGCCAGGACCGGCTGGACAGGCCGGGAGGCCTATCCTACTGAGCATCTTTCTCAAGGCCTGGCCCCGGTGGCTGACCGAGAATTTCCGGTCGCCATCGATTTCGCCGAAAGTGCCCCCGAAGGGCGCGTAATAAAACAAGGGATCGTACCCGAACCCGGCGGTTCCGCGCGGCTGGTCGAGAATCGTGCCCTCCACCGATCCGCGGTAGGTGCCGCGAAGCTCGCCGTCTTCGACCAGCGCGATGACGCACACAAAGCGCGCCGCGCGCTGCTCCACGCCGCGGAGTTTCTCGAGCAGCAGGCGGTTGTTGGATTCGTCGGTCGAGCCCGGTCCGGAAAAGCGCGCGGAGTAGACCCCCGGGGCGCCGCCGAGAGCATCCACCTCCAGGCCCGAATCGTCGGCGAACAGCAATCCGGAAACGTGCCGGCCGTAGTGCCGCGCCTTGAGGATGGCGTTCTCTTCGAAAGTGGCGCCGTCTTCGACGCACGCCGGAATCTCGCGGAACCCCGGCATGAGTTCCACGTCCACCGGAGCCTGCCCGGCGGCCAGTCGGAATTCCCGGAGCTTTCCGGGATTGCCGGTAGCGCAATAGAGGCGGATCAAGATGCGATGGCCCTCTGCTGGATTTCCACCAGGCCGGAGATCCCGGCGCGCGCCAACTCCATCATCCGCGCCATCTGGGCATCGTCGAAGGGGGTGTGTTCGGCCGTGGCCTGCACTTCGACGAAGCGGCCGCCGCCGGTCATCACCACGTTCATATCGACATCGGCCTGGGAATCCTCTTCGTAGCAGAGGTCCAGCATGGGCGCGCCGCGCACCAGGCCAACGCTGGTGGCGGCCACCGAATCGCGCAGGGGCAGCGATTTCAAGGCGCCGTACTGCACCAGTTGGCGGAGCGCCAGGGCCAGCGCCACGTAGGCGCCGGTGATGGACGCGGTGCGGGTGCCGCCATCCGCCTGGATCACGTCGCAATCCACGATCACGGTGCGCTCGCCGAGCGCAGCGGTGTCGACCACCGAGCGCAGGGAGCGTCCGATGAGCCGCTGGATCTCATGGGTGCGGCCCGACGGGCGTCCCTTGGTGACTTCGCGCGGCGTGCGCTTGGCGGTGGCACGCGGCAGCATGGAATATTCCGCGGTGACCCATCCCTTGCCGGAGTTGCGGAGGAACGGCGGCACGGTATCCTCCACCGACGCCGCGCACAACACGTGGGTGCTCCCCACCTTGATCAGCGCGGAACCCTCCGCCGTCACCAGCACTCCAGTCTCAATCTGGACAGGGCGCATTTCTTCGGGCTGCCGGTTATCCGTTCGCATGTCGATCAAGAGCTTGAACTTCGCAGTACAAAATATAAAAACAGCATCACCAGGAGCATGCCGGCGATCACGAAAACCACGCATGCCACAGCGCCTTGCGGCGGGCGCGCCGCATTCGATCTTCTTCCCCGCGCCGGGCGGAACTTCCCCATAAGTGCGATGGTAGCACCGGGCGTGTCAAAATCGACTTAATGACGCGCCGCAAATGGCTGCTGCTGCCTCTGGTTTCCGCGGCCTGCAGCAAACCCGAGCCGCCCCCCGATCTCTTCACCGAAGCCGTAGCCGGTGTTTGGCATCGCACCGGCCTTCGCACCGTCTCCGCCTGGGACGCGCCCGACCCGGTGCCGCGGACGGCAATCGACCAACTCGTGAGCGCCACCTATCAGGGTCCGGGAAAACTCGAGGCACGGTTATACCAGTTGAGCTCACCGGCCGTGGCGTTGGAACTCGTGCAGCGCTGGCACCCTTCGGCCGACACCGTGTTCTTCTATGCGCGCAACTACTTCGTGGTGGTGAAGTGGCAGGACGCCGACCGCAAGGCGCTCCAGCAGTTCGTGCGCACGCTCGAAGACCGTCTTAACCCCAGGCCCGCGCGCACCGCGCCATAATAATAAGACACCATGTCTTCATCGGCTATCGACCTGGCGACGCCCGAGGCGATCGCGCGCTACGAGCCTGTGATCGGGCTCGAAGTCCACGTTCAGTTGGCCACCGCGACCAAGATTTTCTGCGGCTGCCCGTCGGGTTTCGGCGCCCCGCCCAATACGAACGTGTGCCCGGTCTGCCTGGGGCTGCCGGGGGCGCTGCCGGTGTTGAACCGCCAGGCCGTAGAATACGCCGTCAAGGCCGGCCTGGCGCTGAACTGCGAGATCCGCCCGGCGTCGCGCTTCGCCCGCAAGAATTATTTTTACCCCGACCTGCCCAAGGGCTACCAGATCTCGCAATACGACGAACCGCTGGCCGAACACGGCTACGTCGATATCGTGGTGAACGGCGAGGCCAAGCGCATCGGCATCACAAGGGTCCACATGGAGGACGACGCCGGCAAGAGCATCCACGACGGCTTCCGCGATTCCGACCGTTCTTCGTACGTAGACCTCAACCGCTCCGGCACGCCGCTGATCGAAATCGTGAGCGAGCCCGATATGCGGAGCTCCGACGAGGCGTACGCCTACCTGACCGAGCTGAAACAGGTGCTGCAATTCGTGGAAGTCTCCACCTGCGATATGGAAAAAGGGCACCTGCGCTGCGACGCCAACGTTTCGGTGCGGCTGCGCGGCGCGGAGAAGTTAGGCACCAAGGCCGAGATCAAGAACCTGAATTCGTTCCGCTTCCTGAAGCAGGCTTTGGAATACGAGATCGCGCGACAGGTGGCGCTTCTCGAAGGCGGCGGCAGGGTCGAGCAGGAGACCCGCCTGTATAACGCGGATGCCGGCGAGACCTTCGGCATGCGGAGCAAGGAAAATGCTCACGACTACCGCTATTTTCCCGAGCCGGACCTCGTGCCGCTGCGGGTGAGCGAAGCCTGGCTGTCGGAGATCCGCGCCGGCATGCCGGAGCTGCCCGCGCGCAAGCGGGCCCGCTTCGTCGCCGATTTCGGACTGCGGGAGTACGACGCGGAAGTGCTTACGGCCACGCGCGCCGCGAGCGAGTATTTCGAGACCGCGGCGCGCCTGTCGGGGGACCCGACGACCACCGCGAATTGGGTGATGGGCGACCTGATGGGCTTGCTGAAGGCGGAGGGCAAGGAGATCGGCGAATCGCCCGTCAGCGCGGAAACCCTGGGCGACCTGGTGAAGCGCATCGCCGGTGGCGAGATTTCGGGCAAACTGGCGAAGCAGATCTTCCCGAAAATGTTTACGAGCGGGGAGCCGGCCGCCGCCATTTTGGAAAAAGAGGGATTGAAGCAGATCAGCGACACGGGCGCGCTCGAGAAGGTGATCGAGGAAGTGATCGCCCTGAATCCCAGGCAGGTGGAGCAGTACCGCGGAGGCAAGGCGACAGTCCTGAATTTTCTGGTGGGCCAGGCAATGCGCGCCACGCGCGGCCAAGCCAACGTAACGGTGGTGACGGACCTGCTCAAGAGCAGGCTCCGAGGAGGAGAAACATGCTGAAGGAAGGCGACCCGGCTCCCGATATAGAGCTTCAGACCGAGAGCGGCGAGGAGTTTCGCCTTTCGGACCTGAAAGGCAAGCGCGTCGTGCTGTATTTCTATCCCAAGGCGGATACGCCGGGATGCACGGTGGAGGCCTGCGAGTTTCGCGACGACATCAAGGGGTTCACCCAAAAGGGCGTCGCGGTGATCGGCGTGTCTCCCGACAAATCCGCCGTTCAGGCGAAGTTCAAGAACAAGTATGACCTGCCGTTTACGCTGCTGGCCGACCACGAGAAAGTGGCGGCCGAAGCCTTCGGCGTCTGGAAAGAGAAGACCCTGTACGGCAGGAAGGTGATAGGCATCGAGCGCAGCACTTTCGTGATCGGGCCGGACGGCAGTATCGAGAAGATCTACTCCAAAGTGAAAGCCGCGGGCCACGCGGGCGAAGTCTTGGCCGGGCTGTAGTTCAAGCGGGGGTCCGCCGGTTCCTCCGGAATTCCGGATCGCGGCGGTGGATCGCGCGGCACGGCTACCACGAAACTGAATGGGCCCCGGGGCATTTGAATCCAACCCGAAACTGGGACGCTGGCTGGTGGCGTTCGCCGTGATGGCGAGCGCGATCATGGAACTGGTGGACACCTCGGCAGTGAACGTCAGCCTGCCGTACATCGCCGGGAACCTGTCCGCCTCGGTGGACGAAGCCACGTGGGTGCTGACTTCCTACCTGGTTTCGAACGCCATCGTTCTGCCGCTTTCGGGCTGGCTGGCGAGTTACTTCGGACGCAAGCGGCTGCTGATCATGGCCGTGATCGGGTTCACGGCTGCGAGCGTGTGCTGCGGGCTGGCGCCGAACCTGCCGCTGCTGATCGTGTTTCGCGTGCTGCAGGGAGCGGCGGGCGGGTCGCTGCAGCCCACCACCCGCGCGATTCTCCTCGAGACGTTCCCGCACGAAGAGCGCGGGCATGCCATGGCGTTCTTCGGCATCGGCATCGTGGTGGCCCCCATCGTGGCGCCCGTGCTGGGGGGCTGGCTGACCACCGATTACTCCTGGCGCTGGGTCTTCTTCCTGAACGTTCCGGTGAGCATCCTGGGCCTGTTTCTGGTGCAGGCATTTGTCTTCGACCCGCCCTACATCCGCCGGGTCACGCGAAGGATCGACTATTGGGGGATGGGGATGCTGGCGACCGGCGTCGCGGCGCTGCAGATCATGCTGGACAAGGGCCAGGAAGACGACTGGTTCGCCTCCCACTTCATCACCACCATGACGGTGGTGGCGGCGGCGGGCCTGATCGCATTCGTGGTCTGGGAATTGCGGGCGCAGGAACCGGTAGTGCGCCTGCGGCTGCTGCGGCACCGTACGTTTGCCATCGGTACTTCCTTCTCGCTGGTGCTGTTCTTCGGCTTGTACGGCAGCATCGTGCTGATCCCGCTGTTCATGCAGACGCTGCTCGGGTTTCCGGCGGTGACGGCGGGGCTGTGGAACGCGCCGCGCGGCATCGCCACGCTGATCGCGATGCCGCTGGCCGGATTCCTGATCGGCCGCCGCTGGGATATGCGCGGCATGATCTTCTTGGGGCTGCTGGCGTCGGCGCTCGGCTCGCACCTGTTTTCGTATCTGAACCTCAATGCCGGCCCGTGGAACTTCGTGCTTCCGGAGTTCGTGATGGGCCTGGGGCTGTCGTTCGTGTTCGTGCCCCTGGCCACCATCACAGTCGATCCGATCAAGGCCGAGGAGATGGGCTACGCGACCAGCCTGATCGCTTTCAGCCGGAACCTCGGCTCGGCGGTGGGGATCTCGATCCTGACGACGATCGTGGCGCGCCGCGAGCAACTCCACCAGTTCCGGCTGACGGCGCACATGGGGGAACACCCGCGGGCGCTGGCAGGCGCGCGATCCGCCCTGGCGGGAGTTCTGGAACGGCACGGGGCGAATTCGGCCGGCGCGTCGAAGGAGGCGCTGGCCATGATTTATCAGGAGGTCCAGCGCTCCGCCGCGGCCATGAGCTACCTGGATGGATTCCGCATCATTGCGGTGCTGCTGCTGATCGCGTCGCCCCTGGTCTGGCTGATGCGGAAGCAGCGGAGCGTCGCGCCGCGCGCCGGGTAAGGGACCCCAGCAATAACATATATGGGTGGGAGACGGACATCATGGATCGGCGCAGCTTCCTGAAAACCAGCGGGCTCTCCCCGATCTTCCGCGCGTGACACCATGAACGTTCAGATCTTCGGCCTCAAGAATTCGCAGGCGACGCGCGCAGCCGAGCGGTTTTTCAAAGAGCGGCGCGTGCCCATTCAGATTGTGGATCTGAAGCAGAAGCCCATGGCTCCGGCGGAAATCCGCAGGTTCGTCGAACGCTTCGGCCTGCCCGCCCTGCTCGATACCGAGGGCAAGGCCTATCTGGACGCGGGTCTCCAGTACCTCAAAATTTCCGATGCGGAACTCCTGTCGAAAATCGAGCGCGAACCGAAACTGCTCCGACTTCCCCTGGTGCGCGCGGGCAACCGCGTGAGCGTGGGGCACGACGAAACAGCCTGGAAGAGCATGCACGGGGACGCGGTCCGATAGGCCGTGAAACCGGAGTACGCCCTCCTGCTTTTCCTATGACATAATGTTTCTTCTTTCGCACGGCCAATCTCTTCTGGCCTGGCGACCTCTAGGCTTTTTGGAGCCTTCGGGAACGGAAAAAGATCAATCATGAAGGAAAACACATTCACGCGCCGCTCCGCCATGATCGGCGCTGCCGTGTTCCCCATGATCGGTACGGTCAAGGGGCAGTCGCGCCACGGAAACATCGTGATCTCCACGGCCAACCGCAACAACGGGGGCGTCAACTGCTGTGCCAGGGCGATGGAAATGATCCACGCGGGCGCCGATACGCTGGATGCGGTGATCGCCGGTGTGAACATCGTCGAGCTCGATCCGCGCGACACCAGCGTCGGCTACGGCGGTCTTCCCAATGAAGACGGCGTGGTAGAACTCGACGCCAGCTGCATCCACGGACCTTCGCGCCGCGGTGGCGCGGTCGGCGCGCTCCGCAATATCAAGACGGCCTCCAAGGTGGCCCAGAAGGTCGCGCTCGAGACCGATCACATGATGCTGGTGGGCGAGGGCGCGCTGCGCTTCGCCAAAGCGTACGGATTCCCTGAAGAAAATCTCCTCACCGAAGAATCGCGCATTCAGTGGCTGGTCTGGAAGCGCAGCCTTCGCGACCCCAGCGGGCACACGAATTGGGAATCGGGCGTGGATGCGCCTCCCAAGCCTCCTGCTGAAAAAATCGGCGAATTGAAGAGAATTTACCCGAATGCCAGCGAGGAATTGCTGGCTGAAGCGCTCCGCAACGCGGCCCATCCGCCGCACGGGACCATAAATTGCATCGCCCTGAATGAAAAGGGCGAAATGTCGGCCGTCACCACCACCAGCGGGATGGCCTGGAAGATTCCCGGGCGGGTCGGAGATTCACCCATTATCGGCGGCGGGCTGTGGCTCGATCAGGATATCGGCGGGGCCGGATCGACCGGCCGCGGAGAAGAGAATTTGCGGGTCTGCGGCGCGCACACCATCGTGGAGAACATGCGTCACGGGATGGCTCCGAAGGAAGCTGCGCTCGACGCCCTGAAGCGCGTCGCGCGGAATTTCGATAACGATGAGAAGCGGCTACAGGCCGTGGAATTGGATTTTTACGTCTTACGCAAGGATGGCGAATATGCCGGCGCGTCGCTGTGGGGACCAGCTCGCGGCGGCCGCGGACCGCAGTTCGCCGTCTCGACCGGGCCCGGCCAGAGCCGGCAGGAAGATTCGGTATATCTTCTAGCGCGCAGGTAGCGCGTAGGTAGTTGGATGGGATGAGATGTCTAAATTTGCGTCACAAATTGGGGGGCTGTGCGGTTTCCGCGGCAGCAGTTTGTGGCGCGCACGAGGGAATCAAGTGTAAATCCACTTTCGCTTCGTTTACGATGAAGCAAAATCCCGGTTCCTGCATCTGATAATCGAGCAACCGGAACCACGGGACGCGGATTGAGGGAGTTAGTAGAGGGACTTGGTCTGTAGTTTGCTGTATTCCTGATGCGAAATTACACAACTTTGACTTTAGAAATGGGGCGGAAAGCTTAAACTATGCCCCAGATCTTTCATCACAGCTCAAACACGTTTGCGCGCATAGTGATCTTCGGCGCCGTGTTCATCGTTGTTTTTGCTGGTTGGGCGTTCACAGAATTGGATCGGTCCTATTACGCCACGCGCGCCCAACAACCGCGCGAGCAGCCGGTGCCTTTCAGCCACGCCCACCACGTCGGCGGCCTCGGGCTCGACTGCCGGTATTGCCACACCTCGGTGGAACAATCGAGCTTCGCCAACATTCCGCCCACCAAAACCTGCATGAACTGCCACTCGCAGATCTGGAACACGAGCCCCACACTGGAGCCGGTGCGCGCGAGTTTCCGCACCGACCAATCGATACGGTGGACTCGCGTCTACGATCTGCCGGATTTCGTGTACTTCAACCACAGCATTCATGTCGACAAAGGAATCGGTTGCGAAAGCTGCCACGGGCGGGTGGATTTGATGCCGCTCACCGCGCAGGAGCCCACCCTCCACATGGAGTGGTGCCTGAACTGCCATCGCAACCCCGAAAACTATCTCAGGCCACGTGAGTTCATCACGACGATGGGTTACCAGCCCGCCGGCGACCAGCAGCAGATCGGCCGTCGACTGATGGCGGAAAACCATATCCATGATGCTCGTTTCCTGACCAGCTGTTCTATTTGCCATCGATGAGCGAACCAAGAAAGAAATTAGACCTGGCCGCCGTTCGCGCGCGGCTGGAAGGCGCTCGCGGGCGCGACTATTGGCGGAGCCTCGACGATCTCGCCGCCACTCCGGAATTTCAGGACCTGCTGACGCGCGAATTCCCGCAGCAGGCCATCGGCTGGAGCGACGATGAAGACCGCGTGGAAGGCCGCCGCAATTTTCTCAAGCTGATGGGCGCTTCGCTGGCGCTGGCCGGCCTGAGCGCCTGCACCCGGCAACCCACCGAGCACATCATGCCGTATGTGAAGCAGCCGGAAGAGATCATCCCCGGCCGGCCGTTGTTCTTCGCCACGGCATCCACGCTGAACGGAATCGCCAGCGGCCTCCTGGCCGAAAGCCACGAAGGGCGGCCCACCAAGGTGGAAGGCAACCCCGAACACCCCGCCACCCTCGGCGCCTGCGATTCCTTCTCCCAGGCTTCGGTGCTTCAGCTTTACGACCCCGACCGCTCCCAGGCAGTCACCTACGGCGGCGAAATCCGCTCGTGGGGCGACTTCCTGGCTTCCATCCGCGAGATGACGTCCGCGCAGAAGGCCGTCAACGGGGCGGGCATCCGGATCCTCACCGAGACCATCACTTCGCCCAGCATGGCGGACCAGTTCCGCACGATCCAGAAACTTCTTCCGGCCGCCAAGTGGCACCAGTGGGAACCCGCCGGAGCGCACAGCGCCCGCGCCGGCGCCGCCCAAGCCTTCGGCCAGCCGGTCAATACGTATTACAACCTGGCCAACGCCAAGGTCGTGGTTTCGATCGATTCGGATTTTCTGGCCTCCGGCCCGGGTTTCCTGCGGTATGCACGGCAGTTCGCCGCGCGGCGGCGGGTCCGCGGCAATCAGACGGAGATGAACCGGCTGTATGTGGTCGAGCCCACCCCCACTCCCACCGGCTCGAAGGCCGACCACCGGCTTCCGTTGCGCGCGGGAGATATCGAGGAATTTGCCTGGGCTCTCGCCACCAGCTTGGGCGCAGCCAACGGGCCCAGGCAGGGCGAAAACAACGAAATCTATAAATGGCTGGGCCCCATCGCCCGCGACCTGGAGCTCAACAAGGGCGCCGGACTGATCATCGCCGGCGAACACCAGCCGCCCATCGTGCACGCGCTCGCCCACGTGATGAACGCTTCGCTCGGGAACGTGGGCAAGACCGTCTTCTACACCGACCCGGTGGAAGCCAATCCGGTGGATCAGGTCGCCTCGCTGGCCGACCTCGTGAAAGACCTGGAGGCCGGAAGCGTCGGGCTCCTGCTGATCCTCGGCGGCAACCCGGTCTTCAACGCTCCCGTCGAGTGGGGCCTGCGTGACCAGATCGCCAAAGCCAGCGTGCGCGTGCACCTGAGCCTCTACGACAACGAAACCTCCGAAGTCTGCCAGTGGCATCTTCCCGAAGCCCACTTCCTCGAAGCCTGGGGCGACGCCCGCGCCTTCGACGGCACGGCCAGCATCCAGCAGCCTCTGATCCAGCCTTTATACAACGGCCTCTCCGCCTCCGAGATCCTGCAGATGCTCACGGACCAGCCCGAGCGGCGCTCCTACGAGATCGTGAAGGGCTACTGGGCCGGGCAGCACACCGGAGCCGATTTTGAAACCTGGTGGCGCAAGGCGGTGCACGATGGGGTTGTGCCGGACACCGCGCTCACGGCGCGCACTCCGGCGATTCGCGGCGGCGCCATCACCTCGCCCACCGCCCGCACGCCCCTGGGCGGTAAGCTCGAAGTGATCTTCCGCCCCGACCCTTCGATCTACGACGGCCGCTTCGCCAACAACGGCTGGCTTCAGGAACTGCCCAAGCCCATCACGAAACTGACGTGGGACAACGCGGTCATCCTCAGCCCCGCCGACGCTCACCGCTTCGACGTCGATACCGCCGACATGGTGACGCTGACTTACCGGGGCCGAACCTTGCGCGCGCCGGTCTTCGTGCAGCCCGGACAGGTGAACGGCGCAGCCACCCTGCACCTGGGCTACGGACGTACCCGCGGAGGCAAGGTCGCCGCCGGGGTAGGCTTTAATCCCTATGGCCTGCGCACGTCCGAGGCCCTGTGGCAGGATCACGGGCTCGAAATTCGCAAGACTTCCGGCTCTTACCTGTTCGCCACCACCCAGAACGATCACGTGCTCGATACCCGCCGCAACATCATCCAGGGCGGCGAAATCGCGGAGTACCGCAAAGACCCCGAATCGGTTCACGACGGCGCCGAAGCCCCGCCGCACGGCCTGACACTCTATCCGGACTGGTCTTACAACGGTTATGCCTGGGGCATGGCGATAGACCTTACCGCCTGCACCGGATGCATGGCCTGCGTGACCGCCTGCGTGGCCGAGAATAACATCGCGGTGGTCGGCAAAGACCAGGTGCGCCGGGGCCGCGCGATGCAATGGCTGCGCGTCGACACTTACTACAACGGCGACGTCAATAACCCGGCCATATATAACCAGCCGTTGCCCTGTATGCAGTGCGAGGACGCCCCGTGCGAGCTGGTCTGCCCGGTGCAGGCCACCAGCCACAGCTCCGAGGGCCTCAACGACATGGTCTACAACCGCTGTGTGGGCACCCGCTACTGTTCCAACAACTGCCCATACAAAGTCCGCCGCTTCAACTTCTATCTCTACTCCGATTACGAAACACCCAGCCTGAAGCTGCTCCACAACCCCGATGTCACTGTGCGCAGCCGCGGCGTTATGGAGAAGTGCACGTATTGCGTGCAGCGCATCAACGCGGCCAAGATCGACTCGGAACGAGAGAACCGCAAGGTCTACGACGGAGAGATTCAAACCGCGTGCCAGGCCAGTTGCCCAACCGAAGCCATCATCTTCGGCAACATCAACGACCCCAACAGCCGCGTCCGGAACATGAAACAGGAGAAACTCAACTATTCCCTGCTGGCGGATTTGAACACACGCCCCCGGACCACGTATCTGGCCTACCTGCGCAACCCGAATCCGGAGATTGAATCATAGGTGGCCGCCATGCCAGACGAACAAATAATTATCGAAGGTAAGTCAGACAAGGACATCATCGCCCAAGGCTATACCTTTGCGACGGTGACCGACCAGATCGCCACCGTGGTTCTCACTAAGAAGACCCCGGTCTTCTGGTTCGCCGGTCTTACGGTCGGGCTGACGCTGGTGTTTCTGCTCCTATGGTCGGTGGCGCTGCTGTTCGCCAAGGGCGTCGGCGTCTGGGGCATCATGATTCCGGTTGCCTGGGGCTTCGCCATCACGAACTTCGTGTGGTGGATCGGTATCGGCCACGCGGGCACGCTGATTTCCGCCATTCTGCTTCTGCTCAATCAACGCTGGCGCAATTCCATCAACCGCTTCGCCGAAGCCATGACGCTGTTCGCCGTGGCCTGCGCCGGCATGTTTCCGCTGCTGCACCTGGGCCGTCCGTGGCTCTTCTACTGGCTTTTTCCGTACCCCAACACCATGGGGGTGCAGCCGAATTTCCGCAGTCCGCTGGTGTGGGACGTGTTCGCGGTTTCGACGTATGCCACGGTCTCGCTGCTGTTCTGGTATGTCGGCCTCATGCCGGATCTCGCCACCCTGCGCGACCGCACCCAGAATCGCTTCGCGCGCTTCGCCTATGGCATCCTCTCCATGGGCTGGCGCGGCTCGGCCCGCCACTGGTCTGTCTACGAGACCGCTTCGCTGCTGCTGGCCGGCCTGGCCACTCCGCTGGTGCTCTCGGTACACACGGTCGTCAGCTTCGACTTCACCATCGCCATCGTCCCCGGCTGGCACAGCACCTTCTTTCCGCCTTACTTCGTCGCGGGCGCCATTTACTCCGGCTTCGCGATGGTGCTGGCGCTGGCCATTCCGCTGCGGTCGGTCTATGGTCTTCAGGGGCTCATCACCAACAAACACCTGGATAACTGCGGCAAGGTCATGCTCGCCACCGGCCTGATTGTCGCTTACGCCTACATCCTGGAGCTATTTCTTGCCTGGTACAGCGGCAACGTGTACGAATCGGCGGCCTTCTGGCACCGGATGACCGGCCCCTACGCGTTGAATTACTGGTTCCTGGTGACGTGTAACATCATCGCCCCGCAGTTCCTGTGGATCAAGAAAGTGCGCGCGACTCCGATCCTGCTCTTCCTCTCTTCCATCGTGGTGCTGGTTGGCATGTGGCTCGAGCGCTATGTGATCATCGTCAGCAGCCTGGCTCAGGATTTCCTGCCCTCCGCCTGGCGCAACTTTCACGCAACCCGCTGGGATTGGGCGACTTTCGTCGGCACCATCGGGCTGTTTCTTTTCCTGTTTTTCGTGTTTATCCGTCTGCTACCCATGATTTCCATTTTTGAAGTCCGGACTCTTCTGCCCCAGGCGAAGATCGAAGAGGAGGCGCAAGGTTGACAAAGCCGATTTACGGCCTCATGGCCGAATTCGATGATCCGGCCTCCCTGGTCAATGCTACTCGCGCCGCGCGGGAAAAGGGCTATCGCAAGATGGACGCCTACTCGCCCTATCCCATGGAAGAATTGACCGACGCGCTCCATCTGCACAAGAACCGCCTGCCGCTGATCGTGCTGACCGGCGGCCTTCTGGGCGGTCTCACCGGTTTTCTGCTGCAGTACTACGTGACGGTGATTTACTTCCCGATCAACATCGCCGGGCGCCCCCTCGACAGCTGGCCGGCCTACATCATCATCACGTTCGAACTCACGATTCTGTTCGGGGCGCTCTCCGCGGTGCTCGGCCTGCTGGCCCTCTGCGGCCTGCCCATGCTGTATCACCCAACGTTCAACGTGCCGCGATTCGCGCTGGCTTCCCGAAACCGTTTCTTCCTCTGCATCGAATCCGACGACCCGCTGTTCGACCCGGCGAAGACCGCGCAGTTTCTCGAAAGTATGGCGCCCAGAGAGGTATCCGAAGTTGCGCACTGATTTCAAGCTTGGCCTCGTGCTGTGCCTGCTGGGGGCAAGCGCCGCCTGCCGCCAGGACATGCAGGACCAGCCCAAATACATCCCGCTCCGCCCGTCGAATTTCTTCGCCGATGGCCGCTCCGAGCGGCCGCTGGTCGCCGGCACCGTAGCCCGCGGCCATCTCGACGACGATACGCTGCTCTACACCGGCAAGGGTCCCGACGGCAAGCCGTCGAACGAGTTCCCGTTCCCGGTGACGAAGGATGTGATCGAACGCGGGCAGAACCGCTTCAACATTTATTGCACCCCGTGCCACGGCCGCCTGGGCAACGGCGACGGTATGATCGTCCGCCGCGGCTACCGCAAGCCGCCGTCCTATCACATCGACCGGCTGCGCCAGGTTCCCAATGGCTATATCTACGACGTGATCACCAGGGGGTTCGGCGCCATGCCCGACTACGCGGCGCAGATTCAGCCGCGGGACCGCTGGGCCATCGTCTCGTATGTCCGCGCGCTCCAACTCAGCCAGAATGCTTCCATCAATGACGTGCCCGCCGCGGGACGCACGCAACTCGAACAGGGAGGTGCGCGATGACCACCGCCGCGCTTGATTTCCGGATCCCCGCCCCTCTGATGGCGGAAATCCGGCAGTGGCGCACGCGCTCCCTGGCCATCGGCGTTGCCGGCCTCGTGCTGCTCGCCATCGGCCTTTTCGCCGTCTCGCCGTTCCAGTTCTACCGCTCCTATCTTTGGGCGTACCTGTATATCGTCGGGCTTTCGCTCGGCGCCCTGGCCTGGCTCATGCTTCAGTACCTCACCGGCGGAGCCTGGGGCGTGGTCATCCGCCGCCCCGCCGAGGCCGCGGCGCGCACCCTGCCGCTGGTCGCCCTGCTGTTCCTGCCGATCGTCATCGGGATTCCCAATCTGTACCCCTGGGCGCATGCCAGAATCGTGGCTGCCGACCGGGTTCTCCAGCACAAGTCCCTGTTCCTCAACGTGCCCTTCTTTCTCGGCCGCGCGGCGCTTTACTTCGCGGGCTGGCTGCTGCTCGCCTGGTATTTCAATCGATGGTCCCGGCGCGAGGACGAAGGGTCGCCCGTAGCTCATGCCAAGATGGGCTGGCTTGCGGGGCCGGGCATCCTCTTCTGGGGTTTTTCCGTCACCTTCATGTCCATCGATTGGGTGATGTCCATGCAGCCCCATTGGTATTCCAGCATGTTCGGGCTTTTGTTTATCGCCGGCCAGGGCCTTACCGCGATGGCGTTCCTGATCACCCTGATGGTGCTGCTCTCCTTCCGCGAACCCATGCGCAGCATCCTCACCCCGCGCCATCTGCACGACCTCGGCAAATTCATGCTGGCCCTCGTCATGGTGTGGGCCTACTTTTCGTTTTCCCAGTTCCTGATCATCTGGGCCGGCAATCTTCCCGAAGAGATCCCCTGGTATATCGAGCGCCTGAACGGCGGGTGGCAGTATGTCGCGCTGGCGCTCGTGTTCGGCCACTTCGCCCTGCCGTTCGCGCTGCTGCTCTCCCGCGATTTGAAACGCAATTTCAAGCTGCTCGCCTATATCGCGGTGTTCATCCTGTTGATGCGCTTGGTGGATCTTTACTGGCTGGTGGCCCCCAGTTACTACAGGGGTTCTTTCCACTTCAGCTGGATGGATGTCGCCGCGGCCGTGGGGCTCTGCGGAGTGTGGACCGCCTACTTCCTCTACCAACTGGAAAAGCGCCCGCTCCTGCCGCGCCGCGACCCGCAACTCGAGGAGGCTTTGGAACATGGCCGATAGGCACGATCATCGCGAAGAACACACCGATCTCGAGCATCCCCATCTGGGTTACGAAGTGCGCGACGTCAACGCCTGGGCCGTGAGCCGGTTCGGCATCGCGCTGGTCCTGCTCTGCATTTTCGCCGTGGCCCTGCTGGTCGGGCTCTTCCGCTATTTCGAATCCACCTACGGCGGACCCATGCCGCCCACCGGCCTCAATCTCGACGCGCGCGCGCTGCCGCCTGCGCCCACCCTGCAGCGGACTCCGCGGCTGGACCTGCAGCGTTTCCGCGCCGCCGAAGACGAAGTCCTGAACAGCTACAGCTGGATCGACCGGCAGCGCGGCATCGTCCACGTTCCCATCGAGGTAGCTATCGATATTCTGGCCAGACAGGGCCTGCCCGGGCGCCAGCAGGCGCCGCCCACGGACAAAGCCGACGTGCCCACCGAGAGCGGACTCGGCCCCGTGATGCAGCAGCCCGGCGGTCCCCTGGCTCCCGAATTGCAGGGCTCCCTCTCCGCGCCCGCATCTCCAACTGCTGCGCCCGCATCTTTAAACGCGGAGCCCGCGCCGCCACACGCCGCGACGGTGTCGCCGCAGGGCCTCGGCCGTACGGGAGCGGGCCACGCCCCGGAGAAACCATAATGCTACGCAACACCCTCATTACCCTCGCGCTGGCGGCCCTGGCCGCCTCCGCCCAGCCGGGCGAACCGGCTCCCGCTCAACCGTCCCTCAGCATGCAGGACGGCAACCTGAAGCTCGCCATCCCTGGCGCTCTCCAGGGCGTCGGAATCGACCAGAAGCTCGATCAGCAACTCCCCCTCAACCTGACCTTTCACGACGAGTACGGCCGCACCGTGCCGCTCTCCACTTACTTCCACGACAACCGGCCGGTCATCATCGCGCCGGTATATTACCGCTGCCCGATGCTCTGCACCCAGATCCTAAACGGTCTCGTAAGCAGCCTCAAGGTGGTGACCTTTAACGCCAGCCAGGATTTCGAAGTCGTGGCCCTCAGCTTCGACCCCAAAGATACGCCGGAGACCGCCGCCGCCAAGAAGGCCGGCTATCTTCGCCGCTATGACCGGCCCGGCACCGCCAACGGCTGGCACTTTCTCACCGGCGACGAGCCCAATATCAAGGCACTTACCGATGCCCTCGGCTACCACTATAAGTACGACCCCAAGACCGACCAGTTCGCCCACGCCAGCGGTATCATGATCGCGACCCCCGACGGCCGCATCTCGCGTTACTTCTACGGCGTCGATTACTCGCCGCGCGACATGCGCCTGGGGCTGGTGGAGGCATCCCAGCGCAAGATCGGCAACCCGGTGGACGCGGTGCTGCTCTTCTGCTTCCACTACGACCCGGCTACCGGCAAGTACGGAGCGGTTGCCATGAACAGCGTTCGACTGGCCGGCGGCGGCTTCGTGCTTTTCTGCGGCACGTGTCTGTTCATTTTCTTCCGCCGCGATTTTCGCAGGGACAAACAACAACTCGCCTCGAGCGCCCGCCGCGGCAGCCCTGGAGGACGGGCCGACTAACGCTTCCATGAACAAGCTACCTCTATTTCCGGATCAGGCATCCACCTTCGCCCCCGAAGTGGACCACCTCCTGTATTTCTTGCTGGCGGTGGCGATCTTCTTCACGGTGGTGATCTTCGTTTCGATCTTCTACTTTGCCGTCCGCTACCGGCGCCGCTCCGATGACGAGCTGCCCCATCCGGTCCACGGCAGCGTCACGCTGGAGATTCTGTGGAGCGTCATCCCGTTCGGCCTCACCATGGTGATGTTCGCCTGGGGCTCCTCCATCTTCTTTCGGGAGAGCCGTCCACCCGATAATGCAATTCCCATCTATGTCGTCGGCAAGCAGTGGATGTGGAAGCTCCAGCACATGGAAGGCCGCCGCGAGATTAACGAGCTGCACATCCCGCTGGGCCGCGCCGTGAAGCTGACCATGACCTCCGAAGACGTGATCCACAGCTTCTTTGTGCCGGACTTTCGCACTAAGGAAGACGTGGTGCCGGGGCGCTATTCCACGACCTGGTTCAAGCCTACCAAGGCCGGTAAGTATCACCTGTTCTGCGCCGAGTATTGCGGCACCAACCATTCCCAGATGATCGGGTGGATCTATGTCATGCAGCCGAAGGATTACCAGGAATGGCTGAGCGGGGGCGCCGCGATGGGGTCCCTCGCCGAAGAAGGCGGTAAGTTGTTTGAGAGCCTCGCCTGCGCGAATTGCCATAAGGCCGATGGCTCCGGCCGCTGCCCCACTTTGGTCGGCCTCTACGGCCGCACCGTCCAGCTGGCCGGCGGTGGAGCCGTCACCGCCGATGAAGCATATATCCGCGAATCCATCCTGCGGCCCGCCGCTAAGATCGTGGCGGGGTACCAGCCCGTGATGCCTACGTTCCAGGGCCTGGTCACCGAGGAGGGCGTCGTGCAACTGATCGAATACATCAAGTCGCTGGGAGAAAGGCCGGGAGCCGGTCCGGCCACGGGCAGCGGCGTAACTCCGGCAACGACTCCTCAGAATCGTTAGACATATGATTACCGCAGCGGTACAAGAACGCGAGCATTACCTCAATGCGAGCTACGGCCTCAAATCGTGGCTGCTCACGAAGGACCACAAGCGCATCGCCCTGTTGTATCTGGCCACCGTCACGTTTTTCTTCTTCGTGGGCGGCGCCTTTGCGACGCTGATCCGGATCGAGCTGCTCACTCCGCAGGGAGACCTGGTCTCCTCCGAGACTTACAACAAGCTCTTCACCATGCATGGGGTGGCGATGATTTTCTTCTTCCTCATCCCCTCCATCCCCGCCACACTCGGCAACTTTTTCCTGCCGATGATGATCGGGGCCAAGGACCTGGCATTTCCCAGGATAAACCTGCTGAGCTGGTACCTGCTGGTGATCGGCGGCCTCTTCGCCCTGTTCGCCATGCTGGCGGGCGGGGTGGACACGGGCTGGACTTTCTACACCCCGTTCAGCACCACTTACTCGAATACCTGGGTCATCGCCACGGCGCTCGGTATCTTCATTGCCGGGTTCTCCTCGATTCTCACCGGCTTGAACTTCATCGTCACCGTGCACCGCATGCGCGCGCCCGGCATGACGTGGTTCCGGATGCCGCTGTTCGTGTGGGCCCACTACGCCACCAGCCTCATCCAGGTGCTCGGCACGCCCGTGCTGGCGGTCACCCTGGTGCTGGTGCTGTGCGAGCGCCTGCTGCACCTGGGCATCTTCGACCCGGCCATGGGCGGCGACCCGGTGCTCTTTCAGCACCTCTTCTGGTTCTACTCCCATCCGGCCGTCTACATCATGATTCTGCCCGCCATGGGGGTGGTCAGCGAATTGATTTCCACCTTCTCGCGCAAGCCTATCTTCGGATATGGCTTCGTGGCCTTCTCGAGCGTGGCCATCGCGGTCCTCGGCTTTCTCGTCTGGGGCCACCACCTGTTCGTCAGCACCCAGTCGCTGTTCGCCGGAATGGTGTTCTCGTTCCTGAGTTACTTTGTCGCCATTCCCTCGGCGATCAAGGTGTTCAACTGGACCGCGACCTTGTATAAGGGCTCGATATCCTATGCCACGCCGATGCTTTACGCCTTCGGCTTTATCGGGCTGTTCACCATCGGCGGGCTTACCGGCCTGTTTCTGGCCTGCCTGGGCATCGACGTCCATGTTACCGACACGTACTTCGTGGTGGCCCACTTCCACTACATCATGGTGGGCGGGGCCATCATGGGCTATCTGGGCGGCCTGCACTACTGGTGGCCCAAGATGACCGGCCGCATGTACCCGGAAGGCTGGGCGAAACTTTCGGCCCTGGTGATTTTCCTGGGCTTCAACCTGACCTTCTTCCCGCAGTTCATCCTGGGGTATCTCGGGATGCCGCGCCGCTACCACGTCTATCCGCCGGAGTTCCAGGTATTGCACGTGCTTTCCACCGCGGGCGCTTCCGTGCTGGCCGTGGGTTACGTGATCCCGATGATTTACTTCATCTGGTCGCTGCGGTACGGCCCGGTGGCGGGCGCCAACCCCTGGGGAGCTACGGGCCTGGAATGGCAGACAGCTTCGCCGCCGCCGGTGCACAACTTCGACGAGACTCCGGTCGTGACACACGACGCTTACGATTATTCGACCGTACTAGGGGAGGTCGAAGTTGGCTAGCCACGAAGAATCGCTCGCGCTGCGCGTCCAGTTCGATACCGCTGCGCAGCAGAAGGACGCCTCCGTCCTCGGAATGTGGGGCTTCCTCATCACGGAAGTCATGTTCTTCGGCGGGATGTTTCTCGCCTACACGCTCTATCGCTCCACTTATCCGCAGATTTTCGCTGTGGCCAGCACCAGCCTGAACGTTTACATAGGCGCGTTCAACACGGTAGTGCTGCTGTGCAGCAGCTTTACGATGGTCATGGCCGTGCGCTCCGCCCAGTTGGGCGAGCGCAAGGCCATCATCATGTTCCTGATCATGACCCTGATCCTGGGCGGGGCGTTCCTCGGGATCAAGGGCTTCGAGTGGCACCAGAAGTTCGTGGAGCACCACATTCCCGGCCAGGCCGGCTTTTTTCTGGAAGGCATCCCGGCCGCGGCGCAGGGCCACGCCCAGTTGTTTTTCTCGCTGTATTTCGCCATGACCGGCCTGCACGCTCTCCACATGGTGGTGGGCGCCGGCCTGCTGATTTACCTGATCGTAATGGCGCGCAGGGGAACCTACACCGCGGATTATTACACTCCGGTCGACATGATCGGCCTGTACTGGCACTTTGTCGATATCGTCTGGATTTTCCTGTTCCCGCTGCTTTACCTGATCGACCGCCACCTCGGAAGATAAACTATGACCGCACATCCACAAGTCGATAGCATCAAAACCTACGGCCTCGTCTTTCTGACCCTGATCGTTCTCACGATTTTCACGACCGCCGTATCCTTCGTGGACCTGGGCAGTTTCAGCGTAGTCGCGGCCCTGGTGTTCGCGGTGTGCAAGGCCATGCTGGTGGCGCTCTTCTTTATGCACCTGCGGCACAGCACGGTCTTGACCCGCCTGGTCGTGGTCGGTGGCCTGCTCTGGCTGCTGATCCTCCTGTTCCTGACCTTCGCCGACTATGCTACGCGCGGAGCGCTGGGCGTGCCCGGGCGGTAAGACGACGGCAACCGGCGCACACTCAAGCGGACATTGGCGGGCGGCATCATTCCGCCAATAGTTGCGGCGACCAGCTGGTCATCTTCGGGGACTTACCGGATTCATCGTTTTATCGCAAAACTTACGCCCAAAGCCTGTCCTACGGCCTTCCGCTCCGGTAAGATATCTGCTGTCATTCCGCTCGCCGCGCTTCCGGCGATTCCGGACTGGCCGGGGATGTCCGTGAAAGGAGATTCTATGTCTCTAAGCAAGAGAGCGATGGCGGAGTTCATCGGAACGTTCTGGCTCGTATTCGGGGGCTGTGGCAGCGCAGTGCTGGCCGCGGCGTTCCCAAATCTTGGCATCGGCTTTCTGGGTGTGGCTCTGGCGTTTGGTCTGACCCTTCTGACGATGGCATTCGCCATTGGCCACATTTCGGGATGCCACGTGAATCCGGCGGTTTCCATAGGCCTGCTGGTCGCAAAGCGATTCCCTGCTTCGGACCTGCTGGCCTACGTCATCGCGCAGGTCGCCGGCGGAATTGTCGCCGCCACCGCGCTGTTCGTCATCGCGAGCGGCAAGGCCGGGTTCAGCCTGGCGGGCGGATTTGCGTCCAACGGCTACGCCGCGCATTCGCCCGGGGGTTATTCGCTGCCGGCCTGCATGGTGGCCGAAGTGGTGCTGACTTTTATGTTCCTGATCATCATTCTGGGCGCCACCGACTCGCGCGCGCCGAAGGGCTTCGCGCCGATCGCGATCGGACTCGGCCTGACCCTGATTCACCTGATCGGAATACCGGTCACCAACCTGTCCGTAAACCCGGCGCGCAGCACGGGACCGGCGTTGTTCGTTGGCGGCTGGGCGGTGCAGCAACTCTGGCTCTTCTGGCTGGCGCCGATCGCCGGGGCCGCAATCGCGGGAGTCGTCTATCCGGCGATCTGGGGAGAAGCGGCACCGGCGAAAAAGGCGCAGGCGGCGGCTTAGCCCGGCGCGCGGGCAGGCGAAATCCATCCACGGCGGTAAAGCGCCTGCCCGGCGCTACCATATCCCTGTCATGCCCACTCGCCGCACCTTCCTACAGTCGCTGGCCATCTCTTCCGCCGCCCTGGCCGCGCCCGCGTCTTTCCCAACCCGCCGGCCGCCGGTCGAAAAGCGCAAGTTCACCAGCGATGCCGTCGAGGCCAAAATCCGCGAGGTCGGCCGGACGATTGCCGACCCCGAACTCGCCTGGCTCTTCGAAAATTGCTTCCCCAATACGCTCGATACCACCGTGCGCACCGGCACCCTCGACGGCAAGGCCGATACGTTCGTCGTCACGGGCGATATCGACGCCATGTGGCTGCGGGATTCCACCGCGCAGGTGTGGCCTTACCTGCCGCTTGCCGGGGACGACAGCCGGCTCCGCACGCTGATCGAAGGCGTGGTCCGCCGCCAGACGCGGTGCATCCTGATCGACCCCTACGCCAACGCCTTCAACTTCGGCCCCACCGGCAGCGAGTGGGATAAGGACCGTACCAAAATGAAGCCTGAGCTGCACGAGCGCAAGTGGGAGATCGATTCCCTCTGTTACCCCGTGCGCCTGGCCCACGGCTACTGGAAGCAGACCGGCGACGCTTCGATCTTCGACGCCGGCTGGCGTCAGGCCGCGGCCCTGATTGTCCGGACCTTCCGCGAGCAGCAGCGCCTCCACGACCGGGGCCCCTACACCTTTCAGCGCGTCACCGCGGTGCCCGGCGATTCGCTTCCGCAGAACGGCTATGGCAACCCGACACGGCCGTGCGGCCTTATCCACTCCGGCTTCCGCCCCTCCGACGACGCCTGCATTTTTCCGCTGCTGATTCCGTCCAATCTCTTCGCCGTCACGGCGCTCCGGCAACTGCATGAGATTCACACGACCGAGTTGCACGATTCCGCCGCCGCCCGCGATTGCGCGGATCTCGGCGCCCAGGTCGGCGAGGCGCTCGCCAGGTACGCCACCGCCGTCCGGCCCACGTATGGCGAAATCTATGCCTACGAGGCCGACGGCTACGGCAACCAGCTTTTTCAGGACGATGCCAACGTCCCCAGCCTGCTCTCTCTGCCGTATCTCGGCTGCGTGAAGGTGGATGACCCGCTCTACCAGCGCACCCGCAGGTTCTTGCTGAGCGGCGACAACCCGTACTTCTATCGCGGGAAGGCCGCGGAAGGCCTCGGCGGCCCGCACTCGGGCCTGAACATGATCTGGCCCCTGGGCATCATCACCCGCGCGCTCACCAGTCGGGACGAAACGGAAATCGCCGCCTGCCTCGCCGCGCTCAAGGCCACCCACGCCGGCACTGGCTTCATGCACGAGTCGTTCTCGAAGGACGACGCTTCGAAGTTCACACGCTCCTGGTTCGCCTGGGCCAATACCCTCTTCGGCGAGCTGATTCTCCACGTGCACGCGCGCTACCCCCGGCTGCTGGCCTGAGACGGCATTGCGGGCGCGCGCGTCCGGCGGATGTTTGTAGACGCCCGCGCCGGCCCGGATGAAGTGCGGTGCCGATCAAACCGCCTTTCGTCTTTTCCATGGCTCCAGCCGTCTCTGTGATAGATTTAAGTTTAGGAGACGAATTGGCTTAGCATCTCCTGCGGCCTCCCTTCTTCAAATGGATATCTTCGGAATGCTCCAGCAGAACGGCTTGGCGGAAGACGCCGTGCTGGGGGTCTTAATCATCTTCTCGGTCTTTTCCTGGACGGTCATCCTCGCCAAGCTGCAATCGCTGCGCGGCGCGCGGAAGACCAACTCGCGCTTCCTGCGGGCGTTCCGCAAGGCGCCCACCATGGAAGCGGTGGTGGTGGCCTGCGAACAATATCGGCCGTCCCCCCTGGTGGCCATCTTCGATTTCGGCTACGAAGAGGTCGAGCGGCAGGTAAAGTCGCGGGGATCGATCATCAACCGGACGGCGCTCGAGCGCAGCCTTTCGCTTGGCATGAGTGAAGAACTCGCCAAGTTGGAGCGCAACATGAGCTGGCTCGCCACCACCGCCTCGGTGACGCCGTTTATCGGGCTGCTGGGCACGGTGCTCGGGATCATCAAGGCGTTCGTCGGCCTGGGGCAGCAGGGCGCCACCAGTTTGAGCGCGGTCGGCCCGGGGATTGCGGCGGCCCTGATCGCCACCGCCATCGGCCTGGCGGCGGCCATTCCAGCCGCCATCTTCTATAACTACTTCGGCCACCTGATCCGCGAAATCGGCGCGCGCATGGACGATTTTTCGCTGGAATTCCTCAATCTGGCCGAACGCAACTTCGGAGAGCAGTAATGGCGCTAACCGTCAATGGCGGCGGCAATGGACGCGGGTTCGGTTCGCGCCGCCACACGTCCTCCGGCGCACTCGCCGAAATCAATGTGACTCCCTTTGTGGACGTGGTTTTGGTGCTGCTCGTCATCTTCATGCTGACGGCCCACGTGATGCAGTTCGGCCTGGACGTGAACGTCCCCAAGACACGCGCGGTAAGCGATACGGCTAAGGAACTTCCCGTTATATCCATTCCGAAGACCGGCGACGTCTATCTGAATGGAAAGATGATTCGGCTGGTGGATCTGAAGGGGGAAATTACCCGGAAGTTCGGCGGCAAAGTGAAGGCCGTGTACGTGATGGCGGACCGCGAGACCATTTGGGATCCGATCGCGCAAGTCACCGCCGAACTCGGCGCCGCCGGGTTTCAGGTCAACATGGTGACGCAGCCCGAGGATTCTTCGAAGAGCAGAAGGTAATGGCCGGGCACGCCGACACCCTCGATCAACGGGAGCGACTCACCGCCCCCTTCTGGGGATCGATGGCGCTGCACGCCGGGGTAGCCGCGGCCATCGTGACTTTCTCGATTGTCCACCCCCTGGGCACCGAACATTGGGGCGACCCCAACGGCGGGCGGCTCGGGTCTGTGGCGGTGAGCGCGGTGTCGAGCATCCCGCTGCCGAATCGGGGCGGACCCAAGAACCCTTTAGCCAACGACACCGAATCGCAGGTTCCCTCGCCGCCGCCCAAGGTCAAGGCGCGGCCCAAAGTCCAAACGCCGCCGCCCGATGCCATCCCCATCAAGACCAGGAACGCACAGAAGAAGTATGCGGAAAGCGCCGCGGCGCAACCCAACAAGTGGCGGGAAAAGCAGGTGGACCGCCCCAACCAGCTCTACACGCCGGGCGGGCAGTCCTTGAGCTCCGAGATGTACGAGATGCGGGGTGGAGGCGGCGTCGGGGTGGGCACCAATTCCCCCTTCGGGACACAGTTCGGCTACTACGCCAACCTGCTGCGCGACCAGGTGGCGCGGGCCTGGAAGACCACCGACGTGGACCCCCGGCTGAATACGGCTCCGCAAGTGGCGGTGCGGTTCTCGATCGTGCGCGACGGGTCGCTGCTGCAGGGCTCGGTCAAGATAAGTCAGTCCAGCGGAAACCAGGCGCTCGATTTTTCGGCGATGCGGGCCGTGTTGGACGCCGGTAAATTTCCGCCGCTGCCCGCGCAATTCAACCGCGACCGGGCAGATCTGGAATTACGGTTTGAATTGAGGCGTTAAAAGCATGAAACAATTTCTTTTTGCCGGCGCGATCGCCGCGTGTGGCCTGTTACTACTCAGTGCCCAGCAGATCGATCTGGGAATTATCAAGGGAGGCGAGCGCGCGCCGATCGCGATCCCCGAATTCCGCGGGTCGGGGGACGCTCAGAACTTCATGGGCGCCTTCAACCAGACCCTGCGCAGCGACGTGGAAGGCGCGGGCATGTTCAAGGTGGTCTCGCCCAGCATGTATCCGGCGTTCATTCCGCAGCAGCCTTCGGATTTCGTGACGCCGCCGCCGGTACAGGAGCAGCCGCGCCGGCGCCGCAATCGGATCGAACTCCAACCCAGCGGCGGCGGCCACTGGATGGCCGACTGGTCCGGCCCCCCGGTCAGCACCAAATACCTGGCGTTCGGTTATACTGCCGTCACGAACGGTGTCTTGGTGTTGCGCGGCTACCTGTTTGACGTGACGGCAGCCTCGCCTTCGGCAGCGCAGGTGCTCGGCAAGAACTATCTGGCTTCCACCGTGGACGAAGCCGGCGCCCGCCAGGTGGCGCACGAGTTCGCCGCCGATATCATCGCGCTGTTCGGCGGCCAATCGCTTTTCGGATCGCACATCTACTTCGTTTCCAACCGCACCGGCCATAAAGAGATCTGGGTCATGGATCCGGACGGCAAGAACCAGCGGCAACTCACCCACTATAATTCGTTAACGATACAGCCTGCGGTTTCGCCCGACGGAACGAAAATCACGTTCACTAGCTACGCCCGTGGAAATCCTGGTATATTTGTGTTTTCAGTGGATCCGGTTCGGGATTTGCGCTTTTATAACCAAAAAGCGTCGGTTAATTCGTCGCCATCGTTCACGCCGGATGGAAAACAGATCATCTACTCTTCTTCGGCGGGCGGGTGCTGCCGGATCTTCGTGGCTAATTTGGATGGAAGCGGCTTTCGGCCTGTCACTACCTTGCGGTCTATCGACACGGAACCCAAGGTCAATCCGAAGACTGGAAGTCAGATACTTTTCGTTTCGGGCCGCTCCGGTCCGCAGCAGATTTACAAGATGGACCTGGACGGTTCGGATCTCAGCCGCCTGACCGATGGCACGGGCGAAGCTTCCAATCCAGCGTGGAACCCGAATGGGCAGCTTATGGCGTTCTCGTGGACGCGGGGATTCGCCGCAGGCAGGTTCAATGTTTTCGTAATGGACGTGGCGTCGCACCAATATAATCAGCTCACGCACGATGAGGGCCGGAACGAAAATCCAAGCTGGGCTCCGGATGGCGTGCATATCGTTTTCGCATCGACGCGCGGCGGACGGTCGCAGATTTATACGATGCTGGCGAATGGAACGCAAGTTACCCCCCTCACCACGCAGGGCAGCAATCTGACGCCTGTTTGGGGAAAATAGATATTGAATTCAGGAGGCGTAAGTTCATGTTGACGAAACGAAAGATCACGGCCAGCCTGTTTGCGGTCTCGCTGGCGATGTTCGCGGCAGGCTGCAAGAAGAAGGCTCCGCCGCCCCCACCCCCGCCGCCCCCGGCGCCTGCTCCGGCGCCTGCTCCGGCTCCGAAGGCACCCACGGTCACTCAGTTCACGGCCGAGCCGACATCCATTCAACGCGGCCAATCGTCCACGTTGCGTTGGGAGGTGTCAGGGGATGTAACCAGCGTGTCCATTAACCAGGGAGTCGGCACGGTTCAGAACACCGGGAGCCGCCGCGTGTTCCCGAGCGATTCCACCACCTACACCCTCACGGCCAGCGGGCCGGGCGGTAATACGACGGCTTCGGCCACGGTTGAAGTGACCTCGCCTCCGCCCCCGCCGCCTCCGCCGGCTCCGGCGCCCACCGTTACCCTCGAACAACGGTTGAGCTCGGAAGTGCAGGACGCGTATTTCGACTATGACAAAAGTGATATCCGGCCTGACGCCCGCGAGGCGCTGACCAAGGATGCAACCGCTCTGAAGAGCATCCTGTCCGATTTCCCGGACGCCTCCATCGTGGTGGCGGGCAACTGCGACGATCGCGGCTCGGCTGAGTACAACCTCGGATTGGGCGACCGGCGCGCAACCGCGGCCAAGGACTTCCTGGTGCAACTCGGAGTTCCGGCCGACAAACTGAAGACCATCAGCTACGGCAAGGAAAAGCCGGTTTGCACCGAGGAGAACGAGGCCTGCTGGCAAAAGAACCGGCGCGCGAACTTCTCGCCCGGGCAGTAGGATAAAAAAGAAGGTACGCAGAACCCTGGGAGCGGGGCGGGGAGAGCCCGGCTCGCTCCCCCTAGGAGAGTTGTTTTATGTTCCAACGTAGTCTGGTGGCGGCCGCGGCGCTGGGGGCGATGATCTCGCTCACACCGGTGCGGTCCTACGGGGCAAGCAAGGAGATCCAGGAGTTGCAGCGGGATGTGGCGCAGTTGCAGGACATGGTGCGCCAGATGCAGCAATCCGAGGATCAGAAACTGGTCGAAATTCGTACCCTGGTGCAGCAGGCGCTATCGGCCGCGAATGAATCCAATCGCTCCGTCGCGGTGATTCAAAGCAGCGTGCAGCAGAGTCTGCGCGACCAGGAAAACAAAGTGGTTACCCCGGTGGTGGGTTTGAGCACCCGCATGGACAGCCTTTCCGGGGACGTGCGGACTTTGCAGCAGTCCATGGCGGACCTGTCGAGCGCGATTGCAAAAATACAGGCGCAATTGACGGACATCGGTAATGCCGTGAAAGTCCTTCAGGCTCCTCCGGCTCCTCCGCCGCAGCAATCCGGAGCGACCCAGGGCGGTTCGGCGATGGCCGGTGGAACGCCCGGCCAACAGGACACACCTACGATCCAGCTCAAGGACCTGTACGATAATGCGAACCGGGACCGGGAGGGCGGCAAATTCGACCTGGCGCTGCAGGAGTATAGTGACCTGCTCCGCTGGTACGGCAACACCCCGCTCGCGCCGAACGCCCAATACTACATCGCCTGGATCCACTATTCCCAGGGTGATTACGACAATGCGGTGAAAGAGTACGACATGGTGCTCGAGAAGTATCCGGACAATAACAATAAGATGCCGGATGCTTTCTACGGCAAGGGGCTGGCACTCGCTAAACTGGGCCGGCGCACCGAAGCCAACCGGGAATTTCAGGAACTGCGCAAACGGTTTCCGAACAGCAGCCTGGCGCAGCAGGCGTGCAGGCAGATCGTGACCTTGGGGTATCAGTGCGGCTCGGCCCGAGCCGCCTCCCCCAAGGGGAAGCGCCGCAGGTAGCCCCCGGGTCTCTCCTGTTAGACTGGAGCCGTATGGCGCCCCAGTCTCCCCCTCCTTTGACAACCTACGAGGATCTGGCCTCGATGCTCGGGCATTCGCTCGTTCGTCCGGACCTGACCGATGAGCGGGTCGTGGCCGGGATCGAATTGGCCAAGGCGCGGCGGATTGGTTTCGTCAGCGTGCGGCCCTGCGACCTCGACCTGGCGCTGCGCACGATCGGCGCGAGCGGCGTGCGGGTGGCCAGCGTGTGCGGCTTTCCGCACGGCTCGTCGAACACGGCCGTGAAACTGTACGAGGCGCGCGACCTGCTGCGCCGCGGCGCCAGGGAAATCGATGTGGTGGTGCCGGTTTCGAAGCTGCTCTCGCGCGAATTCCAACACGTGCAGACGGAGTTGCTGCAGATGGCCGAGAGTTGCCACAGGGAAGGCGCGCGGCTCACGGTAACCCTCGAGAACGGCTATCTCACCGATGAGCTGAAGGTCATCGCCTGCCTCTGCTCGGAACGGGCTGAGGCGGATTTCGTGAAGACATCGACCGGTTTCGGACCGGGGCACTGGACCGCGGACGATCTCAAGCTGATGCGGAAACACGTGCCCGAGGAGATGGGAGTCGAGGCGGAAGGGGTGGATACCCTAGAGCAGGCTCTAGAAGTCTATAGTCTGGGTTGCGCGAGGATCCGGACGGAGGCCACGGCGGCGATTCTGGACGGGTGGGAAGCCCGCCTGGCGGCCGTAAGTGCGCCGTAAGTCAGGCTGGTACCTCGTGTTATGCTGAGATTCTTTGTACGATGCCGCAAACGAGGACGCTCCCACGTATCTGTATCGCGTTGGGCCTGCCGGACGTTCCCACCCTGCTGGACCATGCCCGGCGTGAGGCCGAGGCGGGCGAAACGTTTTTAGAATTCCGGCTGGACTTCCTGGACAACCCTTGCAAAGGGGCTGAAGCCATTGGCCCGTTTTTGGAGCAGTTTCCGGACTGCACGCTGCTGGCCACCTGCCGCCGGCACCAGAACCACGGCAAATTCAACGGCAGCATCGAGGAGCAGTTCGCGATTCTGGAAGAGGCCGTGCGCCAGGGGGCGCATGCCATCGATGTAGAGATCGAGACCGCCGAAACGGCGCAGGAAAGGCTGGCGCACTTCCGCGGCCGCGTGCAGGTGGTGGTTTCCTATCACAACTACGAAGCGACGCCGCCCATGGACACGGTCATGAACCGGGTGATGCGGGTTCCGGCGGATGCGTACAAAGTGGTGACCACCGCCCGCAAGCCATCCGACAATGTCCGCGTGCTGACAGTGGCGAAAGCGCTGCCGAAGGAACGGCTGATCGTGCTGGCGATGGGCGAACTGGGGTTCCCGACGCGCGTGCTGTCGCCAGTGTTCGGCGCCGCCTACACGTACGCCGCGCCGATGTTTGCGGAAGGCACGGCGGCCGGGCAGGTGAGCGCGCGCTCCCTGCGGCAGCTCTACCGCGTGGAAAAACTCCGGAAAACCGCGAAAATCTATGGCGTGATTGCCGAACCGATCCGCCATTCGATTTCCCCGGCGGTGCACAACCGGGCGTTCCAGTCGAAGCGGCTGGATGCGGTGTACCTGCCCTTTCTGGTATCGCCCGCGCACCTGCGCGACTTTTTTTC
This sequence comes from Bryobacterales bacterium, assembly GCA_963794265.1. Lineage (GTDB taxonomy): Bacteria > Acidobacteriota > Terriglobia > Bryobacterales > Bryobacteraceae > CAWCDJ01. Next base: position 1,040,798 of record CAWCDJ010000003.1, read on the forward strand.
CCTGGCGGAAAAGCTGCCCCTTGCGGGCTTCAGCGTGACGATTCCGCACAAGCAGAAAATCATCCGCTACCTGGACGCGGTGGACCCGCTGGCGCGCCGCATCGGGGCGGTCAATACGGTCTGGCGAAAGGCCGGCAAGTGGCGCGGCACCAACACCGACGCCCCGGGCATCACGGGGCCGCTGACGAAGCTGTTGAAGCTGCAAACCTCCTCGGTGCTGGTAGTGGGGAACGGCGGTGCGGCAAGAAGCGCGGTGTTCGCGCTATCCGACGCCGGGGCGAAAATTTCCCTGGTGGGCCGCAATCCGGACCGCGTGCGGGCGCTGGCCAAAATCTGCGGGGCCGAACCGCTTCTCAAGGAGCAGTTGACGACCCGCCATTTCGACGCCGTCGTGCATGCCACCCCGCTCGGCATGTTCCCCCACGTCAACGAATGCTTCTTCAACGGAAGCATTCCGGCGGACGTGGTGTTCGACATGGTTTACAACCCCGGCGAGACGGAACTGCTGCGGCGCGCCAAAGAGCAGGGGAAGACGGCGGTGCCGGGCCTGGAGATGTTCATCGAGCAGGCGGTACGGCAATTCGAGCTCTGGACGGGCGACGCGGCGCCGCGCGCGGTGATGCTCAAAGCGGCGGTCGAAGCTTTAGAGCATCATAAATAGTATGAAGCTGACTCGAAGAAAACTGGCGGCGGCGGTGCTGGGACCGGCAGCCGCGGCTGCCGCGGCGCAGACGCCGGCGGCCCCCGAAGACCAGCTCTTGAAAGCGGCGCGCGATCGCAACCGGGCCAACTCCGCGGCGGTGGCCAAAGTCGACCTGCCGATGGCCACCGAACCCAGCTTTCAGTTCAAAGCCTGAGGCGCACCATGGCCACGATTCCCGAAGACGTCTACTTCGCCGCCATTCCGGAGCTGAGCACCCGGCTCAACGACAAGGAATTTTCCGCAGAGGAGCTGGCGCGGGCGTTCTCCACCCGTTTGGCTCAATTCGGACCGCGATACAACGCGCTGGCGCTGCCGCTCGAGAAGGAGGCGGTGCACACGGCCAAACTGGTGGACCAGGAACGCAAGCGGGGCCGGATGCGCGGGCCGCTGCAAGGCATTCCCTACGCCGTGAAAGACCTGCTGGCGTTTGCGGGGCAGCCCACCACCTGGGGCGCGAAGCCCTACGCCGGGCAGGTGTTCGACTACAACGCCAGGGTGATCGACAAACTCGATGGCGTGGGCGCCGTGCTCACGGGCAAGCTATCGATGGTCGAGCTGGCGGGAGGCGGCGGATACCGGTTCGCGTCGGCTTCGCTGTTCGGGCCGGGGTTGAACCCGTGGGACGTGACGCGGTGGTCGGGCGGTTCGTCGAGCGGGTCGGCGGCGGCGGTGGCGGCGGGGCTGGCCCCCTTCACCATCGGTTCGGAAACCTCGGGGTCGATCGTGACCCCGGCTTCGTTCTGCGGGGTGACGGCGCTCCGGCCCACCTATGGGCTGGTGAGCCGGCACGGGGCGATGGCGCTTTCCTGGACGCTCGACAAGCTGGGACCCTTTGCGCACACCGCGGAGGATTGCGGGCTGATTCTGCAGACGATCGCGGGAAGCGATAAGAAAGACCCCGGGTCGGCCGGAAAGAGCTTCTACTACACGCCGCAGTATGCGCGCTCGATGAAGGATTTGAAAGTCGGATACGCGCCGGCGGATTTCGCGGAGCGCGCGGAGCCCTCGGCGCGTCCCGCATTCGCCGCGGCGCTGGCTGCCATCAAAGATTCGGGGGTCCAACTGGTGGAGGTGCAACTGCCGGACTTTCCATACGGGGCGGTGCTCTCGACTATTCTGGCAGCGGAAATGGGATCCATATTCGAACCGCTGATCGCGAGCGGCAAGGTGGACGATTTGGCGGATCCGCCGCAGATCGCCGGTTTGAAAGCTTCGCTCGAGGTTCCGGCCAGGGAATACTTGAGGGCCATGCGGGTGCGGCGGCTGATTCAGGGAGAGGTATTGCAGATGTTCGCTAACGTCGACCTGCTGCTCGCGCCCGGAAGGTCGGGCCCGGCGGCGAAGGTAGACCAGCCGCTCGATGGCAGTGGGCAGCCGCGCGGCGAGCGCGCCAAGCTGCCGCCGGGTCTGGGGGGAATCATTCCGATGGGAAACCTGGCGGGGCTGCCGGCCTTGGTGGTACCGTGCGGATTCGCCGGCGGATTGCCGGTGGCGCTGCAATTGGTGGGGCCGCCCTTCTCCGAGAACACCCTGCTGGCAGTAGGGAAGGAGTATCAGGGGCGGACGGACTGGCACCGCAAGCGGCCCACAGAGCCGCGACCGTGAGGGAGCGGGCGCATTACTGAGCGCGCCTTCGGCGCATGGGCAGGCCGGAGGCCTACCCAGCCGGCTCCAGCGGAAGGCCGGATTCCCTGAGCGCGTGCCAACCGCCGTCGAGCGAGATGGGGTTGGTGTAGCCCATTTTTTGCAAGTTATCGGCAACCAGCGCCGAGCGGTAGCCGCCGCCGCAGTACAAAACCAGCGTCGTCGATTTATCCGGGATCTTGGCCTCGATATCGCGCTCGATGATGCCGCGGCTCAGGTGGACCGCCCCGGCCACGTGCCCGGCCGCCCATTCGTTGTCCTCGCGGGTATCCACCAGGACGTGCTCGTTGCCCGACGCCGCCATCGCTTTGTAGTCTTCGACGTCGATCCGGCGGACCCGCGCCTTCGCCTCATCCACCAGTTTCAAAAAGCCGGGATTGTGCTTCATCTCTACTCCACCCGTTGGATTTTGGCGCCGACCTGCGCCAGCTTTGCCTCGATTTTCTCATAGCCGCGATCGATGTGGTAGACGCGGTCGATGACCGTCTCGCCTTTGGCCACCAGCGCTCCCAGAACCAGCGAAGCGCTGGCCCGCAGGTCCGACGCGATAACGCCGGCGCCGGTCAACTGGCGCGGCCCGGCGACGATGGCCTGCTTCCCGTCGAGACGAATATTGGCCCCCATGCGGGCCAGTTCCTGAGCGTGCATGAAGCGGTTCTCGAAAATCGTTTCAGTGATGATGGCGATGCCCTCGGCCTGGGTCATCAGCGCCATGTACTGAGCCTGCAGGTCGGTCGCGAACCCCGGATATTCTTCGGTGGTGATATCGACGGAACGAAGCTTGCCGCCGCCGCGCACGTGCAGGCTCCCGGCGGCCGTCTGTGTCACCTCGACGCCGGTCTGTTGCAGCTTGGACACGAGCGCGCTTACGTGTTCGGGCTCGCAGCCGGTGACCGTCACGTTTCCGTCGGTGACCGCGGCGGCGATCAGGAAAGTGCCGGCTTCGATGCGGTCGGGAATGATGGTGTGCTCCGCGCCGTGCATCCGCTCGACGCCTTCGATGCGGATCACGGAGGTTCCCGCGCCCTCGATGCGGGCGCCCATTTTCACCAGCAGTGCGGCCAGGTCCGCCACTTCGGGCTCACGGGCCGCGTTGCGCAGCACGGTTTCGCCTTTGGCCAGTACCGCCGCCATCATCAGGTCTTCGGTGCCGGTGACGGTGATGCGGTCGAAGTTGACCACCGAGCCGCGCAGGCCGCCTTCGGCTTCCGCCTCGATGTAGCCGTGGGACTGGTGGATGCGCGCGCCGAGCTGCTCCAGACCGAAGATATGCAGGTTGATGGGCCGGGTGCCTATGGCGCAGCCGCCGGGGAGCGAAACGCGCGCGCGCCCGCTGCGGGCCACCAGCGGGCCGAGCACCAGGCTCGACGCGCGCATGGTCTTCACCAGCTCGTAGGGTGCCTCCGGACAGACGATCCGCGCCGTGCGGAGCCGAACGCCGTCGTCGATGACATCCATTTGCGAGCCGATATCCACCAGCAGGCGCTGCATGGTGCGGATATCGCGGACCCGCGGAATGCGGTGGAGCGTGACGGCTTCGTCGGTGAGCAGAGCCGCGGCCAGCGCCGGCAGCGCGGCGTTTTTGGAGCCGCTCACGGGAATTTCTCCCTGGAGCGGAGTGCCGCCCGTAATGACAAACTTATCCATCGAGTGCCTTTCGAATCCTTCCGCCGGATGCCGCCAGCCTTTGCTCGGCCTCAGCCCGGCTCAGCCCTGTTTTCGCCATCAGAATCGCGGCGCGGATGCTGCCTCCCTGGTCCAGAAGTTCCGCGGCGCGCGGGTAGGAGACCCCGGCCGCCTGGGCCACGATCCGGCGCGCGCGATCCACCAGTTTCGTATTCTTTGGCTGAACATTCACCATCAGGTTCCCGTAAACGTAACCCAACCGGATGAACGCTCCTGTAGTGAGCATGTTCAGGACCAATTTTTGCGCGGTGCCGGCCTTCAAGCGGGTGGAACCGGCCACGATCTCGGGCCCGGGAAGGGGCGTGATGGGAATCTCGACTGCTCGGGAAAGTTCCGAATCGGGGGTGCAGCTGATGCCGACGGTGATGGCTCCCAGGCGTCTGGCTTCCGCCACGGCGCCGAGAACGTAGGGGGTGCGCCCGCTGGCGGCGATTCCCACCAGCACGTCGCGCGCGGTGAAGCCGCGGGCCTGCAGGTCGCGGATGCCGATGGCCGGGTCGTCTTCGGTGGTTTCAGTGGCGCGGCTGAGGGCAGCCTCGCCGCCGGCGATAATCCCCTGCACCATTTCCGGAGGAACGCTGAAGGTGGGCGGGCATTCGGAAGCGTCGAGCACGCCCAGCCGCCCGCTGGTTCCGGCGCCGATGTAGAAGAGCCGCCCGCCCCGCTCGAGCGCCGCCGCGATGGCGTCCACCGCCCGGGCGATGGCCGGAATCTCTCGCTCCACCGCGGCGGCCACCTTGCGGTCTTCGGCGTTGATGATGCGCAGGGCTTCTTCGGTGGGGAGCCGGTCGATTGCCGCGGAGGCCGGGTTGGTCTGTTCGGTGAGGAGCTTGTCGAGCGCCGCCATGGCTCCATCTTAGCAATCGGGCGGTCGGGGAACGGCGCGGCGCCAGCCGGGTTATAGTCAAAGTAGTGCGTTATTTTTTGACCGGGCGGATGCCCTCCACCGCGGCGATTCTGCTGGTGGAAAGCGGGTCCCGACGCTTGCTGGAGAAGGTGATCCCGGGGCTGCGCGAGAGTTGGGGGCCCGAGACCTTCATCGATCTGGTGACTTGCTACTCCGGGCTTCCGCGCGGATTCGATTCGCCCCGCACCCGGGTCTACCGGGTCACGGACTACCGCGGGCGCCGGGGCCGCCGCCGGCTCTACCGGGAACTGGCGGCCAACCGCTACAGAATCCTCGGAATCGTATGCTCGGGCGAACCGGTGATGGCCAAGTGGAAATGGGCGCTGGCCTTGCGCGTTTTTGCCAAGGTGTTCGTCATTAATGAGAACGGCGACTATTTCTGGCTCGACCGGAAGCATCTCAACCCCATCCGGCAAACCATTCTGCTGCGCGCGGGGCTTTCGGGGACGGGTGCGGTTCGCACGCTGGCGCGAGTGGTTTCTTTCCCCTTTACCTTGACGTATCTGCTACTCTATGCAGCGGCGATTCATACCCGAAGGGCATTTCACAGAGGCTGAGCAATGAAAGCCATCCTGGTAAGAGAGACGGGCGGTCCGGAAAAGATGGAACTGGCGGAGGCGCCCAGGCCGGCGCCCGGCCCGAAGCAGGCGCTGGTACGCGTGCACGTCGCGGGGGTCAACTTCATCGACGTCTACTTCCGCACGGGGTTGTATAAGGCCGATTTCCCGGTGATGCTCGGCAGCGAAGGCGCGGGCACCGTGGAATCGGTAGGCCCGGGGGTGACCGGTTTCGCGCCCGGAGATCGCGTGGCCTGGGCCATGGCGCGGGGCTCGTATGCCGAATACGCGCTTGTGCCGGCGCTCCTGCTGGTGAAGATCCCGGACGGACTGGATTTCGAGAAGGCCGCTGCCGCCATGCTGCAGGGCATGACGGCGCATTACCTGACGCACTCCACGTATCCGCTCAAGAGCGGCGATTCCTGCCTGGTTCACGCAGCCGCGGGCGGCGCCGGCGGGCTCACGGTGCAGATGGCGAAACTGGCAGGGGCGCGGGTGTTCGGCACCGTTTCGACGGAGGAGAAGGCTGCGATTGCCCGCCAACATGGCGTGGACGAGGCGATTCTTTACACCAGCCAGGATTTCGAAGCCGAGGTGAAGCGGCTCACGGAGGGACGCGGGGTGGACGTGGTCTACGATTCCGTCGGCAGGACCACCTTCGAGAAGAGCCTGAATTGCCTGCGCCCGCGGGGGCTGCTGGCCTTGTTCGGCCAATCGAGCGGCCCGGTTCCGCCGCTCGACCCCACCATCCTGAACACCAGGGGCTCGCTGTTCCTGACGCGGCCCAGCCTGGCCCATCATGTGCTGACCCGGGAAGAACTGCTGTGGCGCGCCAACGACGTCCTGAACGGGGTGGCATCCGGACAACTGAAACTGCGGATCGACCGGGTTTACCCGCTCAGCCGGGCAGCCGAGGCGCACCGCGATCTGGAGGGCAGAAAGACCGCGGGCAAGCTCCTGCTCACGGTCTCCTGAAGCATGAACCTCCGGGCGAAGCTGACGCTGGGCTACGTTCTTTTGGCCGTCGCGATGGTATTTGCCATCTCCATGGCCGGCCTGGGCAACACCGTCCAGCAGCAATTCGAAGCCAACCTCGAGCGAGCCCAGGTGCTCGACATGGTGGCCGCCAACTACGTGAAGCAGACGCTGAACAGCCGGCTCACCGTGCCCATGCGCGAGGCGCTGCGCGACCCCGGGCTGGGCGACAACCTGCTGATGCTATTGACGAACGCGCGGGCGATTCTCGAAATTGCGGTGGTCGATCCGGATACGAACCAGATCCTGGCCGACAGCGACCCCAACCGGATCGGCGCGACCTCGGGCCCCTACCCGGATTTTCAGCGGGTGGTCGAGAACGCCGGCTGGATTCGGAAACTGAAGCTGCTGTTCGCCCACGACCCCAACTTTTTCCAGATCGAGCAGGCGCTGGCCAATCCGGCGACCAGCAAGCCGGTGCTGCTGGTCCGGGTGATTGTGGCGCCCGCTTTCATCCGGCACGATATTGCCCCCACAACGCTCTGGCGGACGGTGGAAGTGGCGATCGTTTCGATTCTCGGGGCCTTTGTGATCACCTTCCTGTTCTCGGCGGTGGCCTTGAGGCCGCTCGGCCGGCTGCGGCACCAACTGGACCTGATCGCCAGCGGCGAGTACGAGCCCGAAAAGGCGATGACCGCCAAAGCGGCTACCGACGAGTTTTCGGTGATGGCTTCGAAGGTCAGCATGCTGGGCCAGCGGCTGCGCGGGGCGCAATACGAGGTTTCGGACCTTCGCGGGAATATCGACCGCCTGCTGCACGATCTCGAAGACGCCGTCCTGATTTTCAACCGGGAAGGCCGGCTGGTGTTCGCTTCCGGATCGGTGGAGAAGTTTCTCGACCGCGAGCGCGCGGACCTCACGGGCCAGACCATCACCGACGTGTTTCCGCCCTCCACCACGCTGGGGCTGCTGATTGCGCAAGCCGCGCAGACCGGCCGGCCGCTTCGCAACCGGCGCGTGCCGCTCACGACCGGCGAAGGGGGCGCCGGGGAACTGTCGGTGGTGCTGCTCTCGGTGGACATGCTCGAAACGCTGGCCGGGGGCACCATCACGGGCACTGGCTGCCTGGTGAGATTGCGCGACCCGGAAGCGCAGCGAAAGTTGAACCGCGAGTTGCAGACGGCCGACCGACTGGCGGCCATCAGCCGGGTATCGGGAGGAGTTGCGCACGAGGTGAAGAACCCGTTGAACGCCATCCTGCTGCACGTGGAGGTGGCGAAAGCCAAGCTGGCGCGCGGCGAGACCGATCTCGAACCGCAGATGGAAATCATTGGGCGGGAAATCCTGCGGCTCGACCGCGTGGTGAAGACGTTTCTGGATTTCACACGGCCGGTGGAATTGAAGCTGAACACGGTTCCGCTGCACGAGTTGATGAACGAAATCGTGGACCTGGCGCGGCCGCAGGCGGAAGCCTCGCAGATCGGGATTGTGGTGCGGCAGGAGATCGAAGGAGTGGCGGTCCGGGTAGATCGCGACCTGCTCAAGCAGGCGATGCTTAACGTGGTGGTTAACGCGATGCAGATGATGCCGGACGGCGGCGAGTTACGCTTCGAGGCGCTCGCGGACGAAGAGACGGCCGAGATAAGGATCTCCGATACCGGACCGGGCATTCCTCCGGAGTTGCGCGAGAAGATCTTCCGGCTGTACTTCACGACGCGTAAGGAAGGCTCGGGAATCGGGTTGGCGATGACTTTCCGGATCGTGCAATTGCACGATGGTACAATCGATTTCACCAGCGAACCGGGCAAGGGCACAACATTCTTTATCCGCCTGCCGATTGCCCTGTGATCGAGGCCTCCGAATGAAGCGCGTGGCAGCAGTTTTTGTGGCCGGAATGTCCATCTCGCTATCCGGCTGTCTCTTTGGCGGGAAGACTAAAATCGCCAAGGTCGCTCCGCCGCCGCCCAGGCCCGTGGCGGCGCCCGCGCCCGCTCCACTGCCGCAGCCGCTCTCGATTCCGCAGACCAACGTGCAATTGCCGCCGCCGCAGCCGGTGACCGCGGAGGCGCTGGCCACGATTCTCCAGCAGAAGGAAACGCCTTCCGCGCCGGCTCCGGTGCGAACGCCGCCTCGGCGTCCGCCTGTCGAGCCCGCGCCCAAGCCCGTAGAAGCGGCGGCGCCGCCTCCGGCCACCGTCACTCCCCCCGCCGAAGAGCGCCAGCCCATCCAGGAAGTGCTGCCCCCGGGCGAGCGCCAGCGCCTGGCAGACGAAGCCGATGCGCGCAAGCGTGACACGCTCAAGGTGCTCGATCAGGTTCAGCCGCAGCGGTTGACCGCGGCACAGCGCGCCATCGTGGAACGCGTGCAGACCTTCCTCAAACAGGCGGACGAGGCCAAGCTGCGCGGCGACGTGCGCCAAGCCGATGAGCTGGCCGGCCGCGCGCTGGTACTGGCCAAGGAGTTGCAGCCCTGATGACCGAATTCGAAGCCCGCCGCCAGGCTGTGGCGGATGGATTGAGCAAGCGCAAACTGGAGGCCATGCTGATCGCCGGAGGTCCCAACCTGCGGTATCTGAGTGGGTTTACGGGCGATAACGCCAACCTGCTGCTGCTCGAAGATCGCGCCATTCTCTTCACCGATCCCCGCTTCGAGATCCAGGCGGCCCAGGAAGCCAGTTGCCGCATTCGGATCTCGAAAGGGCCTCTCGCGTTGGATGTGGTAGCCGCCATCAAGCGGCTGGGCTTGACCGCGATTGGATACGAGCCGGGCCGCATGACCTGCGAAGCCTTCGAGGCCCTGCGGTCGCGGCTGCCGATGAAAGCCTCCTTCCAGCCCGCGCCGGGGTGGATCGAGCAACTGCGGATGGTGAAATCGCCTGCGGAGCTCGACCTGATCCGGCGCTCGGTCGAGACCAATTCCCGGGCGTTCGAATACGCGGCGGCGCGGGTGCGGGCGGGGATGCGGGAGAGCGATCTGGCGGCCGAACTGGAATACCGTATGCGCCGTTTCGGAGCGGAGAAGCCCAGCTTCGAAACCATCGTGGCGGGCGGCGCGCGCTCGGCCCTGCCGCATGCACAGCCCACCGCGGCGCGCCTCGGCGCGGGCCAACTGGTGGTGGTGGATATGGGCGCGCAGCAGGACGGGTACGCGAGCGATATGACCCGGATGCTGCACGTGGGCGCGCCCTCGGCCAAGGTGAAGCGCATGTATCGAGCGGTCCTCGAAGCGCAACTGGCCGCGGTGGATGCGGTCCGCGCGGGCGTCGCGACCGCGCGCGTGGACCGCGCCGCGCGGCAGGTGCTGAAGGGGTACGGGCTCGACCGTGCATTCGTTCACTCCACCGGGCACGGGTTGGGGCTCGAGATTCACGAGCCCCCGCGCATCGGCAGGCTGGATAAATCGCGGCTGGCGGCGGGAATGGCGATTACCATCGAACCGGGCGCCTACCTCGAAGGCTTCGGCGGCATCCGCATCGAGGATACCGTGGTGGTGACGGAAACCGGGTGCGAGATCCTGACGCCGACGAGCAAAGAGCTGCGGATCGTCTAGGCGGCCCGCAATCACCCGCTCACAGAGCCGCAACCGTGAGGGAGCGGGCAAAACCTGTCAATACATCGCCGGATAGCCCTCGCGCATTTCGCGAGCCTGCTCCCGCGCATCCTCGATCTGCACCAGTTGGCCTTTCCCGATACCGGGGCAGTAACGGGCCGTCTTCCGCCACTCCCTGCGGCTCTCGACCAATTCCGGCCAGAAAGGAAAGATGCGGCACTGGGCCGGTTTGACGGCATGGATCGAGCAGCCGTTTTCGCGCAGAAAATGACAGTTCGCGTCGCGCGGCACGCGCAGCCGCATGCGGTTTTTGGTGCGGTAAACGTAACGGCGCGCGAAGTCTTCCGGAATCATCCCCAGGAAAGCCGCGATTTGCGGCAGGTCCGCCTCCGTCAGGTAGACAAAGCCCTTCTGACGGCAGCACTCGGTGCAGCCCGGCTGACATTCGAATCGCAACCCTTCGGCCACTTGTCCATTATGATATGCAACCCCGGTCGATTTCGTGGTATAGTCCGGACCACGGGGAGGGGGAATCGATGTCCCTGGTCCGAGATATCGTCCATAACCGCGAGTTATATAGTGTGGATGAGCATGACACCGTGGCTGACGTGGCCCGGCGTATGGCGGAACTCCATGTTGGAGCCATCCTGGTCCTGAACGGGGAGACCTTGCGAGGCATCTTCAGCGAGCGCGACCTGATGAAACGGGTAGTGCTCGAGAAGCTCGATCCGGAGACCACGCCTGTCTCCGGCGTGATGAGCACCGAACTCGCGACGGTAGACGAGTTGGCCGGCCTGGAGCATGCGATGGAGCTGATGCAATCGCACCAGTGCCGTCACCTGCCGGTAACGCGGGGCTCGCGCGTGGTTGCCCTGCTCTCGATGCGCGACCTGATGAATTTCGAGCTGGCCGCGAAAACCGAGGAATTGCACCACATGCGGACCTATATCGCAGGATCCTAGCGGTCTGCGGCCTGCCTGATGCCGGCCCGCTCTGTCGAAGACGCGCCCCAAGTTATTGATTCTGCTGGTCCGGCCAAAACGCGTCTTCATCCTCTTTGGCGGGCCGCCGCGGCCCATGGAGACTCCCTTACGGTCGCGGCTCTGTTGGTATTGAGTTCACAGAGCCGCGACTGTAAGGAAGCGGGCCGAGAGGCATAATACGCATTTTGCCTCTGCGCTACACTAACGGGCGATGGCGGAGCGCGGTTTCATCATATTTGCACACGGCTCGCGAATCGAGCCGGCCAATGAAGCGGTCCGCCGGGTGGCCGCCCAATTTGGGCGCGCGGGCGGCTACGAGTACGTGGAGGCCGCGTTTCTCGAACTGGGGGAACCCGACCTGAACGGCGCCGTTGCCGGGCTGGCCGGGCGCGGCGTGCGCGAGGTGGTCGTCATCCCGTACTTTCTTACCCTGGGCACGCACCTCGAACGCGACCTGCCGAAACTGGCCGCGCGGGCGGCCGCGGCGCATCCCGGTGTGGACCTGCGGTTGACACCGCCCCTCGACGGCCACAAGGCGCTGGTCCAGATTCTGCTCGATCGGGCGGCGGGGGATGCGCAATGAACCAGGTACTGGCCCAATCCGGCGTGCGGCAGGCCGAGTTAGTCCGCACGGGAGGAATCTCCTCGGTCGAACTGGTGCGGGCGCATCTGGAGCAGATCGCGGAAGTGAACCCGCGGCTCAACGCGGTGATTGAAGTTCTAAGCGACCGGGCACTCGAGGAAGCCCGGGAAGCCGACCGGCGGCGGGCAGCCGGGGAAGCGCTCGGGCCGCTCGGGGGTGTGCCGTTTTCGATCAAGGATTCGATCGAAGTGGCCGGAACCGTGTGCAGCGCGGGAACGCTCGGCTTCCGCCAGAACGCGCCTTCCCCTTGTGATGCCACGCTGGTGGCGCGGCTCCGGTCGGCGGGTGCGATTCCCCTGGCGCGCACCAACTTGCCCGACCTGTTGTTCGCGTTTGAAAGCGACAATCTGATTTTCGGCCGCACGAACAATCCGTATTCGGTGGAGCGGACCTCCGGGGGGTCGAGCGGAGGGGAGGCCGCGCTGATCGCGGCGTGCGGCTCGCCCTTTGGCCTGGGCAGCGACGCCGCCGGAAGCGTGCGGCTTCCGGCGCACTTCTGCGGAGTCGCGGCCATCAAGCCCACTTCGGGCCGCCTGCCGCGCACGGGCCACGTTCCGCCGGCCTCGGGGTGGATCGAAGCCATCTGGCAAATCGGGCCGATCGCGCGGCGCGTGGAGGATCTCTGCGCCCTGATGCCGCTGCTGGCGAAGCCGGACGGGTTGGATCGCACGGTGCCGCCCGTGCCCTTGGCCGACCCGCGCCACCTCAACGTGGGCGGCCTGCGCCTCGCGTTCTTCGCGGATAACGGCGTGATGCGCCCGGACCCGGTCACGGAAGCGGTGGTGCGCCGCGCCGGCAGGGAGCTCGGTGCGGAGGAAATCCGGCCGCCGCTGGTCGAGCGCAGCTACGACCTCGAGATGCGGTTTCTCGGCCCGGACGGCGGCGACGGGCTGCGCGATTTCGCAAAAGCCATCGGCAGCTTCGAGGCGCATCCGCTGTTCGAAGGGTGGCTGCGCAAGCTGGAGTCGTGCCGCACCACCGTGCCGGGTTTCGCGCAGCTCTGGGCCGAGTTGGACGAGTTCCGAAACGCGATGTTCGGCTTCCTGAAAGATTACGACGCCGTCTTATCGCCGGTGGCCGCATTCCCCGCGGTGCCGCATGGAACCTCGACCGAAGATTCGGTGTTTCCTGGCTTCAGCTACACCATGACGCACAATATGACGGGCTGGCCGGCGGCGGTAGTGCGCTGCGGGGCGACGCCCGACGGGCTGCCGGTCGGAGTCCAGATTGCGGCGCCGCCGTGGCGCGAGGATATCGCGCTGGCGGTGGCCCTTCACCTGGAAGAAACGCTTGGCGGCTGGCAGCCGCCACCGCTCTAAAGCCCTTCGGGCGTGCCGCCGATCTCTCGTGCATGGATCGGCCTCCCCTCAGGGCGCTCACGGGAATCCGCTTTTTCGCGGCCATTCACGTGGTGTTCTTCCACTACGCGCCCTGGCTGCCGCCGCTCGTCAGGAACGTCGCGGCGAACGGCTACATGGCGGTCGGCCTGTTCTTTATCCTTTCCGGGTTCGTGCTTGCCTATAACTACGCCGGGCGGCCGATGAACACCCGCCGGTTCCTGGGCGCGCGATTCGCGCGAATCTACCCCGGCTATCTGCTCGGGTTTGTGTGGATCGGCCCGGCGGTGGTGATGCGGCTGCTGCATTCGGATCCGGGCAAGCTGGCAGCAGCCGGGCTGGCGGCGGCCATGCTGGCGCAGGGGTGGTTTCCGAAACTGGCGCTGGTATGGAACGGGCCGGGCTGGTCCCTGTCGAATGAAGCCTTCTTCTATCTGTTGTTTCCGGCGATTCTGCCGGCCATCCTGCGGCTCTCCCGGAAAGGCCTCTGGTTGGCCGGGGCGGCGTGCTGGGCTGCGGCGCTCGCTCCTCCGCTGGCCCAGTTGGCGCTGCACGGAGGCGCGGACGCGGAGGCGGTGATGTACGTTCCGGTCTTCCGGCTGGCGGAGTTCGTGCTTGGAGTGGCGGCCGGCGTGGATTACCTGGGGCGAGGGTCCGCGTGGCGTTTTGGAACGGTGCCGGTCTCCGCGGCGCTGGCGTGCTTCGCCGTGTTCTCCCCGTTTTGGGTCCATCCGCTGCTCCGTGGGTCCCTGGCCGCGCCCCTGTTCGCCGCCCTGGTCTGCTCGCTGGCATGCGGGGGCGGAATGCTCGGCCGGCTGCTATCCTGGCGCCCGGTGCACACCTTGGGCGAGGCCAGCTACGCGATCTACATCCTGCAATCCCCGGTCATGGCATGGTTCCTGGCGGTAACCCGGGGGGTGGGGGCCGGAGGCCGCCGGGCGCCGCTTGCGTGGGCCGGGTTCGCGGTCTACACGGCGATCCTCCTGCTGGTCTCGCTGGCCTGCTATCGGTGGCTGGAGACACCGGCTCGCCGGTGGATTCAGTCGTGGCGTCTCTTTCGCCGACAGTCTCTTTCGCCGCAGCCACGCGGCTCCTGGGCGCGTGTTAACTTGAAGGGCTAGGGTCATGCACATTCTTTTCATCGGCGACATCTTCGGTTCGCCCGGCCGCAGGATTGTCGCCGATCACCTCCAGGACATCATCGAAACCAACCGGATCGACCTTGCGATCGCGAATGCCGAAAACGCCGCGGGGGGCTTCGGAATCACACCGGCGATCGCCGAAGACCTGTTCGGCATGGGCCTGGACGTGCTCACCTCCGGCAACCACGTCTGGGACAAGCGCGATCTTTACGATTACCTGGGCCGACAGCCGCGCCTGTTGCGTCCGGCAAATTACCCGGATGCACCCGGTAGCGGCCTGGTGGTTTACCGGGCGCGCAACGGGGTAGAATGCGCCGTAATGAACCTTCAGGGGCGCGTGTACATGCCGGACACGGATTGCCCGTTTCGCCAGGCGGACAAGATCCTGGCTTCGCTCGACCCCTCCGTCAAGGTCAAATTCGTGGATTTCCATGCGGAAGTGACCAGCGAGAAGATGGCCATGGGGTGGTATCTCGACGGGCGCGTTTCCGCGGTGGTCGGCACCCACACGCATATCCCCACGGCGGACACCCGCATCTTACCCGGCGGCACCGCCTACCAGACCGACTGTGGGATGACGGGCCCCTACGATTCGGTGATCGGGGTACAGACGGAGATCATCCTGCAGCGCTTCCTGACGGCCCTGCCGGTGAGAATGGAGGCAGCGCGCCAAAACCCCGAACTCCACGCGGTGATCGTGGATGTGGATGAGACCACCGGCCTGGCCCGTGCGGTGCGCCGGCACACCCTGAACGGAGACTGAAGCATGAGCCCCTCCATTCCGGACTTTACTGCATTCATCATGCAGGAGATCGGAGCGCTGCTGTTCGGAATGGTGTTTCTGTTCCTGTACCGGCAGTCGCGGGTGGTGTATTTCGGGTTGTGGGCGGTCGCCTGGCTGTTGCGGTTACTGGCGGCGGCGTTCGGCTTCCTGATGCTGCGCAGCGGCGATGCCGGGTGGCTGGCGCCCTACGCCACTTTCGAATTCGGTTTCGTGATAGTGCTGACGGCCGCGGCACGCGCCGGGTTCGCCTCGAGCGTGCGGGACTGGCGGACGGTGCTGCGGCTGATCTCGATTCTGCCGATTTTCGTGGCGCTGGTATACGCCGTGGGGCGGTATGTGGGGATCGAGGCGTACCAGACATCCAATGCCCTGGTGCTGGGCTTCGTCTACGTCTATAACTTCCTGGTGCTGCGGAAGCAGAAGGGAGTCGGCAGCCGGATCTTCCGCTTTTCGCTGCTGACGCTGGGCATCGTCTTCATCGAACACGCGTTCCTGTTCGTGTACCTCTACAGCTTCGGCGGGCAGCCGGACTGGCTGCGCTACCTGCAACACGAGACGTATTACGACTTCGCGCTGCATTGCGTGCTGGCGTTTTCCGCCATGGCGATGTGGAGTGAAAGCCAGATCGACCGCATCCGCGACCTGGCCGCGGAACTCGACTACGTCCGGCGCGAAGTGAAGCATACGCTCGACCTGGACCGCCTCACCGGGCTGTTCAACCAGGCCGCGCTGACACGGCGGATCGAGGCCGCCGACGGATTCCAGGGAGTGGTGGCGGTCTGCGACATGGACAATTTCAAGGACATCAACGATCGCCACGGCCATTTGGTAGGCGATGAGATCCTGCGCAACATAGGCAACCTGCTGCAGAGCTCGATCCGCCATGAGGACGAAGCGTACCGCTGGGGCGGCGACGAGTTCGTCGTGCTGTTTCAGAACCAGCGCGGCGAGGTGGCCCAAAAACGAATGACGGAGATCGAAGCCCGGCTGCGCGATTTCCGGGTGCGCGGATTCGGCGTGCTGCCCATCAGCTTCAGTTGGGGAACGGCCGAGGCCCTCGGGCGCACCTTGAGGGAGGCGGTGGACGAGGCCGACCGCAATATGTACTCCCTCAAGCGCACCCGCGTCAGCGCGCGATCGGGGCGCTGACCGCTACTTCACGCAGATCGAGGTGACCCAGCCGGATGAAGAGAAATCCACGCTGGACAGGCTGTTGATGAAGATGGCGATGGGCGTCTGGGTAGCCGGCGCCACTCCTTTCGGAATGTACACGTTGATCTGCCAGAGGCCGGGGAACTGCGGCGAGAGGCCCGAGAAGGAGACCTCCTGGCCCTGGGGAACCTCGTCGCCCGAACGGGGGTATTCCTCGACGAACTGCCCGCCGATGTTCATGTGCGGCGTGAAAGGCGTGGTGACCAGGCCCGTGGGCGCCGAGCCATCCGGAGGAGCATTGCTGAGGTATCCCTGGCCGGTGGCGAAGATCTGAATGTAGGAACCGCGCGCCGCGCAGTTGGTGGTGCTGTTGATCGTATTATCCTGGTTCAGCACCGCCGCCTGCCGGTTGCGATCGGCGGAGTTAAAGTCCAGCATGAATATGGCCGGCGAGTAGGTATTCATCTGCGGGATTCCAGCGGCGTAAACGCGGCCCGTGGAAGCCTGCACCACCTGCACATCCGCCGTGCCGCTGGAAGCTGTCCCCATGGGTACGATGAAGTTGATCTGTGTCGGCGAGACGTAGGTCAGCGGGGCGGGTGTGCCGTTCACCAGGACCTGAACGTCGCCCAGGTTGGTGGCCAGGGGCAGCGAGGTATTCGACTGGGTGCCGGTACCGAAGATGGCCAGACGGGTGTTCGGATCGCAAGTACTGCCGGGCGAACACAGAGAGGCGAACATCCCCGGGGCGAGTTGGCGGTTGAGAAGGAAACTTGCGCCGTTGATGGCCTGCAGTCCGGGGTAGTAGATGGCGACGCGGCTGGTGGCATCGGCCAGTGCGAGGTCTCCGTATGGGTCCTGAGTCATTGCCAGGGTGGCGGAAGCGGAGGAGACCGAGCCGGTGGAGGCCTGGTTGAACACCAGGGTCTCGAACTTGGGGTACTTCTTCACCGTACCGGTGGTGTCGCCGACCCACAGTTCGCCGGTGGCCTGATTCACGAAAACGCTTCGCGGCGAGGTTAGGCCCGTGAGCAGCAGGGAGGCATGCTGGCCCGTGTTTGAATCGGCCAGGATCTGGTCGAAAATCACGACGCGATTGTTGCCGCTATCGGCCACGTAGGGGCGCGCCTCGCTGTCGGTGGATATGTGATGCGGCGCGTTGAGCTTGTCATCGGTGCTGCCGCTCGAGCCCGTGGTGAAATCGGGCTGGCCCATGACTTTCGTCGCCGCCAATCCATTGTCGATGCCTCCTCGGAACGTGCCTCCCGCGGTGAAAGCGAAGTACAGCACGCGGTTGTGCACCGTATCGGACACGAGCAGGCCGGCATTGCCCGCAAAGGCAAGGCCATAGGGCTGGGACATGGTCGTGGAACTGGGATCCGTGATCTGGGTCGTGAAGTCTTTCTGTCCCAATACGAGATCGGCCTGCTGGGTGGTGTTGTTGAATGGCGCCGGGAAGCGCAGCACGCGGCTGTTTCCGCTGTCGGCTACGTACAGGCTGCCGGCGGCGTCCACCAGGACGCCGACCGGGCGGCACAGGGTGGACGGGCCGCGGTGATTCGGATCGCCATTCTGGTTGCAGAGGCCGGAGTTGAAGTCCGGCTGGCCGATGACAATATCTGCTTTGGCGCCATATTTCAGGCTGCGGAAGTCCTTGAAGCCGAGAACCCGGTTATTGTAAGGGTCGGCGACATACAGGTGAGGCGTTCCGGAACCGGTATCGAGCGCCAGTCCGGCATCGGCAACCGTGCCGCTGGTGGTCGCGGCAAGGAAATCGAACTCGCGCCCCTCGATCAGGTTCGGTGCCCGCATGTCGAAACGGTCCTGCCCGAGCACGCGTGTGGCGGGGCCGAAGGTAGAGCCCAGGAACGGGAGATCCAATACGCGGTTATTGGAGGTGTCGGCCAGGAACAGGTCCGACCCGGTAAATGCCACGGCCGATGGCTGCCAAAGGGTCGAGGGGCCGGACACGGGGTTGAAACCAACTCCGGAATTCGCCGTCACGCTGCTGTAATTCGGCTGCCCGACGACTCCGTTCGCCTCCGGCGGCACGGTCGTATCGGAAGACCACTTGTCGATCGTGTCGAACAGCAGAATGCGGTTGAGCGCATCGTCCACGATGCCCATCCTGCTTCCTACGAAGAAGATTCCCTCGACTTCCCCGAAGACGGAGCGCTGTAACTGGTCCTGAGTGCTCGCGGGCTTGCTCGCGGGGAACACACCCATCAGGCGCGACGCAGGCATACCGTTGCTGAATGGAGGCTTGAAGACCAGGACACGGCTCATGGCGCCGGTACCGTCGCCATCCGAGACGTAGAGATATCCGTTGGAATCGAACGCGATGGCGGAGGGAGTCGCGAACGCATTGAGCGTAGTGCGAGTGGCGGAAGTGACGGGAGTCGTCTGGACGGTCGCGAAATCGAGCTGTCCCAGTTCCAGGTCGGCCGTGAGCGGTCCTCCGCCGGCCGCGACATCGGCGCTGTTGAACCGGAGCACGCGCCGGTTGATGGGGTCCGTCATCCAGAGGTTTCCGGCACTATCGAAGGCCATGTTGGTCCGGTACGCCGCCGAGCCGGAGGCCAGCGCGATGCCCTGGGCCGCGGGTGCGCCCGTGTAGTTCGGCGTGCGGGAACTCAAATTCGGCTGCCCGATGTAGAGGTCGGGAAACTGAGACCCCTGGGCGGCAAAGGGCTTAGGGAAACGCAAGATCCGATTATTCCCCGTGTCCGCAACGTACAGGTTGCCATTCGGGTCCACGGCCAGCCCGGAGGGGCTGTTCAAACCGGTCTGATATTGCTGGCCCGGTCCCTGGACCAACGTCCGGTAGAAGTCCAACTGTCCGATGACCAGATCGGCAGGCTGTCCATTGGTGAAACCCGAGGCATTCTTCCAGGCGAGGACACGGTTATTATCCGTATCGCTCACATAAAGGATGTTGGGTGTGACCGAGGTGTCGACGGCAATTCCCTGAGGCAGCCATAATTCCCTACCTTCTACCAGGTTGGGGGCAGCGGAGACGACCGAGAGTTGCTCCGCCTGGGGATGTCCGACGATCCGGGACGGTATTGCATTCAACGGAACGAGAGCCTGCGGAAATGAAGCGGATACGCTAGCTAACACTAGGCCGAAAGCCAAGAAAAGGTTATATCTCATAGAGTTTCCAGGAGGACGCGGACCGGAAAATACTCCTAATGAGGATACCAAACGGCGCCGGGCGTGAAAATGCACACTGGTACTGGGGACTACACTGCCGTGCGCTTCCGCCCTGATACACTGAGAGTTGATCCCGAATTTACAGGCGAAGCTGAAGGTTTGCGCGGTCAGCTACCTGAACACGGCGCCCCTGGTGTGGGGCATGCTACGAGGACCGCAGAGCGGCCTTTTCGACCTGGAATTTCGGATACCGGCCGGGTGTGCCGATCGACTGGCTTCCGGGGCGGCGGACATCGGCATCATCCCTTCCTTCGAGCTGACCCGTCAGGACCTGGAAATTCTGCCGGGCACGGGTATTGCCTGCCACGGACCGGTTCGCAGTATCCTGCTGATTTCCAGGCGCCCGGCGCCCGAAATCGAGGTCCTGGCGCTCGATACCAGTTCCCGGACATCCGTGCAATTGGCCCGGATTGTCCTATCCGCCCGCTACGGTGCGCACCCGCGCTCGATTCCGCACGAACCGGATCTGGACGCCATGCTGCGGGTAGCCGACGCCGCGCTGGTTATCGGAGATCCGGCGCTGCGCATCGATCCCGCTGGCCTGCCTTACCATGTTTACGATCTGGGGGGCGAATGGGTAGAAATGACGGGGCTGCCCATGGTTTTTGCGGTGTGGGCCGGGCGCCGGGCGGTGGTAACGCCCGCGGTGATCGAGGCATTTCGTGAATCGTGCCGGTATGGGTTGGCGCGCATTGGGGAAATCGTGGCATCGGAATCACCGAGACGCCAGTTCGCGCCGGCGCTGGTTCAGGAATACCTCACCACTCATATCGTGCACGAACTGGGCCCGGACGACTACCGCGGGATGCGGCGTTTTCTCGAGATGGCCCGCGAACTGAACGAATCGCCGGAATTCCGCCGGACTGCCGTTTGACCGGCGTCCGCCCGGTCTCCTATACTGGAATTTACTACGATGTACATTTTGACTTTGTTGGTTCACATTGCGGTCTGCCTTTTCCTCATTGTGGTGATTTTGCTGCAGAGCGGAAAGGCGGCGGACCTGGCGGGGGCGTTTGGCGGGATGGGCTCGCAGACGGCATTCGGTCCCCGCGGTTCGGCGACCCTGCTATCCAAAGCGACCACGATCTCGGCGGTTTTGTTTATGCTGACGTCCCTGGGGCTTTCTATCCTTGCCACGCGGACTGCGGGCTTGGGTACGACGGTGCTGGAGGATATGAAGAACCCTCCCGCGAAGACCGCGCCAGCGCCGGTGAGGACTCCTCCGGTCCCGGTCCAGCAGAAGCCGATCACGGTGACGCCGGAAGGCGGCAAGTCGGTTCCGCTTCCCGCTCCAGCGAACGCCCCAGCCCCGGTGAAAAAGTAGTTATGCGGATGTGGCGAAATTGGCAGACGCACAAGCTTGAGGTGCTTGCGGGAGCAATCCCATGGAGGTTCAAGTCCTCTCATCCGCACCAATTCTTTTATTTTCAGTAATTTGAGGTAAGACGGGGGAAGCAGCCCGCTCTGTCGAAGACGCGCCCCAAGTTATTGATTCTGCTGGTCCGGCCAAAACGCGTCTTCATCCTCTTTGGCGGGCCGCCGCGGCCCATGGAGACTCCCTGACGGTCGCGGCTGTGTGCTGGTAGCGAATCACCCGCTCACAGAGCCGCGGCCGAGCCTCATAGCAAAACCTTTGCCCTTCGGAAGAATTCTCTACCCAAAACTGAAGACCTTCACGTAGTCCGAATCTTCTTGGCCTTTGCATCCCAGACGGCGACGCTCTTCGAGAAGTAGGAAGCGTTGGCCATATGACAGGCTATCGCTGCGTTGTTCCCAAATACGGCGTCCTCGGTGACTATCTTCGGATTCCGCGTACGTACCGCCTCAAAGAAAATCCCCATATGGTCCGGCACACGCCCCGGCTCGGAATTTCTGTAGATGATGGGCTCGGGTTTCTCCTTTGGCAACTCCGCATCGTGATCAAGGTGCCACTGTTTTTCGTATGCTTCGCGCATCGCCTTGGGGTAGCCCTGCTGATACCAGCCGGGGTCGTGATCCTTTCCGTCCTGAGGAGTTATAGTTATAGCACCTCCGTGTGCCCCTCCTCCTCCATCGCCGATTTCCAGCAGGCCACGCGTTCCGTAGTACTTCGCGCTTTCGTTAGTCTCGCAAGTCAGCATGAGCTTGACGATCACCTGCAAGTTTGGGTAGTCGTAAATGACGTGGTGAACGTCGGGATACTCGCGGCCATCATCTTTGAAGACGTAAAGACCGCCGGTCGAGTGCGCCCGCAGCGGGGGTTCGGTGATTCCGGCGGAATTGATCAAAGCGGTCAGCAGGTGAACCATCAGGTCGCCTGCCACGCCAGTCCCATAGGCCCTATATCCCCGCCAGCGCGTAAAGCGGATTGGATCGAGGGGAATCCGGGGGGTATTTCCGAGCCAGGTGTTCCAATCCAGATTTTCCGGCGAGAGGCCGGGCGGGGGCATCCAACTCGCCCAGGCGCCGTTAGGAGTATTGCGGCCGGTCGAAACTTCAATGGTGTGAACAGCACCGATCGCCCCTGACGCAATGACTTCCCTGGCTTTCATGGATGTCCAGCTGTCGGCGGCGCCGCTGCCAATCTCCACGATGCGTTTATTCTTTTCCGCGGCGGCAATCATTGCGAAGCCCTCGCTGACGCTGTGGCTCATGGGCTTCTCTGAGTAGATGTCCTTGCCCGCATTGCAGGAGTCCACCACGATTTTGCTATGCCAATGGTCGGGCGTGGCATTAATGATGACATCGATGCTCTTGTCATCAAGCAGTTCCTGGTAATGGCGTGTGCACTTGATGGGTTTGCCGACAATCTCCCGGGCGAGCGTGTGCCGGCCATCCCACACGTCGCAGGCCGCCACGCACTCGATACCCGGGTGGGCGACCGCACGGCGCAGCAAACCAGCGCCCTGCTCACCGATACCAATCATGCCCATCCGCAGTCTGTCACCAGGTGCAACCGGCGTGTCCTGGGCATAACCGGGAAGTGGATCGAGAAAGATCGTTTTGGCGGCAATCGCGGTACCCGCCGCGCCGCCCGTCCGCCTCATGAATTCCCGGCGGGAGACACTCTGTTTCGGCATAGATTCAATCCTCCAGGGGTGAGCCGAAGATATTATCAGGCTTCGCCGCAACGTGCATCCACCAGCCGGTCGCAATGAGGGCGAAATGTACAGCGAGGACGCGATTCAAGAGATCCAGGTATCGTAACCAACGGGGCGATCAATCTCGTCTTCACGATCGTGGCAATGGCGGCGGTAGATCGCTTCAGGCAGCGTTGCCGACTCGCAAACTGAACCTGGTGCCAAACGCCGACAAGAGGTGGCAATTTGAAATCGCATGGCATGACATCGGTCGCCAGTAGGTCGAGTTGGTTGCCCGGAAGATCTCCAATCCTGACGCGCTCGCTGCTTCTCCTCGGCTGCGTGGCGCTCCTCGCCGCCTCCACGGTGAAAGCCGAGGACTGGCCGGTTCTCACACCGAAGCCCGCGCCGGCGCCGCGTATCAATGGGCCGACTGCTTATGGTGCGCGTCCAGGACACCCATTCCTGTACAGAATCCCCTGCACCGGAGAGCGGCCGATCCAATTCCGTGTGAAGTCTCTACCCACAGGACTGCACCTGGACGCGGCCACCGGAATCATCAGTGGGACCGCACCCACTCGGCCCGGAGACTATCGGGTGGTGCTCGAGGCTCGTAGCCGCCGCGGCCACAATTCGCGCGAGTTTACGATTAGGATCGGAGACACCCTTTCCCTGACGCCCCAAATGGGATGGAACAGTTGGTACACACATTATGCAAACGTCACGGACAAAGTCATCCGGGAGGCGGCCGACGCTATGATCGCAAGCGGCATGGCGGATTTCGGCTACCAGTTCATCTCTATCGACGATTGCTGGGCGCGTAAGCGTGACGCGCGGAATCCACGCCAGCGGGGCGAACCGCGTGATGCTGCCGGCAACATTCAGCCCAACGACGATTTCCCGGACATGAAAGCCCTCACGGATTTCATCCACTCCAAGGGTTTGAAGGCGGGCACCTATACATCGCCCGGTCCGTTGACATGCGGCGGTTACACTGGATCGTGGCAGCACGAAGCGCAGGATGCGCGAACGATCGCCTCATGGGGCTTCGATCTCCTGAAATACGATCTTTGCTCCTACGGGCGGACTCCTGGGATCCATACTGCGGAGGACGACAGGACGCCTTACCGCAAGATGGGCGCGCTCCTACGGTCGATGCCGCGGGACATCGTTCTCAACATGTGTCAGTACGGGCGGGCGGACGTGTGGACGTGGGGACTGGAGGTCGGCGGCCAAAGTTGGCGCACAACAGGTGATCTCGGCCTGGCAAAAGACACCGCGCTGCCGGGCTTTTATTCCATCGGTTTCCAGAACGCGGAACACTGGGAGAGCGCCGGACCCGGTGGATGGAACGATCCCGACTATATTCTGATCGGATATATTGGCAACGCTCGCGAGTGGAGCAAAGGCAATCCGCCGGAACGCGTCAAGCTGACCGCCAACGAGCAGTATAGTTACATGTCAATGTGGGCCCTCATGTCATCCCCATTGTTCTTCGGGGGAGATATGGGACGGCTCGACGAGTTCACATTGAACGTCCTCTGCAACGCCGAGGTCATTGGCATCAATCAGGACCTGTTGGGCAAGCAGGCTCGAACCGTCCGAAAGACGAAAGAAGAGTTCATACTTGCCAAGCCCCTCGAAGACGGTTCGCTCGCGGTGGGGCTGTTTAACCTGGCGTCGGCGCCCAGAACCATCGAGGTCGGGTGGTCACAGCTAGGGATCACAGGACGGCGACAGATTCGCGACCTTTGGCGACAGAAGAACTTGGGCACATTCCACGAGAGCTACTCTTCGACCGTTCCGCAACATGGAGTGGCACTCGTCCGCCTGACTGTGAAGGAAGGCGTATCGGCCGGCAAACCGTGAAGCAAGGGAAGAGAACAATTGGGATGTCCGTATCTGGTTGATTCAATGGTGGGCGCGACAGGACTCGAACCTGTGACCTCCTGCGTGTGAAGCAGGCGCTCTAACCAACTGAGCTACGCGCCCAAATGAGAGGTGGTACTCACTCAGTCTACCCGATCCCGGTCTATCCGCGCTACTTGCCTGGCGCGCCCAGCATCCGGTTCACGTGTCCCATCACCTCGAAGGCATCGGCCACATACAATACGTCCGCTTTGCCGCGCGACCAGCCGCAATTGGCATCCAGGTTGATGGCGCGCCGCTCCGTGACGAAGCGCCAGCCGACCACGTGCGGCTCTTCCCCGTGGCAGCACGCCGACAGGCCCTTCGGATGCCGCGGCGTCGATCCGGTCTGGCCGATCTGGTTCAGGTGCGTCATAAACCGCAGCACCGCTTCGCCTTCCCCGCTGAGGTCCACCAGCGACTTGCTGCCGCCGAGCGACGCTTGCGCGGCGCGCAAAAACCCCAGAATCAGCGATTCCGCCTCGGCGGTGTGGGCCGCGCCATCCGCCTGCTTCTTCGTCCATCCCGCGCCTGCAACGAACAGCAGCTTCGCATCCGGCCGGATCGTCTGCTCATCAGCCTGCGGAGCCCTTATGCCCGTGACCTCGGTGCGCGTCGCGGGCGCGTCCACCGCCACGCACTCCACCACCGCTGACCCGCCGGGGCCGCTCCAGGCAGCCACGCAGCCGGAATCGAGCAGCAGCACCCACGGCCGCTCCGAACGTGTGAGCACCGCCTCCATGCGCTGCCGGTAAAACCAGCGGGTGACCGCCGGAACCCCGTTCTCCACCGCAATCCCCGTGGCATGGGTATCCACCCGGCCGCCCAGTCGAAATGCCACCCCGGGCAGGGCCCGCGCCCAGCGCGAAGTAGCCGGAGCGATCACGACGCCGGCCCCCGCCGCACGGCAGAGCGCCTCGGCCGCCGCAGCATCCGTGGCGTACCGGGATTGCGCGTACGCCTCGCCGCTCACTGCCAGGAACCTTACGGCCCCGCAACCGGCAGCCTGGTCCGCCGCCGCCTGCACCGCCGCGCCCACCAGCCCGAGGGTCACCTCGCCGCCCAGCGCCAGCGCTGCCGCCAACGCTTCAAGGGCCGGCTTTGCCAGCGTGCCCTCCGCTTCCGTGTGCGCCAAAACCAGTATCGATTCCACGTTAATCCTCCCGCACCCAGGCCACGATTTCGCGCGCAATCTCTTCGGCCGGCGTGTTCTTCACGATCCGCGTCTGGCGCTGCTGTTTCGGCAGGCTCACCGAAGCGAAGCACAGGCCGCCGCCCGCCACCGGCGCCGCCTTGGCGCGCTGCAGCGCCGGCATAATCCCGCGCATGTTCGCCATCCCCACCTGGGGATTGTTGCGCGGCTCCGCCAAGTGACCGGTGGCCCATCCCAGGACCGCCGGCGGCGCGCTACACACTGAAATCTGGTGGCGCCCTCCTTCGATCCGCTCCAACACTTCGAAGCTGCCGTCTTCCCGCACGGTGATCCGGTCTACCCCCAGGAATTGCTCCGTGATGCCCAGCCGCTCTCCCACCATCTGCATCGTGGACCCGGCGCCGCGCGACGCCGATTCCCACCCGCCGAACACCAGCAGTCGCGCGCGGTTCAATCCTGCGATCCCTTCGATCGCGCCCGCCAGCGCCGCGGCCGTACCGAACGAATCCGCGAATCCCGATGCCGGTCCATCCAGCGCCACCAACTCGAAGGGCACCTTCTGCCCCACGGTCATCATCACCTGCTGCAGTTTAGCCTTCGGCCCCAGGCTCACCAGCCGCACTTTGCTGCCGGGCATTTTTTGAGCCAGGTTCGCCGCCTCGAACAGGGCGTGTCCCGCCCACGGGTCCAGAATCGCCGGCAGCATCATTTCATTTTTCAGCGCCGGACCGCCGGGGCCGGTGACAGGCTCCAGCGTCTGCAGCGGGTCCGGAACGATGCTTCCGCAGACCACGATTTCAAATGGGGTGTTCATTGGGGTAAAAACTCCAGTATAATCAGGCTGGAATCTCCTTATCTACCATTCTGTGGATGATTTCCACAGTTTTCGGATTACTTCGCAGGGAAACGTACGCGTCCCCCGTAACGATCGCCAGGTAAATTGCATCCAATTACCAGATGTCCGACTCCTTGACCCTGATCCTGCTGGTGGCGGTCTACTTCGCGCTGATGAAGTGGGTTCTGCCGCGTTTCGGCGTACCGACTTGAATGGCCAACACCTGCGACGTCGCGGGGCGACGTAAGAATGAAGTAGAGGAAACCTCCGAGCCTGCCGAACCGCCGAACACGCGCTAATTCTCTCCCGAGTGCAAGCCTCCGGCACCGGCGGTGAACGAGATGTTCCCGCGTTGCGGGTCCTCGGCCAGCGGCGCCGTGCAATTCCAAAGGCAGGCCCCACAGTGCACGCACTTTTCGCGGTCGAAGACCGGCACTCCCGCCGGTCCGGGCGTCAGTGCCTGCCCCGAGCACATCTCAATGCACAACTTCGTGACGCAGCGCTCGCAGAAATCCGGATACACGAATCGCACGTGGTCCGCAAAGCCGGCGGGAGCCTGTACTTTCCCACCTATTAGCAGCGCGTCCTGGTGGGAAACCAGCAGTTGCCCGTCATAGGGGATCGCCGGCCAGCCGCACCGATCCATCAGCGCGTCGTGACACGGCACGCCCTTCGCGCGGCACTCCTCGACAATCCGTGCCAACTCCGGCCCCGGAATCTTATCCCGGTAATATTCCTCCAGCCCGGGCATCAACTGCGGTTCGCCCTCGATCCAGTGCCGCCCCTTGCTGAAGCCCGCAATCGCCATCCCCAACAGCCCGGTGACCACGCCGTGGTGGAACCCGTCGCGCGCCTTTTCCGCGATCCGCCCTTCCTCCTCGACCCAACTGGCACGCCGGCGGGCCACGTAGGTCCGCTCCAGGTTTGCCTTGGTGAACGCCTGGCCGCGACGGAGAATCTCCAGCACGGCTTCCGCCAGTTGCGTGCCGGTGGTCCACGCCTCGTCTACGCCCGAACCGGTCAGTACGTTCGTGCTTCCCGAGCCTTCCCCGATCCGCGCGTATCCGTTGCCCGCCAGAATCGGCTCTCCGCGCCGGCCCGATTCCTGCAGCGATTTCGCACCCCAGCTTCGCAGCCTGCCGCCCTTCAGGTGGCGCCAAAGGTAGGGGTGCATGACGTAGTGCTGCAGATAGCGGTAGGAGGTCCGTATGGGCGAGCGGAACCACGAGGGCACAAAGATCCCCACCGTGGCGATTCGCTCGGGGTGCACGTACAGGAATCCGAAAACCTCCGGTTCGGGGTAGCCGAACGTGTGGAACACCGTGCCGGCTTCGAGGTCACAACCTTCAGGCAGGTCCACTACCATCTTCATGCCCACCGCCCATTCGCGATGGTGGTGGCCGTCGGGCAGTCCGAAGACTTCGTCCAGGCGCCGGCCCACCGCACCCACGGGGCCGTCCCCGACCACCGTAAGCGCAGCCCGTATGTCCATCCCCGGCAGGTAACCCGCTTCCGGTTCGCCGTCGCGGCTTACACCCTGGTCGGCCAGGCGGATGCCGCACACAGCGTCGCCGGCTTCATCGATGAGCGCCTCGGCCACCGGCGTTCCCGGCCAGACCTGCACCGTGCCCGAACCCGTCAATTGGCCGCCCACAAACTGCATGAACTGCCCCAGCGACATCACCAGGCCGCCTTCTTTGTTCAGGAACTCCGGGACATACGGCAGTTCCACGCCGTAATCCCTGGCAAGCCCCATCGCGCGCAGCACGCGGTCGCCGGACCGCAGCGCAGGCGACCGCCTGCTCGCGCCCGACGGGTCGAGCAGGTAGGCCACTTTTTCCCGGGTGACCGCGGTTGCCATGGGGATCTGGTTCGGGTCCAGATCCGGCAGGCTGGCCCGGATTCCCCGCGCGCGCGTCACCACGCCCGAAACGCCGAAGCCGATATCGTCGGCGCGTTCGTAACACACCACCTGCAAGGGCAGCCCCGGACAGGTCGGACTTTCGATGGCCGGAGTTCCGTCCGCGTTCACCAGGTGCCGCGACAGCGTCGTCAGAAAGCCCGCCGTAGCCGGGCCGAACCCCGCACAGACGATATCCACATCCATCGTCTGCCGCTCCATCTGCGGGTTCATGCGGGGTAATCCAGGGCTTCCGGAATCATGACCTTGGTCAGGGCTTCCGCTGCCCGGTCTTTAGCCAGTTGCGAGCCCGTCAGGCAGCCATCCATGCGGACCCGCAGCCGCGCGAACTGGTCCAGTCCCTCGAACCGCACGCAGGGCCCTGCCTTTGGCGTGTGCGACCCGTCCTCTTCAATCACGTCCGTATACCCGCGCGCCAGGCTCGCAATTCCGGGAATCAGCGATTCGAGCGCGTCCAGGTCGCTCGACTGATAGCACGTCGCGCAACCCTCGGTGTCCCACGACGGGTGCCGGTTGTATCCGAAAACCAGCTCCGCGCACGTTCGGCCCACTTCGCCCGCCGCCCGCGCCGCCTGCACATGGCACAGGTCGGTGAGGAAGGCCAGCAGCCCCGGAAGCCCTTCAGCCACCGTGGGGCTCTCGGGCCCGCGTTTTTCGAGCTCGATCAGGTCCAGGATCTGGCAGCGCGAAGCCAGCAGCCAGCACAAAGCGTCGGCCAGCGGGAAAGTCACGCCCTGGCGCGAGCCCTGGTAGAGCTTCTGGCCATCCGCATCCGCACCTTTCTGCAAATGATTCAGCGTCCACAGCCACATCTGCATGGCGGTCGCCAGGGAGCAGGCGCCGGTCCCCGGCCGGTCGTTGGCGATGACGCGCATCTCGCGGATCCACTCGCGGAACTGCGACAGGAAAACGTCGTCGGTCATGGTCACGCTGAGCTGCCGCCGCTGCACCGCTTCGGGACCCTCATACGTGGCTTCGAGCTGCGAATCCATCCACTTGTGTCCCAGGAAGCCGGGGCAATCCTCGGTGATGCCGTAGCCGCCCATCAGGCTCACGGCTTCGCGCATCATGCGCGCTCCGTGCCCGGTATTCCAGAGTTTGCAGGCCGGGCAGAGCACGTTCGCCACGGCGTCGAGCAGCGCGTACCGCACGAGCGGCGGCGCCTCACCTTCGGCGTGTGCGTGCAGGTAGTCGAGCGCGTTCTTCTTGAATTGCCGGATCTGCCGGCGGTCGGCCAGGGCATCGGAATGCTCGCGTTCGAGCGGGTCCAGTTGGTCGAAGACGCGCGCCGCCTCGAAGCCCAGGGCCGCGCTGGCCTCGCCGGTGGCCCACACGTCCACCAGGCGGTGCACCACGTCCTGCTTCAACTGGAGGCCCAGCTCATAGCGCGGAGAACCCGGGCTCGCGATCGAGCCACCGCGGAACCGCCCGCGCCCGTACCGGATCACCGGTTCCACCGCGCTCAGCAGTTTAGCCGAAGTCATAATCGCCACCGTGACGCGCGTCCGCCGGAAGACGGCTTCGATGATCTCGCCGTGGCTGTACCGCGGCACGATCACCCCGTCCTTGAGGCTGTACCCGCCGATGATCCGGCTGGCCGGGACGCGCACGCTGAAAATTGGATCGCGCGTCGACGAGAGCTGGTGGACCAGCTTCCGCGTGGGCGTGCCGCGATCGAAAGTGCCCGGGTCGGTCTCTTCCAGGATGACCATGCAGGTGCCCTTGATCCTGGGATCGTCCGATTCCACCGCGGCGGTCACGAAATTGGCGAACCCCATGTTGGTAATGAAGCGCCCGCGCTTATCCACCTCGAGCATCGGCTCGCCGCCTTCCGGCCAATCCGCCACCCGGACCTTCCCTCCCAGCATGCCCGTCTCGACCCCCACATAAGGTATGGGCTCGGTCAGGCAAAAGGCGCCGCGCCACGGCTTCCGATCTTCGCCGGGCTGAGCCGGGGCGCAGCGGCTCATGTAATAGTCGCGCTGTTCCGGCGTGCCGCGCTCGTGGATCGGAGAAAGCGCCAGGCACCCCGCCAGGCTGCCGGTCGCCGCGCCCGCATCCACCCAGGCGAGTTCGAAAGCCGTCAGCGCCAGCGCCAGGTTCTTCGGACCCTCCAGGAACCCACCCTGCGACGGCTCCATGAAGACCGCGGTGATACCCGATTCGTCGAACGCCTGCAGCAGGGCGTTCTTTTCGGGCGTCCACTCGTGCGTGTTCCGGGCGCCCTGCGCCACCAGTTGCGCCACCGGTCCGCGGGCGACGGCGCGAACCGATTGCACCAGCATCTGCAGGTCATAGCGGTCGGCGAATCGCCACAGAATCTGGCGGACATCGTCTCCGGGGAGGGCGCGTAAATACTCTTTTTGGGTGTCTGCAGCGGCTAGTGCCATGGCAGCCTTCCTTTCCTTGGGTCAAATTGCGCAGAGAGATATCGAAGTAATGCAAGATAGCAATCGATTTGCCAGCGATGAAAAGCGTGGAGAATCAGTACAGTTGCTGTAAAACACAACAGTTATTCGGGTCGGAAAATGACCCATTTATGGGTGTGGTGGCTCCGCCGGGCTCTGGTACACGGGGTCGCAGCGCCCTCCCAGGTTCCGCCAGTCGGCATCGCTCAGCTTCAACCGCCAGATGCCCCGGCCGTAGGTTCCCGCATACAGCGTC
The DNA here is from genome assembly GCA_963794265.1 of Bryobacterales bacterium. Lineage (GTDB taxonomy): Bacteria > Acidobacteriota > Terriglobia > Bryobacterales > Bryobacteraceae > CAWCDJ01. The sequence goes on from CAWCDJ010000003.1 coordinate 1,071,613, forward strand.
TTTTCGTCGTGATGGTAAACCAGCCCGGTCACGATCACGTTGGGCAGGTTGCCGCTAATGTTCCGCCAGTCGAACTTTTCGGCTACGGGAATATTGCTGAGGTTGAACGACTGCTCGAGTGCTTCGAAGCCGCCCGGGTCGGACATCATCACTCCAAAATCGCCCCCCAGAAAAGTGCGGTAGGGCGGGCGTGTCTCAAACGCGCAGCAACGGTAGGCGACATCCGGAAGCTGGCCGCCATCGGCGTCTTTCCACCCGTAATCGCCGTGTCCCAGACAGGCGAACACGTGCGAGTACGCCAGCCGCATCAGTTCCGAGCCCTTCTCGGGGTGAAACAGCTTGGGAACCGGCACCCGGCCCAGGCCGGTGGCTCCTACCGTGCAGAGAGCCCTTGTGGAAAGCTGGGGCTGGCGCGGGTTTGAGGGCGGCCCGGGACGCGTGAAGATTTCGATCGAGGTGATCATCCGCGGCGGAATCTCGGCCCCGGCGAAGTTCTCCGACCACGTTTTCGCTCCGTCGGTCGACCGGTAGATGCCGCCGCCGTTGGTCCCCACCATCAGGTAGTCCGGGTCATCGGGCGCGATGGCGATCGCCGAAACCGCCGTCCCATCGAAATCCGGTGAAACCGGCTTCCAACTCTTGCCCCAGTCCGCCGTGCGCCAGATGCGGTTCGTCCCCAGGTACACGTATTTGTAGCGGCGCCCCTTGCGCCGCAGCGGGTCGATGGCCATCACCACGATAGCCTTCACCTTGCGCTCGGCTCTGTGGATGGGCGGCGTAATATTCACCCACAGGTCGCGCTCGCCCAACCGGTGCCGGAAAATGTGCGCTTCGTGGTAGCCGCCGAAAATGTTTTGCGCCTCCTCGCGGTCGTAGACCAGCCAGATTCCGTCGCCGCCGATCACGTTGCGAAAATGGCCCGGCGGGTCGCGGTCGTCCCGCACCAGCGTGCCATTGTCCTGGCAGCCGCCGCCCATCGCGTTCGGGTTGGTGGGGGCCACATCCAGGGCGTAGAACATGGTGGTCTGCATCCCGTGCAGCCGCGGCGACCAACTCTTGCCGCTGTTGGAGCTGACGTACACGCCGCCGTCGCTGCCCGTAATGATCGTGCCGTCTTTGAGGACGACCAGCGCGTGCTGATCGTCGTGCACCGCCTGGGGCGTGCCGGGCAGCGCGCCGCCATCGCTGGCATGCACCCACGTCTTTCCTCCATTGCGTGAGACGTGAACGTCCAATCCGCCGGCCACTACGAAATCCGGGTCCTCTGGATGGACCGCGATGCAGTTGGTATAGCTGGTCTGCTGTTCGTCTCGAAAATGCCGGCCGCCGATCTCGCGCCACGAATCGCCGCCATTATCGCTGCGGAAGACCCCCAGCACGCCGCCGTGGCGGTTTCCAGCCAAAGCGTACACGGTCTTGGGGTGCGAAGGCGCTACCGCCAGGCTGGTGCGCCCGAACTGGATTTTATCCGGCAATCCAGCCAGAATTCCCTGCCATTCCTGCTCCTTTGCGCCTGGTTTCGGAGACCGCCAGATCCCGTTTCCCGCTCCGCGCGCATCCACCGCGGCAAAGATCGTGGCGCCTGCCCCGAAGACTACAGCGTGGCAGTCGTAGCTCTTGTTGAAGAAGTTTTCGACGCTCCAGGTAATGCCGCCATCTTTCGAAAAGAACAGCCCCGCGGGGTCTGCCAGGTTATGCGTCGCACCGCCCGCCCGGATATGTTTCGGGTTGCCGGGGTCGACCGCCAGCGCCCCGATGCGCCGCGGCAGGCCGGTATCGTCCGAATAAGCCAGGATGTGCCAGGTTTCCCCGCCGTCGAGCGAATGAAAAATTCCGCAGCCCGGATAATTGTCCGCCGATCCGTTGGCTTCGCCCATCCCGCAGAAAATGTGGTCCGGATTGTGCGGGTCGATGGCCAGGGAGCCGACCGCGTTGCTCGGCCAACTCCTCACCTGCGCATAAGAGGGATTCTTGTGACCAATCGGCGGATTGAGTGCCAGCGGCGGCGGCACCCAGGTCTTACCCAAGTCCGGAGTGCGCCAAATGCCGCCGCCCGCTGTTGCGACGAACAGCATCCGGGTCTTGGGATGGATTGCCAGCGCGGTGACGCGCCCGGCGAAGTTGGAAGGTCCCATCGGCTCCCAGCCCTGCGGCCCTGCCGAGGGATCCAGATACATCCGGCGCTCCACCTCGCGCGAATTGGCTTCGCGCAAGGGAAATGCCGTCGAGCCATGGAACCACGCGGAACGCGGCTTGTGGGTAGTGTAATACCCGATCGGCGCCTTTCTGCGTTTCGTGGCCATGCTTCAAATTGCGGCCGGCACGCCGACCGGAGCACCGGCCGGTCGCCTATGCCGTGGGCATATCGCTCTTGGTGTTGTCCGGCGGGAAGGTGTGCTTCACCGTCAATCTGCGTTTCGCCGGAGCTTTCTTCACGGCCTTCTTCACGGCTTTCTTAGCGGGGGCTTTCTTAGCGGGGGCCTTTTTTGCAGCCTTCTTGGCCGGCGCTTTCTTTGCGGCCTTCTTCGCCGGGGCTTTCTTCGCGGCTGCTTTCTTCTTTGTCGCCATGTTCACCTCAGTAGTTGAATTCCCGGGGTCGGCTTTAGGCCGTTACCATTCTAAGCCGAATTGTTTAAAACACCAATCATCATTTTTGATTCGGCGCTCGAGCAACTCGTTCCGCCTGGTCATCGCGTCGCCCGCCATCAGCAGCGATACCGCTTTGCCGATGTTCCGGTCCCGCTGAAATGCCGCGAACACCTTGCCGACCCGCTCTGGTTTCAGGTGCACGACCGCCAGGCGCAGGTGGTTGTGCAGATACTGCGCTCCGTCGATCGGCACTTTCGAGACCTTCCGGAACCGGTGCCGCACCACCACTTCGGGCGCGATCAGCAGCCGCCATCCCATCAGCCACAGCCGCAAGCAAAACTCATTGTCATTGCCGCCGATCCCCCACAGGCCGTTGTCCCATCCGCCGGCCGACTCGAATACCGAGCGGCGCATCGCCAGGCAGCAGCCCGGCAGGATCAGAGCCGGAAAGGGCCGGCTCCCGGCTTTCCCCAGCCACCGCACGGCAAGCTCCGGCCCGCGAAAGGTCAACCCGTAGCCGATTCCCGGCTGCCGCATTCCCCGGACCGCCGGGGCCGCCGCGCCCACCCGCGGTTTCTCCGCCAGCGCCACCAGCGGCCGCCACCAGTCTGTTTCCACCCGTATGTGTCCATCGGCGAAGATCAGCAGGTCGCCGGCTGCGCGTGCCGCGCCCCGGTTGCGCGCGCGGGCAACGCCCAGCCCCTCGGTCCGTTCCAGCCGCACCCGGCCATCGCGCCGCGACAGGAATGACGCGCACCCGTCCCTCGAGCCATCGTCCACCACCACGATCCCGGCGGTTTCCGGAAGCGTGTCTTCGAGGTTCTCCACAGTTCGCCGGAGCTCGCGCCCTTCGTTGCGCGCCGTCACGATCACGCTGATGTTCCGCATGGAATCACCGATCCGGTGCGGCAGTTTCTTCGAGCCAGATGTTTCCGGTCAACTCCCCCAGGCTGAAGACCAGCCGCCGGGGCCCCGCCCACAGCCCGACCCGCTCGCCCATGGGGTTCAGCGACCAGCGCGCCGCGTGCAGGTGCTTGACCGCGAATGCCGGCCCGGCCGGAAGCATCGACGTGCCCAGGCGCCGCGCCCAGATGCAGCGGAATCCATCGCGCTCCGAGAGGAAGTACAGCAGCCCGCCCCCCGGCGACCAGGCCGGGTCGCGCTCCACCGAAGCGACGTCGGTAACCGCGATCCACTCCGATCGGGGGACGGGCAGCGGGCCCGTAGCCCGCACGATCCATACGCGGGCCGTGGCGTTGCGGTTGTCGATTTCCTCGAACGCGATCCACCGGTCGTCCGGCGAGAAACGGCCGCCCGAGAGCACGGATGTGGATGCCGGCCGCAGCGCCACCTTCACGCTGCAGCGCGCGGCGGCATCCCAGTACGTCAGGTCCTCGCCCTGGAACGGCTCGTAAAGCACCTTCGAACCGTCCCGCGACGCCCCCATCACGGTGCCGCAATGGCCGCAGAGTTCCTCGGCGGATCCTCCGGACGCCGATTGCGAGAGCAGGTCGCCTTGGACGGTCGAATAAGCTATGCGCCGCCCGTCGCCTGATATCACTTCATTGGTGAGGCGGCGCTCGCTGCTGAGCAGGGTTGTTTCGGCGGCCGTGCGCCCCTCTCTTAGCTGGAGCGTCCACACATTAGCCTGCCGCCTGATGAACGCGAGCCGCGTGCCGTCCGCCGACAGCGAAGGCGAATCTTCGAGGGCGGGGCCTTTGACCACGCCGATCATTTCTCCCTGCGGTGCGCCCCTATCGGTGGCAGCCGGCAGTTCCCAGATGTCATAGTTGAGCGGTGCGTCGGAAAACGCCAGGCGCGCGGCGGTTTTCGTCAGCGCCCACGCCGCGTTCATCTGCGCTCCGGGCCCCAGCGTGATCCGCCGCGGGAAGCCGCTCAAGGTTCCGTTGGGCCTGATCGCGGATTGCCAGAGGTTCCACGCATCTCCCAGCCTCAACGCGAAGGTCGCCCGGCCGTCGGCCTCCTGCCAGTCCAAAGGGGCGGGAGGGGTGTGGTCCCTGGCCAGCAGGTCCAGGGTCCAAAGCTGCGGCAGAAGGCCGGTCTTGCGCGGTCTTCCTTCGCCCACCGGAACGATCCACCAGTCGAGGCTCGTCTGCCACGGCCGGGCGGCATCGTCGCGCCCGAGCAGCAGCAGCGCGTCGCCCTTTGGAGACCACACCGGATCGAGAGCGGCGGCCATCCCTCTCGCCACCTGTCGCGGCGTCCCGCCGCCCGCGTCCACCACGAACACCTTGGCCGAGTCCGCCAGGTAACCGGCTTCGCGGCCCTTCCAGAATGCCACCTGCCGCCCGTCGGGCGAGAACCTGGGGCCCCTGCCTTCGGGCGCGATCAGGACGGCCTCGCCACCGAGCGCCGGCACCACGTAGACTCCGCCGCCGTTGCGCTCCGAGCGAAAGGCCACCTTGGTGCCGTCCGGGGAAATCGAAGGGTCGCTATCGTCGGCCGGGTCCGCGGTGAGCCGGATGGCTTGCCGCCCGCCCACCTGTTTCAGCCAGATGTCCAGGTTGCCGTCGCCCGCCCGGTCGGATGCGAACGCCAGCAAGGAGCCATCCCGCGAAAGCGACGGCCAGCCGCTCAATCCGGAATCGAATGTAGCCATGCGCAGCGACGCTTCCGGCGCGGCCACGTTCCGCCGCCCTTCCCACCACAGCGCTCCTCCTCCCAGCGCGCCGCCCGCCAGCAGCGCCAGCCCAAGGGCCACCCAGCTCACGCCGCGCCACGCGATTTCGGCGGGCGGCGGCGCGGTTTCCAGTTCCAGGTCTTCGATTGCCAGCCGGACATCGGCCATGCTCTGCCAGCGCTCCGCCAAGTCCCTGCGAAGGCACCGCATCACCAGCCGTTCCACCGCGGGCGGAACTCCCGGCGCCATCGCCCGCACCGGCGCCGGTTCACGCAGCAGCACGGCCGCGATGGTGTCCACGCCGGACCCGGCATCGAATGCGTCTTTCCCCGTCAACATGCGGTAGAGCAGGCATCCGAACGCCCAGATGTCGCACCGGCCATCCACCTCGCGCCCCTGGATCTGCTCCGGCGACATATAGGGACGGGTTCCCATTACGACCCCCGGCTCGGTCGCGTCGAGCGTCATGGTGGCATCCGCGCGGCTTCCCGCGGCGGCTGCCGCGGAGCGCTTGGCCAGCCCGAAGTCCACCACCTTCACCAAGCCCTTGTCCGTCACCATGACGTTGCCGGGTTTCAGGTCTCTGTGCACGATGCCGGCTTCGTGGGCCGCCGACAGCGCCGCCGCGATTGGAATCGCCAGCCTGAGAGCTTCCCTCGCCTCCATTCCCGATTTGGGAATCAGCTCGCCGAGGTTGTGGCCGGCGAGGTATTCCATCGCGATAAAATCGGTGCCGCCCTCGCTCCCGGCCTGGTAAACCGTGACGATATTGGGGTGGTTGAGATGGGAGGCGGCTTGCGCCTCGAGCAGCAAATGCCGGTAAGCGCCGGCCTCTTCCGACTTGGCGGCGACGAGAACCTTGATTGCGACCGGACGGCGAAGCCGGGTGTCCATCGCGAGGTACACCTCGCCCATGCCGCCCGCGCCCAGCCTCTTCTGGATCTCGTAATCGCCCAGCCGCGTGCCAGGCGTCAATTCGGATTCGGGCCCTCTGCTCATCACTGTGGTGGTCGAATTAGTATACTCCGCCACAGTCCATGGAGAGCGAAGGAAAAACCCCAGCGTTCGGCCGGCTACCGCGGCGGCTGTTTCACTGCGCCCTGCGCGCTTGCCTGCTCCACCCGCTCCAGTTGCCCCCTCACCATCGCGGCATCCGACGCATTCGGCGCGAATTTCAGATAGTTCCGGAATTCCACGGCCGCCCCCGTGTAATCCTGCCGGTTGGCCAGAATCACCCCCAGGATGTGGGAGCTTTTCGGATACCGGTGATGCGTGTCGAGCCGCTCGGCTTCCCGCGCGCTCTTCTCCGCCGCGGCGTAATTCTTCAGGTTGTAGTTCGCCAGAGAGTTCAAAAGGTACGTTTGCGGATATTCGAAAGCGTCCAGCCTGGCCGCCTGGGCCGAGATGTCCGCCAGCGCCTGCCACTTTTGGGCGCGATATTCGAGAAGCGAGAGCTCGACGTACGGCAGCACGAACTTCGGGTCGGCTTTCACCGCCGCATCGAAAGAGTGGTGAGCGTCGTCGAACTGACTCTTTTCCACCTGCAGCTTGCCCAGGTCGCACCATGCCGCGGCGAAATCCGAGTCGATCGAAACGGCCTTCTCGAAATCGGCCGCCGCCTGATCCGCCTTCTGCTTTTTGAGCGCATTCAGGCCTTTTTCGTAAGCCTTGCGCGCCGCCTTCGGCGCTGTCAGCGTGCTCTCGCTCACGGTGGAGCCTTCCGACGGCGCGATCCGGTGCAGCAGAATCACACCGATATCCGGGTTATCCATCGCGCGTTGATTCGCCAGGCTCACCGACTGCGAAAGATAACCCGGCAGCCGCGCCCGCAGTTCGCAATTCATAAAGCGGGCATCGGAAGCCATTCCGCCGAAGGTCTGTCGACTCTGTCCCGAATTCATGGTGGGTTGCCCGGAATTCATGGTGGATTGCCCGGCGCCGCCCATGCCGTATCCCCCCATGTCCTCGCTCGCATCCGGCATCACACCTGGATTCCGCTGTCCCAGTTGCAGTGTGAAGTAACCCTTGCCGTCCGTGTACCCTTGCGCGTGAGCCTGGCCGCTGCTGCAAATCAGCTCGATCGGCACGGACTGGTCTGGCGGCGTTCCTTCTTCGAGCATCACCCGGCCGCTGACGAAGATCGGCGGCGGCATCTGGTTCGGCTGTGGATTGGTGTTCGGAGTCGTGTTGGGGATGGTGGTGGTTGGATTTCTGGTCGTCCCGATCCCCGTGCCGGATCCCGGCACGGAGCCCACCCCCGCGCCGCCGGCCGTGCCTCCCCCTGTGGTACCGGGAGCCGTCGATCCTCCCCGCTGCGCCAAACCGGGCTGCGCCACCAGCAGCGCCGCCGACAGCAAAACACTCCATCTCAGGCCGATGGGAATCATCCCTCGTCCTCCTTGCTGCCGAATATTATGTCATAGGCCGGGTGGCGCAACTGTGAACCGCCGTCCCACAGCGTCCCCCGCGGGAAGGGCTGATAAAATGACGGAATACTCTTATGCGCAAGATTTTATACGGAATCGTACCCGCCCTCCTGCTCCTGGCGAGTTGCTCGGAATCCCCCCAGACCGAGGCCAAGAAAGAACCCGAGAAGGTGTTGGAGCCCGCCACCGGGCAAAGCGCGCTTTATAAGATGTACCAGGTGGCGCGGTCCTGGGCTCCCGACGTCCAGGTCCTCCGGATGAACAATATCGCCCTCAGCGATCTCCCCCCGCGCCTCCGGGGTCCGCCGCAGCCTGGGAGGCGACTTTCGTTTCTCCCGCCCGGGGTCAGGCCCGCTCCTACACCTACTCCATCGTCGATCAGCAGCCCACCCTGCATCAGGGTGTCTTCGCCGGCCAGGAACAGAGCTGGTCCGGTCCGCACGGAAATACCGCACCCTTCCGGGTGATCGCCGTGAAGGTGGATACCGACGCCGCCTATAAGACCGCTCTGGCCAACGGCGGGAGCGAATACGATAAGAAGAATCCCGGCAAGCCGATCTCGCTTACGCTCGAAAAGGTGGACAAGTACCCCGACCCGGTCTGGCGCGTGATCTGGGGAGAATCCGCCAGCACGTCAGGTTTCTCCGTCTACGTGGACGCCTCCACGGGCGCTTTCGAGGAGAAGGTGCACTAGCGGAGTGCCCGCTCCGTTACGGTCGCGGCTCGTCGCGCGACCAGGGGTCGGCGCCACGGCCCGGCAAGCCAGGTAGGGTAGGCCTCCCGGCCTGCCCAGGGCGCGGAGCGCGCCTTCGGCGCGTGGGCAGGCCAGGAGGCCTACCCTACTGCTCCTGAATGGACTTCTGCAGCTTCTTGACCATGCCGCGGATCTCATCCGTAGCGTCCTGGATCTGGTTCGTGTCGTAGATCACGCGCGGCGTCAGGAAGATGATCAGCTCCGTCCGGTTCCGGCTGATGCTCTTGGACCCGAATGCCGCCCCCAGAATCGGGATCCGGTGCAGCAGCGGCACGCCCGACGAAGAATTCTCGCGGTCTTCCCCAATGAACCCGCCGATTGCGACGGTATCGCCGTCCTGCACCGTCACCTGCGTGCTGAAGGAGCGATTCGAGAACGAAGGCGAGTCGATACTGCTGGTGGAGTTGCGATTGCGGCGCGCTGACCTGCTGATTGATCTCCATCGTGACGACGCCGCTCGAATTCACCCGCGCCATGATGGCCAGCGTCACGCCCGTGGTGCGGCTGCTTACGGAATTGAACGAACTGCCGGTCACCGGCCACACCCGACGAAGACAGCACCGGCACGTCCTCGCCCACGTTCATCATCGCCGGAATGCTGTCGGTCGCGATGATGCTGGGGGGGAGATGATCCTGCGAGTGGCTGCGCGTTTCGGCCGCGATATCAGCGCGCCCAGAAGTTCGCTGGCTGCGCCCCACCAGCGCGCCCGCCGAAAGCGTCAGCCCGCCGCCGTTGGAAGGCGCGTTCAAGACCCGCCGATACCGGCCCGCGTGCTCGTTGTCCTTATCCAGGTAAGCCTCCACGCCGGCGGAGAAGGCGCCTGTCAGGTCCACCTCGTAAATCTTGGCGTCGATCAGCACCTGGCGCGGCGGAACGTCCAGTTGCCGCAGCAGGTTCCTGATCTGTTCCCAGTCCTGCGGCGTGCCCTGCACCAGCAGGGTGTTGTCGAACGGGTTTGGAATCACGTGGGGATACTGCGGGCAGTGCGACTGCCCTGCGTGGACGGCGTTCCCAGAAATGTGCCCGTCAACCCCGTGCCGCCGCGGGCGGCCCCGGCCGCTGCGGCACCCGACACTGGTGCGGCGGAGAGGGTCTGCGGGTAGTAGGGCGCTCCGTAACTCGAATTGCGTATAAGGCTGGGCGCCGTAGCCCGTCCCACCATAGCCCATCCCGCCGTAACCCATCCCGCCATAGCCCCCGCCGCCGTACATGCCGCCCCCGCCGCCATACATGCCGCCCCTGCCTGCCACCACATGCCGCCGCCGCCATCCATGCCGCCCCCGCCATACCCATGCCGCCGCCCATCATGCCGGCCAGGCCGATCATGCGCCATGGGATTGCCGCTGTACAGCGCCATGATGGCCATGGCGACGGTTTCGGCCCTTCCGTACTTCAGCCGGTAAACGTAGTTATTCACCGCGCCGGCCGTCACCTTCACCGGAACGTCCAGCTTGTCGATCCACTTCGCGACTTCTGCGAAAATGCCCGGGTTGGGCGCGACCGCGATGAGAGTGTTGATGCGGTCCACCGGAATGAACTTCACCGCCGAGTTCTTTTCGGAGAGAGCGTAGGCTTTGAAGACCGAATCCAGCTCTTTTACCAGGTCCGAGGGCCGGCTGTTGCTGACGTCGAACAGGCTGCACCCGCTGGCCGGCGAAAGTGTCGGAATCGAACATGGTGATCAGCTCCATGGTCCGCTTCATGTTGCGGCTGTTGTCCTGGATGATCAGCAGGTTGGCCGGGTCGTAGGTCGAGTGGCTCGCGCCTTCGCCGTAAAACGGGGTCAGCAGCTTGTCCATTTCCGCGGCCGTCGCGTACTTCAGAAAAATCAGGTTGAGCACCATGCGCTCGTCGTCGGGCAGCGTCTTGGAGTCGGCGTTCACCATCGGGTCGATGGGCAACTGCGCCACGGCGTTTACCGGCACGATGCGGTAGAGATCGCCCGATCTTCACCATGGCGGCCCCGTTGACGCGGAGGATGGTCTCCATCAGCGGCATCAGGTCCACGGGCTTCACCTCCCCGTACGTGTAAATCGTGACCGAACCCTTCACGCGCGGGTCGAGGATGTAATTGATCTTCATCATCTTGGCGAGGATGTCGATCATCTCGCTGAGGGAAACGCCGCCCAGCAGGAACCCGCGGCTGTCGGCCAGGTGCGGGGCCGCCACCTGCGTTTGAGGCTGCTGCGCTTGCGGTTGCTGCTGCGGAGGGGCCTGTTGCGCGGGCTTGGCCAACTCCGGGTTCGGCGGCTGCATGATCAGCGGAGGCGCCGCCTGCGCCAGCAGGTTCCCGGCCGCCACGCAGCCGAGCACTGCCACGCGGGAATAGAAAGAGAGACGCATCGGCTTAGTCCTGCCGCGGGGTGCGGGCGCGGTTCCACGCGGCCTGCTCCAATTCGTTCAGATCGGACTTTTTGGTCTGCCACTTGTAGGTGCCGAAGGGCCCGGGACGCTCGAACAGAATGTAATCGCCGCTCTCGGTAGCCTTGACGTCTTCCACTTTCACCGCGGGGGCGGGGCGCGTGTCCGGCTTGTCTTCCATGCGCGCCACTCCGAAAGGCGTCTTGCGGTACACCCACTTCTTGCCCTGCGCGTCCGTATAGTGCCAGGCGCCCGGTTCGGATTCGACGGCGCCGGCCGGGATCGCGAGCGGTTTCACGGTGGTCGTCCTGGCCGCCGGCCTGGTCTTGGCCGCCGGCTTGTCGGCCGCCGCGAGCAGCGTCGCGAAAACAGAAAAAACGATTAGTAGTCTCATTCCAAATGCTCCGATTCTGTCTGATCCGGCCCTAGTTCACCGGTTCGTAGCGGCAGGCCTGCCCGAAGGGCGTCGGGTACGCCACCTTGCGGTATCCCTGCACCACCGCGCCGTCGCCCACCCCGTCGTTCATCGAGCACGCCCGGAATCCGCGGCCCGTATCTTCTCCCGGACCGCTTCTGGGAGGGGCCGGCGCCGCTGGGGCCGATTTGGCGGGGACGAACGAGCGGGCTGTCTCCCCCTCATCCGCCGGCGCGGCCTTGGCGGTCCCGGTCAATTCGTCAATACTCTTGTGGACCTGCTTGCCATCCCATTCGAATATGATCTCTTCAGTATTGACGCTGACAATCTTGAATTGGCCGATCGTCTCGCCAATATGAAGTGCCTGATGGGGGCCCGTGCCCAGGCTGAAGAACAGCGTCGGCCCGTCGCCCCCCAGGTTCATCATCCCGTGATACAGCGGCAGGGGCGGCATCGGGGGCGGAGGAGGCGGAGGCGCCACCACTTCCACGACCACCGGGTTCCGCGACTTGTCGAAAAGCATCTTGTTCGCGATATCCGCATAGCCCGAGGGCACCACCGGCGGATCGAGCGCCGCCGGAGTGAACTTGGGTGGAGGAACCGGCGGAACCCGGTGATCGAGCGTCGCGTGCTCCCGCGCCCGCGCCGCCACCCACTCCTGCCGAAGCCGCGCTCCCGCGTAGATCACCACGCCCGCCAGCACGATATTGAGAATGAGCAGCTTCCTGTTCAAAACGAGCGCCCTCCCTTCTTCACCGGCACCAGTTTTCTGGGCACCACGCCGGAGAGCCCCAGCCGCACCGTCACATTCTTCTTCTTATCGCTGCCGCCGCTGATGTGCAGATCGTCGATAAAGAGGATCTGCGGCTCGTTCGCCAAATCCGCCAGGAAATTCACCAGTTGATCGATCCCGCAGGTGAACGTCTGGGTGACGGAAACCTGCCCGTAGTCCGCGCCCAGTGGCCGCGGTTCGCTAAGCTGTTCCGCCCCCCGCGCGTCGAAACCGTTGGCGGTAGCCGCCCGGTGAACGATATCCATGATCTGCGCCTGCGCCTGCGCCGCGGTATCGGCCAGGATCATCCCGCTTTCGCGCGCCTTGAGTTCGGCCATGGCCTTATCCAGCAGCGCCTGCTTGCCCTGAACCGTAGCCGCCATCTCCCTGACCCGCTCGAGCCGTTTCTCCGCCAGGGGCGCCGATTCGGAAACCGCGACCACCTGCGGCGGCCGGTCGCGCAGCAGCACGAAGCGCAGCACCAGCATGGCGGCCACGCTGGCCAGCACCGTCCAAACGATGCGGCGGTCCAGGGTCCCGACCGTCATCTGCCCTTCTCCCGCGATGTATGGATCATGAACGTCTCGCCTCCGCTACCCGAGGTGCTGCGCTGGATCATGTCCGGAGCCGAGTTCTCAAAGTAGGGCGACGAATCCAGAATCTTGAGCAGCGGCGCGGCCTGCGGCGCTTCCCCGGCGATCCGCACCGAATCGCGCAACAGGTCGATCGAGTTGGTCCACGCCGGAGGCTCGATCAGCCGGGTGAGTTCGTTCAGGGCGTCCAGGTCCGCTTTCGTCTGCCCGCGCAGACGATCGAGCAGTTCGGTCCGCGCGCGCACCTGGAGAATCTGGCGGTCGAGCGCTGCCGCCCGTTGCGCAGCGGGTTCGATGCGGGCAATCTGCGCCTGAATTTTCTGCAGGTAGCGGTGGTCCGCGTACCTGGCATAGCCGAAGGCCGCCGCCGCCACCAGCAGCAGGGAGCCGCCCAGCACCAGGGTCGGGATGTAGGCCGTGCGCGAATGGGTGCGCCGCTTGTCTGCCGGCAGTACGTTCGCCGACGGCGCCAGGCGGGGGCATGCCCCCGCCAGCGCCGCGACGTACGGCCGTGCATTGCGGGATAAATCGTTGCCCACCGGGTTGACCGCGGGTTTGGGCAGCACTTCTTCAAACGGGACGGGGGCCGTGGCCGGTGGCAGACGCAGTTCGGAAAGCGCCAGCACCGCCGCTCGCTGCGGCGGCATTTCGAATTCCGCGGAAAACACCGGCTTTGCAGGGCTTTCCCCGTAGACTTCCACCCCGCCCGACTCCGACGTGCCTAGCGCCACGAAGCCTTCGTTTCTCTCGGTCCCGTTCAACTGGACCGCGGCATGAACCGCCGCCGCCGAAGCCGTGAACGAGGCCACCGGAATCCCCGCTTCCGTGAACAACTGGTGGTAGCGTTCCACCGTCTCGCGGCGCGCGATTCCGACCAGTACGGCTCCCCACGCCAGGGGAGACCACCCCCACACCACTTCGTCTTCTTCGTAGGGGTGCAAGGCGTCCAACTGCAGCCGCAGCGCGCCTTCCACGTCCTTTCCGGAAACGCCCGGCAGCGAGACCACCCGCACGATCACATCGCGCCGCGGCAACAGGACCGTGGCGCTGAGATAGCCTGAGCCGAGCGAGTTCAGGAAGCGCGCGCATTCCGAGCCCCATTCCGCCGCCGGCCGGGAGGCATACCCGGCCACCGTGGTTCGCCCCAGGACCTTCACGCGGTTCGGGCGAACGCGGACGACCGCGAGTTCCAGGTCCGCGGCGCCGATCTCGATGCCCAGACCGGAGCCGAACGCCAGCAGCCTGCGCAAATCCCTCGTGATGGAAACAGATCGCGGCATCCGGTTAGTGGCTCCAGGCGGTATCGTACCAGCGAAGCACATATATCCCGTTGTCGGATCCCGGCGGCATGTACTTCATCTGGGCGGCTACCGTGCGCTTCAGGTCCGACAGGCTTCCGTCCGGCAGGAACAGGCGGGCGGTTGACCGCATCGTCACGATCGAGTTCCCTTCCACCCGCAAATGGTCCATCGAGCCGCCTACCGAATCGATGAACTCCGCCAGTTGTTGCTGGGTCATAGGCGATACCCGCCGGCGCTCCATCAGCGCGCCGATGACGTAGGGGCTCAACCCGAGCGCGGCCAGGACCGCCGGGTTTGCGGTGTTGGCGTCCACCCGGTCCTTGGCGCCGTAGACCGAAAGGCAATCGACTAGGCCGGAGTGGAGCACCAGGCGCGGACCCAGGGTTTCGGGCGGCGCCGGCAGGTACGTGCCGTAAAAAATATCGGGCGTAATCCCTTTCACCGAAAGCAATTCCTCGATCTCCTGTAAAGACGCGTGCGGCGCCTGAAAAGACGGAACTTGTGACTGATAGTACCCGTCGAAGGGGCTGCCCTCTTCCGACGGTTTACGCCAGTCGTCGATGGCCGCGGCGATTTCCTGGGCACGGGCTACATCGACTCCCAGGGCGATCAGCAGGCGGTTGAGCGTTTCCACGGACACCCCGTTCACGTCGAGCCTGGCCGCCGCGGGAATGATATCCACATGCGCCACGCCGCTTGGGAACCGGTAATCCACATACGTCGAGCCCTTGGGGATTCTGCGCTTGTCGGGATACTGAACCGACCATGCCAGTTCCAGTTCGGCCCGCTCGAGCGCGCCCACCGCCAGGTAGTAGCTGCGCAAATCGTCAACCTCGGTCGCGGCGCGCTCAGCCTCACCCCGCACGGTTCCCGCCAGGGTAAACCCGATGGTTGCCAGCGCCGCCGTAATCCACAAAACCGTGAGCAGCGCGCTCCCGCGCCGGCCTGCTGCCCGCTCCCCTACGGTCGCGGCTCTGTGCGAAGGATGATGACGCCTCATAGAGCCGCGATTGTACGGGAGCGGGCAGCTTCTAGTCCGCATAGCGCTCCGCCTTCCGGTACATGTAGATCGGCACCGTCACGGTAATCGGCTGCAGCCGCGCCTGGTTCGGTTCGAGCGGCGCCATCTCCACCCGGATTCCGAACGGCCATGCCGGCTGCTCCCAAAGCGGCGACCAGATGCCCGGGTCTCTGGGATCCTTGGCCAGTCCCAGATAGCTGAAGCGGCAATACTTCAGGTTGTCGGCCAGCACGAACGAGTGCGGGTTGGCCAACGGCGTCCCCAGGCAGTAGGGCGCCACGCTGGCAGGCCCGGTGTAGGGGATTTCGTTCACGACCAGCCGCACGCCCTCGCCGTTCTCCCCGGGAATGACGAACAGCTCGAGGATTTTGGGCCGCCCGCGCCACGCCTGGTCCAGGGAAAACGTGGAAACCAGCCGCATGGATTGCGGCGCGCCCTGGAAGTAGGCGGAAGCCCCGGCGCTGCCCGGACATTTCGCCAGCACCGGCATGAGCCCTATCAGCTCCTGTTCCAGAATGCGCTGGGCTCCCACCACGCGGCGATTGTCCATCAGCTTGGCGTTGGTTTTCGAAAGCGCGCTCAACCCCAATTGGAGCGCGTAGAACATGCCCACCGCGAGCAGGCTCAGCAGCGTCACCGACACCAGAACTTCGAGCAGCGTGAGGCCCGCCTCGCGCCGCCTCACTGGGAACCTCCGGCGGGAATTTCGTCCGCTTTCAGGGTGTGCGGCCGATAGCCGTCGAGCGTGTAGGTGCGCTGCCTGTCGCCCGACATCCACCACACTTCCACCTCCAGGCGGTCGAGCGCCGTCTGCCCCGGTTGGACCATCGGCGGCATCTCGAAAATGGTGCGCCGGACGCGCCAGCCGGCCTCGATGCCGCCGGTCTGCGACACGTCGAAGCGGCCCTCTATCACCGCGTTGAGCGGCAGCGTCCGGTCGAGCATCAGTTCGTTCATGCGCACCCGCCCCAGTTGCACGGCCCGGTCGTAATCCTGCAGCCGTGCGGCGTTGCGGGTAGCGCTTGCCAGGCCCGCCAGAAGGCCCACTACCGCAACCGCCATAATGGTGGTCGCGACCATCATTTCGAGGAGCGTGAATCCGCGGCGGTTCTTCACTCTGTTGGCTGCACGCTTTCGATGCGTGGGAAGCCGGTCATCGGATCCAGGCGGATGAGCCGCTTCCCACCGCGACGGTCGGCGAGTTGAATGCCGATGCCCGGGACCGACGCGCCCGGCATCAGGATCAGTCGGCGAGCCTCTTCCGGATCATCCGAGATCTTCGGCAGCACCGCTTCGATCAGGATGCCCTCCGGCATCTTCAGCTCGCGCGCGAAACCCGGCTCGTTCGAATAGAGCTCCAGCTTGTTCTCCTTCATCGAAATGACCAGCTCCATCGGCTCCTGGCGCCGCTCCGCGCGGTTTACCGCGCCATTGAGGAACGTGGCGACCGAATCGGCCGCCGAGGTCATCCGTACGCCGTCGATTCCCGCCGAAACCGAGGGCGCAACCACCGCCACGATCAGCCCGATGATGGCCACCACGACCATCATCTCGATCAGCGTGACGCCTCTACTGGTTTTTCCAGCTGACGATATCCGCATTGAGTCCATCGCCGCCGGGCTGCCCGTCCGCCCCCAGGCATACGATATCCGGCTCGTCGCCATGCTCGCCCGGATACTTGTAAACATACTCGTGTCCCCAGGGATCTTTGGGGATGTCCTGCGGCATGTACGGCCCGTTCCACTGGTTCATATCGGCGGGCTTCACGCGGAGGGCATCCAGGCCCTGTTCGGTGGTCGGGAACGTGCCCGTATCCAGCTTGTAAGTCCCCAACGCCGTCATGAAGTTCTGGATTTGGGTGCGGGCCGCCGTGATTCTGGAAACATCCACCTTCTTCCACAGGCCGGGCCCGACCAGCGCGACGAAAAGCCCGATGATCGTAACGACCACCAGCATCTCAATGAGGGTGACACCCGCTTGGGCACGTTTTCGATTTCTCTTCATGGTTTACATTGCCACGTCGTTGATACTGGTGATGGCCAGCAGCATGCTCAGGATCAGCGCGCCCACCACCACCCCCATCACCAGGATGATCAGCGGTTCGAACACCGCAGTGAACCGCCGGATGGAAGCGCGCGTATCGTTTTCGTAAATGTCGGCCATGCGGGCGAACATCTGGTCCAGCCGCCCGGTCTCTTCCCCCACCGTCAACAGGTGCGCGGCCAGCGGCGGAAACACCCCCGCCTTGCGCATCGGGTTGGCGATTCCCTCGCCGCGTTTTACCCCCATCGCCACACCCGCCAGCGCTCCCGAAATCGTCCGGTTGTTGAGGGTGGCGGCGGCAATCCCGATCGACTGCACCAGCGGCACCGAGTTGGCCACCAGCGTCGCCATGCCGCGCGCGAACCGCGAGGTCTCCGATTTCAGCAGCGCGTCGCCCAGCAGTGGAATGCGCAGCCGGGCCCCGTCCCACCAGAGCCGCCCGGCCGGCGTGTTGGTGTACGCGCGCCAGACGATCAGGATTGCGGCCAGCGAGCCGGCCCCGATCCACCAGTACGTTCGCAGAATGTAGCTCGCCTGCATCATGATCTGCGTCGGAACCGGGATCTTCATGGTGGAATCCTGAAAGATCGTGGCGAATCGCGGCACCACGAAGGTCAGCAGGATGATTACGGAAGCCAGCCCGACCGTCGCCAGCAGCGCCGGATAGATCATCGACGAGATGATGTAGTTTCGCAGGTCGTCGCGCGTCCGCTCGAATTCCGAAAGCCGCTCGAAGATCGACCCTAACGCACCCGAGGCGTCGCCCGCCCGCACCATGTTGATGTAGAGGTCGGAAAAATAGTCCGGATGGGCGGCCAGGCTGTCCGCCAGCGTCTTGCCGCCCTTCAGCACCCGCAGCACATCCAGTACGATGAAGCGGAAGCTGGGCCGCTCCGTCAGTTCCGCGGTGATCGAAAGCGCCCGGTCGAGGGGCACGCCCGAATTCAGCAGGGTGGAAATCTCCTGCGTGAAAAACAGGACGTCCTTCCGCTTCCGTCCGCTGAAACTCGGCAGCTTGATCTCGAACGACGCGCCTTTCGGAGCCACCCCGACATAAATCGGCGTCAGCCCCTGCTTGCGCAGTTCCCGCGCGATCAGCCTTTCGTTATCCCCGGCGAGGCTGCCGGTTCGGACTTTGCCATCGAAAGCCACCGCGCGGAAGAAGAAGGTCGCCATCAGAATTCCTGCGTCACCCGCATCACTTCCTCGACCGTGGTGGTGCCCTCGATGATCTTCTTCCAGCCGTCTTCGCGCAGGTTGCGCATGCCATTGCGCCGCGACACCTGGGTCAGCACCGAGGCGTCGGCATTGTCCATGATGAGCTTGCGGATCTCGTCGGTGACTTCCATCAGCTCGAAGATGCCCACGCGAGACATGTAGCCGCGTCCGCCGCACTCCGCACACCCGGCGCCGCGGTAAGTCTCGACCATCTCGCCCTCGGGCGAAAGCACCTGCCCCGCCCGCACCTTGCAGTTCTCGCAGATCACCCGAACCAGCCGCTGGGCCAGCACCGCCGTCACCGACGACGTGATGAGGTAGCTTTCCACCCCCATATCGGTCAGCCGCGTGATGGCGCTCGGCGCGTCGTTGGTGTGCAGCGTCGAAAAAACCAGGTGCCCGGTGAGCGCCGCGCGAATGGCGATGTCGGCCGTCTCGCGATCGCGGATTTCGCCGACCATGATCACGTCCGGATCCTGCCGCACGATGTGCCGCAGCCCCGACGCAAACGTCAGCCCGATCTGCGGATTCACGTGCAACTGGTTGATGCCGTCCATCTGGTATTCCACCGGATCTTCGATGGTGATGATCTTCTTATCCGGCAGGTTGATGCGCTTGAGCGCCGAATAGAGGGTGGTCGATTTGCCGCTGCCGGTGGGACCGGTCACCAGAAAGATGCCGTGCGGCAGCCCCGTGAAATGCTCCATCCGCGCGAGCATCCGGTCGTCGAAACCGAGCCGAAGCAGGTCGTAGAAATCGCCCGCCGACCGGTCGAGCAGGCGCATGACGACGCTCTCGCCGTAGAGCGTGGGCAGCGTCGAAACGCGCAGGTCCACTTCCCGGCCGAGCAGTTTCAGCTTGATGCGGCCGTCCTGCGGCAGGCGCCGCTCCGCGATATTCAGCTTGGCCATCAGCTTCAGGCGCGAGATGATGGCCGCTTTCAGCTCGCGCGGCGGCATCTCCTGGTTGAACAGCACGCCGTCCACGCGGAAGCGGACGCGGAATTCCTTTTCGAACGGCTCGATGTGGATGTCGCTCGCACGCTTCTCTATGGCGCTGGCGATCATGGCGTTCACCAGCCGGATCACCGGCGCCTCGCTGGCCATGTCGCGCAGGTGTTCGAGATCGGCGCTGGCCTCTTCGTCGAAGCCCGCTTCGGCGCTTCCCCGGCTCTCGGTTTCGCCGTAGTGCTTCTCGATGGCCTCGATGACTTCCTGCTCCGGCGCCAGCACCGTCCGGATCTGCAGCCCCGAAAACGCCCGCAGCGCGGCCACCGTCTCGAAATCGAGCGGGTCGGCCATCGCCACCGTCAGGGTGGAATCCGTCAACGCCACCGGGAATGCCCGGCATTGCCGCAGGAACCGGTGCGAGAGCCCGTCGATCTCCGGCGCCGAAGGCGGTGGCCCCTCGATCGCGACCAGCGGAACGTCGATCTGCTCCGAAAGCGCCGCCAGCATATCCCGCTGCGCGATCAGCCCCATATCGACGAAGATCTTGCCGATCTTATCGCCGCGCTCCTGCTGCAATTCGAGCGCGCGGGCCAGGTCTTCGGCTTCGATCTTGCCGCGTTCGATCAGGATTTCGCCCAACCGCAGATAGCGCGGTTCCGGCGATTCGGCTTCGGGCTGCGGGGCGGGCGGGACGCTGGTGGCCACGTTATTGTTCTTCCGTCTCGAAATTGCCCGCCAGCGCGGCCTTCCGGTCCGCCTTGATGACGATCAGCCCGGGCAGCCCGATGGTGTCCTCATAACTCAGGTAATCCAGCCGCACCGCGAAAACGAACTGCTGGCCGTCCGGCACCTGGATCAGGGTCATGGCCGCGGTTTTCAGCATCTCTTTCATCGCCTGCTCGAGCAGCGGCACCCGCGCCACCTTCCGCTGGTGGACCTGCTCTTTCAGCGCCGGGGTGATCTTCGGGCGGAACGGATTGATGCTCGGGGTGACGATCAGGCTCAACTCGGCCGTGAACAGGGCACCGTACCCATCCAGGTAGACGCCCCGGGTCGTTCCCAGAAGGTCCAGCGGATCGTTGGCCCCGCCCACGTTGGAGAGTTCGCCATCGAAGCGTTTTTCGAGGTTCGCGAAGGTGCCCAGCGCGATCCGCATCGGCCTGGTGCCGATGGTCTGGCCGGGAGCCGCATGCGGTGCCACCCGCGCGGCGGTGCCGGCAAGCTGCGCGCCGGAGCAGCCCATCGCCATCATCAGGACCAGCGCCGCCGGCTTCACTTGGCGCCTCCGCCGTCGCGGACCGGCGGACCGTACTGACTGGTAGCCATGATCCGCACCTTATCGCGCTTCTGGGAGAAATCGAATTCCTGAGCTGCCAGCAACAGCCGCTGCCGGCTCTGCTCCAGCTCCGAAACCAGCTCTTTGGTCTGCCGGACGCGGCGCGCATCGCTATCCGACAGGGCCTGCTCCACGGCCGCCCGAACGCGCTGTTCGATCTGCGCGTCCGGCAGGGAGGCGGCCGTTACGGCCGCCGGCGCGGGCGCTATCACGACCGGTGCGGGAGCCGGGCGCGTCAGCGCGGAAACCAGGATGGCGGCCGACAGCATGGCCGCCGAAGCGAACCCCAACCGGGCGCCGGAGCTCCAGAACGCGGAGATCCACCGCCGCAGCGGCGAGGGTTCGAAAATCTTGTCCGAAACGAAAGCGATGCGCTGCGGGATCTCTTCATCCCTCAGCCGGTACAGCGCCGCTTCGGTCAGTTGCAACCGCTCCAGCTCTTCACAGCAGGGCGGGCAGGTCTTCACATGGGCTTCCACCTGGCGCTGCTGCGGGTCAGTCAGCTCCTTCAGGAGGTAATCCCGTAAGTCGAATGGCGAGCAACTCATGACACACCTCGTGCCTTCACCGGAGCCAGCTCGGCTTTGAGCAGTTCGAGGGCGGTATATAACCTGGACTTGATCGTCGAAACCGGGCACCCGAGAACCTCGGACATCTCCTCGAACTTGAACCCCTGATAGATCTTAAGGATCACGGCTTCGCGTTGATCCGCATTCAGCCGCTCCAGGGCGGCTTCCACCGCCAGGCTCAGTTCGATGGGGAAAACCGGGCTTCCCGCGACCGCGATTTCGTCTTCCGTACTCTCCGGCCGCAACTCTTCCACATCCGCCTCGGGCTTCCTCTTGCGAAACAGGGAATAGGCCTCGTTGTGCGCAATGCGGTACAGCCAGGGCGCAAACCGCCCCGGATCGTCGAGCTTGCGGAGATTCTGATAGGCTTTCAAAAAAGCGTCCTGCGTCAAGTCCAGAGCATCTTCGCGGTTTCGGGTGAGGCGCAGGAGATAGTTATAGACACGCTTCTCCCACCGGGACACAAGGAGGTTGAAAGCCTCCACGCCGCCCCGGGCAGCCTGCCGGATCAGATCGGCATCTTCGACCGCCCGAAAGATCAAGTCTCTGGCTCCTGGAAGGTAGACGCGGTTTTCCCGCAAAAAGTCGGAGGACGCGGGTAAACCTCGATTCTACCGTGGATTTCCGAGAAAAATCCTGCGCCGCGCCACTGTACTCTTGAAATGTCCCGACTTTGGCCGGCACTGGTGGCCCTCTGCTGTGGGGTGGCCTGGGCCGCGGCGCCGTCCTACTCCGCTGCGAACATCGTGAATAATGGGGACGGTAGTCCCGGTCCCTTTGCACCCAACTCGATTTTGTCGATTTACGGCACGGACCTGGCGGTCGCGGAACACATTCTGACGGCCGCCGATATTACCGGCGACAGGCTGCCGACGAGGCTCGATTTCACGCAGGTCGTTGTCGACAATATACCGGTACCTTTACTTTACGTTTCCGAAAAGCAGATCAATTTCCTGATTCCGAGTACCCAGAGCATCGGACCGGCTGTCGTAAGGGTGACGCGCGAAGGCCTCACGGGTCCGGAGGTCACGATTCCCGTCACCGACTCCGCACCCGCCCTGTTTATTAACCCGAATTCGACCGGCTATGCCATCGTCTCGAGCCGGGATTTGCTTTCGGTGGTTTCCCCCGATGCTCCCGCCAAGGCCGGCGATATGGTCGTCATCTGGGCCACTGGCCTAGGCAAGACCGTGCCCAACCCGCAGACCGGGGAACTCCCTCCGTACCTCGCGGAAATCGTCGACAAGGCCGACCTGAAGGTGCTGCTGGACGGCGTCCCGGTGGACTCTGCCAATATTCTCTATGCCGGTCTGACGCCGCAATCGGCCGGGCTGTACCAGATCAATGTGACGCTTCCCGATAACCTCGGCACCGATCCCGAGATCCGCGTGGCCATGGGTGCGCAATCGACTCCCGCCGGGCTGAAACTGGCCGTCCGGTGATCCGGCCGCAACTTTCCGACCTCCGGACGCGTTAGACAGGTAGGCTACAATCGGTTTCAGGAGCGTTTGGATGGTCCTTCGGCCTTTGATTCTCACCAGTTTCGCCGCCGCTCTGGCGTTCGCCCAGCCAGCGGCGTACACCGTTGCCCCGGGCACGAAGATTCCATTGAGCCTGATCAACACTATCAGCACCAAGCATTCGGCCGCGGGCGATCGCGTCTATCTCGAGACGTCGTTCCCGGTACTGGTGAGCGGGCGGATCGTGGTTCCCGTGGGCAGTTACGTGGCCGGAACCGTCACGCAGATCAAAAAGCCCGGCCGCATGAAGGGCCGCGGGGAGCTTTACATCCGGTTCGACACCCTGACTCTTCCCAACGGCGTCACGCGCGATTTCCGGGCCCGTATCGGCGGTGTGGACGGCCAGACCGCGGGCGAACTCGACAAATCCGAGGGCAAAGTGAAAAGCGAAGGAAACAAAGCCGGCGACGCTCGAACCGTGGGAGAAGCCGCCGGGGCCGGGGCCTCGATCGGCGTGATCGCGGGCAATGCCGCCGGCCATGCGGGTTTTGGCGCGGGAATTGGCGCCGCCGCCGGGGCCGCCGCCGGATTGATCGGCGTGCTGGCCACCCGCGGACCCGATGCCGTCCTCTCGCGCGGCAGTACGGTCGAAATGGTGCTCGACCGGTCCGTCTCGTTCAGCGATGCCGACCTCAATTTCGGCAGCTACCAACCGCCCCACTCCGCCGTCTCAAACATGCCCCCCGCGCAGGAGAGCCAGAAAGGCGGCATTGTGCCGCCCCGCCATCGCATTCCGGATTAGGTAGGGTAGGCCTCCTGGCCTGCCCGGCATCTAACCTTTGCCGCAGCCGCCGAACTTGCTTTTAATGAAGTTCGTGTCGAACCGCCCGGCTTGAAAATCGGCATCCGCCAGAATCTTCTGGTGCAGAGGGATGGACGTGTGGATGCCCTCCACGATGAACATCCCCAGAGCGCGCTGCATCCGGTGAATCGCTTCATCCCGGTCGTTCCCGTAGGCCACCAGTTTGGCCACCAGCGAGTCGTAATAAGGCGGGATGACGCAGTCCGTATAAGCCCACGTATCCACCCGGATTCCGATCCCTCCGGGCAGATGAAAGCCCGTGATCCTCCCCGGGGAGGGCACAAACGTATCGGGATTTTCCGCATTGATGCGGCACTCGATGGCGTGTCCGTGCAGGGCCACCGGACCCGCCAGGACTCGGGAAAGCGGATCGCCTTCGGCAATCCGGATCTGGCTCTTCACGATGTCGATGCCGGTCACGAATTCCGTTACGGGGTGCTCCACCTGGATGCGGGCGTTCACCTCGATGAAATAGAGCTTTCCGCACTCGTCCATGACGAACTCGACCGTCCCGGCGTTGGTGTACCCGGCCGCCACGATCGCCTTGCGCAGCACGGCCGCGATCTCCGACCGCTGCTCATCGGTCACCGCCGGCGAGGGCGATTCTTCGAGGAGTTTTTGATGCCGCCTCTGGATGCTGCATTCCCGCTCGCCCAGGATCTCCACGTTGCCGTGCTCATCCGCCAATACCTGGAACTCGATGTGCCGCGGCGCGGTGACGAATTTTTCCAGGTACATATCGGCCGATGCGAATGCCGCGCCCGCCTCGGTTTGGGCCTGCGCCAGCAAGCCAGGCAGGTCTTCGGCCCGGTTCACAATCCGCATGCCGCGCCCGCCGCCGCCCGCCGAAGCCTTGAGAATCACCGGATAGCCGATCTCCCCCGCCAGGTCCAGCGCCTCCTCCGGGCCGCTCAAAACCCCGGGGGAGCCGGGCAGGACCGGAACACCGATCCCGCGCATGAAGGCGCGGGCGCGCTCCTTGACCCCCATCAGCTTGATGACCTCGGCCCGGGGACCGATGAACTTCAGACCCGACGCCTCGCAGACCTCCGCAAATCCCGCGTTCTCGCTGAGAAAGCCGTAGCCCGGGTGGATGGCGTCCGCATCCGTGATCTCCGCCGCGCTGATGATGGAAGCGATATCGAGGTAGCTGCGCGCGCTTTTGGCCGGCCCGATGCAGATCGCCTGGTCGGCGAAACGCACGTGCGAGCTGTAGCGGTCCGCCTCCGAGTAGACCGCCACCGTCTGGATCCCCAATTCCTTGCACGCGCTGATCACACGCACGGCAATCTCGCCGCGGTTGGCAATCAGAATCTTGTTAAACCGCGCGGATGGCAAACAGCGCCTCCCCGTACTCCACCGCCTGCCCGTTCGGAACCAGCTTGCTTTCGATCACGCCCGACGTCTCCGCCTCGATCTCGTTCATCAGCTTCATGGACTCGATGATGCAGAGCACTTTGCCGGGCTGCACCCGCTCGCCCACCCGGACGAACGGCGGAGCGCCCGGCGACGGCCCCTCGTAAAACGTACCGACGATCGGTGATTTGACCAGGACCAGGCTGGCGTCGACCGCCTTTTCCGGCTTCTCCTTGGCTGGTTCCCGCACCACCGGCGCGCCTGCCGGTGCGGCGGCCGCGGCCGCCAGGGGCGCCAACACGACTTCCTGCTGGTTGGCGGTGAATGCCGCGCGGCGAATTCGCACCCGATTCTCTCCGCGTTGTACTTCCAACTCGGCGACCCCCGTCTCCGAGGCCAATGCGATCAGCTCGCGAATCTCATCGACTGTCATCAATGGATTAGCTTAACAGGCCTGCCCGCCTGTAGCGCGGCCCGCGGCACTGTATCCTGGAGTTTTCCATGCCCGAAGGTGCCTACCTGTACTGCGACGTCAGCCTTCCCGTCCCCCTGGACCAGCCGTTTACCTATTCTCTGCCCGAAACGCTTCGGCATCGCGTCCGTCCCGGCAGCCGCATTGTCGCCCCCTTCGGCCCCCGCAAGCTCACCGGAGTCATCCTTCGCTGCCACGACGAACGCCCCGCCGTCGCCACTCGCGACGCGCTCCGGCTGATCGATTCCGAGCCCGTGCTGGATGCCGGACTGCTCGCGCTCGGCAGGTGGATCGCCGGCTACTATTGCTCGCCGCTGGGGGAAGTGCTTCGCGGCATGCTCCCCCTGGCCTCCGAGATTCGCCGGGGCAAGGTCTGGTCATTGACCGACGCCGGCCGCGACGCCGCCCGCCAGCTACTGCTCGATTCCTCGCCCGACGATCCCACCGCCCAGGTGCTCGGGATGCTCGAAAAGCGCCCGCTCTCGGCCGCCTACCTGGCCCGCGCGCTTCCGCTCGCCGGCAATGTCGTGCGCTCGCTCGAGCGCAAGGCCTTCATCGCGGCCGAGGAGGTGCAAACCGAGCGCGACCCGCTGCGCGCGCCTTCCGACCGCCTGCGCATCGAACTGGCCGCCGATGCGGCCGGGCACAAGCTCACAAAGCCCGAACGCGAACTGCGGGCGTTCCTCGAACTGCATCCCGGATCCCACAATCTCAAGGATCTCGAGAGCACCGTCAAGAACGCCAGCGCGGCGGCCCGATCCCTGGCGCGCAAAGGAGCGGTCTCGCTCCGGCCCGAACCGATGGCCGCCAATGCCGGCCCCATCCGCGCTCGCCACGAGCTCAACCCCGACCAAGCCGCCGCCTTCGAACAGATCCGCTGCGCGATAAACGCGCATGAGTTCCGCACGTTCCTCCTGCATGGCGTCACCGGGTCGGGCAAGACCGAGGTCTACCTCAATGCGATCGAAGCCGCGCTCGCCCAGGGTCGCAGCGCCCTGCTGCTGGTTCCCGAGATTGCCCTCACCCCGGCCATGGCCGGCCAGTTTTTCTCCCGGTTCGGCGACCGCGTAGCCATTCTGCACAGCGCCTTCACCGACGTGGAGCGCTCCGAGCAGTGGCGCCGGATCCGCGGCGGCGCCGCGCCGGTGGTGGTCGGCACCAGGTCGGGGGTCTTCGCGCCCGTCCGGAACCTGGGCCTGATCGTGGTCGACGAAGAGCATGACGGCAGCTACAAGCAGGAGGAAAACCCCCGGTACAACGGCCGCGACGTGGCCATTGTCCGGGCGCAGGCCGCCGGCGCATGTGTGATATTGGGCTCCGCCACCCCCAGCCTCGAGAGCCGCTACAACGCCGAGCGCGGCAAGTACACGCTGCTCGAGCTGCCCGGCCGCATTCAGGCCCGCCCGCTGCCCGCGGTCGAGTTGGTGGATATGCGGCAGGAATTTCTGGAAACCCGCAAACAGGGCACGTTTTCCCGTAAGCTCATCGAGGCCGTAGGAGAGCGGCTCGAAAACGGCGAGCAGACCATCGTGCTGCTCAACCGCCGCGGCTTTTCGAGCTTCGTGGCCTGCCGCGCCTGCGGCGAGCGCGTCGAGTGCATTAACTGCTCGCTTACTTTGACTTATCACAAGCGCGACCGCCGCCTGCTTTGCCACTACTGCGGCTATGCCGAACGAGTCCCCTCGGCCTGCCCCAAGTGCGCAAGCGAGCACATCTATTTTCTAGGAGTCGGATCGGAGAAGGTGGAAGAAGAGCTGCATCACGCCTTTCCCACGGCCCGCATCGCCCGGCTCGATCGCGACACGGTCACCGGCAAACGCCAGTACGAAACGATCCTGCAGGATTTCCGCGAGCACAATTACGACATCCTCGTGGGCACCCAGATGATCGCCAAGGGCCACGACATCCCGAACGTCACCCTGGTGGGCGTGGTTTCGGCCGATGTCGGACTCGGAATGCCCGACTTTCGCGCCGCCGAGCGCACCTTCCAGTTGCTGACTCAGGTGGCCGGACGCGCCGGACGCGGCAGCCTGCCCGGGATCGTCCTGACCCAGACCATCAACCCCGACCACTACGCCGTGCGCCTCGCCGCGGCTCACGATTACCAGGCTTTTTACGAGAAGGAGCTGAACTTCCGCCGAATGATGCACTACCCGCCCTTCAGTGCCATGGCGAACGTTCTGGTGCGCAGCGAAAAGAAGGAGACGGCGATGCGAATGAGCGCGGAGCTGGGCACCCTGCTGATGCCGCCGCCCGAAAAGCTGCGGATCATGGGGCCGGCCGAAGCACCCGTCCCGCGCCTGAAGAACGAATACCGCTACCAATTCCTCATCAAATCCGCCGGCCGGAAAACTCTGAACGAACTGCTGCAGCGAATCCGCGCCTTCGCGCAGGAGCGCAAGTGGAGCGCGACCGCTCTGGTCATCGACGTCGACCCGCTTTCGCTCATGTAAGGCCGCTTACTTGGAGGAAAGAAAATCCTCGACCCGCGCGAGGGTCTGCCGCGCCGTTTCGGGGCTGCCCTCCAGCACCGCCACACTGACCTGCAGTGAAGGCCTTACCGTTTTTCCCTCCATCAGGCAGACATAGGCGCCTGAGAGGTGCTCGGAAATCCACCTCGCCGTCTTCGCCGCTTCGGGCTTGGACACGTGCACAATCGCCACGAAGCCCTCTTCCGACCAGCGCCCAATGTCGGACCCGGGCGGCAGGCTGTTTCTCAGGCGTTTGCTGAACGCACCGGCCATTTCCGCGGCGACATCCGAGTGAAACCGGCTGGTTGCCAGGCGAAAGCCGCCGGTCTTCATGACCAACAGGCAGCAGCCGGTCAGCCCCTGGGCGATCCGCTGCTCGATTTCCAGGCGCCGCAGCAACTCCGTCAGGGCGTCGATCGAAGCGGCTCTTTCCAGCGCGTCGATGCGATGGTGCAGCACACGAATTTCCGCCTGGAACTGCGAAACCACGAGATCGTGCTGCTTGCCCATCTCCTCCACGCTCGCTTCGATCGCGTCGGCCGCTCCAAGCGCCAGCGCTCGCAGCGCCTTGATATCGGAGATCGTCGAAGCCTCGCGGAGCCGCTCAAGAGAGGCGCGCAGGTTCACCTCGTTCTCGCCATCGGCACGCGCCAGAGATTCCATGATCTCTTCCAATGCCCGCGTCGCGCCCGCCAACTCCGACCGCATTGTATTGAGATAACGCGACGACTTGTCGCGGTAGTCGCGCATCAGGTTTCGCAAGGTCGCCCGGCTCTCCTCCACAAACTCCGGGGCCCCCTCGGCAACAGCATCGGCGAGCGCCCGCAGGTGCTTCTGGTGCGGTACCGTCAGATCCTGTTCGAGTTCCACGACGTACTCCGCCGAATTGCGAATCGCGGATACGTAGCAATCCGTCGCCTGCTTGCGCAGCCGGTGGAATCGCTCCAGTTCATCGACTTCATTGCGAATTGAGATCATCGTCACCCCGCTCACCTCTATCAAATCGGCGAACCGGCGCGAATCTTTAGAGTGGAATTTGCTATTGATTTTCCCTTTTTATTCGCCCAAAATGATAAAGAGGGAGCTGATATGGCACTGACGAAGCGGCAAAAGCAGGTGCTCGATTTCATCGCCGGCTTTGTGGACGACAACGGTTATTGCCCGAGCTATGAGGAAATCGCCGGAGGCCTCGGTCTGGCATCGCTTGCCACGGTCCACAAGCACATCTCCGTTCTGGAAACCAAGAACTACCTCAAGCGCGGTTTCAATCAGAGCCGTTCCATCGAATTGACCCCCAGGTACCTGCAGGAGCAGCGCCGCACCCGGCAGTCGTTCCCGGAGATTCCGCTGGCCGGCCGCATCGCCGCCGGTGCGCCGGTGGAATCGGTGGAACAGAACGAGATGCTCAACTTCGCGGATTTCGTCGGGACCCCCGGCACGTTCGCCCTCGAAGTGCGCGGCAATTCCATGATCGACGATCACATCTGTGACGGCGACCTGATTCTGCTGGAGCGCGTGTCGGAGGCGCGCGACGGCGACATCGTGGTAGCGCTGGTTGCCCGCACTGAAACCACCTTGAAGCGTTTTTATCGGGAAACCGAAGATACAGTCCGGTTACAACCAGCCAACCAGACGCTCCAGCCTATCATCGTGCCGGCGAGCGACGTGCAAATTCAGGGCAGGTTGTTGGCCGTCTTGCGTAAGTACAAGTAAGAGATCAGGCGTTGACCGCGGATGCCCGTTTGCGAAGCTGTTCTTCGGCACGACGCCAGTCTTCATCCGGAGAGCCACCCTGGCAACCACGGGCCTCCCAAAACGAATAAGCCAGCTGAGCGACTTCCTCATAAGTAGGCGTGCTGACCGTGTCAGCCGCAGTTTCCACAGCGTCGGCCACCGTTCCGGTGATTCTGGCGGCGGGAGTTTCAGACGGCTCGGCGGTCCGTTTGGTGCGCGCGCGCGGCGTTGATTTTCGCCTCAGCGGCATCGCCGCGGAGGCGGCCGGTCCTACGAGTTCGTTTTCGGCAGTACGCTTTTTCGGCATTTACTGAGGTTTCTCCCTAAGTCGGATTGCTTATATTTTACCTGAGGCGCGGCTGATTCGAAAATCAAAAGTTTCTATCAATTGCATTACCACGGTGTGTTTTCGGACGCCGCACTCCGCGTACACTATACTGAAAGTAGTTTGAGCAAGGCAGCAACTTTGGCGTTAGCGCTAGCGCTTGTTGCGCCGGCACTGGCCGCGTCTCCAAAAATGGTTGTGGTAGACGTGGACGGGGTGGTGCACCCCGTGACCGTCGAAATCGTCGGCGGAGCCATCGCCGAGGCTCGACACGAAGGCGCGGCGCTTCTGATTGTCCGCCTCAACACGCCCGGCGGCCTGATGGACGCCATGCGCCAGACCATCGAAGAGATCGTTGCCTCGCCGGTTCCCGTCGTCACTTACGTGGCGCCCAGCGGGGGACGCGCCGCGTCCGCCGGTTTCTTCATCCTGGAATCGGGCGATATTGCCGCCATGGCTCCCGGAACCAACACCGGCGCGGCTCACCCGGTGGCGATGGGCGGTGAAATGGACGCGGTCATGACGGAAAAGGTGGTGAACGATGCCGCGGCCTACATCCGCAGCATCGCCGGCAAGCGCGGGCGCAATGCCCAGCTTGCCGAAACCGCCGTCCGCGGCAGCAAATCTTTCACCGATCGCGAAGCCCTCGACGATCACCTCATCGATCTCGTGGCTCCCAATGAAGGCGCGCTGCTCGCCGATCTCGACGGCCGCACGGTGACGCGCCTCGACGGTACCACCCAGACGCTCCACACCGCCGGAGCGGAAATCGAAACCTACCAGCCTTCGTTGCACCAGAAGATCATCGCCGCGGTGGCCGACCCGAACATCGCGCTAGTGCTGCTGGTGCTCGGCGCGCTGTTGATCTACGTCGAGTTCTCGTCGCCGGGACTGATCGCACCCGGCATCATCGGCGCGATTCTGGTCTTGCTGGGCTTATCCGCTTTGGCCGTTCTGCCGATCAATTGGCTGGGAGCCGCGCTCCTGTTACTCGCGTTGACGCTGTTCGTGCTCGAAGCCAAATTCACTTCCCACGGCATTCTGGGCATCGGTGGAGCGGTAGCTATGTTTCTTGGAGCCATCATGCTGGTGAACAGTCCGATTCCCGAGATGCGGGTCCACTGGCCTACCGCCCTGGCTCTGACCCTTCCGTTTTCCATCATTACGGTGGTGCTGGTCTCGCTCGCCATGCGCGCGCGCAGCAATAAGGTGGAAACGGGCCAAGAGGGGATGATTGGCAAGTCCGGCACGGCAGTTACCGCGCTCGCGCCTTCGGGCAAGGTGTTCGTGCATGGCGAGTACTGGGACGCCGTCGCAACCAGTCCCGTACCGCCGGGCGGTCCCGTGCGGGTCGCCGCGATCCGGGGTCTAGTGCTTACCGTCGAGCCGCTCGAAATCCCAAATAGAGGTGGAAGCAATGATTGAAATCTGGCCGATCGCGATCGCCATCATCGTGTTGTACCTGGTGAGTTCGATCAAGATCCTGAGAGAGTATGAACGGGCCGTCATCTTCCGGCTCGGCCGCCTGCTGCCTGAGCCCAAAGGGCCCGGCATCGCCCTGGTCTTCGCGCCCCTAGATCGCATGGTGCGCGTCTCGCTGCGCCTCGACACGCTCGAAGTGCCGGCGCAGGACGTGGTGACGCGCGACAACGTCACCGTCAAGGTGAATGCGGTGATCTATTTCCGCGTCCTCGAGCCGCGCCTCGCGGTGGTCGAGGTTTCGAACTTCCTGTATGCCACCTCGCAGCTTGCGCAAACCACACTCCGCAGCGTGCTCGGAGAAGTCGAACTCGACGAATTGTTGAGCCAGCGCGAGAAGCTGAACGTGCGGTTGCAGGCGATCCTCGACCAGCACACTTCGCCCTGGGGGGTCAAAGTAGCCATGGTGGAGGTCAAGCAGGTGGATTTGCCGGACCAGATGATCCGCGCCATTGCGCGCCAAGCCGAGGCGGAACGCGAGCGGCGCGCCAAGATCATCCACGCCGAGGGCGAATATTCGGCGTCCGAAAAGCTCGCTATGGCGGCGGAGAACATTCAGAAGCAGCCCGTAGCCATCCAACTTCGCTACCTCCAGACCCTGGTGGAAATCGGTACCGAAAAGAACACTACCATCGTATTTCCGCTTCCGCTGGATATAATTGCTTCTTTGGGGAAGGCTCTGGATCGGGCCGGCCAGGACAATACGGGGAAATCATAGACCATGCGGAACAACGAGACCGGCGAATTCGAACTGGTGGTCGGCAACCATCAGCTATTGAGCGGGTTTTTCATCGTCGTGCTGCTGTTCGCGGTGGCATTTGCGATGGGCTACGTGGTAGGCCAGAACTCGCCGCGTTCCGCCAAGGTTCAGGCGGAAACCGCCCAGCAGTCACCCGCAGCCGCCGTGCCGGCTGATAACCGCCCGCAGCCCGCCGGTCCCGTGCCGGCCGCCCAACCACCCGCGCAGCCCCCCCCGGCGGATGCTCCCGCCACCGATGCCGGCGCCGCAGCGGACGCAGCCCAGCAGCAACCGACGACCCAGCCCGCGCGCGCGCCCCAAAGTCCCGCTTCCGCCACGCCTCCGCCAGCGGCTCCCGCGGCCGCCCCGGCGCCACCCGCGGGGTCTTTCTGGCAGGTGATGGCGGTCACCCAAACCGATGCCGATCTGATAGCCAAGACACTCAAAGATAAGGGATTTCCGGTAATGCTCAGCCAGGGCCCCAACAATTTGATCCGCGTCCTGGTAGGCCCCTATACGGACGTCCAAACCATGGGGAAGGCCAAGATTGATCTGGAGAACGCAGGCTTCCTGCACCCTTTCCGGTATCAGCGTGACCGATAGCCTTATCCAAATCGGACGCGCGCCCCGGCCGCGGCTTCCCGAGTGGGCCCGCAAGAGCCGCACCCATTTCGAATCGCTCAACCGCCTGAAGAGCGGCCTGCGCCAGTTTCACCTGCACACGGTCTGCGAATCGGCGCGCTGCCCCAATATTCACGAGTGTTTTCACCGGGGCGCCGCCACGTTCATGATTCTCGGGAACTGGTGCACCCGCGGCTGCGGCTTCTGTTCGGTCCCCAAAGCCAACCCCTCCAAACAGGATATGCCGCTGGACCCCGCCGAGCCCGCCAACGTCGCGCGCATGGCGGCGCAGATGAACCTGCGCTACGTGGTGATCACCAGTGTCAACCGCGACGATCTGGAGGATGGCGGCTCGCGCCACTTTGCCGAAACTGTCAGCGAGGTGCGGCGCGCGGTTCCCGAGGCACTGGTCGAAGTGCTCACGCCGGATTTTTGCGGCGACACGGCAGCCGTTGCCCGGGTTCTCGACGCGGGCCCGCACGTCTTCAATCACAACGTGGAAACCGTGCCGCGCCTGTACCGCAGAGTGCGCCCGCAGGCGGATTACCGCCAATCGCTCGCGGTTCTCCGCTTTGCCCGCGACTACCATACGGGCGTGCTCACGAAATCCGGTTTCATGGCCGGGCTTGGCGAAACCGACGTGGAAGTGCGCGCGCTGCTCGCCGACTTGCGCCAGGCCGGTACCGACGTGGCCACTATCGGGCAGTATCTCCAGCCCACCCGGCGCAATCTCCCCGTGGCCGCCTACATCGAGCCGGTCCAGTTTGACGCCTGGCGCGATTACGGCATCGGCCTCGGCTTCAAGGCCGTCTTCAGCGGGCCACTGGTCCGCAGTTCTTATATGGCGGACCGGGTGAGCGAGGAAGCCCGCCGGCCACTGTGCTGAACTGGCTGCTGGCGCTGGCTTCGGCCGCGCTTCTCATTCTGTCATTTCCGCGATTCGACATCGCCTGGCTGGCGCCCGTGGCCTTGACCCCGCTATTGATCGCGCTGGCGCGCGAAGCCCGCCCCTGGCGCCGCTTCTTTCAGGGCTGGGCGGCGGGCATCGTCTACTGGTTCGGCGTCTGCTATTGGATCCAGTTCGTGCTGGCGCATTACGGGGGACTGGGCAATGCCGCGGGATGGGCGGTCTTCTCGCTTTTCCCCATTGCCAAGGGCCTGCACATGGCGGTCTTCGCGGTGTTCGCGGGAATCCTGATGCGCCGCGGGTGGGCGGCGCCGGCGGTGGCCGCGCTTTGGGTGGCGATCGAGGTCACCCACGGCTCGCTCGGGTTCGCCTGGCTCACGCTGGGGAACGCGGCGATCGACATGGGCATTCCCCTGCGGCTCGCGCCGTTTACGGGCGTCTACGGAATTTCGTTCCTGTTCGCGCTGACGGCCGCCGTGCTGGCGCTGGCTATTCTGCGTCGTCCGCGCCGCGAACTCTTTTGGCTGGCTCCGCTGCCGCTGCTCGTACTTCTGCCCGCCATGCCCGCCGCCCATCGCGGCGCCAACACCGCCCTGCTCGTGCAGCCCGATATCTCGGAAACCGAGGAGTGGACGTCCGAATCGCTCGATCGCATGATCCAGCACCAGATCGGCCTGACGCTTACTGCCGCGCTGTCCCAAACCGCGCAGCCGCCCGAAATCGTGGTTTGGCCCGAAGTCCCCGCGCCCTTCTACTACTTCGAAGACGAACGCTTCCGCAGCTACGTCGACAACCTCGCCCGCCTCACGCGCGCATACCTCCTGATCGGAATCGTGGCCCACGCCCCGAACGGCGCGCCGCTCAATTCCGCAGAACTGATCTCCCCCGGCGGGACGCCCGTCAGCCGCTACGACAAGGTGAACCTCGTGCCCTTCGGCGAGTTCGTGCCGTGGCCGTTCGGATACCTGGCCACCCATATCTCGACCGAGACCGGTGATTTCGAGGCCGGCAAGAGCGTGGTGGTCTCGCCCGTCTCGGACGGCCACAAAATCGGGGCTTTCATCTGCTACGAATCCGTGTTCCCGAATTTCGTCCGCAAGTTCGCGGCCGGAGGCGCGCAGGTGCTCTTCAACATCTCGAATGACGGCTGGTTCGGCAAGACCGCCGCCCGCTACCAACACCTGGAGATCGTCCGGATGCGCGCCGCCGAAAATCGTCGCTGGATCCTGCGCTCCACCAACGACGGCATCACCGCAACCATCGATTCCGCCGGACGCCTCCGCGGGACCCTGCCGCTCTACACCGAATCCACGTCCTACACCGGCTTCGATTACATCTCGAGCGAAACGATTTACACGCGCTGGGGCGACTGGTTCCCGTTACTCTGTGCCGTGGCCTCCATCGCGTGCCTGGTTGCCGCATATCTCAGCTAAGCCTTGGGGCGTCCCGGGACTGATCAGCGCAAGCCTTCGCACATCGCTGCTCGCGTTAGCCCTTCAACCAGCGGTCGAACCAGGCAAAAGCTTCTTTCTGCATCTCCCGATTGAACTTGTGCGGCCCGTCATAGAAGCTCGCCCGGTAACGCTCCGGTACCCCGGCCTTTTTATACACGCTGGTGAGTATCTCGTCCGCCCGTTGCATCTCCGGCATCGTGAACAGCGCGTCCTGGCGGTTGTTCAACACCAGCACCGGATTCGGAACGCCGATCCCCAGCACCTCGGGATACTCCAGATCCCGCGGCAGACCGGGCACATAGACCATCCAGGTGTGGGTGTAACACTTGTTCAGCAGATAGTCGCGCCATGTCGTCATCATCCCGGCGCAGCACGAACACCGGATGCGCTCGTCAGCCCCAGTCAGCATTACGGTACGTAAGCCGCCACCCGACAGACCGGCGCAGCCAATCCTGGTGGCGTCCACGTCCGGGCGCGACGCCAGATAATCCACGGCTTGCTGATCTTCGAATACAAACACGCCGGGCCAGGTCAATCCGGCCGAGAACAGGCTTTTGGCAATCACGTGTTCGTGATTCGCCGCGAATTGGTTATAGCGCTGGATCTCCTCCTCGGAGTCGGGATTCACCTCGACCAGGTTGTTGCGGATATTCGCCGGCAGATCCGCGAGCCTCATGCGGCGGCTTCCGAACGTGAATATGTCGTGCACCAACACCGCATAGCCCCGCCGGGCCAATTCGTTTGCCCACGCCGCTCCCCCGTAATACTGATCCTGATGCCGCTGCATCACCGGGTGCTGGTCATTCGACGTGCGCGTAATTTTCCGCATCCCGAAGTATTTTTGGCCGCCGTGGTCATGTAGTCCCACGATGCCCGGCAACTTACCTCTGGCACCGGCCGGTTTGAGAAATAGCGCGTCCGTCGGGGGCCCGAACGGCAACTGCCACCGAAGCTGCTCAATCGATAAACCGTCGAACTCGAATTGCCGCACCACGGCCGCGACGGGGGTTGTCGCGCCGCCCGGCGGCATGAGCCTCTCCCGAAACTGGGATCGCGCCACTGGCCGCCAGGCAGCGGGATCCGTGAACATCGGCTGCCTGAAAGACAGCCGCGGCGGGTCCTGCATTAACTCGGCCGCCCACCTGCCATACGCGCCCAGCATGTTCTGAGTCATCTGAGTTTCACCCTGTGTTGGCGCCTGCTCGTTTCCTTCAGCCCAGCCATAGGCGGAGACCAGCGGCGCGGCACCCGCGCTCTTGAGGAGAGTCCTTCTGGGGATTCGCTGCATGCAGAATCAACCTGTGAGCATCATATTCGATCGCGTGCCGGCGTTCAACGGGGGATTGGGCAACGGACGCGTGCCATCGGACGAAGACTCCTGCGGCTAGTCTGGCGCCTAAACTTCGCTCTGAACGGCAACGTTGAAATCGGCAGGGCGGAACGGGTCTGAAGCGGACTTCGGGACCGCGCCGGAGCACATCCGCGATAAGCGTCAAGCTGCCCGTCGCCAATTCCGCGCACCGGTCAGTTCCCGTAACCTCGGGTGCCGCGAGTGCAGTATTATGGCTGACAATGCGTGGTGTCCAACTTACTGCCGCGGCGGCCGGAATGGCGGCTGCCCTGCTGGCGCCCTGCCGTTCGGCAGGACAAACCTTCGCGCTGGATTCGACAAAGGGATTGCAGCCACACGATGTGATCGTTGAGGCGGCAGCCTATATGGGACGAAAAGCGGTCCGCGTGATTCCAGCCCCGGCGTCCGTCGTCAGGACAGCCTCGGGCGGCGGGATCGTGGTGCTTCCCGCCGCCACGTTCCATAACGGCGTCATCGATTTGGAAGTTGCGGGCAAACCCGGTGCAGGAGCGTCCGGCGATGCCCGCGGGTTCGTGGGCGTGGCGTTCCGTGTATCCAACGACGCGTCGAAGTATGAATGCTTCTATCTCCGGCCCACCAACGGCCGTGCTGACGACCAGTTGCGACGCAATCACTCGGCGCAGTACATCTCGTTCCCGGACTATGAATGGAACCGGCTGCGGACGGAGGCACCTGGACAGTACGAGTCGTATGTGGACCTGGTTCCCGGCGAGTGGACGAAGATCAAGGTGGAAGTCAGCGGCGTGAAGGCGCGACTGTACGTGAACGGTGCTCCGCAACCCGTACTGGTCGTGAACGATCTAAAGCTCGGGGACAGCAGGGGAGCCTTGGCATTGTGGATCGGAGTCGGCACTGAGGCGTATTTCGCTAATCTGCGATTGTCGGAGTGATTCTCTGGGGCCAGGGCACGAGATTGGAGGCGCATGCGTAGAGTAGGGCGGATGCGGGCGCATGGGAGGCTGGCCGGAACGCTGTGCGTACTGCTGGCGATCTCGGGCGCGGGTTGCGTGCGCACGGCCCAGACCTTGTACATTGCCGGATACGACCGCGACATCCGCCGTACCACGCGGGAAATCGACAACGCCCGTGACGACCGCGGGCGTGCGGTTGCCTATGCGCGGCGCGGTTTGGCGTATTCGGAAAAGGCGCGCTATTGCCAGTTCGCCAAGCTCATGTCAGCGGACGAGTACGAGCGGATGTTCGGCCTGGCGGTGCAGGACGGGAAGCGGGCAACCGTACTCGACGCCACCAGCGCGGAAGCCTGGTTCAGCCTCGGCCAGACCTGTTTCTCGCACATCGGGCCGGACCATACAGCCGATTCCGACAACTGGCTGGCCGTGGCCGCCGCCGATTTCACCCGTGCCGTCGAACTGGACCCCCGCCTCTACATGGCCTGGGACATGCTCGGCATGGTCCGGCAGGCGACCGGGAATCTGGACAAAGCCATCGAGGCGTACACGCGGGAGGCGGCGCTCAATTCCCAGGGGCGGGCGAGGCTGGCGGAGGCCTACTGCCAGCGGGGCGGCGCCCGGCAGAGAGACAAGAACTACGAAGCCGCCATCGCCGATTATCGCAAGTCGATAGAACTGGGTGCCAGCCCGGATACCTGCGACTGCGATCCGTACAATCCGCTGGCGGGCGCTTACTATGCGACCCGCGATTATGACAAGGCGTGGCAGATCGTCGGCCAGGCGCGCCGGCAAAGGCGATGGATCACGCCAGAAGTGCTGGAGGCGCTGACGAGGGATTCCGGGCGGGATCGCTAGGGCAGCGGGGAACTGCTGTTCCCGCGAAAGGGCGTTCGAGGAAGTATCGCCAAATCAGCGATTGAGCCCCTGGAACGGTATCCGAGGGCTCTATTTGTAAATACCGGTTCGGGCGAATCCGGTCAGTCCGGGAACATCTGTTTGAGCTCTTCCTGCGATGGCTGCCGCCCGTACTCGCACACCTCGTACGCCTGCGCGTACTTCACCTTTCGCCCGCGTTCTTCGCCGTAGAACTTCACGAGCGTGTCGCGATATCGCTCCGCATAACCCGCGTAGCGCGCCGCCAGTTCTCTCCGGCACTCCGCATCCCTCCGCTGGCGCCCCGCCGCATCGTCCGGGTACAGCCCGGCGTATCCGTTTGCGCCGCCCTCCTGGATCTGCGACTTCATCACCAGCAGCGCGTCGAGCGTCGGCTCGATCACGTCATCAATCGCCACGGCCACATCTGCGTGAAACGGATTCGGCTTTTGGAACCGGTCCGGCGCATAGAGGAATACGGGGTTCTTTTTCAACACCGGCACATCCGGGCAGAAGAACGGAACCGTCACCATGTACGCCGAATCCTGCACCAGAATGGACGTGTACCGGTGGTCCGGATGGTAATCGTTCGGCCGGTTGGTGATCACGATATCCGCATTCCATTCGCGGATCAGCCGCGTGATCATGCGCCGGTTTTCGAGCGTCGGGAGGATCTCCCCGTCGTGGATATCGAGCACCTCCGTCGCCGCGCCCAGTTGCCGGTCCACTTCCGTGACCTCGGCCTTGCGCCGCAGTGCCAGCGGGCCGCCAGCCATCTGCCAGTGGCCGATGTCGCCGTTGGTAGCCGATACCAGCTTGACGTGAGCTCCCATCCTGGCCCACTTC
This sequence comes from Bryobacterales bacterium, assembly GCA_963794265.1. Lineage (GTDB taxonomy): Bacteria > Acidobacteriota > Terriglobia > Bryobacterales > Bryobacteraceae > CAWCDJ01. The sequence continues at coordinate 1,110,485 of CAWCDJ010000003.1, forward strand.
ATCGCCACACCCGCCCCGCGGTACTCCGCGTCGTCCGGGTGGGCTCCGAAGATAATGACTCGCAACTTGCCGTCGTTCGCCGCCTGGGCCTGAGCATGGGCTACCACCGGCCGCTCGCTCACCGCCTTTCCGATGAATGCCCCGAGGGCACAGCCCGCTGCCAGGGCCAGCACCCCGACCTGCCTTTTCATATCCATTTCTCCCTTCACGCAAAACCGAACAGTAACAATGTACGCTCATTTTCGGTTGACTGTGGAGGAAAATTAGAAACCGCCGCTGTGGGGCGTCCAGCCTCGAGGTCCAAGACAGCCCTATCCGGCCCGGCAGGAGCCGCGGGCGGCTTGAACTCGGCCCCGCACGATACTATTCTGGCGGTCAAGACCCGGATCTCTCTAAGAGCGGCTTGAGGAGAAACGAATGGCGAACGGTACACGAAGAGATTTCTTATTGACTGCAGCGGCCGCGCTGGCAATCTCGAGCCGCGACGAAGCTTGGGCCAATCCCGCGGCCACTGCCGGTCCGGTTCAGGTTTGGGGCACCTTCCGGGACCGGCGGCATGCCGCGGGCGACTCGCTCGGGTGGAAGCCGGTGGCCGAGGTCGCCGCCGATGCGATCGCGCTCGATCCGGGAACAACCCGGCAGGAGATGGTGGGTTTTGGAGCCGCTCTGACGGACGCATCCTGCTGGGTGCTGAGCCGGATGCCCGACGAACAGCGGGCCACGCTGATGCATGAGCTCTTCTCGCCCGGCGAGATGGGGATGAACGTGTGCCGGTCGTGCATCGGGTCGAGCGACTACTCGAAAGAGCTGTTCAGCTACGACGACGCCGAACAGGACGATCCCGAGCTGAAGAGGTTCTCGATCGATCACGACAAGGCCTACGTTCTTCCCATGATCAGGGAGGCTCGCAAGCAGAATCCGGACCTGTTCCTGTTTTCGTCTCCCTGGAGTCCTCCCGGGTGGATGAAGTTCAACCGCTCCATGCTCGGCGGAACGATCCGGAAGAGCACGCTCGAGCCCTATTCACGATACCTGTTGAAATTCGTAAGGGGCTATCAGGCTGAAGGCGTGCCGGTGAATGCGATTACCGTGCAGAACGAAACGGACACGACTGTAGATGGCCGATATGCATCCTGCCTGTGGTCGCAGGAGGATGAGATTCTGTTCGTCGCCCAGTACCTCGGACCGCTGTTCCGGAAGAGCGGCGTTCCGACCAGGATCTGGGTGCTGGACCACAACTTCACACTGTGGGGTCGCGCGATCGCGGAACTGTCGGACCAGGCGGCCCGCGAGTACATAGACGGCATCGCCTGGCACGGGTATGCGGGCGAGCCCTCGGCGATGTCGATTGTGCATAACGCGTTTCCCCGGAGTTCGAACTTTTTCACGGAGGGTGGCCCGCGGCGCGTTCCTGGCCGGCCGCCCGGTTCCAACGGCCAGATGACGGGTTGGACTCAATGGGCGGCATGGGCGAACGAGGTATGCAGGAACTGGTGCCGATCGATCACGATGTGGAATATCGCGCTCGACGAGTATGGAGCGCCTTATATTGGCGTGCGGGAAGGCGTGAATGGAATGGCGGCTCCGGCCGCGGAGCAGCGGCGGGCGGTCAGGATGGGCGCGGGTGTGGTCACGGTGGAAAACGGAAACCACGCGGTGACGCGAAGCGCGCGGTTCTGGGCGTGCGCACACTACTCCAGGCACGTGAAACGAGGGGCCAGGGTCTTTCTGAGCAACGGCATTGGAGCCGGAAGCGAGGCCCCCAACGCAGCCAGTTCCATCTCGCATGCCGCTTTCCGCAATCCGGACGGCAGCTATGTCGTAGTGCTGGCCAATACCGGACCGGAGAAACGCGTCCAGTTGCTCATGGGAACAAGCGGCCTGGAGATGAACTTGCCAGCCGATTCCGTGCACACGTTGCAGTGGTCGTAAGTGGGGGAAAGGTCGGGGTTACAGCGCCGCGAATCGTGGCGGCACTGAGGCGCGGAGCAAACCATTCCGGGTGTGCACCCAAGCCAGGTTGTAGCCGCCGATCAGGAAATCGAGAATCCTGTTGTGGCTGAGGAAATGGCGGCCCCTTCCCAGGGGTAGTTCGTAAGTGGCGCTGGTAATGAACTCGTGGTGCCGGTCGAAGCCGGCGCGGCCCTTGCTCAGGTTACGGTTGGTGAGCGGCGCCACGCCGCTGCACACGCCGGAATCGGAGTCGCAGTCGTCGAGCGCCTTAGCGAAGGTGTAGAACGAATTCAGGACCAGCCCCTGCGAATAGCGGCGCTGGAATTGAACCGTGCCGGCGTGGTAACTGGAATGGCCGGTGTTGGACATGTAATTGATCGCGCCGAACTGCGGATAGGGCAGATAGTTTTGCGCCGCTGCCAGTGCCGCCGTCTGCAACGCGGGGTTGCCGGCGAAGTCGCGAACCGATTGATGTTCCAGCTTTCGATGAGACGGATACCGGCCGAGCCCTGGTACATGAGCTTCAACAGGTTGTTCGGGCTGACCTGATATTCCACGGTGGCGTTCCAGTTGGCGACATAGCCGGGGCGCAGGTCGCCGGACATCCAGTACACGTTACGCGAGCTGTAATTGGTGCCTAAGTATTGCGCCGAGGCGTCAGGCTGCACCTTGTGAGACACCGGCGACGGTCCCTGGCTGAGCTGGAAGAGCGGCCGCGGGTCGCCCGGCGCTCGCTCCTGCACTGCCTGTGCCTGGTATTCGTCAAACTGCTGCAAGGCGTTGGGGAAGCGGATATCGATGGTGTCGATGCCGAACCCGCCGCGGAACACCAACTTATCGACGGGGTGATAGGCGAAGCCGAGGCGCGGCTGGAAATCGCCCAGACTGCGCGAAGTCAGAGCGCCTCTCCTGGGCGAATACCGCATCCACGGAGCGGCCAGTTGAGCGATTTTATTCACATTTTTCGCACGTTCGAGGCTTTCAGCGCATGTGGCGGTTTACGCGGTCCAACGGAGTCACCGAAGGGTTTCGCAACAAAATGGAAACCATCAGCAGGCAGGCGTACGGCTTCCGCAACTTCGAAAACTACCGCCAGCGAGTGCAGGTATTATGTTCTTAGAAAGGTTTGGGATTGGGGTTTGCCCCCGGAATTGGCGTAGAGCCGGTATTCAGCAGTGCGGGGAGGGGAGTCGGTGTTGCAGTAAAAGGAGTTGTTGGTCGGGCCGCCGAGATTTGAACTCGGGACCTCTTGCACCCCAAGCAAGCGCGCTAGCCAGGCTGCGCCACGGCCCGAACCTCCTATTGTACACGTTCTTTCACCCCAGTAGGCCCAAAGAATTGTCCAACGCAAGATGATCCTGAAACGAAAGTCGTTTCTAACGCAAGATGATCCTGAAAATGGGGAGTGCAGGGTAGGCATGCCCCTGGGGAATGCAGATCAGGATGCGGAATGCCGAGAGTCTGCCGCATCCGCAATCGGCGAGTCTTTGAGAGCCAGCGAGACGATCGAGTTTGCCGGTCAGAGCCGTTCGGAAGTGTACGGCTGGGTGGAGAAGACTCTGGTTGCCCAAGAATACGGGAGCCACGGCAAGAAAGGGCGGGGAGCGATCCGCGCGTACTGGAGCAAAGTGACCGGCCTGAGTTTGCCGCAGATTATGCGCCTGATCCGTTCGTACGTGCACAGCGGCAGGGTGAGGGCGAGGGAGTCACTCGACCTTGGCAGCAGCCCGGATGTCCAGAAGGCGGAGTTCGTGAAGCAGAGCACGCTGGTAGACCTTCTCCAGGAATCCCGCGCCAAGGGTGTTGGACACCTCGAAAACAGCGCCGAGGACCCGCTCGGTCAAGGCATCGAAGTATCCGCGTTGTTCCGAAAAATGATCCCGCATGGCCCGGGCGCCAGATTTCACTTTGCGCCTTGAGCCGTTTGCGCAGAGGGGTGTGGTGCCGAATCAGCTTGGCGGCTTTGGTTTCGGGGAGGGGATTGGCGCCCGGTTTGGTGTAGAGCACGGTAATCCGCTCCTCCACGAAGGCCATATGGTCCAGCGACACATCGGCCGGACCAAGTTCATCAACGGGGCTTGCGCCACCATTACGCAGAACGTTCCTTGTGCCCGGACGCTGCTATTATGCACCAACTCCGAGCGGCGGAGGCGTATCTGAAGACCGGCATGACCTTCGCGCATTTGGACAAACTGGCCCGAAGCCTGAGCGACACGGCCTGGGCCAAACGCATGGCAGCGGCCAAAACCAAGCTGCTGCGCGCCTGCAAGATCGAATCCCCGTTTTCTATATTCCCTGCTCGCCTCGCGACGATGATCCAAAATTTACGTGCCTCAAAACCGGCGGCATCCGGCCGCCACGGCTGCCGCTTCGCGGCAAGCCGAAGCAGTTCGCAGCGAGCAGAAAGGAACATCGCCCAGCCTCCGCTGCCTTCCGTTTTCAGGATCATCTTGCACTGGGAACAAAAGCCGATTTCAGCATCATTCTCCGATTAGAAAATGCTCCTGGATCTGCTATGGTCTAAATGATGTCAACGGATACGAATCTCGAGGATGCGCCCGCGCGCCGCTGGGTGCGTGTGCGGCGCGTCGATGAATGCGGGTCTCTCGACGAGTTGTTCACGCACTGCTTGCCGGCCTTTGGCGGCGCTTACCTGCGCCGGATCTACCAGATCCTCGATCGCGCCATCGGGATGGGCTGCCCCTTCACGATGGCGGTTGCCGGCCCGGTCACCGTCTCCGGGCAGCATCAGGCCTGGCTCATCCCGCTGCTTGAAACCGGTTGGGTCGCCTACTTGAGCACGACCGACGCGGTCTGCTATCACGATGGACACCGCAGCCTGGACGCCTACAAATCCGGCCCCGTGCACGAGGTGCCGATCGCGAGCGATGACGCCGCGCTGCGCGAACAGGGAACCATCCGCGTCACCGACATGGCCTTCGACGAAGGCGTGCTGCTCGACCAGGATCGCTTCGTAAGCGCCGTGCTGAGCCGCCCCGAGTTCCAGCACAGTATGACCGGAACCGAAATGCGCAACCGGCTGGGCAAATACTATGCCGCGATCGAAGAGCGCAACGGAATCCAGCCCGGCCTGCTTTCCACCTGCTACCGGCGCGCGATTCCGATCTTTGTCGGCGCCCCGCCGGACGGGAGCGTGTTTCTGAATTCGATGAAGCTGTGGGCCATGAAACAGGCCGGCCTGATCGGCGAATACGGCTTCGAACTCGACCTGCATGCGGAAGTCTATGAAGCCTGTGCCTATCACCGCTGGGGTCTGTTCGACCACCCAGTGCGCGCGCTGGCTACCGTGATGCTGGGCGGAGGCGTCCCGAAGAATTACAACCTGCAGCCCGAGCCGGCATTGGGCCAGGTGCTGGGCATCCCCGGCGTGCGCGGCTACCAGTTCGATGTGCAGATCGTGACGGCGCCGGTGACCGACGGCTCGCTTTCCTCCTGCCCTCCCGCCGAAGCGGTCACCTGGGGCAAGGTCGACAAGGATACATACCTGCAGACTACCGAGAGCATGCAGGCGGATTATTCCATAGTGATGCCGTTTCTGGTGAAGGCTCTGCTCGACAACCGCAAGCGCTACGAAGAGATGGTGGCGGCCGAAGGCGAGGACGCTGTTTTCGCGAGGGAGCCGAAGGCCCGCGGCTACCTGCGCCCGCGCGAAGGCTACCGCCTGTTCGAGCAGCGGCAAACGCTGGTAGAGCGGCTTACCCTGGATGTCCGCGCCAACCGGGAGTGGCTGTTCCAGAGCCTGAATTACCCGCTGCCGCAATAGCCGTGACCGCCGGCGCCTATCGCCGCGCGCCCGTGGAAGCCCCCGTCAGCACACCGAACTGGAACTCATGGTCCGCGGCGTCCTCCGTGAACGGCAGCGGCATAAGTTGATTCAGTTCTCCTTACGAAACAGCGCCAATAACTCGCGGCTTGCGGTGAACGGGGTAGCGCGGCCGTGGCGGACGTCTTCTTCGAGCTCCGCCAGCCTGCGTGCCACGCTCCGGTTTCGTCGCATTTCCCTTTCGAGCCCAAGAAACACGAGCTCCCGCATCCAGGCGAGCGCCTGCCGCGACCGCAGATCGGCGAGCCTGCCCGTGGATTCGAAATGGTCCCGGTGCTCCAGGATCATGCTCCAGATTTCGCGGACGCCCTCGCCGGTCACCGCCGAGCACGTGACTACGCGCGGCAGCCACCCGGATGCCGGGGCGGGGAACAGATGCAGCGCGCTCGCGTATTCCACCCGGGCCCGCTCCGCCCTGGTTTTGTTCTCGCCATCCGCCTTGTTGATGGCGATCGCATCCACCATCTCGATGATGCCGCGCTTGGTCCCTTGCAGTTCATCGCCCGCTCCGGAGATCAGCAGCAGCAGAAAAAAATCCGACATCGAGCGGACCGCGGTCTCCGACTGGCCCACACCCACGGTCTCGATCAGGACGTTCGAATAACCGGCCGCTTCGCAAAGCAGGATCGTCTCGCGCGTGCGCGGCGCAACCCCGCCCAACTGGCCGCGCGACGACGACGGCCGGATGAACGCGTTCTCCTCCAGGCACAGCCTTTCCATGCGCGTCTTATCGCCCAGGATGCTGCCGCCCGAAACCGGGCTTGCGGGGTCTACGCTCAGCACCGCCACCTTTTCGCCGCGCTCGCGCACCAGATACATGCCGAGCGTATCCGTGAAGGTGCTCTTGCCCGCCCCGGGAACCCCCGTGATTCCGATGCGCCGCGATGTGCCGGTGTAGGGCAGGATGCCATCCAGCAGGCGCGCCCCCAGTTCCATATCGTCCGGCAGGTCGCTTTCGACAAGCGTGATGGCTCGGGCCAGGGTCACGCGGTCGCCGCTTCGCACACCTTCGATATAAAGGTCCAGCGGAAGTCTGCCGCGCCGCAATGCCACTGCTTCGCCCGCTTTACGATGCACGAACGCTGCCAAACAGGGTGTCCAGAATCGTCTGCGCGCAATCCGGAACCGGGCTGCCCGGGCCGAATACGCCCGCTACTCCCGCCTCCCGCAGGAACGAATAATCCTGCGGTGGAATTACGCCGCCGACGAACACCAGGATATCGCCGCGCCCGAGCCGCTTCAGTTCCGCCAGCACTTCGGGCACCAGGGACTTGTGGCCGCCTGCCAGGCTGGAGACGCCGAGCACATGGACGTCGTTTTCCGCGGCCATGCGGGCGGCCTCGCGCGGCGTCTGGAACAACGGGCCTACGTCCACGTCGAAGCCCAGGTCCGCGAAGGCGGTGGCGATCACTTTGGCGCCGCGGTCATGCCCATCCTGGCCCAGTTTGGCCACCAGGATCCTGGGCCGCCGGCCCTCGGCTGCCGCGAATTCTTCGGCCCGCTCGCGTGCCGTCCGGAACTTTGGGTCGTCCTCGCTCTCCGAGGAGTAGACGCCCGAAATCGTCCGGTTCACCGCAGTGTACCGCCCGAAGACCTTCTCCAGAGCCATCGAGATCTCGCCCAGCGTAGCACGAGACCGCGCCGCCCGCACCGCGAGATCGAGCAAATTGCCGGATCCGCTGCGGCCGCAATTGGTGAGCGCCTCCAGCGCCCCATCCACCTCGGCCTGGTTGCGCGAGTTCCGCACCTGTTCGAGCCTTCGGATCTGCGATTCCCGCACCGCGCGGTTATCGACTTCCAGTACCTCGATCTCCTGCGCGCGGTTCGTCTGGTACTTATTCACACCGATAATGACCTCGCGGCCGGAATCGATGCGGGCCTGCCGCCGCGCCGCCGCTTCTTCGATGCGCATCTTCGGCAAGCCGGTCTCGATCGCCTTGGTCATTCCGCCCAGCATCTCGACTTCCTGGATATGGTGCCAGGCCTTGTGCATCAAGTCGTGCGTGAGCTTCTCCAGGTAGTAACTGCCGCCGAAAGGATCCGCCACGCGCGTGATCCCCGTTTCTTCCTGCAGATAGATCTGGGTATTCCGCGCGATGCGCGCCGAAAAATCCGTGGGCAGCGCAATGGCTTCGTCGAGCGCGTTGGTGTGGAGCGATTGCGTATGACCCAGCACCGCGGCAAGCGCCTCGATCGAGGTACGCACCACGTTGTTGAACACGTCCTGCGCGGTCAGGCTCCACCCGGAGGTCTGCGAGTGCGTGCGCAGCGCCATGGATTTCGGATTCTTGGGGTGGAACTGGCGGATCATTTTGGCCCACAGCACCCGCGCCGCCCGAAGCTTGGCGATCTCCATGAAGAAGTTCATGCCGATGCCCCAGAAGAAGCTCAGCCGTGGTGCGAAATTGTCGATGTCCAGCCCCGCGGCGATCCCGGTTCGCACATACTCCAGTCCGTCCGCCAGCGTGTAGCCCAGTTCGATATCGGCCGTCGCCCCCGCTTCCTGCATGTGATAGCCGCTGATCGAGATGCAGTTGAACTTCGGCATCCGGCCCGAGCAGTAGCGGAAGATGTCGCCCACGATCCGCATCGAGGGCGCCGGCGGATAGATGTACGTGTTGCGGACCATGAACTCCTTCAGTACGTCGTTCTGAATGGTTCCGCTGAGTTTCTCCGGCGATACGCCCTGCTCCTCGGCCGCCACGATGTAGAACGCCATGACCGGCAGCACCGCTCCGTTCATGGTCATCGAAACCGACATCTGGTCGAGCGGGATCTGGTGGAAGAGAATCTTCATGTCCTCCACCGAGTCGATCGCCACCCCCGCTTTGCCCACGTCGCCGAACACGCGCTCGTTATCCGAATCGTAGCCGCGGTGCGTGGCGAGGTCGAATGCCACCGACAGTCCCTTTTGTCCGGCCGCCAGGTTTCGGCGATAGAACGCGTTCGATTCCTCCGCCGTCGAGAACCCGGCGTACTGCCGGATGGTCCACGGCTGCATCGCATACATCGCCGAATAGGGCCCGCGCAGGAATGGAGGCACGCCCGCGGCGTACTCCAGATGTTCCATCGCGCCCAGGTCGGCGGTCGTGTAGTACCCGTTCACGGGAATTCGCTCCGGCGTGATCCAGGCGGGAGCAGCGTCCCCCTGGGCCTGCCGGGCAGGCCGCGTCGCCGGCCGGTAATCGATCTTGGAAAAATCCGGCTTCATCGGCTATTCCTTCATCCCCAGTCGGTTCTGCCACTCCGTCAGAGTCTGGATGGCCTCGCTCTGCACGTGAATGAACCCCTCGACGCCGGCCGCCCGGAGAGCCTCGATCTGGTCCTTGGGATTCCCCGCCACGATGACCGGCACGTGGACGCGCGGGCAGACTTCCTGCGCCAGCGCCAGATATTCCGGGTCGGAACTGCACAGCACGATCAGGTCCGCCGTACTACCCGCGTACTCCTCGGCTTCTTCGACGTCGAACCCCGCGCAGCCGAAGAAATTCATGCTGAAGTTCGCCCTTGCCATCCGCATTTTCCGGTCGCCGTGCTTCAGCAGCAGCACGCGCGGATACCGGCCGGCGGCGTGAGCGTGCCGCGCCGTGCGCTCGCGGATTCTCTCAAACGGCTCGGCCAGGCGGAACTGCGGGAACCGGGAATCCTCGGGGGGCGGAGCGTCGACCTCCGGAACCTTCTCTTTTACGTTGGGGTAGTTGTTCACCCCCACCAGCGTGCGTCGCCGCAACGCCACGGCTTTTTCGCGTTCGGCCCGGGTCTTCGCCAGATCCTTCTCCACCGCGCCCGATTCGAGCGCTGCGGTATAGCCCCCTGCGGCCTCCACCTGCTGGAAGAGCTTCCAGCTTTCGCGGGCCAGCGAGTCCGTGAGCACTTCAAGATAATAGGCGCCGCCGCCAGCGTCCGCCGGCACGTCCAGGTGCGCTTCTTCGCGGAGGATCCGCTGCAGGTTCAACGCCAGGTGCTCATCGAAGCCGAAGGGCTCCACCGTCAGCCGGTCGCAGCCGCCGATTACCGCCGAAAGCGCTTCCGTGGTGGCGCGCAGCAGGTTGGTATATCGGTCATAGAGGCTCTTGTTCAGACGCGACGTCCGGACGTGGATGTGCATCCGGCAGGCAGATTCCTGTTCCGGCCCGAACGCGGCCGCCGCCTGGGCCCACAACAGCCGCGCTGCCCGCAGTTTCGCAATCTCGAAGAAAAAGGTGGAGCCGGCCGCGAAAACGAACTCGATCTCCTCGGCCGCGCGGTCTACCGACCCGCGGAGTTCCGCCAGCGCCGCCAACCGCTCCACGCCTTCGGCCAGCGAATAGCCGAGTTCCTGTACCGCGTTGGCTCCGGCCTCATGCAGAAAATCCGCGCGGATAGAGTTCGGGCCGGGCGCCGCTTGATGGGCGATCTCCCATGCTTTTCCACTCCCGCGCACGAACGGGAACTCGCCCGGCGGCGGTTCCACCTGCGCCGCCAGGCCTTCCAGATCCTGGCTGCGGTAGTAGGGCCGTACCGGGATGCCCGCCTCGCTTCGCCAGACCAGCCGCTTCTCGTAGTCGGCACCCTTCAGGTCCTTGCGGATGGCCGCTTCCCAGTCTTCGGTCGAGACCGGGGGGAAATCGTCGCTGAGCCGCAAGACTTCGGTTCCAGACGCAATCTCAGCCAACGCCGCCCTCCTCGACCACTTCGATCAGGTAGCCGAATGCCGCGCCCGGGCTGCTCTTGGGATGAACGAAGAACACCGTGGTGCCACGCGAACCCTTGCGCGGCGCCGCGTCGATGATCTTGAATCCCTTTTCTTTCATGTAGTCGAAAGCGTTGCGGGCACTCGCCACCCGCAAGGCGACGTGAGCCAGCCCGCCGCGCCCGCCGTTCTTCTCGAGCTGTTTCGCTACCGGGGACTCGGTGCTCAGCGGCGCAAGCAACTGCAACAGGTTCGGCCCGTCGCCGATGCGGAGAAGCACCTCGCGCACCTGGTCCGTGCCCAGCACGTCCTCGCGATGCACCTCCTGAAATCCCAATGCCCGGTAAGCCTGGACGTGCGCTTCCAGATCGCCGGGCGGCACCGACACCGCAACGTGATCGAAAAACAGAAACCCCGGCACCTGCTGAATTTCGGTATCCATTTTATGCGAACTCCACGACCACCTGGCCCACCTGAACGGCGTCTCCCGGGTTCACTTTGATCGCCGATACGCTTCCGCCGACCGGCGAGGTGATGTTGGTCTCCATCTTCATGGCTTCGAGCACCAGCAGGTTGTCACCCGCCTGGATGGTCTGCCCCGGCCGGGCCACCAGCCGTACCACGATGCCCGCAACCGGGCTGCGGCACACCTTCTCTTCGTTCACCGGCCCCGCCGGGACCGATGGTGCGGCCGCTGCGCTTCCCGCTGCCGGTATGCGGACCGGCGCGGGCTCCGCCGCGTATCCTCTGGGCGGCGTCGCACGCGTCTCCGGCTCAACCGCCTCTACGTCGACTTCGTAAGTCTTCTGGTCAATCGTGATCCTGAGCTTCACGGCGCTCCCTAATGCAATCGATGAGATGCCTGAATCCACACACGGCCCTGTTGTGCCCATGCCGGCGAGCTGACGACCCGGACCTGCCGGATGCGTACCCGCTCACCGAAAAACGCCGCCACGCTGGCCGAGATCGCCATCAGGATATCTTCGCTGATGGACTCGGCCGGCTGCTCCGGCATTGCCGGCTCGGCCCCGGCCGGCTGCGGTTCGTCCGGGCTGACCGGCGGCGCGGACGGAGATTTCCCCTCGAGCATTGCGATCCGGTTCGCCAGTTCCGCCATTTGCGTGCGGATCTGCTCGAGAACTCCGAGAATATCGGCTATGTTTCCTTGCTCCATGATCGCCGCCTCAAGTCTAAAGCGGCATCAGCCCGTGCTTCTTGGCCGGCCGCAATTCACGCTTGGTCTGCAGGTACTCAAGCGCCTGGGCTACGTGCTGCCTGGTCGTCTCCGGCTCGATCACGTCGTCTACCAACCGCCGGCCCGCGGCTACATACGGGTTCGAAAAGACCTTGCGGTAGTGATCGATCAATTCCCGCCGCTTCGCCGGTTTGTCCTGCGCTTCCTGAATCTCTTTCCGGAACACGATCTCAGCCGCGCCTTCCGCGCCCATCACGGCCACCTCGGCCGTGGGCCAGGCAAACACACGGTCCGCCCCCAGGTCCTTGCCGCACATCGCCAGGTACGCTCCGCCGTATGCTTTGCGAAGGATCACCGTGATTTTCGGGACCGTCGCCGCCGAGTACGTAAACAGCATCTTCGCCCCGTGCCGGATGATGCCGCCGTGCTCCTGCTCCACTCCCGGCAGGAAGCCCGGCACATCCACGAACGTCAGCAGCGGGATGTTGAACGCATTGCAGAACCGGATAAACCGCGACGCCTTGTTCGAAGCATCGATATCCAGCACCCCCGCCTGTACCGCGGGCTGGTTCGCGATCACTCCCACGGTGCGTCCGATGATTCTCGCGAATCCCACCACGATGTTCGTGGCGTAGCCCGATTGCACTTCGAAGAAATCGCCAAAGTCCACGACGCCGGCGATCACGTCGCGGACGTCGTAAGCTTTCCGCGTATCCACCGGCACGATCTCGTTCAGGGCCGGATTCGGATCCACCTGGCGGTCGCCTTCTAGCCGCGGCGGATCTTCCAGATTGTTGGACGGCAGGAAGCTGAGCAGCCGCTTCGCGAGCAGAACCGCATGCCGGTCGTCTTCCGCAATGAAGTGGATAACTCCCGAACTAATCATGTGGGCCTCGGGCCCGCCCAGTTGTTCGGCAGTTACACTTTCGCCGGTAACTTGCTTGATGACCTGCGGGCCCGTGATGAACATCTGGGCCTGCCGGGTCTGGATGATGAAATCCGTCAATGCCGGGCTATAAGCTGCCCCTCCGGCGCAGGGACCGCAGATCAGTGAAATCTGCGGCACGGCGCCCGATAGCATCACGTTCGTGTAGAAAACTTTTCCGTAGCCGGAGAGCGAGTCGATCCCCTCCTGTACGCGAGCGCCGCCCGAGTCGTTGATGAATATGAAAGGAGACCCGGTCTTAAGCGCCTGTGTCATGATCTCCGATACTTTGATGGAGTGCACTTCGCCGGCGGAACCTCCGGCAACCGTGAAATCCTGGCTGGCAAGATGCACCAGGCGCCCGTCGATCGACGCGGCGCCGGTCACCACGCCGTCTGCGGGCATGCTCTTCCCCGCCATCCCGAACATGGTGGACCGGTGTTCGGCGAACAGCCCGGTCTCCTGGAAGCTGCCGGTGTCCACCAGCGCGTCGACTCTCTCGCGCGCCGTCAACTTTCCCGTCTGGCGATGCTTTTCGAGCTTCTCCTTGCCGCCGCCGTTCATCAGATGCTGGCGCCGGTCGTTCAACTCGGTAAGCTTCGCCTGTATGCTATCTGTCGCCATTTCCACTCCCTGCGATTTAGTGTAACGCGCGAATAACCCGGGATACCGCGACTTACATCGGCGCTACTGTCACCCGGCGCGTTTTCCCGTTCAGCGTAACGTCGTACGCAACGGGAGTGCGGACTGACTTGTCTGCCGGTTCCTGCGCCGCCGCGCGAGGAGCCGCCGCCTGCGATTCGGGATCCTTGCCCAGGTTCTTCGGGCCTTGCGCCCGCGTGGCAAAGAATTTAGTCGAAACCTGCGGAAACATCGCGTAAGTCAGCACGTCCTCATCGGACCCGTTGCACCCCGGCAACTCCAGCGCCGCCGAGCGCAATTCCTGCCATTCCGGTTTCAAAAAGTCGGCCGGCCGGGAATCGATCGGATTCTTCTTGGTCTGCCTGGAGGCAACTTCGATCAGGTGCCGGTCGCGCTGCCCCATGGTCGCGCCGTAGTAGCCGAGCATCAGGTCCGCGAATTCGCCGGTCAGAACTTTGTAGCGGCCCATCACGACGTTGAACACCGCCTGCGTTCCCACAATCTGGCTGGACGGCGTAACCAGCGGCGGATACCCGGCATCTTTTCGCACGCGCGGCACTTCGGCAAGTACGTCCTGGAGCCGGTCGGCGGCGCCCTGCTGTTTCAACTGGCTCTCCATGTTGGAGATCATGCCGCCGGGAATCTGGCTGTCGAAAATCTCGGTTTCGACGCCTGTGATATTGGAAAGAAATTCTTTGTATCGCGGCCGCACCTTATTGAAGTGCTGCTTGATCTTGAGCAGCCGCGCTTTATCCAGATGGGTGCTGAAGCCGGTGCCCTCGAGCATCTCGACCAGGCTCTCGGTCGGGTTGTGTCCGGGCCCCAGGCTCAGCGAACTGATGGCGGTATCCACGCAGTCGGCGCCCGCCTCAATGGCTTTCATCAGGCTGACCATCGTCACGCCCGTAGTGGCGTGTACGTGCACGTGCACGCGGAATTCGTCGCCCAGGCTCTCCTTGATGCCCCTCACCAGGTCATAAGCCGGCTGCGGCTTGAGCAGTGCCGCCATGTCTTTGATGCAAATGGAATCGCAGCCGAGATCCGCCAGGCGCTCGGCCATCTCCACGAAACCCGTGATGGTGTGCAGCGGGCTGGTGGTGTAGCATACCGTTCCCTGCGCGTGCTTTCCGGTCCGCCTGACCGCCGCTACCGCGCGCCGCAGGTTCCTGATATCGTTGAGCGCGTCGAAGATCCGGAATACGTCCATGCCGTTTTCGGACGCTTTTTCCACAAACCGGTCGATGACGGAATCTTCATAATGCCGGTAACCGAGCAGGTTCTGTCCCCGCAGCAGCATCTGCAGCCGGGTGTTCGGCATCAATTTGCGAAAAGTCCTGAGCCTCTCCCACGGGTCTTCATTCAAGAATCGGATACAGGAATCGAACGTGGCGCCGCCCCAACACTCCACCGACCAGTAACCCGCACGGTCCAGGTCTTCGCAGGCTGGTACCATGTCCTCCAGCGCCATGCGCGTAGCCATCAGGCTTTGATGAGCGTCACGCAGAATCAGTTCGGTTACATCAACGGTTTTAGCCATGTTGTGCATCCCTCCGCCGCTTAACTTCCAGATTAACAGATAAAAAGGTCTTTTTCTATCAATCCCATGATTTTCATCACACCTTCATGAATCGGGCCGGCCCTATCCGGCTTTACGGACTAGCGTCACGCTGCGGAGTTCGAGAAGTGCTGTCTGAACGGCCAGCCTGTGCCGCTCTATGATCGGCCGGAGGTGTGCCGGCAGATCGCGGGTTAACGCCTGTTCATAATGGCGCAATGTGTTCTCTTCTCCAGTTTCGCACTCCGCGAGAAAAGTGGTATCGTCCTTGGGGCGAATGCTGGTCTCCAGTTCCCGCCATCCACGGTGTTGGATCCCGCTTGCGTGGCCCGAGGCTGGAGGTTCGCCGCCCATTTTCCGGACTTGCCTTCCCAGTTCCTCCGCGAATTCCGCCCGCTGGCTTTCGATTCCGACGAACCGGGTCCGCAGGTTGTCGTCGTGCACCCCCTTGGCCGCTTTGCCGAAACCCTCCTCGCTGTCGCGGCAGGTCGCGATGAGGTCGTTCAAAATGCTCTGGATATCATGCATGGCCAATTCCAAGCCGCACGCCTGTTTCCAGGGTTCGTCTTTCGCCATCGCGACCGAGTGCAACACGGAGCACTTGCCGCCGGGGCTGCACGCCCTCTGTGCCCGTGGTTACAGTGCGGGAATTCGTTTGCCGCTACCCTGGCAGAGGGCTGGTTCGTGGCCGGTTGCCTGCTCGCGGCGGCCGCTCCGGTTTGGCTCTTGATCTCCGGAACTGAACGTTTCACGTTCAGACTCCCTGAATTCCCCGACCCTCCACGATCGTCACGTAGCGGTCCACCGGCACATCCGTGAACCGCTCCACGCGTCCGCTCGGCAATGGCCAGCGGATCTCAAGCCAGTCCAACGTCGAAGCCGTGCCGAGACCCAACACCTCCCGCGGATCGTGCGCAGAGAGATAGCTGCCTCCGCCGTTTTTGGTTCGGGAATGCTTCACGCCTCCGGCCGACCACATCAACCGGGCGCCCACCGCGTCGCGATTGCAGTTCGTCCCCGCCATTTTCACGCCCAGCCAGTGGTGCGCCTGCCCGGCGTTGTTGTGCAGCAGGACCGGAGGCCCGCCGTTGTTGCCGGTCAGCACATCCACCCGGCCGTCGTTGTCGTAATCGCCAATCGCCATCCCGCGCGCCGGAAACATCCTCCCGAATACTGGTCCGGATTGGGCGCTGACGTTGCGCAGCACGCCGTTCTCCTGGTGAAACAGCAGCAGCGGCTCCTTATATCTCACCTGCTGCGAATAATTGTCGATCATGTCGTCGGGGTGGCCGTTCGCGAGCAACAAGTCGAGCAGGCCGTCATTGTCGTAATCGAAAAACCGCAGCCCCCAACCGCTCAACAGCCGCGTGGCCTGCGCTACGCCGTTCTTGAACGCCACGTCGCGGAAGCTCTCATTGGCGTTATTGCGATAGAGCGAGAACATCTCCTGGTCGACGTTCGCCACGAACAGGTCCTGCCATCCGTCGCCATCGAAATCCGCGGCATCGACACCCATGCCCGAACGGGCGCGGCCATCGTCGCTGAATCCCACCTCGGCTGCCAGCGCGATCTCCTCCCACCTGGTTTTGCCCGAGGCATCCGGGCCGCGATTCATATAAAGGAAGTTCTGCACCGTGTCGTTCGATACGAACAGGTCCATCCGGCCATCGTTATTTACATCCACCGCGACCACGCCCAGACCCTTGCCCAGAGATTTCCCGATATCGGTGCCGTGTCCGACTTCGGTGAAGGTCCCGTCGCCGTTGTTGTGGAACAGCAGGCTGGCGGTGGGCTTAAAGACCCGCGGAATACAGTAGAAATGCCGCCCCATCTTGTTGTCTCCGCACGAAAAATGGCTTTCCCTGCCGTAATCCACGAAGCTGCACACGAACAGGTCGAGGCGTCCATCGTTGTCGAAATCGAACCAGGTGGCGCTGGTGGACCAGTGGCCGTCGAACACCTTGGCGCCAAGACCGGCCTTCTCGCTGACATCGGTAAAGGTGCCGTCCCGGTTATTGCGATAGAGGATCGGGTGGCCATAGGCGGTGACGAACATGTCGGGAAAGCCGTCATTGTCGTAATCGCCGACAGCCACTCCCATGCCGAAGGTTCCGCCGCCCACCCCCGCTGTCTCCGTGACGTCGGTGAATGTGCCATCCCGGTTGTTCCTGTAGAGCGCGTTGCGAATCGGCTTGGCAGGCTTGTAGAAATCGCAGGGACCGCTGTTGACGAGGTAAATATCCATCCAGCCGTCGTTGTCGTAATCCAGGAACGCGCAGCCGGGCCCCATGGTTTCCGGCAGATAGTGCTCCGGCGAAGCGGCGTTGTCATGGACCCAGGTAATCCCGCTGATCTCGGGCGGCACTTCGTCAAAAGTGGGACGTGGCGGCAGGGTCGCGCCGCGCAGCAGCGCTACACCGGCTCCCCCGGCGAGAAGAAAATGACGGCGGCTGAGGATGCGTTTTTGCATAGCGTCCTTCGTCAGTTGGGATACGGCTGGCCGGCGCGCGCCACGCGGATCTCGTGATCCGTGAATTTCGCGTGAGAACCCGGCAAATCGGTCTTCGGCATGTGACAGGTGACGCAGCGCGTCTTGGCCACCCGGCAAATCCTGCCGTTCGCGGCGGCGGAGTGGCAGGCCTCGCATTTTGAATCGTAGGCCGCGGCGGATTGTACCAGCGGAGCGTGCGGATCGTGGCACGCAGTGCAGCGTATGCGCCGGTCCGACGCGTCGTAGCACTTGCTGTTCGACAGGCGATACGGCTGAAAACGAACGTTGTTGACGCCGAGGGGCCCGTGCATGGCAATCTGCGACCAGGTCCGGTGGCAGCGGCCGCAGAACTCCGACATCTCCTCAGCGTTGAGTTCGCCGAGCCTGGGCATCCTGGCCTCAACCGGGTTCCCGGCCCGGACCGCCGACACGTGTTTTTCCGCCGGTCCGTGACAAGCCTCGCAGTCCACCCCCGGTTTCATCGATTCCAGGTTGAGGCGGCCCTGGGAAACTCCTCCCGTGGAGTGACAGCCGAAGCAGTCGCGCGCGCTTTCCGCGCTCATCGGGCGACCGGCCGCGTCGATGACGTCGGTCACGCGGCTTCCCCCCGCCCCCATCGTCAAATCCAGTCCTCCGAGCGCTTCATAGAAGCTCACGCGGCTCTCGTAGAACACCCCATTGCGCTCGAACACGTAGGTCTGGCCGGCCCTGCCAAGTCCGAACGCCCACGAGAGCGGCACCGCCAGTTGCTGGCCGTTCCCCGTGACCGTCATCAGGCTGGCATCGCCCAGCCGCTCGATGTGGTACCGGTATTCCCCGGATTGGAACGTCAGGTCGGGATGCTCCCGCAGGATCTTGCACTCTGCCACAGAATCCAGCGCGCCCGCCATCGGCGTCGTCTGGTAGTGCGTGAACTCTTCGCGGTGGCACTGCGCGCAAACCCCGCCGCCGGTGTACGGCGGCGCCGTGTGCGCCATCAGGATTAGGGGGAGCAGCAGCAGCGCGAGCCTCACGGCAGCCTGGCCCCCGGTTCTGCCGCCTGCCTGGCCGCGTTCAGCTTGAGCACGATCGCGCGTTCGCGGTCGCCGTCCTCTTTGCGTTTGAGCCGATAGTAGACCGTCGCCAGCGAAACATGCGCCTCCACGAACTGCGGCGATTCCCGCGTCAGCCGTTCGAGCGCCGTGCGGGCTTCGTCGGTCTTTCCGGTCATCAGATCGATGGTGGCCAGTTGGTAGCGGACTCCCGGGTCGTTCGGGCGCACCAGCAGGGCCTGATCGAAGCACTGCCTGGCGCCGGTAAAATCCTGATCCTCCTTCAGCAGGACGCCAAGCTGCAGGTTGGAAACGAAGTCGTTGGGGTTCGATTCCAGTTCTTTGCGGAAGGCCACCGCGGCACCCGGGGTATCCCCCGTGGACATCAGGGCCAGCCCGTAATAGGAGTAAACATCGGGCAGTTTGGGATCGAGTTCGACCGCCCGTTTCAGGTCTCCGAGCGCACCCGAAAAATCCCGGACGTTCATCTTGGCGGCGCCCATCATCAGCCGGGCTTCGGCGGAGTCGCCGTCCCGCAGAATGCGATCCACCAGCACTTGGCCGCGGGCCGCCTGATTGTCTCGAATCAAAGCGGTTCCGAGCAGGTAGATCAACGCCTTGTCGTCCGGCGTCTGCTGCTCGAGCGGCGAAAGCAGAGCCGCGACCTTTTTGTTTTCACCCAGCCGCAGGTCGCAATCGGCCAGAAGGTAAACTGCCTGCCGGTCGCCGGGCTCCTGCTTTACCACCGCTTCCAACTCTGCGGCTGCATCGGCGATGCGCGAGGTTTTATAATAGGCCAGCGCCAGGTTGAGTTGAATGGGTAGGTTGGCGGGATCCTGTTTCAAGGCGCGCCGGTATTCGACCGTGGCTTCCTCGTAGTGCCCCGATCGGGAGAGAGCGGCGCCGAGATTCGAAAGCGCAATGATATTGTCCGGATTCTGCTTCAGGTAGGCGCGGTATTCGCGGATCGCACCTTCTATATCGCCGGCTTGGTGCAGTTCGATCGCGTGGCGTAGGATGGCTTCGGCGCCGCCGGGCGGTTGTGGCGCTGCCGCCGCGGCGACGAGCACTCCGGCGGCCACGATGACGAGCCAGCCTTTACCGGGCGGCGCCATGGGTTCCCCCTCCCGCCAGCGTCTCGCGGATTGCGCTTTCGAAGTCCGCCGGCCGGAAATCCTGCTCGCCGAGGCGGCTGTCAAAAGTCACGCGGCCATCCGCCGCGACGAGGTACACGCGGCTGGGCCAGGCATCGTAGGCCTGCTCCGCCGCACGGTCCATGCCGTCCACCACGGAAGGAAACGGCAGGTTGAGTTTCCGCACACAAAGCTCCGCGTTCGCCTGTTTTTCGGCCAGGCTGCGAGCCGGAGGAAGATCGACTCCCTCCTTTTGATTAATCGTGCTCTGCCAGTTGCCCTCGGCGTGGGCTTCCCGGATGTAGACCAGGCGGAAATCGACGCGGTCGTGAAACTCGGTCCAGGCGCGCTTGAGGTCGGCAGCGGAGTATCGCAGCTTCGGGCAGGTGTAGCTGCCGAACACCAGCACCACGGGCTTCGCCGGTCGCGCCAAGTCCAGCGAGCCGATCGCGGGTGCCGGCGCCCCCAGGGGGATCCCCGGATCAGCCGCGCGGACAGCCGAAAACCCGTGTTCGAGCGCGGCGCGAGCTTCGGCCGACCCGGGCCGCAATTCCACGGCGCGCTGTAGCAGCGGACGTGCTTCGGCTGCTCGTCCGCGTTCGGAAAGGATCGCGGCGAGTTGGAAATTGGCGTCGAAGTCGGTTGGATTCAATGCCAATTCCTTCCGGAACGCCTCCGCGGCCCCATCCGCATCGCCGGTAAAGAGGAGCGCGCGTCCGTAGTAGGATTCGAGCGAAGGCACTTGGGGATTCAAAGCGGCAGCCTTTGCGAACTCCCCGACCGCCCCAGGGTAATTCCCGTCCATAAAGAGGGCGGAGCCCAGCAGGAAATGGCCTTCGGCCGAGTCGCCCTGCTTCAGGATCCGGTCGACGTGGATTTGGCCTTCGGCAGGGCGCCCGCCGCGAATCAAGGCCATTCCCAGTTCGTAATCCAGGGCATCCTGCTCGTCCGCGGGCGCGTTCAAAGGCTTGAGGAGGTCGATCGCCAACGGGAACTGACCGGTTTGCAGGTAGCAGTCGCCCAGCAGCAGGGCGATCCTCACGTTGCCAGGTTGGGTGTTGTGGAGAGCCTGAAACGCGGCGATCGCCTGCGGAATTTGCGACGACTTATAATAGGCCAGCGCGAGGTTGAAGCGAAGCCGCTCCGCCACCTCAGGGCTGGCCAGCTTCAGGGCGGCGCGGTACTGTTCGATGGCCTCCTGGTAGCGCCCCATCCCGGCCAGCACCACTCCGTAGTTGGCCCGGGTCTCGACGCGGCCCGGGTCGGCTCGAACGCACGCGCGGTATTCGCGGGCAGCGGCTTCCAGATTGCCCTCCTGGTGAAACTGCATGGCCCGATCCAGGGCACACTGCGGTCCGACCATTTGGGCATTCAGAGCCAGCGCGAATGACGCCAGCCAAAGACAGCACCGCAACAGAACGGACTTCCCCCCAGGAAAAGAATTCTATCACCAACTGGGACGACAATCGCTGGCTAATGCTGATTAATCAAAGACTTAGACGTCTGATATTGCGTTAACGCTTCGGTAACGCCTCGCGTTAACCACCGCTCCGGTTAACCGTGGCGCCAGGCGGGCCGGGCGGGATGCGATCCGCTCAGTCCCGTACCTCTCTGATTCTGTTTGTGGTATCCGCTCTCTGCCGCACCTGTTCGAAAATTTCACAGGTTACTAAAGCGGGGCGCATCTGGCGTTCACTACATCCCTACGGCATTAGCCTTTTTTTCCGCTGACTAGTAGGTTTATATTACTCCCACGTCCGCTGTGGGGCGGCGGATAGCTCAATTTGGAGGGCTGGGTTCGAATGAATCACTTATTTAAAGGGAAGTGGCCCGCAGTTCTGACCGCATTCGCGGTCCTTTGCCTATGCGCAGTCACCGCGACAGCTCAGGGCATCTATGCGACCTTGACGGGCGTCGTCTCGGACCAGTCGCAGGCGCTGGTTGCCGGGGCTAAAGTCACTCTACGCGATTCCCAATCGGGTTCGCTGCGCACCACCGTCACGAACGGCGACGGGTATTTCACGTTCGCCTCGGTGCCCGTCGGCGGTTATGACATCACAATCGAAGCCAAAGGCTTCGAAACCTACAAGGTTTCCGGCATCCAAATGGGGGGCGGAGAGAAGCGCAACATCAATTCGACACTGAAGGTTGGCGAAACCACCCAGACGGTGGAGATCACCGGCGCGGTAGACGCTATAGCCCCTGTAGACTCCGGGGAGAAATCGGCCACCCTCACGACCAAAGAACTCCAAAACTACGTGTCGGTAGGCAGCAACGCCGCCGAGTTCATCAAGATCATGCCGGGTTTCGGCATCCAGAATGGGACTTCCAACAAGGCCAACTACAGCGGTGAAACCATCGGAATCAACGCCAACGGCGATGCCGGCAGCCAGAGCCCGCTGAACAACGCCTACTCGTACAACGGGCTGCCCAGCAATTCGCTGGATATCACCGCGGACGGAGCGCACGTCTCCGACCCGGGCTGCAACTGCGACACACCGGTGAATCCGAACTCCGACATGGTTTCCGAGTTCCGGGTGTTGACTTCGAACTTCAGCGCGGAAAACCAGAAGGGTCCGGCGGTCATCACCTCGGTGGCAAAATCCGGCGGCCAGGAGTTCCACGGCTCGGGGTTCATGTATGCCCGGAACTACGCGATGAACGCCAATGACGCGCTGTTCAATGCATCCGGGCAGCAGAGGCCCGAGAACAAGTATTATTACCCTGGATTCACCATCGGCGGCCCGATACTGGTTCCCCACACGAACTTCAACAAGAACCGCAACAAGCTGTTTTTCTTCTCCGGCTTCGAGTATTTCTACCAGGTTCTGGATACGGGTCTGCTGCGCGCCACGGTGCCCACGCCGGGCGAGTTGACCGGGAATTTCTCGCCGGCCGAGGTCGCCAAAGAAGGAAATATCACCGCTTCGGGCGGCCCTCCGGGACAGATCACCAACCCGGCGTTCCCGGGCGGCATCATCCCCGCCTCTCAGTTGGATCCTAATATGATCGCGCTGATGAAGCTCTATCCGCAGCCGAACGCCGACCCGAACGCCAATGGCGGCTACAACTACGTTCAAGCTGAGACCTTCAACCAGAACAACGTTCAGTGGATGTCGCGCGTGGACTATAGCATTAGCGACAATACCAAGCTATTCGTGCGCTACAACCTGCAACGCGAGACCCAGCAGTTCCCGGTAGGGCTGTGGTGGCGGCAGACCGACCAGGTACCATACCCCACCCCGGTCGAGGGCAAGAATAAGTCGGATTCGGTGACCGCCTCCCTAACCCACGTGTTCAGCCCGACCATGACCAATGAGTTCGTCTTCGGGTACACCTATATCGGCTTCCCGAACGTGTTCCAGGACCCCTCGAAGGTTAACCGCACGAGCGTCGGTTACAACTACAAGGGCCTGTTCAAGAATGGCGTATCGCAGATTCCGTCATTCGGCGGCAATGGCTGGCAGAATGCGGAAGCGGCGCTGGTGTTCAACCCCGGCGGTTTTGAAGCAGGCGGCGCGTCGGCCGGTCTTTACGCCGATAAGTGGATGCCCAGCTTCAGCGACACGGTCACCAAAGTCTGGTCCACCCACACCCTGAAAGCGGGGGTATTTTGGGAGTGGATCCGCAACTCGCAGCCGGCCAACAACAACACCAACGGCTATCTGCAAACCAGCGTCGGCAACAATTCCAACAGCTACGGGAATGCTTATGCCGATCTGGCTACCGGCAACCTGGCGTCCTACGGCGAATCTTCGTTTAACCGCATTAACGATATCGCCTACCACACGTATGAAGGGTTCGTGCAGGATTCCTGGAAGGTGACCAAACGGCTCACCCTGGAACTGGGCCTGCGCCTCACCCATTTCCAGCCGTGGATCGACCGTACGGGCGCGGGTTACTCGATCTTCAATTACTCGCTCTACAATTCGAATTGCCTGCCAACACAGTACTGCGGATTCCAGTGGAACAAACGCGACCCGAGCGTTCCGCTGGGCGGCTTCCCGACACGCACCATGTTCTTCCAGCCGCGCTTCGGGGTGGCCTATGACCTCTCGGGCAAAGGCAACACCGTCTTGCGCGGCGGCTGGGGCCGATTCTACTACCACTCCGGACAGTTCACGAGCGGCCTGGATGTGGCGGCGGGCGTGCAGACCATCAATCTGGGGAATAACGTCAACGGCAACCCGTTATTCGCGAACCAACTGGATACGCTGAACTTCAGCTCCCAGGCGCTGTCGCCGGCCGCCGTGGACAGCAAGGACGACCGGCAGCCGTACACCGATAGCTACAGCTTCACCATCTCGCAGCGCCTGCCCTGGGCCAGCCTGCTGGAGGTCGCTTATGTCGGCAACCAGAGCAGAGACTTGCCAATCAGCTCCGGGGCCGGGTCCAATATTAACCTGATTCCGGTGGGCGCCATGCTGAATCAGGGGGTCGATCCGAACAGCCTCACGGCGGACAACTTCCGCCCGCTGAAAGGCTTCTCCGACCTGAACCTGGCCACCAACAAAGGGTATTCCAATTACAATTCCCTGCAGACGACGTGGGTCCGCACCAAGGGCCGATACACCATCAACGCGAACTACACGTACAGCAAATCGTTGGGAATTGTGAGCACCACGCTTGACCAGTACAACCTGGCCAACGACTACGGCGTGCAGCCGACGAATCGCACCCACATCTTCAACGCCGCGTATTCCGTCGAGCTGGGCAATTTCGTGAAGCAGAAGATTGCCGGCGGTTTGATCAATGGATGGCAGGTCTCCGGCGTCCTGCAACTGGAAAGCGGCGCCAACCTCACGGGGTTCAGTGGTCAGAATTTCGGCATGAACCTGAACAGCGCCAAGATTCCGGGTACGACTTACAACATCAGCAACGTATCGCTGCTCGGGACCAACGACATACAGCTCAACCCGATTCTGACTTGCAATCCGACGGCGAATCTGGGACCGAACCAGTACATTAATCCGGGCTGCTTCTCGTTCCCGACGGCGATCGGCCAAAACGGGCCGAGCGTCCTCCCGGCAATGTACGGACCGGGCTTCTTCAACTGGGATATGGGATTATTCAAGAACTTCCAGATTTCGGAATCGAAGAAGCTGCAATTCCGCATCAACGGCTATAACTTCCTGAATCACCCCTTATGGTCGTTCAACGGAAGCAACCTGAACCTGGGCTTCGATGCCAACACGGGCCAGGTCAACACGCCGCTGTTCGGCACGGTTACCGAAAAGCAAGGCCATCGCGTGGTGCAACTGGCGGTAAAGTTCTACTTCTGATCGCTGGTTGACTCTCCGGGCGGCCGTCTCGAAAGGGGCGGCCGCCTTCCCTGTTTTTAGATAAGATAACCCCAGGATGCCATTCCCCGCCTTGGCGCTCATGATGCTTGCCTCCGCGCAGCCGCCAGCTCCGCCTCTGTTTGAAAACCTCGCGCGGCAGGCCGAAACCGCGCGCAATGCCAAACAGCTCGATAAGGCGCTCGGCCTGTACCGGCAGGCTTTGAGACTGAAGCCGAATTGGGAGGAAGGTCTGTGGAGCGCGGGCTCGATTGCCTACGATCTGAACCGATACTCGGAATGCGCTCCGATATTCCTGCACATGGCGGAGGTCAAGCCCGCGAGTGCCCCGGCATGGACCATGGCGGGGCTCTGCGAGTACCGGCTACGGCGCTACGAAGCGGCGCTCGAAGCGCTCGCCCGGGGGGAACGCCTCGGGTTCGACGAACCGGTCGAGCTCGCGCGGTCGGCGCGCCTGCATTACGTCCTGGTTCTTACCAGGACTGGCAGCTTCGAGAAGGCCATCGCGGTAGTTACCGAGCTGACCCGCAACGACCGCAAGTCGCCCGAGACGATCGTGGCCACCGGGATCGCCGGGCTGCGCCGTCCCTGGCTGCCCTCCGAGGTACCCGAGGCCAGCCGGGCCCTCGTTTATCAACTGGGAGACGCGATGTCTTCCGGCATGGAGATGGATTACCAGGAAGCGGACCGCAAGTTTGAAGCGCTGGTCGCGCGATACCCGAACGAGCCGAATGTCCACTTCCGCTTTGGAGCCTTCCTGAACATCCAGGATTCGGACCGCGGCATTCAGGAAATCAAAAGGACCCTGGAGCTCGACCCGAATCACGTGCTTGCCCTGGTTGGCCTGACCGCCATCTACCTCAAACGCGAAGACGCCGACAACGCTCTCGCATACGGAGTGCGAGCGGTAAAGGCTGGCCCACAGGATTTCTCGACGCACCTGGAACTGGGCCTTGCCTTATTGGCTAAAGAACAGCCCGCGAAAGCCGCGGCCGAACTGCAACAGGCCGTCAAACTTGCCCCCGCCAACCCCGATGCCCACTTCGGCCTCGGCACCGCTTACTCCCGGCTCGGCCGAAAACCCGACGCCGCGCGCGAGCTTGGAGAATTCAAACGCCTCGCCACCGCAAAATAGGAGACCTCTCATGAAAATCGGCATCCGCCCGCTGGCGCTGGTTTGCGCCCTGGCCGCCGCCCAGCAAACCCCGAAGACTCCGCTCGTCAAGAGCAATGCCGAAGAGGTGATCCTCGACATCGTGGTGCGCGACAAAAAAGGCAAGCCGGTTTCGGACCTGAAGCCGGAAGAGATCACGGTGTTCGACAGCGGCGCGAAGCAGAGGCTCAGCAGCTTCCGGCTTGTGAGCGGCGCTGAGGCGATCGCCCCGTCAGGCGCCACCATGCAGCTCAATCCGTTGCAGCAGATCCGGCTGGTGACCCTGGCCTTTGAAGCCATGAGCGCGCCCGACCAGCGGAAGCTGGCGCGCACTGCGGCGCTCGATCTCATCAAGGGGGAGCAGGGAGCCAACGTTTTCTACTCGGTGGTGGTGATCAACACCCAGCTTTCGGTGCTGCAGCCGTTCACCACCGATAAGGACAAGTTGGCCCAAGCCATCGACCACGCAACCGAGGGATTGGGCGGCCCCAAGCTGGCGTCTGAATCGGATGCCATTCTCGCGGAGCTCAAGCGAAACGTGGCGGGGCAGATCAATCAGGACAGCGATGTGATTGCGGCGGCAACCCAGACCGCGGGACAGACGGTTACCAATGGCGGCCAGGCGCTCGAAGCGAAACTGGCCTCCGTGATGCTCAACATGCTGCGGATGGATTCGGCCGTCGGCTCGCAGGATGCGCGGCTCACGCTCACGGCGCTGAAATCTCTGGTCCTGGGCTTGCAGTCGATGCCAGGGCGGAAGTCGATTCTCTATTTCACCTATGGGATGTACTTGACGCCCGAACTGGATGCGCAGTTCCAGGCGCTCACCAGCCTGGCCAATCGCGGCAACGTGACTTTCTACTCGGTGGACACGCGCGGCGTGATGACCTCGGCGCAGAACACTGCCGCAACCGGGCAGTTGAACGGCGCCGCCGACGCCAGCCGCACGACCGTCCTGCGAACCGAGGGGGCCACCACGAAGGACGAGATCATGTCGTCGGACAACGCGGAAATCTCGGCGCGCGCCAACACGCAGCTCGCCGTCCGCGACCTGGCCGAAGCCACCGGCGGTTTCCTGATCGGCGACAGCAACGACCTGCGCACTCCGCTTCATCAGGTCAACGAGGAGATCGCCAGCTATTACGAACTGTCGTTCAACCCCGACATTCAGAACTACGACGGGAGCTTTCGCAAGCTGTCCGTCTCCACCTCCCGCAAGAACCTGGTGATTCACGCCCGCAACGGGTATTTTGCGCTGCCTCCCGAAGCGCGGGTGGCCGGCCTTCAGCCGTTCGAGCTTCCGCTGCTGAAGGCGATTTCCGACGGCAAGCTTTCCGCCGACGTCGCCTTCCACTCCGGCGCGGTCCTCCTCCAGCCAAAGCCTGCCGGGACGGATGTGGCGCTGGTGGTGGAAGTGCCGCTGCATACCCTCCAGGGAAAAGCCGATCGACAACAGAAAGCCTTCGACGTGCACTGCTCGCTGGCCTCCCTGGTCAAAGATCCGGCTGGAGCGGTGGTGCAGAAATTTTCGCGGGACCGCTCGTTCCACGTTACAGCCGACCAACTGAAGCTCGGTAACTTCGTCGATAAGGTCACGGTTACGATACCGCCCGGCAAATACACCATGGAGACCGCCGTGATGGATCTGGAAAGCGGCAAAGTAGGTGTCGAGCGATCCGCTTTCGAGGTGCGGCCCGCCGGGAAAGGCGTGGGCATCTCGTCGCTGACCGTGATGCACTCCTACACGCCGAATGTGAAAGGATTGGACCGCGCCGAACCGTTCCAATTCCAGGGCGGCAGCGTGACCCCAACCCTCGATAACGGCATCTCGAAGACGGCCAACGCGGCGCTGCGGCTCTTCTTCACGGTCTACCAGGACGCTTCCATTTCCGCCCGGCCCACCGTCGAGATTCAATTCCTGCAGAACGGCAAAGTGCTCGCGAATGTTCCGATGCAACTGCCGGAAGCGGACGCCGCCGGCCGCATTCCCTACCTGATGACGATCCCGACGGCAGCCATCCCTCCCGGGAGCTATGAAGTGCGCGCCACCGCCAGGCAGGGCAATACCACGTCCGAAACGTCCACCACTTTGCAGTTTCTGCCTTAACCGGCGGCGCGCAGGCAAGCGCCCCGACAGGTGGTCACGATTTCGCGGCGCGTTCCAGTTCCGCGATGTCGAGTTTCGTCATCTGAAGCATGGCCTGCATCGCCTTGGGGTGTTTGATCAGGTCGAACACGCGCGCGGGAACAATCTGCCACGACAGACCAAACTTGTCCTTGAGCCAGCCGCACTGAACCTCGCTGCCCCCGGCGGAGAGCTTCGACCAGTAATCGTCGATTTCCTGCTGTGAGTCGCATCGCACAACGAACGAGACGGCTTCGGTGAATTTGAAAGCCGGGCCGCCGTTGAGCGCGGTAAACTTCTGCCCGTCCAGTTCGAAGGCAATCGTCAGGATGCTGCCCTTCGGCGCCTGGCTGTCGTCTACGTTTCGCAGTTCGCTCAGACGACGCGAGTTCGGGAAGACGGTGAGATAGAACTCGACAGCCTCTTCGGCGTTCGAGTCGAACCAGAGAAACGGCGTAATGCGAGGGAATTCCTGGAAAGCACTCATAAGAACCACCAGCGTCCACTTTGGATATCCGCTCAGGCCCGGTCCCGAAGAGGCTCGCACCCTGTCGGAGCCTCCGGAAATATTACCACGGAACGCGGCAGAGCGCGCTCCCATTAGGTTGATAGCGGACATGGGCGCCGGAAGCGGGCACACTGTAGCGGACCGGGAGATGCTCCCTATCAGCCGATTCCGGCGCGCGAGTTTCGGGTTACCAGTCGACCACCGAGCCGTCGTCAGGATCGAACGCGGGCCTGTACTCCCTCGGCTCGCCCACCTGAGCTCTCAGCTTATCCTCGTCGATCGTGATTCCAAGCCCCGGATCGGTCAGTAAGGGACGGTGCCCCTTGGTGACCGGGGGCAAAGGCTTCGCCAGCAGATCGGAATACTCGCTGTCGCCGCGTTCCTGAATGAGGAAATTGGGAATGGACGCGGCCACCTGATAACTTGCCGCCAGCGAGCACGGCCCCTGCGGATTGTGCGGCGCAAGCGGCGTGTAATATGCTTCCGCCATGCCGGCAATGAGCCTCAGTTCCGTGATCCCGCCCGCATAACATACGTCGGGCTGAAGAATGGTGGCAGCTCGCTTTTCCAGAATCTCGCGGAATCCCCACTTCGTAAAAATGCGTTCGCCGGTGGCGAGGGGAATCGAGGTTTTCTTGGCAATCTCGGCCATCACGTCCACGTTGAGGGGTTGGACGATCTCCTCGTAGAACCACGGTTCATATTGCTCCAGGGCTTTCACCAGCAGCAATGCCGTCGGCGGCTCCACGGCGCCGTGAAAGTCGATCGCGATATCGACGCCGGAACCGTACCTCTGGCGAAGGTCTTTGAAGTTGTTCGCGACTTCGTCCACGAACTTTTGTCCTTCGACATACTTGAGGGGTCCGCGGTTCATCCCTCGCGGCCCGACTTTCATGGCGTTCACGCCGGTCTTTTCGTCGACCCTTCCGTATACCCTGATCCGGTCGCGGGTGGGCCCGCCGAGAAGCTTGTAAACCGGTACTCCGTACACCTTGCCTTTAATATCCCAGAGCGCCTGATCGATCCCGCTCGAGATGGCGGTCTTGATGGGGCCGCCCCGATAAAAGGCGCCGCGGTGAATTGCCTGCCAGAGGTAGACCACCCGGCAGGGGTCCTGTCCCACTAGAAAACGTCCAGCCTCCTGCGCGCCCGCCGCACATGCTCTGGCATCGTCCTTGAGCATTTCGCCCCAGCCCACGATGCCGGCGTCGGTCGAGATCTTCACGAAGACCCACGAATTCTTGAGAATGAAGGTCTCGAGTTTAGTAATCTTGATATTGTCGTTTGGGCCCACCGCAGCCGCGCTGGTCGGCGTGGCCGTAAAAGCCGCGTCCAGACCTAGCAGCCCACCCACGCCGATCCCTCCTCGAAGCCAGGAACGGCGGTTCGTCTGCGATTCTGACATGTTAGGAACTCCTCCCTCGTTGATGTTCGGTTCTGTTGCTATTTCACGATCGTGCCCTGCAGGCGATCACACGCCCTCCACTATAACCCACGGCGCCGCCGCTGCTGAGGAGCGTACGATGGTGATCCGGCGGCCCCGCCCCGCCAGGCGTTCAGACAATCGAGCGAACGACTCCTCCATCGACCCGCAGGGCTGCTCCATTGATCGCCGACGCAAGCGGGCTGCAGATGAAGGCCACCAGCGCCGCTACCTCCTCCGGAGTGGCGAACCGCTGGATGAGGGACGTCGGACGGGCTCGCGTGAAGAACTCCCGCTCGATGGCCGCCCGGTCCACAGCCCGGTCCCTGGCAAGGCTGTCCACGAACCCGGTTACGCCCTCGGACGCGGTCGGGCCGGGAAGCACCGCGTTCACCGTTACCGCGGTTCCCGTGGTGGTTTCCGCGAGGCCGCGGGAGATCGCCAGTTGAGCGGTTTTGGTCATTCCGTAGTGGATCATCTCGACCGGAGTCTGGATTCCGGATTCGCTCGAGATGAACACGATTCGGCCCCAGCCCTTTTGCTTCATCGGCCCGAGATAGTGCCGGCTGAGGCGCACCCCGCTGAGCACGTTCACTTCAAAGAACCGGCGCCAGTCGTCATCCGAGATCTGTTCGAAGGGTTTGGGCTCGAAAATCCCCAGGTTGTTCACCAGGATGTCCACTTCGGGAAAGCGGCTGGTAACCGTCCGGGCTCCGGCCTCGGTTCCGAGGTCCGCCGCCACGCCATACCGGGCGCCGCCGCGCTTCACCGCCGCATCGACCCGATCCTCTGTTCGGCCGTTCACAATTACCAGCGCGCCCTCGGCCGCCAGCGCTGTGGCGATCGCCAGGCCTATACCGGCCGTAGAGCCGGTGACGAGCGCGGTTTTCCCGTCGAGCTGCAGATTCATGTTGTCTTGGATGTAGCGCGGGAAGGGCCGGATGCGTCCTCGCGGAGCGATGGGCGGCTACAATTCAATAAGGCAAAATGCTCGAACTGAACTTGTTGATCAGGGGAATGATCACGGGGCTGATTATCGCGGCGCCGGTAGGACCGGTGAATGTGTTCTGCATTCATCGGACGATCGAAAAAGGGTGGAAGGCGGGAGTGATCGCCGGCGCCGGGGCCGCCGTGGCTGATACTCTCTACGGCGCGATCGCTGGCTTCAGCATTACCTTCGTGATTGCGTTGCTCATTCGTGAAATCTTCTGGGTGCGGCTGGTCGGCGGAATTCTGCTGATCGGTATCGGAGTCTCCTACCTGCTCCGGTCTCCTCACTCCTTCGAACCGGGCAAACGCGGCGCCGATCAGTCCGATGTGACATCGGCGTTTCTCCTGACGCTGATGAATCCGACGACGGTGCTGTCGTTTCTCGCCGTTCTGGCGGCACTTCGGATGGACGAGCAGCGGCCCTGGTGGCAGACGGTCTTTCTCGTGGCCGGGATCTTCCTGGGCTCGATGACGTGGTGGATCGTGCTCGGCGCCCTGGCCGACCATTTCCGCCAGAAATTCAATCATCGTATGATGCTCTGGATGAACCGTGCCGCGGGCGTGGCCATCGGCGGCTTCGGCATCGTGACTCTGATCTTCAGCCGCAGAGGATTTTAGATTGCGTGGCGCCGGCCGAGGCGCCGTTGCCGTACAATCCAGACCAGGAGGTCTGCTATGACGGATCAAATTACCCGCGTCGAGTACTATTCCGCGATCGTGTCGAATAAGCCGGGCGAGGCGGCCCGGATACTCACGGCCGTGGAGCGGGCAGGCGTGAACCTGGTGGCCTTTTCGGGGTTTCCGGAAGGCCGCAAGGCACAAATGGATTTCATTGCGGCGGATGGCCCCGCTCTGGTGAAGGCAGCCAAAAGTGCCGGCGCCGAGGTCAGCCGGAAGAAGACCGCATTTCTGATCCAGGGAGAAGACCACGTGGGCGCCGCGGCGGAGTTAGCCGCCAAGCTTGCGGAGGCAAAGATCAACATCGTATCTTTACAGACAATCTGCGCCGGCCAGAACCGATTCGGTGGTTTACTGTGGGTCAAGCCGGAGGACGTCAGGAAAGCCGCGAAGATCCTGGAAGTCAAGTAAGGGAGCGCGGCGCTGTATCTTCATAGGGAGGCTTTCATGGACGCATTTGGAAGTACGCGCCGCAGGTTTCTGGGCGCGGTCAACGGGCTGCTGGCGGGAAGCGGGGTTGCCCGAAGTCTCGAAGCGGCGGATTCGCGCCAACCCGCGGGCGAAGACTACTACGATAAGCTGGGCGTCGCAAAGATCATCAACGCGGCGGGAACCTATACCGCCCTGACGGCTTCGATCATGCCGGCTCCGGTACAGGCGGCGGTGGCGCGCGCCGCCGGGCACCCGGTGCGGCTGGCGGAACTTCAGGCCGCGGCGGGTGAATACATCGCGCGGCTGCTGCACTGCGAGGCGGCCCTGGTGACCGACGGCGCCGCGTCCGCCCTGACGCTCGGCATGGCCGCATGCATGACGCGGGCGAACCACGCCGCCATCCACAATCTCCCCACGGATCTATCCGGCATCAAGAACGAAGTGATCGTGCAGAAGGCCCACCGCTACGAGTATGACCACGCCCTCCGCAATTGCGGCGCGCGCTTCGTCGAAGTCGAGACCATGGAAGAGTACGAAGCCGCATTCGGCGATCGCACCGTCATGGCGCATTTCTTCAACGCCGCGGAAGCCGGCCGGATCGGACGCCAGGATTGGATTCGGACGGCGCACGCTCACGGCATCCCGTGCTTCAACGATGCGGCGGCGGACGTGCCGCCGATCTCCAACCTCTGGAACTACACGGAAATGGGTTTCGATCTCGTGACCTTTTCCGGCGGAAAGGGCATCCGCGGTCCGCAGAATGCCGGACTGCTGCTCGGGAAAATGGACCTGATCGCCGCGGCCGCGTTGAACAATTCTCCCTTCTCCGACACGGTCGGGCGGGGCATGAAAGTGGCCAAGGAGCAGATCGTCGGCATGGTCGCCGCGCTGGATTGGTTCCTGGCACAGTCCGATGCCGGCATGGAAAAGGAATTCCGGCAGCGCGCGGAGCGCATCGCGGCGCAACTGAAGGGCATTCCGAGCCTCACTTCCACGATCGCCCTTCCGAACGTGGCGGCGAACGCCGTGCCGCACCTGCTGATCCGCTACGATCAGCAGCGCGTCAAGATCTCGCCTGTGGAGGTTGCGGCGGAACTGCGCCGGGGCTCGCCCAGCATCGAACTGAATCCAGCCACCGGCCGGAAACAGACGGGCGGGCTGCCGAGCGATGAACACACCGTCGTGGTGGGCGTCTGGATGCTGCGGCCCGGCGAGGAGGTGGTGGTCGCGCGGCGTCTTCGCGAGGTACTCTCCAAAGCCGCCGCGGCCTGATCAGCGCGCCGCCGGACCGCGCTCGATCACCAGCAAGGAGAACGACCCCGGCAGCACCGGCGCCCTGCCCCGCCGCCCGGCCGGCACAGGCCCGAACTTCGCGGATACGAGGAACACGCGGTGGTTGGTCGGATCGAGCCCCATATTGCGCGATCCCTGCGGCGTTTGCACATTTTCCACCACCCGGTACTGGTCCGGAGAGTCCTGATGGATCACGGTGAGCGTACCGTTCGCATTCGAGGCGAATGCGTTGCCCGAGGCTGCGTCGTACCCGGCACCGTCGACGCCGGTGCCGATCGGGACGGTCGCCACCACCTTGCCGGCCTGATAGTCGGAGACGGCCATCACGCCGCTGCGGCAGCCGCTGAACAAGCGGTGGTGGACGGTGTCGATGGCCATGGAGACCGGCTGCTTGCAGGGAGCGGTCGGCCAGCGCCGAGCCACGGTCGCAGTCTTCGCGTCGATCTCCACGACCTCACTGATGTCGGTCAGGTTCGCGTACACCTTGCCGTCTCCGGCCGACACGCCGTATTCCGGTTTGCCTCCGAGAGGAATGTTCGTGATCAGCTTCCCCGCCCGTGGGTCGATCACCGTCGAAGAATGTGCGTCGCCATTCAAAGTGAAGACCCGGTTCGACGGCCCGTCGAAAAGGATGGCATCCGCATCTTCGGCTGCTGGGATCCGGCCGAGGGCCTTGAAAGTCTTCAAATCGAACATCACCACGGATTGATCGTTGCCCGAGGTGGCGAATCCATGGCCCGTGGCAGGGGCCAGCGCAGTTCCGTGCGCGCCATCGATGCCCGTGACTTCGCCGATCAGCTTCCCGCTATCCTCATCCACCACCATCAGGCGATTCTGCCGGGCGATGAACAGACGGTGATTGGCTGGGTCGGGGACGACGTAGTCCCAGCGGCCCTCCCCGCCCAGCAGGTACGTGTGTGTGATGTGGTAAGAGGGCGACGGCTGCGCAAGCAGTACTGCCGCGGCAGCCAGGGTGACGGCAAACGCGATCGGACGCATAGTTCTCCTTCGCCCCTGAGTATATCCGAGCCGCCATCCGCTCGCCCGAACTTCCGTGCGGCGGCCACCGCCGCGGGTCGAGGCAAAACAAAAAAGGCCGGCTTTCCGCCCTGCGGAGGAAAGCCGGCCCGATTCAACTGTCAAACCCGGATGGGCTTGACCGGTCGCTGCCTATCAGAAGTAGAAGCGGAGCGAAAGTTGCATGTTCCGCACGTCGCCGGTCTTGCTGGTGACTTTTCCGAACGTGGCCAGGTTATTCGGGTTGTAATTGGCGCCGCTCAGATTGGGGTGATTGAAGGCGTCGAACGCCTCGGCGCGGAACTGGAAGCCGGCCCGCTCGTTAATGGCGAACCTCTTGTAGAGACCGATGTTCCAGTTTTCCAGGCCAGGATTGTGAACGAAGTCGCGGCTGATCGTCCCCGTCGCGAACGTGCCTTTAGCGGGAGCCGTAAAGATCGGCTGGCCGCTGGCATTGGTCGTCTGGAACCATTGTGTCGGGTCGGCATTGCCACCTGCCGCGAAACCGCCCAGCACGCTGGGAGTCCCGTTCATGTTCCAGAATTCGCCCGTACCGCCGCAATCGTTCTGGTTGCCGTCCACTCCGACGCCCGCATAGTCCGTGTTCACCACGGCGCTGCACGGTTGTCCGGTTTGGAATTGCGTGATGCCGCTGATCTGCCATCCGCCGAGGACCTTACCCGCCAGATTGTTGGAGTTGCGGAAGATCGGCAGTTCGTACATATAGTTGATCACCATCATGTGGGTGGTGTCGAAGGTCGATGGCGCCCACAGGTTGCCCGCATAGTAGGTATCGGGAAGGATGTCCCGATAAGCGGACCCGCTGTCCATGCTCTTCGAGTAAGTGTAGGACATGCCGAACATCAGTCCCTGGGCAAGCCGCCGGTTCCAGGTGACTTCCAGGGCGTTGTACGTCGAGGTGGCGACGTTCTGGCTGGAGCGGATGGAGTTGTAGCCCTTATAGGGACGTAAGGCATCCAGGTTCACGCCGGGATTGGCGGCCACTACCGCGGTAGTCGGCTGGTTGATGTCCACTTCGCGCGGCAGGTGCAGACCGCGTCGGCCCACATACGCCACGCTGGCGACCGACTTCCACGGCAGATTCCGCTCCACCGTGAAATTCCAGTTCCAGGCTTCCGGGTTTTTCTGATCCAGCGGATACGTGGTCACCGTCAGCGGCAGCAAATTGGAAGAAGAGCCGCCCGGATTATCCACGTGCCCCGCCGTCACACTGGCGGTCGGCTGGAACGGCGGGTTGCCGCCCAGGAAGATCGAATCGCTGACGCCGTTGCGGGAGAAGAACCGGCCAATGCCGGTGCGAATGACCGTCTTGTCGTCCATCTGGTAAGCGAGGCCGATACGCGGCTGCGGGGTCACGTACTGGACGTTCGAGAAATAAGACGGCCGGATGCCGCCGCGGAACATGTAATCGTACGCGCCGCCGGTCGATTCCGGAAAACGCCCTGCGGCCGCGCCAGGCCAGCCGCTACCTGGAATGACCAGGCCGTTGTATCGGTCGCTACCCGAATTGAGAATGACATGACCGTTCGTCGGATCGACCCCCACCGCCTTGCTCGGGTCGTACAGCGAAGGATCGAACACGGACATGTTGTGCCACATCGCCTGGTAGGGGAAGTTGATGGTCCAGCGTAAGCCGTACGTCATGGTCAGCTTCTGGTTGATCTTCCAGCTATCCTGGGCGAACCCTTCATACATGTTGCTGCGGAAAATGGTGTACGCGCGCTGGCCCAGTTCCGAGTACGTATCGAACAGGCCCAGAGCGGCGTTGGCCGCGGCCACCCCGGTACCTCCGGCGAAGCCGTCGGTGAACGAGAACTGGCCGTTCTGGTTGTTGGTGCAGGTGGGGCAGGCGCTGACGTTGATTTCGTCGTTGTCGTTTTCGCCGGAACGCTCGAAAGCGAACCCGAACTTAAACGTGTGGCCCTGCTTGACCCACGTCAAGCTGTCCGAAAACGTGTAGATCGGTCCCGCGGAATGCGACGGATACGGGTTGCCGGTGAGCGTGCTGAAGTTGGTGATGGCCGCCGTCGGAATACGGGTCGGGATCAACTTGCCGGTGGGGAAGATGTAGGGGTAGTTGATGCCCGCCGTGGTGCGGTCGAAGAAGTGCGCCTGATCCACGGGAATCCCGACGTCGTCGAGACTGACGGTTGCCAGGGCTTCGTTCACCATGCTGGGGCTGATCGTCCACACGTAGTCCAGCGAGTTGGTCTGATTCGGGCGAATGAAGTATTTCGGCGTCTCGGTGGGCGTGCCATCGAGCGGCTGATATTCCCAGAAGTCGTAGTTGTTGCGCCGGAACTGCAACCGCTGCTTGTCGGTCAGGTTCATGTCCACCGACAGCGTGTCCTTCCGCTGGTTCTGCGGGTGAAGGGCGGCGGCGTAGAAGTTGCCGTTCCCATTGAGCGGGTTAGTGGCGAAATTGGGGACCGGGTAGGCCTTGAGGATACCCAAGCCGCTCGGGCTGATCTGGCTCTGCGGAATGATGTTGCCGGGGAATGGCGAGCCTGTGGTCGGGTCGGTAATGAGCTTCGTTTTGCCGTAAAAGTAGTTGGTGGGGCTCAGCAACTCGCTGAAGTTCCCAGTCCGCATCAGGGCGCTCGGAACCGTCCAGGTCGCGGTGTCGGTATACCGGTAGCGCACCCACTCCTGGCCCCAATACCAGAAGAACTTGCTTTTGTCCGAATTGAACTTGTGCGGAATGTAGAACGGCCCGCCGATGTTGTAGCCGAACTGATTGTAGTGGAACGGCGGCACCGTGTTGGTGGAAGCATTCAGATTGCGGCTCCACGTGTTGGCGTTCAGGTCGTTGTTGCGGAAATATTCGTACGTCGAGCCGTGGAAGTCCGAGGTGCCGCTCCGCGTGATGATGCGGATCTGGCCGCCGGAAGTGCGGCCGTATTCCGGCGCGTAATCCGCCGTCAGCACCTGGATTTCCGAGGTCGAGTCCACATCCGCTGCGCCGAGGCTGGTGCCGTTGGCACGAGTACGGGTGGCCGGCGCCCCATCGTAGGTGATCAGGTTTTCCTGGTTGCGCGAGCCGTTGAAATTGGATGGCCCCTGCGTGAAGTTGAAGTTGAGGCCCGCCAGGTTGCCGCCGCGAGCGCCGGGCACCAGGCTGGCCATGTAAATCGGATTGCGGCCGTTCAATTCCAATGCGTCGATCTGCTGCCGCGTCACATCTTTCTGCACGGACGCCGATTCGGTTTGCAGTGCGGCGGAAGTCGCCGTCACCTCGACCGTCTCGGTTGCTTGCCCGACTGCCAATGATGCGTCGACCGAGAGCGTGGCGCTCGGGTCCAGCTTGTTTCCGCTGCTATCGAATTTCTTGAAGCCGGCTGCTTCTACCGTCACGTGGTAAATTCCTGGTGGAACGTTCGTGACGGTATAGAAACCGGATTCGTTGGTCGTCGATTGACGTTCGAGACCGGTTTGATTCTTAACCGTGACTTTCGCGTTAGGAACCGTGGATCCGCTCGGGTCCTTCACAAATCCCGAGATGGTTCCAAGGTCGGATTGGCCGAATGCGAACGCTGCGGCCAACAGAGCCAGCAGCGCTAACTTTAGCACGCGCCAAGAACACACCTGGTTCATTCTTCTTCTCCTTCAGACAATAGATTTTCTGATCGTTTGCTGCTTCCGGGCCGACGTGCCTTGACCCGCTGTTTCCGGATCGGGCCATGCGCCTGCAAACTGAAGGAATCCGAGAGGTCACACTACAGGCGGGCGATCCATCGCAAACGTGTGCATTCGACGCCACAGTTCGAGACATAACCTGCCAACCTCTAAAGGTGACCGACCTCCCCATTTCCCTAAACCCGTTGTTAGGTTGTATCACATAACGGTGCCGATTTCACCCGCTACCGGCACGAAAACCATTATTTTTTGGCTTTTTGACCGAAAAATACCAGTGCCGGAGCGAGGGCACCATTAAATCCAGGCACTCTTCTAATTTTCATAGCGCCGCCTTCCAGCAAACATATTTGTGGGGCGCTAAAGCGAGGCCTTTGACCCTCCTCAATTCGCCCAAAAGCCTCCTGTAGTACACTCGGACTCATGAAGTCTCGACCGGTGTATCCCCGGGTGTTGCTTGTCGTGGCAGCCCTGTCCGCCTGTTCGCTGTACGCCCAGGTCGCCCCTAAAATCACCACCCCGAAGGATGCCCTGGGTTTCAATCTGGGCGACGATTATATGGTCGCCAACTATACCCAGCTCGAGACCTATTGGAAGAAGCTGGCCGGCGAATCGGACCGGATGAAGCTGGTCGATATGGGCCCCACCGCCGAGGGCCGCAGGCAGTACATGGCCGTGATTTCTTCACCCGAGAATATCCGGAATCTCGATCAATATAGGGACATTTCGCGGAAACTGGCGTTGGCCGAAGGCGTAAGCGAAGATCAGGCGCACGCCCTGGCCCGCGAGGGCAAGGCCGTGGTGTGGATCGACGGCGGGCTGCATGCCAGCGAATCGGTTGGCTCGCAGCAGCTCATGGAGATGGTGTACCAGATGGTGAGCCGTACGGATCCCGAGACCATGCGCTTCCTGCACGACGTGATCCAGCTCTACGTGCTAGCTAACCCCGACGGCCAGGAGTTGATCGCCAACTGGTACATGCGCGGTTCGGAAGACCCCAATGCGCCGCTGCGTCCGGAGCGCGAGCGCACCTTTGGCAGCCTGCCGCGGCTTTACGCCAGGTACATCGGGCACGACGTCAATCGCGACTTTTATATGTCGAATATGCCGGAAACCACCAACATGAACCGCGTGCTCTTCGAGGAGTGGTTTCCGCAGATCATGTACAACCACCACCAGACCGGTCCGGCCGGCGCGGTGATTTTCATGCCGCCGTTTCGCGACCCATTCAACTACAACTTCGACCCGCTGGTGCCGTTGGGTATCGAGATGGTGGGAACCGCCATGCACAGCCGGCTGGTGGCCGAGGGCAAGGGCGGCAGCGCCATGCGCAGCGGCGCGAATTACTCCACCTGGTGGAACGGAGGGCTGCGCACCGTCACCTACTTCCACAATATGATCGGCATTCTGACCGAAATCATCGGCAGCCCGACCCCCATGAGCATTCCGCTGGTGGCCGAAAAGCAACTGCCGCAGGGTGACTGGCCGATGCCCATCGCGCCGCAGGTGTGGCACTACCGGCAGTCGATCGACTACGAAATCACCAACAACCGCGCCATCCTCGATATCGCGTCCCGGTACCGCGAAACCTGGCTGTTCAACATCTGGCGAATGGGCATGAACTCGATCGAGAAGGGCAGCCGCGACAATTGGACCATCACGCCCAAGCGGATCAAAGCCCTCGAAGAGGCTGCGGCGGCGGAAGGCTCCGGCCGTAATGGAGGAGGCGGCGGGCGCGGCGGCGACACCCCGGCGGGGATGACCATGGGCGGCCTCGGAGCGCGCACACTGCCCACCGAGCTCTATGCCAAAATCCTGCACGATCCGAAAATGCGGGACCCGCGCGGCTACATCATTCCCTCGGACCAGACCGATTTTCCGAATGCCACCGAGTTCGTGAACGCGCTGCTCAAGAACGGCATCGCCGTGCTGAGCGCCACTGCGCCCTTTACCGTGGCGGGCAAGACCTATCCCGCAGGCTCCCTGGTCGTCAAGACGGCGCAGGCGTTCCGCCCGCACATTATGGACATGTTCGAACCGCAGGACCACCCCAACGATTTCCGCTATCCCGGCGGCCCTCCGAACCCGCCCTACGACGTCACCGGCTGGACTCTGGCCATGCAGATGGGGGTGCGGTACGACCGTGTTCTGGACGGCTTCGAGGGGCCTTTTGCCAGGGTCGAAGGGCTGCTCGAACCGCCCCCGGCCTCGATCAGCGGCCCGTCGGACCCCGCCGGATATCTGGTCAGCCATCGCATCAACAATTCGTTCAAGCTGGTGAACCGCCTGCTCAAAGCGAAAGCCGACGTCTACTGGCTGGGCAAAGACACGGACCACCTGGGGGCGGGCGCCATCTGGGTTCCGTACGCCGCGGAGGCGCGCACGGTGCTGGCCACGGCGGCCAGGGAACTCGGGGTTCCGGTTCTGGCTTTGGCGAAAGCTCCGGAAGGCCCGGCGCTCAAGCTGAAACCGGTCCGCATCGGCCTCTACGACCAGTACGGCGGCTCGATGCCCTCCGGCTGGACCCGCTGGTTGCTCG
Source organism: Bryobacterales bacterium (assembly GCA_963794265.1). GTDB lineage: Bacteria > Acidobacteriota > Terriglobia > Bryobacterales > Bryobacteraceae > CAWCDJ01. The sequence continues at coordinate 1,151,038 of CAWCDJ010000003.1, forward strand.
AGCAATACGAATTCTCTTTTGAGAAGGTCTTCCCGGCCACGCTGGATGCGGGCGGACTGAAGAGCAAGTTCGACGTGCTGGTGTTTCCCGACGGCGCGATTCGCCGTGGCGCCGGGGCGGGCCGCGGCATGGGCGGCGGACGCGGCTTCGGCGCGCCCGACCCGGCCACCCTGCCCGCGGAATACCGCGGCTGGCTGGGCCGCATCAGCGACGATAAGACCATGCCCCAGCTCGAAAAGTTCGTGGAATCGGGCGGCACTGTCGTGGCCATCGGCAGTTCCACCAGCGCCGCCGATGAGTTCGGCATCCCGGTGCGCAGCTACCTGACCGAAATCGGCGCCGACGGCAGGGAACACCCGCTGCCGCGCGACAAGTTCTTTATTCCCGGTTCGCTGCTCAAGATGGACGTCGACAACACCAACCCGCTGGCGTACGGAATGCCCTCGCAGGTGGACGTGTTCTTCGATAGCAGCCCGGTGATGAAACTGGATCCGGACGCCGGGCTGAAACACACCTCGGCGGTGGGCTGGTTCAGCGGCACAAACCTCCTGGATAGCGGCTGGGCCTGGGGCCAGCAGTATCTGGACGGCGGCACGGCCGTGGCCGAGGCGTCGGTCGGGGAAGGCAAAGTGGTGCTGCTCGGGCCGGAAGTCGCCTTCCGGGCGCAGCCGCACGCCACTTTCAAGCTGCTGTTCAACGGCCTCTACTTCGGCAGCGCCACGGAAACCACGCTGCCGTAAGTGCCCGCTCCCTGACAGTCGCGGCTCTGTGCGATGCTGACTCACAGAGCCGCGACCGTGAGGGAGCAGGAGGGTTATTTTTGAGAACGCCGCAGCATCACGCGGGCGCAGTTGTATCCCGGGGCGCCCATCACGCCGCCCCCGGGGTGTGCGCCGGAGCCGCATAAATACAGGCCTTCGATCGGCGTGCGGTACCGCGCCCATCCGGCCACCGGACGCATGACGAACATCTGGTCGAGGCTCATCTCACCGTGAAAGATGTTGCCGCCGGTAATGCCGAAGCGGCGCTCCAGGTCGAGCGGCGTGAGCACCTGCCGGTGCTCGATGATCCCCCGGATGTTGGGCGCGTACTCTTCAATCAGCGACACTACCCGGTCGCCGAACGGTTCGCGCAGTTCGTCCCACGTGCCCTCGCGCAGGGTGTACGGCGCGTACTGCAGAAAGATCCCCATGATGTGCTTGCCCGGCGGCGCGAGCGACGGGTCGTACATGGTGGGCACCGTCAGCTCGAGCAGCGGGCGTTCGGAGGGCCGGCCGTACTTGGCATCGTCCCAGGCACGCTCCACGTAGTCGATATCCGGGCAGATGTGCATGGTGGCGCGGTGGTGCGGGCCGGGCGCGCCGGGGTAAGCCGTGAACTCCGGCAGGCCGTTCAGCGCCAGGTTGATTTTCGCGCTGGTGCCTTCGATGCGGAAGCGGCGGATGCCGGCGATGAAATCCGGGTCGAGATGCCGCTCCTCGACCAGCTTCAGAAAAGTCAGCTTGGGGTCCAGGTTCGACGCGACCGCGGAGCCCTCGATCTCTTCGCCGCTATCGAGAGCCACGCCATAAGCCCGGTTGCCCCGCACCAGCACGCGTGCCACCGGCGCCCCGGTGCGGATCTCGGCGCCCTTCGCCCGGGCCGCGGCCGCAATCGCTTCCGGGACCGCGCCCATGCCTCCGCGCACGAAGCCCCACAGTCCGCGGTGTCCCCCGACGCCCCCCATGCAGTGGTGCAGCAGAATGTACGCCGTGCCCGGCGACCGCGGCCCGCCGTTGGCGCCGATTACGCCATCGGTGGCCAGCGTGACTTTCACTTCATTCGATTCGAACCACTCATCCAGAAACTCGGCGGCGCTGGCGGTGAAAATCTTGACCAGCGCAACCATGTCTTTAGGAGCAAGGCCGCGCAGCCGTCCGGCCAGTTTCAGATATTCGACGAGCGAGCCGATGCCGGCGGGCGGAAAAGGCGGCGGTATGGTGAGAAGCAACTGCTCCACCACCTGCGAGAGGCGCTCGAGCTGGTCTTCATAGGCGGGATAGACCTCGGCGTCGCGCTGCGAAAATTTGGCGATCTCCGCCAGGGTCCTCGCGCGGTCCTGCCACATGAAAAAGTGGCGGCCGTCGGGGAACACCGAGAAGAACGCCGGATCTTTGGCATCCACCCGGTAGCCGAAGCGTTCGAGCTCGAGCTCGCGGACGACGCGCTCCTGCATGAGGCTCGCCAGGTACGCCGCGGTGGAAACCCGGTAGCCCGGCCAGAGCTCTTCGGTGACGGCGCAGCCGCCCACCAGTTCGCGGCGCTCGAGCACCAGCACCTTGCGGCCGGCGCGCGCCAGGTATGCGGCCGTTACCAGGCCGTTGTGCCCGCCGCCGATGACGATCGCGTCGTAACGGGGCATAGTCAGCGCTTTTTGAAAACCACCACCCCCAGGGGCGGCAGGTTCACCGCAATGCTCTGCTTGCGGTCGTGCTTCGGAACGGGCCGCGAAGAGACCATCCCGCTGCTGCCGAAGTTGGAGCCGCCGAACAGTTCGGAGTCGGTGTTCAGTATCTCCTCGTAGAAGCCCGCCTCGGGCACGCCGAATTCGTATCCCTTGCGCGCCACCGGAGTGAAGTTGCAGCAGACCAGCAGGAAGTCCGACGGGTCGGCCGCACGACGCAGAAAGGCGATCACGGAGTTCTCCACGTCGTGGAAATCCACCCACTCGAAGCCGGTGGGGTGGAAATCCACCTGGTACAGCGCGGGGTTGGCGCGGTAGATGCGGTTCAGCTCGCGCATCAGCAACTGGAGCTTGCGGTGGTAATCGAATTGTAAGAGGTCCCAACGCACGCCCGCGTTGTAGTTCCATTCTTCGCGCTGGCCGATGTCCTGGCCCATGAAGAGCAGCTTCTTGCCGGGATGCGTCCACATGTATGTAAGGAACGCCCGGACGTTGGCGAACTGCCGCCATTCGTCGCCCGGCATCTTATTCAGGAGCGACCCCTTGCCGTGCACCACCTCGTCATGCGAAACCGGCAGCACGAAATTCTCGGTGAACGCGTAGAGCAGGCTGAAGGTGATGTGGTTGTGCTCGAACTTGCGATAGACCGGGTCCTTCGAGAAGTAACCGAGCATGTCGTGCATCCACCCCATGTTCCACTTCATGGTGAAGCCGAGCCCGTTGAGATACACGGGTTTCGACACGCCGGGAAACGCCGTGGACTCCTCGGCCACGGTGAACGCGCCGGGCACCTGGTGCGCGAGCTCGTTGAAACTGCGCAGAAAGTCGATGGCTTCCAGGTTCTCGTTGCCGCCGTACTGGTTGGGGATCCATTCACCGGGCTGCCGCGAATAATCGAGGTAGAGCATGGAGGCCACCGCGTCCACGCGCAGGCCGTCGATGTGATACTCCTTCAGCCAGAACAGGGCGTTCGAAATCAGGAACGTGCGGACTTCGTTGCGCCCGTAGTTGAAGATCAGGGTGCCCCAGTCGCGATGTTCGCCCTTGCGCGGGTCGGCGTGCTCATAGAGCGCGGTGCCGTCGAAATAGACCAGGCCGTGCGCATCCTTGGGGAAATGGGCCGGCACCCAATCCACAATCACCCCGATGCCCGCGCGGTGGCAGGTGTCCACGAAGAGCTTGAAATCGTCGGGCGTGCCGAAGCGCGAGGTGGGCGCGAAGTAGCCGATCACCTGGTAGCCCCACGAACCGGAGTACGGGTGCTCCATCGGCGGCAGCAGCTCTAGGTGGGTGTAGCCCATAATCCTGGCATACTCCACCAGCTTGACCGCCATCTCGCGATAGGTGAGCGGCTGCCCCTGCGGCCCGCGCATCCATGATTCGAGGTGGACTTCGTAAGTCGATAGGGGCGAGCGCAGCCAGTCCACCTTGCCGCGTGCCTCCATCCAATCCGCGTCCTGCCACTGATACTTCTCTATATCCCAAACTCGCGAGGCCGATTTCGGCGGCATCTCGCAGTAAAAGGCGTAAGGATCGGCCTTGAGCTGCTGGTGGCCCGCAAAGCGCGAGCGCACGTGGTACTTGTACGCGGTGCCCTCGCCCACGCCGGGAAGGAACAGCTCCCAGATGCCGCCGTTGCGCCGCCGCATGGGGTGGCGCCGCATGTCCCAATCGTTGAATTCCCCGACCACCATGACACTTTCCGCGTTCGGCGCCCACACCGCGAAGCGCACGCCGCGGGCGCCCCGGGATTCGATCAGGTGCGCGCCCAGGGCGTGCCAGGCCTCGTGCAGGGTGCCCTCGGTATGGAGGTAGATGTCCGTATCCGAGAGTTGCGGCCCGTAGCGGTAGGGGTCGTCGATTTCGATTTCCTCGCCGCTCCACAGCTTTGCGAAAATGCGGTAATCGGTGGGCTCACCCGGCAGCGGCACGCAGAAGAAGCCTTGCGCGTGCCTCTTCTGCATGGGTTCGCGCCGGCCGCCGGCGGCCACCTCCGCCGATTCGGCCTGCGGCAGAAACGCTCGCACCTCCCACCGCGGCTGGCGGCCCTTTTTGCGCACGATGTGCGGCCCCAGAATTCGGAACGCATCGCCGTGGTATCCGCCTACGATCGCTTCAATCTCTTCAACGGTCATGAGAGTCTAATAGACAAGTATGGACGATTTCCTGCTGAGAATGCCCAAAGCCGAGCTGCACTTGCACCTGGAAGGCTCGGTGGAGCCGGAAACGTTGCACGAACTCGACCCGTCCACACCGCTCGATGAACTTCGCAGCATCTATTCCTATCACTCCTTCGACGATTTCCTCAAGGCGTTCGGCGCGGTGGGCCAGCGGCTGCGCGGGCCGGAGGACTACGGGCTGATCACGCGCAGGCTGATCGAGCGACTGGCGGCCCAGAACGTGGTCTACGCCGAAATCATCCTCGCTGCCGGCGTGGTCCTGTGGAAGAAACAGGAGTTCGCACCGATCTTCGAAGCCGTTCGCGAGGCCGCCGCCGGGTCCCCGGTGGAGGTGCGCTGGATTCTCGATGCGGTGCGCCAATTCGGCCCGGACCACGTGATGCGGGTGGCCGAACTGGCGGCCGAGCGGGTCGGCCGCGGGGTGGTGGCGTTCGGCATCGGGGGCAGCGAGCAGCGCGGTCCCGCGGAGTGGTTCGCGGAGGCCTATGCGTTCGCCAGGAGCGCCGGCCTGCGGCTCACCGCCCACGCCGGCGAGGGCACCACCGCCCGCTCCGTGTGGGCCGCGCTCGAACTGGGAGCGGAACGCATCGGCCACGGGATTTCGTCCATCGAGGACCCTTCGCTGGTTCGCCACCTGCGCGACCGCGCGATTCCGCTCGAAATTTCGGTCACCAGCAACCTGGTGACGGGCGTGGTGACGCGGCTCGAGGACCACCCCCTGCGCCGCCTGTACGATGCCGGAGTGCCGATCGTGCTCAACACCGACGACCCCGCCATGTTCCGCTGCTCCTTACTGGGCGAGTACCGCCTGGCGGCCGGCGCATTCGGGTTTACCCGGGCGGAGTTGTGCGGACTCGCGGAAAACGCTTTCCGGTTCGCATTCACACGGCCACCCCAAGGTTAACCCTCTTTTTCCACGGAATAAGGTGTTAGGATCGTGTTATCCGAGGAGATCCTATGGAAAACGCTCCGTCTCGCCGCAACTTTCTCGCAGCCGGTCTGGCTTTGCCCGCTGCCGCTTCGGCAACCCGTTCCTCGGGTACCGAACAATCGCAAACCCAACCGCCTGTCCGGTCGTTTTCCGGCGCGGCGCCGCAGTACCGGATTCTTGGCAAGACCGGTTTGCGGGTCACGACCGTCGGCTATGGCTGCATGATCACCTCAGACCCCACGGTGATCGCGCGGGCCGTGGATATGGGAATTAACTATTTCGATACCTCCCGCAATTACCAGAGCGGCCAGAACGAGCGCATGGTGGGGGCGGCGTTGGGAGCCAGGCGGAAGAACATCTTTCTGGCGAGCAAATCGAACGACAATCCCAGCACCGGGCCGGGCATCCTCGCGGAAATCGAAACCAGCCTGAAAGAACTCAACACCGACCACCTGGACGTCTGGCATCTTCACGGCCTCAGCAACCCGGCCCAGATTACCGATGAGCTGGTCGAGGCCGAGTTCCAGGCCAAGAAGCAGGGAAAGATCCGGTTCGCGGGAGTCAGCACGCACAACCTGCCGGCGATCGTCGACCGCGTGATCGAAGCGAAAATCGAAGTCGTGCAGGCGCAGTACAGTTTCGCTTCGGATAAGAGCTACGGACCCGCGATCGAGAAGCTGCATGCCGCCGGCGTGGGCGTAATCGCGATGAAGGTGATGGCCCGGGCCGGCAGGCGCGGCGCGAGCCAACCGGCGCGGCCCGCCACGTTTGCCCCCGCGGCGCTGAAGTGGGCGATCAACAATCCTGGCATCGCCACCACCGTTCCCAGCATGACCGATATCGACCAGCTCGAACAGAACTTCCAAGCGATGGGCGAGCACTTCACGGACTCCGACGCCCGGATCCTGTCGGCCCGCCTGGACGAGATCGGGCCGTACTTCTGCCGCATGTGCGGCCAGTGCGATGGACGCTGCCCCAAGGGGCTGCCGGTAGCCGACATGGTGCGCTTCGTGATGTACGCCGATGGATACGGCCAGTTCCCGTTAGGCCGGGAGCACTTCCTGCGCCTCTCCGCCGAGCAGCAGAACGTTCGTTGCAGCGACTGCGCCACCTGCGCGGTCGAGTGCCCCAACGGCGTGCACGTGGCCGCGCGGCTGAGCCGGGCTCAGGAACTGTTTGCCTGTTGACGCTCCCTTTAGGTAGCGAATCGCGCTTTACGAGGCCCACATGCACATCGGAGCGCCCCGGAACTCACGGTCGGGCTCCCATTTGCCGTTCTTCTTGGCCATGAGGTGGTAGGTGCCGCCGCCACACAGGTTGCCGCAGTGATGCGCCACATAAACTAACGCTCTTGTGTGTTCCCGGTTGAAGCCAACGGCCGATACCTCGAAGACCGGAAGAATTGTGTCCTCACGGCTTACCAGTTGATATGCCGGCAGATCGAAATGTCTCGCAAGCAGCAATTTGTGTTGATTCCGCGTTTCGAACTGCTCGATCACGGGGCGGTAAATCGCTTCCTGCTCCGGTGGCGGAGTCACACACATCGGCAGCCAACCCCTATCCGTCTCGTTTCGGATATTCCAGGACTTCACCGGCGGGCCTTCTGCCTGCAGAAGAACGGAATAGATCGAATAAGCGTCCGGATCCTCTTCGACCGGCTGCGCGGATTGCTCTGCGCTGTTTGGATCTGCAACCGTAGCGGGACGGACCGCGCTCGAGAGAGCCGCCAATAAGACAAGCGTGGGTACTACGATGGGCGTTCGCATGTCCGTCGGGGTCTATTCTCGCATGGGGCTTACCGCTTGTGAACCGGCAGGGGTGGAACCGGATGAAATCGCCAAGCTGAACTCGACCGAATTCGCGCGTGAGCCTGTGGTTCCTCTCATACTCAGGCAACTTCGCGTCGGCAAAGGCCGGCTGCTCCCAACGCGGCGCCGGGTACTCTGCGTCGCCGGCGATGGGGCACTGCGATGAATCCATGCGCCAGGCGAGCCCCCGGTAGTCCCTCCCCACTTGCGGGCCGTATATCTGCCAGCCGGGGGGTATTCGCAATTCGACGCCGATCGTTTTTCGCGAGGCGAAATCGCGTAGGACCGCTCGGCTGTCGTAGCGGATAGCCGCCACGCCGACTGCGGGGCGGGCGCGGTCACTCCTCGACAAACGACTTGAGCCTGGCGAGCGCCTGATCCCACTGCGCGGAGACGAAATCCAGATATTCTCTGAGGGCTTCGATCGGCTGCGCGTCGAAAGCGAACCGGCTCTCGCGGCCCGCGCGGACGGCGTGCGCGATTCCGGCACCCTCCAGGACGCGAAGATGTTTGGTGATCGCCTGCCGCGTCAGTTTGGAGCCCCGGGTGAGCTGGGAAATCGACTGCGGCTGTCCGCTGCTGAGCTTTTTCACCAGCGACAACCGCGTCTCGTCGCCGAGCGCGGCAAATACGGGCGCGGCCGATGGCCGCTTGGCCGGCCGGGCGCTACGGTGTTTGCCCAACATGGCGTTCGATGTTCTTCATTTGTTCCGTCCACCCGCCGTCGTTCATGCGCAACGCTTCGGCGCGGCGTTCGGCGGGGATCGCGTCGAAGCCGGACTCCGTCAGCAGAAGCAGCGTGCCGGACGCGGTCTTCTCCAGCCTGAATTCGACCAGCGTGGGGGTTTCCTTCGAATAGTCTATGTTGGGGTCCACGGCATAAGGGTGCCAGGTGAAGGAAAACAGCCGCTCGGGCTCCATTTTCCGGATGACGGCCTCCCATCGGAGATGCTCGTAGCCCGGATAGGCGATGTGGCCGCGCGAGACTTGCCCCTCCGCAAACGGACCATCCAGCTTTACCCGAAACCACTCGCCGAATTCGCGATAATCCGTCAGGGCGCGCCAGACCCGCGAAACCGGCGCTTTGAGTTCGATCCGTTTCTCGATGCGGTCGTGCATGACTTGCGCAACCTCCAGGTTGCATATTAGCGCTTTCGCCGGGGCGGGCACAAGCCGGCGCTCAAGACTCCGCGGGCGCGACGCCGCGGACTGCTATACTCGTGCTTCCCCGGAAAGCGAATTGACGTGTTCCACGAAATTCTAAGCTACTCGCGTATGGCACTGGCGTTTCGCAACCACTTGCGAACGCCGCTCCACGCCAACCCGGAGCAGACCGTGCGGCGCCTCCTCGAGAACCGCGAGGAGAATTTCCTTGCGCTGGCTCGCGGGGTGCTCTCCAAGGCTGGCCATCCGTATGCGCAGTTATTCCAGACTGCCGGCTGCGCCTACGCCGATCTGGAGGCCTCGGTTCGCTCTAACGGGGTCGAAACGGCGCTGGCGGCGTTGCTCCGCGAAGGCGTCTATGTCACCCACGACGAGTTTCGCGGCCGCGCGGAGATCGTCCGCGGGGGACGGCACATTCGCGCCAGGCCGTCGGATTGGCTGAACCAGCGCGGCAAGGGACGGATCATCCAGAGCAGCAGCGGCAGTTCCGGCGCACCGGTGAAGACGGGCATAGGGTCCGAGTACCTGGCGCACCAGGAGGCGTGCACCCTGCTATTGATCCGGGAACTCGACCTTGCCCGGCGCGCGGCGGTGAACGTCGGGCCGATTCTGCCGGGCTTCGGGATACTCGCGGGGATTCTGGCCAGCCGCCTGGGAATTCCCTTCGAGCGGTGGTACGCCCCAGGGGCCGGAGCCCGCGGCAACCTGCACTACCGGACGGTGACGCGGGCGCTCACCGCCTACTTGCGGCGTTCCGGCGCCAACATTCCTTATGCCACGTATCTGGGTGCGAACGATTACTCTCCCGTAGCCGAATACCTGGCGCGGCGCCACGGGGAAGGGGTGCCGACAGTGGTCGGGGGGTTTGTCAGCTCGGTGACGCGAATCGCGGCGGAAGCCGTCGAGCGGGGGCTCGACCTCACGGGCTGCCGCGCGATCCTCGTCGGAGAAGCGCTTACGGACGCGAAGCGCGCCGTGATCGAAGCGGCGGGGATCGAGCCGTATCCGACCTATGGCGCGAGCGACGCCGGTTCGATCGGTTCACCCTGCGCCGAAATGAACAAGGGCAATTGTGTGCACGTAAACAGGCAAAGCGTGGCGCTGACCACCCGGCCGGCAGCGGAGGGAGGCGGCCCGGATTCGCTCTGCGTCACCAGCCTGCTGCCGTTTGCGCCGCGGGTGCTGATCAACGTCGAGATCGGCGACACAGGGATCGTCGAGAAGTGCCGGTGCCGGTGCTCGTTCTCGGCGCTGGGGTTGGACCTGCAGGTGCGGAACATCGCGGCCGTCAGCAAGGTGACCGCGCAGGGCATTACGATTTCCGCCTCTGACCTGGTGGAGCTTCTCGAAGAGACCATGTGCACGCGGTTCGGAGGACGCCCGGGCGACTATCAGCTCGTGGAGAGGGAGGGCGCCGCTCAAACCGAGGCGGAATTGCGAGTTCGCCCGGGGGTGACGGCGGCGCCGCCGCACAAGATCCTCGAGTTCTTCCTCTCGGAGACGCGGCGGCTATACGGCGGGTCGCTATCGGTGCTTTCCTGGACGCATTCGGGCGGCATCCGGGTGGAGTTGGCGCCGCCGGAGCTGGCGGGAACAGCCAAGTTCCGCGCCGTGCGGCTCCTCGGTCCCGGAATCGCGAAGGTAGGCAATGCGCGGGCCGAACGCGCGCCGTCCGGATCGTAGCATGGGTGCGGAGCAGGAGACGGCCGGTTCCGAACGAAGCCCCTCCTGGTATCTCGACCGGTTGGCCGCGGAGCAGAGGCGGAAGGTGCACCAGGAACTCGTTCGCCGCTGGAGCCGCGGGTTGAACCCGGCGCGGGTGCTGAAGACCGACTCCTTCGAGGAAGCCAATGGCGGCGACCAGATTCTCTTCGACCTGTTCCCTGCACCGGTCGTGGCCATAGGCACGGACCTTGCGCCGGAGACCGCGCGGCGGGCGCAGGCGCGTTCCACAGGCGGCAATCCGAGTTTTCTGGCCGGCGACGTCCTGGCGCTGCCGGTCCGCTCGGAGAGCGTGGACCTGGTAATCTCGACTTCCACGCTCGACCATTTGCAGAATAGCGCGGAGCTCTCGCAGGCGCTCTCGGAGATCACGCGGGTGCTCCGGCCGGGCGGAGTGGCCGTCATTACGATGGATAACCCGTCGAATCCTCTGTACCCGCTGCTCGCCTGGGCCAGCCGGCGCGGATGGATGCCTTTCGGGCTGGGGTACACGGTGACGCTGGAGGGCCTGGTCCGGCATCTCGCGGGCGCGGGTCTGCGAGTGCTCGGCACCGATACCCTGATTCATAATACACGCGGCATCTCGACGCTGTTCTTCCTCGGATTGCGCCGCGCGCTCGGGCGGCATGCCGACCGGCCCATTCGAGCGCTGCTGGCGGGCTTCGCAATGCTCGGCCGCATGCCGACACGGCGGTACACGGCAGTGTTCGTTGCGGCGTGCGCGTCGAAGCCGGATGCGGCTACAACAGAGCGCGCAGAATGCCCCAGGCCTGCGGCGCGCACTGCGCCGCGATCCGCAAATCGATGAGCAGGATGGGGGCCAGCGCCCAGCGCGCCCGGCCGGTGACCGCCGGCAGCGACATCAGGAACAGCAGCGGAGAGAGCGGCCGCGCATAATTGTACACGTTGTCCCAATAGGTCGGCCGTCCGAGCGCAAACACCAGCATCAGGAAGGCCAGGGTGAGCCACTGTTCGAGACCAAGGGGCCGGCGGCGCAGGCTCCATAATGCCAGCAGCGAGGCAGCCAGAAATCCGGCGAGGGCCATGCCGTCGAGCACCTGTACGAGAGCCGTGAGCCGGGGCGCGAAAGGGTACGGCTGAGGTTCGAACAGCTTGATCGCCATGCCGGCCAGCGGATACTGGAACAGCGAGTGCCACCACCCGGGGCTCGCTACCGGGGTGGTGCGGACGGCAACGAAGGCGGACCACGCGCAAGCCGGCAGGCCAGCCGCGGCCATGCAGGCGGCCTCTCGCCAGTGCCGCTTCGAGAGGGCGTAAAGGAAGCATCCCGCGACGAGCAGCAGGCCGGTTTCCCGCACCAGCGCGGCGGCGGCAAGCAGAACCAACAAGCGGCCCCGCGCGCCGCGTGCCCGGTAGTACAGGACGCCGGCGCAGGCCGAAACGACCGCGGCGTCCACCGTCATCCGATCGATCGACGTGAGGGTTGCGGGTAGAAGCAGGAACCACAAGCCCCAGGCGGGGTGGCTGCCGTGAAGTTCCGCCCAGCGGCCCAGCCACCACGTGCCCAGGAAGATCGAAAACAGCATGAGTGCGATATAGGCGGCGTCGATGTAGCGATCCTGTCCGAGCCCCACCAGCCAGGCTGCAGCCGGCAGCAGGATGCGCGATCGCCGCAGGAGGGGCGCATCCATGTACCGCGACCATCCCCGCCGGAGCCAGGGATCGTGCGCCACGTACCGGTAGAACTGGCCATCGAAGCCGGTGGAGTTCGGGAAGGTCCAGGTGCCCGCCAGTTCCGGCGGCTGGCTGCGAAGTCCGCTGGTGCAGAACAGCGCCGACCAGTGGCCGGCAAAATTGAAATGTACGGTCGCCGCCTGCCACAGCAGGACAAGCAGAACTCCTCCCAGCGCCCAGCAGAACGCGGAATCCCGGCACAGCTGGAGCCTCCTCGCCGCGCGATGCGTGCTACTTTGGGTGGAATTCCGATTCATGAACCCGATCATCTCAATTGTCGTTCCAGTGTATAACGCCGCTCCCTACCTGACGAGGTGTTTGGAGGCCATCCGCCGTCTGGATCCGCCGCCGCTCGAGTGCATCGTCGTGGACGATGGCTCGGAAGACGGATCGGCGGCCATCGCGGAGGCGGCGGGGTTCCCGGTGGTCTCGTACGGAGGCCGCCGCGGCGCGGCATTCGCACGGAATTTCGGATCGTGCGCGGCCCGCGGCGAGATTCTGCTCTTCATCGACGCGGACGTCGAAGTCCCGCCCGGGACCGCCGGCCGTGTGCTTGCCGGCTTCGAGGAGGATCCCGCCCGCGGCGCAGTGATCGGCTCTTACGACGACCGACCCGGCAGCCCCGCGTTCCTTTCGCAATATCGCAATCTCCTGCACTGCTACACGCACCAGACGAGCAGCGCGGAAGCATCCACTTTCTGGACCGGTTGCGGTGCCGTTCGCACCGGCGTGTTCCGGCTCCAGGGTGGATTCTCGCCGGCATGCAGCCACATGGAAGATATGGAGCTTGGCCTGCGCCTGCTGCGCGACGGGGGGCGAATCCGGCTCGACAAAGGCCTCACCGTGAAACATCTGAAGCATTTGAGCTTCATCGATCTCGTGCGTATGGACCTGTTCGACCGCGCCATCCCGTGGACGCTGCTGATTCTGCAATACCGGTCGATGCCAGCGGACCTGAACCTGAAGTGGGGGCAGCGCGTCAGCGTAGTGGCCGTATTTCTGGCGATTGCCGCCGCGGCCGGAAGGTCGCCGGTTGAGTGCGCCGCGGCTTTGGCTATCGTGGCGGCGCTCAATTTCGATTTCTACCGCTTCCTGGAGCCGCGGGTCGGGCCCTGGTTCGCGATCCGCTGCTTCCCCGTGCGACTGTTGGAATTCCTGCTCAGCGGGCTCGGATTTGCCCTGGGCGTCCTGGGGTACATGGCCCGGACATTGCTGCGGCGGGAGCCGCTTGCGTCCGCCGGACCGGACCCCGGTCCCGCCGTTGAGCCTGGCGCAAACCAGACCCTGTGATTCCGGCTTCGCTCGTCAGGTAAGCGATCGGCGAGTTCGTAACTTCTAGCGGGAAGCAGGTGGCGGGGCGGTCTCGCGGAATGCGGCGTTGGCCCGGTAAAGCCGCATCCTGTTCCGGATGGCATCCGCCAATTCGTGCCGGTCGTCCTGCTCCGCGAGAGCCAGCGCCCTCTCGGCCGTCAGTTCGGCGTCGGCGAATTTTCCGGCTTCCGCATACGCCGCGGCCAGGGTATCCCAAACCGCCGCGTCCTTTCTGCCCGAACGTTCGAGCGCCCGGACGGCCAGGGCGACGGCCTCGTGCCCGTCGCGAACGGACGGCAGGGGGCACGTCGCGAGCACCCATGCCTGCCGCCGGAGTGCGGCTGCGTCGTTGGTTCCCTGGCGCCACTGCTCCAGGGCTTCCGCATCGCGGCCCCGCGCGTAGAGGGCGCCGGCCAGGCGGTCGTGGGCTTCCGGATACTCCCGGTCGATCTCCAGAGCCCTACGCCATTCGCGGACGGCTTCGTCCCGATCGCCTTTCCGGTCCAGCAGCAGGCCCAGCGTATAGTGTCCGGGCGCATAGCGCGAGTCGAGATCGAGCGCCTTCCTCAGTTCGGCCAGCGACTCGTCGAGGTGGCCCTGCCGCAGCAGCGCCGCGCCCAAGTCGCAGTGGGTCGTGGCGGACGCCGGTTGGAGTGCGGCGGCTTTCCGCAGGTTGGCCGCGGCCTCATCCAGGCGTCCCTTTTCCAACAACATGCGACCCAGGCTGCGATACGCGGAAGCGTCTCCGGGATGGTCGGCCACGGCCGCCTGCAGTTTCAGTTCGGCCGCCGCCTGCAGATGCACGCCGGCTTCGTCGCTATGGCCCGTCATCAGCAGCGCTGTTCCCAGGCTGGCGTGGGCCTGCGCGTCGTCCGGTTTGAGCTCCAGCACTTTCCGCCATTCCGCGATGGATTCGGCGAGCCGCCCTCTTTTTTGCAGGTACATCGCCTGGTTGAACCGCCGGTAATATTCGAGAGCCGGCCCGCCGATCTTTTGCAGGCCGCCCGGCGGCAGATTCACGAATTCCGGGAGATTCACCGCGCGATTGGCCGCCGTGGAGTTGTCAATCAGGATGGCCGGGCTGTCGTTGCCCCGCTCATCGATGTGCGTCAGGTACATCTGCGTATAGGGCGAGCGGCTCTTGGACGAAAACACCAGCCAGCGGCCATTCGGAGAGAAGCTGTGCCAGGAATTCATCAGCGAGGTGTTGCATCGCATACGCCGGGCTTCTCCGCCAGCGGCCGGCACGATGTACAACTGGCTGTCAGGACGCATCAGCAGGCCGTTGCGGGATTTCACGAAAACGATCCACCGTCCGTCGGGTGAGACCTTGGGGAACGAGTTGCTCATGCCGTCCCGAGAGGCGCCGGCAATCGGTTCGGGCGGGCCGCCCTTACCCTGGCGAAACGGAATCCGGTATAGGTCGTATTGAATTGGGAGCTCGTGCGGGTCGTTGCTGAATTCGGCCGGCGGCAGGCCGGGCGGGTTGGGGTCGCGCGCCGCGGCGCGGGCGAAAACCAGGTAACGGCCGTCGGGGCTCCATACCGCGCCCATCTGCACGAACCGCGGGTCGTCCGCGCCCGGCAGCGGTTGGAGAATGCCGGTGGCTTTGCTGTACCAGTTCAGAATCCCGCGTGTGGGATAAAACACCTGCAGAAAACGGTAATCCTTGAAGTTTTCGACGTAATAGTTGCTGGGCGCGTCGCGCGCGCCGGAAGCCTCGAGCGGATTGAGTGTGGTTACCACAAACGTCCCGTCCGGAGACACCTGCGACATGAACCCGACCCGCACGCTGCCCTTCAGCGGGCCGGCGGCCGTGCTCCACTGAATCAGGTCCCGATTGCGAACCGAGATCTCCTGAGCGACCCGGGCGAGGATATACAGGCCGCGGTTGTTCTGAAGTCCGTCGATATCCATTCCCATGGTCTTGCCGTCGGCCGAGAACGAATGGCAATTGGCGCACACCGGCAGGTTGTCCATCACCACGTGGCTGGAGGGTTCGGCAATGTTCCGCAACCGCCAGGCCACCAGCGGCACGGCGCTGGCAGCCAGCGGCTTGATGACTCCGCGCTCCACTTCCGAAGGCATCAACGGCACGTCCCTATAGAAAATCGGAGCGACCACGGGATCTCTCGAAGTTGATATCCGGACGCTTCCGCGCGACAGAACGCGGCCCTCGCCGGGCGCGCGATAACCGGCGACCGTCACCGCGGCACCTTCCAGGGAGTGCCGCTTGATGGCCGCCCATGTGGCGGGATCGGGAATCCAGGTGTGGGCGGCGGCTTCTCGCGGCGTCAGTTTCGGCGGTTGGTTGGTATCGGCCACGCAGTCCGGGTCGATTTTGCCGACGCGCGGGGGCTCGCCCTTCGAAGTCGCGTGAATCGCCGCGGACCCATCCGCGAAAGCGACGTCGATCCGCCACCAGGCGGCGGCTTTCGCGGGGTCCCGCCACAGAAAGGTGGGCGGCGTGATTTCGGGTGGGAAGATCGAGCCGCTTTCCGGGTAGTCGATGGCGATAGCGGACGGTCCCGCATCATGGCTTGGGAAGCCGGCGACGGTTGCGGCCAATGCAATTGCGATGGCAGCCGCAAGGCCGAGGCGGACCGGGCTGGCGGCCGGGCCCGAAATCATGGCCGTGACGCGATCATGAGTCCTGCGGGTCCCGGCAGCCGCACGCGGCGAATGTCCCGGAAGCCCGCGCCATCCAGCCAGCGGGTGTACTCGTCCTGGCTGTAGCTGCTTCCGGCGCGCGTTCCTACCAGCATGTTGAGCGCGAACAGCGCGCCCCATTTAGGCGACGTCTTATCCGGCTCCAGAATAAAATCCTGAATCACGACCCGGCCGCCGGAGGCGAGCGCCCGATGGCACCGTTCCAGCAGATCGCCATTCTCTTCCGGACTGAGCATGTGGCAAATGGCGGAGACGAACACCAGGTCGTAGCCCTGGCCCAGTGGATCGGAACGCAGGTCGCCCACGCGCGTCGAGACGCGGCCGGACACCCCAGCTTTCCCGATGTGCCGCTGGGCGATGGGCGCCACGGCCGCCAGGTCCAGAATTTCCGAAGTCAGCGCGGGGTCCGCCTTTGCGAAGGCGATGGAGTAGGCGCCCGAGCCTCCGCCCACGTCCAGCATGCGCCGGATCCCGTTTGTACCCACGGCCTGCACCACTTGAGGCGCGCGTTCACTGGCGTTGCGGTGCATGGCGGCGATGAAAGCCTCGGTCCAATCCTGACCGCGATCGGCGATTTCCTGCGGCCCGACCGCCGTGCCGGCACGGACACAATCGGTCAGATTCGACCATCGCGACCAGAGATGCGCGATGTGCATGAGGGCTGGCCGGGCGTTATCCGGCGAGCCCGCGACGAAATAGCGCGCCGTCGCCTGAGTGTTGCGGAAAGTTCCGTCCTGCTTGACCAGCAGGCCCATGGCGGCGGCCGCATTCAGCAGCATCTCGGTGGCGCGCGCGTCGGCTCCGATGCCGGCGGCTACGGCCGCGGCGCCCGCGCCGCCGCCCACTGCGGTGAACAGGTCCAGTTCGAGCGCGGTCAAAATGGCCCGGCTCTCCTGGAACGCGCGGATGCGATCGGTGAGGTCGTCCGGCAGGGCTCCGGCGGCGTCGCGGGCTCGGCGCGCCCGGAGCATCTTATCCCGATTGGTCACGATCTCCGCGTGAACCGCGGCGGCGTCGGTTCGCATGAGGCGCGCCACCGGAACGCCTGCCTGGAAGTGGGATTCGACGAGTTCCCCGACGTCTTCCGGCTGCACGCCCGAATACCAGATGCCTTCGGGGTAGACCACCAGGTTCGGGCCATGCTCGCACAAACCCAGCGAGCCGCAGGTCGTGATCTGCACCTCGTCGTCCAGCCCGCGAGCATGCACCTCGTGCCGCAGCGCGTCAAGGACCTTGCCCGAGTTTCTGGCCGAACAGCACGGCACACCTTCGGGCTTCTGCTGATCGCAAAGGAAGACGTGAAAACGGAATGGCTCCATACAGGCGTCCCTGGAATCCAGGGTATCAGACTCCTTATATGCCGGTTCGCGGCGGGCCTGAACAGAAGTTCCTGCATGCTAAACTTCGGACGGCAATCGGAATGGAGGAACCATGCGCTTCCCCGACTGGTACACGAAATTTGTGCTCACGGTTATCGCCGTATTGTTGGCCTGGAACGCTCTTCCCAAGCGCCACCCGGCAACCGTCCACGCCGAATCCGCGCTGTACGGCGCCGAAGTAATCAGGGTGAATGCAGGATTGGACAAGCCCGAACCGCGGTGGGGGTCGACGCCGTTTCCCTCTGAGCTGGCGGCGGCCATAAACCACGCGGCGAAAGGGCGGGAATTGGTCACCGTAATCTGGCTGGGGCCCAGCAACAGTTACGTAGCGGTATTCAAACAGCGGTAATCGGTCTGGCGACTCGAGTGACGATATTTCGTCGCTCTCAAGCCAGGCAGCTATCGCCAAGCAGTTGATTTCCCTCGTTTACGAGCGTGGCGGGTAAGGTGCGGAGAAACATCTGGGTCGCGATGGCACGGAAGGGAAGTGTCGCGCCGAACCGGCTGGCGGGATTGTGGTAGTGGGTCAGTTTGAAATTTCACGGTCTTGACTTCGCGCTGCCGATTCGTTCACGCTGGAGGTATGCAGGACCGCTCAAGCAAGAACGAAAAGACCCCCGCCGCCAAGCGCGGAGTCGGCAACCGCTCGAAGACCAGCAGGGGCCAGGGGCCGCGCGATCTGAATGAGATGGCCTTCTCCATCATGCAGCAGGCTACTGGAGAAGGGCCGACGCCAGAGCCGAGCAAGAAGAATCCGGCTGCGGTCACGCTAGGCAGGCTGGGAGGGCTCAAGGGCGGGAAGGCGAGAGCAGAAAAGCTCTCGCCGGCAAAGCGGAAGGCTATTGCAAAGAAGGCAGCAGAGACACGCTGGAAGGGCAAGTAGGGGGATCAGTTCTGGATTCCCAGGTTGTCATCCGGGAAGTCAAGAAGCATCGTTCTGTTGTAGGGTGGTGCAATCCGATCTAGGGCATGGTGGAACCCATCCCAATCTCCGTCATGAAATCCACGGCTGAGGAATACGACTCCGCTCAGATGGTGGGCGAGAGATGGGTGCCCGATTTCCTCGGTTAGCCACTGGTGCAGTTTATGGTCCTTCCCTCCGCTAGCGATCTCCTGGGCCTTGCGTTTCTTTAGCTCATCCGTTAAGCCTGGACCGATTCGGTCGTACACAACGTCAATCGTGATCCGCGCTAAGATATATGGGCGCTTCGATGATTCAGGGTCATAACGAAGCCCTCTCAGGCGGCACATCTGTTGGTAGAAATCATTCGGGAAACGCTTTGCCCATTTCGCAAGTTCGGCGCCGATGTACCGATTGAGAATCGCCTCCAGCGCCCTGTCATCGCGTACTCGCTGATATCCGGTTGCTTCGTCCACCAGTGCAGCGATGCCGGTATGCGCCAACGCCCGCATGAGAATGTCCGCAGCGGCCGCGATGTCCCTCTGTCCCTTGCCGCGCAATTCGTTGTTGTCACGAGCCGATAGATAGACTTCACAGATTTGCGGATATAGTTCTGCCCGAAGGCCATATGCGGGCGAGCGCATCCCTGGCCCAGAGAACAAAACTCGGTCGTTTAGCGCCGCTATTAAGTCATCGGAAATAAATGGCTTAAGGTTTCCTGCCGATAGAATTGCAGGCAGTTTGGCGCCATTGGGATCTTGCTTCATTCGGAGCCAATGAGAACCACCCCGCTTGCCGCCGAAGGACTTTACGAGTGCCCGTTCGGAAACGAGACGAATCTCCTTCCCGTCTCGCACGAGAACAGCGCATGGGATTTCTTTGTCGCCAATACGAAACGCGCCAATGTGATTGGTTTTTTCCGCGTGAGCCACGCCGCTCCACCTCTTAGCCGCCGCCCGCTTCGCCATCTCCTTCCTCTGCTCTGGAGATAACTTCTCCATCCTTGCCTTCCCGGAGCGAACGCGTCCGCTTTTTTCTGGCATTTCTGGATTCTCGTTGACTTCCATGCCTGTATCTTCGCATAATACTGGCATCGGGGCAATATTTTTCTATGCCAGTATTGACAAAGCATGACCGCTCAAGCATACTGTTAAGTATGAACCAGCTTTCCTCCGAGAAACGCGCTGCCGTGATCGCTGCCCTGGTCGAAGGAAACAGCATCCGCTCGGTCTGCCGTATGACGGGGATCTCCAAAAACACGATTACCAAGTTGCTGGTGGAAGTTGGTTCGGTCTGCGCGACATTCCAGGACGCGGCCCTGCGCAACCTGCACTGCCGTAGGATTCAATGTGATGAAATTTGGTCGTTCTGCTATGCAAAGGACAAGAACCTTCCGGAAGAGAAGCGCGACGTTTTCGGGTATGGCTCCGTGTGGACGTGGACGGCCCTAGATGCCGATACCAAGCTGATCGCTTCGTGGATGGTGGGAAACCGTAGCGCCGAAGCAGCCCGCGAATTCATTGACGATCTCGGTTCACGATTGGCGAATCGAATCCAGTTGACCACGGATGGCCACAAGGCCTATATCGAAGCGGTGGCGGATACGTTCGGTGCAGATATCGACTATGCGATGCTCGTGAAACTCTATGGCGAGGAGCGCAGCGACGAAGTCCGATATAGCCCTGCGGTCTGCACTGGCGCTCGGGTAGACACGATTATGGGGAACCCGGATCGGAAACACATCTCCACCAGCTATGTGGAGCGCCAGAATCTCACGATGCGGATGCATATGCGGCGGTTCACTCGGTTGACGAATGGCTTCTCAAAGAAGCTGGACAACCACATCGCCGCGATCTCACTGCACTTCATGTACTACAATTTCTGCCGCATCCACCAGACGCTCAGAATCACACCTGCCATGGCCGCTGGCGTCACAACGAAGGTTTGGGAGATTCGCGATATCATAGCCCTGGTGGATACTGACCGCGTCCAAAGAGCGAAGGATCGTTCTGAGCAAGGCAACTGGTACGGACCCACCAAATAGCGTTTGACAACCGGAATTAGCGGCAATAGACTTGAGATGGAAGCACTTCGGTCCGGGAAGGGGCCGAAGAGTTTCGGGGTAGATTTCATAGGGGCTTGCGTCCCGTACGCGGCCCCATTAGAACTGCTCTCCCAGAAGCCCCACCACTAGGTTTTAGCTACTTGCTCACGGGAACTAAGAGGGGGAAGCCTCTTAGCCCGTGGTCTTTTGCGTATACCCGGTTCCCATCCTTATCGGTGATCCAAGCCCGGAATATCAGCTTGTACCCCTTCGGGACGTTGACTTTTGCAAAAGCCATGGCCGACTCCTTTCCCGCCAGCCAACAGGTGGCCGACGCCCGTATCATCGGGCCTGTCAACCTAAACGGGAAACTTGCCGAGCAGGGCTCCTGAAGAGAGCGATCCTATTATGAGACAGAAGTGTCTGGAATTCAACGAACCGGACGGTGCTAAACCGCGCTGGCGGTACTAACGTTAAACTTCAAACTGACCCACCACCGGGATTGTCACCCATTTGACAACGAACCACCAATCCCGGTAGTCTAAATAGTTTGAAAGAAAAATAGTTGGAGACGTGTGTCAATGAGTACCGAGTTCCCTTCCAAGAACGGCATTAACCGCCAGTGGCACGTCATCGATGCCCAGGACGTAGTTTTGGGCAAGCTCGCCAGCAAGGCGGCTATGCTGCTGATGGGCAAGAATAAGCCCTCGTATACGCCGTTCCTGGATACCGGCGATCACGTGATCGTCATCAACGCGAGCAAAGTCCGGCTTACGGGCCGCAAGGAAGAGAGCAAGGTCTATCGCCACTTCACCGGGTATCCGGGCGGGCTGGTGGAGACCAGCATCAAACGGGTGCGCGAGACCCGGCCGGCGCGGATCGTGGAAGAAGCCATTCGGGGCATGCTTCCGAAGACCAAGCTCGGCAAGCAGATGTTCCGGAAATTGAAGGTCTATGCGGGTGACCGGCATCCGCACGCGGCGCAGAAGCCCGCCGCGCTGGCCGTGAAATAGTTGAGGAAGGTGCGAGTTTAGTGGCAGCGACGATGGTTCAATATTTGGGTACGGGCCGCCGCAAGAAGTCGGTGGTTCGCGTGTTTCTTCGTCCCGGCACGGGCGAGATCCAGGTCAATGGCCGCGCGTTCGAGAACTACTTTCCCACCGAAGGCGCGCGGGCAGTCGTGCGGCAGCCCCTGGCTGCCACCGAAACCGTTGAAAAGTTCGACTTGGTGCTTCTTGCCGACGGCGGCGGTGTCGCCGGACAGGCGGGTGCGGCCCGTCTGGGCATTTCCCGGGCATTGGTGGAGTTCAACGCGGAGTTGCGAGGACGGCTGAAAAAGCTGGGCTTCCTGACCCGCGATCCGCGCGCGCACGAGCGGAAGAAGTATGGTCAAAAAGGTGCGCGTAAGCGGTTCCAGTTCTCCAAACGTTAAATGGATTCACAACTCGGGGCCGGGCTTTCCCGGCCTCGAAGTGCGTATGTCGACCGGTCTTCCGTTTCGCAGCCGCGGCGTAAATCTCGCTTTGGACCGCGCGGCGGCGGCGCGACAGGATAGGAAGACACAAATGAGAGGTTTTCCCTCTCCACTGATTGAGGAGGTAGTTTGCCCGCAATATCCATGAAGGAATTGCTCGAAGCCGGCGTTCACTTCGGGCACCAGACCAAGCGCTGGAATCCGAAGATGAAAGAGTACATCTTCGGCGAACGTAACGGAATCTATATCATCGATCTTCAGAAGACCCTGAAGATGTTCAAAGACGCAGCCCGGTTCGTGGGCGAAATGGCCGCACAGGGCAAGAACGTGCTCTTCGTGGGCACTAAGCGCCAGGCCCAGGAAGCCATTTCCGAAGAGGCCATCCGGTGCCAGATGTTCTACGTGAACCAGCGCTGGTTGGGCGGCCTGCTCACTAACATGGCGACCGTGCAGAAGTCGATCAAGCGGCTGAAGGAACTGGAAGGCATGGCTTCGGTCGAAGGCGGCTATGCCGGCCGGCCGAAGAAGGAAGTCATCCGGTTGGAGCGCGAGCGCAAGCACCTGGATCAGAACCTGGCCGGTATCAAAGACATGCCGGGGCTGCCGGACGTGCTGTTCGTGATCGACTCGAACAAGGAAGCGATCGCCGTGAAGGAAGCCCGCCGTCTGGGCATTCCGGTCGTGGCCATTGTCGATACCAACTGCGACCCCGATGAAGTGGATTGGGTGATTCCCGGCAACGACGACGCGCTGCGCGCCATCCGGCTGTTCGCCAGCAAGATTGCGGATTCGGTGGTCGAAGGGCGCTCTCTGGCGACCGAGCACGATTTCGCGGCCGATAAGATTGTCGAAGAGGAAACCCCGGTCGAGGAAGGCATGTTGGAGTACACGGAATACGTGGACCCCAAGTACGCCGAGAAGATCATGGCGGAAAGCCTGAGCATGGAAGATGAGCCGGCTTCGTCTTCCCCGCGTAAGGGCCCTGCTTCGGAAACCGCGGAACCACCGGCTGAGCCGGCTGTGACCGAGGGTGGCCACTAAAAGAAACTCGCCCGCTACCTTACTCGTGGTAACACAGCCGCGACCCTAAGGGAGCGGGCACAAGAGGAATAAGAAACAGAGTTATGGCGGAAATTACCGCGGCACTAGTAAAAGATCTGCGCGAACGCACCGGCGCGGGGATGATGGAGTGCAAGAAGGCCCTGGTTGAGGCCAAAGGCGATATCGGGGACGCGGAAGTGCTTCTGCGCAAGTGGGGACTTTCTTCGGCCGGAAAAAAGGCCGGCCGCGTGACCAGGCAGGGCCTGATCGGCAGCTATATCCATGCCGGCGGCCAGTTGGGCGTACTGGTCGAGGTCAATTGCGAATCCGATTTCGTGGCACGCACCGACGAGTTCAAGGAACTGGTTCACGATGTAGCGATGCACATCGCGGCGGCCGATCCGAAATACCTGCGGCGCGAGGAAGTTCCGGCCGATGTGCTGGATAAGGAACGGGAGATCGCCCGGGCCCGGGCCCTGAATGAAGGCAAGCCCGAAAAGGTGCTCGATAAGATCGTCGAAGGCCGGCTCAGCAAGTTCTACGAAGAGGCTTGCCTGCTCGAACAGCCCTTTGTAAAGGAAGCCACCCTCACCATCGATCAGCTGGTGAAGACGAAGATCTCCAAACTCAAAGAGAACATCTCGATCGCCCGGTTCACGCGCTTCAAGGTCGGCGATGTGGCGGCCGCGGAGGCCGGCGGCGAACAGGTGGCAGCCCAGTAGATGTCCCGTTATAACCGCTTCCTGCTGAAACTGAGCGGTGAAGTTCTGGCAGGCGGCGCGCCGTTCGGCATCAGCGCCGAACGGGTGAAGAGCCTGGCCCAGGAAGTAGCGGATGTTGCGGCTACGGGCGTCCAGATCGGCGTGGTCGTGGGCGGGGGCAACATCTTCCGGGGTGTAGCCGCCGCCGCCCAGAAAATGGACCGCGTCACGGCGGACCACATGGGCATGCTGGCCACCGTGATCAACTCCCTGGCGCTATCCGATGCCCTGGAGCAGATCGGCGTGGCGACGCGCGTGATGAGCGCGATCGAAATGCACGAGGTGGCGGAACCTTATATCCGGCGGCGCGCCATCCGGCATCTCGAAAAGGGCCGCATCGCGATCTTCGCCGCGGGCACTTCCAATCCCTATTTTTCCACCGATACCGCAGCCACCCTCCGGGCGCTCGAAATCAAGGCCGAGGTGATCGCCAAGGCTACCCGCGTGGATGGCGTCTACGATAAAGACCCACTGAAATTTCCCGATGCGGTGAAGTATGAGGCGATCTCCTACCTGGACGTGCTTGCGAAGGGGCTCGGCGTCATGGACGCCACCGCGATCGCCATGTGCCGCGACAACAAGCTGCCGGTGCTGGTGTTCAATCTGACCACCCCGGGCAACATCATGCGGATCGCCATGGGCGAGCGGGTCGGCACCCTCATTCACTAATCCGCCGGCGCGAGGGACTTTCCTCCCGCGCGCGCCGACCTACGCGGCAACCCATTACTTACGTATAATCGTTACTTGGAACGCGTGTGCTATGAAAACAGAACAGCCAGCAGCACCCATCGGTCAAGTATTCAACAGCCTCAAAGAGGTTGAAACGAACCTGAAGACGCGGATGGAGAAGGCCATCAGCGATTTGCAGCACGAGATGGCCTCCATCCGGACGGGGCGCGCCTCACTGGGAATTCTGGACCATATCCGGGTGGATTATTACGGCACGCCCACCCCACTCAACCAGCTCGCCAACCTTCACGTGCCGGAGCCCTCGCTGATCACCATCCAGCCCTGGGACGTGTCGCAGATCGGACCGATCGAGAGGTCCATTCGAACGTCGGATCTGGGGCTGAACCCCGCCAACGACGGCAAGATTATCCGCCTCCCGATCCCTCCGCTCACCGAGGAGCGGCGCAAGGACCTGGTCAAGAAGTTGCACGGAGTCGCCGAGCACCACCGTGTTTCGGTGCGCAACATCCGCCGGGACGGCAATGAAAACGTCAAGAAGCTGCTGAAGGACAAGAAGATCACCGAGGACGAAGACAAGCGGGCGCATGACGAAATTCAGAAGCTGACCGATTCGTACATGGAAAAGATCGACCTGGCAGCCAAGACCAAGGAAAAAGAAATCCTGGAAATCCGCTGAAGCGCCGCTCGCCTTCTGGAACGCTTATGGCTTGGTACACGGTGCGGGTGCCGGCATCGAGCGCCAACCTCGGGCCCGGTTTCGACGCGCTCGGCGTGGCGCTCGGCGTGTATTTGACGTGCCGCTTCCGCCGGAGCGAAAAACTCACGATCTCCGCCTCGGGCCGCGATTCCGGGCAGATCCCGCTTGGGCGCGACAACCTGATCTGGCAGACTGCTGTGACGGTGGCGGAGAGTCACGGCGTCGGGATGCCGGCCATCGATCTCGAGATTCACAACGATATCCCGCTCGGCAAGGGCATGGGGTCGAGCGCGGCGGCGCTCACCGCCGGCGTCGTCATCGCCGACCAACTGCTCGACCTGCGATGGAAGCCGCTGCGGATTCTCGACGAGGCGGCGCGCCTGGAAGGCCACCCGGACAACGTGGCGCCCTGCACGCTGGGGTCGATCGTCGCCAGCGCCATCGATTCGGGCGGCGTCACCCGCGCCGTGCGCCTGGATCTTCCGCAGCGCTTCGGACTGGCCGTGGTGGTGCCGGATTTCGATCTGCCGACGTCCCGCTCGCGATCGGTGCTGCCGGAAAGCTACAGCCGCGCCGATGCTGTCTTCAACGTGCAGCGGGCGGCGCTGTTGATCGCGGCGCTGGCCGCGGGATCCACCAGCGCGTTTCCGGCGGCGCTCGAAGACCGCTTCCACCAGCCCTACCGGGAAGCCCTGGTGCCGGGACTGCACGACATCCTGAAATTGCGGGCTCCGGGATTGCTGGGCTGCGCGCTGAGCGGTGCGGGACCCTCCATCCTGGTGTTCTACGAGCGCGGCTTCGAAGGAGTGTGCGACCTGGTGCGGCAGATCTTCCGCATCAACGGCCATGACTCGGAGACGCTGTATTCGAACATCGCGCCCTGCGGTTTCGAGCTGACCGAAGAGCCATAGAGAAAGCCCCCGCTCGTGCTCACAGAGCCGCGACCGTAAGGAAGGGGGCTGAGACTACTCTTCGACTTCGAGTTCCACCCAGCCCGGCAGCGTGGCCGGCTTGTTGTTGAGGAACACGATGCGGCGCGTCTTGGGGAACGGCAGATTGCTAGTGAGCGCGCGGTTGTAGAGCGTGTACTGCTGTAGAATCTGGCGGTAATCGGGGTTGGTGGTGTCCAGCCAGGCGCTTTTGGCGGGAAGCCCACCGCCCCAGCCAAGGCACAGCAGGCAGGCGCCCCGTTCCCGGGCGGCGGCCAGGCGCTGTTCCAACTCAGCCAGGCTCTGGTCGAGCAGGCCGAGGCCGGTCCAGGAGGCGTATTGCCGCTGCAGGCTCAACAGGCCCGCCGCGTAAACGTTCACCGACTCGAAGATCCGGGCGCGGCTGAGTTCCGGCCATCGTATCGAGCGCCGCACTTCGGGCTGAAGGAAAAACGCCTTTTCCTCCCAAGCACCCTCGAATGCGGTGCCGGGGGTGGCCATCTCGGCGAACGCCGGGGTGCTCTCTTCCGGCCGCGCCCCATCCACCGCGCCGCGCGGGCTCTGTTTCCAGCCGAGAGCCAGCGCGCCGCCGCGAGGCTGCAGCGTGGACGTGCGGAGCAGGTAAATTTTGAACTGGGAAGCCGCCACGGCGCCCGAATCCCCAGTGCTCACGAAACGCATCCGGTTCGACCCGGCCGGCCCGAGGGCCTGCTCTTCCACGGACTCCGCCGGATGCCGCGGAACCCGCTCGCCCTTGACGCGCCCCAGCACGTCCTGCAGCATGCCGTCCCGCCAGTGAGCGAACACCATGCCGGTGCGCAGCCCGCCCTTGATCGCGGCACCCGGCAGGTACGGCCCGGACGTCCCGGAGGCGAAGGTGGGAATGTGCAGGCTATCGCCCGACGCCCGGTTCCAGTAGGCGGAATACGCGGGGCTCTCGAAGGGCACGCGCCGGCCCGCGAAATTCTGCGCGAACCCGCCCCACGAGGCGAAGTCCAGCTTGTCGGCCTTCTTCAGTTGCGACAGGTACCCTTCCAGACGCGGCCCCTTGGCCAGCAGCCGGAAGATCCGCCACTGGTCGAGCACGTTGACGTGGTCCTTCCAGACCATGTAATCGATCGGGCTGAGCTTGCGGCCATCGCCGACCAGCAGGGGAGTCAAAACCGTGGCGCGGTATCGCATCAGTCCACCTCCGGCAGCGGAATCGCCAGCGCGAACCCGCTGCGGAAAACGGGGTGTGCAAATCCATCGGGCGCCACATCCGGCGCGGTCCCGCGCGGGTGGGAAGAAGCCACCAGCACCGACCCTTCCGCGACCATGTGCAACTGCTTTTTGAGCTCGCCCGACCCGGCCGGACTCTCGACGCGGCCGCCTCTTGCCAGCACCGTGTAATCGCCGCGCTCCCAATCCACGGTATCGGAGACGCCCGGCGTAAAGAGCGAAAGCAGCCAGTGCGCCCCGCCCGAAACTGCCGGAGCCGGGGTTTCGGAAGAGGCCGGCGCGACATTCGGAGCCGGGTCTTCGGGGATAGCTTCGGGCGACGGTTCGGCCGCTTCTTCAGCGACCGTCAAAGGCTCCTCCGAGGGCGGAGCTTCCGCGGCCGCCTCGGATGCGGGCTCGACCGGTTCTTCCGGCGGTGGCGGCGTTATGGGCTCGAGGGGCGGCGCCGGTGCCGGTTCGGCCGCCGGTGCCGGTTCAGCCGCCGGTGCCGGTTCAGCCGTGGGAGCGCCCCCGGCCAGGACCATATCCGGAAGCGAGCCTTCCAAAAACTCGGGCGGCTCCGAACGACCCCAGCCGCGCGACCGCTCGCCGCCGAGGCCGGTGTCGGCAAGCAGGCGGAACGCGGCCTTGACCGGCTCCTGCCAGCGCGCCCGCGCCGCTTCATCGGCGAAAGAGACGATCGTCCACAGCCCCGCGCCGCCGCGGAATTCCATGCACGCGGTGGAATGGCGGTCGCTCGCGCCCGTCAGCCGGTCCACTCCGGCGGCCCATCGTACGGAAGTGCGGAATGGGCCCAAACGTCCGGTGGGCACCAGGCACTCGCTGGGGCCGTCGATCGACCAGTCGTTCGCATCCAGCGTCTGCCCTGAGAGCAGGGCCTGCACGATGCCCAGCGGTACAAATCGCGCACTCTTCCAGCGGACCCGCGCCGCGAGGAGCGCCGTCGAAGTGGGCGGCCAGATGGTCCGTGGCGGGACGATGAACCCGATCTCATCCAGAAACGGAAAGCACGAACTGAAGCAGACGGCCGGTTCGCCCGTGCGGGCCGTAGCATCCAGCCACGCGTCCACGGAGCCCAGCAGCGCCATGGCGGAAGTGATCGCCGAGTACAGCGAGTCGCTATGATAGATCACGTCCACGCGGTTCCGGGCGCCGGAATCGGGGCCGATGCGCCAGGGCCCGGACGGACGGAGCTTGACAACGAGTCCGGGGTTCATTACTCCTCGTTCAGGAAAGAGAAGGCGGCTTCGGTAACGGCGGACTGAATGTCGCCCAGCGTGGCGCCCGTGGCCACCTCCTTCTCGGGAGCGCCGGAAGCGTAGTAGTTCTTTCCGCGCCACAGCAGGCGCAGGCCGGAGAAGCGGATTCGCCCGCTGCCGCGCGAACCGCCGCCGCCGAGCGAATCGTCTTCGAGCAGCCGCAGACCCTCCAGCACGCGCAGCAACAGCGGCGCGTCTTCCTCGCACAGCACGTCCATCACGAACCGGGTGCGAGAAGCGCGCGCCAGCCGGGACGCGTTCGAGCGTGCGCGGGTTGGCCTGCGAGGTGATGCGGTCGATGGCGTTTTCGCTCTTCACTTCCGTCAGCTCGTCATCCAGGTTCTCGCGCATCTGGGGGGTGATGCTTTCGGGGTCGAGCGGCGCGTCGAAAACGGCCAGCCGCGCCGGGGTGGCCTGCGCTCGTCTCCAGCGTCTCGCCCTGCACGCGCTCCATGCGTCCGGGGTTCCGCCCGAACAGCAGGCAGATCTCGTCGTCGGGGCGGTCGCTCTGGTGAATGCGCACTTCCTGGCCCTTGCGGCGCGAAAGATACACGAGTTCCGCCGGCACCGCCAGCCCGGAGGATTGCTCGAGCAGCGACCGGATCTTGCCCCGCAGGGAACTGCCCGGCACATAGGGCCGCCCGAATGCGTCTTTGACCACGGGATTGTCGGACCCGCCGATCTCCAGCGAACCCTTGCCCGCGCCCACGTGCAGGCCGGTTTCGCAGTGCATCTCGCCTTCGAGAATCAGCTTGCCGATCAGTTTCAGCTCGGTTTGGGAGGTGTGTGCGCTCATGCTTTACTCGTTGTAGGCCACGATGGCCTCGAAAAGATCCTTGAACCGCTCGTAACCGCGGATATCGTTCTTGCGCGTCACCTGCAGCAGCAGTTTCTCGAGCTGGTCGAGGCTGCGCAGACCGTGGCGCGCAATGGTATAGGCCAGGCGCGCGCGCAGCATCACGAACTCATGCTGCCGCTCGCCCTCGGGCGCGCGTATGGCACGCCGCACGGCGCTGTAAAGGCGCCGCAACTGGCTCTTGGTTCCCGAATCCATGTCGCGCATCCGGCTGACGATGGAATGCGCCTGGTTGTCCAGGTACAGGCTGTCGGTGATCAGTTTTTCGAGCTCGATTTCGGGAGGTCCTTCGGGCCGGCCGCGGTCGAAGCGGCGATCTCCCCGATCTCCACGGTCGCCGCCCGGACGATCCCCGCGCGGCGGACCTCCCGGGCCCCGGCCTTCGCGTGGGGGGCGGTTATCCTTCCGTTGCTCCTGCTCTTGTGCCATGTGCTAAACCTCTGTTACCAATCTGGCCCATTCCAGGGCCACCAGACCCGCGGGCCGCAGCTTCACTTCCGCCGTTTTGCGTCCCACCATTTCGCTGATCAGGTGGGTCCGCAGTTTCTGGAATTCCCGGTCGCGGGTGCCGCTCAAAATCCGGTTGAACCGCCGGTGGAAACGCCAGGTGCGCTGCACTTCGCTGATCCCCTCGCTGTACGCTTCCCGCCGGTAAAAGCTGCGGAGCTGATAGAGAAACTGGCGCGACATGCGGAAATCGTGAATCAGCCGGGTCACGGTGTCCTTCAATTCCGCCGCGTCCGACAGGTGCCGCCATTCGAGGATCCGGCCCAGCAGGTAGATGCAGTCTTTATCGGCGGATTTGGCCAGGTCCAGGTTCCTTCCGGCCTCCTCGTACACCGACGCCAGCGGGTAGTAGGTCTCGGGCGCCAGCGCAATCGCCATCGAAATGGTCTTGCCCTCCGGTCCGGGGTAATCCTTCAGGTTCTCTTCCGTGAAGCGGTGGAACAGGCGCTGCACTTCCCGCGCCAGAGCGATCAGCGCGTCCCAGGAACCGTAAACCGCGAAATCGTCGCCGCCGGAATAAATGATGCTCACCTTGCGCCAGAATTCCGGCAGCGAACAGAGCACTTCCAATTCTCCGGCAAAGAACTGTTTATAAAGGACCGACAGCGGCACGTGCTCTTCGATGCTGTGGACGCGCCGCAGGCGCAGGCTGAAGTTATCCACGTCGCCCCGCAGCACGCCCCAGATGGAGCGCCCCTGCGCGCGGCGCGCCAGCGTCTGCACGGGAGCCGATGACTTGCCATCATCGGAAGGGGAGGTGTGGCGGGCCAGCATGATGCCGTCGGGTGAGAGGTTCGAGGTCAGCGACCAGCTATATTTGCCTTCCCCGGGCACCACCTTGCCGGGGTTCTCGGGCGACCAGCCGATCTTCGATGCCTCGCGCACCTTGGCGCCCAGTTCCCGGGCGAAATAGCCATCTGCGTCCGCCAGGTTGCCACGCGTAAACGGTTGAAAAGCGGCAGGCTGCGGGAATACCGGCCAGCGGCGCGTGGCGCTTCCGCTGCAGGTCTTCGTTGATGCGCCGGCGGATCACCGCCCAGTCGCCCAGGTTGTCCGTGACTCCCCAAACCAGCCGGACGTAGCCGCCGCTCAACTCGCCGATCTGGCGTGCCGCGGCATTGAGGAAGTTCTCCGCCGCCTCGCGCACCTCTCCGGGAAGCACCGCCAGGAACTGACCGCCGCCGCTCGAACCGAGCAGGATGCGGGCCAGCCCCAATTCCGCCAGCAGGGCGCGAGGCAGCACTTCGCACAAGAGGGTAATCCACTGCGACCGTCCAGCCAGTAGATCTTCGCCCGCCGAACGCGCGGAACGTCCTTCGGCGGGTCCGGCAAGGAGGAACTCCTCCGTGCCCAGGATTTTTCCTTGCAGCAGGATCTGTTCGGGCATCGAACCAGAAAAGCCTTGAGAAACCCTAACTCTAGCACAGAATTATGAGAACAACAGTCGCACCGTCCAACCTTATTGCTATGGCTTCCGTGCATCGAATCGCACTGCTCGCGTTCTCCACGCTGTTGGCCTTCGGGGCCGAGCCGCGCACCGCCGCCCCACACCAGCGTCCAGCCGTGGCCAGATCCGCCGCCGCGCCGCGCCTCTCGGATGCGCAGATCGAGGCGGCCATTCGCGCCAAACTTGCCAAATCCAAAGTCGGGGCGGATGGTTTCACGGTGAAGGTCCAGGGCGGCGTAGCCACCTGGGAAGGCCGAACGGACGTGGTCCAGCACAAGGGCGTGGCCACCCGCATGGCCCGGACCGCCGGAGCGATCGCCGTGAACAACCGGATTCAGGTGAGCGATGCGGCGCGCAAACGGGCGGCCGGCAACCTGGAAAAAGGTCGCCGGCGGGTACAGGTCAAGCGCGGCGAGCCGCGATCCGAGAGTCGCTGACTCCACGTGTTAGACTGGAAAAATCTCAGATCCAGTCATGAAATTTCTTATCGGTTTTGCATTCCTTTGCCTGTCCGCCGCATGGGCCCAGAATGCCCCGGCTCCACCGCCTGCGGCGCTGCCGCAGCTTCCCGATGACACGGTGATCGCCGTCTTCGAAGACGGAACGCAGTTCACCATGGGCGAATTCAAGAAAATCTATGCCATTCTTCCCCCGCAAAACCAGCAGATGGCGCTGCGGGACCGCAAGACTTTCCTCCACCAGTGGGCGCTGATGCGGAGGCTCTCGAAAATGGCGGAGCAAAAAAAGCTGGATGAGCAAAGCCCCACCAAAGAGGCGCTGAATTACAGCCGCATGATGGTTCTGTGGCAGGCCATGGTGAATGAGGTGGTCGCTTCCACCACCGTCGAACCGGGCGAAATCGTCAAGTATTACGACGTGAACAAGGAAAAGTACAAGCAGGTGAAGGTCAAGGCCATCTACGTCGGGTTCGGCGGCTCGGCCGGCAAGCGCACCGAAGCGGAAGCCAAAGCCAAAGCCGAAAAGCTGCTTGCCGATATTCACGCCGGGGCCGATTTCTTGAAGCTCGTGAAACAGGACTCCGACGATGAAACCTCGAAGGCGAAAGATGGAGAACTGGCGGTCTTCCGGCCGTCCGACAATATCCCGGACGCCATCCGGGCCGCGGTCTTCTCCCTGAAGGAGGGCGAAGTCGCCGGGCCCATAAGCCAGCCGAACGGGTTCTACCTGCTGCGCGCGGACCGGGTCAGCTACCGGCCTCTTTCCGAAGTGCGCGACGAGATTTTCACCGTGCTGAAGCAGGAACACTACGCCCAGTGGTTCGCGGACCAGAACAGGGACACCAAGGTGGAGTTTCCGAACCCGGCTTTCCTCGGTGGTGGGCCGGCTCCCGCGCCAGCCAGGTAGCGTGCTTCGGCGCACATCGCGCCTCAAATTGCACCTTCTCATTCTGAGGCGGAACGATGCGCAGAGGCGGCAACGGAGCCTCCGGACCAGCTCACCACAGGCCGCATAACTTTCTGTTCGCAACCGGGATCGAGAACAGCTATCCGGTGGTGACCGCGCCCGGCGGCGGCGATCTGCGCGTGGACGAAATGGCCAAGTGCCGCCACTACGAGCTCTGGAAAGAGGACTTCCGGCTGGTCCGGGAGCTCGGGCTCGAATATCTCCGCTACGGTCCCCCTTACTACCGCGAGCACCTGGGTCCGGGTCGCTACGACTGGGAATTCGCCGATCAGACTTTCGCCGAGCTGCGGCGGCTCGGCATCACGCCCATCTCCGACCTTTGCCACTTCGGCGTGCCCGGCTGGGTAGGCAGTTTCCAGAACCCGGATTGGCCCGCCCTGTTTGCCGAGTACGCCGGGGCCTTCGCCCGCCGCTTCCCGTGGGTGCGGTTCTACACGCCGGTGAACGAGATTTTCGTCACCGCCACCTTTTCCGGACAGTACGGGTGGTGGAATGAGCGGCTGAGATCGGACCAGGGCTTTGTCACCGCCCTCAAGCACCTGGCGAAAGCCAATCTGCTGGCCGAAGAGGCCATTCTCGAAGCGCAGCCGAATGCGCTGTTCATCCAGAGCGAATCTTCCGAATACTTCCACGCGACCGACCCCGGCGCGCACCAGCGCGCCGCCAACCTCAACCACAAGCGCTTCCTCTCGCTCGACCTCTCCTACGGCCACGACGTGCGCGGCGTCATGTACGAATACCTGATGGACCACGGCATGACCCGCGACGAATATCACTGGTTCCTCGACAAAGCGGCGGAGCCTTCGCCCCTACTGCGTGATGGGCAACGATTACTACGCCAGCAACGAGCACATGGTGCCGGATGAAGGTCCGGTCAAGCCGGCCGGCGAAATTTTCGGCTACTACGTGATCACCCGCCAGTATTACGAGCGCTATCACCTGCCCGTGATGCACACCGAAACCAACCTGGGGGATGCCGAACGCGCCCCGGGATGGCTCTGGAAAGAGTGGGCCAATATGGTGCGGCTGAAGGACGACGGAGTGCCCATTATCGGCTTCACCTGGTACAGCCTGACCGACCAGGTGGATTGGGACACGATCCTGCGGGAGGACAACGGCCACGTCAACCCGCTAGGTCTGTACGACCTCGACCGCAAAATAAGGCCGGTCGGCAAAGCCTACAAGAAGCTGGTGCGCGAATGGCGGAACATTCTTCCGACCGAGAGCGTCTGCCTGCACAAATCCGACCCCGACGAACTCTCCAGCCCGGATCCCGAACTGCTCACCTGGGGAGGTGACCAGTAGGCGGCGCCTGCGATATCATCAAGTAGATATCGACAGCCCGATGCGCTGGTTCGGCCTCATTTCCCTTGCGGGTTTCGTGCTGATCGCGCTGTTCTGGCCCGGTGGCGGGGTCCACCGTCCTCCGGGAGTCCTGGTTCCCGATGAGCCTACCCAGGTCGCCATCCAACAGCCTCAACCCTGGCGGGTCAAGGACTATCGCGTCACTCCGCTGGCCGTTTATCGAATCCGGGCCCGGGTGCTGCTGACCGAGCGCTACTGGTTCGACCGCGAAGCCGATTTATCGCCGCTCGATCTCACGGTGGGCTGGCGTCTGATGTCCAACCAGGACGTCCTCGACCAGTTGCGTCTCTACAGCCTTCACCGCGCCTACATGTGGGCCGGAAAGAGCGACCACCTGCCCGCCAGCACAACGGACATCATTACGCACTCCGCCAACATGCACCTGATCCCCGCGACGGGCGAGGTGGCCGCAACGTTGAAGTCGGTACGCCGCGGCGACCTGGTGGACCTGGGCGGCTACCTGGTCGAGGTGGATGGACGCGACGGCTGGCGCTGGCGCAGTTCCCTCACCCGCGACGATACCGGCAATGGCGCCTGCGAGCTGATGTGGGTGAAATCCGCGGCCACGTTTTAGCTCGGCAGGCCCCCCGCGCCGAAGCCGCGCGCCGCGTGAAATAATCTGGGGATGCTCCTGTCTCCACGGCCAGCGGCCGCCGCTTCGTTTGTCTTGCTTCTGGCGTATGCCGCGGCGCCGGGCGCCGAAACGCGGACCCCCACGCGGGAGAATCTGGTCTATGGCGTAGCCGACGGCCAGCAACTCACCATGGATTACTACGCCCCGAAGGGCCCGGGCATTCATCCCATCGCCATCATCATTCACGGCGGCGGCTACCAGCGCGGAAACAGCAGGAGCGGCAGCGAGGCCTACTGCGCGGACTTTCTGGCGCCCGCCGGCTACGCGGTGTTCTCGGTGAACTACCGGCTTGCGCCCAAGTACCCCTACCCTTACATGGTCTACGACGTCGAGCGCTCGGTCCGCTACCTGCGCCACAACGCGAGAGAATGGAGCGCGGATCCAAACCGCATCGCCCTGGTAGGCGGTTCCGCGGGAGGGTTTCTCAGCAACATGGTGGGTTTGTTGGGCGCCCCCGGCGACCCGTCGGCGCAGGATCCGGTCGACCGCGAAAGCGCCAAAGTCGAAGCCGTGGTCACGCTTTTCGCGCAAAGCAGTTTCGCCACCGTACCGTTGAACCGTGACGTGCACGCGCTGCTCGATCCGCTGATCCGGCAGAAGGGCGAAAAAGAGGCCCTGCGGGAAGCCTCGCCCATCACGTACGTCAGCAGGAACGCACCGCCGTTTCTCCAGATCCTGGGCGACCGGGACGAGTACATTCCATTCACCGAAGCCACCAACCTGCAGGCCGCGCTTCGTAAGGTGGGGGTGCGGTGCGAGATCATCCGGATTCCCAACGGCACGCACGGCACGGGAAACTGGCATACGCTCCCGAACGTGCCCGATTGGGAACGCCAGATGGTCGAATGGATGAACCACACCCTTCACCACCGGGGTCCGATCGGAGAAGGCATTCGCGCCAGGACCCCGCCGCAGCGCTGAACCAAGTTCGCACGGCTCTCGAGCTGTTCGCACCTCTGAGGCCGATCCAGCCAAGGATGCGTGATAATTTGGGCGAATGCGATACCTGGCGCACCGGTCCACTTCTGCGATAACCCCATTTTTTACGCGAGGAACGCCAATAGCAGACCGAGGAGCGTTCTTGGAATGCGACGGGCTTAACGGCGTTTCAGTATCTTCTGAGTCCGCTCTGTGCCGATTGGATGGTTATTGGCACAGGGCGCATTCCAGCGGGTCTGCTGCACATAGACAAGCAGCGTTCCGGACTCCACGGGCTCGGTGGGCTGGCGAAGTGACAGTGTGAACGTGCTTACTCCCGGGTTGTCGTAGTCATAACCAGGCCACCGGAATCGTGCATCACAGCCTTGTGGGG
The DNA here is from genome assembly GCA_963794265.1 of Bryobacterales bacterium. Lineage (GTDB taxonomy): Bacteria > Acidobacteriota > Terriglobia > Bryobacterales > Bryobacteraceae > CAWCDJ01. Next base: position 1,186,904 of record CAWCDJ010000003.1, read on the forward strand.
CGCTCCAACCTGCGGTCTCGTGCTTAATCGTCGCCACGCCGAATATACGGTCGGGGAAGTAGTCACGATAACTCATTCGAACCTGCACTCGCGAGCCGGACTGGGTCAGTTGAAGGCGCAGCGGTGAGCCGCTGTTGGGCTGTGTCTCCACCCAAACGCCAGAGAAATCGGGTACATGGGGGCCGGCCGCACCAGAGAGTGAAAAAAAGGATAGGAGTGTGGCGACTGCCACTCGCGAAATGCAAAGGAATGGCCGTTCCAACTCACGCACCTTCACAGCATACCGCCTTCCCGGTGGCGTCGGCGGTAAGCGGTCTTGAAGTGTTAGCGCTGTATCGGAAGCGACCCGGTCGCGATCGCCCCGCGCAAGGCCGAACGGAACCTGCAGGGTTGTGAACATCTCCCGGTTCCGGTATGGCACCTATTACAAGTTAAGAGCCGCTCCTCGCGAAAGCGGCGATCCGCGTTCGACATTCTCTTTGAGACTCGGGATGAGCTCATTCGTACCTCAGGGCCACCATGGGATCGACTTTGGTTGCCCGGCGCGCGGGGAGGGCGGCGGCGACGAGCGCAGCGGCCAGCAGGACGGCGACGGATTGCGACACCGACACAAGATCGAAGCTGTCGATGCCGTAGAACAGGCTGCCGAGGAAGAGCCCCCAGGAAAATGCCGCCGCGACCCCAATCACTAGTCCGGCCACTACCGGCACAAGGCTGAAGTGCAAAACCATCATGACCACGTTTCCGCGCCGCGCTCCGAGCGCCATGCGGATGCCGATTTCCCGGGTCCCTTGCGTCACCACGCAGGCCAGCACACCGAAAAGCCCCAGCGAGGCCAGGCCGAGCGCCAGAATTCCGAAGAAACTGGAGAGGTACGCAATCAGGCGCTCGTTCGCCAGGCGCCTGTTGATGTACTCTTCCATCAGGCGAACGCCCAGCAGGGGAACGTTTGGGTTCTGGTCTTCGATCGCGCGCCGGATTCCCGCGATCACCGGGGCGGCTCTTCCAGCAAACCGCACCACTAGCGAGCGCTCGTCGGCGCCGTTCGACCAACTGGGCTCGTAGAGAGTCCCGACTCGGTCGGCTTGGGGGATATCAGTGTAGTGCACATTTTTCACTACGCCGATAACCTCAATGCCTTTGTCGGCGGGACAATCGGATCCAAACAGGCAGAATCGGCGCCCCACGGCATTTACGGTTCCGAACTTCTGGCGCGCCAATGATCGGTCTATGATGCAAACCCGGGACGCGTCGTCGTTCCGCCGGCCGCGGGGTGTAACGACAGGCTCGTCCTCACGCCGAAAGTCTCGGCCCGACAGGAGGGGAATGCCCATTGTGGCGAAGTAGCCCGAGCTGACTGGATTGTAAATCGCGAGAGCTGGCGGGAACCCCTTTTCACCTGCAGACATAATGCGGATATGATTGCTAATCGGCGTCATGCCCGTCAAAGCCGCGGTGCGCACGCCGGAAAGGGTCCGCGTGCGCTCGAGCAACTGATCGTAGAAGGCGCGCAAGGCCTGCCCGCTGTATCCGACGCTTGTGGTCCCGATCTCACAAATCACGATGTTCTCGCGCTGAAAGCCCAGGTCGACATTATAAAGGTTGCTGAGCGTGCGACCAAACAGACTGGCCCCGATCAGCAACGCGAGGGACAAGGCGATTTGGCCAGCGATCAGAAACCTGGAAAGAAGCGACCGGGAGAGCGTCTCGGTGGACACTCCACCCGCCTTCATGCTCTGCGCAACTTTCATCCGTGTGGCCCGCAGAGCGGGAATCAGGCCGAATGAGATGGTGGTGAGCAGCGTAAGGCCGGTACACGATGCGAAAACGAAGGGGCTGAGATGGAAACGAAAATCCGGGTCTAAAACATTGAGGCGGGTAAGAGCGCGTACACCGAACCATGCAACTCCAAGCCCCGTCGTGCTCCCCGCCGCGGCCAGCAGGAGGCTCTCCGTGAGAAACTGCCGAATCAAGCGCCCGCGCGTCGCGCCCAGCGACAGGCGCACGGCTGTCTGCTTCCAGCGTTGCGAGGCGCGCACCAGCAGCAGATTCGCCACGTTTGCGCAGGTAAGCAGTAGCACCAGAACTGTTGCGGCCGCCAGCGCTTTGAGCGGTTCTAGAGAAATTTCGTTGCGGACAAAATAGGGGGACCGGGCCACAGGCGCGAGCCGACATTCGTCCTTTCCAAGGAGATGAGCCTTGGTGACAGCTTCGACGCCTCGGTCATTCACCTTTTCCACTGCCTGACGCCACAGAGCCGGCATCGACGCTTGGGCTTGCTGCATGGAAAGGCCCGGCTTCAATCGCGCCACGCAGGTAAGCCAGGGATTCTGCGGCTTGTTCCATTCCTGTGCCGCACCGGGGTTCGTCACCGGGTACATGTCCAAGGCCATAAAAACGTCGGGCTCGTCGCCCTTGAACAAGCCGCCGAACCCCTTTTCCGCTACGCCGACGATGATGAATGAGTAGTTGTTCACCGAGAACTTCTGGCCGATCACCCGGGGGTCTCCGTTAAACTGCCGCTGCCAATAGCGATAGCAAAGGACAACAACCGGTGGTGCGCCGGCTGTATCGTCAGACACCGTGATCACTCGGCCGGCAGCGGCTCCTATCCCGAGGAGTTGGAAGTAGCCGCCGCTGACGTACCCGACTTTGCCGATTTCCACTCCCCGCGACCCAGCGGGCCGAAGGCCGGCGGCCAGATTGTCGCTGCTGGCGAGGACTCCGTCGAAAACATGGCTGATGTCGTGATAGGCACGGAAAAAGGGATATGTGCGGCTGTAGAAACCTTCGATCCTCACCAGGCGATTCGCCTCGCGCGCCGGAATGGACCACAGCAAAAGTTGATCGACCAGGCTAAAGAGGGCTGTGGTCAGGCCGATGCCGAAGGCGAGTGTGGCCACTACTACCAGCGTGAAGCCGGGACTCTTGGCGAGAGCCCGTGCCCCAAGTCGAATATCGTTGACTAACGTGATCATGAGACACCTCCTCAACTTGGTGCGTGCCATCGGACCAACCCGGTTCGTCGTTCCAGGCCCAGTTTCGAGAGGATATTCGATACGTGCAATTTGACCGTCCGCTCCGTTATGGCAAGGATGCCGGCAATTTCCTCGTTAGACCGTCCCCATATGACCGAGTCCAGTACTTGCGCCTCCCGCGCGCTCAACACCGTATGGGGAGTCAACCGACAATCGATGAGCGATTCCACACGCGCCGCGTGTTCGCGCAACAAATTCTGGTACCCAGATCGACCCTCGGTGAATTGTGGTGATGGCGGAGGCAACGTCAGCCGCAATTGACCACCGTGGTCTCATGGCCGCGTTCAGTATCTTCGTGAGTCGCACCTTGATAGACACCAGCGACAGCTGCGAAGTTCCCTTTTTCCAGTGGGTTGTGCCGCTATCAACCGCGTTCCTGTCGCGAAACGGCGCTACCGTAGACAAACCAGCCGCGTCCGCTCTTGTCCAGTAGGAGCAAGCCCGCCGGACCGAATCGGCTGTTAGATGCTACCCTCATATACGGATCTCCGCGAATTTCGCAGATGAGAGGACGTTATGGCAGACAAGAAGAAGACCGAGGGCGGCTCGGACAAAGATTCGAAAGCGGCTGACAAGGCAACCGGGAAAAAGGCCAAGGCTAAGACTGAAGTCCAGGCTGAGGCTGAGGCGCCGCAAGCCACGGTCGTACCCGCGCCCCGGACGAAGTCCGCGAAGATACCGAAATTGGCCAAGAAGAACAAACAGCGCCTGCCGCGGCGCGAGAAGAAGGCCCGGCAAAAGGCCGCACTTTAAGTCGGCGCCCGGTGCCGTTTACGGTCCCGCTCCTCGAGCGCCCGGCAGACTGCGTACAAAATCACTGGAAGGGAAAACGCGAACGCCGCAATGCTCGCTCCGATGGCGCTAAGGGCCCCGCGATCATGAGGAACGAAGAACGCGACAATGATCGCCACTACCGCCAGTGACGCCCCACCAAGTATTGCGCCAGCGCGCTCCCACTTCAGAGCCAGGAACATGCCGATGACGTACGCGAACGCCGGGGTGACCCTGACCAGCGTCATCGTGTCCATCGACGCGTAGTGATCTCGGTTCTCGATGGACTCCCCGATGAACATGAAGAGGAAGAATCCCGCCAGGAGGACGCCGAGCACGCGGGCGGACCACCGGAGGAACGGAATGACCTCGTTATCGGATACCCATTCTGGATCCAGAGAGTCGGCCTTGCCCGGGTGCCGCCGGTGGGTGTCGTCCGTCTGCATGTGTTGTGCCCTTCTTCTACCACATATCAATATGCGGGGATGTTCGCGCGCCGCGGTCTTACTGACATGCGCCCTGGCCTGCCCGTTTATTTCGCATCCAGCATGGCCCCGCGCATCAGGATGTACACCAGAGTGCCCGTGATCGTCGCAAGTGGGATGATCCAGGCCGACATGGAGAGCGGGGGCCCTGGTTCGACTGGGCGATCGAGAACATATCGGCGGAAGAGCGCGCCGCCTCCGCCGCACAAGAACAGCAACCCGGCCATGAAGATGGAAATCATGACCAGTTCGAACGGCCAGAGGTTATGCGCCGTGGGATCTTGCTTCCACACAATTGTTGTGAGGCCGCATAGCGCGCCAGCTACCGACGCGGGGATCAGGCTTAGCACTTCGACGACCCAGTGCCGATTGGCGATGCCGAGGAGAACGCCGGCGCCGATCATTCCGATGACTGCGACGGTAGCTGCCTGATTCGAAGCGTACATGAGGAACCCTGCCGCAAAGCCGATCAGAAACCCGAGGATTCCCGGTTGCGACGAAAAAAGACGCATGGCAGATGTCTGCTTCCGGATGTTCGAAATAGGATTCGCGCATCCGCTTTGCATTATGCCACGCCGACTCAGTGCGAGGCATCACAAGCAGCCCGAGTGGCACGCCGGATGCACGGTTTTCGCGAGATATGCGGATGGAAGGCAGGCCGGGGATCTGGTCCGGCGTACTGATTGGATTGTTTCTGACGGCTCCGCTGGCGGCCGTCTTATACATCGGTTACCGGCTGGCGGGCCTTCCCTTTGTACCTTTCAACTTCTTTGATTGGCAAACACGGATCCTGCCCGGCCCGTTGCTGGCGGCCGGCATACAGACGATGGTCCGGACTCTCCAGTGGCTGAACGTGGGGGAAACCTCCACGGCGGCCAAACTGGCCGAGCAGACCATGGCGGTCGTCGAGTTCCTTCTCGGCGGGACGATTCTCGGGGCGGTGTTCTTCGCCTGCATGCGCTTCGGCCGGCGGAGGGCCGCCGTGGCCGCCGGCCTGATCGCAGGTGGACTGCTCGGCCTGGCGGCAGTATGGGTGAGCAGCCGCGTCGAGCAAACGTCCGCGATCCATCCGGTGGTGCGGGGAATCTGGATCCTGCTGCTGTTCCTGGCTTGGGGCGCCGCCCTCGGTTGGGCATATCTCCGCACCAGCCGCGACGTGGTCCGAGGCCCGGCCGAAACGGCCGGCGGCGGCGCGTTTTTGGAACGGACGGACCGCCGCCGGTTCGTGATCCGAATGGGCGAGGCCGCCGCCGTCATTACCCTGGTCGGAGCGACCCTGGGCAAGGCCGTGAGACACGGCGAACCAGGCAGCCGTCCCCAAGGGGAGCCCTGGTCGGCCGATCATCCCCTGCCGAATGCCGGCGCCGCGGTCAAACCCGTGTCCGGCACACGCCCCGAACTGACCCCCTTGAGCCGGCATTACCGCATCGATATCAACACCGTTCCGCCGGCCATCCAGGCAGACTCCTGGCGTCTAAAGATCGCCGGACTTGTCGATAGGCCGCTGGCCTTCACTCTCGACGATCTCCGAAGCCGCCCGGCGATCGACCAGTTCATCACCCTGTCGTGCATCTCGAACACGGTCGGGGGCGATCTGATCGGCACGACGCGTTGGACCGGAGTCAGCCTGAAGCAGTTCCTGCCCGATCTGAGCTTGCGCGGGAATGCAACGCATCTCAAAATCCATTCGGCCGACGGGTTTTACGAAGTGGTCTCGCTCGATACAGTCAGGGCCGACGAGCGGGTGATGCTGACCTACGCCTGGGATGGCCTTCCCCTGGCGCAGGAGCACGGGTTCCCGCTGCGGATCTATATCCCCGACCGCTATGGCATGAAGCAACCCAAGTGGATCGAATCGATCGAAGCGACGGACCATTGGGAGCCCGGCTACTGGGTGGTGCGCGGATGGGACCGGTATGCGCGCATGAAGGCGACCTCCGTGATCGACACAGTCGAGAGCAACATGATGATCGGGCAAGCCGGCCAACAGATGCGCGTGCCGATCGGCGGCATCGCCCACGCGGGCGTTCGCGGAATTTCGAAGGTCGAGATCCGGGTGGATGACGGAGCATGGGAGCCGGCGGAGTTGCGCACACCGCTGTCCGGCCAGACGTGGGTGCTATGGCGCTACGACTGGCCGTTTCAAAAAGGCAAGCACACGTTTACGGTGCGTTGTTTTGACGGGAGCGGCACACCGCAGATCGAACAGGAGGCTCCGCCGGACCCGAGCGGCGCAACCGGGCTCGATACGCGCTCGGCTATGCTGTAATCGGCGGCGATAGACCGCAAGGCTACGGATTGGCCGGCTCCGGCTCCTCCACCAGAATCCGCAGCACCTCCGCCACGCTCCATGCCTGCGCGATCGCGCCGCCGGGCCGCTGCGGCGGGTCGCCGTCGAAGACCTCCGGAATCTGGCCGAGCCCTTCGTCCGCCGTGAAGCGGCCAAGCTCTTCCAGCCACTTCGCCGACTGCCTGCGCGACTGCGCGGAGCGGCCGTTGACTTTGAGGTAAGCGGCCAGAAACGGCCCCATCAGCCAGGGCCAGACGGTGCCCTGGTGGTAGGCGCTGTCGCGCGCGGCGGGGTCACCCTCAAAACGCCCGCGGTATTGCGGGTCGGAAGGGGCCAGCGTGCGCAAGCCGTACGGGGTCAACAGGTGGCGCTCGACCGCCGCCACCACGCGAGCCGCGGTCTCGGGCGGCAACATGCCGTGAGGCAGGCTGACGGCGAAGATCTGGTTCGGCCGGATCGCGCCGTCGCGCGCTTCTCCGTTTACCACGTCGAAAAGGCAGCCGGCGGCTTCGTTCCAGAACAACGGTTGGAAGCGTGCGCGCGCCCGGCCGGCTAACCCGGCGTAATGCGCGCGATCGGAATCGCGGCCGAACCGGCCGGCGAACTCCTCCATCACGCGCAGGGCGTTGTACCAGAGCGCCTGAATCTCCACCGGCTTTCCGGATCGCGGCGTGACTGGCCGGTCTCCCACCCTGGCATCCATCCAGGTCAGGGACACGCCCGGTTCGCCGGCCCGCAGCAGGCCGTCTTCGTCCACGCGGATCCCGAACCTGGTGCCCCGCTCGTGCCACGCGATCATGCCGGCGAGCACGCCGTAGAGATAGTCGCGGATGAAATCGTAGTCGCCGGTGCGCGCGGCAAAAGCGCGCACGGCTTCGAAGAACCAGAGCGCCGCATCGGCGGTGTTGTATTCGGGCTCCTCGCCGGCGTCCGGGAACCGGTTGGGCAACATGCCGCGATCGGCGCTCGCGGCGAAGGCCAGGAGGATCTTTCGGGCGTCGTCGTACCGTCCGGTTGCGAGCGTCAGGCCGGGGAGCGAGATCATGGTGTCCCGTCCCCAATCGGTGAACCAGTGGTAGCCGGCGATTACGGTCGATTGGCTGCCGCGGCGCACCAGGAACTGGTCGGCTGCCAGGACCAGCGTTCGCACCAACGGGCCTCCGGCCGGCGCGGAGTCGCGGATGGCGGCGCGCCGCGCGAGGTTCGCGGTGCGCAACCGAGGCGCGTCTTCGGCTGTATGCAACCCGGTAGAGGCGATCACGGCGGCGGGACGCGAGGGTCCAAGTTCGAGCGACAGCAGCAGCGGGTTGAAGAGGTCTTCCCGATAGTCCAGGCCGCGCTGACGCTCCATTTCGTATTCGAAATTGCGATACCAGTCGCCGGTTCGCCGCACGATACCCGGGGTATGCGCGAGCCGGAGCGCCGGCAGTCCCGGGTAGGGCGCGCAGGTGACCGCTCCCGATTCCACCGCGATCGATGGATCGAGCGCGGCGTTCTCGTGGGTGGTGTTGTGGTAATCGCGGAAGGCAATCAGCGGCCGGAGTTCCAGGGTGCACGGGCCGGAGGCCGCGTATTCCACCACGGTTGTGTTTTCGCCGTGCACCAGGAACACGGACTTCTCGATTTCGATGCCCGCGGCCTCGTAAACGAACACGGGGAACGGATCCTGGCGGAATTGCTTGAGGTGCAGGTAGCCCTGCGGATGGATCACCCCGGGATAGCGGTTCGAGGAGAGGTCGATCCGCCGGCCGTCCACCACCAGGGTCTCCTCGAGCTTTGAGAGCAGGACCATGCGGCCCACCGGAGGCTTGGTCGCGGCAATCAGCAGGCCGTGGTAGCGGCGCGTGTTCATCCCGGTGATCGTGGACGATGCAAAGCCGCCGATTCCGTTGGTCTCGAGCCATTCGCGGCGTCCGGCGAGCTCCAGGTTGCGGCAGACGCTCTCATCGAACCGGCTCATTTGGGAACCAGCTCGAAGCGGTACCCGAAGCGCCTGGAATTATCCAGATACCGCACCCAATCCGGCGCAAAGCAATAGAGCGTCGAGCGCAGGATGGCCGGCTCCAGCCGCGGGCTCAGGTGAAAGCGGCGGCGGTACTCTCCGACGATCTCCTCGCGTTGCGCCGGTTCGGAGACGGCCGAAACCGTGCCGCGCATCTGCACGCCGCGAATCTTCTTCCAATCGTCAACCGGGCGGTACACGGAAACGGCCGCCCGCGGATTTCGCTGGAGATTCCGGCTGTGCTCGCTCGATGCGTCGGAAAGCCAGTACAGCCGCAGCCCCCCGGCGGCCAGGTAGAACAGCGGCGCGGCGCAGGGCGCACCCTCCGCGGCGGCGGTGGAAAGCGTCAAGGTGCTCTGGCTTTTCAGAAATCGTGCGACCGTTTGCAGCCGGCTTCGCTCCATCCGAGGCATCTCCTCACGTGAGCGTACACCACCCGTTAAGATAAAAGAGAATGCCGCCTCCCCTTTCCCTGCGCTCGAATTTTGCCTGGACGTTTGCGGGGAACGCGGTGTACGCCGCCGGCCAGTGGGCGATTCTCAGCATTTTCGCCAAGGTGGGCAACAGCGAAATGCTGGGGCAGTACGCGCTGGCCCTCGCCGTGGCCTCGCCTGTAGTGATGCTCTCGCACCTGAATCTCAGGGCCGTGCTGGCTACCGACATCGGCTCGAAACATCCCTTCGGCGATTATGTGGCGGTGCGCCTGGGAGCGACCGGCGCCGGCATGGCGGCGGTCGCGGCGATCGCTCCGTTTGCCGCGCAATCCTGGACGATGGCGGGCGTCATTCTGGCGGTGGGCGTTGCGCTGAGCGCCGAAAACGTCAGCGACCTCTACTACGGCGCGCTGCAACGGCGCGAGCGAATGGACCGGATCGCGTGGTCCATGATGGCGCGCGCGGCACTATCGGTAGGGCTGCTCGGCGGCACGCTGGCGCTGACGCACCGGGTCTTGCCGGCGGTGATCGCGCTTGCCGCGGGCCGGCTCACGACGCTTCTGGTTTACGACCGGCCGGTGGGTTCGGCCGGCGAGTGCCTCGCACGTTCCACGGTTCGCGGAGAGTTCCGGATCCTGCGCACGGCCCTGCCGCTGGGCGTTGTGCTGATGCTGGTCTCGCTGAACTCCAACCTGCCCCGCTACGCCATCGAACACTTCGCGGGCACGCGCGCGCTGGGCGCCTTCGCCGCCGCGGCCTCTTTCCTGACGGCGGGAGCGACCATCGTCAACGCCCTTGGACAAGCCGCCACGCCGCGGCTCGCGCGCTACTTCGGCGAAGGCGACCGGCGGCGGTTCGGCCGCCTGGTGGCGCAACTTGCCGGGCTGGGGCTGGCGCTGGGAGTGGCGGGCGTGCTGGGCGCGGCGGTCGCCGGCCGTCTGGTCCTGCGCCTGCTCTACCGTCCGGAATACGAAGCTTACGGCGGCCTGCTAACCGGCGTGATGGGCGCGGCGGTCGTGGGGTATGTGGCCAACGCGCTGGGCTATGCCGTGACCGGCGCTCGCGCCTTCGACGCCCAGTTGCCGCTCTTCTGCGCCGCGGCTGGGGCTTGCGGGCTGGCCGCCTGGCTGCTGATTCCGCGGTTCGGGCTGATGGGGGCGCCCATGGCGCTGGCTGCCGCCGCCTGTGTTCAGATAGCCGGGGAACTCGGGATTCTCGCACGGGCGACCCGCCGCCGGGAGTTGGCTCTTTGAAAGAGCGGCTGCCAGAGATCGCCTGGGCGCTGCTCTGGCTCCTGGTGTTTTCCATGCCGTGGGAGAAAAGCCTGTGGGTTCCCCAGGTGGGTACCATATCCCAGCTTCTCGGGATGCTGGCTTTCGCCGCCGGCGCGTTGGTAGCGGCACGCCGCGGAGCCGTCCGCCGGCCGAATGCGGTGCTGGTCGCTGCCACCCTGCTGGCATGCTGGTTCGCTGCCACTTACTTCTGGAGCTTCGACCGGCCGGCCACGGTGGTCCGGATCAAGACGTTTGCCGAGTTGCTGGCCTTGTTGTGGCTGATCTGGGACCAGTGCCGCGGGGCGGCTCGCCAGCGGCAACTGCTGGCGGCGTACGTCTTCGGAGCCGCGGCCGCGTCGGGGATTGCCTTCTGGCGCTACGCCCATCACCAGCAGACGTACTACCTGCGGTACGCGGCATCGGGCTTCGATCCGAACGATTTCGGACTCATCCTGGCGTTGTCTGTCGCGCCCGCGCTTTACCTGATGCGGCATGGGCCCGGCCGGCTGCGCTGGTTCGCCGCCGCGGCATTAGCGGCAGTCATTCCGGCGATTCTGCTGACCGCATCCCGCACGGCCCTGGTCGCCACCTTTGTGGCATTGATCTTCGCGCTGGTAACCTGGCGGGGGTCCGACAGAGCATACCGGCTGGCCGCCGCGCTGGCAATTGCCGCGCTGGCGCTGGGGCCGCTTCTGCTTGCTCCGGCTCCCCAGAGGACCCGGCTGCAAACGCTCCCCACCGAACTGAACCGCGGCACCTTCCACGGCCGCACCCGGATCTGGAAGACCGGGCTCAAGGTGTTCCGGCGCCATCCGATCCGCGGGATCGGGTCGGGCGCTTACCCTGAAGCGGTGGCCCCGTGGCTCGGCAGGCCGGGCGTCCCCGGGGCTCAATACGTAGCGCACAACACGTTTCTCTCGGTGCTGGTCGAAACCGGGGCGATTGGGTTCGCGCTTTTCGTGGTGCTGGCCATTTGCCTGGTCCTGTTCGTCCTGGCGATGCCGATGCCGGAGCGCGCGCTTTGGGCCGTGATGCTGGCGGTGTGGGCGACCGGCGTGTCTACCCTCACCTGGGAACAATACAAGCCGACCTGGCTGATCCTGGCGCTGATCATGACGGAGTGGGCGCGGTCCTACTGGCCGGCGCGGCAAAAAGCGTGAAGATCCGGGTGCTCGAAATACTAGCCTCCCTGCAAAGAGCCGGCGCGGAGCGCATGGCGGTGTCGCTCGCCGGCGGCCTCGACCACAGCCGGTTCGCCACCGAAGTCGTCTCGCTCTACGATGCCTTTCCGGAGGGATTTGAGCCGGTGCTCGAAGACCGCGGCGTCCCGGTGCGGCACCTGGGGAAGCACCGCGGCCTGGACCTGCGGATGGTGCCGCGGCTGGCGCGCGCGATCCGGGTTTTTCGTCCCTCGATCGTTCATACCCATTCGTACGTGCTGCGCTACGCGCTGCCCGCCGCGCTGGCCGCGGGCCGCCCGCGCATGGTGCACACGGTTCACAACCTGGCCCTCAAGGAAGTCGATGGCCTGGGGCGGTTGATCCATCGCGCGGCATTTCGCGCCGGAGCGGCGGCGGTTGCCGTCTCGGCGGAAGTGGCGCGGTCGTTCCGCGAAGTCTATGGCGTCGACCCGGCGGCCATTATCCCCAACGGCGTGGATCTCGAGCGTTTCGGCGGTCCGGCGGGAGATTGGCGGCGCGCCCACGGCTTCGGTGAAGGGGATGGGTTGATTGTCTCGGTGGCGCGTCTCGAGCCGCAGAAGAATCCGCTGCGGCTGATTGAAGCCTTCGCCGCCGCGCTTGGCGGCGACCAGCGCTGGCGCTTGCTGCTGGCGGGCGGCGGCAGCCTGGAGAAGACCGCGGCCGAACGGGCGGCCAGGCTCGGCGTCGGCGGCCGCGTTCACTTCCTGGGCGTCCGCGCCGATATTGCGGAACTGCTGGCGGCCGGCGATCTGTTCGCCCTGGCGGCCGATTGGGAAGGCAGTCCGCTGGCGGTGATCGAAGCCATGGCCTCCGGATTGCCGGTCGTGGCCACGGCGGTGGGCGGGGTGCCCGAACTGGTGGAGCCCGGCGCGACCGGGTTGCTGGCGGCTCCGGGAGATACCGTGGCTTTCGCGGAATCGCTCCAGGCGTTGGCGCACGATGCACCCCGGCGCCAGGAGTTCGCAAGCCGCGCGCGCGAGCGGGCCCAGAGGTTCGGCGCCCGCGCCATGATCGAATCGTATGCGCAATTGTTCGAGCGCCTGGCAGGTGGTTCGAAATGACGCGCGTCGTCCTGCTGACCACCAACCTCGCGCGCGGCGGCGCGGAAATTCAGGTCTCTCAACTCGCCCGCCGTTTGCACGAGCGCGGCTGGGATGTGAGCGTGGTGTCGCTGTTGAAGCCCAGCGCGCTCGAAAAGGAACTGCGGGCGATGGGCATTCCGGTGTGGTCGCTCGACGCGGGCCGAAACCCGCTGGCGTTGGCTCGCCTGGTGGCCCTGCTCCACCGGCTGAAACCGCAGGTGGTGCACGCCCACATGTTCCACGCCAATGTAGCCGCGCGGTTGGCCCGCCTGCTGTGCCCGGTTCCGGTAGTGATCTCCACCATTCACAGCCTTGCCGAAAGCGGCCGGCGCTCGAAGCGCATCCGCGGGCGCGACTGGCTGTATCGCACTACGGGATCGCTGGCCGACCGGGTAGTGTGCGTCTCGGCGGCGGTGGCCGAACGGCACCTCGCGGCGGGCGCCGTTTCCCGGGCGCGCACGCTGGTGATTCCCAACGGCGTGGATACCGCCCGGTTCCATCCCGATGCCGCGGTACGGAAAGAGGCGCGGGCCGCGCTGGGGCTGGGCCGGGAGTTCGCCTGGCTGGCCGCGGGACGCCTGATGTGGAAGAAGAATTACCCCCTGATGCTCGAAGCCGCTGCCCGGGTGCACGGTGCGACCCTGCTGATTGCGGGCGACGGGCCAGACCGGCAGGAACTCGAAAAACTCGCCGGGAGGCTGGGGGTCGGCGCCCGCTTTCTGGGGCCGCGCGACGACATGCCCGGCCTCATGAACGCGTGCGACGGCCTGGTGATGTCCTCCGCCGTGGAGGGCCTCCCCCTGGCTCTTCTCGAAGCTGCGGCTAGCGGCCTGCCGCAGGTCGCCGCCGGCGTAGGAGGGGTCGCCGAAGCCGTCATCCACGGGAAAACCGGGTTCGTGGCGGCTCCGGGCGATCCCGAAGCCCTGGCTGCGGCGATGGGGCGGCTCGAAGCGATGCCCGCCGACGAGCGTGCCGCCATGTCCCGCGCCGCGCGCGAGCACGCGCTCGCGCACTTCGATCTCGACGCCGTGACCGGCCGCTGGGAGCGGCTGTACGAAGAACTGATGCGGGCGGAGCGCATCGCGAGCCGGGAGACTTAACCACATGCAGCCACTGGATGTGACCAACCGGTTCGTGCTGGAGTTTTGCCGCGCTTTCGCACAGAGGCAACCCGGCGCGCGGGTTCTCGATTTCGGCTGCGGGGCGGGGATGCTGGTGGCTGCGGCGAGGGCCGCGGGCATCGAGATGCACGGAGCGGAAGTATATTACGGCGGTTCCCGGACTCGCGCGGATGCCCAAGCGTCTGGCCTGCTGGGGGCTGCTATCATTGAAATTTCAGGTGGCAGGATCGGTTTTCCCGACCGCTTTTTCGACCTGGTGGTGAACAACCAGGTGATGGAGCACGTCGAGGATCTGGATGGGGCCCTCCGCGAAATCCATCGGGTTTTGAAACCCGGCGGCCGGGTATTGAGCGTCTTCCCCGCGCGCGACGTGTTCCGGGAAGGGCATATCGGAATTCCCTTTTCGCACTGGTTCCGGAAGGGTTCGAGGCTGCGCTTCTACTACACCTGGATGCTGCGGAGTCTGGGCCTGGGAACGTGGAAAGAACAGGCGCCGACCGCCCGCCAGTGGGCCGGCGACAAGCTGGATTGGATCGACCGGTACACCCGTTATCGCAGCCGGCGGGAGATCGCGGAAACCTTCGGGCGTTACTTCCGGAATGAAATGCGCGAATCCGACTATATCCGGTTCCGGCTTCTCGATCGTCCCGGCCGGGAATGGGTCGCCCGGGCGGCAGGGCTTCCGGGGGCGGCGGCTGTTTCGCGCGCGCTGGTCCGAAAGCTGGCGTTTCTGGTGATCCTCTCGCGGAAGGAAGCGGATTGAAGATTGCGTACATCATCACGCGGGCGGATTCCGTAGGCGGCGCGAGCATCCACGTGCGAGACGTGGCGCGGGCGATGCTCGCACGCGGCCACCAGCCGCTGGTCTTGCTGGGCGGAGAAGGTCCGGTCGCCGATCAGATGGCCGGGTGCGGCGTTCCCTTCCAATCCCTGCGCTTTCTGCGACGCGAAATCCACCCGCTGCGCGACTGGCGGGCGGTCGGAGAAGTGGCCCGGGCGCTCCGCGAGTTTCGGCCCGACCTGGTTTCGACCCATACCGCCAAAGCCGGCTGGGTCGGGCGCGCGGCCTGCGCCCGCCTGGGCCTTCCGGCAGTTTACACTCCCCATGGGTGGGTCATCGGGAGCCGCATTTCCGCCGCATCCGGTTTGCTGTTCACGGCGGCGGAGCGAGTGGCCGCGCGGTGGTGCCGCGCCATCATCTGTGTGTGCGGCTACGAGAAGCAACTGGCGCTCGAAAAGGGCGTGGCGCCGGCGGAGCGTCTCCACGTGGTGCCCAACGGCGTTCGCGATATCCCCGCGGAGCAGCACGCCGAGCCGGGCCGCACCCCCGTCCGCGTGTGTTCGGTGGCACGCCTGGAAGCTCCCAAGGACCCCGCCATCCTGCTGCGGGCGCTCGCCTCCCTTCCCAACCGCGACTGGGAACTTGACCTGGTCGGCGACGGTCCGCTGGAAGCGAATATGCGGCGGCTGGCCGGCTCGCTCGGAATCGCGGGACAAGTGAATTTCCTTGGTTACCGGGAAGACCCGGCGGAAGTCCTGGCGGGCTCTCAACTCTTCGTGCTCTCATCGCGATCCGAGGCGCTGCCGCGCAGCATCCTGGAGGCGATGCGCGCGGGGTTGCCGGTGATCGCGTCGGATGTCGGCGGCGTGTGCGAAGCGGTGGAACCCGGCGCGACCGGCCTGCTGGTGCCCGCTGGAGACGTTCCCGCCGCCGGCAGAGCTTTGAGCGAACTGCTGGGCTCCGCCGGCCTGCGGCAACGCCTGGGCGCCGCCGGCCGCCAGCGATTCGAAGCAACGTTCCGGCTGGAGCGCATGATCGAAAACACCGAGGACGTGTATGCTACCGTGTTGAATAGAAAAGCGTCGGCAAGGAGGCTCGCCTGACGTGGACTGGCACTGTGTGGCAACTCCCCTCTTAGCTCCGGAAGATCTCTCTGGCACCGGTTTACTGGCACCGCGAAACCAGGCGCTGAAGCGTGCTTTCGAGGTGGCGATTGCCGTGATCCTTTTCGTGCTGGCGGTGCCCCTGGCGGTGGTGATCGCGATTGCCATCGTGTTCGAAACCCGGGGCCCGGTGTTCTTCGGGCACACGCGAATTGGCAAGGATCAGCGGCGGTTTCGAGTCTGGAAATTCCGGTCGATGGTCGCCGACGCGGACACCGCGCTCCGGAAATACCTGGGGGAGCATCCCGATCGGCGCGCCGAATGGCGGTACACCCACAAGTTGAAGCAGGATCCGCGCGTGACTCGTGTCGGCCGCCTGCTGAGAAGGTCAAGTCTTGACGAGTTGCCGCAGCTTTGGAACGTGCTACGCGGCGACATGAGCCTGATCGGCCCGCGCCCCATCGTGGAGGAGGAGATCGCCAAGTACGGACCCGCAATATCTCTTTACGAGCGGGTTCTGCCGGGCCTCAGCGGATTGTGGCAGGTCTCCGGCCGCGCCGATACCGGCTATCTTCGCCGCGTGGACCTCGATTGCGAATACATCCGCAACTGGAGCTTCGCGGTGGATCTGAAAATCCTGCTAAAGACGGTGCGTGTGGTCTTATGCGGCCACGGTGCCTATTAGCTGTTCGACCCGCCGATGCCGGCGCTCGATAACGTATTCAGAATGATGCTCATCGGATCGAGCGACTGGCTCTGGGTGCCGTTCGCCTGGAAGGCCGCGATGGCTTGGCTCAATGCGTCCGCGCTGTTGCTGGAATCGCTGTTGGTGTTCGAATTGCTGCCCGAATCAGCCGAAGCGGCATGGGCATGGTGATGATGGTGATGGCCGCCGATGGCCTGCGCCAGATCCTGAACGTTGGGGAGCTGTCCATTTTTCGAGGCGGTCGAAAAATCGGTCGAGAGCTGGGTGAGTTGGCTCGCCGCCGTGGTGTTTCCTTCCGAGGTGGCCGTTTGGGCGGCGCCCGCGAGGTTCGTCGCGATCTGCTGGGTCACCTGCTGGTACTTCGCCGGGTCGGACTGCTGCAATTGCTGCAAGGTGCTCATCAGCTGGGCAAACGGGGAGAGCTGCCCATTATCCGATTGAGAGGGGATCATCGAGGTGTTGTTGGTTTGGCTGGTCAAGCCGGTGTTCTGCAGGGCGCTGCTGATCATCGACTGTAAGTAGCTGCTTGAGATGTTGCTAATGGAGCTCATGGCGCCGCTATTTGCACTCCGAAGCCCACTGCCGCTCCAAACTCAAGTTGTTGAAACCACGAGCAGAGGCAAATCACCCGGCGCCAAATTCCTGCCGCGGCGCGATACCACCCTGCCGGTCTCGAAGTATAAACTGAGACGTGATGAACCGCCGCAATTTTCTCAGGAATGCCGCTGCGGGAAGCGGTGCTTTGCTCTGGGGGGCCGGATTAGCCGCGGCCGCTCCCGATTGGAAGAAACAGGCGGGCCTCGAACTATATACGGTTCGGGACCTCACCGCCGAGGATTACGAAGGCACGCTGGCCAGGGTCGCCGAGATCGGCTATAAGGAAGTCGAGCCGGCTACCGATTATGCCAGGCTGGGGCCCAAGCAATTCCGCGCGCTGTTGGACCGCCACGGCCTGAGCGCGCCCAGCACCCACGTTCCGGCTACCGACGGCCCCGGTCTCGAAAAGCAGTTGGAGGGCTTCGAGATCATGGGCATCCGGTATACGGAAGTCGCCGCCGCCCGCCCCTCCACCGGCGGCGGAGGGCGCCGCGGAGAGGCCGAGGAATCCGTGAAGCGCATCGCCCAGGAGATCAACCGGCACGGCGCGATCGTCAAAAAATTCGGCATGAAGATGCTGATCCACAACCACGCCATGGAATTCGCGCCGCTCGAAGGCAGCCAGCGGAGGCCTTACGACGTGCTGCTGGCCGAGACCGACCCGTCCCTGGTCGCCATGCAACTCGACATAGGCTGGGCCTCGGTGGCCGGACAAGACATTCTCGAGATGTTCCACAAGAACCCCGGCCGCTTCGAGTTGTGGCATGTAAAGGACGCGCGCGGCATCCGGCTCATGAACGCCGGCATGAACGAGGCGGAACGCATGCGCGCCGCCATGCTGGTGCCCGTGGGGGAAGGCGAAATCGATTACAAGACGATCTTCGCCAACGCTGGCCTGGCCGGGATGAAGCACTATTGCGTGGAGCAGGACAACGCCGCCGATTGGGGCGACTCGATGGCGGCCGCCCGCGTCAGCTATCGGAACCTGGTCAAAATCCTGACCTAGCGAGATGGCCGGGCCGCGCGCCCGCTGGTCAGGCCCCGGCGCCGCGGCTCAATGCGACTCCGCGCGTGCTGACAGCGTACTTCGCCAGCATGCAAGGGTTCTCCCACGCGGGGAAACTTTCGGGCGCTCTCAGATACTCGAAGAACCGGCTCGCCACCTGCGCGAAATGCGCCTCATGCCCCACGCGATAGACATCCGGAATGGTCACCCGGATGCGCGCGCCCTGCGGGTCGAGCGCGATCCCCGGATACCGCGACGCCAGCGCTACGACGCGCTTTTCGAGGGCGTCCTCTACTCCCGCCCCCTGAGGCACTACGTATAACTCCGGCCGGTACTTCTCTTCCTCGCCCTGCCGCACCTCCACCTGCGATTTCGTTCCGCGATACACCGCCAGATGGGTATCGCCGCCGCCCGCCGGAGCCTCCCATCGCCACAGCACGTCGAGCTTGGCGTGGATGCCGCGCAGCGCGTACGAAACCTGCGTGTTGCAGTAATAATCCAGGCCCGGCCCCGCTTCGCCCGTCACCTGCCGGAATTGTTCGGCGGCGATCCGGGTCGGCCAGCGGGCCGCGCTAAGGATCCGCAGGTCGTTCCGGAAATCGATGGGCTGCTCCGGGAACAGGGTCCACGAAATCAGGTCCACCAGGTGCGTTCCCACGTCCGCCAGCGCTTCGCCCTGCTCCTCGACGTCGAAGAACCAGGCCGGCCGCAGGTTCGGGCTGCCTGCCACCAGTTTCAAAATGTGGTGCACGCTCTCCATGTAGACACCCGGCTGCTGCTCGCTTCCCTCGATCATCGTGCCGAAGACGCCGGGGTCGTTCACCAGCGCGCGCTGGAGCATGCTGGTGATCTCGTAGCGTTCGGTCATGATGTCATACGCGATCAATCCGCGGCGTTCGGCTAGGGCCAGCGCCTCTTCGAGCGCCGGCAGATCCTCCGGGCGAATGATCCACGGCTTATCCGAAAGTACATGCAGGCCGGCTTCGAGCGATGCGCGGATGTAGTCGATCTTGGCGCGGTTGCGGCCCGAGAGCACCACGATATTGCCGGGGCGCCCGGCCTTCATGCGCTCGAGAAAATCGGGCGACGCGTGCACGTCCACTTCCCAGGCGGTCGGATTCTCCGGACGCTGGTTGAACCGGGCGACACGGTTCAGGTGCGCGGCGAGATCGGTGCCGAGCGGCGCGTAGACGGTGGTCCGGCTGGCCACCCCGGGGTACATTTCTTTCTGGATCAGGGCGGCGTGAAAATGGCCGGGATCGAGCGTGATCAATCGGAATTCGTCGTCCATCTTCTGTAGAATAGGCCGGTTCTTATTTATCCGGCTTGGCCGCCCTGGTGAGGGTAAGCGGCAGGCTGCCTCCACCCTGCGACCACTCTCCTGTCAGCTTGGCATCCTTCAACTCGCCCTCAAATCCACCGTCCACCATGGGCGCTTCCAACTTCACCCGCGCCTCGGTCTGGGTGATTCGCCCGATCGGGATCTCGGCGTTGCCCTGATCGAGGCTGATGAGCCTGCCCCGACCGGCGCCGTTCTCGTTGGACAGCACGAAGCGCAGGTGCAACTGCTGGTTGGGGGTGTCCAGCACGCCTTCCCAGGTGCCCTCCAGTTCCTTGGAGAGCGGGGGGTTCTTGACGGGCTTCTCGACCTTCGCCTCGCCGGTGCGCGTGAGCTGAAACGGTACGCTCCCGCCGCCCTGCGTCAACTCGCCGGTGATTTTGCCGCCTTCTTTGGCGATGGTCCCCTCGAAATGCGGATCGCCGGGGGCCCTGATGCCGAAGCTCACGGTGCTGCCCTTCACCGCTATGTCGATCAACTCGAGACCCTTCGCCCCCTGCGCGGGGATCGCGATGCTACCGATCCACCCCGCGCCAGGTTCCTGCGCCAGGTCGATCTCCATGTTCAGGTCGCCGCTGGGAGCCTGGATAACGCCCTCCCAATGTCCCGCCGGTCCGGCGCCGGCCTGCGCAAACAGTGTTGCCGCGGTCCAAAGGGCCGCCAGAAACATGCGCACGATAAGCCTCCTATTTGGAACCTCTACTATGAACCAGCCCCGGTCGCTTGGCAAGGGACGTCAAGGAGTCAGGGCGGAATCGGCGAAGGTTTCGACCGACAGCCGGCGGCCGTCGCTGCGGATGGTGATGAGGCCCTGCCGGTCGGTGCGCAGGACGTCGGCACGATGCCGCTCGAGACGCGCGATGACGTCGGGGTGCGGGTGGCCGTAACTGTTCTCAAATCCGTCGGAGATGACGGCGAAGGCGGGCGATATGGCGGTGAGGAACTCCTCGGTGCTGGAGGTCCGGCTGCCGTGGTGGGCCACTTTGAGGACGTCGACGTGGGACAACTCGCCGCCGTCGAGCATGCGGTATTCGATCTGCTTCTCGGCGTCGCCGCACAGCAGGAAGCTGTTGCGGCCGTAACGCAAGCGGAGCACGAGCGAGTCGTTGTTCCCCGGGGTGTCGCCGGGCACATAGTCGGGGAACGGGGCGAGCACCTCGATCTCAGCGCCGCCGAACGCAAAACGCCGCGAGGATTGCATGGGAATGATGCGCGCGCCGACCTGTGCGGCCCGTTCGCGAACCGTGCGCCAGGTGGCGCTATCGGGGGTGGCGCCGGTCCATAGCTCGCGGGGCCGGAAATCGGAGACCAGGGAGGGAAGGCCGCCGATGTGGTCCTCGTGGGCGTGGGACAGGGCGATGACATCGACGGTGCGGATGGAGCGGTCCCAGAGATACGGCGCGACAACGTCTTCGCCTATATCCAGTTGGGAGCGATACTGGTGCCCGAACGCCGGAATGCCGCCGCCATCGACGAGCATGCGCTTGCCGTCCGGGAAAACCACCAGGAGGCTGTCGCCCTGGCCGACATCGATGGCGGTCATCTCCAGTTGGCCGGGGTGAACGTCCGGTGGGAACGGGTGCCAGAAGAGCAGGCCGAGAAAAACTGCGACCGTGACGATGGAGGCGGTGCGCCACCAGCGTCCGCGGGCCAGGGCAGCGCCGATCAGCGACGCGGAGAGCGCGATGCCGAGCCAAACCGGGGGAGTCGGGATGCGCCAGTTCGGCTCGATCGCGGCGTGCCAGGAGACTACCCGATGCGAAAGCCAGAGCAGCATGCCGGCGATCCGCGCCACCCAGACCCAACCGGTGAACACGGCCACGAAGCCGATGGGCACGACCAAGCTCACCAGGGGCACGACAAAGATGTTGGCCGAGAGGCCGGAAATGCCCACTCGGTGGAAGTAGACCACCATGGGGAGCGCCAGGCCGATCTGAATTACGGCGGAGATCACGGCCACTTCGTAAGCGAAGAACAGGATGCGGGCGGGAACGGTAACCGCCGCGGTGGCGAGCCGCGAAGGGACGCGCAAGCTCCGTAGGGTGGCGGCGAGTTGGCGCATTTCGATGCGGAACTGTGCGACGCGCGGGAGGAGGTGGAGATCGCGGCCGGTGTCGTCGAGATCGCGCAGGCCGGCGGCCAGCGGTCCGGAAGTGGCCCGTATCAGAGGCGCGGCGAAGGCGCCGAGGAACCCGACGGCCAGGAAGGTGAGCTGGAAGCTGGCATCGAAGAGCTCGGAGGGGTCGAGCACAAGGAAGCCGAGCGCGATGGCGGCTAGAAGATTCAGCGGGCGGCGCACGCGATAGAAATAGCTTCCGATCATGAACAGGGTGAGGCCGGCGGCGGCGCGCGTGCAGGGGGCATGCCAGCCGGCGACCAGGGCGTACAGCCAGGAAGCCGCCACCGTGAAGAGCAGGGCGATGCTTTCCGGCACGAAGCATAGCCGCAGCAGGAACAGGAAAAACGCGGCCAACACAGCCACGTGGGTGCCCGAGATCACCAGTGCGTGAAAAGTGCCGGTGGAGCGGTATTGCTCGGTCCACACCTTTTGCATCTGAAAAGATTGGCCGACGAGAATGGCCTCCATCATGCCGGTCTGGTAGGGGTTGCCGCGATATAGGGTTTCGATGCGGTTGAGCGCGGCCTGGCGGAGATCCATTACGGCTTTCGGGAAGGGCGAGCCGCAATGGCCGGGGAGAACGCGGACGTCGCCGGCGGCGCCGGAAGCGGTCCAGTAGATCTGCTGGCCGGCAAGGTACGCGGCGTAATCGAAGGCGCCGGGATTTTCGAAATTGCGGGGCTTGCGCACGCGGGCGTCGAGTTCCACGTTCTGGCCGTAGTGGAGAGCCGGGAGCGATTCTCCCTGGCGAGTGTAGAGAGTGACCTGGGCGCGCGCGGCCTGGTCGAGTTCGAGAAGGAAACGCTCCCGCTCGCCGGAGATGGCGGGCGGCTCGACCACGCATCCGGAGATGATGACGATCTCGCGGCCGGTGGCGTCGAGTTCCGGGGGCGGCCCGGGCCGGTGGGCGACCGAGGTGAGGGCACCGCCGCAGAAGAGGCCGAGCGAGCAGCAGACACCCGCGAGGACGCGGGCGCCGCGCCAGTGCGCCAGAATGCCCAGGGCCAGGAACGCGGCCGCGGCCAGCAGCAGCTCCGGGGATCGAAACGCCACGAAACGGGCGGCCAGGATGCCCGAGGCAACCGCGGCCACCGGCAGGATCAGGGGTTCCTTCATGGCCTGCTTGCGACAGTCAGGCTTCGGCGCGGATTCCGGATCGCCGGGCGGTGTCATGGAAAAAGAGCTCTTCCTTAGTGCGAAGAAGGCCGGAGAATTCTCTAAAAAGACAAGCGGATTTCAAATTGCAAGGACCGCGCGGGCAACTGGTTGGTGACGCCGGCCAGTGGAGTGCCGAAACCGGCGCCGGGGGTGGTGCCATTTCCGTACGTACCGCTGTAGCCGACGAAGTTGGCGTGGTTGAGCACGTTGAAGGCTTCGACCCGCGGGGTGACGCGGAGGTGCTCGCCGAAGACCGTGAACGGGCGTTCGAGGAACGGCGCAATGTCGTAGACCGAACCGCCGCGGCCGAAGTTGCGCGCGACCACTACACCATTGACCACGGGGCGGTCCGTGGTGGCGCCGGTGTCCCCGCTGTTATTGCTGCCGGTGACCCAGTTGTAGGGCAGGCCCGAGCCGAGCGTGGCCATCCAGCCGAAACTGACGTGCGCGGGCATGACATAGACGCCGCTCCAGACGAAGCGGTGGCGCTGATCGAAGATAGCGTTGGCGTACTCGACGCGGCCGGTGAAGTTGGCATCATTGGGATTCTGTCCCGGAATATCGGGATCCACATTATCGAGCGCGTGAGACCAGGTGTAACTGACCAGCATGGAAAGATTGCGGCTGAAACGATGGCTGAGGTTGACGTCGAGGGCGTTGTAATTGGCATAACCATCGTTGACATCGCTCTGGATCACCGAGTAAGGCGGCTGGGGATTGGTGGCTGCGTTGGGGTTACAAGTCAATCCGTTGGTGGCGTACCACCAGATCCAATAAGGGCGGGTGCAGTTGGCAGCCTGCGCGGAACGGGTTTGCCCCTGGGCGGTGCGGAGGAAAGGCGAGGGAGCGTCGACGTCGCGCGGGCGGTTGATGCGGGCGGTGCGGGAGCCGACGTAATCCGCGGCCAGCACCCAGCCGGAGGCCAGGCGGTGTTCGATGCCGAGAGTCCACTGGCCGGAGTAAGGGTTGAGCAGTTGCGGCTGGTAACCGGCCAGGGTGCCGGTGGGGAAGTACCGGTCGAGATTGGCGCTGTCTCCGGGGCGCACGTAGAGGCTCCGCAGCGGCACGGCGGCGCCGTCCGGGAACGCGGGCAGCGGGGCGGCTGTAACGCCGGTCGGGAAGCCGACCTGTCCGGGGGCGGCCGTGTAGTTGAAGACGCCCGTGGGCCCGGTAAGTGCCCAGTTAGCGGCCATGTTATCGACGAGTTGGGAGTAATAGATGCCGAAGCCGCCGCGGATTACGGTCTCTCCGGCGCCGTGAAGGTTATAGGCGAAGCCCACGCGGGGAGCGAAATCCTTAGTGGAATCGGAGAAGGTCTGCCGCTCGTAGCGAAGTCCTAAGTTTAGGGTAAGATCGGGCCGGATGTGGAAATCATCCTGGGCGAACAGCGACCAGAGGGTATCGTCGACCGTGTAACTGCCGTTGCCATAACTTTGGGTATAAGTGCGGACATTATTGATATCGCCCAGATAGGCCTGGCTTTCGCAGATATTCAGCGCCAAAGTGCAGGGCTTATAGACGAACTGGCCGAGATAGATAGGGCCGCCGAACTCCTTGCTGTTGCCGCCGTTGTGGGCGAACACGACGTCGGCGCCGAATTTGAGCTGGTGGCGCCCCCGCACGGCCGAGAGAGTATCGCTGAACTGATACTGGCGGTTCGCCAGCAGGGCCGACTGCGAAGTGCCCGTGGTAAAGGTGCCTCCGCTCGAGATGGGCACCTGATATTGCGTGCCGTAGATGACCGGATCGAATTCGGTGATGGGCGAGGCGAGCTGGAACTGGAGCCGCAGGTTATTGATGACGGCCGGGCTCAGGACAGCGGTTTCGCCGAGTTCTTCGGAGTAAGTGCGGCGCCGGAATACCCGATCCACCGAAGGCAGGTTATTGCCGCCCACCGCACCGTTGGGGTTGGTGTCGTAATAGCCATCCACATTGCTGCGGAGAAACAGCGTGTTCTTGTCGTCGATCTGTTGGTCGAGGCGCAGAAAGCCCAGCCAGCCGCGATAGTGCCCGTCGAAAATGCCGGGAGCGAGAGGCGAAGTGACGGGCGCGCCGCGGGTTTCCCGGCTGAATTCGCCGGCGGCGGAAAAGTGAGTCCGGTTGGAAGCACCCAGGGGGCCGGATAGCGATGCGGCCGATTGGCCGAGCGAGTCGCTGGTCCAGTTATTGCCGGAAGTGGAGGTCTGTGCGGTGAAGCCGGAGAGAGCCGCGGAGGTAGCGTTCGGGCGCCACAGTTCGGTGAGATCGCCGTGCCACTGGCCGCCTCCGCTTTTGGTGACCACGTTGACGACGCTGCCAGTGCTGCCGCCGAATTCGGCGGAGAAGGCGTTGGTAAGCACGTCCATTTCCTCGACGGAGGAGAGCGGCAGGTTGCTGAACATGGTCTGGCGCCCCCAGGAATCGTTGGCGGTGCTGCCATCCACCACGAACGTCGTCTGGCGCCGGCCGGCCCCATTGGTGGTGAACAGGTTCTGGTTCATGAAAACGTCGCCCTGGTTGATGGCAGGGCGGTTGGCGGCGTTCAGCATCGGCAGGTAGCTGATCTTGTGGTTGAGCAGCGGGACGTCCTCCGCCTGCTGCGCGCCGAGGTGGATTCCCAACTGGGGCTGGTCGGTGCGAACTTCGCCGACGACGCCGGTCACGGTGACCGCGGTTTGTCTGCCGGCGACATTCAACTCGAGATGTACGTCGGCGGTGCGGCCGCCGGCCAGTTGCAGGCCGGAGACAGCGGCTTCGGCAAAACCTTGTTTGACCGCGGCAATGCGCCATGCGCCGGAGGCCGGCAGGCCGGAGAAGGAAAAATCTCCGGAGGGGCCGGTTTCGGCGGTGCGTTCGATACCGGTCTGGGAGTTGGTGGCGGTGACCCGCGCGCCGGAGACCGCCGCGTGAGCGGCGTCAGTCACAGTTCCCCGCAGAGTGGCGGTGTCGGGGGTCTGCGCGCTCAAAGCCAGGACGAATAGAGCGGAAAAAAGAAAAAAAGATCGAGACATAACCGTGTTGGATTGTCCAACAGGTTACAGGAAAGGGGCTGATACTACCACCGGTCGTAATTGGACGGAGGATCAGTGCGCCAGGCGTTCCAGAAGCAGGTGCACGCTGGCGAGCACGGCGGGCTGCGCGATCAGCACCGTCACGGCGATTGCCAGGGCGGCTGCACCGGCGGTCCAGAGGCCGCCTGCCGCTGCTTCCTCGGCGGGGGGAACGGAGGCGAGCAAGCGTTCCACGCGGGCGGACAGGTCTTGGGCGCCGGCCAGCAGCGAAGTGGCCAGGCGGTGCGGCCCCGCGGGGGCGCCGAGTCGCGCAACGGCCAGCAGCGCGGCGGCCAGCGAGAGCGAGCGGGCGGCATCGCCCGACACGGCGCGATCGTCGGCCGCCCATTCCGCCATCCGTGCCCAGGCTCGTTCCAGGGCCGCGGAGAAGGGGAAGCAGCCCGGCGCCAGCAGCAGAAGGAGGCGCTTGAAATTATCGCGGGCCGTCCAATGAGCTTGTTCGTGACGGAGCGCGGCGTCGAGTTGTTCGGGCGAGAGGGCGCCGGCGACGCTGCGCGAAACTACCATCCGGGGACGGAAGACCCCGGCCAGGATGACCTGCGGCGCGGCATCCACCACCCAGACCAGCCTTCCGGCGAGGAAGCTCGGGGTGGCGGCGCGGCGGCATTCGCGGAGGTACCGGAAAGAGCGAGCCGAAGCGGCCAGCGCGCGCGCCAGGGAAACGCAGCACAGGGCGCCACCGCCCAGCGCGGCTGCGAGAAAGGCAAGGCCCACCTCTTCGCCCGACGCCGCGCGCGGCTCGAGCCACAGATAGCTGGGGGCGCAGAGCGCCGCCACGGCGAGGAGGGCGGCGCCGGAGGGCAGCAGCCGCAGCGCCAGCAGCAGCCGAGCCGCGGCGCGCGGCTTGCGGCGCAGCACCAGGCCGAACGCGGGGCGCGCGCAGAGGCCAACCGCCAGGCCGCCCGCCATGTGCACCACGAAGAAACACCCCAGGCAGAGGCAGAGCAGCCGGAAAAGGTAGGGCAGCGTCATGAGTTGGCCTTTCGATCCAGCTCGCGCCGTTTCATCCGGATCTTTTTTTCCAACTCGTCGAGCAGCGCCCCGTCCTGGCGGCCCACCGCATCCACCAGGCAGGAAATCAACATCTCGCCGGAGGGCCTAGGACCGGCGAGAAAGGCCGCCACCCAATCGCCCGCGCGTTTCCGCTCCCACTCGCGCCGCGACCATCGCGGAGAATACAGAAAAGCGCGCTCGGTCTTGCGGCGTTCGAGCATTCCCTTCTTGTAGAGCCGGTCGAGCGTGGTCATGACGGTGGTGTAGGCGAGCGGCCGCGCAAGTTTGCGGACGACGTCGTGCACCGTGCCTTCGCCGCAATCCCAAAGAATCTCGAGGGCGGTTCGCTCGAGATGGCCGAGCGGTGGCGACCCATCCGGGCCGGGGTTGGTTCCCTTGGAGCGGCGCATCATGATACTCAGAACGGCGACTACTCCATTCTGCTATCGGCGAGCGGACGGCGCAAGCGGAAGAAGATGACCGCCGACGCGGCCTGGGCCGCGGTGCCGAACGCCATCAGCGCCGGAATGGAGTGGTCATAGAGCAGGCCCATGATGGCGCTGCCGGCGAACCACATGGTGCCATAGACGGCGTTGAAGGCGCCAAAGGCGCGGCCGCGCTTGTTCATGGAGACCACCTGGGCGATGCCCGGGCGCAGGGTGGCGTCCTGGACGCCCATGCCGACGGCCCAGCACATCACACCGGCAATCGCCGCGGTGGAATCGTGCGAGAACCCCAGGGGCAGCGCCAGAAGCGAAACCAGGATGCCGCCGGAGAGCACGTAGAGTCCGAAGCGGTCGAACATCCGGCCGAAGGCCAGCGCGGTGAGCCCGTTCACCCCCATGGCGGCGGCGTAGACCAGGGGGATGGCGGCCGGAGCGGTGAGGCGCGCGCGCTCGAAATGATAGGCCAGCAGCGGAAAATCGGCGAAGCCCAGCGCCAGCAGGCCGGCGGCCGCGACATACAGCCAGAAGACGCGCGGCAATTCCCGCTGGGCCACCGGTGGGCGCGGCGGGTCGAGCGCGACGGGGAACCGGACCCGCGCCACCAGGAGCGCGGCCACGGCGGCGGCGCCGGGGTAAGCGAGCCGCAAAAACGCCGGGCCGAACTGGTGCGACTGCGCCACCGCCGCGGCCATAAGGAGCGGGCCGAGCACGGCGCCGGTTTGATCCATGGCGGTGTGCAGGCCGAAACCCCAGCCGTGGCCCACGTGGACGGTGGCGCTCGAAAGGAGCACGTCGCGGGCCGGTCCGCGCAGGCCTTTACCGGTTCGTTCGGCCACCACCAGAAGGGCGGCCATCCACCAGTTCCCGGCGAAAGCCATCAGCGGCACCGCTACGGCGGTGAGGACGTACCCCAGGATCGTGAGCGCCCAATAGGCGCGGGTGCGGTCTACCAGACGGCCGGAGAAGAAACGCAGGGCGGTCGCAACCATCTCGCCGAACCCGGCAATCAGCCCGACCTGGGCGGCATTCGCTCCGAGGGTCAGCAGAAAGGGGCCGATGAGGCTGCGGGCGCCTTCATACGTCATATCCGCGAACAGGCTCACCACGCCAAAAAGCACAATCAGCCGGATGGCGGAGGCGCGCCCGTGACGCGGCGGAGTCATTGTGGAGGAGCGCTACTTGCGTCCGTGCGAGGAGCCGGAGCCCAGCATCCGCTCCAGTTCGTTCTCCAGGCCGTTGCCTTCGAAGACGTCGCGAGTCATGGGTCCGTACGTGAAGTGGTCGTGGATCATGCCTTCGGCATCCACTAGGTAGATAGTGGGAAAACTGAGCCGGGGCATCCGCACGTAGGAAGCGGCGACCTGCCCCTGGTCGAGCAGGACCGGATACGTGATTCCGTGGCCCGAGACGTACTCCGTCATGGTGGATGGATTATCGGGAGGAAGTACGATTGCCAGAATAGCGATGCGGTCGCCGTACTTCTGCCGCGCCTTATCGAGGATGGGTACAAAGGCGGCGCAGTGCGGGCAGTTGGTCTGCAGGAATTCGACGATGACCGGCTTTCCGCGATAATCGGCGAGATCCCGCCATTGGCCGTGGGAGTCGACCAGGCAGAATCCCGGTGCGCGGCGGGGGGCTTGCTGGGCCACGAGCAGCGCGGCGGTACAGAGTAGGGCGGCAAGGAACTTTCGCATTCAGTTTCAAAGTTAACACGAGCCGGGGGGCGTCAGGATGAGGGCACGCGCGCAGGTCCTGCAGGGAAACCATAACCGATTCCGCGACGGATGGCGTCCAATATAGATATGCGACCTTGGGCGTTGGTTTTCGCGGCGGGCTGGCTGGCGGCGGCGGCCGGCGCGCAGCCCTGGAGCGGCATACGGAATCCGACGGGGGTCGATGTTTCGCTGCGGCTGCTCGACCCGCACCCGTACCGGCAGGGCGAGGTGATCCGGGTTCAGATGAAGCTGCCGGGGTGGACGCCCGGGCAGGCTCCGCCGGCGGAACAATGGCA
This sequence comes from Bryobacterales bacterium, assembly GCA_963794265.1. Lineage (GTDB taxonomy): Bacteria > Acidobacteriota > Terriglobia > Bryobacterales > Bryobacteraceae > CAWCDJ01. The sequence continues at coordinate 1,215,912 of CAWCDJ010000003.1, forward strand.
GTTTGCAGGGCTCCTGCTCGACCCCGCGGTGGGGTGCGGATCGGTCGCGAAACCGTGTTTCCTCCAGAGCGGCAGCCGCGCCTTCAGCGGCATCATCAACGGGCCCGGCGGGCAGCGCGAGTATAGCTTTTTGAACCAGTGGCTTCCGCAACTGCCGCCGGGGCACTATCGCGCGGCCGTGCTGGCGCGCAAACTCGTGCTGACGAACCGCGGGCCGATGTCGTCGAGCTATGGCTACGCGGAACCGCCGCAATATGCGGTGTCCGGCGCGGTGGATTTCGAGATTGTGGCCGCTACCCCTGAGTGGATCCGGCAGACGATAGCTGCCAGTGTGGCGACGCTGAAGACGCATCCAGCGTCTCGAGAAGCGTATGAGGCCCACGACCAGGCGGCGGAGCAGTTGAGCGATCTGGACGAGCCGGAGGCGTGGCAGGCTTCGCTGGCACTACTGCCGGAAGAGCCCCGCCCTTTTCAGGGGCTTCAGAACACGCGCCGGCCGGAGCGCGTCTGCGAACTGTTGCAGGGACGCGTGGCGGCGCCGGCGCAAGCCGTTCCATCGGCTTACTTGTGGACCCTGCAAAACGTCTGCGTACGGGCGCACCTGCCGGCTCCTCCGGCGCCTAAAGGGCCCGCGCGTCCCGTGGCAGCGCGGATCGCCGCGACCCCTCCTGCGGCAGCCCCAGCGCCGCCCATAGATCCGGCAACGGCGGCTTATCTAAAGAGACTGCAGGCCTACCAATCAGAGCTTTGGGAGAAGGCCACCGCGACCCTGGCGGCGAGCCTGCCGCAGAAGCAGGGGGAAGCGAAAACCGTGGCCTTCACGGCGCTGCTCGAATACGTGCAGCAGCACCACAACCCCGCGCCGCCGTGGGTCCCGGCGTTGACCCGGGAATTCGTCGCGTGGTGGCCGTCCGTGGATGTGCCGAGCCGCCGGCCGCTGCTCGACCTGTTCGCCAACACGATCCGATCGCCCGAGGTAGAGCCGCTGCTCGAATCGGTGCTCGACCACTGGAAGCCGGGCGATTACTACGAAGCGGTACATTCGGCGATCTCCGAACTGAACCAGATCGACCCGCGCAAGGCGCAGGCGCGCATCCTGGCCGAGCTGGTGAAGCCGAACACGTGGGTCGATGAGCAGCAACTCGAACTGCTGCCCGCGAGCGCAGTTCCGCCGATGGACGATGCTCTGATCGACGCGCTGGCGGCGGACCAGCGTCCCGGCGGCTGGAACCCCCGGTTCCGGATGGCGGCGATCGCAAAGTATGCCACTCCGCGAGCCCTTCCTCGCATCAAGGCCATCTACGAATCGCAGCAGGATCCCTGCCAGCCCGAGCTGATGGCGTACTTCGTGCGCGTGGATCCGGCTTACGCAAACCGCGTATTCCACAGCCACCCCTGGGACATGCATGCGCCGCCGCCGCGCTGCACGGTCCAGTACTTCCTGCGGACACCGCCGCTCGCGATGGGCGCACCGCTTGAAAAGTACCTGGAAGCGTACCTGATGCACGGCGACGTCTACATCAAGACCACGGCGGCGCATCAGCTCGGGCTGTACGGCTCGCCTGCTTCCGAAGTATCGTTGTGGGACGCCCTTCGGTATTTCCACGAGTGGTGGAAAGGCAAGGGGCCGGAACTCGAGCAGAACGGCGAGGGCGTCCATCTCGAAGTGGAACTCCGCAACGCGATTGCGCGAGGGTCCAACTGGCTGGCCACCCCGACGGACCTGCGGACCATCGAATCGCTGTGCATCTCGCGGCAGTGCGTGGGTGAGACGCAGCAGGACCTGGCTGCCTGGCAGCAGCCGCTGCGGATCGATTTCGCCGGTCCATCGGGCGGATGGCACGGCCGCGTGGCGCAGTATTACTGGTTCACGAGCCCCGCGCAGTTGGAAGCCAAGCTGGCGCAGTTCCCGCGCGGCACCCAGTTCGTCCTCCTGGCGGCTGACAGCGCAGACCCGGCGGCGGTTGCGCAATTGCGGGAATTCGCGGCAGGGCACGGGCTGGTTCTCTCGAACCCCCTCCATTGAGGCGATGTGTTCGCAGGCGCACTTTGTGATACGGTAGTGAGTTCACTTAGGGAGGACAAATGGAGGCCCTTGGCCTTATTGAAACAAAGGGTTTGGTTGGCGCGATCGAAGCCGCCGACGCCATGGTCAAGACCGCGAACGTGGTGCTGACCGGCAAAGAGTTCGTGGGCGCCGGACTGGTTTGCGTGATGGTTCGCGGCGATGTAGGCGCGGTGAAGGCCGCGACGGACGCGGGTGCGGCCGCGGCCCGGCGCGTCGGCGAACTGGTATCCGTCCATGTCATTCCCCGGCCGCATGAGGAAGTGGAAAAGGCCCTTCCGAATGGCGGGCTGAAGAAATAGCGCCGTGCTCCTGGACCAAGATCTCATCTCCATTCAGGAGGTCAGGACCAAGGTAGATAAGGCGTTCGCCGCCTGGCAGAAATACCGCAATTACTCCCAGGAACAGGTGGACGCCATCGTGGAGCGCATGGCCGCGGCCGCGCGCGCCAACGCGAAGCGTCTGGCCGACGAAGCCGTCGAAGAGACGGGCTACGGGAACGCTCCCGATAAGTACATCAAGAATCTGTTGTGCTCGGACTGGCTGCCGCGCCGGATGCGCGGAATGAAGACGATCGGCGTGCTGCGCGAGCTTCCCGAAGAGCGGATTGTCGAAATCGGCGTGCCGATGGGAGTAGTGGCGGCAATTCTCCCGACTACCAATCCGACTTCCACCGCGATCTATAAGACGCTGGTCTCGCTCAAAGCCGGCAACGCCATCGTCATCAGCCCGCATCCGCGCGCGCACAGGTGCACCTGTCACACCGCGGCCATTCTGTACCAGGCGGCGGTCGAGGCGGGCGCGCCCGAAGACCTGATTCAATGCGTGGACACGGCCACGCTTGAAGGCACCCACGCGCTGATGCGGCACGAGCGCACGGGCGTGATCCTTTCGACGGGCGGGGCGGGCATTGTGAAGGCCGCGTACTCGAGCGGCAAGCCGGCGTTCGGCGTAGGGCCCGGCAACGTGCCGGTGCTGGTGGATACCTCGGCCGATCTCGAAGAGGCGATTCCGAAGATCGTCACCGGCAAGTCGTTCGACTACGGCACGGTCTGCTCGAGCGAGCAGGCGATCGTGGCCGAAACCGCGATGCGCGACCGCATCCTGGCGCTGCTCAAATCACAGAAGGCGTATCTTTGCAGCGAGGCCCAGACGGAGGCGCTGGGTAAGCTGCTGATCATGCCGAACTGGACGGTGAACCCGACATGCGTCGGGCAGGCGCCGGGCAAGATCGCGAAGATGGCGGGCTTCGAAGTGCCGGCCGGCACCTCCATCCTGTGCTGCGAAATAGGCGGAGTAGGCAAGCAGCACCCGCTTTCGGCGGAGAAGCTTTCGCCGGTGCTGTCGCTCTATTTCGTATCCGATTTCAATGCCGCGATGGACATGTGTTACGCGCTGCTGAAGTTCGGCGGCGCGGGCCACACCGCGGCCATTTACGCCAAAGACGACGCCCGCGTGCGTGCCTACGCGATGCGCATGCCGGCCAACCGGGTGCTGGTCAACACGCCGGCGCCGCAGGGGTCGACCGGGATCACGACTAACGTGTTTCCGTCGATGACGCTCGGCTGCGGGGCCATGGCCGGGAACATCACCTCGGACAACGTGGGGCCGCAGCACCTGATCAATATCAAACGGCTGGCCTACGTGGTGCGCAAGCCGGAAGAGGCATTCGAGATGCCGCTGGATTACCATGCGGTGGCGTCCGGGCCGGCTGTTCCGGCGGGCGTCGGTCCGATCGACCGCAACGCGGTGATCTCGGCCGTGGAGCGGTATCTGGCCTCGCGCGGCATCGCGGTGGCTGCGAGTGCGGGCGCTTCCGGCGGTCCGTCCTGCTCCTGCGAATCGAAGCCGGAGCCGGTGACGAAGGGTGTGGTGGAAGACGTGGCGGCCAGCGTGGTCGACCGTTTTCTGGCGCGCCGCGGAGGTTCGGGCGGCCAGGGCGGATTCAGTTGACTGGCGACAGGGTGCCCCGTGAGTCCGGCGCCGCCAGCATCTCCGCCGGAACCGCAGGTGAAGCCGGCGGATTTCGTCTGCGAAGCCGATGTGCGCGCAGCCATCCGGGAAGAGCGCAAGATCTATATCGGGCCGAAGACGATTGTCACGCCTTCCGCCCGGGACCTCGCCGGCCCCTCTGATATTCTGGTGTTGGCGAAGGCCTGAAGGATCGCAACGTGGATTTGAATCTGAACACACTGAAACGCGAAATCCTCGACTACCTGGAAGCCAGCGGTTTCGCCGTATTCCACAGTAGCCCGGGCGGGTTGGAAGGGATTCCCATGGTGGTGTGGGATACCGAACACTTTCCGGACTACCAGATGTTTCTGGACGTGGCCGCCAAAGCCGGGAACAAACTCGCCATCTTCGCGACCCGCGAATTCGAGCCGGGAGATATCGACGACTTACTGTCGCAACTGGACGACTGCGAGCTGACCCGCGACGAGCGGCGCGAGTATGAGACCCGCCTGCGCGACCTGCGCGCGTTCGAGGGCGTGACCTGCTCGCTCGAACTGGCCTTCGATTACAACTCGCGGCTCTACGTGTACGAAGTCCAACCCGACTGGTACGAGGAGTTTCTCGAAGTGGAAGACGAGATCTTCTCCCGCGTCAGCGACGAAGACGACCTGGACGATTCGGATTCGCTCGGCGGCTATTTTTCCAAGAACTGAGCATGACCCATCGCTGGGTCGTGCCGCCTCCCGAAACGGAAACGGTGAGCGCGTTAGCGGTCGCCCTAGGGATCGGCCCGCCTGCCGCCAAAGCGCTCGTGCGGCGCGGATTCCGCTCTCCGGAAGCCGCCCGCCGTTTCCTCCATCCATCGCTCGAGGAACTGTGCGATCCGCTCTCGATGCGCGACATGCCGGCGGCGCTCGACCGGCTGCGCCGCGCGATCGCGAGCGGCCAGAAGATCCTGATCTACGGCGATTATGACGTGGACGGCACCACCGCGGTGGTGATTCTCAAGAAGGCCATCGAGATGGCCGGCGGCACGGCCGGATATCACGTGCCGCATCGTTTGAACGAGGGCTACGGAATGCGGCCGGAGGTGGTGGAAGCGGCCGCGAAAGACGGCGTGAACCTGATCGTGAGCGTCGACACCGGCATACGCGCGGCGGAAGTGGTGGGGCGCGCCAACGAACTCGCGATCGACGTGATTGTGACCGATCATCACCTGCCCGAGAGCGGATTGCCGCCGGCGCTGGCCGTGCTCAACCCGAATCGCCCCGACTGCCCGTACCAGGAAAAGAACCTGTGCGGAGCGGGTGTGGCGTTCAAGTTGTCGCAGGCGCTGCTCGGTACCCTGGGCTGGTCCGGCGAGAGGCTGCGGCGCGCGGAGGAGTCGTTTCTCAAGATGGTGGCTATCGCCACGGTAGCGGACGTGGTGCCGCTGACCGGCGAAAACCGTGTCATCGTGAAGCACGGGTTGAGCGGGCTGCGCTCGGTGCGGAACCCCGGGCTGCGGGCGCTGCTCGATGTGGCGGGGTTCACGAACGGCGCCGCGCCGACATCGCGCCAGGTGGCTTTCCAGATTGCGCCGAGGCTGAACGCGGCGGGACGCATGGACACGGCCAAAGCGGTGATCGAACTGTTTCTCACCGCCGACCCCGAGCGGGCCCGCGCCCTGGCGCAGCAACTGCACGAGCAGAATGCGGAACGGCAGCAGGTGGAGGCCGAGACGCGCGAGGTTTGCGAGGGCATGGCGGTGGACCCCGCGGCCGCCGCGCTGGTCTACTATGCGGACGACTGGCACCGGGGGGTGCTCGGGATTGTCGCGAGCCGCATGGTGGATCGCCTGCACCGCCCCGTATTCGTGCTCAGCCGCAATCCCGACGACGGGCTGGTGCAAGGGTCCGGACGCAGCATACCGGCGTTCCATCTGCTCGAAGCACTCGAATCGATGGCCGATCTCTTCGTGCGTTTCGGAGGCCACAGCCATGCCGCCGGGGTGACCCTCGAGGAGGCGCGCGTCGAGGAGTTCCGCGCGCGCTTCAACGGGTGCGCGGCCGCCCGCCTCTCGCTCGAAGACTTCCTGCCGGAGATCGCAATCGACGGCGTGGTGGAACTGCGCGACATCGACGAGCGCAGCGCGGAAGAGGTGTTCGCGCTGGCGCCGTTCGGACACGGCAACCCCCCGCCCGTGTTCGCGGCCTGGAACGTGGAGGTGGCCGGGCCGCCGACTGTCTGGAGCGAGAAACACCTGAAACTGATGGTGCGGCAAAACGGGCGGACCCTGGCGCTGAAGGCGTGGAACTTCGCGCCGCGCGCGGCCGAACTGGCGCCCGGAACGCGTGTGGACATTGCGTTCACGGTGGAAGAAGACCTCTACTCGGCCGCGCGCGGCTACCCCGGCTGGGCCGCCATATTGCGCGAATTTCGCGCCGCCTCCGGAGCGGCCCGCGAAGCGAGTGCGTAGCAGATAATAGGTAAGATATGATGCCTGAAACTACTGCCGCGAGTGCTTTGCCCGCAGTGCCTTTGACGATCGAAGGCGCCAGCGTTCTGCACCAGATGATGCGCTTCCGCAGGCCGGCGTGGCGTGCTCTTTCCGCTCAGGAGCGCGCGCAGATCCTGGAGGAAGCAAGCGGGACGTTCGCTGCCATGGAGAAGCATGCGGAGGGGAGGCAATCCGGCATCTACTCGCTGCTGGGACACAAGGGCGACCTGATGTTGTTGCATTTCCGGCGCAGCTTCGAGGAACTCAACCAGGCGGAACTGGCAATCGCGCGCCTGCGCCTGAGCGATTACCTGGAGCCCGCCACATCCTATCTGTCGATCATCGAGCTCGGATTGTACGAATCCACATCCAAGATTTATGGGGCGCTTGCGGAACGCGGCGTCGAGCCGCATTCGGACGAGTGGAAACAGGAAGTGGAGGCCGCGCTCGAGCGCCAGCGCCAGGCCATGGCGCCGAGGTTGTGGCCCGAAATTCCGGCGGCGAAATATCTCTGCTTCTACCCGATGGACCGGCGGCGCGGCGAATCCGTCAACTGGTATACGGAACCGATGGCGGAGCGCGCGCGCCTGATGCACGAACACGGGATGGTGGGCCGGCGGTATGCCGGAGAGGTACGGCAGATCATTACCGGCTCGATCGGCTTCGACGATTGGGAGTGGGGCGTGGATCTGTTCGCGGAAGACCCGCAGGTATTCAAGAAATTGATTTACGAGATGCGCTTCGACCAGGTTAGTGCGGTCTATGCGCTGTTCGGATCGTTCTTCGTGGGTGTGCGTGTCGCGGCTGCCGGACTGGCGGCGCTGCTGGCGTGAGCCTCGCGGCCCGCGCCGCTCAAGTGCCGGTAAAAGCCCAGATCGTTCCCGGTGATCATCTTGGTGGCGAAAATGATCTGCCCCGTGTGCATCGAGAAGTGCTCCACGACGTGGAAGATGGCTTCGAGCACAGTGACTTCGTAGCCCTGGATCACCACCCTTTCGGACAGCCGCGCGGCGGTCACCGCGCCGAGCACTTCCGCGGCATCGCGCACCACGGCCTTCAGATGCACTTCAAGTTGATCGATGGAAACCCCGCCCCGCGCGCCGAATTCGGCATCGCGATCGCGATGGTCGGGGCGCCCGCCGACGCCGGAAACGATCCACTGACTCACGTTTCCGCAGAGGTGCAGCACGAGATTGCCGATAGCGTTCTCGTTGCCGCCGCCGCGCGCCCAGACCTGCTCTTCGTTGAGAAGTCCCAGGCACATCCCGATGCGCGATTGATGTTGCCGTAGCTGTTGGATGGAGGTTTCCAGAAACAGCCCGTCGAGAGTGCCCGGCATAGTTAGCTCTTCTTGCGAGCCGCGGTCTTTTTTGCAGCCTTCTTCGCCGGAGCTTTCTTGGCGGCTGTCTTCTTTGCGGCGGCCTTCTTCACCGGCGCTTGTTTTGCTACCGTTTTCTTCGTTGCGGTTTTTTTCGTAGTCGTCTTCTTAGTTGCCATGGATTCTCCCTATCTAGGCAGTATATCCTTCATATCGTCTAACTTCATCAAAAAACGTGCATCCCGTTCGGAAGAAATCACACGCTCGGCTATCCTGAAAGCGAGGAGTGGAATCTTGCTGGACGCAATTCACATCATCGGCGGCGGCCTCGCCGGCACGGAAGCGGCATGGCAGGCGGCGAAGCGCGGACACCGGGTCGTGCTGCACGAAATGCGGCCCGTGCGCCGCACACCCGCCCATCAGACCGATCGCCTGGCGGAGTTGGTGTGCAGTAACTCGCTCAAATCCGAACTGGAGAACACCGCGCCCTGGCTGCTGAAGGAAGAACTGCGCCGGCTCGATTCGCTGTTGCTCCAAGCGGCGCGCAAGGCAAGCGTGCCGGGCGGCCACGCGCTTACGGTGGACCGCGAAATTTTCGCCGCGGAGATTACCGCGGCGATTTCTTCCGAGCCTCATATCGAACTGCGCCGCGAGGAAGTGACCGCGATTCCCGAAGATGCGATCGTGGTGATTGCCACCGGTCCTTTGACGAGCGAGGCGCTGGCGGGGGAGATCTCGCGGCTCACCGGCACGGGCCGTTTGTTTTTCTACGACAGCATCAGCCCGATCGTGGATGCGGATTCCGTGGACACGGGCATTGCCTTCTGGGCGTCGCGATATGGAAAGTCCACCGGCGGCACCGATGACTATCTGAACTGTCCGTTCGACCGCGGGCAGTACGATCGTTTTGTCGATGAGCTTTTGAAAGCCGAAAGCGTGACCTCGCACGTGGACGAAGAAGGCACACCGTTCTTCGAAGCGTGCCTGCCGATTGAAGAACTCGCGCGCCGCGGCCGCGAGACCCTGCGCTTCGGGCCGATGAAGCCGATGGGGCTGACGGACCCTCGCACCGGCCGTAGGCCCTGGGCCGTAGTGCAGTTGCGCCAGGAGAACCTGCGCGCGGGGAGCTTCAACCTGGTCGGGTTTCAGAACCATCTGAAGTTCGGCGAGCAGGCGCGCATCCTGCGCATGATTCCCGGGCTCGAACGCGCCGAGTTCCTGCGCTTCGGACAGATCCATCGCAATACGTACATCAACGCACCGGCGCTGCTTACTCCGGGGCTCCAACTGCGGGCGCGCCCGGAGGTGCTGTTTGCCGGGCAGATATCGGGAGTCGAAGGATATGTGGAAGCTATCGCCACCGGACTGCTCGCGGGCGTGAATGCGGCCGCGCTGGCGGCGGGAGAGATTCCGAAGGCGGTTCCGCGCGAGACCGCGCTGGGTTCGCTCTGCCATTACATCTCGGGCGCCGATTCCGCCCGCTATCAGCCCGCCAACATCACGTTCGACCTGCTGCCGCAACTCGACGATGCCGCGCGCGACCGCCTGCGGCACGATAAGAAAGCGCGCCACGCGGAAGTGTGCCGGCGCGCGCTGGCGGCCCTGGAAGAGTATCTGCACACGTATGTCTGAACTTGGCGGCCACATAGACCGGTACCTGGTAGAGTTGGTCCGCAACGGCAACTCGGTCCATACGGTGGACGCCTATGGCGTGGACCTCCGCGATTTCCTGCGCTTCCTCGAGCCGCCGCCGGCGCCTTCGGAGATCGACGTGCTTCGCATGCGCGAATGGCTCGCCGGCCTGTACCGGCAGGAGCTCTCGGTGATTACGATCCGTCGGAAACTCGCCGCCGTGCGCGGGCTGTTTCATTACCTGGTTCGGGAAGGCGTCGTCAAGACCAACGTGGCGCGGCTGGTGCGGACTCCCAAGGCGCCGAAGACGCTGCCGGATGTGCCCAGCGCCGAGCAGGTCAACACGCTGATCGACGCGGTGGCCGCGCAGAAACTCGAGCGGCCGTTTCCCGCTCGCGACCGCGCCATCTTCGAGCTGCTCTACGGCTGCGGCTTGCGCGTGAGCGAACTGGCGGGCCTCGACCTCGGACATATCGACCGCACCGAGGGCTGGCTGCTGGTGCGCGGAAAGGGAAAGAAGGAAAGGCAGGTGCCGCTGCCGGGCAAAGCCGCCGAAGCCCTGGAGCACTACCTGAAGGTGCGGCCGGTGGTGCGCGACGAATGCGCGGTGTTCCTCAACCATCGCGGCGGCCGCCTCACGACGCGGGGAATCCGCGGCATCGTCAAGCTCTACGCTACTTACCTGGGCGGCGACCCCTCGCTCCATCCGCACAGTTTCCGGCACGCCTACGCCACGCACCTGCTGGCCGACGGAGCCGACCTGCGCGCGATCCAGGAACTGCTGGGCCATGCGCGGCTCTCCACCACGCAGAAGTACACGCAGGTTTCGCTCACCGACCTGATGGCGGTCTACGATAAAGCCCATCCGAAGGCGAAGCGATAATGCCGCTCGCCCTGGCCGATCTGAGGACCGAATTCCGCCCCATGTTGCGCCTTGCCGCGCCGCTGGCTGTGGCGGAACTGGGCTGGATGGCGATGGGCATCGTCGATACGATCATGGCCGGTCCGCTGGGTCCGGCGGCCGTGGGCGCGGGCATTCTCGGCAACATGGTCTACTACCCGATCGTCACCAGCGGGGTGGGCTTGCTTCTTGGCATGGATACGCTGGTCTCGCAATCGTTCGGGGCCAACGATCCGGTGGATTGCCGCAGGACGCTGGCTGGCGGAGTGTGGCTGGGACTGGCGCTGACGGCGCCGCTGTCGCTGCTGATCCTGGCGGTGATCCCGCTGATGCGCGCGGCCGGCGCGATTCCCGAAGTGATGGCGCAGTGTGTGCCTTACATGAGAGCCTTGGTCTGGGGTATTCTGCCGCTGCTCGTTTTCAGCGCGGCACGCCGCTATCTGCAGGCCGTGAATCTCGTAAAGCCCGTGACGTTTGCGCTGGTCAGCGCCAGCCTCACGAACTTTCTAGGCAACTGGGTGCTGATGTACGGGCATTGGGGGTTCCGCGCGATGGGCCTCGCCGGGTCGGGATGGTCGACGACCTTTTCCCGCGTGTATATGGCCGGGACGATGCTCGCGGCGGTGCTCTGGCACGAACGCAAGACCGGGAATCTGCTGTTCCGCATTTCCTGGCAGCCGGATTTCAGCCGCCTGCGCCGGCTGGTGTCGCTGGGGCTACCCGCGGCGGGGCAGATCGTCTTTGAAGGCGCGGTTTTCGCGGTGGTCACGGTGATGGCCGCCAGGCTCGACGCCGTCTCGCTGGCCGCGCACGGCATTGCCGTGCAGGTGATCGCCACGACGTACATGGTCCCGCTGGGGATCGCCTCCGCCGCCGCGGTGCGGGTCGGTCAGGCCGTCGGCCGCAAAGACCCTGACGGAGCGGCCGCTTCCGGGTGGGCCGCGCTGCTGATCGGCGCTGGCTTCATGGCGGCGGCGGGGGTGGCGCTCTGGGTTGTGCCGCGGTGGATTGTCCGAATCTTCATTCGAGACGCCGCGGTGGTCAGCGCCGGCGCCGTGCTGCTGCGCATCGCGGCGTTCTTCGAGCTGTTCGACGGCATCCAGACGGTTGCCACCGGCGCGCTGCGCGGTCTCGGGGACACGCGTTCGCCCATGCTCGCGCACCTGGTCTTCTACTGGCTGGTAGGGATGCCGGTCGCATACCTGCTCTGCTTCCGCTATGGCTGGGGCGCCCGGGGCATCTGGATCGGGCTGAGCACGGCGCTGATTCTGATCGGCGCCGCGCTCCTGCTGGTCTGGCGGCGGCGGCAGAGGGACCAGAAGCTCGCATAGACGGCAATTTGCCAGATAGTAGGGGTAGCAGCCGAACCGGGCTTTCCGGTACTTTGGTGTTTTGTCGCCGTGGCGGACCCCGAATATCTTTAGACACACTTTTCAGTTGCGGCTTTTCGACCGGATGCGCCATATTGGAATTGGCGTCCAAATACGTGTAGAGCGCAACCCACAGGATCGGAACGAGAACCGTCGTCGGACAGCGCCTGCCGTGTCACGCCGGGGCGTTCAATGGCGGAAGACCTCCTGTTTTACACAGAACTGCTGGGGATGCCGGTGCTCGACCTGAGGGGCCGGCGAATCGGCCGGGTCAAGGACGCCGCACTGGTTCCGCTCGTCCATTCGTCCCGGATCGACCGCTTTCTGGTGGGCGGAGGCGATGTCTGGCTGACCATACGCTACGACCAGATCCGCTCCATCTCGCTGGGTCAGGGAATCTCACTAAGCGACGAGCAACTGATTCCGTATCACGACGATGAGTACATGCTGCGGCTTTCGCGCGACCTCCTCGACCAGCAGATTATCGACGTCACGGGGCGCAAGGTAGTCCGCGTCAACGACGTCACCATGGCGATTCACCACAACGAGCGCGACACCCTCGCGGTTGTGGATATTGACATCGGGATCCGTAGCATTCTGCGACGTTTGCTGCAGGGCGCCATGCCTCGGCTGTGGGTCCGCCGGCTTTCGCGGGCCATCCCGCCGAATTCCATCCGCTGGGAATTTGCCAACGTCGTGGAGCCCGATCCGCTGCGCCGGCTTCGCCTGAACATTTCCTATCAGAAGCTGGAGTCGATGCATCCCGCCGATCTGGCCGACATCGTCGAAGAATTGAGCCCCGCCGAGCGCGAAGCCATCTTCGAAACCATCGACAGCGAGGTGGCGGCCGACGCGCTTTCCGAAATCGACCCCAAGATGCAGGCCAGCATCCTCGAATCCCTGGAGCCGGAAAAGGCCGCCGACATCGTGGAGGAGATGGCCCCGGACGAAGCGGCGGACATCCTCTCGGAACTCGAGGAGGAGACCTCCGAGGAGATTCTTGACGAGATGGATTCCGCCCCCAAAACCGAGGTTCGCGAACTGCTCGAATTTGAGGAGGACACGGCGGGGGGCATGATGAACACCGAGTTCGTATCGCTGCACGATAACGCCTCGGTGATGGACGCTCTTTCCGCCTTGAAGGGCAACGAGGACCTGCTGGAATCTCTCAACACATTGTTTCTGGTGGACGCCGACGAGCGGCTGACGGCTTCCATTCCGCTGGCGCGGCTGTTTGTGGCGTCGGGCGCGGCGAAACTCAAGGAACTCGCCTCGGAGACGCTGATTCAGGTCTCCGTGGATGAGAAGCAGGACCGCATCCTGGAACTGTTCGATAAATACAATCTGCTGACTTTGCCCGTCGTGGACGAAGATGGCAAGCTTGCCGGGGTAGTTACCGCCGACGATGTCATCTCAGTCCTGAGGCAAAGATAGCGGATGCGGAAGCTCCTGTACCGGTTCCGCTATCACCTGGCGCTGTTCTTCGCGGTCGTGGGGCCGGGATTCGTCACCGCCGTGGTGGACAACGACTCGGGCGGCATCTTCACCTATTCCGCGGCCGGCGCGCAGTTCGGCTACCTGCCGCTGTGGACGCTGCTGCCGATCACCGTGCTTCTGATCATCACGCAGGAGATGTCTTCGCGCATGGGCGCGGTGACCGGCAAGGGGCTGTCGGACCTGATCCGGGAGGAGTTCGGCCTGCGCATCACGTTCCTCATCATGGCGCTGCTGGTGCTGGTAAACCTCACCAACGTGATGTCTGAGTTTGCGGGTGTCGCGAGTTCGCTCGAATTGTTTCACGTGAGCCGCTATATTTCCGTGCCGCTCGCGGCTGTCGCCGTCTGGTTCCTGGTAGCGAAGGGCAATTATCTCAGCGTGGAGAAAATTTTCCTTTTCGCCTGCGTGCTGTACGTGACTTACGTGATCTCCGGGTTCCTGGTGAAGCCCGACTGGAAGGAAGCCGCCGTCTACAGCGTCAAACCCGTGCTCCTGCTGGAGCCGGCTTATATCTACATGCTGATCGGCATGGTCGGCACCACGATCGCGCCCTGGATGCAATTCTACCTGCAGGCTGCCGTGGTCGAGAAGGGCATCACCGCGAAGGATTACGCCGGATCCCGCATCGAAGTGATCGTGGGCTGTTTCATGACTTCCGTGATCGCGTTCTTCATCATCGTGGCCTGCGCCGGAGCGATTTACAGCGTGAGGCCTCGTGAAATCTCCGACGCGGCCCAGGCCGCGCTGGCGCTGAAGCCGTTCGGAAATTACGCGTTCCTGCTGTTCAGCGCGGGCCTGTTCAACGCCTCCATCTTCGCCGCCTGCATTCTGCCGCTTTCGACGGCCTATTCGGTGTGCGAAGGGCTGGGCTTCGAATCCGGGGTCAACCGCCGGATTCGTGAGGCGCCGATTTTCTACGCGCTCTACACCCTGCTGATCGTAATCGGCGCCGGTGTGGTGCTCGTTCCGCAGTTTCCGCTGGTCAAGATGATCCTGCTTTCCCAGGTATTGAACGGAATGCTGCTGCCTTTCATCCTGATTTTCATGATCCTGCTGATCAACAAGCAGGAACTGATGGGCGAGTGGGTCAATCCGCGCTGGTTCAACCTGGTTTCGTGGGTGACGGTGGTCGTGATCATCGGGTTGACCCTGGCCTACGTGGGCATCACGGTTCGCGGCATGCAATAGCTACACTGGATGAATGCCGATTTCGATCGACGTCATCAACCCCGCCACCGGTGAGCTTGTAGGCGCCGTTCCCGATACCGACGCCGCGGGAGTAGACTGCGCCGTGGCCGGCGCGCGAGCCAGTTTCGAGAAGAAATCGTGGCGCGGAATGGCTCCCTCCGAGCGCGAACGCGTCCTGTGGAAGATCGGCGAACTGCTGCGGAAGTACTGCGCCCCGCTATCCGAAACCATCACGCGCGAAACCGGCAAGACCCTGAGGGAAGCGGCGGGGGCCGACGTGAATCCGGCGGCCGATTGTTTTCAGTATTACGCCGGCTGGGTGCGCAAGATCTACGGCAAGACGATTCCGGTCGACGGTCCGTACCTGAATTACACGCTGCGGGAGCCTGCCGGAGTGGTCGGGGCCATCGTGCCCTGGAATTTTCCGTTGCAGATTGCCGCGTGGAAAGTCGCGCCGGCGCTGGCGTGCGGCTGCTCGGTGGTTCTCAAACCCTCGGAGTTGACTCCGCTCAATGCGCTGAAACTCGGGGAGATCGCGACCGAAGCCGGGTTGCCGGAAGGAGTGCTGAACGTGGTAACCGGGTACGGTCCGACCGCCGGAGAGGCGCTGGCTTTGCATGAGGATGTCGACCGGATCAGTTTCACCGGCTCGATCGGAACCGCGCGGCGGCTGCTCGGCGCATCCGGCGTCTCGAACCTGAAGCGCCTCAGCCTGGAACTCGGCGGCAAGTCCCCCTTCCTGGTTTTTCCGGATGCGGATTTCGAAGCCGCCGTCAAGGCCGCCTTCTGGGGCATTTTTGGCAATAAGGGCGAAATGTGCACGGCGGCCTCGCGGGTGCTCGTGCACGAAGACATTCATGACCGGTTCTGCGAGGAACTGGCGGCCGGCGCCCGTAAGTTGAAACTAGGCGATCCGATGGATCCGGCAACCCGGATGGGCTCGCAAATCTCCGGCCGACACATGGACCGCGTTCTGGATTACATCGATTCGGGCAAATCCGAGGGCGCGCGCCTCGTCTGCGGCGGCGAACGCGATACCGAAGGCGAGAAGGCCAACGGCTTCTTCGTGAAGCCCACGGTGTTTGCCGACGTTACGCCCGAAATGAAAATCGCGCGGGAGGAGATCTTCGGGCCGGTGACCTGCGTGATGCGGTTTCGAGAGCCCGAGGAGGCCATCCGCATCGCCAACGCCACGGTCTATGGACTGGCCGCCGCCATCTGGACGCGCGATCTGCGGCTGGCTCAACAGGTGGCGGGCGAGATCAAAGCGGGCTCGGTGTGGATCAACGCCTACAACGTCTTTGATTCCGCGTCGCCGTTCGGCGGCTCGAGGCAGAGCGGCTTCGGACGGGACCTGGGCGCCGAAGCCATCGAGCAGTATACAAACGTGAAATCGGTGTGGGTGGCGATGTGAGGGACGGCCGGGTTTCCCGCGGCACTTCCGCCTACCGCGATGGCCGGCCGCGCGCGGGCTGCAAGAGTCTCCGCGGCAGCTTCGAGAGGTAGGTCAGCCGCTCGACCAGCGGCAGCATCCGGCGCACCGTGCGGCCATGCAGGATCAGGCTGCCGGTCACCAGCGCCGGGTGGGGGATCGTGGTGCAGCAGCGCGAACACATATCGATTTCTCCTCCCCGCCCGGCGGCATGCAGATGGCGTAGTTCCTGCATCGCCTGGGAGTTCCAGATATCGACCAGCGGCTCCCGGCCGATGTTCCCGACGGGCGCGCCATCGAGCATGTAGCTCTGGCAGCACGGATACACGTCGCCGTTCTGCTTCACGTACATCGGTCCGCGCCACAGATAATGACACGGGTGCTTCCACTCCCCTGCGGCGTGGCCCGCGTCGGGCCGCATCAGGTTGGTTTCGTCCGCCTTGATGCGCACCTGGTCCACACCCGGAAGCGCGCTCCAGAAGCGCAGGAAATCCCCGACCTCCGAAGCGTTGCCGTCCATCTTCACCATCTGGACGACGATCTGCAGTTTCGAGCGCCGCTCGGATTTCATGCGGGCGAAGCGGACGAAGTTATCGCGGACCTTCTCGAATTTGGCGCCCTTGCGGTAGAACTCGAAGGTCTCTTTCCTTGCGCCGTCGAAACTCAGGGTGATTTGTTCGAGCGGCGAATCGAGGATCTTCCCCGAGCAGGCTTCATCGAGAAAGGTGCCGTTGGTGGAAAGCAGGGTAGAGATGCTGTGCCGGTGGCAGAGTTCGATACGCTCGAAGATCCGCGGGTCCATAAACGGCTCGCCGAGGCCGATCAGCATCATGTGCTCGGCCGAACCTCCGGCATCCCGCACCAACCGCTCGAAGACATCGCTGGCCATGTCCTCCTTGGGCTGCTTATGGGTCTCGCGCGGGCACATCGGGCAGTAGAGGTTGCACTTGGCGGTGGTCTCGACGATATACTCCACCGGCAGCGCCCCGAGTCTGGTCCGGCGCGCGAGATAGCCCCAAAGAAGTTTAGCCCGGTTCCAGGCCCGCATTGAATTTATTGTACCCAGGGCCCGGCACCTGGAATCTCACTATCGTGCATCAGTATGTCCGGAAGCTAAACAGCCAGGGGATCAGGCCGGGCGGCGAATATGTACTTTACTGGGTCCGCGCCGCCCGCCGCGTGGAGTTTAACCCTTCCCTGGCGCTCGCAGCGGGCATGGCGAACAACCTGGGCCTGCCGGTTCTGGCCTTCGAAAGACCGGAGGTCGACGAGCCCTATGCGAGCGACCGTTTCCACACATTTATCCTGCAGGGTGTGGCCGGGTTTGCCGCCGGGCTGCGCAAACTGGGGGCCGGGTATTGTTTCGAGCTTCCGGTCCGGAAGAGGCCGGCCGCAGACGCGATTGCGAGCTTGGCGGAGCGCGCTGCCATCGTCGTGACCGACGACTGGCCCGCTGCGCTGTCGGCGGACGATCCGTCCGCGCTGCCGGTGCAATGCCTGGCGGTCGATTCCAGTTGCATCGTCCCGCATACGGCGATATCGGGTGGCCGCTCCTATGCCGCCTATTCGATCCGCCCGAAGATTCACCGGCTGTTGCCGCGGTATCTCAAACCGCTTCCTGAGGTGAGGATCAAGCGGCGGTACTCGTTCCCCAGCGATTTTCCATGCGGGGATCTTTCGAAGATCGTCGCCGCATGCCGGATCGATCATTCGGTGCACCCCGTTCCGGAGTTCCCCGGCGGGCGCAAAGCGGCCATGAGGCTGCTGGACCGGTTCCTCAACGAGCGCCTGAGCCGCTACGCCGCTGATAAGAACGAACCCTCCGCGCATGCCACATCCGACCTCAGCCCTTACCTGCACTTCGGCCACGTTTCGTCGCTGGAAGTCGCGCTAGCGGTGCGGAATTTCGCTGCAGAGCATCACCTGATGGCCGATGAGTTTCTCGAGGAACTGATCGTCCGCCGCGAACTGGCCTTCAACTTCGCATACCATGCCGACAGGGTGGACAGCCTCTCGGCTCTACCGGAATGGGCCAGCCGGACGCTCGATGCGCACCGGCGCGACCGGCGCGACCCGGTCTATACGGCGCGGCAATTCGAACGGGCGGCGACGCACGATGATCTATGGAATGCAGCACAGAAAGAGTTGCTGATCCGCGGTAAAATTCACGGGTACTATCGAATGTACTGGGGCAAGATGATCCTCGAATGGTCCGCAACCCCGGAAGAGGCGCTGGCTACCATGATCCATCTGCATAACCGGTACGCTCTGGATTCCCGGGACCCCAACACCTACGCCAACATTCTGTGGTGCTTCGGGCTGCACGACCGCCCCTGGCCCGAGCGCCCGATACTCGGAACGGTGCGCGCCATGACGAGGAGCGGCATGGAACGCAAAACGGATACCGCGGCCTACATCCGCGAGATCGAGGAGATGGCTTCGTGAAGATCGTGCTCTCGGGAGCCTCCGGGTTTATCGGCGGCCATTTGCAGCCGGCGCTTGCCGGCCACACGATTCGCACCGTCAGCCACCGGACGGGCGGCTGGGACCCGGCCGTTTTACGCGACGCCGATGCGGTGATCCACCTTGCCGGCGAACCGGTGGCGCAGCGCTGGACTCCGGCCGCCAGGCAGCGCATCCTCGATAGCCGTGTCCAGGGGACCCGCAGGCTGGTCGAGACTATGGCCGCACTTCCCAAAGCGCCCCAGGTGCTGATCTGCGCTTCGGCTATCGGCTATTACGGTTCCCGGGGAGACGAAATTCTGACGGAGTCCTCCGCCCCGGGTAGAGGGTTTCTTGCCGACGTATGCGTTCAATGGGAGAAGGAGGCGCAGGCCGCCGAGGCCCATGGAACGCGAGTGGTGATGGTGCGCACCGGGCTGGTCCTCGATCCGAAAGGCGGAGCGCTTAAACGCATGCTTCCACCTTTTCGAATGGGTCTTGGCGGGCGGATCGGCACGGGGCATCAGTGGATGTCGTGGATTCACCTTCAGGACCTGGTTTCGCTGTTCGTCTTCGCCCTGGAAAATCCGCTGCGCGGTCCGGTGAACGGTGTCGCGCCGGAACCCGTGACGAACTCGGATTTCACGCGCGCCCTGGCCTCGGCCCTGCACCGTCCGGCGATCTTTCCGGTTCCGTCAGCCGTGTTGCAGCTTGTGTTCGGCGAGATGTCGGAAATGCTACTTGCCAGCCAACGCGTGCTGCCCGGCCAGGCGGAATCGGCCGGTTTCCCCTTCCGGTACACCCGTCTGGGCGACGCCCTCAACGCTTTATTCCGGTGAATGCCCGGGAATGGCCCCAGGGCTTCCTGACAACAGCTCGCGGCATCCCGGCAGCCTCTGTTTCCAAGCAGTATCGAGGGCAGCGGGAAGCGGCCGCCGAGGGTTCATAAACATCCCGCGGCGAAGAGAAGCAGCCCAGCGGTAGCGGGCTATGCCCTCATACGGTTTCCTCTTCATGGTTAGATGGATTCAGGGGGCTTCCCTAGCAGGATGGGTTGTATAGCCTGGAATGTGTTTTCGTTGATACGTACTGAGTCATGAATCACGGTAACCCAAGCCACGTGATTCGCGCGCTCGCAATCGCGGCTGTGCTGCTGAATGTGGGGGGCAACTACTTTCTCAGCGTTGGAATGCGCCATATCGGCGCGATGGTTACGTTCTCGCTGGTCGCATTTCTACCGGTTTTTGCCAACCTGTGGATCCTGCTTGGTGTTTTTCTGCTGGCCTGCTGGCTGATCGCTCAACTATCGTTGCTGAGTTGGGCGGATCTCACATATGTTCTACCGATAACTTCTTCCGCTTATGTACTGACCGCGCTCTTGGGAGCCTTTTCTCTGCGGGAGCACGTCTCTCTGGTTCATTGGATCGGCATTTCGCTGATCTTCATCGGTGTACTGGTGGTAGGCCGCACCCGTCCGCGCACCGCGCCCGCGATAGAGCACAGGGGAGGGGAGGGTTTCACGCCGTGAAATGGATTCTGGTCCTGGTGATCATCGCCTGCAACGCCACGGGCGACCTTCTCAATGCGTTCGGGATGCGGCAGCACGGCGGGGTGGAGAGCTTTCATCCTTCGGCGATTCGCCGGCTGATTGCTTCGATCTCACGGAATCGCTACGTAGTCGGCGGGGTTGCGGCGATGGTAGTGGGGTTCTTCGCGCTGCTCTCGCTGCTCTCGATTGCCGATTTGAGCTTCGCAATACCGGCTACGGCAGGCAGTTACATGGTCGAGACCATTCTGGCTAAGTGGCTTCTGAAGGAGCAGGTTCACTGGCAGCGATGGTTGGGGGCTTGCCTGGTGGCCTGCGGGGTCGGGCTTCTCTCGCTGAAATAGCTTCCTGCTCAACTGACGGCGGGGCCCGGACCACCGTGTAAGCCGACCAGCACCAGCCCCGCGACCACCAGGAAGGTCGCGATGATCTTGCCGATCAGCACGATGCCGTGAAAATCTTCCTCGAGCCACTCGGGTTTCCACTTGGTGATGGCGTAGGCTCCCAGAAAGATGATGACGTAGCGGACCCCCGAGATCGCATCAACCATAGCGGGGTTCGCGCGGCTGATCGCGTAATAGACCAGGAACGAACCCACACCGGCGAGGAAGCGGTTGACCATGTACCAGAACTTGCTGCTCGGCTCGGCGCCTCCGCTGTTTTCAAAAATCTGTACGCGCCACGACTTCCGAATCAGGAGGAACATCGCCGCGGCGAAGGTGCCGATCGTGAAGAACACGTAACCGCTGACGAAATTCACGTGGTTGAAAACGATCTTCTGAGTAACATTGACCAGCCCGAACGATCCGGAGGCGATCAGCACCGGGGCCAGCAGCGCTCGATAGTTCATGCTTTCAGTCAGGAACATGACGAAGCCGCCTCCCACCATCAGCGCGAAGCCGAAAAGACCGCCCTCGCCGGCTACGGTCCCGAGCAGCGGCCAGCCGATCAGGGCCGTGGCCACTGGCGAGAATCCGCCCATGACCGCCAACGCCTCCGATGCCTCGCCGCGCTTGAGCGCCAGGTAGTAGAAGAAGATGGCTACCATCTGAAACGCGCCGGCCCCAAAGGCCAGCCCGGTCACCCATAGGGAAGGCATGTGGAACCCGAAGAAAATCAGGATGACGCCGAAGATGCTGATGGCTCCCATCCAGAAGATGTAGGAAACCAGGTTCTGCGTCTCGGGCTCTTTGAGGAGGATCTTATCCCACACCAGGGAAATGCCGATCAGTCCATGTGCGATGATTGCGATCAGGACGCCGTTGGTCAGGAAATCCATGGATCCTATCTCCGCAAGCAGCAGGTTCGTTTCCAGAGCCGCTCTTCCCACGCTGACGTATAATGAAGAAGAACACTGAGAGGCTTTGTGTCCCCAAGCACCTTCTTCCGTATTTTCACCCAAATGCAAATGATGCCGATCTTTGAGAGCGGCGAAGAAACGCTGGTTGGCGGGCAGGCTGTGATGGAGGGCGTGATGATGCGAGCGCCCCACAGCTACTGCGTGGCGGTTCGCAAGCCCGATGGGGAGATCGTGACGGAACAGATGCCGCTGGCCCGCATGTCGGAGCGGTACAGGATCTACAAGTATCCGATTTTCCGTGGGATAGGGACTCTCTATCAGGCTTTGAAGCTGGGCGGCCGGGCGCTGAAGTATTCCGCCGCCGCGGCTCTGGACGACCCCAAAGTGAACCCGGGCGGCGAGCCGCTGAAAGAGATTCCGGGATGGGCCCTAATTGGCCCGGTCCTGTTTTCGCTGCTGTTTTTTATTTTCGCTTACAAGTTTGTGCCGCTCTTCGTCGCGACGAAACTGTCCGCGATCTACCCGGTGCTGCAGGGAAGGCTGGCCTTCAACCTGGTGGACGGCTCGATCCGGCTGGCGATCCTCCTGCTGCTGCTGTACACGCTTTCGCGAATGAAGGACATCCACCGCGTGTTCGAGTACCACGGCGCGGAGCACAAGGTCGTCTTTAATTTCGAATCGGGCCAGCCGGTTACGGTGGATAACGCACAGCGGTTTTCGACATTTCATCCGCGCTGCGGAACCAGCTTCCTGTTTGTGGTCTTTATTTTGGCTATTCCGACTTACGCGCTGATCCCGTTCGACGGCTTCGCCGCGAAGCTGATCTCCCGAGTTGTGCTCCTGCCGCTGATTGCCGGCGTGGCCTATGAGTTGATCCGCTTTGCAGCCAGGCGCCGGGGTTCGTTCCTGGCGACCTTAACCGCCCCGGGCCTTTGGATGCAGCGCATCACTACCAAGCCGCCGTCCGACGATCAGGCCGCTGTCGCCATCCGGGCCTTGGAAGGCGCGATGGCTCTCGAAAAATCCCAAGGCGGCGAATTGGTCATCGCTTAATCTCATCATGCTCTCCCCCCAAGTGATTCAGAAGCTCAATCAGCTGGAAAAGCGCTTTGAAGAGCTCAACAGCCAGATGGCCGATCCGGCCGTGATCAGCGATGGCGAGCAGTATCGCAAGGTCACGAAGTCCCACAGCGAGTTATCCGAACTGGTCGCCAAATATCGCGAGTGGAAGAAGGCGGCGGATTCGCTGTCGCAGGCCAGAGCCATGCTCGAAGAACGCGATGCCGAACTGCGCGCCATGGCCGAAGAGGAAGTCGCGAGCCTGGAGCCGGAACTCGAGCGGAACGAAGAAGAGCTCAAGATCCTGCTGCTGCCGAAGGATCCCAACGACGACAAGAACGTGGTGCTCGAAATCCGCGCCGGAACCGGCGGAGACGAAGCCACGCTGTTCGCGGCCGAGATCTTTCGCATGTATGCCCGCTACGCCGAGTCGCAGAACTGGAAGATCGAACTTACGTCCAGCAGCGAATCTTCGGTGGGCGGGCTGAAGGAAGTCATCGCCCTGGTGAGCGGAGACAAGGTTTTCGGCAAGCTGAAATACGAAAGCGGCGTGCACCGCGTGCAGCGCGTGCCGGTGACGGAGCAGCAGGGGCGCGTCCACACTTCGGCCATCACCGTGGCGATACTGCCCGAAGCCGACGAGGTCGAGATCAAGATCGACCCCAAGGATATCCGCGTCGATACATTCTGTTCCTCGGGCCCGGGCGGACAGTCCGTCAACACTACCTATTCCGCGGTACGCATCACTCACCTGCCGACCGGCCTGGTGGTGTCCTGCCAGGACGAGAAATCGCAGATCAAGAACCGCGCCAAGGCAGAGCGGGTGCTGCGCTCGCGGCTCTACGAAATGGAGTTGGAGAAGCAGCAGGCCGCGCTCGGCGCCGAGCGACGTAGCATGGTCGGGTCGGGCGACCGTAGCGAGAAGATCCGCACGTATAACTTCCCGCAGAATCGGGTCACCGACCACCGCATCGGACTTACGCTTCATCAACTGGATTTCGTGATGGACGGCAAGCTCGACCAGATTGTGGATGCGCTGATCACCTATTACCGAACCAAGAAGCTGGGAGATACGGGAGAACAGGCCGTCGCCTGAGCCGGCCATGACGCTGCGAACGGCTCTTCTGCAAGGCACGCGCCTGTTGGAAGAAGCCGGTGTGGCGATTCCGCGTCTCACGGCCGAGGTGCTGCTCTCGCATGCGCTCGGGTGCGAGCGCGTATACCTGTTCGCGCATCCCGAACAGGAACTGCGCGAGGTCGAGTGGATCCAATATGGCCGTTGTCTGCACGAGCGCATGCAGGGCAAGCCGACGCAATACATTACGCATCGCCAGGAATTCTACGGCCGGGACTTTCAAGTCACGCCGGACGTGCTGATTCCTCGTGCGGAAACCGAGCACGTAGTGGAGGCGGCGTTGCGTCTGGCGGGCGGAGCGTGCCGGATCCTCGACGTGGGTGCCGGCTCGGGGGCACTGGCGGTGACTCTGCAGTTGGAATCGGGCGCCGCGACCTGGTGCACTGAGATCTCCCCGGCCGCCGCGAATGTTGCGGGCGCCAATGCCCGCCGTCTGGGCGCGAAAGTCGGAGTGGTGGTCTGCGACCTGATGGAGGCGATCGCTGCGGCAAGCGTGGACCTGGTGGTTTCGAATCCGCCTTACGTGCCCCTTGCCGACGGGCCGGGATTGCAGCGCGAGGTTCGCGATTGGGAGCCCCACGTCGCCCTATTTGCGGGAGAAAGCGGCTTTGACATCTACGATCGGATCATCGCCGACGCTCCCCGGGTGCTGCGCGGGGGGGGCTGGCTGGTGCTGGAACTGGGCTTTGGAAGTCTCGCGCATGTGAATCGAAGGCTCTCCGGATGGAGCGAAGTCCAGGTTGAGCCCGACCTGGCTGGCATTCCCCGCGTGATCGCGGCCAGGCGCTGAGGCGCCCCCGCGTCCCTGGCTAAGCTGCCGCCGGCCTCAGGCGGGCTGTGGCGCGCCGCACCGCAATGACGAATTCGTTTGTGAACTGCAGGCGGTCGCTGCAGCGTGGGCAACTGAGGAAGTGGTTCTCAAAGGCGATCGCTTCCGCCCTCGGCAGCGAGGCGGTGAGGTATTGCTCGCAGATCGCCTCCGGGTCGGCAGGACAACGGTCGTTTTCCAAAGTCCGCATCATCTCCATAACCCCGATGATCTACTCGCCGCGTCAGGCCGTAAGAGCGGCCGGGGCTGACACGGAAGCCCCGGCCCGGAGAAGAAATTGACGCTGATCCAGCCCACTCTCAAAACGCTGCAACGGGGGGTTCTACCCTGCTCGCTGCTATCTTCCATCGGGCTGCACTCCAATCTTGCCAGCGTGAGCTGCGGAATCCTAGGTCCAAAGGTACCGGGGAAGTAACGGTCAGGTAATGTGAAGTACTGACGGGGAGATTACCGGACGTCCTCGAACCCCAGGCGCCAGCCGAGCTTCTGCGGGTCGAACCAGGAGATATCCACGCCAAACCAGCGGGTTTTGGAAGCGGCGGGGTATTTTCCGGCGCGCGCGGCGCCCAAAACAAAAGCACAGGGTCCCTCGCCATACTGCTCGAGGCGCTGGTTCAGCCAGGAATCGGAGTTCAGCGGCTTGGCCAGAATGATGGGAACGTCGCCCAGCAGGGCAAGCTGCGCGCCGAAGCTCCGGTCCACCTGTTTGATTGCCGGCGGAACGCCGTAGGCTTTGTGGTAGCGGCCGATGGCCTCATCGAGGTCCGCCACCGCGATCACCACCCGCGTGATGCCGCGGAAGTCGCGCGTCACCGGCTTGCCGGAGGGAAAGGCCCGCTGCGCGCGCGGCGTCAGGTCATGGATGAGAAAGGGGAAGAACGAACCCCGCGCGCCGGAGCCGACGTCCGAAGTCTCCCACTCGAGCCGCGTGCCGTCGGGCCGGGTGCGGCCGCTCGATTCCGGTGCGGAGACCTCCACGCCGGCTGCCCTCAACCGCTGCACTTCCTCCGCGATGCCGGTCTCACGCACGGCCCAGGCACACGGCATGCCGGAGGACTTCAGAAATTTTCCCCAAACGTGGCGCTCGACCAGTTTGGGATCGGCGCCCGGCTGCAGGCCCATCAGCTCCAGATAGGAGCCGTCCGGGAAGCTCACCAGAGCCATGGCGGTAGTGTGGTTGCTGTGCGCGCCGCCGTAGACGCTCCGGATGCCTACGGCTGCCAGGTTCGTCTGCATCTGTTTGAGATCGGCGCCGGCTACCGTGACATGATCGACTTTCAGGTCGGCGGCCGAAATCAGCAGCGGCACCAGCCCCAACAGCAGGATCCTCATGAACCGATTATGACTCGGAGACCAGGGCCGGCGCGCGCTTCCTTCCGGCCGGCGCCACGCGTTTCACCGCCCACGCCCCTATCCGGAAGAACAACAGGACGCCCACCAGCGTCGCGTAGAGCAGCGGCTGCCGCACATCCGATTTCACCAGCCAATAGTAATGCACGACCGCGGCGATTCCGCTCAGGTACACCAGGCGGTGAAGCCGTTGCCAGCGCTTGCCGCCCAACCGCCGGATCCAGCCCTTGGTGGAGGTCAGCGCCAGCGGCGCCATCGACAGGAACGCCGCAAAACCGGCGGTGATGAAGGGCCGCTTGCCGATATCCTTCACGATCTCGTGCATGTCGAAGAACTTGTCGAGCCACAGGTAGGTCAGGAAGTGCAGGCTGCCATAGAAGAAAGCGTACAGGCCGATCATCCGCCGGAAGCGGATGAGGTCCGGCAGGCGCAGCACTTTCCGCAGGGGTGTAACGGCCAGGGTGGCGACGATCATCCGGATGGTCCAATCCCCGGTGAAATGGGTGATGAACTCGATCGGGTTGGCGGTGAGGTTGTCGTCCCAGGCGCGCCAGCCGAGCCAGAAAACCGGCGCCAGGCACAGTAAGAATACGAAGACTTTCGTCCAGCGATTTCTCAGCATTTCAGTAATATTTCTTGAGGTCCATTCCGTTGTAGAGCCTGGCCACCTGATCGCCATAGCCGTTGAACATCAGGGTGGGCCGCTTGCGGAACTCGCCCAGGCGCCGCTCGGTCGCCTGGCTCCAGCGCGGATGGTCCACGTTCGGGTTCACGTTGGAGTAGAAGCCATATTCGCGCGCGTTGGCCATATTCCAGGTGGTCGGGGGCATGCCGCCCGTCAGTTTGATTTTCACGATGGATTTGATGCTCTTGAATCCATACTTCCAGGGCACCACCACGCGAACCGGCGCGCCGTCCTGTGGCGGCAGCGTCTCCCCGTACATGCCTACGCACAACAGGGCCAGCGGGTGCATGGCCTCGTCCAGTCGCAAGCCTTCCACGTAAGGAAAGTCGATGCCGGCGATGTCAGGCCTGGCCAGCGGCATCTGGCGGGTGTCCCAATAGCTTTGGAATGCCACGAACCTGGCCTTCGGCGTGGGTTCGGCCTGCTTGAGCAGTTCGCCGAGCGAATAGCCCACCCACGGCACGACGATCGACCAGGCCTCCACGCAGCGGTGCCGGTAAATGCGCTCTTCGAGCGGCGCCAACTTCATGATTTGGTCCAGGCTGAACTTGCGCGGCTTGGCAACTTCGCCCTCGATCGAGACCACCCAATCCGACGGATGCCAGTTTTTGGCGTTCCCGGCCGGCTGTTCCTTGCTCGTGCCGAACTCGTAGAAGTTGTTGTAGTGGGTGACGTCGTTGTAGCTGTTCACCTTTTCGGTGGTGCTGAAGGAGCTTTTGCCGAGGTTGGGCAGCCTGGTGCCTCCCTGGGCGCTGCGCGAAGGCGAGAGGAATTCGCATCCGGCCAGAAACGCCGCCGGAACTCCGGCCAGGAACCTGCGGCGGTTCACGTAAAGCGATTTGGGCGTAATCTCCGAGTAGCGGACATCCGAGGGCTTCTTGATCAGCATCTTGTTCCCGATTCTATATCGTTCGACGAATGGGTTTTATTCCGGGATGCGGAAATTCACAAACCGGCTTTGCGGGCCGGCGGGTGCGGGAATCGTGATGTCGCGCGAAGTGCAGTTGCAGAGCGTCCTTAATCTTTGTATGCTGGTAGTTTCCCCGTATCTGACTCGCTTTGGTGGGTATCTGTGCGGGTGAAGGGCTGGACGGGTGGCCGAGCGGCTAATGGCAACAGACTGTAAATCTGTCGCTCCTTGCGAGCTACGGAGGTTCGAATCCTCCCCCGTCCACCAGAAGTTTTCGTACACTGTTATTGGTGGGGTGCGAAGCAGGCGCCTCAGACAAAGGCCGTTGTAGCTCAGTTGGTAGAGCGCGTCCTTGGTAAGGACGAGGTCACCGGTTCAAGCCCGGTCAACGGCTCCAGTTTTTCTTCCTGTTCACAATCCTGACAGGTAAAAAGGTTCGGGCATGGCAAAGGAAAAGTTCGACCGTAGCAAGCCGCACGTAAATATCGGGACGATCGGGCACATCGATCACGGCAAGACCACCCTGACGGCGGCGATCACGAAGGTGCTGGCCAAGCACAATCCGAAAGTGAAATTCCGGAGCTTCGATTCGATCGACAACGCGCCGGAAGAAAAAGCCCGCGGAATCACGATCGCGGTGGCGCATATCGAGTACGAAACCGCAAACCGGCACTATGCCCACGTGGATTGTCCGGGACATGCCGACTACATCAAGAACATGATCACCGGCGCGGCGCAGATGGATGGCGCCATCCTGGTGGTGGCGGCGACCGACGGCCCCATGCCGCAAACGCGCGAGCACGTGCTGCTGGCGCGGCAGGTGGGCGTGCCGTACATCGTGGTGGCCATGAACAAAGTGGACATGGTGGACGATCCGGAACTGCTCGACCTGGTGGAGTTGGAAGTCCGCGAGCTGTTGAAGAGCTACCAGTTTCCGGGCGACGACCTGCCGGTGGTGCGGGTGTCGGCGCTGGGTGCGCTGAACGGCGAGCCGGAGTGGGAAAAGACGGTGGACGAGCTGATGGCAGCAGTGGACAGCTACGTGCCGCTGCCGGCGCGCGTGACGGACAAGCCGTTCCTGATGCCGATCGAAGACATTTTCTCGATACAGGGCCGGGGCACGGTGGTGACGGGCCGCATCGAGCGGGGGATCTGCAAGGTCGGCGAGGAAATGGAGATCGTAGGCTTCCGGGACACACGCAAGACGGTGGTGACGGGCGTGGAAATGTTCAAGAAGCTGCTGGACGAAGGCCGGGCTGGGGATAACGTCGGCCTGCTGCTGCGCGGCGTGGATAAAAACGACGTGGAGCGCGGGCAGGTGATTGCCAAGCCGGGGACCATCACGCCGCACACGCAGTTCAAGGGCGAAGTATACGTATTGAGCAAGGAAGAGGGCGGGCGCCACACGCCGTTCTTCAAGGGCTACCGGCCGCAGTTCTACTTCCGCACGACGGACGTGACGGGGGTGGCGCAGTTGCCGGAGGGCACCGAGATGGTGATGCCCGGGGACAATGTGAACCTTTTTGTAGAGCTGATTACGCCGATCGCCATGGACAAGGGGCTGCGCTTCGCGATTCGCGAGGGCGGCCGCACGGTGGGCGCCGGCACGGTGACCGAGATTATTAAGTAGGGTAGGCCCCCTGCCTGCCCATCATGCGTTTAGGAGTTTGAAGCGATGGCTCGCGATATCATCACGTTCCAGTGCACGGAGTGCAAAAACCGGAACTATTCTTCGACGAAGAATAAGAAGACCACGACCGAACGCCTGGAGATGAAGAAGTTCTGCCGGCACTGCCGGAAACATCAACCGCACAAGGAAATCAAGTAGAATAAGGGAAGCCCCTCGGAGAATTGGGGGGTGTGACCCAGGGGCGTAGGTTTAACGGCAGACCAGCGGTCTCCAAAACCGCGAGTGGGGGTTCGAATCCCTCCGCCCCTGCCAAAACCACCCCGCTTTCCACTTGGAGCAGCAAGGAACGTTTTATGGCCGATGTAAAAAAATGGTTTCAGGACACGAGGGACTACATCAACGAGATCAAGCTCGAGACCCGGCGCGTATCCTGGCCAAATCGCAAGCAGGTGGAGAACACCACCGCCGTGGTGATCTTCTCCGTGTTCTGCTTCGCGGGTTATTTTGCCATTGTGGATTCTATCCTCTCCCGGGGAATTGCGGGCATCCTCAATTTCTTCACTAAGTAGGCGCATTATGGAAGCCGAAGAGAATGTTTCCTCCGACGAGCAGCCGGAATCCAATCCGGAGCACGTCGAGGAATCACAGCCAGTAGAAGAACACGCTGCTCCGGAACCGGCAGCCGAAGCATCGGAGCCCGTCGAGCCGGCCGCTCCGGCGTACGACGAGTCCTCTCCAAGGAAATGGTTTATCATCCACACCTATTCGGGGTTTGAGAACAAAGTGGCGGAGTCGCTGCGCACGCGCGGCGAGGCTTTCGGGTTTGCCGATAAAATCGGACAGATCCTGATTCCGACCGAAGAAGTTGTGGAGTTGCGCAACGGCAAGAAAGTCACCAGCAAGCGCCTGGTCTACCCGGGTTACGTGCTGGTGGAAATGGAAATGAACGACGAACTCTGGCACGCGGTGAAGAACACTCCGCGGGTGACGGGGTTTGTGGGCGGCGGCAACGCGCCGGTGCCTTTGAGCGCCGATGAAGTGAACCAGATTTTGTACCGCCAGGCGTCGTCCGCCGAGCGTCCGCGTCCCAAGATGACGTTCGAAAAGAACGACTCGGTGCGGATCGTCGACGGCCCGTTCGCGAACTTCTCGGGCAAGGTGGATGAAGTCAACACCGAGCGCGGCACCCTGCGCGTCATGGTCACGATTTTCGGCCGTGCGACGCCGGTGGAACTGGAATTTCTGCAAGTGGAAAAGGTTTAACGTATGGCGAAGAAAGTTACAGCTCAGGTGAAGCTGCAGATCCCGGCGGGCAAGGCTACGCCGGCTCCTCCGGTGGGCACGGCCCTTGGTCCGCAGGGCGTCAACATCATGGATTTCTGCAAGGCGTTCAACGCGAAGACGTCGAGCAAGGAACAGGAAGGCCTGATCATCCCGGTGGTGATCACGATCTTCTCGGACCGATCGTTCACGTTCATCACGAAAACGCCGCCGGTGCCGGTCCTGATCAAGCGCGCGGTGAACCTGGCCAAAGGATCCGCCGAGCCTCACAAGACCAAGGTCGGCAAGATCACCGAACAGCAGGTGGAAGAGATCGCCAAGATCAAGATGCCCGACCTGAACTGTTTCGACATCAAAGCGGCCATGAACTCGGTCCGCGGCACCGCCCGCAGCATGGGCGTCGACGTAGTCTGAATTCTCCGCACCGATCATGCGGATGTGGCGGAATTGGCAGACGCGCTAGGTTCAGGTCCTAGTGGGGGCAACTCCGTGGAGGTTCAAGTCCTCTCATCCGCACCAAAGCTTCAACACGCCACAGCCGGTGGCTGCCCATAGGTGCGTCTTTTCTCCTTCCGATCAATCTTAGCCAGGCGCGTATCCTGGTGGCATGGTGCGCCTGATCTTTGCCGCCTGCTTCTGTGCCTGCCTGATGCAGGCCCAAGATCCACCGGTATCGCACATTTCCCGGATCACCGCCGTGCGATGGGCCAACGGTTGGAAGTGGAACGCTCCCGCCTCGATTCCGGTGGCGCGGGCAAGCGGACGTTAGCGGGCATCCGGGACGCCGGGGCCCCAAACCACGCTCGACAGGCCCTGCAAATCCACCCCCTCAGAAACCAGGGACCGCACCAGGTGAGCCAGCGCCGGGCCCGCCGATTCCAAGGGATCGGAACCCGAGCCATAGGGTGCCAGCAGCCGGCGAAGCCAGGAAAGCTGCTCATCCGGAGCGAGGGAATTGAGGGTTCCGGCGGCGGCGATGAGGTCGGCCCGGAAGCTTGTATCGAAGGCGGCTTTGAGATCGAGATCGATGTGGTCCGGCAGGAGCGCGGCGCTGGGCGACAGGTGGTATCCGACTCGTGCGACGCACTCGGTGGCGACCCGGGCCGCCAGGGTTCCGGCGAACCCGGCGGCGGCGGCCCGGCTGTGCGCGGCGTCGCCGGGAAGCCGGGCGCCCTCGACATCGACATAGACCTTGGCCTTGGGTTCGGTCCCCGAAGGACGCACCACGACCTGCGTGGCTTCCAGTTCGTAAACCAGGAAATTCCGCGAAAGCCGCTCGGTTTCGCTGCGCAGCGGGCCATATTCCGGCGAGAGCAGGTCGCGCGCACGGAGGACCGGAAACCCGCCCAACTCGGCCGGAGGACGCTCGCGCAGGGACCCCATCATCTCAGACAGCAGCGCCGCACCGCGAATGCCCTTCATGACGATACTGCGCGCCGCGTTCTGGTAGTTCCCGCACTCGAGCTCCAGGGTGTCCAGGTAATCCGTCAACAGGCGGCCGCCGGCACGAAGCTGTGAAACCAGCTCGCACAGGACCAGGGCTCCTCCGGCGGCGTCTTTGTCGCGGATGGCAGGGGTCAGCAACACACCGTGGCTCTCTTCGCCGGCCATGATGAGGTCCGAGGGAGCGGCGGCGATGTCCCCGTACCGGCCCTCGGTTTCGAGCAGGTGAAGCACGTGCGCGATGTACTTGAAGCCCACCAGCAGGTCACCCACGATCCGGCATCCGCACCGCTCGGCGATCCGCGTGAGGGCGCCGGTCGTCACCATGGTCTTGATGAGCAGGCCGGAGCGCCGCGGTCCGAGATCCTGGTCCAGGCACAGGTAGTAGGCCAGCACGGCGGCGATTTCGTTCCCGTTCAGATAGCGCCAGTTGCCGCCGGCATCCCGCGCGTGCACGCCGAGGCGGTCCGCGTCGGGGTCGGTCGAAAGCACCACGTCGGCGTTCTGGCTGGTTGCGAAGGGCAGGGCGGGGGATGCTGCGGCGGGCACCTCCGGGTTGGGAAGCCGCAGCGGTACGGCGGCGAAGGTGCCGTCATAGCCGCTGTGCGGCGGATAGAGCCGGACGTCGTATCCAGCGGCCCGCAGTACGTCCCCCACGCTGCCGTTGCCGGTTCCGCAGAGCGGGGTGTACACCACGGTCAAGGGCAGGGCGGGCTTGCTGCGCAGCGCCAGGTTCGCGTCAAGGTACGCGGCATGCAAACTTTCGGGGAGCGGGTGGATGGCGCAATCGCGCAGGGCATCCTCAAATGCCGCGCGGCGAATTTCGGAGACGTCGCTCATAAATGAGGCCATCTCCTGATCGGTCGGCGGCACATCCTGGGCCCCCTGCCGGTTGAAGAATTTGAAGCCGTTGTCGTCCGGGTGATTGTGGGACGCGCTGACATTCATGCCGCCCGCTGCCTCCAGATAGCGGATGGCGAAAGAGAGTTCGGGGGTCGAGAGGTATTCGTGTTCGGCGTTCAGGCCGGCGACGAACGGTTCGAACCCGTTGCCGGCGTAGATCTCGCACGCCAGGCGCGCCAAGTCGCGGGAGGTCAGCTCGAGCAGCGGATTGTCCCTTCCGAGAAACGCGTAAGTGCCCGCGATATCAGCGAACTGGCGGGTATCGAAAGCCACTACTACGCGGCGGGACCGATCTGCGGCCCCGGTTTCCCTCAGAAAATTGCAGTGTCCCTGGACGGACATGGAAACGGTGATCCGGTTGATGCGGTTGGGTCCGAACCCGACCCGGGCGCGGCGGCCGCCCGTGCCGAAGGGTACCAGTTGATAGAACGAATCGAGCAGCAACGCGAATTGCCCGTTGCGGACATGCCCGCGGAGCGCCACGGCATGCGGCGCATAGAGCGGGGCGGAGAGCCACTCCTCGAGAAAACCCAGGGCGCGCGTGACCAGAGGGGCGTCGGCGGACAAGGCTCGAAACTGCTTTTCGAGCTCGGGCCGCATCGTGCTGAAATCATCCGTTGATGCCAAGCGAACGCATCTCCCTTCGTACCCGGGACCAAGAGCAATTCCATTGTATAGTGGATCAAGCGAGTGCTCTACTACGCACAGCCCGAAGACTTTGAGCCGGTCGACACGGTCCGCTGCCCCGCCTGTGGGAGGTCGGACATATTCCCCCTGCCGGTCGAGAATCTGATCGATCGGGTCGCCTGGGCTATGTTCCGAGGACCGTTCAAGTGCCGGGCGTGCCATCACAAGTTCTACCGGCGCATCCGGAAGAAGTTGATCGTGGCCGAATGATCGTCCCCGTTTTCATCGCCTGTTTCTCGCTGGTTACCGACGTGGTCGGCCTCCTGAACCATCAGGACCTGCCGGGGGCCGAGCGAGCCGCGCAGGTGTACCGCGAGTCTTCCGGCACCACTCCGGAGCTGGCGGCGGCGGATTCCTGGATTGCGCGCGGCGCGCTGGCATTCCACCGGTACGCGGAGGCGGAACACTATGCGGCCAGTGCCCGCCAGATGGTGCTGGAATTTCTCAAAAGCCGCAAACTGGATGACGACCCGTGGCTGCCGACCGCGCTAGGTGCCGCGATCGAAGTCGAGGCGGGGATCCTCGAAGCTCGAGAAGGGCGGGGCGAAGCCTTGAGCTACCTTCGCGAGCAGTTGGCAGAGTTCGGAGCCACCTCGCTACACGAGCGCATTCAGAAGAATATCAACCTGCTGAATCTGGAAGGGAAACCCGCTCCGCCCCTCGAGCCGGGGGACTGGCTGGGACGGAAACCGCCGCCCGCTTCCTCCCTGCGCGGCCACCCGGTACTGCTCTTCTTCTGGGCTCACTGGTGTTCCGACTGCAAAGCCGAGGGGCCGGTGATCGCATCGATCCTGCACCGTTACGGACCGCAGGGGATGGTCGTGATCGCCCCCACCCGGAGATACGGCTACGTGGCGGGCGGGAACGACGCCACGCCGGCGGCCGAGAGGGAATACATCGAGCGCGTTCGCCGGCAGTACTACGCGGAACTGACTGCCGTGCCCGTGCCGCTCAGCGCCGCCAACTTCCGCACCTACGGCGCCAGCACCACGCCGACCCTGGTGCTGATCGATAGGGCCGGAGTCGTCCGAATGTATCACCCGGGCGTCCTCTCCGAAGCCGACCTTTCGGCGCGCATCCGTCCGCTCATGGGAGATTAGGCAGTTTTGCGCTTGCGCAGTTCAACCAGCGTTCGTGCGCGGGAGCGGCTATAACTCTCGAGTGACTCAATGAGGGCATCGATCACCGACCGCCGTGCGTAAAGACATTCCAGTTCCTTGCGCAAGACCTGCGTCGAGTTCGCCCGCGTTGTTGGTTTCTTCGAACACAACATAGTACACATGTACCAGAACGTCTAGGTTATGACAATAGGAAACACAAGAAAGTCCCTATGCTAAATTGTGGGTGAAGATTTCTCCCCCAAATGTGGGTAGTCGATATCAACTGGCTAATAAATCAACAATCTGGCGCATATCATTGGCTACCACAGTAGGGCTGTTTGCATAGGTCGAGTTAATTAAGTTGCCAGGTCCATCCTTTAGTACTCGTGTGTGATATCGGTAGATATAATCCGGGTCTTTCAGAACATTTCCGGTGAGCACGGCGACCACGTCCTCATCCGGCCGCATGGTGCCGTCCGCGACGAAATTCCGAATTCCGGCCAGCGTGGCTGCGGAAGCCGGTTCGCAGCCAATCCCGCATCGGCCGATGATGGCTTTGGCATCGGCAATTTCCTGCTCCGTGACCTTAGCCACCAGGCCGTTCGACGCGCAGACCTCATGCAGGGCTTTTGGCCAGGAAACCGGGTCGCCGATTTTGATGGCCGTGGCGAGGGTCTCGGGATGCTCCACCGGACGAAGCCGGGATCGATCCGAGCCGTGCATCAGGCTATAAAACGGGGCGGCCCCTTCCGCCTGTACGACGGCCAGCCGGGGCAGGCGGGGGATTAACCCCCATTCTTTCATTTCGCGTAGGGCCTTGCCGAATGCGGAAGTATTGCCCAGATTGCCGCCCGGCAGCACGACCCAATCCGGAACCCGCCAGTCGCGCTGGTCCATCAACTCCACCATGATGGTTTTCTGGCCTTCGATGCGGAACGGGTTGATCGAATTGAGCAGGTAGATGCCGAGCTTTTCGGCGAGTTGCCGGACGAGCGCGAGGATCTGGTCGAAATTCGCCTCCACCTGGAAAGTGCGGGCGCCGTATTCCAGGGCCTGGGCGAGTTTGCCATAGGAAATATTGCCATTCGGGATGAAGATGACCGGCTGCAATCCGGCCGCGCTGGCATAGGCGGCCATGGAAGCAGAAGTATTGCCGGTGGAGACGCAGGCCACCCGCTCGCATCCCAGACGGAGAGCCTGGGCCACCCCGCAGGTCATTCCGTTGTCCTTGAACGAGCCGGTGGGGTTGAATCCCTGGTGCTTGAAGGTCAGGCGATCGAGGCCGCCGTACTCGGCCGCGGCCGGAGCATCGAGCAGCGGAGTGTTGCCCTCGCGCAGGCTGACCACGCGGCTGTAATCATCGAGAAATCTGATGAACTCGCGGTACCGCCACACGCCGCTCTGGTCGAGCGGAGCGTTGGACGCCCGGCGCTCGCGCCACAAGCGCTTCCAATCGGCGGCCGGCCGGTCCGGTGGGTCGTAGACGGCTTCCAGAAGCCCTCCGCACTGAGGGCAGCTATAGATCAATTCGGTGATCGGGAAACGGGCGCGGCACCGTTCCTCGAAACAGGCAAGCTCCGCGGGCATGAAGTTCTATTATAGGGGGATGCTGGCCGTCCACCTGGAACAGGGCGTGGTCACCGTGCGGGAGACCCCGGTGCCGCGGCGCCCGAAGGGGTATGCGCTGCTGCGGTTGCTGGCGGCCGGAATTTGCAACACCGACCTCGAATTGCAGCGGGGGTATTATGGCTTCGACGGAATTCCCGGGCACGAATTCGTAGCCGAGGTGGTGGAGGCCGAGACGCCGGCGCTGACCGGCAAGCGCGTGGTGGGCGAAATCAACCTGTCTTGCGGAGATTGCGAATGGTGCCGGCGCGGATTGGGGCGGCACTGTCCCGGACGCAGCGTGCTCGGAATCGTCCGGCACCCGGGGGCGTTCGCCGAATTCCTGACTCTGCCGGAGAGCAACCTGCACGTGCTTCCGGATTCGATGCCGCTGGAGCGCGCCGTCTTCGCGGAGCCGCTGGCCGCCGCGTGCGAGATCCTGGACCAGGTGTCTATTCCATGCAGCGAAGCCGTGGCGGTGTTGGGCGACGGGAAACTCGGGTTGTTGATCGCGATGGTGCTGCAGGCCCGGGGATTGCGTGTGCACCAGTTCGGCAGGCATGCCGGGAAATTGCGAATCGCCGCCAAAGCCGGGGTGACCACGGAAATCGCGAGAGCGCTTCCCGCCGCGGCCTACGGCTGGGTGGTGGATGCTACCGGCAGCGCCGAAGGCATGCGGGCCGCGGTGGCCATGACGCGGCCGCGCGGCACCCTGATCCTGAAATCCACCGTGCACGGAGTGGTGGGGGTGGATACCGCGCCGATCGTCGTCAACGAGATCACGCTCGTGGGCTCACGTTGCGGCCGTTTCGAAGAGGCGCTACCGCTGCTCGAGCACGGCGTGATTCCGGTGGAAGAGATGATCGCCGCGCGGTTCCCCCTGCGGGAAGCCGCGCGCGCGTTCGAGCGTGCGGCGTCGCGGGGGACGCTCAAGGTGCTGCTCGATCCTCAGTAGCCCAGGTGCTTCAGGGCAACCTGGGGACGGACCGTTTCCGAAAAAACCCCGGCGAGCCGGATGCCACCCGGTTTCTCGGCGGTCGCAACGAGATCACTGTGGTGCGAGGCGCTGCTCGACCCTCAGTAACCCAGGTGCTTTTCGACCACGTTCTTCAGTGGCTGGCCCCTGCGGAACCGCTCAAACTGCTCGAGAAAGAAGCGCATCGCCTGCTCCATCCAATCCGGCGTGTGGTCGGCGCAGTGAGGCGAGAGCAATACGTTCGGGAGCGAGTAAAAGGGATGGCCGGGGGGCAGTGGCTCCTGGTCGAATACGTCGAGCGCGGCGCCCCGGATCATGCCGGCTGCCAGAGCCTGGATCATGGCGGTTTCGTCGATCACCGGGCCGCGTCCGATGTTGATGATCACGGCTGTCGGTTTCATGGCGGCGAATGCGCGGGCGCCGATCATCCCGTGCGTTTCCGCTGTCAGCGGGGCGGCGACCACGAGGTAATCGCAAGCCGGGATCATTTCCAGCAGATCCGCGGACCCGTAGAGGTGGCTCACCAGCGGATCCGGGCTTTCCGCCTTGCCGTTGCGATTCACCGCGAGGATCCGCATGCCCATGGGGCCGACGCGGGCGGCCACGGCATGCCCGATGTCGCCGTAACCGACAATTCCGGCGGTCTGGCCCTCGATGTTCGTGATGTCGAACTGGTCCCACCTGCCCGCCTCCTGGCTACGAACCATCCGGCGCAGGTCCTTGGCAAAAAAAAGGATGGCGGCCAGGGCGAACTCTCCCAGCGAGGGGCTGAAGACGCCGCTGCCGTTCGTCAGCACGACCGGGCTCTGAATCAGTTCGGGAAATAACAGGTTGTCCAGGCCCGCGGCGCGGGTGTGTACCCATTGTACGTGCGGGCACATCCGGAATACGTCGCGCAGCAGCCCGCCGGAGAGCGACCAGTTAAAAATAATATTGGCAGCGGGAGCGGCTCTCTCGAATGCCTCGACCGTGTTTCCTACAGCGATCCCGGTTTCCGGCGGCAGCTGTTCGAGCATGGCAAGTTGCGGTTCCGTAGGGTCAGCCAGCACCAGGATGGTGTAATTGTCCATGAGGAGAAAGCTACCACATGTTCGACCTTTCGCTCGAATTGCTGCGCGTGGTGGAAGATGCCGCCATCGCGTCCGCCCGCACGATGGGAATGGGCGATCCGAAAGCTTCCGACCAGTCGGCGGTGGAATCGATGCGCCGCTGCCTGGATACGATCGCGATTGACGGCACGATCGTGATCGGGGAAGGCGAGCGCGACGAAGCGCCGATGCTCTTCATCGGCGAACGCGTGGGGAGCCGGAACAACGGGACGCCGATACCCGTGGACATAGCGGTGGACCCGCTCGAAGGCACGAACCTCTGCGCCACCGGCGGCGCCGGCGCGATCACGGTGCTGGCGGCTTCGGAACCCGGCGGGCTGCTGCATGCCCCGGATTGCTACATGGAGAAGATCGTGGTGGGCCCCGCGGCCAAAGGAGCGGTGGAACTGGACGCGCCGGTCAGGCAGAACCTGAAGGCCATCGCCCGCCGCCTGCAGCGGGGCGTGGACGACCTGGTGGTGGTGGTGCTCGACCGCCCGCGGCACCAGCAGTTGATTGCCGATATCCGCGATGCCGGCGCGCGCATCCGGCTGATTTCCGACGGAGACCTCTCGGCCGGAATCGCGGCGGCGGTGGCCGGGACCGGCGTGCACGCCGTCATGGGGTCGGGCGGAGCGCCGGAGGGGGTGCTGACGGCGGCCGCGCTGCGCTGCCTGAACGGCGAGATCCTGGGGCGCCTGGTGGTGAAGGACGACGCGCAGAAGGAGCGCATGCAGGATATGGGCATTCGCGACGTGAACCGCGTCTACAACACGCCGGAGCTGGCCCCCGGCCGCGGCCTGGTGTTCGCCGCGTGCGGGGTGACCGACGGGAACCTGCTGAAAGGCGTGCGCTTCACCGGCGACGGGGTGCACACCGAATCCGTGGTCATGACCTCGCATCCGGCGCGCGTTCGGTTCCTCGACAGCACGCGGCTCGAGAACCGGCCCGACGTCAAGGTTCGCTTT
Source organism: Bryobacterales bacterium (assembly GCA_963794265.1). Lineage (GTDB taxonomy): Bacteria > Acidobacteriota > Terriglobia > Bryobacterales > Bryobacteraceae > CAWCDJ01. The sequence goes on from CAWCDJ010000003.1 coordinate 1,254,684, forward strand.
CGGTAGTTGCCTGCGGGTGTCCGGCTGCGTCACACTGAAAGTGCCTGCGGGCGATAATGCCAGAAACTTGCACATGCGGAACCGAACTCGCGCCGGGCTCTCTGTTCTGCCATAAGTGCGGAAAGCCGCAACGAGAGATCGTCGTCCCGGATACAGCCAACTGGCAGAATACCGAGTCGCCGCCTTCGGAAGCCGCCGCGCCTCTAACGCCTGCACCGGCTCCGCGGCAGGCGCCGCCGCCGCTGAACTTCCACAACCCGATAGCGGTGCGGATTGCGCTGCTGGTGGCGGTGTGCGCAACCGTGCTGAGCTTTGTGCCGTTCCTGAACTGGATTGCGGCGGGGTTCTTCGCGGTGTTCTTTTACCACCGGAAGACGGGCAGCCTGCTGAACGTCGGCGCGGGCGCGCGGATGGGGTGGATCACCGGGTTGCTGATGTTCGGGCTGTGGTCTGTATTGTTCACCGCCCAACAGGTGCCCGCCGCGCTCAACGGACGATTAGGTTCGTTACTTCAGGAACAGATGAAGTCTCTGCCGGCCCACGATCCGATGGTCCAGCAGTTGATGAGCTTCTTTCAAACCGGCCCGGGCATCTTCGTGGTGCTGTTTCTTTCGCTGGCGGCGTTCTTTCTGTTCATCACCGGGTTGAGCGTCGCAGGCGGCGCGATCGGCGCGAAACTCGTCGGCGGCGGGGAGTTGCGCTAACTCGACGATGAATCGGCGGGCGCATCCGCCGTCAAAGGACCGCCGCCCACGGGTCCGCCGTCGAAAGCGCGAAGTTCGCCCTTGTTTCTTCCGCTCCACTGGGTGAAACATTCCCGTGCGATCTGAAAAATCGCTCTCCGGTTCTGCGCAATCAGCCGGGTCCACGCCCACGCGCCTTTTTGCGGGAAATAGATGCCGCGGAAGAAAAGCCGCGCGGCCAGGTGGCTGATTTTATAGGGAACGGGCTCATCGGCGATCGAGTCCAACGCGTGCCGCGTGGCGGCCGGACTATACGAGTTCATCCAGGCGGAACGGACCTCTTCCTGCACCTGCGGAACCGTCATCCGCAGGGGTGCGTGGGCCATTTGGAAAGGGGCGAAGTCGAGCCAGTGCTTGGGGCGCGTGAGCCGGCCCTCCCTCTCAAGCCGGTCGTAGAGGGGTGTGGCCGGGAACGGCGTGATCTGGCCGAATACCGGCAGCACCGGCGGCCACTCGCGAATCTCGGCCAAAGTGCGCTCCGCCACGCCCGGGGTGTCGTGATCCAGTCCGAAGATAAACGACGTAATGGCGTAAATGTTCCGCCGGGCCAGTGATTCCAACACGCCCGCGTACTCCGCCGGCTTATTGAAACTCTTCTTTACACTGGCAAGGTTGGCGGAGTCGAGCGACTCCATGCCGATGAAGATCCACTTCCCTCCGGAATCCGCGATCAGGTCGATCAGTTCCTGGTCCCGCAACAGGTTGGCGCTGATCTGACCCACCCAGGCCAGTTGGGCTCCGGCCGCGATGATCTCGCGCAGCAGCGCCTTCGTGCGCTTCACGTTAATGGCGAAATTATCGTCCACGAAGAATACAGCAATCTTTCCGTTGGTGCTATCGGCGCGCGCTTTCAGCCGCAGGAGTTCATCCACGATGCTCTGGTTCGAGCGGAAACGGATGGAGTCGCCGAAGAACCCGGTCACCGTGCAGAACTCGCACCCATAAGGGCAGCCCCTCCCGGATTCAATCGGGATGATGTGGAACGTCTCCCAGGGCTGTCCGAAGTGGTTCATGATGCGCCGCATCAGGCGGGGGATGCGGTTGAACTGAGCGATGTCCAGGGAGTCCCATGGAATCGGCGGGTAGTCCTGTAAATCGGGCTTGCGCTCCTGGCCGAAAAGGTCTATCGGAGCGTAGACTTCCTTCAACTGGCCCCGCGCCGCATCCGCGACGATTCGCGGCCAGGTCTCATCGGCCTCGCCGAGGGCGATGGCATCGGCATGGCGGGGTCCGCCATCCCGGCCGAGCGCTTCATCCGGCACTTCCGTCACGTGCGGCCCGCCCATCACCACCGGTATGCCGGCAAGGCGAAGCGCGTCCGCCACCCGGTAGGCTTTGGCGATCATCCGCGTCATGGCGCCGATGCCGACTAACTCGACGCGCTCGTTCAGGGCAAAGCGGACTAACTCCGCATCGCTCATCGGTTGAGTGTTTCCGTCGATCAGCACGACTTCGTTGCCGGCTGGAGTAAGTGCCTGCAACAGAAACATCCACAAATGAGGCATGAAGTTCTGTGTTACGCCGTTGTCAGGATTATAGAGCAGGATTTTCATTCCGCGGTCCCCTCTAGCGCCCATGCGCCGGTTTCTTTTCCGGCAAGGCGCCATGCGGGGGACTGAAGAAGCAGACAGTCCGCGGAACAGGCTTCGGTGTCGGTCTTACAATACTATCACGCCTGCCGCGCGGGTTTGCCCGGCCCAATCGAATAGCGCTTGACGAGGGCAACGCCGGCGAAGATCACCAGCATGGCCATGGCCTCGCGCGGGCCGAAATGTTCGTGGTAGAAGAGCCAGCCCAAGAAGACGGCGACCACCGCGTTCACGTAAGGATAGATGCTGACGATCGCAACCGGCAGGCGGTCGAGCGCGAAAGCGTACGCGCTGTAGCCGACGATGGATCCGAAAAACACTAGATAAAGGATCGCCATCACGCCGCGGGTGCTCCAATGGATGGGATGGCCGTGAAACACCATCGCGAACGGCGAGAGGATCAAACCCGCGGCTAACTGCTGCACGCCTCCGGCGATGCTCGGATGGGTCTTGCCGGTCTGGCGGCGCTGGTAAATCGACCCGAACGACCAGCCGGCCATGCCGAACTGCAGTAACAAAAAACCGTGGAACAGGCTCAGGTGAGCGCTTTGCGGCCCCGAACCGGGAGTAAGCAGCAGACATGCGCCAAGCAGCCCGATGGCCATCCCGCCGATGGTGGGCGCGTGCAGGCGCTCGCCGCCGGGCAGCAGGGCTTCCATCCCGACCATCCAGAACGGCGAAATGGTGATGATGAGTCCGGCGATCCCGCTGGGCACTGTAAGCTCCGAGAAGACCAGGCAGCCGTTTCCGATGCCGAGCGTAAAGAAGCCGCTGAAGCACATGGCCGCCAACTCGCGGCCGCGCGGCAGGTACGCCCCGCGCACCTTGGCAAACAGCACCAGCAGCGATCCGGACATGATGTACCGGATCGACACCAGGGGCAGCGGCGCGAACGACTCGAGAGACATTCGAATCGCCAGGTACGTTGTTCCCCAGAAGAAGCAAACCGCGGCCAGGGCAAGGTACGGCCTGAAAAAAGGGTGATGAGGCAACCTTCCAGGTTAGCATTCGGGACGGGCCTGTCCGCTCGGAGCATGGCTGGGCTGGCGGCGAAATTCGGGCCGGAACCGGTTCGACCGGAGGTTGGCGGCGCACTTACGCTAAAATCGCAGTCTGCATGATCGGGGCCGCTGATAATCTGGCATTGGCAGCCGATTCGATTCGCGCTCACAAATTGCGCGCGTCGCTGACGGTGCTGGGCCTGACTATGGGGGTCGCCACGCTGATCACCGTGATGACCCTGGTGCAGGGTGCCAATCTCTACGTCGAACACAAAATTGCGGATCTCGGCACGAACGTGTTTCGCGTGTCGCGATTGCCGTTCGCGGTCACGGATTTCACGGTGTTGACCAAGGCCCAGCGCAACAAGTATCTCGACACTGACGATTTGAACGCGGTGGCCGGGGCCTGCCCGCACTGTGGCGCGGTGGGTGCGACCCTGAGCAGCGGCGCCGATCTGCGCTATAAGGACCACGAACTCGAGGACGGCACGATGTACGGCCATACTCCCAATATGGCGGTGATCGATACCCGCACCGTGGCCCTGGGCCGCTACTTCACGGACCTCGAAGACCGGCACGCGGTGGATGTCTGCCTGATCGGCGACCGCGTGGCGCAGGAGTTCTTCCCGGATGCCGACCCGATGGGGAAAGTCATCCGCGCGGGGAGCGCCGAATTCACGGTGATCGGCACTTTCGAGAAGATCGGAAGCGTGCTCGGCCAGGACCAGGACACGTTCATCGTCGTTCCCCTGCGCACTTACCTGAAACTCCATGGGCAGCGCAACAGCCTGACGGTCAGCGTACAGGCCGCCGGCGGCGACCGCGTCTTCAACATGGCGCAGGACGAGGCGCGCCGCGTTCTGCGCGCGCGCCGCCACGTCGCCCCCGGCAAGGACGACGATTTTTTCATCGGCACGGCGCAGAGCTACATCTCGCTATGGCAAAGCATCAGCTCCGCGTTTTTCGCGGTGTTCGTGATGATCAGTTCGATCTCGGCGGTGGTGGGCGGCATCGTGATCATGAATGTGATGCTGGTGAGCGTGACCGAGCGGACCAAGGAAATCGGCGTGCGCCGGGCCATCGGCGCCACCCAGAGCGATGTGATGCGCCAGTTTCTGATGGAGAGCGTGCTGCAGTGCCTGGTGGGAGGGGCGTCGGGCGTCGGAATCGGTTTCCTTTGCGCGCTGGCGCTTCGCCAGTTGACTGCCTTCCCGGCGGCGGTGGAGACGTGGGTAGCGATTCTCGGGCTGGTGCTCAGCTCGATCATCGGCCTGTTCTTCGGCATCTATCCGGCCATGAAGGCTGCGAAACTCGACCCCGTGGTCGCGTTGCGGACGGAGTGACGATGACGCGCTCGGAGTTGCACGAAAACCTGCTGGTGGCGATGGATACGCTGCGGTCGCGCAAGGCCCGGTCGTTCCTGACGATCCTGGGGATCGTGATCGGGGTGACCAGCGTGATTGCGGTGGCCGCCATCATCGACGGGCTGAACGGCTACATTCTCAACCGCATCAACTCTTTCGGGTCGCGCTCGTTCTTCATCACCCGGATTCCGCCGGGATTCACGGGGGCCGGGCGGCTGCCCGCGAAAATCCGCACGCGGAAATACCTAGAGATTTCGGATGCCCGGTACCTCAAGGAAAACGTTCCGGGGCTGGATGTTTCGACGGCCTTCGCCCAGCGCATCAACCTGGGGGAGCAATCGGATTCCATTTCCTACGGGAACGAACACGTGGAGCGGTTGATTCTGCGCGGCACGGAGCCGGATTACGCGGCTGCCCTGCCGCTGTTCACGGTGGCGACCGGCCGCTACGTCTCGCAGTTCGACGAAGAGCACGAACGCTCGGTGGTGGTGATCGGCAACGCCATTGCCGACTCGTTATTCCCCCACACCGATCCGATCGGCAAAGAGGTGCGGCTCAACGGCAGGCTCTACGAGGTCATCGGGGTCTTCGAGAAGGATCCGGGGCTGTTCGGCGGCTATGGCGTGGACCAGTTCGCGGTAATTCCGCTTTCGAATTTTCACAAGAACTATCCCGAAGTCCGCGAAATCTTTCTGATCTTCACGGTGCGCGAAGACGCCAGCCTGGATGCCGTGCGCGACCAGGTGGTGGATTCTATGCGCCGGCGCCGCCGCGTGCCGTATAGCGCCGAGAACGATTTCGACGTGGCCGATCCGAACTTCTTCACCAACCTGTGGAACCAGCTCACGGGAGCCATGGCGCTGCTGACCGGCGCGATCGGCTCCATCGGCCTGCTGGTGGGCGGCATCGGCGTCATGAACATCATGCTGATTTCGGTGACCGAGCGGACCGGCGAGATCGGGATTCGCAAAGCCATCGGCGCGCGGCGGTCCGATATTCGCGCGCAGTTCCTCATGGAGGCCGTGATGCTCTCCGGCACCGGGGGCGTGATCGGGGTCCTGATCGGAGGGCTGATCTCGTTTGCGGTGCGCGCGCTGCTGTCGATTCCGGCGTCGCTCTCGCCGTTTTGGGTGCTGATGGGGGTGGCGATCTCGGTGGGGGTGGGGTTGTTTTTCGGCTATTACCCGGCCAACCGCGCGGCAAATTTGGATCCGATTGTGTGCCTGCGCTACGAATGATGTGCGAACCTGTAGAGAACGGTGAGAAAGCTCTTTTTCTGGAAGCTCAAACAACGCGAGATCAAGCTCGGTGAGCGCACGGTGCTGATGGGCGTCCTGAACCTGACGCCCGATTCGTTCTCGGATAGCGGCAAGCATTCCGACCCAGATCGCGCGTTTGCGCGCGCGCTCGAACTCGAGGAGCAGGGCGCGGACATTCTCGACGTGGGCGCGGAGTCGACCAAGCCCGGCTCGGCGCGAATTTCGGCAGCCGAGGAGATGCGGCGGCTGATTCCCGTACTTAAAAGGCTGCGCGGGCAACTCGGGATTCCGATTTCCGTCGATACCTACAAAGCCGAAATCGCCGAACGGGCGATCGAACTGGGTGTTGAGATCATCAACGATCCCTCAGGGTTGACTTTCGAGCCGCAGTTGGCGCGGGTGGTCTCGAACCACGATGCCGGCTTGATCGTGAACCACATGCGCGGACGGCCGGAAACCTGGTCCAAGCTGGCGCCGATGCCCGATCCGATGGGGACGATCCTGCGCGACCTGGACGCGGCCGTAAGCCGGGCCAGGCGCGTGGGGATCGACAAAACCAGGCTAGTGATCGACCCGGGCATCGGATTCGGCAAGCGGAAGGAACAGAACTCGCTGATCTTGGGCGCGCTGGGGATGCTGGCCGCGCTCGACCTGCCGATTATGGTGGGGCCTTCCCGAAAGTCATTCCTGGCGCACGAAAACGCGGAAGAGACTCGCTACGCCACGGCGGCGGCGGTGACGGCCGCCATCTTGAACGGAGCGCACATCTTACGGGTGCACGACGTCCGCGAGATGCGCGCCGCCGCGGATGTGGCAGATGAGATCCATCGTACGAAAGATAGTTGATCGGTGTGCAACAGGACAGACGCCGAGGACGTCTATTGCGCGTATGCCCAAGGTTATTCCCCTACTCTTCCTGCTGGTGGTCACAGCGATTGGACAGCCCGGCGGACGGCTGGCGGAATATGCGATCATTCTCCAGGATTCTCCGGTAGCTCAAACGACCCACTCCAGGCTGGCCCTTCAGAGCCCCCAGGCGAAAGCGCAACTCGCGAAAATCCGGACCGCGCAGAGCAGCGTCCTGGCGGAGTTGGTGCGGAGGAAGGTCACGGTGCGCTCGTCGGAGCAATTGCTGGTCAATGCAATCTTCGTGAGCGCGAGCCCGGAAATCGCGGCCCAACTGCGTGGGATTCCCGGCGTCGCGCACGTGGTTCCGACGCCTCCTCTTTATATGGACCTCGACACGGCGCTCGACCTGACCAACGTCTCGACGGCGTGGAGCGCGGTGGGCGGGTCGTCCAACGCGGGCGCGGGGATCAAGATCGGCATCATCGATTCGGGCATCGACCAGAGTCATCCGGGGTTTCTCGACTCGTCGCTCGTGCCGCCGGCCGGTTTCCCGCGGTGCGCCGGAAGTGACTGCGCCTTCACCAATAACAAGGTGATTGTGGCGCGGAGCTATGTTGACATGCTGGCCGCGGCTTCCGACCCGAACGATCCGATGGAGACGGCATGGCCCGACGACCTGTCGCCGCGCGACCGGCAGGGACACGGTACCGCCATTGCCATGATTGCCGCGGGCTTCCTGAACAACAGCCCGCGCGGGCCGATTCAGGGCGTCGCGCCGAAAGCCTTTCTGGGGAACTACAAGATTTTCGGCTCGCCGGGCGTGAATTACTACGGCACGGTCGGGGCGTTCGTCCAGGCGCTACAGGACGCGCTGACGGACGGAATGGACGTGGTGACGCTCTCGCTGCATGAAGGCGACCCGGAGTGGACCGGTCCTTTGGACGTGGATCCGGCGTGCAGCGGCCAGTGCGATGTCGTGGCGCAGGCGGTGGAATCCGCGGTGGCCAACGGCATGGTGGTTGTGGCAGCGGCCGGCAACGACGGCAATATCAGCGGAAAGCCACAGACGCTGACGACCATTCACACGCCCGGCACCGCGCCCTCGGCGATTACAGTAGGGGCCACGATGAACGCGCATGTGCTCTACCAATCGGTCATCGTGAACGGTTCGGGCATGGGGAATATTCACGGACTTTTCGGCGACGGGCCGCACGTTGCGTCGCCGCTGACGGCCCCGATCGGCGATGTGACGGCCTCAGGGAATGACGGCTACGCGTGCAGTCCACTCGCCGCAGGTTCTTTGAGCGGCGCGGTTGCCCTGATCGAGCGGGGGAATTGCTTCGACAGCGACAAAATCATCAACGCGCAGAACGCTGGCGCGTTCGGGGTGGTCCTCTATTTGCCGAGCGGGCAGAATACGCCCTTCTCCTCTTTAGGAGTTCAGGATACCGGCATTCCCACGATGGTGATCGGGAACAGCGACGGCGTTGCGTTGAAGAGCTACCTGGCTTCCAACGCGAACACCACCGTCACGCTCGACCCCACATTCCTGGCATCCAACACCACGGCCAGCGCCATGTGGCCGGCCTCCTCGCGCGGACCTTCGATCGGAACCTTCGCCAATACCCCGACCAGCGCGATCAAACCGGAACTGGTAGCGCCGGGCGCCGATCTTTACACCGCGGCGCAGAAGTACGATCCCAACGGGCCGGTCTACAATTCGTCCGGATACGCGGGTGTCACCGGGACCAGTTACGCGGTGCCGATGGTGGCCGGCGCGGTGGCGCTGGTGAAACAGAAGTTCGGCTCGGGGCTCTCGCCCGCCCAATTGAAGTCGCTGGTGGTGGATACCGCGACCGGGGACGTTACCGACCAGGGTGGACCGGCGAGCATGGATGCAGCGGGCGCCGGCAAGCTCAGCGTGGGCGACGCTGTGAACGCGTCGGCAACCCTGGTCCCGGATACGATCGAGTTCGGCGCACTCACGACCACGGCAGTGTCAATCAGCCGCACGGTGGCGATTACGAATCTCACTAGTGCCGCTGCCACCTTCAATGTGGCGAGCCCCGACGCCTTGGTGACGGTAAGCCCGTCCAGCCTGACCTTGCCTGCCGGCCAGTCGGGCAGTTTTTCCGTAGCGCTCAGCGGTAACCGGCCGGGCGCGGGATCCTACCAAGGCTACCTGGTGGTCAGCACGTCGAACAAGAAGGACCTGCACCTGCCATTTCAGTACGTGGTGGGCAGCGGCGTTGCCAGCGACGTCTTTCCACTGTGCTGCGGCACATTCCTGTTCAACACGGGCTTGCAGCAGAGATTGTTCCCGATGCGGCTGATCGACGCCAGCGGGGTGCCCGTGCCGGACGCGCAGTTGCTGTTCAGCGTCACCAAAGGCACGGCCAAAATCCATGAGGGCGATTCCTTTGCGGACCTGCTGGGAACCGGGTACGTGGCCATAGACTTCGGTTCAGTCCCCGGCGAGCAGACCATCACCGGCACCGGCGGCGGGCTGACACAAACCTGGGATGGTGTCACGGTGCCCTTCCCCTCGATCTCGCCGAACGGAGTGGTGGATGCGGCGACCTTCCAGACCGGCCAGGGCCTGGCGCCCGGGTCGTATATTTCGATCTTCGGAGCGGGCCTGTCGGACTCCCGGCAAGTCGAGTCCACACCCTACCTGCCGGTTTCGCTTTCCACCATTAGCGTGAGCTTCTTTGGCGGCGGCATGGCGTTTCCCGGGCACCTTCACTTCGTCAGTCCGGGACAGGTGAACGTGCAGATCCCGTGGGAATTCTCGGGACAGTCTTCGGTGACGCTGAAGGTCAATTTCGGCGGCCTTGCCAGCAACCTGATCACGGTGCCGCTGAACGCCTATTCGCCCGGCGTGTTTCCCGGGCCGGCGGTGCAGGATAGCAGCTACCAACTGATCACGTCTTCCAACCCGGCGCGGCGCGGAGACACCATCATCATCTACGCCAACGGGTTGGGACCGGTATCGAACCAGCCGGCCTCGGGCGACCCGAGCCCCTCCCAGGCTTTCGCCCAGACCAACGTGACTCCTTCGGTGACGATCGGAGGGGCCGGCGCGCAGGTCACGTTCAGCGGCCTGACTCCGGGATTCGTCGGGCTGTACCAGATCAACGCGGTGGTGCCGGCGGGCGCGCCTTCGGGCTCGCAGCCCCTGGTCGTCACGATGAACGGGATCGACTCGAAACCGGTGAACCTGCCGGTGCAATAGGCGGGGCGGGACCGCGGCGGGCCGCGAGACGCTAAAATAGCGTCCATCTCAGGAATTCTTGCATGAAGCGTCTCTGGCTCCTTTTCGCATGTGTCCCGCTGTTTGCGGCGGGCACTGTTCCCGGCCGCTACATCGTCGAACTTTCGACCGAATCGGTGGTGGCTCATATTGTGCGCGTTTCGCCGCGGACCACCGGGCGGGTAGCCATTCATTCGGCCGAGGCGGAACTGCATCGCAGCCGCATCCGGGCCGAGCAGGCCTCCGCGACCTCCGCCATTCAGAACGCCGGCGGCGAAGTTGCCGGAGCGGTGGAGAACGTCGATAACGCCCTGCTGGTGCGAATTCCGGACAATCAGGCCTCGCTTCTCGCGGCGATTCCGGGGGTCCGCGCGGTATACCCGGAGCGCACGTTTCACCTGCTGCTGGACCACGCGCTGCCGCTGCACAAAGTTCCGGAAGCCTGGACGCAGGTAGGAGCCGGCAATGCGGGCGCGGGGGTCCGGATCGCGATCATCGATACCGGCATAGATATCGGGCATCCGGGCTTTCACGATGCCACGTTTCAGGCGCCCACCGGCTTCCCGCAAGCCGACACGCAGGCCGATCTGGCGTATGCCAATAACAAAGTGATCGTGGCCCGCAGCTACGCCAAGCTATTCGCCACCACCGACCCGGACCCCTCCGCGGCCGACCATGTGGGGCACGGCACGGCCACGGCCATGGCGGCGGCAGGCGTGCAGAACGCGGGGCCGCTGGCCACCATCAGCGGCGTAGCGCCGAGGGCCTACATCGGAAGCTATAAGGTGTTTGGCACGCCCGGGGTGAACGACAACGCCACCGAGAGCGCCATTCTGCAAGCGGTCAATGACGCTGTTTCGGACGGCATGGACGTGATGAGCCTGAGTTTGGGCAGCGATATCGCTCCGCTGCCGCAGAATGACCCGGAAGTTACCTCGCTCGAGAGCGCCGCCTCGGCTGGAGTCGTGGTGGTGGCGGCGGCGGGGAACAACGGGCCCGATCCGGTCACCATAGCGTCGCCCGCTTCGGGGGCGTCGGTGATTGCGGTGGGAGCTTCGGCCAACGATCGGCTGTTCGCTTCATCGGTGCTGGTGCCGGGCGGCAGTTCGCTCGAATCGGCGCCGGGGTCGGCCTCAATGTCCGCTTCCCCGGTGACGGCCACAGTGGCGGATGTGGCGAAACTGGACGGGACCGGTTTGGCGTGCGCGGCTCTGCCCGCGAATTCTCTTTCGGGATCAATCGCGCTGATTTTCCGGGGAACTTGCACGTTCGAAACCAAGCTGAACAATGCGAAGGCAGCCGGCGCGGCCGGCGGCCTGGTTTACGACAACGTGAATCAGGAAGCGCCCGTGACGATGGCGATGGGGACGGCCACCTTGCCGTCGGAGATGATTTCCTATGAGGACGGCCTGGCGCTCAAACAGAAACTGGGACCCAGTGTGACGCGCCGCCCGCTCATCGAACAAGTCCGCCTGCGCGTTCCCGCCCGGCCCCCCAGCCAATCGCTCCGCATTACGCTGCAGTTCAGCCTGGAACCCGCTTATACGAATCCATCCGAGCTCGCCTCGTTTTCTGCGCACGGGCCGAACGTGGACCTCACCATCAAGCCGGACCTCGTGGCCGTGGGGGTCAACATGTACACCGCGGCCGAGAAACTCGATCCGAACGGCGGCGTCTACAGCGCCACAGGCTACGCCGTGGAGCAGGGAACCAGCTTTTCGACGCCGCTGGTGGCGGGTGCCGCGGCCCTGGTGAAGGCCGCGCGTCCCGGGCTGACGGCGGCGCAGTACCGCTCACTGCTGGTGAATTCGGCGGATCCGGCATCCCTGGTTCCGGGCACGCCGGCGACAGTGCAGCAGGCCGGCGTGGGAATTCTGGACGTTCTGGCCGCGGTCAACGCTACGGCCGCGGCGGCGCCGGTCTCGCTCAGCTTCGGAGCGGGTTCGGGGACCATCAATTCGACCGCCAGCCTGAATGTGTCGAATGTGGGCGCCGCGGCGGATACTTTCCGGATCCTGGTTGTGCCTTCGAAGGGGGCGGCGGCGCCGGCGGTTTCCTCCGCAACTTTCGATCTTGCGGCGGGTGCGAACACCGCGATTCCGGTGCAATTTTCAGCCGGCGGGCTGGCTCCGGGGCAGTACGAGGGCTACATCACCATACAGGGAACGCACTCGGGCATCGCCACGCGGGTGCCCTATTGGTATGGAGTCGAGTCCACGACTCCGGGTTACATCACGATTCTCGACAGCGCCGCGAGCGGGGCGGCTGGAACGGTGGTGACCCAGGCGATCCTCTTCCGCGTGTCGGATCAATCCGGAATTCCCATGAATGCCTCTCCGACGGTGGTTCCGGTCTCGGGAGGAGGAACCGTTGCCAGCAGGGTGCAATCCATCAACAGCCAGTCGCCGTACTCGTTCATCGTGAGCGTGAAACTGGGGCCGACTCCCGGTTCCAACGTTTTCCGGATTCAGGTTGGATCTCTCACCAAGGATGTCACGATCGTAGGACAGTAATGAGGACGGCTTCCGGTATAATGTGACGGTGGGGGCATCCCCGTTTCATGACTGACATCAAAAAGAAACTTCAGGACGAAATTGCGACGCTCGAATACGAACTCCACGTTGAGTTACCAAGGGAAATCCTGAAGGCCAGGGCTCACGGGGATTTAAGCGAAAACGCCGAATACCATGCTGCCAAAGACCGGCAGGGGTTCGTGAATGCACGGTTGAACCAGCTCAAGAAGCGGCTTTCCGAAATGTCGCTGGTCGATTTCTCGAAAATTCCCCATGGGAAGGTCGGGCTGGGGTCCACGGTGGTTGTGCTCGATACCAAACGCGAAGAAGAATTGACATACAATCTGGTAACGAGTGAAGAAGCCGACGCGGCGAACGGGAAGATTTCGACGACGTCGCCCATCGGCCGCGCTCTTCTCGGCCGGGAAGTCGGCGATTCTGTACGGGTGCAGAGTCCCGGTGGAGTGAAGGAACTCGAAATTCTGAAGCTAAGCACGATTCACGATGCAAACGGTTGAGCTATGACTTTCACCAGCCTGATCGGCAGGATCTTCGGCGCGATGATCGACCGGATCGTGCGCTGGCTGGCGTTGTCCCGCATACACCCCAACGCTCTCACAGCCATCGGGCTGGTCATTAACATCTGGGCTGCGTGGCTGTTCGCCCGCGCCGGAAGCTCCCCCGATCCCCGGCTGGATTTTCGCTGGGCCGGGCTGGTGGTGCTGGGAGCGGGGCTGTTCGACATGGTAGATGGGCGAGTCGCACGTGCGACCAGCCAGGTGACGCGCTTCGGTGGGTTCTTCGATTCCGTGGTGGATCGCTACTCGGACCTTGCCCTTTACATGGGGCTGCTGGTCTACTATGCGTCGATCAACCGTTTCTTCTACATCGTCCTGACGGCCATTGTGATGACCGGGTCGGTGATGGTGAGCTACACGCGCGCCCGCGCCGAGAACGCCATTCCCAAGTGCAAAGTGGGCTTCCTCGAAAGGCCGGAGCGGGTGGTGCTGATCATTATCGGCGCTCTGTTCGACCGCATGGCGGCGGTGCTCTGGGTGATCGCCGTACTCTCCAACCTGACCGTGGTTCACCGCATGATCTACACCTGGCAGGAGGCTCGGCGCCTGGAAGACGCGCAACTCCGCGCGGTGAAGCCAGAGCCGCTGGCCACCCCACAGAATCAGTAGGTTTCCGGCCCGCCGGGCGGCTAACCTCCCCTACCGGTTGCGTTGTCCGCATGTTTCGCGGTATCTTTCTCAGATCCTGCAAGAAGGAGATTTATGTCGCTGGAGTTTGTTGGACAATCGCTCGCGCTCAGCCAGGCGGGGATCGATGCCGTCACCGGAACGCTCGGTGTCGGGGCCGCCGAGTTGTGGACCGTAATGACCGTGGAAACTTCCGGGTGCGGCTTCCTGCCGGACCGGCGGCCGCCGATTCTGTTTGAACGCCACATCTTTCACCGCCTGACAGCAGGGCGTTTCGACGACGGGAGTATCAGCGACCCGGAACCCGGCGGTTACGGCCCGCTGGGCGCGGCCCAATACCAGCGCCTGTCGCGGGCCATCGCGCTCGACCGCGACGCGGCGCTTCAAAGCGCGTCCTGGGGGCTGGGGCAGATCATGGGCCAGAATTGCGCCATGGCCGGCTTTCCAGAAGTTTCGCAGATGATTGCGGCCATGAGCCTGTCGGAAGATGCGCAATTGACGGCGGTGGGAGCCTTTCTGAAGGCTTCGAAACTCGACAAACCGCTCGAAAGCCACGACTGGGCCGGCTTTGCCAAGGGCTACAACGGTCCGTCTTTCGTGAAGAACCGGTACGATGAGAAGCTCGCTGCCGCCTATCAAAAACTCAGTTCCGGAAGCTTGCCGGACCTGAACGTTCGAACCGCTCAGCTTTACCTGAGCTTTTGCGGCTTCGATCCCGGGCCCGTGGATGGATTGATGGGTCTCCGCACGCGTCAGTCGATCGCCGCATTTCAGAATTCCAAGGGGATGCCCACGACAGGCACCGTTGACGAAAGTGTTCTGGCAGCGCTCCGGCCGGCCGCCTGCTAACGCAATCAGCCGAACAGCCGGGGATGGTCCGCGCTCGCGGGAGGGTCTGATGCTCTGGTCAGCAGGGTTCTCACGACCCGCAGCAGTTCCGGGATCGAGAAGGGCTTCTCAAGGAAATCCGCGCAGGGGAAACCGGACAGCCTCTGTCCGAATTCCGACCGGTCGCAATAGCCGGAAATAAACAAGAACTTCGTGGCCTTTCCGCGCGCCGCCAAGCGGCCGGCAAGTTCCATTCCGTCCATCCCGGGCATGTGGATATCAGTCACGACCAAGTCCAGAAAACCTTGCTGCTCAGCCATCGCCATGGCGCGCGTGCCGTTTTCGGCCACCATAATATCGATATCCGGACCTGAAATAGCATCGCGAAGCAGCATCCGTATCGACGATTCATCGTCCACTATCAGGATCCGCTTTCTTCCCATTGGCCTAGAAGGTACCATGATTTCGGGTCTGACCGTACCAGCCTCTTATGGCCACTGATAATACGGGGTCAGGAAACATACAGTTATTTATTGAAATGCCGGATAACTCTGAGGTGAGACTAATAAAAATCCTATAATGTCTCTTTTGCCCGGACTTATGGGTAGCGATAAGTCCCCGGGAGACGGAGGAGATGCTCCCCCGGGCGGATGGAACGATTTGTTGCCGCGGGAAAGGCCGCGAAACAGCTCGCGCCGCAGTATCTGGCTGAACGATGAGCTTGAGAGCCCGGCATAAGTCTGACTTAGACCGATCCGGGCGCGAGTTAAGCTACTGTCCTGGACCGGACAGGGCGGTGGGTTCTGCTGGAACTACCACTACACGCGGCGGATCCGCAGGCTTCGTAGCCCGGCAGGACGGCTAAGCCTTATCGGCAACCTGCTTAGAGCAGGAGGCCGCTGATACCGGTTACAATGCGGTTGAATGCGACGCCGCTGGGTCCTTCGGAACGCCATGGAGTACGCCCTTGCAGTGGCGGCGCTGAAATCGCTGGAATGGGCGCCCCCCGCCGCGGCCGTCCGGCTGGCGCGCGGGTACGCAGGGCTGCTCGACCTGGCCATTCCCAGGCTCCGCCGGGTGGCGCGCCGCAATCTGTCGCTGGCGATGCCGCAGATGGATGCCGGCGGGCGCGACCGTCTGATCGACGGCGTGTTCCTCTCGATCGCCCGCATTCTCGCGGCGTTCGCGAAGTTTCCGGCGATCGGCAGGCAAGGCCCGGAACGCTGGATCCGCTGTGAGGGGATGGAGCATGTGGATGCCGCGCGAAAGCGCGGAAGAGGCATCTTGTTCGCCACCGCGCACCTGGGCAATTGGGAGTTGAGCGCCTTCGCCTATGCCATGCTGGTGGAGCCCATGGACGTGGTGGTTCGCCCGCTCGACAATCCGTATATCGACCGGTTGGTGGAGCGGCGCCGGGCGCTCTCCGGAAATCGTCTGATCTCGAAGACCGATTCGGCCCGCTCGATCCTGAAGGCGCTGGCCGCCAACCGTGCGGTCGGTATTCTGATCGATCAGAACTCGGCTCCCGAGAGCGGCGCGTTCATCGATTTCTTCGGAGTGGCCGCCTGCGCCGGCACCGGCTTCGCGAAACTGGCCGCGCGCAGCGGCGCAGCCGTCATTCCGGGCTTCGCCCTCTGGTCACCCCCGGAGCGCCGCTACGTTCTGCGTTTTCTTCCGCCGGTCGAGATTCGTGGAGACGCGGTGCGCGACACGCAGGCCATCCAATCGGTTCTCGAACAAGTGATTCGCGAATATCCGGACCAATGGCTCTGGATCCATCGCCGCTGGAAGACGCGGCCGCCGGGCACGCTTCCGCTGTATGAAAAGGCACCCGCTGCCACCCAGGCGCTGTAGTATTCTGTGGCTGGGCCTGCCGTGACGAATCGGATACCACGTTCCCCCCTGTACAGCGGTGTCTTTGCCCTGGCCCTTTCGGCTACGGCGGTTCTCGCATCGCTGTTGCTGCGCGGGTTTTTGGAGCCGAATATCACCGCATTGTTTCTGCTGGCCGTATGGTTGAGCGCGTGGTTTCACGGCCGTACGGGCGGGCTCACGGCGACGGCTGCCTCGGCCATCGGCATCCTCTTCTTCTTCCTCCGGCCGGACCTGGCGGCTCGGGAGCCGTCGTTCAGCGTGCTGGCGAACGTCCTGATCTTCGTGCTCCTCGGATCGCTGCTCACGTGGGTGACCGCCTCTCTGCGGGAGAACCGTCAGGTGCTCTCGGCCACGCTTTCGAGTATCGCGGACGGCGTGATTGCCACCGACCGGGAAGGCTGCGTCACGTTTCTGAACCCGGTGGCCGAGACTCTGACCGGCTGGCCACGATCGGAAGCGCGCGGCCGCCCCGCCTCCGAAGTGCTGAAACTGCTGGACGAAACGACGCATGAGCCGATTGCCGACCCGATCGCCCGCGCGCTCAAAGAGCGCGTCATGGTGGACATGGCCAACCCCACGGCGCTGGTTTCGCGCAGCGGCGTACAGGTGCCGGTAGAGCACAGCGCTTCGCCCGTGCGGGACGATTCGGGTGAAGTCCGCGGCGCCATCCTGGTGTTCCGGGACGTCGGCAAACGGCGGCAGTTGGAAGAACAGGCCCGGCATTCCCAGAAGATGGACGCGGTCGGCCGCCTGGCAGGGGGTGTGGCGGGCGACTTCAACAATGTCCTCACGGTCATTACCGGTTACGCCGAGTTGCTGCGGACGGAAGCCGCTGCCGGCAGCCCGAACCGGCGCTTCGCCGACGAGATTATCTGGGCTGCCGAGCGCGCCGCCGCCCTGACGCGCCACCTGCTGGCCTTCAGTCGCGGCGCCACCGCGCAGCCCAAGGTGCTCGACATGAATGTGGTGGTCGGCAGCCTCCAGCCGATGCTGCGCCGACTGCTGGGTGAGAATATCGAAATGATCGTGCTCACCACTCCTGGTCTCGGCAGGGTGAGGGTCGACCCGGCGCAGTTGGAGCAGGTGGTGGTCAACCTGGCCACCAACGCCCGCGATGCCATGCCGAACGGCGGCAAACTGGTGATCGAGACGGCCAACGTGGAACTGGAAGAGCCGGCCAGCAAGAACGTGGGTGTGCAACCGGGCTCGTACGTGATGCTGGCGGTGAGCGATACCGGCGTGGGGATGACTTCGGAGACCCGTTCCCGCCTGTTCGAACCGCTCTTCACGACCAAAGCGCCGGGCAAGGGAAGCGGGCTTGGCCTGGCGACGGTCTATGGCGTGATCAAGCAGGCCGGGGGCCAGGTTACGGTCTACAGCCAGCCGGGTTGCGGCACGATTTTCGAGATCTACCTGCCGCGTGTTACCGAAGCGGCCGAAGAGGCGCCCAAGAAGCGGTCCCCCAAGGGTTCCGAGACGATCCTGCTGGTGGACGACGAAGAGGGCGTCCGCAAACTGGTTCAGGCGGTGCTCAAATCGAACGGCTACGATGTGCTGGAAGCCGCCAACGGCACCGCCGCCATGGCCGTTTACGAAAAGAACGGGCACAAGATCGACCTGGTCCTCACCGATGTGGTGATGCCGCAGATGAATGGATTCGAGCTGGGCCGTCAGTTGGCGGAAAGGGCGCCCGAACTGAAGATTCTCTATATGTCGGGGTACCGGGACAACGCCATCGGGGCGCCGGGCGGCGCTCCCCGCGCCTTCCTCCACAAGCCGTTCACTCCGGACGTGCTGCTCCTGAAAATCCGGGAGGTGCTGGATGCCGATTCCGCCCAGGAGGGCAGCGCGGCGCCGACGCCTTAGGCTAGCCGCCGATCGAATACATAGGCCGCGGCGGGGCCACGAAGCGGGCGGAGTTAATCTCGTGGCCTTCCCACTTCCCGGCCACGTTCCTGCGGACCAGGGCCGCGATCTGCTCGTCCTCCGCCCCGGAGCGCATCAGGGCCTTGACGTCATCCTCCTCGATGGCAAACAGGCAGTAGCGCAGTTTCCCGTCGGCGGTGAGGCGGACGCGGTTGCAGTTCAGGCAGAACGGCCGGCTGACGGACGCGATCAAGCCCACGGTTCCGAGCCCATCCGCGAAGTTGTACTCCGTAGCCGGGGCGCGCGGGTCGGGGTTAGGTACCGGCACGAGCGGCGCAATTTCGGCCGAGAGCATCCGAACGATCTCATCGGCCAGCAAGACCTTCCCGCGGTCCCAGAGGTTCTGAGCGTCGAGCGGCATGAACTCGATATAGCGGACCTCGAAGCCGTTCTCGCGCGCGTAACGGGCCAGCGGCACGATATCGGGCTCGACCAGATTTTTCACGGCCACCGCGTTGAGCTTGATTTTCGCGTAGCCCAGCCGCTTTGAGATCTCCAGGCCGGCTAGCACTTTTTCGAGGTCGTCGCGCCGCGTGATTTGGAGGAAACGCTGGCGGTCGAGCGTATCCAGGTGAACATTGAGGCGCCGCAGGCCGGCTTCGTAGAGCGGGCCGGCCAGTTCCGGCAGCAGCACGCCGTTCGTGGTGAGCGCGAGGTCCGTGATGCCGGGGATGTTCGCCAGGCGCCGGATGAGGACGGGCAGATCGCGGCGGACCAGCGGCTCGCCGCCCGTGACCCGCAACTTCGTGATGCCCAGGCTCACCGCAATCCGCACAAACCGCTCGATTTCCTCGAAATCCAGGATCTCGCTGCGTTGCACGAAGTGCACGCCCGACTCCGGCATGCAGTAGAAGCAGCGGATGTTGCAGCGGTCCGTGACGCTGATGCGCAGGTTATCGTGAACCCGGCCGAAGGAATCGACGAGCGCCGCCGTCATCTATTTCACAGCCAGCATGCGCTCGAGCGGAGCGAGCGCACGGATCATGATTTCGGGCGATAGCTCCACCCGCGGTTCGAGCGCGGCCAGGCAGTCGCGGAGTTTCTCGAGCGTGTTGAGCCTCATGTACGGGCACTCGCTGCAATTGCAGTTCTCGTTGGCCAGAAAGTAGAAGCGCTTGCCCGGCGCCACGCGCGCCAGCGAATGATGGATCCCGCTCTCGGTCATGACGATGAATTCCGGAGCTTCGCTGCGGGCGCACCACTCGATCATGGCCGAGGTGGAGCCGGTGAAATCGGCCATCGCCAGCACCGCCTCCGGGCACTCCGGATGTGCCGCAACTTTGGCCCGCGGATGCTCGGCCCTGGCTTCCGCCAGGCGCCGCGCCGGGAACGTGGCATGAACGATGCAGGCACCCTGCCAGATCTGCATATTTTCGCGGCCGGTCTGTTTGCGGACATAGTTGCCCAGGTTCACGTCCGGAAGGAACAGGATCGGCTTCTCGGCCGGAATGGAGTTTACAACTTTGACCGCGTTCCGCGAGGTGCACAGGATGTCGCTTTCGGCTTTGACCTCGATCGAAGTATTGATGTAGCTCACGATCACGTGGCCGGGGTTGAGCCGGCGGAATTCGCGGATCGCTTCGGCGGGGCAGCTTTCCACCAGGCTGCAACTGGCTTCACGGTCCGGCACCACCACGGTGCGCCCCGGGTTCAGCACCTTGGCCGTTTCGGCCATGAACCAGACGCCGCAGAAGGCGATCACGTCGCCTTCGAACGCCAACGCTTTGCGGGCCAGTTCGAGGCTGTCGCCCACTACATCGGCTAGGTCCTGAATCTCGGGCTCCTGGTAATGATGTGCGAGCAGAATGGCCTTGCGGTGCTTCTTCAGTTCGAGGATCTCTTCGGCAATCGACGTTGCTGCGTACATGGGGCCGCCTTCAGTTTAGCAGTCCTTGCATAATAGAGGGGTGCGGGTAGTGCTCGTCTCGACCTACGAACTGGGCCGCCAGCCGTTCGGCCTCGCATCTCCCGCGGCCTGGCTGCGCGCCGAAGGCCATGACGTGACCGTGGCCGACCTTGCCTGCGGTCCGCTGCCGCCCGAGGTCATCGAGCACGCAGAGCTGATCGCGTTCTACCTGCCCATGCACACCGCCACGCGCCTTTTCCTGCGGGTGCTCGACCGGGTGAAGGCCGCGAACCCCCGGGTGCACCTCTGTGCGTACGGGTTGTATGCCCCCCTCAACGAGCAGATGCTGCGGCGCAACGGAATCGATTCGATCGCCGGGGGGGAGTTTGAGCAGACGCTGGCTGCTATCGCGCGGGGGGAGGGCTGCCGGAGCGCGAGCACCTCGCTCGGCCGGCAGCAGTTTCTGGTGCCCGACCGGAGCGGGTTGCCGCCGCTGGCGGCCTACGCGCGCCTGGCGACATCGGGGGGCACAAGGCTCGTGGGCTACACCGAGGCTTCCCGCGGCTGCAAGCACCTGTGCCGCCATTGCCCGGTCGTGCCCGTCTATCGCGGCGCGTTCCGCATCGTCCAGCCGGATGTGGTGATCGAAGACATCCGCCGCCAGGTGACCGCCGGAGCGGAGCACATCACTTTCGGCGACCCGGATTTTTTCAACGGTCCGGGCCACGCGATGCGAATCGTAGAGGCGCTTCACGCGGAGTGGCCCGGCTTATCCTACGATGTCACCATCAAGATCGAGCACATCCTGAATCACCGGGATCTGCTGCCGCGCTTGAAGGCGACCGGCTGCGCCTTCGTGACCAGCGCGGTGGAGTCGTTGGATGACGCGGTTCTCGAAAAACTCCGGAAAGGGCACACGCGCGCCGGCTTTTTTGAAGCGCTCGAACTGATGGGCGCGCACGATCTGCCGATGGCGCCGACGTTCATCCCGTTTCACCCCTGGACCACCCGCCGAAGCTATCGCGAGTTCCTGATGGCCCTGGCGAAGGCAGGTTTGGCGGGTCAGGTGGCGCCGGTCCAACTGGCGATTCGCCTTCTGCTGCCGGAAGGTTCCCTGCTGTTGGAATTGCCGGAAGTGCGGCGGATGATCGAACCGTTCGACTCGCGCGGCCTCTGCTATCCATGGCGTCACCGGGATCCGGAAGTGGACGAACTGTGGCGCAGCATTCAGGAGACCGTAAAGCGCGAAGAGCGCCGGCGCGCGCCGCGAGACCAGATCTTCCGCAAGATTTGGGACCAGGCCGGGGCCGGAGAATTTCCGGACCTGCCGCTGCCCGCGCGTGCGACGATTCCGTATCTGACCGAGCCCTGGTATTGTTGAGCGGAGCCTACTGAAGAGCAGTTAGCTCTTTTCTAAGAGTTAAGTAACTCCTGGCGGGAAGTGCCGGGGGGACGGCGGGACAGTAGCTTTGAATCGTTGTGCAGAGGTTACTAAGGCCCGCTCCCTCGACTAAAGCTCTGCAAGATCCATTTCCTGGCGAGCTGCGCTCCGGAGCAGATGCTGACGCCATCGAACGCCAGAGCTCAATCGATCGACAGGGCCTTCTCGACGGCAGCCTGCAAATCCGCGGGCGTGCCCGACCCCATGTCACGGAACGCGATTCGACCCGCGCGGTCGATCACGAAAGTCGTCGGGTAGGACTGGACAAAGTAGCGGCTGGTGATCTCCGGCTCGGCATCGAGCAGCAGACGAAAAGTGTAAGACTGCTCTTTCGCGAACTTGGCCACGGTAGCGGCATCCTCGCCGACGTCCAGGCCCAAAACCGTCAGACCCTTAGCCGCCCATTGCTCATGCATCTTTTGGATGTGGGGCATCAGTGCGCGGCACGGGCCACACCACGTCGCCCAGAAATCTACGACTACTACCTTTCCGCGCAGATCGCGCAGATGGACCGGCTTGCCGGAGGGATCGGAGAGGGTAAAATCGGGGGCTTCCATTCCGATCATGCTCACCTCCTCACCCTTCATGCCGGGCGCGGGAGGCTCGTCGCCGTAGAAGGCGATCTCCGTCGTGTTCTTCGCGTACGTACTCACCTTGTACACCTGAAAGGTCTTCTGATCGATGCGGTACATCGCAAACTGGGCCCCCGGGAGCGTCCCTTCCGGCCACTCATCCCGCATAACCCGAACGATCACGATACCGACGGGCTTGCCTTGCTGAAGGTATCGTTCCTCCCGCGCAATTCCAGCGCTTCGGACGTGCTTATCGATCTGGTCGAACCCGGGACGCCGCACAGCGGAGCGCTCCGAGACCTTTTCTCCGCCGCTTTCGAGCTTCTGAATGGTGACATTGAACTCGACCTTGCCCGACTTGCGGTAGGTTTCGGCCGTGCGGTGGAGAATCTCCATGGCGGAATCATTCGCGAACGCCGCCGCGGCGAAGGCTAAGAGCAAAAGAGCTTTCATAAGACCTCTCATGGGGCCGGGCACCGGTCTACAAACGCTTACGACTTACCCGCCGACCGCCGAATTCAATTATATGCTGCTGTCCGCGCCGCCCAGTACCCGTGGCCCGCGCAGCGGAAGATCACGGGAGCGAATTCATCTCGCGATGAACGCCGCCGGGCCCCAAGGGGCTGGCCGCACACTCCGGGTCGGCGGCCTCGTTGCTCAATCTGCGGTCACCAAAGACTGCGTCTGCGAGGAGCCAGAAGGCCGACCGCACTCACAAGATTTTCAACGCCCGATCGATTATCGTGGTGGCCCCGGTCTTCGGCTCGCGGACCACAAACCGCACCACGTAATCGCCGGGCTTTATGCCGGGGAAGTCCCAGCGCAAGGTGACGGCCGGATCTTTCTTCCCGAGCGCCTGGTCGTCGAGGCTCAGGTTTTCGGTCTCCGCAGCATCAGTCACGTATTCTCCCTCCGAGTCAAAAAGCGCAACGACCACGTCAAGCGAATCGTGATTTCGGTCAGCGATCTCCTCGAAGTGAAGGGGAGTGATGTCGATTCGAGCCACAACGTAAGCCTTCACGACAGCGGCGTGACTGGGTTTGGAGTATCCAATCTGGAGCACGACTGGGATCTCGCTGTGCTGAACGCGGGAGAAAACCGCGTCTTCGAGTTCGGTTGTCGCTTGGGGTTCCCGTGCGCCTGCCGCGAGAGCATAATAGCCTCGCCGCGCCTCCACCGTCGTGTGCTCCTCGTTAACAATACGAACTTTCAGCCGATGAAAGCTGCCATCGGCCTTGAACTCCGATGGCGAGAATCCCAGTACATACGAAAATTCGGGGGTTACGCCCAGTCGCTCGAAGCCGGCGCGCAGGTCATTATTGTCGTGAAAGAACGTCCCGCCCGTACTCTCGGCGAGATCTTTCATCACGTCGCCGTCAGCGCGCGCGCTTTCCCGCTGGTAGCGAATCCATACCTGCCCGGGCGAAGACGCCGCAGGCGGCACTCGGCGGGAGATTACCACCCGGCGCGTGACATCCTCGTCCTCCTCTGCCATAATCACACCGCGAACACTCAAGCCGTGGATGATCACATCATTCCTGGCTGCGAGTTCCAGCAACTCCGTGATCGCTTTGGCCGCTTCGGGAGTCTGGGCGAAGAACCCCGGCGATGCGAATACGATGACGCGTTCGCCCGGCAATCGCGACAGCCGCCGAATCGCCCTCTGCAACGTCGATAGCGTAAGTTTCGTACCGTCGCGACCCAACATTGTTTCCCGGTGTGCGGCGTTCATTGCGATTTGTCTCGCCACTTCCGGAAGCACGTGTGCACACTCGATAGTGCGATAGGTCAAGCCGTCCAACGCCTGACCGTCAGCCTTCTCGATGATCAGATCAGCGATATAGTAGCTGACGTCGGGACACTCCATTCCTCCATGGCCGGCGACCGTCCCCCACTGCAATTTGGATACGGCGGTTTCGAGCTTCTCTCGGTCGCTGGTGAAGTCCAGTGAATGCCTGCCGGTCAAGGTGTAGATCGCGGCGCGGTCTCCTGCGGAGAAGTCATTCTTGAAATACGCGGCCGCAGCGACGCGGACACGCGCCAAATCGCCAAACCTGATGTTCAGGTCATCGAATATATAGATGAAGTTTCGACGGGGGTGATGACTGTCCCCGCCTGGGCCCCCGTTTCGCGAGCTGTCGACGGCCGCCGGCGCAGCCGCGCCCTGAGGACTGGCGGTCCTTCCAACTGTGTTGTCGTCCGGCGCGGGACTCCCATGCCTGATCGCCGAGAAGGCAGCGATGCTCTGCCGCTTGCCGTTATCGAACAGTTGAAAATCACCCTGTGCCAGGTTACCGACCGCGCGTCCGTGCCCGTCACGTACTACAACGGGCACAAGCACAAGGTTCACTTTGCTGCGGAATGTCGGCAACTGGGTGCCCTGCTCGTTTCCCGGAGAGGGCCCTTGTTGCCCAATCGCCAGCGCGCCGCACCAAAAAAAAGCCAAAGCCCTAAGAAAAGCGACCTCCGTCAGTCGCAACGTTTTCTGCATCAGGCCAACCCGCCTCGACCATTGTGACACGTGCCGGTCCAGCGGCAATCCGCCGCCAGACTGCACCGGGTTCCCATCCCACTGCCTGCAAATACACCGCAGGCGCGAAACCCATCTCGGTTGGCCGTGTCATGCCTGCCGGTGGATTGGAGGCCCCAGACGGGCTTCGACCGTCGACCATACGGCGCGCACGTCGGATGCGCAGCCGTCCTCCGCACATTCGACGACCGCCTTTCCACGAATCTGGGCTTCCGTAACCGCATGGTCGTAGCGCACGCGCCCCGCCAGCGCGAGGCCGGTCTCGCGCGCACGCGCCTCGATCCGCTCGCACACCTCAGGGTTCAGATCCCACTTGTTCACACAAACCAACAGGGGGATGCCGAAGTGCCGCGTCAGTTCGGCGACCCGTTCCAGATCGTGAAGGCCGCTCAGAGTCGGTTCGGTGACCGCCAAAACCAGGGTCGCGCCGGTGACCGAAGCGATCACCGGGCAGCCGATGCCCGGCGAACCGTCGATGATCACCAGGTCCAGCCCGCGCTCTTCGGCAATCCGTCTGGCGTTCGCTCGCACCGTGCTGACGAGTTTGCCCGAGTTTTCCTGCGCAATTCCCAGCCTTGCATGAACCATCGGCCCACAGCGGGTTTCGGAAAGAAACCACTCGCCATTCACAACCGGCCCGAACTGGATGGCGTTTTCGGCGCAGAACCAGGCGCAGACGCCACAGCCTTCACAGATCACCGGATCCACGCGAAACGTCTTGGCCACAGTGCCATTGCCCGGACCGTCGAAGAAGATGGCGTCGAACCGGCAAAGTTCTTCGCACTTGCCGCAGGCGGTGCAATGGCCGGGTTCGATCCGGGCGCGCTTGCCTCCCGTGAATTCGTTCCGGCGCAGGATGCGGGGATCGAGGACCAGATGCAGGTCCGCGGCGTCCACGTCGCAATCGGCCAGCACGGAGCTACGCGATAATGCTGCGAACGAAGCCACAATCGACGTTTTGCCGGTTCCGCCCTTGCCGCTGATCACCGCCAGTTCTTTGACTGGCTTGCGGCCGGCGTTCAGGATACCGACGAGATCGCTCATGAACGCACCTCGCAGAAGGGGGTCACGCCACAGAGCCGTTCCAGTAACTCCTCCATCCTCGTTCGGATTTCCGGTATCGCTTCCGACGCCAGAATGCCGCGGGAATAAGTTTCCGCTACCCCTCGGTGGTCGGGGATTGCCGCCAGGATCTCGATACCCTCCATGCGGCAGTACTCGGCGGTTTGGCCGTCGCCCGAGCCGGCGCGATTGATCACAACGCCCAAAGGCAACTTCATCGTCCGCACCATTTCCACAGCCAGTTTGAGATCGTTCAGCCCGAAGGGAGTCGGTTCCGTCACCAGCAGCACATAGTCGGCGCCCCGCACGCTCTCAATTACCGGGCAGGAAGCGCCAGGCGGAGAATCGATGATGACCAAATCCGTTTCGGGGGCGGCCTGCTTGACCTGATGAATCAGGTGCGTGCTCATCGCTTCCCCGATACGGAGCAATCCATGGATAAACCGGACCTGTCCCGATTGCCCGATGCTGAGCTTGCCGCTCTCCCGCAATACCTCCGTAATGGCTCCGGGAGCGCAAACCAGAAGGCAGCCGCCGCAGGCATGGCACAACTCAGGGTAGACCAGCACCTTCTGGCCTACGCAGACGATGGCGCTATATTGGCAAATCTCGCCGCATAGGCCGCAGTGGGTGCACTTGTGCTCATCGATATTCGGATGCAGCCGCCCGATTGGCCGGCTCGATTCGATCTCCGGCTTTAGGAAGAGGTGCCCATTCGGCTCTTCCACGTCGCAATCCAGGTAAGCGACGCTGTGCCCGTTGCGTGCCGCCACCCAGGCGAGATTGGTGGCAACGGTAGTCTTCCCTGTTCCGCCCTTGCCGCTGGCAATGGCAATTCTCATGCCTCGTGAGTTCCTTCCGATTCCTGTTTTGGGGGTTGGGACGGCGTTCTGGACCGCCCCACTTTCACCGGATACGCTATTCCGAATTTGTCTTGGCTTCCAGGCCTTCGATGCGCTTGCGGATGTTTGCCAGAGCGCGTTCGAAGAATCCGGCCTGGGCCTTCAATGCACCGACTTCGTCACCTTGGTCCGGCGACACAAAGGGCCGGCCGAATGCTCCCTGCCGGTTTCTCCGCCCCCGGCAACCTACGCCCCGGCCCGCAAAACCTCCGCTCCGGTTCATTGAGCCGGGAGCGCCATAGCCCGAACAGAAACCGGCACCAAGGCCCGTTCCGGGAGCCTGTCCCAAAGGACCTGTTCCATCTCCAAATGGCATGTCTGAATTTCCTTTCCTTTCACAATCCGTGTCGCCCCGCGCCCGGCAGCCACTACACCGGCGGCACCAGAATTCGATGCCGATTCGTCATGGGTGCACCCTTCCTTTTCGCGTTACGCCCGTCTCATACTCGAACCGCACTTCGGACACGCCATCCGGTTGCACGGTCGCCCGGCGGTGTGCGACAGCCTCTCGCCACATTTCGGGCAGACGCAAGTTCCGCCCGGTCCGGCGGCCGACAGTCCGCCCATCCTTCCGCGTCCGCTGCCGGCGGCTCCGCGGCCCAGGCCTCCGCCGCCACCCATGCCCATTCCGACGCCTCTTGGCAGCATGTTTCTCCCTGTTTGCCCCAAGCGCTGCCGCCAGGCGCGACAGCCGGGCATCGAAAACCCCGGTCTCGCGATATTTCCGCTCAGAGCCGCCGCGACGACGTCATCTACCGGCCCGCACACGAATCCGATCACCCGTACGCCCGACGAAGTCAGCAGGGTCTCCAGCAGCGCAGAGATCGCACCACAGATGAGAATATCCGGCTCCAGCCTCAGAAACTCTTCAGCCCGAGCCAGTAAATCGTTTTGATTCAGGCTCCGCGATTCCCGCCGGGTTTCCCGACCGTTTTCCAGGTCGATGAGCAGGACGCTGCCGGCCGTGTCGAACACCGGCGAGATGCGACCCTGATGCTGTGGAAGCGCCAGCCTCACACCCGAAGGAAAGGCATTCCCGGTTCCAGACCCTCAACTCGTTGCCGTCGTTAGAATTCGGCCAGGCATCACCGTTCAGGCCAGGCAAAATGCCAGATTTCGGACAGGGCACTCTTGCATATTGCATTAGATGGTAGTTACACTTAGATGTGAATAGCGATCCGATTCTCGATTCGATCAACGAGGGCGTCTTTACCATCGATCCGGGCTGGCATATTACCACTTTCAACCGCGCCGCCGAGCGGATCACGGGTGTGCGGCGCCAGGACGCCTTAGGCCGCCCTTGCTCCGAAGTTTTCCGCGCCGGCATTTGCGAACAGTCGTGCGCACTGAAGCACACGATCGAAACCGGGAAGCCGATCGTGAACGCCACAACCCGGATCACCAGCGCCGCCGGAGAGCAGATCCCGGTGCGCATCTCCACCGCTCTCCTAAAGAACGCCGATGGGGCCGTCACCGGTGGCGTCGAGACTTTTCAGGACCTCAGCCACGTCGAACAACTCCGCAAGGAACTGGATTCCCGGTACACGTTCGAGGACATCGTGGGGCGCAGCCCGGCCATGCGAGAACTGTTCGAGATCCTCCCCCGGATTGCCGAGAGCGGCAGCACCGTTCTGATTGAGGGCCCCAGCGGCACTGGTAAGGAGCTGTTTGCGCGAGCGATCCACAGCCTGTCGCGGCGCAGGAAGAAGCGGTTTGTGGCGGTGAATTGCGCGGCCCTGCCGGATTCGCTGCTGGAGTCGGAGCTGTTCGGCTACAAGGCAGGGGCCTTCACCGATGCGCGGCGCGACAAGCCCGGCCGCTTCGCCCTGGCGGACGGAGGCACGGTCTTTCTCGATGAAATCGGCGACATTTCGCCAGCTATGCAGGTTCGGTTGCTGCGGGTCCTTCAGGAGCGCATGGTCGAACCGCTGGGCGGGGTCGAGCCGGTGAAGGTCGAGGTCCGGGTGGTAACGGCGACCAACAAGGATCTGGCGGAGTTGGTGCGCCAGCGGACATTCCGCGAGGATTTGTTCTATCGGATTCGCGTCATTCACCTGAAGCTGCCCGCGCTGCGGGATCGCCGCGAGGACATCCCCCTACTGATCGATCGTATCGTCGCCAAATTCAATCGGCTGCAAGGCAGGGATATTTCCGGCGTCTCCGAGGAGGTCCTGGTGCGATTGATGCAGCACGACTATCCGGGCAATGTGCGCGAGTTGGAGAACATCATCGAGCAGGCCTTCGTGTTGTGCCGTGGGGATTGGATCGAGCTGCATCACCTGCCGCCCGAACTGCGGCCGGCGGCCGGTGAGGCTGACGCCGGTGGATCCATGAACCTCCGATCGATGGAGCGTCACTTGATCGAGGCGGCCCTCCAGCGGCACAACGGAAACCGCACCCGGGCGGCCCGGGAACTGGGAATCGACGCGAGCACTCTGTACCGCAAGCTGAAGGCGATCGAGAATGGAACGGCGCGTGCATGATCGTCTGTTGTATGAAACTTGCCGTCACTTCTCAAGGCGATCAGTTGGAATCGCCGCTGGACCCGCGTTTCGGACGGGCCAGGTACTTCATCGTGGTGGATACCGAAACCGGCGCGTTCTCGGTTGCCAGCAACACTGTGAACCTGAATGCCGCGCAGGGGGCGGGCATCCAGGCCGGCAAACGGGTCGCCGAACTCGGGGTTGAGGGCCTCATAACCGGACACGTTGGCCCCAAGGCGTTCTCCACGTTAGAGGCTGCCGGAGTGAAGATCTACCCTGGCGCTGCCGGAACGGTTGCCGACGCTCTGGAACAGTTCAAGACGGGCAAACTGCGGCCGGCTGACTCGGCGGACGTGGAAGGGCACTGGGCATAGCTCACGCATCGGCTCGGCCCGGTGGGCAGATACAGTTTGCCGGCGATCCTCTGCTGGCGAAGCAAACGTCGTCCCATCCGGCCCGGGCCGGATGCCCTACCAAGCTACACCCGTGGTGCGGTGCAAACTGGCCGCCATCGCAAGCATCGGTTCACCGGGTCCGCTAACGCCGGGAGTCAGTAGCAACGGGTTGGAAGGTCAGGGGCAGCCGGTAGCCGCCTCGCCGGCCTGTTTCGTGAGGTAGTGTAAGGCCGCGTTCACGCCGCCTTGATTATGGGGAATGCCCGCGAGTTCCAGCCCCATCTCCACACCGCACAACGTCCCCGCCAGCATCAGCTCGTTGAGATCCCCCAGGTGGCCGATGCGAAACGCGCGCCCCGCGAGTTTGCCCAAGCCCGATCCAAGCGCCAGGTTGAACCGCTCCAGGGTCACCGCCCTAAGGGCCTTTTCATCGAACCCCGGCGGTACCAGCACCGCTGTCAGCACGTTGCTATACTCCCGCGGATCGAGCGCCACGATTTCCAGCCCCCATGCGCGCACCGCCCGGCGCGTCGCTTCCGCCAGCCGCGCATGCCGCGCGAAAACCTGTGGCAGGCCCTCTTCCCGCAGCATGAGCAGCGCTTCCCGCAGCCCGTAGAGAAGGTTCGTCGCCGGCGTGTACGGGAAAAATCCGTGCTCGTTGGCTTCCAGCATCTCCGTCCAGCGCCAGTAGCTCTTGGGCATCGTGCTGTGCCGGCTCGCTTCGAGTGCGCGCGGGCTGATCGCATTGAAACTCAGCCCCGGCGGCAGCATCAGTCCCTTCTGCGATCCGCTGACGGTGACGTCGACGCCCCATTCCTCGTGGCGGTAATCGATCGAACCCAGCGAGGAGACCGCATCCACCATCAACAGGGCTGGGTGTCCCGCTTCGTCCATCGCGCGCCGCACGGCCGCCACGTCCGTGACAACGCCGCTCGAAGTCTCGCTGTGCACCACCGTCACCGCGCGGATCTCATGCCCGCGATCCTCACCCAGAATCCCGGCCGCTTGCGCTGCGTTCACCCCGTGGCGCCAGTCGCCGGGCGTGAAGTCCACCCGCAGCCCCAGGTTTCGAGCGGCTCGCGCCCAGAGGGTAGCGAAATGCCCGGTTTCGAAGGCGAGCACGCGGTCGCCCGGGTTCAGCGTGTTCACCAGCGCCGCTTCCCATGCGCCGGTCGCCGAAGAAGGATAGACGATCACCGGGCTGCCGGTCTGGAATACCGGCTTCAGCCCGTTCAGGCATTCCTTCGCGAGTTCCGCAAATGCACCGCCGCGATGATCGATTACCGCGTTGTCGATTGCTCGCAAGATCCGGTCCGGGACGTTGGTCGGCCCCGGAATCTGGAGAAAATGTCTGCCTGGTTTACGCGCCATAGTCAGTCCAGGAGGCTGCGAATCAGGACCGCCGGATGCACCGCTTCGGTGTGCCCGAAGTCGCGAATCTGGTGGCGGCAGGACGTTCCCGGAGCCACCAGAACGTCGCCCGGCGCCATCTGCCGGACAGCGGGCAGCAATCGCCGCTCCGCAATCGTCCGCGAAACCTCGAAATGCTCCCGGCGATACCCGAAGGAACCGGCCATCCCGCAGCAGCCGGCGTCCAGATCCACCACCGTCGCCGAAGGAATGCGCGACAGCAGCGCCATGGTTGCCGGCAGCATGCCCATCGACTTCTGGTGGCAATGCCCATGGAGCATTATCCGCCCCGGTACCTCCCGCAGCGGCAGGTCCAGCGCGCTCGCGAATTCATCGAACAACTGGCAGGCATCCGCCACAATTCGCGCCTTGTGCTGCTCTTCGCCGCGCAGCAGGTAGGGGGCATCTTCCTTCACCGCCGAAAGACAGCTCGGCTCGCAAAACAGAATCTTCACCCCGCGTTCCGCCAGCGGAAACAGCCCGGCCACCACCCGCGCGCTATATGCCTTGGCTTCCGCCAGCAGACCCTGGGAAATCAGGGGACGCCCGCAGCATCCGGGGCGGACCACTCTCACCTGGTAGCCGCCACGCTCCAGAATCTCGAGCGCCGCCGTCCCGATTTCGGGGTCGCAGTGGTTGGTGAAGGTGTCGTTGAACAGGGCCACAGTCCTGCCATCCGCCGGCCCGCGGAGCCCGTTCGCGGCCAGCCTGCGTTCGAACGTGTCCCGTTTCCATCGCGGCAAAGAGCGCCGCCGGTCGATGCCCAGCATTCTCTCGTTCAGGCGCTTCGCCAGCCCGGTCTCCTGAATCCGATTGGCCAGCCCCGCGAACCGGCTTCCCCACGCCGCCAACCGGTCCACGTGCCCCAGCGCGCGCGCTTCGAGCGGAGTGCCGTGGCGGCTCCAATACTGAGCCAGAAACTCGCTCTTCAATCGCGCCACGTCCACTCCCACCGGGCATTCCGCCTTGCATGCCCGGCACTCCAGGCAAAGGTCGAGCACTTCGAGGACGTCCTGGTCGCGCAACTCCGCCTCGCCCAATCGGCCGTTCATCGCCAGGCGCAGCGCGTTGGCACGGCCGCGCGTGGTGTGGGCTTCGTCGCACGTTGCCATGAACGACGGGCACATGGTCCCCGACAGCCGCTTCCGGCAGGCGCCCACCCCGCTGCACATCTCGACCGCTCCGCCCATCCCGCCGTACTCCGAATAATCGAACCACGTCGGCGGCTTGGGCGTGACGTAACCGGCTCCGAAGCGCAGGTTTTCCGTGAGCGGAGGCGAATCCACGATCTTGCCCGGGTTCAAAAGTCCTTCGGGGTCGAAGGTCCGCTTCACCTGCCGGAACGCCTCGTAAAGCACCGGCCCGAACATCTGCCGCAGGAAGGGGCTGCGCACGTAACCATCGCCGTGCTCCGCGGAAAGGGCACCGCCGAATTCCAGTACCAGGTCCGCTACGTCGTGAGCGATGGCTTCGAATTTGCGGACGCCCGCTTCCGTTTTCAAATTGATCACCGGCCGCACGTGCAGGCATCCTACGGAAGCATGTGCATAGATTCCCGCCGTGGTTTCATGCTTGCTGAGGATCTGCAGGAAGCGTTCGATATAGTCGCGCAGTTTCTCCGGCGCTACCGCCGTGTCTTCGACGAACGAAACCGACTTAGCGTCGTCCTTCATTGCCATCGAAAGGCCCAGCGAAGCTTCGCGCAGGCTCCACACCCGCGCCTGTTCCTTCGGGTCGGTCTCCGGCCGGTAAGCATATCCCAGGCCGCGCGCCCGCAGGTCCTGTTCCAATGCCGCTAGGCGCGGGGGCAGATCCTGGTTCGCATCGCCGTAGAACTCCACGCACAAGGTCGCCGCCGGGTCGCCGGGCAAAAACTGCCGGCGAATCCGTTCGAGGGCCGGGTTCTCGCGGGCGTGGTCCAGAATCGACTTGTCCATGATCTCGACCGCCGACGGCTGATGCTCCAGAACTACCGGGGTCGCTGCCAGCGCCTCCAGCAGGTCGGCGAACAGGATCACCATCAATGCTTTGGCTTTCGGCAGCGGCACCAGCCGCAGCTTGGCTTCGAGCGTGATCCCCAGCGTGCCCTCGGAGCCCACCATGATCCTGGTCATGTTGACCGGCTTCGAACCTGAAGTAAACTCATCCAGGTTGTAGCCGCCCACATGGCGCATGATCTTGGGATAGCGCCGCTCGATTTCCCCGGCATGCGTCCGCGCCAGTTCCAGCACCGTGCGATAGCAGGCCGCTTCCAACGTGTCGCCCGACGGAATCTCCGTCCGTGAGATTTCCCGGAATTCCACCACGCTCCCGTCCGCCAGCGCTACCGTCTGCTCCAGAACGTGGTCGATGGTCTTGCCGTAGAGCACGCTGCGGGCGCCGCTCGAATTGTTGGCCATCATCCCGCCGATGGTCGCCCGGCTGGCGGTGGAAATGTCCGGCGCAAAGCGCAGCCCCAGCGGCTGGAGGTGGCGGTTCAACTCGTCCAGCACGATTCCCGGCTCGACGCGCGCCCAGCGCTCCTCCGCGTTTACTTCCAACAAGCGGTTGTAATACTTGGAAGTGTCGATTTGCAGCCCGGCGCCGATCGCCTGTCCCGCTTGCGACGTGCCTCCGCCGCGCATCGTGATCGGGCAATGAAATCGACGGCAGATCGCCAGTGTCCGGAGAATATCTTCGCGGCTTTTCGGAATCACCACTCCTGCCGGCACCACCTGGTAAACACTGGCGTCGGTGGCGTATAGCGCGCGCGTGAGCGAGTCGAACCGCACCTCCCCGCCGATTCCGGAAACCAACTCGCGCCGCAACCCTTCGCGGTCGACCGGCGGCGCCGCCGCTATCGGCACCAGGTGCATGGCCTTAAGCTTATCCAATTTGCATCCCCGACAGCTATCAATGGCGGAGGCACGGACTTGCCCGCCACGGCAGCCGCGGATCAATCCGCCGGCCGCGTCTGACCCGAGTTCCTGGCGCGACAAGCCGCGCAATTATCCACTAAACCTGAGGTTCAAACGTCTGATAGCTCGCGGTTGACATAGTGGGCTGATTGTCATACCTTCAGGAATCTATGTCCCAGCAAGATTACCTGCCCCTGGGCGCAAACCTCGTCGTGTCGGCGACCATTGCGGCGATTCCCGTTATCGTTTTGCTTTACTTTCTGGGCATCAGGCGAACCAGTGCGTGGAAGGCATCGCTGTTCGGTCTGGCGGGAGCGCTCCTGATCGCGCTCTTGTTTTATCGAATGCCGGCAGGCACGGCGGTTAGCGCCGTTGGCTACGGCGCCGCGTTCGGGCTGTTTCCCATCTGTTGGATCATCATCTGGGCGATCTTCCTATACAGGATTACGGTCGAGACCGGACAGTTCAAAATCGTCAAGGACTCGATCGGCAGCCTGACTACCGACCGCCGGTTGCAGGCGCTTCTTATCGCATTTGCGTTTGGTGCGTTCATCGAGGGCGCCGCGGGCTTCGGCGCGCCGGTCGCGGTCGCGGCGGCCATGCTCACCGGCCTCGGTTTCTCACCGTTCTACGCGGCTGGTATCTGCCTGTTGGCCAACACGGCGCCCGTGGCCTTTGGCTCGATCGGCATCCCGGTCGTGACGCTGGCTGGCATCACGGGTTTGCCCCTCGATCGCCTGAG
This sequence comes from Bryobacterales bacterium, assembly GCA_963794265.1. Lineage (GTDB taxonomy): Bacteria > Acidobacteriota > Terriglobia > Bryobacterales > Bryobacteraceae > CAWCDJ01. Next base: position 1,289,369 of record CAWCDJ010000003.1, read on the forward strand.
CGCCGCCGTGGGACGGATTTCCACTCCTCTCTCTCTCCTGGTGCCTGTGTACCTGATTGTGGTGATGGGGGGCTGGAAAGCTCTGCGCGGAGTCTGGCCGAACCTGATCGCCTGCGCCGTGCCCTTCGCGGCGGTGCATTTCGTAGTTTCCAATTATGTCGGGCCACAACTGACGGACATCCTGAGCGCGCTGACCGGGATGGGCACCCTGGCATTGTCTTTGAAGTTCTGGAAACCCACCGACAGAATCAAGCTCGAAGGGGAACACGAAGCACCGGCGGTGACGGAGCACCATCCTGCGCGCGCGTTGCTGCTGGCGTGGTTCCCGTACATCCTGCTCGTCGTCTTCGTGCTGTTCTGGGGAATGGATCCGTTCAAGTCCTGGCTGAATTCGGCAACCATGACGTTCGGCTGGCCCGGGTTGCACAACCAGATTCTGCGAATGCCGCCGGTGGTGGCCAAACCGCTGCCCTATCCGGCTATCTTCTCGTTCAACTTCCTATCGGCGGCCGGCACGTCGGTTATGTTCGCCTCGCTGCTTTCCGCGATGGTGCTCGGGCTGTCGCCGCGGCGGTGCTGCGCTCTATTCGGCGCGACTCTCAAACAGTTGGCCGCTCCCATCGTGACGGTTGCCGCCGTCCTCGGCCTGGCGTTTCTCATGAACTACTGCGGAGCTACCGGAACCCTGGGACTGGCCTTCGCGGCCACGCACGGAATGTTTCCGTTCTTTGGGACGCTGCTCGGATGGGTGGGCGTCTTTCTGACCGGCTCCGATACTTCTTCGAACGCGCTATTCGGAAACCTGCAGGTGGTGACCGCGCATCAATTGCATCTCAGCCCGGTGCTGATGGCGGCGGCGAATTCGACCGGCGGCGTGATGGGGAAGATGATCAGCCTCCAGAGCATCGCGGTCGCATCCGCCGCGACCGGAATGGCGTCGCAGGACGAAGCCAGGTTGTTCCGGTTCACGCTGCGCCACAGCATTCTTCTGGCGTTTGTGGTGGGTCTGATCGTGGTTGTTTTCGCCTACGTCGTCCCGCAATGGGTGCCTTAGCAGGTTGCTGAAAAGGCTTAGCCGCAGATAACGCGGATGTTGAACGCGAATCAAAACAGACGACGGGTTTGTCCGCATCTGCTGGAGGATTTAATCTACAGATTGGCCAGGGAAATTGAAAAATGCCAAAATTCGCCGCAAACCTGACGATGATGTTTACCGAAGTCCCCTTCCTCGATCGCTTCGCCGCCGCTGCCGATGCCGGATTCGAAGGGGTAGAGTTTCTGTTCCCATATGAGCATCCGGCCGAAGCTGTTGCCAGTCAGCTTCAACGCTCCGGCCTGGAGAATGTGATGTTCAACATGCCGCCCGGGGATTGGGCCGCCGGCGACCGCGGCATCGCATGCATTCCGGGGCGGGAAGCGGAATTCCGGGCGGGCGTGGACAAGGCGCTGCTGTATGCCACCCAGATGGGAACCACGCGGCTGCACGCGATGGCTGGCATCGCGCCCGCCGGCGTGGATCGCGATGTCTGCCGCGAGACGCTCATCGCGAACTTGAAATACGCGGCCGCAAAGCTTTCCGCCGGGAACATTACTTTGTTGCTGGAGGCAATCAACAACCGCGACATGCCTGGTTTCTTCGTCTCGACCCAGGCCGAATCGTTTGCTGTTTGCAGCGCCGTTGGCGCGCCGAATATCGCGATGCAGATGGACTGCTATCACATCCAGGTCGCGGAAGGGGATATCTCGACGAAACTGAGGCGCTACGCGCCGCATTGCGGCCACATTCAGATTGCGGGCGTTCCCGAGCGGCACGAACCGAGCACCGGCGAGATCCGGTACGAATATCTGTTCCAACTCCTCGATGAGATCGGTTATACCGGTTGGGTAGGTTGCGAGTACCGTCCTTCGGGCAGAACCGTAGACGGATTGAACTGGTTCAAAGCGAAGGCTGCTGCCCTCTGATTGCCGGCCGGCTCCGGCCGCGCGCGGCTAAGAGCAATTCGAGAAAGGAAACGAAATGGCGAAAATCGGATTTGTAGGGCTTGGGATCATGGGCCGCCCCATGGTCAGGAACTTACTGAAAGGCGGACACGAAGTAGTCGCCTTTGATATCGTGCCGCATCTCGTGGACGCCGCGGTTGCGGATGGTGCCGAGCGGGGAGACTCCGGCCGTGAGGTTGCCGGGCTGTCGGAGTTGACGATCACCATGCTTCCCGATGGTCCCCAAGTGGAAGAGGCGGTGCTCGGAGCGGGAGGGGTGCTGGAGGGTGCGGGGCGCGGGAGCCTGTTGATCGACATGAGTTCGATCAATCCCCTGGTTTCGCAGAGGATCGCCGCGGCCTGTTCAGAAAGAGGCGTCGATTTTCTGGATGCGCCGGTGAGCGGCGGCGAGCCGAAGGCCATCGACGGGACTCTCGCCATCATGGTGGGTGGCAAGCCCGAAGTTTTCGAACGCGCGCTCCCGGTCTTGAAGCTGATGGGCTCGACCGTGACGCTCACCGGCCCGGCGGGCGCCGGCAACGTAACCAAGCTCGCCAACCAGATCATGGTGGCCTGCAATATAGCGGCCATGGGGGAAGCGCTGGTGCTGGCCACGCAGTGCGGAATCGATCCCGAAGTGGTGTTTCAGGCCGTGAAGAGCGGCCTGGCGGGCAGCACCGTCCTCAACGCCAAGGCGCCCATGGTGCTCGATCGCAATTTCAAACCGGGATTCCGCATCTGTTTGCACCAGAAAGATCTGCGAAACGCGCTGCTGGCGGCCGAAGCAAATAAGGTCGCGCTGCCTCTGACGAGTCTCGTGCAACAGATGCTGATGGCTTTGATGAATCAGGGAAAAGGCGACTGCGATCATTCCGCCCTGGTGACATTCACCGAACAGTTGGCCGGGGCCGAGGTTAAGCGGGGCCGGCCGGCAGGGGCCGTTTAGCAGCCAGCCGCGCCGGTTGCCTCGTTTGGCGGCTACGTCCCGGGCATGCGGCGCGGCTTTGATACAATACTGGCAATCAGCGTCTGCGGGAAGGCCGGGTCGCCACCCCTGGTTCCCAGCGCGGGGCCGACCGGCAGCTTATGGATTTCGATCAACTCCATACCTTCTTGGAAATTGTGCGGCTGAAGAGCTTCTCGAAAGCCGCTCAGACGTGCTATCGCACGCAGCCTGCGATCAGCGCGCAGGTCCGCCAACTGGAACAGGAACTGCGGGCGGAGCTGTTCGAAAGGTTCGGAAGCCGCATTTCGCTGACCACCGCGGGAAGAATTTTCGCCGGATACGCCGAGCAGATGCTCGATCTCCGCCGCCGGGCGCAGAACGCCATCGCCGAACTCGAGAGCAATCCGCGGGGCGAACTGGTGATCGCGGCCAACGAAGCCACCTGCATTTACGTGTTGCCCACCGTGTTTTCACAATTCCGGCAGCTCTTTCCGGCGGTGCAGCTTCAGGTGAATCGTTCCTATGGCGCGCATGTGGTCGAGGCGGTGCTCGACAATTCCGCGGACTTCGGGCTGACTCAGCTCCCGATCAGTGAAAAGCGGCTTCAGATCGTCCACGTGCATGAAGACGAAATCAAGCTGATCGTTCCGGCTGGACATCCGCTGGCCGCAAAATCTTCGGCCGCTCCGGCGGACCTGACGGAATTCTTCCTGGTGCTGCCTCAGCAGGGCAAGACGCGGGCGCGCCTGAATGCCTGGCTCGAACCGGTGGAGGACGAGGTTCACATTTCCATGGAACTCGATTCGACGGAAATGATGAAGCGGTTTGTGATGGCCGGGATGGGAATCAGCTTCCTGGCGGCTTCGAATTGCCGCGAGGAAGTGGCGTCCGGAAAGCTGCGGGCCATTTCCCTGTCGCCGGAACCCATGGTGCGCCGACTTGGGTTAATCTATCGGAAGGACAAAGCTCTCTCCAAAGCGGCCCTGGGCTTCATCCGGGTCGTGCTGGATAATGTTGGGGATGAAGTCGGGGGTGGAAAGAACCCCGAAACTCCCCGAGTGGTCGCGCAATGACCTGCCATCGGTGCCTCAAGAATATCGACCCCTCCGCTGTCCGCTGCCCTTATTGCGGAGAGCCGAATCCCGAGGCATGGGAGCTGTACCAGACCTCGACCGTGTTCATCGCGGCCGGTAGAACCCACACCGTCTACCGCTCGGTGGAGGAAGTTCCGCAAGGGCTGCGAAACCTGCTGGTAAAATCGACCAACTCCAGCAATTCGGCCACGATTCTGATTGCCGACCGGCGGGGGAGGCAGGAAGTCGCCCGGGCTATGCGGAATCTGCCGGGGCCGTCCCAGCGCCGCCTGATGCGCTCGATCCTCGGTTCGCGGGCGCCAACGCTTTCCGAATGGATCACGCCCGGCCGGCGGCGCGCCATCATCGGGGTGGTGGTTCTGGCTGCCCTCATGCTGATCGGCGTGGTCTTCACCCACACCTGGTAACCGCCGTTACGGAATCTCTACAGTTTCCGCGCTCCAGGCCGATAAATGAGGTATGGAGCAACGCCGTGAACCCCGGTTTCGGACCGACCAGCCCGTCACACTGACTGTCCTGGGAGAAGGTGAATCTGTCGTGCAGGCGCGCGTCAAGAACGTCTCGGGGCGCGGTTTGGGGCTGGAGGTCGCCAACGCGATCCCGTCGGGCGCGGCGGTGAAAATTGAAGTCGCAGACGCTATTTTTCTGGCCGAGGCGGTCTTCTGCAGACGCGACCAGGACAGCTACTTCGTCGGCGTAGCGCTCGAACAGGTGCTTTCGGGACTGGCGGAACTCGGCAGAATCCTCCAGGAATACCAGGACGAACCTTCAGGAGTTCAGCGCCCGTACTCCGTGAACGAACGCCGTGAATAGAACCGCGAGCAACGCCAAAAACAAAGCCCAAGCGGCCCTCTGCGCGGCCCGGCCCCTCTTCATGCCGGGCTGGAGCAAATCTTGCATCGCGCATCCCCCTTGCGGTTAACATAACGTAGGCCGGCATCGTTCGGTTACCAGCCGGGAGAAAGATCCTGGTAATTTCGGACAAACCGCCCTGCAGCCTGAGTTATCCTGGAAGTCCTATGAATCGCAGAGCGGTGGTTTTCGGGGCCGCCGGCCAACTGGGACTCGAACTGGTTGAGGAACTGAAGGCGCGGCGCTACACGGTAACGGCGTGTGATCGAAGCCAGGTAGATATCGTCAACGCCGCGGCCGTCGAGCAGACGCTCGCACAAATCGATGCCGAAGTCGTCTTCAACGCCGCGGCTTACAACCAGGTCGATGTCGCCGAAAAGGAACCTTTGGCGGCTCTACAGGTAAACGGGCTGGCCGTTCGCAACCTGGCGCTGGCATGCCGCCAGATCGATGCGCGGCTGGTGCATTTTTCGACCGATTACGTTTTCGATGGCCTGGCCCGCCACCCCTATGCGGAAGACGATCCAACCCACCCGCTGGGGGCGTATGCCGTCTCGAAGTTAGCTGGCGAACTCTACGCTCAGGCCTATCTCGATCGGGCACTGATCGTCCGGACCTCCGGAGTATTCGGGCCCGGGGGCCTGGCTACCGCGCGCGGAAATTTCGTCGAACTGATGCTCCGGCTCGCGGGTGCCGGCCAGCCCATCCGCGTGGTGGAAGATCATGTGGCTTCGCCGACCTTCGCTCCGGTGCTGGCCTCCCGCACCCTCGATCTGCTGGAACGCGGACAGTCGGGCGTCTTCCACATAGGAGGCGGCACGCCGATTTCCTGGTTCCAATTTGCTCGAACGATCTTCGAAGTTGCCGGAGTTCATCCCGAACTGCTGGCCACCAACGAGCGGGAATACCGTACCGCGGCTCGCCGGCCCAGGTATTCGGCGTTGTCCAACGCCAAAATGGAGCGCGTGGGCCTGAAACCGATGCCCCCCATGCGCGAGGCCCTGGAGTCGTACTTCGCCCGTCGCCCGGCTACCGCCCGTCCGGCCTGATGGCGTAATATCCTTTACGAGCCTGCGCCTTGAGGTCCTTGCTCGAAAGTTTGATCTCGATTTTCCGGTAGCTGCCGTCCTTGGTGTCGTCGGCCGGGGTGTAGCCGATTGCGTACTGGCTCCGCATCTCCTCCTGCAACTCCCGGAATACCTGGTCCAGCGTGTGTTTGCGGTCAACACGATACACATGGCCGCCGGTCTCGTCCGACATCTTCTTGAGGGCCCCCTCTCCGCCCCCGCCGCCCAACGTGATGCCGTACCCGAAGCCGCCATAAGCGCTCGGATCTGAATAATCGATGCTGTAGATGACGGCATCCGATTTCTGGGCCGATTCAATCGCCTGATTGATGGTGAGGCGGCTACCCTCATCCACGCCGTCGGTGATGATCACGATCACCTTGCGGCCCACCTCGGTTTTCAATTTCTCATTGGCGGCCAGGTACACGGCATCGTACAGCACGGTTCCGCGGGGCTGCCCGGCGGTCGGAACCGGCCCTGGACCGATGCCACTCACCCCGGAATTCACCTGCAGTTGATTCAGTCCGTCGGATAACAAGCGGGGGCTGCCGGTATAATCCTGAAGCAACTCGCAATCTTCCCCGAAGCTGATCAGGAAAGCCTCGTCCTTCTTGCGCAACACCTGCGAGAAGAACTGGGAAGCCGCGCTCCGTTCGATCTCGATCAGGTTGCGCTGGCTGGCGCTCACGTCCACCAGCAGCCCGATCGTGAGAGGCAGGTCCGTCTCCTTAGTGAAGTATTTTATTTCCTGGGGTTTACCGTCCTCCAGGATGGTGAAATCCTTCTTCTCCAGATTCGCCACCAGGGCCCCATGGCGGTCGCGGACGGAGGTCAGCACGTTCACCACATCCACGTCCACCTTGATGGGCGCGGGCAGATCCTGATCGGCCGGTTTGGTCGGCTGCACCTGCGCGGAGAGCGCGGTGGCCAGTGCAAGTACAAGGGTTGTTCGCATCCCGATACAATAAGGGTGACGTATCCTCGCGGGCGATTGTTTCAATATGCAGGAAGCCATTCACCACCTCAAACGGTCCGACCCCATTCTATCGGAGATCATCGAGCGGGTCGGCGAGTACGCCATACAGTTCCGCGATCCGGATTTCGAGACCCTGGTCAAATCGATCGTGTACCAGCAGTTGAGCGGACGAGTGGCGAGCGTGATTTTCGAACGCCTCGCCAAAGCGGCGGGCGGAAAAATCACACCAGAGAATATCTTAAAACTGCGCCCGGCGCGCATGCGGACGGTGGGGCTTTCCACGCAAAAGACCGCCTATATTCGCGACCTGGCACGGCATACGCGCGACGGCAAGGTGGTTTTCGGCGAATTGGACGGGTTGAGCGACCAGGAGGTGATCGACCGCCTGACGCGGGTCAAAGGCATCGGTGTCTGGACGGTACACATGTTTCTGATCTTCGCCCTGCGGCGCGTCGATATCCTGCCGACGGGCGACCTGGGTATCCGCAACGCCATCCGCAACGCCTATGGTTTGGCCGAGTTGCCCTCGCTGGCCGAGATGGAGCGGATGGCGGACCGCTGGCGGCCCTACTGCACAGTGGCTTCCTGGTATCTCTGGCGCAGCCTCGAGCCGAACGCGAACCTCTGAATCTTTCCCGAAGTCACATTAAAGTTTTTCCACAATTTGTCGTATATTCCGACGAGACAGCTATAATCAGGGTGAAGTTTAGGATTTTGGGGTGCTATATCCCGAAAATCGAAGGAGAAATCGAATGCGCGCACTGAAGCTGATTCTTCCCACAGCGCTGCTTGCGGCCGGTTTTATGATTTGCACCACGGCCTCTTACGGCAAGCCGGAATACATGAAGAAAGAGGGCGCCAAGTCCTGCACCGTCTGCCACGCCAAAGTGGGAGCGAAGGATGCGATGCTCAAGAACCTCAATGCAACCGGCAAGTGCTACGCGGAGAACGGCCACTCGTTGGCCACTTGCAAGAAGTAGTCAGAAGCGGCCCGGGATGCGGCTCCTCAAGGAGCCGCGCCCACCGGCTAGGACGAGTAGCGACGCTCCCATGCCGACACTTCCGACGCCAGCTGATTCCGTACGGTCATAAACTGCGGATTTTCGTACTGGTTCGAAATTTCCCCCGGATCCACCTTCAGGTCGTATAGTTCACCCGGGCCTTTTCCCTCATCCCGCACCGTCAGCTTGTAACGTTCGACCTGCGCCATGCTGGTATCGCGCAAGTGACTGAAGAGCGTGGTGCGCCAAGGCTGCTTCTTCGGCAGCGGTTTTCCGGTCGCCAGCAGAGCGTAGCTGCGGCCGCAGAGATTCACGCCCGACGGCGTGAGGGTCAGAAGGTCGCACAGCGAAGGCAGCAGGTCATAGCTGCTGACCAGTTCGGGGCGGGTCGACTGAGCCGGGACCTGCCCGGGCCACACCCAGAACAGCGGGGTTTCCACTGATTCCCGGTACATATTGACGGGGTCCGAACCCTCGCCGGCATCCCATAAGCCGTGTCGGCCAAGGAGCGCTCCGCAGGTAGAAGTGAAGATGACCAGGGTGGTGTCGGTAAGGCGGCGCGCGGCCACGGGTGCGAGCACCTGCTGCACCTGGTCATCGAGCGCCGTCACCGCGGCGGCGGCCTTGCGCTGGCTGGCTATGCGATCGGCGAGCAACTCCTTATCTCGCGCGGCGTTCTTCGCGGCGGTGTCCCTCGCGAAGCTCTCGAAGTTGGCGGAGGCATAGAGGCTCAGGTATTTCCCGGGCACAGCCGCACTCGAAGGGCGCAGGCTTCCAAAGTGGACCCGCAGGAAGAATGGCTTCCCGGCTGTCTGGGCGTCCAGAAACGTCACTGCACCGTCCGGGCCGGCGGACTGGCAGGAGTACCCGGCGGCGCCCAGCAAGCTGTCCAGGCTGGCGGCTCCTGCGGGCACCTTTTGGCCGCCTGCGAGTTGCATGGGGCTGAGGCCGGTCAGGATCGTGGAAAGGCTGGGGTCCGGAGCGGGCACGCACACGATGTGCCGCTCGAAGCGGGTTCCCATCTGCGCGAGCCGGTCGAGATTGGGCGTGCGGACTTCTTTGTTTCCGTAGCTGCCCAGGATCCAGGCCGGAAGGTTGTCCACCGTGATGAGCAGCACACTGGGACGCTCGACGGTCTTTTTGGCGGCGAGCGCGGGCAGACCCAGGATTGGGCCGGCCAGGCTGCCGAAGAAGAAATGGCGACGCGAAATCATATCAAACCTCAAGTATAGATCCGACGATGGTACCCGCCCGGTAGCCGTTCTGGGACGTGGCGTCCGAAGAAGGGTTGTTCAAGGGAGCCCCGCAGCATTATATTTGGGTCAGGCGATGAATCTTCCGAACTCGTTGACGATTCTCCGGATATTTTTCGTACCGTTGCTGGTGGCGGCACTGATGGAGGAGAAGCTTGGGTTCCAGTTGGGCTCCGTCTATGTGTCGAACGAGTGGCTGGCCCTGGCCATTTTTCTTGCCGCTGCCGGCACCGACCTGCTGGACGGGCACCTGGCCCGGCGTTGGCAACAGGTGACCACGATAGGGACGCTGCTCGACCCGATCGCCGACAAGTTGCTGATTTCAGCCGCGCTGATCTCCCTGGTACAGGTTCGGGTGCTGCCGGGCTGGATGGCCATCCTGATCATCGGCCGGGAGTTCGCCGTGAGCGGACTGCGTAGCATCGCAGCGGCGGAAGGGTACACCATCAAAGCCAGCGATCTGGGAAAGACCAAGATGTTCGCCCAGGTAGTGGCGATCTCGGTCATGCTGCTAAGCGTGCGCCACCAGGCGCTACGAGTGCCCGGACTAGTTCTGATGTGGGCGGTGATTTTCTTCGCGCTGCTCTCGGCTTTCAGCTATTTCGGCAAGTTCTGGCGCAAAGTGGATGAGCGGGTCAAGAAGCGCCGGCGCCGGGAATTGCTGGCGCTTGAGCGGCGCAGGCAGAGGGAAGCTCTTCGTCACAGCGGATCGGGCGGCGCTGAGGGCTTGGGTGCCGCGACAATCTGGAAGCCGCCCGAAGTAAACTGAATCGTCCGGATTTGGCCTTTGGGTCCGACCGGCCCAATCGGCTTGCCGTTGAGTGTGATGTTGGCACCGCCGGCGTTTCCCAACCGAAGCACCAAGGTGTTTTTCGCCTCCACGCTACGAGTCTGATTGGCATCGAGCGTCCCGGAGAACAGGTACTTTCCGTCGCCTTTCGCAAGCACCCAGACCGGTTCCGTGGCGGAGATCTGGACTTTCACGCCGGCATCCGTGCCGGCAGGTTCGGCTGCGGCGGCAGCCGTAGTCGGAGTCGTTGCCGGAGCCGCGGGGACGCCGACTGAAGCCGCCGGGGATTCATTCGGCGTGGCCGCCGGCGCGCCGGCCGGGTTGGTCTGCGGCGGAGGCTGGGTTTCCGCTGCTGATGCCCCCTGGGGCGGCGCGACTGGAGGGGCGGGAGTCGGGGCTACCGGTTTCGGTGAATGGGCCATCTGCACGATTTGGGGCTTGTCGCCGCGGTTCTGAGCCGCGCGGCGGCTGCGCTGCCACCAGGTGTACACCCCAGAGCACACCAGCATCGCGATCACGACCAGGGCCAGCGCAGGCAACGAAGACGACCAGTTGAAGCGCCGTTCCCCTACACTCTGCCACTCCTCGACGCGGGGTAGAGTGATGTCGACCCGAGGGAGCGAGAGCGGCGCCGCAGACGGCAACGCGGCGTGCGGTTCCACCACCTGCTGGACCGCGGCGTCACATTCGCCGTCATCCAGCCCCAGATAGTGGGCGTACTGCCGGATAAAGCTTTTTGCGAAGACACCACCGGGGAGCTTCTCAAAGCGCTCCGCCTCGATGGCTTCGAGGAATCGCGACGAGATTTTCAGCTCCCGGGAAATTTGTTCGAGTTCGAGATCGCGCTTCAGGCGTTCCTGGCGCAGAGTCTCGCCAATGGAAGTCATACGAGTGGTCTTCCTAGGCCCCTAAAGCTATCTTACTACGGGGTATTTTTTGGCCAACAGGGTCCAGCCGGGAGTGTACAGAAGGTACCGGAACGGGCGGCGGGCCGCCGGGCTTGCTAGCATATTCGGTTGATCTCCGTCGTTGTAGTGAACTGGAACCGGAAAGACCTTCTGCGCGATTGTTTGAACTCGCTCAGGCGGCAGACCGGCGTGGAATTCGAAACCATCGTGGTGGATAACGGCTCGGTGGACGGTTCGGCCGACCTGGCCGAGCGGGAGTTTGGCGCACTGGTGATTCGCAACCGGGAAAACCGGGGATTCTGCGCCGCCAACAACCAGGGCATCGCGAGCGCGCAGGGCGAGTTCATCGCGCTGCTCAACAACGACGCGGAAGCCGAGCCGGAGTGGCTTGAAGAGCTCTACCGCGCCTGTACCGTCGCCCCGGACGTGGGCATGGCTGCCAGCAAGGTGCTGGTGTGGGAGGACCCTTCGCGCATCGACAAAGCCGGCCACCTGATCTTCCCCGACGGGCAAAACCGGGGACGCGGCTCGGGTGCGCTCGACCGCGGGCAGTTCGAGCGTCAGGAGGAAGTCCTTTGGCCGGACGGCTGCGCCGCGATGTACCGGAGGAAAATGTTGGACCAGATCGGCGGCTTCGACGAAGACTTTTTCGCCTATGGCGACGATGCCGAACTTGGGCTCCGCGCGCGCATTGCAGGGTGGCGTTGCATCTACACGCCCCGGGCGGTGGTGCGGCACCACCGCGGCGCCACTATGGGTAAAGCTTCGCCTGAGCGCCTGGTGCTGATCGAACGCAACCGCGTGCTGCTGGCGCTGAAACTGTTCCCCTGGAGCCTGCTGTGTTTCAACCCGTTGTTTTTCGCCGTGCGGGTGGCGGCGGGAATCGTGGCAGCGCGGCGAAACACCGGCGACACCGCGCATTTTCCCGGTCTGCGCGGGAAATGGGCGATGGGCTGGGCGCTGGTGCGGGGCAATTGGAGGGCGCTGCGCATGGCTCCGCGCATCCTGCGCAAGCGGCGGCAGGTCCGGCGGCTGAGCCGGCTTTCGCCGCGAGAGGTGCGGCGCCTGATTCTGGCGCACCGGCTCACCCTGAAGGAGGTGGCATGAGCGGCTGCCTGCTGTGCGGATCTACCCAGGCGAACCGCCTGTTTCGGGCGTCCGACCGGCTCTACCGCACCACCAGCCGGGAATTCGATGTGGTGCGCTGCGCCAAGTGCGGGCTGGTGCGGCTCGATCCCCATCCGGAGCCCGACGAACTGCGCGGCTACTATCCCGATAATTACTGGTTCGCTCCGGATCAAAGCGCCGCCAGCCGCATGGAGGAAGCGTACCGCCGGCTGGTGCTGCGCGATCACGTGAATTTCGTCGAGCGGTCGCTGCGCGATTCGGGCGCCGGAGGGCCGCTGCTCGACGTTGGCTGCGGCGGCGGTCTGTTTCTGGGTATGATGCGGGAGCGCGGCTTTCGCGTGCTGGGCCTGGATTTCTCGCGCGAGGCAGCGGGAATCGCCTGGCGCCGGCACCAGGTTCCCGCCACTTGCGCCATGCTGGAAAACGCGCCTTTCCGCGCGGGAAGCATGGCCGGAGTCACCATGTTCCACGTGCTCGAACACCTCCACGATCCGCGCGCTTATCTCTCCGCCGCCCACCGCCTGCTGGCGCCGAAGGGACGGCTGGTGGTGCAGGTGCCGAACGCGGGGTGCTGGCAGTTCCGCCTGCTCGGGCGAGCGTGGAACGGGGTGGATGTGCCGCGGCACCTCTTCGATTTCCGCGACCGCGACGTCGAGATGCTCCTGGCTTCGAGCGGGTTCGAGGTGGTGCGGCGGAAGCACTTCTCGCTGCGCGACAATCCGGCCGGGCTGGCCAGCAGCGTGGCCCCCGCGCTCGACCCGATGGCGCGCCGCGTGCGCCGCACGGAGGAAGCGCCGGGCGCGCGGCTGGCGAAAGACCTGGCGTACCTGGCGCTGGTGGCCGCCTCGCTTCCGTTTACGGTGCTCGAAGCCGCGTTCCGCGCCGGTTCCACTGTGATGATCGAGGCGCGGCCGAGATGAGCTACACGGGGCTCGCCTATCGGCTGCCACGGCCGCTGCGGCGCCACATACTGCACTTCGAAGCCGTGATCGAGGAGTCGGTGGCGGCGTTTGCGGCGCGGCTTCCGGAGGGCAGCCGCGTGCTGGACGCGGGAGCCGGAGAAGGGCAGTACGCGCGCTATTTTCCGCGACACCGCTATTGCGGTGTGGACCTGGCGGTGGGCGATGCCCGCTGGGACTACAGCCGGCTCGACGTAGTGGCCGACCTAGCCGCGCTTCCCTTCCGCACCGGCGGCTTCGACGCGGCGCTCCACATCGTAACCATCGAACACCTGAGCGAACCGGCCTGCGCGCTGGCGGAGATCGCCCGCACGCTCGCACCCGGCGGTTTGCTGCTGGTGGCCGCGCCGCACGAATGGGAAGTACACCAGGCGCCGCACGATTATTTCCGGTATACGCGGTTCGGGCTCCGGCACCTGCTCGAAAAGAGCGGCTACGAGATCGTGGAGATCGAAGCCGCCGGCGGTTATTTCCGGCTGCTCGCAAGACGCCTGCTCAACGGGTTACAATTCTTTACTGGCGGCATTCGCTGGCTGTGTTTTCCGCTGGCCGCCTTGCTGCTGGTCCCCCCCGCGCTGATCCTGCCCTGGCTGGATTTTCTCGATCGGGATCGAAACTTCACGCTCGGATATCTCTGTACGGCTAGAAAGCGGACAAACGATTTTGGACGGAGTAATCGTAGTCGATAAGCCGGAAGGCTGGACCTCGCACGATGTGGTGAACAAGATGCGCCGCATCGCGAATACCAAGCGGGTGGGGCACCTGGGGACCCTCGACCCCATCGCAACCGGCGTGCTGCCGCTGGTCATCGGCCGCGCCACGCGCCTGGCGCAGTTCTATACCAGGAGCGACAAAATCTACGAAGGAACCGTGCGCTTCGGCTGGGCCACGGACACCTATGACCGGGCGGGCAGGGCGATCAGCGAGAAGACCGAGCCGGTGCTCGATCTGGATGCGCTCGACCTGGCGCTGGAGCGCTTTCGCGGCGCATTTCTGCAGACGCCTCCGCCGGTTTCGGCCAAGCGGGTGGACGGGCAAAGAGCATACGAACTGGCCCGGAAATCCGTGGCGGTGGTGCTCGAACCGGTGCCTGTCGAGGTGTATGAGTTGGTGATCCTGGGGATCGACGGCACCGACGTCCGGCTGCGGGCGCACTGTTCCGCGGGCACGTACATGCGCTCGATCGCCCACGAGGCGGGGTTGGCGCTGGGCTGCGGAGCGCACCTTCTGGAATTGCGGCGCACGGCCAGCGGAGAGTTCGAACTCGAACGCGCGCGGACGCTCGAACAACTGGAATCGCTGGCGAAAGACGAGCGGCTGCTCGATGCCCTGGTGGCTCCCGCCGAGATGTTGCCCGGCGTGCCGAGCGTGTTCGTGGATGAACTGACGGTCACGCAGATCCGGAACGGAAGGAACTTTCCCGCCTCGCCGTTTCGATCGCAGCCGGCATCGAAGTATGTGAAAGCCGTGGAGCGGCAGGGGGACCTGGTGGCGATCGGGGAAATCGTGCTGCCGAATTTGTATCACCCGGTGGTGGTGCTGTAGCCTGCCCGCTAAAAAAAGGGCTCTGAGCAGGAATTCGATAGACGCCAAGCAGGGCGGCTTTTCACAGAGGACGGGATTCCGGTACACTCAGCGGTTTGCGAGACAGCGAACTGACGAAATTACTGGGGTGGCCCGGATATCGGGTTTACCGACACGAGATCAACGAACGCGGCAAGACGCTCAAGCTTTGGGTCCGACGCAAGCGAGGGAATCGGAAGCTGGTTTGCTCTGGCTGCGGACGGAAACTGGAGGCAGCGCACGACGTCAGCGAACGTGAGGTGCGCGATCTGCCCTGCATGGAGTTCCGCACGACCGTGGTGGTCGAGGTATACCGGGTGTGCTGCCCGGATTGCGGAATCAAGATCGAGAAGGTGCCGCAGTTGCCGAGCAAAGCGCCGTTCAGCAAGCGGTTCGAGGACGCGGTGGGCCAAGCCTGCGAAGGTGCGTCGGCGCGGCAGGTGGCACGGCGGTTTGGATTGGCGCCGAGCACGGTTCGCGCGATTGACCTGCGGTACCTGGAACGGTGGGCGGCGATGCGGCGAAAGCCGGCGTTGGTGCAAATGGGGGTGGACGAGATCCATCTGGGGAAGAAGCAGAAGTTCATCACGGTGGTCAGCAACCTGGACAGCGGTGAGCCGCTTTGGTTTGGTCGGGAGCGGAGGAAGGAAACGCTGGACGAGTTCTTCGAAAGCGAACTGAGCCGTGGCCAGCGGATGCGGATTACGGCGGCTTGCGTGGACATGTGGGAACCGTACCGGCTGAGCATCGAACAGCATGCGCCGAACTGCCGGATCGTGTACGACAAGTTCCACGTCATGCAGCACGCCAACCAAGCGGTTGACGAGGTACGTCGGGCCGAATTCTTCCGCAAAGGAGGGCAGATGCGCGATCTGGTGAAGGGCAAGCGGTGGCTGCTGCTCACTCGCTGGGTGAACTTGTCCTCGAGCAAGCGCCAGGAGTTGACTGCGTTGTTCGCTCTCAACCGGAAGGTGTTCAAGGCCTATCTACTGAAAGAGAGTCTGGACCGGCTCTGGACGTATCAATACGAAGGCGCGATGCTGAACTACCTCCAACGGTGGATCGATCAGCTTCGATGGCAGCGGCTGGAACCGTTCCGTAAATTGGCGTTGATGCTCTTGGATCACCTCGACGGGATTCTGAACTACTGCCGGACGAAGGTGCGGCTGGGAGTGGTCGAAGCGATCAACGGCAACATCAAATCGCTGCTTCGACGGGGCCGCGGCTACAAGAATCTACGATATCTGCTGCTGAAGGCGCAGCGCATGGCAGCAACGAGGACCGAATTTGTGGTTTTCAAGAAAGCCGCCTAAATTGCGGGTCCCGTCAGATTCCTGCTCAGAGCCAAAAAAAGAACGCTGCTTATACCAAGCGCAAGGACTCCTTCACGCGTCCCGGGATCTGCGTTCGTACCTCCTCAGCGTTTGGCTTCGTGCTGCAACAGCAGGTCAGAAAGTCGATAAATGCTGAATTCGTCGACGCGTGTTTATGGCCGTCCGAAGAATAGGTGCGCCGGACCCGCCCGCCGTAACCAAACACTTCGGCGCCGGCATATTCATTGGTGGCCAACGTATCCGCGAATCGCTGCGCAAAGGAATGGTCGCCGGCCGCGCTGTTGCAACTGTACAGCTTGATTCTGCCGCGCCAGCCTTTGGGCAACCCTGCCGCAATCAGCCGTCTGGCAATCTCTGTCGCATCGAGCGCGACATCCTTGCTGCCGCGCCTGGGCCCAAGCGACTCGTAGTTCGCCTGGCCGTGGCCGAGGACGTAGATCTGCGAGACGCCTCCCATATCCCGGATTGCGTCTCCCTCAAAGTAAAATTCAATCTTGTCCTTGCCTTTTCCTCGCCGCGCGCGCTCCCAGTCTTTCTCGCTCCTCGCCGCATCGGGACACTCTTCACGGCTCCAGGGAACGAATGCGATTTTCCGCCCCTGCTCGACCTGCTCCTTATCGGTAACGCGCTCCAAAGCAATCGATGAATCGGCCATGCCAGACCTGCGATAGTTCGATGATTATAGGCTGCGATTGGGCCAAGGTCAATTAAGAAAGGTATCGAAAATCGTGAAGCGGCCGGTATGCTTCCTCATGAATAGACGGATGCTCGCCGTGGAGGGCAGAACCAAGCTTCGGGGGCCGGGTTTCGGCCCGGTGGCTTGGCCCAGTTGATATAATCCGAACTTCCGGGAGGAGTCGTGTCAGACACAATGGATAATCCAATGCGCCGTTCCTTTTTAAAGGCGGGCGTGGGAACGGTGGGGAGCCTGGCTTTGGCATCTAGCCCGGCGGCCGCTCAGGGGCCACAGGGGCCGGTGCGGCCGAATCTCATTTTCATGACGACGGACGGCCATCGTCCGGATGCGCTCAGCCTCAACGGCAACCGGATTCTGTCAACGCCCAATTTCGATCGCATCGGACGGGAGGGCGTACAGTTTCGGAATTCCTTCGTGACGAATGCGCTTTGCCTGCCTTCGCGCGCGACGGCCCTGACCGGGCTGTATGGCCACAACACCGGCTGTGTAGATAACCAGGACCGCGCCATTCCCGCCGATATTCCGCTCTTTACGGACTTACTGCGCGAGGCCGGCTACGAGGTAGGTGTATTCGGCAAGGCGCACGTGAAGGACCTCGGCAAGAGAAACTTCGATTACTATTTCGGCTATCCCGGCGCAGCCACGGATTACTATTGGCCTGAGATCGTGGAAGGTTCGCACGGTCAGGTCGGGCCGCCGACGGTCTACGACGGGTATGTCGAAGACGTGGTGATGGACCGGGCGATCCGGTGGGTGAAGCAAAAGCGCACGAAACCGTTTTGCATGATCTTCTGGTTCCAGTCTCCGCACGCGCCATTCTTCCGGCCTCGCCGGCTGCTCGACCTGTATAACGGCATTCCGGTCGCGAAACCGTCGACCTTCGACGACGACCGGAAGGGATATCCCGGCAAGCCGCGCGCGTTCGCCCAGGCCGATGACGTGATCGGGACTTACTCCAGGCATTCCACGACCAAGGCCAATTGCGCCCGGTCGCTCGAGGAGTTAGTCAAGGACTATTACGCCGGCATCGTCTCCGCCGACGAGAACGCGGGCAAGCTGTTCCAGGTGCTGACGGAAACCGGCCAGATGGACGACACCGCCATCATGTTTTCCTCCGATCACGGCTTCTTCCTTGGGGAATGGCGCAAATACGACAAGCGATTCATGCATGAGCCTTCGATCCGGACGCCGATGCTGATTCGCTATCCGCGGATGGTGCGCGCCGGCACGACGGCAGATCAAATGGTGACGAATCTCGACATCGCACCCACTTTTCTCGAGCTGGCAGGGATTCCGGCTCCCCAGCGGATGCAGGGGCTGAGCATGGTGCCCTTGCTCAAGGGCGAGCAGCCGGGAAACTGGCGGAAGGACTGGCTGTACGAATATTACGAGTATCCCGGGCCGCACGACGTCCGAAAGAACCGCGGCGTGCGAACGGACCGGTATAAGTTCATCCACTATTATGAGCCGCCGGAGGAGTTCGAGATGTACGACCTCCAGGAAGACCCCGCGGAGCTGCACAACCTATACGGCGACCCCCGCCACGCGGGACTGGCGCGCGAGCTGCGGAAGCGAATCGACGAACTGCGCCGGGAGACGGACGACCATTACGTGTTTCAGCCGCCGGAACGGGTCGGTTAGGCGGCGCCCGGACCGTAGCTTTTTCTTCTGAAACCGAAGAATGCGATACCCGGCACGATGAGAAGGAGCGCCGAGGGCTCGGGAACCACCCCGTCCTGGCCGTAGATTGTCCCCGAATCGGAACTGAACAGCGCACCGGAAACCGGGTTGCCGCCCGCGTCTTCGACAGCCAGCCGCGAAAGCGTGAAAGTGTTACTGAAGTCGGCCACGCCGGTACCCGAGCCCGAACCGGATTCCAGCACGTAACCACCACCAGAAAGAACAGCTTCCGTGCCGGTTGCGGCTTGAAGAGAAAAGTACAGTGTGAACGGGCTTCCAAACGTGAAGTAGAAGGGTTGTGGAATCAACGCCGACGTCGCCGTTGTGCTTTGATAATCGATCAGATAGTTCTGCAGAGTGGGAGCGAAAACACGAGCGGCGAGTTGCAGGAATGCCGACGATATGCCGGTTTGTGAGACGGTGCCGTCCAGATCATAGCCAATCAGCAGAATTCCTGTCTGGCCATCAAGCGCACGGTCACTGATAGTCAGGACGTCTTGAAAGGACGCATAGCCACCTGCGAAGGCCTGCTCGTCCGTGACTGAGAAGTTGGACCGGGAAGAAACGTGCATAACCCCGTAGCTTGCCATGGCAGCGTTCGAAAAGTCGATAAAGCCGCTGCCGCCATACAGCGTACCAGCCTGGGACGAAATATCGTTCTCGCAAACAGTTCCTAAGCAGGAACTTACTTGAGTCGTAAGGATAGGCTCAGCCAGCCCGGCCGACGATAGAAGCATCGATGCGATTCCGAGAATGAACAGCCGCTTCATTTGGACCCTCAACTTTCGCGGCCACAGCATACCACGAGTCAACTGAGAAGTTAATCCAGCAAGAACGTAAAGTACTGGGGTTATTCCGGTCTGAGTAGTATACGCATTCAGGCCGGCGCCCCAACCGCCGTCCGCGCCACTGCCACCGCGCGTCCGGTTCGCGCCGATTCGAGCGCCGCGTCCAGAACCGCCATTTCCCTGGCGCCGTCTCCGAAATTCGGTTCCACTTTCATCCCCGCACCAATGGCCTTCAGGAAGTCCGACATCGCGTTGACGAACGTGTGCTCGTATCCGATGATGTGGCCCGGAGGCCACCACGCGTTGAGGTACGGGTGAACCGTTTCCGTCACCAGGATGGTGCGGAACCCCTGCGCGCACTCCGGATCTTCGGTCGAGAAGAACTCCAGCTCATTCATTCGTTCCACGTTAAATCCAATGCTTCCCTTGCTGCCGTAGATTTCGAACGTGTTGAAGTTCTTGCGCCCCGGCGCGAAGCGTGTGGCCTCAAACGAGCCGAGCGCCCCGTTTTCGAATTGCGCCAGCATGAAGGCGGCATCTTCCACGGTCACCGGCCCGTTGCCGCGCGTGCCCACCTCCTGCCCGGCCTGAAAGGCGCCGGCTGAGCCCTCGTCCGGCAGCGGCCGTTCCTTGACGAACTGCGCGGTCATGGCGGTTACCTGCGTGATGTCGCCCACCAGGTAGCGGGCCAGATCGACCAGGTGCGAATTCAGGTCGCCATGCGGGCCCGATCCGGCTGTTTCCTTGCGCAGGTGCCAGGTCAGCGGAAAGTTCGGATCCACGATCCAGCTTTGCAGGTAAGCCGAACGCCAGTGGAACAGCCTCCCGAGCCGGCCCTGATCGATGAGTTGCCGGGCCAGCGAAACCGCCGGACACCGCCGGTAGTTGTGGTTCAGATAATGCACGACGCCCGCCTTCTCGGCCGCGTCGCGCATCTCGAGCGCCTGCTGATAGGTCAGGCACAGCGGCTTCTCGCAGAAGACGTGCTTTCCCGCCCTGGCGGCTTCGATTGCTATGTCGTGGTGCAGGAACGTCGGTGCGGCGATGTCCACAATGTCAACGTCCGGCCGGTTCACGGTCTCCCGCCAGTCGGTGGAAACAGACTCCCATCCCCAAAGATCGGCAAAGGCTTGCAGCGGTTCATCCGGCCGGCCGCAAGCGACCTTCAACACCGGTTCGAAAGGTACATCGAAAAAGCGATGCACGCGGGACCACGAGCTGCTGTGCGCCTTGCCCATGAACCTGGCGCCGATGATGGCTACGTTCAGTTTCTTCATCGCACTGTCCTCGATGCGCTCAGGCCGTGGCGGCGGCCGGCTCCGCTTCCGCCATCGCGGCGATCCTCTTCAACTCCCGAATGCTCCGGGCCACGGCCGCGTCCTCGTCCCCGCCATAGTCAGGGTGGAGGAAATCAATTTCGACCGCCAGGAAGCCCCGGTATCCCGCACGCGCGAGCAACGTCGCCAGCTTGAGGTTGTCGACGATACCGTCACCCACCGGTGTGCTGGAAAAGAAATACCACTCGTCGGCGCCGACTCCCTTTTGCGGCTTGAGGTCCTTGATGTGAGTAGCGTAAACGTAGGGGGCCAGCTTCTCCATCCCTTTTACCGGATCGTCCAGGAGCCGCACGAAATTGCCGGTATCGAAATTGATCCCGAGGTAAGGAGAATTGACCGCCGTCAGCAGGCGAAGCATTTCGTCCGCCGTGAAATCGATGTGATTCTCCACCGCCATCCGGACTCCGTATGTCTCGGCTACCCTGACCGCATCGGAGAACATGCGCGTCAGCCTTTCCAACTGCGGCTCATGCGGCTGGCTGCGGAACATCAGGCTGCTACCCACCACTCGCATTACATCCGCGCCGATGGCTTTGGCGCGTTCGAGACTCGCCAGCATGTCGCCGTACGCCTGCTCATTGGCGCCGCCTTCGAGTCCATCCGGGTGTCCCCAGGCGTACACCCGGTCGAGCCCATACTCGTCGAGAATGCTCTTGATGCCCGCCAGGTAGCTTCCTTCCCGGCTCGGGAAGAAGCACGATTCGAGCGAAACGCCATCGACTTCGAGTTCCCGCGCCCGGCCGAGAAAAGCTTCGAGAGACATCTCCTGCGACGGCCGCTGCTGCTGGGGGTAGACTTCCCCGAAGAACCGGTGATAGCAATAACTGTCGATTCCGATTTTCATGCCCGATCTCCCTTGCTCAAAGCGATTCCACGCCAAAATCGAATACGCGGCCCAACATCCGGATATCCGCTTCGTTGTGTCCCGTAGTCACCAAATAGTGGTGCGAAGCCAGCGACCGCACGAACTCCGGTCCGTTCTTCACGCGGACCACGGCGCCGTTCTTGCAATCGGAATCCGCGTACTGCGCGTAGCTCTCGATCGACCCCTCGGCCACGCTCATCAGGTCGAGCTTGGGGTGCAGTTTGGCCAGCGTCACGGGGCCCTCCGGCAGCCGCGCGTCGATCGCCGTGGCGTTGTCGTTGACGATGGCCAGGACCTTGGGCTTCAGGCTCCATTCCGTCGAGAACGACTGCGGCACCACGCCGAAGTAGCCGCAATGCGCCAGGAGGATGCAGTTGTCCGGTTCTTTCGCATCCGGAAACGACGGGATCCTCTCGTGCTTGAGCGCCGCCTGCCCCATGATGAACGGATAGAGGTTGGTCATCATAACCGGCACACCGAGCGACCGGTGGAGGACCAGCTTGGTGAGCATGGACATGGTGTCCCCTTCACATCCCCAGATCATCTTTTCTTCTTCATAGAGAAGGTTCCAGGCGAGGCAGGGAGTCGTGTCGGAGAAGTGCGACTCGTTGAGGCAGTTGATGCCCACGGCCTGGAATGCGGGATCCCGATCCAGCTCGCGCTTCACCGCCAGGTAGATTTTCAGCGCGCTCAGCAAGCTGGAGGCGCGCACGCCGTCCACCGGAATCCTGCGCGCTTCGGCCGCGGCGGCCGCTTCCGCGTCGCTGATCGCCTGGGCCGATTGGCCGAGTTCCCGAAAACTTTTTCGCACGATCCCGATGCCGAATTTGGAGCAGATCCGCTGCGTGCACTCATCCTCCCACCAGTAAAAGCGCTTGAAGATGCTGGCCTGAAATCCCGCGCCCGGGTTGTCCTGAAACACCAAAAACTTGGCTTTTTGAAGCTGTCTTTTCACTCCCAGCGCGTGGCACATTTTCCTGGCCTGGTCCAGGGTGCTGGGAGCCAGCGTCGCGATCCCTTCCGATCGCATGCAGGAAGCGACTTCCCAGTCCCACATCGAGACGGTTCCAAATTCGGACGTGATGATCAATAGCGGCACCGGGATTGCCTTCAACAGCGGCATGTGCCGGTATGCCGCGCCCAGTATTTCGGGCAGCACTACGGCATCCACGGAATGAGGAATCGGGGAGCCCAACGCGACCGGCGCCAGGATCTCCGCCTCGTCGTCAAACAGCCGGTGGAGTGCCGCGAATTGGCGGTTGAACTCTTCATCGGGTTCCGCCGTGAAGTAAACCGGCAGGAGCGCCGGTTTCTCGATCGTGATCTTCATAGGGACTCCTGGTTTATAGTCCTGATGTTTGCTTCGCCCGAAGCCCCGGCACTCGCGAAGGAGGCCGGATCGTCTCCGCCAACCCCGCCAGTCGGCCGAAGGTGGCTTCATCGAGCTGAATATCCAGCACCTGCATGATCACCTGTGTCCAGCCGTGCAGGAAGTACAGCCAACCGTCTTCGACGGTCAGGTGGCGCGCCTCGCGCTGCGCCAGCGCCTGGTTCAAGAACTGAAGCTCGCCGCGGTAATTCAACTCCCAGGCGACGGCGTTCATGGGAAACCGGCCTGCATCGGTAATCGGCGATCCAGGAAGATCTTTCCCCATTCCCGTCCCATTGATTACCACCGAACCGGGTGGGAGAGCCCCCATCAGTTCATCGTTGCGCCGCGGATCCTGGTGGCAATAATATTCGAACTCGATCCCGAGTTTCAAATCTTCCACCATCCGGCGAAGCGCTTCGATCCGGCCCGGAGAGCGGTTGACGATTACGACCCGGCTGGGCCGGCCGGCGGCATCCGTTTTGCGGCTGAAATGCAGCACCAGTCCAGTGGTGCTGCCTCCCGCTCCCAATGCGAGCACATGCCCGCCGGTCCGCCCGAAATAGCCGGGGCCGAGCACCGCGTCCAGGCTGATTCCCCCGGATATCGGATCCTTGGCATGCCCTTCCAGCCGACCCTCGCGCTTCGAGATCGAGGAGATCTCCCTGGTTAGCGCGGCGAGCGGGTCGATGTAGTCGAAGAGATCGCGCGCGGCCTGCAGCAGGTTGATTTTGTGCGCGGTGACCAGCGCGCCGAGGGTTAGCGGGTCCTCCTTGATCAGCGTCACGGCCCGCCGGTAGTTGGCCGGGTCGTCATGCAGCTTGAGATCCATGCCTTCCAGAACGATCTCCGGCCTTCCCAGTTCTCTCATCCACAGGGGAAAGACCTTCATGATGGAAGACTGCCGCGTACTGACGCCGATGAAATACATCCGCCGCGCCTTCCCGGTGGGTAGACTCATGCGATCACTCCCGTCGCCGGCGCCACGAGCGCCCGGCAGATCTCGAGACTCAGTTTCACGTGGCTTCACCTCTTTGCCGGAGAGCGCTCCGGATTCTCGACAATCTCTGGTACCCCGCCCTGGTCGACGATTCGCTTGCGAAAACCGGTTGCATCGATGGCGGCATAATCGTGTCCCGCGTGCCCCGGATACACGAAGAACGTCACCAGGTCCTCTCTGCCGGCATTGACGGAGCGATGCGCCCACCGCGGCGTGACGTAAACCACGCGGCCGGGATAGAGTTCCTCGACGGAGGTTTCGCCCGCCTCGTTCTCCATCAGGAGAAAGCCCTTCCCGTGCATGCAATAGTAGATCTCGGCGGTCTCCCGTTCCGAGTGGTAGTGGCCCCTGGTCATAAAATACTCATCGCCGATACGCCCCGGATGGATGACCGACAGGCCGCTCAGAAGCTCGCCCGCAACCTCCGGGCGGTGGTTCTCGAAGACTTCGTAGATCAACGGATCGCCGGAATTGAGCATCTCCTGGCAGGCTTGCTGGTCCGCAAACTGGTTCCGCACGGCGGAGAGGCGCCGTTGGATGTGGTTGTCGAACGACGAACCTCTCTCCGGCTGCGAAATGCTGTATCCATACGGTCGTGATTTCAAGATTCCCCCTTGAGACCAGGCTGCAACACAACCTTGAGCACGTCACCGGAGCGTGCGGCAGCAAAGGCCTCCACCGCACGATGCAGGCCGTAGCGGGCGCTGACCAGAGGGCCGAGGTCCACCTTCCCGGCGCCGATCAGTTCGATGGCACGCCGGCAGTCTTCGGTGCTGCATCCGGTGGTACCGGTGACGATCAGCTCCCTGTAGTGAATCAGATTGGCGTCCAGCAGTACCCCCGATTCGCCGCTTGGGAGGCCGGCGAACAGATTGATCCGTCCGCGGATGGCCGCGAGGGACGGGGCTTGTTCGATTGCTTCGCGGACTCCCGCCGCCACCAGAATCGCGTCGGCTCCGCGCCCGCCGGTCTCGCGGGCTACCGCGTCGGGTAGCGACTCCTCGCGGAAGTTCACCACGCGGTCCGCGCCGGCAGCCGCCGCCATCCGAAGCCGCCCGGGCGATTGCTCACTCACCAGGATCTTCTTCGCGCCCGCGGCGCGCGCCGCGAGTACATGCATAACCCCGATCGGGCCGGCCCCCAGGACCAGGACCACGTCCCCGGCACCGATCCCGAGTTCCTCCTGGCCGTGCAGCACGCACGCAAACGGTTCGGCCAAGGCCACCGCCGCCTCGTCCAGACCCTCACCGAACGGAATCGCGTTCCCCTGTTCGAGAAACGAGTAAGGCACCAGCATGAACTCCGCAAACGCGCCGTCCACCGTGATGCCTATGGCATCGAAATTCGCACACAGGTTGTTTCGTCCGCGGGCGCAGTGCCGGCAGCGGCCACATCCGGCATTCGGCGCCAGGAAAATGCGCTGCCCGATGGAATAGCCGGGTGCCACGCCGCTGCCGAGTTCGGCGATGGTCCCGACCACCTCGTGGCCCGGCACCCGCACGGTGCCCGGACCGTACTTCCGGTGGGCGCCTCGCAGGATGCGCAGGTCTGTCGCGCAGATGCTCGCGTAATCCACGCGCAGCACCATTTCGCCCGGACCCGCGGAGGGGGTGGGCCGCTCTTCAACCCGCAGATCCTCCGGTCCGTGATAGACAGCCGCAATCATCCGGCTTACCCTTGCACCGCGGTCGCCCGGTCGAACACCTCGGAGAGCCGCACGCTGCGTTCTTCCAGGAACGACGTAGTTGCGGCGAGCACACCCGCCACCGCCCAGCGGCCGTCGTATCCGCTGACGCGCGGTTGCGATCCGCTGCGGATAGAGTGCACGAAGTGCTTCATCTCCCTCACGTACGCCGAGGCGAAACGCTCCGGCCAGGTCCGGTAAATCGGAGTCACCAACCCATGCTGGCGATCCGTGCAGACCACCACCGACTGCCCGCGAATGTCGCCGATCTGCAATAGTCCTTTCTCCCCGATAATCTCGACCCGCGCATCGTACCCGTAGTCGCACGGACAGACCCCGGTGATCGCCGCCAGCGCGCCGCTCTCGAAGCGCACATTGACCAGCGCCGTGTCGTAGAAGTGTGGTGTATCCACGCCGCGCTTCTCGCCCTTGAAGTTCGATACTTCCGCGTAAACCCGCTGCGGGTTGGAGGCGGCCAGCCAACGGATGGTGTCCCAATCGTGGCTGTTTACCTCGGCCAGCATGCCGTTGGAAGTGTGCAGGTCGCGGGCCCACGCCGGCGGTAGCCCGGGTCCATGCGTCAAGGATTTGAGCAGCATCGGCCGGCCGATCTCGCCCGCCTCGATACGGGCGAAGGCGGCCTCAAAATCCGGGTCGAACCGCCGCATGAAACCGAGCTGCAGGAGGATCGAGCTTCGTTCGGCCGCTGCGATCATCTCGTCACATTCTTCGACCGTCAACGCCATCGGCTTCTCGCAAAGGACGTGCTTGCCGAGTTTGGCCGCGGTCGTCACGAGGTCCCGGTGCGTGAAGGTCGGAGTGGTGATCACCACCGCATCGAAAGGTACGGTATCGGCCGCCTTCTCGAGTGAGTCAAATCGCGATTCGATCCCGAACCGGCCGCCCGTGTGCTCCAGCGCGGCGGCGCTCCGGTCCACCAGCGCCACAAGTTTTCCCTCGGGCACATGGTGTACCAGGGATTCGGCATGCACCTGGCCGGCGCGGCCGCCGCCGACCAGGCAAACTCTAATTGGATCAGTCATAAGTCTCGAATCCGGCCCTGAGCCTTTCCTGCCAGCACAAATAGCGCTCCAGGGCGGTGCCGTAAGTGGCCCGCAGGTCCGGATTCGGCATCACGATCCTGCCCTCCAACGGGGCCAAGGCCGTGGCCGCTTCCGCCAGGTCCGAAATTATGCCCACAGCTTTTCCGGCGACCAGGGCGCTCCCCCACGTCGCACATTCCTTGCGCATCAATTGCTGGTAGGGCACCCCGAGGATGTCTGCCTTGACCTGGTTCCAGGCATCGCTCTTGGCTCCGCCACCGATTACCCGGGCTCCGATCAGGTTCAATTCCGGCGCGAGGCCCCGCAGGATGCGCAGGTACCAGGCATACTCATATCCGACGCTCTCGACGATCGCCCGGAAAAAGTGCTTGCGGGTGTGCCTCCACGAGAACCCGATCCAGGCGCCCCGCATCTCCGGCGCCGCCGGACAGATCCGGCCGCCGAGGTGCGGCGAAAACAACAGACCTTCACAACCGGGGGGTGCTTCCATTGCGCCCGCGAACAGGTGGTCGTAGGAGCCGTCTGAACCGGGGGGCGACTCCCGGGAATTGCACGCCGGGTCGCCGGCAAATTCCTGTCCGTACCACTTAAGTGCCAGACCGCCTCCGCCTACATACGCCAGCGGGTTCCAGATTCCTGGAACCACGGAGCGCATCACCATTAGAGTCCGGTGATCGGTGTCGGCGACGAACCGGCCGGTGCAGCAGGCCAGCACCGAAGCGGTACCCGCCGTATCCAGCAGCATTCCCGGTGTCACCACGCCGGCGCCCAGCGCCCCGGCGGCCGTATCGCCGCAGCCCGCGGCCACTGGGGTGCCGGGCTTCAGCCCGAACTCGCGAGCCGCCTCCGGACGCAGTTCTCCGACCACCGTCCAGGGCTCGACGATGCGGGGGAGCCGGCAGCGGTCGATCCCCAAGGTGTCGCACAATTCGTCCGACCACGTGCCAGCGGCGGCATCGCTCACGGCCGTGAAATGCAGAAAGGTAGGGTCGATGAACGCCTCGTCGGCCCGCAACCCCACGGCTCGACCCGCTACGTAGCAACCCGGCGTCACGAACCTGGCAATGCGAGCGTAATCCGCCGGCCGCTCGTGCGCCCACCACAGCATCTTTGGTCCATGATTGCAGGTGGGCGGGCACCCCGTGAGGGCCGTCACGCGGTTGGCCGAGTGGCGGTTCATTTCTTCGATATAGGGCTGGCAACGTGAATCGAGCCACGAATCGAACCGCGTCGCGGGCTGGAAATTTTCATCGATGGCGCCGATCCCGGCCATCTGGGAATCGAAAGCCAGCCCGGCTACCTGCGACGGATCCACCCGGCAGGAGTTCATGCATTGGCGGATAGCCGCTGCCGCGGACTGATAGAACTCGCCCATTTCCTGCTCTACGGAACCGGGCTGCGGGTAATAGAGGGGGACGTCCGCGCGCCCCTCCGAGACGAGCCGGCCGCTGCCATCGTACAGCGCGGCTTTTGTGCCGGTGGTCCCCAAGTCGACGCCTAGAAGGACGCGTTCTTCCGGGTCACCTTGTCTCCCTGTCATGCTATTACGACACCAACACTAGCACTCACACCCGACGCTGTCAAGAGAACGTTCAGTCAAGCTGCGGTCGCGGGATGAGAAGCGGAGCGCGTGCGAAAGGGCAAGGAACCCGACGGCCGGAGCCCTGGTTTGTGGAATGCCGTGCTTCGATTTGCGGGCAGCCGCTTCGCAATGGTCACATCGGAATCGCCGGCGACGGCCAGGACCATCCGGCCGCGCACGCTAATATACCGGTGCTCCCGGTTGGAGCGGGGCTTGGCGGATTTCCAGGCAGCCCCGGCCGGTGGGCAGGAGTTTCCCGGGGTTGAGCCGGCCGTCGGGGTCGAATAAGGTCTTCAGGCGGCTGATCATTTCGAGCGAATCCGGGGAAAAGAGGCGGGCCATCAGTTCGTTCTTCTCCATCCCCACCCCGTGCTCGCCGGTGATGGAGCCTCCGGAATCGACGCAATAGGTCAGGATCTCTTCGCCGGCGGCGCGGGCCTTTTCGAGGTCCCCGGGCTTGCGCGGGTTGAACAGGATGATGGGGTGCATGTTGCCGTCGCCCGCGTGGAAGATGTTGCTGATGGTCAGTCCCGAACGCTTCGCCACCTCGCCGATAAACCGCAGGGTTGCGGCGATTTTGGTCCGCGGCACCACGCCATCCTGCACGTAGTAGGTGGGGCTGACCCGCCCGACGGCGCCAAAGGCGTTTTTGCGGCCCTTCCAGAGCAGGTCGCGCTCCTCGGCCGTGCGGGCCACACGGAACTCCCGGGCGCCGCACACGGTGCAGGCCTCGCGCACCAGTTCCACCTGCTGCTCCACGGCTTCGCGCAGTCCCTCGAGTTCGATCAGCAGCACCGCGCCGGCATCCATCGGGTAGCCGGCATGGGTGGCTTCCTCGACCATCCGCAGCATCACGCCGTCGAGCATCTCGATGGCCACCGGGGTGATGGCGCGGGCGGTAATCTCGGAGACGGTCCGGCCGGCCTGCTCGTTCGAATCGTAAATGGCCAGGGCGGTTTTCACCAGTTCGGGTTTGCGCATGACCCGGATGGTGATGCGGGTAACCAGCGCCATGGTCCCTTCGGACCCGGTGAGGAATCCGGTGAGATCGTAGCCGGGGAGGTCCGCCTCCTTGCCGCCGGTTTCGACTACGGCGCCGTCGGGCAGCACGACTTCCAGGCCGAGGACGTGGTTGGTGGTGACCCCGTAGGCCAGGGTGTGCGGACCGCCGGCGTTTTCGGCCACGTTGCCGCCGATAGTACAGGCACGCTGGCTGGAAGGGTCGGGCGCGTAGAAATAGCCTTGCCCCTGAACCGCCAGGGTGACATCCAGGTTAACCACGCCGGGTTCGACCACGGCACGCTCGTTCTCCAGGTCGATTTCGAGGATCCGGCGCATGCGGGCGAAGACGATGAGAATGCCGCCTTCGCGGGGAATGGCGCCTCCCGAGAGGCCGGTTCCGGCGCCGCGGCCTACGAACGGCACCTGGAACTCGCGCGCGATCCGCACCAGTTCGGAGACATCGGCCGTGCTCCGGGGGAAAACCACCAGATCGGGCTGGTGCTTGTCTACGCCGCCATCGTACTCATAGAGCGCGAGGTCTTCCGGGAGGTCGAGCACTCCGCGGGGACCGAGCAGCGCGACGCAGCGTTCCTTGCAGCCGGAGGGTAGCATCCTTTACAACTTTAGCTCTTTCAGGTATTCCCGGAAGGGGCCGCCCAGGTCGTGGCGGCGCAGGGCGTATTCCACCGTGGCTTTGAGAAAACCGAGCTTGTCGCCGGCGTCGTAGCGCGTTCCTTCGAAGCGATAGGCGTAGATGGGGCGGCTGCGGAGCAGGTGCTTGAGGGCGTCGGTGAGCTGGATCTCTCCGCCGGAACCGGGTTCAATGGCCTGGAGGGAGTCGAAAATCTCGGGCGTCAATACGTAGCGTCCGATGATCGCCAGATTGGAGGGCGCTATGGCGGGATCGGGCTTTTCGACCAGGTCGCGAATGCGGTAAACGCGGTCGGCGCAGCCGTTGTGGTGTACCGGCTCCGCATCGATGCAGCCATACGCCGAGATATTCTCGCGCGGCACTTCCATCACGGCCAGGACCGGCGCGCCGAAGAAACCGTACACGTCCAGAAGTTGGCGCAGACACGGGGTTTCCGACTCGATGAGGTCGTCCGCCAGAACCACCGAAAAAGGTTCTTCGCCCACCAGCTCCATGGCCCGCAGAACAGCATGCCCGAGCCCCAGCGCCTCCTTCTGACGAATGTAGGACACGTTGATCATGTCCGAGATGCTGTGCACGATCGAGAGCAGGTGGCGCTTGTTTCGCGATTCGAGCAGGTACTCCAGTTCAAAACTGACGTCGAAGTGGTCTTCGATGGCGCTCTTTCCGCGCCCGGTCACGATGATGATGTTCTGTATGCCCGAATGCAGGGCCTCCTCGACGCCGTACTGTATGATCGGCTTGTCGACGATCGGCAGCATCTCCTTGGGCTGCGCCTTGGTGGCGGGGAGGAACCGCGTGCCCATCCCGGCAGCGGGGAACACGGCCTTTCTGACTTTAGCGGGCATCCTCTACAGTTTGGTGCGGACGCGAGCGTTTCGCAAGCCGCGAATTGTATTTCCGTTTCTCGTGTGCTATGTATAGGTACCTGGGAAAACTACACCAATGGCATACGTTATAGCAGAACCCTGCATCGGTACCAAAGATACCGCCTGTGTCGACGCCTGCCCAGTCGATTGCATCCACCCGAAAAAGGATGAACCTACCTACGAGACTGCAGAGCTTCTCTACATCGATCCGGTAGAATGCATCGATTGCGGCGCCTGTGTGCCGGTCTGCCCCGTCTCCGCGATTTTCGCCCTGGACGACCTGCCCGAAAAGTGGCAGGAATTCACCGCAAAGAACGCCGCGTATTACGGGCGGTAGAAGGTTCGGTATCCTGCCGGTCCGCTTCCTGACGGTCGCGGCTCTGTGAACCACACCGTCAGGGGCGGTAGGTTGCCGAGGCGGTGTCTGTTTCCCACAAACGGACCCAACCGATCGTCACGTGGTTCTTCCCCGCGAGCCCGGCATTCACTTCGTCGTAGATGTACTTCGCCATGTTCTCGGCGGAGGGATTCAACACGTCGAACGGCGGGAAATCGTTCAACCACTGGTGATCGAGGCGGTCGAGCACGGAATGCACGACGCGTTTCAACTCGACGAAATCCACCACCAGCCCTATGGAATCGAGCTGCTCGCCCTGAACGGCGACTTGGCAGCGGTAGTTGTGGCCGTGCACGTTTTCGCATTTTCCGCGGTAGTTCCGCAGGGCGTGACCGGCCGCGAATGTCTCTTCAATCGTAATTTCAAACATCGAAAAACTTCTCCACGTCTTCGAGCCGGGTGGTGAATCCGTAATCGGGCAGGCTGTCGAAAAATACCTGGCCGTAGCGCTGCCTGGTAATCCGGTTATCCAGCAGGACCAGCACGCCGCGATCGGTCTTACTGCGGATGAGCCTTCCGAATCCCTGTTTCAGGGCGATGGCAGCCTGCGGAATCTGGTAATCGTAGAAGGGATTCCCTCCAGCGCCCCGGATGCTTTCGATCCGGGCGTTGACCACGGGGTCGCTGGGCACTGCAAACGGTAGTTTATCTATGATAACGCAGCTCAACTGGTCGCCTGGAACGTCCACGCCCTGCCAGAACGACGAAGTGGCGAACAGCACGCAGTTAGGCGTGGAGCGGAACTCCTCGAGCAGGGCGCTGCGCGGGCCGGTGCCCTGCAACAGAGTCGGGTAGTCGATTTCGAGCGACACCTTGTCGTAGACCAGCCGCATCTGCTGGTAGCTGGTGAAGAGCACGAAGGCGCGTCCGCGGCTGTGGCCCAGAATCCGCGCGACCTCCTCGGCGGCGGCCTTGGTGAATGCGGGGTTGCGGGGGTCGGGGAGGTGCTGCGGCACGTAGAGCAGGGCCTGCGTCTGGTAATCGAAATGGCCGGGCACCACCAGGCTGCGGGCGTTATCGAGCCCCAACCGCTTTTCGACATACTCGAATCCGCCGGAAACAGCCAGCGTGGCCGAAGTCAGCACCACGGTTTCCACGCGCTCGAACAGGCGCTCGGAGACGATGCTCGCAACCTCTATGGGGGTGGCCTGTAGGAAGCAGCCGCGGCCGCGCTTTTCGACCCAGTAGACGTAACGCTCGTCGTCCTCTTCCATCACGAAGCGCAGGGCCGCGCCGAGTTCATTGGCCCGGCGGAAGAGCGGGCCGATCTCTTCAGGCGGGTTCTTGAGCAGTTTGAGGTGGGAGCCGATGAGTTCGATGGCCGCGAGCAGGCTGGTGTAGAGGTCTTCGTTATCCTGGCGGAAAGCGTTGCGGCCGTGGAAGGCGGCGCGCCGCTCGGCTTCGCCGAACAGGCCGAAGAACTGCGTCGAAAGCTCGTCGAGGCGCTCCAGGATGCGGTCGAGCTCGGGCGTGCCGAACTTCTTCATGCGGCCGATCACGGCCACGTCGCGGCGCAATTCGTGGAACTGGTAATTGCTCACCGAGACGCCGAAATACTGGCCCACCACGTCTTCGATTTCGTGCGCTTCGTCGAACACCACCGCGTGATACTCAGGCAGAATGCCGCCTTCGGAGTTTTCGTCCCGCAGGGAGAGGTCGGCGAAGAAGAGGTGGTGGTTGACGATGATGATGTCGCTTTCGATCGCTCGCTGGTGCATCAGGGTAATGAAGCAGCGCTCGTAATTGGGGCACTTCTGGCCGGTGCAGAGATCGCTACGTGCGTCCACCTTGGCCCATACGGTGCTGCCTTCGGGAAGAGTTTTGATTTCGGCGCGGTCGCCGAACTCGGTGGTCTTCTCCCAATCGCGAATCACCTGAAAATCGGCCAGCTCTTCGAGGCCGCTGAGCACGGGCTCTTTTTCGGCATCGTAAATCTTCTGGCGGCAGGCGTAATTGTTCCGCCCCTTCATATAGCAGACCTTGAGCGGGCGCGCGAAGTGCTGCTGAAGGAACGGCACGTCCTTGAAGAAAAGCTGCTCCTGAAGGTTCTTGGTGCCGGTAGAAACTACGATGCGCTTGCCGGAGAGCAGAGCGGGGACGAGATAGGCGAGGGTCTTGCCGGTGCCGGTTCCGGCTTCCACGATCAGGTGCCGTTTATCGGCGAGGGCGGACTCGACGGCTTCCGCCATATCGATCTGGCCGGCGCGGAATTCGTAGTTGGGATGCCACTTGGAGAGGGTTCCACCCCGCGAAAAGAACTGGCGTGCGCCTGCGGTGCGGGCCTGGGTGGGCATCGGGATGCTTTCAGTTTAACAGGGCCTTCACGCGTGAATCCCCGGCGCCTCGTGCCCGAGTTTCCGCACGTACTCCACGTAGGAGCCGGGATAGACGACGGGAGTCCGTTCCGTGCCGCTCTCGCCGCCCAGTTCCAGGACCCGCGTGCCCAGGCCGCGCAGAAAGGTGCGGTCGTGCGACACGAAAATCATGGTGCCTTCGAAACTTTTGAGCGCCTCGACGAGCATCTCTTTGGTGGCCAGGTCGAGGTGGTTGGTGGGTTCGTCGAGCACCAGGAAGTTCGGCGGATCGTAAAGCATGCGCGCCATGGCGAGGCGCGATTTCTCGCCGCCCGAGAGCGAGCGGATGCGCTTGTCGATATCGTCCCCGGAGAACTGGAAGGCACCGGCGAGGGTGCGCAGCGAACCGAGGCCGTCCTGCGGAAAATCGCTCTGGAGCTGCTCGATGATCGTCAGGCCGGCATCCAGCACGTCCAGCGATTGCTGGGCGAAGTACCCCATGGTCAGGCTGGCGCCCAGCCGGACGGTTCCGGAGTCCGGTTGGGTGGCCCCGGCGATCATTTTGAGCAGGGTAGTCTTCCCCGCGCCGTTCCGGCCCATCACGGCCCAGCGTTCCTGGCGGCGAACGGTGAGGCTGAACCCCTGGTAGATGACGCGCGGGCCGTAGCTCTTGTGCAGGTCTTCGAGAACCGCCACCTGGTCTCCCGAGCGGGGCGGCACACGGAATTCGAACTTCACCACCTGCCGCTTTTTAGGCAGCTCGATGCGGTCGATTTTGTCGAGCGCCTTGATGCGGCTCTGCACCTGGGCGGCTTTGGCGGCGTGCGTCCGGAAGCGCTCGATGAAGCGCTGCTCCTTGGCCAGCATGGCTTGCTGGCGGGCGAAGGCGGCCTGCTGGTTGCTTTCGCGGATGGCGCGCTCGCGCTCGTAGAAATCGTAATTGCCGGAGTAGGTGTTGATCTCGCCGGAATCGATTTCGGCGATCTTCGAAACGATGCGGTTGAGAAATTCGCGATCGTGCGAGGTCATCAGGAGTGCGCCGCCGAACGATTTGAGGAATTGCTCGAGCCAGATGATGGATTCGATGTCGAGATGGTTAGTAGGCTCGTCCATCAGCAGGACGTCGGGGCGGCCGAGAAGCACACGCGCCAGCGCGACGCGCATTTTCCAGCCACCTGAGAGCGCGCCGGCATCACCATCGATCTGGTCATCCGCGAAGCCCAGGCCGTGGAGGACCTCGCGGGCCTGCGCTTCGAGGGAGTAGCCGCCGAGGTGTTCGTACTCTTCCTGAACCTCGCCGTAACGGGCCAGGATGCGGTCCATGCCGCCGGCGTCCCCGGGATCTTCGAGGGCGTGGTGCAAGGCTTCGAGTTCATGGTGCAGATCGCCGAGGCGTCCGCTGCCGGCAATGGCTTCGTCGAGAACCGAGCGGCCCTTCATCTCCTCCACGTCCTGGCGGAAATAGCCGATGGTGAGCTTTTTCGGGACCGAGACCTCGCCCTCGTCGGGAACTTCTTCGCCGACGATCATGCGGAACAGGGTGGTCTTGCCCGCGCCGTTGGGGCCGACCAGGCCGACTTTCTCGCCGGGGTTGAGCTGAAACGAGGCGTCGACGAAGACGAGCTGCCTGCCGTATTGCTTGTGGATGGCGGAGAAGGAAATCATTAGGGAGTAAAACGGGCAGGCCGGGAGGCCTACCCTACAAGACCTCTTCGAGGCGTTTGCGGAGTTCGACGGAGAGGCGGGGATTCTCGCCGCCGGAGGAAACCGCCACCTGCACGGTGCCGCGCTGCAGGCGGGCGGGGACCACGAAATCGCACTCCCCGGCGGAATCCGCGATGTTGGCGAAAACGCCCTTGCCCTTGGCGGCAATGCCGATGCGGTGGTTGGTGAGACGGTCGTCGGTTGCGGCGAACACCAGCATCATGCCGGTGAGGTCGGAGGCGCGGAACCGGCGCCGCACCTGGCGGACGGGTAAAGATTCGAACTCCGATTCCCATTCCGGCGCGACCACCGTAACGCGAGCCCGGGCCTCAATCAGGCCCTTGGTCTTTCGGAGAGCGACCCGGCCGGCGCCCACAACCAGGACGGGGCGGTCCTTCAGGTCGAGGAAGATGGGATAGTACTTCAATTCAAAACTGTAGCACGCGCGCCGGTTTCCGCCCGCCTGCTATGATAGATTGCATGTCCCAGGCCACCCCCAGCGTGGTCATCGTGGGCAGGCCCAACGTAGGAAAGTCCACCCTTTTCAACCGCATCACCGGACAGCGGCGCGCCATTGTGGGCGACGAGCCGGGTATTACACGCGATCGGATCCATGGGTTTGCCGAACACGACGGCCGCCGTTTCGAAGTGATCGATACGGGCGGAATCGTCGTCGATGACCAGGAGTACATTCCGAGTCAGATTCTGCACCAGGCCGAAGTCGTGCTGGCGGACGCCGCACACGTCATCCTGCTAGTGGATGGCCGCGCCGAAATTACCGCGCCAGACCGCGACCTGGCGCGCATGCTGCTGCGGCTCGGCAAGCCCGTATCGCTGGCCGTCAATAAGGCCGATCCGGCGGCGCGCCACGGCCTCTCCGGCGAATTTTACGAGCTGGGAATCCCCGATATTTTTCCGATCTCGGCGGAGCACGGCACCGGCGTGGATGCTCTGCTCGACCGCGTGACCGACGGTTTTCCGGTTGCCGCGGACGGGGCGGAAACACCGGAGGAAGCGGACGGCGGCCGCATCAAGATTGCGATCATCGGCCGTCCGAACGTGGGCAAATCGACGCTGCTCAACACGCTGACCGGCGAAGATCGCGCCATTGTCTCGCCGGTGGCGGGCACCACTCGCGATGCGGTGGACGAGACGGTACACCGCAACGGGGTGGACTACGTCTTCATCGATACCGCCGGCATCCGCCGCAAGGGTAAGACCAAGCTGATGGCGGAAAAGTTGAGCGTGGTAATGGCTCGCCGTCATATCCGCATGGCTCACGTGGTGCTGCTGGTGCTCGAGGCCACCGAAGGCGTAGTGGCGCTCGACGCGACCATTGCCGGGTATGCGCACGAAGGCGGCCGGGCTTTGATCGTGGTGGTCAATAAGTGGGACGAAGTACAGGGGCAGAAGGGTCAAAAGAAAAACGAGTTTGCCGAGAAAATTCGCGACCAGTTCAAGTTCCTGGAATACGCGCCGGTGGTTTTCGTGTCGGCCAAGACCGGCGCGGGGGTCGAGCCCCTGTTCAAGCTGATCCGGGAAGTTTACGAATCGGCATCACTGCGGGTACCCACCGGAGAGATGAACCGGTTTGTGGAGCAGCTTCATTTCGAGGAACGGAAGATTTTCTACATTACGCAGGCGTCGATCCGCCCGCCGGAATTCGTCGTGTTCACGGACCGGCGCGGTCCGCTGCATTTTTCCCACGAAAGATACCTGATCAACCAGATCCGGCGGCGATTCGGATTTCGGGGCACGCCGATCCTGCTGAAATCGCGCGGCAAGGCGCCCGGGCGGAAATAGGAGAGTCGGGATCCGTTTGCCTTTTGGCGATACTCCCCTTTAGACTAGAGAAGCGGTATTATGCAGGCAATGATAGTCCATCCAGGAGAGCGGCCCAATGTGGAATAAACGCCGGGATGAGGAACCCTCGAGGTCCTATAACCCACCGGGTCCCGCTGCCGCGCCCGTGGCGCCCAATCCAGTGGAGTCGAAAAAGGAGACAACAACCGTGTCCATGCCAGCCGGAAGATTTGAGCCGGAGCCGCGAGGCAACTCGGCGACCATAGGCAAGGCCGTCAAGATTAACGGCCAGATCCACAGCAAAGAGGACCTGTACGTCGATGGTGACGTGGAAGGAACGGTGGAAGCTCCGGAACATAAGCTGACCATCGGCCCGAACGGCACGGTCCATGCCATGATCAAGGCGCGGGAGGTGGTGGCGCTGGGGTCGATCCAGGGCAACGTGGAGGCCGCGGACCGGATCGAGATACGCAAGGACGCCAAACTGGTTGGCGATATCAAAACTGCCCGGATCATTATCGAGGATGGTGCCTATTTCAAAGGCAGCATCGACATCGTGAAACCCGAGCCGGCCAAGGTCCCCAAGGCGCAGCAGGCGGTTTCGGCGCCGCAGTCGAGCGCTGTGCCGGCAGGAGCTTCGGACACGAAACGGTAGTCACCAGGGGTCCATTATGTTGTTGCCCGGACCGCTGAAGAATATCCTGCGCGGCAAGGCAAACGGGCCCGCTCCGGCGGGGCCCGCCATGCCGGGGGGAAACTCGCGCCCGAGCCGTCAGTCGGGAGTCGAGGCCGTGATTGCCACCCGGGCCAGTCGCGG
The DNA here is from genome assembly GCA_963794265.1 of Bryobacterales bacterium. GTDB lineage: Bacteria > Acidobacteriota > Terriglobia > Bryobacterales > Bryobacteraceae > CAWCDJ01. The sequence goes on from CAWCDJ010000003.1 coordinate 1,326,824, forward strand.
GCTGGAGGAATTCTTCAGCTATATCCGGGGCCAATCCGGGCTGACGATCCTGGATTTGGGCGGGGCCACGCAGCAAAACGTGAGCTTCATCACGAATCTGGGGCATCGTCTGTATTCTGAAGACTTTCTGCAGATTTTGAACGAGACCTTCGGCAGCACGGATACGGTGGATCAATCGAATCCGGGGCGCATCGAATATTTTTTGCGGCAGGCCCTGGATTACCCGGAAGAGCAGTTCGACGGCGTGCTGATCTGGGATGTGTTGGAGTATCTGGAGCCGTCGCTGCTGGCCGCGGTGATCGAGCGCATGCGGAAGATCGTGCGGCGGAAGAGTTACCTGCTGGCCTTTTTCCACTCCGACGACAAGCTGGACGCGGTTCCGTTCTACACGTTTCGGATTCAGGAAATCAATGCGCTGCAGGTGTCGCAGCTAGGCTTGCGGCGGCCGACCCAGCTCTTCAACAATCGCAGCCTGGAGAAGTTGTTCGGCGAGTTCGAGTCGGTAAAGTTCTTCCTGACCCGCGAACGGCTGCGGGAAGTCATTGTCAAGGTCTGACGGCGGCGCGGTACTTCCCCGTGATTCCGTTCCAGCGCACGCGCAGGGGATCGCCGAACGCTTTCAGGCCCCGCCAGAGGCTGACCTTGGTGCCGGCGGCGTCATTCCAGCGCACCGGCACTTCGAGGACGCGGAACCCCAGATGCTGCGCGATGTAAAGGACCTCGACGTCGAAACCGAAGCCGTCGAGCGTCTGCTGGCTGTAGATCTCCCGGGCGGCCCGCGCTTCGAACAGCTTGAAGCCGCACTGGGTGTCCCGGAACGGCAGGCCCGTAACGATCCGCATGACGAGATTGAAGAATCGCCCCATACCCTCGCGAAAGACCGGCTGGCGAACGCCGATCAGCGAGCGGTTGAGCGCTCGGGAACCGATGGCCACCTGTGCTTCCCGGCGCTCCACCGCGTCCCAGAGTTTTTCGAGTTCCTCGATGGGCGTGGAGAGATCGGCGTCGGAAAAGAGCAGCCAGTCGCCGGCCGCTTCGAACATGCCGTGGCGAACCGAGTACCCTTTCCCGCGGTTTCCGGGGTTCTCAACGACGCGCGCTCCGGCGCGGCGGGCGGCGTCGGCGGTGGCGTCGCACGAGCCGTCGTTCACGACCACGATCTCGGCAAATTCCCACCGGCCGGAGGAAAGGTAGCCCCCGACCGTCTGCAATGTGGCGGGTAGCCGCTTCTCTTCGTTGTACGCAGGAATGATAATGGAAATAGAGCGTCGCAAAAGAAGAACTTATAGTAACTGATTTTCCCCTTTCTCTTCGGCGCCGGGCGGTCCCCGGAATTCCGCAGCGGACTGCCAATAACAGGAGAACATTTTGTCGCTGGAAGACGAGCTGCTAAAACAGCGCCTGGCGCGCATTCAGGAAATTGAGACCCTGGGATACCGGGCCTACGGGCGCCGCTACGATTTTTCGCAGACCATCCCGGAGATCCTGTCGGTCTGCGGCGCGAAGACCGCGGAAGAGCTGACGCCGGAAGACCGTGTGTGCATCGCCGGACGGCTGATGACGCTGCGCCACATGGGAAAGGCGGGCTTCGCCCATCTGCAGCAGAACGGAGAGAGGCTCCAGATCTACGTCAAGAAGGATGCGGTGGACGAGCGCGACTTCCGGCTGTTCAAGATGCTCGACATCGGCGACGTCATTGGAGTGGAGGGCTACCTGTTCCGCACCCGGACGGGCGAATTGACGGTGCACGCCGAGAAGCTGGAGTTCCTCTCGAAAACGCTGCTGTCGATGCCGGAGAAGTGGCACGGCCTGGAGGACGTGGAGACGCGCTACCGCCAGCGGTATCTGGACCTGCTCGCCAACCCGGAGGTGCGCAGGGTGTTCGTCACGCGGGCGAAGATCATCGCGTCGCTGCGGCGGGAACTGGAGGCGCGCGGCTTCGTCGAGGTCGAAACCCCGATGATGCAGCCGCTCTATGGCGGAGCCACGGCGCGTCCGTTCACGACGCACCACAACACGCTCGATATCGACCTCTATTTGCGGATCGCGCCCGAGTTGTACCTGAAGCGTCTGGTCGTGGGCGGGATGGAGCGCGTGTACGAGATCAACCGCAACTTCCGCAACGAGGGACTCTCCACGCACCACAACCCCGAATTCACGATGCTGGAGTTCTACCAGGCGTACACCGATTACCGCGGGCTGATCGATTTTTCCGAAGTGCTGCTCTCGCAGGCGGCGATTGCCGCGACCGGCGGAACCAAGGTGGAGTACGACGGCCAGTGCCTCGATTTCGGGCATTTGGAGCGCTTCACCATGCGTGAAGCCATCGTGCACTTCTGGGAGGGAGACGGCCGGCCCACGATGGAGAACGTGGCCGACCCGGAGTGGCTGATCCGCAATTCGGGCAAGGCGAACGCGGGCGAAGCGCTCACCGCGATCTTCGAACGGGAGGTAGAGGCCAAGCTGATCCAGCCGACCGTGATCTACGATTACCCGGTGGAGACCTCGCCGCTCTCGAAACAGAAGCCCGACGATCCGGCGTTCGTGGAGCGCTTTGAAATCTACGCCGCCGGAATGGAGATCGGCAACGCTTATACCGAGCTCAACGATCCTCAGGAGCAGCGGCGCCGGTTCGAAACGCAGCTTGCGGCGCGGGAGCGCGGCGACGAAGAAGCGCACCAGATGGACGAAGACTATGTGCGGGCGCTGGCCTACGGGATGCCGCCAACGGGAGGGGAGGGAATCGGCATCGACCGGCTGACCATGATCCTGACGGGAAGCCGCTCGATCCGCGACGTGATTCTGTTCCCGCTGCTGCGCCCCGAAGGCCCGATCGAACTGGTTCAACTGATGCGCGAACTCGATGGAAAAGCGTAAGAAGACTTTGCCTTCGACTTTCGAACTGTTTGTCGCCGCCCGCTATCTGCGCGCCCGGCGGAAGGAAGCGATGGTGTCGATCATCACCGTGATTTCGGTGATCGGGGTGGCGGCCGGGGTTATGGCGCTGGTGATTGCGCTGGCCGTGAACAACGGCTTTCGCGTGACGCTGCAGCGCAACCTGCTGGGCGCCATGGCGCACATCAACGTGATGCCGAAGATACCCGGCGAAGGCATCGATAACTGGCGGGGGATGGCCGCGCAGCTCTCCAAACTGCCGCACGTCAAGGCGGTTTCGCCCGCGCTCTACAGCGAGGTTTTCCTGACCGGGCCGCTCCAATCCACGGGGGCGTTGCTGAAGGGCATCGAACCGAATGCCGAGCTGGGGATCAGCGATACGCTGCGGCACCTGAAGGCCGGCTCGCTCGACCGGCTGCGCGATCCGAATGCGAATCCTCCGGGCATCATTCTCGGATCGCAGATGGTGGCGGACACCGGTATGGTGATGAATTCGATCGTGAACGTGGTGAGCCCGCAGGGGGAGCTGACGCCGTTCGGCGTCCGTCCGTCGATTTTCAGGTTCAAGGTCGTCGGAATCTTCGAGACCGGCTTCTATCAGATTGACGACACGTGGGCCTTCACGTCGATTGCGGCGGAGCAGCGCTTCCTGCACATTCCCGACCAGGTGAACCAGATGGAAATCAACGTGGACAACCTGGACAGCGCGCCGCGGATCGCCAAAGAGATCGAGCGGGTAGTGGGGAAGAAGTACACCACCACGACCTGGCTCGAGCGCAACAAGCAGCTTCTGGGCGCGCTGAACATGGAGCGCGTGGTCACGATCATCACGATCGGGTTAATCGAGCTGGTGGCCGCGCTCAATATTTTCATCACGCTGGTGATGATGGTGATGGAGAAATACAGGGACATCGCGGTGCTGATGTCGATGGGCGCGCGGCAGTCGCAGATCCGGCGGATCTTTATGCTGCAGGGCGTGCTGATCGGGGTGGTCGGCAGCGCAATCGGGCTGGTGGTGGGGTATACCTTCTGCTACATCGCGGCGGCGTACAAGTGGCCGCCGCTCGACCAGTCTGTGTACGCGCTGAGCTATGTTCCGTTCAACCCGCGGCCGCTAGACGCGCTGTGGATCGCGGGCGCGGCCATCCTGGTGAGCTTCCTGGCGACGATCTATCCGGCGCGCAATGCGACCCGGATTGCGCCGGCCGAAGTCCTGCGCTACGAATAGACTGTGAAGATATCGGATATCCGGGCGACGACCGTGACGGTGCCGCTCGAAGCCCCGCTGCGCCACGCCAACGGGTGTCACTGGGGCCGCTTCGTGCGGACGATCATCGAGGTCGAGACCGATAACGGGCTGGTCGGCCTGGGGGAGATGGGGGGCGGCGGCGAATCGGCCGAGGCCGTATTCCGCGCGATGAAAGCGTACCTGGTGGGGCATGACCCGGCGCGCCTGGAAGAGATGCGGTTTCTGATTGCGAACCCCACCGCATCGCTGTACAACAACCGCACCCAGGTATTGGCGGCGCTCGAGTTCGCCTGCCTGGACATTCTGGGGCAGGCGTGGGGCGTGCCGGTGTGCGACATCCTGGGCGGGCGGCTCCGCGACCGCGTGCCGTTCGCGACGTACTGTTTCTTTCGCTATCCCGACGCCAAAACCGGCGCGGGCGAGGTGCGGACGATCGATCAACTCGTGGCTTTCGCCAAGGCCATGAAGCGGCGATTCGGCTTCCAGACGCACAAGCTCAAGGCGGGCGTGTTCCCGCCGGATTACGAACTCGAAGCGTATCGCGCCCTGGCCGCGGCGTTCCCGGGCGACTCGCTGCGGTTCGACCCCAATGGTGTGTGGTCCACCGAGCAGGCAATCCGGTTCGGGCAGGCGATCGAGGGACTGCGGACCGATTACCTGGAGGACCCGGTGTTCGGCCTGAACGGAATGCGCCGGACGCGGCAGATGGTGCGGGTGCCGCTCGCCACCAACACGGTGGTGGTGAACTTCGAGCAGCTTGCCGCGAACGCGCTCGATACCGCGGTGGATGTGATCCTGCTCGACACCACGTTTTGGGGCGGCATACGGCCCTGCGTGAAGGCCGCCGCAGTCTGCGAGACTTTCCAGTTGGGCGTGGCGGTCCACTCGTCGGGCGAACTCGGCATTCAATTGGCGACCATGCTGCACCTGGGCGCCGTCATTCCGAATCTTTCCTTTGCGGCCGACGCGCACTATCATCATTTAACGGATGACGTGATCGAGGGCGGACTGATGCAGTACGAGCGCGGGTCGATCGCGGTGCCGAAGGGTCCTGGGCTGGGTGTGCGCCTGGATCGCGACAAGCTGCGCGAGTACAGCGAGCTTTATCAGCGGCTGGGCGGCTACCCGTACGATCAGGATCCGGCGCGCCCGGGCTGGACTCCCATAATTCCCAACGACCGGTGGGCCGACCCTTCGGACGGCAGCCCGGTCTCCATTCCGGTGTGACGCGATGCGATATCTGCTTCTCATTGTGGCGGCCGTCAGCCTGCGCGGCGAGACCGGTTATGAGGCCTGGCTGCGCTACGCGCCGGCGGGCCGCGCGGCGTACGAGGCATCCGTACCCGCGGTGGCCGCGCGGCTGGGCGGCGGGGCGACGGTCCGGAGCGCGCAGCGGGAATTGATCCGCGGAGTGCGCGGCATGTTGGGACACACGCTGCGGCTGGAGACGGGCGTGCCGCGGGAGAGCGCCATAGTGCTCGGCACGCTGGCCGAGATCCGGCGGGCCGCTCCGCAGTGGGGCTTGAGCGGCGTGATCCCGCCTGATGGTTTTTGGCTGAAGTCCGTGGCCGCGGGCGGGCTGCGCTATACGGTGGTAGCCGGCGGCAGCAACCGCGGGGTGCTCTACGGCGCGTTCGCGCTGCTGCGCAAGATCGCGCTGGGCGAACCGGTGGGCAACCTGGACGAGCGGCAGGCGCCGTACGCGCCGGTGCGGTGGGTGAATCAGTGGGACAACCTGGATGGCTCGATCGAGCGCGGCTACGGCGGGCGGTCGATCTTCTGGGAGAACGGCCGCGTGCGGGAGGACCTGAGCCGCGTGGCCGATTACGCGCGCCTGCTGGCGTCAATCGGGATCGACGGATGTTCCATCAACAACGTAAACGCCGACCCGAAAATGCTGACGCCGGAAATGATTCCGCAGATCGCGCGAATTGCCGAAGCGATGCGGCCGTGGGGCGTACGGGTGGCGATCTCGGTGGATTTCGGCAGTCCGAAAACCATCGGCGGCCTGGATACGTTCGACCCGCTCGACGCGCGCGTGGCCGCGTGGTGGAAATCGAAAGCGGGCGAGTTGTACAGGGCGGTGCCGGACCTGGCGGGCTTTGTCCTCAAGGCCGATTCCGAGGGACGCGTTGGGCCTTCCGCCTATGGGAGGACTCACGCCGATGCAGCGAATGTGGTGGGCCGGGCGCTCGCGCCGCACGGCGGGCTGCTGTTTTACCGCGGCTTTGTCTACGACCATCACATGGACTGGCGGAACCCGAAGAATGATCGCGCCCGCGCCGCCTTCGACAATTTCCAGCCGCTCGACGGCAAGTTCGACGATAACGTGATCGTGCAGATCAAAAATGGCCCGATCGATTTCCAGGTGCGCGAGCCGGCTTCTCCGCTATTCGGCGCTCTCGAAAAGACCAACCAGGCGATCGAACTCCAGGTAACCCAGGAGTACCTGGGGCAGGCGCGGCACACGGTGTTCCTCGCGCCCCTGTGGAAAGCGACGCTGGATTTCGATCTCGAAGCGAAAGGCCGGGGGACGCCGGTGAAGGCGCTCGCGGCCGGCCATACGTTCCACCGGCCCACCGGCGGCTTTGTGGGCGTGGTGAACGTGGGGCTCGACCTGAATTGGACGGGCAATCATCTTTCGCAGGCCAATCTTTACGGCTACGGACGGCTGGCGTGGGATCCGGATTTGAGCGCGCAACGGATCAGCGACGAATGGACCAGGCTGACGTTCGGCGGGGACCCGGAAGTCGTTAGCGCCGTCAACGCGATCGAGCTCAGTTCGTGGAGGACCTACGAAGACTATACCGGGCCGCTCGGGCTACAGACCCTCACCGACATCACCGGGAACCATTACAGCGTGAACGTCGAAGCGTCCGAGCGCAACGGCTGGGGACAGTGGCATCGTGCCGACGGGCAGGGCGTAGGAATGGACCGCACGGTGGCGGACGGCACCGGCTACATCGGCCAATACCGGCCCGCGGTGGCGCGCGTCTACGAATCGCTTGCAACATGTCCGGACGATCTTGTTTTGTTCTTCCACCACGTGCCGTACAGGTACAAGCTGCACTCGGGAAAGACGGTGATCCAGTACTTGTACGATGCGCATTACGAGGGTGCCAATCGGGCCGCCGGCTATGTGCGGCAATGGGAAGCGCTGCGTGGGCGCATGGACGACGAACGGTACGGCGAAATCCTGGCGCAGTTGAAGTATCAGGCGGGCCAGGCGATCGTGTGGCGCGATGCGGTGACCCGCTGGTTCGCGCGGGCTTCGGGAATTGCCGATGCCGCCGGCAGGGTGGGCAACTATCCGGGGCGGATCGAGGCGGAATCGATGGAATTGGCCGGATACGCGGTGGGCGAGGTAACTCCGTGGGAAGCGGCGTCGGGCGGGAAAGCCGTATCGTGCGCGGCGGCCGCCTGCGCGGCCGGCGTGCGGTTCGGCGGCGCCGCCGGATGGTACACGCTGCGCGTCGAGTATTTCGACCTGGCGGAAGGGGTGGCCAAGTTTCGCGTGCTGGTGGGTGACCAGGTGGTGGATGAGTGGAGCGCGGCGGACCGGCTGCCGGTTCGAAAAATCGAAGCGGGGGCTTCAGCTGGGCGCGTGATCGAGGGGGTCGCGTTGCGCCCGGGAGACCAGATCCGGATCGAGGGCGTGCCCGGGGGGAGCGACCCCGCGGCCCTGGATTACGTCGAGATTGTTCAGGCGCCGGGACCTCGGTAGAGCAGGCCCCTACTTTACGGGGATCTTGAAAACGTAGGCTTGTCGCGCCGGCAGCGCGGCGGAGAGCGCCTCGGGGACATGGATGCGCAACCGGCTGCCCTCGCGCGTAGTTTCGAGCGAGTGGCTGCCTTCGAGAAGGGTCGCGCGGGCGCCCGGCGGGGCTTCGATATCGTCAATCACGACTTCGTTCTGCGGGCGGCGCGGCACGATGGCGTAAACCGCGTCGTCTTTGGCCGTCAGAAAGGCATCGGCGCGGGCGTAACCGGCGGGCGGGGCATCCACCATTTTGGTGATGTCGTACTCCGCCATAAACTCCTTCTCCTCCAGTTTGGGAATGGCGCCCCGGCTCCACTGGCGGGGATTGCGCCAGGCCTTCGTTCCGTAAATGGCTTCGCCGTTCGGGCGGAGCCAATCGCCAATTTGGGTGAGCCGCTCTTCCATGATGACGGGAATGCGGCCGTCGGCGGTGGGGCCGATATCGAGCAGCAGGTTGCCGCCGCGGCTGACGATGTCGATCAGCATCAGCAGCAACTCGCGGTCGGTGTGGTAATCCCTGACGGTCTCCATTCGGTTGTAGCCGTAGGAGTAGCCCATGCCGCGGCTTTCCTCCCAGGGGTGGGCGGATTGCTGCATTCCGGAGGTGTACTCGGTGGTGTAATAGCCGCCGTGTTTGTGACGGGTGTCCTTGCCCCAGCGATCGTCGATGACAACTTCGTCGCGGACGGGAGATTCGTTAAAGAGCCACGCGAGGAGTTCGGGCGAGCGCCATTCGGCGCTGTCCATTTCCCATTCGCCATCGGAGAAGATGATGCTGGGTTTGGCGTGGGTCACGACGTCCTTGAACTGCGGGAACAGGTGTTCGGCGACGTAGCGCTTGCGGTCCGCCAGGTAGAGCGGGTTGTACCACTCATAGAGCGAATAATAGATGCCCATGTGGAGGCCCCGCCGACGTCCGGCGTCCATCAGATCGGCTAGCACGTCGCGCTTCGGGCCGGTATCTACGGCGTTCCACGGGCGGCCCCAGGCGCGGTTGGCCTCGGCGCTGCGCCAGAGGGTAAAGCCCTCGTGGTGCTTGGATGTGAGCGCGACGTATTTCGCGCCGGAGCGCTCGAAGACTTCGGCCCAGCGGTCGGGGTCGTAGAGTTCGGCGCGGAACATGGGAGCGAAATCGAAGTAGGGGAAATTGGCGCCGTAGACACGCTGGTGGAACTTCCAGGTGGAGGCGCCGTCGCCGACCGGGCCGGGTGCCTTCCTGCCGTTGGTCAGGGAATTCCAATACCACTCGGCGTAGGGGTTCTCGCCCTTCACATTGACCGCGGCGTACGAGGGCACGGAGTACACGCCCCAGTGAATGAAGATGCCGAATTTAGCGTCTGTATACCATTTCGGCGAGGGGCGGCGGTCGATGGACTCCCAGGTGGGCGCAAAGCGGGATTGCTGAGCCGCGGCCCGGCCGGCGGCGGCGAGTGCCAGCGGGGCGGAGGCACAGGTTTTTAATAGATCGCGGCGTCGCATCTGCTCCAGGATACACCGCGCCCCTCCATGATGTATGATTACGTGCATGCGTTTTGCTATGGTCTCGATGCTGTTTACGCTGCTTCCGCTCGCTGCCCAGGATGCCCCGCCGCCCAGGCAGGAGCACGGCATGATGATGCACAAAAACCTGAAGATCCTGAAGGACGCTGAAGTGCGCCCGATGATGGGCGCGTTCCGCACAGCCCTGGGAGTGCAATGCACGTTCTGCCACACGATGGGAGATTTTGCGAGCGACGCGAATCCGCACAAGGACAAGGCGCGGATGATGATCGCGATGGTGCGGGACGTGAATGCTAAATTTGGGGACGGCAAGGATCACGTGACCTGCTACACCTGCCACCGCGGGAAGAACGAGCCGGAATCGGCGCCGCCGGCGGTGCAACAGTAGGGAATTGAAAAACGGGCAGGCCGGGAGGCCTACCCTACTTACTTTCCGGTTACTTCGTGGAGGACGCGGAGGGTGTTGCCGCCGAAGATCTTTGCGAGATCGGCCTCGGTATAGCCCTTCCTGCGTAAGGCGGCTTTGAGTGCGGGCATCTTGGAGATGTCCTCGAGGCCCTTGGGCGGCGAAGAGATGCCGTCGAAATCGCTGCCGATGCCGACGTGATCGATGCCGGCGATCTTTACAGCGTGATCGACGTGCCCGGCGGCATCTTCGACGGTGCCGAAGGTCGGGCGGGCCTTCATGTCGCGGTGCATCTCGTCGGCGGCGTAGTCGTCGAGCGCCTTGCCGATGAGGGTGGGCTCGGCCGCGACGTTCGAGATGTCGGCCTTTAGCTGCTCGGCGTCCTTGGGATTCAGAAAGCCTTCGCCGAAATTGATTCCCACCACACCGCCATTTTTGGCGAGCGCCTGAAGCATCTCGTCGGTCATGTTGCGGGGAACGTCGGAGATCGCCCGGCAGGAGGAGTGCGACGCAATCACGGGCTTGGTGCTGACGGCCAGAACGTCGAAAAAGGTCTTATCGGAGACGTGGGAGACGTCGACGATCATGCCGAGCCGGTTCATCTCCTGGACCACTTCCCTGCCGAACGCGGTGAGGCCGTTGTGGGCGGGAGTGTCGGTGGAGGAATCCGCCCAATCCGTGTTGCGAAAGTGAGTGAGGGTTATGGAGCGGATGCCGAGGCGGTAATACATGCGGAGGACGGCGAGATCGTCATCGATCTGGTGGCCGCCTTCGACTGTGAGGATGGCGGCGATGCGGCCGGAGCGGGTGATCCGGAGGACGTCGGCGGAATTCAGGGCGAGGGCGATCTGTTCGGGGTGGGTGTCGAAGAGACGCTGCATGGCGTCGCGCAAATCGAGCGTGCGCCGGATGGCTTCCGAGCCCTTGTAGTAGGTGGGTACCCAGAGAGCGAAAAACGGCGCGTTGACGCCGCCCTCCTTGAGGCGTGGAATATCGACGTGGCCGACCGGCGAGCGCCGGGTGATGTCGGCGCGGTCGATGAGGATGCGCTGCGCGGTATCGATATGGCTATCGATGCCGACCGTTTGGGCGGCAAGCGGGAGCGCGGCCATGAGAAAATTCACAATTCGCATGGGGGAAGCATACCGCACCGGTCAAGCGGCTGGTATCCTGGTGCGCATGCCAAACACCGTCAGTCCGATTCCACCGGGATTTCACTCAATTACGCCGCATCTTTCGGTCAACGGGGCGGCGGCGTATATCGACTTCTTAAAAAAGGCGTTCAACGGGGCGGAGATCGACAGGTCACCGGGGCCGGGAGGCAAGTTGATGCATGCCACTGTGAAGGTGGGCGATTCCATGCTGATGTTCGCGGACGATTTCGGGCCGGAAATGAACTTGCCGCCGCTGGCACAGGGGCGACTGCCGTTCCTTCTGCACTTGTACGTGCCGGACGCCGACGCAACGTGGGCCCAGGCTCTGGCGGCGGGGTGTGAAGTGGTGTACCCGATTCAGGACCAGTTCTGGGGAGACCGGTACGGGCACGTCAAGGATCCGTTCGGGTTCGTGTGGGCCATCTCCACCCGCAAAGAAGAACTGACGCGGGAGCAAATGCAGGAACGCGCCACGAAGGCGTTCGGCGGCGGCAAGCAATAGGCGATAATATCCGCATCAATCGTCCTGATTGCAGCTTTCGAAGGTGCGGCACGTTCGAGGAAATCGCTCAAGGGCAGACGCCATAATCGATCCACTGCCACCGCTGTTGCCTGGAAGTCGTGGAGAGGATGACCAGACTGACCTGCCCCGTTTTTCTCTACCAATCGTAATTTGGAAAGAACCCCATTCTACCGGGTCCCTAAGCCATCCCGCCGGAGCCGCCCGTCGCGACACTCTCAACTGCACGGCGGCGCGGAGCGGGCAAGGGCGCGCCGGTTTTGCGCGGCGTAGCGAACCCTTGCCCGCGAGCACCGCCGTGCGATCCCGTGGAGTCGACGGGCGGTCCGGCGGGATGGCGGCCATCCTGCTGGTGAGCTCTGAGCAGGTTTTTGCGAATTCCTCCGGTGTGCGGTAATCCAGACTGCTGTGCGGACGCTCCCCGTTGTATTCCATTCGCCAGCGTTCGATCTCCTCTTTTGCATTGACGATGCTCACAAACCAATTGGCGTTCAGGCATTCATCCCGGAAGTGGCCATTGAAGCTCTCCACGTACCCGTTCTGCATCGGCCGTCCAGGCTCAATGTGGACGAGCGTGATGCCCCGCTGCTCGCACCAGCTGAGGAAGTGCCGGCTGGTAAACTCCGGGCCGTTGTCACAGCGCAATGCCTTCGGGGCGCCGCGCTCTGCGATCATGCGCTCCAGCACTCGGGTCACCCGCCGGCTGCCGATGCTTACACCCACTTCGATGGCCGGGCATTCCCGCGTGTAGCTGTCGACCACCGTCAGCATGCGGATACCGCGACCGCTGGCCACTGCATCGCACACAAAATCCAGAGCCCATTCCTGATTTGCCGACGTGAGCATCGCGTTCACGGGCGCCGCCCGTTCCAGCCGTTTGCGTTTCAGTCGCCGAACCGCCAAATGCTCCTGCCGATAGAGCCGGTAAACGCGCTTGACGTTTACGTCGTGCCGCGCCGGCTCAACACTGCCCACAGACGGCGGTATCCGTACCGCGGCTTCTGGCGGGCGAGCGTGAGCAGCGCCTCTCGCAGTTCGCCGTTGTGATCGGGCCGAGGTTCGTAGCGATAGCTGGTGCGGTCCACTTCCAGGAGCTTGCAAGCCTGGCGTTCGCTGTAGGCAAACTCCGCCATTACGAACGCCACGTCCCGCCGCGCGCTCACAAGCTCCAGCCGTTTTTTCGGATCACCGCTTTGAGCGCCTCTTTGTCCAGGCTGAGATCGGCGACCATCGTCTTCAGCCGCCGGTTTTCATCCTCCAGCGCCTTCAGCCGCTTGGCGTCGCTCACGTCCATGCCGCTGTACTTCGACTTCCAGTTGTACAGCGTCTGGTCCGTGACGCCGAGCTCGCGCGCCAGTTCCTTCGCCGACCGCCCGGCTTCCAGCTGCTTCACCGCGGCGATCATCTTCTCTTCGGTATGCTTCGTCTTCTTCATTCGAAAAGCCCCTTTCCATTACGGGGCTTTCCAAATTATCCCTGGTTGAGATTTCCGGGGGCAGGTCAAGACCTCTCGTCTGTGATCGATTTAGTGATACTTTGAAGAGGCTATGACGTTGGGTGAAGCCCTTGGGCTTGTGCAACGTCAGAAGGATCAGTTGAGCCTTCGACGCGCCTGCGATTCTCGCCTACTTGTGCAGCTCCAACTCATTCAATCCAGCGGAAGCGGCACCCTAGGTATAAGAGGAAAGAATGGTCAACCGATTGCTCACGCGCGTTTGTTCGATCCCTGGTCTGCGGAATGTATGGAAAGCCTTTCCGGTCGGCTCAGTCGAAACCAGAATCCGGCATGACATCTTTGACCGGCCCCACTATGCTTGGGGGATCTACGCAGCTTCGGACTTGGCCCGGCGACTGGGGTTCGACGCCATCTCGGTGATTGAGTTTGGAGTTGCCGGAGGAAGGGGCCTGATGGCCCTTGAGAAACACGCCAGGACCGTGGGTGAGTATCTCGGCATTCGGATCCATGTTTCGGGTTTCGATTCCGGGCAAGGGATGCCTGCCCCGATCGACTATCGTGACCTGCCGCACGTTTGGGGCCAAGGCTTCTATGCCATGGACGTCCAAAAGCTCAAGAGCCAGTTATCGCCGGAGACAGAATTGGTCATCGGCGATTTGCGAACCACTCTTGCATCCTGGAAGCCCAAAGCAAGAATCGGTTTCATTGCGTTCGATCTTGACTATTACAGCTCGACGAAAGATGCTTTCCAATTGTTCGAACTTCCTAGCGAAACATTCCTGCCGCGAGTCTACAACTATTTCGATGACATCGAATGGCCCGAACACGCGCTTCACAATGAATGGGTTGGCGAGTTGTGTGCCATTCGGGAATTCAACGAAGCGCACGCGCACAAAAAACTCTCTCCTATTCATATGATGCGGCACACCCGTGTTCACCAAGCTCCCTGGAACGAGAATGTCTATGTACTCCACGATTTCGGTCACCCGCAATACTGCCAGAACATTACTCCGGCCGGGGACAAATACAGGCAGATACCGCTCTGAGGCCGTGAGGAGTGACAGCGCGACCCCCAGAAACAGGTACGCGCCAGGAAGGCGTTCGGGTGTGCCAGACAATAAGCGATAATCTCCGCATGGCTACATGCGGATATGTGGAATACGCGGATGCCGGTCCGGAAGTGCGGGCGGTCTATGACGATATCATGGCCACCCGCAAGACGGATTGGATTAACAATTTCTGGAAGGCGCTGGCCCACGACCCCGCGACCCTGCGGCGCACCTGGGAGAGCATCAAACAGATCATGGCGCCGGGAGCGCTAGACCCGCTGACGAAAGAGATGCTCTACGTGGCGGTAAGCGCGACGAACCAGTGCCCGTATTGCATTGCGTCGCACACCGCGGGCGCGCGCAAGGCCGGAATGACGGACGCCATGTTCGCCGAGGTGATGGCGGTGGTGGGCATGGCCAACGAGACGAACCGCCTGGCGAGCGGGTACCAGGTGCAGGTGGACGAGCGCTTCAAGGTCTAGCGCCGGCTAGGCCGCTGGCCGGATGTTCTGGTTGACGCGGAAGAAGTTTCCGGGATCGTACTTCGCCTTGATGGCCGCCAGCCGATCGTAATTCCCGCGGTACGCCGCCCGAATCCGGTCCTCGCCCTCTTCCATCATGAAGTTCAGATAGGCACCGCCGGCGCCGAATGGATGCAGGGCGTCGTAATAAGCCCTGGCCCAATCGACAATCTTCTGGCGGTTGGCCGGATCGGGGTCTACCCCCACGATCACCTCGCTCCAGACGGCGTCGCGATGGCTGAACGCGGTATCGGCTTCGCCCACCCGGTTGGCCTTTCCGTTTACCGGATAAAGGTGCATGGTGGATTGCCAGGTCGGCAGGAACGCCGCGTGTTCGAGGTGCTTCTCGATCGCGCCGTCGCTGAGTTCCTTGAAGAAGTCGGCTTTCCAATACCATTGCAGGCCGGAGGGATAAATGCCGTCGAACAGTCCCTGCAACATCGGAAAGGGCATCGGCGCGAAGAATTCGAAAGCCGGCGGGCGATAGCTGCGAATCGGCTGCAAAATGCTATTCGCCTGCTCCATCGAACCCTGATAACACCAAACGATCGCGCACATTTTGCGCAGGTGCAGTTCCTCGGGGAAGGGCGGTCCCGGCGGCACCGTCATCATGGCAAAGAAGCCGTTCATTTCTTCGGGCGCCTGCGTGATGAACTCCCGGTACCACTTCATCACGTCCGCCGCATCTTCGAAATTCCAGAGCATCGGCCCGGCGCAGACGGTCCCGACCGGGTGCGCCTCAAACAGAAACGAGGTGACCACGCCGAAATTCCCGCCCCCGCCGCGTACCGCCCAGAACAGGTCCGGATTCTCTTCGGCACTGGCGACCACGAAGGTGCCATCGGCCAACACCATATCGACCGAGAGCAGGTTGTCGATCGTCAGCCCGTACTTTCGGGTCAGGTGTCCCATGCCGCCGCCCAAAGTCAGCCCGGCAACCCCGGTGCTCGAGACGATGCCCGACGGCACGGCCAGGCCGAACGCATGGGTCGCGTGGTCCACGTCGCTCCACTTGCAGCCTGCGCCCACCAGCACCGTGCGCGATGAAGGATCGACCCGCACGTAGTTGATGGGTGCCAGATCGATCACGAGGCCGTCGTCGCAGACGCCCAGGCCGGCGGCGTTGTGGCCGCCCGCGCGAATCGAAACGCGCAGGTCATTGGACTTCGCCATGCATACGGCCGCCATCACGTCGGCGGCGTCGCTGCACCGGGCGATGAGCCTGGGGCGGCGGTCGATCATTCCGTTATAGACTTTTCTGGCGTCCTCGTACCCCGGATCCCCAGGTTCGAGCACGGCGCCGCGAAACCGGCCGCGAAATTCGGTGATTGCTTGTTCTAAAGACATTGCCATTCTCCTCCTTTTGGCGCCCGGGTCCCTTCCCTGCGCCATACTTTTACTTTGCCCGACGCGGCGTTCTAAGAGCGTTCCGTGGAGGTGCTTGCGGCCGTTCCGTTCGCAAGCATCGATAATTTTCGCTCGAGCGCCAGTGAACCCGCCCGCCGCGCCGCGTCGGCGCCCTGCCGGAAGCTGGCGCGCGCGGGTTCAGGTTTTCCCGCAGCCGCCAACAGGTCACCCTGGACGCGATGCAATTCCGGGACCGCCCAATGCTCGCCGTTCTTGGCGGCGAAGGCAAAACCGTTAGAGAGACTGGCAAGGGCCTCGCCAACCTGCCCCGCGCGCCCGAGAGTCTCCGCCAGCAGTGCGAAATAGTACGGGAGGCGGAGTTCCGCATGCAGGCGGCGCATTCCATCGAGTCCCCAGCGAAGCTCTGCCAGGCCGGCGTCCACCTCGCCCTGCGCGGCTGCGGCCCAGCCCGCCAGGACTCTGGCCACCGCCAAATAGTAGGCGAAGCCGTGGCGGCTGCACAGTTCCACGGCCTCCCGGCCGCGTTCGAGAGCGGCGCGGCTGTCGCGACGGAAGGTGTGCAGCATGACGGCATAGTCGAGTGCGATCGCTTCGCTGAACGGGTGCCCCATCCGTCTGGCCGCCGCGATGGCTTCCGCGGCGTGAGAATCCGCCCGGCTCCCATCTTCGCGGTGCCACGCGAGATGCGCCAGGTAAGAGCGGCAAAAAACGCCGATATCCGGCCCGGCGAACAGCGCCAGCACGGACTCCGCCGGGCCGCTGTGCGCGCGAATCGCCGCGTTGATGTGGTCGAGCGACGCTTCCAGTTGGCCCAGGTGAAACAGGCTGCACCCCAACAGGAAGTTCCCCGCCAGCATCAGGCTGGGAGACGGCTCGCGTTCCGCCAGGTTCAGAAATTCGAGGCTGAGCCGCCGTGCCGTTTCGAGGTCGCCCCGCACCGTGTGAAAGACCCAGACGCCACTCAGGATCACGAAAATGTTGCCGCCGGCGAGCCGTCTCGAAAGGTCCAATGCGCGCTCGTACGTCTGACCCACTTCCGCCGCGGAGTACCCCTCCGTTGTCACCAGCGAAGGGCCCAGCGTAACCAGCAAATCCAGCTCCTGCTTCAGCCTCCGGTCAGATTCCGGAAATCCGCGGCAGAGGGCCAGGGCGCGTCGCAGCAGGTCTGCCGCTTCGGTCTCCGCATATCGCTGCCGGGCATAGGCAGCCGCCCGCCCGTAACGCTCGATGGCCTCTTCCGCCATTCCAGCCTGTTCGAAATGGAAGGCAATCTGCCCGTTCCAGCTTTCGATATCGGCTGCATACACCTCGGCCAGCGCTCGCGCCACGCGCCGGTGCAGATACCGTTGGCGCACGAGGCCCAGTTCCGAGCAGGCCACGTCGCGCAGGCGGTCGTGGGTGAAATCGTACTCCGAAGCGCCGCGGCTTTCGATGATACGGCGTCGCCAGAGTTCGTCGAGAGCGCGGGAGACGCTGGCTTCGTCCCAATCGCTGGCTTTCTCGAGCAATTCGAAAGAGAAGGGCCTTCCGACCACGCTCGCCAGGCCGGCCAACTCGTAGGAAGCCGAGGTAAGCTGTGCCAGGCGCGCGGCGATCACGGCATCGACGCGCGTGCTCTGCAATCCGGCGCGCACGCTCTCCACCACGAACAGCGGGTTGCCCCGCGTGGCCCGGAAAATCTCTCCCAGGTTCGCGGTTTCGAGCGGCTTCGCGGATTCGAGCCGCGCGAGTTCGGCCGTCTCCCGGGCATCCAAAGGCTCCAGTGGGATCTCCACGACCATTCCCGATTGGCGCAGCCCCGCCAGAAAGCGAGTGAAGGGATGTTCGCGGCCAGTCTCTTCCGCGCGCACCGTTCCGAGGACCAGGATGCCGGCCCCGGCCGAAGAGGTCAGCAGGCAGTTGAGCCACTCAAACGAGTCGGAATCGCACCACTGCATATCATCGAGATACATCAGGAACGGCCTCCGGCTCCTGGCGAAAGCGGCGGTCAGTGATTCGTAGAAATGAAGCCGCTGCCAGCTTTCGGCGAGCGGGCCGGGATGTCCGGGCTTGAGCAATTCGAGTTCCGGGAACTGCTCCCCGATTTCCGGCACGAGCCGCGCCAGTTCCGCCAATTGCTGAGGCCTCAGGGTCGTCCAGCCCGCGCGAACCGCGTCGGAACGGAGCCACTCCGCCACGGGCGCGTAGGCTACCTGCCCCTGTCCGCCGTAGCAGCGGCCGCGCGCAGCCGCATATCCCTGGCGAACGCACGATTGATATAACTCGTCCGCAAGCCTCGTCTTGCCGATCCCCGGTTCACCCGAGATCACAGCCACGCGCGGACCCTCCTCCACTGCGGATTGCCAGGCCGATGTCAACCGCTGCCATTCAGCCGTGCGGCCGACCAACGCCCGCAAATTCTGGAGTTGCGAAACCGATTTCGCCGTGGGAGACGGGGATGGTCCGGGGGGCAACTCGCGGGAGATTTCGGGTTCCGTTTTGAGAATTCGCTCAAACAGCTCCAGCGTCGCCGCGCCCGGTTCCACGCCCATTTCCCGGCGCAGCACGCGCATGCACTGGTGGTAAGCTCGCAGCGCGCTCGATCGGTCGTGATTGGCCGCATGCAGCCGGATCAGCAATTGATGGTGCGACTCGCTTAGCGAATCCATCGCCACCAGGCGTTCGGCGCACGGGATCGCCGCGGCGTACTGCTTCTGCTCTTCGAAGAGTGTCGCGAGACGGTGCAACACCCCGGTAATCCGTCTCCGGTAGTCATCGCGCAGCGGCGTGAGCCAGTCGTCGTAGAGGGCGGGCAGGAGGTCGTCTTCGTAAAGCTCCGCGGCGGTTGTGAGAGATCGTACCTCCCGCTCGCGGTCGTTCTCCGCTCGCGCAGAATCGGCCTCGGCGATCGCCGTCAGGAAATCCACGGTGTCGATCGTACAGGAAGCGCCCTGCCGCCATTGCACCGCGAAATGGCTAGTCACCAGCAGATTGCATTCGGCGGGCAAGGCGTGCTTCAAATGGTGGAGAAGCTGCCGCAGATTCGTCCGCGCCTGCGATTCGCTCGACGCCGGCCACAGGAGAAAGGCCAGCCGCTCCCGCGGGTGCGGCGAATCGCCATGCAGGATCAAGTAAGCGATCAGGGAATGGAGCCGGTTCCGGTTGACAGCCGTGACGGGGCGTCCCTCGACGCTAATCCGCAGGTTGCCGAACAGGTTGATCCGCATGACTGCTGTTCAGATAGTTTACGACGTCACGCCCGGCGGCCGCGGTGTCACCGGGTGGCCGGGAGGGACGGCGTTGCCAGAAGTCCCGTGGACAACGCGCCGTCATAACCGGGATAGGGGGACGCTAATGCGATGCCGCGCTTCAAGCCCCGGCTCGACCCGAGGCCGTGCGGCCCGCAAACGCCATCTTGACAATTCCATGCCTGGCCGCCACGGTCCGTGACGAGCAGCGACACGGTCTGCGCCGCGGGAAGAAACGAGCCCATTAACCGGTAAGGGACCTCCGCCACCGTCTTCCTGCACGCATGGACGTTGCCGGACAGGGCAATGACGAGCGCGGCCGGATTTCGCTTCAGGGCCTTGAGAAGGGCCGAGGCCATCCGCTCTTCGCCCCTGGCGGCGGATTTATCGGTCCTTGCAAACGCGACGACGCCGGATAGGAGACCTTCCAGTTTCAGCGCACGCAGTTGGTCGACGAGCGCCAACATGGCGCTGCTGGTTCTGCCGTCATGCTGTTTCCATTCCTCCGTCGATAGCAGTTCTTTGAGACCGGCGTTGCGGCTCCCGGAATTCATGAATGCATCGAGGGCGTGCTGGTCTCGAAATTCGATACCCGCGATGATGGGCCGCCTGATTTCGCGGGCGGAACAGACCAGATCCGCGAAGATGGCAGGGGTCTCGGCAGTCCCATGCATCTCGCCTACGAGCACGAAATGGAGCCCGGGGCGTTGCCACAACAGTTCTGTGCCCGCGATCGGCGTGCATCCGGGCGGCTGCCCCGCATGGGCGGCCAGCAACAGACAGAAGAAAGGCAGGATATTTGCGTGCGCAAGCATCTTCTCCATCCTAAATGTTCGGCGGCTCGTCAGATAGACCCATTCCGGCCAGGAGTTAGCGGCGCGTGAGGCGGTCTTTGTACAGGGCGAAGATGCGGTTGTAGTCGAGCTGCGTAGCGACGGTGACGGGGGTGGCGTCGGGGACGGCGCGGCGGTCGAGGGGCACCGTGGAACCGTAGAAGCGGCCCCAGGAGGCAAGGACATCGAGGTACTGGGTTTCGAACTTCGTGACGAAGCCCGGGTCGATCAGGTAGCCGGCGGCGAGCGCATCCCACAGATACGCGATGCCCGCGGGGTTGTGGAGGAAGCCGGGATAGCGGTTGCCGAGATCTTCGCGAAAGAGGTCGGTGACGGGGGTGCTGGCCGCGACGATTTCGTCGAATTGCTGCTTGCGGAGGGGCGCGGTGTTGCAGATATCCAGGTTGAACATCACCTTCTGCGGGATGCGCGACCGCAGCACGATGCGGGCGGCTTCGGGATCGAACCAGAAGTTGAATTCGGCGGCGGGCGAGGCGTTGCCGGGCACGTGGATGTTGCCGCCCATGAAGACCAGACGCTTGATCTGCGCCGCAATCCCGGGCTTCAAGCGGAGCGCAAGCGCCAGGTTGGTCATGGGGCCGAGTTCGAGAACGGTGACCTGGCCGGGGTGGCGCTCGATTTCGGAGATGAGGAATTCGACGGCGCCGTGGCGCGGCTTGCGAAGGCTCAGATGCGCGCCGGGGGCTGGTTTGACGGCGGCCGGATCCGCGGCGAAGGCGCCGGTGTAATCGAGTTTGCCCCAGCGGCGGCCGGCTTCGCGGGCCATGGCGGCCGTATGGATCAGCGGGCCCTCGGCGCCCAGATAGACGGGAATTTCGGGTTGGTGCAGGAGGTCGAGAATGTGAAGCATGTACTCGGCGCCCTGCGGCGCCCAGACATTGCCGGGAACTACGGTGACGGCCGGGATCAGCACCTGGGACGGGCTGCGGACGAGCATCACCAGGGCAGCGCCATCGTCGCCGAACATCCCGGAATCGGTGTCGAACAGGACGATCTCCCGTCCGGCGCTCCAGGCGGCGGATGCGCCGAGCAGGCAGGCCAGCAGGCGGAGCATGAACCCTCACTATAGCGCGGTAGAATCCAGGTGATGCGCAAACTTCGATGGGGCATCCTGGGGGCAGCCCGGATTGCCATGAACCGCGTAATTCCTGCGATGCAGCAGGGCGAGTGCACGGAGGTGACCGCGATCGCTTCCCGCGATCTCGCGCGGGCCGAAGAGGCCGCGCGGCAGCTCGGGATTCCCAAGGCTTACGGCTCGTATGACGAACTGCTGGCGGACCCGGAAATCGAGGCGGTCTACAATCCGCTGCCGAACCATCTGCACGTGCCGCTTTCGATCCGCGCGGCCGAGGCCGGCAAGCACGTGCTGTGCGAAAAGCCGATCGGGCTCGACGCGGCGGAGGCGCTGCGGTTGCTCGAGGTCCGCGACCGGACGGGCGTGACGATCGGCGAAGCGTTCATGGTGCAGGCGCATCCGCAGTGGCTGCGAACGGTGGAACTGGTGCGCTGCGGAAAAATCGGAAAACTTCGGTTCGCGATGGGTTCCTTCGGCTATTTCCTGACGGAGGCGGATAACGTCCGCAACGTGCATGAATACGGGGGCGGAGGGCTGATGGATATCGGCTGCTATCCGATCAAGACTTCGCGCATGGTATTCGGCGAGGAGCCCATGCGGGTTTCGGCGACGCTGGTGCGCGATCCGCGTTTTGGTACGGACATTCTGACTTCGGCGATTCTGGAGTATCCGTCGGGGCACTGCGTGTTTTCGTGCAGCACGCAAGTGGTGGGGAACCAGAGCATGCAGTTTTTCGGGACCGAGGGGCGGATCGAGCTGGAGATTCCGTACAACGCGCGGCCGGGCGGGACGTCGCGGATCCGAATCGACGACGGGCGCGACGTGTACGGGTCGGGAATCACGGTGGAGGAGTTTGCGCCGTGCGATCAGTACACGATCCAGGGCGACCTGTTTTCGCGAGCCATCCGCGAGGGCACGCCGCCGCCGGTGCCTCTCGAAGACTCGGTGAATAACATGCGAGTGATCGACGCCGTGTTCCGGGCTGCGGAAACGCGGGAGTGGGTCGAACTACCGGCGGCTAATTAATATCGTCGCCTTCGAGGCGCATCGACCACCTGATGGCGGCCAGGTACATTTTCTGAACTTGCGAGTCGTCCCAGGTTTCCGCGGCGTGGCCGAATGTGGAGTAGAAGACGCGGCCTTTGCCGTACATTTTGGCCCAGGCCACGGCGAAATCTTTGTCGGTGCGGTGGATGTTGGGCCTGGTGTAGTCGAGTTTGGAGGCGTCGAGACGGGCCAGGACGTGGACCTTGGAGCGGTCCCAGTTCTTGTGCTGGTAGATTTCGTCGCGGATGGTGAAGCGCGCCGGGAAAAATTTCATCGCGGGGAAGGTGGCGTCTTCGACGATGATCGGGGCATCGAAGACTCCCCAGGGATGTCCGTCGAAATAGCCGCCGATCATTTCGCCGAACTCGGGCCAGTCGAAGAAGGCGTCGTCGCCGGTGTGAGCGCCGACAAACCCCTTGCCGTCGTCTTTGATGAACGACATCAGGTCTCTCTTTTGCTGCGCGGTCAGGTTGTCGCCGCTGCCTATGAAGAAGATGGCATCGAAATCGTTCAGGTTGTGGGTATTGCGGGCAGGAGCCGGGACGGGGCTCTTGGTGATCCACTGCGAGTCGGTGCGGATGAAGGTGTCGAATGCGCCGGACTCGCGGCCCAGACGCTCGATGGTGGCGAGGGCGTGCGAAATGGAATCGTGCTGGTAGGCGGTGAGGGTGTCTCCCCAGGCGAGGAGTTTCTTGCGCTGCGCCTGGGCAGGCTGGGCGGCGAGAGGGGCGAGCAGCAGCGCGCCAAGAGCCATGGCCGCGAAAGCCGCGGGGGTCGAACGGTGCATAGCTCCATTGTGCATCGGAAATTTTCCGGCACGGTAGACCGCGGAGGTAAAGGATCGGTTGGATTCCTCGAACGTGCGAAGTGGGATATAGTGACAAGCAGAATGAAACGCAGGACTCTACTAAAAGCACTCGGCGGGGGCGCCGCCTTCGCCACAGTTCGCGAACAACAGGCTAACGCGCAAGTGGCGCAGGCTACTCGCGGCATGCCCTCTCCCAAGATAAAAGACGTTCAGGTGATCGCCACCGCGCCGGCGGGGTCGCGCCTCACGGTAGTTAAGATCGTGACTGACCAGGATGGCCTTTACGGCTACGGCTGCGGAACCTTCACGCAGCGCGCAGACCTGGTGAACGATGCGGTGCTGCGGTATCTGAAGCCATTTCTGATCGGCAAGCCCACCGACCGCATCGAAGACACCTGGCAGGCTTGCTACAACAGCTCATACTGGCGCAATGGTCCGGTGCTGAATAACGCGATCAGCGGCGTGGACCAGGCACTGTGGGATATCAAGGGCCGGCAGGCGAACATGCCGGTGTACCAGTTGGCCGGCGGAAAGTGCCGCGAGGCGGCGGATTGCTACAGCCACGCATCGGGGCCGGACATTCCGCGGTGTATCGAATCGGCGAAGCGGCTGATGGCCGAAGGATTCCGCAACGTCCGCGTGCAGGTGGGCGTACCGGGCATGGCGAGCTATGGCTCGGGCGGCCGAGGCGAACAGATGAAGTCTCTGCACGAAGGGCCGGTATTCGACTCGGCGGCGCAGTTCCGCTATTCGCTGAAGCTGATTGAAGAAGCGCGCAAACAACTGGGCGAGGAAGTGGGGCTCTTGCACGACATGCACGAGCGCTACACGCCCAACCAGGCGGTGCAGCTCGCCAAGGCGGTGGAGCCCTTCCGGCTGTTCTATCTGGAGGATCCGCTTTCGCCCGAGGACATCGATTACTTCCGGCAGATCCGCCAGCAGTGCGCCACGCCGATCGCGATGGGCGAACTGTTCAACAGCCCGCACGAATGGACGCCGCTGATTCAGAACCGGCTGATCGATTACATCCGGATCCACGTGAGCGAAGCCGGCGGGTTCACCCCGTGCCGCAAGATTGCGGCGTTCGGCGAACTGTTCGGCGTGCGCACAGCCTGGCACGGGCCCGGAGACGTTTCGCCGATCGGGCATGCGGCCAACGCCACGCTCGACGTAGTCTGCTATAACTTCGGCATTCAGGAATACTCGCCCTTCAATGACCGGCTCCAGGAAGTGTTTCACGGGTGCCCGGTGCTGAAAGATGGCTATGTGTATCCGAACGATGCGCCGGGATGGGGCATCGAGGTGGATGAAAAGGCCGCGGCGAAGTATCCGTTCGGTTGGGGCGGGCGCGGCGGATACCAGCGGCTGAACGGCGGTTGGGGCGAGATCCGCAAACCCGACGGCACGATCATCAAGCAGTAGCGCGGCGGAGAGGCCCCACCAGGGCCCACAGCAGCGACGTACAGACCAGCGGCAGCAAGCCGAACCCGACGAAGACGGGCGTATAGGAATAATGGTCCACCACCCAGCCGGTGATCAGGGTGAAGATCATGCCTCCGAAGCCCGCGCCCATGCTCGCGAGGCCGTATACCGAGGCGACGGTATTGTCCGGAAACACGTCCGCGGGCATCGAGAGCATGTTGGCAAGGCTGCCGGTGTAGCCCAGCATCGCGATGGAAACTAGGGCGATGGAGAGGCGGACATCGGCAGCCTGGACGGCAGGGATGGCCGACATCATGAGGACCGCGAAGAAGGTGACCGCGGTCTTCCGCGCGGCGGTAACGGACCATCCGCGACGCAGAAGCAGGCCGCACAGCCAGCCGCCGGCCAGGTTCCCGACGCCGGCGACGGCGAACGGAATCCAGGCAAACTCTCCGATTTGCGCGAGGTCGAAGTGGCGCGCGCGCTTCAGGTATTCCGGGAACCAGAAAATGTAGAAGTACCAGACCGGGTCCATGAAAATCTTGGCGACGGTAAAACTCCAGACGAAGCGGGTGCGGAAGAGGGTCCAGAGGGGGACGCGGGGCGTCTTTCCGGCAATGAGCCGCGCGTACTCCGGCGTGCGGTAGACCGGCCACCAGCAGGCAAGCCACAAAAGGCCGGCGATGCCGGTGGCGAGGAAAGCCGAAGGCCAGCCGAAGCGGATCAGCAGGAATGCGACCACGGGCGGGGCAAGGATCGCGCCGGCGGCCGATCCGCTATTGAACAGTCCGCTGGCGAGGGCACGCTCGCTTTCGGGAAACCACTCGGCCACCACCTTGACGGCGGCGGGCCAATTGCCGGCCTCCCCGATTCCCAGCAGGAAGCGAAAGGTGCCGAGGCTCCAGATACCCCGCGAAAAGGCGTGGAGCACGGCCGACACAGACCACCAGGCCATGCACAGGGCATAGCCCACCCGAGTGCCCAGACGGTCGATGACGGCTCCGGATACGCCGTTGCTGAGGGTGTAGGCCAGCAGGAAGGCGAAAACCACGCGCGAATAGGCCACATTGGTCATGTGGAACTGATCGCGCAGCACCGGAGCGGCAACGGAGAGAGCCTGCCGGTCCAGATAGTTGATCAGGGTCGCCCCGAAGGCGAACGAGATCATCAGCCAGCGGCGCGGCGAGGGCTTCATGCCCGCACCAACCGTGGGATCCAGGTACCCGGCGTCGCGGTCATCCGGCAGAGGCGCGAGAGCGCAGGCTTTCCGACACGGCGGCTTCCGCCCGCTTTCGTGCCACCGCGATGATCGACACGGCGGGCCAGGGCAGGAACCGGTCAATGCGCCGCCACAACCACACCAACCGATCGAAAACCCAGAGCTGAAACCGGCCGAACCGCTTGCGCTTGAGGCCGCGCCCGTTCAAGTACCACCCGGGGCGTGTGATCCGGTTAAACTGCAGCACTTGCTCTACGTCGAAGCCGGCATGCTCCATCTTCGAACGCAGTTCGGGCTCGGAGTAGCGCCGGTAATGCCCCAGAACCTCATCGAGGGTGCCGAAGATGGACTGATCCTGGGGGACCAGGACGATCGCACGGCCGTTGGGGACCAGCGCTCGGGCGATATTCCGAAGCCCGACGCCATCATCTTCAATATGCTCGAGCACGTTCAAGCATACAACAGTGTCGACACCGCCTTCGAACTGCGCGAAATCTTCCGTCGAGGACAAGTCGCACCGCCCCAAGCGGACATTCGGCCTGTTCTGAAACCGGACGGCCAACCGCTCCAGGTGCTCGGTATCGATATCCGTTGCTACGTAGCACGCTCTCCTCGGGCAGAGATGCCCCGAGAGATTTCCGATGCCCGCTCCGATTTCGAGAACATACGATCCGACGAAAGGGCGAACGGTATCCGCCATCCACGCGTTGAAGCGCTGGGTTTGCGAGAGGACGTCCAGAATGCGGGCGCCGCGATCGAGATAGATGTCGCGACGCAGGCCGTAACTGACGATCGTCCAAACAGCCAGCAGCGCATCCCGAAGCCCGATCTTCTTTCCTTCGGCATACGTGCGGCCACGATAGCTGATCGGAACTTCATACAAAGCCGCGCCGCGCTGGGCGATCTTGATCGTAAGTTCCGGCTCGATTCCAAAGCGAGAGCTGCGAAGAGGAATCGACCTTATCAGGGAAAGCCGGAATGCTTTGTACCCGGTTTCCATATCGCTGAGATTCAGATCGGCCATCGCGTTGCAGAACAGGGTCAGGAGGCGGTTGGCCAGGGAATGCCAGAAATAGAGCACGCGCCGTTCGCCGGCCACCAGGAAGCGGGAGCCGAAAACCGCGTCGGCGTATCCCTGGAGGAGAGGTCGAATGACGGAGGGCAGGTCCTGCGGGTTATACTCGAGGTCGCTATCCTGAACAACGGCAAATTCTCCGGCAGCATGTTCGATCGCGGTTCGGATCGCGGCCCCCTTGCCCCGGTTGGCCGCGTGCTTCAGAAGCGTCAACCTTTGAGGATAGCGACTGGCCAACTCCTCCAGGACTTGGGTCGAACCATCGGTGGAACCGTCGTCGACGGCAATGATCTCAGTTTCAACGTCCGCACCAAAATCAACCGCGAACAATCTATGGATAGCCGTAGCGACCAGATCGGCTTCGTTGTAAACCGGCAGCAGGATCGATAGCTTAGTCATATAGATCTGAAAACTAAGCAGGACGTGTTGCTAAGGTTTGTCCTGGATGTACCGTGAGATTTCGAACCGCGGACGGCTGTTGCGATCCGATATGACGTTCAGCACGTGCTTGGTGTAACCCGCCCGTTCGGCCAACTGGTTGAGCCGTTCGCGCACGCCGGGAAACTGTTCGCCTCCATCCGTGTGATCCACGAAAATCGTGTCCGGCTGCAGCATGAGAGAGTGGATTGCCGTACCCTCTTCGTCGGAGTTCGCGAGCAGCGCGAAGCTGATGTCATTCAGCGGCATCTGCCCGTCTGAAAGCAGGCAAAGCGTTGCTGAATAGCCCCAGTCCACGGTAACAATATGATATCCATTTAAAGAATCGAGGTAATCGAACAGGGGGTAAATAGCGTCAGTCCAGATTATTGTCGTGCCGTGTGTGACCAGGTCGGCATAGTAGTGGTTGATGACGAGCACATTGGACCCTAAGATTGCCACAAAAGCAGCCGTTAGCGCCCGATTGCCGGGTCTTCCGAGGTGCACTGAGACCTCCGCGACTGCAATGGCTATCAGGAAATGCGGAAACGGCCAGAGCAAGATCACATGATGCAGAGTGGCTCCCGTGTTCGGGAGGACCACCATCTGGCCCCAAGCGACTGCCAGGTAAACCAGTGCGAATAGAGCAGCCCGCTTAGCGGGAGTGAACCACAGCCACGGGATGAGGCAGCAGGAAGCCAGGAAGGCGTAGAGCATCCAGTTCGCGCGCGCGCTGCCCGTGAGTCGATTCAGATTCACCGAGACCCTATTCACGAGTCCGGCCGCCGGCAGCACGGTCTCGGGCTGGAGATCCTCAGTCAACCAGCCGAACATCACGGAGCTATCTATGGTTCTGCGCGCCACCAGGAGTTTCTGCGAGAAGGGTGCGGCACCAGACATTACGCTACCCGTGTGAAGCGTGGCTCCACGGGTTATGACGTTGTAATAGATCAGGGGAGAGGCGCCGAGACAAAATGAAATGGCAGCGGCACCCACGCGAGCGGGCGAAACCAGCGCCAGAAGTCGTTTCGGGAAGACCACGATCGCGGCAGTGCCGAGTCCGCCCAGCATCCAGACGAAGAGCGCCTTGTGCCAGAGTGCGATTCCAAATAGAAAGAACGCAAGAATCAGATATCCCGCGGCGTGTGTCTCGTCGAATCGCAGCAGCAGAAGGATTCCGGCGAGCAGGAAGAGATGCAGGAGCACGATCGGGCCGAAATCGTAGCAGGTTGCTAGGAGGAAACTGGCGTCGGTTGCCAGGAGGAGCGCGCCGGTGATTGCCGCGCGCCGTCCACTGACGCGATCGAGGATGCAGAAGAACAGCCAAACGGATCCCGCGCCCGCAAGCAACAGGGGCAAACGGAGCACGAACGGAGTTACTTCAAGATACTTGAGTATCGGCAGGTATAGCCAGGTTTTGAGCGTACCCAGGTACTGGAGAACCATGATCGGGACGCGGTGGCCGAACAGGTTGACTTGAAACGCTGGGGCCGAGCAAGTATAGAAACATGCCAGCTCGGAGCTGGCGTCGTAGTGCAAGCCCGCCTTTCTGATAAAGGCGAGTCCCATCACCACGAAGATCAGCGGGATCAAGACCACGAGCCAGATGCGATCACGCGTTAGCAAACGAAATTAGCTTCCTTCCTGGCCGAGCCCGCGGGTGCGCGCACGGCATTGACGAGTTATTGCAAATGTGTGGCCGGTATTTGCACGCGCAACTCCAATGTTGTCCTCATCCGCGGCCAGAAATCGGATTCTAAGGCCGCAATAGCGTGTCTATTGGCTACACCGTCCGCGAAGAACCCTGCATCATAACACAGACGGGCGTCCTGGTACGGCTCGCGTGGCTCCGACCTGCGTGTCTAACGGGACTCCTCGGGCAAAGCCCAGGCGAACATCACGCCTCCGGAACTCGTGACTACGTATTGGCGGCCGTCCAGCTCATAGGTGATGGGGGAACTTTGCATGGTGGCGCCCGCGCCGGCGTGCCAGAGCGTCTCGCCATCGGCGGTGCGCAGGGCGAGGACGTTGCCGTGGCTGTCGCCGGTGAACGTAAGTCCGGAATCGGTGGTGAGCACCCCGGCGCCCGAACCGCCGGGCCCTAAGTCGTGGCTCCAGCGGATTGTGCCGGTCTGATAATCGATGGCTTCGAGCACGCCTTTGCCCCAGACGCCGTAGTCGGCGCCGGCCCAGCCGAAATTGCCGTCAGCGGGTTTCGCAAAATAGATTCCGTAGCTCGGGTGAGCGTCAACCACAAAGAGACCGGTCGTGGGGTCGAAGCTTGGGGAGCGATAGTTGGTAAGACCGCCCTCGTCGGGCGCGATGAGACGGCCGTCGGGAGCCGGCTCCTTGTCGGGATTGGGAATAGGCCGGCCCCTCTTGTCGATCCCCAGGCTCCAGTTCACCGGTCCGAAGGTGGTGGTGAGCAGGCTCTGTCCATTGGTGCGGTCGAGTACAAAGAAGTAGCCGTTGCGGGAGGTCTGCATCAGTAACTTCCGGGGCTTGCCGGCGAAGTTTGCGTCGGCCAGGACGGGAATCTCGACGGCGTCCCAGTCGTGGGTATCGTGCGGCGAGGGTTGAAATGCCCAGGCGAGTTTGCCGGTATCGGGATTGAGCGCCACGATGCTGCAGGTATAGGGATCGTCGCCCGGCCGCGTCTTGCCGGTCAGCACAGGGGTAGGATTGCCGGTCCCCCAATAAATGAGGTTCAGGCCGGGATCGTAAGTGCCGGTCATCCAGGTCATGCCCCCGGTGGAAGCGTCGGGCGTGCCTGCGGGCGGAGTGGCGTCCCAACGCCACTGTGTCTTGCCGGTTTCGGGATCGATCGACTTCAGGAATCCGGTGAGGTTATCGAAATCGCCGGAAACGCCGACGATCACGTGATCGCGCACGATCAGCGGCGACATGGTCGTCCAGTAGCCCTTCGCCGAATCCGCCACGGCGATGTTCCATCGCACCTTGCCGTCGCTCGCGTCGAGCGAGACGAGGTGCGCGTCGGGGGTGAGGAAGAACAGCCAGTCCTTATACATCGACACGCCGCGAGAACCGATGTGGAATCCTTTGTTGGCTGGGTACTTGTAGTGCCAGATCTGATGGCCGGAGCGGGCGTCCACAGCCCAGACGTTGTCGGGCACGGTGATGTAGAGGACTCCGTCGACCAGCAGCGGCGAGCACTTCAATTGGGCGGTCTGCCCGGTTTGGAACGCCCAGGCCAGGCCCAGATCGCCGACGTTCCCCGGCTTGATTTGATCGAGCCCGCTATGGCGCCGGCCGGAATAGTCGCCATGATATCCGGGCCACGCGGATGCGGGCGGGTTCAGAAGGGTGGCGGGGTCCACGCCCTGCGCGAAGAGGCGATACGAAAACGCAAGGGCAAAGAGAGTAAGAAGCTTCATAGGATGTGCCTGACTAACTCAGCGCAGGCTCTGAAGATACGCCATGAGGTTATGAATGTCCCGGTCGGTGTACTTCGCCAGCAGGTCCGCATGAGCCTCGGCGGGTGCGTCGATCGTATATTTGACGGAAGCGGTGCGCCAGGAACGATAGCGGCCGGAAGAGTCGCGCATCGCAACCGTGAACTCGTCGAGATAGGCCAGTTCCCCCGCGAGACTCTGGCCGGAGGGCAGCACGACGATGACTTTGGATTTGGCTCCTCTGGGATACAACATGCGCTGTTCGAGTCTGAGCCCCTGGTATCGAGCGGCGATGCCTGCCAGGTCGCCCGTGGGCGAGTGACAGGAGGCACACCCGCCGGCGCCGTTGAAATATTCTTTGCCGGCATCCACGCTTCCGGTTTGCAGATCCTCGGGATCGACCCCTCGGCGGCCGCCCTTCTGGGATTCGGCCTTCACCTTCTGAGAATGGATGAACGCGACGAGCGCGGAGATTTCGGAATCCGGCAGATTGAAGCGGGGCATGCCGTGTTCCGGCCGGCCTTCGCGGATCACCGGTGCGATTTTGTCACCGCCAGCGTCATCGGCCACCAGTTTGGAACGGGTGAGGTCCGGCCCTTGCTCGCCGCCGCCGGCATCGCGGCCGTGGCAGAAGCTGCACTCCTCGAGAAAGAGGGACCCGCCCTGTCCGACCCCTGCGGCCAGGGGCGTTTGAGCGGAGACTAGCGAGACGCTCGCAAAGAACGCCACGCAAATCGACATCGGGGAAAACCAACGGTCAAGAAGAAAAGACATCACAAGAGCCGCCCAGAATTCCGGAGAGAGTCGAGTGCCAATGGCTAAGGAGTATATCACCTCCATGGCGGGGAGGGCCGCAAAACCCCGGCATGAAACCAGCGATTCTGCCGGCTGAGCGGCGCGTTTCCTCCCCGCGCCGCTCCGGAATTCACCTGCGCCTTCCGCCCGCCTCAATTCCTGCGTGCACTTCCTGGATGGCGACCCTGACAGCCTCCATCGCCTTCACGCGGTGGCCGCCCTTGTCGGGGGCGGCCTTTCGCAATTCGGCCTCTGCCTGCCTCAACAGGTTCTCCGCCTCTACCATGTGTGGCTGAGCCGCACCGGCGGATCCGGCGACGGCCGCCGCGATACCGGCAACGGCCAACAACTGCTGCATGTTCTCTCTACGTGTCGTCATGACCGTCCTTTCGCTTGAACTTGAGAATAACCAGGAGGAATATCCGCTCCCATCGGGTTTGACCCACACTACCGTTCGACCATTCTAAACCCGAAACCGGCGCGCTGCCAGCTACCGGAGCATCGCAAAGCCGAATAGCGTGTCCCCTGCCGCCACTACAAGGTACTGTGTGCCATCGAGCTCGTAAGTAATCGGACCGTTGGTCACGGAATTGCCGAGATTCGCGTGCCACAGCGGGTTGCCGGTGGCAGGGTCGAGCGCAACCAGATTCCCGGAGCCGTCTCCGGCGAAAAGTAGCCTGCCCGCGGTCGATAACAGGCCGGATCGGCCGCCGTCTTCCCACTTATGGGTCCAGCGAATCTTGCCGGTCTTGTAGTCGATGGCCTGGATCATCGATTCACCCCAGCCGCCGCGATCATTGCCGCCCCAGCCCTCCGGTTTGTCGCTCGGATCGTAGATGTAATAGACGCTGAACGCGCGTGAGGCGCTAACATAGAACAAGCCGGTATCCGGATCGTAAGTCGGCGGCGGCCAGTTAGTGGCGCCACCCTGGTTCGGGCTCACCAGGGCGCCGTCGAGCTGGGGCTGCTTGGCCGGATTCGGAATGGGCGAGCCCTTCGCATCAACGCCTTTCGACCAGTTCAGCTTGACGAACTCCGAAGTTACGATATTCTTCCCGGTAGCGCGGTCCAGGACGAAGAAGTAGCCGTTGCGGCTGGCCTGTGCGACCAGCTTGCGCTTCTGGCCATGGATCTCGCCATCGAAGAGCACCGGCGTTTGGGTGGCGTCCCAATCGTGCGTATCGTGCGGCGACGACTGGAAGTACCACTGCATCTTCCCGGTGTCCGGATTGAGAGCGACAATCGAGGCGGTGAACAGATTCGCGCCGGGGCGCGCCTTGCCGGCGATTACGGGCTGCGGATTGCCGGTGGGCACGTACAGCATATTCAGGCCGGGGTCGTAGGTCGGAGTGAGCCACGTCATTCCGCCGCCGTGCTTCATGGCCTCTTCGCTCGGCCAGCTTTCCGAACCAGGGTCGCCCATCTTCTGCGGCACGGTGTACCAGCGCCATTGCCGGGCGCCCGTCTCGGGGTCGTGCGATTCAAGGTAGCCGGGGCGGTCGAGATCGTCGCCGCTCACACCGGTGATGATGTGATTCCTGACGACCAGCGGCGCCATCGAGGCGAAGTAATACTGGTCGACATCGCAGACCGGCCGGTGCCAGCGCTCTTTGCCGTCCCTCAAATCGAGCGACACCAGGTTGCAGTCGGGCGTTTCGAAGTACAGCCAGTCGCCATAGACACCGACGCCGCGGTTGCCGATGTGGTCGCCGCCGCGGGATGTCCAGTGGTAGTGCCACACTTCACGGCCGGTGCGCGCGTCAATCGCCCATGCGTGGTCCGGCATGGTGAAATAGAGGACGCCGTTCACCTGGACGGGGGTCGCGGAAATGCGGCCTCCAAAGCCGCCGCCCGGCGCGCCGTTTGCCCGGTAGACCCACGCCAGAGACAAGGATTTGATATTCGACTGGTTGATCTCGGACAGCGTGCTGTAGCGGCGGCCGGAGTAATCGCCGTTGTAAGTGGGCCAGGTGTCGGTGGGCGGTGCTCCCAGTTTGGCGGGGTCGAGACCGCCCTGGGCCAGCAGGGTCGCGCCGGCAAAGAAGAAGGCCGCGAGGGTTTTCATTTCAGGGTCTCCAGGTAGGCGACGATGTCGTGAATGTTCTTATCGGTGTAGCGGTCGAGAAGTTCGTGATGTGCCTGAGCGGGATCCTTCGTGACGACTTTCAGAGCGGGGCTGCGCTCGAAGGAGCGATACTCGCCCGAGGCATCCCGAAGCGCGACGTTGAAGTCGTCGAGGTGTACGAGGGCGCCGGTGACGGACGCGCCGGAGGGCTCCGTAACCGTGACGGTCACCGGGATTCTGGCCGCACCGCTGCGGCCTCGGCCGCCGGGGAACAGGAAACTCTGCTGCAACGCGGGCGGATCCAGCCTCGATGCGATGTGAGCGAGATCGCCGGTGGGTGAGTGGCAGGTGGAGCACCGGCCTTCGCCGTTGAAATAGGCCGCTCCCGAAGCCGGGTCGCCGGTCAGCACATTTTGTATCTGGAGCGCGGCGCGCAGCGTGTCGTAGACCTCCTTGTGAATAGTGTGGGAGAGGTCGACGATTTGCGCCTCGGTGAGTTGGCCGGCAGGCGTGGTCTGGGTGGGGTGGCCCTTCCTGAGAAACGGGCCGAGCGTGCTGCCGTAGCGGTCGTGGAGCACGATTTCGGAGCGGATGAGGTCGGCGCCCCGGTCGGTTCCGCGAGCATGAGGGCCGTGGCAGGTGATGCACTCGGCCGCGTAGACCTTCCGGCCGCGGTTGGCGGCTGCCTCGTCGATGACCTGTTTATCCGCGGGGCCGGGGGAAAACGCCGCGCCGCGCCCGCGTCCCCCACTCCGCCCGCCGGGCGACGAGGGACCGTACTGCGCCGCCAGGTAATTCAGGATGAGCGAAAATTCCTCGTCGGTGCCTTTGGCGCCACGGGCGATCATCGAAGTGATGCTCTCTTGCCACTTGGCCCGCGTGCGCCTTTGCGAGGTGACGGTCTCTACCGAGTGGCACGCGCCGCAGACCCTCAGAAACGCATCTCTCGCTCCCGGCGGCGTTTGCCCATAGGCCGCCCATGGGCCCAGCAGCAGCATGGCCGCACTGATGCCAAATCGCATTCCGATTCCCCTCTCATCAGGCCGGGGTCGCCGGCTACTGGACAAGTGTACAACGGGTGCGGCCGGCACTCCGAGGCTTCGGACGGGAAAGCGCTGCCGGCTCACTTGGACCGGGGAGGCCATCGGACGGCTGGTATCGACCCATGGCGAAACAGAGGAAAACCCCTGAGGGCCGGCGAACGGTTATATAATCGGTCCTTCAATAAGAATGCAGGCGCCACGAGTACGGCGGCCAAGCTGAAATGAGTGTAATGAAAATATGAACAGGCGAGACTTCTTATCAGGTACAGCGGCCGGCCTCCCGCTCCAGGTCGCCGCCATGGCGCAGACG
Source organism: Bryobacterales bacterium (assembly GCA_963794265.1). Classification (GTDB taxonomy): domain Bacteria; phylum Acidobacteriota; class Terriglobia; order Bryobacterales; family Bryobacteraceae; genus CAWCDJ01. Next base: position 1,361,472 of record CAWCDJ010000003.1, read on the forward strand.
CCACCGCCCAGGTATACAGGTAAGCCGGAGTTGAAGATCACCGACGTGCAACCGTTTCTGGTGCACGCAGGGCGCAACTACGTGTATGTGAAAGTGTCGACCGATCAGGGCATCCACGGGTGGGGCGAAGCGTACTCGGCGGGACCCGACGAGGCCACCGTGGCCAACATCCGGGATTTCAAAGAGTGGCTGGTCGGCAAGGATCCCCGCAATGTCGAATACCTGTGGGCCACCATGTACAACTTCACAAGGTTTCCGGGCGGACTGGTGGTCAATTCCGCAATCAGCGGCATCGAGCATGCGCTGTGGGATATCGCGGGCAAAGCCGCGGGACTTCCGGTCTATATGCTGCTGGGCGGCAAGTGCCGCAACAAGATCCGCGTTTACCAGGCGGCCAACTCGCCCGAACAGGCGCACCGGCTGATTGCGAAATACGGGTACACAGCCTTGAAGGCGACGCTGGGGCTTCCCGACACCACGCCGGAGAGCGCCAGCATCCGCGCATTCGGCGAAAGGGCCGAGGCCATGCGCAAGGCCGTGGGACCGAATGTAGACCTGTGCTTTGATGCGCACGCCAGAATCTGGGCGCCGTACCTGGCTTACCAGCTTGCCGAGGCTCTCAAGCCCGTGGGACCGCTGTTCCTCGAGGAGGCCATACGGCCCGAGAACATGGATTCCATGGCCGAGCTGCGAAAGCGGGTCCAGATTCCCATCGCCACGGGCGAAGAGTTGTACACGAAGTATCAGTTCCACCAACTGATGACGCTGGGGGGCGCGGACATCATCCAGCCGGATATCTGCCTGGCCGGAGGGATGCTGGAAGAGAAGAAGATCGCCGCCATCGCCGAGGCGCATTACGTAGAAGTGGCGCCGCACAACCCGTTAAGTCCGCTGGCCACGCTGGTGAACATCCACTTCGCGGCCAGCACACCGAACTTCCTAATTTTGGAATACCATCCGGATGACGAGTCGCCGCGCAAAGACCTCGTGCAGGGCGACACCATCGTAGCCAAGGACGGATACCTGTCGATTCCCGACAAGCCCGGCTGGGGCTACGAAATGAACGAGGAGGCGTTCAAACACATGCCGCCCAAGCCATGGCACCGGCCGTTTTCGTTCCGGGCCGACGGCGCGCCGGACTTCGTCTGAAGGAGGGCCCACGTGTACAGACGGGAGTTTCTGGCGTTGGGCGCGGCCAGCCTGGCCGCGGCCCGGCAGCAGGAACCTGCTTTTATAGCATCGGCCACCCAGGACACTACACCGCGAGTCGGAATCGTCCTGTCGAGCTTCCAGTCAGGCACACAGCATGACGGAGCCCCGATCAAGGGACTCGCCCGTCCCCGGCCGGTAGATGCCGACCTGACCTTCGACGAGATCGACGCCATGGTTCGCAGGGCGATCGATCTGGCGGACACCCGCCACGGCTCCCTGGCCTCCGCCGTCGAGCCCGATGCCTGGGTGGTGATCAAGACGCACATCCCTACCTGCTACGGGCTTACGCCCGAGACCAGGGACGGCGGCGCGCACCAGCCGTACCTGGCCGGATCGGTGACGGATCCGCGGATCGTCCGGACGGTCATCTCCTACCTGGCCGAGCGCAAGCGGGGACTGCGCTTCACTGTGGCGGAGGGATCTTCGGAGTGGCTGCCGGCGGAGCGTTCGAAGTCGCCGGTGGACGGATGGAGCACCGAGTGGGGCGGAGCCTTCGACGGCCTGAGCTATCGGAATCTGATCGCGGACTGCTCGCGCCGGTTTCCGGGAATCCGGTTTGAGATCGCGGATCTGAATTTTGCGGACTCGATCGATCTGCCGCTTCCGGGCAAGCCGCTGGCGCGCGCCAACCCGAGCGGCGTCTACACCATCCCCAAGATTATCCAGCAATGCGACCGCCTGATCACCGTGACGCCTCTCAACACCGATTCAGCCACCGGGGTTTCGCTCTCCGTCAAGAACTACCTGGGCATCGCTCCGGGCTCGCGCTACGGCTTTCCGAAGAACGGGCTGCTGAAACTAGGCAGCCAGGATGAAATCATGATCGACCTCTTCAGCTATCACCCGGCGGATTTCGCGATTGCGGGCGGCTGCTGGGGCGTGGAAGGGGATGGCCCGGAGGGTCCCGGCGCCGCCGGCGTGCACCACAACGTGGTGATGGCCGGCGCGAAAGCGATTTGCGTGGATGCCGTCGCCGCCGCCGTGATGGGATTCGATCCGGCCGAGCTTCCGTTTTTGGACCTCGGCGAGAAGGCGGGCTTCGGCACACGCGACCTGGATTCCATATGGACCCTGGGAAATGAGATCGACGAAGCGCGCCGAAACTTCCGCCGGCCCACACGGTGGCACGCGCATCCCGCCGGAAAGCATTCGGCCGAGGTGTTGCACCGGTGATCGGCGCCGGAGCCGCGTCCGCCCGCGAGGCCGCAGCCAAGTGGCGGCGATGGGCGGTCCTGGGGCTGCTGAGCCTGGGGATGGTCATTGCCTACGTCTCTCGCTCCAACCTTTCGGTGGCGCTGGCGCTGCCCGGCTTCGTCCATTCTTTTCAACTGAACGACACCGACCGCGGGGTGCTGAACTCGGCCTTCTTCTGGTCTTACGCGCTGCTACAGTTGCCGGCGGGTTGGGTGGTTGACCGCTGGGGAGTGAAAATCCCGTATGCGATCAGCTTTCTACTTTGGTGCCTGGCCTCGGCCGGCACAGCCATGGCGCGCTCCGTCCCGCAGTTGATGACGTTGCGGATGATTCTGGGCGCCGACGAGGCGGTGGTAGCGCCGGCCAGCTACCGCTGGATCCGTTTCCACTTCGCCGAGAAGGAACGCGGCCTGGCGGTCGGGCTGTATATGACCGGGACCAAGATTGGCCCGGCAATCGGCGCTCCGTTGGCCGCGTGGCTGATCACGGCCTACAGTTGGCGGATGATGTTCGTAGTTGTGGGGCTGGGCGGACTGTTCTGGCTGGTTCCCTGGATGCTGCTGGTGTCCGACGACCGCCGGAAGCCGGCGCCGCCCGAGGTGGCAGCGCGCGCGGCAGCGCCGGAGGTGCCGTTCCGACGGATCCTGGCCAGCCCAGTCGTCTGGGGCACCGTGATCGCCACGTTCAGCTACATGTACTTCGTGTATTTCTGCATCACGTGGATGCCGGCTTACTTCGTGGAGCAGCGCCACCTGTCGCTGTCGAGCATGGGGATGTTCACGTTCTTCAGTTTCGGCGGCATGGCCATCGTGGCGACCTTGGGCGGGTGGGCGGCCGACCGGATGATCGCCCGCGGCGGCAACCCGGTCGGCGTGCGGAAATGGTTTACGATCGTGGGATTCGTCATCGCCTGCACGGAATTGATCGGGGCGCAGGCGTCTTCCGCGAGTGTCGCCCTGGTGTTCGCCGGGGTATCGCTTTCCGGGCTCGGACTGGCGACGGCCAACTATTGGGCGCTCACCCAAACATTGATTCCGGCCTCGGCCATCGGGCGGATGTCGGGCGTGCAGAACTGCGCGGCCAGCGTGGCGGGCATTGTGGCCCCCATTCTCACGGGCTGGCTCAAGCAGAAGACCGGCAGTTACGAAGCGCCGATGCAAGCCATCTGGTTCTTCCTGGTGCTGGGCGTGGTTTCCTACCTGGTGATGGTGCGGGAAAAATATGCGCCGGAAGCGCGCATGAGTCATGAGGGTTAGGCTATGTGGAATCCGAGCCGCAGGCAGTTGTTAGGGGCATCGGCGTACGGAGCGGCGGCTATGGCGTTACGGGCCGCAGCCGCGGAAAAGGTACGCGTTGGGGTAGTCAGGTCTTCTCACGTCAAGCTGGCCAGACCATCCTCGATCGAAGATCCGCTGGATTACCCGCGGGTCCGCGAGATGGTGTGGAAGGCCATCGAGTACGGGGCGCCGAAGGAGGGCAGCCTGGAGGCGAAGATCAAGCCGGGCTCGTGGGTGGTCGTCAAGCCCAATATCGGCAGCCTGCCGATGCGGCCGTCCTATATGCCTGGCGACGTCACTGACCTGCGCGTGGTGCGGGCGGTGATGGAGTACGTGGCGGAGAAGTCGCGCGCGGGCCGCATCACGCTGGCCGAGGGCGGCACCTATCGGCGGGTGGGCGACTCCGAACCGGTGGACGCCGAGCGCCAGAATGGCGTTCGGGTGGACGGTTTGACCTGCGACTGGACCGGCCATTTTGCCGATTTTCACGGCAGCGTGGCTGACCTGCTGCGCGCGATGAGCGGCCGCTTCCCCTCGAAGAAGTTCGACTACGCGGATCTGTCTTACGACGCGCTGCGCGATGAAGCCGGCCGGGTCCAATGGCTGGACGTGCCGTCCGGCCCCAACGGCATCGGCGCCTTCGCCGCCCGCAAGGTCTACGTGCCTGCCCGGACCATCGTGAGTTGCGATTTCCTGATCACGGTCCCGGTGATCAAGGTCCACAACATGTGCGGAGTCACGGCCTGCCTGAAGAATTATGTGGGTACCGCGCCGCGCATGGTGTACGGAAGTTCGCGGGCTTTCTCCAATTTGAAGCTCCACGCGGAGTACTCCGTGGACGGCCGCATCGACCCGTTCATTGCGGACCTGGCGGCTTTTCATCCGCCCGACTATTGCGTGGCGGACAACCTGCTCGGGCTCCAGTACTCGGAACACGGCGTGGGACGGCCGGGCCAGCAGGTGCGCAACAACGCGATTCTGGCCTGCGAAGACCCGGTAGCCCTCGACGCCCTGGCCGCCCACACGATCGGCTACCAACCCTTCGACATCGACTATCTGCACCTGGCCTCCCGCCGCCGGATGGGCAGTATGGACCTCGACGGAGTGGACGTGAGGGGCGACGATCCCGAGCAGTTTCGCCATAAGTGGGCCAAGCCGAGAAACTGGTACGGGCGGTGCAACCGCGAGTGGCGGCTGACGCAGGACGCCGCGGCCGAGATCCAGTCCTGGGAGCGCTTTACGGCGCCCTCCGATACGCTGCATCTGACCAGGTGGCAACCTCCTGCCTCTGAGGCGACCGTGTATCGGGCAGTTACCCGTGTGAAGGCCGCGGGAAGCCGCAAGGGATTCCTGTGGGTGGGGGCGCACGGCCACGTCACAGTGACGCTCAACGGCGAAAAGGTGATGGAAGAAGAAGGCATCACCCGCTACCGCGTGGGGCAATTCCAGATGCCCATCGAACTGCGCCCGGGCGACAACCTTTTGCGGTTCGAGTTAAAACCGCTATCCGGCGAGGCGGGACTCAGCGTGCTGCTGGTCGGCCCCTCCAATGACGGCGACACGATGGATGGCATCCGCTGGACGGCGTAACAAAGCCGCGAAAGCACGGAAATCGACAAAAGAACCCAAACAGTTCCGAACTTCCTGCCCGCAGATTCGTATCAACTGATTCATGTGGTACTGCCACATGTAAGAAATCAGGGAAGGATATGGGCAAAGACAGACTGGAACTCCTCCAGGGAACTCTGGACCTGATGGTCCTACAGATACTCGCGGGTATGGGGCCGCTGCACGGCTATGGTATCGCGCGCCGCATTGAACAGGTGAGCGGCGAAGAGGTGCTGTTGAATCAGGGTACTATCTATGCCTCCCTGGTCCGCCTGCAGCAGCGGGGCTGGATCTCGGCCGAATGGGGGGTTTCCGATAACAACCGCAAGGCGAAGTTCTACGCCATCACCCGCCAGGGCCGCAAACAACTGGCCCGTGACACCGCCTATTGGCGAAGGTTGACCGGCCTCATGGGCCGGATGCTGGCATTTCCAATCGAAGGAGCCGAAAAATGATGGACTCGCTGCGCCAGGCATGGAACCGTGTTCTTGCCATATTCCACCGCGCCCCGCTCGATGCAGACCTGGACGCGGAGATCGCCTCTCACCTCGATGCCGCAATCGAGGAGAATCTCCGCCGAGGAATGCGGCCGGAAGAAGCGCGCCGGCAGGCGCTCGTTCGTTTCGGCGGTGTGGCACAGGCAATGGAGCAGCATCGCGAAGCGCGTGGTTTGCCGGCGCTGGACGTCCTGCGCCAGGATGTGCGCTTCAGCCTGCGCTCGCTACGGCGCGATCGCACCCTCGCCTCGATCGTCGTCGTGGTGCTGGCCTTGGGAGTGGGTGCAAACGTTGCGGTCTTCAGTGTGGTCAATACTATCCTGCTGCGGCCGCTTCCTTTCCGCGATTCGAGCCGGCTGGTCTGGTTTGCCGGCAATCAAGGAAAAGGCGGCCTCTCGGACCAGACCTACACGGTCTCGGCATTCGAGGAATTCCGGCGCAACAACCGATCGTTCCAGGACGTAACGAGCTACCAGACCTTCTTCAATTCCATTCAGTACAAGCTGATGGGAAGAGGAGATCCGCAGCCGGTCGTTGCCGTCCAAGTGGCTGAAAACTTCTTTCCGATGCTGGGCGTCGAGCCTTCTCTGGGGCGGCTCTTCACCCCGGATGAGTGCCGCAAAGGCGGCCGCGCCGCAGCCTTGCTGAGCCATCAGTTCTGGGAGCGCCAGTTTGGAGGCGACCGGTCCATCGTCGGGCGGACGATCACGATCGATGCCACACCGACCGACATCACCGGACCTGTCACTGTGATCGGCGTTCTGCCTGCCTCTTTCGACTTCGGCTCAGTATTCTCTCCGGGGATGCAGGTGGATTTCTACGTGCCTGCCTACATGGACTTCTGGCGCACCTGGGGGAATACTCTGGCGGTCCTGGGCCGCCTCAAGCCCGGGGTCTCGCTGGGACGGGCACAAGCGGAATCGAATCTGCTCTTTCCCCAGCTCAGGGCCGCCCATACCGAATGGTTCGACGACTACAAATCCACGCTCTCCGGCTTACAGGATCGCGTGAGCGGCAAGCTTCGCCGGTCGCTCATCGTGCTCTGGTGCGCCGTCGGACTGATCCTGCTGATCGTATGCATCAACGTGTCAAACCTCATGCTGGCACGCGCCATGTCGCGGGGCAAGGAGTTCGCCATGCGGACGGCGCTCGGCGCGGGACGCGGCCGCCTGGTTCGCCAGTTACTCACCGAGAGCCTCATCCTGTCGGGCGCGGGGGCGGTTCTCGGCCTGGCACTCGCCTGGGCGGTCACGTCCTATCTCGCGCACCAGAGCCGGATGGCGCTGCCGCTGCTCGCTACGGTTCGGGTGGATGGCTCCGCGTTCGCCTGGACCGCCCTGATTGCGTCCGCTGCCGGCGTGATCTTCGGCCTGGTTCCCGCCTTAAAGATCTCCGGCGGGAATTTGCAGGAGGCGCTGAAGGACGGCGGTCCGGGAATGAGCCAAGGCAGGCGCCACGAGCGCGTGCGATCCACGCTGGTCGTCTGCGAGGTGGCGCTTGCGTGTGTTCTGCTCATTGGGGCCGGCCTGCTCCTGCGCAGTTTCCTGCGCCTGCTGGACGTCGATCTGGGCTTTGAGCCCACCCATGTCGCCGCCATCAAGATCGACGTTAACGATGGAGGTAAGCAGGCGCAGCGGGAATCCGTCCTCCAGGAAATCCTACAAAGAGTCCGCGCCATTCCCGGAATCGAAGCAGCCGGCATCACGGACATGCTGCCGCTCGATCGCAATCGGAGTTGGTGGCTCGTCGCCAAGGAAAACGCAAACGACAAGACCAAACCGCACGGCACCTTCGTCTATGTCATAAGCCCCGGCTACATCGGAACCATGGGGATGCGACTGCTCAAGGGACGCGATCTGTCCTGGCAGGATCGATCCGACACCCCGCACGCCGTTATCATCAACGAGGCCGCCGCCCGCCGCGAATGGCCTGGGCTAGATCCCATCGGACGGCCCGCATGCGGACCCGGGGACGGTGAAGCGCGCGTGGTGGGGGTCGTCGCCGATGTTCGCGAAAGCAGTCTGGAAGACCGTGCCGGCGCCCAGATGTACATCCCGATCACCCAGTTTCAGCCTGAAGGCGCGGAACTGGTGGTGCGCACCCGTCTCCCAATTTCGTCGGTGGAGCCAGCCGTCCTGTCGACCCTGAGAAGCCTGAATCCCGGACAACCCCGCACACAGTTCCGCACGATAGAGCAGATTGTGGACCACGCGACCTCGCCGCGGCACTTCCTGGTATTGCTGGTTACCTCTTTCGCGGCTTTCGGCCTGGTTTTGGCTTCTCTCGGCATATACGGAGTGATCTCGTATTCGGTCAGCCGGCAGTCGCAGGAGATCGGGATCCGCATGGCTTTGGGCGCGAGCGCGGCCCGGGTTCGCCTCGCCGTGGTCGCGCAGACCTTGCGTCTGACGCTGATCGGCATCGCCATCGGAGGCGCGGCGTCATTCGCCGCCGCCAGAGCAATCGCCTCCTTGCTTTTCGGAACTGAGCCGACCGATCCCCTGATTTTCGCGGCGATGACGTCGCTGCTCGGCGCCGTGGCCTTGCTGGCCGGACAGATCCCGGCCCGGCGAGCCTCCCGCATCGACCCGATGACCGTCTTGCGCGGCTTATGACCGGCCACGGGAGTTCTTCGAGGGCGAGGCCGGGCGCCGGTGATTCGCTCGCGCGCCTCGAATCGAGCGATGCTCCCGGCCGACATGCCTTGTACTTCTACACGTCGTCCTGATAAGGTGTAGAAGCAGGAGGTATTCACGCTGCCGCCCAAATCCGATTTGCCCCAGGGCACGCTGGACCTGCTGATCCTCAAAATCGTCGCGCTTGGCCCGGTTCACGGCTATGCCATTGCGCAGCGCCTCCAACAAGTCTCGCGCGACGTTGTCCAGGTGCCGCAAGGCTCTCTCTACCCGGCCCTGCACCGCCTCGAAAATCGCGGGCTCCTGGCCGCCAATTGGAAGGACACGGAAAGCGGCCGGGAAGCCAAGTTCTACCACCTCACGCGGAAGGGCCGCGCGCAGTTGGAGAGCGAAGCCGCAAGCTGGCAGCGGCTGACCGAGGCTGTCGGGCTGATCCTACGCCTTTCCGGAGGATCTGCCGAATGAGTAGGTGGACTCGTTTCTGGCGCCGCGTCAAGCTCGAAGAGCAACTCGAAAAGGAACTGCTCTTCCACCTGGATGAACACGTTGCCGACCTCGTTTCCCGCGGAGTGCCTCGCGCGGAGGCCCAGCGGGAAGCGCGAATGGCGCTGGGCGGCCCCGAGCAGGTGAAAGAAGAGTGCCGCGATGCACGCAATACGCGGTGGCTGGAAGATTTGTGGCAGGATATCCGCTATACCGCACGCTCGCTGCGCCGAAAGCCGGGCTTCGCGGCTGTGACGCTGTCCACGCTGGCTCTCGGGATCGGAGCCACAACCATCATGTTCACAGTGGTGAACGGTGTGCTTTTAAAGCCGCTGCCTTTCGCCGATCCCGGCCGGTTGGTTGCCATAACCGCGCACGATGCCGATTCGCACTACGCCGAACAATATCTTTCGTACGAAGACTATCTCATATGCCAGCGCCGGAGCCGCTCCCTGGACATGGCTGGCTGGGTGTTCAGTTCGGCGACCCTCAGCGAACCGGGAGAAGCCGAGTACGAACAGCAGTTCGAGATTTCGTCCAGCCTGTTTCCCCTGCTGGGCGTTCGCATGTACAGCGGGCGAAGCTTCCTTTCTGAAGAAGACAAACCGGGTGGAACCCCGGTTGCAATCGTGGGCTATAGCTTGTGGCAGCGCCATTTCGGCGGCGATCCCGCAACCCTCGGCGGAACATTGGTTCTCGATGGCAAGCGCTACACCATTGTAGGCATCGCACCTCCGGGCCTGGCACTCGATGGAGAAGGGGACGTGTACACGCCGCTCGGGCAGGACACGGCAGCATACCTGCACAATCGCCGCGCGCATCCCGTGCGGGGCGTAGGGCGCCTTCATCCCGACATGTCAATGGCCCAGGCCCAGGCCGAAGTCGCCTCGTTAGGACGCGCTCTTGCGGAACAGTTCCCGGATGCCGACGGAGGCGTGTCCCTTCACGCGCAACCGCTTCGCCGCGACGTCTCGGGCGTTCGATCCACACTCAAGCTGCTGCTCGGGGCTGTGCTACTGGTTCTGTTGATCTCCTGCGCCAACGTCGCGAGCCTGGTACTTGCGCGGGCCGTTTCCCGCGACCGCGAGTTGTCCATGCGGGAGGCTCTCGGAGCCGGGCGTTCGCGTCTCACGCGCCAATGCCTGACCGAAAGCGCAGTGCTTGGCCTCGGCGGCGGCGTATTTGGAATCGTTCTGGCAGCCGTGGGAGTCCGCCCCTTTCTGGCGGTTTGGCCCGGTGATCTGCCTGGAGCCAATGAAGTGCACATCGATGGGCGCATCCTGGTCTTCGCGGTGGCCATTTCGCTTGCGAGCGCCCTCGTCTTCGGTTTGGCGCCGGCTCTGCGGGTGCCGGCCCGCGGCCTCGAACAGAGGCTCCGCTCCGGAGCCCGCAGCGTCGGCGGCGGCTCACGCCGCCTGCACAGCGCCTTCGTGATTGCGGAAATTGCGCTGGCAGTCGTGTTGCTGGTCTCGGCCGGCCTTCTGGGAGCCACCCTGCTGCGCCTTTCGGCACTTCGGCCGGGCGTAGACGTGCACAACGTCGTGGTGGCGCGCGTGGCGTTGTCGCCGGCGGTACTCCCCAATCCCGCACGGACCCGCGCTGTCTGGGACGACGTTCTCGATCGCGCGCGCCGCTTGCCGGGCGTCGAATCCGTGGCCGCCGTCGATACCGTCCCGATGCGCGAGGGCCATAACGAAAACGGTTATTGGACCAACGCGGCGGTGCCGCCCGGAAACCGGCAGCCTCTGGCTCTGTCCACGTGTGTTACTCCGGAATACCTCAAAGTAATGGGCATTGCGCTGAGGCGGGGCCGCTTCTTCACCGATCACGATCGCCTGGGCACGCAGCCCGTCATCGTCATCGATGAGGTTCTGGCCCACGATGCTTTCCCCGGGCAGGACCCGGTCGGCCGGCAGCTCTGGATGCCGGATATGGGTACGCAACCTCTGCTGGTCGTCGGCGTCGTTGATCACGTCCGCTATTGGGGGCTCGCCGGCGACGATCAATCCAAACTGCGCGCGCAGTTCTACTATCCGTTTGCCCAGGTGCCCGATGGATGGATCCGCCGCTGGTCGGAGTTGATGTCGATCGCCGTTCGCACCAACGTTGCGCCGTTGACCGTGGTGGAGCCTCTGCGCCATGAACTGCGCGGCCCAGCAAACGACCAGGTTCTGTACGAGGTCCGCACCATGGAACAGCTTGCCGCCGCCAGTCTGGCACGGCAACGTTTTCTGCTGTTCCTGTTTGGAATTTTCGCCTCGTTTTCCTTACTGCTCGCCTGCATCGGCATCTATGGCGTGCTTGCCTATCTGACCGGACTTCGCGTGCCGGAGTTCGGAGTGCGCATGGCGCTGGGCGCCACCAGACGTGACGTGATCCTGATGGTCTTCCGCCAGAGCCTGGGAATGATCTTTGGTGGCGTGCTGGCGGGAGCGTGCGCCGCCACGGCCGCCGGCCGGTTGCTGGAGCGCTCGGTGGAAGGAGTCGAAGGAATGAATCCCGGAACGTTCGCCCTGATGACCGGTGTCCTGGTCGTCGCGGCGCTGGCCGCTGTGTTCATTCCCGCCCGCCGCGCCGGCCGAACCGACCCCCTGCGTGCACTCAGACAGGATTAGTCAGTCACTTTCCGGTGAGCAATGCGCTGTTTCCGCTTGGACAAACTCCTGGCAAACGCCGTCCCCAACGCGGTGTCCTTTATTCAAGCGCCGCCGTCAGGGCCCGCACCAGGCCGGCGCCGAACGCCTGGCGATCGGGGATTTCCGGACACCGGCCGAGCTTCGAGTTGAAATCGACCATCTGCTCCATGAGCATCGCCGGCAGTTTGCGGTCGTGAAACAGACCCTGCTCCACTTCCATCCGGCCAGGCTTCCCTGGGGTGGTCGTCGCGGCTGCCTCGCGCAAAGGGACCGTCGGGTTGAACGTCGTAGTTTCCTTGAGAAGTTCGAACACCCGCTCGCCAAGCGGCCGAAAGGCAACCGGCGCCTGAAGATACTCCGAAGTCTCGGTGTTGTGCAGCGAGAGGAATAAGTCGAGCCGCCGGCCGGAATCCACCCACTCGAGAATCGCCTTGTGTTCCGCGGCGATCTCCGGCATGGTCAGGCCATTGATGGCGTCCCAGTTGCGATTCAGGTCGTACCCGTTTCTGTTGAAGCGCACGCCGCCGGTCGCTACCCCGTCCGGGTCGGCCAGCGGAAAAATCTGAAAGATGACCTGGCCGCGGATGCGGCGGGCGCGTTCGTCATTCCCGAGCAGAAATCGAACGGCTCCGTCGCAGGTCCACGATGAGCCGGTCTCCCATGCGTGCTGCCGGAACATCAGCCAGATCACCTTCTTCTTCGAGGAAGGGACCTTCGGGTCCGTGATGCTCAGCAGCGGTATTCCCCGGCCCTCGACGGTATGCCCGAGCATTCGCGTTTCGAGATACGGGCTTCCGCGGAACGAACCGAGCAGCGCAGCCAGGTTGCGGTTCGTGTAGGGCGGCACGTGGGCGATCCAGACGTGGTCTCGCTCGGGCGCAAACCGCAGTGTCAGGTGCGGTTCCTTTTCGTCCCAACTGACCTGCGAATCGTCGAAGTGGCTCCAGTGCTCGTTATCGTAGCTGTAGACGGGCCTCGTCTGTTTGTTTACGGAAAAGGCGGGCGCCCTGTAGTTGTACTCGCCGGCCAGGTCGACCAGGTCTATCGTGATCGAACCGTGTGGAAGGTTGCTCAGTTCGAAGTAATACCAGTTTGCCTGGCGGTTGCGGTGGTCCTGGTCGGATTGGCCCTGGACGGCGCACCGCAGGTGAGTGGGGGAGGCCTGCTCCACCGTTCCTACGCTTCCGCCTTCGAACGCGCTGGAAACGGCGATCACCGGGAGTAACAAAAACGCAAGCATTGGGTTCTCAACGGCCCTCGTATCGGGTCCAGGCCTCGATCAGGTTCTTGCCATGAATGCGGATGGTGCGGTCGTCCACGATTTCCCGCCCCGGTTCGGCTCCGGCGGCAATGGGCAGGGAGTTCCGCGTGGTGTATTCGATTTCCAGAGTCACGGGACCCGTGATGCGATACGGTTTGATGGAGCCGATCTTGCGGGCGGCTTCGGCAGCCTTCTCCCGGATCAGATCGCGCGCCGCTGCCGCGGAAAGCGAGATGCACGAATATCGCGCAAGCCCCTCCTTGACCTCGGCGGTCACTGCGTCCGGCACGATGTCGTGAAGTTCCCGCGCAGCGGCCCGGTCTCCGCTGAGGAAAATGACGGGTATTCCAAAACTCCCGGCCAGCGCAGTCCGGGTTTCGATTTCCCCGACCCGTTTGCCGTTCAGAAGCATATTCTGAATTCCCAGTGAGCTATAGCTATGAGCCATGATGCCCGCGCGCACGCCGGCCATGCTGTGCTGTCCGACGAACGCGACCGCGGCGTAGCCCCGTTCGAGCGTCATCATCGGGCCGATGTTGCCGATCACGAGTTTGGCTTTCGGGTGTATGGTTGCCGCGGAAAGAGTCCGGCTGCCATCGTGGCCGTCCCAAACGACCACCTCGTCGGCGCCGCCGGCGAGGAAACCGTCCACTGCCGCGTTGACTTCGCCCGTCAGCAGTTGCCGTAGTTCGGGGTCTGTCGGTTCGGTCTGTTCCTGCCGGCAGATTCCGGCTACTCCCTCGCCATCCGTGATGACGAAAACGGACTTCCTCGCCTGACCCGGGCATAGCAGCGCGGCGGCGGGGACCAGGAGAACGAGCCAAATAGTGTTCATTCGCATAGCACGCCTCCATAGAGCCTATCAAAGAGCACACGGGATTCTTCGACCCCGGATTCGTGTTCCTCTTCCCGGCCCTGGCGGGGGCTGGCCGCGGATCGAGAACCCGGTTATTATCGGCAGAGGTAAAGAGACATGAGTGAAATGACGCGGCGTGATCTTGCACGGGGAGCGGGTATGCTGACGGCGCTCAGCTATTCCCGCATTTTGGGCGCGAACGATCGGGTCGGTGTTGGCTATATCGGGTTGGGAAACCGCGGCGATCAGGTTCACGACGCGTTTCTCGAGCACGGCGATGCGCAGACCGCGGCCGTCTGTGACCTGCGCGACGATTACCTCAATCTGGCCGTGCGGAAGTCCCGCGCTACCCCCGCCCGGTACAAGGAATACAGGAAGCTTCTGGAGGACAAAGCCGTCGATGCCGTCGTGATCGCGACTCCGGACCACTGGCACGCCCTGATGTTCGTCGCTGCCTGCAATGCGGGCAAGGACGTTTACGTGGAGAAGCCGTTGAGCCTAACAGTCTCGGAGGGCCGCAAGATGGTGGATGTGGCCGGCCGGACCGGCCGCGTCGTGCAGGTCGGCACGAACCGGCGCTCCTGGAAGTCCTACCATGAGGCCGCGGAATTCATCCGCTCCGGCGGCATCGGGCACGTCACCGCGGCACGATGTTTTCACATCACGAACGAATGGCCGGTCGGACTGGGTCCCGGGATCGGCGGCCCGCCGCCCAGCGAATGGGAATGGGATCAGTGGCTCGGTCCGGCCCCCGAGGTGCCCTATAATTCCAACCGCGAGTTCTACAATTTCCGCTGGTTCTACAACTACTCGGGCGGACAGTTGACGAATTTCGGCGTGCATTACATGGATGTCATCCGCTGGTTCATCGGACAGAATGCGCCTCGCGCGGTCGCCGCGATCGGCGGAAAATTTGCGCAGATCAAAGACAACCGCGAAATCCCGGACACCCTGCAGGTTCTCTGGGAATTTGACGGGACGCTAGTGGCGTTCGAGCAGTACAACGCCAACGCGGCGCCCGGAAGCGGGCCGGGTTGCGAGATCGAGTTGCGCGGGACCAGGGGCACGATGTACGTCCGCAACAACAATTGGGACGTTGTGCCTGAGAGAGTCGCGGAGAGCCCGATCGGCTACGACCACGGCAAGGGGTATGGGAATCCCCTGGACCGCAGCGGAGGAGGAGCCGCGAATGCGTCCCGGCGGCCCGCCATCGAGCCCCGGAGCGTGAAGGGCGGATCCGGCTCGGATACAGCCGCACATGCGCGCAACTTCCTGGATTGCATAAAGAGCCGCGCCAAATGCCACGCGGACGTCTTGACTGGACATCTTTCAACCAGCGCCACCCTCATCGGCAACATTGCCCATAAGCAGCGCTGTTTCCTCGAGTGGGACGCTCGCGACGAACGCTTCACCAACAATGCCGAGGCCAACCGGTGGCTGAGCTATGAATACCGCGCGCCCTACAAGCTGGGGTGAAGGCGCGAAGGAGGATCGCAGTGAGAGCAGTGACGGTCACTTTATTGCTGTGCGGAGCGGCGGCGGCCGCCTCCCTGCATATCCGTGAGTCCGCATTCGTGGCTGCGCAAGACGGCAAGCCGGCAGGGTGGACGGAATGGAGCGCCCGGCCGGAGACCTCGCCTCGGGTGTTCGTCGATCCGCTGCGTGGCCGGACTGGTCCGGGATCCCTCGCCATTTCCGGCCACAGCAACCTCGCGGAACACGGTGGGTGGGAGCGGAAGGTGTCCGGCGTCGCGCCGGGCGAGTGGTACCGTTTCGCCGCGTATTACCACGCGGAAGCGGTCGGGTGCGAATCGTGGCAGGTCGTTGCGCGCCTCGACTGGCGCACCGCGGACGGCAAACGGGCCGGGCAGCCCGACTATGCCTGGCGCGCGACTCGCGAAGGGTCCTGGACCCGGCTGCTGCTCGAGGCAAAGGCCCCCGAAAATACCGCCGCGGTAGTCGTGCAACTCTATCTCTCGAATGCACCCTCGGGAACGCTGTGGTGGGGCGACATTTCTCTCGACCAGATCCCGGACCCCGGACCGCGCAAAGTGACAATCGCGACGATCAACTTGAAGCCCAGGCAGACGCACTCCGCCGCGGAGAGTGTGGGCCGGTTCATCGAGGCAGTGGAGACGGCGGTGAAGGTCAAGACCGATATCATCCTGCTGGCGGAGGGCATCACGGCGGTAGGCACCGGCAAACCGTATGTGGAGGTCGCCGAGCCCGTTCCGGGCCCAACGACCATGCGGCTTGGCGAACTCGCGCGGCGGAGATCCTCCTACATCGTCGCCGGCATTTATGAACGCGAAGGCGCGGCTGTCTACAACACCGCCGTCCTGATCGATCGGGCCGGAAACGTCGCCGGTAAATATCGCAAGGTATACTTGCCGCGTGAAGAGGTAGAGGGCGGGCTTACCCCCGGCAGTGACTACCCGGTTTTCCGCACGGATCTGGGAACCGTTGGGATGATGATCTGCTACGACGTTTTCTTCGCCGATCCGGCACGGGCACTGGCAACCAAGGGCGCCGAAGTGATTCTGATGCCAATTGCCGGAGGGGACGAGACGCTGGCGAAGGCGCGCGCCATCGAAAACAAGGTTTTCCTGGTCACCTCCGGCTACGAGCACCCGACCTACATCATGGATCCGGATGGCGAGCGGCTCGCCGTCGCACCCAATCGCGGCGACGCGGCGATCGCCACCATCGACCTCAACAAACGTTACCTGGATCCATGGCTTGGCGAAATGCACGGTCGCCGCATGAAAGAACTGCGGCTGGATGTGAAGCCGCCCCTGCCGGGGCTCGAGAACCAGTAATCGGGGGGCCTCGTCTCCCCGGCGGAACGCCTCAGTCCGGCAGATGCTGATTCGATTACCTCGACACTTCCAGACGTAGCACCGGCCGGTGCCGGCAGCCGCCACCGGACTTATACTGAGTACGTCATGACGTCTTCAGCGCTTTTATGTACGGCTGCGCTTGCGGTGCTCGCGGCCTCCGGATCTGCTCAGACCAACCCGGCTCCGGCCAGGCCTCGCATTTTAGGAGTCGCGAACATCGGACTCCGCACGAATGACCTGGACGCCGCGCGCAAGTTTTACGGCCAGCAGTTGGGATACCAGGAAGTGTTCCACCTCGACCGCGCGGAAGGGGGGCTTCTGCTGGTGTGCTTCAAAGTGAACGATCACCAGTACATCGAGGTATACCCGGGCTGGAAAGGTCCGGAGCAGTTGGTTCTCTCGCACATCGCATTCGAAACCGACAATGCACGGCAACTGCGCGACTACCTGGCGGGCAAGGGGGTGAAGGTCCCCGACATGTTGCACGAGGGTCCGGACGGAGACCTGAGTTTCCAGATTAAGGACCCGGACGGTCATGACGTGGAATTCGTTCAATACATGCCGGGATCGCTCTGTTCACGAAACTTCGGGAAATTTCTGCCGGCCACGCGGGTATCCGGCCGGATCATCCATGTGGGCACGACGGTATCGGACCGCGCTCGGTTCGATGCGCTCTACCGCGACATTCTCGGTTTCCACGAGTTCTGGCACGGCGGCATGACTGACGACCGGACCGATTGGGTGGACATGCGAGTGCCGGACGGAACCGACTGGTTCGAATACATGCTGAACGTGAAGAATCCGAGCCAGCGCACTCTCGGCGTGATGAACCACCTGGCGCTGGGGGTGCCGGGCGTCCAGGAGGGCTACAAGACCGTGACGGGCCGCGGCCTGGTTCCCGCGCAAGGGCCGAAGATCGGGCGCGACGGCAAGTGGCAATTGAACCTCTACGATCCGAACCTCACGCGCGTGGAGTTGATGGAGCCGAAGCCCGTGGAGAAGCCCTGCTGCTCGCCCATGGGCAACTGAGCGGGGCATGAAACCACGGACAGCGAGGAAGCCGGCCGCGTTCCACCGCGACGAGCCCGATCTTCCGGAAGAGTTCGAATGCGCCGGAGAATCCGGCCCATGTCTGGCGGACGGCGAGTTGGTCACGATTCAGGGAAAACGCCTGCAGGAACTGGAAAGAACCAACCTCAGAGTCGATGCTTTTCGAGTTGAGGGCTCCGTGCTGGAGCGCGTGCAACTCGCCGGCGGACGATTCGGATCCGCGGTTTGGAAGGACGTGCGGCTGACCGGCTGCGACCTCGCGAACCTTCGTGCGCATCGCCTGGCCCTGGTGAGAGTCGAACTCATCGATTGCCGGCTCACCGGATTTTCCGCCACCGCTCTCGATTGGCAGGACGTGCTCATTCGGAACGGGGACGTGCGCTACGCGCAGTTTCAAGGCGGTAAGTTTCGGAGCTGCGAATTCGATGGGTGCAACTGGCAGGAGGCCGATCTTCAGAATGCGGATCTAGCCGGTTCCGTGTTCCGGTCGTGCAGCCTGGCGCGGGCCGACCTGCATGGGGCGAAACTTCAGGACACGGACTTTCGAAAGTCCGAAGTCGAAGGCATGCTGGTGGGGATGGGCGACTTGCGGGGAGCGATCGTCGAGCCGGTTCAGGCCATGATCCTCGCGCGGGTGCTCGGCTTGCAGATCAAATAAAGGTCGTTTGAACTGGTGCGAAAAGTGCTTCCAACGGCCGCCTGGTACCGCTCCCCGACGGCCTCGTGTGATCGGCGTGCCTGACGCATCAACATCGACCAGGCCCGGATGGATTGAAATGCCTTTGGCCGCTTAGTTTGCGAGTCTTTCGGCGGCAGGCGAAGCTTCGTCGCCGCGTGTCAGTGCGTTTTCTTCAAGGCCGAGGGCGTGGGTAGCTGGGCGGCATTCCATCCGCCTCCCAACGCCAGGATGAGTTGCACCGTGGACGTGAATCTTCTTCCGGAGATCTGCACCAGGGTGCGCTCGTCCGCCAGGGCGATGGCCTGGAACGTGATGACGTCGAGGTAGGAAGCGGTTCCTTCCTTGTATTGCAGTTGGGCCACCTGGAGCGATACTTTGGCGGCCTTGACGGCCGCGGCCTGCTGCGCCTCCTCGATCTCCAACTGGCGCAACGATGCCAGGGCATCCTCCACTTCCTGAAATGCCGTCAGGACCGTCTGGCGATAAGTGGCCACGGTCTGATCGTAGGCGTACCGCGCCTCGTCGTTCTGGGCGTGACGGCGGCCGAAGTCGAGAAGCGTTTCGCTCACCTGCACGCCGGCGGACCAGAAGTGGCTGGGCCAGCTCAGCCAGTTGGTTATGCTGGTGCTCTCGAAGCCGCCCGCGGCACTCAAGAGCACGGATGGATAGTACGCTACCCGCGCCAGGCCGACCTCGGCGTTGGCAGCCGCTACCTGCCGTTCGGATTGGGCGATATCCGGCCGGCGCTCCAGGAGCTGCGAAGGCATGCCGGCGGGAATCGCGGGCGGCGATCCCGTGATCGTACCCCGAGCCATGGTCAATTCCGCGGGTGGAAGGCCGGCCAGGACGGCGATCGCGTGCTCGAATTGAGCGCGCGAAATAATGAGATCGGTCAGGGCCGCGCGTGCCGCATCCAGTTGCGCCTGCGCAGCCGCGACGTCGCCGTTCGAGGCGACCCCGTAGCGAAACCGGATCTGCGTCAGTTGCAGGTCCTTTTCATAAGCGCGAATCGTATCCTCGTAGAGGATCTCCTGCATATCCGTGGCTTCCAGGGAGAAGTAGTCGGTGGCCAGGTCCGCCTGCATGCTGAGCTTGATGTTCTGGAGCTGCGCCGCGCTTGCCTGGGCGAGTGCCACGGCGTTCTGAACGGCCAGGCTGATACTCCCCCAGAAATTCGGCTGCCAGGAGACGGTGAACGGCAGGCTGTAAATGGTAATCGGACCGGACGAGCCGGACGAGCCGGAAGAGGAAGTGCTTCGGGAGATGGCGCCCCCTCCCAGATTGGCGGACCCCGAGGACACGGAGACGCTCGGAGATGTGCCGATCACGGGGTAGTACTGGGCCCGATTGAAGGCGACCAGGGCGCGCGCTTCGAGGAAAGCCGCTTCCGCCTGCTTTACATTCTGATTCGCGAGCGGGACTCTTGCCTCGAGCGAGTTGAGCCGCGGATCGCCGAACTCCTCCCACCAGTTCGCGCGCAGTTCGCCATCGTTCGGGTGCGCGGTTTTCCATTGCGAGTTGGCGGGCGGCTTCTCCGCGTAGGCCGGAGGCACGGGCGCGGACGGGCGCTTGTACTTCGGCCCGACGCTGCATCCCGCCAGCCACAGTGATACCCATGCCACTGCAACCCGCTTCCGCATACGTTACCAGGCGGCCGGCTGCGCTGCCGCCGGCACGGATCGCCGCCGCCGCAAGAACCACAGCCGCGCGCGGTCCAGGTACAGGTAGACCACCGGGGTGGTGAAGAGCGTCTGCATCTGGCTGACCATCAGGCCGCCGACGATGGAGATGCCCAATGGCCGCCGCAATTCCGATCCCATTCCCGTGCCCAGCGCGAGGGGAAGCGCCCCCAGCATCGCCGCCATGGTGGTCATGGTGATGGGACGGAATCGCAGCAGGCATGCCTGGTAGATCGCATCCCTGGAAGTCATTCCTCCGCGGCGCTCGCCTTCGAGCGCGAAGTCGATCATGAGAATCGCGTTTTTGGTGACGATGCCGATCAGAAGGAGAATGCCGATGAGCGCGATCACGCTCAATTCGATGTGGAAGAGGAGCAGCGCGAACAGCGCGCCGGCTCCCGCCGAGGGAAGTGTGGAGAGAATCGTAAGCGGGTGCACGAAGCTTTCGTAGAGCACCCCGAGAACGATGTACACGGCGATCAGCGCCATCGCGATCAACATAGGTTCGTTGGCCAGGGAAGCCTGGAACGCCTCGGCCGTCCCCGCGAATCCGCTGTGGATCGCGGCCGGCATTCCCATGCCGCTGGTGGCTTCGAGGATGGTGTTCACCGCATCTCCCAGCGAGACGCCCGGCCGCAGGTTGAACGAAATCGTTACCGAGGGGAACTGTCCCTGATGGTTCACGACGATCGGAGTGGTGGCCGGCCCGAACCGCGCGATGGTCGAGAGCGGGATCTCGTTGCCTCCGACGACGGGGGTCACGGGCAACGTCGAGGGCTGCGTCACGAGCGAAGATCCGTTGGGCTGGGTCACCGGTGAAGAACCGGCGGGCTGAGTCACTACGGAAGTGCCGGCCGGCTGAGTCACTCCCGCGGAGCCGGCCGGCTGAGTCAGCAGTGACGAGCCGGTAGGCTGGACGGCCGCTGAAGCAGGCGAGATTACCGGCGCCCGCACGTAGGTGATCTTCAGCGTGTCCGGAGATTGCCAATACTGGGGAGCGACCTCCATCACCACGTGGTACTGGTTGAGGGCCGTGAACATGGTGGAGACCTGCCGCTGCCCAAAGGCGTCATACAGAGCGTTATCGATGGCCTGGGCCGAGATTTGCAGGCGCGACGCGGTATCGCGGTTGATCAGTACCCGGGCCGCGAGTCCGCTGTTTTCCAGGTCGCTATTGACGTCGGTGAGGATGTGCATGGTGCGCAGCCGCGCCAGGATGCGGGGGCCCCATTCCGTGAGGAGCGGCAGGTCCTGGCTGGTGAGCGTGTACTGATATTCCGCCCCGGTGAGGCGCCCGCCCACTCGAATGTCCTGAATCGGCTGCATGTAGAGCGCGGCCCCCGCCACATTAGCGGTCTTGTGCCGGATGCGCGCCATGACCGTTTCCACGCCAACCTTGCGCACATTGAGGTCCTTGAGCGAGACGAACATGCGGCCCATGTTGCTGCCGCCGGAGCCTCCGGTGAAGGCGACGACGTGGGCGACGGCGGGATCGGAGCGCACGGCTTCGACGAAGTAGGCGACTTTCCGGCTCATGGCCTGGAAAGAGATATCCTGGCGGGCTTGAACGATCCCCATCATGCGGCCGGTATCCTGCTCGGGGAAAAATCCCTTGGGAACGATCGCGTAAAGGTACACGGTGAGGGTGACCGTGAGCAGGAAAACGGCCAGCGTGACCACCGTGTGGCGCAGCACCGCGCGCAGAGCCGCGGCATACAGGTCCCGAATCCAGTCGAAGATCCTCTCGCCGGTCCGGTAGAACCAGCCGTGCCCGGTCTGCCGTCGAAGGAACCGCGCGCTCATCATCGGGGTCGTGGTCAGCGAAACCACCATAGAGACCAGGATGGTGGCCGAGAGGGTGACTGCGAATTCCCGGAACAGGCGGCCCACGATCCCGCCCATCAACAGAATCGGAATGAACACGGCAACCAGCGACGTGCTCATGGAAAGCACCGCGAAACCGATCTCCCGGGCCCCCCGCAGGGCTGCCGCATAGGGGGCCAGGCCCTGTTCGAGGTAGCGCGCGATGTTCTCGATCACGACGATGGCATCGTCCACCACAAACCCGGTGGAGATGGCGAGGGCCATCAGCGAAAGGTTGTCCAGGCTGTATCCGGCCAGGAACATGATTCCGATGGCGCCCAGCAGCGCGAGCGGCGCCACCACGCTGGGGATCAGGGTGGCCCACCCGTTGCGCAGGAACAGGAACACGACCAGCACCACCAGACCGATCGACGCGGCCAGGGTGTATTCCATGTCGTGCACGGAGGCGCGAATCGTGATGCTGAGGTCGATCATGACCCCCAGATTGACCGCCGCGGGAATCGTCGCTTTGAGTTGGGGCAGCATGGCCTTCACGCGGTCCACGGTTTCGATGACGTTGGCTCCCGGCTGGCGGAAAATCACGAGCAGCACGGCGGGCTTGCCGTCCGCCAGGCCCGCGTTGCGCAGGTCTTCCACGGAATCCTCGACCTCCCCGAGGTCGGCGAGGCGCACCGGTGCGCCGTTCTGATAGGCGACGATCAGGGGCCGGTATTGCGAGGCTTTGAGCAACTGGTCGGTGGTTTGCAATTCGTAAGCCTGGCCCCCGTTTTCGACCTGGCCCTTGGGGCGGTTGGCATTCGCCGTACCGAGGAACGTGCGGACCTGATCGAGGCCGAGGCCGAAGCGATTCACCACCGTGGGGTTCAATTCCACGCGAACCGCCGGCAGCGAACTGCCGCCCGCGAACACCTGGCCCACTCCGCTCACCTGGGAGAGTTTCTGCTCGAGCACGGAGGAGGCGACGTCGTACATGTCGGCCTGGTCGACCGTATCCGAGGTCAGCGCCAGGATCAGGATGGGCGCTTCCGCCGGATTCACTTTTCGATACAGCGGGGAACTGGGCAGATTGGCGGGCAGGTAGGTGCGCGCGGCGTTGATCGCTGCCTGAACGTCTCGCGCGGCGGCGTCGATATTCCGGCTCAGGTCGAACTGCAGAACGATCAGGGTGGAGCCTAGATAGCTGCTGGAGGTCATCTCAGTCAGGCCCGCAATACGGCCGAACTGGCGTTCGAGCGGGGTGGCGACCGAAGAAGCCATGGTCTCCGGGCTGGCGCCGGGCAGACCGGCGGTGACCTGGATGGTGGGATATTCCACTTGCGGCAGCGGCGACACCGGCAGCAAACGGAAGGCGATGATGCCCGCCAACACCACCGCCGCGGTGAGCAGCGAGGTGGCGACGGGCCTCCGGATGAAGGGCTCGGAGAGGTTCATCGCGAATCTCCGAGCGGCAGCGGAAGTTGCACGGCGCCGGCCGTCCGGCGGCGCCGCCGCAGCCGCTCGCCGAGATGCTCGAACTGTAGATAGATCACCGGCGTGGTGAAGAGCGTGAGCAATTGGCTCAGCAGGAGCCCGCCGATGATCGTGATGCCGAGAGGACGGCGCAACTCCGAGCCCATGCCCGTGCCCAGAGCCAGCGGAACAGCGCCCAGCAGGGCGGCCATGGTGGTCATCATGATGGGCCGGAAGCGGAGCAGGGAAGCCTGGTAGATGGCTTCCTCGGGCGGCTTGCCTTCCACGCGCTGGGCCTCCAGCGCAAAATCGATCATCATGATCGCGTTTTTCTTGACGATGCCGATCAACAGGATCATGCCGATCAGCGAGATGATCCCGAAATCCTGGCCGGTCAGAATCAGTGCGATCAGCGCGCCGACGCCCGCCGAAGGAAGTGTGGAAAGAATCGTGATGGGGTGGATGTAGCTCTCGTACAGCACGCCGAGGACGATGTAGACCGTCACGATGGCGGCGAGGATCAGCACGGGTTCGTGCGCCAGTGAAGCTTCAAATGCCTGCGCGGTGCCTTGAAAGCCTGCCACGATGGAGGCGGGCAGGCCGATCTGCCGGGCGGTATTCTTCACGGCGTCGACCGCCGCGCCCAGCGAAGCTCGATGCGCCAGGTTGAACGACAAGGTAACCGCCGGGAACTGCCCCTGATGGTTGATCGACAGGGGAGTCGAGACCCGCTGCGCCCAGGTAGTGGTTCTTAGCGGCGTCTGCCCGGTGGAGCCCGGGAGGTAAATGTTCTTCAACGATTCGGCGAACTGGTGCCAGCGAGGCTGGGTTTCGAGGATCACGTGGTACTGGTTGAGCTGCGTGAATATGGTGGAAATCTGGCGCTCGCCGAAAGCGTCGTAGAGCGTGTCGTCGATCGCCTGCGGGGTGATGCCGAGACGCCCGGCGGTATCGCGGTCGATCGTCAGCAGCACGCCGAGTCCGTGGTTCAACTGGTCTGAGGCAACATCGCGAAGATCCGGCAGCTTGTACATCCGGGAGAGCAGGCGGGGCACCCACTGGTTCAGCAAGCTTGCGGTGGGAGCTTCGAGGGAGTACTGATACTGGGTGGCGCTGACGCGGGTCTCCACGGTGAGGTCCTGCACCGGCTGCATGTAGAGCTGGATGCCCAGCACCTGGGCCAGTTTCGGCTGCAATCGCCGGATGATTTCCGAGGCGGTGGCGTGCCGCTCTTCGATAGGCTTCAGGGTGATCTGGATACGGCCCGTATTGGGCGTCAGGTTCGTGCCGTCCACGCCGATGAACGAGGCCAGGTTCTCGACCGCGGGATCCTTCAATATGACCGCCGCGAGCTGCTGCTGGCGTTGCGTCAAGGCGGCGAACGAGATGCTTTGCGGAGCCTGCGAGATACCCAGGATCTGCCCGGTGTCCTGCACCGGGAAAAATCCTTTGGGCACGATCCAGAATAAGCCCACCGTGGCGACCAGCGCGACCACCGCCACCAGAACCGTTTCGGGCTGGTGTCTCAGAACCACACGCAGCGCCCGGCCGTAGCCGCGGATCATGCCGTCGAAGAATCGCTCGGAAAGCCGGTAGAGGCGTCCCGGGCGGCGCGCGGTCATGGGCCGCAGCAGGCGCGAGCACATCATGGGAGTGAGCGTGAGCGAAACCATGGCCGACATGACGATGGTGACCGCCAGGGTCACGGCGAACTCGCGAAACAGCCGTCCGATGATGTCGCCCATGAAGAGCAGCGGGATGAGCACCGCAATCAGGGAAACGGTTAGCGAGACGATGGTGAAGCCGATCTCGCTCGACCCCCTGAGGGCCGCCTGCAAGGGCGGGTCGCCCATCTCTATGTAGCGGCTGATGTTCTCGATCATCACAATGGCGTCGTCCACCACGAAGCCGGTCGAAATGGTGAGCGCCATCAGGGAAAGGTTGTCGAGACTGTAGCCGAGCAGGTACATCGCGCCAAAGGTGCCGATCAAAGAGAGCGGCACGGCCACGCTGGGGATCGCGGTGGCCGAAGCGCTGCGCAGGAACAGGAAGATGACCAGCACCACCAGCCCGATGGTCAACAGCAGTTCGTACTCGACATCCCTTACGGAAGCGCGAATCGAGGTGGTCTGGTTGGCGATGATCGAAACCTGAACATCGGCGGGAAGGGAAGAACGAATGCCTGGCAAAATGCGCTCGATACCGTTCACCACCTGGATCGTATTGGTGCCGGGCTGCCGGCGGATATTGAGGATCACCGCGGGGGTGAGGTCCATCCAGGCGGCCTGACGTGCGTTTTCCGTGCCGTTGATCACGCGGGCCACGTCCGAGAGCCGCACCGGACCTCCATTCCGGTAGGCGACGACGATGTTGCGATACTGATCGGCGGTAACGAGCTGGTCGTTCGCGACGATGGTCCAGGACTGCTGGGGACCGTCGAAGCTTCCCTTGGCCTGATCGACGTTGGCCTGCCCCAGGGCAGTCCGCAAGTCCTCCAGGCTCATGCCGTAAGACGCCAGTTGGGTGGGATTGGCCTGCACGCGCACGGCGGGCCGCTGGCCGCCGCTGATGCTGACCAGCCCTACCCCGGGGGCCTGCGAAATTTTCTGGGCCAGCCGGGTATCCGCCAGGTCCTCCACCTGCGGCAGCGGCAGAGTGGCCGAGGTGAGCGCCAGGGTCAGGATCGGAGCGTCCGCCGGGTTTGTCTTGTTGTAGATCGGAGGCGCCGGCAGATCGGGCGGAAGGTAGGTGGCGGCCGCATTGATGGCTGCCTGTACTTCCTGCTCGGCGACGTCGATGTCCATCGCAAGTGCGAACTGCAGGGTGATGGTGGAATTGCCGAAAGAGCTGACGGAGGTCATCTGGGCCAAGCCGGGGGTCTGTCCGAACTGGCGCTCCAGGGGCGCGGTCACCGACGTGGCCATCACATCAGGACCGGCGCCCGGGTAAAAGGTCTGCACCTGGATGGTGGGATATTCGACCTCGGGGAGCGCGGAAACCGGCAACTGACGAAATGCGGCGACACCTACCAGAACGATGCCCACCGTCAGCAGCGCCGTCGCTACCGGCCGCAATATGAATATCCTGGAGGGATTCACTGGGAGACCTCGGCCGGTGGAAGCCCGGGGCGAATGGTAACCTTGCTGCCCGGCTGCAGGTTTTCGAAGCCATCGGTCACCACCGTTTCGCTCACCTTCAGGCCGCTCGAGATGGAGGTCGTGGTTCCCTCGACAATGCCGGCCGTGACCAGCCGGACCTCCACCGTATTGTCCGGCTGCACGACCCACACGAACGTTCCTTGCGGCCCGCGCTGCACCGCCACCGAGGGGATGATGACCTGGCCGTACAACAGTTGGAGCAGGACGCGGGCATTCACGAATTGATTCGGAAATAGCTCGGAATTCCGGTTCGGGAAAACCGCCCGCAGATTGCCGGTCCCGGTGTTCTGGTTGATCTGGTTATCCACCGCCAGGAGGTGGCCGGAATCGAGAACCTTGGACATGTCGCGGCTGAGCGCGTCCACGTGCAGGACCCGGCCCGAGCGCTGCTTTGCGGCGACGGGCAACAACTCGCTTTCGGGCAGCGCGAAGATCACGGTGACCGGTTGCATCTGGGTGATCACCATGAGCCCGGTGGTGTCGGTGGTATGGACGATATTACCCGGATCGACCAGGCGCAACCCGATCCGGCCGCTGACGGGCGCCGTGATGTGGCAGTAGATGAGCTGCAGTTTCGCGTTGTCGATCGAGGCCTGATCCACCTTTAGCTGGGCCTCATCCTGCTTCACGGTGGCGATCTGGGTGTCGTACTGCTGGGAGGGAATAGCTCCGCTCTTTACCAGGGCCGCATAGCGGTTCAAATCGATCCGCGCGTTCGCCAGCAGTGCCTGGTCGTGTTGCAACTGCGCCTCTGCCTGCTCCAGTTGCACCTGGAACGGGCGTGGATCGAGTTCCGCCAGCAGGTCGCCGGCCTTTACCAGTTCCCCCTCGTGGTAGTAGACAGTCATCAACTGTCCGTCCACGCGGGTGTGCACCGTGACCGTAAAGTAGGGAATTACGGAGCCGAGGCCGACGTAGTAGACGGGCACGTTTCCCCGCTGAGCGCGAGTCACGGCCACCGGTGCGGCGTGGAGGCCGGCGGCCGGTCTCGCGGGCGGAGGCGTTCCTGCGGTAGCGGCCCGCGCGCGCACCCACAGCAGTGCACCGCCCGCGGCCGCAAGGAGAATGGCCAGCCAGACCCATCTCTTCATCGTTTTCCTGAATCCCGGCGGGTCTGTGCGAATAGCGGCGAAGACACAAAACCACGACCCGGCGCTGCTGCGCCAACCACTACGATGCGGCTGCCGGCGCCGGCGTCCTAGAATTTGGGGATGCCCGAAGCGTGTCGCAGGCCGGAAGGGTGAGGTTTACCACCGGGAATCGGCTGGCCTTGTTACCGTCTACTCCGAAGCCGGGTGATCTCGCGGCGGTCCCGTTTGGATGGCCTGCCTTCGCGCGAGCCTTCGAAACGGGGCATGGCTTTGCGCTCTTCTGCTAGCCTGAGCCGCAATTCCCGGCTTCGGTCCGTCTCCCGATAGAGCGTCTGCGCTACCGCCGCCGGGCCGCGCAGTTCGCTGAGCAGCAGGACATCCACCTGAAAATCGCCGCTCTCGCTTTTCACCTGTAACCGGTCCCCGACCCGGACTTCCCGCGCCGCCTTCGCGGGTTGTCCGTTGGACTGGATCCTGCCGAGTTCACAGGCCCTGGCTGCCATCGACCGCGTTTTGAAGAAGCGGGCCGCCCGCAGCCACTTGTCGATTCTCACGCGGTCCGGCATGCGCTACGCCGTCTCGCCGGCCTTCACGATGGGCCGTCCCGGCACCACGTCAACCTGAAACATAGGGTCGGCTGCCGGCACCCGTGTTTCCGGAAGCCCCAGTTCGCGCCTCACGAGGTTCGCTCCCTGGGCGATGGCCGAAGCTTTGTAGAACGCGATCTCGCGGTTCGCTCCCTGGCGGCCGAAGCCGCAATCGCTCGAAACGATCAGACGGTCGGGCGGGATGTATTTCAGGGCGGCGCGGATCTCGCCAGCCACTTCTTCCGGACGGTCGGCCTGCAGCACGCGATGGCTCACCACGCCCACCGCGATCTTCTTCTTGAGATCGTATTTGAAGGGTTCGAACAGCTCCAGGTCCCGGCGGTTTCTGTCCTTCATCTCCACGGTCCAGACGTCGCCTCGGCACCTTTCGAGATAGATCTCGATGGAGTTGGCGTAGCTGGTGTCTTCCATCACGCGCTGCATGTTGGGATTGCCCCAGCAGGTATGGATCCAAAGTTCGACGTCTTCCAGCCCCTCTACCTCGCGGTTGAATGCGTCGATCATGAACTTCACCTCGGCGTGGTCTTTGCCGTAGGTGTTGGCCATGAAGTGGAAGGTGGGTTCCTCGATTTGGATGCACCGGCAGCCGGCATCCCGCAGCGCCAGCAGTTCCTTATTCATGGCTTCGGCCATGTCCCAGATCACCTGGCGCTTATCGGTGTATTTGGGTGTGTGGATATCGAGGAACAGGGCCATCACCTGCGAGCAGCAGGTTCCGAACTTGACGGGCTTGGCGGTCTTCCCCTGGGCCAGGCGCCACAGTTTCGGATAGTCGAGCGGGCGGTGCTCGATCTTGTCGACCACGTGCGGCCATCGCCAACCGGTGTAGATTTCGTTGAGCAGCGTGCCGGGCGGGTAGTGCAGCCAGGGGGCCGTGGTCTCTTCCGGTTGCAGGTGGTCGCCTTCGAATCCGGCCCAGCGCTGTAGGGGATAATGGTGCCAGGCGCGGCCGGCGAGGTCCTCGTCCACATGGAAATCGGCGTGGTTGAGGATGTCGAGGCCGGCGCGTTCCTGGTCGCTGATCACAACGGCCAGGGCGTCCTGAAATTTTTCGCGGAAGCGGACGTCGAGCATGCAGGTGTCGAGCGAACGGCCCCACATCGAAACGTCGAACCAGCGGGGGCGCGGGAAAGATCCGGTGACGGTGGCCGGCAAAAGCAGGTTGGCGGTGGCGGTAAACAAGGTGCTTCCTCCATCCGGCATTGTACTTCGGCGGAAATATTTTGGCTTGTGGTTCGTCGTTCGTATTGTCCTTCGAAGTCGCCTCCGCAGGGCGCCGCCGCCCGCTCCCTTACGGGCGCGCCTGAGCTCAGTCGGCGCTCGCCAAACGATTTTCCGCATTTCTACGTCATATTCTGAGACCCCATGGCGTTTATGAGACGAGGGAGTCTTATCGGATGAGATTGGTTGTGATTGGAGCGATGTTTCTGACGGCGGTCCCGCTTCCGGCATGGCAGGCGCCTTCGTTTGAAGCGGCTTCGGTGAAGCCGGCGCCTCCGCAGACCGGCCCGAACGTTCGCGTCTCCATGGGCGGCGATCCCGGCAGGGTCAATTATCGAAACGCCAGCTTCAAGCAACTCGTGACCAGGGCGTATGGCGTGAAGGATTACCAGGTTTCCGGCCCGGGGTGGATCGATACAGAGCGGTACGACGTGACCGCCACCATCCCGAAAAGCACGCCCAAAGAAACCGTGCAATTGATGTTGCAGAACCTGCTGGCGGAGCGGTTCCAACTGAAACTCCACCGCGAGAGCAAGGAACTGCCGGCGTACGCGCTGGTGGTGGCAAAGGGCGGGTCGAAGCTGAAGACGGCCGATGCAGCCCCAGGCGCGGCCGGTCTTAAAGGGGGCATGATGTTGATGAGGCCGGGCCGACTCGAAGCGAAGGGCATGGATCTCGGCGCCTTCTCGAACCTGCTGGCCAATCTGGTCGGGCGGCCCGTGCTGGATTCGACTGGATTGAAGGGAACTTATGACTGCACGCTGGAATTCGCGCCGGATGCCAGCCTTGGAATGCCGATGATGAGGATGGCTACCGTTCGTCCCGAGGGCGGCGACACACCGCCGGAATCGTCCGGCCCCTCGCTCTTTACGGCCCTTCAGGAGCAACTTGGGTTGAAACTAGAAGCGCGCAAGGCGCCGCTCGATGTCCTGCTAATCGATAGCGCTCAGAAGATTCCAACGGAGAACTAGTGCCGATGCTTCGATATCTTGCGCTCGCGTGGCTGGTGGTTTTCGGACTTTCCGCCACCGAGCACCGCGGGCAGGTGACTTTCGGCGGGCTGCCGGTTCCGGGTGCTGCGGTGACCGCGACTCAGGGCGAAAAGCGCCTTTCGGCGATCACCGATCACCAGGGCCTCTACGACTTTCCCAATCTATCCGACGGCACCTGGAAAATCCGGATAGAGATGCTCTGCTTCGAGCCCATCGAGCGCGAGGTGGCGGTAGCACCGAACGCGCCGGCCGCCTTGTGGGAATTGAAGATCCTGCCGATGGCCGAGATCACGGCGCACGCCTCTAAGGCCGCGACGGCCGCCGCCGCAGCGGTGGCTACACCGGCACGCACCGGCACCACCAAAGTTAAGGAGCAGGAGGCCCCGCGGGCGGAGCAGGGAGATTTCCATCGCGCCGGATTGAACGCTTCGAGCGACGCCGCCAAACTCGACGAGAGCGACACCGGTGAGATGAAAGAGAGTGCGGAGGACGGCTTGCTCATCAACGGCAGCGTGAATAACGGCGCTGCCTCCCCGTTCGGGCAGGCGGCCGCGTTCGGGAATTTCCGGCGCGGCCCGAGATCGCTCTACACCGGCGGCATCGGGTGGATTGTGGAAAACTCGGCGCTCGACGCGCGGCCCTATTCGTTGACCGGCCAGAACACGCCCAAGCCATCGTTCAACCACGTGATGGGGGTCGCCTCGTTCGGCGGTCCGCTGAAACTACCGCACCTCCTTCCAGACAATCGCCCGAATATCTTTTTGAACTATCAGTGGATGCGCAACAGCAACGCCACCACCCAATCGAGCCTGATGCCGGACGCTCAGCAGCGCGCGGGCATTTTCCAGACCACGGTGATCGACCCAACGACCGGGGCGCCGTTTCCGGGAAACGTGGTTCCGCAGAGCCGGATCAGCCCCCAGGCGAATGCGCTGCTTCGTTTCTATCCGATGCCGAACTTTCCATCCGGCGCCGGGTACAACTACCAGGTTCCGCTGCTGGGGGGCATCCACCAGGACAGCCTGCAATCGCGCTGGAACAAGAGCGCCGGCCGGACCAACCAGCTTTCCGGGAGGTTTGCCTTCCAGAGCGTCCGGAGCGACACCCCCAGCGTGTTCGGGTTTGAGGATACCGGCAGCATGTTGGGGATGACCACTGAAGCGAGTTGGATGCACCGCTTCACGCAGCGCATGTTCCAGACCATCGACTACCAATTCAGCCGGCAGGCCGCGCGCACCGTGCCATTTTTCGCCAACCGTGAAAACGTGTCGGGCGAGGCCGGAATCGCGGGCAACAATCAGGAAGGCGCCAACTGGGGGCCCCCGAATCTGAACTTCGCCGGGGGAATTGCGGGGTTGACCGACGCGGCGCCCTCGTCCACGCGCAACCAGACCAGCGGGGTCAATTACTCGATGCTGTGGGTGCGCAACTCCCACACCCTCACCTTCGGCACGGACTACCGGCGCCAGGAGTTCAACGTTTTTTCGCAGCAGGATCCGCGCGGGACATTCACTTTCACGGGAGCGGCGACCGGTTCGGATTTCGCCGGCTTCCTGCTGGGAATTCCGGACACGAGTTCCATCGCCTTCGGCAATGCGGATAAATATTTCCGCGCATCGACCTACGATGTTCACTTCACGGATGACTGGCGGGTCGGACCCGGTCTCACGTTGAATGCCGGGATGCGGTGGGATTACGGCTCGCCCATCACGGAGCGCTACGGCCGGCTGGTGAACCTCGATATCGCGAACGGATTCAGCGCGGTGACACCGGTGGTGGCCGCCAGCCCGGTGGGCTCGCTAACGGGGACGCGATATCCCGACTCGCTTCTGGCTCCCGACAAACACGGCTTCGAGCCGCGCATCGGGTTCGCCTGGCATCCGCTGCTGGCCTCGTCGCTGGTGATTCGCGGCGGCTATGGCGTCTACTACGACACTTCAGTCTACCTGGCGATCGCCCAGCAGATGGCGCAGCAGTCTCCGCTTTCGAAGAGCCTGAGCGTGGCCAATACCGCGGCCAATCCCCTGACCCTGGCGAACGGGTTCTACGCGCCTCCAGCGGCGACCACCAACACCTTCGCCATCGATCCCAACTTCCGCGTGGGGTATTCGCAGAACTGGCAGCTTTCGGTGCAGCGCGACTTGCCGGGAGGGCTGGTGGTGACCGGCACGTACCTGGGCGACAAAGGAACGCGCGCGCGGCAGGAGTTTCTGCCGAACACGTGGCCGGCAGGCGCTGTCAACCCGTGCCCCGCCTGTCCGGCGGGCTTCATCTATGAGACGTCGAACGGCAACTCGACGCGGGAAGCGGGCCAGTTCCAATTGCGGCGCAGGCTGCACAGCGGGTTCACGGCCAGCCTGCAATACACGTTTGCGAAGGCGATTGACGATGCCGCGCTGGGCGGCCGCGGGCAGGGAGGACAGGTGATCGCGCAAGACTGGCTCGACCTCAGCGGAGAGCGCGGGCTCTCGGCGTTCGACCAGCGCCACCTGGTGAACGCCACTCTGCAGTACACCACGGGAATGGGCCTGGCAGGAGGGACGCTCGTGGGCGGCTGGAAGGGCGCGCTTTCGAAGGACTGGACATTCACCACGCAAATCACCGCGGGTTCGGGCCTTCCGCTCACTCCGGTGTATCTCTCGGCGGTCGGGGGTACGGGAGTCACGGGAAGCATCCGGCCCGATTACACCGGGGCAAACATTTACGACGCGCCGGCCGGGCTGCATCTGAACCCGCAGGCGGTGATGCCGCCCGCCCAGGGCCAGTGGGGCAACGCGGGAAGAAATTCGATCACCGGGCCCTCGCAGTTCGGCTTGAACGCCTCGATGTCGCGGACGTTCCGCCTGGGCGACCGCTGGAACGCGGATTTGCGGGTCGACGCGATGAACGCGCTGAACCACGTCACGTATCCCGCCTGGGTTGTCAACATCACCAGCGCGCAGTTCGGCCTACCGGCAGCGGCCGAAGGGATGCGAACGATCCGAACCAGTTTTCGGTTGAGGTTCTGACCATGCGATGGATGACTGTGGTATTGCTTCTAGGCACCGTTGCGGCAGCGGCGCAGCAGGTCGACAATGGAGTCGTCAAGTTCCAGGCCAGCTCCCAATTAGTGGTGGAGGTGGTCACGGTCAAGGACAAAAGCGGCAAGAACATCGAAGGCTTGACTGCCAGGGATTTCACCGTCACCGAAAACGGCGTGCCGCAGGAGATCAAGTTTTTCGAGTATCAAAGGCTGCCGGAGGCGGCGGAGGCGCCGGCGAAATCGACGAGGGCACCCGCAATCGAAAAGCCCAAGGTGGAGCCGGTGACGCAGACTCAGATCGCGCCCGAAGCTCCCGGCGACCTGCATTATCGCGACCGGCGACTGCTGGTTCTGTACTTCGACATGACCTCCATGCCGGTACCCGACCAGTTGCGGGCCACGGCAGCCGCGGAGAAGTTTATCCGCACCCAGATGACCCCGGCCGACCTGGTAGCCATGATGAGTTACACCAGCGGAGCGGTCAAAGTATTGCAAGACTTCACCGACGACCGCGACCGCCTGCTGAACACACTCGAAAAGATGATCCTGGCCGAACAGGGGCTCGACGAGGACGCGGATGACGACAGCTCCGCGGATACCGGCGCGGCCTTCGGACAGGACGACAGCGAGTTCAACATCTTTAATACGGACCGGCAACTCTCGGCCATACAGACGGCGGCGACCATGCTGGGGCACCTCAACGAGAAGAAGGCCCTCATTTACTTCGCCAGCGGCCTGCGGCTCAACGGTGTGGATAACCAGGCCCAGTTGCGCGCTACCATCAATGCCGCGGTCCGGGCGAATGTCGCGCTCTTCACCGTCGACGCCCGGGGACTGGTGGCGCAGGCGCCGCTTGGGGACGCGAACCACGGTTCACCGGGCGGACTTGCCATGTACACGGGCGGTTCGGCGCTGGCGGTGATGAACGGCTTCCAGCAATCGCAGGACACGCTATACGCCCTGGCTGCGGACACCGGCGGCAAAGCGCTTCTGGACGTCAATGACCTGACGGTGGGCATCGTTCAGGCGCAGAAGGCGCTTTCCGATTACTACATCATCGGCTATTACGCCAGCAATGCGGTCCTCGATGGTAAGTTCCGGCGGATTCGGATCGCGGTGAAGGACGTTACTGCCAGGTTGGATTACCGGCAGGGGTATTTCGCCGGCAAACAATTCAATAAATTCACCGCCGCCGATAAGGAGCGGCAGCTCGAAGACGCATTAATGCTGGAAGACCCCATCACCGAGCTGACGATCGCGATGGAGGTGAATTACTTCCAGTTGAACCGTGCCGAGTATTACGTGCCGGTGGTTCTGAAGATTCCGGGCAGCGAATTGGCTCGCGCGCGCCGCGGCGGCGCCGAACGCACCCTGATCGATTTCATCGGCGAGATCAAAGACGAGTATGGCACGACCATCCAGAACATACGGGACAAGGTAGATATCAAGCTCAGCGGAGAAAGCGCGGCCGAGTTATCCAAGCGGCCGATCGAATACGATACCGGCTACACCCTGTTACCCGGGACTTACACTCTCAAGGTGTTGGCCCGCGACGACGAAACCGGGCGGATCGGCACCTACATGGCTAAGTTCGTCATTCCGAACCTGAACAAAGAGGCGAAGCGGATCCCCATCAGCTCGGTCGTTCTGAGCAGCCAGCGGGTGGAGCTCAAAGACGCGCTCTATACAGCGGGCAAGGACAAGGAACAGGCGGCCAATCCACTGGTGCAGGATGGGCAGAAACTGATCCCCAGCGTAACTCGCGTATTCAGCCGGAGCCGCGACATGTACGTGTATTTGCAGGCGTACGAGCCGGGCGCCGCCGCGGTCGAGCCCCTGGTAGCCTTCGTGACGTTCTACCGCGGCCGGTTGAAGGCATTCGAAACCGCCCCGCTTCCCGTGGCTGACGCTACGGCCAGCCGCTTGAAGACCGTCCCGCTGCGATTCAGCCTGGCCCTGGAAAAACTGCCGGCGGGCCGCTATACGTGCCAGGTTACGGTGCTCGATCCGGCCTCGCAGAAGGCCGCGTTCTGGCAGGCTCCGGTGATGCTGGTGCCTTGATCGGCGCGCGCCGCCTACGCCAGCGCGCTCAGAACCACATTCACGATACTCTGCGAGTCGATGCCGTACCTCTGCATCAGCTCGGCGGGCTTTCCGCTCCTGGGGATCTCGCGAACGGCCAGTTTATATCCCAGTATCGATTCGCGGGCCAGGGCGCTGAAGACGGCATCGCCGATTCCGCCGTGTTCGTAATGATCCTCGACGGTCACGACTATCCCGCCCACATCGCGCGCGGAGGCGGCCAATTCCTTCTGGTCGATCGGCTGAACGCTGAAGAGATCGATCACCCGCACCGGAATGCCCCGCTCTTTGAGTACGTCGTGAGCGCGCAAGGCCTCGGCCAACGTGACACCGGCGGCCACGATCAGCGCCCGGTCCTTTTCGCTTCTTCGGAGCACCTTGCATTTGCCGACCGCGAACTTCTCGTCGGGACCGTACAGGATCGGAGACGGCGGTCTGCCGGCCCGCATGTAGCAGGGCCCCGGTTGCGCGGCCATCAGCCACACGGCCTGCCAGGCACTGGTCGCGTCGGAAGGGTAGAGCACGGTGAAATTCGGCTCCGCGCACATCATCGCAAGGTCCTCGAGACCCATCTGCGAGGGGCCATCCTGGCCGATCGAGACGCCCGCGTGGGTTCCCGTAAGTTTCACGTTCAGATTGCTGATCGCGGCCATGCGGACGAAGTCGTAAGCCCGTGTGAAGAAGCACGCGAATGTTGAAGCGAAGGCCACTCTCCCGCGCGCCGCGAGCCCCATCGCCATCCCCACCATGTTCTGCTCGGCGATATATCCCTCGAGAAACCGGCCCGGCGCGGCATTTTCGAACTCTTCGGTGTAGGTGGAGTTTTTCACGTCGCCATCGAGCACCACGACGCGGGGGTCGGCCGGCGCTAACGCCGCAAGGCCGTCGCCGAAACCTCTCCGTGTGGCGACTTCCTTACCGCCGATTTGATAGGGCGGTTGGACGTTCTGCGATACCCGGGGCGTGCCGTCGGGTTCCTTGTGGGCAGCGGACTCCGGCAGGTTCGGCTCCCACCGAGCGTCCGCTCCTCTGAGATGACGTTTCAATTCCGCCACGACGCGGTCGGCGGTCTCCCGATCGAATGTCTTGCCGTGCCAGTGCTCCTTGTCCTCCACTTCGCCCAGTCCCTTGCCCTTGATGGTTCTGGCCAGCACGACGGTCGGACGGTCGCGCGTCTCAATCGCCCGCTCATAGGCTTCGAGTAACTCGGGAATGTCGTGACCGTCTACTGTCAGAGCCTGCCAGCCGAACGCCTCCCAGCGCCGTCTGTAGGTTTCCAGATCGTGCTGGAGCATGGTCGGCTGGCTCTGGCCCAGGCGGTTGATGTCGATGGTCGCGCACAAGTTGGCCAGATGATGGTACGATGCCCACTGCGCGGCTTCCCAAACGGAGCCTTCCGCCGATTCTCCATCCCCCATCAGCACGTAGACCCGCTGATCGGAGCGTCGAAACTCCGCCGCGTCATAGGCGATTCCGACGCCCGCGGAAAGGCCCTGCCCGAGCGAACCGGTGGCTACGTCCACGAACGGTAAGCGCGGTGTCGGATGACCCTCGAGATCGGAGTCGAGTTTGCGCAAGGTCAATAGCTTCTCTCGAGGGAATGCACCAGCTTCGGCCCACGCCGCATAGAGAAGCGGAGCCGCGTGTCCTTTCGATAAGACAAACACGTCACTTCCCTGGCGCTTCGGATTGCCCGGGTCGAAGCGCATGACACCATAGAAGAGCACCGACACGATATCCGCCGCCGATGCGCAACTGGTGGGATGCCCGCTCCCGGCTTCAGTGGTCGCCAGAACGCTGTCGATCCGCAACTGCGTCGCTTTGTCCTCGAGTACCTGCACGGGGACGTGATGCAAAGTCTGAAGTGTGGACATTTCTCGTTAGGAAGTGCAATCGGAGGGCCAGCGTGCCGGCGGTTTCATCCGCGTAGTGTCATCGATCACCGACGGTCCGCATCCTCTCGTAGCGACCATAACATTTGAATTCCCGAATGTGACAAACCCCTGTTTTCGCATTCCGGCAACCGGCGGAGAATTGAAGCTGGTACGGCCAATCCGGGACTAAACGATGATCTGGACTCTCGGTCTCTATTTCGTGTTCGTGCTGGCGCTGGTTGGCGGCATGCTCCTGGTTTCGTACCTTCTCGGTCAGCGGCATCAGGATCCGGCGACCGGTTCTCCTTATGAAGGCGGCATCAAATCGGAAGGTTCCGCGCGAATCCGGATGCCGGCGAAGTTTTACCTGATCGCCATGTTCTTCGTCATCTTCGATCTCGAGGCCGTGTTTCTCTTTGCTTGGGCGGTCGCCGCGCGATCATTAGGCTGGCCGGCATTCTGGGAGACCGTAGTGTTTGTCGGAGTCCTGGTGGCCGCACTCTTCTATTTGTGGCGTATCGGCGCGTTGGATTGGAACAGGATCTCCAGCCAGCCGGAGTGAACTCATGCGATGGTCGATTACCGAAGCCGAAACCCCCCCGGAGAGCCCCCCGCAGCCGCAGACTGCGTTCACCGAAGCGGTTCGCAAGCACGTCATCCTCTCGCGACTGCAGGACCTGGTTGCGTGGGGCCGCAAGAACTCGATCTGGCCGTTCAATTTCGGATTGTCCTGCTGCTACGTGGAGATGGCCACCAGCATTACCAGTAAGTACGATGTAGCTCGCTTCGGCGCGGAAGTAATCCGCGGCACGCCGCGCGAGGCCGATCTCATCGTAATTGCCGGTACCGTGTTCCTCAAGATGGCGCCTGTCATCCAGCGGCTTTACGAGCAGATGATGGAACCGCGCTGGGTCATCTCGATGGGTTCCTGCGCCAACTCCGGCGGGATGTACGACATATACAGCGTCGTGCAGGGCATAGATAAATTTCTGCCGGTCGATGTGTACGTTCCCGGCTGCCCGCCCCGCCCGGACGCATTCCTGGAAGGCCTGGTGCTCTTGCAGAAAGCCGTCGGGAGCGAGCGGCGCCCCCTGAGCTGGGTGGTGGGGCCGCAAACCGTGGAAACCCCCGTCCTGCCGTCGATGCGCGATCTCAAACGGCCTGTGCGCCAGCAACTCACACAACTGCGCACGCAGGATCGCGTGTGACCGCGGCCGCAAATCCGATCGCCGCCCTGCGGGAGCGCTACGGCGAAGACGTCGTGCCGCAGCAGACCGCTGACAGCATACCGACGCTGTGGACGCCCCGCGAACGTCTGCACGGCATCCTGGCGCATCTGAAGAGCGAAATCGACTCCCCTTACCGCATGCTCTACGATTTGACCGCGATCGACGAGAGGATGCGGGTGAACCGCGACGGGCAGCCGCGCTCTGAATTCACCGTCGTCTACCATCTGTTCTCCTTCGAACGGAATGCCTACATCCGCGTCAAGACAGCGCTCGAAAGCGGCGCGTTGTCGGTCGAGAGCATGACGGACCTGTGGCCGGCGGCGAACTGGTACGAGCGCGAAGCGTGGGACATGTTCGGCATTCGATTTTCCGGCCACCCCCACCTTGCCCGGATCCTCATGCCGCGGGATTGGCCAGGACACCCGCTGCGCAAAGATCATCCGGCGCGCGCCACCGAGATGGGTCGGTTCCGTCTCACCGAACAAAGGGAAGAGGCCGAACAGGAGGCGCTGCGCTTTCGCCCCGAAGAATGGGGTATGCGGCGCAGCAGCGAGGATTCTGACTTTCTGTTTCTGAACTTGGGACCGCAGCATCCGGGAACGCACGGAGTGCTGCGCATCGTGCTCCAACTCGATGGCGAGGTGATCGTGGATGCCGTGCCGGAGATCGGCTTCCACCATCGCGGCGCCGAGAAGATGGGCGAGCGGCAATCCTGGCACACGTACATTCCATACACCGATCGTGTGGACTACCTGGGCGGCGTGGTCAACAACCTGGCCTATCTCACGGCGGTGGAAACACTCGCGGGAATCACGGTCCCGCCGCGGGCCCGGGTGATCCGCGTGATGCTCACGGAACTGTTCCGAATCATCAGCCATCTGGTTTGGTACGGCACTTTCGCGCAGGACGTGGGACAGCTATCTCCGGTCTTCTACACGTTCAACGATCGCGAGCGCGCGTTCGGCATCATCGAAGCCATCTGCGGGGCGCGCATGCACCCCAACTGGTTTCGCATCGGCGGCGTGGCTGCGGATCTTCCGGAGGGATGGGACGGTTTGTTTCGCGATTTCCTCAGTTACCTTCCCAAGCGGCTGGCGGAATACGACCGCGAGATCCTGCGCAATCGCCTCTTTCAGGCCCGCACCAGGGGCATCGGGAGCTTTACGACGGGCGAAGCCATCGAGTGGGGCGTCACCGGCCCGGCGCTGCGCGCCTGCGGCTTCGAGTGGGACTTCCGCAAGAAGCAGCCGTACTCGGGCTACGATCAGTTCGAATTCGAGATCCCCACCGGCACGCACGGCGATTGTTACGACCGTTCGGTGGTTCGCGTCGAAGAGATGCGGCAGAGTCTTCGCATCATCGGGCAGTGCGTGGACCACATGCCGGATGGCCCGTATAAGTCGGATCATCCGCTGGCCACGCCTCCGCTGAAAGACCGCACCATGCACGACATCGAAACCCTGATCACTCACTTTCTGAACGTCAGTTGGGGACCCGTTCTGCCCGCCGGCGAAGTGCTGGGCGCCATAGAGGCGACCAAGGGCAACAACGGCTATTACCTGGTGAGCGACGGATCCACCGTGTCATACCGCACGCGCATCCGCACGCCTTCGTTTCCCCATATGCAGATGCTGCCGCTGCTCTGCCGGGGACGCATGATTCCCGACCTGCTGGCCGTCCTGGGGGCCATGGATTACGTACTGGCGGATGTCGACCGATGAGGAGCGTTGCCCATGTTGACTCCTGAAGAACGAGCCGCGATCGAAGCCGAGTTCCCGCACTACCCGAACCGCAAGGCTGTCTGCATCGACGCCCTGAAGATCGTGCAGAAGCACCGGGGCTGGATCTCGGACGACGCACTCCGCGATATAGGCGAACTGCTGGGGATGTCGGCGGCCGATCTGGACGGCGTCGCCACGTTCTATAACCTGATCTTTCGCAATCCCGTGGGGCGCCACGTCATCTATCTCTGCGACAGCGTCAGCTGCTGGATTATGGGATCGGACCGCCAGTGCCGCCAACTGGAGCAGCAGCTCAAGATCCAGCCGGGCCAGACCACCGCGGACGAGCGCTTCACGCTGCTTCCCATCGTGTGCCTGGGGGCCTGCGATCATGCGCCGGTCATGATGATCGACGAAGACCTGCACGGCGATCTCACTCCGGAAATTGCCGAACGGGTCCTGGAGCGCTACAAGTAATGTCCGCCGAGAAACCCCTCACCGCGCGCATGAGGCCCGATGGAGAAGCCCCCGATCGCGAGGAATACGAGCGCGCGGGCGGCTACAGCGCCTTGCGCAAGGCGTTAAAGGACATGGCGCCCGCAGCGATTACCGAAGAGGTCAAAGCCTCCAGCCTGCGCGGCCGCGGCGGCGCCGGATTTCCCTCCGGCCTGAAGTGGAGCTTCATTCCGAAGGATGCGCCCCATCCAAGATATCTGGTCGCCAACGCTGACGAAATGGAGCCCGGCACGTTCAAAGACCGCCTACTGATGGAGCGCGACCCGCACCAGTTTA
This sequence comes from Bryobacterales bacterium, assembly GCA_963794265.1. Classification (GTDB taxonomy): domain Bacteria; phylum Acidobacteriota; class Terriglobia; order Bryobacterales; family Bryobacteraceae; genus CAWCDJ01. The sequence continues at coordinate 1,402,443 of CAWCDJ010000003.1, forward strand.
TTGAAGGCATCATTCTCGCCGGCTATGCCACCGGCACGGACGTCGCCTACATATTCCTTCGCGGCGAGTATCATCTCTCCGCCAGGCGGCTCTCGAAGGCGATTGCGGAATGTTATGAGGCCGGGTACCTCGGGAAGAATATTCTGGGCTCGGATTACACCATCGATTTGCACCTGCACCTCAGCGCCGGCCGCTACATGTGCGGGGAAGAGACGGGAATGCTGAACGCCCTCGAAGGCAAGCGCGCCAATCCGCGCGCCAAGCCGCCCTTCCCGCCCGCCTCAGGGCTCTTCGGAAAGCCCACCACCATCAATAACGTCGAGACGTTATGCAACGTGCCGCACATCGTGAACCACGGTGCCGCATGGTTCCGGGGCCTGAGCCGCACCAGGGACGGCGGGACGAAACTCTATGGCGCGAGCGGCAAGGTGAAGCGCCCCGGGCTGTGGGAGTTGCCCATGGGCACGACCATTCGCGAGTTGCTGGAGGAGCACGCGGGCGGAATGCGCGACGGCGTTCGCTTTCGCGGCGTGCTCCCCGGCGGAGCTTCCACCGACTTCCTGGTGGAAGAACATCTCGACGTGCCGATGGATTTCACCGAAGTGCAGAAGGTCGGCAGCCGTATGGGCACCGGAACCATGATCGTGCTCGACGATCAAACCTGTCCGGTCGGGATGGTGTGGAACCTGGAGCATTTTTTCGCGCAGGAATCCTGCGGGTGGTGTACGCCCTGCTGGAGCGGCCTGGGCTGGGTGGAGCGCATCCTCAAAGCCATGGAAGAAGGCGGGGGGCAGCCCGGCGACCTCGACAAGCTCTCGTTCCAGGCGCGCTTCTGGTCGCCCGGCCATACATTTTGCGCGCTTGCGCCGGGTGCCGCCGAACCGCTCCAGAGCGCATTGAAATACTTCCGCGAAGACTTCGAGCGGCATATCGACGAAAAGCGCTGTCCGTGGAAATGATATGGCGAGCGTGTACGTGGACAATCAGCCCTACGATATGGATCCGAAACAGAACCTGCTCCACGGCTGCCTTCAGGCCGGCATGAATCTGCCGTACTTCTGCTGGCACCCGGCGATGGGCTCGGTGGGCGCGTGCCGGCAGTGTGCCGTCAAACAGTTCAAGGACGAAGCGGATGAGCACGGAAAGATCGTGATGGCCTGCATGACGCCCGCGGCCGAGGGCACCCGCATCTCGATCGCGGACGCCGAGGCGGCCGCGTTTCGCAAGGCGGTCATCGAAGGGCTGATGCTGAATCACCCGCACGACTGCCCGGTGTGCGATGAAGGCGGCGAGTGCCACCTGCAGGATATGACCGAGATGACGGGGCACGATTACCGCCGCTACCGGTTCGAGAAACGCACGTTCCGAAACCAATATCTGGGCCCCTTCGTGAACCACGAAATGAACCGCTGCATTCAGTGCTACCGGTGCGTGCGCTTTTACCGCGAGTACGCCGGCGGGAGCGACCTCAATGCGTTTTCCCTGAGAAACATCGTCTTCTTCGGCCGCGAGCGCGATGGAGTACTCGAAAACGAATTCGCCGGAAACCTGGTAGAGGTCTGCCCGACCGGCGTCTTCACCGATGCCACGCTGAAGCGCCACTACACCCGCAAGTGGGATCTTCAACTGGCGCCCTCGGTCTGCGTGCATTGCGGCCTCGGATGCAACACCTCACCCGGCGAACGCTACGGTGCGCTGCGCCGCATCGTCAACCGCTACAACGGCGAGGTCAACGGGTACTTTCTCTGCGATCGCGGCCGCTTCGGTTACGAGTTCGTCAACAGCGACCGGCGCATCCGGCGGCCGGTCCTGCGGGGTAAGAACGTGACTGTCGCGGAGGCGCTCGCTCATCTGCAAGAGGTCGCGTCGGGCAGGGTGGTCGGCATCGGCTCGCCGCGGGCATCCCTCGAAAGCAATTTCGCGCTGCGTTCGCTGGTCGGCGCATCCCGCTTCTACGCCGGCATCCCGGCGGCGGAATCCGAGCTGCTAAAGTTGATGCTGAACATCCTGCGCGAAGGCCCGACCCGAACGCCGTCGCTTCGCGAAATGGAGTCGGCCGATGCGGTCTTTGTTCTGGGCGAGGATGTCACCAACGTCGCGCCCCGCATGGCGCTGAGCCTGCGCCAGGCGGTCCGGCGCCAGCCGATGCAGATGGCGGAGCAGGCGCATATTCCGCTCTGGATGGACCATGCGGTGCGCGAAATCGTCCAGGATGCGAAAGGGCCGCTGTTTCTCACGGCCGCTCGGGCGACCCGCCTGGACGACGTTGCCACGCGCACATTTCAGGCGGCGCCCGCTGATCAGGCGCGGCTCGGTTTCGCGGTCGCGAACGCGCTCGACCGGGCGGCCCCCACGCCCGGAAACCTGAGCGATCCGGTGCGCAGCCTGGCCGGGGAAATCGCCGGTGCGCTCAAAGGCGCGCGCCATCCGCTCATCGTTTCCGGCCCGGGCAGCCGTAGCGCGGCGATCATACAGGCGGCCGCCAATATCGCCTGGGCGCTGCCCGGCGCGTCACTTGCATTCACCACACCCGAATGGAACAGCTTCGGCCTGGCGCTTATGGAGGCTCCCGCGCTCGATGCCGCGCTCGATGCCGACGCCGAGGCCGTCATCCTTCTCGAAAACGACCTCTACCGCAGGATGCCGGCGCCCCTCGCGAACGAATTTCTGGGGAGGTTCTCACGGATCGTGGCCTTCGATTGCCTGGAGACTCCTACAACAGCCAGGGCGGAACTCATCGTCCCGGCTGGAACCTTCGCCGAATCCGGTGGCTCCGTGGTGAGCAGCGAAGGCCGCATTCAGCGCTTCTTTCCGGCGTATGTGCCCCCCGCGCCGATTCTCGATACCTGGCACTGGTTTGGGTCCTGGGAGAACCTGGACGAGATCGACGCCGCGCTGGCTGCCGCTTTGCCGCAACTCGCCGCGGTGACTCGCGCGGCACCCTCCGCCCGATTCCGCATGGCGGGCGCGAAGATTCCCCGGGAACCGCATCGCTATAGCGGGCGCACCGCGATGCTGGCCCACATCACCGTGCAGGAGCCGAAGCCACCGGACGATCTCGATTCGGCTCTCGCTTTCTCGATGGAGGGAAATTCCAATCGGCCGCCGGCCGACCAGCCGCCAGCGGCTCTGCTCCCCTTTTTCTGGGCGCCTGGCTGGAATTCCATTCAGTCCGTGAACCAGTTTCAGCAGGAGATCGCCGGCGCGCTGCGGTGTGGCGATCCGGGCGTGCGGATTATCGAGCCGCGCGGAGGGCATCCCGCATATTTCGATCAAATTCCAGCGCCGTTTGAACCGCGCCAAAACGAGTGGCTGGTGCTGCCGCTCTATCACATCTTCGGCTCGGAGGAACTGAGCCGCGCCGCCCCGGGCATCGCTCATCTCGCGCCGGAACCTTATGTTGCGTTGAATCCGGAAGACGCCGCCGCCCTCGGCGAGCGCGTCGAACTGTTCGGCCGGCGCTTCCCGGTAACCATCTCCGCCGGGATGCCCAGAGGGCTGGCTGGAGTCCCCGCGGGGGTGCCTCCTTTCGAAGGCCTTGACCTTCCCGTCTGGAGCGGGATCGAACCGGCGCCATGACCAGCCCCTATCCGTTCGCCTCCATTTTCGGCATCCTCATCGTGGCGCTCACGGTCGCTGCGGGCTTGATCTGGCTCGAGCGGCGGCTCCTGGCGCTCTGGCAGGACCGCTACGGTCCGAATCGCGTGGGCCCCTTTGGATTGCTTCAGGTGCTCGCCGACATGATCAAGATTTTCCTCAAGGAAGATTGGATCCCGCCGTTTGCCGATAAGGCGGTGTTCATCGCCGCCCCGGCCATCATCGTCGTCAGCGTTCTCATGTCCTTCGCCGTGCTGCCGATTGCACCGGGCATCATCGTCTCGGATCTCAACGTCGGGCTGCTGTTCGTGCTGGCGATGTCCTCGCTCGGGGTCTACAGTGTCGTGCTCGCGGGCTGGTCGTCGGATAACAAGTACGCGCTGCTCGGAGGGCTGCGGGCTTCGGCGCAGATGCTCAGCTACGAAGTGTTCATGGGCCTGTCCCTGATGGGTGTGGTTCTGCTGGCGGGCTCGTTTGACCTCGTCCGGATCGTCGAAGCCCAGCGGCATCTTTGGTTCGTGGTGCCGCAGTTCGCCGGGTTTGTCCTGTTCCTGATCGCGGGTCTTGGGGAAACCCGCCGGTTGCCGTTCGACTTACCTGAAGCCGAAAGCGAGTTAGTCGCCGGTTATCACTCCGAGTATTCCGGGATGAAATTCGGCATGTTCTTCGTGGGCGAGTATCTCGGAGTAGTGTTGATTTCGTCGTTGATTACCGTCTTGTTCTTCGGAGGTTGGATGGGGCCGCTGCTGCCGCCCATCGTCTGGTTTCTGATCAAGATGTTCTTTTTCATCTGCTTCTTTATCCTGATTCGCGCGGCCCTGCCGAGGCCGCGCTTTGACCAGTTGATGGCATGGGGATGGAAAGTAATGCTGCCGCTGGCGCTCGCCAACATCTTAGTCACGGGCGCCGTGGTGCTTGCCTGGAGTAAATGAAATGTTCAGCCTGATCCGCACCGTCTGGTACGTGTTTCTCCACATGTTCCACAAGCGCGTCACCGTGCAGTATCCGGAACAGAAGCCATACCTGGCCCCGCGGTACCGCGGCCGGATTATCCTCGCGCGCGACCCGGATGGCGGCGAGCGCTGCGTCGCCTGCTATCTCTGCGCGGTGGCCTGCCCCGTGGACTGCATCGCGCTCCAGGCCACCGAAGACTCCACCGGCCGGCGCTACCCCGAGTTCTTTCGCATCAACTTCTCACGCTGTATCTTCTGCGGCTATTGCGAGGAGGCGTGCCCCACCTACGCCATCCAACTCACGCCGGATTTCGAGATGGGAGAGTACAACCGCCAGAACATGGTCTACGAGAAGCATGACCTGCTGATCAACGGTCCCGGTAAGTATCCCGGCTATAACTTCTGGCGCGTGGCCGGAGTTCAAATCGGCGGAAAAGACAAGGGCGAGTCGGAACGCGAGGGCCGGCCCGTGGACCTTCACAGCCTTCTCCCCTGAATCCTGTATGGCGATTGTGTTCTACATTGCGGGCGCGGTCGCGGTGGTCGCCACGATCCTGATGCTGACCAGCCTGCGCCCGGTGCACGCGCTCCTGTACCTGATCGTCTCACTGCTGGCCGTCGCCGTGGTCTTCTATACGCTGGGCGCGCCGTTTGTGGCGGCGCTCGAAATCATCATCTATGCCGGCGCCATCATGGTGCTGTTCATATTTGTCGTCATGCTGCTCAATCTGGGGGACCGGACCGCCAGGGCGGAACAGGCGCTGCTCGTTCCCTCCATGTGGATCGGACCCTCCCTGCTCGCCCTTGTGTTGATGGCCGAGTTCCTCTACCTTCTGGCTCAGGGCGGCATCGCCCCGCTGAAGACCATCGGCCCGCGGGAAGTGGGCGCGTCGTTGTTCGGGCCGTACCTGATCGGAGTCGAGCTTGCCTCCATGCTGCTCCTCGCCGGTCTGGTGGGCGCCTACCACCTGGGCCATCGCAAGACACCCGCGGGGGATGTGCGGTGATGCAAATGGTGCCGATTCGGGATGGCTTCATCCTCGCCGCAATCCTGTTCACGCTGGGCCTGGTCGGAGTTCTGGTCCGAAGGAACATCATCTTCGTGCTGATGTCGATCGAGGTCATGCTGAACTCTGCCGGACTGGCCTTTGTGGCGGCGGGCCAACGGTGGGGACAGCCGGACGGACAGGTGGTCTTTTTGTTCATCCTGGCCATGGCGGCCGCCGAGGTTTCCGTCGGTCTGGCCCTGGTGCTGGGGCTGTACCACCGCTATCAATCGCTCGACACCGATGCGATCAGCAGGATGCGAGGCTGAGATGCTCGAGCTCCTCTGGCTGGTTCCGGCGTTCGCATTCGGGGGCGCACTGGTGTTGTCGCTGTTCGGTCCGCGCATGCCTGATCGTGCGGTGGCGGCCACCGGTGTAGGTACCATTGCAGCGTCGGCGGTTCTTTCCGCCGCGATCACTGCCGCCTATCTGATAGCGCCGCCGGCCGGTGGAGCCTATACCCAGACCCTGTGGACGTGGATCGATGTCGGAGCCTTTCGCCCCGAGATCGCCTTCTACCTGGATGCCCTCTCGCTGGTGATGATGCTGGTTGTCACCTTCGTAGCGTTCCTGATTCACTTCTACTCCACCGAATTCATGCGAGGCGACGAAGGCTACAGCCGCTTTTTCGCTTACATGAACCTGTTCGTGGCGTCGATGGTCACGCTGCTGCTGGCGAATGACCTGCTGCTGCTCTACCTGGGTTGGGAAGGCGTCGGCCTGTGTAGTTATCTGCTGATCGGGTTCTGGTATCAGGATCCGGCGAACGGACGCGCCGGACAGAAGGCGTTCATCGTGACCCGCGTCGGGGACACCGCGATGGCCGTCGGCCTGTTTCTCCTGTACCACGACTTGGGAACGCTTCGCATTCAGGACCTCATGCACACGGCGCAAGCCCATTGGGCGATCGGAACCCCCGCCGCAATCGCGGCAGCGGCGCTGCTGCTGGGCGGCGCGGTCGGCAAATCCGCGCAACTGCCGCTGCAGGTCTGGCTTCCGGACGCCATGGCCGGCCCTACTCCCACAAGCGCCCTGATTCACGCGGCCACCATGGTCACCGCCGGTGTGTACCTGATCGCGCGCACCCATGTGCTGTTCGCGCTGGCACCGCCCGTCCAACTGGCGGTGGCCGTGATCGGTGCCGCGACTCTTCTGCTGGCCGGCTTCAGTGCGCTGGCGCAAAACGACATCAAACGGGTGCTGGCGTACTCCACCATCAGCCAGATCGGCTATATGTTCCTCGCCCTGGGTGTGGGCGCATGGGGAGCGGCTATTTTCCACTTTATGACGCACGCGTTCTTCAAGGCGCTCCTCTTTCTGGCCGCCGGCATCATTATCGAATCGTTGCACGACGAGCACAACATCTTTCGCATGGGCGGGCTGTACCATGAGCTTCCCATCGCCTTCTGGACATTTCTGGCGGGCGGCTGCGCGCTGGCCGGGCTGCCGCTGATCACCGCGGGGTTTTTCAGCAAAGACCTGATCATCTGGAGCGCCGGCGCGTCGGCGCTCGGAGGCGGCGCGTTTTGGGCGGCCGGCCTGTTCGGGGTTCTGCTGACCTCGTTCTACACCTTCCGGCTCATCTTCGTGGTGTTCTTCGGCGAGGCGCGCACCGAAGTCTCCCGGCGGCCGGGCTTCGCGATGGCTGCGCCGGCTGTGGTACTGGCGGCGCTCTCGATTATCGGCGGCTACGACCAGAAGTGGTTCATGCAGTTCATCGGGAGCGCGGTGCCCCCGCTCTCGAACCTGTCTGCCGGAGCGGTCACCGAAACCGTGACCAGCGCGATTGCGGGAGCCGCGTTTCTGGCCGGCCTGTTTGCGGCATGGTTCGTCTATCTACGCCGGCCCTCGGCGGCGGAACTCCTGGCCGGCAATCCGGTGGGCGCCGCGCTTCACCGGTTGTGGTTTTCGGATTGGGGTATGGACTGGTTGTACGACCGCGTCTTCACGCGGCCGCTGGAGTGGCTGGCGTGGGCCAACCGCGGCGACTTCCTCGATTTGATCTACGACGGCATTGCAGGCCTGGCCGCGCTCGGCTGGCGCGGACTCAGCCGCAGCGAATCCGGCAACCTGCGGTGGTATGCCACGGGGATTGCCGCCGGGACCGTGGTCTTCCTGGCGATCGCGATGTTCTTATGATCCTGCTCTGGCTCATTCTGCTTCCCTTCTGCGCCGGCATCGTTTCCTGGGCCGTGGGCCGGCGCAGCACCATCGCCGTCCGCTGGATCTCGCTGGTCACCATGTGCGTCGGGTTTCTTCACACGGTCTGGTTCTGGTCCGCTAATCGCAATGCGGGCTTCAACGTCTGGTTCCAAGAGTTGAACTGGAAATGGCTGCCCGCCTGGGGCGTTCACTTCCACCTGGCAGTGGACGGATTGAGCATCTTGCTGCTCGCGCTGACCTATTTCCTCGGGCTCGTCTCGGTGCTGGTTTCCTGGACCGAGATCCGATACCAGGTCGGTTTCTTTCATCTCAACCTGCTTTGGGTCATCACCGGCATGGGAGGCGTGTTCCTGGCGGTTGACCTCTTCCTGTTCTATTTTGCCTGGGAGTTGATGCTGATCCCGATCTACTTCCTGATCGCCATCTGGGGACACGAGCACCGGCATTACGCGGCGGTGAAATTCTTCATCTTCACCCAACTCAGCAGCCTGCTCATGCTGGTCGCGATTCTGGCGCTCTATTTCGCGCACCACAATGCCACCGGCGTGTATACCTTCGAGTATGGCGACCTGCTCGGCACGCCACTGGCGCCCGCGACGGAGATGTGGATCATGCTCGGCTTCTTCACCGCCTTCGCGGTAAAGTTGCCGGTGGTACCGCTGCATACGTGGCTGCCCGATGCCCACACCGAGGCGCCCACGGCCGGCAGCGTGGATCTCGCCGGACTGCTGCTGAAGACGGGCGCCTACGGAATGATCCGCTTCGTCGTGCCGCTGTTCCCGCATGCCGCGCGCGCCTTCGCGCCTATCGCCATGTCGCTTGGCGTGGCCGGCATTCTATACGGCGCCGTGCTGGCCTTCAGCCAGAGCGATCTGAAGCGCCTCGTGGCGTGCACCAGCGTGAGCCATATGGGTTTCGTCCTGCTCGGCATCTTCGCCTGGAACAATCTTGCCCTGGAGGGTGCGTTGATGACGATGATCGCTCACGGCATCAGCACGGGCGCGCTCTTCGTCATCGTGGGTGCGTTACAGGAGCGCATCCACACGCGCGATATGGGCCGGATGGGCGGCCTGTGGAGCACTGCCCCGCGCCTGAGCGGAGCGACTCTGTTCTTCGCGCTGGCTTCGCTGGGCCTTCCCGGACTGGGCGATTTCGTCGGCGAATTCCTGGTGTTGCTGGGCACCTACCCGCGGAGCGTGCTTCTCGCGGCGCTGGCCGCCGTGGGCGTCCTGTTCGCCACGTTCTATGCACTGCGCATGATGCAGGGCGCCTTCCTGGGACCCAATACCCACAACTGGCGAATCGCCGATCTCGTGCCGCGCGAGGGCTTCGTGATGGCCATCATGATCGTAACCCTGCTGTGGCTGGGCCTCTACCCGCGTCCCGTGCTCGATACCTTTCAACCCGCCATGGTGCGGCTGGAACGTCTGGCTTCCGGGAGATAGACGTGAACGAAGACGACTTCATTGCCTTGCTTCCCCTCTTGATCATTGCCGCCACCGCGATCGTGGTGATGCTTGCGGTGGCGGTTCGGCGCAGCCATGCCCTCAGTGCCTTGCTGACATTGGTTGGCCTCGGAGTGGCGTTTGCCTCCCTGCGAATCGCCGTCGGTGCCGCGCCGCGGCAGGTCACTCCTCTTCTCGTGATCGACGATTACGCCCTGTTCTACATGGGCCTGATCGTCGCCGCGAGCATGGCGGTAGTCCTCTTGTCCTACAGCTATTTCGAGAAGATCGAAGGGGAGCGCGACGAACTCTATATCCTGATGCTCGCGGCGACGCTCGGTTCCATGGTGCTGGTTGCGAGCAGCCATTTTGTTTCGCTGTTCCTGGGGCTCGAACTTCTCAGCGTGCCGCTATACGGCATGATCGCCTATCCGTACCACCGGCCGCTGCCACTCGAAGCCGGCATCAAATACCTGGTGCTCGCCGCCGTCTCCGCGGCCTTCCTGGTTTTCGGCATGGCTTTGATCTATGGGACGTTCGGCACGATGCAATTCGGGGCCATCGCAGCCGCGCTCACAAACCCGGGTTTCGACCGCCCGATGGTACTCGGCGGCATGACCCTGATCGTCACCGGCTTCGGCTTCAAGCTCGCGGTGGTGCCATTCCATCTGTGGACGCCGGACGTGTACCAGGGGGCGCCCGCGCCCGTAACCGCCTACGTGGCCACGGTCTCGAAGGGCGCTATGTTCGCGTTACTGCTCCGCTATTTCTATCGCTCGGGCGCGCACGACCTCGGTGCAGTCTCCCTGGTGTTCGCCATTATCGCTATCGCTTCGATGTTCGCCGGAAACATCCTGGCGCTGCTTCAGACCAATGTGAAACGTATTCTGGCATACTCTTCCATCGCCCACCTTGGATATCTGCTGGTGGCGTTTCAGGCATCCGGCCTGCTGGGTCCTACAGCCGTTACCGTTTACCTGGTCGCTTACTTTGTGACGACGCTGGGCGCCTTTGGCGTGGTCAGCGTTCTTTCAGACGGCACCCGCGAAGCGGATACCCTCGAAGACTATCGAGGTCTATTCTGGCGCCGGCCCGTCCTGGCAGCCGTGTTTACGGCCATGCTGCTCTCGCTCGCCGGGATCCCCGTGACCGCCGGCTTCATCGGCAAGTTCTACGTCGTAGCCGCGGCCACGTCCGTCGCCATGTGGTCACAGGTCGTGATTCTCGTAATCACCAGCGCAATCGGCCTTTATTACTACCTTCAGATCGTGGCAGCGTTGTACGCTCCCGCGCCCGAGGCGCCATCCCCACAACCCACCCTGGCCGTTTCGGGCGCTGTGGTGTTAGCCGTCCTTACCGGATGCCTGCTCTTGTTCGGCCTGTTTCCCCAGTCCCTGCTGGGGCTCATTCGGCAGGCCGTGTCGGGAACCATTTGAAGCCCGCTCCCTGACGGTCGCAGTGGGCATGCGCCGCCAGGGAGCGACGGCCGCTATTCTCCGCTGACGGGGTTTCCGCTCGCGTTCTTCTCGTGCTGCTGTTGCATGCGCTCGAAGCGCCGCTGCATGCGAGCCTGGGCCTGCGCCTGCATCTGGTCGGCCTTAATCCGCTGTTCCGGCGTCAGAATTTGGTAGAACTTGGCCATAGCGCTTTCGTGATTCGCCACCAGTTCGCCGCGAAGTTTGCCCTGCGCGCTCGCCAGTTCCTGAATCTTCGCACTGTCGTTGTCCCTCACGGCAGCCGCAAGCGCCATATTATTCTGGCGCAACTGGCTGAATATCGGCTTTGAGTTCTGCCAGGCGTTGCCGAAGATGGTTTTGGCCTGCGTCTTTTGGGCTGGGGTCAAATTGAGAGCCTGCATCATCTGCTGATGCTCGGCCCGTTTCGTGTGGGGGGCGCCAACGGCCGCCCTCCCCGGGCTTGCCGGTGCTGTCTGGGCGAAAGCCATGCCGGCCGCCATCACGGCCGCTACTGCGAATTTCATAAGGTTGGGTTTCATAGTTGCCTCAATATCAATCTACGGTCTGGGTTTAAACGGAATTTGTGGGAGCGGTAAATCTCTGTAAATCTCCGCCTCCTCTATAGGAACCAACCGGCTCCGCGGCTGTCTGGCGCGGGTGCCACCGGTTTACAAAGCCTTACGAATACGCTCGGAAGGCTTACAGCCATCCAGTCCCGGGCGTGGTAAATTCTAGCCGTGAAGATTCTACTGGTCGACGACGACGCCGAACTCTGCTCGCTGATGAGCGAATTTCTCACCCGGGAAGGCTTCACAGTAGTATGTGAGCACGAAGGTTACCACGGACTGGAAAATGCACAACTCCCCGGTGTGGACCTGGTAGTGCTCGACGTGATGCTTCCCGGGCTTGACGGATTCGAAATTCTGCGAAGGTTGCGCCAGAAGAGCAGGGTTCCGGTCATTATGCTGACGGCGCGCGGCGAAGATGTGGACCGCATCATCGGGCTCGAACTCGGAGCCGACGATTACCTGCCGAAGCCCTTCAACCCGCGTGAACTGGCGGCGCGCATCCGTGCGATTCTGCGGCGATACGAAGCCCGCCCAGCGCCCGGCTCCCCGCGCCTGGAAGTCAACGGCGTGGCCCTCGATGCCGGCACCCGCGAGGTGACCAGCAACGGCAAGCGCGTGGAACTCACCACCTTCGAGTTCGACATACTGGAGATGCTGATGCGCTCCGCCGGCCGTGTGCTCTCGCGCGATGCGCTAATGGAAAACTTTTATAACCGCAGGGCGACCGCGTTTGACCGCTCCATCGACATGCACATCAGCCATCTGCGCAAGAAGCTCGACAACGGCGATGCCCTCATCAAGACGATCCGCGGCGTCGGATACCAGTTCTGCCGCACGCCGGAGGACGCGCGCTCCGAATGAGGACGCTCTTCGCGAAAATTCTGCTGTGGTTCTGGTGTACCGTAGCCATCACCGTCATCGGGTCGGCGTTCATTTCGGCGCTCGGGGTGAACGACATGTCGAACGACCGGTCGCCCGGTGCCCGGCTGGTGACCTTCCAGTTGGAAGAGGCCCGCGCCACGTATGAAGCGGGCGGCCGTCCGGCGCTGATTACCTTTCTTGACAACCTGCGCCGCATCTACGGCGCGAAAGGCATCCTGACCGACGCCCAGGGGCGCGACCTGGCCACCGGCCAGGACCGGTCCAACCTGATCCGCCGGGCGCGCCGGCGCGCTCCGTTTCACGTGTTCCCCGTGAACGACAACATGATGGCGCGAATGGCGGAAGACGGGCGCTACTGGTTTTTCTTCATCGTGCCTCGCCAGAGTCCCGGCCCCTGGTTTCTCAAGCCCGATCACCTGTTCATCATGGGAGCGGCCGTCCTTTTGTGCTACTGGCTGGCGTTCCACCTGACTCAGCCGGTGCGCAAGCTGCAACGGGCGGTGGAGCGCTTCGGCCGCGGCGACCTTACCGCGCGAGCCGCCTCCACCCGGCGCGATGAACTCGGCCAGTTGGCCAATACCTTCGACCGTATGGCGGACCGCATCGAGACTCTGCTCGCGGCCGAGCGAAGGCTGCTGCTCGATATCTCCCACGAATTGCGCTCGCCCTTGGCCCGCCTGGGCGTGGCCATTGAGCTGGCGCGCTCTGGCGACAATCCGGATGTGGCCCTGAACCGCATCCAGAAGGAATCCGACCGCTTGAACTCGCTGGTGGGCCAGTTGCTTCAGGTGACGCGGGCCGAGGGCGACCCCAACCTGCTGCGGCGTGAGAACGTCCGGCTCGACGAACTGGTGCAGCAACTGGTGGAGGATTCGAGGCTGGAAGCGGTTGCGCACGGCTGCTCGCTGGCGCTCGAAGCCCGCGAACCCGCGACCGTGCAGGGGGACCCCGAGCTTCTCCAGCGCGCCATCGAAAACGTCATTCGCAATGCCATCCGGTATGCCCCGCGCGATTCCTCCATCGAGATTGCGCTGCGTGACCGCGATCACCGCGCGCGGGTGACCGTTCGCGATCACGGCCCTGGCGTTCCCGAAGACGCGCTGCCGCACTTGTTCGATGCGTTCTACCGGGTCGAAACCGACCGCGACCGTGCGCGCGGCGGAATCGGCCTGGGACTTTCCATCGCCCGGCGCGCCGTCGAACTCCACAAAGGCGCGATCCGCGCGCGCAACGCGGAGCCGGGGTTGGAGGTCGAAATGGAGTTTCCTGCGGTCTGAAGCGCCGTAGGCGCGCCGCCTGTTATACTCGACATTCTCCTATGGCGAACCCGAAATATGCGGTTTCCGACAAGGCCGTCCCGGTAACTGAACTCGTGGACACCCTCAGCGACGGCACCAAGGTCAAGCGCCGCTGCCCGCGCATGCGGGCCTGCAACGAGAAGGACGAAAAGGGCAAACTGTGCGCCGGACACCTGAAGCGCTGGTACTTTTTCGGCGAAGAGGTGGCGCAAAAGTTCGGCAAAGATGCCGAAGTCTATCGTTGCGAGCACTGCAAGACGCTGTACCTGCCGAGCCCGGAAGAGCAGCCGCGAACCGGGACCCTGAGCTACTGATCACGAACGCCGCATCAGTCTTCGCAACGACCCGCTGGCTTCGTTAACTCCCAGCGCGAGCGTTCCCCCCAAATAGACGACGCCGAACGCGCCGAGTACCAGCACCCCGGTCACGTACTTGCCCTGGGCTCCGATCGCCAGCTTTACCGCCCAACCCGCGGCCGCCGCCGCGCCAGCGGCCGCCCACAGCCGCGCCACCAACGCGCCCGGCAGCCCCGTGCGCCCGATCCGCCGGTTCAGTGCCCGGCGCAGCAGGGCGAACTCCACCCAGCCCGCCATTCCCGCCGAGGCCGTTAGCCCCGCCGCGCCCCATCTCGGGTCGATCCCCAGCCAGCGCGGCAGCGGCAATGCAAACAGGTAACCCAAGCTGGTGGTCAGCGCCACGCGCACAATGGCAAACCGTAGGGGTGTGCGCGTATCGCGCAGCGCGTAGTACGTCGAGGAGTACAGCCGCCCCAGGGTCTGCGCCAGGAGCCCCACCGATGATCCAGCCAGGATCGCCCACACGAACAGCGAATCCGAGTGACTGAACCGCCCGGTCTGGAATAGCAGCGCGGCGATCACCCCGCCTAGCGTCAGGAAGCCCATCGCCGAGGGCACCACGAAGAACGCGATCTGCCGCAGCCCACGGTTCAGCCGCCGGTTCAGGTATGCGTGATCGTCCATCGCCCCCGACATTTCCGGCAGCTCCGCATCCGCGACCGACATCCCGAACAGGCTGATCGGTAGCATGTATACGATCTGGGCCGTGCTCAGGCCGGCTACAGAGCCCAGCGGCAGGAAACTCGCCAGCCACACGTCCACGTACCCACTGATTTGCACTACCCCTCGGGCCGTGAAGACCGGCACGAAGTTTCGCGCCACCTCGCGTACGTGCTCCGACATCCCCGCCACGATTCGCGGCGCTACCCGGAGCACCGACGGCAGTTGCACCAGAAATTGCAGCAGCCCGCCCAAGGCCGCTCCCCACGCCAATGCCACCGCCAGCGAGTCAATGCTCATGCGCCGTCCGAACGCCACCATGGTCGCGATCATGGTGAGATTCCAGATCACCGGCGCCGTGTAGGAGAGGAAGAACTTGCGGTGGCTGTTCAGGATCCCCAGACACCAGGCCGAAAGCACCAGGAAACCTGTGCCCACGAACAGGATCCGCACCAGCTTGATCGTCAGCACGCGCGTTTCGCCGTGGAATCCCGGCACGATCACGTCCACGAACAGCGGCGTCGCCAGCACGCCGAAGAGCACCACCACAGAGACGATCAGGGTCAGGATCGCGGCCACTGCCCCCGCCACGCGCCCGGCCTCGTCCTCCTCCTTTTCCGCCAGCAGCCGCGCGTAGACCGGTATGAAAGATGCGGAAAGGACGCCCTCCCCCACCATATTGCGCAGGAAGTTGGGGATGCGGAACGCGCCCATGAACGCGTCCGCGGCCTCCGACTCGATGCCGAAGTAATGCGCGAACACGCGCTGGCGCACCAGCCCGAAGATGCGGGTGAGGAAGATCCCCGCGGCCACCAGGAAGGCATGTCCACCGCCCGATTGCTCTGCCACCTACGCCAGCTTCTCCAGGATCGCGGCAGTCACCTCTCCGGTGCTGCTCTTGCCACCGATATCCGGCGTGCGCACGCGGCCTTCGGCCAGCACCGCGGCTACCGCCGCTTCCACTTCACGGGCAGCTTCGGTCATTTCCAGGTGCTCCAGCATCATCGCGCCGCTCAGGATCATCGCCAGCGGGTTCACCACTCCCTTGCCGGCGATATCCGGCGCGGATCCGTGCACTGGCTCGAACATCGAAGGGAAACGCCGCAGCGGGTCCAGATTGGCGCTGGCCGCGAGCCCCATGCTGCCGACGATGATGGCCGAAATGTCGCTCAGAATGTCGGCAAAGAGATTCGAGCCCACCACCACGTCGAAGCTCTCCGGTCGCCGGATGAAGTTCATGGCCGCGGCATCCACCAGCAGCGATTCGGTTTCGACTTGTGGAAACTCCGAGGCTACGTCCTGGAATGTGCGGTCCCACAGGACCATGCTGAAACCCTGCGCGTTCGATTTGGTGATCGACGTGACGCGCCTCTTCTTGTTCCTTTTCACCGCCAGTTCGAACGCGAACCGCACGATGCGCTCGATGCCGCGGCGGGTGAAGACGGAGGTTTGGATGGCGACCTCTTCGGGCTGGGCGTGGTAAACGAAGCCGCCCACCTGCGCGTACTCGCCCTCGGTGTTCTCACGCACCACCACGAAGTCGATCTCACCTCCCTGCTTGCCTTCGAGCGGCGACCGCACGCCCGGATACAGGTAGGCCGGACGTACGTTGGCATACTGATCGAAGGCGCGCCGGATTGGCAGCAGCAGCCCGTTCAGCGTGGTGTGGTCCGGAATATCCGGATGTCCCACCGCGCCCAGCAGGATCGCGTCGCAGGGCTGCAACAGGTCGATGGCCCCGGCGGGCATCATGCGGCCCCAGCGGAAGAAATGATCCGCGCCCCATTCGAAATCCTGGAAAGCGAAAGCTACGTCATGCTTGTTGGCGACCCGCTCGAGCACGCACTTGCTCTGCGGTACGACTTCTTTCCCGACGCCGTCGCCCGCAATCACTGCAATGGTAAGAGTCTTCATGCTTATACCTGATTTTAGCGGGTTGTGCTTAGTAGGGTAGGCCTCCTGGCCTGCCCGCCGGGCGTGACAACAGAAAAGCCCCGGGGATAAACCGGGGCTTTGGGGGAAGATAAACCGGGCGACTTCCTACTCTCCCACACAGTTGCCTGCGCAGTACCATCGGGGCTGAGGAGCTTAACTGCCGTGTTCGGGATGGGAACGGGTGGGTCCTCCTCGCTAAGGTCACCCAGAAGGGTGATTGAGCTGAATATTTGACGGGGCTTGAAAGCGGAAAGCAGCGCACACGGTCGTGTGTGCAGTAGTATTTTATGGTCAAGCCGAACGGGCAATTAGTAACGGTTAGCTCAACGTGTTGCCACGCTTACACATCCGTCCTATCAAACTGGTAGTCTACCAGTGCCCTTCTTAGCTTGCGCTTGGGAGATCTCATCTTGGGGAAGGTTTCACGCTTATATGCGTTCAGCGTTTATCCTGACCGAACTTCGCTACCCAGCGATGCCCCTGGCGGGACAACTGGATCACAAGAGGTTCGTCCACCCCGGTCCTCTCGTACTAAGGGCAGGCCCCCTCAAATCTCCTACGCCCACCACAGATAGGGACCGAACTGTCTCGCGACGTTCTGAACCCAGCTCACGTACCGCTTTAATAGGCGAACAGCCTAACCCTTGGGAGCTTCTACACCCCCAGGATGCGATGAGCCGACATCGAGGTGCCAAACCGGAGCGTCGATGTGAACTCTTGACTCCGATCAGCCTGTTATCCCCGGCGTACCTTTTATCCGTTGAGCGATGGCCCTTCCATGCAGAACCACCGGATCACTAAAGCCTACTTTCGTATCTGCTCGACTTGTTGGTCTCGCAGTTAACCTGGTTTATGCTTTTGCACTCGTCGGCGGATTTCCAAGCCGCCTGAACCAAGCTTCGCGCGCCTCCGTTACCGTTTAGGAGGCGACCGCCCCAGTCAAACTACCCGCCTTCCACTGTCCCTCATCCGGATTACGGATGGAGGTTAGAACCACAGAACGATCAGGGTGGTATCTCACCGTTGGCTCCCCCGAGTCCGAGAACCCGGGTTCAAAGCCTCCCACCTATCCTGCGCAGATCGCCCCATAGTTCCATGAAAGGGTATAGTAAAGGTGCACGGGGTCTTTCCGTCTAGTGGCGGGCACCCGGCGTCTTCACCGGGACCACAAGTTCGCCGGGCGGCAGGTTAAGACAGTTCTCAGATCGTTACGCCATTCGTGCAGGTCGGAACTTACCCGACAAGGAATTTCGCTACCTTAGGACCGTTATAGTTACGGCCGCCGTTCACCGGGGCTTCAGTTCAAAGCTTCGCCTTGCGGCTGACCTCTCCCTTTAACCTTCCGGCACCGGGCAGGCGTCAGCCCCTATACGTCGTTTTCGACTTTGCAGAGACCTGTGTTTTTGTTAAACAGTCGCCTGAGACTATTCACTGCGGCCCACGTCTTAGGTGGGCACTCCTTCTCCCGAAGTTACGGAGCTAATGTGCCTAGTTCCTGAACCTACCATCACCCGAGCGCCTTAGAATATTCTTCTCGTCCACCTGTGTCGGTTTGTGGTACGGATACCTTGCTTCTCCTTAGAGGCTTTTCCTGGCGGACGACCCGGCGGATTTACCTCTCCGGATCTCCCTTCACTCTGGATTGAAACCATTGCGCACCAGAGCTTACGGTCCGCGTCCCCCCTTCGGTCTTGATCGAAACAAGCTAGTGCAGGAATATTAACCTGCTGTCCATCCGCTACGCCTTTCGGCCTCGCGTTAGGCTCCGACTAACCCTGAGCGGATTAACCTTTCTCAGGAATCCTTAGACTTACGGCGACCAGGGTTCGCACCTGGTTTCTCGCTACTTATGCTGGCAGAGTCACTTCTCAACGCTCCAACCCTTCTTTCGATAGATCTTCACAGCTGTTGAGAACGCTCTCCTACCATTCGTATTGCTACGAATCCGTAACTTCGGTACCATGCTTGAGCCCCGTTATATTGTCGGCACCGAGCCGCTCGACCAGTGAGCTGTTACGCTTTCTTTAAAGGATGGCTGCTTCTAAGCCAACCTCCTGGCTGTCTGAGCGTCCCGACTTCCTTTCCCACTGAGCATGAATTTGGGGACCTTAGTTGACGGTCTGGGCTGTTTCCCTTTCGACAATGAAGCTTAGCCCCCACTGTCTGACTCCCTCGCTACACATTCACGGCATTCGCAGTTTGGTTGGATTCGGTAACCTGGGAAGGCCCCTAGTCCAATCAGTTCTCTACCACCGCGACGGACCACGAGAGGCTAGCCCTAAAGCTATTTCGGAGAGAACGAGCTATCACGGAATTTGATTAGCCTTTCACCCCTACCCTCAGCTCATCCAAGCTGTTTTCAACCAACACTGGTTCGGACCTTCAGCCGCTGTTACACGGCCTTCATCCTGGCCAAGGGTAGATCATCCCGCTTCGCGTCTATTCCCAGCGACTCCATCGCCCTGTTCAGACTCGCTTTCGCTACGGCTCGCTTGCGCTTAACCTTGCCACTGAGAATAACTAGCCAGCTCATTATGCAATAGGCACGATGTCAGGCGTTCTCCTTGCGGAGCATAGCCCTCCAACTGCTTGTAAGCGTGTGGTTTCAGGTACTATTTCACTCCCCTCGCAGGGGTTCTTTTCACCTTTCCCTCACGGTACTGGTTCACTATCGGTCGCAAGTGAGTATTTAGCCTTGCCGGATGGTCCCGGCGGATTCAAGCAGGGTTTCTCGTGCCCCGCCCTACTTAGGTACCACTGGAAGGAGAATTGCCTTTTCACCTACGCGGCTGTCACGCTCTATGGCCGGCCTTTCCAGACCGTTCGATTAACGCTTTTCTTCCCTCGTTTAACCAGATGAACCCTGAATCTCATCCGCTCCCTTTCGGTCCCGGCTTCGTTTCAGACTCCATCTGATTATTGTGGCCCTGCAACCCCAGACTCTCCTTTCGAATCGCCTGGTTTAGGCTCTTCCGAGTTCGCTCGCCACTACTTTCGGAATCACGGTTGTTTTCTCTTCCTCGGGGTACTGAGATGGTTCACTTCCCCCGGTTCGCTCCGCCACCCTATGGATTCAGATGACGGTAACGGGTGTTCGCACCCGTTGGGTTTCCCCATTCGGACATCTCCGGATCACAGCCTGTGAGCGGCTCCCCGAAGCTTATCGCAGCTGACCACGTCCTTCTTCGCCTACTTGCGCCTAGGCATCCACACACACGCCCTTAGTAGCTTGACCATAAAATCTACTTCACACACAACACTTGTGCACGCTACTTCTCGCGCTTACATACTTGTGTTTCTAAATGCCCGTCAAATATTCAGTTGTCAAAGATCTCGATTGCCTCAGCAATCCGTAAAACCGGCCTTACCGGCTTTACTAATTGCTGCTTGTTCCTTGTTTCTTGTGGTGGGCCTGGGTGGAATTGAACCACCGACCTCACCCTTATCAGGGGTGCGCTCTAGCCATCTGAGCTACAGGCCCAGGTGTCGCCACTCTGGTGGAGCTGGTCGGGATCGAACCGGCGACCTCCTGAATGCAAATCAGGCGCTCTCCCAGCTGAGCTACAGCCCCAGAAACTTCCAGGGGGCCCTTCCGAGCCCCCAGGCTTCTTAATCGAGGCCAGTTGGATGCAGAGACCAGGAGTCCAGCCCCCGGCCGCTTTCGAAAAACTCACAGATGCTCTTAGTGGAGATCCGGAACGGGCTCACCACCAGGACCGAAATCCCGATGGCGGTTTGGAGTGGAACGGCTGTCTCCTACTCGCGCCCCGTGTACACTCCACAGGACATCTTTCGGAAACTCCACCCACGTTCTCTCTTAGAAAGGAGGTGATCCAGCCGCAGGTTCTCCTACGGCTACCTTGTTACGACTTCACCCCAATCATGAATCATACCTTGGGCCGCTGCTCCCCTTGCGGGTCAGCCTGCAGACTTCTAGTACAATCCACTTTCGTGATGTGACGGGCGGTGTGTACAAGGCCCGGGAACGTATTCACGGCAGCGTGCTGATCTGCCATTACTAGCGATTCCAGCTTCATGCAGGCGGGTTGCAGCCTGCAATCCGAACTGAGAACGGTTTTTTGCGATTGGCGCCCCCTCGCGGGTTAGCTGCGCTTTGTACCGTCCATTGTAGCACGTGTGTAGCCCTGGACATAAAGGCCATGAGGACTTGACGTCATCCCCACCTTCCTCCAGGTTATCCCTGGCGGTCTCCTGCGAGTTCCCAACTGAATGATGGCAACACAGGACAAGGGTTGCGCTCGTTGCGGGACTTAACCCAACATCTCACGACACGAGCTGACGACAGCCATGCAGCACCTCGACTGGACCCCCTTGCGGGGTAAAGATGTTTCCACCTCCGTTGACCAGCCGTTCGAGCCCAGGTAAGGTTCTTCGCGTTGCGTCGAATTGAACCACATGCTCCACCGCTTGTGCGGGCCCCCGTCAATTCCTTTGAGTTTCAGCCTTGCGACTGTACTCCCCAGGCGGCATATTTAACGCGTTAGCTCCGGCACGGACAGAATGAACTGCCCACACCAAATATGCATCGTTTAGGGCGTGGACTACCAGGGTATCTAATCCTGTTTGCTACCCACGCTTTCGTGTCTCAGCGTCAGTTACGGTCCAGAGAGCCGTCTACACCACCGGTGTTCCTCCTGATATCTACGCATTTCACCGCTACACCAGGAATTCCACTCTCCTCTCCCGCACTCTAGTCACTCAGTATTCGGCGCACCCTCCCAGTTGAGCCGGGAGATTTCACACCAAACTTAAGCAACCGCCTACACACCCTTTACGCCCAGTAACTCCGAACAACGCTCGCTGCCTACGTATTACCGCGGCTGCTGGCACGTAGTTAGCCGCAGCTGCTTCTGCAGGTACCGTCATTATCGTCCCTGCCGAAAGAGCTTTACACCCCGAAGGGCTTCATCGCTCACGCGGCGTCGCTGCATCAGGGTTTCCCCCATTGTGCAAGATTCCCCACTGCTGCCTCCCGTAGGAGTCTGGCCCGTGTTTCAGTGCCAGTGTGGCCGTGTGCCCTCTCAGGCCGGCTACCGATCTATGCCTTGGTAGGCTCTTACCCTGCCAACTAGCTAATCGGCCGCGGGCTCCTCTCTCAGCGCATTGCTGCTTTCCCCTCTCGGGATTATGCGGTATTAGCCCCGGTTTCCCAGGGTTATTCCCCACTAAGAGGTAGATTACCCACGTGTTACTCACCCGTACGCCACTGTACTCATGGATTGCTCCACTTTCTCGTTCGACTTGCATGTGTTAAGCGCGCCGCCAGCGTTGATTCTGAGCCGGGATCAAACTCTCATTTGAACTAAATGAGTTAGATCTTCGCTCCGGTTTACTCAGAGTTCTGACGAGTCTTTCTTTACTGCATCCAACCAGATTGTCAATGATCTGCGCAAACCTGTCCCGGCATCATCTAAATACCAGGATCGGTTGCAGGCCTCGAAACTTGTGTCCGGCACTGCCCGCGCGCTCCTTTACAAGCAACACTGGGAAAAGCCGGCTGAATTTCGATGGTTGCGACCAGAACTTCGGTCTGGAAGCGGCTGACTTGTTCAGAGTAACAGAACCGTTTCAGTGTGCGCAAGTGCAGGTGGAAAATACTTCAGGGACATTTCACTCCCGCCGCCGAAGTCACGGGTGGGACGCTCGACTATTGCGCTCCGGCAGGCTCGCGGAGTCCTCTGTAGCCAGATACACAGTGCGCGTGGGGAAGGGCATCTTGATGCCCTCCTGGCGGAAACGGCGCAGAATTCGCTTTCGCAACTCGTGCCGCACGCGATACTGGTTCGAAAACTCCGCCACCTGGAAATTCAGCGTGAAACCCAGAGCGGAATCGCCAAATCCCGGGTCGAACATCACCGACGCCGGCGGCTCCGCCAGCAGTCCCGGAATATCGGACGCCCCGCTTCTGGCAATTTCGAGGAGGACCTGCTCGACCCGGTCCGCGTCGGAGTCGTAATCCACACCCAACTGCAGGCTCGTTGCCATGCGCTTCTCCGGCAGGTGGAAGTTGGTCACGATGGCCTGCGCCAGCTTGGAGTTCGGAATCAGGATCAGGTTGTTGGCCAGTGCCCGCACCGAAGTGCTCCGCCAGCCGATGTCCGTCACGTAGCCTTCCTCCCCCGAGTTCAGCCGGATATAGTCGCCCAGCCGCACCTGCCCGGCCACCGCGACGTAAAACCCGCCGAACAGGTTTGAGAGCGTATCCTGCAGGGCCAGCGCGACCGCCAGGCCTCCGACTCCCAGGGCCGTCAGTATCGGAGTGATCTTTACGTCCAGCGCGCCCAGAATCAGCACCAGCCCGAGGATGAAAACCGCCAACTGCGCCAGGTTCTGGGTCAGCGTGGTCACGGGTTGCGCTCCCGGCGACTGCGCCCCGTAGTAGCGCACCAGGTTTCCCGCGACGTGCATCGACATCAGCGTCAGCGAGAGAAACCAGAGGACCAGCAGCCCTTTCGCCGTCCACGCCGAATATCGGGCCGGCAGCTCCGATCCCTGGATCGCCAGGTGCGCGCCCAGAATCACGGTCCAAATCAGGATCGGCCCCCGTAGCGCGTCGTACAGGATCATTCCCGGCTTGCTGTCGGTGCGCGACGTCCAGGTGCGCAGCGCCCGCAGGACCACGCGCCTCACGATCGACCCGATCAGCATCGTGATCCCGAAAATGATCAGCGGCCACACCAGTTGCATGGGGTCGCTCCACAGGTGCCGGAGAATCGGCAAAGGCATTCGTCTCTCCTCCCCAGATTTTCACACGGTTTCGCCGTGCGCCCGTCTTTATCCCGTGCGCCGCCTGATATCTTGAAAGACTATGTCAAGGATGTCGGAAGAGATCCGGCAACAGCCGGCCGCACTCGATCGCACACTCAGGGCCGAGATGCGGAACGTGGAGAAAGTTCGACGCCAGGTGGAAAAGCACCGGCCCAGGCTGATCGTGCTGGTGGCGCGCGGCACGTCCGACAACGCCGCCACCTTCGGGCGATATCTTCTGGAGATCACTACCGGGATTCCGGTCTCGCTGGCCGCCCCCTCCGTCGCCACGCTCTATGAAGCCCGCATCGACTACCGCGACACGCTGGTCATCGGGATCTCGCAATCCGGGGAGTCGACCGATATCAACCTCGTGCTCGAGCGCGCCCGCCTGCAGGGCGCCGTGACGCTGGGAATCACCAACGAGCGCGAGAGTTCGCTCGCGCGCCTGGCCGATCACGTGTTACTGGTTCATGCCCGCAAAGAGAAGAGCGTCGCCGCCACCAAGACCTACACCGGCCAGATGCTGCTTTTTTACCTCTTGGCTTATGCGTTGGGCGGAGGCGTGCGGATGGCCGATCTCGAGCGCGTGCCCGAAGCCGTTCAAGCCGCGCTCGGTCTTGAGGAGGAGGTGAATGCCCTTTCCGAGCGCTACTGCTTCATGCGCAATGCCGTGGTGGTGGGGCGCGGGCTGAATTATTCCAATGCCCTGGAGTTTTCCTTGAAGCTCATGGAAACCTGTTACGTGGTGGCTGAACGCTTTTCCTCGGCCGATTTCATGCACGGGCCCATAGCCCTGGTGGAAGCCCGGTTCCCGGTCTTTGCGTTCGCGCCCTCCGGCCCAACCTGGCCTTCCATCAGCGAGACCTTGCGGAAATTGCGCAGCCTTCGGGCCGAGATTGTCACCATCACGGATGCCGGCAACCCGCAAGCGGCCGAGATCGCGACCCGCATGATTCGCCTGCCGCGGCGCGTGAAGGAAGTGCTGACGCCCATCCCCTACATCGTCCCGGCGCAGCTTTTCGCCGCCTGCCTCGCGGTCCAGAAGGGACTCGACCCCGACCGCCCGCGCACCTTGAGCAAGGTGACGCTGACGATCTGAGGCGGGTGCCGCCGGCTATCTCGTCTCTTTCGGCGAGTATTTATTGAGCGCCGCAATCAGTTTGGCAGCGCCCGCGGGCGGCTGGGCGCCGCTTCCCAGAATCTGCTTGCTGGTCCAGTCCTTGCCGTACATGGCGCGGTTCTCGTCGAGATCGTTGCGCAGCGTCGCTCCGTCGAGTGAAATACCCGCGAAAGCCCCGCGCGACCGCGACCAGGAGAGAATCTCGGCCGTCATGAATGCGTCCGTTTGGGCGGTTGCATTGCGCCCCACCGGACCCGCCGCAGCCGTGGCGTCCGCGCCGATCGTGAATTTGCTGGAGCTCAGTTTCCGCATCCCGCGCTCGTTCATCACCAGGAGAATGACATCGCTCGACGACACCCCGATCTGAAGTCCGAAACTGCCGCCTTCAATCCGGATGGCCGCCGGCGCGCCCCATCCCGGGCGTTCGGTGTTGCGGCACACCGCGAACCCGCGCCCGTATTTGCCGCCGAAGACGAATGCGCCTTTTTTCATCCCGGGAACCAGTACGATGCACGCCGATTTGTCCAACAGATCCTGCGGAATCGCCTTATCCGGAGCGCCCATGATCTCCATGAACAGGGAGGCGGAATCGTCCAGTCGCTCGTTCGTCTTGCTCTTGTCCACCGCCGCGAACAGCGGTACTATTCCCATCGCCAGTGCCAGTGTGAGGGTGAGAAAACGCATGGTTCTATCGTAGCGCGTCAAGCCGCGGCTACGGGGGGGCTACCCCGAACGAACCCTTTGTATGGCCGAATTCCCGCGGTCCACTGTGAGTTCTGTGACATTTGCCCCGGTCAGTCTCATCGGGAACCGGCCGTGTTCCCCGTGCGGTCCGTGGATGGAAAAACTCGACACCTTGCGATCCCTGGCTTGAACTTCTCACTGTGCTTTCGCCCCGCCCAGAGCAGCCGTGGCCAGGGTGCCGCCAAGCCCCATCGTCTCGACCGCCGAGGAGGGCACGATCACCATCGATCCGCGCTCCTTGATGGCCTCGTACAGCATGTTCATGGCCCGCAGGTGCAGCGCCACCGGGTTGTCCTGGTAAACCAGAGCGGCCTTCGAAAATTTGTCGGCGATCTCCGTCTCCGCCTGGCCCAGGATGATGCGCGCCTGCCGTTCCCGCTCCGCCTGCGCCTGCCGCGACATGGCGTCCTGCAGGGCCAAGGGAATCTGTACGTCCCGGATCTCCACCGATTGCACCGTGATTCCCCAGGGGCTCGTCTTCTCATCCAGAATCCGCTGCAGTTCCTGGCCGAGCATCTCGCGCTCCGCCACCATCTGGTGGAGTTCGTGGCGCCCGATCGATTCCCGCAGCGCCGTCTGCGCGCTGAGCGTGATCGCCTGCGAGTAATCCTGCACTTCGAGAATCGACTTCTCCGGGTTCCAGATCATCCAAAAGACGATCGCGTCCACATTCACCGGCACCGTGTCCCGGGTCAGCGTGGATTCCGCCGAGACGCTTTCCACCCGCACCCGCTGGTCCACAAAGCGGCTTAGCGAATCGATTACCGGCACCATGTGAAACAGCCCCGGCCCCCGCAGTCCCGTGTACCGCCCGAAACGCAGCACCGCCACCTTTTCCCACTGGTCGGCCACCCGGATTGCAAACAGAAAGTACAGCCCCGCCAGCACCCCGGCGATCAGCGCCGCCAAGTATCCGGTGGCCGCGAACACGCCAGCCCCGCAACCCGCACACACGATCAGAAGGCTTACCCCCACACTGCTCAGCCGCATCTGGGAAAAATCGGGTCTCATGGCGTCATCTCCTCGCTTTCATCGATTCGCTTTGTAGATCGTTCAACTGCTCCACCAGTTCCTTCACGGTGAACCCGGCGGATCCCGCCCGCGCCACCAGTTCGTTTACCAGTTGCATGAGTTGGCGCCGCCGTTCCACGTCGTCGCGCTTTACCTTCTGATGGCTGACGAACGTGCCGGTTCCCTGCTGGGTTTCGAGTGCGCCCCGGATCTCCAGTTCCCGGTAGGCGCGTACCACCGTGTTCGGGTTGATCTCCAGGTCCACCGCCACCTGCCGCACCGTGGGAAGTTGGTCACCTCCCCGCAGCGTTCCCGTGGCGACTCCGCCCAGTACCTGGTCGATCAACTGGCGGTAGACCGGCACGCCGCTGTGCAGATCCAGCCGGAACCCGAACCTGCCGGATTGGCCTGTGGTGCTCATCTGGAATAATAGTGTACTAGTTGATTGATACAAGTCAAGAAATATTTTTGCTCGCCTTTGCGCTTCCGGGAATTCCCCTCTTGACCAATCACTCGGATTCCGATATAACAAAATCCGTATCATGCCGGAAGATTTCAGCCCTTATTTGCCGCTCTCGCCCGCCACCCTCCACATCCTGCTTTCGCTCGCCTCCGAGGACCGCCACGGGTACGGCATCATGCAGGAGGTAGCCCGCCAATCCGAAGGCCAGTACAAACTCGGCCCGGGAACCCTCTATGACAATCTCCAGAAACTGATGGCGCAGGGCCTGGTCGAGGAGGCTCCCGGCCGGGGGCCCGGCGACGACCCGCGCCGCCGCTATTACCGGCTGACGCCCGCCGGCCGCGGCGTGCTGGCGGCTGAAATCAACCGCCTCGAAAGCGTCGTTCGCGAGGCGCGGGTTCACCTCCGAACCGCGCCCGGGAGGGCTTCGTGACCCGCGCTCTCTATCGCTGTCTGCTGTGGATGCATCCTCCGTTTTTCCGCCGCGAGTTCGCCGGTGAGATGCTCTGGATCTTCGACGAATCCGCGCCGGCCGGAAGCGTTGGCCCGCTGTTCGCCGACGGTCTCGCCTCTCTGGCCCGCCAGTGGTTTCTGCGCTCCGGCTACTGGAAAATCGTCGCCGCCCTCGCCGGCGCCGTTTTCCAGGTGACGATGGGCGGTGCCCTCATGTTTCGCGTGGGTCCGCAGCGTGCCCGGACGGCCGCCTCCGTCGTCGAAACCCCGGAACTCCTCGCCGTAATGCGCCTCGCCGCCCTCACCGCCGTCGGCCTGCTCGCGGCCGTCATTCTCCTGGTTTTCTGGTGGCGCACCCTGGCGCGACGGACCGGTGTCTAAATCTAAATGCTCGAACTGAAAAACGTCACGAAGCGATACCCAGCCACGACCGCCGTCAAGGATGTCAGCTTCGTTGCCCGTCGCGGCGAAGTCACCGGCTACCTCGGACCGAACGGCTCCGGGAAATCGACCACGCTGAAGATGATCACCGGCCTGATCGAACCGACGGAGGGCGAAATCCTCTTCGACGGCGAGTGCATCCGGCGCGACCCCATGGCGCACCGGCGGCGCCTCGGCTACGTTCCCGAAGAGCCGCAGCTCTATCCCCACCTCACCGGCGCCGAATATCTCGAGATGGTCGGCGAATTGCGCGGGATTCCGCGGCGAGCCCTCGCGGAAAAGATCGACGGCTTCCTCCGCCTTCTCGCCCTCCACGCGGACCGCCACGTTCCGATCTCCTCTTACTCGAAAGGCATGCGCCAAAAGGTGCTGCTGGCTGCCGCCCTGCTCCACAATCCCGACCTCGTCCTGCTCGACGAGCCCTTCTCCGGCCTGGACGTCAGCTCCGCCCTCGTGCTCCGCGAACTCATTCGCGAGTTGGCCGCCCGCGGCAAGGCCGTGATCTTCAGCTCGCACGAACTCGAGACCGTCGAGCGGGTTTCGGCGCGCGTCATCATCCTGCACAAAGGCCGCATCGTCGCCAACGACTCCATCGGCCATCTGCGCGCGCTCATGTCGCTGCCGAACCTCGAAGGCATCTTCGCGCAACTCGCCATCGAACAGGATACGGCCGGCATCACGCGGCAACTTCTCGAATGTATGGAGGCGTAATGCCGGAAGAACGCCGTCAGTTTCGGATCCTGTACCGGGACTTCCTCCGCCGTGTCGTCGATCTCGACGTTCTCTCCGCCCACGGGGATGTGGAGAGGCTGCTGATTCAGTTCGCCGCCATGCTGGCAGCGTTCAATTTCAGCTTTCTGCTCTTCGCCGGTCCGAAGTACCTCACTGGGCAGGTGCCGGACGCGCAAGTCCGCATTGCGGTCCGCAGCGAGTTCGAGTTTCTGGTCGCAACCACCATGGCGGTCTCCGGCTTCTTCGCGGTACTGGCGTGGAACACCGTCCTGCCCGACCGCCGGGACGCCCTCATCCTCGGGCTGCTGCCTGTGCGCACCCGGACCGTGTTTCTGGCGAAGGTGGCTGCCATCGCCACTGCGCTCGGCGTTGCCATCGTTGCGCTCAACCTCTTTACCGGGCTCTCGTTTCCGTTTCTCGCGCTTCCCGGAGACGGTGGCGCGGTCGCGGCCCTGCGAGCCTTTGGCGGATATTGGCTGGCGATGGCCGCGGCCGGTGTTTTCGTTTGTTGCGGGATGCTCGCCCTCGAAGGCCTCGCCGCGCTGCTTCTCCCGTATCGTTATTTCCTGCGCCTTTCGAGTTTTCTCCAGCTCGCGGCGTTCTTCGCGATCCTGGCTACCTGGTTTCTCAAACCTCCCGGTGCGGTGTCCTGGCTGCCGTCGTCGTGGTTTTTCGGGCTCCAGCAACAGCTTTCGGGAGCGGTGACGTCTCACCCGCTGGCCGCCCGCGCCCTCTGGACGCTGCCGGCCGTCTCTTGTGTCGCGGCCATCACCTTCGCCCTCGCCTACGGACGCAGCATCCGCAAGATCGTCGAGCAGCCCGACATCCTGCCCTCCCGACGGACGCTCCGGTTTTCGCGGCTGGTCTGCCCGATTCTACCGCGCCCCGTCGACCGCGCCATCGTCCTGTTCGCCGCCCGCACCATCGCCCGCAGCCGCCAGCACCGCCTGTTTCTCGCCGCCTACTCGGGCATCGGGCTCGCCATCGCTTTCGCCTATGCCCGCGACCTGCTGTACGGCACCAGCGATCCTTACGCGCGGACCCTCGGAACGCACTGGAACCAGTTGAATGTGCCCCTGCTCATGGGCGGCGTCGTGCTGCTCTGCCTGGCCGTCGTCGGTACGCGCGCCGTCTTTTCCCTCCCGGTCGCGCTCCGTGCCAACTGGATCTTCCGGCTCACCGCGGTTCACCCTCCCGGCGCGTACTTCTCGGCGGTACGGAAGTCGCTCGTCGCGGTGACGGTTCTGCCGGTGTGGCTCGCCTGCGGAGCCGTCTATTTCCTGCTCTGGCCCGCGCGCCCCGCCGCGCAGCATATGCTGGTGCTCGCGATTGCCGCCGCCTTCCTCGTGCACCGCTCACTCGACCAGTTCCGCAAGATTCCGTTCGCCTGTTCGTACCTCCCGGGCAAGTCGAATCTGCACGTGAAACTCGGCGTCTACGGTCTGGCTTTTCTCGCAACCGCGAGCTTTTCGGTGCAGATGGAGTACTTCTCGATGTCCCATCCCCGGCGATTCGCGATCTTTTGTTTTCTCTTGTCGCTCGCCGCCGCCTGGGCGTGGCGCGGCTGGAGCGCATTCGCGAACTCACCCTATAACTGGATCCAGTTCGAGGACCTCGCCCCCGCCGCGGTCGAATCGCTCGACCTGCACAACCCGCCCTCCTTCCTGCCGGGCGGTCTCGCTCCGCCGTTCGAAGCCGCGGCTTCCCTTCAGCCCAGGTACCGCTGGAGGTCGTCGGTCCGGTAGCAGTGCGCGTAGGCGGTCTCGCGCGTGATCCGGCCGGTCCGCACCAGCTCCGCCAGGGACTGCTCCATGGTCATCATGCCCTCGGCTTTGCCGACCGAAATCTGCGACCGCAGTTGATGATCTTCGCCCTTGCGCACCAGTGCCCGCACCCCGTCGGTGGCCACCATGATCTCGGTGGCCGGCCAGCGCGAGTTGCCGTCCAGCCCGGGCACCAGTTGCTGCGCGATCACCGCGCCCAGCGCCAGCGAGAGCTGCTGCCGGATCTGCGGCTGGCTGGCCGGGGGAAACGAATCGAGAATCCGGCCCACCGCCTGGACGGCGTCGTTGGTGTGCAGCGTCGAAAGCACCAGGTGGCCGGTTTCGGCCGCCGTCAACGCGGTCGCCATGGTCTCGGCATCCCGCATTTCGCCCACCAGGATCACGTCCGGCGTCTGCCGCATAATGCTGCGCAGGGTGACCCCGAAATCCGGCGTATCCCGCCCCACTTCAATCTGTTCAATGATCGAGTTGCGGTTCGAGTGCTGATACTCGATAGGGTCTTCGATCGTCACCACGTGCGCCGCGCGCCGCGTGTTCACCAGGTCGATCAGCGCGGCCAGCGTCGAGGATTTACCGCAGCCCGTCGGCCCGCTCACCAGCACGAAGCCCTGGCGCCGCTCCGTCAGCCTGGCCAGTGACGCGGGCAGGTGCAGCGATTCCAGGCTCGGAATCCGCGAAGGCAGCAGCCGGATGCTCGCCGCCAGCGTCCCGCGCTGGTGATGTATGTTGATGCGGAAGCGGCCCATCCCCTCACGCACGAAACTCAGGTCCACCGAGCGCTTCTTTTGCAGCTCCTCTGCCTGCCACACTTCGAGCAGCGGCAGAACCAGGCTGCGTACATCCTCGGCGTCGAGCGCCGGTCCTGGCCCCGCCGCCAGGGCGCCGTTGATTCGCAGCATGGCGGGCGCTCCCGCGATCAACAGCACATCCGAAGCGTTCCGGCCCGCGGCGGCGTGCAGCAGCCGGTCGAGCGACGCCGTCGATTGCGGCGTCCGGGACGTCGCCGGCTTCTGGCTGGGTGCCGCCCGGTTCAACTCGGCCACAATCTTCGATAGCTCGCTGTCGTATTCACTCATTGCCAGTCCTGCGTTACCATTTTCTCTTGAAGCTGCTGATTTTTTCCGACGTCCATAATAATTGGAAGACGCTCGAAGCCCTGCTCGACGTGGAGGCCGATTTTTACTTCGCGGCCGGTGACCAGGTCAGTTGGGGCCGCGGCCTCGACCGATGTGGTGAGATTCTCGCCATCCGCGGCGAGAAAGTCTACGTCCTCCCGGGCAATCACGAGTCCGCTTCGCAGGTCTCCGAAATGT
This sequence comes from Bryobacterales bacterium, assembly GCA_963794265.1. Taxonomy (GTDB): domain Bacteria; phylum Acidobacteriota; class Terriglobia; order Bryobacterales; family Bryobacteraceae; genus CAWCDJ01. The sequence goes on from CAWCDJ010000003.1 coordinate 1,433,636, forward strand.
GCGCCCTTCACGGCCTCCACGACTTTCATCAGCGGCACGTCGAGATCGGCCGCTGGAACGTCGCCGGGCTGGGCTACTCGAATCCCACACCGTTTGAGACTCCCGGGGAGTACAGCGAGCCCCAACTGGCCGAACGCCTGGAGCGCTTCGCCGAACTTTCTCCGTTGGTGCTCATCTGCCACACGCCGCCTTACGGGACGGCTCTCGACCAGATCCGGCCGGGACTCCACGCCGGCTCCCGGGCGGTCCGCGATTTCATCGAAAAGCACCAGCCCGAGTACTTCTTTTGCGGGCACATCCACGAAGCCGAAGGCGCCTCCGCCGAGATCGGCAGGACGCGCGCGTGGAATGTCGGGAAGAAGGGGTATTTGTTAGAATTGGATTGACCCCCATGACAGTCGAAGAACTAGAACGCGCATATCAGCCCCTCCGCGACCAGGCCCTGGCCGTGCGGAGGTATCTTTGACGCTCCAGCTCAGAAACAGGAGCTAGCCAAATCCGAACAACAGATCTCCGCGCCTGACTTCTGGACCCAGCCCGAGAAGAGCCAGAAGATCATGCAGCAGCGCAAGCGGCTCGAAGAGGCGATCGCCAACGACCAGCGCGTGCACGCCATGACCAACGATCTCGATACGCTGTTTGAACTCGCCCGCGAGGGCGAAGACGTCGGCGCCGATATCACCCGCGATCTCAAGGCCTACGGCGAGCTGCTCGAAAGCCTCGAGACGGCCATGCTGCTTTCCGGCGAAAACGACGCCCGCAGCGCCATCGTCACCATTCACCCCGGCGCCGGCGGCACCGAGAGCCAGGACTGGGCCGAAATGCTGCTCCGCATGTACCTCCGGTGGACCGAGCGCAACGGCTTCCAGACTGTTATCACCGACCGGCTGGAGGGTGAAGGAGCCGGCATCAAGTCCGTCACTTTCGAAGTCAATGGCGAGAATGCCTTCGGCCTGCTGCAGTCGGAAATCGGCGTACATCGCCTGGTCCGCATTTCGCCCTTCGACGCCAATGCCCGCCGCCACACGTCGTTCGCTTCGGTCTTTGTGTTTCCCCAGGTGGATGACGAGATCAAGATCGATATCAAGCTCGACGACCTCCGCATCGACACCTTCCGCTCTTCCGGCGCCGGGGGCCAGCACGTCAATATGACGGATTCGGCCGTGCGCATCACCCACTTCCCCACCGGCATCGTCGTGCAGTGCCAGAACGAGCGCTCGCAGCACAAGAACCGCGAGAGCGCCTACAAGCAGCTCCGCGCCCGCATGTATGAATTCGAACTGGAGAAGAAGCGCGTAGAGTCGCGCAAAACGGAAGACTCCAAGCTCGACATCAATTTCGGAAGCCAGATCCGGAACTATGTCCTCGCCCCCTATCGGCTGGTGAAGGATCTCCGCAGCCGGCTGGCGATCGGAGATGTGGACCGCGTGCTCGAGGGCGATCTCCAGCCGCTGATTCACGCTTACCTGGTGTGGCGCAAGACCGGCAAGACCGCGGGCGACGACAAAGACGAGAGCCCCGAGTGAGCGTCGAGCGCGCCGCAGCCTTGATTCGCGCCGGCCGCCTGGTGGCATTCCCGACGGAAACCGTGTACGGCTTGGGTGCGAATGCACTGGACGCTGCCGCCGTGGAGCGCATCTTCGCCGCCAAGGGCCGTCCGCGGACGAGCCCGCTCATCGTGCACGTCGATTCGGTCGAGATGGCGCAAAGCCTCGCGGCTGATTGGCCCCCCGCAGCCGAAATCCTAGCCCGCCATTACTGGCCCGGCCCGCTGACCCTGGTCCTCCCCAAGCGAGCCTCGATTCCGGATATCGTGACCGCCGGATTGCCCACCGTCGGTTTGCGCATGCCGGCGCACCCCCTGGCGCTCGCGCTAATCCGGGAGGCCGGCGTGCCGATCGCCGCGCCCAGCGCCAACCGCTTCACCGAACTGTCTCCCACCACGGCCGAACACGTGCCGGAACAGATTGCCGACTATGTTCTCGAAGGTGCGCGCGCCACGGTCGGGATCGAATCCACGGTGCTCTCGCTCGTGGACCAACCCATCCTGCTGCGCCCCGGCGTGATTCCGCTGCCCGAAATGGAGGCGTTGATCGGTTCCATCGCGGTGGCTGCCCCGGCCGTCGAAGGTGCGCACCCTTCCCCTGGAATGCACCGCCGCCACTACCGTCCCGCCACCCCGCTCTACCTGCTATCGCACGGCGCCCCTCCGCCCGAAGGTTCCGGCGCCTGGCTTCGCATCGGCAGGGAGATGCCTTCCGATCCGCTCGACTACGCCGCGGTCTTGTACGAAACCCTGCATCGCCTGGATGCCCAACACCTGGATTGGATTGCTGTGGAATGTCCGCCCGACAGCCCGGAATGGGCCGGCGTCTTGGATCGTCTCCGCCACGCCGCGGAGCAAGTAGGGTAGGCCTCCCGGCCTGCCCACAACTACAAAATTCGCGTTGGAGCCTACGACGGGAACTAAATAAACATCTCTTCGTCCTGGGTCGCGGAGGCCACGCTGGACTTGCGCCCCTTCACTAGCGTGGAGACCACCGCCGAGATGCCGGCCGCCACCCCGTTCACTTCGCGAACCGGCCGCATCACGGCCTTCTTCACCGTTTCGCCGGCCACTTCCACTTGCTGCACCGTGCTGCTCACCGTATCGTCGATCTGCTCCAGGCGGTTTCGCGCCCGTTCCCCGGCATCGCCAAGAAACTCGCCCAGTTTCTCCACCTGCTCGCGCCCGGACCGGGCGATCTGCGCCACTTCATCCGAGAGTCCCGCGATGCGCGGCCGGTTCTCCTCCGCGATGCTGTTCGCGGTGGCCAGCAGCTTTTCCGCTTGGTGCGCGGCACTCTGGATGCTCGCCATCATGGGCCCGCTCTTTTCGAACAGGGGACCCAGTTGCTCCATCGTTCCGCCCGCGCGTTCCAGCATCGGCCCGGCCTTTTCCACCGCCGGGCCGATCTTTTCCATCAAAGGAACGATCTTCTGGATAACGGGATCGGCCCTGCCGGCAAGAGATTCCAGCTTCCGCTGCGTCTTGCGTGAACTGCGATAAAGAGCGATCGCCACAATGGCCTGCACCACAAAGGCGAGGGCGGCCAACCCTACGCCGGCGGCCACCGCGATGCGAAACCATTCGTCCGTCATGAGTGCGCTTCCCCGTTACCCTGTGCTGCCGTTACGACTGAGCGGGGCCTTCCGCCGGAGGAGGGGGAGTTTCGCGTCCCACGGTGTCCCGATAGGCCTGGCGGCCCGCTTCCATTGCATCCGAAAGATTGTCCCGCTGGCGGTTGATCGCTTCCTTGCCGCGGTCCACCCATTCCGCTGCGTTCTGCTTGAGCTCCGAACTGCGCTGCTTAAGAAAATCCGAACTTTCCCCGGCCTTATTCTTGATGAGATCGCGGGTCTCCTCCCCGGACTTCGGCGCGAACAGCATGCCGATGCCCACTCCTACGCCGAGCCCTAATAAGAAGCTCGAAAGACCACTTTTATCCATCTGTGTCCTCCTGGTGATCGGCCCTCGCATCGACCCGAAAGCCGTCTATCTTGACCATTTTCAGTATACTCCCCTATAGATAAGTGATTCATGGAGCAGCCTAAAGCCCGTCTTCTCGATCTCGAGCGATTGTGGTCCTTCGCACTGAAGGTGCTGGCCGGGCGCGCCCACTCCACGGGCGAGCTTCGCGAGAAACTCCGCCGCCGCGCGGAACGAATGGCGGACGTCGATGACGTGCTTTCCCGCCTCAAAGAGCACGGCTATCTCGACGACCGCCGTTTCGCCGAAGGTTACGCCGCCTCGCGTCTCTCGAACGAGCGCTTCGGCCGCACCCGAGTCCTCCGCGACCTCCGCCAGCGCCGCGTCTCTCCCACCCTCGCTGAGCGCACCGTTCGCGATGTCTACGAAAACGTAGACGAGCAGGCCCTGATCGAGGAGTGGGTCCGCCGCAAGTATCGCCTGGCGCCGCGTGAAGCTCTTTTTCAGGAGGATAAGGATCTTGCCGCCGCTTACCGCCGCCTGCTGCGCGCCGGCTTCAAAACCGGCGACATCGTTCGCGTGCTGAAGCGCTTCGCTAAAGATCCTGACCTGCTGGATACCTTCGAGCCTCCCGAGGAGCCGCAAGAAGAATAGGTGTCGCGCGCAATCCCGGCTTTTTCATCTGTGATACTCTGAAATTTCCACGTGTGCCGGCGCGTGTCAGCGAAGCTCTGGTGTTACGAACGTACCCGCTCAAGGAGGCGGACCTCGTCGTCAGCTTCTTTACCCGGGACCAAGGCAAGCTGCGCGGCGTTGCCAAGCGGGCGCGGCGTCCTAAGAGTGCGTTCGGGTCCGGGCTCGAGCGGTTGTCGCACGTGAGGATGGAGTATGTCCAGCGCGAAAACCGCGAGCTGGTCAATCTGGATTCCTGCGAATTGATTCGTTCCCAATTCGGCCTGGTTTCCGATTACTGGGCCGGATTGGCGCTGGATTATTTCGCGGAAGTATCGGAGCAGTTGCTTCCTTCCGCGGAGCCGAGCGAGAGGTTTTTTCGCCTTCTGCTCGCTGTGCTGGATCGTCTGCACGCGGCGGAAGGTGGGGATGTTTGGCGGACCGTAACGTATTTTTCCCTGTGGGCGGTCCGGCTTTCGGGGTGGCTGCCGGAATTGCGCGTATGTCTCGGGTGCGGCAGTCTGCTGGACGATCCGGAAGCCCCCGAGCGGGCGTTTTTCCGCCGCGGGCAGCCCGGCCTGATCTGCGGCCATTGCCGCCGGACGCCGGACGCGGGAAGCAGTTGGGAACTCAGCGCTGAATCCCGCGCCGCCGCCGCCGAGATGTTGCGCAGGCCGCCTGCGGAGCTTTCGGGAGCCGAATGGGGACAGGGTACGGCGGCAGACTTGCGGCGATTCCTGATCCAGCAGATCGAAGCGCACGCCGAGCGGCGGCTGGTGACGGCCCCGCTGTTGGAGCAGGGGCCGGGCTAGCCCGGTCCGTTTATATTGAAAACAGATGCAGTCTTTTCAAGAGATCATCTTCAAGCTGAAGCAATACTGGGCGGACCGGGGATGTATCATTCAAGAGCCTTACGACGTGGAAGTCGGCGCCGGCACCATGTGCCCGGAGACGTTCCTGCGGGTGCTCGGCCCGCAACCCTACCGCGTGGCCTATGTGCAGCCCAGCCGCCGTCCCGCCGACGGGCGCTATGGGGACAACCCCAACCGCCTGTTCAAACACTCCCAGCTTCAGGTCATCCTGAAACCCTCTCCCGCCGATGTCATCGAGCAGTATCTCGGCAGCCTCGAGGCCATCGGAATCGACCTCGCCGCCCACGACATCAAATTTGAAGAGGACAATTGGGAGGCTCCCACACTGGGCGCCTGGGGCATCGGCTGGCAGGTGATGCTCGATGGCCTCGAGATCACTCAGTTCACCTACTTCCAGCAGTGCGGCGGCATCGATCTGGACGTCGTTCCTGCCGAAATCACCTACGGCCTCGAACGCCTCACCGCCTTCCTTCAGGTGAAAGACAGCGTTTACGACATCGAATGGGCTCCCGGGTTCTCCTACGGAGACGTGCGCTACAACGACGAGCTCCAGTATTCGGTCTACAACTTTGAGATGGCGGATATCGGGATGTTGTGGAAGCTCTTCGACCTGCACGAAGCGGAAGCTACGCGGTTGCTCCAGGCCTACGATCCGAAAGCACCCGCCAGGAAACGCTTTCCGCTGCTTCCAGCCTACGACCACGTGCTGAAGTGCTCCAACGTTTTCAATACGTTGGATGCCCGGGGAGCGATCAGCGTGACGGAGCGGGTGGGCGTGATCCAGCGCGTGCGCCGGATGGCTGTCGGGGTCGCCCAGGCGTGGGCCGACCAGCAGCAGAACGCGGTTGTTGAGGAGGTGGCCGGGTGAGCCTGCCTTTCCTGCTCGAAATCGGAACCGAAGAGATTCCCGATTGGATGATCCCCACGGCGCTCGAAAACCTGCGCCTGCTTTTCGAGAAGCTGGAGATCGCCCACGAATCCGTCACCCTGGACGCCACCCCGCGCCGCCTGGTGCTGCGCGCCGAAGGGCTTCCCGCCCGCCAGCCCGATAGCGAGGAGCGCATCCTGGGGCCGGCCAAATCCGCACCTCCGAAAGCCGTCGCTGGTTTCGCCCGCAAGCAGGGAGTGAACCCCGAGGACCTCGCGGTCGAATCCACCCCCAAGGGCGAGTACTATACATTTGTCAGGAAAGTGGCCGGCAGGCCGGTGAAAGACATCCTGGCGGAATCCCTGCCCGGGCTGATTCTCCAGATCTACTTTCCCAAGACTATGTACTGGACCGGCAAAGGCGGCCCGCGCTTCATCCGGCCCATCCGCTGGATCGCGGCCCTGCTCGGCGGGGAGATCGTCCCGTTCGAGCTGGCCGGTGTCCGTTCCGGCGCCTTGACCTCCGGCCACCGGCGCCTGGGAGCGCGCGAGATCGTCATCACCACCGCCGATTACGAGCGGCGGCTGCGCGATCATTACGTCATTCTCTCCGCCGGCGAGCGCCGAGAGAAGATCATGAACGAGCTGGCCGGCATCCGCGTCAAGCCCGATTCCGCCCTGCTCGAAACCCTGGTGTACCTCACTGAATATCCCACCCCCATCACCGGCAGCTTCGACCCGCAGTTCCTCGAACTGCCTGAGGAGGTGCTCGTCACGGTGATGCGGCACCACCAGAAGTACTTCTCGGTGGAAGATGCCGGGGGCAACCTGGCACCCCGGTTCGTGGCGGTCATGAACATTCCGTCCGATCCCCAGGGATACGTGCGGCGGGGCAACGAACGCGTGCTGCGCGCCCGCTTTAACGATGCCCGGTTCTTTTGGGATTCGGACCAGAAGAAGAGCCTCGCCGCGCGCAAGCAGGACCTGGCTCATGTGACCTTCCAGGCGCAGCTCGGCTCGTATCTCGAAAAGGCCCATCGCATGGTGGCGCTGGTGAAGGAGTTGGGCGGAGACGCCCACGCCGCGCGCGCGGCCGAGCTCTCGAAGTGCGATCTCACCACCGAACTGGTCAAGGAGTTCACCGAACTCCAGGGCGTGGTGGGCGGCCTCTATGCCCGCGTGCAGGGCGAGCCTGAGTCCGTATGGCAGGCAATCTACGACCATTACAAGCCGGAGAGCATGGAGGATTCGATCCCCCGCAACCGCACCGGCCAGGTCGTGGCCCTTGCCGATAAACTCGATACGCTGCGCGGCTGTTTCCGCGTCGGGCTGATTCCCTCCGGCTCGCGCGATCCGTTCGCCCTGCGCCGCGCCGCCCAGGGTGTCGTCAAAATCCTGGTCGAAGGGAAGCTCGAACTGCCGCTCGCCGCTCTTCTCGGCGACGACCCCGAATTGAAATCGTTTTTCGAAGACCGCGTCCGCTTCTACTTCCGCGATATCCGCGGCTTCGAGTACGACGAGGTGAACGCCGCGATATCCGCTACCGCCGGCTGGAGCAATCTCGTCGATCTCGAATCCCGGCTCGCCCGCATCCAGAATCTGCGGTCCTCACCCGACTTCGAACCCCTGGCCGCCAGCTTCAAACGTATCCGCAACATCCTCGAACAGGCCAAATTCGGCGGCGGCGGATCGATCGATGAATCCCTGCTCGAAATCGGGCCCGAAAGGGATCTTTACGAAGAATATCGCCGCATCGCGGGCCAACCGATCGAGAATGTGATCTCGAAACTGCGCCCCAAGGTCGATTTGTTCTTCGATAAGGTCTTGGTCAATGCGCCGGACGCTCGTGTCCGGCAAAACCGTCTGACGCTGCTTCACACGTTGCGCCAGGAATTTTCCAAGGTAGCGGATTTTTCTGAAATTGTTACTCATTCATAGGAGCAAAGCATGAAGAAGCTTGTCTATTCGTTCGGCAACGGAACCGCCGACGGTGACGGAAAGATGAAAGATACGCTCGGTGGCAAAGGCGCCGGGCTGGCTGAGATGTCCCGGGCCAAGCTGCCGGTGCCGCCCGGCTTCACGATTTCTACGGAAGTCTGCAATATTTACTTCCAAAACAACAACGCCGTTCCTGCCGAAATCAACGGGCAAACGCTCGAAGCCCTCCGCCTCCTCGAGGAGCGCATGGGCCAGAAGCTTGGCGATGTGGAGAACCCGCTGCTCGTCAGCGTCCGTTCCGGCGCCAAGTTCTCCATGCCGGGAATGATGGACACCATCCTCAACCTCGGCCTTAACGACCAGACCGTGAAAGCGCTCGAGGCCAAGAGCAACAACCCGCGCTTCGCTTACGATTGCTACCGTCGCTTTATCCAGATGTATGGCAACGTGGTGCTCGAAATCTCCAAGCACGATTTCGACGAGGTTTTCGAAGGCCAGAAGAAGAAGGCCAAGGCCAAGCTCGATACCGAACTTACCGCCAAAGATCTCCAGGAAGTGATCGCCGGTTACAAAAAGCTGGTGCAGAAGAAGACCGGCGAGTCCTTCCCGCAGGACGCCATGGTGCAGCTTCAGGGCGCCCGCGACGCCGTCTTTCGTTCCTGGTTTAACGACCGCGCGAAGCACTATCGCAAGATGAACCAGATTCCCGACGACCTCGGCACGGCGGTCAACGTCCAGGCCATGGTGTTCGGCAACCTCGGGGAAACCTCCGCTACCGGCGTGGGCTTTACGCGCAACCCCGCCACCGGCGAGAAGGTCTTCTATGGCGAATTCCTCGAGAATGCCCAGGGTGAAGACGTGGTGGCCGGCATCCGCACGCCGCACGAAATCGCCGAGCTCGAAAAGTGGAACCCCGCGGTCTACAACCAACTGCGTGAGATTACCACCATGCTCGAGCAGCATTACCGCGATATCCAGGATTTCGAGTACACCGTGCAGGACGGCAAGCTCTACATGTTGCAGACCCGCAACGGAAAGCGCACCGGTCCGGCGGCCATTCGCATCGCGGTCGAAATGGTTCAGGAAGGGCTCATCTCGAAAGAAGAGGCCATCCTGCGCGTCGATCCGCAGCAACTCGATCAGCTTCTGCACCCGGTGCTCGACCCGGCCTCTAAGAAGGTCCTCGCGAATCTGGCCAAGGGGCTTCCGGCGTCTCCGGGCGCCGCGGTCGGCACCATCGTGTTCACCGCCGACGAAGCCGTCATCAAGTCCGCCAAGGCCCCCGTCATCCTGGTCCGCAAAGAGACCGTGCCGGACGACATTCACGGCATGGAAGTGGCCAAAGGCATTCTCACCTCGCGCGGCGGCATGACCAGCCACGCAGCGGTGGTCTGCCGCGGCATGGGTACCCCTTGCGTGGCAGGCGCCGAAGGCTTCACGGTCAACGAGCAGAAAAAGGAAGTTGCCGTCACTGTAAAGGGCAAGGTCCTCACGCTCAAGGAAGGCGACTGGCTGTCGCTCGACGGTTCCACCGGTGAAGTCTTCGCCGGCAAGGCCAATACCATCGATGCCGACCCCGCCTCCGGAGTTCTCGCCACGTTCATGGGCTGGGCCGACGAGTTCCGCGGCAAGTTTGGCGTGCGCGCCAACGCGGATATCCCGCGCGATGCCAAGGCCGCCCGGAAGTTCGGCGCCGAGGGCATCGGGCTCTGCCGCACCGAGCACATGTTCTTCGCCGAAGACCGCATCGAGCACATGCAGGCCATGATCCTGGCGCGCGACGAGAAGACCCGCCGCAAGGCCCTCGCCAAGCTGCTGCCCTTCCAGCGCAAGGATTTCGCCGGCCTGTTCGATGCCATGGCCGGATTCCCGGTGGTCATCCGCACGCTCGACCCGCCGCTCCACGAGTTCCTTCCCAAGCGCGAAGACCTCATGGTCGATCTCGCCATCCTTCCCTACGCCGACATCAAGAAGAAGCGCGAGTTGGTAGAGAAGTACAAGCGGTTCGGCGCCGAGGTCAAGAACCTCAAGACCGTGCTGCCCGACCTGCTCCACCGCGTGGAAGAACTGCACGAGTTCAACCCCATGCTCGGCCACCGCGGCTGCCGCCTGGGCATCACCTATCCCGAGATCACCGAGATGCAGGCGCGGGCCATCTTCGAAGCCGCCGTCCAGGTGGCCAAGAAGGGCAAGAAGGTCATTCCCGAAGTCATGATTCCGCTCATCGGCGGCGTTAAGGAGCTGGAAAACCAGAAGCAGATCGTGGTTCAGGTGGCCGAGGAAGTTCTCGCCAAGGCCGGCATGAAGGACCTGAAGTACATGGTCGGCACCATGATCGAAATCCCGCGCGCGGCTCTCACGGCCGATAAGGTCGCCTCCGAAGCCCAGTTCTTCAGCTTCGGCACCAACGACCTGACCCAGACCACTATGGGCCTCTCCCGCGACGACTACACGAAGTTCCAGAAAGACTACCAGGATCGCAAAATCTTCGCCAACGATCCCTTCGCCGTCCTCGACCAGGAAGGCGTCGGACAGTTGGTCAAGCTGGCGGTGGAAAAGGGCCGTCAGACCCGTCCCGAACTGGAAGTCGGCATCTGCGGCGAGCACGGCGGCGAGCCGAGTTCGGTGCAGTTCTGCTACCGGGTGGGCATGGACTACGTTTCCTGCTCCCCCTACCGTGTACCGATCGCAAGGTTGGCCGCGGCGCAGGCTGCCATCTCGGGCGACAAGTCCGAAGCCATGCGCACCGCGTAGGGCAAGCTGCTGTTCTCAACACCACGGCCGGGGGTTCGCCTCCGGCCGTTTTCGTTTATTGCTGGGTCAGTTCCACGTGTTCCGCGGTCCAGCCGCCAGGGCTCTCCCGCAGTTCCACCCTGTAGCTCATGGAGACGAGATCGCCCACCCGTCCGACAGCCTGCAGCCAGCCGGAAACGATGTATTTCGGGCCCTCACGCCGGACTTGGGTCCATTCAGGTGGATTGAAGTGGGCAGTGTACCCGTCGGGGATTCGCCGGGATACGAAGCTTTCCGCGATGCCGACTGGGTCGTCCGTTGCATGGGAGCCCGGGCGCTGAAGCCAATAGGCGCCGCCGGCGATGATCGCCAGAAGCAGGATGGCAAACACGAGCGCGGCGAAACGACTCCACCCCCGGTCGAGCAGCGTGGGAGCCATGTCTTCCATTCAGCCTATTGTATAAGGGAAAAGTCGCGGACCGGGAAGGGACTCCAGTGGGAGCCGGCTCCAGGGAGGCTTAAACTGCTGAAGACGGGTCAGGCCTTCGGTTTTCGCGAGCGGAATGCCAAGCCGATGACCAGCAGACCGGCCCCGCACAGCACCGAAGTGAGCGGTTCGGGAGTCATGGTCAGGTCATTGGTCAGATTCGAAATATGGGCATAACTGCCCGCACCGGTGGCGCTCAGATGCATCGTGTCGACAATCGTCAGGGTGGTGCCGGGCAGGACCGGAGCGAAGGCACTGCCGACGCCGCCGGCCGGGAATGCAACCGTCGAGAGCGTGGTCGCCCCGTCCTTCAACTGAATGGAACTGCCGCTGTAGCTGTGGGTCCCGTTATAGCTGACCGTGTCTCCCGACGAGAACCCGGCGACTTTCCCGGTTGCGGCCGTGGCGGTGTACGTAATGCCAAACGTCTCGCTCTGGCCGCCGTTCACGATCGCCAGAAAAGTGAACTGGAAGCCCATGCCCTGGACGTTTACAGTGATGGTGCTTGCGCTCGGAATCCTGGTCGCGCTGCCGGTCTCTGTGAAGGAAGAGGGACCGAATCCAAACGTCACATCTCCGACGGAGCAGGCACCTTGATTCATGAAATCCTGCAAAGTGGCATGGCTTCCGTGACTCTCTGTGATGCTGAGACAGTTAATTGGGCTCGCATGAGCGGCCGGAGAGATCATCGCAGCCAGCACGGCCAACCCGATGATCATAAGGAGCCCTTGCTTCCGGCGCCGGAGCAGGAAAAGCAATCCGAAGCCTGCGCCTGCGAGCAGGAACGAACCGGGCTCCGGGATCGCCATATAGGTGAACGTCTCCTCGATTCTGTTCAGTTTGGCGATACTGCCCTCGTCGGCGGCCACTATCACGATGTCCTTGTTGACATTGATGTTTGTGGCGCCCAGGTAAATCTGGCCGGAGGTCATATTCGTGCCGGGGTCGAAATCATTCAGATTCAGCGTGCCAAGAGGCTGGTTCGTGCCGTTGTCGGTAAAGGTCTCACCACCACCAACTTCCGTATTCGGGCCGGGATTCGTCAGCGTGCTGTTCAGGCTCATCGCTCCTGCGCCGATCATATATTGGCTGGGATCCATGTCCAGATTCACATAGAAGGTGATGTTGACATCGGCAGCTACGGAATTGTTATAGGAGGCCGTCCAGTTGTTGGCGCTGAAGATGAAGCCTGTCGGACTACCCGCGCCGCCGTCTCCGACCGGCGTCACCGTCACCGCATTGTAGGGCACGGAAGAATCACCCGGCGTGTACACATAAAAGCCGGTCGGAAATGTGAACGAGTAGTCACCGATCGAGCATTTCAGCCCTGCATAGGAGGTCGCCGACCCCGTCTGGCATGGCGAAAACACGGGATTTGCCAGCGCGGTCTGGCCGAAACCCAACACAATTAACGCGGCCAGAAAGGGCAATTGGGCCTTGATACCGCTCGTCGCAAACCTCATTAATTTCCTCCAAATCCTTTTGTCCAGACGACAAATGTACACATTAACGCAAATTTTATAGACCTCCGTATCATACGATACACCGAGGCTAGCGTCAAATAAGCCACGGTCCTACGGTCAGTTCCGCGTGCGCTCTAGTACTAGTACGAGGGGGAGGGATTCAGTTCTGCCCGAACAAATTCAGACTTTCTTTCGTCCAATCGCCTTGTGGAGTTTCCCGGATCGTGCAGGAATAGTAGTAAATGCGGCTCAAGCCGCCGTTGTTCAAAGATTGGACCCAGCCGTCTACCTCGTAACGGTTTCCGCCCAAATTCTTGATCTCTGTTTCGTTTTCCGGTCCCATTTCGGCCCGGCTCCCTCCACTGATTCCCAGTTCCGAATTGAGGAAAACCTGAACGGCTTGCATCTGTATGGGCTGTCCGGAGCGTTGCGGATTGCTGGAATATCCAAAAATGGCGGTACCAATTATGCCGCAAATCACCACCATCAGAACCAGCATCAGCGGGAAGATGCTTCGGTGGCTTCTGCCATGCCGAGCCACCAACTCCCGTTGACTCCAGGTCTCAGTTTTCCCCATACAGTTCGATTCACGTTAACATCCTGAACATCCGGGGATCAATCCTCCGCGTTGCCAGGAGTTATGATGGGACTGGGTCAGGTTCCCAGCCATGTTGTCTCTTGCTGAAGTACTGGCCCGGCAGACCCGCGAGGCGGAGTTGTACCGGGTCCTCGACGGCAATCGAGTGGAATGTTTTGCTTGCGGCCACCGATGCCCCATTCCGTCCGGTTTCGCTGGCGTCTGCAAAGTTCGGTTCAACCGTGGCGGCAAGCTTTATGCGCCAGACGGTTACGTCAACGCTGCCTGTTGCGATCCTATCGAAAAGAAGCCGTTTTTTCATGCACTTCCAGGCAGCCGCGCGCTTAGCTTCGGCATGCTGGGCTGCGACCTGCACTGCGGCTATTGCCAGAACTGGGTTTCTTCCCAAGCTCTCCGGGACTATCGGTCTCCCCTCGATTTCCGGCCTGCTACGCCCACGGAACTCGTGAATCTCGCCCGCCGCCAAGGTGCCGCCACCGTCGTCAGCACGTATAACGAGCCGCTGATCACTGCAGAATGGGCTGTCCGCGTTTTCCGCCAGGCAAAAGCCGCGGGCTTCACTACGGGCTTTGTTTCCAACGGAAACGCCACTCCCGAGGTGCTGGAATACTTGCGCCCGTGGGTCGATCTTTACAAAGTCGACCTGAAAAGCTTTGATGACCGCCGGTACCACGAGTTGGGAGGTCGCCTGGGGCCGATCCTCGACTCGATCCGCCGGATCTTCGAGATGGGCTTCTGGCTGGAGATTGTCACTCTGCTGGTTTCGGGGTTCAATGATTCTGATGAGGAATTACAACATATTGCGGAATTTATTGCTGAAATTTCCATCAATATTCCCTGGCACGTGACGGCTTTTCATAAGGACTATAAAATGACCGGCCCCGACGACACGCCGCCCGAGACGTTAGTTCGTGCGGCAGGGATCGGCCGGGCAGCGGGGCTCCATTATGTCTACGCCGGCAATTCCCCTGGCCGGACTGCTAATCTCGAGGACACCTGCTGCCCTTCGTGCGCCGCAACCCTGATTCGCAGGAACGGATTCCGCGTGCTGGAGAACCGCCTGTCGGGCGGCGCCTGCCCCGAGTGCGGAACCGCCATCCCGGGGGTCTGGCGGGACCATCGCACTCCATCCAATTCCGAGGCTCATTTATTGCACATCCGCTGCGGCTGATCGATGCCGGATGCTCACATTTCGCCGTACGCCGGTACGTGGTATCCGGAGCGGGCCTCCGAACTCGAAACTCTCCTGGAGGATTGCTTTGCCCGGTCCGAGTCGCGCGCCTCTTTACACCCGGGCGGGTTGGGCTTTGTGGTTCCGCACGCCGCGCCGCAGTGGTCGGGCGCCGTGGCCGCCGCGGTCTACCGGGCGATCCAACAGCTAAAGCCGGAGCGGATCATTTTGTTGGCATTTCCGCATCGGGGCGGGTTGCGCGGGATCGCCGCTCCGGACGTCGCCTCCATTCGGACGCCGCTGGGCGCCCTGGCGTTGGATCCGCAGGCGTTCCCTCGCGTCACCGAGCGCCTGGTCTGCGACCACTCCCTCGAAATCCAGGTTCCGTTTCTCCAGAAAGCCGCCGCCGCTGCCGCCGTCACCGGTCTCTATGTAGGGCCGATGAGTGCGGAGGAGCGCGCCCGTGCCGCCGATGAGCTTGCCGCCCTTTGGCGCCCGGGCACCGTCTTCCTGGTTTCTTCGGACTTCACCCATTACGGTCCCGATTTCGGCTACGTGCCTTTCCCCGCCGACCGGAAAGTCGCGTCCCGGCTGCGCGAGCTGGATTTCGATTGCATTCACGCGGCCGGCAGCATCGATTCGGGGCTGTTCCTGAAGACTATCGCGCAGCGCCGTGCCACAGTCTGCGGGGTGGACCCGATCGCGCTTCTGCTGGATGTCCTCCACCGGCTCACCTCCGGCCGCGCGTTCCAGGAGGTACTCGATTATCAGACCTCCGGCGACATCGGCAACGATTTCCGGCACTCGGTCAGCTACGCCGCGCTAGGCTTCTATCCGCGCGAAGTCTTCGACCTCGATGTCGCGGATGCTCAAGCCCTGCTCGACAGCGCGGAACGGACTCTCGGCTGCCTGCGGGCCACCGGCAGGCGGGAGCCGGTTCCGGCCAGAAGGTCGCCGGCGCTTTCCGCTCGCCGCGGGGTCTTCGTCAGCCTGCACCGGGAAGGCGAACTGCTCGGCTGTGTCGGCAACACGGTAGGGCGGGAGTGCCTGGCCATCGATACGGCCGAACTCGCGCTGGCTTCGGCGCTCGACGATCCGCGGTTCGAGCCCGCCATCAGCTCGGAGGGCTTGATCGATATTGAGATTTCGATTCTGACGCCGCTTCGCCGCCTCGGCGACCCTTCCCGCTTCTGCTGTGGCCGCGATGGCGGCCTGCTCGAAATCGGTGGACGGTCCGGGCTGCTTCTGCCTCAGGTGGCTTCCGGCCGCGGGTGGGGCGCCGACCAGTTTCTCGCCGCACTAGCCCGCAAGAGCCTGCTTGGCCCGCGCGCGTGGCTCGACCCCCGCGCCCACCTCTCGGTCTTCGAAGCGCAGGTCTTCAGCAGGCCAGGTCGTCCCGGCCTATCTTGAAATCTTCCAGGTTGCCCAACACCGTCAGGGCGATCTGCTTCGAATCGAAGAAGGTCAGCGCGATCCGCTGCACGTCATCGCTGGTGACCGCTTCGATGCTCTCCACCAGTTCATCCAGAGTGAAGAACCGGTTGAAGTACATCTCCTGCCGCGCCAGGTTCGACATGCGGCTGGCGGTGGATTCCAGGCTCAGCATCAGCGAGCCCTTCAGGTGGTCCTTGGCGCGGCGCAGTTCTTCATCGGTCACGGGCTGTTCCTTGAGCTGCCGGAACTCCTTGGTGATGGACTCGACCACCTGCCGGGCCGATTCGATCGAGGTGCCCGCGTAGATCGCCATGCACCCCGTGTCGCGGTAGGGGTTGAGCTCGGAAAACACCGCGTACGCCAGCCCCTGCCGCTCGCGGATATTCTGGAACAGCCGGGAGCTCATGCCGCCGCCCAGCAGCGTGTTCAACACGTAGCACGCGAAGCGCTCGTGGTGCGGCAGCGGGTAGGAAGGCACACCCAGGCACACGTGCACCTGTTCGAGCGCCTTTTTGTGGCGCAGTGCAATCCGCGCATGCGTGCTGGGCGTCTGGTCCGGGGGCGCCGGCGGCCCCGGCTGAAGCGCGCAGAAGTATTTCTCGACCAGCGCTACCAGCCGCTCATGAGTCAGGTTACCCGCGGCCGTCACCATCAGGTTCGAAGGCTCGTAAACGCTGGCGTAGTAGCTGCGGATCATGTCGCTGTCGAAGCGCCTCACCGACTGCGGCGTGCCCAGAATCGGCTTGCCCAACGGGTGGTCCTTCCAGAAATTCGACGAGAAGATCTCGTGCACCAGGTAGTCGGGGCTGTCCGCCTCCATCTTGATCTCTTCGAGGATGACGCCTTTTTCCTTCTCGATATCCTCGTCCCGAAACAGCGGATGGAGAACCAGGTCCGACAGCACGTCGAAGGCTTGCGAGAGGTGCTCGTCCAACACCTTGGTGTTGAAGCAGACCAGCTCTTTGGCCGTGAAGGCGTCCAGGTTGCCGCCGATCGAATCCACCGAACGGGCGATCTCTTCGGCCGAGCGGCTGGTGGTTCCCTTGAACAGCATGTGCTCGATGAAGTGCGAGATGCCGTTCTGCTCTCCGGCTTCCCGGCGCGAACCGGTGCCGATCCAGATCCCCACCGAGACCGAGCGCACGTGCGGCATGGCCTCCGTGATGATGCGGACGCCGTTAGACAGCGTGGTCATTTCAATGTCTCGTGCGGGGGCTATGGAGTGCGTCATACTGGAAAACTCGGGAAGGTCCTGTTCTTTTTGTAACACTGTTCTGGCCTCCGGCGCCAATCCGCTAAACTGGTAGCGGATGTCCGAACCTCTCGTGGGCATGGATCTCGCGGACCTCCGCGAGCTTCTGGGCCCCGATCAGCCGGGATACCGGGCGAAGCAGCTCTACCAGGGGTTGTACCAGGCTGGTGTTTCGGAACTCGTTCAAATTACAGCGCTTCCAGCGGGTGCTCGCGAGTCCCTGGCCGGTAGCCACGGGCTGGGCCTGCCCGAAATTGAGCACCTCTATCAATCCTCCGACGGCACTCGCCGCTACCTGCTGCGGCTGGAGGACGGCCGGACCGTGGAAACCGTCCTGATGCCCGAAGGCGACCGCGACACCCTCTGCATCTCGAGCCAGGTCGGGTGTCCGGTGGATTGTAAGTTCTGCATGACCGCGCTACTCGGCCTGGAGCGCAGCCTGACCGCCGGCGAAATCGTCGGCCAGGTACTGCTGGTCGCCCGTGAAAACGGCCTGCGCCGCGATTCCGGCCGCATCAACATCGTCATGATGGGACAGGGCGAGCCGCTGCTCAACCTGCCCGCGGTCCTGAAAGCCACCCGGATCCTGCTCGATCCGGAGGGCTTCGCTCTCTCTCCGCGGCGCATTACGATCTCGACGGCCGGAATTATCCCCAAGATCGAGGAGTTGGGGCGCGAGGCGATCCGGCCCAAACTGGCGATTTCGCTCAATGCGTCTAACGAGGAGATGCGCCGCGAGCTGATGCCCATCACGCGCAAGTACCATCTCAAAGACCTGCTGGCGGCCTGCAAGGCCTACCCCCTGCGCCCCTGGGAAAAGCTGACCTTCGAATACGTTCTGCTCAAAGGAGTCAATGATACGGATGCCGACGCGCGCCGCGTTATGAAGCTGCTCGCGAACCTGAACTGCAAAGTAAACCTGATTGCCCTCAACCCCGGTCCCGAGATCCCGTACGAAACCCCCGATCCCGAGCGTGTAGCCGCCTTCCAGCGGATCGTGCGCCGGGGCATCCCGTGTTTTGTGCGGAAACCGCGCGGGCTGGATATCTATGCGGCATGCGGCCAACTGAAGCGCGCCTCCGCCTGACCCGGCGCTCGGTTCTGGCGGCGTTCGCAGCTCCGCTGTGGAGCGCGGGTACGGGCCCGCTCACCTTGCCGGCGCGCCTCAACGACTTCCACCAGATCCAGGTGCCCGTGCGGCTGAACGGATCCCAGCCTTTGTGGCTGGAACTCGATAGCGGCGGAGGTGGTCCGCTCCTGTTCATCGATCTGGCCAAGGCCCTGGCGCTCGGAATCCAACCCACCGCCATGGGGCAGAGCGCCAGCCCTGCCGATGGCAGCCTGGAACCGGACGGCCGCGCCCGAGTCACCGCCGATCTCCCCGGTCTCCGCCTCGAAAACCAGGAACTGGTGATCAAGCAGAGGCCGCTCGGCAAGGATGGCATTCTGGCGCTGGCGGTGCTGGCCCGCTATGTGGTGGAATTCGACTACGAAACTCCCGCCATCCGGCTGTATGACGCCGCGGCGTTCGAGTATCGCGGCAGCGGCGCGCGGGTGGCCTTTACGGTGGCCGGCACCAACCCCTACGTCTCCGCCACCCTGGTGCTGCCGGGCGGCGAGACGGTTGCCGGGAGGTTTGTGATGGACACCGGAGCGGCGGGCAGCATCCTCTACCTGAGCCACGCCTTCGTCGAGCGCGCGCGCCTGCTCGATCGGGGCTTGAAATGGGTGCCGGACAGCGTCGGCCTGAACGCCGCGCGGCTCCGGCGCTTCTCGGTCGGCCCCCTGCGCGTCGAAGAACCGGTGGTCCGGCGTTTCCCTGCGCGAGGGTTCGGCGGCACCTCCGAACCCGACGGTATGATCGGAGTCGAGTTCCTGCGGCGGTTCCGGATCTTCTTCGATTTTGCCCGCGGCCAGGCGATTTTCGAAGCCAACCGCCACGTTCAGGACCCGTCGCTGTTCGACGCTTCCGGGATCCGCGTGGAGCGTACCGCGCGCGCCGACGTCCACCGGATTTTTCAGGTGCTTCCCGGCACTCCCGCCGCCGCCGCGGGGATCCGCGAGTCCGATCTGCTGGTGGCGGTGGATGGCGTGCCGGTCATTCGCCTGTCGCCCATGATGGTCGAGGAAGAACTGTCTCACGACGGCCGGAGTTGCACGTTGCTGATCGAGCGCGGGCAGGAAGTCCGTACCGTGACGCTCGAACTGCGCAAAATCCTGTAGCCGGCTTTAGGGCCGCGGTACGATCTCCACCTTTTCCGAAACCCACCGGCCGCCGGGCGCCGCCAGCATCACGCACGCAAAATCGAACACGGCTTTCTCGCCTTCCGGGCTGGTGATCTCCATCCATCCGGTGACCAGGTACCGGCTTTCCCCTTGCGATTCGAGGTGGGTGCCCCTGACCGGCGGGAAGCGAATCCCGGCAGCTTCCGGAAAGCGCTCCCGGAGCACGCGCTGCGCGGCCAGAACCACTTCCTGCGGATCCCGGTCGGTGGTCTGGAACAGCATAACGAGGGCCGCGGCCAGCCCACCCGCGACGACCAGCGATCCCAGCACCAGGCCCGCCACCGTCCGCCGCGGAATACGCTTTCCGCTCATCAGAGCTTCTGAACCCGCCGGAGCGTGTACAACTCCGGCTTCATGTTCTCCCGTTCGAAGCGCTTCCAGTCGTCGTGGACATGAATCAGCTTGCCGGTGATGTGATTGGAGCGCTCCGACGCCAGGAACAGCGCCAGTTGAATCTGTTTTTCGGGGGCCACGCCGCCGGTAAGTCGCACCTGCTCGGCGTCACCGATTTCCCGCGCGCCGGCCCGATCCTCGCCGGCGTGCAGGATCTCGTCGGTCATATGGGTGTAGGCGCCGCCCGGCGAAATCGAGTTCACCTGGACGTTGTCGTTGGCAACCTCGGCCGCCAGGCACTCGGCGAACCGCACCACCGCGGCCTTCGAGGCGGCGTAGGCGCTGAAATTGGGACGCGCTTTACTCGAGCCCCCGCCCGCGATCAGGATGATCTTCCCCGAACGCCTCGCCACCATCGCCGGCAGCACCGCCCGGCACGAATTCACAACGCCGAGCAGGTTGATCTCGAGGGTTTCGCTCCAGGCCTTCGGCTTGGTCGAGAGCAGGGGGCCGATGGGTCCCTGAACGCCCGCCGCGGCAACCAGGACATCCACGCCGCCGAAGACCACGCGCATGCGGTCCACCGCCGCCGTGAGTTCTTCCAGGTCGCGGACGTCGGCCCGCAGGCGAAGCGCGTTACCGGCCGCCTGCTCGATTTCGAGTTTGGCCAAATCCAGTTCGCCGGGGCTGCGCGCCAACAGTCCGACTCTTGCGCCGGCCTGGGCAAATCCAAGAGCCAGCCGCTTACCGACGCCGCGGCCGGCGCCGGTAATCAGAACGTTCTTACCTTTCAGGCCGGACAAGAGTCCCCACCATCCCGCACCCCTTCGCTTGCTGGTTTCACAATGCGATTGTAATCCGCTTTCAGGTGGGGCATCGGCGCTTTCGGCCGGGCGGTTCAGCCGGCCACCGGCGCCGCGCGGAAGGAGTCGATTTCGGCGATCTCCTCGCCGGTCAGACGAAACTCCAGGGCTCCAATCACTCCCCTGGTCTGTTCCGCCGACCGCATTCCCACAATCGCCGCGGTGACCGCCGGATGCCGCAGGGTCCACGCAATCGCCACCTCCCCCGCCGTGCGTCCGTGCCGCTCTCCAATCGTTTTCATGAGGTAGGCCAGAGCCAGGTTGCGGGTCAGTTGCGGCTCCTGAAACGCGAGTGCCCGCTTGCGGAAGTCGTCATCCGGCAAACCCGCCACCCGCTCTCTGGTCATCTTGCCCGTGAGCAGCCCGGACTTCATGGGCGAGTACACGATCACGCCGATCCCGTGCTCCCGGCAATAGGGCAGCACCTCGCCCTCGATCTCGGGCGAGACGGCGGAATAGGGCGGCTGCAGCGACGTGATCGGCGCGATTCCGCGGCACCGCTCCATCTGGCGCACGTTGAAATTCGAAACGCCGATCCACCGCACCTTGCCCTCTTCTTTGAGTTTTGCGAGCGTGCTCCAGCCCTCTTCGACGTCTGCTTCCGGGTCGGGCCAGTGGATCTGGTAGAGGTCGATCACGTCCAGTTTGAGGCGCCGGAGGCTGTTTTCGCATTCCCGCCGGACGGAGTCGGCTTTGAGGCTGCCGTAAATCTTGCGATTCTCGTCCCAGTTGCGCTCGCACTTGGTAAACACGTAGGGCTTGTTGGCTCGCCCCGCCAGGGCACGGGCCACGACTTCCTCGGAGTGCCCGAGGCCGTAAACCGCGGCGGTATCGATCCAGTTCACGCCGTGGTCGAGCGCCGCGTGGATCGCC
Source organism: Bryobacterales bacterium (assembly GCA_963794265.1). GTDB lineage: Bacteria > Acidobacteriota > Terriglobia > Bryobacterales > Bryobacteraceae > CAWCDJ01. The sequence continues at coordinate 1,454,947 of CAWCDJ010000003.1, forward strand.
TCTACCGACTGGTTGTCGTCCTGCGGGCCCCACGCAAACGCCCATCCGCCGCCGCCCATGGCCCACGCACCGACGCCGATCGGCGTCAACTCCAGATCACTGTTGCCAAGACGTTTCTTCTGCATCTCTTTTACAATATCTGAGGTTGGCCATTCCGGCGAAAACCCGCGCGCAGGTCATCGGCTCGGGGCCGAACGGGCTGGCGGCAGCCATCCTGCTGGCGCGCGCCGGATATCCGGTCACCGTGTTCGAAGCCGCTTCCCAGGTAGGCGGCGGGGTGCGTTCCGCAGAACTCACGCTGCCCGGCTTCCTGCACGACGTCTGTTCCTCGGTTCACCCCATGGCGGTGTGCTCGCCCTGTTTCGAGCAGTTTCCGCTGGCCGCGCACGGGCTCGAGTGGGTCCATCCCAAAGTCCCGCTGGCGCATCCGCTCGATGACGGCACGGCGGTGGTGCTCGATCGTTCGATCCCCCGCACGGCGGCAGGACTGGGCGGCGATGGCGCCCGCTGGCACGGCCTGTTCGCCCCGCTGGCCGCCCGATGGATAAGCCTGCGGCACGACGTGCTGGCGCCTCCCCAGATCCCCCGGCACCCGTTCACCATGGCCCGGTTCGGCCTAGATGCCATCCGCTCCGCCCGCGGCCTGGCCGATTCGCTCTTTCGCGAGACGCGGGCACGTGCCCTGTTTGCCGGGCTGGCGGCGCACTCGGTCATGCCGCTCGAACAGGCGCCGAGCGCGGCCATAGGGATCGTGCTGGGCATCTGCGCCCACGCCGCGGGATGGCCCTTTCCCCGCGGCGGTTCGCAGCGGATTCCCGATGCCCTAGCCGGTTACCTGCGCACGCTCGGCGCCGAGGTGCTTACGGAATCGCGCGTTACCACCCTTCCCGGAAGCGGGATCGTGATGTGCGATATCGGGCCGCGCCAGTTGGAGGCGCTCGGCGGAGACCGTTTCCCCGCGCCCTTCCGCCGCGCCCTGCAGGCGTTCCGCTACGGTCCGGGGGCGTTCAAGATGGACTGGGCGCTCGATGCGCCGATCCCCTGGCGCGCCGCCGAATGCGCGCTCGCCGGGACCGTACACCTGGGCGGCACGCTCGAAGAGATTGCGGGCTGGGAATCGGCCCATCGAGGTCCTCCGTTCGTGCTGCTCACGCAGACCAGCCTGTTCGACCCGACCCGCGCTCCCGCCGGGAAGCACACCGCTTGGGCCTACTGCCACGTGCCCCAGGGCTCCACGGAGGATCTGGCGGCGGCCATCGAGCGTCAAATCGAACGCTTCGCGCCGGGCTTCCGCGCCCGCATTCTCGCGCGCAACAGCATGAGCCCGGCCGATTTCGAGGCCTACAACCCCAACCTGGTCGGCGGCGACATTGCGGGCGGCGCCATCGACCTGCGCCAAGTCTTCCTGCGGCCTACCCCGCTGATCTACCGGACTCCCGTGGAGGGCGTCTTTCTCTGCTCGGCCTCGACGCCTCCCGGAGGCGGCGTGCATGGAATGTGCGGCTACCACGCCGTCCGCCTGGCCGTTTGAAATTTATCCCCTTTTCTAGTAAGATCTATATATCGATAGAGAATTAGGTGATCTATGGCAACTGTCACTCAGGATGCTCTCAACTCCCGCCAGCACTTTGAAAATGAGCATGATCGCGTAGTTCGCGAAGAAATCGAGCTGTTCCGTGTAAAGGCTGCGGCATTCCTGGCCGGGGAGATCCCAGAAGCCGAATTCCGCCCCTATCGCCTGAAACACGGGATCTACGGCCAGCGCCAGCCGGGCGTTCAGATGGTGCGGTGCAAGATTCCGAGCGGCCTGGCGACGGCGGCCCAGATCGAGCAACTGGCCCGGGTGGCCGACGAATTCGCCGGCGGAAAAGGCCATCTCACGACCCGCCAGAATATGCAGTTCCATTTCGTTCCGATGAGCGGTGTGGCGGACCTCATGCACGTGCTGGCCGATGCCGGCCTGACGAATCGGGAGGCCTGCTACAACACGGTCCGCAACGTCACGGCGTGCCCCTGGGCGGGGATTGCACACGACGAAGTTTTCGACGTCCGCCCGTACGCGCAGCGGCTGGCGTACGCCTTTTTGCGCAAGGACCTGACCGGCAACCTGCCGCGCAAATTCAAATTCGCCTTCGACGGGTGCGCCGCGCGCGATTGCGTCCAGGGCGCGATTCACGATGTCGGACTGCGCGCCGAGATGCGCCAGGGCAGGCGCGGTTTTCGCGTCGTGATCGGCGGCGGGCTCGGGCCGCTTCCCACCGAGGCGCAACTGCTCGACGAATTTCTACCCGAAGAGAGGCTGCTCAACCGGAGCGAAGCCGTGATCCGGGTCTTCAACCGCTACGGCAACCGCCAGAACAAGAACAAGGCCCGGATGAAGTTCGTCATGCGGGAGCGCGGCTTCGAGTGGCTGAAGGAGCAGATCGAGAAGGAATACGAGGATATTCTCGCCAACGGCGGGATCGAATGGCCCGAGGTGGTGCCGGAAGGTTTCGGCGGCTTCCAATCCCAGCCGCCCCCGCTCGGCAACGGAGCGCTGCTGCCGGTGCTTCAGCCCGGCCGCAGCCAGGACCCGCGGTACGACGCATGGCTCGAGAGCAACGTGGTGGAACAACGCCAGGCGGGATACGCCGCCGCGATCGTGCGAATCGACCAGGGCAACATCACGGGAGCGCAACTCCGCGGCGTGGCGCGCCTCTCCGAGACGGCGGGTGACGGACTGGTCCGCGTGGGCATCGACCAGAATCTGGTGCTGGCCTACATTCCGCTGGCGCGGCTGCCCCAGGTGTATGCCGCGCTGGCGGAAATCGGCCTGGAGGATGCCGGCGCGGGCCGTATCATCGACGTCCTCACGTGCCCGGGCGCCTATTCCTGCAACCTGGCGCTGACCAAGACCATGAACCTGGGGGCGGCGCTCCAGCAGGCCGTGCGGGGGTATGACGACCCGCAGGTGGCGCGCCTCACGATTAAGGCCAGCGGCTGCCCCAACTCCTGCGGCCATCACTGGATCGGCGACATCGGGTTCTACGGCAACGCGCGCAAGATCGAGGGCCGGGAAGTGCCGTATTACCTGATGCTGCTGGGCGGCGGCTACGACGAAGAGGGCATTATGCGCTTCGGCCTGGCGGTGCAGTCGATTCCCGCCCGCCTCGCGCCCGAAGCCGTGGCCCGCGTGCTCGATCATTTCCTGGCCCACCGCCTGCCTGGAGAATCGTTCCGCGCCTACGTGATGCGCCACAAAGTGGAGACGTTCCGCACGCTCACGGCCGATCTCGCCAAGCCCGCCGAACTTTTCCCCGAACTGTACCAGGATTGGGGGGACGAAGTCGCCTTCTCGGTTCATCTGGGCCGCGGCGAATGCGCCCAGTAGCGCGGGCCTCCGGCACGCCCGCTTCGGCTGCGAGGTCCATTCTCCGTGCTACGCTTGCGTTTTAGATGCCTAAAATTCAACGCGTCCTCATCAGTGTCACCGATAAGACCGGCGTCCTCGATTTTGCCCGCAGCCTGAGCGGACTCAGCGCCGAGATCGTTTCGACTGGCGGCACCGCCCGCATGATCCGCGAGGCCGGCGTGCCGGTGCGCGATGTTTCCGACCTCACCGGTTTTCCCGAAATGCTGGATGGGCGCGTGAAGACGCTGCATCCGAAGATTGCCGGCGGCATTCTCGCCATGAGGAGCCGCGATGAGCACATGCGCGCGATCGAAGAGCACGGCATTGTCCCGATCGACATGGTGGTGGTGAATCTCTACCGCTTCGAGGAAGTCGCCGCCAGACCCGGCGCGCGCCTGGATGAGTTGATCGAGAACATCGATATCGGCGGCCCGACCATGATTCGGGCCGCCGCGAAAAACTATCAGGACGTGGCCGTGGTGGTGTCTCCCGGCGACTACCCGGCCATTCTCGACGAGCTGCGCGCCGCGGGCGGCGACCTGTGTCTCGAAACCCGGTGGCGCCTCGCAAAGAAAGCCTTCCGCACCACCGCCGATTACGATTCCGCGATCAGCGCCCGGCTGGAACGCGTGGACCATCAGGACCACCTGCCGCTCGACCTGGCGCTGCGCGCCCCCAAGCTCATGGACCTGCGCTACGGCGAGAACCCGCACCAATCCGCGGCTCTTTACGGCAAGCGGGGGGCCGGAATCGCCGGCGCGCAGCAACTGCAGGGCAAGGAACTCTCCTACAACAACCTGGTGGATCTCGATGCCGCCTGGCAGTTGGCCTCGGAGTTCTCAAACCCCGCCGCGGCGGTCATCAAGCACACCAATCCGTGCGGCTGCTCCGAAGATCGAAGCCTTGCCGAAGCGTATCGCAAAGCGTACGCGGGCGACCCGATCTCGGCCTACGGCGGCGTGATCGGGCTCAACCGGCCTATGGACGAAGAGACCGCGCGCGAGATTGCCAAGACCTTCATCGAAGCGATTGCGGCGCCGGATTATTCCGCGGACGCGCTGGCGGTGCTCGGCGCCAAGAAGAATCTCCGGCTGTTGCGCGTGGCGCCGGGGCTCGACCGGCTGGTTGTGAAGTCCATCACCGGTGGCTATCTCGCGCAGACCGCGGACGACGCCGCGCTTGACCGCGCCAAGGCGGAGGTGAAGAGCAGGCGGGCACCCACCGAGGACGAGTGGGTGGCGCTCGAATTCGGGTGGAAGGTCGCCAAGCACGTCAAGTCGAACGCCATCGTCTATGCTCGTGCGGGGCAAGTCGTGGGGGTAGGGGCGGGCCAGATGAGCCGCGTCGATTCCGTAAAACTCGGCGCCATGAAAGCGGTGTTGCCGATCCAGGGAACCGTGGTGGCTTCCGACGCCTTCTTCCCCTTTCCGGACGGCGTCGAAGAAGCCGTGAAGAACGGTGCGACTGCGTTCATTCAGCCCGGCGGGTCGGTGCGTGACGCCGAGGTCATCGCGGCGGCCGACCGGCTGGGAGCGGCCATGGTCTTCACCGGCGTGCGGCATTTCCGCCACTAAGCGACTGTCAAGAAATAACCACGGCCTCGGCCCGCTCTGACGGTCGCGGCTCTGTGAAGGTAATGCCAACAGAGCCGCGACCGTCAGGGGACTTACGGATCCTAAGCGGCCTCGCGCCGCTCGCCAAATCGCGCCAAACTACGCCACGCCCGGGGCGGCGGAGCATGGCGAGTTCTCCTTTCCCCGTTGCCTCGTCTGAGCGAATGGCGAACAACGCCGGAAAGGATCCCAAATGAAAAATCTGAGTTCGAAGCTTGGACTGATTGTCGCGGCCGGTCTGGTGGCAGCTGCGTTTACCACAACCGCCGGCGCGCAGGAAAGACAACTGTTTCGGGTTCATGTTCCCTTCGCATTCCTGGCCGGGGAGCAGACCATGCCGGCAGGCGACTACCTCATCAAGCTCGATCCGGGCTTCAACCTCGTTGATTTTATGCCAGCGCGCGGCACCGGCATCCATCGCGTGATGCTCAAGCACGATTTCGTAGCACGGCCTCACCATGACACCGCAGGCGGCCTGCTCACGTTTGCGAAGTACGGGGACAGACTGGTGCTGCGGGGAGTCTGGGGGGTGGGAGAGGAGGACGGCCGACAGGTGGTCACCTCCAAAGCGGAAATCGAACTGGCTCGCGCCGCGGGCGGAAAACCGGCGGACAGCGACGCCAGCGTCACCATCCGCTAGGCTGCGTTCACGCCAGGGAGTTCAGCAGTTCCTGGAAACGCGGATGCGCGCGGATCGAATCCAGGTTTCCATCGTTTTCGTACCACGCCTTCTGCTTCAGCCCGCCGGCCGCGGCCTTGGTGAGACACTCCAGGGCCGCTTCCACCAGCCCCAGCATCGCAAAGACGCAACCAACGTTGTACAACAGCATCGGGTCGCCGGGCCGGATCCTGAGAGCGCGCCCGGCGGCCTCCCGCCCCCGTTCGGGTTCCCCCAGGGCTACCAGGCCGTTGGCGGACATATAGAGCGCACGCGCATCGTCCGGGTACAGCCGCAGGTGCTGCTTTGCCAGGGCGACGCCCCGGCGGCGGGCCTCGCTTGCGTCCTCGGACCTGCCCAACGCGTCGTACACCTGCGCCACCAGAAGCGGCGGCTGGTAATCCTCGGGGCGCGCCGCCATAGAGTGCTCGTATAGCTCGGCGGCCTTGGCGAACTGTCCGTGGGCGAAGCTGTGCCGGGCATAGAAGTAGTTCGCCTCGAACAGGCCGGGGTCGAGCCGCAGCGCGGTTTCGAAAGACGCCTCCGCTTCCCGATCGCGCCCGTCGAGAGAAAACGCGAGCCCGCGCGAAGCCTGCGCCTGCGCGCACGCGGCATTCAGCTCCACCGCCTTTGCGCTGGCCCACTCGGCCTGTTCCCGAAGGGCCTCGGTGCGATCGGAATAAAGATAGAGATACGACCAGCAGTCTGCGAGCCCGGCATACGCTTCGGGCGCCGTCGGGTCGATTTCCATGGCTCGCAAAAACAGGTGCAGGGCGCATTCGACCGACGCGGGGCTGTACTGGTAATAATACTCGCGCCCGCGCCGGTAGCACGCTTCGGCCCCGATGCCGGTGTCCGGTCCGCCCCCCAGGGTGCGGCCCAGGGCTTCCGACACGCGCCTGGCGATCTCATCCTGGAGCGCGAGAACCTCTTTCAACTCGCGATCGTACTGCGCCGACCACAGTTGAAAGCCGGTTTCCGATTCGGTGAGCCGCACGGCGATGCGCAAGCGGTTGCCGGCCTTGCGCACACTGCCTTCGAGCAGGTTGGCTACTCCCAGGCGCCGGCCGATTTCGCGGCACCCCGTACCGGGGCCGGGTGCCTGGAACGACGCGGTGCGCGAGGCCACCCGGAGTCCCGGAATCCGTCCCAGCGTGGCGATGATCTCTTCGGCCGTGCCTTCGCAGAAGTACTGCTGGTCTCTTTCCGCGCTCAGGTCGGCGAACGGCAGCACGGCCACCGAAGAGCCCGGACGAGGCTGCAATTCCACGCGCCTGCGGTCCCACCAGGCGTCCAGTTCGGACCTGTAGGCGAATACCGGGCCCAGCCTGTCATGGCGCAGGCGGTGCACCGGCAGGCTTTCCTCGCGTTCCCAGCGTTGCACGGTTCTGGGGCCGCGCTTCAGGTAAGCGGCGATCTCCTTCCAGGAATCCAGGCGATCCGCGGGCCGAACCATTCGATATCCCTTCTGACGGGGGCCGGACCAAAAGGCACCGCTTTCGAACTACCATGGGCGGATGAACCCGGACCAACGCTTCATGCAGGAAGCCCTGCGGCTGGCGCGCGAAGGCGGCGTAACCGGAGAGGTTCCGGTCGGCGCCGTGGTGGCGATTGGCGGGGAGATTGCCGGAAGCGCGTGGAACGCGCCCATCGCCCGCAACGACCCGACCGCCCATGCCGAGATTCTGGCCATTCGCGAGGCCGCTGCAAAGATCCACAACTACCGGCTAACGGGCGCTACGCTTTACTGCACCCTGGAGCCTTGCGTTATGTGCGCCGGCGCACTGGTCGCGGCGCGCATCGACCGGCTGGTTTTCGGGGCCCGCGACCTCCGCTTCGGGGGTGTTCGCAGCAAGTTCCAACTCGCCGATTCCGACATCCTCAACCACCGGCTGGAAGTGGTGGAAGGTGTACTTGCGCCGGAGTGTGTCGAACTGCTCCACCGCTTTTTCGAAAGCCGCCGCGGCGGCGGTTGAACGGGGATTTGTACCGGTTCTCACCAGGGCGGATTGCCGCTGTCACCACCCTTCGCTAGCATCTGAAGCGACGCTTGTGCCGGTCATCCTGGAGCGTGAACATTTCGACCGCCTGCTCATCGCGCTCAAGCAGAAGGAGTATCGCCTGCTGGGCCCATTGGTGCGGGAAGGGTCGATCGTCTACGGCGAGATCTCTTCGGCGGCGGACCTTCCCGAGGGTTGGACCGACGAGCAGACGGGCGGCGCCTACCGCCTGAAGCGGCGCGGGGACCAGGCTCTGTTCGGCTATGTCGCCGGACCGCATTCAGCCAAGCAGTTCTTCCATCCGCCGGCCGTCCGCCTGTGGCAGGCCCGGCGGACGGAGCGGCTGTTTCAGATCGAAGAGCCGGAACCGGCCGCCGGCAGGATCGCCCTCATCGGGCTGCGCTCCTGCGATCTCCATGCGATTGCCGTCCAGGACAGGGTTTTCCTCGAAGGGCCCTTCGCCGACCCCGGGTATCGCGCGCGGCGCGATTCCGCATTCCTGGTGGCGATCAATTGCGGCCAGGCCGGGGGCACGTGCTTCTGCGTATCGATGAGCACGGGCCCCAAGGCATCCTCCGGCTTCGACCTGGCGTTGACCGAAATTCTGGAGGACGGCCGCCACTACTTCGTGGTCGAAAGCGGGTCGGACCGGGGAGCCGCCGTTCTGGGGGAACTGCCGTGCCGCGCGGCCCGGGCGGACGAAGTGGAGAGGGCGGAGCAGGTGGTCCGCCGCACCGCGGGCCAGATGGGGCGCACGATGGATACCACCGATATCCACGGCCTGCTCACCCGGAATTACGAGCATCCACGGTGGGACAACGTGGCGGAGCGCTGCCTGACCTGCGCCAACTGCACGATGGTCTGCCCGACGTGCTTCTGCACCACCGTCGAAGATTCCACAGACCTGGCGGGCGGCGTGGCGGAACGATGGCAGAAGTGGGATTCCTGCTTCACCACGGATTTCTCATACATCCATGGCGGCAGCGTCCGCACTTCCAGCAAGGCACGATACCGGCAGTGGATGACGCATAAGCTGGCCACCTGGTTCGACCAGTTCGGCACGTCCGGCTGTGTCGGCTGCGGGCGCTGCATCACGTGGTGTCCGGTGGCCATCGACATCACCGAAGAGGTGCGGGCGATCCGCGAATCGGAGCGCCCGCCGGCCGATGCGGCCCGGAGAGACCAGCATGGAAACGCTTGAGCCTATCCTCAGCGGGCACCCGTTCTTCCGCAACCTGGACCCGCGCTATCTGCAGTTGCTGACCGGCTGCGCCTCCAATGTGCGCTTTACGGCGGGACAATTCATCTTTCGCGAGGGGGAGGAAGCCAACCAGTTTTACCTGATCCGGCAGGGCAGCGTGGCGCTCGAAATCTACTCTCCGCACGACGGCCCGATCACCATCCAGACCCTCTCGGACGGCGATATCCTCGGCTGGTCGTGGCTGTTTCCGCCGTACCGCTGGCGGTTCGACGCGCGTGCCATCAACGCGCTCCGGGCCATCGCCCTCGACGGAGCCTGCCTGCGCGCGAAATCGGAGCAGGACCACGAACTGGCGCTCGAACTGCTCAAGCGCTTCTCGGTGATCGTCGAGGAGAGGCTTCAGGCCACGCGGTTGCAGTTGCTGAACGTTTACGAGGTACGCCGGTGATGGCTGGATCCGCCATACATCCGATGGTCCCTCAGCCCTACCTGCTGCGGGCGACGCACCGCGAGACCGCGGACACATTTACCGTGGAACTGGAGGCCGCCGGCACTTCGAGACCGCCGTTCGCCGCGGGCCAGTTCAACATGCTCTACGTTTTCGGAGTCGGCGAAGTCCCTATTTCGATCAGCAGCAGCCCGCTCGAACCCCGCACGCTGATGCACACCACGCGTGCGGTGGGCGCGGTCACCCAGGCCATGGGCCGGCTTGAACCGGGCGACGCGCTGGGCGTTCGAGGACCGTTCGGCAGTTGCTGGCCCGTCGAACGGATGGAAGGATACGACGTGGTGGTCGTCGCCGGGGGGATCGGCCTGGCGCCGCTGCGTCCGGCTCTCTACCACATCCTGGGGCAGCGCGAGAAGTTCGGCAGGGTCGTTCTGCTGTACGGCACGCGCACACCGGCGGACATTCTCTTCCGCAAGGAATTGAAGCAATGGGAGACCGGTCTCCGGCTGCCGGTGTTCGTGACGGTAGACCGCGCGACCGGCTCCTGGCGCGGCTCAGTGGGCGTGGTGACGAGCCTGATTGCGCGCGCCCCGTTTACCCCGGGCAACTCCGTGGCGCTGGTGTGCGGCCCCGAGATCATGATGCGATTCAGCGCCGCCGAACTCGAAAGGCGCGGCGTGCGAAGCGACCGGATTTACGTTTCCATGGAGCGGAACATGAAGTGCGCGGTCGGATTTTGCGGTCATTGCCAGTTCGGACCCAGCTTCGTCTGCAAAGACGGGCCGGTGTTTCGGTGGGACCGCGTCAAGCCGCTGATCACGGTGAGGGAGCTCTGAATGGAGGGTGCCAAGCCCAAACTCGCGGTCTGGAAGTTCGCCTCCTGCGACGGGTGCCAGTTGAGCGTTCTCGACTGCGAAGACGAACTGCTGGCGCTGGCGGGGGCGGTCGAGATCGCCTACTTCCCGGAGGCCTCGAGCGCCGCCGTCAAGGGGCCGTACGATCTGTCGCTGGTCGAAGGATCCATCACCACGCCGCACGACGCCGAGCGAATCCACAAGGTGCGCCGCGCGTCGCGCTACCTGGTGACCATCGGCGCCTGCGCGACGGCGGGAGGTATTCAGGCGCTGCGCAATTTCGCGGACATCCGGGAATTCGTCTCCATCGTTTATGCCGCCCCGCAGTACGTCGAGACGCTCCGCACCTCGACCCCGATTGCCGAGCACGTGCGGGTCGATTTCGAATTGCAGGGGTGCCCGATCAACAACCGCCAGTTGCTGGAGGTCGTGAGCGCGTTCCTCAACGGACGCAGGCCGAATATCCGGTCGCACAGCGTGTGCGTGGAGTGCAAGCGGAACGGCACGGTGTGCGTCATGGTGGCGCACGGCACGCCCTGCCTGGGCCCCGTCACCCATGCCGGATGCGGCGCGCTGTGTCCTTCCTACAATCGCGGCTGCTACGGCTGTTATGGACCGATGGAGACGCCCAACACCGCATCGCTGGCGGGCTGGTGCCGAAAGCTCGGGGCCAAAGAGCAGGATCTCGCGCACGTCTTCCGCACCTTCAATGCGTGGGCCGCGCCCTTCCGGCGGGAGAGCGAAGCGCATGAAGAGTAGAACCTTGAAGGTGGACCTGCTGGCGCGCGTGGAAGGCGAGGGCGGACTCACCATCCGGATTCGCAACGGCGCGGTTGCCGACGTGAAGCTGAGAATTTTCGAGCCTCCGCGTTTTTTCGAATCGTTCCTCCGCGGACGAAGCTATGCCGAAGTTCCGGACATCACGGCGCGGATCTGCGGCATCTGTCCGGTTGCCTACCAGATGAGCGCGTCTCAGGCCATCGAAGACGCCTTCGGCGTAAGGGTCGAGGGCCAACTGCGCGCGCTGCGCCGCCTGATCTACTGCGGCGAATGGATCGAAAGCCACGCGCTGCACATTTATCTTCTGCACGCACCGGATTTCTGCGGCTATCCGGATGCCGTGGCGATGGCGCGCGATTTTCCGGGCGTGGTGCAGCGCGGCCTGCGGCTCAAGAAGGCGGGCAACCTCCTGATGGCGGTCCTGGGCGGACGTCCGATTCATCCCATCAATGTGCGGGCCGGCGGTTTTTACCTGGTGCCTTCCGCGCACGATCTCGAGCCGGTGGCCGAAGAATTGAAATGGGCGCGGGATGCCGCCCTTGAAACCGTGCGCTGGGTGGGCGGCCTTCCGTGCCCGGATTTCGAGCGCGACTATGTGTTTGTCGCCCTTCGCGCCGCCGAAGGATACCCCATCGAGGAGGGCCGCCTGGTATCCAGCCGGGGACTGGATATTCCGGCCAGGGAGTTCGAAGAATACTTCGTAGAGCAGCAGGTTCCGTACTCCACCGCGCTGCAGGCGGTTCTGAATGGGAGCGGCGCGTACTTCGCCGGCCCGCTGGCGCGCTACAACCTCAACTACGACCGGCTTTCTCCACTGGCTCGGGAAGCGGCGCATGCCGCCGGTCTGGGGCCGGCGTGCCGCAACCCGTTCCGCAGCATCGTGGTTCGCGCCATTGAGGTGCTCTACGCCTGCGACGAAGCGCTGCGGCTCATCGAACAATACGAGCCGCCACCCGCGCCGGCCGTGGAGTTGCCCGTTCGGCCGGGTACCGGGTACGGCTGCACCGAGGCGCCGCGGGGCATTCTCTACCACCGCTACCGGTTGAACGACCATGGAATAGTGCTGGACGCCCGGATCGTTCCCCCCACCTCGCAGAATCAGCGAACCATCGAAGACGATCTGCGCGCATTCGTCCCGTCGCTGCTCCAGCTGCCTGCCGAACAATTGCGTGCGAAGTGCGAGCAGGCCATTCGCAACTATGATCCATGCATCTCATGTTCCACGCATTTTCTGAAACTATAAGCTGCATTGTTGCTTTTTCCGCTCGGCGGTTGGCATCCGACCTGCTCTCTAACCGGTAGACCGATGCGGCGTGAATTTGCGTGCTATTCGCACCCGAAATACCCTGGACACCGCGAAACCGCCGGTGCTAGCCTGAGTACAGAAAAAGGGGATGCAATGGGCGATGAAGAGCTGAACTTCACGGAAAGCGAAGCCCGTTGCTGGGCGGGCGACCCGAGAAACCAGGCGACTAGGGTTAGCCTGTTCCGGTCCGCGCTCCTCGTCATCGTTGTGTTCGGAATCGCGCTGCTCATGGTCGCCTGGCTTGCGAATTCGAGTGGTTCCGAACCACACCGCCCTACGCTCGGTTTCGAACCAGCAGCTCCAACCGCCACCGGCCACGGGGCCAGCGTGCCGGTTCCCGGGCTGCGCATCGCGGCGCCTTCCGGTTCGATTCGGAACGCGCCGGCAGCAGGAGGATACCATGACAATCGATGAAGAACTGGATCTGACGGAAGAAAGTACACCCGAAACGCCCGATGTGCCGGAGGTTGAGGTGCGGGGAGACGAAGCGGTGATCCGTCTCAAGATGCCCGATACCGTCGAGGAACGCAAAGTAAAGTTGCCCAAGACCATCTGGGGCTGACGAACAGCCCGCCCCGGTTCGACAATGCTGACCGAATTGCGCTGGCAAAAAGAAGTGGAGCTCATGTCGGGAGTCTTTCCACAATTCAAGCCCTACGCCCGGTGCTCGGTCGACGGACGCGAGTGCCAGGTCGACCCCGCCTCCGCTTGTGAACTTTCCGAAAAGGGAACCAGCCCGTTTTTCGGATTCCAGGGCCGCCTGAAGGGCGTCAAATCCGGACGCGTTTACCGCGTGGTCCTGGAAGCCGAGCCGCAGAAGTACCCGCAGTGCCCTCCCAACGTGTACCTGGATCCGATGGTCGGGCATTGCTGGATCGGTGTTTCGAGCCGCAGGAGCCTTTGCGTTACCAGGGCCTGGCGGCCCGCTCAATCCACGTTCGCCAACACGCTGCTGGTCGTGGTCAAGTATCTCGAGGAACACGACGGCCAGCCGGATCTCATCTAGGGCCGGCATGCCCGGCCCTTTTTACGCCAGGAACCCGAAGGAGCAGGCAGTTCTAGCCGGCGCGAGCGTCTCGATCATCGGCTGCGGGAGTTTCGGAAGCGCGCTGGCGGACATGCTGGCGCGGGCGGGCGTGGGCAAACTGGCCTTAATCGACCCCGAGATCCTGGCTGTCGAGAATCTGGGGCGCCACATGCTGACGTCCAAAGACGTCGGTCGTCCCAAAGCCGAAGCGCTCGCTGCGAGGCTGCTCGAAATCAACCCCAACCTGGACGTCGAAGCGCGCTGCGAGAAGTTCCACGACGCGCGGGGGCTGCTGGTCTGCTGCGCCGATTCGCGGCGCTGCGAATCGATGGTGAACGCCGTCTCGCTTGGCAGAAGGCTGCCGTCCGTATTCGTCGGCGCTTACGGTGCGGTCCGCGCGGGCGAAGTGCAGATCTGCGTTCCGGGCAAGACCGCCTGCCGCGAGTGCTTTGCGCGGTTCCGCGAACCGCAGGATCCGCCGCCCGGGCGAGAGCGCTACACCGATCCGGAATACGATGAGACCCGGACGCCCGGCCAGACGGGATTGTGGGGCTCGGTGCTGGCGGTGAGCGGAATTGCGTTCCACGCGATTCTCGCGCTTCTGGGAATCCGCGGCGCGATCGATTTCGATCGCACGCTCTGGATCGTCAACCTGGATTACGAGGGCTTCCAGCCTTTTGCCGTGATCTTCGCCAGGGTGGCGCGGGGCTGCGCCGTCTGCGACGAAAGCCAGGTGGCCGGGTTGACGGTCTGAAGTTCCCTACCGCTGCCACAAAATCTGATTCGCTTCGAGGGGCACCAGGGCATCCTCGTGGAAGGGAACGATGCGCGGCGTAAAGTCGCCGGCCGGCCTGCTCGCCGCGACTCGCGCCGAATAGGCGTAGCTGCGCACCGCACCGACCAGTTCCGGCCCGCGCTCCATCGGTTGACGGAGGGGCGGCTCTGCGCCGCGGCCCTCGGCGTAGAGTTCCACGAGCACGCTGCCGGGGCGGAGGTCGTCGAGATAGACCTGCGCTTCGAAGTTCCACCAGCCGTCCTCGGCCTTTACCGTCACGGCTCCGAAGCGTACGGCCTGCCAGTGTTGCGCCAACTCTTCCCGCCAGCGAAGCAGGTCTTTCGCGACGGCGCTCTGCTGCGCCGCGCGCTTTCCGAAGCCGGCGGCCGCGCGCAGATAGTAACCTTCGGTGTATTCACGCACCGCGCGATTGGCCGAGAACTGAGGTGTGAGCTGCGCCATGCTTTCCCGCATGCGCTGCACCCAGCCGGTGGGAACGCCGTGGGCGTCGCGGCGGTAGAACTCCGGTACCACTTCCTGCTCGAGCAGGCGGTAGAGCGCTTCGGCTTCGGCGGCGTCCCAGCCCGGGTCGCTGTCGTGCTCCTGGCCGTCCCCCAGGGCCCAGCCTACTTCGGGCGTGTAGGCCTCGGCCCACCAGCCGTCGAGTTCGGAAAGGTTCAGACCTCCGTTCACCAGCGTCTTCATGCCGCTGGTGCCGCTGGCCTCCCAGGGGCGCCGGGGCGTGTTGATCCAGACGTCCACGCCTTCCACCAGGTGGGCGGCCATCAACGTATCGTAATCGGCCAGAAACGTTGCGTGCGGCCGGATGTCGTCACGGTGCACGAAATCGTTCCATTCGCGGATCATGGCCTGCCCCACGCCGTCCTGCGGATGGGCTTTCCCGGCCACCACGATCTGGACCGGCCGCTCGCGGTCGCGGAGAATGCGGGCCAGGCGCTCGCGGTCGTGCAACAGCAGGTTCGGCCGCTTGTATTCCGCGAAGCGCCGCGCGAACCCCAGCGTGAGCGTGTTCGGGTCGAAGATGCGCGCGGCCTGCTCCAGTTCCTGCGCCGGAGCGCCC
The DNA here is from genome assembly GCA_963794265.1 of Bryobacterales bacterium. Classification (GTDB taxonomy): domain Bacteria; phylum Acidobacteriota; class Terriglobia; order Bryobacterales; family Bryobacteraceae; genus CAWCDJ01. The sequence goes on from CAWCDJ010000003.1 coordinate 1,470,081, forward strand.
TGTGTTGCGAGCTGCCGGGCCAGCCGCTTCCGGACGTACTCCACCAGTTGGCCGCGGGCCTCGCTCCGCATCTCCCACAGCCGCTCGTCCGGCACGGCGCGCAGGGCCTGGTCCACGCCCTTGAGGCTGCCGCTCCAGCGCTCTTTGCCGCAGGCCTCGGTCCACAACTGGTCCGCCGAAGAAGAATCCCAGGTCGGTGTGTGGACTCCGTTGGTGACGTACCCGACCGGCACTTCGGCGCTCGGCCAGCGCGGAAACAGGGGCTGAAAAATCCGGCGGCTCACTTCGCCGTGCAGCCGGCTCACACCGTTTACCGCGCCGCTGCCGCGCAGTGCAAGATACGCCATGTTGAACGGCTCCGATCGGTCGGCGGGGTTTCGCCGGCCCAGGGCCAGCAATTCCTCCATCGAAATCCGCAGCCGGCTTTCGGCGTAAAACTTCAGGTACTTTTCGATCAGCTCCGGAGCGAAGCGGTCGAAGCCGGCTTCCACCGGGGTGTGCGTGGTGAAAACGTTTCCGGCCCGCGTGACTTCGAGCGCCACGGCGAACGGCTCCCCGGAATCCCGCATATAACTATGCGCCCGCTCGAGCACCGCGAAGGCGGCGTGCCCTTCATTCAGGTGGCACACTTCGGGCGGCCGGCCGAGCACCCGCAGCAACCGCCACCCGCCGATTCCGAGCACCAGTTCCTGCACCAGGCGCAACTCCGGGCCGCCGCCATACAGTTCGCTGGTAACGCCGCGATATTCAGGCAGATTGGCCGGGTCGTTGCTGTCGAGCAGGTAAAGCCGGCGCCGCCCGACCCGCGCCTGCCAGACGCGGATCCAAAGCCGGAAGCCCGGCAGGTTCACCGGAAGCCGCAGCCATTCGCCCTGCTCGTCGCGCACCGGGGTGATGGGGAGCTGGCCCGGATCGTTGAACGGATAGAGCGCGTGTTGCACCCCGTGCGCATCGATCATCTGGCGGAAGTAACCCTGCTGGTAAAGCAGGCCGACCCCGGCCACCGGAACGCCCAGGTCGCTGGCGGCCTTGAGCTGGTCGCCCGCCACGTTGCCCAGGCCCCCGGAATAAATCGGCAGCGCCTCGCTCAACATGAACTCCATGCTGAAATACGCGACCGACGTCAGCGGCGCGCCGGCGTGCTGTTCCTGAAACCATGCCGGCCCGACCTCGACTTCGCGCTTCTCCGCGAGGACTCTCTCGAGCTTCGCGCAAAACGCGGAATCGGCCAGCGCTGCTTCGAGCTTTCGCGGGGAGGCCGTCTGCAGCACGACCCAGGGGTTGTTCGTCAGGTCCCAAAGCTCCGGGTCGAGCTTCTCCCACAATGCGTCGGCCGCGTGGTTCCACGAGCACCGCAGATCGAGTGCCAACTCCGTCAGCGGATCGGTGGCGCCCGGTCCCGGTGGTCCCTCTGGGAATGCCGGAGTGCCCATTCAGGCCACCGCCCGTTTTCCGGCGTGAAGCCGCGCCAACAGCCCGGGGTGCGCCGGATCGAAGATCTGATAGGCCACCAGCTTGAGCCGGTCGTTCACCAGGAACCAGACCAGGGCATAGCCCCAGACCAGCAGCGCCCACTTCCAGGCGATGGGCGTCATCAGAAATCCGTACACGGCCGCGAAGGTCGCCAGCAACTTGGTGGCGATGGCGCTCCACAACAGAATCGGCGAGGGCTTGATGGACCAGAACGGGCCGCGCGTGCGCGTTACGAAAATGGTCAGGTGCCCGGCCACCGCCAGCTTCAGGAAGATGAAGGTCTGCACGACTTCCCGCGAGAGATGGAAAAGCCTCTCGGCCATATAGAAGAGCCCGAACGACGCGATCACTCCCGCGATCCCCAACACGGACGATATTCCCAGCACCAGCCCCATGTTCCACGCTTCCGGCTTTTCGGAGTAGCGCACGCGGTCGTAGGCGATTGCCAGAATCGGTCCGTCGTTCAGCAGTGCCAGCAGCACGATCATGGCGGCGGTCACGGGATAAAAATTGAAGATCAGGATCGCCAGTGTCATGAACACCAGCACCCGGATGGTTTCCGCAATCCGGTAGATCGCGTAGCTGTTCATGCGCTGGAAGATCTTGCGGCTCTCCTCGATGGCGTCGATAATCACGCCGAGGCCGGGCGAGAGCAGCACGATTGCGGCAGCGGCGCGCGCCGCGTCGGTGGCGCCGGTGACGGCGATGCCGGCGTCGGCCTGCTTGAGCGCCGGAGCGTCGTTCACGCCGTCGCCGGTCATGCCCACGATGTGGCCGCGCTTCTGCAGTTCCTCGACAATGTGGAATTTGTGTTCCGGAAAGACCTGCGCGAAGCCATCGGCACGCTCGATCTCCTGCGCCAGCATTCCGGCTTGCGCGTGAGTCGCCTTGTCGAGAATATCGGCTTCCAGAATGTTCGTCCCCAAATCCAACTGCGCGGCGATCTCCCTGGCGATCGCGACCTGGTCACCGGTGACCATCTTGACCGCGACACCCATGCTGCGCGCCGTGGCGATGGTCTCTTTCGAATCGCTGCGCGGCGGATCGTAAAGCGGAAGCACGCCCACCATGTGCCAGGCGCCATCCGCGTCGGCCCGCGCCACCCCCAGCGAGCGAAAGCCGCGTTTGGCGAAGCGGTTCACGGCATCGTTGACTGGCGGGGCGATCTGTTCCCGGTCCGCGGCCATTCCCAAAATCACCTGGGGCGCGCCTTTGGCCACTCGAAACGTGCGGCCGTCCGGTCCCGCCACGGTAGCTTCGGTGCGCTTACGAACCGGGTCGAAGGGCTGGAAATCCCGCACTGTAAATTCTTTCAAGGTGACGTTGGGCGGGAGGCCGCCGAGTACCGCCAGGTCGATGGCGTCCCCGTTTTCGGCGCGCGAAGCCAGCGCGGCACAGCGGATCACCTCCGCCGGGTCGTTCGAGCCGAGCACGAACGGCTCGCCCAGGGTGAGCTTATTTTCCGTCAGCGTGCCGGTCTTATCCGAGCACAGCACGTCCATGCCGGCCAATTCCTCGATGGAGGCCAGGCGGGCGACAATCGCCTGTTTGGCCGCCAGGGCTCGCGCCCCCACCGCCATCGTGACTGAAAGCACCGCGGGCATCGCCACCGGAATGGCCGCCACGGTCAGGACCAGTGCGAACTCCAGCGTGGTACCCATACGGTCGCCGCGGAACAGGGCCACCACCAGGATCAAGGCGACCAGCACGAGCGCAATGACAATCAGAAAATCGCCGATCTTCAGCACCGCGCGCTGGAAGTGGCTCACCGTGTGCGCCGTCTGGACCAGGCTCGCCGTCCGTCCGAAGAAGGTATGGCCGCCGGTGCCGTACACCAGCGCATCCGCCTCACCTTGCTTCAGAACGGACCCCGAATAGACCGCTGCGCCCTTCGCGCGCTCGACCGGCAGAGATTCGCCGGTTAGCGCGGATTGGTCGATTTCCACCGGCCCGCCCTCGATGAGCTTCGCATCCGCGGGGATGATGTCTCCCAGGCGCAGCCGCACCACGTCGCCGGGCACCAGTTGCCCGGCTGCGATCGCCTTCCACTCGCCATCCCGCTTGACGCGCGCCTGCAGCGCAAGCTGGGCTTTGAGCGCGGCGATGGCGTTGCCGGCCTGGTATTCCTCCCAGAATCCCACCACGGCGTTGCCCACCAGCAGCACGAGGATGATCGCCAGGTCTTCCCAGTGGCGAACCAGCGCCGACAGAATCGCCGCCGCTTCGATCATCCAGGCAATCGGGCCCCAAAAATAGGAAAGAAATTTGAGCAGCGGGTTGACCTTCTTCTCGATCAACTCGTTGGGTCCATACTTGATGAGACGCTCGTGGGCCTCCGCGCTGCTGAGGCCCCCGGGAGTCGCGTTCAGGCGGGAGAACAACTCTTCCGGGGTTAGCTTCTCCAGGTCGGAGCGGGGGTCCGAGCCTGCTTCCGAGGACACGGCCATGCTCCGAGTATAGCTGCCGGCGCTATGCGGGCGGAACGCTCGACACGGCGGCGATGCGATTCTTCCGCACGGCCAGCGAGTACCGCAGGGTGGTGCGGACCACGCCGAGGCCGTAGGTGAGGCTCCGCTTCAAATTGATCGAAGAGGCTTCGGGGAAATACTTGGTGGGGCAGGAAATTTCGCCGATCCGCGCGCCCGACCTGAGCGCCTGCACCACCAGTTGGTTATCGAACAGAAAATCGTCGGAGTTGGCGGCCAGCGGCAGAGCTTCGAGCAGACTCTTCGAATAGGCCCTGAATCCCGTATGGTATTCCGAGAGGTTCGCCCCCAGAACCAGGTTTTGAAACGTTGTAAGGGCGCGATTGGCCAGGTACTTGTAGACCGGCATCCCCCCTTCGAGCGCGTGGCCGCCCAGGATGCGCGACCCGAGCACCAGGTCGTAGACTCCGTAGGCCACCATGCTGGCTATCGCGGTCACCAATAGCGGCGAGTACTGATAATCGGGGTGGATCATCACGACCACGTCGGCCCCCGTGCTGAGCGCTTTCGCATAACAGGTCTTCTGGTTGGCGCCGTAGCCGCGGTTGCGGTCGTGGACCAGCACGGTCAACCCGAGCGCCCGCGCCGCCGCCACGGTGCCGTCGTCGCTGCAGTCGTCCACCAGGATGCGTTCATCCACCGTGTCCGGAAGTTCGCGCACGGTGGCCTGGAGAGTACGCTCCGCGTTGTACGCGGGCATTACGACGGCAATTCTCTTCCGGTTGATCATTGCGTGGGCTTTCGCGCCTCCGGCGGACCGGCGATGCGGCACACCGCCACATCCGGGTTCCGGTACGGACAGGCCAATCCAAGCGGTGCGGGGCTCGGCACCACCACCCAGGATACAGGGTACCGCGCCGCGAGCCGATCGAAATCGGCCTTGCGGAAATGCGCCCAGCCGTGCTCGGCCCGCGACTCGCTTTTCCAAGCGCCCGCCAATTGGGGGAACAGGGATACCGCTCCGCTGTCCTTGACGTCATCGGCCAGGACGCTGCGCTCGGCCACAGCGCGGAAGCCGTGCTGGTCTTCTCCCGGGCTCAACATGTAATCCGGATCGATCGCGAACACCGCGTCCTTCGGCGTATTCGCGCGGATCCAAAGGAACGCCTGCCCCCAGTCGTTCCGGTACGCCATCCCCGGCCACTCCACGTGCCGGCTGGCCGGATACGCCTCGCGCTGCGCCATCCACATTCCCGCCGCGAGCGGCAGCAGCACTGCGCACCAGCGCCAGCGGGCGTGCTTCAGCACATACTCGCCGAGCAATCCGCCGAGCAGCACGAAAAAGATCACGTACAACAGTTGAAAAGCCCGCATCGGCTGCAGGCGCGTGTAATTTTCGAGCCGTGCCGAGCTCGAAAGCAAGATGCCTGCCGCCGTAAACAACAAGCCGAACCAGACCAGCGTGCGCGCCACGCCGCGAAACGCCGGGGTGGTGCCCCTGGGAGTCACGCCCGCCAGCCAGGCCAGGATGGCGAGCGGCGCTGCCACCCCGATCCACTCGTACCATTGCCAGTTATAGAGGAAGAAGTAAGTTCGGGAAAGCAGCGCCTCCCGCGCGGGGCCGGTTGCAGGCTGGAACGGGAAGACGAAAGGCAGGGCCGCAAAGATCGCCTCGGCGCGCCGGCGCTTCGCGATCTCCAGGCAGCCGATCAGGACCACCGCGTAGACCGCCATCTGGATGTGAATCGAGGCCGCGAACAGCAGCCACGCGCCGGCTTGCTTCCTCCGCCTGGTGAGATAGCAGGCGATCGCGAAAACCGTGGCGGGCGTGGAGAGCGAGCGCGCCGTCAGGTACGGATCCATCACCACCAGCGCCGTGCCCGCAACCGGGATGCTCAGCATGGCCGCCACAATGGCCACCGCCGCCCACCGCGCATTCCGGTTTTCAAAGCACGCGCCGGCCAACTGCCAACAAGCGGCCAGCAGCAGGAAAATGCCCGCGAAGTGCCAGAGGAAGATCGTCGTATCGGCCGACAACCTTGTGAGCCTGGCGGTATCTCCGACGATGTTGGAGAAGAACGAGAGGTGGGCGTGACTGAGAAAGAATTCCGATCCGAACGGGTAGAGGGCCGGATTGATGACCTTCTTCACGGCGGGTATATAAATCGCGGCGTCATCCGCGCCCAGGTGATACCCGTGCACCAGCACGGCAAGAAAGGCGATCAGGAACAGCGCCGCGCCATCGGCCGCTCTAGAATAGAACGTCGAAGTCGCCAGTGTAGAAGCGGCCTCGCTGGCCGAAGAACATGCCAAAAGCGGGGTCGGCGATGTTTCCATGGAACGCCTCCGGGTTGTAGTGGTCCGTCAGGTTGTAAGTGCTCAGCGAGAGGCGGACTGTGTATTTCGGACTTACTTTAATATCCTTCGAAAAGCGTGCGTCGAACGAGAAGAAATTCGGGAAGCGGTTGGAGTTTGGTATGCCGACGTACTGCTGCGCGGCGTCTGTCACGATGTAAGGAAAGCCGTTGCGGTACTCCACCATCGGGGCGATGCGAAAGCCCTTCGGAAGTTGCAGCACGCCCCAGGCCAGAAACCGGTTGGGCAGGTCGGCCGGCAGGTTGCCGAACTGGTTAGGGCGGATCAGCGGAACCGGGAACGTGCCCAGGTAACTGGCAAAATCGTTCAGGTCGCCCCGCGCGCGGCTGCGCACATAAGAGAAGAACAGTTGCCGGTTCGTGCCTAGCCGCAGCCGCGCCGTCGCCTCGAACTGGTGATAGCGCGAATGCCCGGTGCCCGAGAGCAGGTAGGCCCCGGTGCTGCTGAGCGGGCCGGGAGGCACCTGGTTCATCACCACCAGCCCTGAAGATACGTTTTGCGTGTAGCCGGCACGCAGCCGCAAGCGCTCGGTGATCGGCTGTTCGATCAGCAGGCTGCCGGTGGCGCTGTGGGGCGAGAAATTGCCGGGCGCCTGCTCCTCGAAGACGAGCGGCGTGGCGGTGGTCACCGTTCCCAGAGCGTTCTGGTAGAGAAACGGCCCCGCGGAAATTGCTCCGTTCGGGCCGTACATAGTGACGACCTGACTTGGATAGTGGTCGAACGAATAGACGTTGAGCGGGACCCGGTCGTAGAACAATCCGAACCCGCCGCGAATCACCGTGCCCGCACTCGCGAACGGATTCCACGCGATCCCGAGCCGCGGAGCCACACGAAAGCTCTCGGTCACCGCCTGCGATTCCGCGCGCACTCCAAGGTCGAGCGCCAGCCTGGGGGATACCATCCAGTGGTCCTGCCCGAACAGGGTGTATTCGGTGTCCCATGCGCGAAACGGCTGCCCGCCGGTAAACGCGATGCGCTCCAGCAACTGGTTGGAGGCGTTCACGATGTTGAGGGGATTTTCGAAGACTTGGCCGTTATCCGAACTCTCCGCCAGCCCAGCTCCCACCTTGAAATCGTGCGTGCCCAGCCATTTCACAGCGGCGAAGCTCATCACCGGAGCCCAGCTAACCCGCGAGGCATTGCGGTTCTGCCGGGCGAAATAGTTCCCGCTGTTGCCGCCCGGCGCGATTGTCAGATCCTGGTTGCCCTGTCCCCAGACGCGGGCGTCGAAGCGCGTTCCCGAAAGCGTGTTATCGAGCAGGCCGCCCCAGAGCGACAGGTGGTCCGCCAGCGTGGCCGTGTAATTGTCGGTGTTCGCATTGGGCGACGTAACCAGCGGATTGAAATAATCCAGGTTGGCGTACTCCAGGCGCTGCGGAGCCACGTGAATGGTGGCCGTCACCATCTGTTTTTGGGAGGCGATCCAATCGAACTGCGCGAACGAGTTCACGCCTTCGCTCTTCTTCTGGTTGTATGGAAACGGCAGCTCAAACACCTCGACTTTTCGAATCTCGTATTCGAGGCCCTCGGAAAAGTATAACTTGCCCGGGATGATCGGGCCTTCCACGTTGAGCCGCGGGGTGGCATCCGCGATGCCGCGCATGTGGTAGCTGCGAATGCGGAAATCGGGGAAGGGGTCGTTCAACTCCCATTTCCACTTGTCTCCTCCGCGCCGCGTTTCTACCGACACCACGGCCGCGGTGAACCGCCCGTACTCGGCCAGAAACGGCGTCTGATAAACATCCAGCTTCTGCACGCTGTCGATGGGAACCGTCAGGCCGAACTGGCCGGTTGCCGGATCGGTGACGTCCGCGGAGTTCACGATCATGGCGCTGCGGTGCTCGCCGGTGGCCGAAAGAACCAGCCCTCCGTTCGGCGAGCGGACAACGCCTGGCAACAGCGGCAGTGCGTCCGAGACGGTCGGCGGACGGCCAGGAAGTTGCTTAGCAACGGCGGGCGGCAGTTCGCTGGACGGCGATCCACCCTGCTCCACCGGCGCGACCTTGTCGGTCACCTGGATGCTTTCCTTCCGCGCCAGCGACGGCACCATCTGGAAATTAACAGACGCAGGCCCCTCGTCGGGAACCTCGAAATCCGCCTTCTGCGCGGGCTCGAAACCTTCCCGGGTTCCCAGAAGTTCGTAATGGCCGGGTTTCACGTTCGGAAAGGCGGCGTGCCCGGAGGCATCGGTTACGGCGGATGCAACTACACTCCCGCCCGACTTCAACTGAAGGCGGGCCCCCGCCACCGGGTTATTCGAAAGGTCGGTCACGGAGATCTCTACGTTGGTCTCCGCGAAAGCTGCGGCGCTCGCTAGCAGAAGCGCCGCGCCAAAGAGGCGCGACACGGAAAGAGCGGCCATGCCAACCCCTATCGCAGTTGGGAAACCGGGGATTTATACGGGTGCGCCACCGTATGAATGCTGATCTGTACCTTGTCGCTCACCCGCAGAAACAATGTGCTGGGATTCTTCATCCCCCACTTCACGTACGGCACGTCGAACTGTGTAGCCGCCGTGTAATCGCCGTTCGACGCCTGGACGTCCAGCGGCAGCACGATCTCGTGCGCCGCGCCGTGAATCGAGAACATGCCGTGCAACTGGACCTTCGAGGAACCTTCCTCGAGTACTTTGCCGATCACCTGGTCCGGGCGGAACACGATATCGGGAAACTTATTGACTTCCAGAATATTGCCGCGCATACGCGAATCGCGCGCGGAGCTGCCGCTATTGCCGCTGGCTGCGTCCACCACCAGTTCCCCCGACGCTTTCCCGGTGGCCGGGTCGAACCGTATGGTGCCGCGCTTGAGCTGAAACTTGCCGTGCACCGTGTGGAGCACATCGGCCAGCGTGAATTCAACCTGTGTCGAAGCCGGATCGATTTCGAGCGCCCTCTCTTCCTGCTGCGGATTACCCGCCACCAGCAGGAGGCCGCAGGCCAGTTGAGGAATTGCAAGGCGTAACAGCATCTTCTTCATAGCGTCAACATCTCCCATCCGAATGACAAGGTAGTGGTCAAAAACCCGGACACTCCCAGAGCGCCAACGTGCATCGCCAACATTTCGGAGAACAGGCGGGGCCGCGCGACCATGGCTCCGATGGCCCGCGTGCGCAGGCGCCGGTGCTCCAGCAGCAGCATGAAATCGGCCATCAGCGCGGGCCGCCGGCCGATTCGGCGGTGCGCTTCCTGATACTGCGCGAGATTGCCGGCTTCGAGCGCGCCTGCCACCGCCATGGCTTGCTGGAATAACAGGCAAAGTCCCTCTCCCGTGATCGCGTCGACCGAGCCCGAAGCGTCCCCTACCAACGCCACGTTGTCACGGTAAACGGCCGTGAGCCGCCGGGAGGCGGAAACGCCGCCGCGTTCGAGAGTGATTGCTTCATCCGCGGCGAGGCGCCGCTTCAGTTCGGGAAACCGCGGCAGAGCGTCGTCCAGGCGCAGTCGCTGGTCGCGGGAAATCAGCACCACGCAAACTTCGCGCGGCGAAATGGGGGTCACGTAAACCTGGCAGCCGTCGCCCCAGTGGATCTCCATGAACTCGCTCCACGGCGCCACGCGGTAGTGCCTGCGGAAGCCGAAGCGGCGGCTGTCCCGCCGGAACGCGTCGAGACCCGCCCAACGGCGAACTGCGGAGTGGCCGCCATCGGCGCCCAGGATCCAGCGCGCCCGCACCAATCCGCCCTGAGTCATCACGCCGCCGGGCTCGAGCCCGGTGGTGCGCGTCCGGTACGCCAGTTTTACTCCGGCATCGGCGGCTCGGGCGACCATCATTTCGTGCAGCACCGTGCGCCGCAGGCCGAAGCCATTCCCGTTGGGAAAGTCGGCTTCCACGGAGCGGCCGCCCTCTACAAAACGAATGCCCCGGAAGGGCCGTCCCGCGGCGGAGAGGTCCAGCCCCAGCATGCGCGCGGCCTCCACGCCGTCGGGCATGATGCCTTCCCCGCAGGCTTTGTCGATGGGGGGCACGGCGCAATCGGCCAGGATCACGTCGAAGCCGCGCTGACGGGCGGCGATGGCGGCGGCCAGTCCGGCCGGTCCGCCTCCGATTACGAAAACGTCGGTGGAGCAGGGAAGTGCCGGGCTCATTGTCTCCGGGCTCCGGAATCGGGGAGCTCCAGGCGCGCGAGTTCCTGCCGGTACAGGCGGTTCTGCGGGAACTCGCGAGTCAGGTCGGCAAGAATCTCTTTGGCTTTGGGAATGTTATTGTCACGCAGCGCGGCCACGCCCAGCAGCAGCCGCGCGAAGGGCGCGAGATAGTGCCCTTTCTCGGCCGTGAGCCTCAGTTTTTCGAGGCCGGTCGCTTTATCGGTCTGCGCACCCGTCATCCGGAGAAACCAGCGGACCGGCGCCGGCTTGACGCTCAACATGTAATTCTCGACACCGACCGCCAGCCAGGCGTCGTAGAACTGAGGGTCGGCCGCCAGCAAGTGTTCCGCGGCCACGCGTCCGGCCTTCATTTCCTGCAGCGACGAGGTATATTTCTTCTCGATCAGCGCCAGCCAGTCCGAATGCAAACCGCTTTGCAGAATCAAGGCAAACTGCGAATTCTTGTCGTTCGGATGAACGCTCGCCAGCCGGCGCGTCTTATCGAGCGCCGCCTCGAACTGCTTTTTCAATACGGGGTCGGGCGCCAGCTTGTGGTCGGTAATGAAGTGCTGATCGTGTGTGAAAAACTCCGATTGCAGAATGTGCAGCCGGTCGAACTCGCTGAACAGGTAGGCGGCGGCGTCGGATGCCGGCCCTATAGGATCTTCCGGATGCTGTTCCTGCCAGGTGCGGAACGTCTGGTGCGCCGCGGCGAATTGCAGATTGTACATCTGCCGGTAGCCTTCATCGACCAGGGTCGCCGGTTGCGCGCATAGCGTTTGGACAGCGGCGGCAGCCGCACAAATAAGTACAAGTAAGATGTGCTTCATGAGTTACTAGATATTGACAGCCCGTCGCGCCAGCCCCAGCGCCTCGCTCCAGAAAGAAGCCGACGTGTGGGCATGGTGCACGGTTTCGCGGATCGATGTAACAAATCGATCTAATTGCTCTTCATTCACCACCAGTGGAGGCGCCACCTTCAGCACCATGAAGTGGTTCCCGCAGACCTGCGTCAGAATGTCGTGGTCGCGGAACAGCCGCATGACGAGAATCTGGCCGAACATTCCGGGGTGGATGCGCCGGAAGGCTTCGAAAGCCACCCGCAGCCGGAGTTGGCTCGGCGCCGTGAACTCGATGCCCGAAAGCATCCCCGCGCCGCGGACCTCTTTCACCATTTCGTAGGAGGCCAGAGCCTCGCGGAGACGCTCGCGCAGTTCGGTTCCCAGTGCTTCCGCGCGCTGCCCGAGCGACTCGCGTTCCATCACCTCGAGCGTCGCCAGGCCCGCGCGCATCGCCAGTCCGTTTTCGCTGTACGTCGACGTGTGCACGATGGCGCGCTTCAGCGAGCTAAACACCGAATTGGAAATTGCCTCCGTGGTGAGCACCGCGCCCACCGGCACCAGGCCGCCCGAAAGCGCTTTGGCGAGAATCACCATGTCCGGGTCGAGTCCGTAGCGGTGCGCCGCCAGAAACGGGCCGGTCCGATACATCCCGGTCTGCACTTCATCCAGCACGAACAGCGTGCCGTGGCGCCGGCACAGCGCCTGCGCGGCTTGGAGGTAATTCGCCGAAGGCACCTGAATGCCCGCCTCGGCCTGGATCGGCTCCACGATGAAGGCTGCGAACTGCCGCGTGGCGAGACGCTCTTCGAGCGCTCCGACCGAACCGAACGGCACGCCCTCGGTGCCCGGGAGCAGGGGGCCGAAGCCTTCGCTCCAGAAGGGGTCGCTCATCAGGGAAAGGGCGCCGCAGGTCAGCCCGTGAAAGGCTTTCTCAGCGTAAAGCAGTTTGTTTCGCCGTGTATACGCGCGCGAAAACTTGATGGCTGTCTCCACGCCTTCGCTGCCGGAACTGCAGAAGGCCGCGCGCCGCAGGCGCCCGCCGGCGCGCTCGGTCAGGCTGTGCGCGAGTTGGCCGGCCAGTTCCGGCACGTGGCTCTGGAGCATTGCCGGCCCGCAGCGGTCGAGTTCGTCTTTCAACGCCGCGACGATCCGGGGATGGTTGTGACCGGTATTGTGGACGCAGTAGCCGGAAAGGAAATCGAGAATGCGCCGTCCGCCGGAGGTGACGAGTTCCACGCCGGCGCACCGCTCGTACTGCACGTTCATTTCGAGGAGGTCGAGAAGGCGGACCCATTGCGGATTGACACGCTCGGCGTAGACACGGTCGAGCGCGGGTACGGCTCGAGTTGCAGACATCTTTATCCCTTTGAGTGCGGAGTGCGAATCGCTACAGTTCGTGAGACGGATTCCGTATGTTATGCGTTTCGGGAAAACTGCCTATGAGATTTGGGAGTGCCGGTTCAGCCGAGCTATCTCGTTGATTCCCTTGGGATCAGCGTCGGCTCCATGAGCACGATTTTGGGAGGGCGCTTGCGTTTGGAACCGATTGCCTCGATCAGAACATTCGCCGCCTGCTGCCCGATGGCGGTGCTGCTCTGGTCGATTGTCGACAGCGGCACGCGCAGCAGGTCGGAATAGTGCACGTTGCCGGCGCCGATGACCTTGATTTCACCGGGAATCGCGATGCCCTTTTCGAGGATCGCCTTCATCGCGCCGGCGGCGGTGGGGTCGTTGTAGCCGAAGATACCGTCCGGCCGCGGGTCGAGTTTGAGTAGGCGGAGCGCCGCGTCGTACCCGCTGGCATCGTCGGAGGCGTGCACCAGGTACGAATCGGGCACCGAAATCCCGGCTGCGGCCAGGGCATCGCGGTATCCTTTGCAGCGCCCCGATCCAGGTGCGATCGGGCGGCCCGCGATGTGGGCGATGCGGCGGCATCCGCGCTCAATCAGGTGATTGGTCGCCAACCGCCCGATGGCTCTGTCGTCCGCTCCCACGTACGGCGCGTGCACCCCGGGCAGGCGCCGGTCGATGAGCACGTAGGGCACGCCGCGGGCCTCGATCCGGACGAACCCCTCGGGTTGAGAAGGCTTCTGGGCGGAGGCCAGGATCAGTCCGTCCACCTGCCGGCCGAGCAGGCGGTCGATCTCGCTCGCCTCGGCCGCGCTGTCCTCCTCCGAATTGAAAATCACCACGTCGTAACCCAGCGGGCGCAGCGTCGCGGAGACACCCTTGGCGATTTCCGCGAAGAAGGAGTGCATCAGGTCGGGCACGATCAACCCGATCATGAACGTGCGCCGCGCGGCCAGGCTGCGAGCCACCCAGTTCGGCTGGTAGTTCAGTTCCTTGATCCGGGCCATCACCCGGCTTCGAGTGTCCGGACCCACATCGGCACAGCCGCGGACGACCTTCGATACCGTCATGACCGACACATTCAGGTCGCGCGCGATATCTTTCAGGCGGACGGGTGGACTTGGCGGGTGCGACATAAGCGGCACATCCACATGGACCTAGAAGCCGAGTATAGCAAGTTCCCGGTTTTTGGACGGTGGTGGTGAAATCTCCACTAGAAAGCCGTTGAAGATCCGGTTATCTTAGAATTATAATGACTATGGCAGGTAGCACCAACTTTCAGGTGGTGCTATGTGGGAGGCGACGGCATGGCACTCAACGCAAAACCCGACCGGGGCTTGGTCGAGCTGAATTCAGAAGAATGTAAGGGCTGCGGGCTGTGCGTGGAAGCCTGCCCGCCCAAAGTGATGCAGCTTTCGAGCCGGCTCAATCGCTACGGCTACCACCCCGCCGAATATGCCGGGACGGGGTGCACCGGTTGCGGAATCTGCTTCTTTGCCTGCCCGGAGCCGGGCGCCATTAAGGTGTTGAGAGTGGCGGCATAGGAGGCGTTCATGCGGAAACAGCTCACCAAGGGGAACGAGGCCATCGTGAAGTCGGCGGTCCTGGCGGGGTGCCGGGCCTTTTATGGCTACCCGATCACACCGGCCAGCGAGATTGCCGAGGCTGCCGCGCTGTACCTGCCGCAGGCGGGTGGCGTCTTCGTGCAGGCGGAAAGCGAAGTGGCTGCAATCAATATGCTGTATGGCGGCGCCTCCGCGGGAGTGCGCGCCATGACCGCCTCGAGCGGCCCGGGGATCAGCCTGATGCAGGAAGGTTTCAGCTACCTGGCCGGTGCCGAACTGCCGTGTGTGGTGGCGGATGTCATGCGCGGCGGCCCGGGCCTGGGCAACATCGCCCCGGAGCAGGGCGATTACAACCAGATCGTCAAGGGCGGCGGCCACGGCAATTACCGCAGCCTGGTGCTGGCACCCGATTCCGTGCAGGAAATGGCCGATTTGACCGCCTGGGCGTTCGATCTGGCCGATGAGTATCGCAATCCGGCCGTGGTATTGGCCGACGGCTACATCGGGCAGATGATGGAGCCAGTGGAATTCGCGGCGCCCCGCCAGCCTCCCGCGCCGGCCGATTGGGCCGTGACGGGAACCGCGGAAAACCGCAAAAGCCTGATCACGTCCCTGTATCTGGAGCCGGACGTACTCGAGAGGCATGTGCGGAAGCTCGAGGCCAAATACCAGCGCGCCGAGCGCGAAGCCGTGCGGTTCGAAAGCTGGCGGACGGAAGATGCCGAAGTCGTGCTGGTGGGGTACGGCATCGTAGGCCGGGTCCTCAAGGCTGTGGTGGAACAGGCGCGGGCGCGCGGAATGGCGCTGGGGCTGCTCCGCCCCATCACGCTTTACCCCTTTCCGGTGCAGGCCTTGCGGGCGGCGAGCCGGCGCGCAAAAGCCTTCGCGGTGGTGGAGATGAGCACGGGCCAGCTTCGCGACGATGTGCGGCTGGCGCTCGAAGGCCGGCGCCCGGTGGAATTCTACAGCCGGGTGGGGGGCAATGTGCCCTCGGCCGAGGAGGTGCTGGCGTTCATCGAGCACACATTTGCCGGCTGCCTGCGATCCGAGGAGGTGTTGATCCATGGCTAGCTACACGGTGACGCACGAGAAGGCCCGCTGCTTCTACGAAACCTACGAACGCAAATCGGAGCTGCAGCACCAGACGCACTACTGCCCGGGCTGCGGTCACGGGATCGTTCACAAGCTGCTGGCCGAAGCCATCGACGCGCTGGGAATCCAGGATCGCACCATTCTGGTGAGCCCAGTGGGCTGCTCGGTATTCGCGTACTACTATTTTGACGTCGGCAACGTGCAGGTGGCGCACGGTCGCGCTCCGGCCGCTGCCACCGGTTTGAAACGCAGCCGTCCGGAAAGCATCGTGATCGGCTACCAGGGAGATGGCGACCTGGCGGCCATTGGAACCGCGGAGATCATCCACGCCGCCAACCGCGGAGAAGGCATCACGATCCTGTTTGTGAACAACGGCATTTACGGCATGACCGGCGGCCAGATGGCCCCCACCACGCCGCTCGGCAAGAAGAGCACGACCTCACCCTTCGGACGCACCGCCGCCAACGAAGGCTACCCGATTCATATGTGCGAGCTGCTGAACTCGCTCGAAGCCCCGGTGTATATCGAGCGCGTGGCTCTCGGGAACAATAAGCAGATCATGCAGGCGGCGAAAGTCATCCGCCGCGCGGTGGAGAACCAGGTAAAGGGGCTGGGCTTCTCGTTTGTCGAAGTGCTCTCCCCGTGTCCGACCATCTGGAAGATGCAGCCGCTCGAAGCGCAGACCTTCGTGCGCGAGGAAATGGCGGCCGTCTTCGGAGTGGCGAATTATCGCGACCGCAGCAAAGACGCGCAGCCGCGGGCCGTGGCGCCGGCACCCCCGGGATTGGACGCGCTGCCGGGGATTCTGGGGCTCGAAGAACAGCCCGGCTCCGCCGATCAAAAACCGCTGCCGTGCCAGGAACTGGACTTGAGGATCAAGGTCGCCGGCTTTGGCGGCCAGGGAGTGCTCATGCTCGGCGAGGTGCTGGCCGAGGCGGGGCTCGAATCGGGATATGAGGTTTCGTGGCTGCCCTCGTACGGGCCGGAGATGCGCTCCGGCACCTCTAACTGCCACGTTCGCCTCTCCAGCGCCCCGATCGATTCGCCGGTGGTCTCCCGGCCCAATGTGCTGCTGGCGATGAACGAGCCTTCGCTGCGGAAGTTTCTGCCGGCGGTCGAGCCGGGCGGACTGATTTTGTACAACGGAGCCCTACCGGAGGATTGTTCCCGAGCCGACGTGCGGATCGTTGCGCGGCCGTTCACCGAGCTTGCCGACCAGTTGGGAGGCTCGAAAGTGGCCAACATCGTGATGTTGGGCTCGCTGCTCGAAGCCGCTGGTTTGCTCGACCAGGAGCGGGCCACCGGCGCACTCAGGCGCCTGGTGAAAAGCGACCGCTGGTTTCAACTCGATCTGAAGGCCCTGGGATGCGGCCGCGAAGCCGTTCGGACAAACGACGATTACCTCTGGGGGGTGTAGCACGCCCGCTCTGTGGCAGGGACATGGGTTTGCCCGCTCCCTGACGGTTGCGGCTTTGTTAGCATTGCGTTCACAGAGCCGCGACCGTGAGGGAGCGGGCAGTGCGATAAGCTGAAGTTAATGCGAATTCTGGTGGTCGAGGACGAAAAGCGAATCGCCGACTTCCTGTGCCGCGGGTTGGAAGGGGCCGGCTACGCCGTCGATCCCGCCCCAACCGGCGCCGCCGCGGTAGAACACGTTCACTCGACCGATTACGACCTGGTGGTTCTGGACCTGGGACTACCGGACATGGACGGCTTGCGCGTGCTCGAGAGGGTCCGGAATCGAAAGCTCGGGCCCCCGGTGCTTATCCTGAGCGCCCGC
The DNA here is from genome assembly GCA_963794265.1 of Bryobacterales bacterium. Taxonomy (GTDB): domain Bacteria; phylum Acidobacteriota; class Terriglobia; order Bryobacterales; family Bryobacteraceae; genus CAWCDJ01. The sequence goes on from CAWCDJ010000003.1 coordinate 1,487,070, forward strand.
GGCGCCCTGGAGGATCGCGTCAAGGGCCTGGAGCAGGGCGCCGACGATTACCTGGTCAAACCGTTCGCTTTCGTCGAATTTCTGGCCCGCGTGCGCGCCCTTCTGCGGCGCGGGCAGCCCGCGCCCGAGAGGCTGCAGGTCTCGGACCTGATGCTCGACTGCATTCGCCGCAAGGTTACGCGCGGCGCCGAGACCATCGATCTCGCGCCCAAGGAGTTCGGCATCCTCGAGTACATGATGCGCAACCGCGGCCGCCCGCTCAGCCGCACCATGATCGTGGAGCACGTCTGGGACATGGATTACGACGGCCTCACCAATATCGTGGACGTCTACATCCGGCACCTGCGCAGCAAGATCGACGACCGTTTCCCGCAGAAGTTGATCCAGACCGTGCGTGGCATCGGCTACATGATCGACGCTCCCGAAAGACCGACCGACCGGCCGGGCGAGACGGCGGTCGAACGGCAGGTGTAGCGTGATCGGCAAGCGCGAGTTGATGCGTTTCTCCCGCGGGTTGCGTTTCCGCTTGACCGCCAGCTACGCGCTCTTCTTCGCCATACTCCTGATCGGCGTGGCCGGCCTGTTCCGGGAGCGCCTCGAAACCGTGCAGAGCCGCGAGGTGCAGGACACTCTCGAGCAGGAATGGGCGGCCATGAAGGGCTATCTGCGGATCGAGAAGGACCCGGACCTCGGCAAGTACGCGGCTGCCTGGTACTACGACGACGAGGACCCCGACGAAACTACCATCGTCCTCGACATTCAGAAGGTGTACGTGATCACCGATGCCGCCGGGCATGTAGTTCTCAACGCCGTGACCAAGGCTCCGGAGATCTCCACGGCATACGAGAACATCGGGCTCAACCCGGCGGCGATTCGCGCGCGCGTCGAACAGGCCGCCGGGGAAAGGAAGCCCAAGCCCTTCTGGTCCGAGCGTAAGAACTCCAAGGGCGAGTGGTTCCAGATCCGCTCCGGCATTGTCTACGGCGAAGGGCATGGGCCGCCTTTCTACGTGGCCGTCGGCGTGCCCCTGGCGCAAACCAGCAAGGTGCTGCGCGAGTTCACCTGGGTTTATCTGGCCACGATTCCGGGTGCGCTGATTCTGGGTTCGCTGCTCGGCTGGTTTATGGCTGGTCGCGCGCTGGCCCCGGTCAGCCAGGTGACCCGCACCGCGCAGCGGATCAGCGGATCGAACCTGAGCCTCCGCATTCCCATGCGGCAGGCCGGCGATGAGCTCGATTACCTGATCCTCACCTTCAACCGCATGATCGAGCGCCTGGAGGCCTCCTTCCAGCAGATGAAGCAGTTCTCGGCGGACGTTTCCCACGAGTTGCGCACGCCCATAACGGGCATCCGCGGCCAGCTCGAAGTGGCCCTGTTCACCGCCCAGACGACCGATCAATACCGCGAAGCCATGTTTAACGCGCTGCAGGACATAGACCGGCTGTCGCAGATCGTGCGAGCCTTGCTGCTGCTGTCCCAGGCCGAATCCGGCCAGTTGGTGCTGCAGAAATCGCGCATGAATCTCTGTGAGGTGGTGCGCGATCAGGTAGACCAGTTCCAGATTCCCGCCGAAGAGGCCGGCATCCATCTGAGCGCCGGCCTGCCCGGAGAATGCTCCGCGCTGGTGGACCGCGTCCAGATCGAGCGCATGCTGACCAACCTGTTGTCGAACGCCATTAAGTTCACGCCGCGGGGCGGGGAAGTGCGGGTGGAGGTGCGGCCGGTTCCGAATCAGGTCGAAATCGTGGTGGAAGATACCGGCCAGGGCATTCCGACCGAGTCGCTGCCGCACATTTTCGATCGCTTCTACCGTGTCCCCGGATCGGGTTCCGCGCCCGGCCCCGAACAGGGTCTCGGCCTCGGGCTGAGCTTTGTGTCGTGGATTGTGAAGGCCCACCGCGGCAAGATTTCCGTGGACAGCACTCCCGGCCACGGCACGCGCTTCACCATCAAGCTGCCGGCGGATGGAATCGGTTCCGATACCATGGAGGCCGCGGGACGCCACGTGTCCGCGCAGTAAACTTCGCAACACCGAATGGAGCGAGAAACGGTTTGACGACGTCGCGTACGTACTCCAATTCAGTCTCGGGCTCATCCGCCAACTGCACCGCGAGAGGTCGTCCGGGCTGGTTCTCGGATCTGATTCAGTTGTCAGCATCTCCAAGTCTCCGAGCATACTGGAACGACTCTTTCAAATGGAAGATCAACAAAGGCCTCATCACGGAAGGCCGGGGCGCTCTGCTACTGCGCTCAGCTCAGGCGATACAGAAATAAGATGAGGATCAAGAAGCTCACAACATATCCCACGTACGCGTTCAGGCGCGCGTGATGCATCTCCGCCAGCAAACGAGCTACGAAACTCATCGCGGTGCCGACCGGGCGTAAGAGCAGACGTTCCACCAGATGAGTCTCATCCCGGCGCCGCCGGATCGCCGTCCGGAAGTGTACCGCAACGGTCTGGCGCGTATCCTCGACGATATTGGGACGGAAGATTGCCTGAAAGACCACGCGCACCGGATTCGTAAAGCCGGTTGCAGTGTAGGTCATTTCCGGTAGCAGCCTGGGTATGCCATCCCTGTGGAAGAGCTTCCAGATGTCCCAATATGGCTGGAAGATGCTGGGCCCGCGCTTGCTTTGCACCATCTCCTTCAGCCGGGAGAGCACGCCCGCGTACAGAGGTGCGAACGCCATTACAAATAGAATCTGGAGGGTGTTGTAAGTGATCGTTTCGATCATGGCTGTCTCTCGCGGGAATGCGGGGAGGATTCGTCAGAGCCAGGTGCCGGTACTCTGGTGCCGGGTATTTTGCGGGTTTGACGTTGCCGAGCAACTTCTCTCATTGCAGATCCTTGCGGACCGCATCTCCGTTAGGATTTGAGAGGAGTCATCAGCCGTCAGTGATGAAGGCGCTTTGCCCCGACCCATGCCGGGGTGGCAAACTCCATTGCCACCCCCAATTTGAACATGGTGTCGCCGCTAAATCAACAGCCGCGACGCTGTCCAAAAGTTTCCCTGCCCGCAAATCGGGCTTGCGAGCCAAGACGCTCTTCGATGCGCAGAAACTGGTTGAATTTTGCAACGCGCTCGCTTCGGCATCCCGAGCCCGTCTTGATGTGCCCGGCACTTGTCGCTACGGTTAAATCGGAGATGAATGTATCCTCGGTTTCGCCGGAGCGGTGCGAGACGAAGCAGCGATAGCTGTTCCGGCGGGCCAGTTCGATGGTGTCCAGCGTCTCGGTGACCGAGCCGATCTGATTGAGCTTGATCAAAATCGAGTTGGCGATGCCCTTTTCGATTCCTTCCTGAAGAATGCTTGGATTCGTACAGAAGATATCATCCCCCACCAGTTCGATCTTCGATCCGAGAGCCGCCGTCAGCGCTTTCCATCCGTCCCAGTCGTTCTCGCCCATGCCATCTTCCAGGAGCACAATCGGGTATTGGTTCGCCCAGGATTCCCACGTTTTGATGAGTTCGTCGGATGTGATGGCCTTCTTGGTTGACTTGAACAGGATGTATTTCCCGTTGTCCCACATCTCGCTGGCTGCGGGATCGAGGCAGATGGAAATGTCGGCGCCGGGCTTGTAGCCGGCCTTCGTGATGGCCTCCAGGATCAACTCCACGGCCTCGTCGTTCGACTTCAAGTCCGGAGCAAACCCGCCTTCGTCTCCCACCGCCGTGCTGTACCCTTTGCTGCGCAGCACTTGTTTGAGGGCATGAAACGTCTCCATGCCTTTGCGGATCGCTTCTGCGAAAGAGGGAGCGTTGTGCGGCGCGATCATGAATTCCTGGAAGTCCACTGTGTTGTCGGCGTGCTTTCCGCCGTTCAGTACGTTCATGCAGGGGACCGGGAGAAGGCAGGCATTCGCGCCGCCAAGGTATCGGTAAAGGGGCAACTGATGGGCATTGGCTGCGGCGCGCGCCGTGGCCATCGATACAGCGAGGATCGCGTTCGCCCCAAGCTGCGCTTTATTTGCGGTGCCGTCGAGCGCGATCATCGCCGCGTCGACCGCACGTTGGCCGGTTGCATCGAGGCCGATGACGGCCTTTCGAATCTGGGTATTGATGTTGCCGACTGCTTTCGTGACACCCTTGCCACCGTATCGGCTCTTATCGCCGTCCCGGAGTTCCACCGCCTCCTTCTCGCCCGTTGAAGCGCCAGAGGGCACGGCGGCGGTACCCAAGATCCCACCAGCCAGCTCAACCTCGGCTTCCACGGTGGGATTTCCGCGCGAGTCGAGAATCTCGCGCCCAGTGACTCTTACGATTTCAAACATGACGACGTCTCCTTGTTTGTACGATTACGATTTGGATCACCACCTGAGCGAAGCACATTGGCGAGGCGACGCCGGATGTTATCCGGAACCGGCATCGCCAGGATCTTCCGGACAGTCTCTTCGACAGGGTATTCATAGGACCGAAGCTCGATTTTGCCGTTCTGCCAGAGGGCGTAACAAGCGCGTGCAGAACCGTTTTTGGGTTGGCCCAGGCTGCCGGGGTTTACCACCATGCGCCCGCCAACCTGCAACCTGAATGGCAAGTGAGTATGGCCGACAAGAACGATGTCCGCCTGTACATCCGCCGCCTCGCTTTGCCACCGTGGGGAATCCGGGCGGCAGTAGGCGTATAGAGGATCTGAGGGTACGGCGTGGCAGAGCGAGAAGCGGGTGCCGTCAATCGTCCGCTCCGCCGTCAGCGGCAGACTTGCCAGCCAAGCCTTCTGTTCCGGGTCGAGCGCGGCGCGCGCAAAATCGAGAGTGGCCGCCGCCATGGACCGGAACGCTTCGGAACACCGCGGATCATCGCCGGCGCCAGCAGCGTGATCGTGGTTCCCCCGCACAATCAAAGAGGCCCGCGCACGCACCGCATCGACGACCTCTGCCGGATTCGGGCCGTAAGTGACCAGATCTCCCAGGACCCATAGCTCGTCGCATTCCTCCGGAAAGGACTCGAGTGCCTCCATATTGGCGTGAAGGTCTGAAACGATGGCGACTTTCATCGCGGATCGAGACTGCCTGTCCCGTCCTCGATGTCCCGCGTCCGCAAGGCTGCGAGACGCTGGATGTCCGCGCGGATGTCAGGCGCTTCCTCACCGGCCGCCGCGATCAATCGTTCGATTGTCGAAACCAACTCGTCGAACCGGCGCTCGGCCTCTTTCCGAAGCGTAACAAGGGACCGAGCGACGACCTCCTCCCATTGCGAGACCAACCGTGAAAGGTTCATGAAGACCGTATCTCCGATTGTGCTTTCGAAGTGCCTCTTTACCAGCGTCTTCACCAGCCCCATCGGCACGACCAATGAGAGCAGTTCCCAGTTGTGATCGAAGATCCTTCCCACGCGGACGTCCGGCGTCCGAGGGGCTTCCGGGCGGAAGTCAACCTCGGTAGTTCTCAGTGGAACGCCGAGCGTTTCAAGAGCCCGTTCCGATAGCCTGTTGCGAAAATCCTGCAGGGACTGCGCCAACTGGCGGCTGACGTGTTCGACGGGTTCAACGAATTCCTCGCGGTGGTTCCTGGACAACTCGGTCCATCTCGCGGATCAGCGAAGCACTGAGCCAATCCTCGAAACGTTCCAGGACCACTCGCAGACTGCGGGTCCATGCGGGAAATTCCGATTGGAAGCCCGTAAGCAACCTATTTCGGACCTGAGCCTCGTCCGCTTTGAGCAGAGACTCAAAGCTCGTGCGAATGCTCCCCATCCGGTGGCGGACAATGAGTTGCAACGCCAGCCGGGAATCCGAAAGGGATTGTTTCTGCCCGAGAATCTTCTGACGTAATTCCGTGCGTTCGGAATCGGAAATCTCCGCGGCCTGCAGCGCGACAGTCAGGTACGCCGCACATTCGTCCAGCAGGGAGTCGAGTTTGTGACGCAGGATCGCTTCCCGCTGACGTCCGGCGCCCAGCTTAACCTCCGACAGCAAGCTCTCGTCGAGAGCCCGATGCAACCCCTCGAATCCTGGCCGGATCGAAAACGGAAACAGCGGGACAGATTCATCCCAGCAGCGGGCAAGTTGCGAGCGGACAAAATTCTGGACTTGAAGCCTCTCGCTTTCTTCCAGGACATCTACCTTCGTGAGGAGGAGTGCGATGCGTGGCGTGTACCGCTTCAGGCTCCGGATGAGCTCGAGATCATGTTGGGAAAGGGGAGGATCGACTCCTACCGCTACCAGAGCCAAGCCCACGTTGGGCAGCCATTCCAAAGATGCGCCGGTGTTATGCTCGAAGACGCTGTCGAGCCCTGGCGTATCGACGAACCGGATTCCCCGGTAGCGCTCCATAGCCGGTAGTTCCAGGCGCACCCTGGCGACGCCTTTCGCGTTCTCCGGGTTTTCCGTCTCGGACATGAACTCGCCGATGCGGCTAAGCGGCACGGCCTCCGTGCGGCCATCCTGGAAGATTACATCCGCACGCTCCGTGGCGCCGTATTGAATCTCTGTTACTGCCGAGGTAATCGGAATTACCCCTACCGGCAACAGTGGCCGGCCAATGAGATGATTCAAAAAGCTGCTCTTGCCGGCCTTGAAACGGCCGAAAACAGCTACGTTGAGGACCTTGTCCTCGGCGAAGGCCCGACAACTTTGCTGAAAATCCTGAAGGGCAGTGATCCGGTAGCGGCCGCAGATCTCCGCGACCGCGCTGAGAACCCGTTGGACGTGAGGCATCGCCTTATTCGAGATCGCCGTTTCCTCCAGTTCATCGATCATTTGGTTGTCCCACCAGGCCCCGCCATCCGTTTCTGCACCCGGATCATTCTCACGTCGGACTGTGCCATGATGCCCGTGTTCATCATTTGTTCGATCACGGGGATGAGGCGGTCGATGTTATCCGCAGTATCGACGATGGAAATCAGAATGGGCTGATCGTGTCGAACAATGTGCGACCTGTGCATCTCTCCCGTTTCGCCGTAGCCTTCGAGGCCTCGGAACACCGTCGCGCCGGCGATCCGCATTTCGCGGCATTTCGCGACAATCGCCTCATGTAGGGGCTTGTGCTCCAGGCGATCAGATTCCGAAATATGGACGCGGAGCAGTCTACCCGGAATGCTCTGATGCATTGGATGCCTCTGTTACTTCGCGGCTGCGTACGAGCCGGACTATGCGAGCGTCGGAAATCACGATCAATCCGTCCTCGAGCATCTCTTCTATTGAATCGGCGGCGGCGGCGATCTTCTCAGGAGCGTCGATCACCGAAATCATAATCGGCAAATCCCTTGTCGGATGAAAAAATGTCGCGTGGTGTTCGTGGCCTTTTGCACCATAGCCGAGAATGCCTCGATAGACAGTTGCGCCCGCGATATCCATCATCCGCAACTTCTTCACGATTGCATCATACAGTGGCTCTCCGTGCCACTTGTCGGACTCACCCATAAAGACTCGCAGCAATTGGGCCGGGCCCTCTTTTCTCGCATGAGGATGCCCGGGCTCCGCCTTTGTGGGTTTGCGCGCCAGTTTGACCACCGTGGTGTCCTGCACCTCGATGAGGCCGTCGGACACCATTTCGTACAACGTGGGCAGAACCTCTTCGACCTTTTCCGGCGTATCGATGAACTCGATGCGGATCGGCAAGTGTTCAGCCATGACTACGATCTCCGGGGTATGTAGCGTTCGATGCGACCCGTAGCCGGAGAATGCGCGTGTGGCGGTCGCTCCGGTGACGCCTTTATGCATGAGGAAGTTCATGATGGCATCGTGCAGTGCCGTCATGTGGTGCCGGGTGTCCTCATTGATGAAGATGGTCACCTTTTTCGCTGGGCCATTGTTCAACATTTCACCTCCCTGGCTCTGGTGGCATCGGCGGAAACGGTTAGCGCCGGCCAGCCAGCAGTGCGCCCATCCAAACGCCCAGGTATCCGAGCAATACACTGCCCGCCATGTAGACCAAACCCAACCATTGCGCGCCCGTTCGGACGGCCTGATAGGTCTCGTATTCGAAACTCGAAAAAGTCGTAAATCCGCCGAGCACGCCTACCACCAGGAAAAGTCGCCAGTTCGGATGGGGCTGGAAACGCTCCGTCAAAACGGTCATGAGGATTCCTATCAGGAAGGCTCCGGTGATATTGATCAGAAAGGTACCCATTGGGAATCGCCCGCCATACCTCCCCATGATCCATGTTCCGGCGACGTAGCGGCTCAGACCGCCTAATCCCGCACCCGCAATCACCACCAAGTACCTGTCCAACCGAAGAATCCCCCTTTTGCCTGGTCCTGCGCGCTCCGTTCGCGGTTCGGTAGGTGCGATCGGAGCAGAGCCTGAAAGTGACGGCTGCAAACGCGACACGCGTCGCGCCGAGAGGGACCGCCCGAAGGCACACAATCAAAATCCCTAGTGAATTGCCGTCCTGACCTAAGACGACCATCAACGGGTTCCCATCAGTGGCACAACGAAGTACCACCTTCATCAGGAAAGTCACCTCTCCAATTATCTGCTGGTTGACTGGGGACGGAATCTGACAAGCGCTCCCACAGTGCAAACCACCGTAGGAGTTATTGGCCGTTGCGCACGGCGTCGAGCGAACTCCACCGCTACTATCATCCCCAGTATACAACGACAGTGTCGATGGCTCACAGGGGCACATTCTCAAGTCGCACAGGCTCGCTGCCCTCGCGGAATCTGGAGACCACATGCCAGTCACCAAGGCGGCCACGACTCCGCCGACTGCTCTCGTCTAGAGTGGCGCACCCCCATAGGTGCTTGTGGGCGCAGGTCGACGGTCGTCGGAAGCGCAATTGCTACGCCGCCAATGACCGCAATTGCAAGCGGTTGCAGCATCTGGGCACCGGAACCCACGCCTCGCGATCTCAATGGTGTTGTCGCTGTTGATCACGCCCGTCATGTTCTATTTGCTTAGAAAACCGCGAACCGTAGGAGTGGATCGATGAAAACCTGGACCATACTTGCCGCACCTGCGACATGCTTGTGCCTCGCACAGGACACGCCAAAGGACTCGACGGGCTGGGTTCCTATGTTCGACGGGCCCTGGGAACCCGATCGTCCTGTCGAAGACGGCCAACTCCCCGGGGGAGGCGTCGGGCGCCGGGAACCCCCCTTGAGCGGAGCAGACCTGTGCTTCTATAATCGTCTCAAGCGGTGGAGTCCGCATAAACGCCGCGTAGCGGCCAATGACTCCTGTGGCGGGAAGCTGCAGGCGGCTTTGGCGAAGTTCCCTCCTGTAGTGCTCCAGACCAGAAGCGCTGCTGATTGGTGTTCTCTTGGACGCGGAATATCGGTTGTCGGGACATAACGGTCAGTTGGGTTCACCCCTACCCCTGGTCGGCTTGTTGCGGGAGCGCCAGGCGCTCGTGAACTCTATCCGGCACGGTGAATCCCTTCTTCTGCTTGGGCCCGGCGGAAGCGGGAAGACATCTCTCGTGAGATCCTCATTGGAGTGTGAGCTGCGCGGAGAGCCCCTGGTTCACGTTTCACGGTTCGATACCCTTCACGATCTGCTCGTCACGATCGCTCGGGGGCTGCTCACGTCTGGGCATCGGCGCTTCCGGCAGTCCGTGAAGCCTCCCGGCGATTGGGAACTCTGGCTTGTGCGCCAGACCAGTGTTCACCTGAAGGGGCTGTTATGGACCGCGCTGGAGCAGGAACCGACGCCGATCATTCTCGATGGCATTAAAGGGGCCGGCCATCAGACCTACCGTTTCCTCCAACGACTCTACTTCGCGAAGGGAATGACGATGGTCGCCACAGCGCGGGACCAGTTGCACCTTGGTGAATTGGCGCGTCTTTTTTGGGATCCACGGAAGATGCGCCAAATCCAACCGCTCTCAGAGGCTGAATGCCTCCTCTTATTCGAGACCGCTGTCGATCATTTTCGACTCCGTGAACTCTCGCTGGAGGACTTCCGCGAAAAGGTTCTCGATTCGGCCAAAGGGAATCCGGGCCAGATTGTCGAGATGTGCCGGTTCGCTTCAAACCCGATGTATGTGACAGCAAGCCGCCACGTTAAATTCGCGCCATTGCGGATTGACGTCATGATGCGACTCCTCTGAGTTCCCCAGGCCGGCTGGCCCCCCATTGTCGTTGACAGCCAATCCGGCATCCTGGGATACTTATACCAGCGTGGGTGTTGGAGTCCACCGCTAACCGCCCCAGTCCCTGGGGAAGATGACTCCTGCGAGGCCGGACCTCGGAAGGAGTCGATGAGCCCACCAACTATCTTCGGCACGCGTCCGGAGCAACCCGCTCAAAACAACCCGGCATTGGGTGTTGCCTTTCGGAGCATCCTTTTTGGCGACGCCGGTGCGCCCGCGGAGATCGATCGGCAACAAGCGCCTGAGTTTTTTGCCGACCTGAACCTCGATCAGATTGTTGACTCGATTACGGCGGGACGCGACGAGTACAATCTGAAGCCCTTCTTCTACACGCCCTTGAGCGATGTCCTTACGATCAATGATCGGTACGACGTGCTGCGCGATCTGGAAGACTCCGTCCTCCTGGGCCAAATCCGTTCGTTTGCAGAGGAAATGCGGACGATGCGCAATCATCTTACGCAAGCGGGCAAAGCCTATTACCAATACGAGAAGGAAAGCTGGTTTCTCAATGCCGTGGAGATCTATTTAGCTGCGGTCCTGAACCTGAGCCGAGATCTGACGCTCGCCGGACTGACTTCGCGCGGCCTCCTCAGCTTTCGGGAACATCTGGAGGGCTACACAGCGGGCGGGGAGTTACTTTCGCTCTCCAGAGAGACCGAGGCGCTGAAATCTGAGCTGGCGGCCATCCGGTACTCTCTCCGCATCGTCGGCAAGCGCATCCATGTCAGCAAATACGACTCGGAGCCTGATTATGGCGCCGATGTACTGGAGGCATTTGAAAAGTTCAAGCAGGGCGCGGCCAAAAAGCACCGTCTCGAAGTTCGTGCGACGGAAATGAACCACGTCGAGGCGGCGGTACTGGACCTGGTTGCGCGTCTATACCCGGACGTATTCTCCTCATTGGACGAGTACTGCAGCCGTCATGCCACCTTCGCGGACGGCTTGATCGCAACTTTCGATCGGGAAGTTCAATTCTACATCGCCTCTCTTGAGTACACGGAGCGATTCAAGCCCGCCGGGCTACCGTTCTGTTACCCGAAGGTCAGTGCTCAATCGAAAGCAGTGCATGGTACCGATGTGTTCGACCTCGCACTGGCAAGCCGGCTCACCGCCGAAGGCACGGCCGTCGTGACTAACGAATTCCACCTGAGTAATCGGGAACGAATTCTCATCGTTTCCGGGCCGAATCAGGGCGGCAAGACGACTTTCGCTCGCACGTTTGGGCAGCTTCATTACCTTGCGAGTATCAGCTGCCCGGTGCCCGGCAGGGACGCCGCCCTTTTCCTGTGCGACCGGCTATTCACGCACTTCGAAAGAGAGGAAGACGTTCAGAACTTGAGCAGCAACCTCGAAGACGAGTTGCTCCGGATTCATCAAGTGCTCGAACGCGCAACTCCCGGAAGCATCCTCATCATGAACGAGAGTTTCCTTTCCACGATGCTCGAGGATGCGCTATTTCTCAGCAAACGGCTCATGGATCGGATCATTGCACTGGACATCCTCTGCGTGTCCGTCACGTTTCTCGATGAATTGGCGTCGCTCGGCGAAACTACAGTAAGCATGGTCAGCACCGTAGATTCCGAGGACCCGGCATTGCGCACATTCAGGATCGTCCGAAAACCAGCTGATGGGCTGGCTTATGCCGCGGCGATCGCCGAAAAGCATAATCTCACATACGAGAAAATCAAAGGCCGCGTTGCGAGGGCCGTCGAGAGGCAGGTTGCGTCATGAAGGCGTTGTTGATGTACAAGGACCGGGATTTCGACCTGCAGGCAAGCATTCCCCCGAACGCCGCGGAATTGACGCAGGATCTCGAGCTAGCCGCTCTGTTCCATGCGATGTCCGGCGGAGACGAGTTCCTGTTCAGCGTGGCCCGAACGGGCGTGTTGCTGAGCATGGTTGAGCCAGACGCCATCCTGTACCGCCAGCACATCCTCGCCGATTGCCTGGAGCATCCGAAGACAGTTCGGGATATGTACGGCCTCGCCGTCGAAGCCGTGGAGCGCGAGAAAAAGGTATGGGGATGGATGTCGGCGAGGTATCCCGAGGGAATCCTGCACCGGTCAATAGAAGTTCTCAAGGTCTTTTGGGACTCGCTGAAGAGATTGAGAAAAATTGCGTCTGAACACAGCGCCGGGTTCCGCTCGGAAGGTTTTGGGCGATTCTTCGCGATGATCGCCGGTGAACTCGATGATGAATATGTCGGGCTCGTCGAGGACCACCTGGCGCGCCTTGAGTTTCGTAATGGCATTCTGATGAGCGCGGAATTGGGCAAGGGCAACCGGGGCGTCAACTACATTCTACGGAAGCCATCCGAGATGAAGCCGAGTTGGACCGAGCGCCTTCAGAGCTGGCTTGAACAGGTCACCGGCAGGAATGGATCGAGTTACGTATATGAGATAGCGGACCGTGATGAGGGTGGATTCAGAGCACTATCCGATCTGCGGACCCAGGGAATTGCTCACGTCGCCGCTGCACTGGCGCAGTCCACCGACCATATTCTGAGCCTCTTCAACATGCTCCGGAGGGAGTTGGGGTTCTATATCGGCTGTCTGAACCTGCAGGATTTGCTGAGGCGAAAGGGCGAGCCTATCTGCTTCCCCGAACCGCTACCCGCGGAAAGCCCCATGCTCTCCGGTCGCGCTCTTTACGACGTTTGCCTGAGCCTGAAGATGAACGCGCGAGTGGTCGGCAACGAAGTAGCTGGCGACGGGAAGCTTCTGGTAATGATCACGGGCGCCAATCGTGGCGGCAAATCGACATTCTTGAGAAGCCTGGGTCTGGCACAACTGATGATGCAGTGCGGCATGTTCGTACCAGCGCAACAGTTCCGTGCAAATGTGTGCCGCCGTCTCTTTACGCATTTCAAGCGCGAGGAGGACGCCACGATGAAGAGTGGGAAGCTCGACGAAGAGCTCAGTAGAATGAGCGCGATTGTCGACAGGCTGGGCACGAACGGCATCGTTCTGTTTAACGAGTCGTTCGGTTCCACCAACGAGAGAGAAGGCTCGGAGATCGCCCGGCAGATCGTGCGCGGCCTGCTCGAAGCTGGCACGAAAGTCTATTACGTAACCCACATGTTCAATCTGTCGCACGGGTTCTATCGTGAAAGGATGGACGCCGCCCAGTTCCTGCGTGCAGAAAGACTCCCGGACGGCCGGAGAACATTCTGCCTGGTTGAAGGTGAGCCGCAGCCTACGAGCTACGGCCGCGATCTATACGAGCGCATCTTCGAGAGTGCTCCTGATGGCGCGCCGGCTCCGGCAGCTCACCCGTGACAAACTTATTCGGTCCTCCACGGCGCAACGGTGTTGCGGCGCCCCACAAGCCTCATCAGGCCGGATAGGGCCGCTTGCCGCTCCGCGTTCGTCCACAAATGATGCCGGGTGGCGTCCTGTTTGAGCACCGGAATCCGAAAGCCCGGCAGCACTGCGGTGACCATCTCGTGGCATGCATCGGAAAGGAATCTGGTGATGGTCATGCCCACCACGCTGCGGTTGATCCTGGATGCGGCGGTACGCTGCATTCGTGAGATGACCTCTACCTTGCGGTCAGACATACAAGCACCTTGGCCTCAAAAAGCCTGCCCTACGAAACCGGTGTCATTTCGGTACCGCCGACGTCCACTAGCATCTTGAGATCCCTCTCCAAAGCTTCCGCCTCGGCGCCGGAAAGATGGCCGCTCGCCTTGATTCGTTCGAGATGGGCACGGTAGCCGTCGGCATGACTTTCGAATCGGAGTTGGACCTCGTTCAGTGTCCGTCGCGCCCACGCGTTGAGCAGACTTCCAAAACTTGACAAAGCCTCCGCAACCGTCGGTCCGATCTGTCTCCCCAGGCTGCGCTCCGCATGTCGGTTGGCTGCCTTCACGGAAACCTTCGAGAGCAGATTCGGATGCACTTCTACCAGCAATGTTCCGATATCCAGTCTGGGCATCTCCTGAATCGCGGAAGCGAGGTCGTCTTCGCTGGGCACTCCGTTGAACCCCAGCGCCTGGGCAGTCGAGGCCAACGTCTCCGCGAGTCCCCGGGCCAGGTCTTTCAGGGTTCTATACAGGACGCTTGCAGAATCGGCCGCGTACTGAACAATCGCATCATGGACTACCGTGTCCGGCACGGTCGACCTGGTGCGCGCCCACGCCTCGGCCACCCTCTCAGCCGCGTGCGCCAAGGCGCTGTCGCCCCCGTGTCGCACCCCGTCCGTGATTTGGTAGCAGAGTTCCCGGACTTCTGCGATCCGCCCGACTGCGTTGCGAAGACCCCCGTCAAACTCCTCCACCTTGATCGAAGCTTGCGGTGCACGATCGAGTCTTGTTTTCAGAGCGGTCTCAACCGTTTCCCGGAGCGAACCGATCTTGCGTCGCAGCGAGTCCTCCATCAACTGCTGATGCCGGTCAAACAGCGGAACGATGACATCGGACAACCAGGCATCCAGAAGTGCGGCATGCGAAGGTTGAATGCTGACTGGGTGGACAGAAATCGATAAGCCCAGCCGGCGATGGATCTGCTCCGTCATGTACTCCAGAGATCGTACCCGGTCCTCCGGGGCGAGCAGGTCACTCTTGCTCAGCAGCACTGAAGCCGGAATCCCGGCGTCGTACAGCATCCGGATGGTCGACAGGTCATCCTCAGTCAGCGTTGAACCAGCGTCTATTAACACCACGCCCAAATCGCACCGGGGCAAATACGCGAGCGTCTCGGCGGCACCGGCCGTCGCCAGTGATCCGAGTCCGGGAGTATCTACGAAGACAACCCCGTCGCGGAGCCTGGCGGACGGCAGCTCCACGACGATGCGCGTCACATGCCTGTAATTGCCTGGGTTGTTTTGCTCGCTGACGAATTCCGCAAGCTTCGCGACATCTGAAGATTCCGGGCTACTGTCCGCAAACCACACCTTCAAACGTGGCGCCGGCCCGTACAACAGCCTGGATGGCACCGCTGTGATCGGATTCACTCCGACCGGCAGTATGTCGGATTGAATCATATGGTTCAGCAGCGACGATTTTCCGGAACTGACCCGTCCGAACAGCGCAATTTCGAAGCTCTTCGTTTCGAGCCGGTTGAGGATCATCGACAAAGTCGGGCGGAACTCAACGAATCCGCGGGCGTTGATGACCTGCTCCAGCGCCCTCAACACTCCAATATCGGCCCCTCCCCGCTCGAGGCGCTGCAAGCGTGCTTCGAGATCCTGCCCCAGTCCCTGCGCCAGATACGAATCGAGCTTGTCGACGACGCTGACCATTTCATCGACCAGCCCGTTCAACTCGCGAATCTTGGACTCCGGGACATTCCCGTAGCCGGCCATCCGATCAGGTGTGCATTCCTGGAATGCGATTCGGATGAAGGTCAGCGTCACGCGTATGGAATGAATCGACTCGAAGCTGGGTTCCGGCGGGGTGATATGTTGTGCTTCGAGGACCCGAACCATCTGCACTCGGATGCGGGCGACGTAGTCCTCGATGACTTTCACCTGTACCGGGGATAGGGAGTTCTTGTATTTTTTGAAGGCCGATTTGGACTTTGCCGCGGAGAGGATCGCTTCGACTTCGCCCAGCAGCTTGTCAGCATGTTGGGCACTACTCAGGAGATGTAGCTTGTGGGAGGAGTTGAGTTTCCCCGCTGCGTCTTCGGATGCCATGAGAAGCCTCCTCCCAATATCGAGGTGAATCCCCCGAGCGCACTCGCACCCAGGTGAAACAGGACCTCTCCAAGGATTCTTCTCTGACGGGGAATGCGGAAGAGTTGACCGTGCCAGAGCGTCCCTGGTAGGAGTCATCTTCCCCCGTGGGGCAGTTAACGGCGAACTCCAACGCCTGCATTCATTATCCAATTATCTGTACGCACGGTCAACGCTTGGCTTATCTGAAGCGCCCTCGTGAAAACAGCCGGGCATGGGAAATTCGCCAATGTCTAACGGTTCTCCGCCGATATCGTGCCCGCGGTGCGGGGGATCTCAGAATCGCCCCAAAGCCGTAAACTAGAATTTCATGCGCAATTCTAGGAGGGGGAATGCTGCCGTGGACAAGATTGCTGGAGGGCTGTTCCTTCGCAGGCCAGAGCCACAGGGCATGGAACCGAAGAAGGCGAACTGAATGCATGCTGCATGCGTTACGTCACGAAGAACGTCACAATAGGTCGATTTGTGAGGTCGTTCTTCTGTATCTGACTGAAAACATGGTAGGCCCGGCTGGACTCGAACCAGCGACCCCCTGCTTAGAAGGCAGGTGCTCTATCCACCTGAGCTACGGGCCCCCCGCTTGTACCTATCCGATTCTAAAACAATCCCGCCTATTTGCGGAGATCAGTCGTGGGTAAGCAAAGGGAGTAGGCACGTGGCTCCCCGGGGAGCTTGGCGAGAGCGGGACCGCAAGGAAGCGGCTGGCTGGTTGCCGCGATGTCTCGCGTCAGGGTTCTGAGTTAGAGCGCGGCGTCGTAGAATCGATCGCTGGCCAGCATGAAAAGGGTACGGTCCCGGTCGGGCGGGAAGCGGAAATTGAGAGCTGGAACTTGAGTTTCGCGGGACCGTAAGCGTTAATTCTACCCGAAACGTGAACCTTTAGACAATATCTCCAGTACTACTGAATGGTACTAAGGTAGCGTCGAGGTCGCATGCCGCTTCTCGAGCCGCCTTGCTAGCGGTGGATCCTGGCGATATCGCGGTGGTTGATTTTCGCCGTGAAGCCGGCGTCGGTCAGCTTCTTCCGGATCTGCTCCGCCATCATTACGGACCGGTGCTGGCCGCCGGTGCAGCCGAATGCGATCGTGAGGTAGCTCTTGCCTTCGCGGATGTAGTGCGGCAGCAGGTAGACCAGCAACTCCGATATTCTCTCGATGAACTCCACGGTTTGTGGAAACGACCGGATGTATTTCGCAACCGAGGGATTCCTGCCGGTCTTATCCTTGAACCGTGGGATGTAGTTCGGGTTCGGCAGGAAGCGCACGTCGAATACCAGGTCGGAATCCGGAGGCACTCCGTTCCGGTAACCGAAGCTGGTGACGTAGATCATGATCTTGGATCCGTCGCCCTGGCCGCGAAACCGCTCGCCGATGAACTCACGAAGCTCATGCACCGTGAACTTCGAGGTGTTGATGATCAGGTCGGCCATGGACCGGATGGGCGCCAGTTTGGTCCGCTCCGAGCGTATGCTCTTGAAGATCGAACGGCCGGTCCCCAGGGGATGCGGCCGCCGGGTCTCGCTGAAGCGGCGCGCGATCACTTCCTCGTCGGCCTCCAGGAAAACCAGTTGCGCGTTTACGGACTGCTTGATGGCGCTGTACGTCCCCGGAAAATGTTTAAGGCCTTCACCTTCCCGCACGTCTACCACCAGCGCCGCGGCCGGAATGCTCGGGTTGTCGCGCGTGAGTTCTGCCAGCTTGGGAATCAATTCGACGGGAAGGTTATCGATAGCGTAGTAGCCCAGGTCTTCCAGGTCCTTGAGCACACTCCCCTTGCCGGACCCGCTCAGACCCGTAATCACGACCACCTCCGGCTTGCTCCCGGGGGACGGCCTGACGGGCGCCGCAGATTTCTCTTTCATTTGGTTGCGGTCACGCCTCGATGAGGTCGAAATTCCCGTCGCGGCGTCTCACGAGCACCGAAACCCGATCGGTCTCGGCATCGCGGTACACCAGGTAATCGCGGTCCTTCTCCATTTCGAGGATCGCCTCATCGAGCGTCATCGGCTTGCGCTTCTGATGGTGATTGATGCGGAAAATGTGGCCGGCGGCCTCCGGCTCGGCCTTGGAGGCGGCAGCCGGCTCGGCTTCCACCTCGGGCGCTGCTTTATGCGGCGTCCGTTTGGTGTCGCGCCACTTGGTGCGGGCTTTGACCGCCTGCTTCTCGAGCTTCTCGGCGGCAGCCGAAATGGCATTGAAGAGGTCGCCGCTCGAGCCAATCCCAACCATCCGATGATTGAAGTAGTTGATGGTGGCTTCCGCCTGGTGCAGGTGCCGTTCGAGCGACAGAATCACGTGAGTTTCCACTTCGCGCCGTCCATCCAGAAGCTTGCCGATTTTGGCGAAGCGTGCTTCCAGCTTTTTCAGCTGGGCTGGCGCCAGTTCTACCTGTCTGCCGGTGTACGTGATCTTCATGGGTTCTCCGTTCCAGCCCTGGAGGGTCGAAATGCGGCCCCTCTTTTGTTATAGCTCATACCGCGCCCCGGACTCCCTCGAAAGCGCGTGCCCGAAGCGCCAGTGGTCTGCGGCTGAAATTCCAACATTTACCCCTGCCTGACGACTGACCACTCCCTCACGGTCGCGGCTCTGTGAAATCAGGCAACACAACAGTTTTGCATGCCGCAGTACACTAGTTACGAACGCGGCGCTGGTGGGTAGAGGGGATTTTCATGTCTTCGCGATACTTCGCGACCGTCCGCCGGGTTACGTTGATCCCTTCGCCCTGCAACAGCACCGTGATCTGCTCATCGGTCAAGGGTTTGGAGCGATCCTCCTCCTCGATCATCCTCTTCACTTTGCGTTTCAGAAGTAACAACGGCGTTCCGCCTCCGGAGGGCCCCTGGACCGCTTCGGAGAAGAAGTAACGAAGTTCGAAGACGCCCTGTGGCGTATGCACGTACTTGCTCGAGACCGCGCGGCTCACCGTCGACGGATGCACACCTACCTCCTCCGCCACTTCCTTGATCATCATCGGCTTCAGTTGGTCGATGCCGTGCGTCAGAAATTCCGACTGTCGCCGCACGATGGCCTGGCAGACCTTCAAAATGGTCTGCTTTCGCTGCTCGATGTTCTTCATCAGCTGAATGGCTGAGGTGTAGCGTTCGCGAACGTAGTCGCGAACCTCCTTGGTGGCTCCGTTTTCGCGGTCGAGCATCTTCCGGTATTGCGCGTTGAGCCGGAGTTGCGGCACGTCTTCGTCATTCATCTGGATAATGTAATCGTCACTATCCTTGATGAAGTAGACGTCCGGCTCCACCACCCTCGCGCCCGGTCCGGAATACCGCAAGCCCGGCCGCGGATTCAGGTGCTGGATCATCTGAACGGCAGTCTCGATGTGGTCGATTGGCCGCGCCAGCAATTTCGCGATCTCCTTGTACTGCCGGGTCTCCAACAACCGCAAGTGATTCGAAACGATCTGCCAGGCGACCCCGCCCTTGCCGTTAATGCTCTCGATCTGCAGCAGCAGGCATTCCCGCAGGTTCCGGGCGCCCACACCGGCCGGATCGAGCGACTGAACCTCCGTCAGCGCTTCCTGCACCTCCTCGAGTTTATGCTCGCCGACGCCGGCGATCTCTTCGAGCGATGCGGAAAGGTAACCGTCTTCGTCCAGGTTTCCGATGATCGATTCGGCGGCATTCCGGATCCTGTCGGAAATCACGCTGACGCTCAACTGCGACCGCAAGTAATCCCCGAGAGTCACCGGCGCGGAAAGGAAGGTCTCGAACGACGGCTTCTCGACGGATTCCGAAGCCGGGCTCTTGTACCCGGGATCCAGGTAGTCGTCGAAGAAAGAACCGAAATCGATCTCGTCGAACGGATCGGTGACGGCCGGTGTTTCGAGCAGCGGATCGTTGGATCCTTGTACTTCCGGCTCGGCGATTGCCGCTGCGGCCGTCTCTTCGGCATCCGGGAACAGATTCCCGTTAATCGCCACGTCGCCATCCGAACCGCTTAGCGAATTGGCGTCGTTCAACACGGCTGCTTCCAGCAGTTGCTTGTCGGCCGGATCTACCACCGCTTCGGCTTCGAGCAGAGGCAGCAGTTCCTCCGCTGTGACTTCCTCTCCCGTCTCCTCAGAAGCTTCTTCCAAAACCGGGTTCTTTACGATTTCCTGGGTGATCATCTCCTTCAGTTCCAGCCGGTTAAGCTGGAGGACGGTCACCATTTGCACCAGACCAGGGGTCAGAATCTGCTTCTGTGCAACCTTCAGTTGGAGTCTTGGCGACAGTAAGCTCATCTGCATACCATAATATCACTGGAATAACGCATTCTCGGTTCCAAACTACGCGACTCCTTTGCAAGTTTAGTGCCGTTCTTAACGCCGCGTTCAGTGGTCTAAATGTAAACCCGGCGGACCCGCGCGCTGATGCTGCACAGAATGTTGTAGGAGATCGTGCCGGCGGTCTTTGCAATCTGCTGAGCGTCCAGGGAAGCGTCGCCCTCAGTGCCCAGCAGAGTCACCTCGTCGCCCGGTCGAAGCGCGCTGGTATGGCTCAGGTCGATGGTGGTGAGGTCCATCGAAATCGTGCCGAGAATGGAGGTTAACTTGCCGTCGGCGATTACCTTGCCGCGGTTCGAAAGGCGGTGAAACAGTCCATCGGCGTAGCCCGCCCCGAGAATCCCGATGCGCATCGGTTGCGGGGCCCGGAAGGTGCCGCCGTATCCCACCAGGGCACCCTCCGGAATATCCTTGATCGCGAGAATCTTCGCCTTCCACGTCAAAGCCGGCCGGACTTGCAGCAGGGGCGCGGGAGCGTCGCCGCGGGCCGGCGACAGGTATCCGTAGAGGGCGTGTCCCGCCCGCACCATGGTGTGCCAACCGTCGAGCCGCCCGTAGCCGATGGCGCTGGTGCTCGAGGTGTGCAAATGCACGGGCTCTACGCCGCCGGCCTTGAGTTCCGCCTGGATCTGGTGAAAGTGGCGCAACTGCTCTTCGGTCTGTGAGCTGGTGTAGTCGGCGGCGGAAGCGAAATGCGTCATCAGGCCTTCCAGCCGCGCGGTGCGCATCGCCGAGAGCGCGCGCAGGATCTCCGACGCGCCCGCGCGCGTGCCCAGCCGGCTCATGCCCGAATCGATCTTCAGGTGGTAGCGGATCGGCTTCCCGTTGGAGTAGGCCAGCTCATCCAGTTGGCGCATCTGGTCCAGGGAGTGGACGGCCGGTGTCAGATCGTACTCCACTAGAGCTTCGCCCTCGTAGGGGAGAACGCCACCCATCACCAGAATTCGCGTTTGGTGGATGCCGCCCGAGCGCAGGGTTACGCCTTCATCCACCGAGCTGACCGCCAGCCAGCGCGCGCCTTCCGCCACCAGCACGCGCGAGACTTCCAGCGCTCCGTGCCCGTAGGCATCCGCTTTGACTACCCCGGCGACCTCCACGTTCGGGCCAACCACGGCACGAACGCTTTGGAAATTGCCGGCAATCTGCCGGCGCGACACCAGTGCGTAGGAGCGAAAAGGTGCAGACACTCTTCCTAGATTGTAGCTACTGGCGGCCTCAATTCCCCAGGAACAGCGGACGGATATGGCGCTCCAGCAAATTCTCCGTCACGTTTCGCGAAATCGCTTCCTCGCACTCGTCCAGCATGCGGAGGTACCGCGCGCCCATCTTGGCCGCCACCTTATAGCCCACATGTAGCAACTGCCGCAGGTGCGGATTGAACCCGGGGTTCGACCGATCGTGCCGCAATGCCGCCGTGAACTGCTCCGAGCTCCAGTTGCACACCTCGGCGGGCGATGGCAGCCGCGCGTCGTCGATATCGATCACTTCCCGATACGGCTCGCACAACTCCTTCCGGTGCTCGTAGGCTTCCGCATACACCTGCCGCGCCAGCACCAGCCCGTCAGAGCCCGCTTCGGCCAGCCCGATCAGTTCCTCGAGCCACGTGGTTCCCGCCGTCTTGAGGTGAACGCCCGCGCCGAATTGCGCCAGCCCGCGGCGCATGGGTGCGTAAATCGAGAACTTGTCGCTGCCGGAATGAACGCTCAGCTTGAGATTGCCCGGGAGGCCGTACTGTTTCGCGGCAAACGCGATCACGGCCAGGTCGTCGGCGAACTCCTTCTCGAATTGGGCCACATCGCCCACGTAATCCACGCCTTTGTTGAAGCGCCCGGTGAATTTCGGCGCGATAGTCTGGATGGGAATCTTCTCGTCGGCGATGGCGGCCAGGATCACCAGCAACTGCGGAGGCGTCTGGGGCTGGTCGGTCTCATCCATAGAGACTTCCGTGATGAATGTGCCGGCGCCTTTCCGCCCCTCGATGTGACGGTAGATGCGCTCGGCTTCCTGCACCGCCGACAAATATTTCCTGGCAATCTCCGCGATGCCCTCCGCCGTGGTGATGAGCGGCTCCGCGATTCCCGGCAAGCGCAAATTGCCGATCAATTCCGGATGGCGCGCCACGAACGCTTCGACCTCGGCCGGCGCTCCTTGCCGCCCTATGGAAGATGCCACGTCGAGAGTGTAAAAGTCGCTGGCCTCCAGGAACCGGTCCACGGTTCCCAGGTTGATATGGTCGGCGTCCACGTGGTACGGTCGCTTCCAACCGAGTTCCCGAACCGCCGCATCCGCCGCTGCGCGCACGCCGGAGGGCTCGGAACCCACAATCCCGTGCTCGCGGTTCGATTTGTTCCAGACCGGAACCACGGCGGCGCCTTGCGCGGCGGCGAGCACGCAGGCCTGCAACTGCGCCCTGGCCTGATGCGCGAACCGGTCGCCAACGCCCAGAGAGAATTTTTCCAAGGTAAGCATCGGAGTGAAACCAAATTATACGTCAGAGGGATTCCGCAGCCGGGTCGGCCAGCGCGTGCTCCAGGTAAAACTCGGAGTCTCTTCCCGGCAGCAGTCTCGCCAGATCCGACCGCCAGGGAGACGACGCATTGGCCGCCAGCGCCCGGATCTGCCCCGGATTGACCGGCAGCGGGAGGTGCAGCGCCTGGACCACCCGCGCCGCGCCGAGCGCCAGGCCCGTGGGGACCGGCAGTATCCACCCTCGCCCGCCCTTCACCGCCCGAACGAATTCGCGCGCCGAGGGCTGTCTCTCGTAAAAGAGGTTGAACCCGCCGGCAAGCCCCTGCTCCACCACCACTGCCAGCGCTTCTTCCAGGTGCCCGATCCCGATCACCGCGACCGGCGCGGTTCCCCCGCCGACCATCGGCACCGCCGGAGCCTTGCGCAGCGCGGCCCGCTGCTTCGCGAAGAGACCTCCAGCGCCGATCACCAACCCCGGCCTCACCACCGCCTGCCCGCTTTCCAGGAACGTCCTCTCGATTAGGTACTTCGTCTCGCCGTATTCGGATGCCGCATCCGGACGCGCCGAGTGCGAGCTGAGAAACACCTGCCGCGCGCCCGCCGCCGCCTCGAACCAGGCCCGCGTGCCGCGAATGTTCCGTTCTTTGGCGCCCGTGGTGAAGTCGTGCGCCGCGTGGATCACCGCATCCGAGCCCTGAAAGACGCCCGGATCGAACGCTTCCCCAAGCCGCAGCGCGACCACTCCGGCCGACGCGTTCCGCGCCGATCCGCGCACCACGTGCCCGCGGCCGCGGAAATACCCGGCCAAAGCGCGTCCGAGGAACCCGTTGATCCCGGTGATGAAGATGGTCATGCCGGCTCATCCGCAACCTTGCGCCCCACCCTCAGGGCGTTTGCCATGATGGTGAACGTCAGGTTCTTCGCGGGCAGGCGCGAAAAGCACGCTCCATCCACCACGTACACGCGCCGGGAACCGGCCAGCCGGCAATTGCGGTCGGTCTGGTAGCGGACCGGATTTGCGCGCATGGGCAGCGTGCCCGAGAAGTGCAGCCCCGCGCCCATGCCGGGGCGCTGGATCAACGCCCGATGGCTTAAGAATCCGATCTTCCGGAACAGCGGAATAAGCTGCTCCACCGCCCCCAGCGGCTCCTTCGCGAATTCGATCTCCAGTTCGCCCGAAGGCCGCAGGCGCAGATAGCTGCCCGGCGTCTCGTGCCCCGGGTGGAACAGCATCAGCAGCCCCATGGCCGGCGCCAGGTATTTCGTGCAGGCCATGTTGGCACGAAACGAGAGCGGCAAACTTCCCAGAACGTCCGAACGCAGCGGCCCGGTGGTTCCATAGAGCGTACCTTGCAGCGGTTCGCCCGTTCCGCCGGCAACCAGGTTCAACTGGGCGAGCGACGTATCGTTCACCGGCAGCGCTTCGCCGATTCGCGAGAGCCGGAACAGCGGCAGGCATTCCATCGGATTGTCGAGCACCGGCAGCCGCGTTTGGAAATCCGCATTCGATTCCAGCACGATCCGCGCGGTGTTCAACGCGCCCGCGCCGAGCAACAGCCTGCGCGCCAGGCAAGTCTCTTCGGCGCCTGTATCGAGCCGGCGGGCCAGCACTTCCACGCCGTCTTCCCGCTCCCGGTAGCGCAGCACCAGCCGCCCTCCGCGGTACTCCACCGCCCGCGAGCGGATCATCTGGTCCACCGTGTACGCGGGCGTGTAGATGGCGGGGTCGTGCGGCTGGAAGAACTCCAGGTTCCGATAGGCATAGGGCTCGCGGCCTTCGTGCGGCAGCGTCAGCACCGCCAGTCGCGGCCGGCCGAGCGCCACTCCCGCGCTGCGAAACATCGCCACCCTGCGCCGGTAGCCCGCCAGCATCTCTTCGAAGAAGGGCGCCAGCTTGAGCGGGGGCTGCAAGCCCTCGTCGCGTTCGAAGTACGGCTCCAGATCGTCATTGGTGCCGCTGATGCCGATGTGCGCCGTCAGCTCGTCGTAAAACGGGCGAAGCTCCGCTGCTTCGATCGGAAATCCATCCAGGTCGCGGTCCGTGAAGCGGTAGACTCCCGCTCCCCAACCGTTCGCCAGCCCACCCTTTGCCAGGCTCAGCACGCCTTCGAAGGTTTTGCTCGCCACCGGCGAGAGCCGCATCCAGTCGCGCACGATGTACGACATGTAGGGCGACTTTAGCTTCAAACTGATGGGGCGGTTCGACAGGTTGTGCAAGCTCTCGAAACGCTCGCCGATCAGCGATGGAAAGAGGTCCTCGGAATGCCTCCGCAGATCGTAGAGATTGCCCGCCAGGTCCGGCGCCCTCCTGGCGTCGAAGCCCACGTCGAGCATCAGGATGCGCTGGCCGCGCGCGCCGTAGGCCGCGAACGCCGCGCCCGGTCCCGACCCAACTACGACAATGTCAAACGAGTCCATGGCGGCGAACCAGGTACCTGCCCTTCAGCAGCTTCCAGCCGGCTCGCAATGTGGCCGCCAGGAGCGCCGCGAACGCACCGGCGCGCGACGGGCGCAGGTTTACGAACTCCCCCAGGTAGTCCGACCGCACCTCGGCCAGGTAGCAGAGCATCTGCATTTTCCGCGTAAGTTCCCGCCCCGCCCCGCGGGCGCGCAGCGCGAATTCCACGGCCTCCGCGTCCAGCCGCCGCGCCACCACGGCCGACGTGGCAGCCGATGGTTCGATCTCCAGTCCCAGTTGCCGATGGGCCGCTTCATAGCGCGCGGCCACGGCCGGGTCGATCGGCCGCCCGAACAGGCAGGCATGCAGGTGCCGGGCCTCATCCACAAGAGAGGGCTGGGTCACGACCGGCATTTTAGCATCGCCTTTCAGAAAGCACGCGCGTACTGCCGCGGCGCCTGCGGCTCCGCGCCCAACTCCCGGGCCGCGTGCAGCGGAAAATAGGGATCCCGGAGAAATTCGCGCGCCAGCAGCACCAGGTCGGCACAGGCCCCGCGCACGATCTCATCCGCCTGGCGCGCGCCCGTAATCAGGCCCACCGCGGCGGTCGCCACGCCCGCCTCGCGCCGGATGCGCTCCGCGAACGGGACCTGGTATCCCGGCGATACCGGGATCTTCTGCTGCATCACCAGGCCGCCCGAAGAGCAATCCACCAGGTCCACGCCCAGCGCTTTCACGCGCCGCGACAGTTCCACCGATTCGTCGATGCTCCAGCCGCCCTCCGCCCAATCCGTCGCCGAGATTCGCAGGAAGAGCGGCAACTCTTTCGGCCATTGGGCGCGCACCGCACGGGTCACTTCGAGCGCCAGCCGGATGCGATTTTCGAAACTACCGCCGTAATCATCCTTCCGGAAGTTGCTCAGAGGCGAAAGGAACTCGTGAATCAGGTAGCCGTGCGCGGCGTGAATCTCCACCACCTGGAATCCCGCTTCGAGCGAGCGGCGGGCGCCCGCCGCGAAGGCGTCGATCACGTTCGCGATTTCCGCGCGGGACAACTCGGCCGGCGGCGGATCCGCGTCGCGGAACGGCACCGGACTCGGTGCGACGGGCTCCCACCCGCCGTCTGCCACCGGAATCGTGCCACCTCCCTCCCAGGGCGGACGCGTGCCGGCCTTGCGCCCGGCGTGCGCCAACTGGATTCCCGCGGCGGCTCCCTGCCCGCGGATGAACCGGGTGATGCGCGAGAGGAACGCTACGTGCTCCTCTTTCCAGATACCCTGGTCGGCCGGCGAAATCCGCCCGCGGGCTTCCACCGCCGTGGCTTCCATAATCACCAGGCCCGCGCCGCCTGACGCGCGGCTTCCCAGGTGGACCAGGTGCCAGTCGCCGGCGAATCCGTCTTCGCTCGAATACTGGCACATGGGCGAAACCGCGATCCGGTTGCGAAACTCGACCCCGCGAATCGACAGGGGCGTGAACAGAGGAGAGGTGCTGCCGTCTTTGCGATCCATCGACTATTAGTATCGCAGCCCGGTCTTCAGCCAGCAGCGCAAAACTTCCGCGACGCTCCACGCCTGTGCAATACAACCGCGCGGCGTGTAAGGCGGCTCGGCATCGAAGACCTCGCTGATCGAACCTATGCATTGTTCCGTCAGATGAGGCACGAACGCTTCGAGCAGCTTGCGCGCAGCCAACACGTGTTCCGGGTTGAGCTTCAGGAACGCATCGATATACGGGCCGATCAGCCACGCCCACACGGTGCCCTGATGATAGGCCGCGTCGCGCGAGCGCAGATCGCCGTAATACTTCGGCTTGTAGTCGGGGTGCCCGGGCGCGAGCGACCGGAGGCCGGCCGGCGTCAGCAGCCTCTCCGTTACCACGTCCATCACCGGCTTCCACAGATGCCGGTCGAGAACCGGGTAATCGAGCGAGATCGCCAACACCTGGTTGGGACGGCAGGCGTCGTCGTCGCCTCCCCCTTCCGCATCCACCACGTCGTACAGGTAACCGGCGGCCTCATTCCAGAACCGGGCATTGAACGACTTATGGACGCGCGCGGCGGTTTCTTCCAGCCGGTGCGCGTCGGCTTCCCGTCCCTCTTCCCGCAGCCACGTATCGAGTAGCCGCAGCGCGTTGTACCACAGCGCATTGATCTCCACGGCCTTGCCGCGCCGCGGAGTCACGACCCAATCGCCCACTTTGGCATCCATCCACGTGAGCTGATAGCCTTCCTGGCCCTGGCGTAGCAGCCCGTCCTCGGGGTCCATCCCAATTCCGAAACACGTGCCGCGCATGTGGTGTTCGATGATATCCACCAGTTTCGGCAGCAGCAGCCGCAGCGTGGTGCGGTCGGAAGTGCAATCCACATACCGGCGGATGGCGTGAAAGTACCACAGCGTGGCATCGGCGGTGTGATACAGCCCCTGCGCGTTGCCCTCCGGAAACAAGTTGGGGATCAGCCCGTCGCGGATGTACTGCGCGAAGGTGCGCAGAATCCAGCCGGCTTCATTGGTTCGCCCGGTGGCCAGGGTGAGGCCTTCCAGGCTGATCATGGTGTCGCGGCCCCAATCGGTGAACCAATGATACCCGGCGATCACGGTGCGGATCTCATCGCCCTGCGCCCGGGCGCGCGCCTCGTCTTCCAGGCGGCCGGCGGGAGTGATCAGAAACTGGTCGGCCGCCAGCGTCCATTCCGCTCCGGCGCCCTCCCGCAACTGCGGGGGAGCGGCCGCCAGGAGCAGGCGGCGCCGGTTCATTTCCGAACGAAACGCCATTTCGGGAGTCAGGGCTTCGATGGTTTCCCATTTCTCGGTGGAGGCCATCAGGGTGGTGACCTGGCCTTCCGCCAAGTCCGACCGGAAATATCCCGGGCTCCACAAAGAGCCGTGCCACTCGTAGCCCCGGCTCCTCTCGGTCGGATACGGAATCGAGGCCGTCTTCTTGCGATCGAAAGTGAACGCCGAAGACGGGCCGTGGATCTGAAGCCGCAACGGCGGCAGTTCGTCATTCGTGGTAATTTCGAACTGGTCGTCGCGCGCCACCAACATGTATCTATGCGAATCGACGCTGCTGACCGGGTCGTCGTGCGACCGGAAATGAATGGCCGGCCGCAACCCGAGCCGTAGAGTTCCACTTCCCGAAAGCAGGTGGTAGCTCACCCGCACGGTATTCTGGCGATACGTCATCAGGAGGCGCTTCTCCAGTACGAACCCGTCCACTTCATAGCGCCACACCGGCAGGCCCGCCTCCAGGCAAAATTCGGACAGGCGCAGGATATGTTCCGGCGCAATCCCCGCGAGTTCCTGCGTGCCGATATAACACACCCGCCGGTCGGGCAGCCGCAGGCGCTCGGAAAGCGCGTTGAGCATCATCGTGCGGCCCAGAGGATTGGGCAGCGCGGCAATCAAAAGGCCATGGTAGCGGCGCGTGATATCGCCCCTCACGGTGCCGGATGCGTAACCGCCCAGGCCGTTGGTGACCAGCCACTCTTCCCGCAGGTGCGGGTCCGATTCGGGGTCGGGCAGGGCCCGTTGGGGCAACTTTCGGATCAGATCTGCCATTCCGCCTTCTCTTCCGCGGGCCGCAGTACGACGGCAGCGTGCGCCGGTATGCGCCATCCGCTTCCGCTTTCCACATCGCCGCTGCCGCTGCCGCCGTACAAAGGGTCTTCGCTCGACCATTGCACGGCCCAGATGCGCCCCGCGGGCGGAGCCAGCAGCGGCTCGGGAGCCGGATCGAGCGCCTGCTCGGGGCCCAGGTTGATCAACAGCAGCCGATCGTCCCCGCTCGCACCGAAGAAGCGCAGCACCAACGCCTCGGCACCGAGCACCGCGCCATCCACTCCGCCCGGCCGCTGCGCCCGAAATACCGGCTCCGCGCGCCGCATCCGCAGCAGGTCTTTGTGCAGCCGGTAGACGGCCGCGTGCGACGCCCGCTCCGCAAAATCCAGCTTCGACTGCCGGAACGTCGCGGGGTCCGCCGGGTCCGGGTGGAATGGCCGCATCTCCGGAGCGGCCAGGCTCGGAAATTGCGCCAAAAACTGGTACCGTCCCTCGCGTACCAACTCCCGCAGCTTGCCACGATTATCGGCGAAGAAATGGAAGAGGCTCGACGCAGCGAACTCCTGGCCCTGAAAGAGCAGCGGGGTCCACGGTCCCAGCAGCAGCAGCGCGGTGATGGCGCGGAAGCGGCCCGGGCTCGTCAGTGCGTGCAAACGCTGGCCGCGGCCCGCGTTGGCGATCTGGTCGTGGTTGTCGAGGTAGCCGACGAACTGCGCCGGACCGAGACCGGCCGCCGGAGTGCCGCGCCGCTTCACCTGCCAGCAACTGCGCTGCCCCTGATACAGGAAGCCGAATTTCGCCGCCGAAACGAGCTCCTGGGGCGTGCCGAGGTAATCGCTATAGTAGGCCTCGCGGCCGCCCGTGACGGACACCCGCGCGCTGTGATGAAAATCGTCGTTCCATACCGCATCGAGGCCGTACCCGCCCTGTTCGCGCGGGCGGACCAGGATGGCGCGCTGCCGCTCGTCCTCGGCCAGCACGATGACCTTCCGCCGGCCTGCCGCCACGCGCACGCGCCCCGTCAGCTCTTCCAGAATGTTCACCGGCGAACTGTCGAAGATCTGCTGCGCCGCATCCAGCCGCAACCCGTCGAGGTGGTATTCCTGTGCCCAAAACGCGGCGTTCGTGCTCACCAGTTCGCGTACCGCCTCCGAACCCGGTCCATCGTAGTTGATGGCCTTACCCCATTCGTTCTCGTAGCGGGCAGTGAAGTAATCCGCGGAATACTGTTCCAGGTAATTGCCGTCCGGTCCCAGGTGGTTGTAGACCACATCCAGAATCACGGCGATGCGGTGGGCGTGGGCATCGTCGACGAAACGACGGAAATCGTCCGGACACCCATACACCGCTACCGGCGCGAAGAGGCCCACCCCGTCGTAGCCCCAATTGAACCGGCCGGGAAAATCCGCTACCGGCATGACCTCCACCGCGTTGATCCCCACCTCGGCCAATTCGCGGAACTCCCGCCGCGCGGCGTCCCAGGTACCCTCGCGCGTGAAGGTGCCGATGTGGATTTCGGAAATCACCAATCCCGCGAGTTCCGGCCCCCGCCAGTCGTGGTCGGTCCAAGGAAAGCCCGATGGATCGACCACTTCGGACGGTCCGTGCGGCCCCTCCGGCTGGTAGCGCGAAGCCGGGTCGGGGAATGAGTCGCCGCCGTCCAGCCGGAACCGGTAGCGCATCCCCTCGCGCGCCCCCGGAACGAGTCCGGAAAAGTATCCCCCTTCCTCCGCCCGCAAGGCAAACACGCCTTCCGTGAGAACCTCCACGGACCCGCGCCGCGGCGCCCAAACCCGGAAGTGCACGCCTTCGCCCGGAATCACCTCCGCCCCAACCGGGAAACGCCGCTTCATTTAATCGGTGATCTCCCGCAGCAGCGCCGTGCTTCGGGAGACCAGTTCGTAAGGCTTGCCCGCCTGCACGATCAGCTTCTCCTTGCTTTCCGGAGATGCCGAGCTGATCAGCACCTCCCATGCCCTTCCCGGATGCGGCGGCATGTAGAACTGAATCGGCTCGTGGTGCGGATTCAGAAGAATGAGGAACGTATCGTCACGGATCGGTTCGCCAACACCGTTGACATCGTCGAGCGTCCGCCCGTTGAGCCTCAAGCCGATGCAGCGCACCCAGCCCGCGTTCCACTCCTCCGGGGTCATCTCTTCGCCGTCAGGGCGCAGCCACTCGATATCCTTCTCGCGCTTTCCGTCCACTTTCCGCTTCGATTTTCCGGGGTGAATCGTGCGGTCCTGGAAGAATTTCCGGCGATGCAGGTTGGGGTGGTCGCGCCGGATCTCGACCAGTCGCCTGGTGAACTCGAGCAGCGATTGCTTGCGTTCGTCCAGGTTCCAGTCGAACCAGCTCAGCGGATTATCCTGTGCGTAGGCGTTGTTGTTGCCCGATTGCGTGCGGCTGATCTCGTCGCCGCCGCAGATCATCGGCACGCCCTGCGAGCACAGCAGCGTCAACAGGAAGTTCCGCTTCTGGCGCTCCCTGGTTTCGAGGATCTCCGGATCGTCGGTCTCGCCCTCGGCGCCGTAATTGGAGGAATAGTTCTGGTCGGTTCCGTCGTGGTTGTTCTCGCCGTTCCGCTCGTTGTGCTTGTTCTCGTAGCTGACGAGGTCGTTGAGCGTGAACCCGTCGTGCGCGGTAACGAAATTCACGCTCGCCGTGGGATGCCTTCCGTCCCGCTGGTAGAGATCGCTCGATCCGGTGAGCCGGTACCCCAGTTCCGCCAGTTGTCCGTCGTCGCCCTTCCAGTAGCGGCGGACCACGTCGCGGTAACGCCCGTTCCACTCCGCCCACAAAGGCGGAAATTCTCCCACCTGGTAGCCGCCCGGACCGACGTCCCAGGGCTCGGCGATCAGCTTGACTTGTGAAATCACGGGGTCCTGGTTGATGATGTCGAAAAACGCCGAGAGGCGGTCGACGGCGTGCAGTTCGCGCGCCAGCGCGGCGGCCAGGTCGAAGCGGAATCCATCCACGTGCATCTCCTGGATCCAGTAGCGCAGGCTGTCCATAATCAGCTTGAGCACCTGCGGGTGCCGCACGTTCAGCGTGTTTCCCGTTCCCGTGTAATCCATGTAGTACCGGGGCTTGCCGTCCACCAGGCGGTAATACGTGGAGTTGTCGATGCCCCGGAAGCTCAGGGTGGGCCCCAACTGGTTGCCTTCGGCTGTATGGTTGTAGACCACGTCCAGGATGACTTCGATGCCCGCGCGATGCAGGGACTTCACCATCGCCTTGAATTCGCCGATCTGTTCGCCCCGGTCTCCGGAGGCGCTGTATCGCGATTCGGGCGCGAAGAAATTGATGGAATTGTAACCCCAGTAGTTCCGCAATCCGCGGTTCAGCAGACCCTTGTCGTCCACGAACTCGTGCACCGGCATGAGTTCCACCGCGGTGATCCCCAGTTTCTTCAGGTACTCGGTGGCCACCGGGTGGGCCAGCCCGGCATAGGTACCGCGCAGTTCCTGCGGGATCTCGGGATGATTCGCCGTAAAGCCTTTGACGTGGAGCTCATAAACGATCGTGTCGTTCAGTTGCGTCAGCGGCGGACGGTCGTTCTCCCAGTCGAAATGCGTACTGGCGACGACGCTCTTCGGGACACCCCAGAAATCGTCGTTTCCGTCGCAGGAGAGATCCGCCTCCGGGGAATCGAGCTGGTAACCGAACACCGGAGCATCCCAATTGAGCGCGCCCGCGAGCGCTTTGGCGTACGGGTCGATCAGCAGCTTGGCTGGGTTGAACCGCTCGCCCCGCTCGGGCTCGTACGGCCCGTGCACCCGGTACCCGTACAATTGCCCGGGCTTGATTCCAGGAAGATAGCAGTGCCAGACGTGTCCGGTCGACTCGCGGATGTTCACGACCTCAAATTCCATGGAATCCACGTCCTCGAAGAGGCAGAGTTCCACGGCGGTGGCTTTCTCGGAGTACAACGCGAAGCTGACGCCCATTCCGTCCCATGTGGCGCCTTGCGGATAGGGCTTCCCAGGCAATATTGTCCGAGGCATTGTCCCGATCCTACGGCTTAGCACGCGGATTTCCAAGGTAGGCGGCGGACGGAACGTGCGGAAGTTCGCACGAAAAGTTACACGCGTTTAGAAGATCGTCCCCAAACACGCAAAAACGCGGAAGGATAGGTAGGAACTATCTGCGGTTCCCCATCGCCTTCCGCGTGAAAAGTGAATTTACTGCGCTGTCCAGCCGGTCAGATCTAGAACATATTCCAGAGGTACTGATTGTAGACTTCGTGGTGGTACTGTACTTCCGGCGCTTTGACGAAGGTTCCGAGCGCCCGCGGGCAGCGGTCGGCGGAAGCCTGCTTCAGGTCCGCATAGCGGCCCTTCACATCGTCGCCCAGCAGCTTGGTGGTCCATTCCGCGGCGCGGAAATTGGCCATCGCATCGTAAATGTTGTCAGGCAGGAAACGATCGGCGGACCGCAGGTTCTTCACCTTCGCAATTTCGCCCTCGATGCCCGTCTTGAACACCGACAGCATCACCATGTAGGGGTTGGCGTCCGGAGCCACGGAGCGAACTTCCAGGCGCGCGCTGCGTTCGTTGCCGATCGGAATGCGCACCATTGCGCCGCGGTCCACGGCCGACGCTTTGAGTTGATTGGGCGCCTCGAAGTGCGGGTCGAGCCGCCGGTAAGCATTCACGCTGGCGTTCAGAAGAACGCAGATGTCATTGCCGTGGGTCAGAATACGATCCACGAATTGCCAGGCGAACTTGCTCATCTTCTCTTCGCCGTTCGGGTCCCAGAAAATGTTCTTCCCGTTCTTGCTGATGGAGACGTTGGTGTGCATCCCGCTGCCATTGACGCCCACCACCGGCTTGGGCAGGAAACTGGCCGTGAACCCCATCCTGGTAGCCACCTGGCGGCAGATCAGTTTGTAGAGCTGGATCTGGTCGGCCGCGGCCACCACGTCGGCGTAACTGTAGTTGATCTCGAACTGCGCCGGCGCGACTTCCGGGTGGTCCTTCTCGTTCTGGAAGCCCATGGCGCGCTGCACTTCGGCCGTGGTGTCGATGAACTGCCGCAGCGGGTCGCCCGGCAGCGAGTGGTAGTAGCCGCCCGTGCTGACGTATTCGAACTTGCCGGTCTCATGATAGCGGCGCTCGGCATCCGCGCCGTTAAAAAGGAAGCCTTCGATTTCGTTGGCCGCGTTCAGGGTGTAGCCCTTGGTGTCGTACAACTGTTGCGCGAAGCCTTTCAGCACGCCGCGAATATCCCCGGAGTACGGAGTCCCGTCCTTGTCGATGACTTCGCCGAACACCAGCACCTTGCCCGCTCCGAAGACATCGGCCGGACCCCAGTAGAACGCGCTCCAATCCATGTGCAGGCGGAGATCGCTTTCGCGCTGCGCCGTGAAACCGCGAATCGAGGAGCCGTCGAACGTCAGGTTGTCATAGCTCTTCAGCAGAAACTTCTTATCGTAGTCGAGCATGTGCAACCGGCCTTCGAGGTCGCTGAACAGAACCGTGACGGCCTTGATGCGCTTCTCATCGGCCAGGTACCTCAGCCGCTCTTCCCGGATCTGGTGCATAGGAACGCGGTCCTTCCGCTGCTCCTTAGCCTGGAGATTCAGCTCCTCCAGTTCGACATAAGAAAGGCGTAGAAAATCTTGCAAGTCGTTCAAGGTTGCATCTCCTGAAATGTCTTGAGCGGAAGATGCCGGGGAACCCGGCGAACGGCGTTTCCGCGGAGCGATCAATACCATTTTCGACGGCGGACTGTGCGCGAAGCAACGGTTTTGCCGATAGATTGTCTTTATGAGGGCACTTTGAGAAATTGATCGAACTCCGAAAAGCTACTTCCGCCCGGGAGGGGCGCTGGCCAGTTCGATCTCCGCCGCCAGAACTTTGCGCCGCTGCTCGGGGGTCGCCGTCAGGTAACGCTGCTTTCCCGCGGGCGACTCGGTGAAGTGCGTGATGGCGTCGTCATCCACCGAGATCGTACCCGGCGCCGACAGCCCGAAATATCCCGCGTCCGGACGCACGGCATAGAGCGTCGCCGTCAGGTCCCAGGTCGGACGGTCGTAGGGCATCTTCATGTACCGCCGGTAGGCGTCCGCGATCGGATGGTGCGGCACGTAGCTGTAATCGTGCTCGATGCTCGACGCGGGATACAGAATGGAAAGCCCCACCTCGAAGCCGCTGGCCACGATGGGCGTGGGCCATCCGGCAAAAAGCTCCTTTGCCGAGGCCACGTCGGAGTACACGTTGAATTCCTTCTTGCCCGCCGGAAACGCTCCGGCCATGACCACCAGCAGCCTGACCTTGCGCTCGATCAGCGCGCGGTCGCTGCGCAGCAGGCGGGCCAGGTTGCTGCTGAACCCCACCTGCACGATCACCACCGAGTGGTCCTTCTCCTCGCGCAGCACGCGGCGGAGCAGCGCCACCGCATCCGCAGCGTCGCGCTGGTCTTTGAGCTTGTGCGGGTAGAAGCCGGATTCGACTGGTCCCTCAATCATCGGCGAATCTTTGCCCGGAGGCGTTCCCTGGGGAATCACTCCGATCGGTATTCCGGGCCTGCCGTAGAACGTGTTGACAAGGTCGATATACGGCGCCGCGAAATGGCAATCCTTGGTGATGGTCACGGCCAGCAGTCTGGCCTCGCCCAGGCTCTCCATCCGGTGAATCATCGCCAGCGCCAGCGCGTCGTCGACGTCGTTTCCGATATCCGTGTCGAAGATCAGCCGCACCGGTTCCGCAGCATACGCGAAACCGCAGCAGAGCAAAGCGAGAAGTGCCGCCTGACGCATGGTCATTGCCTCTGCTGCGCCGCATCGACGCGCGCCTGCGCCCATGCCAGCGCCTCGAGCGAAATGGCCGGATCCACGCCCACCGCGGGGTTGACCACCTGTTCCTGCGCGCGTTTGAGATCCTGCCGCGCGCGCTCCACATCGATATCTTCGGCGCGTTCGGCGGCGTTCGCCAGCACGCGCACGCGGTCCGGCAGAACCTCCACGAAACCTCCCTGCACCGAAAGGTAACGCTTGCGGCCTCCCGCCGAATAGCCGAGGAATCCCGTGCTGAGCTGGCCCAGAAGCGGGGCGTGGCCGGGCAGAACTCCCATGTAGCCGTTCTTTTCCGGTATCTGCACCTCTTCGACGGATTCCCGCACCATCAGGCGCTCCGGCGTCGCGACCTCCAGTTCCAGCATTTCCGGCATCGATTATCCCCTCTTCAGCGCCTCGGCGCGTTCCAGCACTTCTTCAATGGTCCCCTGCATGTAGAAGGCCTGCTCCGGGATGTCGTCGTGCTTGCCCTCGACGATCTCCTGGAACCCTTTGACCGTGTCGGCCAGCTTCACATATTTCCCCGGGAAGCCGGTGAACTGCTCCGCCACGTGGAACGGCTGGCTGAGGAAGCGCTGGATCTTGCGCGCACGCGCCACGCTCAGCTTGTCTTCATCCGACAGTTCGTCGATACCCAGAATCGCGATGATATCCTGCAGGTCCTTATAGCGCTGGAGGACGCCCTTCACCGCCTGCGCCACATCGTAGTGCTCCTGGCCTACGACCAGCGGGTCCAGAATGCGCGACGTGGAAGCCAGCGGATCGACCGCCGGGTAGATTCCGAGCGCCGCGATATCGCGCGACAGGTTGGTGGTGGCGTCGAGGTGCGCGAAGGCCGTGGCCGGAGCGGGATCCGTGTAGTCGTCGGCCGGCACGTAAATCGCCTGCACCGAGGTAATCGAACCATTCTTGGTGGAAGTGATGCGCTCCTGCAGTTCGCCCATTTCCGTGGCCAGGTTGGGCTGGTACCCGACGGCGCTCGGCATGCGGCCGAGCAACGCCGAAACCTCCGAGCCGGCCTGAGTAAAGCGGAAAATGTTGTCGATGAACAGCAGCACGTCCTGCCGCTCTTCGTCGCGGAAGTACTCGGCCACGGTCAACCCGGTCAGGCCGACCCGCAGGCGGGCTCCGGGCGGCTCCGTCATCTGCCCGTAGATCAGCGCGCATTTCGACTTATGGAAATCGTGCGGATCGATCACGCCCGATTCCTGCATCTCGAGCCACAAATCATTGCCTTCGCGCGTGCGCTCGCCCACCCCGGCGAACACCGACACGCCCCCGTGCTTCTGGGCGATGTTGTTGATCAGTTCCTGGATGATGACCGTCTTGCCTACGCCCGCGCCGCCGAACAGCCCGATCTTGCCGCCGCGCAGATACGGCTCGATCAGGTCGATGACCTTAATGCCGGTCTCGAACATCTCGAGGCGCGTCGACTGATCTTCAAAGGAAGGTGCCGGCCGGTGGATCGAGTAATGCTTCTTGGCGTTCACCGGGCCCATTTCGTCTACCGGCTCGCCAATTACGTTCAGCACGCGGCCCAGGGTTTCGGGCCCCACCGGCACTTCCACCGGGCGCCCCAGGCTGATGGCCTTCATGCCCCGCACCAGGCCTTCGGTGGGCTGGAGGGCGATCGTCCGCACGCGGCCCTCGCCGATGTGCTGTTCCGCTTCGCAGATGATGTCGATCGGCTGCGGAACGTCATAGCCTTCGCTGGTCACGCGAATCGCGGTGTACAGCAGCGGGATCTGCCCTTCGGGAAATTCGCAGTCCACGGCCGGTCCGGCCACCTGGACTACCTTTCCGACTACCAATCCATTGCTTGATGCCATAATTTCCTTTTTCACCCGGGGCCGTGTGGTAACCGGCCTTTACTCGGCGGCGGCCGCGCCGCTCACCACTTCGATAATTTCCTTGGTAATGCTGGCCTGCCGCACGCGATTCATATACAGCGTCAGCTTATCGATCATTTCGCCCGCGTTGGAGGTCGCCGATTCCATCGCGGTCATGCGCGCGGCGTGCTCCGAAGCCGCCGTTTCGAGCACCGCGCGGTAGAGTTCCAGAGCCACATAGCGCGGCAGCAGCGCCTTGAGCATTTCCGCCGGCGGCTCTTCAAAAATGTAGTCCGTCGGCACGGCCTCCACGGGAACTTCGACCGGCAGCACCCGGTCGAGCGTCAGCTTCTGCGAGACCACGCTCTTGAACTCGTTATAAATCAGGTACACCGCGTCGATATCCTCGGCCCGGTACAGGTCCATGGCCGTCTCCGCGATGGGCGCGATCTCTTCGTACGCGGCTTTGCCCACCAGGTTTACGTACTCCTCGAGAATGTTCGCGCCACGCTTCTTGAAGAAGTCCCGGCCTTTGCGCCCGATCAGCACCATTCTCGTCTCGGCTTCGGAGTGCTCCTTGAGAAACCGCTCCGCGCCCTTGATGAGATTGGAATTGAACGCCCCGGCCAGGCCCTTGTCGCTGGTGAGCAGCACCAGCAGGATCCGCCGCTCGGCCCGCTGCGCCAGAAGCGGATCGGCCGCGGCTTCCTCTTGCGAAGCGACCCCGGCCGCCACGTTGACCAGCACCTTGCGCAGCAACTGGCCGTAAGGCCGCGACGCGATCACCCGATCCTGCGCGCGGCGCAGTTTGGCGGCCGAGACCATCTTCATGGCCTTGGTGATCTGCTGCGTATTCTTGACCGAGCGGATACGCCGCCGGATATCGATCAGGCTAGGCATGGGAAGCCGAAAGGTTCTCCGCCACGAAACGGGCTTTGAACTCGTCGATGACGCTCGTGATCCGCGAGCGAAGCGCGTCGTCCAGGGCTTTCTTCGTGCGGATCTCCTCCCACAAGCTGCGGTGGGCGTTTTCGATGAACCGGTAGAGCTCCTCTTCGAACTTGCGGCAGGTTTCCACCGGCAGATCGTCGAGGTAGCCCCTCGTGCCGGCGAACATGATGACTACCTGTTTTTCGAGCGGTAGCGGCTGATACTGCCCCTGCTTCAGGATCTCGACCAGGTGTTTGCCGCGGTTGAGTTGGTCGGTCGAGGCCTTGTCGAGGTCCGAACCGAACTGCGCGAACGCCGCCAGCGCGCGGTACTGCGCCAGGTCGAGACGCAGGCCGCCCGCGATCGACTTCATCGCCTTGGTCTGCGCGTTGCCGCCCACGCGGCTCACCGAGATGCCCACATTGATCGCCGGCCGCACATTGGAGTTGAACAGGTCGGCTTCCAGGAAGATCTGGCCATCGGTGATCGAGATGACGTTCGTCGGAATGTACGCCGAGACGTCTCCGGCTTGCGTTTCGATGACCGGCAGGGCTGTCAGCGACCCGCCTCCATGGGCGTTGTTCAGCTTCGCGGCGCGTTCGAGCAGCCGGCTGTGGAGATAAAACACGTCGCCCGGGTACGCCTCGCGCCCCGGTGGCCGCCGCAGGAGCAGCGAGATCTCGCGATAGGCCGCGGCGTGCTTCGAAAGATCGTCGTAGATGCACAGCGCGTGCCTGCCGCTGTCGCGGAAATACTCGCCCATCGCGCACCCGGCGAACGGCGCAATGTACTGCATGGGAGCCGGGTCCGACGCCGAGGCCGAAACCACGATGGTGTAATCCATCGCGCCGTAGTCTTCGAGCACCTTCACCACCTGGGCCACCGTGGAGCGCTTCTGCCCGATCGCGATATAGATGCAGATGACGTCGCCGCCCTTCTGGTTGATGATGGTGTCGAGGGCGATGGCTGTCTTACCGGTCTGCCGGTCTCCGATGATCAGCTCGCGCTGCCCGCGCCCGATCGGGATCATGGCGTCGACCGCCTTGAGGCCCGTCTGCATCGGTTCTTTCACCGGCTGCCGCGCGACAACCCCGGGAGCCAGCCGCTCCACCGGGAAGAATTCGGTGGTCTGCACCTGGCCCTTGCCGTCGATCGGCTGTCCCAGGGCGTTGACCACGCGCCCGACCAGCGCTTCTCCCACCGGCACCGACATGATGCGGCCGGTGCGGCGCACCTCGTCACCCTCTTTGATTTCCGTGAAATCGCCCAGCAGCACCGCCCCCACCTGGTCTTCTTCCAGGTTCATGGCGATTCCGGCCACATCGTGCGGAAATTCGATCAGTTCTCCGGCCATGACCTTTTCCAGGCCATGAATGCGGGCGATGCCGTCGCCCACGGAAATGACCGAGCCGGTCTCGGTCACATCGATCGCCCTCTCATAGTTCTCAATCTCCTGTCGAAGGATGCTGGTGATTTCATCTGCTCGAATTTGAGCCATAATACCTCGTTGCCTGCTATGCTTCCGCGCCCAGTCGGCGTTCCAGCGTTTCCAGTTGGCCGCGCACCGAGCCATCGTAGATCCTGGAACCGATGCGCGTCACCGCGCCGCCGATCAGCGATTCGTCGATCGCGTAGCGGGCGCGAATCCGCTTGCCTGTGAGCCGCTCCAGTTGCGCCGTCAGCGCGGCGCGCTGCGCCCCGGTGAGTTCGCGCGCCGATTGCACGTCAGCGCGGGCAAACCCCATCCGCTCGTCTACGATCTGTTCGAAAGCGGCCAGGATCTCCGATACCAGCGGAATCCGCCGGTGATCCATCAGTACGAACAAAAAATTCCGCGTAACCCGCGACAGCTTCAACAGGTCCGCCAGACGCCCGATCACCGCCCGCTTGCGTCCGATCGGGATAGCCGGAGTGACCAGCACTTCGCGCAGGTCCGGGGAAGCTTTCAGCGCGTCCTCGAAGGCGCTCAGTTCCGAGACGGCGTCCTTCGGGCGCAGACTCGCATCGCCTTGCGTCACAACGTCCGCAAGGGCATTCGCGTATCGCGCGGCTACTGCTGAGAGTGTCATTTCGTTTTAGATGCCTTGCGCGACCAGCGCCGGCTGATCCAGCTTGCGAA
Organism: Bryobacterales bacterium; assembly: GCA_963794265.1. Taxonomy (GTDB): domain Bacteria; phylum Acidobacteriota; class Terriglobia; order Bryobacterales; family Bryobacteraceae; genus CAWCDJ01. The sequence continues at coordinate 1,527,164 of CAWCDJ010000003.1, forward strand.
CGAAGTTGCCGACCAGTTCGTCCTGCAGATCGTCGGACATGCGCCCGCGGATCTTCTGACCCGCCAGGTCCACCGCCAGGGCCGCGGCATAACGCTTCAGTTCCACCCGGGCCGCCCGCCCGGCCGCCTCGATCTCCTGCTCCGCGTGAGCCTGGATTTTGGCCGCATCGGCCGCGGTCTGCGCCGCCAGTCGCTCGGTCTCCGCCGTTGCCTCGCGCTGCGATTCCTCGCGCAGGGCGGCAATCTCGCCTTCCAGGTTCGCCAGTCGGCGTTCGATCTCCGCAACGCGCTGATCCGCTTCCTTCCGCAGATCGGCCGCTTCGATCAGGTCCTTCCGGATCTTGCGCGACCGCCCCGCGTAGAACGGTCCGGCGTTCTTGTATACCAGGTAGCCTAAAGCGCCCGCCAGAAGAATGAAGTTGGCCCACATCCAGGCCAGGGTCTTGCCGTGCTCTTCCTCGCCGGGAGCCGTGCCGTGAGCCACCGCCGCGCTTTCCTGTGCCCGCAAGGCGGGAGCCATCCCCGCCAGCCCACAGCATAACGCCGCAATTGCCAGAAGTCTCATGCGGCAGCCCTCCCCTCCAGGATCGATTGCACGATTTCCTCCGCCAGCGATTCGCTCTGGCCGGCCAGCGACGATTTCGCCGCCTCCACATCCTGCGCGATCCGCTGCTTCGCTTCCTGGATCATCGCCTCCGTGCGCTGCCGTGCTTCGGCCAGTTGGGCGGCGTGCTGCTGCTGCAAGGACCTGTGGAGCTGTTCCTGCGCCTGGTATACTTCGGCCCGCGCGGACCGCATCGCGGCCTCGTATTCTTCAGCCTTGGCGGCGGCGCGCTCGATACTCAGTTCGGCAAGCTTGCGGGCCCCTTCCGTGGCCTCGTAGCGTTGGTGGAGAACCTTCTCCAGCGGCTTGAAAAAAACATTCTTTAAATAGAAGTGCAGAAGCACGACCAGTATGAATGTCGGCAACGCTTTCAGCAGTAATTCACCCAGTTGGTGCAGTATGACGTCCATGAGATTTCTGACGGAGAGACCAGTGGAAGCCCTTTAAGGAGAATAGAGTAGCATTCCCAGAAATGCGGAGTCAACCGCACCGCCGGGTGGTGCTTCCGGCTCCGGCGCCCTCTTTCCCCGGCCCCTTCAAGCATCATAAGATACAAGAATACGGATGCCGTCAACCGCAGCGGAACCCCAACCTCAAGTGAATCCCTGGATCGTGGCTGTCGCCGTGATGTTCGCGACGTTCATGGAAGTCCTGGACACCACCGTCGTCAACGTTTCCCTTCCTCACATCGCCGGCAGCCTCTCAGCCAGCGTCGATGAAGCATCCTGGGCCCTCACCTCGTACCTGGTCGCCAATGCCATTGTCCTCCCTATGACCGGGTGGCTCGCCAACTATTTCGGCCGCAAACGAACCCTCTTGTCCGCGGTTTTCGGGTTCACCGCTGCTTCGTTCCTCTGCGGCCTGGCGCCCACCCTGCCCATTTTGATCTTCTTTCGCGTGATTCAGGGAGCTACCGGAGGCTGTCTTCAGCCTCTTTCCCAGGCCGTGATGCTGGAGGCGTTTCCCCCCAGGGACCGCAGCAAAGCGATGGCTTTTTGGGGACTCGGCATCGTGGTCGCCCCGATGCTCGGCCCAGTGCTGGGCGGCTGGCTCACCGACAACTTCAGTTGGCGCTGGGTGTTTTATATCAACCTCCCGGTGGGCCTGGCGTCCGTTATCATGACCCGCCTGTTCATCTTCGACCCTCCCTACATCCGCCGTTCGGATCGGGGCATCGACTATTGGGGAATGGGCATGCTGGCCGTCGGCGTGGGCGCCCTGCAGATTCTCCTCGATAAGGGCCAGGAAGAGGATTGGTTCTCCTCCAACTGGATGGTTGCGCTCGCCATCGTGGCCACCGTCGGCATCCTCTGGTTCATCATCCACGAACTCCGGTCGCCCAACCCCGTGGTGCACTTGAGGGTCTTCAAGGAACGTACCTATAGCGCCGGCGTCTTTCTGATGACGATTCTCGGGTTCATCCTTTACGGCAGCATGCTGCTGCTCCCGATCTTCCTCCAGACGCTGCTCGGGTACCCCGCCCTGGACGCCGGTGTCGCCATGGCGCCGCGCGGATTGGGTTCCTTCCTCATGATGCCGGTGGTGGGCACGGTCCTCGGCAGGTTCGACCCCCGCAAAGTGCTGGCGGTCGGCCTGGTAGGCGCCGCCTGGACCCTGTACCAGCTTGGCAACCTGAACCTGAATGCCGGCTACTGGGACATCTTCTGGCCCCAGTTCATCCAGGGCGCGGCGCTGGCTCTGCTGTTCGTGCCACTGACCACCGCCACGATGGACCCCATACCCAAGGAGGAGATGGGCAACGCCACCAGTATGTTCAACCTCATGCGGAACATCGGCGGCAGCGTGGGCATCGCCAGCGCCACCACCTATCTCTTCCGCCGCCAACAGTTTCACACCCACCTGCTGGGGGCGAATGTGACCCCTTACAGCAACCGCACCCGGAACTATCTGCTGGGGATGCAAAATGCTCTCTCGGCCCACGGGGTCGATCCGTCCACGGCGGCGCACCTGTCCTACGGCAGCCTTTGGGGGGTCGTGCAACGGAATGCCGCCATGCTCTCGTTCGTCGATACGTTTCGCGCGATGGCGATCGTGTTTCTGCTGGTACTGCCCCTGCTGCTGCTCATGCGAAGGCCCAAGCACCAGGGCGGCCCGGCCGCCATGCACTAGTTTGGTGCGGCATGCAAAATGCGTATTATCCAAAGCCGCCCGGCCCGCTCCCTGACGGTCGCGGCTCTGTTGTTTTGCATGATCTTACAGAGCCGCGACCGTGATGGAGCGGGCCGGCTTCCGCCGCAGACCACTAGGAGCGGCGCCTGACGTTCCGTTTTGCCCCGGTGACCGCCGCGTCGAGCCGGGCCCCCAGCTTCTCGAAGCCAGGCTTGGGGCCGCTCCATCGCAATTCCTCCACGTCGCCGAAGAGCGCAATGCGGGTCTCGAGCGTGGCTAGCGTCCGGAACAGCAGCGCACGGTCGCGCTGGCTTGAAAGCGTCTGCGCAAGGGCGCCGGCACCGTTGACGTTCACGCGCCACTCGCGCCAATCCGCCGGGATCGCTTCCAGGTGGACGAACCTCGCCAGGACGGCAGCCGACGACTTGGCCCCCCACCCCGGCAGGCCCGGGTACCCATCCGCCGCATCGCCCACCAGCGCCAGATAGTCCGGAATCGACTCCGGTGGTACCCCGAACTTCCGGACCACGCCAGCATCATCGAGCGTGACCCCCGTGCGGCGGTTCAACTGGACGATCCGGCTACCGCGCACGCATTGAGCGAGGTCCTTGTCCGGCGTGCAGACGATCACGCGCTCGACGCGCGCATCCCGAGCCGCTGCCACCGCCCCGGCCGCAAGGGCGTCGTCCGCCTCGAACTCCACCATCGGCCAGACCACAATCCCGGCCGCCGCGAGGACCTCTTCGAGCAGTGGGAACTGGCCCAGAAGCTCGGGTTCGACCCCGTCGCCGGTTTTGTATCCAGCCCACAAACGGTTGCGGAATGACTCGATCACGTGATCCGTGGCAACCGCCACGTGCGTGGCCCCGCCGCGGATCATGCCCAGCACCGAGGCGAGCACGCCCCGCACCGCCGCCAACTCGCAGCCCTGCGGATCCCGCGCGGACGGCAGTGCATAGTAGTGCCGGAACAGTTCGTACGTACCGTCGATCAGATAGATATCCAGTGTGCCGCTCCAGCACAACCTTACCGGATCGGCCGCCTTGCGGCAATCCGTAGGACGGGGGCTGCTCCACTCCACAGGTGCCCGAGCCCGATGCTCCCGTGGGCGCGCTCTTGTATACTGTCTGCGAGATCAGGATGGCGAAACGGGCGATCGTGTCCCACCAATCGATTTGAGGGTCCGGAAAACATGAAATCAAACAGACGCGAGTTCATCCAGACAATAGGGACGGGAGCATCTGGAATTGCCGTTGGAGCAGCGGCAATCTCCACCGGGTGTTCTCAGGCCCCCCAAGAGGCGACAGCGGCGGGCCCGGACGGGCAGATTCTGCTGGTCGGCGATCAAATCGCGGTAACCAATACCGAATATGGAAAGGTCAGAGGGTACGTGCTCCGGGGCATCCATTACTTTCTCGGCATGCCCTATGGCGCGGATACGTCCGGAGCGAACCGGTTCCTGCCGCCGCAGAAGCCCAAACCCTGGACCGATGTTTACCCGGCGCTCTGGTGGGGCAATTCGGCGCCCCAAAATATGGACAACCGCTATGCCAACAAGTACTCGTCATTCCGGGACCATTGGAACTATGACGACGTAAGCGAGGATTGTCTCCGGATCAACGTCTTCACGCCTGCGATCAACGACGGCAAGAAGAGACCCGTGATGTTCTGGATCCACGGTGGCGGGTACACGAACGGCAACGGGATCGAGCAGGACGGGTACAACGGCGAGAACTTTGCCCGCTTGGGTGACGTGGTCTTTTGCTCCATCAATCACCGGCTGGGTCCTCTGGGGTTCTGCAATCTCGCGGGAGTGGGCGGAGAGAAGTTCGCCGCGTCTGGGAATGTAGGCATGCTGGACATCGTGGCTGCTCTCGAGTGGGTTCGCGACAACATCTCGAACTTCGGCGGCGACCCGGGGAACGTCACGATTATGGGGCAATCGGGCGGCGGCGCTAAGGTCTGCCTCCTCACCGCGATGCCTGCGGCCAAGGGGTTGTTCCACAAAGCTGTCGTGCTGAGCGGAGCCGCCCGGAAAGCGGGAGACAAAGCGAATTCCGAGAAATTGGGCGCCGCGGTGCTGAAAGAGGCCGGGCTGAAACCCAACCAGTTGGATAAGCTTCAGGCCATGCCCTGGAAGGACTTCGATGCCATCGCCACCAAAGCACAGCAGGCCTTGGCGAAGGAATCAGGGCCCGGGGGCGGCCTGGCGCGCGGATTCAGCCCGGTTGTGGACGGCACAATTCTGCCCCAGCACCCCTACGATCCCGAGGCGGCACCGGCGGCAGCAAACGTTCCGATGATCATCAGTTCCGTTCAGAACGAACAGTCGCCCAGTTGGTTTGATTCCTCCCTGGAATCGATCACCCTGGATCAGGTGGTGGAGAAGGTCAAGGTAAGAGCAGGCTTCGGGGCGGGCTTCGGCGACAAAGCGAAGGAGGTCGTCGATTCCTACGTGAAAGCATTCCCGGGCAAGAAGCCGGTGGAGATCTGGTCGCTCGTCAGCAGCAACCGGCAGAGCGTGGTGGCGCTGGCGGATGTGAAATCCAGGCAGCCCGCCCCGGTATATGTCGATTGGTTCACCTGGCAACCTCCCCTGTTCGACCACCGAATGCGCGCGTTCCACTGTGTGGATATCAGTTTCTGGTTCTACAACACGGATCTGATGCTGACGCACACGGGAGGCGGCCCGAAACCCAGAGCGCTGTCGGCTAAGATGGCCGGTGCTTTGCTGCAATTCATGAAGACCGGCGATCCAAATGGCGGGGGGCTTCCCACCTGGCCCAAATACTCCTCCGCCAACGGCGAAACGATGGTCCTCGGCGATATCTCCGAGGCGAAGAACGACCCGGATCGGGAGGCTAGAAAAGCGCTGCCCGTAACCTAATCGGTAATCTCCGGCGGATTGCGGTTCTCTTGCGAAGCCCTAATCCGAATAAGATGGGAGATACCATGAGACGCCGCAACTTCGTTGGCAATCTGCTGGCCGCGGGCGCTTTCCGGGCGCTGGCTCCGGAGCGTGCGCTTCCCTTCCAGGCCGAATCACCGGACCAGGAGATCAAACGAGTCCTGGTCATGTTCAAGTGCCACCTGGACGTGGGATTCATCGACACCCAGGCCAACGTCATCCGGAAGTATTTCGAGCAATATTTTCCGCGGGCCATTCAAACGGCCGCCGCCATGCGGAGCGCGGGGAACGATCGATACATCTGGACCACCGGCTCGTGGCTCGTTTACGAGTACCTCGAAAAGGCCGCCGGACCGCAGCGGCAGCGAATGGAGCAGGCCATTCGATCGGGCGACATTGCCTGGCACGCGGTTCCGTTCTCCTGGCAGACGGAACTGATGGACCGTTCCCTGATCGCCGGGGGGCTGGGCTTTGCACGATCGCTCGACCGGCGCTTCGAGCGCACCACCACCGGCGCCAAGATGACCGACGTGCCGGGCCACACGCGCGCCATCGTCGGTCCGCTCGCCGAACACGGAGTGAAACTTCTCGACATCGGTGTCAATTCGGCGAGCACTCCGCCGGATGTGCCGCCCCTCTTTCTCTGGAAAGATCCCGCCGGCAATTCGTTGGTGATGATGTACCACCTTCACGACTACGGCGATGTCGTCAAGGTTCCCGGCTCGGATCTGGCGGTCGATATCGAAGTGCGCAACGATAACTCCGGCCCCCACACCATTGAGGAGATTCGTGGAATCTACGCCCGCCTGCGAAAGCGCTTCCCCAACGCCGAGGTGAGGGCCTCCGATCTTACCGAAATCGCCAACGCCGTCGAGCCCCACAGGGGCCGGTTGCCGGTGGTGACCCGGGAGATCGGCGATACCTGGATCTACGGCGTGCCCAGCGACCCGTTGAAGGTGGCCCGTTACCGGGAAGTGGCGCGACTGCGCGACGAGTGGATTGCAGACGGGAAATGGCAGGCGGGCGGCGCCGCCGATCTGGCATTCCTGAGCAGCTTTCTGCTGGAAGCGGAGCATACCTGGGGAACGGATACCAAGACGTGGCTGGATTTCGATCACTACGCGCCGCACGATCTGGCGCAGATGCTCGACCAGCCGAAATACAAAGTTGTGCTCTCCAGTTGGGTCGAAAAGCGCCAGGACCTGCTGGATGCGATTGCGACGCTGCCCGCGCCCCTGCGGACCCAGGCCACCGCGCGCGTGCGCAGCCTTCAGCCCACCGAACCGGATGCCGCGGAGTTGCGCCCGCACCCGGCCGCCGAGCCGATCGAAACGAAGCACTTCACGATCGCGCTCGATCCCCAAACGGGTGCGATTCGCCGCCTCCGCAGCAGGAAGACCGGACACGATTGGGCCTCCCCGCAGCAACCACTCGCTTTGTTTTCTTACCAGACGCTGTCCAAAGGCGATTACGACCGTTTTTTTGAGGCATATCTGAAGAGCCACGCCGACTGGGCGCCGAAGGATTTCGGCAAGCCGAATATCGAGCGTTTCGGCGCGCAGAGCCACACCTGGCTGCCGGCTCTTACGGAATGCCGGCGCAGCAGCGATGAGCGCGGTCATCGAATCCTGGCCCATCTCGAGATCCATGACGGCGAGGCGCAAAAATCCGGCCGGACCGCCTGGCCGCAGAAGATGTACCTGGAATTGCTGCTGCCCGATGCCGAGCCGGTTGTCGAGATTCGCTTCTCCTGGTTCGGCAAGGCTGCCAACCGCATGCCCGAAGCGCTCTGGCTCAGTTTCCAGCCGGCGGTTTCCGATGACCGCGGCTGGCTGCTGGATAAATCCGGCAGCTCCATTTCCCCGTTCGACGTTGTTACCGGAGGCAATCGCACGATGCACGCCGTCCTCGGCGGCCTGCGCTACAAAGGGCCGGAAGGCGGACTGAACATCGAGACGCTGGATGCCCCGGTGGTGGCTTTGGGCGAGAGAATGCCGGTACATTTTTCGAGAAGCCAGCCCGACCTGGCGAACGGGTTCCATTTCAGCCTGTTCAACAACGGGTGGGGAACCAACTACGTCCAGTGGTTTGGCGAAGACATGCGCTTCCGCTTCCGAATCTCGGCGTGAGGCTCCCGGAACCAATGCCTTTGGATCCCACCGAGCGGTTCTCTTCACGGGTCGAGGATTACGTTCGCTACCGGCCAACGTATCCCGGCGGCATCATCGATCTTCTGGCGCGCGAGTGCGGCCTAAATGCGAACTCCCGGATTGCCGACATCGGTTCGGGCACCGGCCTGCTCGCCCGGTTGTTCCTGGACTTCGGCTGCGAAGTCCTGGGGGTGGAACCAAACCCCGGGATGCGCGGCGCGGGAGAGCGGGTGCTGGCCGGCCGGCCGCGGTTTCACAGCGTGAATGGCCGTGCGGAAGCCACAACGCTGCCCGACGGCAGCGTCGATTTCGTTTCCGCCGCCCAGGCCTTTCACTGGTTCGAGCCCCGGCAAACACGCGCCGAATTCCAGCGCATCCTACGGCCGGAAGGGTGGGTGGTGCTGGTGTGGAACGAGCGTGTGCGCGCCCCGGGCTTCATGGCCGGTTACGAAGATCTGGTCGCCCGCTACGGGCCGGAAAACGCGCATGCCGATCCGCGGGACCTGGCTCGCTTCTTCGGCGGCGCGGCCTGGCGCCTGGCGAAGTTTCCCAACCGGCAACAGTTCGATCTCGAAGGGCTCCGAGGCCGGTTCCTGTCTTCTTCTTACGCTCCGCTGCCCGGCACGCCTGGATACGAACCTTCGATGGAAATTCTTGGACATCTTTTTGAAGAGCACCAGCAGGAGGGCCGTGTCACGGTGCTTTATGAGACCGAGGTCTATTTCGGCGCCTTGAAAGAGTGAGCCGCGCGGGCCGGCAAGGACGGCCCGAGTGTTGGATTGCCTGGGTGTAAACTGTTGGCGAGCCGGGCGATCGAACGGAATCCGGCGTTCCATCATGAAACTGAGTCTTTTTGTATTCCTATTGGCGAGCAACCTGTCCTGGGCGGCGGGGGAAGTCGCATTTTCGCAATCGTCCGCTTCGGTGGCGGTATACGATTTCGTGGAGGTGAGCCTGCGGGTGAGCCCGCCAGCCGCGGGTAATCCGTTTACCGAAGCCGGGGTGACAGGCTCGTTCGGTCTCGCCGGCGGCGGCCCTCGCGTAAACGTGGATGGTTTCTGCGACTCCCCGGACGGCACACTGTTCCGGATCCGCTTCATGCCGTCGAAACCCGGCGACTACTCCTACGCCGTGAAGTACGCGGCGAACGGCCGCGAGGAAAATTACCGGGGGACGTTTCATGCCGCCGGCGCCGGGCGGCGAGGGCCTATCCGTGTGGATCCCGATCACCGCTGGCACTTCATCTGGGAAGGCACCGGGGAGCATTATTTCTTCAACGGAACGACGGCATACTGGTTGATGGGCTGGCGCGACGAGCGCGTGATCGACTACAGCCTGGAAAGGCTGCGGCGGCTGAAGATCAATCGCCTGCGCGTGCTGTTGAGCGGGCGGACCAACATGATGTACGGCGAGCCCGCGATGAACACGGCGGAGTGGAGCGTCTTCCTGAGCCCGTGGCCCGCGGTGAAGGCCGACGACTTCGATCATCCAGGATTCGATTATTCGCGCTTCCGCGTCGAACACTGGCAGCGCTTCGAACGCATGTTGAAGTTCGCCCGCGAGCGCGACATGATCGTCTCCGTGGTCCTGGACATTGCCGATGGACATGTCCACCTGGCCGCGGGCAGCGACGATGAGCGTCGCTACATCCGCTACGCGACGGCCCGGCTCTCGGCGTTTTCGAACATCACGTGGGACCTGGGCGACGACCTCGATTCCTTCCGCGACGATAAATGGGCGCACGAGACCGGCACGCTGCTCGAAAATTGGGATCCCTACCGGCACCTGGCTACCACGCATCCGGTGCATCGCGAGCACCAGGACCGCGGCTCGGAGTGGTTCGGCTTCACCTCGATCCAGGATTGGTCGCGCAATCAGCACGCGCTCATGCTCGAGGAGCGGCAACTGCAGATCAAGACCGGCCGCATCATTCCCCAGGCCAACGAAGAGTACGGCTACGAAGACCACTATCCCCTGTGGGCGCCCGCGCCCCCCGGCGACTCCGCCGACACGCTCCGCCGGACGGCTTGGGATATCGCCATGGCCGGCGCCTACGGAACGGCGGGCGAGACGGCGCGGCGCGGCGTGGGCATCTGGCCGGACAGCGGGGGCGGTTGGATGAACGGCCGCAGCGACGACACGACCACCATGCTGGCAGGCTATGCGCACATGTTCGACTTCTTCACCGGTTTCGAATGGTGGAAGACGGAGCCGCACGACGAACTGGTGGATGCCGGCCACTGGTGCCTGGCGGAACCCGGCAGGACGTATGCCGTGTACCTGCCCAATGCCGGCAAGGTGACCGTGCGAATGACGCCGGGGCGGTACCGGGCCGAGTGGTTCAATCCAAGGACCGGAGAAGTCATTGCGATTGCCCCTGCAGAAGGCCCGGTGTGGACTTCGCCCGCGGCGCCGGGCCCAGACGATTGGGCGCTGCTGCTACGGAAATAGAGAAGCCATGGAGCGGCGAACGTTCAATAAACTGGCCGGGCTCACCGCTGCCGGAGCCTTGACCAAAGCCATGGAGGCCGGCGCTGCACAGGGCTCTCCGCAGGCTGCGCCGGAACCTGGCGTGGCGGACGAATTGATCCTGGAAGACGATGCGCTGCTGGCGGCGTTCGACAAGCGCTCAGGCGCCTTGACCCGGCTGCTGCGGAAATCCACCGGGTGGGCCATCGAGCGCCGGCCGGAATTCGGCGTCTCCTTCCGGATGCTGGCGCCTCTGCCGGACCGCAGGGCGAACTTCGTCCTCGGCTCGGAACAGCACGCTATCCGGGCAGAGAAGGTCTCCGAGTACGAGGCGCGCTTCGAATGGCGAAATCTGGCGAGCGAGCACGGCGGTATTCTGCCGATGACCTTTTCCGCCACAGTGAAGCTGGAGAACGGCGCGCTTACCTTCCACGGCGACCTGCTCAATCAGTCCCCACTGACCGTCGAGACGATCGAGTATCCGTATCTGGGCGACCTGCACGCTCCGGCACCGGGCGGCACCCTGCGCTCGGAGCACATGTGGTACGGCAATCTGGCGGACGACGAACTCTATCCGCACTTCCACAATTCCAACGGCTACTGGGGCGTGACGTACCCGAGAAAGACGGTCGATTCCAAGCGGAGCCTCTTCTGCCTGATTCAGGCATCGGACCAGGGCCTCTATGCGGGCCTGCACGATCCCGCCTTGTCTTACCTGACGCAATTCACCTTCGAGCAGCATCCCGGGGTGGCTCAATCCATCAACGAAGCGGTCCCGCCGGAGACGGGCATCTCCGGAATCCCCGTTCACCTGGAATTCTGTGCGTGTCATTTTGTGTTTGCACACGCGAACAGTTCCAGGACTCTCGCTCCCGTCGTGCTTCGCGCCTACGATGGCGACTGGCATGCCGGCATTGACCTCTACAACCAATGGCGGGCGACGTGGTTCCGGCAGCCGCCCCTGCCCGAGTGGGTCAAGAACGTCCACTCCTGGATTCAGTTGCAGGTGAACGGAGCGGAGGACGATTATCACATCCCGTATCGCGAGCTCAAATCCTATATCGACGAATGCGCGGCCAACGGGGTAGAGGCGATCCAGGTAACAGGCTGGAACATCGGGGGCCAGGATCGGGACGATCCGAGCCAGGACACCGACCCGCATCTCGGGACTTGGCAGGACCTGCGCGATGCCATCGCTTACGCGCAGGCCAAAGGCGTGAAAATCATCCTCTTCGGAAAGCTCCACTGGGCCGACCTGACCACTCGGCGGTACAAGGACGAACTCTATCGGTACGAAGCTAGCGATCCGTACGGCATCCCCTATCAGCAGGGCGGCTACAGTTACACCACACCCACCCAGTTAGCCGGCATCAACAACCGCCGGCGCGCCGTGATGGACGTGCAATGCCCGGCTTATCGGGACGCTGCCACCAAGGAGTTCCAGAAGATACTGGATCTTGGTCCGGCCGGGTGGCTGTTCGACGAGGTCTGCCATCACGGACCGGTGGAATACTCGTTCAGCCCCGATCACGGCTACGTGCCGCCGGGCTACATCTATGGCGGCGATATCCCGATGGCCCGGCAATTCCGCGAAGCTGCCGACAAAGTGAACCCAGACTTCGTCTTTGCCGGGGAAGGCCCGCAGGACTGGTTGATGCAGTATTACCCGGTTTCCTACTTCCGCATCAACGGCGGGTCGCGGCCCGTCTGCCGGTACATCGACCCTCGTGCGCCGCTGATCGTGGCAGTTACGGGATTCGACGACCGAGAGATGCTGAACCTGATCCTGTTGAACCGCTACATCATCAGTTATGAGCCGTATAACTTCAAGGGTCATCTTCGGGATTATCCGCTGACCCTGGCATACGGGAAGAAAATCGACGCCCTGCGCCGGAGGTACAAGCCGTGGCTCTGGGATGCGGAGTTCCGCGATACGGTGGGGGCCAAAGTGACGGCAGATGGCCCGTTCCGCTACTCCGTGTTCGGCCGGGAAACGGAAAAGCGCGCGGTGGTGGTGGTGAACACGCACATGGAGAAACCGCTTACCGCGAAGGTCCTGCTGCCGAATCCGCGGCGCCTGGTCTTAGCGAGTCCCGAAAATCCCGAGGCGCGGCCGGCAACGGACAGCGTGCGGATCGCCGCGCGGTCGGCGGCCGTGCTCATGGAGGACTGACAAAGCCGCAAACTGCGGATGCGGACCCGCTACAGATTCCACCAGTAAGTCCACTTCAGGATGACCGCGCGGTTACGGGTCGAGAGCACCCCGGCTTGCCCAGGTTGCAGTAAATAATCGGGAAGATAGTTTTCGGTCCACACCAGAAACACGTCCGAGGCCGGCCGGTAGCGCCACTGCAAGCGGCTGTTCAGGTTTAGGTTTGTCTGCTGCTCGTTGTACTGGATGTATGTCGTGAAATACAGTGAGTTTGTCAGCGTGATATCGAACCGCGGGCCGACCAGCCAGAATCGCGTGTGTCCCCACGGTTGCGGCAGCCGCATATCGGTGTAGGTCACCGTGCCGGCCAGGCTGACGAAGGGCTGAAACCGGTATCCGGCCGTGCCCGACAGGTTCCGCTGTGTTCCGCCGTCATAGTAGCCTCCAGCCAGGGACGAGAATCCATACCGGAGCTTGCTTTGCTGCCGTGAATCGAACCTGGTGGTCCAGAACCTCCAACGGTGCTCGCTGCCGGCCGGCAGTTGCGGGCGCCCCGAATTGGTCGGGTCGAAAGGCTGCAGCAGCCGGACATAGTCCTCGCCCGCGGAAGCCGAAAACGCATCGCCGCTCGGCAGCGTAACCGTGTAACCCAGAGAGGTCTCGTAATCGCTCAGTCTCCCCGTCCAGTCGAAGAAGTTGCTGGTGGTCAGGGTCGGGCCGTGGCTCAACACGCGGCCGCCCTCAGGCAGAAACGTGTACCCGATCGTGCCCAAGGCGCGGTGATAGCCGTTCCGCGGCACGTAGCCCGCTTCGGCGATATAATTCGGGTCCACGTTCTCCGTCTGTCCGTTGATCAGCCAGCGGCGGCTGAAGTATTGCAGATGCCCCGCATAGACGTTGCCGTCGCGGCTGCCCGATGTGAACGACCTCAAGTACAGTACCTTGCCCGTCCACAGATTGTTCCTGGATGCCAGATTGTATTCGAACCCCAGGTTGCGGTTGTAGGCCGATTGCAGCGCCGGCGCTCCCGCGCGTTCATAGCTGAAGGACTCCTTGTCGACCAGCAGAATGCCAATATTGGAACGGGAAAAGACCCGGCGCTGCAGCGCAAAGACGGCGAAGTTCTGCGGCGGCAAAGCCTCCCCGTCCGACGCGCCGGTCTGCATGTCCATCACGCCCAGGCGCCAGTCCTTGTTGAGTTTCCCGCTCAGGCGGGCGCCGAATCGAATCGGCACTCCGTTGAGGCCGATCCGGCGGCTGAAGAAAGGACGGATCGTGGCATAGCCGAAATTCGTAAACTGGTCTCCGTTCTCCAGAAAGAACTGCCGCTTTTCCGGAAAGAACAGTTCGTACCGGCTCAGGTTCGTCACCTGCTGGTCGACATCCACCTGCGAGAAATCGGGGTTCACCGTCAGGTCCAGGTTGAGCGCCGAGCCGATCGCCACCTTCCCATCCATTCCCACTTCCTGCCGGGTGGATAACGGTGTGTGCGCCTCGTAATCCCGGCTGATGCCGCCGAGCGCATACGGGATCAGGGAGACGTTGGGGCCCTGAGTGGGCGGCGGCTCGTCCCAGATCAGGACACCGGCCAAGGCCAGCGCCGCGGTCGGAAACTGGCGCGGAATCGGGGTCCACGAAGACTTCTCCGTGGTCTTCAGATCCAGCCGGCTGAAGTTGACGCCCCATCGCGTGATGCCGTTCTTATAGCGGATGCTCTTGAACGGAATCGCAATCTCCAGTTCATAGCGATCCTCGTAAGCCTTCACCGCGGAGGTCCACCGGTTGTCCCAACTCAGGTTGGCCTTGCCCCCTTCGTAGAGCAGGCCGTCCCACTGCGCCCCGGCGGCGTTCACTCCGAAAGTGAAGCCATTGGTCTGGTCGTCGAACGTGTCGAGGAAGAAAATGAAGTTGTCGTTCTTGGTGAACGACCAGTCCCGCTTCAGCGACTCGACCATGTAGGGTCCGGGAACACCGCCGTTATAGCAGATCGCGCTCAGGTATAACTGGTGGTCGTCGTAGGCCATGCGAACCTCGGTCCGCACCTTCGCCCGTTCCGTATCCATCGGCAGGACCATCCAGAAATCGCTCACCACCTCGGCCGAATCCCACGCCGATTCGTGCGCGCTGCCGTCGATCACGATCGGCGACGGCGTGCGATGGATGTGCAACTGGTATGCCTCGTTCTGCTTTTGCGCCGCCGCACCGGCGACTCCGGCAAAGAGGCACGCCCAGAACGCGACCCCGCGGATTGCTGCTCCCGCGGCTGGCCGAAGCCGCGGAGCGACGGAGTTTGGAAGGGTCGCCCGGCGCGGCATTCGCGTCAACTCCACATCCCCGCCCTTGCGCCCCGGTTGTCTTCAAAGCCCCGCGTCCTCTGGCGATTTCTCGCGTGCTGAGCCATGGCCAGAGTGTAACGCACATCGGACGCGGCTCACGCCCGGTTCAGAACCAGATCGTGCGCCTCGTTGTAGTCGCGGTAGCGCAGGCGATATTTGTAGGCGCCCGACGCGTATTTGGCCGTGTTCCACGCTGCCATGTGGTAGCCGGGATCGCAGATCGCATTCGAGATCACTTCCAGGTTGTTGCCGTTCGCATCGAGAATCTCCACCAGCGCCCATCCCGTCTCGGGGATACTGAACTCGATGGCCAACTGCGGATTGTTCGCGTTGGGATAGTGCCGGTTGAGAACACGCGTCGTCGGCCTGGCGGGTATGTCGATCTTCTCCTCGCTCACCTTGGAGTAGTCGAATGGCTCGTTGCAGAGATGCCAGATCGGCTCGCCCGTTTCACGCTTTTGGAGATAGGAGGTTCTCAACGGCGTCCGCGTGAAACTCGTCAGAGGACGGCGAACCGCAACGCCATCCGCCCACTCGTACACCGGGACGCCCATCGGGTTCATGACCTTGAGCTTTCCGCGCTCTTTGGCGATGTGGAACAATCCGAAATTACCGGGCTCGTGACCCCCGAGCCAGTGGCCCACGATGTCGACGAGGTAGGGGTTCTTTCCGAAGATGACGACGTTCGTCATGTAGTCCCATGCTCTACCGGTCTTCGTCGGAGCTTTTAGCCAGGGATCCGTGCTGTTCTCGCTTCCGAACGGATTCGGCCCCAGGTTGAAGTCTCCGTCGCGGCCGTAGATGCCCTCGATAATGTGAAGCCCGATCGGGGAGGCCGCGTGATTGTCTATTGTCCGATGGGCCCACAATTCCATGCACAAGGTATCGTAACCGTACGCGCGAATATAGGCGGGATCGGTTCGCGGCACACTCGCCGTATCCCATCGGGGAATCACGCCGATGTGCCGCTTGAGGCTGGCTTCCACGACATCGTGGGCGGTGGGATGGATGCACTCCCTGTCAATTGCCTTCTCCACTTTTTGTACCGAGTCGATGCCCGGCCACTTGCGGCAATAGGTCTGAAAAGGGGAAGGATGGGAACCCTGCCAGTTCTTGGCGGAGAGGGTCAACCCCATGGCGTGAGCCTTGAATTTCCCCACGTTCAGGTTCCACGAGTTCGGCGCATTGAAGGGCCACAGGTACGGGATCTGTGTGTGCACGACGCCACCCGGAACCTCTTTCCAGATGAACGCCGAGGCATCGTTCGCGTCGTCACCCGTTTCAATCCGGTTCTTCGTGGGCGCGACGGTGCCGCCCACCCGCTGGCTCATGGCGACGTATCCGCGGGGTCCGATCACGCCGCCGCCGTTGGCGTCGCGCACGTGCATCTTCGCCCCCGCCACGCCCAAGTCCTTCAACGATTCGAACAGGCCTTCGACGAAGAACACATCGGTGGCTATGCCCATCGTGTCCTCGAGGGTGAAGCCTCTTCTTTCATCCACCGCCTGGTGAGCGGTGAGATTCGGCTTGGCTGCGATATTGTGAGTCACCGGAATTCCGGTTTCGTCCATCGGAACGAACACAGACCGGCCAAGATCGAGCCCGGCCCGCTTGCACGCGTCAGAATTCGTTTTCCGGTCCACGTGCGTTCTGAAGATGAAGACCGCTTCCGGGTGCTGTTCCACGAACGGATGCACGCCGAAATATCCCGACGGTTTCGACTCGCCGGCAAAAACGGAAGCTGGTTCGACGATGCCCACGCCGCACAGCGCTGATGAAGTCTTGAGAAAACCCCTTCGACTGACCATATGCGCCCTTCCTTTTCGCGCCGGAATGTGCCACTCGTCCCGACGGAAACGGAATCGTAGCACCGGGCGCGGTCGAAGTTAATAGCAGAGCATCGGGCCGCGCTTCGTTACCGCATCGCAAAACGCCCGCGACCGCTGCCGTGCGTCACGCGCGAAGCTGCGGTAAACTCAAAAAAGCCAAACGCTAATGACCTGGAAGAGATCTACCACCAGTTTCTTCCATCAAGGTCACTTGAAGTCGAATTGCCGGGATGGCGGAACTAGGCAGACGCAACGGACTCAAAATCCGTCGGGATTCACTTCCCGTGAGGGTTCGATTCCCTCTCCCGGCACCAAACAGTCAGGGCGCATTTGGCGGCTCTACAACCTCATCGTCAGCCGGCACTACGCCGAATACAGCGCCGCGACTTCGTAATCGACCACTCGCGGAATCGTGAACGTCACGGCTCCACCCTCCTCCCGGAACGGAATATCCGTTTCGGCCTGCAGCAACCGCACCCGCGTGACCCGGATACCGGGCGGCAACTGCATCCGCACCTTCTGCGGCCCGACCGGATAGAACTTTCGGATCCAGCCCCGGTGCATCGCCGGGTTATTGTAGTTCAGAATGTGAACCGCAAAGCCTGCCTGCGTCTCCCACGCGAAGGTCTCGACCACCCCTTCGCCTTCCACCGTCACGGGCGCATTTCCGCCCGCAACCCAGCGGATCGTATTCTGCAGCAGTCGCGCCAGGTCCGTGTGCCCGGATTGCCACATCGTACGCTCGACGTCTCCCGAAAAGAAAGCCAGCCGGCTCTTTCCCTTTTCCCGCAGGACCACCGCTGGTTCATTCGTTCGCGACTGCGTCGGGTAGGCCAGTTCCGGCGGGTATGCCACGAATCCGGGCACTACCGTCAGGACTGCGCCGTCTACCGGCTTCAGCGGCACGCGGTTCTCGGACCCCGGAATCCAGTTCGTGTCCGTAAATCCGGCCAGGATCGGGTGCTGCTTCTCGATCCGGGCCATGCACGCGTTGCCGTTCGTACCGATCGTGTCGCCCGTCCTCTGGATTCCGAACACGTCAGCCAGTCCGAAATCGCTCCGGCGCTCGTTCCGCTCCGTGTACAGGCTGGTTTCGAACGTGGCCAGCAGCGACCCGCCCGCGTTTACGTAGTCCCGGAGTTGGCCGCACTGCTGGTCGCTCAGCAGGGCGATGTTCGGGAGCAGAAGGGCAGTGTACTTCTCCAGGTCCTCAGGCGCCAGCTTGTCCTCGTGCACGAAGTCGAACAGGAACCGGCCTTCGAGCAGCGCGCAGTACATCCCGTCCATGTACTGCGAGATAGCGGTGCCGCGGGGCGGATTGTAGAACAGGTTCGTCCGCTGCCCCATCAGCACCCCAAGATTCGCGATCGAAGCCTTGTTGATGAAGTGCTCGTCGTGCCGGGCCATCCAGTTGAAGTACTTCCGGGCTTCCGGCAGCCAACGCCGGTCCTCGCCCAGTCCGGTCTCGCCGCCGACAATATGGTGGTAGGGCACCATCCCGGAGGCCAGCGTCTCGTCGAACCACATCCGCTGTTCCTGCGGTGACTTATAAACGTTACGCCACCGCGGCCGGCCCGTCGACCAGCCAGCGGTCACATTCGTCGCCATCTTGCCCTTCTGCACCGCGCGGCAGACGCGGCCCTGGAGCGCGCAGCCCCAGATCGGCGTGGCGTCTCCTCCCCGGCCCTGGTTGTCGCACTGGAACCACTCGCAAAGTTCCCCGAGTTGCACCAGGTCCGCCGTGGACCGTATCCCGCCGCCCAGGTTCGCGAAGTAGAAATTCGACGGCTTCTTCTCTTTCGCGATCGAGTCGTACAGCTTCCACAGGTACACCGTGCGCTCGTTGAATTTCTCCCAGTACGCAATCGTGCCCGGCTGGGGCAGTCTTCGGCACTGTTCGCAGTGGCAGACCGGAAAGGCCCCCAGCGGCGGCCACGCGTTCGTGAACAGGCCGTCCACATCATACAGCGAATTGATCTCCCGCATGATCGCCGGCATGTAGTCGGTCATGTAGGTCGAGAACATGCACGTCCGGAATAGCCTCGGATCTTCGCCGTGCCGCACGGCCTGGCCTTCCGCATTGCGCTGAAACCATTCCGGGTGCGCCTGGACCGCGTCCTCCCAGTTCAAATCAGGGCTCATCCTCGCGATCACGTGCATGCCGCGCTTCTTCGCGGCCGCGCAGCATTCCCCGAAGAAATCCCGGCTCCCGAGGTACTTCCCCTTGCGATGAAACGGCACCTTCGTCTGGTAGAAAGCGAGAATCCCGGTGACGCTCACTAACACGGCGTCGACTTTCAGGCTGGCCCAGTAATCCGCCCACTCTTCCACGTTCAGGGCAACCGGGTCGTGCTCGGTCATGTTCAGTTGCCCGAGCCGGCGGATCTTCCGTTGCCAGCCTACTTCCGCTTCGGCGGCAAGCATAGAGCCGGCCGCCATCGCAGCGGCCGGGATTGTCACAAATTCGCGCCGGTTCATCTCCATAAGGGTCTCTCTATTCTCTCTCCCGGCGCGGCTCTCGGAAAGCGACGGCCATCGCGCACCGTGGTAAGCGTCCGGTTCGCAACTGAAAGACGTTCGTACCTCAACCGGATCAAGTGATGAAATCCACCCGACTTGCGATCGCTTCGGCGGACGTTTGCGGCGGCATCGGCGACCACCGAAGAACGCGTCTGCCTCTGCGGATAGATCCTCAGTAGATGAGGTTCGCTCCGAATTCAGGGATCTTGCCCGCGTTGATTTCCGCGGTCCAGCGTGCGATCTGGCCCCGATCATACGACCAGAATTTCGCGCAGAGTTGCAGATATTCGAGAACCGGCTGGCGCTGTCCTTTTTCGAGGAGTTCCTTGGCCAGCATCATGTTCGGTCCGAACGACGATAGCGAACCGCCGCCCGAAACATTGGCCGCCGCAGAGAGGTAGCGGACGGCCGACACGGTATCGCCCTCGCGGAGGGCAACACGCCCCAGGATCAGGTTGCATTCGTGCACGGCGGCGTCTTTAAGATTCAGCGAAGGAACCTGCGACAGGCAGCGATGGCCCGCGTCGCGCGTCGCCTTGAGATCGCCCAGCTCGATGGCGACTCGCGCGTACCGCGAAGGAGGCGCCGCGGAGGCCGCGGCCGGATCGATCTTGCGAGCCGCTTCGAAATGCTGGAACGCGCGGCGAGCGAGTTGTGCGCGCTGTTCGCCGGCAGCATGTTCCGCTCGATGCGCGTAGGATTGGCCGAGCATGAAATCCCACTTCGAGGTGCGGGGATCGATCTCTTTCGCCCGTTCGATCAGGCGCTCCGATAACGCCGTGGTCTCGTCGGCGCGGCCGGTCATGGCACCGGCGATCGCGCCCTGGCCGCCGAGCGCCGCGGCGACCATTCCAAGCAACTCCGTGTCGCGGGAGGCCAAGAGCTTCGCCTTCAGCTCCGCGACTTCTTTGGCTTGCGCTTTTGCCGGATCGACGGCGACCGGCAGCCCGTTCTGATTGAGACCGGTGATCCCACTCAAACGGAACGCGTACATCTGGCCGAGTTGAGCGACCCACATCCAGTTCTGCGGTTCCATGGATCGGGCCTTCTCGAGAAGAGCGATCGAGCGATCCGGTTCGGTGGGGCGGAAGAAATTGGCGGCTTTGGAGAGGGTTGAGGCCGTCGCGCGGGCCTCATCGATCTTGGACAGCCAGGCGCGTTTCGGGTGTTCGTAGTCTTCGCCCGGACCGTTGACGGTGGCGGATGGCTCGTCGAGCACGGCGGCGTCCGGCTGGTGTGCCACAAACCAGAGGATGTGCTGTACCCGTACCTGCGTTTTCTGCGGATCGCGAAAATAAAGCCGGATCAGCTGCGATCTGGCATTGGCGTCGTCTGGGGTTTTCTTGAGTTGCGATTCCAATCTGGCCGCCTGATCCGCTGTCGGCTGCGCGAGGGCGGCCGCGGCCAAAATGAATGCGAATAGCGGTTTCCGCACGCTTCCAGGACCGCACCGCCGTTCTCCCTGTGGACATGCCATCCAGGACCTTGGATCGTACCCGCGGGGAGCGCGGTCGGCACGGGGCCGACGCCATAGCTGGAGCAGGTGCCGCCGGGGCGGCTCAGAGATCGTCACCGGCACCACCTCGGTGCCGCGCACTGCCACAGCCCGGTCGTTGTTACCGTTTCGCCGCCGTTGCATCTGTGTGCAACAATTCGATAGTTACTCCCAACGATTTCGCCGTATCCATGTAGGTATAGCTACCGTTGAGTCCGTCAAACAGGCCTTGGTGCGCGACGGGGTACCCCAGGTCTTCGAAGTGCTTCACGGTCCCGGGGACGTCCTGGATGCTAAACGCGATATGGTGCACGATCTCGCCCTTCTGGTCGAGAATCTCCTTCCAACTGGTGTCGGCGCCGACTGGCTCTATTAGTTCCAGGGTCAATCCTTCCAGCCTGATGTTAATGATTCGCGCCTGTCCGGCCGACGGCTTCCCGTGGTACAACAATTTGACTTCCCCGCCCGGTCTGGTGAGCCGCATCGGGCCAGGTGCCACGCCAAGGACATCCGCCCAACGCCTGGCGGAGGCTTGAACGTCGCGGGTGAGAATAGCGACCTGAGTAACTTTCCTCATGCCGGGATCATTAGCAGGAGCGGCCTGTTGGCCGGCCGCGATGGCCCCTAATAGAATTACTACGCCAAGTAACACGGCGACGATAGTGCACGGCTTCATTTCGCGTTCCTTTCAATCTTTGATGAGACGCCGATCACAAACAAACAACGCCGCTGGCGGGATTACCGCCAGGACCTTCCGCAACGGTTCGCTTTTAACTCGCCGCGAATCAGAAATCGTACCTCAAGCCAAACTGCATCACTCTGGCAGCACCCGCGCTGCTGATGTGGCCGAAGTTCGATGCGTTCAAAGCATTCGCCGGATTTCCAAGATTCACGAAGTTTAGGACGTTATATGCCTCTGCGCGGAACTGCATTTTGCCGAGGCTCTCTTTCGAGGTCAACCGGAAGGTCTTCAGAATGGCCGCATTGGTGTTGAGGCTTCCCGGCCCGGTCAGAATGTCCCGGCCACTGCTTCCGAACGTGCCGACTGAAGGAGCAGCAAATGCGGTGGTATTGAAGTACTGGGAGATCAACTGGTCCCTCGACCGGCTCACATCCAGGAACGGGTTACCGACCAGATTGGCGCGCTGGCTTCCGGCTGCGCGCGAACTCCCAATCAGCGCAGTGTCCGCACCCGTGATGATCGAGAATGGCGCTCCGGAACTCCTTTGCACGGTCCCGGACACCTGCCAACCGCCAAAGATCCTCGCGAATAGGCCCGAACCCCCGAATCCGGGCGCGTTCCACACTCCGTTGATGGCGAGGACGTTTCTCCGGTCGAAAGCCGAAAGACCGCGCTCGCCTCTTAGATAGTCGTACGGATTGCTGGCGGTTCCCCCTTCGGCGTTATCATTGGATCCTTCGTCGATTGACTTGGACCACGTGTAAGCCAGTTGCATCATGTAGTTATGCGAGAACTTCTTCTGCGCGTTCACCTGCAGCGCGTGGTAATTCGCGTTCTCGTCGGAATGGTTGAGAGCGATACCGGCGTAGTACTGCGGATAATACGCCCTGCGCTGCTGCGTGTTGCTTGCCGTGGCGCCCGGACCGTACACGGCCGGATTCCACTCGTTCTCCACCGCAAGGTGATGCGACAACTTGCCTACGTAAGCGGCTTGCAGGAACACGTCGGAGCCGATCTGATGCTGCACATTCAGGTTGAACTGCGTCGTATACGCATTGCGGAAGTCGGGACTGGTCCTGGAAGCCTGGAACGGGAAGGCCCACGTCGGGTTCTTGAGATAGGCGGCATTGAGCGACCATCCCACCAGCGGGTCCGTCCCGCCGCCGTAGGGGTCTGAGAAACTGGCGGGCGGTGACAGTGAAACGACGCGCTGGAAAGGCGGATTTTCAAACTCGTGTTGCTCCATAACCGCAGCCGGCAGGACGCTGACCAGCCCAAAACCACCGCGGACGGATGTCTTGCCCGACCCGGTAACATCCCATGCGAAACCCACTCGTGGCTCGAAATCTTTTTTGTTCTCCGGGTAAACGGAGTCGATCACTCCCGGATCGCCGACGTACAACAGCCCGGGAGGCGCACTGGGGATGACGGTGGACTGCATGCCCGGTACTATGTTGGCCACATAATTACGATTCATGGTAAATGGGAGCTGAAGCTGGTATCGAACGCCATAGTTCAGCGTCAGGCGCCTGTTGACCTTGAAATCGTCTTGCGCGTATGCGGCGGTGTTCCGGCCGTGATAAGCGTTGTAGTACATGCACGAGATGAGGAGTTGACTGGGTCTTCCGAGCATATAGTCCGCCATCGCGTTGCTGGTAAAGCTACCGTCGAAGGTGAAGATGCCCATGGCCCGGTAGGAGGTCGCCGTCACCTGGCTGCCGCGCCACTGCGACACCCCGAACTTGAGGGTGTGCCGGCCGGTCGTTCTGGAGATCTTCACTTCAAACTGGTATTGGTTGTCCACTTCACGCGAGAGAGTGCCTGGGGTGATGCCGGCTCTGCTCGAGATGCTGACCTGGGGCGAAACCGGGGCCGGTTGGCTGAAGTTGCCGCCCAACTGAATGGCGTTCTGCTGCTGCTGCAGGGAAGGTTGGCTCGCCTGGCTGTTCACTCGCGTGTAAGACAGACGGAATTCGCCCAACATAACCGGACTGAAGCTGTGCGTGTCCGAGAGAGACAAGGACTGAACTGGCACCCGGGTGCCGGCCGAGACAATTGGTAGTGCCGTTAGTGGCGTAACGTTAAACGATAAGTCCTTGTTATTGAAATAGCGTACACTCAGATTGTTTTTCGCCGAGAGGCGCTGGTCGATCTTGATCGTTTCCTGATTGTTAGTACTCCTCGTGCTTACCAGGAGTGTGTTCTGCCCGTTGGGCTGGTTTGGAAGGAGCGGCTGATACATCGTGTATAACTTGACCGCGAACGGATCCATACGGCTCGCCGGAATGATGTTGCCAGGAAAGGCCGTGCCCGAGCTTGGGTCGATAACCGGTTTCGAAGTAGCCGAGAAGTCGCCGAGGCGCTCCTGGGAAGTCGCCGGGAAGGATGTCTGCAGCGCCTGCGAACTCAACCGGAGGCCCTGGTAAGATACAAAGAAGAAGGTCCGATCTTTGCCATTGTAGTGCGGCAGGACGACAGGACCGCCAAACGTCCCTCCAAACTGGTTCTGCCTCAGAAGCGGGACCGACGTCGCGAAAGCGTTCCGGCCATTTACGGCATCGTTGCGGAAATACTCATACGCGCTGCCGTGGGCTGAGTTCGTTCCGCCCTTGGTCACCGCGAGGAAGATAGAGCCCATTGCCTGGCCATACTCGGCGGAGTAGGTGTTGGTCAGGACGCGGAACTCCTCGAGTGCATCAGGCGACGGCAGGTTCTGCGATGTCCCATAAAGACTGGACACCAGCGTGACGCCATCCAGCATCATGTTATTGTCTCTGAGGCGACCGCCGTCTACGCTGATCGTTGGACCCGATCGGGAGTTGGTCACCACGGTCGGCAACGTCGCCTGACTCATCCCGGGTACCATGGTCGCGAGCGCCAGCACGTTCAAGTCCAAGAGCGGCAGATTCGCGAGGAGTTGGCGCTCGATGGTGGCGCCGATGGTGGAGCCCTGCGTATCCACACCGACCACGTTCGCCTCGACAGTTACGTTCTCCGCGACTCCGCCGACCTGCAAGGGGATGTCGGCGCGGGTGTTTTGGCCGACCGAAACGATGATTCCCGTCCGGCTGAAGCTCTTGAAGCCTGAAACCTCGGTTCTGAGGCTATAAGTTCCCGGCGGCAGTGCTTGGATAAAGAAGGCACCCTCCGCGTTCGACACGACGCTTCGGCTCAAGCCGGTGTTCTGGTTGATCGCTTCTACGGTGACGTTCGGCACGGCGGCGTTCGTCGGATCCAAGACCTGGCCATTTATGGCGCCCGTGTCCTGGGCAAGGGCGACAGAAAGGGAAGTAGCGAGCAACGCGACAGCACTGCAGCACAACGCAAAACGACTCAGCATAGAGAATTCCCCCTGGCAAATCGTTCTATACGGACAGGATTATAGGATTATGTAATCCGCTTGTCAATTGTAAAGATTTCCGGAGGGAGCAGCGTTCTGTTCAGGCTGGGGAAACGCCGCCCTGCCGGAACGCCCGTTTGTGGGAATTTCGGGCGCCCGGCCGGCCCCGTCCGCACTATCGCCAGGGCTCCCAATTGCGTGTTTGACGGCGCACCGGGTGGATGATATCATCCTAGGATTACAAAAAGGAGCGTTCCCATGAACTGGAAGATCCCCGGGGCCCTCCTGGCCCTGACGCTGGCGCCCGTGGGTGGCTTCTCAGCCGACCAACCCGCGCCGAAGAGCATTTTCGCTAGAGATAACCTCCTTGCGTGGTGCATCGTGCCGTTCGATGCCGCGCACCGTGGCCCGGTGGAGCGGGCTCAGATGCTAAAGCGCCTCGGGATTACCATGCTGGCATACGACTGGCGCGACAAGGACATCCCCGCCTTCGATCAGGAAGTGGACGCCCTCCAGGAATATGGGATCAAGATGCAGGCCATCTGGCTGACTTCGGGTCCCGACCCGGCATCGGAGAAAGGCGTTAACGCTGTGCTGGACCTCTTGAAGCGCCGGCATCTGAAGACCGAGATCTGGTACATGTTCCGTCCGCCGGCGGGGTTCGACGCCCTGCCGCAGGCCGGGAAAGTGACCCAGGCAACTAAGGCGGTGAAGTACCTGGCGGTGGAGGCACAGAAACTCCAGTGTAAGGTGGGTATCTACAACCATGGCGGCTGGTACGGCGAACCAGAGAACGAGTTGGAGATTCTGAAGGCCGTGGGCATGCCCAATGTCGGGCTAGTGTACAACTTCAACCACGGGCAGGACCAGATCGACCGGTTCCCGGCCTTCTTCCCCAAGATCCTGCCGCATCTTCTGGCCGTGAACATCGACGGAATGAAGAAGGAAGGACCCAGGATCCTCATCGTGGGAGAAGGAACCAGCGAGCTGAGTATGCTCAAACTGGTGCACTCCAGCGGTTATAAAGGACCCATCGGAATCATTAATGAATCGACGGAACGGGATGCCGAGGTGGGACTCGCAGCCAATATGGCCGGCCTCCAGAAGATACTCCGGGCGATTGGGGACAACGCAGCGCTGAAGACCTACGATCATCCCTGAAGCCATGAACGACCGGAAATCGGCTCGAGCCCCCTCTGGCGTTGCCGCGGCGAACGCACCGCTGAGCCGTGGGCCACACTGGTCCGGCGAACGCCTGTGGGTCTTGTCTGAGCGCCGAGGGAGGCGATTTCGCGGATCGCTGATCGGGCTCCTGTTGGGCGCATTGACTTTGTTGGCCTACTCGAGTTCTTTTCGCGTCCCGCTGATTCTCGACGGCAAGGCGTTACTGCTCGAGGATCCTCGAATTCGTGCGGCGACCCCTGAAAACGTGGCTTTGATATTTGGCCACACCTATTTCTGGCCCCAAGGCGAAGCTGGACTCTACCGTCCATTGACGACGCTGTCGTACCTCTTTAATTACGCCATCCTCGGAAACGGAGATCGACCGGCGGGATATCACTGGGTAAACCTGCTGCTGCACACGCTCAACGTGCTGCTGGTTTTTGCGTTGGCGAGGCGCCTGCTCGGGGCGCTTGGACCTTCGGCCCTGCTGGCTGCCTTATGGGCCGTACATCCGGCGTCGACCGAATCCGTGACGAACATCGCAGGAAGGTCGGACCTTCTGGCGGCAATGTCTACGCTCGGTGGGTTTCTTTTGTACGTAAAGAGTACGCAAACGGCCGGTGTGCGGCGGATTGCCTGGCTGGTCGGACTCGGGATGGTGACGTTGGCAGGCGTTTATTCCAAAGAAAGCGCGGTGATGATCGCGGGGGTGATCGCATTCTACGAGTTGGCATGGCCAGGGCGGCGGCGATGGACCGATCTCTTGTCCGGCTTCGTGGCGACGGGGATTCCGATCGCCGCGATGTTGCTTCAGCGCGCGGCGGTACTGTCTGGATCGCCCGCGGAGTTCCCGTTCACGGACAATCCGATTGGGTACGCAGGCTTCTGGATGGGCCGGTTGACGGCGCTCAAGGTTATGACGCACTACCTGGTTCAGGCGGTGTGGCCGTGGCGCCTGTCCATCGACTATTCATATTCCCAGATTCCACCCGTGAGGGGGAACCTGGGAGATTGGATGCCGCTGGCCATGACTCTGCTGGCGGCGGCAAGCCTGGTGAGTTTGTGGCGATGGAACCGGGCCGCCTTCTTCGCGGCTGGTTTCGCGCTGATTGTGTTCCTTCCGATGTCCAATCTATTGTTTCCGATCGGCACCATCAGAGCGGACCGGTTTCTGTATTTGCCCGCGGTCGGAGTGCTGGGCTGCGTGGTATTGGCGGCGTACGGGTTGGCGTTGAGGATGAGATTGCCGCTGGCTGCGCCGGCGCTCATCCTGGTCATGACGGCGGGTTTTGCCCTACGCACCTGGGCACGGAACGCGGAGTGGCGGGACCCGCTCACACTGGCGAGCGCGGATCTACTGACAAGCCCCCGCAGTTTCAAGCTGCACCGGCTGATCGCTATGACCATGTTCGACGCGGACCCCGAGCATTCGAATCTCGATCGCGTCGTTGAGGAGATCGACCAGAGCCTTGCGATTCTGAACACCCTGCCGGATCTGCGAAACTCGCCCGAGACCTACCGGTTTGCCGGCCTGGCCTATCTCGCCAAAGGTGACCGGCTGCAAGTTTCGGCACCTGAAAGCGCGGAGACGGCTTACCGGCGATCGCGCGAACTGCTGGAGAGATGCATCCGGATCGACCAGTCCTACGAGCGGAAAAGAGAAGCGCGATACGGAAAACCTGGAAAAGGCGTCGTGGCACGGACGGAGCCGGAGGCTTACCGGTTGCTTTCGATTGCGGATCAGCGGTTAGGAGACCCGGATGCCGCTCTCCGGGAGGCGCGCGAGGCACAGCGGATCGCTCCGTGGGACCCTCTGATGTACCGCCAGACCGCGGCTCTGTTGTTGATGCGTGAGCAGGGCGATGAAGCGGCGGTCACCTTGATCGAGGGCATGCTGACCACGTCGGACCTCGGACTGCAATCGGACCTGTTGCGCTTGTATAGCAGCTCCTCGGACCGCGCCAATTGCACGCTCCTCTCCGGTCCGTACGGTCCGGTGCTCAATCCGCAGTGCTCGATTGTTCGCGATCACATGTGCGCGGCAGCTCCGGAGATCCTGAAGGCGCTGATTCTCATGGGCAGGCGGCAGGACGCGCTGGAGAAGAAGAATACTTTCACGGTGGACTTCCAGTGCGGCCCCGGGCCACTGGTCGAAGTGCTTCCGTAAGATGCAGCCGACCCGAAAGGCGTCGTCGACTCGGGCTCGACACTCTCTCGCCATCCGTAAGCCACGTGCAATCCACAGGTTGTGGATCGGGCAGCGAAGAACCCCGCCGAAAGCGGGGATAGGTAGCACCGATTCATGATAGGATGATAGGAAGATATGCAATCTCTACCGTTGGACGAACCGGATATCGTAAAACACAGTAGTCCCATACCCTACTATTTCCAATTGAGCAGCTATATCGAGGGCAAGATCAAAGCGAAGGAACTGCTGCCGGGGGAACTCATGCCGAGCGAGCAGGAAATCTGCGAAAAGCTCGATGTGAGCCGGACCGTGGTTCGGCAGGCGATGGCCGACCTGGAGCGTAAGGGCCTGATCAGCAAACAGAGCGGAAAGCGCAGCACGGTCTGCCACCCCAAGTATGAGGGTAGCCTCATGCAAAACCTGCGTGGATTCTATGAGGATGCCATTTCCAAAGGGCAGAAACCGACCACTCGCGTTCTCCAGATGAAAGTGATGCCCGCAGAGAGCGAGGTAGCCGAAGCCCTGAAGCTAAACGAGGGGGAGCCCGTTGTCATGCTCAACCGGCTTCGGTTCCTCGACGGCGAGCCCGAGGTTCTGGTGGTCACCTACCTGCCGGCCGCAAAGTGTCCCGACCTAGTTCGCGAGGACCTTACTGATAAGTCCCTCTATGAGGTGTTGGCCCGGAAGTATGGGCTTGTGATTTTTCAAGGGTATCGCACCGTGAGGGCCATCGCGCTTGATCGCGCCGACGCCAAGCGCTTCGGTTTGCCGCCGGGCAGCCCCGCGTTGCTGCTGAAGAGCGTCGGTCTGCTCGAGGACGGATCGCCGCTCGAATACTATGTTGCGAAGCACCGCGGAGACCGCGCGGAGTTTCACATTTATCTGGTGCGCGGAGCGACGACCTAGAAACTTCAGCTCCGGTGCGAAGAGCGCAACAGGAGTCCCGTCAATCCTCGCCAGGCACGTTGGTCTGTGGGGGAAGCCCACAGGCTTTCGGCAGTATGTAGGGAGTTAGGACTTATGTTATCACGACGCACATTTGGAAAGCTGATTGCGGCGACCTTACCGGTCGACGCACTTGCGGCAAAGATCGACTCTGTCGTCCACGGTGTGCAGTTCGGGCTCCAGAGTTATGTATTCTCCGGAATCGGATTGGCCCAGGACGGCATCCTCGACATCGTGATCAAGTCCATGGTCGAATGTGGCTTGGGCGAGTGCGACCTGTATGCGCCCCTGGTAGAGCCGGCCCGATTGTGGGAACAGGCCCGGGCCGGTGGACCGGCCGATCCCGGGACGCCGGTTTCTCCGGAGGTTGCCGCGGCGCGAACCCGGGCCCGAGGGGAGCTCGCCAGGTGGCGCATATCTGTCTCACTCGACTACTTCCGGAACATCCGGAAGAAGTTCGAAGACGCCGGCATCGCGGTCTACGGGCTCAGCGGCTTTCCCGGCTCCAACGAGGAGGAGTTCATGAGGACATGCGAAATCGCCGAGGCTCTGGGTGCCCGGATGATCAACCTCGGCGTGCCGCTCTCTGCGGCCAGGCGCATCGCCCCCTTGGCAGAAAAGCAGAGCATCAAGGTGAGCCTTCTGGGCCGTCCCGATATGAGGTCTACCAACCCTGATGCGATCGCCAGGCCTGAGAACTTTGAAGAGGCGTTATCGTATTCCAAAAGCTATGGGACGACTTTCGACATCGGCGATGCTACAGGTGGCGGCTATGATGCATTACAGTTCGTCTCGGCTCACCACGACCGCATTGCGTTAATCTATCTGAAGGACCGGCGCAAAGACCGGCTGAGCGTGCCGTTTGGCGAGGGTGATACGCCGATCAAGGAAGTCCTGCAATTACTCAGAGACAAGAAGTACCCCATCCGCTGTTACCTGGATTGTGACTACAAAACCACTAACCGGCCGGCCGATGTGAAGCGGTGTTTCGAATATGCCAGGGCGGCTCTCGGATAGCCCGCGGCCGGGCTGAACATAGCACCACTCTTGCATTATGCAGTAAGTGTATAGAACACATTTCGCACGTAGCGGATGGATCGCCGCGTATCGCTTGAGACAAATGAGATCCCAGGGATAGAGGGAGGATACAATGATACAGGCCGCTGCATGGTATCGGGTCGTGACGATGTCGCTCCCCACGTCCACGTTCGCTCTCGGCCAGAGCGACCCCAACCGTAAGGACTGGATTCAGCTATTCAATGGCAAGAACCTGGATGGCTGGGTCATGAAGATCGCCGGTTACCCACTCGGGGAGAACTACGGAAACACTTTCCGTGTGGAGAATGGTCTGCTGCGAGTTGCCTACGATCAGTACACCGAATTCGGCAACCGCTTCGGTCATATTTTCTATCGCACCAAGTTCTCGCACTATATTGTCGCGGCGGAATACCGCTTCGTGGGCGAACAGACCAAGGGCGGTCCCGCTTGGGCGTATAAAAATAACGGCATTATGATCCACTGCCAGCCGCCGGAAACGATGGGTTTAAATCAGGATTTTCCGATTTCGGTGGAGGTGCAGTTGCTGGGCGGCGGCCCTACCGGCGATCGACCTACGGCCAGTGCCTGCTCACCGGGCACCGAGATATACCACAACGGAGAGAAAGTGAAGTCGCACTGTCTCGTCTCGACGTCGCCGACTATTCGCGACGATCAGTGGGTGCGGGTGGAGGCCGAAGTGTTGGGGAGTGCGCGAGTGCGCCACATGGTAAATGGGGTTCAGGTGCTCGAATACAACAACCTTGAAATCGGTGGTGGAAACGTGAAAAACTTCGACCCCGAAGTCAAGAAGGACGGCACGCCCCTCGGGGAGGGCTACATTGCGCTGCAGGGCGAAAGTCATCCGACCGATTTCCGCAAGGTGGAGATCCTGAATCTGTCGGGCTGCATGGATCCCAAGGCATCAAACTACAAAACGTACTTCGTACATCGCGACGACAGCACCTGTACCTACGCGTCCGCTCATAATTGATGGGATCAAGGTCTAGTATTACTGTCGCTTAAGGACTTTCACAACGCCTACGGCATCGAAAAAGCGGCGGTGAGCGAGAACTTCATCGAGGCCAGCCGCGAAAAGGTGAAGCGTTGATGGAGCGTCCGTTGGGCGAACTGCGCCTGTGCGCCATTGTCATCGACGGCACGCCGTTCAAGGACCGGCAGATGAAGGTAGCCTTTGGGACTGGCTGCGATGGACGCAAGACGGTGCTCGGCCTGCGCGAGCGTGGGGCAGGATCGCCGCCGGTTCCTGGCGGTGGCATGGGCCCCGGCGTCAGTGCCGGACTCCGTTGGCGGCGCCAGATCCGCTGCCGCGAGGCTTCGCTGCTGCGCCTGGAGCTCACGCCAGATGGGTTCTGCCAATTCGCCGATTCTCTGCTGGGTCACGAGTTCCCGGGCCATCGCGGTGAGCACGTTGTCATCCTCTTCCAAAGCGTTCAGTCCCTGGGAGGAGAACTTGCCCTCCATCGCAAGCGAGACCAGCATCTTCTTTGCCATCAGCCGCAAGCAACTGGATTGCATCGTGTCCTGATAGTGAAGGTAGTATACGCGCACCGGCTGGCGTTGTCCTATCCGCCAGGATCGGCGACTGCCCTGACGGAGTGTGGAGAGAGTAGCCAGACTGATCGCGGGCGAGAATGGTCTCCAGGCGGCGAGTGACATCGCGCTTCTGGGAGTAGGGCAGCGGCGTGTTGCCATTGTTGGTGCGCGACGGGCTCCGGAGCAGCCACGTCAGCAAGGGGATGCCCAGAAGGGACATCAGGTTGCATTCCGACCGGCCCCGGATTTACCCGAACTCGCACCGGCAATAGCCGAGCGCGGACTCCGGTGCGGCTTGGCTGCCGGCAGATTTGTTGCCGCTTAGTTCGATTTGGGCAGGCCGGAGAGTATCAGAAATTGTGGAAGTGGTTTAAAATCAAAGAAGCTTCAAATGTCGGGGCGTAGCGCAGCCTGGTAGCGCACCTGCCTTGGGCGCAGGGGGTCGGGCGTTCAAATCGCCCCGCCCCGACCATTAGAATCAGTAGTTTAGCAGGTGCTCGTCGGCGTAGTCCAGTGCATTTAGGTGCAGATTTCGATTTCTTAAAGGCCGGGACGTTTTGTCGTCCAGGTATTTCAGCGCCCGATTGCTTGCCTTAAGCCGCCCCAAATCGACTCCAGTGAACTCCCTCGTAAGAGACGTTGCACGCCACCTGCGCTACCGCCCATTGCCGCACATTGTCGGCCACACAGTGACCGTCCCTTCGCTTGCGGCGATCATCAGTGAGATCGAGCGCAATTTGACCGCATTGCTACCCGGTCTTCGATTTCACGGAGTAGAAGAAAACAACACTGCACTTTCCCTTGCGAAATATGGCATTGTCGATCTCACATTCAACATCAGTGGGGTTGCGTGGGAACCGGGCGATGCGCCGGGCATTTCTATCCTGGAACAGCTTGGCTTCCTGATGCGTCCCGGCGACCTGAAACTCGTTACGAGTCGAGACACGGACCCGACATGCCTTGAAGAGACGGTATCGCCCAAAACCGAAGCGTTCTGCGCCTCTTCATTGAGGAACAGCCCGGTCGCAACATGAAGGAACACATGCTTGCGATGGCAACGGGTGGCGGCATGAACGCCGCTTTCGTTGATCCGTTCTTCTCAGCCTATTTCCCGAAGGATCTGGTAGTGACCGATGCGTGCCTGAGCAATGCCACGTTCATTTGGTTCCACAGCCACTTCTGGATGTAAGCAGCTTGGTGATCCAGGGAACCAGTTGGACTAAGAAAGAACACTCCAATAAACTTCAGTGAGTGGCGTGCAAAAGAACCCTTCAAATTGGCATGGCCTCTGGAGAGCAACGAGATCATCCTTCGAGGAGCATAGAGACGAGAAGTGGCTATCCCAATGAGTGTCCACAACAGCTTCTTGTCGGGGGCAAAGACGTTCCAGTGACCCGCAGTCGCTTTGGTATCTTGCCCCTTGAGGTCTTCAATCGAGTGCGGTTTCCTCTCAGTTCCAAATTCGTCGTCAATCCAGACCCACTCGTAACCGAGGCTTTGAATAGCCGTCAGCGTGAGGCGAATGACGTGAAAGCGATAGGCTACGATCCGGGCGTTGAGGAAGTGTTTGCGGACGATCGCCCGGTACACACTCGCCAGATCGATACAGACGACGCGCACGCGCTCCTTGCCCGGCAACTTCGCCAGAGATAATCATCCAGCGCAGCTTCACTGCGTCCCAGCAGTACATCGAAGATCGTGTGCATGGAGCCAATCTGATAACTCCAGCAATTGTTTGGTGGTGGTACCGAATACGCGCTTCTCCTTGCGGTCGCGTCCGGCTTCCCAGATCAAGACGCAAGCGGCCACGGTGTCCTTGTGGACATCCATGCCACAGCAGCATCGGTAGAGAACGTCCATACGGCCCCCTGCCGCGCAGCGGAGGTCCGCCTTGAGATTCGAATCTCTCCCGCGTGCTCTCGTTTCCGAGGCGACAGTCCACTGTTCCGGACGACGGACCGGCCAAACCGAATTTCGGGCTCAGGGCACCACTAAATGTCGCGACCTTGATCTGCTGGTTACGGCGTGATCCACTCCACCTCGGCTCGCCACCATTTTCATCCGCGCCTGTGGTCCATAGACCATGCGGAACTACTTTGCACTAACCGGACATTCTCACGTGGCGGCGACATCGCGGCGGCCTACACTTGCCAATCCCGCCAATCAGGGGCATAATCGTGTCAGTTTCAAGAGGGAGTTGCGCACGATGATCAATGGAGTTGTCCGACGACTTCTTTCCCGTAGGCCTGTCGGCTGGCTGCGAATGGCCGGCCCTATGATCCTCCTAATCGGTTCTGCCTTTGCCCAGCAGGCCCAGCTCACCGGCCGCGTTACGGATAGCACCGGCTCGGTGATTCCGGACGTGAAGGTCACCGTCACCAACACCGGAACCGGCGTTGCGCGGGACACCACAACCAACGGCTTGGGCTACTATACGGTTCCCCTGCTGCCACCTGGCAACTACAAGATCACTGCTGCCAAGCAGGGGTTTCGGACGCGGGAGCAGACCGGCATCGTGCTCCAGGTGGACCAGCAGGCGACACTCGACTTCACGATGGAGGTGGGCGAGTTGACGCAGCAGGTCTCGGTGGATGCAGCCGCCCCCCTGCTCGATAGTGTCGAAGCCAGCGTCGGCCAAGTGATCGAGAATCGCGAAGTCGTGGAAATGCCCCTGAACGGACGGAACTACATCACGCTGGGACTGCTTACGGCGGGCACCTCCGAGCCGATTGCCGGCAGCCGTGCCCAAGGCTTCAGTTCCGGCGGGCAGCGCCTCTCCGCCAATAACTATCTGCTCGACGGCGCCGACAACAACAGCTACGAAACCGCCGACGCCGGCCGCATGGGCGGAATGGTCGCGCCTTCCATCGACGCGGTGCAGGAATTCAAGGTAGAGACCAATTCCTACTCGGCCGAATACGGCCGCGGCACCGGAGCCACGATCAACGTGACCATCAAGTCCGGGACCAACGAAATCCACGGTGCCGCGTTCGAGTTTCTGCGCAACGATGTGGTGGATGCCAAGAACTTCTTTGCCAGTCCCGCGCAAGCCAAGCCCCAATACCAGCGCAACCAGTATGGTTTCGCTGCCGGCGGCCCCATCGTCAAGAACAAGCTATTTATTTTCGGCGACTGGGAGGGCACCAACATCCGCCAGGCGCAGAGCGCGGTGGACACCATCCCCACGGTCGCGGAGCGGGCCGGCGATTTCTCGCAATTAACCGCCAAAGCCCTCAAGAATCCGCTGAACGCCGGTGCTCCGTTCCCCGGCAATGTCATTCCCACTTCGATGCTCGATCCCATCGCCGCCAGGCTGATCGATCTTTACCCCTCCCCGCAGAACGGCAATCTCAGCGCCAACTACGTTTACGGCGGCCCGAGCGATGAGGACGACAAGCGCTGGGATATCCGCACCGATTACACAGTCCGCGCGAAGGACAACCTTTATGCGCGCCTGAGCCACTACGGCGTCACCATTCCGGGCATCCTGAATCTGCCGCCGCCGGCGTTCGGCGCCAATGCGTTCGACGAGAACATCACCGGCTGGAACAACGGCCTCGGCTGGAACCACATTTTCTCCGGATCGCTGGTGGCCGTCACGCGCGTTTCCTGGGCGTACAACCAGTTCGGGCGCGTCAACCCGGCGGTGGCCGGCTCCGATAACCTGAACGCGAAGTATGGCATCCCGGGCGGCGACAATAGTATCCCCGGCGGCATGTCGCAGTTCGGCATCACCGGATACACCCAGTTGGGTATCGGCGCCAACAACCCGACCATTCGCGATTCCCAGACGCGTCAGGCCATGAGCGACCTCAACTGGTCGCACGGTGCCCATGACCTGAAGTTCGGCGTCAACGTAATCCGCATTCAGAACAACATCGTCAACGATAACTTCACCATCGGCAACTGGGCCTTCAACGGCCAGTTCACCGGGGACGGCATGGCCGATTTCCTGCTCGGCTGGTCCAACCAGTGGACCTCTTCCACCGTGGAAAGGGTGAACCTACGCGGCTGGCTGCCCGCCGCCTACGTGCAAGACGACTGGAAAATCAGCCCCAAGCTGACGCTGAATCTGGGCATGCGTTATGAAGTCAGCCTGCCGTTTTACGATACGCAAAACCGCTACGCCAACCTGGCTATGCTTGGTCCAACCACCGCCACCATGGTGCTGGCAAGCGGCAGCGGCGGCTACTTCGGACGCTCTCTCGTGGATGTCGACCGCAACGGCTGGGAGCCGCGCATCGGCCTGGCTTATCAAGCCAATTCCAAGACCGTGATCCGCACTGGCTACGGCATCTACCGCACCTACTTCGAGCCCATGGGCGACCAGCAGTTCCTCTCTAACAATCCGCCCTTCGCCTACCAGGTGAACGTGACCGGCAGCCAGACGGCGCCAGCGGTGGCGCTGCAGAACGGCCCGGCGGCGGGAGCGGTGACGCTGGCGCACGCCACCGGCCTGACATTTGCGCAGTTTCCAAGCAGTCCGCGCCGCGCCTACGCGCAGCAGTGGAATTTCAACGTGCAGAGGGAGCTGGCACCGAGCTGGATGCTCGAAGCCGGCTACTCCGGCGTGAAGGGAGTGCATCTGATCAACCGCTTCGACGGCAACTTTGCGCCGCCTGAGCCTGGCAACATCAACGCCAACCGCCCCATCCAGAGCGCCGTCATTCCGCCCACCGGGCAGGTGGTCTCGCCTCTTGGGGGCATCTACGAGTACGTCTTTGCCGGCAACTCCAATTACCAGGCGCTGGTAGTCCAGCTCAACAAGCAATTCGGCCACGGGCTGACGTGGCTGACCTCCTACACGTGGTCGAAAACCATGGGCGATGTCTGCTCGGATTCCGCCGACGGCAGCTCGCCCAATTGCGGCTTTCAGGATCCCAACAACATGCGTGCTGAAAAATCGCTGGATAACCAGAACATGAGTCAGCGGTTCATTTCGAGCGTGCTTTACGAGATCCCGGTAGGCCGCGGGCGCCGCTTCGGCTCGCAACTGCCGGCCATCGCCAACACCATCCTCGGCGGATGGCAAATCGGCGGCATCTTCACCCGCCACACCGGCCTGCCCTACACGATCGTCGATAACGGGAACCCCGCCAACAGCGGCAGCCTGCTGATCGAATCCCGCCCCAACCTGGTGGGCGATCCGTACTCGGTGCCGTGGAGCGTCAGGCAGGCGTTCAACACCGCGGCCTTCGCCATCCAGCCCCTATATACCTACGGCAGTCTGGGCCGCAACACAATGTCCATGCCGACCATCACGAACCTCGACCTGATCCTCTCGAAGATCTTCACGATCACTGAGCGCGTGAAGTTACAGGGCCGCTTCGAGGCCTTCAATGCGACCAATACGCCGCCGTTCACCTCGGCTCCCGGCGCAACCGTCGGCACCGCCGCATTCGGACAGACGACCGCCGCCGGTGCGCCCCGGCAGTTGCAGTTCGGCTTGAAAGCGCTTTTCTAAGAACGAGGCCCCGATGAACGCCGACCCGGTTGTTTGTCCTGGCCGCTACCGCGGCATTTGCCCAGGCGCCGTGCTTATTACGCGCATCGCGGCGAAATCCGACCCGCTGGCAATCACCGCCGCCAGCACGCACGAGCCATTCGCCGTTGCCGGACCGCAGAACGCCATCCCGGGAGAACGTCGCTGCGCTTTCGAGGCGCTGCTGAAGCCGGGTCGCATCGATTCATCTAATCCAGGGAGGAAACGTGGCAGATAACGTGGACAACCAATTGCGTCGTTCATTCTTAAAGGCCGGCGCCGGAGCGCTCGGGAGCATAGCTCTAGCGTCCGACACGGCAGCAGCCCAGAGCGGTGGATTCCGCCGGCCCAATCTCATTTACGTCACCACCGACGGTCATCGTCCCGATGCCCTCAGCCTGAACGGCAACCGGATTCTCGAAACCCCCAACTTCGACCGCGTCGGCAGGGAAGGCATCCAGTTCCGCAATTCGTTCGTGACCAATGCCCTCTGCCTGCCGTCCCGCGCGACCGCCCTCACCGGCCTCTACAGCCATAACACGGGGTGCGTGGACAATATGAACCGCGCCATTCCCACCGACACCACGCTCTTCACCGACTTGCTGCGCAGCGGCGGGTACGAGGTCGGACTCTTCGGGAAGTGCCACGTGCGCGATCTCGGGAAGCGCCAGTTCGACTACTACTTCGGCTATCCCGGCGCCGCCACCGATTATTTCTGGCCCGTCATTACCGAAGGCTCCCACGGAGAGGTCGGCAAGCCGACCCGCTACGAAGGATACGTCGAAGACATCGTGATGGACCGTGCCATCCGCTGGATGAAGCAGCCTCGCTCGAAACCCTTCTGCATGATCTTTTGGTTCCAGTCGCCGCACGCGCCCTTCTTCCGCCCGCGGCGCCTGCTCGATCTGTATGACGGCGTTCGGGTCCCCAAGCCCGCGACCTTCGACGACGACCTCAAAGGCTATCCGGGCAAGCCCCGCGCTTTCGCCGAGGCCGACGACCGCATCGGCGATTACACCGTCGATTCCTTGACCAAGAACAACTGCGCCCGCTCCCACGAAGAACTGGTCAAGGACTATTACGCTGGTATCGTCTCCGCCGACGAAAACATGGCCAAGATGTTCCAGACCTTGACCGATCTGGGCCAGTTGGACGA
Source organism: Bryobacterales bacterium (assembly GCA_963794265.1). Taxonomy (GTDB): domain Bacteria; phylum Acidobacteriota; class Terriglobia; order Bryobacterales; family Bryobacteraceae; genus CAWCDJ01. The sequence goes on from CAWCDJ010000003.1 coordinate 1,565,306, forward strand.
CACGGCCATGATGTTCTCCTCCGACCACGGATTCTTCCTCGGCGAATGGCGCAAGTACGACAAGCGGTTCATGCACGAGCCCTCGATCCGCACCCCGATGCTGATCCGCTACCCGCGCCTGATCCGTGCCGGCAGGACCGCCGACCAGATGGTGACCAACCTCGATATCGCGCCCACGTTCCTCGAACTGGCCGGTGTTCCCATCCCCCGCCACATGCAGGGGCTTAGCATGGTTCCGCTGCTCAAGGGCGAAACTCCCAAGACCTGGCGTAAGGACTGGCTGTACGAATATTACGAATATCCTGGCTCGCACGCCGTGCGCAAGCATCGCGGCGTCCGCACCGAGCGCTACAAGTTCATCCACTACTATGAAGCGCCAGAGGAATTCGAAATGTACGATCTGGAAAGCGACCCCGGTGAGTTGCACAACCTCTACGGGGACGCGCGCCACCGGTCGCTCGCGACCGACCTGAGCCGGCGCCTGGAGGAACTGCGCCGCGAAACCGATGATCACTACGTGTATCAGCCGCCGACGGTGCGTAATCCCGTCATGGGCTAACCCCCGGCGCCGGTTCCCCGGCGGCGCATAACCAGAACGATCAGGGTGGCGGCGAAGCCCGGCAGAGCACTCGCCGACGGGCCCCTGCGGTCCTGCCCCATGGCAGAACCCACAAACGGCGGATTTTGGGCAAAGATTTGCACCAGGCGAATCTATAGCCACTCCAGTTAGCCGAGGTTAATATCACCGCACTGACCAGTTACCACGATGAATCGGTTCGCAGTCTACTGTTACTTTGGCGTAACAAGATGCGGAAATCCTGTTTTTCGGCGCGACACTTCCCGCTCCCTCTGCCGGCGCTCGTCGTGTTTGCGGCAGCCGGCCTCAGTGCGCAAAGCGGTATCGGAATTACATGGCAGGAACTCCCCGCAAACCCGGCTGTCGCTCCTGGAAACTGTTTATCCTGGCGTTGCGCCGGCACCACTGACCCGAGCTTGCTGCTCAACACCGACGGCAGCGTGTCGGTCTGGTTCACGACAATCGGCATCAGGGTGGAGTCGGGCAGTTTCGTCGCAGACGGTCCGTATTTTGGCCGAGCATCCGGCATGCCCGGCGGCCAAATATCGTTCTCGCCGGAAGGCTCCATCTTCCCTGTGGGACCGGACGGTGCCTGGGATAAGTACCTGGAAACTCCAAGCGTCCGGCGCAATCCGGATGGGACGCTGACCATGTGGTACATGGGTCATCCGAGCTTTGGCATATCCAATACGGCGATTGGCCAAATAGTCTCTACAGACGGTCTGGGCACGAAGTGGATCCGGCCCGCTTTTCCCATCTATCGGCCCTCGCCCGGCGCATGGGATTCCGGGTTTATCACGGGGCCGAGCGCGACCCAAGGTCCAAATGGACGCTGGTATCTCTATTATTCCGGCGCGGGACCGACGGGAGTGGAGGGCGTGGGACTACTGATATCAAGCGACGGCTTCAACTGGGAGCCGTACCGTGACGGCCCAGTTCTTCCGTCGCAACCCGGCGCATGGGACGGTGAGATCCTTGAGGAATGCGTCGTCTATTGCAAGGGACGGTTTTGGATGTGGTACTCGGCTTACCGCGGGCCATTGACCTCCACCACTCCGATATCGATTGGCCTGGCAACATCGCCCGACGGTATTTCTTGGACCCGTTATCAAAAGAATCCCGTGATTCATCCGGGCACACCCGGGAGTTGGGATGATCTACGGGTATTGGCTCCGGATGTGGTAATCGAACCCGATGGGTCGTTGCTTATGGCAGCCTATGGGATGTCGCGGACCGACGCGACCGCCGGATCGATCGGTTTTTGGTACTCTCGCCCGTAGCCGTCGGAGGGCGTTCCGGTGTGATCGAAGCGGTCGAACATTGCCCCCGTGCTACCTCACACACGAGCGGCGAAGGCCGGCCGCAGCAACGGGGAAGTGGATCCCGCAGGGCGGTCGTCCGGGCGGTCGGACTCGTACGCCACCTCGCCGGGGAACATGTCGCGGACGATCTCTCGTGCGCTGGAAATGCAGGCCGTGATCTTGCCCCCCAGCACGGACCAGCAGCCGAAGCCATGGCGGGTCACGAGGGTTGGCCGTCCATCGTAGTCCTCATGGAAGGCCATTACGGCCCTAATTCCGAATCGCGAGCCGAGATAGCGCGCCCCGCGTAAGGATGGCAGAAACTCAGACATGTGACGCAGCATGACTTTGTGGTTCGACGGATAAGCAGTTCCCCAGTTGGGAGGAAGGCCCTCCCGGGTGACCTCGCTCCGCAATACCCCGTCGGAGACCTGGTAGGCCAGAAACATGCAGTCCTCACCTGTGTTCATCATGCTCATGAATGGCGCATCGAGAATCGTGACCGATATTTTGGGGATAGGGATCTGAAGCTCCATAAGTTCGCAAAGATCGAACCGGATACGGCGGACCGGAAAGCCGAACCACTTACTTATCAGGTTCGTGTTGGCGTAGCTGGCATTGATCAGGTAATCGAACGACTCCTGAAAGGCTTTGGTGCCGGTCTTCATTCGCATCGCCTTGGCACCGCCGCGGTTGAGACGTCCGCTGACCACTTCTGTATTCAGGAGAAGTTCGACCGAGGGGTGCGCCGCGAGGCGTTTGTGAAGCATGCTTCTGAGCTTGACCGGATCCAGGACGAGTTCATCGGTCCGGAGACACAGGCTCACAAGGTTTGGGTCGAGAATCCCGGGAGGCGGCGCCTCCGGCACATATTTCAGTTTGTGCTGTTTGCAGAAAGCGAGGTACAAGTCGCCAGTGATCACCTGGGCGGATGCGGCGGTGCAGTAGTACGAAGCCACGTCGCGCACGATGCAGTCACCATACTCGCGGTCGAAGACACCCCTGGTGGCGCGAATCTCCTGAACCGTTTCGGGGCTGCGCGGGTAGTGAAATCCGGAATGATGGCGCAACTGGTTGTTCCAGGATGCTTCGGTGATCAACCGGGAGTGCCGCTCCGAAATCACGACATCGCAGTGCTCCGCGATCTCCAGTGCACAGGCGGCACCAAAGACGCCGCCGCCGATGACTATTGCGGTCGGCCGTGTTCTTCGCGGCCCTGGGACGGCGCGCAGCGCAACTTCTGTCACCCTGGCACCAACCTCTGCGTCCGGATACCAGACCGGCTCGCCCGCAAGGGCCCGGAGGAACTGCCGGAAGGAAGCTTCGAGCGGCCGGAGTTCCGAATCGACCACAAGCTTCTCGGAGCGGTCGCGCTGGGCCATTCCGACCACGCCATCCTGGAAATCGGCGGTCAGTTTGCGGTCGTCGTATTCCAACTCCAGGCTGCGCACCCGTCGGGTGCCGCGCCAGCCGAGTCGCAGTACGGCCACCATGCCGCTCGCGTACTGCAGGCTCACCTCGTTGACCAGGCCGGCCCGCTGCGACCAGACGGCCCGGAGCTTATCTTGGAACAGGTGGTCGAGGATGTCGAAGTAGTGAAGCAGTTCCAGGTTGGCGGATAAATTCTCGACGCCGGGTTCGACGGGGTTCAGGAAGGTACCGGAAACCAGAATCGGCCGCCGGGAGGCGGACTTCATCAATTTCTCCAAAACCTGCAGCACGGGATGAAACCGATACAGGTGATTGACCATCAAGACGCGGTCGGATACAGCCGCACCTCGCGCCATCAAATGGATCTCACGGCGCGAGATTCCCAGCGGCTTTTCCACAAGCACATGAACTCTCGGCAGGATCCTGCGGACCAGTTCGAAATGCGTGCGTGGCGGGCTGGCGATATCCACCGCATCAACTCCTTGGAGCAGGCAGTCCTCAAAACCCACATGGATGGGAATGCCGTAGAGCGCCGCGATGCGTTGACTGGTCTCAACGTTCGCGACCACAACGCCGACCAGTTCGACAAGACCCGCCGCTTCGATCCGTTGCCATGTGTCCAGGTGTTCCCTGCCGAAATTACCGGCTCCGATCAACAGAAGCCTCGGTCTTGTAGTGGAGTTCTTCAACGCCCGGCTCCTAGGTCGCTCAATTCGTCTCTCCCTGCTATCCGCGGGTCGGCCACGGCCGCAGGTCGCACTGTGTGCCGATTCGCGATCTGCGCGCGCCCGCCGCCCTCTAAGACCTGTTGGTATACATTCCGCAGTCTCTCGATGAAAGGTCCCCAGCCGTATTGACGAGCCAGCCTCGCGTTGGCATCGCCCAGGGAAGCGCAGAGCGCGGGATCTTTCCAGAGCCGGTCAATTCCGGCAGCCATATCGGTGCGGTCTCCCGGCCGGACGCGGACGCCTTCAAAGGGAACGTCCACGGTCGCAACCTGTGAGGCCACGATGGCACAACCGGAGGCCATGGCTTCGGTCATCGCGATGCTGAACGTTTCCGAAACGCTGGGGAAGAAAAAAATCCTGGCGGCGCCGAACTCGCGCCAAAGCGTCTCGCCGCGTTCGAAGGGTGGAAATTCGATATTCGGCGGCGCCGCGTTCTTCAGGGCCTGCACTTCGGGGCCCCAAACCATGGCCCTGAACCGGACGTGTGGCAGGGCCCTCGCGACGAACAAGAGGTCCTCGGTCCCCTTACGCTTATCCGTCTTTCCAGAAAAAAAGACGTAGTTCTCTTTTGTGCGAGGGCGGAGATGGGAACTGATTCCCGGATTGCTCACGCTCAGCCTGCGGGGATCGGCGCCCATCGAAACGGCCAGATCGCGTGTTCGCGAGCTCGGCACGATCATCTGGGAGTATTTACGGCGCACCAGGAACTTCTCAAAAGCGATACGCATGCGCGCCTCCATGGGCGGCCGGACCGCGCGCCACGCATCGCCGTAGATTCCAAGCACGTAAACTACCACCGGTTTTCCCGTGAGTCGGCCGGCCGCCAGGCTCGGCAGGGCGGCATAGTAGGTAAACGTCTGAATGAGATCGACCGCGCGCGCCTGTTTCACAATCTGTGCGACTGCCAGACTGAAGCGGGCGGGCGGCACAGGAATTCGATTGGCCGCGATGCCCTCATAACTAGTAATCTTGGGGTCGCCTCCGGCCAGGACGGTCAGATCGATGCCGCAGCGCAGGAGGCCTTTCGCCGTTTCGAGAACAACGTATTCGCCCCCTCCGCCGAAGACGGGAGGGAACCGGTCATGAGTTAGCAGGACTTTCACGGTTATTCAGGACCTCAGTCTATCTTCGCTGTCTCGGCCAGCGGCTTTGCCATCCGGGGCACAACCAGCAGCACAATTTCGCGGAGCAGATTGAATTCGAAGCATCCCAACGCGCAGGCGTAGACGAGGAGATAAACCGCAACTCGTATTGCCGTATATTGCAGCGAAGGCGCGTGCGGCAAGCTGCTCATAGCGAGCACGGCAGCGACGGCAATCGCGGCAGCCGCCAAGGAGCGCCCTCCGATCTCCACGATCGACATTCCGAGCCCGAGCCGCTGAAGAACAACGAAGCGCGTCACCAAAATGACGGCCGCTATGACGACGATGGCGAAGGCCACGCCAACGCGGCCAAATAGCACGACAGCCGGGACGAATATGGCGACGAAGCAGGCCCCGAAAAAGAGGCTCATCAGGAAAATCACGTGCGTCCGGTTGCGGGCCTTCAGGACGGAATCCCAGCCGTTAATGGTAGCGCCGAAGAGCAGCGCGATTCCCTGTGCTCGCAGGAAAAATTCGGCGCCGCGCCAGCGCTCCGTCAGGATGAAACGAACGATATCGGGCGCGAAAAGCGCGAGCCCGAGAGAGGCGGCGGCAATCCAAAACATGGAGATCCGGCTGGTCTTGGAAAACGCCGACACCAGGCGGGTATCGGAGTCTCGCAACCGGCAGAAGACGGGAAACATGGTCTGCGCCAGCACCGTATCCACGTAGTAGACGAAGTTGGCCATCTGTTCGGATGCTTTGTAGCGTCCCACGTCGTCGAGGGCGAGGAACGCGGAGAGCACCAGTACCGAACCCTGCTGCACCAGCACGTACGAGATCTTCGAGACCCAGACCGGAGAACTGAACCGGAACAGCGGCTTCAGGAGGCGAACCGTGATCCGCCATCTCGGGCGCATCGAACAGAGCGCCCAGCTAGGAATGCCGGTGGCGAGCAGACCGGCAAAACCTCCCGCGACGAGGCACCACGCTCCGGCGCCTTTCAAAGCGAGGGTGACCGTGACGATGAGGCTCACCAGTCGCCCGGCGAGCATAAGAAGCCGCTGCTGCACGTACTTCAGGTCGCGAACCAGCAACGAGAGGGGGAGCCGGAGAAAGCCGGTAAAGGCTGCGTAACTGATCCCTATGACGAGCGTGGAAAGCGCCGGCTGGTGATACAAGCGGGCCATCAGCGGCGCAACCGCGACCGTCGCGCCCGCAAGGACTATGGCCAGAATGAGGTGGACCGTGGCGGCGGTATCGAACTTGGCGCGATAGTCAGCGCCGTCCTCCTGGATCAACTGATCCCCGATGCCAAAATCCGAGACCCACTCGAGCGTGATCGCGATGGCCGACGCCATGCCGAATAGCCCGATTTGCTCTGGCCCGAGGATGCGCATCGCGATCACGGCCTGAAGATAGGTCAGGCTGCTGCCGAGCGCGGCAAGGACGAGATTATTCATCGCGCCAGCGGCGACAACCCGCTTGAGCGAGTGAGTCCGCGCCGGGTCGTACCCCGGTTCCTCAGTTGCCGGACAAGCCATAAAAAGCTTCGTATTCCGGGCCGTACCGGGCCCAACTGAAACGCATTCCGGATTCACGGCAGCGCACGGGAAGCCCGGGGTCGGAGTGGAGGTCGAGCGCCTTCAGGATGGCTTCCGCAAGCCCCTCAAAATTGGCCGGCTCGCGCCCGGTCCCGCCCGGATCGAACAGAAAGCCCACGCCTTCTTCGACGATTTCGGGAATGCCCCCATCGCGGCTACCGACAACCGGCGTGCCGCTAACCAGCGATTCCACGAGTACCATTCCGAAACACTCCCGGACCGAAGGCAGGATCGTGACCGCCGCCTGGCCGTAAAGAGACGAAAGATCGTCGGCATTGCCGGTTCCGCTGAAAATCACATCGGGATGCAGCGGCGACGGCACGAGCGAAAGCAATTCGATCTGCGTCCGACGCGGAATTGCGCCGGAGAACTGGAGCCGTGCCGTGGGACGGCAGCGCTTCACCAACTCAAAAGCTCTCATCAAAATGCGGGCTCCTTTGCGGCGCTCCGAGAAGGCTCCGGCGGCCAGAAGCAGCGGAACCGCGAGGTCGCGCCCTCGATGCAGGGCGAACCTTATGGTGTTGGTGGGCGGCGGGAGGAGCCATCCTTCTTTGCCGAACAGGCCGCTCAGCAAATGCTGGCATTGGCGTGTGTGGACGGCAACCCGCCGCGCGAACTTTACGGCGATAATCATGAGCAAGGTATCCCAAGGCCGCCGTCTTATCCAACGCCGGTACGGAAACCCGGTGATGTGGATGACGCAGGGCTTCCGGTGAAATGGCCAGCTCAGGGCGGCCGCAACCGAGTCGCTGTACAAAATGGAACCGATGATGTCGTAGCCCGCGCCATTGCGAATCAGGTGCCGCCAGCATGTACCGATGAACTGGGTTTCCGGCGGGATTCCGATCGCTTTCAGGAAACGGCTGTTCGGTTGCGGCCTCCTGAGGTATGTGACTCCATTCTCCACCGAAATGCTACCGGGACCCGGTTCGGTCGAAAGGACGGTGACGTCATGTCCGCGGGCCGCAAAGTAATCGGACATCTCGGCGAGAAGGCGCTCCGCGCCACGCCGGACGTGGGGCCAGCAAAAAGGATGTGTGAGCAGGATCCTCAATCCATGAACTCCGCAATCCCCATCAGTCATCAGCCAGCAGAAGCGCCGGGTTGCCGGCCGCGATCATTGGGGGTTCCACGAGCATGAAGCGGGCGGTGGACCGCCTGGGATTGAGGCAATCGATCAGGCCTACGGCAAAAGCGACGGTGTACATACACAACTCGGTCCAGAGCGCAAATTCAGTGAGGTCGAAGAGCATTGCTCCGATTATGCCGGCGAGGAGCCCAATGACAGTCGCCCGAGTGCGCATGCCGCGGGCCTCGAGACCGCGAAGACCAAAAACAAACGGCGACAGGTAATAGAGCAAAAATGCAGCCAACCCGATCGCGCCGGTTTCCGCCAGCACCAGCAGAAACACGTTATGGACTACGGTGATCATGTCGTCGGACTCCATCAGTTCGGCGGCGTAGCTCGGGTTGTACTGCGGATAGACAAGCGTGTAGCTGTTGAGCCCGACGCCGATGACGGGGTGGTCCGCGATAATATCGACTGCAGTTTCCGCCAGTTGCTTTCTTAACTTCCATGAGTCGGAGAAATCCGCTTCGAACCGCCCGCGAATAATGGAAAAAAACGAGAGCACCAGAATGAGAACTACCGTGAACAGTGCCAGACTCAACTGGAAAGCGCGGCGCAGGTAAATCAGCCGGTATCCAATCGCCGCCAGGAACGCGATGGCGGCTGCTCCGAGGAACGCGGCCCATGCAGCCCGCGACATAGTTGAAAACAGACCGCCGGTGCAGATTGCCAAGGCCCCATACCAGAGGACTTTCGTCTTTCCCTTGGCCGTAATGGAGCGGATCAGCAGCAAGGGCAATAGGAGCAGGAGATAACTGGCAAGAAAGTTGGGATGCGACGTCAGGCCCGATCCACGAAACAGAGAGGTTCCGCCGAGAATCTCCTGGGTGGCGTCGTAGCGCGCGCCGGAGCCAAACAGGCCCAACTTCTCCAGACCGAGATTGGATTTCATGGCCGCCTGCAGAATTCCGATGGCGGCTTGCACGGTGGCCGAAAGCGCCAGCACGGCGACACATGATTCTACTTCTGAGAACTCCAGCCGCCGCGCGGCGTATAACAGCACCAGAAAGACTTTAAACCAACGAAGCCACTCGCAGAATGCCCAAAACCGCTCTGTGGCGTAAAGCATCGAAGCCGCGCCCCAAAGCAAGAACGGCAACATGACGAGCACTACTCGCCAGTGATCGCGCGCCGGCGGCCGCTTTCTGAGTTTGCTCGCGATCCAGAAAAGATATAGGAGCGCCAGGCAGAAGTCAGGCGGCTGTAGATAGATGCCGAGTGCGCCGCCGCCGTGCAGCGGTTCCAGCTCTTTCAGGAAGACGTGCATGGGAAGCGGTGTTGCCAGCAGGAATGCCCAAAGGCAGATACGCTCGGCATAGCGCCGTGCTGCCACCAAAGCAAACAAGAACAGCAGCCCGCCCAAAACCGGTAGATAGTATTTGGCCGGGGCATTGCGGCACGCCGCAACCCCAACCCCGGCTGCCAGTCCGAGCGACAGACCGATCCCGAGGGCAAAGGCTCGCGGACGCTCCGCAGACGTAAGAAGGAATGCCATTGGACCTATCGCGACGCCACCTGAAGAACCGTCACCGATTGCGGCGGAAACGTGAAATAAAATGCCGTCGAAAGCCCGGTGATCGCCCTTTCACCTGGCACGACGTTTCCGGGGTGTCCGGCACTGTAGCAACTCCGGCCCGGGCCCTCCGCCTGCCGCGCCCAATGCAGGCGCGGATCGAGGTCCTCACCGTTGTTCGCGTCCAGGCAGTCGGCAGTCAACTGCCACTCCTTGCCGCTGGATGCGGGCTGGAATCCCTCGATTTTGATCGATGTTGACAGAGAATTGTCGAATCCGCGATTCACGGCGATCAGCGTGAGCCGCGAGCCGGAGTCGTCGAGGCTGCTGACGGCGTCGAGGTAGGGCGTATTCGATGCCGCCGCCACTGATCCGATCGCCGGCGACCGGAACCCCGGGCTGCCGACCCCGGTCTCAATCAACCGCGACCCCATGTGCTGGTGGTAAAGCTGGAGCACCTCGAAGGTGGGCTTGGCTTCGCCGTTCGGATACAACCAGCCCATGTAGTTGTTCTCCGTCAGTTTCAGGTAGGTCGCCATCTCGACGCGCGGGGATCGGAGGAACACGTTAAAGATGCTGGCCGCGTACAATGCGGAACCCAACGTTTTGGTGTGGCCCGTCCACACGCTGCCCACTTCGGCCGCAAACAGCGGTCCCCACTCGGTGACAGCGAGGCCGGTTCGCTTCGAAGCCCCTCCGTTGGCGTCGAGTTGCGCTGAGAGGCTTGCGAGGTTCTGCTCGGCTTGGGCGGGAAAGGCCAGCATCGCCCTGTAGACATCGAAAAACCGCAACCCGGGTGTAGTCCCTACCAGGGGGGCGTACCCGTTGTGTATGGAAAGGAAACTGATCTTTGGGGCCGCCGCGCCCAACAGGCGGACATCCCAGTCGTCGTCCTGCAGCAGCCGATAGGCACCGAAATTCGAGCCCCCGATAGCGCCGACCACGATGCTGGGATCCACGGCTTTCATGGCCGCGGCGAATTCAAGGAAGCGTCTCGCGTACTCATCCGGTGTGAGATAGGAATTCGGCAGGCCGGCGGAGCGGTTGTTGATGTACTGCTCGTTTCCGATCTCCCAGTACTTGACGTGGTACGGCGCACCCGAGCCGTTCTTTGCCCGCTCCGGATTCACGGGACGATTGCAGTACGCCACCCAATCCGCCGCTTCCCTGGCATCGCCTTCCGCAATGTTGACGGTGATCAGCGGCTCGGCTCCCACGAGGCGGCACAGCTTAATGAATTCGTCCGTCCCGAAGACCAGTTTCGAACTCTCCGGATCCAGAACATGAGGACGAACCGGGCGCGAAGAAACCGGGCCGATACTGTCGCGCCAGTGAAAGTGGTCTGCAAGCCCGCCGCCCGGATACCGAATGACGGACACGCCGGCCTCGCGCATGCGCCGCACAATTTCCGGGCGCGGCTGGTTCGTGCTCGAATCCCAGATGCCGTTACCGTTGCGCACCCATTCGACATTCGTTCCATAAAGCCCGGCCGGAATGTTACGCAGGACCTTCGCGGCATTGATTCGGATGGAAGCTTCCACGGCCGGATTTGGTCCGCGCGGGCGGTCGGGGCGCGGCGCCTGCTGTTCGCGGACGAATAGGTCGCCGAAACAGGCGTGCCCGGTAGTGGTGTTGGTGGTCACAGCGAAGAGCAGGCGGTCGGCGTTCCCGGGAACAACCAGCACGTTCTCCTGGGTTACGAAGGCTGGCGACGGAACCGACTGCGTGAACGTCACGTTCCCAACGGGGTGGTCTCCGGCAATCGCGAACAAGTGCACGAATCCGGTCCCACCCTGAGCCACTCTGATAGACGCCCGCACGTCCAGGTGCTTCCCCCTGTAGGGTACGGCTGAGAAGATCTGCGCCAGCCCGAATGGTTTTGCCTTGTCGGAGTTTCGGAAGTTGGGGGTAAGGCAGAGCGCGGCTTGTCCTGCTCCGGGTCCGGCGGGATCGACAATGACAGACCCCTTGGGCGCGAGCGCAGGGTCGAGCAGCCATGAATCGGGAACCTTCCCCGAGGTGACCCGGAACTCCGGATTTTGAATCAGGTTTGGGCCCACAGGGCCCTCCGCAGGTGCCGCTACGGGCGCAACCGTGGCAGGGCCGGAAGTCACGGCCAAAGGCGGCAGCGTGGCCGTAGGCAGATTGGCGGGAACGGCGCTTCGCGAGGGCGTTGCCGCAGTTGGAGCATTCGGGTCTGCTACGAAGACCCCGATATCGCTGAAGCATGCTGAACCCGCCGTGGAACCGGTCGAGATCAGAAAAAAGAGCTGATCGGTGCTGGGCGGCACCGTGAGTGCATCCTGTTGCGTTGCAAAACCCGCTCCGGCCAAGGTTCGAGAGATCGTGGCCCGCGCGACCGGCCGACCGTGGGAGAGGGCAAACAGATGGGCGTAAGCCGTAGCGCCTCCGGACACTATCATGGATGCCTGCACCAGAAGTTTATGGCCCAGGAAAGGCTCGGGGTAGATCATCTGTGCCAGTGCGAACGGCTTGCCGCGATCGTTATTCCGGGCATTGGGAATCAGGCACAGGGATCTTGTTCCGGTGATGGCGCCTTCGGGGGCTATCCGGATTGAGCCTTTTTGGGCGAGCGCGGAATCGAAGTACCAGAAATCCGGCAGACCTTTCGTGACCTTGCGAAAATCCGGATTGACCACCAGATTGACTGTCTGAGGAGGCACCTGTACCAGAGTTTGCGACCAGGTGTGTCCTGCCAGCCATAGACCTGCGAAGATGGCGGCCACCGGCAGCGCGACAGCCCACCTGGTTCGGGCAGCGCGGCTCATGCCTGACGATCCCTGAGTTGCGGCCGGCCCGCGGAAACAAATGCCCGCGCCGCTCTCTCGACGGCATCGTAGCCCGGCCCGAAGAGTCCGGGCACAAACAGGTGCCAGAGTTCGCGATCCCGAACGCGCCGGTTTTTCTGGACGAACCGGCGTCGAGCCAGAGTCTCACGCAAGTGCACAATATTCCACCAAAGGGCGCTGAACTTCACCCCCCGCGGTGGCTTGGCGATGGCATTTGCTATCGATAGAACGACATAGGGCGCTACATAGCGCAGCAGGCTTACCAGTTCGTAATTCACGAGTGCCGAACGAATGCGATTTCGCCAGATCAGGTGCACCTGACCCCTGTTCCGGACGGCGGGATCGGGCGTGGCATGGGGGCGGTGCGCGGCAACCGCGGCCGGGTTGCTGATCACGGCGAAGCCGAACAGATTGGCGCGCCATCCAAAATCGGCATCTTCGTGATATCCGTACAGATCGACGTCGAACGCGCCCATCCGCTCGATCACCTCGCGCCGGACGGCGATGGCGCTCGTGTTTGCCCAAAGGCATCGAACAGGCTCCGTAAAGGCATCGGCCGGCTCGCCGATGGCGCCATCCCAACCCACGCCAAAGCGGTTCATCACGCCGTACGCGGTATGCATCATCCCGGGGACCGGCGCATAGAGCAGTTTGCCGCACAGCACTCCGGCTTCGGGATGGGCTTCGAAAAACCGAATCTGCTGTTCCGTCCAGTCGCTCTCCAGAGTGACGTCGCTATCCACAAAAACGATGTATCGGGCGGTTCCGAGTGTGGCCCCAATCGTCCGGCTTCCCGCAGGTCCGTCGTTGTGGTCCTTGACGACGACCCGGACCCACGGAAACCTGGAGCGAATATACTCGGGCGTACCGTCGGACGACCGGCCATCCACCACCGTGCATGTTCGGTCGTCCACGGTCTGGCGCTCGATGCTCTCGAGCGTAGCCCCGATCGTTCTCAGGTTATTAAAGGAGCATGCTATGTAATCGACTGCAGGCACGCGCGTCCGCTCCCGAATCCTAGGAACACCAGCGGTAGATCAGACCGGGGATTGGATACCGGCGCTGGTTCAATACGGTCCCGAAAATAGTGTAGTCGTTAACACGGGTCACATGCTCCCACCGTTCCAGCACCTCTCGGCGCGTCGACTCTGCCCCTACCACGAGCACAAGACCACTACCCGCCAGGTTCGCAGCCGCAATCCACATCTCCGGCGGTGAACATCCCAAATGGATCAGTATGCGTTCGTAGTTGGGGAATTCGGTATGCAAAGACCGGATCCGTTCCGCCAGGTGACCCGGGGCGGCAGCCTTCCCGGGCAGGTACATGAGATCCAGCGATTCGCCGATGCGGATCAATTGCCCGCTTTCGGAAAGCCGGTCCACATCCTTGCCGAACACCTTCGCACAATCGCGGAATCCGTCTCCCAAAGCCGCCAGCAATGTCTTCCGTCCGAAATCGGCGCTCAGAGTATGGGCGACTCCCGCGGCGATCATTTCGGGCCGCGAGCCGGGACCGGCACCAAACAGGCCGACCACTGCGCTCCTGGCGTACTTGCTGTCGAGTTTTGAACCTAGTTGGGCGAACTCCATGGCTCGCTCTCCCTGAGGCGGCACGAGCTTGGAACTTTTGGCATACCCGATACATCCCAGCAATTCGAACCCGCTATAACGCTCGACGTCCATCGGCGTGTGGAGAGAATGGTCCAGGGAGTCGCTCAGAATCGCCGCACCGATGGACAGGATGAGACCTACCAGAAGGGCGGCTCCAAGAAGATAGATCTTCCGGATCCCCGACGGCAGGATCGGATCGATGGCCGGGTCTACAATCTCGATGCTGCTGATCCCCTGCGATCGGAGGACCTCGGCGGCGCGCGCCTCCATGGCGTTCCGCTCATTAAGCTTATAGGCTTCTTCGCGGATGGACACCTCGCGGCTTAGTTGGTCGTGCGCCAACTGTATCTGGCGCAAGGCTTCGAAGCGGGCACGATAGTCGTTGTACGCCGTCCTCTGCGCCTCCAGTTGGGCCCTTTCCCCTTTGAGTTTCTGGTTGGTGTTGAGCGCTTCTTTTTCCAGGTCCAGATAAGTCGCGTTGGGTGCCGTTGTGCGGGATTGCGGCACCGACGGCGGGGCTCCTGAGATCAACTTGTGTGCCGAAGCGATCAGTTGGTCCAGGTTCTGGATTTCCGGATGGCCATCGTCATATTTTCCGAGCTCCTTCTGACGCTGCAGTTCCAGCGCGTCCCGGCGCTGGATCAAGACATCCAGTTCGGCGTTCCGGCTGTCGGTTTCGTTAATGACGCGCGATTTCGGCTCACTGGCGATCTGCCCCTGCAGGATTTGCAATTGCGCCTCGGACGCCGCCACCTGGCTTTCGGAGTCTTTCACCGCCCGATCGGTATCCGAGACGTTTTGCAGGGCCAGGTGGATCTGTTCAGGAAGAGACGCCACGTCATACTTCCGGTTCAAATCGTCCAGGCGGCCCTCGAGCCCAAGAAGGTTCTGGCGGGACTCGGCGGCCTGGTTCGTGAAGAAGTAAATCTCGCGGGAGCTTTTTTCCACCGCCAACCGCCGCTCCCGGTACGCTTCCAGCAGCGTGTTCAGAATCTTGCTGGAACCCTCTCGAATGCTGGTGGTCAGGGTCGCATTCACCACGCTCGAATCTCGAACGCTCTCGACCTTTAGACCCTTCATGAGGCCGACGATCGCTATCTCCTTCGGAGAGAGCCGTTCCTTCAAGCCGGCAGCGATTTCGGCCTCGTCAAGGGCATCTCTGAGATTGCGATACGCGCGCCGCAATTCATACTTGACCCTCGGAAAGAAGTATTGCGGAACGGGTCGCTCTACGGGCTTGTCCAGTCCGAGGCTCACCACTACCTGCTCCACCAGGGCATAGCTCTTGATCAGTTCCGCTTCGGTGTTGATATCCGGCCGCACCGCGGGCAGTACTCTGGTGGTACTCGGCGAAAGCGAGGTCCGCGGGTCAGCCGCTTCCCGGGCGAACCGGAGCATGACTCGGGCAGCGACTTCGTAGTTCGCGGGTTCGACCATCATCCACGTTACAGTGCCGAGCACCGTCGCCAGAAAGATGACCGCCACCAGGGAGATATGCCGGAAGAGAATAGCTAGAAAATCGAGTAGCGAGCCGGAACTATCGTCGCGCCGGAAACCCGGTCTCGCCGATCCACGTTCTCGCGCCGGACGGACGTCGGTCTTCGGACTGCTGCCAAGCGACGGCCCCATCGGACTATGCCCCCTTCCCTTTCGAGGATCTGCCGGCATTCACGAACCGGGCTGCTGCGCTATTTTGTGGCAACTGTGTAGACATTATTGATGTTGTACGGGAACATCAGGCTGCGCGGCACCAACCCGTTCACGTACTGGTCCACGAACAGGTCGAGCTTCGCGATTCGCGTTCGCGGAAGATAGACCACGTCGAACGGCTGTAGCAGAAAATCGTTCGCCTTTCCACGGATAATCTGTTTCAGTTTCACCTGCTGGATCCTGGCTTCGTTGCGCCCTTCATAACGGAGCAGGATGGCGCCGTCCAGGGCGGCGCCGGGTTTCGCGCCCCCGCAATTGGCAAGCGCCTGCATTACCGTTAGCGGGCCCAAAAGCAAAACAACGCCGGGCGCCTGCACCTCTCCCGTGACATAGACGCGCCGGTTGGCGAATTCGCGAACCACTACTACGGCATCGGGGTTGCGGAGAAATCGCCGGTACGCCTTTGTAATATCGGCGCTCAGACCGGCAGGCGTTTTGCCCGCCGCACGCATTTCGCCGATCATCACCATCGAAATGTAGCCGTCGGGCCTGATGGTGATCTTGTCATTCATGTCAGCGTTGTAACTGAACCTGACCTCGATAAGGTCGCCGCCTCCGAGGACGTAGGCCGCCTGGGCATCCGGTTGTACGACCGCGGCATCTGTCGGCGACTTCGCCGCCCCGCAGGCAGCCAGGCAAATCAGACAGAGGAATTTACCTTTTCTCATAGCCTATGCGCTCGCCCACCGCCGGCTATATCCGATCGATGCGGAACGCGCGACCTCCTCGATGTAATCGTCCAGCGGCCGGGTGAAGCATTCCCACTCGAAGTGCCGGGCATGTTCCCTTCCGGCGCCGCCGATGCGGCGCACCAGGCCGGAATCGTCCGCAAGCCGTTCGAGAATGGACGAAAATGCCTCCGCAGTCGGTTCCACAAGGAACCCGGTCTTCCCGTCGACGATCGTTTCGCGCGGCCCGCCGCGATTTACGGCAACCACCGGCTTGGCGTGGGCCATTCCCTCTATCGGGGGTAACCCGAGGTCCTCATTGAACGGCGTATACACAACAGCGGTGCAGTTCTCGTACAGTTTCCACAACTCGGGATCCTGGGGAGATTCCAGAAATTCGATGGCCGGGCATCCGGCGGCTCGCTCCCGGAGGGCCGCAATATACGGGCGGCTCTTCCGATCCACGAATCCCGCAATTTTCAGTTTGAAGTGCGATAGATCAGGCCGCCGTTCGCGCAAAGCGAAAAAGCCGTCTATTCCCAGCTCGATGTTCTTCGTCCACATGATTCGCCCGGCAATCAGGAAATACGGTTCGTAGATGTTCGTAATCCGGGCGGAAGCGACATCGTAGCCGTGACGCAGCACTGTCATTTTCCCTGGGGGGCACAACCCGGCTCGCACGATGCGCGCGCGGGTTTCCTCGCTGTTCGGAAATATGTGGCAGTAGTTTTTCCACGCCAACCGGTCAATGGGCCGATATGCCGTCCCAGCGGCCCGAAGGATCCACCGGCGCAGCCAGGGATGACTTCTGGTCTTCAGATACCGTGCGCGGTAGTGTTCGTCGAAGAGGATTCGCAGCGGCGTGAAACAGACACAGAGGGTGGGAAGGGAATGGTTCCGGAAGGTAATCAGATCGCCAAGGCCATCGCAGAAAACAACCAGAAGGTCCTGACCCTCCAGCGGAAGCTTCTGGGTCAGGATCTTCCATGCGGCCGAGCCGGCTCCGAGAAACGTCCTCTTAACGCTTATTCTTTCAAGTTCGACGATCCGGTATTGCGCCAGCTCCGGGTAAGTGGCCTCGCGTTCGTACCGGTTAGTGATGATCGTCCAGCGATGGCGGCTACGTTTGAGCAATTCGATACAGGTTCGTTCCCCGCCGCTTTTCAAGTAGAACCACGGGTAGTAAAGAGCGATATTGGCCATCAGTTCTCGTTTGGTCCCTGAAGAACACGCGAAGCGGCCGCGGCAGGCCCGGCCGGCGCATTCGGTAGTGGGAAATCAGCCCGCCGCCAGCTTGTATACTCGTTGCGGAACGCCGTCCGCGATGTGGCAACGCCGCTCCTGCCACACCACCTGGATGCGGGTTACCATTTTCGTCAGGCCTTTGAGGCTGGGGGGCCACGATTGTAACGCGGCATGCAGTTCGCGCGCATTATCCTCGTCCAGGGCGAAGATCACGCGCCTCCGCTCCGCCAGCCGAAACGGCGTGGGGTCGGTCGGCGTTCCCGCCGCAAGCCAGCTCTCGATGTCGTAGCTCATCTCGGCTTCGGCGGGCGCCAGAATCTCCTTTATGGTCCGGCCATTGGCATGACCGAGATTGATGTAGCGGTGAAAATCTTCCCAGAACACGTCGAAATCGGAAATCTTCAGATGCAGATCGCGCGCAACCAGAAGCTTGCGGGTGGCTTCCATAGCACACGCGCAGATCTCAGGCCAGATATGGAACGATGCCAGCGCCCGATATTTGTGCATCAAATTGTCGCCCACCTCTCCGTGTTGCAGTTTGGCAAAGTTCTCTTCGGTGGAGTAGTGTTGGATGCACGCTTCCCGCGTCGGGAACAACTCGTTAATGGTCTCGCGGACGAAGTCATCCAGAAATGTGCGGGCCGCTTCGGTCGCGCCCTCGAGTTCGGCTAGAATCGCGTCCATCCACTCAGAGCGCTTGATCCCCAGCGTTCCCGCGAAGCCGATCACCTTCTCGAAATAGTTGTCATGATAAAACGCGGAGCTGGCCAAAGCGACTTTGCGGGCCCGCAGGTAATCGTCGAATGGCAGCGTGTCCGTAGCACAGACAATCTCCTCCACATCGAAGACCTTCTCGCCTCCGTAGACACCAAAATTCTTGGGGAGAATTCGGAAACCCGATCGGAAGTGGAAGAGCTTGCGCGACTCCAGGGTTTCGAGCTCTGTCCCCTTCAGCATCATCAACTGGAAGTTGGTCACCTGGTTTAGTCCCACGTCGAGCAGCTTTCGGATGCCGTTCATGTGCGTTTCGAGTGTTTCGCCGGGCAGGCCGAGGATCAGGTCGGTGTTCGAGCGGAGACCGCGGCCGCGCATGTAGACCCGCAACTGCTCATAGGCCTCCATCTTGATCGTCGAGCGCTTGACGTTCCGCAGCACGTTTTCGTCGAGTGACTGGACCGCCTGGTACATCAACATGGCGCCGTTCACTTTCTCGATCGATCTGATGATACGGTCCGGGCGGTTTTTGCCGGTCGTCGCGTCGATGTACGTGGGCCAGCCATACTCCTTTTGCGTCTCCCCAAGATAGCTGGAGATCTCGGTGTCCCGTTCGTACATCCCGTAATTTGAGTCGGCGATGCGCAACGTATGCATATACGGCGAGACCTCTCGGATCCGATGGGCGATGTAGAAGATCTCCTCGCGCAGCCGCTCCAGCCCGAAGTAGTGCACCTTGGTGTACCACGACGTCCCCTGGCAGCAAAATGTGCAGGTGAACGGACATCCCCGGTTCGTCTCGATGATCGGCGCGAGCTTCGAGTCAAAGAACTCATCGAGGATACCGCTCAGCCAGGGAGAGGGAATTTCGTCCAGCCCCCGGTGTCGATCCCATGGCGCCGAGCGGTACATTGTGCCATCCGGGCGGCGGTAGAGCGACGACGGAATCTCGCGTTCGCCGAAAGCACGAAGCGACATACCGCTGTCAAGGTAGTTCCGCACAATCTCCGTGGCGAGGAAGTCACCCTCGCCCAGCACGTAAAGGTCTACGTTTGGCAGCGCCGCCAGGTATTCCTGCTGGCGTTCAGGCTCCAGGGAAATGTTGGGACCGCCCAGCACGACCAGGGTCTCGGGCCGGATGCGCTTGGCGAGCTTTGCCAGATGAATGCTGAGCGCTTCATTCCAGCAGTAATTGCTGAGCATGAGCACGTCCGGCGGCGTTTCCTGTATCGCATTGAAAAGCCGGTCCGGGTAGGCGAACAGGCGTGACCGCACTTCCGGAAGCTCGCGATCCATTACGGCCTTCATGTATGCCACACCCAACGGCATGCAGTCGTTCGCCAGAACCCCGGAGTAGTTGTATCGAAGATCGCATAAGTAGACAGTCGGAGCTTTCAACGGGTTCCTCTTTCTTTTTGGTGTTGCAGTTGTGAAATGAGCCCAAAAGCGCGCGACGGATTCCGTCAGGCGCTCGCGTTGATAGCGACGGGAGCGTTTGCGCTGTGCTGCAGCAGAGTTCCGCAGTACCCCGCGTACCAGTCGATCGTTTTCTTCAAGCCCTCGACCATTCCGTAATGCGGCTCCCACCCCAGGAGGCGGCGCGCCTTCGAGCAGTCCAGGTATTGTTCACGAATTTCGGCCGTGGCTCGATTCTCGATGATCGGCTGGAGGTCCGGCCTGCCCATGAGCCGGAGCACCTGATCCACCACGTCGAGCACCGAAAGCCTGACCGAAAGGCTGAAATTGAAGGCCCCGCCGGCGATTTGCGGATCTCGCGCCAGACTCTCCGCGACCGTGGTGTACGCTTCGGCGGCATCCTCGACGTACAGAAAATCGCGAGTGGGCTTGCCGTCGCTGCGAATTCGAAACGGCTGGCCTTCGAGCGTCGCGCGAATCACTCCCGGGATTGTGCGGCTGAAGTTCAGATCGCCACCCCCAAAGAGGTTGGCGCAGCGGACAACCGCCACGGGGAGTTGGTAGGTTTGAGCGTACATCGTGGAGATCAGGTCCGCGCAGCTCTTGGAAACGTCGTACGGGTAACTCCCTTGAAGCGGGTGGGTTTCCAGATAGGGAAGGTTCTGGCTGCAGCCATAGGCCTTGTCAGACGAAGCCACGACGACCTGCGCCTTGGCTTGACGCGCCGCTTCCAGAACATTCCACGTCCCCTGGATATTCACCTGGAGGGTGGAGACCGGATCGGCTTTGGCCACGCCCACCAGCGGCTGCGCGGCCAGGTGAAACACCGTATGAACCGAGTATTCCTGCAGCGTGCGCCGCAGTAGCGGAAGGTCTTCCAGACAGCCATCCACCACCGTCACGTGATCGGCCATGCCTTCGGCGGCAAACATCGTCTTCGGTGATCGATCGCGTACCAGGGCGATCACGTCGGCTCCGCTGGTCACGAGCCGTTTCGCCAGCCACCCGCCCATTAACCCGGTCGCACCCGTTACGAGTACCGGCCTCCCGTTCCAAAATGATTTTTCCATCTGCGGCGTCCTCATTACGATGCTGCCCACAGAGCGTGCGGCTTCAACTGCATCCAAGGCGCCGAACCGCCGCTCAAAATAGCCTCGAATTCCTGCTGGTCTTTGCTGGTGTCCATGGATTTCCAGAACCCCTCGTGCAGGTACGTGAACAAAAGTCCTCGCGTCGCCAGCTTTGGCAGGACGTCGTTTTCCAAGTTAGAGCCATGCCACTGATCGAAAACGGCTCTATCGAACACGAAAAAACCCGCATTAATCCAGTAGTCGCGGATGGTGGGCTTTTCGTGGAACGCTTGCACGCGCCGCTCGCTGCTGAACTGTACTGTCCCGTATTGCGACCGCAACGGCACGGAAGTAACCGTGGCGAGTCCGGCGGACTCGCGGTGAAATTGGAGAAGCTGATGCAAATCCACATTCCCCAACCCGTCTCCGTAAGTGGCGAAGAAGGTCTCGCCCAAATACGGCTCGCAACGTCGAATCCGTTCGCCGGTATCGCTCGCCGCTCCGGTATCCACGACCGTGACGTTCCATTGCGGGAAGCGGCGGTCGAAATAGTCATCCAGAATCTCCTTCCGCCATCCGGCTGCAAGCACGAAGTCCGTAAAGCCCTGGACTTCGTAGAAGCGCATCAGGTGGGTGAGAATCGGTGTGCCGCGAATCGGCATCATCACCTTCGGGTAATATTCCGTGAACGGATAAGATCTGGTGCCTTTCCCGCCACAGAGGATCACGACTTGCATTCCATTCTCTCCTTTTCGTTGAAAACCACCACTCTGCCTAAAGCCGGCGCGTGAATCACCGTCTCCCCAGAACTGCGACTTGCCGGCGCTCGTCGGGAATCCACCACGGTGTGCCGCGCTTGACGCTCTGCTCCAGTTCGTGTTGGTCCCGATCCGTGTCCATCGTTCTCCAGAGCCCCTCGTGCCGATAACTGAATAGCATCCCCTTCTCGGCCAGCGACGGCAATACCTCATGTTCCAGATTTTGCCCCTGCCAGCGATCGAGCGCCTTCTTTTCGAAGGCGAAGAATCCGGCGTTGATCCAGTGGCCCTGCAAGACCGGCTTTTCTTCGAAACGCTTCACCTGGCCATCGCCGCCGCACAGCACCGTTCCATACTGCGACCTGAGCGGAACGGAGGTAATCGTTGCGAGGGCCTTACTTCGCCTGTGAAACGCGAGCAGCCCCTCCAGATCGATGTTGGCGAGCCCGTCTCCATACGACGCCAGGAATGTGTCGCCGAAGTAGGAGGCGCACCTCCGGACCCGGTCCGCTGTATCCGTCTCCTCCCCGGTATCGACGATCTTCACCGACCACTCCGGGAAGCGCCCGTCGAAATAGTCGTGGAGCACTTCTTTTCGATGCCCGGCGGCCAGCACGAAATTGGAGAAACCCTGCCCGGCATAGAAACGCATCAGGTGGACTACAACCGGTGCGCCGCCGATCGGCATCATGACTTTGGGGTAATACTCTGTAAACGGGGCCGAGCGGGCTCCCCGGCCGCCGCAGAGAAGCAGCACCTGGATGGCTTCCTTGCCGTCCGCGCTGTTGATGCGCCTGGATTCGTGCGAGAAATGCCGCAGCATCACCAGCGGCGAGTGCTCACCGCAGCCGCCTGCACCCCCGGCCGCCACCGTGACGGCCTCCGTTTCCGCCGGCCTCACAGTGCTCGATGTTGTCCGCAAAATATTCGGCGGAAGCGGCCGTCCGGACTGCCCCATCGAATGCTCATATCGGATTGCCGCGCTCAATGAATTGTACGGGATGGCCAGGCGCTCTCGAATATCCACTTCTACGAAATCGCGCAGTTCCACGATTTCGTCGGCGTTCAGGTAATCGGTAAATACAAAGGATCTATACCCCGAGTTGGGGTTCCCCTTGTAGTAGTCGGCCACCTGGGTGTAGTCCAACTCGTAGCTGTACAAGCGATCGCCGTTGATGCTATAGACCCAGACGTCGGGACGTGAGTCGAGTTCGACCGCCTGATCGTAATAAGGTGTACCGGGATAGGTCGTGATGACGGTCATGTCGAAGTCCGCGGGCTTCACTTCCAATAGCCAGTCGTGAGTCTCCTGAACCGTATCGCGTGATTCCCCTGGGTGGCCGCAGGACATGAGCGCCTTGATCTTGAGATTGTGACGGCGCGCGATCTCCGTGCAGCGTGTGTTGTCCCCGACCGTTGCCTTCTTCTGGATGTTCCGCAGGATTCGCGGAGATCCCGATTCGAAGCCGACGAGAATCCAGCGAAACCCAGCCTCATACATGGCCTCTGCCTGTTCGTCCGTAAACAACTCCGACTTCACAAACCCGCGCAGTCGAAACTCCGTCCGCAGATCCCGAGCGGTGCGCGCGATAGCCCTCATGAGTTCCACCACTCGGGGATTCACGTTTAGTTCATCGTCGTAGAACATGAACCCGCGCACACCGTATACCCTGTACAAGTGCGTCATTTCCTGGATAATGCTCTCCACAGAGCGCATGCGCACCCGGCGCAGCATGGGAGATTCACGCCCTCCGCAAAAACCGCAGCCGAACGGGCAGCCGAGTTGGGCGATCAGGCTCAGCGCCCGTTCCCCTTCGATGCTGTAGCGGTAACTATCTACATCCAGTAGATGCCTCGCCGGCAACGGCAGGGCCGAGAGGCGGGCGTTGTTCAGAAACAGACTTGAATTTGGCTCGTCGGCATCCACTAAGGCGGGGCCATCCATATCCACGGCTGTGAAGATGGCTTCTTCTCCATCCCCCGCGACGAGAACGTCGAAATTCTGCGTGAGCTTCTCGAAAGCCCGACCGGCTCGTCCGGCGATCCCGAACTTCTGCTCCCGTTTCCGTGCGGCGTTAACCAACGTAATGTGAGGACCGCCTAGAATCAGTTTCGCGTCGGGGCGCACAGCACGAATCTTCTTCGCCACCGACACCGCCGACGGAAACTGCGGTGTGGTTGCGGTCAAGCCGAAGATCTTTGATTTCGACCGCAGCGCATGATCCCGCGCCGCTTCTTCGAAATTCTGGATTCCCGAGAGATCCAGCATCTCCACCTCGTAGCCGTGGCGCTCCAACACGGCCGCGATTCTCAGGATCCCGAGAGTCATGAATACCCGTTCGTCCAACAAAAACACGGAAGGCGGAATAACAAGAGAGATTGGAAGAGCCATTGGTCTTTGACTTTGTTCGCCGGTAATCGACGGAATAGTAGATGCTTATGGGTTAGTGGGCGCCCTCGCCCCGAATCATCGCGGGAATCGTCGCTAACAGAATCCGGACGTCGGATCGTATGGACCATTTGTCGATATATCTCAAATCCTGCATTGCCATCCAATCGAAGTCCTGCTGCCGGCCTTCTACCTGCCAGAGCCCCGTCAGTCCCGGCTGAACGGTGAAGCGCCGGTACAATTTCGGATCGCGGAGTTGGTCGGCCACCCAGACCGGAATGGGCCGCGGACCTACCAGGCTCATGTCGCCGCGGATCACATTCCAAAGCTGCGGCAGTTCGTCGAGACTACTTCGCCTGAGAAGCCCTCCGATTCGAGTCACTCGAGGATCATCGAAAACCTTGAACGAGATCCCGCGTGCATTGTTCATCTCGGCGACCACGGCGCGCAGTTCCTCCGCGTTGGCGACCATGCTGCGAAACTTGAGCATTTGAAAAACGCGTTGGCCGCGGCCCACCCGTTCCTGCCGGAACAAAACCGGCCCGCGGGACGTCAGCACGATTCCCAGCGCGATCAGGAACAGCAGCGGAGAGAGCAATACGAGCGCGGTGCCGGCAACCACCACGTCCAGCGTCCGTTTCAGGAATCGCCCCAGGCCGCGTAAGGAAGCGTGCACCGGCGATGTGATGGCGAAACCGTCGCCGAAAGCGGTTGCCTCAGCGCCGGGAATCCCGGGTGAGAGATCAATGTGCACCGTGACTCGGACGCCGACGTCAGCCGCCGCGGCCTGCAGATCTCCAATGACTCGCGCAAAACTTCGAAGCGGCAGGGCGATGTGCAACTCGTCGATGCAATTTGCGATGAGGCATTCCGCCAGACTGTCGAAAGAACCCAACCAGGGAAGTTCGGGGAATGCCGTCGAGAGTTCGCCCTGCGGCTCCGGATCGGTGGCGCCGCAGATCACGGCGGGCTCACCCGATTCCGTAATGCAGCGCGCAACAGCCACTGCTGACTTCCCTGTACCCGCGATCAGGATCCTCTTGGGCTGGTGTGGCGTGCGGCGCATTGCGTCGCG
The DNA here is from genome assembly GCA_963794265.1 of Bryobacterales bacterium. GTDB lineage: Bacteria > Acidobacteriota > Terriglobia > Bryobacterales > Bryobacteraceae > CAWCDJ01. The sequence continues at coordinate 1,590,137 of CAWCDJ010000003.1, forward strand.
AGTCATCGCGACACACGTTGTCTTCTGAAGGTTCTGAGTGCTCATGCTGGTCGGAACACCTGGCTCAAATAGCTTAGTCCAAAGTTACTTCAGGACATGCTACCGCCCCAATCTGCACCAAATGTCCTTCGGCTGATTTAATTACTTATGCAGCATCTTACTGCCGGTTGTCAAGACGGGTTATCATCTTAGACTGCTTTGGAACGCCTAGTACTGTCACGGTCTTGTCAGGCGACGGAGCGAGACCCGATCAGCCCCGATTACTGGCCGCCCTGGCTGAGGAGAGCGCGTCGGTCGCAGATGCAAACTCTCCCTGCTTCAGTGGGCCGCCGTCCGTCAGAACGGGTGCGCCCGTGGGCGCCGGGCTTGATTCGACCTGGATGCAGTGACGATCTACTTCCGCCGCAACGGACCGGCTCAGTAACGTGATCGAGACAACGACGCGCGTCTGATTCTTCACTTCGACCAGGCAACCCCGCAAGCCGCGAAGGGGACCCGCAGCGACAACCACCTGCTGCCCAGCGACGGCAGCGTGCCACGTCTCCGCGAATGAACCGGATCGCACTATCAATTCAAGTGCGGCCAACTCATCCCGTGAGATCGGTAATGGCCCTCGACTGGTTCCGACTACGTGGGAGACTCCGGGGATGGTGAGCACCGGCAAACGCTTTCCGGAGTCGAACTGCGCGAATACATAACCGGGGATCAGTGTTCGCTCCACCTTGCGGAGGCGTTTCGCCCATTTTCGATATTCCTGATAGAGAGGCAGGAAATGTTTGTAGCCCCTGCCATCGAGTCCTGCCGCTACACAGCGCTCGCACTTGGCTTTGACTTTGATCGCAAACCAGTCGCCAGACGAACTCGAAAGCAGCGATAGGTCTGACATCCCAGATTTGGCACTGTTCTCCATTCCCCTCCGAAAGGCGTGTGTCCGGCCTGCGCTTCAGGGCAACAAGCTCGTGCAAAGCCGTCAGAATCCTCAGCTCAGACAAGCTGTCGGTATCATCACGACCAATACAAGTCGTAGAGACAGCCAAGAACCTGGGTACCAATGTGTGCTAATGTCGATGCCTCTGTCAAGAAAAGTTTTTACAGGAGTTTACCTGCGACTGTTCAGCCGGATGTCCCTCACGAACAGCGCCAACACGGAGTTCGGCCGCATGCGCTGGCGGCCCATATGGAGTGACTGCGGCGTCAGTTTCCTTTCCCGTTCATGAGCTTTCAAATTGTCCGAGAGGAGCTTCTAGGTTGTGAGCGCTTATCGGTTATTTGATTCATATCTTTTTCGACTACGTGCTATGTGACGCAGCGTCAGAGCCCGGATGCCGAACAGCACTTGGCAGGCGAAGTTCCCCAACGCTCTCGAGAGACCGGAGCACGGTCCGCCGCGGAACTTGCTATCTTCGGCCCCGACCATTGAAAAAGGATCTTTTATGTATCCGAACGTACGCCGGGACGTGAGCGATCAAACATCGGGGCGCGGCGCGCAGTGGATGAGGTGACGCAGTGGCAGGTGGCGGGCGCCACCGCGCAGATCAGCGAGGCCTGGCTGATTCCCGTGCTGGTGGCGAGGTTGTTGAACGAACTCCTGGTCGAGCAGACCAAATCGCGGTCGCAGCAGTTGCCGCCGCTCTTTTAACGACGAAACAATCTACTGCCCGCAGGATGCAACGGTCCTGAGCATTCAGCCCGGCACCCGTCTGCGGAGGGAATACAGAAACATCTCCTTAATCGGACCGGGTGGATTGCCGTCGTGTACCGCGTACTCCACGTGGACTATGACAAGGAGATGACACTGAATCAGGCGTTCGCTCCAGCCGCCCGAGTTGCGGACCGGCCGGAGATACCTGGCGTTGGAGTTCGCCGTAACCGCCCGTCGGGGAAGATGACTCCTGGTGATGAGTTTCTGTGAGCCGGACCGGCGGTGAAGAGTGCAATCGGGGGGGGGTGAACCCGTCACAGCGGAGGCACCTGCTGAGCAGTTGAAGCGTTTCGGCGAAATCGAGGCCATTCTGGCCGCGGCGCAATCGAAATCGCCGTCCCTGAAGTATAAGCCGGACCTCTCCCCCACGCAGGACAAAGTGGTTCAGGACTACCCTTCGAGCCACGACTCCAGCAACGCCGCACAATCCGCACGGATGCTGACGGCATACAGTGGCACGTCGAAGCCCAAATCGGCCTCCATCGATCGGACGGACGAATTGCGAGACGCCCGGGAATTCGCCGACATCGTAAGCGGCATGCCCCGGTTCGACGCGGGGAGCGTCGAGATCGAAGTGCGGGACAGCAGGCTCGCGGCAATTTTCGGACGCCGATACGCGGCGTGGCGCATCGAGCGGCAGGTCCGCAGGCAGGCGGCTTCGCAGGTTCCGGAGACGGTCCGGATTTACGCCCGCATCCTGCAGGCGTGTGCGCGGAAGGCTTTCTCCGAGCTGCAGGGGCACTTCGATCAGTACGCGGAAACCTACCGCGCCCGCCTCAACCAACTCGGCGTCTCGAGCGCAGAAGGCCGCGAGGACGAAACGGCTGTGCGAGCGGATCTGGAGGCGCTGGCCGCAGCGCTGCCCGAAGATACCGTGAGAGGGGATGCATAACGGGTACGCCGGTTCCGCCAGACCCGCCGAACATCGAATCTGACGCGGAGATTGCCCGGCAGGTTCGGGCACTCCGGTCCCTGGTCGAAGGGGAATCCGCGATTGGTGAGTTGGTTGCCTGCGGCACGCGCGCCATCCCCGTACTGCGAGACTTCCTGCTGCACGGGCGCGTGACGAGCGTGCCGCAGCCGCGAATGTGGGCGGCCGAGGCGCTGGCCCGTCTCGGAGCCAAGCAGAGCCTCATCGAGTACCTGGAAGCCCCGACCCGACCGGCCGACGCGCAGCTTGCCTTCGCGGAGGACGCGCTGAGGAACACCGCGGCGCGCCAACTTGGCAGGTGGAGGGACGATGGAACGTTTGCCGTCCTCCTCGACCTCTGCCGGAAACGGCTCCTGCCCGGCGCGGTCGAGTCTATCGTGTCGTTCGGGCGCATTGACGCCATTCCGGTGCTGGACCGGGCGCTCGAAGACGACCTGTGCCGCACTGTGGCGGAGGAGGGAATGCGCGCGATCGGGCGCCGGGCTCCGCTACTGTCCGCGGTTACACCTGTTCCGAAGGCGGCGGAAGAGGCGCCATCCAGCCTGGTGCGGCGCCGCACGGTTCTGGCCATTCTGGCGGAAATGGACGTCGGCAGAGAATTGGGCCGCGCTGCATCCGCTCGTCGAAGAGACGGATGCCGACGAGGCCTCGCTTTCCTTGAGGGCCGGGATGGCCAGGACCTCGGCCGGATTCCAGAAAAGCCGGCCGAGCTCTCCTAGGCTCACGGCATCATGCGACGCGGCGATGAGCGCCATCCCCGGCGCATGGTACAGCCGCTGGAAGAATCGGTAGACGGGAAAACCGGGGCCCGCGATTCCACCGAGCGCCAACGGTATCGGCTCAGCTTCGAGCGCGCTCCACAAGAGACCTTTCAAGTGAACGCTGGTCTGCGCCTTTAGCCACGCTTCCGGAAGCAGCACCCGCCTCCGCTTATCTCGCGGTAAATGTCAGGTCGCGTCCGTACATGGTAATGAGCGGATGTTTGACGACCGCCCGGAACTCGTACGCTTCACCCGCCTTCCACCCCGGCACGGTGACGGCGAAGGCGCCCGGCGCGTCGCGTCGCACGAAAGGAGCGGCCGTCCACGCACCTGTTCGTTCGTTGCGGTCCATGCCCTCGATCGAGCGATACTCGAACCCGACTTCGAGCGAGGTCGCGTCGCCGAGTTTGATCAACTGGCCCTGGAGCGTCACGGTTTGGTTGGCAGCATTCCACGTGGCACGGCTGGTCTGGACCTGCGGCGGCACGAGCGCCGGCTTCACCCCGGTGATCTTGATGACCACCGGATCAGGCCACTGCCGGTTGGTGTACATTCGTTGGGCACGCATGGCTCGAATGTGCAGGCCGTCGGCTGCCTGTTCAAACGTGGGCGCCGGATTGACTCCCGGTTGGTACTCGAGGACTTTGCCGTTCTCTCCGAGCACGCTGACCTTGGTATTCGCACTGGCCCGCACCGACTTAAGGACGACGTCGCGCATCACCCCGAAGGGCCACGGCTGTTTGGATTTCACGATCGCGTACACCGTGTCCTCGTCTTTCTTCCTGGTGAACCAGGTTTCGCCCTCGTTCGTGATGACCCACGGACGGACGCTATAAATACACTCGTGATTGGCGTACATCCAGAGGGCGATCTCGCGCAGGCGCGCTTCCTGTTCGATGGGCAATTCGCCATCGGGCCTGGGCCCGACGTTGAGCAGGAGGTTGCCGCCCTTGGCGCGGGTTTCGACCAGGAGTGAGATCAACTCAGTGCCCGATTTATAGGTCTCGTTGGTGGCTTTGTAAGGCCACTCGGTGCCCATGGTGATGTTGGATTCCCACGCGCCTTCGAGCGGTACGCCGGGGATGTATTGCTCCGGGGTTTCGATGGCGCCGCGCGTCACCACGATGTTGGGCTGCAGCTTCCAGGCCAGGTCCCGAAGTCCCTGCGCTTCGCCATCGAAGAAGATCATATCGATCGGGCCGTAGTTGGTGAGCAACTCGGTGACCTGCGCCCGATCGTGCTCCATCAGCCCGGGGTTGTTGCCGGGTTGAACTTCCGGAACACCGCGCTGCAAGGTCTTTCCGTGTTTGTAGAGCCACCAGAAATCGTCGGGCGAAAAGTAGAGTCCGGGCGCGATGCCCTGCTCCCGGAAGGCGGCGAGCAACTCCGCCGTGATGTCACGCCGAAAGGGCGTGTTCATGATTCCGTAGTCCGTGGTAGCGGTCTTGAACATGCAAAACCCGGAATGATGCTTCGCGGTGAAAACCACGTATTTCATGCCGGCGAGTTTGGCGAGCGCCGCCCAATCCTGCGGATAGAACTTTCGCGGGTTGAAGGTCTTGGGCAGTTCGTTCACGTACCGGGCCAGGTACTCATCGTCGGCGCCGACCATCGAGTGACTGATCACGCCGCCGAGTTGGCCGTCGGCACTCCAGTGAATGAACATGCCGAAACCGAGGTCGCGAAACCACTCCATGCGGTCCTCGCGGTTCAGGTTCGGATCCTGCCGGTTCTGGGCCGGCACCGCCGCCGGCCCGCTCAAACATAGGATCGATACAACAATGCGGATCAACTTATTCATAACAGCAGCCTCTCACTCCTCAACGCTTGACGGGCACGATCACGTAGGGCATCTCGTACTCCAGGTCGGGGTACATGCGTCCAGCGCCGTTCTTGCCCACTACCTCGACGAAATACATCAAGTCCCACTTAGGGTCGACGAACGCCGCGGGGATGATCGCGCTGTACAGGCCGGTCTTCGGGTCGAATTCCATTTCCGCGGTCTGATAGTCCTCGTATTGCGAGAGATGACGATACCGCAGCCGCATCCACTTGACCTCGTCCGCGCTCACAGGCTGGGCCGTGATCCGCAGATCCCGGCCCGGCTGGGCTGCGGAAGGCGCGGGAAGCGAAACCATCGGTGGCTTCAGATTCGGATCGCGCTGCGCCGGCAGGGGTCCGGGCTTGTCCTGCACCTCCCCCCGCTCCGCCTGGAGCGCGGCGAGGTCGTTTTCGAGCAGCGCCAGTTCTTCCTTCCAGTGCTGGCGGAAGCCCACGGCGCGGGCACCGAAAGGAAGGCGATCGTTGTACACGCCGCCCGCGGCGGCCACGATATCGCGCCACGCATCGGCCGCCCGCTCTTCACCCGCGATCGCCTCATCGAACGCCGTCGTGTTGCCCGATTCCTTGTAGACGTTGTAGGCGACTGCGGCGGGCAGCCTGGCAGCGTAGTATCGCGCGAGGCCTGCCAGAATCTTAAGGTCGGTCGCGGTCGATAGGAATTCGTTCCCGGCCTTCGGACCGATCGCTTTCTCGGCCAGCGCCAGTTCCGAAGTGATTTCGCTCGCGGTCCGGGTGAACCAGAGGGCCGTCTCCTGGGGGCGGCGCATCGGAGTGTCCGTGCCCTGAAGCATGCTCCGTGCCTCGGCGCGCGCGTTCTCGAACTGCTGGATATCACTGTCTTCTTCGGTGGCGAACTTCGGCAGCGAGTCCTGGTGGTTCATCTCGGCCCAGCCGCGAGTGGTTGGGAAGTACACATAGCGGTACGCCGCAGCCACGATTCGCGGCAGGACCTTGCTCGCGGCTTCCAGTGCCTTCATGACGTGGACTCCCGCGGCGGTTCCGAAGCGAGCTTCGAACTCGCTCTGCCAAACCTCCGGAGAGGTCTGCGGGTTATAAGTGAGCCGGCCCCACATCCGGTAGAACGCCCAGTAGCGTTCGAACGGGTAATCGTAGTAACGGTAGCGAGGGTTCAGGATGGGCAGCGGCGCCTCGCCGGACGGTTCGCCGAGCATCCAGGTCGCCAACATTTCATTGATCTCGAAGCTGTTGCCGCCGTATATGCGGGCGCTGGCGGCGAAGCGCCGCACGTATTCCGGATCGCCCCACAGCAGCACCCGCGTCGTACCCGCGGTCCACACCTGCCACTGCACCCGGTACCGCTGCGGATAGTGGAGCAGATCGGCATAGCCGGCACGGCGATCGTGCTGGTTCTGCGTGTTGACGTGGGTCGGATGGAACGGGAGGCCTAGCTGCTCCATCCAGTACTTGGTGTTCACCCGCGCTTTGAGGCCCTGGTCGAGCGCGTCGTCGATCACGGCATCCGGCAGATCTTTAGCGCGCAAATCGATCCTCATGTTCGGATGTTCGGTTCTGATCAGCGAGAATACCTCGTGCCAGAATCCGGCCATCTCCGTGCGTTTGAGACCGCTTTCGTCGTGCATGCGGAACTGGATGGCGTCGACTTCGGGGAAGACATCGAGGAATTTGCGCAGCGCCGCTTTGGTATAGCCGGCCAGATTGTCGGCCGTGACGCCGTAAACGAAGCCGGGGACGCGCTTGCCTGTTGCCTCCGCAGCGCCCGGAATGCCTCCGGCCTGAACGCCGCCCCGATAGATGTGGTCCCAGATGCCCGCGGTGATGTCGATGCCGCGCTCGTGCGCGATCCGCATCATGGCCTTGAACGCCGCGGCGTTGCGAGCCTGCTGCCGGGCCGTAATGCCTACCAGTTCCACGCCCGGATACCCCGGGACATTGAAGAAGTAGGGGTAGAGAGGCGCCATGAATCCGCCGTTTTCGTAGCCGAAGATCACGATGAAGTTGTTGATCCGGCTGTCGGCCAACATATCGAAATACCGTTCCCAGTACTTCTCGTCGTAGAGCCTGGATTCGAAGTACGCGCGGTGCATGGTGAACATCGAGACGCCGCGCTGCACAAGATACGGCTCCTCGGAGACGTCGCGCACGCGCGCGAACGGGTCCTTCCCCGTTCCGCTCCAGCCGGCGCGATCGGCCGTATCGAGCGCGGCGTACATCAGCCCGCGCGCATCGCCGCCCGAGAGATCGAGCGCCGGCTTGCCCTTGTAGATGGAATGGCGGATCGAAAAGGATTGCGGCACGCTTTTCCGGACGCCGGCGAAAACGTAGTAATCGGCGTGCGCCTTCGAATGGCTGACCGTCAGCCCTTTGGCTGTGAGCGCCTGTTCCAGTTTGGCCATGCCGTAGTGCGCCGGCGGCTCGAGTGGGCCATCGATCACGATGGCGACCTGGCGCGCGGCTGACACCGGCAGCACTGCAAGCAACAATCCCAGCACAGCGAGTCTCATAACGCCTCCTTACTCCCAAATCCCGGCCTCGGAATTCTCCCCCGGACGAATCAGTTCTTCCCAGGTTACGCTGTGCGTGCGGTCGGCCGCGGTGCGGCCGAGGATCCGGTTCATAGCTACTTGAGCGCCGGGTAACTGTGGAGTTGCGGACCTATCATATTGGAGAAGTTGTAGTTGCCGCGGCGATCGGCATCGATGGTCCAGAACATGGCTCCGATCATGCCGGGGTAGCCCGTTGGCCTCCGGAGCCTATATTGAGTTCCCGCGGGGGCTTTGCCGGTGATGAGGTAATCCATTGCCCGGCTGACGGTAGCAGGCGTCGTGTCGCCGGTGAGGAAGCCTACGGCAACCTTCTCCGCCGGCAGCGGCGGGAAGGCTTGCTTCGGGTCGCCTCCCACGTTGAAGCCATGCAGCAGGAGTTCGGTCACGGCGGCATGATAATCCACCGAGCCGGGCTGATAGATCTCGCCATCCAGGCCTTCGAGCGGCGGCGTGTTGTAGTCCTGCACGTCGACGAAGGAGAGGATGTCGCGAATGGCATACACAATGGGCAGATAGGACCCGAACTGACCGCCATAGCTGGGGTAGCCTGAGGGAATCTGGGTGCCTTCGGGCACCAGGCTGATCAGGAACCCGGGGCCGAAATGATCGCGCAACTGCCGCAAAGCCGAAATGAGGTTGACGATGGATGGCGTTGTGGGGTGCCGGAAGTCCGTGTCGCCGGGATCGATGGAGAGAGCCGGGCTTTCAAAGTCGATGTCGATGCCGTCGAAGCCATACTCGCCGACGATGGCGGCGACCGAAGAGACAAAGTTCTCAATGCGCTTCGGATCCGCGAGCGTGAAGTGCTGCCCACCCCCGCCGAGGGAGATCATTACCTTCTTGCCTTGGCTCTTCAGATAGGCGATGTCCTCCTTGAACTGCTGTGTGTCCAGCCCGGCGGGCGTGTGGAACTGCATGGTGCCTTCCGGCGCGCTTCTATCCGGCGTTGAGAAGGCGACGAGAATGATGTCCCATTGCGGCGAGATCGCGCGGAGCGGAAACGTGGAGCCCGCCCTTCCGTAGCCGCTCCAGTAGCCGATGAGCTTATGGCCGTTGGGCGAACCGGTGACCGGGACCGCCGCTACCGCGGGTTCGGAAGGCGCGGATGCGAAACTGCCCGGACCGGAACGGCCGCCGCGGGACGGGCACGGCTCGGCGCGCGCAGGAAGCGCCTGGGAATCGGGGAAGCTGTAGGTGCCGCCGAGACCTTCGGCCGGGCCGGTATACCACGGGAGCAGGGCTACATTCTGCAGGTGATAGTCGGCCCGGTTCACGTGGGCGACGAAGGCTTTCGAAGCGGGGAAGTTATTTTTGGGGTTCGTATTCGTAGGCTCGAGCAGGAAGTAGTTGGTGCCCGCACCCGTGCCGCCGCAGCCTCCGTGAGCTCCCGTGCGCATCCAGCCGGGGAACGCGTTTCCCGGCGCCTTGCGATTGCGGGCACCGTGAAAGAGCGGATCGTGCAGAGGGTCGTTGATGAACTCCCCGAGCTGCTGGGTAAGTGGCTGGACATCACGATCTTCAACCACCGTAGGCGCCCCGGACAGATACGACCCGAGCACGAAGGAGTTTCCGGTGGCGGCGTCCAAGCCGTGCGTTCCCCAGGAGCAACAGATCGTAGCATCGCCATCGGCATAGTACGCAGTGTTGTGCGTGACCGCGAGTACGAGCTTGCCTTCCTGCCTGGGGACCTGTTTGAAAAGTTCCTTCTGCACAAACTCGACATCCGCGACGGCGAACGACGCGCCATCCTTCTTCGAGGTGAGGATGTAGCCGTAGCCAACCGGAACGGTGATCTTGACGGGCTTCACCTCCGGTTGGCCGAGCAGTGTGTGCCAACCCTCGACATTGGGGAAAGTGGCGCGCAGCATCGCGTCGGCGTACTGGGTCGCCCCTCCGGAAAGGAATGCAAAACTGGAGAAGACGGGCGATCGGAGGACACGAGGCACGTCACCCGCCGAGGCCATGACGAAGGGTTTGCCGGCGACCTGTTTCGCCTGGAAGGAGAGCTCAATCGGAACCAGCACCGTGGGGATGGTGGTGACGCTTCCCGCCGCCGGATCGCGGCCAAGGAGAGTGTAGGAACCCTGGCCCTGGGTGTGCGGGAACGTGGGCACCGTGCCCTGCGCGTCGACCGCGCGCAGGGGCAGAATCAGGAGAAAGACCAGATAAGCAGGATCGAATCGCATACCTTATACTCCATGCTCCGAATGATCGGACAGATTCCTCGAGCAGTTCTGCATCGGTCTGATCTCGCGGCTTCCGTCACGGCCGCCGGCCGAGATAGCGGTCGAAGAATCCGGCCATTATGCCGAGCGCCTCGCGGCTTTCCGGCAGACTGTAGTCGTACCAGAAGGCGTGCGGCAAGGCCTCGAAGACCACAAGCTGCGCGTCTACTCCCGCCCGCAGGAAGGCCCGGTGCAGGATGGTAGTGCCGCTCAGCAGGATATCGCGTGTGCTGGTGACGAACAGGGTGGGCGGGAAGCCTTTCACATCGGCGTAGAGCGGCGACAGTACGGGATCGCGGGGATCGGTATCGCCCACATAAGGGCTGCGGCTCTGCATCAACTCCGGCTGCGACCCGCCGAAGCCGCTCAGAGTGAAGATCGCCCGGGAATCGCCGGGCTTGGACAGGTCTCCGGTGCCCGAGAACACGCCCAGCGCGGCAGGCAGTGGCAGCCCCAGGCGACGCAATCTAACAGCCGTCTCGCCTGTGAGGATGGCGCCCGCCGAGGTTCCGAACAGGCCAAGGTCTGACGGTTTGTGGGTCTTCAGCAGTTCCCGGTAGACTGCCACGGTATCGTCCACCGCGGCCGGAAAGGGGTGTTCCGGCGCCAATCGGTAATACACGGAGATCACCGTGGTCTGTGTCAAATTCGCGATCGGAATGCCCTCCACCAGTGAGCCCGAGTCGGTAATGAACCCTCCTCCGTGCACGTTGATCAGCACGCGGCTGCGTTTGGCTTCAGGGATATGAAGCGGCGTGATCACGTCGGTACGGACACCACCGATGGTCTTCTCTTCTATGTGCACCGGAAATAGCTTGCGAGCATCCGCCGACCGGCGGATTCGGAATGCGTCGGTGCGTGCGCGGTTCTCAGGGAGCGATTTGGCCGCCGGACCGGGCTGCCGCGCCAACGATTTGCGCGCCTCCGGGCTCACCGTTTCCGGGTTCGGGATCACTCGTGTGATGCGCGCGGTTCCGTCAGGACCAATGACTGCGGAATTGGATTGCGACACGCATCCGGGTTCGCATCGCTGCGCGAAAGCTGTCGCCGCGCTGATGCAGAGCACCACAGTGAGTCTGTGCATGCATCCGAGAATACCACCGTGCCTGCTCGAAGGTTGAGAAGCGCGCCGCCCGGGGTGCAAGCCCTGCCCGTCGGAATCCGGCCCTCTGAAAGTGACCGCATCAGATCATTCCGGAGGCCCTAGAGCAGCGTCTACTGTTGAGTCGCCTGATATCTGATAAAATCAGAGCCTGGGAGGTGGAGGCCAATTCAACCCTGCCTCCCTCCGCAGATTCCCGAGATTGTTTTGAAGAGAGACGAGCCACCCTAGCTCAGCTGGTAGAGCGGCTGATTCGTAATCAGCAGGTCGCCGGTTCGATCCCGGCGGGTGGCTCCATAAAATCAATCATTTACAAGCTAATTAGGAACCCCAGAGAGCGGTTTGGTAGCAACCGTGGTAGCAACGGGCTTTTCGGGAGCATTTGAGAGCCCGGTGAGCAGAGCATCCATGGTATCGGCCGCGGCGCACTTTGCCTCACGGTAGACGTGTTGGTACACGTTCTGCGTGAGCCGGATATCCGAGTGCCCAACGATTTCCGCAATCACCTTGAGGGCTACACCTTGCGCACCCAAGAGCGAGATGCAGGCGTGCCGTAGATCGTGAAAGCGCTGCTTTGGCAATTTGGCGGCGGACACTAGGGCGTTGAACTCTTTCAGGATTTTCCGGTCATCAATCGGCGTGCCGATCGTGCTGGTGAAGACGTGGGCGGTTTCCCGCCAGCGAGAGCCGGCCAAGGCCCGTTCCTGCTGCTGGCGCTGGCGGTGGGCCATCAGGCCGGTAACGCAGGTCGCGGGCAGATGAATCGTCCGCCTCGATTTCTCGGACTTCGGCGGCAGTAGCACCAGCCGGCCTTTCTTCTCCCCGGGCGCCTTCACGCGCTGGAGGGTGTGGCGCACGACGATCTCCGCTTTATCGAGGTCGACGTCTTGCCAGCGGAGAGCGCTGCATTCCCCGGAGCGGAGCCCCACGGCCAAGGCGGACGTGAAAAGGGCCTCAAGCCGGTGTCCCATCGCAGCCTTCAGGAAAAGGCCGGCCTGTTCTGCGGTGAATGGGCAGAGCTCGTGTTTTTCCACCTTCGGCGGTGTCGCCAGTTCGGCCACGTTGCGCACGACCAGATCCCCCTTGAGGGCCTCATTCAACGCGATCCGGAGCACGGTCCGCAAGTAGCGCACCAGGGCGGGAGAGTTGCCAGCGGTGAGTTTCTCGTTGAAGAACTGCTGCACTCGCTGAAGAGTCAATTTGGAGAGCGGAACGTCCTTCAGGCCCGGCACTGCATCGAGTTTTCGTTTCTTCCATTCCTCCGGCGGGACCGTCTTCGCCAGGTGGTTGCGTACCATCTGCTCGTAGGAGCGATACGTCTTCGGGCGGACGGAAGCCTGAACTGTATTTTTGAGCCATGCCGCCAGGAAGTCGCCCACGGTCATTTTCCCGGGTTTGATGTTAATGCCGCGGGCGCGATCACGAAGCGCATTCGTGAGATCCTCGGCAACCTCGTGCCGGGTGGCTCCCGTGAAGACCAGACGTTCGGGAGTGCGCTTTCCATCCGCGTCAATCTTCCAGCCAACCATCACGGCCGCGCGCCAACGGCCATCTTTCATGTGGTAAATGGAGCCTTCAGCGTTTCCGCGTTTGTGTCTCATTGCTGTTTCTCCTTTGCACTGTCAGCCTGTTTTGCCCTAGACCGCCGTTTCTGCGCCGTGTTACGGCACTTGGGCGAGCAATAACGGGCATGATCGGGATCCAGATCGGAAACGAAATAACGTCCGCAGTTCTGGCACTGTACCGCCCTGCGGCCCTCCATGCGATCCCAAAGGAACATGAGCGCATAGGACGCAAGAAGCCCGGCTGACGCCCGTTCTTCATCGATGGCGTTCCTCGCCGCGTTGAAGCGGAACGAAGGCGCGGCACTCTGCGCAAGTCCGCCCAATGCCCAATACGATGATTGAACGCTCCGCGCACCTTGTGTGTCCTTCTTCCCGCCCTGCCACTTGCTGATGTAGTCTACACACCGGGCGAACATCTCACACGAGCGGATGAACTCTAGTACGGGTTCTCCGTAGCATGCCCAAAACTTGGGGGTGTTCGGGCAAGGCATTTGGATGTCTTCAGGTGCCAAATTGGATGCCGCCGGAGAGAAATAAGCCCTGATGTGGTTGAGCGGCTTGATTTCATAGGTCCGGGACATCCAATCAAACCAGGCAATCTCGGATGGGCCCCACTCGTCAGCTATGCGACGGGCTTCTTCTTGGACTGCATCTGTGGAAGTGCCATAGGCCGCAGTCGTCGCGATCCATGAATGCCAGTTGCCGCCGTCCCGAACGTGACGACGCTTCTTCACCAGCCACGAAAGGTCATCTGCTCCCGGCTCGATGGTGGCGCTCAATCGGATGGAATTCGAAAGCACGGGCAGTAAGCCAAGCAGTCCGTGCTGGTCGCACCAATTCAAGATGAGTTGGTCCGCTTCGCTTTGGGGGCCGCGTAGAGGGTGTTCCAGGGAGTATCGATCGACGACTAGCGAAGGTCGGATATTCCTGTTTTCGGCATCTTTCAGGTTGCGATGGAGGTCCAGGAGCGCAGTGTAGGGTTGTTCGACTATGCGGTACTTGCCAACATTGGATCGGAAAGCGTCCCAAGGATCATAGTGTAGTAGTTCAGCACCTTTGGCTGGAACCACCACCCCATTCAGCAGGTCGTATCGGCTAAACCGAACGGAAGTCCCACGTACCTCAAACGGTTTGGCAGCCTGTACAGGGTCATTCACAAATTAGTCCTCTTGACGCAGTATAGACGAACTGGAATACTTTGTCTAGGGCCATCTATTTTTCTTGGGCAAGCGGCCCGGTACACCGAGCGAGAGGCCCAGAAGGAAAGAAATCGTTGGAGCTGGTCTCCTTCGAGGCGGGACAGAAAGGAAATGGTGTGTCCTCAAAGGTCAAGGTTGTGAATCCGGTTTGGAACGGCAATGGTCGGCTCAAGCGCAAGGTCGCTGAGTATTACGTTGCTGAGGGACGAGCGGAATGGGTTGGGGATAATCAACTCCGGCTTTTGTTAACACACCCAAAGAATCAAGCGGCGCTTTATAGGGCGGTGTCGTGGCAAGACGATTACATTCCCCAGGCATCTGACCGTCGGGACCGGCTTAGCCACGCAGCGGCCCTTCACCCAGACGGATTAGCGGCCATCAATCACACATCGATGCGGTTCAGGCGACCTCCGGAAAAAGCGCCCGCATTCGATGACCCGAAGCACCTAGTCATCCAGGACCGACTGATACCCCGACGTCATTATCCCGACACTCACGACGTGGTACGGGCCAATGGGCTCCCGAACAAGAGCCGGGCCTTCTCCGTACCAACACGTTTGAATCGCAGCACACCTCAAGCGGAAACATGCTAGAGCGCAGATCCAGGGCATCAAAGCGAAAGGAAAACCAATGATTACGAATCACGCAGAACGCACGAGACCTTTACTTCTCCGACCGCCGGAAGCAGCAGAACTGGCTGGCGTTAGTCGCGCGTTGGGGTATCGCTGGGCACAAAATGGCGTCTGGCCCTCCGTCCGGGTCGGTCGGACCGTGCGAATCCCCTACAACGCACTCTTGCAGTGGATCGAGAGCAATACCAACAAGCCGGCTGCGTAAGCCATGGCCTCGACCGCCATCTATCCAGACGCGCGCCTGCATTGAGCGCCGGAAAACACCGCGAAAATTCAACGGCCCGGCGGTGTTGCGAACCGACCGGGCCGAAACTTTGTGGAGCGTCTATGAACAATTCTAAGGCTGTATCGCCAACCCGTCAATCAGGTATCCGGACGGCTGCGCTCGAGGTGGCCCTATGACAATGCCTTTCGGCAAGTACAAGGGCCTGGCCGTCAAAGATCTGCCCACGGAGTACCTGCAGTGGCTCTTCGTGAATATTGAACTGCGGGGCCGGCTTAGGGTTGTCGTGTGCGGGGAACTGGATCAGCGTGCACGTGAGCAGAGCACTACGCAGCGGAAGCCCTCTACGGTCACGATTCAAGTCCGCCCGGACGATGTGCCGATGGCGCGCCAAGTCTTTGACCTGGGGTACCGTGCGGCTGCACGCACGCTCCATCCGGATGCCGGCGGCGATTCTGAGACGATGGTCCGCCTTAATGCCCTTGCTCAATCGGTACGCTCACAGCTAGCGACGCTCGAGGCGGGTGCATGACAGCCCCTATTCTGACTACCTGGGGCGGCGATCTCACCGAAGCCGATTATACAAGCCTCGCCGCGCGCTGGATCACGCGTGAACTGGCCGATCAGGCGGGTATCCGTCGCGTCGATTCGATTACCGGCATGGGCATGTTCAACCGGAAGCGCGGGAACCTGGCCGGCCTCATTATCCCGAACATGGCGCCATGGGACACTCACCCGCGAAACTACCGGCTCCGGCTCGATAGTCCGGACCTCCAATACCGGAGCGATGGCACGGTGCGAGAGGCGAACAAGTATCTTCAGGCGCCCGAGGCCCGAAATACCATCTTTTTCCCGATAGGCGTTCCCGAGGCGGCGCTAACTGATACCACGCTTCCAGTTATCGTCAGTGAAGGCGAATTTAAGGCGCTCGCGCTGTGGCGGCTCGCGACACACGATGTAGTTTTGCCCCGTTTCTTGCCGGTGTCCTTCAACGGCGTATGGAGCTTCCGCGGCGTAATCGGCAAACATCCGGGACCAAATGGCGATAGGCGCGACGTGAGGGGCGTTATCCCGGATGTGGATCGCATCACCTGGAAAGGGCGCCGTGTTGCTATCGCATTCGACGCCGATGCTGAACGCAACCCGGCAGTACGCAGTGCGCGCGGTGCGCTCACCTCCGAATTGATCGAGCGCGGGGCAGTGGTCGCACACCTGGAATGGTCGATTGACGAGGGCAAGGGTATTGATGATCGGCTGGCGGCCATCGGACCGGAACGCGTCCTTGCGGACATCACAGCCCTTGAATACGGCGGGTGGCAGACGAGATTACTTCGCACGGATGCCGGCAAGATGCTGGCGGCCCATGAGAACGTTGCACTCTTCCTACAGAACGCTCCGGAGTGGGCCGGAGTGATCGGCTTCAACGAGTTCACAGGAGGGCATCATGTACGCCGGCAACCGCCCGCGCCTGTCACCGCGGCACCCGGGGCGGAACTCGAGGATTATTTCGATACCGAGGTGGTCCGCTGGCTCGAGCGGCGCGGAATGCTGGTCAAGCCTGACCTGGTGCGGCGGGTAATCGACAGCGTGGCGCGCCGAAACTCCTACCATCCGGTGCGCGAATACCTCGAGCCGCTTGTCTGGGACGGACAGCCGAGAATCCGGACATGGCTTGTCGACTACTGCGGAGTGGGTGGGAGCGATTCGGATTCCGAACAGTATGTGACGGCGGTAGGCGAGAAGTTCTTAGTGTCGGCCGTGGCGCGGATCTTCGAACCTGGCTGCAAGGCGGACCATGTGCTCGTGCTCGAGGCGCCGCAAGGCATCGGGAAAACAACCGCAGTGCGAATCCTGGCGGGTGATGACTGGTTCACGGATCAGATCGCGGATCTCGGTAGCAAGGACGCCAGCATGCAGCTGCGGGGTGTCTGGATTGTCGAACTCTCGGAACTGGCGGCAATGGGCCGTTCCGAACTCGAGCGGCAGAAGGTCTTCATCTCCCAACAGGCGGAACGGTTCCGTCTACCCTACGGCCATCGGATCGTTCATGTACCGCGGCAGTGCGTCTTCATCGGCACGACAAACTCCGACACTTGGCTGAAGGATGAGACCGGCGGCCGGAGATTCTGGCCCGTGCGGTGCGCCAACAAGATCGATGTTACGGGGCTCGCTCACGACCGCGATCAGTTGTGGGCAGAGGCCGTAGTCCGGTATCGGGCGGGTGCATCGTGGTGGCTGGACGATGCCGAGGTTATCGAGCAGGCAGTAGAAGAACAGCGCGGGCGGCTTATAGAGGATCCGTGGGCTACCGACGTCGTTCGGCATGCCGAGGCGGAATCGGCCATCCCGATCAGCGCGCCGCGCGGTTCTGTCGCGATTCCAGAGATTCTCGCGAGGATGGGGATCGACATTACTAGGCGGGACCAGGTAGCCATGAATCGGGTGGCGCGGTGTCTGAGGGCGGCGGGGTGGGACCGCTTCCGGTGCGGCACGCGATCCGCGAGAGAGTGGCGGTATCGGAGCGTGTCCCAGTTATGAAGGCGTGTCCCAGTATGTGTCCCAGTACGTGTCCCAGTCTAAGTGCTTTCTTTTCCTGGAGTGTCCCAGTGTCCCACTCTTTTCTACGCGCGCGCACGGAAGGGGTACATGTTATGCATCACCTCTCGCTCAGTAAATATAGAAAACCACTGGGCCACACTGGGACACTGGGACACCGAACGGGCGGAGGGGATCAATGAGGCTGAAGTTTGGCAGATATAAGGGTTGGCTGTTGGCGGATGTCCCTATCGACTATCGCCGATGGTTGCGGCGCCAGCCGGGCCTGACGGCCGAAACCAGGGAAGGTCTCTCGTTATCACTCGGGATCAAGCCGAAGATGGACCTACACCGCCATCGGCCGATACCGTTCGATGGCAAGGCGGCGGCCGCGGGTGATTCGCAGTGACGGTGCGAAGTGTGCGGGCGAAGTACGACGCGGCGAATCTGGAAGCGGCCCGTATCATCGCAGCCGATCCGGAACGCTACCCGGGCGGGATGCAGGAGTGGGCACAGAGGGTGCTGGCGCGAATCGAGCGGGAGCGGTTGGAAAGCGTGGGGCCACTGTTCCGGATGGTGTAAGGGGCCGGGCGACTTCGCGGGTCCTTCCCGGAGGGTCTCGGCGCGAGGGTATTCGCATCGCACTGAATTCGTACCGCTAGCCCAAAATTCTGATGCAACGAAGCGGAACGTGCAACGAGGTTGATATGCCAGACGAAAAACTAATCACGCCGGCCGAGTACGCCCGGCTTCGGGGCCTGAATCGGAGCACGATCGGGCGGCAGATTGCCGAAGGTAAGATTCCCACGGCGGCGGACGGAAAGATTGATCCGGTTGCGGCGGACCGCGCGCGCGACAGGAATCTCGATCAGGGCCGCCGCGAGCAAGCCGCACGACAGAAGGCGAGGCGCGCAAAGAAGCCGATACCGCTGGCGGTTCAGCCAATCCGGCGGGCACTGACGGCAGCGGATAAGGGTGCGGTGGTCGACACCCTCCGACAGATCACGGCTCCCGCAGAAGTCCTGCAATTCGCCCGGGTGGCTCTCCGTGCGGGGTGTTCTCCGCTGCAGGCGTACATCGTGGCGACGTGGTTCTCGGTTCAGCCAACCCTGAACCTCGATGTCGAAGTCGAGGACCTCTGCAACGGTTTCGAAGATCCTACTGAGGCGCAATGGCGCGAACTGCTCGGCGAGGACTTCAACTTTGATACTGCCGATGCGGAGTTTGACCGAAGTACCGGTCCGGAGACGGCGCCGGAACCCGCGGCCTGAAATCCTCGGAAGTTTCTATCACCAAAAAGGAGAAAACGAAACATGGAAGCAGAAGCAATTCACGAGCAGGAACAGGAACTGGTAATTCCGCCGGCAACTGAGTCAATCGAGTTACCGGCCGAGATCCAGACCGCAATGGACAATCTTCGCGTGGCCCGCGAGCAGTACGACCGGATCCGCGGCCTGATTGAACAGGCGAAGCGCGATCGGGATGGGGTGGCAGCGCAGCAAGTCGAAGCCTTCAAGGCGCTGGCGGAGGATGAGGCGGGAGTTGCGCTAGACGGCAGCACGTCGAATCCGGCCCGTCGCAAGGCCGCACTCAAGGCACAGGAAGGGACGATGCTTCACGATGCGCGCATCACAGGACTTCAAGGGCGTCAGGCAGCGGCGCGGGAAGCTGTCGATAGCGCGATGCGCGAACTTTCCGCGGTTGGCGCGCAGTGGCAAGGCGAGCAGGCAATGATGGCCCGTGATGCTTTCTGGGCTGCCGTTCAGGCCTTCGTCATTGCGGCAAGTCAGCCGATCGCGGCCGGAATCGGCTTAGGCGACCAGCGGCTTAGCTTTGTAGCGAAGGCTGTTCAGATTCCCGATGCCGAGTATGGCGGCCGGAACGCTTTCCGACCGGTTTCCGGGTGGCGCAATTCTCCGGGGATGTTGGCGACGGTCCAAAAATTCGGCGGAATCAAAACCGCCGTCACCGAGGCCATCGTAGAGGCCCGGTTAGCGATGACAAATCAGGTTGGTTGAGGCAAAGGGGCGGGCTTTCGGCTCGCCCCACTTTTTCAAGCGGAGGGATTTCACATGACGAGAACGATTGAGCAGATTGAAACCGAAGCCCGGCAGATTGCCGCGCGGCCCGGTGCGACAGAAACGAAGGAGCAGGCTTTCACGCGTCTGCTGGAGATGGAGCCGGCGGCCTATGAGAATTTCGTGGCCCGCCACAACGCACAGGGCATGCTGGCGACGCTCGAAAAGGCCGGTATAAAGTTCTCGGGCTTGCGGGCGCGGTAGGGCTTCGGGCCGCGCGGCCGCAATCGGGGTGCTGATTCGGCTTACGGAACCGAGTCAGTATTTGGGCGCGAGATACCCGGTTCGGGGCTACTCCTGCCTCGAAGGACACCCGCCCTTTTTTCACATCGGAAAGGATTCGATATGCGTTCACTTCTTGCGCGCTTATCCCGCGCTTCTACGACGGTGCTGAACCTGATGGCAGCACCGCGGCCGAAGGCTAAAACGCCGGCTGAATGGCTGGCTGAAGAGGACCGGCGGCTCGGTTGGCACGAGAGCGCAACGTACCAGCGGCCCTCGCGGTTCCAGATGGAGATTGACCGCTCAACCCAGTTTGATCGATTCACAAACGGGGGACACGGCGGCCCCAGATTTTAGGGCTCGACTACAAAGGAGACAAAACAGATGACGATCCAGCAAGCAGATGAACTAATCGAGACGTTAGCCACGAGGGAGGCCCAACTTGCAGCCATGGCGGCACAAGTCGGCGCGCGCCTGGCAGAAGTCGAGGCACAGGCAGGAGACAGTTTCCTCGATGGGGATGAACATCCAATGCGTGAAGTGGTTGACTTGCGCCTTCAGGCCGATACGTTGACGGCCGCCCTGGCCGCCCTTGAGCGCCGAAAGGAACCCGCACACCTGGCCCGCCGAAGGGCCGAAGCGGCGGACTTCCGCCGGCAAGCCGAACAGAAGCGCTCCGAGTTGGCGGAACTGGAGTCGAAAACATCTCGATTGCTCGCCGAACTGAGCAGGCTTGAGGGCGTTTCGTTCACGGCTTCCATTCTGAGCAGTCAGCCTGTCGGGCTCTGGCTGGATGTCGGCTTCAAGCCGAGTGAGCGGGAATACTTGGCAGGGTATGAGTTGTCGCGAGATGTCGGCGGTAAATATGCCACGCCGCGGAGCCGCACGCTTCGCACGGAAATCGAGGACTTGGAAGCGAAGGCCCTCGCTATCGAGCGGGAGATCAACCCACCAGAGCCGGAAGCACCGTCAGCCACGCCCGCGGCTCTTCCGCCTCAGGATAAGCCATCCGCTCCCCGGCGCCGGGACGGCTGGTATTACGGGAATGAATAGCTCATATGGCAGCACCCCGGTAGCGGCGCATTTCGACCGCAGTCTCGTCATCGCATGGGCGGGGCCGATGGCGGAAAGCATCCTGTTTACGGGACGCGATCAGAGGGAACGGGCAGCAATCCATGAGGCTGGCCATGCTGTAGCGGGCTGGCGGTTTGGCCATGGCATAGCGGATGTAGTGATTCGTTTGGATGGCTCCGGGGAAACGCTATTCGCGCCTATGGGAGCCCGCACAGGGGCGTTGTCGAGCCCGAGGGCATATCCCGCGATCCAGAGACCACTATCGGACGTGCGAAGGGCTGTGGCCGTCTCCCGCTTACTGCGAAGCAATCGGAGGGCGGCGCGGGAACTCTTGCGAGTGCGAAGGTTTGAAGCTCGAATCTTCGTGAATCAGCATGCGGACTTGATTCGAGCCGTAGCAGCCAAATTACTGGAGGTCGGCAAACTTACCGGAGTCGAGGCAGAGTCTATTATCTCGGCGACGATCGAAGCGGCCCGGATGCAGCAAATCAACAAATTGGAGAGAAACCATGAAGACTCTAACGCGTCTCCGCCTCCGCAAGAATGAGTTACTGCGGCGGATGACTAACCTAAACGAACTCGCGCGCGTGGAGAATCGCGACCTGACCGAATCCGAGGCCCTGGACTTCCGACTCGGAAAGGAACAAGTCGAGGGGCTCAACAGCGCGATTTTCGAACTGGAGCACGAACTGTTCACGGCCGGCCCCGTCTCCGTGGAGGGAGAGCCGAAAAAGCGTAACTGGCTCGATGAAATGGATTCGGCCCTCGGATTGTGGTCACACAAAATCGCGGCGATTTAGCTGCGGTGCAAGCCGGTAGCCGCCTGGTTCTCGCCTCCTAACCGGGGCCTCCTACGGGCGGTGTATGCGGGCGCCGGAGATTAGCCGGAGAGTTTTCCCGGCGCCCGGTTTTTGAATTCAAAAAAACAGAAAGGTAATTTTAACAATGCAAAACGGCACAGTTTTGAAGTATGTCCGACACCGCGGCTTCGGATTCATCGCCGCGGAGGATGGAAGTGAGTTGTTCTTCCACGTCAGCGAATTACCGGAACGTGACGACAGCGGAATTGTTCCGGGTACTCGGGTGCAATTCGAGATCGGCGATGGCCGGAAGGGTCCGGCGGCCGTCAACGTAGAGGTTTTGCGGTGAAGGGACGTTCATCACTGTTCCGTAGGGCGGTATTCGCAATCCTGGCGCTATCGCTGTTTGCGGTGGCGGCACAGGCGCCGGACGCCATTGTCACGGCGAACAACAATTATGATCCGTGGGTGTTCAACTCCTACGGCCTCAAGGTCTCCAGTGTGACGAACCCGCAGCGGGTCATCGTGCTGAAGGATGGAATCTGGGGCATTGACGATCAGAACCGCATCCGATTTCAGCTATTCGTGGATGGAACACTGCACCTGTTCAGTTCCGATCACAGAGAAACAGTAACCATCGATGCGGAGAGTGGCCGGATTCTACTTAACGGCCGTCCCGTGGCGGTTTTGCGCTGAGACCGAATCGAGGAAACAATGAGCACATTAATTGGCCTGAAATTAGACGATACGGCCATCCTGGCGACGGACAGCCGAATTTACGGGAACGATCAGAGGAACGTCCTTTCAGATTCCGCACAGAAAGTATTCCGCGTCGGCCGGAACCTGTTCTTTGCGTGGAGCGGCTACACTCCCATCGCCAACAGACAGGCCGAGATGGCGGTGGAACTGGCAGGGGAGGGAACCGTCCGCGACATTCGCGCATTCGCCGATACGCTCGATCTGATCTGCGTGCCGATCATGCTGGCGACAATCAACGCCCTGGCAGAGATCCGCGCAACCCTGCCTCAATACGAGGCAGAACTTTCGGGAGAGAAGCCATTCGCGGCCTATGTCCTCGCGGGCCAGCATTTCGGCAAGCCCGGTTTTCTTGCGCGCGAATTCTACTATGCGGGCGGCCAGATCACGCATAAAGAAGTCGACGCGCTTAATCCCCTAAGGACGGGCGAATATCGGCTGTACGCGACGCGCGGCGAATCCCTGGCTGATCTCGTTCCGAATCCCAAGACGTGGGCGCACGGTCCGATTGCGGCAGTTGAGCGGTTCGTGGAACGCATCTGTGGAGTAGAGCCCCTGTGCGGCGGTAAGCTGCAACTCGCGGTCATCGATCAATCCGGCGCACGATGGGTGCATAGGCCGCACGCAGATGCGGCACGGATCGAAGAACAGAGGGCCATCGGCATCCTTAACGTCGGTGTGCAGTACGCGGGGACGATCAATGCGAATCAGGTGAATTCGGGAGGTTTCACCGGTCGCACGCTGGAGTTGGACCTGAACGGGACAACGGTCACAATCGACAACTCCTACGACACCCGACTGCTTGGCTATCCCGGCCTTAGGGTCGCCAGCAGTGCCCACCCAGACCAGCGGATTTGTGTTGTCGATGATGGTATCTGGGGAATGGATCTCAACAATACCGTCCGGTTCCAGTTGTTCACGGACGGCACCTTACATCTTTTCGATGCCGGCGGCGTAGAGCGGGTGACCCTCGATGGCGTAAACGGGCAGGTCCTTGTTAACGGCATGGGAGTGAAGGTCAATGGAACTTCCATCGCTGTTCCGTAGAGCAACATTGACAATCCTCGCGGCGCCCGCGTTTTTCCCAAAGGACTACAGCAACTCGAATCTCAGAAGGATGGGATAACGATGCCAAACGATAGTGTTCTGACTCCGGGCGAATGGGAAGCCCTACTGTTCCAGACTCCCGATCAGGTGCGGCCTTTGGTCTACCGCCCGGCACTCCATCACGGTGTTATCGAGCAGCCGAAATCGTCAGGCGGCGCGGCGCCAGAGGCCCGGGGAATCCTCAAATATCAGCCCGTTCTGCCGGATGGGCCGGCGGCGTGATAGCCGAACGGCTGCATATCCCGATGCGGCTGCATGGGTGGTTTTGTGGGGAGTGTTGCCCGGTGTAGTGTCTTGCGGAGGGGCTCAAGCCGACTCGGCGATCTCGAATCGAAACAAGAAAAAAGTGAGAATTCGTACTCCGCTGGGCCACACCCCAACAGGAGATCGGGGCGAGGGTTTTTTTCGGTTAGTCAATAGCCTTAAATCGGTGTTTTCTCTTTGTTTTCAATGGGCTGACAGGACCGTTGGTTGGTTTAAACGATTTCGCGGCTATACTAGGGAATTCAAAGATTAGGCCGATATAGTACCGTAAGCGGCAAACCCAGCCACCTCCTTAAGCGTCAGAAGAATAGGATAGGGAGAGGAAGGGGTATATATGGCGTGTATTGCTCTACCAATTTTTCAGCACCTTGAGGCGAATGCTAGTGCAGCAGTGGCACGCGTCGATAGGGTAAAAGGCAGACATTTTCTGGCTGGCCTCCTCTGCGCGCCCATGATGCCCTCCCTTGCCATCCTTTCGCGGGAGTTACGCAAGGGCATTCAATACCTCAACTCCGAGGAATCGGACCGGCTTTCGGTAGATGAGCTTCGACAGGTTGCTCATCAGCTTAACCAAGTACATGGTAAACTACGCAAGCTACTGAATGCTTCTGAGGTCCTCGGATTGAGACGATTGCCACTGTACCGTCACTTTCTCGACGAAATAGACGGTAGGACCGATCATTTGGGCAGCATCGCTGAGGGTCTGTATATGTCCCTGAATGCAGACTTCAGAGAAGCGCTCGTCAAGACCGCAGAGGAACTCGAACACCTTAAGAACGATTCCTCGCGGAGTCCTTTGATTGAGCAAATGCATAGTTGATGCGACAGCCAGCCCGACGTTCCGCCGCGACGTAAAGACCCTAAACAAAACTTATCGCCATGTGAGCGAAGACCTCCAAAGGTTGTTCGTCGCTATTGCAGCAGAATATGATATGGCCTGTAACGCAACCCGCCTGAAAATGTATGGAAATGCTGATCACCTTAAGGGTCGAGTCTGGAAATATGACTGCAAAAGCAGCGATTTGCGGCGCAACCCTCGCGAGTGTCTGCGTGTGATTGCCATTCTCGATGAGAATGAAACAACATCGCAGCTTCCCGTCATGAAGCCGATCTGGTGTGACATGCGGAAGAATATTCCTGATTTCATCAACGCCAAGGACATTTTGAGACTAGTTGCGAGACTCAAACAAGGCGACGAAGACGCGGCAGATTCAGCATTCGCTTAGTGTCCTGGCGAATACCGGCACCGCTTTCCCTCAGCGCCCCTCAAACACCAGCGGCACCGGCCGCCCTGGATAAGCAGCGTGCCGTAAAGGCGGCGCTGGCGCACGCCAAAGCCTCCGATCTGAGCGATCAACAGATAGCGCGGCATGTTGGAGTCGCAGCATCTACTGTCGGTGACTGGCGCAAGAAACTCCATGCATCTATAGGAAACCTAGAGATGGAGTCGCGCACCGTCACCCGCAACGGCATCACCTACCAGCAGAACACCGCCCGGCAAAACGTAACAGAGGGGGAATGTTTCAGGGAGGGGAAGGGCGCCGATGAGAATGGCGACCTTCCCCGGACGGACGATTCGTACCTATCGCCCGTCGAACTTAATGGAAGGAGTTGGGCTAGTTTTCCCGCGGGTCGATGTCGAGGCAGTTGAGATATAGCGCTTCGACCGGCTTCAGAGCCCGTTCGTCAATCTCCTTGTCTGCCTTGGCGGTTAGGGCGCCCGGTTCGATAGTGGCTCCGGCGTTCAGGCGAAGATTGAGGCCAATGCAGCGTCGCCGTGCGTCGTCGTATAGGTTTAGAACTTTCTGAAGTTCGCCCTGGCGGATGACATCGCCGTTACCGGCTTCCGGGTGAATGGATTCGGCAACGGTCCCGGTTGCCGTGAGTGGAGCAGCCGTGAGGGCTGCAAGTATCGTTCTGCGCGTCAAGTTTTGCCTCCTGTTGAATTGGCTTGCGCTTAGACCAGCGCGAGTGCATCCGATGGATACTGCGCCATCAGATCGATATAGGATCGGATCTCTTCGGCGGGTGCGATGTCGAGGCCCGCAATGTCGGAAATCGGGCGCGTCCGGTTCCCTGTTTCCCCGTACCTCTCATGGACTGCAAGCGATTCGTACCCAAGGGTGCTGATGCCGAGTTCCCCATGCTCCAGGGTGGCTCCGGCTTCCGCCCGGCGGCGGATTTCGGAAACACCCCGCTCCAACTGCTGTTGAAGGCGAAGCATCGCCCTCAGTTCGTCTTGCCGGATAATGTCTGGCGCTTTCGGTTGCGAATGTGCGGCCAGTTTCGCCATTGCCGCCAACGGTGCGGCTCCGAGGGCCGCGAGAGTGTTCCTGCGCGTCATTGTTCGGTTCCTCCTGTGAAGTGCCCTATCAGTACAGGGCGAATTCGGCCGGGTCCGGATACTCGGCCAACAGTTTGGCGTCTTCGCCGATCTCCTTGGCGGTGTGGATCCGGAGACCGCCTAGGCCCTCGCTGCAATTGCCTCCAATTGCCTCGTCATAATCGCTGTACGAGACGTTCGAGACGCCAAGGGCGCCCCGTTCCAGTTGGCTGCCGGCCTTCAGGCGGCGATGAATGTCGACGGCCAGAGCTTCGGCCTGGTTCTCCAGGTCGATAACCTGCTGGAGTTCGCTTTGCCGCACGATGTCAACCTGCGGGATGGCCTTCAGTGTGCCGGCAATCGCGGTGCCAGCGGCGGCCATAATCCCGGTGAATGCGTTTCTGCGCGTCATGCTGTCAAGTCCTTTTCTGAACCCGCTTGCTTTCGTTCCGTATCGGGTTCAGGAACAACTATACATATGTACATGGGTGATTGCAAGAGAAATATACGTACGGACGTATGGATGCATGGAAGTGGTACAATGCATCCATGGGAAAGAAGCGCCTTATCGTTGATTTGTTTGATGCTGACCACGCTGCGCTTTCTGAGAAAGCGAGAGCCGCGGGCCTATCGGTTTCGAACTTTGTGCGTCGGTCCTGTGGTCTTCCATTGGAACGGCAAGGCATCAAACGTGTCGAAGCGGATACCGAGAAGGCGGCGAAGTCGGCTGAAGTGCGGAAGAAGAAGGCGAAGGCAAAGGAAAAATAAATCAAGTGACGATCGTCCCCATATCGAAGATCCGCACGGATGGCGGAACGCAGCCACGGGCAATGATCGATTTCGATGCCGTGGACGACTACACGGATGCGATGCGGGAGGGGATCAAGTTCCCGCCCGTGATCGTGTTCTACGACGGTTCCGATTATTGGCTTGCGGACGGATTCCACCGATGCAAAGCCGCCTTTGCTGCCGACCAAGATGAGATCGCTTGCGACATTCACCAGGGCACACGCGAGGATGCTCAGTGGTACAGTTTCAGCGCAAATAAGGCCAACGGACTGCGGCGGACCAATGAGGATAAACAGCGGGCGGTAAAGGCGGCACTGGTGCATCCGAAAGCAGCCGAGCTAAGCCTCCGTGATATTGCCAAGCACGTCGGCGTCGGCCATGACACCGTACGGGTCTATCGTGAGCAAATGAAGCCTATCTGTCCGAATCTGACAGATACGAAGCGCACCGTCACCCGCAACGGCGCCACGTACCAGCAGGATACGGCCAACATCGGCAGAGGTAGACTGAGCACCGATAACGGATTGCCGGCTGCAATCGAAGTGGCTCCGGAACCGGCGCCTACCAAGCGGCAGCAGATTGTCGAGAATGCCGCGAAGCGGAGGATAATCGGTATCCTATCCCAGATTCGCGGGCTGTGTCGCGTAGATGATCGCACAATTAGTTTAGCTTGCGGCGCCCTGAGCGCGGATGAGATGAGGGCCTTCGCAGCGCAGGCTAAAGAGTCAAGGGTGGCATTGGCGAAGGTGATAGCGACCTTTGAGGCCGCGGCGAAGACGAAGGCAGCGAAGAAGGGATAGCACGGACCGGTTTTGGTAGCAACGCTGGTAGCAACGCCGTTCGTCTAGCACCGTATATGGCGTATCTTGGCGTCTAACCGTGTTACTAAGTAGTTGATAATAGACACCAGCGGAATAGGTAGACACCTATAGTGTCAATTCGTAATCAGCAGGTCGCCGGTTCGATCCCGGCGGGTGGCTCCATATTTTCTAAACTTACCTCTGGCTTTCAATTTCTGACCTGTTCAAAACCTGTTCGAATGGATTGGCCGGTTTCGCCGATCAACTCGGACTCCAGAGCTACCGCAGCAGCTCGGACGCTTGCTGGAATTGACTTTTGATAATGCCGAAGGGTGACTGATGGATCGGCGTGCCGGAGTTGTGCTTGAGTGCCTCTGGGATCCTTTGCTTTCGCTCCAAAGAGCGTTGCGCATGTCCTGCGCAACACCTGAAAGTTCACGCCGGTTGATTCCACCTCTTCGCCTTTGCGCGTTTTTCTTCTGAAGAGACCAACCCACGCGCGAATCGCAGCCGGCTTCAAAACACAATTCAAGTAATTTTGCGCTCCCCACGGGAGCCCCTTCGGCGACGGGAAGAGCCAGGCCCTTGGGTCGGCGCTAAGGCCCTCAAGCCAGCAGTGCAATTCCATCTGCAGATCGGGCGGGACGTAGACAGTTGCCTCGGACGCTTAAGTCTTGACCGTTGCCGATGCTCCTTCGACAATGGCTTCGTCAATTCGTAGTGTATCCTCAACGACATCGCTGCGGCGAAGACCGAAGAGTTCTTCAGAGCGAAGACCGAGTTGGATAAAGATGCGCAATGCAAGGTGATCGGCGCCGGACACTACGGAAAGTAGACGCTGACATTCTTCCATACTCAGATATCGTCCTGATACGGCTTTCCGCGATTTCGCTTTAAGTCGATATCCCGGATTTCTAGCGGGGTTCGCCGGAATTAGCTTCTTCATGACGGCGTGATCGAGAATGTTGCGCAAGTACAGCAGCAGCTTCGACAGCTTCGAACGGCTAGCGCCCGCCGCTACGTGTTCGTTCAGAAATTGCTGCAAGTCGATTTCGGTAAGCTCGGCAACCGGACGCGAGCCGAGGCTGCCGCCGATCAAGGCATATTCGATCAACCCCTTGGAGGTACGAATTGTGTGGACCCCACCCTGGTTCGACGATCGCGAGATACTCTCGGGCGACCTGTTCCGCTGCGCGTCGGCTTTGGTCAACGGTCCGTCATATTCCGTTGAGATCCGGAAGCTCTTCGCGAGATCTTTCGTAATGATCTTCTCCCGGGGGCTCCTCTTCTCGCGTCCATTCGCTATCTTATATATCGATATGGCACACGGCGCTCGCGGAGGTCATCTCGGGGGATCGCCTGCGGAAGAGCGTGCTTGATCTTGAACACCATAGAAACTCGCTTCAAACGAGTGAACACGCGAGACGGAGGCGGGATTCGAAACCGCGACGTCCAGCGTGGGAAATGAGCTTTGGATTGCAAATACAGAATTTAGCGTCTACGGCGTCAGCAGAAGGCGATTGCAAGCATCCTGTTTTCAACGGCCGGCTCCAGAGGCTCGCTTAATGGAGCATTAATGGAGCACGAATTCCGAGTTCCGATGCTGTGCAAGATAAGAGCTCATGTCCAGCAGACACAACCGCGAGCGCCGAAAGGCCCTAATTCGCTTTGGCGCGATTAAAGGCGTGCCTTGATACGAGCCCCCGCCTCTATCGACGGCCGCGCCAGATCAGGGCCAGCCGCTCACGGATCTCGTCCGGCAGATCGTTAAGGTGCAACAACGCGGCGGTGTCCGGATCCGAGTTCATGTCGAACTCGTCGATCCAAGTGCGGGGGGCCTGGATCTTGTCCTCTACGTTGATGCGGAAGCTGAACAGGGGGCGGGACTTCCCGTTGAGCTCGCCGTCGATGCGGTAGCGGATGAACTGCATGCGGCGGGTGCGGGCGTACACGGCGGTTTCGGTGACGAGGCGGTAGCCGACGCCGGCGGCCTTGTTGTTCTCCAGGAAGCGGAGGTACATTTCGATGCCGGTGTTTTGCAGGACCTGGTTGACCTCGGCGGGGGCGTAGGGGATGGCGTAGGGGCTTTCGAAACCGGTGCCCTGGCCCTGGCTGTGGGCGCGCTCGAGGGCGGAGCGCCGGTATTCGGTGACGCCCATTTCGCCGCGGCTGAAGTAGGCCCTTTCGAAATCCATGCGTCCGGTGCCGGAGCCGAGGCGGCTCTCGATGGCGATGCTGGCTTCGGCGTTCGGCATGCGCCAGACGCGCTCGCCGCCGGGGAATTCGAGGACGAGGTTGTGGGGCACGACATCGGGGAAGCGGTTGGCGTCGACGTAGTAGATGCGCCAGCCGACGGGAGCAAGGCTGGCGGGGCCGCGGCCGCGGCGGACGAAACAGACGGGATTGGAGAAGCGGCACCAGGCGCCGGTGCGGGTGATTTTCCATTCGTGGTCGTTGGAGAGCGGGATCTCCTCGACGTAGTCGCCGCTGCTGCTCTTGCCGGGGGAACGGTCGGCGATTTCGAGCTCCTGCCGGAGTTCGGCGTCGGAAAGTTGTTCGGTGGGCTTGCGGGTGAGCTCGAGGCGGGCGGCGTCGTCGATTTTGCCGGCCTCATTGACGAGGGACTGGGTGCGGGCGGCGAGGGCGCGCTGGCGGGCCTGGACCTGGCGGACGCGCTGGGCGAGCGACGGCGACGGGTGCTGGGCAAGCTGCTTCTGCAGGCCGGCGAGCTCCTGGTCGGCGGCCTGGGCGAGGTCGTTCATGGTGCGGAGGCGCTGGCTCAAGTTGGCGACCTGGGTGCGCTGGAGGGCCTGCTGCTCGAGGGCGGGGATATCGGGGATGGTGATATCGGGCGGCACATCGGCCGCGAGGGCATTGGTGAGGTCCATGGGCATGCCGGACAAGGCGGGGTTTAAGACGATGGGATAGGGCAATTGGGGAGCGGTGGCGAGCTGGGGGAGTGCCGTGGTGGGCGGGACGGCGGGAGACGCGGCGGCCTGTGGGAAGCGAGAGAGGAGGGTTGAGGGGGAGACGCGTACACCGGCCTTGGCCAGTTGCAGGTAGCTGGAGACCAGAGCCTGTCCGCCGGGCACCATGGGGGCGGTGGGCAAGGGAGGCGGGGCGACGGCGAGTCCGGTAGGAGTCTCATAGGGGAGTTCGGGCAGAACGAGCATCTCGCTGGCGGGGGCGAGGGCGGAGGCGTCGGGGTCGACCAGTTGGGCGGGGTTCCAATCGGGTGGGACATCGATGACCGAGGAGACGCGGGCTTTGAGCATGGGAGCGGGTCCGCCAACAGGCTCGAGAATGTGCAGGCCTTGCTTGTTGATGCCGATGATTTTCATGCGGCCCATGGGGGTATCGACGATGGTGCCGATGAGGCGGGCATTGGCGACGCGGACGGCCTGGATGCCTCCGGTGGTGCCCAAGAAGCCGCCGAGGGCGAGCCCGATGCCCCAATCCTTGAGGCCCGGCATGCCCTGGTCCCAGATCGCCTGTCCCTGGGCGCTCATGTTGGGATTCTGCATGGCCTTGGTGAGGATGGCCTGCGTGGCGAGACCACCGGCGCCGAGGGCGGTGCCGCCGACTCCGCCGGCGACGGCGCCGAAGAGCTCGGAACCTTCGGTGAGGCCGAGCTTGATGGCGACGCTGGTGCCGAGCTTGGTGGCGGCGCCTCCCATGCCGCGGGTAATCAAAGCGACGAGGATGGCGCGGTTAAAGGCTTTTTCGAGGAGCTCGTTGGCGTCGTTCCAGGAGAGATCGCCGCGGTTGTAGGCGGTGGAAACTTCGGTGGCGACACCGTGATAACCGCCGGAGAATACAGTTTCGAAGGCGTCGAGGATGGCTACACCGGCGGTGCCGACGTAGCCCACGGCGCCGCGCACATAGTTTCCCTTTTCCCAGTTTTTGGTGGCATAGCCGGCGGTAGCGGTTCCCCACTCCTCGTTGTACATGCCGAGGCTCTTGCCCATGGTGTTGTCCTGAAAGAACTTCTCCATGGCCGGCACGGCAGGAGCGAAGACCGCGCTGAGAGCCTGGAAACGCTCGACAATGCCTTCGGTTTCTGCGAGGTGGAGGGGAGTGCGTTTGAGGAATTTTTGGGCGGCGAGGACGTCGTTATCGAGGCGCCTGGCGACGCCGCGCACGGCGTTCACGGCGTAATCGCCGGGGTGCAGGAAGACGCCGGCGAACATCTCGTAGACGGTGGGGGCGACGTCCTCGACTTCCTTGATGAGCTCGACCGCCTGGGTGACGGTATCGACGTCTACGCCGACCCAGTAGAAGTCTTCGTCGAAGGGGGTGAAGGCGGCGGCGAGGTCGGGACCCGAGATGATGCCGGCGGCGTCGTTGACGGGATGGTCGCGGAGGATGAAGTGGAGGCGGGCGTGGTCGGCGGTTTTGCCTTCGGGGTCGGCGAGCTCGATGCGGACCTTGTCTTTGAGGTAGATGTCGTTGCGGTCGAAGAAGTGGCGCATGATTTCATTGCGCAGGAGTTCGGCCACGAGGGCGTCTTCGCCGCCGGCCTTCAGGACCTGGAAGAGAGTTTCCCAGATGGGCTGATCGACGAAGCGGGCCTGAGCGGTGAGAAGGTACTCAAGGGGGAACTCGATGGATGTTTTGGCTCCTTCCGGGAGCGGGGGCAGGACGGCATCCTTGGTATCGGCGGCGAGGTTACGGACGAGGTAGCGGTGGTCGGCGGCGAGATCGAGGCCGAGCAGGTCCTCAGGTGGGAGGATGTCGACGAGCGGCGGGTAGAGGTCGGAGATGCTGGGTTCGAGGATGAGGGGGGCGGCGTTGGCGTCGGCTGCCGGCGGCGCGTCAGCGGGAGTGTTATCGGGTTCGGGGCCGGTCTGGCGGCGGACGGTGTCCTGCTGCTGGATGGTGTGGGTGAGCTCGTGGGCGAGGAGGCGGCGGCCGTCGTCGGCGCCGGGCGTGTACTGGCCGGCATCGAAGACGATGTGGTCGCCGGCGGTGTAGGCGCGGGCGTGGATGGCGCGGGCGGAGGATTCGGCCTGGGGGCCGGTGTGGACGCGGACGCGGTCGAATTCGCGGCCGAAGCGGGGCTCGAAGAAGGCGCGGGCGGCGGGATCGAGCGGCTGACCGGGGGAGCGCAGGACGGCATCGACGATGGGCGGGGCGGCGCCGGCGCTGGCGCCATTGGCGGCGCGGCGCTGGATGGATAGCTGCTTGTGGTGGCATTCGTCGCACGGCTCATCGGAACCGGCGCAGGAGCAGGGGGCGGCGACGGGGGTGCCGGAGCGCATGACGTGGTCGGCGACGGTGTTGGCTTCGCGCTCTTCGGGGTTGTCGGGCTGGCCGACGGTGAGTTTGGGCTGCACGCCGGAGGCGACGAGGCGGCGGACGGCGAGGTTGCCGGCGGAGCGCTGGAGGTCGAGCATGGCGGGGGAGTGGGCGGATTCAGGGGCGGGGGAGGGGCGGCGGACGGGGTGCGACGGCGCGTCGTTGTGTTTCGTGTTGTCAATGGTGTGTTCCATGAACGGCTAGTGTCGGGTTTCAGACGAGCAACGAATTACTGTGCCGGAGATCCTGGCCCGGGGCGCCGGGCGGCGCGATGAGTCGCGCCGCGGCACGCCGGGGGCGTGCGCTACTGGCCGGGTGACGCGATCGACGAGACAGGACACTAGAGCACTCCAACGGAGCGCAGGAAGGATTCGACGCGCACCTCGTCGTAGGTGATGCATTTGTGGCCCCACTTGCGGCCGCCGGGCAGGGGTTCGAGTTTGTCCATCAACTCGGCGTAACCGGCCGCCTGAGCCTGGCCTTTGGCGAGTTGGGACTTGGGTTTGATTTCGTAGATCATTTCGCCGGCGCGGTCGAGGCGGTCGATGCGCGGGCGCTTCTCAAAGGGGAGCTTGGTCTGCGGGATGGTGTACTCCTTGATTACGCCGGACGGCAGGACGTCGGAGGTGACGGGGGGCGGACCGATGAGGCCATCGAGGCGCTCGTACATGCCGTGGGCGAAATTGCCGATTTCGAAGGGGTCGGGCACGCCTTTGCCGCCGGGCTTGTTGCGGGTGTTGATGTCGGCGTATTCGAGGATGTCCTCGGAGGAGATGTCGACGCCGGCGCGGCGGATGCGTTCGAGCTTGAGGTCGGTTTCGGCCTTGGTGCCGCGGTTTTTGGCGATGCGGTCGGCGAGCTCGGCGTTGGAGAGATTGCGAATGTCCTGCAGGCCTTCGAGGCGGGCGAGCAGCTCCTTGGCGGCGGGGATGCGGTTGCCCTTGGGCTTCCTGGCGATGGCTTCGAGGTCTTTGCGGATCTCGGGGCGGTCGTGGAGGATCTGTTCGAAGGCCCAGATGAGGTCTTCGCAGGTTTCGGAGCAGCGGTAGACCTTGCCGTCTTTGGTGACGACGACGTCGTGGCCGCCGCCGACGGGGGCTTCGTCGGCGCCTTGCGTGCGGAGCTCGGTGTGGGGGACGGTGTCTGGCTCGAGGTCGGCGCCTTTGCCGCCGGCAGCTTTGTGAACGATGAGGAAGAAGGCGGCATCGCCGAGGGCGTGGAGGATGGCGGACGTGATTTTCTTGCGGTCTCCCTCTTTGACAGCGGCGGCGATTTCGGTGACGTGGGATCCGGCGATGATGCCGATCTGGGCATAGCCGACGCCTTTGCCGATGCCGGCTAGGGCAGGAGTGACGGCGAGGCGGCCGACGCCACGGGCGGTGGCGGCCATTTCGAAAGCGGCACCGGCGCCGATGAGGGCGGAGACGAGGTCGGCGATCTGCATGGCGGTGCCGAGATCGAGCTCGAAGTCGCCGTGCTCGAGTTTTTGGGATAGCTCTTCGGCGGCGGCGGCGCCGCCCAGATACATGGAGACTTCGAAGGCGGGCACGGCCACTTCTTCCTGCCCGAGCAGGCCGGAGGCGACGGCAAGGCCGAGGAATCCCATGGACAGGCCTCGCAACACTTCCGGCGGAAGAAGCTTGATGAAGTCATCCATGAGGGTGGGGCCGGGCGCGTCGAGGGTCAGGGTCTCGTTGTAGACGCCGGAGTACACCAGCATGTTGGAGATTTGCGCGATGATCACGCCTGTGGGGAAGACGCGTTTTTTTGCGTACAGCCTGAGCAAGCCCTCGAGGGCGGGCATGATCCTCTCGTCCTGATACGTGAGGGTGTAGGGCTGCCCGAGCATGGTGTAGTCCCACAGCTTGAGGTTGTAACCGGTGTCGGCCTCGTTGTAAGCCGGATCGTCGCCGACGAAGAGGCGCAGCGGGAGGCGGAGGGGCTTGTCGGACTTCGAAATGTAAGTGGCCGGGATGAGACCCATGGAGTGGGCCGATTTCCCGGCGTCCTTGAGGGACTGTTCGATTTCGGTGATGCGGCGGTTGAGGTCGTTGCGTTTGGTCTTATTGGCGGGGGTGTCGGGAGTGTCGTTGAGGTCCTTCTTCAACTGGGCGAGGATGGCCTGCGGCGAGCCGAAGGTGTAATCGAAGCCGCGGGCTTTCTCGATGGCGACCTTCTGGTCGATGGTGATGACGGACTGGGGATAGGTGAGGTCCTGCGTGGTGCCGGAGGCGGAGAGGCGGCAATGGATGATGTGAGTGCCGACGACGGAGGGTTGGAAGTCGAAGGTGAGATTCTTGTTTTTGGAGGGATCGGTGCCGGAGACGAGGCCCGAGGGGCCGTTCTCGGTTTTGTCGGCCTTGCCTTCGGCGACGGCGGCGGGATCGTAGTCGATCGACCATTGGATGGCGGTGTCCGGGTAGGCGGACTTGTTCCACGGCTGCTTGCGGAGGGTGTATTTGACGGTGTTGCCGATGACGGCGATGCGGTCGCCTTCGGCCTCGATGTAGTCCTCAAGATCGGTTTGGCGCTGCTGCTGCTGGGCGAGGATGGCGGTGCGGTAGACGAGATCGTATGGCTTGGCCAGCGAGGCGGGGTCGATGTGGAGCTCGGTGCCCATGAGGAGCCAATCCTGGCCGCCCTTGCCGGCGAGCGCAGAAGGGTTCAAGGGCAGGAGGACGGTTTGCCATCGGTCTTCGCTGCCGTAGAGTTTGGCGGCGACCTCGCTGGGCGAAGCGGGCTGGGAGAGGCGGACTTTGTTTTCGGTGGGGAGGAACTCGAACAGGCCGACCTGGTCGGCGGGACCGACGTCGCCGATCAGCTTCATCTGCATGACGGTGTCGGTGAGGGTCTGCAGGGCCTCAGCTTGTTTGCGGGCGAAGCTGGAGAATTTGGAGGCGAGCCCGGCCATCTGGGCCGCGCCGACCATGTAGCGGTAGTTCCAGGGATTGATGTGCTGGCGCAGGAGTCCGACTACAGTCCATTGGTCGGCGTCTTCGAGTTTGTCCTTGCGGAGGAGGGTCATGAGCGCCGCGGTGTCTTTGACGACCCATGCCACCTGGGCGGTCTGGGAGTCGATGAACGGGACGAGAGAGCCGACGATGTCGGGTACCGTGAGCTTGCCCATGACCAGCACGCCCTTGTAAGTCTGGGTGCTGATGGAGGTGAGGATTTTGCGGCGCTCCTTGTTGAAGTCGGTGACCACGTCGGGCGGCTTGACGACGTCGCCGGAGGTGGAGCTGACGGGCGCCTGGACGTCGTTGAAGTTGCCTTCGACGCGCTCCCAGATGGCCTTGACGTTCTGGCCGGCGGTGGTGACTGCTTTCTCGTCGACCTTGTCGACGGCGTCCTGGAAGGCGGGAAGGGCGGTGATGTCCAACTCTTCGATGTTGGACCGCATGCTGTTTTCGGGGACGTAGTCCGGGCCGGAGGGCTTGTCGGGCGTCTTTCGGCGAATGAGGCCGGAGGCGGCGCCGTGCTGGACGACGTGCGCGAGCTCGTGGGCGAGGAGGCGGGCACCGGCGGAGGAATGGGGGGCGTACTGGCCTTCGGCAAAGACGAGATGCTCGCCGACGGTGAAGGCGAGGGCCTGGACGGAGCGGGCGGCGGCCGCGGCGGCGGGATCGTTGTGGATGCGGACCGGGCTGAAGTCGCGGTTGAAGCGGGGCTCGAAAAAGGAGCGACTGGAGAGGTCGAGGGGCTGGCTGGGGGCGCGCAGGATGCGCTCGACGGCTTCGGGATGGGGCGCGGCGGAGGCGTGAGCGGCGGCCTTGCGGGAGATGGTCTGTTTGCGGCGGCACTCCTCGCACATTTCGCCGTCGCCGGAGCAGTGGCAGGGGGCGGCGCCGTGGTGCTGGGGAGGGCGGTCCATGACCTGCGCGGCCATCTCATCGGCCTCCAACTCATCGGGGTCGTGCGGGTGAGAGACCGAGAGGCGGGCGTGAATCCAACCTTCGCGGAGGAGCTCGAGGAGCGCCTGGTTCCCGACCTGCTCCTGCAATTCGAGCACGGGGTGAGTGGGGGGCGCCTCGGCGGCGGCTTTGCGGGTGCGCGGCGCCGCTGCTTCCTCATGCTTCCGGCCGCTCTCGATGGCGTGTTCCACAGGAGACCTCAGGCGCGTCCGCGGATGAGCTCGAAGTACTCGCGGAAATCGGAACGCGAGGGGAGCCGGCCCATCTTCTGCAACTCGCGGGCGAGGGCAAGGATGAAGTGTTCCATGCGGATGCCGGCACGCTCTTCGGCGGCGAGGAAGGCGGCGGCGAGGACGATGTTGCGGATGTTGCCTCCGGGGAGCTCGAACTGGCGGGCGAGGAAGCGGAAGTCGACATCGGCGGCGAGGGGCGCGTCGGCGGGGAGGAGGCCGGTCCAAATGCGCTCGCGGCATTCGGCATCGGGCATGGGGAATTCGACGATGTGGTGCATGCGGCGGACGAAGGCGTCGTCCATGTTGCGGCGGTAGTTGGTGGCGAGGATGACGATGCCCTCGTACTCCTCCATTTTCTGGAGCAGGTAGCCGACCTCGACGTTGGCGTAGCGGTCGTGGGCGTCCTTGACTTCGGTGCGCTTGCCGAAGAGGGCGTCGGCCTCGTCGAAGAAGAGGACGGCGTTGGAGGATTGGGCCTGGCGGAAGATGCGGTCGAGCTGCTTTTCGGTTTCGCCGATGTATTTGCTGACGACGGTGGAGAGGTCGATTTTGTAGAGGTCGAGAGCGAGCTCGCGGGCGAGGACGCCGGCGGCCATGGTTTTGCCGGTTCCGCTGGGACCGCAGAAGAGGACGTTCAGGCCCTTGCCGAGGGCGACGCGGTGGTGGAAGCCCCATTCGGAGTAGACGACCTGGCGGTAGCGGTGAGTGGCGCAGACCTGGCGAAGCTGCTGGATGGCGCGCGGGGGGAGAACGAGGTCGCTGAGGGCGTGGCAGGTTTCGATTTTCTGGGCGAGGCGGCGGAGACCCTGGTTGGATTGGGAGCGCGCGGCGGCTTCAAGATCGGCGGTGGTGATTTGCGGATCGGTTTCGCCGCGGGCCATGGCGCGATAGGCGGAGCTGTTGGCGGCCTCGCGGATTTCGCCGCCGGTGAGGACGTACTTGTTGGCGAGCGCGGCGAGATCGACGGCGGGAGCGAGCTGGATGGCGGTCTGGCGGATGGCGCCGGCCCAGAGGCGCTCGCGCTGCTCGAAGGAGGGGATGGGGAAATCGAACCAGAGGGCGGGCCAATCGAGGGCGCCATTGAGGTCGACCCAGGGGGATTCGCTGGCGACGAAAATGAGGCGGCCGGCGGGGCAGAGGTGGCGGGCGAGATCGAGAGTGGGGCGCGGGGGAGCGCCGTTTGCGCCGGAGAGCGCTTCGCCGTGGAGGAGGAGGTTGGCATCCTGGAGGAGGGCTTCGCGCTGGAGCAGGGCGAGGGCTTCGGGAAGGCCGTCGGAGGGGAGGTTGGCGACGATGAGGCGGCGGTGCAGGTCGAGGCTGAGGGCTTCGGCGGCGGCGCGCTTGCCGGCGCCGCGCGGTCCGCAGAGGAAGAGGACGGCGCCCTGGTCGGCGAAGGTGTTGGCGGCTGCGGAGAGGCCGGCGGAGAGCTCGGGGGGGAGTTCGAGCGAGGAGAGGCGGGACAAGGGCTCGACGACAGCGGCGAAGTTGCGGAGGCGATCGTCGATGGCGTCGTGGCCCAGCAGGAATTCGACGATGCGCTCGTCGGCGTGGAGGGGGCGGGCGAGCGTGGACTGATCGGGGCGGTGGGGATCGGCCGCGGGGCGGATGAGTTGATGGCGGACGAGGGTTGCATCGGCGGAGAAGGCCGAGCGGAGGGAGAAGCGTTCGGCCGGGGAATCGGAAAACATTTGCAGGAGCAGGCCGGCAGTGGGGCGTTTGCGATTGACGTCGTTCTGGACGTAGGAGAAGAGCGTTTCGAAGCGGGGGTCGACTTCGGTGGCGACGCAGGTGACGAGGGCGAGGCGTTCGAAGGGGTCGAGGCGGAAGATGGCGGCGAGGCGTTCGAGGGGCAGTTCGATGCCGGCGGCGGAGGTGGCGCGGGCGCGGCCGGCGAGGCGGTCGCGCTGCTCCTCGACGATGGCAGCGACGGAAGCGGCGGCATTGCGGTCGGCATCGGCGCGTTCGTTGGCGGCGGCGCGGCCGAGGATGGAATCGACGTGCTCGTCGGAAACGTAGAGGCCGCGGAACTGATCCTCGACGGCGCCGCCGGCGGCGCGGAGGCGCAGGACTTCGTGGTAGAGAACGAGCATGAGGCAATCGAGCTCGGCGAGGAGTTGATCGATGGCGCCGGTGAACGGGGTGACGGCGGCGTTGGGCGGGTGCGCGGCGCCATTGGTGGCGAACGGCTCTACTCGGATATTTGCAGCCACACTTCCCTCCCGATCCAAGGCGCGGGGTAGACTTCGTTGTCGATGCCGGCCATGCGGAGGATGACCGATAGGGGTGGTGCGGGCAGGGCGACCTCGATGCGGTCGCCGGTATCGAGCAGGGTTCCGCGGCCCGCCAGAAAGTTGGTGTAGAGATGCTCGGGGCCGGCGGTGTCGAAGCCGATCAGGCGGCGGCTGAAGTGGCGCATGACGGCCCGCGCGGCGAGGGTGCAAGCGAGGTCGAACGAGGGGGCGCCGGGATGCCAGGCGGCGAGGGAGAAGTAATTGAAATCGGGCCACGCGGATTTGAGGAGGCGGGCGAGGCGCTCGGGTTTGGCGCTGAAGGCGGCGGCGAGATCGGCGGGGGCGGAGGCGAGGGTTTCAGAAGTGGTGACCTGGGTTCCCTCTACGACGAGGTCGCTGAGGCCGCCGGCGAGGATGAGGATCTGGGGGCCGGCGCCGAGGAGGGAGGAGATGCGGGCGAGAGACTGGCGGATGACGGCGGCAGGGTCTTCGGTGAGAGGGGCGGCCCAGAGCCAGTCATTGCGGAGGAGGTCGCGGAAGAGGATGGCGCCGTGCGAGGCGATGGGATCGGCGACGAGACAGCGACCGTCCGCGCGGCCGGATTCAACGAGGTGGCGGAGGAGGGCGAGCTGAATTTCGCCGGGATCGACAGTGTCGCGGAGACCGGCGAGAGCGGCGGGCAGGGGCGCGTCAGAACCGGAGAAAAGGCGGGTGGCGGGATCGGACTCGGTTTCGGCGGCGCGGGCGGCGCCGAGGCATTGGATGGCGATGAGGCGCCTGAGGACCGGTTCTGCGATGGCGGATTCGCAGCCGGCGGCGAGGAAGCTGGCGCCGAGGCGGAAGATGCCGGCGAAACGGGAGAGAACGGTTTGACCGCAGACCGGATTGGCGGCGGAACGGCGGAGGTACTCGTCGCTGAGGAGGACGCCGGCCGCCTGCGCGCCGAGGTCGGCATCGCCCTGCATGAAGGCGGCAAAGAAGCGGAGGGCGGCGGCGGGATCGTCGGCACCGGCTTTCGCGGCGAGGGCGGAGAGCTCGTCGACGGC
Organism: Bryobacterales bacterium; assembly: GCA_963794265.1. GTDB lineage: Bacteria > Acidobacteriota > Terriglobia > Bryobacterales > Bryobacteraceae > CAWCDJ01. Next base: position 1,630,311 of record CAWCDJ010000003.1, read on the forward strand.
ATCGGTTCCGCGGGCGGCGAGGCCGCGGATGAGGGCGTCCAAAACGGATGCGGAGCGGACCTGGGCGAGGACGCGGCGCAGGTGCAGAAAGCCATCGAGGGCGGCCGAGAAATCGGAGTCGCGCAGGGCTTCGGGGGAACGGGAGCCGGCTAGCGCGGCGAGCCAGAGGCCGTCGCGGAAGGGGTTGTCGCCGTCGGCGAGGAGTGGCTTGTCGTTCCACAATTCGAGCAGGGTTCCGGCCCATTTAGATGCGCCGCCGGCAGCGGGGTCGGCGGGCGGGGCGAGGGCTGCATGATAGATGGCGGCGGCGTCGGCGGGAGTGAGCACTTCGAGGATTTCCCGCAGGCCGCGGACGGAGGCGAGGTGGAGCAGCACGGCACCGGCGGTCGCGGGATCGCGCGAGAGGGTTTCGGCAATGGCGCGGCTGTGGGAGAGGCTGTGGAGAGAATCGAATTCGCTGTAATACCACTTGTCCCAGGCGCGGCCGCCGGCGAGGTCGCGCAGGAAGTGGGCGAGATAGGCGGCGCGGCTGGGGAAGTAGAGTACGCTGTCGCCGACGGGGCCGCGGGCGATGGCGCGGGTAACCTGAACGGCCAACTGGCGGCCCCAGACGGAGGGGAGGCGGTCGGCGGCGTGGCGGCCGGCCTGGACGGTGAAATCGAGATCGAGCTCGCGGATGAGCCAGACGGATTCGTCAGCGGGATCGAGGGCGTCGCTCAACCACTGGGCGCAGACTTCGGGGAGGCGGGCGGTGACCAATTCGTCGAGGCGTCCGCGGAAGTCCTCCGGGGTGGGATGGCCGGAGGACACGACGTAGGTGGTGCGCCAGAGGTCGATGGTGATGCGGGATTGGGCGTCGGCGCCGCTCACGGGCAGGCCTGGGCCGGGACGCCGTCGGGGGTCCGGCCGCTCTCCATGGCAATCAACTCTTCGAGCACCTGAATGGCGCCGCTGATGCGGAGCATGGTGGCGCGCACTTCCTGGCGGCGCTGGTCGAGCATGGCGAGTTCGCGATTGCCCTTCTCATATTCGCTGCGGAGTTCTCCGAGACGCTCCTTCATGAGCCGACCTCCTTTATTGGTGCGAGACGAGGACGGGGATGACGCCCCGATCCTTTTTCAGGGCGGCGAGCGCCTTGGCGATGACGGCGCCGGTTTTCCGCCCGCCTTTCCACTTCTGCGCGTAGCCGGGGGTGTTGCTGGTGGTGAGCAGATCGCCGGCTTCTATGGGGCCGGGGCCGGCGTCCACCTTGCAGTAGGCGTAGGCGCCAAGCGTGACCATGAGGCCGATGTGGGCGCCGGCGAGCTGGGTGGTATCGATGCCGGGGTTCTGGTCGTCTTCGAGCGTGGGGACATGGACGATGCCGCAGACGCGAGCGTCGTGGGACTCGTTGGTGAGCTGCACCTCGACGAGCGGGATCATGTCATCGGGGCCGTAGCGGTGGAGCGCGGGTTTGGGGCTGACGATGACGACGTCGCCGCGCTCGAGCGGCTGGGTATCGCGATAGACGAAGCGGTCGGCGACGCAGCCGTTCTTGGTGGGCGCGTTGAGCTTGCCGGTGACGGTGACGTCGCCGTTTACGAGCAAGCCACCGTTGATGGAGGTGCCGCCGTTGATGCTCACGCCGCCGTTGATGGTGGTGCCGCCGTTGAGAACGGCGGTCGCGGCGCTGATGCCGCCGGAGGCTTTGATGTCGCCGGTGACGTCGAGGGTGGCGGCGGGGGTAAGGTTTTCGATGCCGACGCGGCCACCGACGATGGTGACCGTATCATCGGTGCCGGAGCCGATCATCAGGCGGCTGGTGCCGCCCTGGGCGCGAATGCGCGCGTCGCCGGCGCCGCCGCCGCCGAGCGCGACTCCGATTTTGAGGCGCATGGCGGAGTTGCCGATTTTGAAGTCGCCTTCGGTGTTGGTGAGGTCCCATTCGCCGCCGGAGATGTGGAGCTGGGAGGCGGGCGCGTTGGTGCCGATGCCGACGTCGCCGGCGTTTGAGATGCTCATGCGGACGGCGAACTCGGTGTAGAAATCGAGGCCGTACTGATTGCCGGAAGCGGTGCGCTTGGAGGCGATGCCTTCGCCGCTGCCGCTGCCGAAGGTGAGTCCGGGACTGATGGTGCCGCCATTGATATTGGCCTGGTCGATATTGAGGCCGCCGTTGACGCTGAGGTTCTGTTGGGGCAGGGGCGTGCCGACGCCGACGTTGCCGCCTTCTTCGAGGAAGAGGCGAAAGTCGGCGCCGCTGGTCTCGGCGAAGTTCAAGCCGCGAACGAAGGGATTGCCGGCGGCGTCCTTGCCCTGTGGGTTCTGATTGACGTGCCAGTGCGTGACTCCGCCGGAATCTTCGAAGCTGAGGAGCTCTTCCCAGGCGCCGCGGCCGCGGATGCCGACGGGGTTGCGAGGCGTGGTGGTGCCGACGCCGACGTTCTGATCGCTGGGAGCGGCGGTGGTGATGGTGGGACGGATGAAGAGGCGGGCGTCGTTGACGGCGCCTTTGGGCGTGATCTCGCCGATGTTCAGGCCGGGCGTGTTGCCGTTGAGGTTTTCGCTGATGTGCCAGGTGGGCTGGGCGGACGGATTCTGAAACTGGATGAGCTCCTCGCCGGTTCCGGCGGCCACGACGGTGAGCGGCGCGGCGGGCGGAGGTCCGGCGGGATTGGCAGGCGTTCCGATGAGGGCCTGCTGGATGGCGTTGAAGAGACGATCGACGGTGAGCGCGCCCTGGACCTCGGCGGAGACGCCGGGGTAGGCGGGGAAGCTCTGGAGCGGCGAGGGGGTGAAGCGGTCCTGGATGGTGAGCTGGCCGGCGGGGGCGAAGATGGTGGCGGCGACGGCGCCTACGTACTGGCGGCCGAGAGCGGCGGCCGCGGGATCGATTTGCAGGAAGCGCTGTTTGGAAGCGTCCCAGTTGATCTGCCCGAGCGGCAGGAGCCATGTGGCGGCGGTGTCGTCGGCGGGGAATTCCTGGAACGGGACGGAGTTGTCGAAGGGCAGGACCTCGGCGCCCGGGGTGGGCGTGGGCGGGGTGGTCTGCGGGATGGGCGGAAGGATGTCGACGCCATCGACCACCACGGGATCATTGGCGGGAAGGGGCGGGTTGATGACGATGCGGTAGGTTTCCTGGGTGCGGCCGAACGCGTTGGACTGGTTGGCGCTGGCGCAGGCGTCGGTCGAGGGCTGAAGGGGCACCTGCTCGTAGCCGATCCAGATGCTCATCATTTTCGGGAAGGGCGTGAAGAAGGCGGCGAAGAGCGAGGGCGTGAGCTGGAACTTGTTCAAGACGACAATCTCGCGGCCGAAGCCGTCGACGGCCATGCCGGGCATGAGGAAGACGTCGACTTCGTTGTCGGGGTTGCCGTTGGGAACCTGGGCGAGGTCGAGGCCCGCGACGATGCCGAGGGTGTGCTGGCCGACGTTGTGGCGGCGGCGCATATCGCGGTGGTATTCCTGCTCGGCTTCGAAATCGACCGCACCCAGGAATTCGCCTTCGTAATAGTTGAGGCGTTCGATATCGGTGATGTTCGCCATGGCGGGCTATCCTTTTCTCCGCGAGCTGAACTGTTGCTGCAGGTTGGAGATCTGCTGCTGGAGGTCGGCTACCTGGCGGGCGAGGACGTCGGTTGGGTTGGTGACGTCGAAGCCAACGATGAGGTCGCCCTTGGTGTAGACGGTGAGCGGCGACTGCCGGGAGAAGGCGGCGGGGGCGAATTGGGAGGCCGCGGTTACGGCGTCGTCGGTCCAGGCGGGGTCGGCATCGACGGGGACGGGCGTGACGTTCTGGATACCGTATTGCCGTTCCAATTGCACGATGCTCTCCTTGGCCGAGAGGCCGATGAGGGGGCGGAGGTCGACGGCGGCGGCCTGGGGGTTACCGGCGTTGACGATGGTGGCTCCGAGGTTCTGGGAGAGGAAGACCTCCATCATACGGTTCATCATGGCGGAATTGCTGAAGCCGGCGGTGGTGAAGTTTTCGCGGGCGTTGAAATCGCCGATGCCGGTGACGAACTGATCGCGCTGACCGCAGCAGAGGCGCTGCAGGCCGGTGGTGAGCAGAGTGAGGACGCGGTCGAAGCCGAACAGGGAGAGCCAATAGTAGAGGGAGGGGAACGTGACGACCTGGCGCCGGCAGCCGAAGTTGCAGATGTTGATGATTTTGCCGTTCTGGATGGAGACACAGGCGAGGCAGACGCGGTTGTCGCAGGGATCGGGCGGGCAGGGCGGGAGCAGGTCGAGGCAGAGGCAATCGAGGGCGCTGACGGCGAGCTCGGTGTTGAGCTGCGTGATGGTGGCGGCGAGCGAGTTCACGTACTGATCGAGGGGTTGATTGGGGCCGATGGGATTGACGGTGATGGCGCTGATGGTGTCGAGAATGGCGCAATTGATGAGATCGGACTGGGAGAGGAAGTTGCGGACGGTGACGAGGTATTTGCAGGCGGCTTGGTACGCGGTTTGGGCGGTCCAGGTGCCGACAGTCGAGAAGTCGGGCGCTTGCAGAATGATCTGTTCGACCGCGGTGATGCACTGGAGGAGCTGATAGCGGGCGGTGCCGGGCTGTGGGAGGTAGGGATTATTCTTGGTTTGCAGCTGCGGCTGCTCCGAGCAGACGCCGAGCTGGAAGCCTTCGAGGATGCGAGTGGCCTCGCAGGCCCCGGCGGGCGCCGTGGTGGTTGTGGAGGTTTGCGTGGCCGATTTGCTCTTGCTGCCGTTGCCTCCGCAACCGCAGCCACCGCCGCCGTTGCCATGGCCACCGCAGCCGCAACCGCCGCTGCCTCCGCAGCCGCAGCCGCATGAGGAAGTCTTGGCCTGCGTCTGCTGGAGTGCGGTGACGAGCCGGGACGCCTGCTCCTGGTATTGGATGGTGATGCACCAGTGCTGGATGGTGTCCTGGCACGTAGGCGGCGGTGGAGAGCGGAGCGGCGAGCAATTGGACGTGGTGGTGGACGGGGCGCAGCAGGCTTGGATGGCCTTGAGGACGTTGAAGGGCTGATCGGCGCAGACGATGATGTCGTTGCCGCAGGGGTCGAGCGCGTAGCCCGTTTTGACGGTGACCCAGCCATCGCATTCGCCGCAGACGACCTGGAGTCCGCAGACGACGCCCCAGCCGTGCAGGTAGCGGTTATGGAGGCGGTTCTTGGCGAGCAAGTAAGACTGCTCGTTGTTGAGATCCGCTTCGGTGAGCAGTTGCCCGGCGAAGAACCTGGTGCGGTCCAGGCATTGCAAACCGGTGCAGGCCGGGCAGCAGCATTGGGCCGCGGAGGCGGCGGTGGAGGCGGAGGCGCGGGTATTCACCGCGGCGTTGGTTCGCTGGGAAGGTGCTGCCTTTCTCGTGATGGTCGGCATTTCGATATCTCCTCTTGTCGGCTCGCGTCCGCGGTCAGGCCATGGTGAACCAGCTCTCGAATACGCCACCCTCGATGCCCAGATTTCCGCCGGCGGGAATTTCGCCGGTGGGCAATTGAGCGCGCACGAAATTCGAGCAAATGGCGCGTCCGGCGCCATCCAGGACGAAATCGCCGTGGAAGTAGATGCGGACGGGCACGCTTTGGGGAAGCTCTTCCCTGGAGAGCACAAAGGCGACGCCGGTGGCGGGGCCGGTGGCGAGGGTCGCGGAGATGATCTGCCCGGCGCCATTCAGCTTGGGGGTGCACGGGAAAATCTGGCCGGGGACGAAGTGCGTCCAGTTCCCCCAACTCGCCTTGATGTTGGACGCCCGCACGCCGACCTGGAAGATGTTCGTGTCGATCTGCTTGACCTGAATGGGAGCGGTAAAGCGGATGACGAAGCCCTGCGCGACGGAGCTGGCCGATTCGACCGGCACGGTGGATTGTCCGCCCTGGGCGTGCGCCCAACTCAGGGCGTCGATGCGGGTGAGACCGGTTTCGAGGCCTGGACCGGTGGGGCCTTGCAAGCCCTGTAGGCCTTGGAGACCCTGCGAGCCTTGCGGACCGGTGGGGCCGGGCGGGCCTTGCGGTCCGGGCTTGCCGCCTCCGGCGCCCTGGGCGAGGAGGCAGCGCACGACGTCGGTGAGGGTTTGGGTGCTGGCGAGCAGATGGCGGTCGGTGAGGTTGTCGATCTCGGCGCCGGTGACGGTGCTGTTGTAAACGTAGCCTTTGATGGTGGCGAGGACGATGCAGTTGCCGTCGGTGCAATCCGGGCAGCCCTCGATGGCTTCCTGGAAGAGATCGCCGCAGGCGGTCTCGGACACTTGGAGGATCGAGACGCCGCCGGCGACGCCGGAGCCATCGCCGGCGTAGGTGACATAGAGGTGGGCGCCATCCTGGCTGACCGCGATGCTGGTGGGGCCGGTGCCGACGGTGACGGGCGCGGAAAGGACATTCGCGAGGCCGAGCTCGACGGCGTGCTCGTCTACTGCCTGGATGAAGCCGTGGCCGGGCGCGGCGGTGTCCTTTTCGAGGACGTAGGCCCAGCGGCCGGCGGGCGACATTGCGAGGGCGAGAGGCGGATGGGCGAAGCCGGTAGCAGTTCCGATACCGGCGGCCGATCCCGGTCCGGCCGGCGGGACGGAGATGGAGTAGAGGGTGGCGCCGGCGGTGTCGAGGACGGCGAGGATGTCGCCCTTGGTGGTAGTGGCGGCGGCGATGGCGGACGGCGTGGCGCCGCCGAGATTGGCGGCAAACGTGGTGACGGTGAGGGTTGCGGTTTTGAGCGCGATGGCGCTGACGTTGCTACTGCCAGAATTGGAGGTGTAGGCGTACTGGCCGTCTTCGCCGATGGCGAGGTCGACGGGTTTCGTGCCGACGGTGACGGTGGCCGGCGCGGCGGGCGGGTTGGTGGTGTCGATATCGGTAGCCCAGACCAGGACGCCGACTGCAGGGGAGGCGGCGAGGAGGCGACCGTCGGGAGACGGGGCCACGGCAAGGCGGACGGAGTCGCCGGCGGCGGCTCCGGTGACGGGCAGCGTGTTGATGGTGGTGGTGAGATCCGCGGTTGCGAGGACGAGGACTTGGGGCGGCGTTCCGGGCGGCTGAGACGGCTGCAGCGCGACGTAGATGAAATCGCCAGCGGGCGAGACGGCGAGATCGAGGCCGGCGTTCTTGGCGAACGCCTGGGAGGCGCGAATGGAATCGTTGGCGGCATCGACGGCGTAGACGGTGGCGGTGGTGGAGTCGGAGGTGAGGACGTAGATGCGGCCGGCGGTATCGTTTTCGGCAACGCGCACGGCGTTGGCGAGGCCGATGGTGCAGGACCAATCGAGGTCGAAGGCGTCGGCGTCTTTCGGCTTGACCGGGGGATCGAGAATGACGTCGAAGCCGTAGGATTCGAGGATGCGGTTGGGCTGGCAGGAATCGGCGTTGCAATCGTCGAAGATGGCGGGGACGTCCTCGGTGGGACATTCCTTGTAGGAGACGCAGATCTGGAAGGGATGCGGGCTGTCGTCGGGCTGGGAGTCGGGCCCGTGCTGCGCCTGCCATTTGGCCAGGAAGGCGTCTTTGAAGTCAAAGTATTCTTCCTGGCCGACGAGGATCTCGCGGCCGCAGCAATCGATGGCGGTGCCGGGCTCGATGATAACGTAGCGGTCGCCGCAGAGCGGGTGCGGGTTTACTTTCAGGCCGCAGACCGCGCCCCAGCCGTGGAGCCGCTGGTTGTGGCGCCGCAGCTTGCCCATTTCATAGCGCTGCTCGTCGGTAAAATCCCGTTCGACCAGGAGCTTGCCGGTGAAGTAGTGGTTGCGCGCCATCTGCGGGATGTCGCATTCGACGCAAACCGCTCTCGTGTTTCCACTGCCGTTCTTGCAATTGCAGTCGCCCATGGTGCTGCCTCGCTTTCTCACCTCAATACCGTGTTGCAGCCGACTCTGGATTTGTCGCCGACCGACATCGATGGGGGCGATGCGGCCTCGGCAGGGCTGCCCAGGACGGTGTCATAGCCGAGTTTTCCCTGACCTTCGATGACGCCCAGCGGATAGCGGCCGATGACGGTATCGACGCCCACGAAGCCCTGCAAGCCCACGCGGAATCGGGGCTCGGCCCATTGCAGAACGCCTTGGGTATGGGCTGGTTTGGCCATGTCGATTACCTGCTGGAGCGTCTGTTCGTCGGCCGCCGTTGCGCCCTTCCAGCGGGGCACGACGACGACGAACTGATACGCGTAAACGTTGAAGAGATCCAAAGTGGGATCGCCGAAATCGACGAGCTTGAAAGAACCGATTCGCGAGTTGACGCCGACCTGGAGCCGCCGAAGGACGGAGTCGCCGAAGACGCTGGCGTCTCCGAGGCGGGAGCCGTTGACGAAGATCCAGCGGCGGAGCTTGAATAGCTCGAGGATTTGGGGGCGAACGCCGGCGTAGAGCTCGATGGCGAGCTTCATGCCCTCGGGCGTGCCTCGCAGCGCGAAGAGGCGGTGCGCCTGGCGGACCAACCGGCGGCGTTTGGCGATGGGCCAGTTGTTTTGCAGGCTGAGGCCCAGCCAGGAGGCGAGCCAGGAAAGGAAGTCGGTTTCGCCTTGCCGGAGCGGCCGGGCGGGCGTGGAGCGCGGGTCGAAATAGCACGCGAGGTAAGTGATCTGGTCGGAGGTGCGGCTGCGGATGGAATCGAAGATGGAGAGGAAGCGGTCGAGGAAGTCGCCGGTGGCGGAAGCTTCGCGATAGACCGCGGGAAGGTACTGGGCGGAGGAGGAGCGCGGGTAATAGACCTTGACCTGATCGAGCGTGGGGGTGGCGACGCCATCGCCGGCGAGAGTCAGGCGGAGCCAGAGATAGCGGCCCGGCGGGGCTTGCAGCAGGCAATCCCAATGGCAGGTGGTGGTGTCGGTATCGCGCTGGCCGGTGGACCAGCGGCGTTCGGGAAGGGTGAGGATCTCGTCGAGCGGCTTGGGCGATTCGGACGTGAAGGTGTCGACCTGGACGGCGGTTCCCGGCGGAACGCTGCCGCGGAGAGCGGCGCGGTGCCAGACGCACTGGTAGGTGTGGCTGTCGAGAGGCTCGGAGTAGTAGCGGCCGGTGAGCGGGTATTGAGCATCGGGGACAAGCTGGCAGACGCGCTGCGAGCCATCGGCGAAGAGCGGGACGCCGGAGCGGTCGAAAACGATGGAGGAGGCGAGCGCGGCAACGGAACCGCAGCAGCGGGCGCAGCACCAGCCGCCATCGCCGTTCGGCTGGTAGAAATACGTCTGGCGGGTGACGCATTCGCTCAAGCAGAGATTGCCGTTGCGATCGACTGCGACGGCGACGGGGCAGAAGCGCCCGGTGATCTGGGCGGGCGCGGTGACGGTGTCGAGGAACTTGCCGGCGGCGTCGAGTACGACGACATAGGGCACGCCTTCCTGGAGGACGTAGAGGCGGTCTTCGCTATCGAGGGCGACGCGAGTGGGTTTGACGAAGGCGAGGGTGTTCGAGCCGGCACCGTTGTAGGCGGCTCTCCAGCGGCCGCCGGCGTCGAAGACATGGATCAGACCGTTGGCGTAATCGGAGACGTAGGCGCGGCCGCGCGGGGAGACGGCGATATCCCAGGGCTGCCACGTGGCGGGCGGATAGACCACCGAGGACGTGCAGTCGGGACCGGGAGGCGCGATTGCGGGGACGGCCCGTTTGATCGACACGCCGGATGCGGAGGAGACGACTTCGAACGGGCCCCAGATGGCGCGCAGCGCGAAGCCGGCGAGGGAGAAGACCTGGACTCTGAAATTGCCGGTGTCGGCGATGTAGAGGTTGTCGCAGGCGGAGATGGCGAGACCGTGGGGCGAGGAGAGGCGGCGCGGGGCGGCGCCGCAGCCGCCGATGCAGGGGAGGCGGAAAAACTCGCGGCGGCAGCGGTCGAAGCGTTTGACGGCACAGTGCTTCTGGTCGAGGACGTAGACGCGGTCCTGGGAATCGAGGGCGATGCCGATGGCTTCGGCGAAGCCGCCGAGCGAACCGGCATCATCGATGAGCGGGCGCAGGGAACCGGGCAGAGGCTGGAGGGCGAGCGTGTTGCCGCAGGCGGACAGGGCAGCGCCGTCGAGCGCGCCGGCTCGCCAGCCGGCCAGGCCATTCAACAGATAGTGCGGCGCCGCGTCCATGGTTGGTTGTCTCAACTGCCGTAGGAGACCTGTACGTTGTGCCCTTGCGGGTCGTTATAGAGAAGCTCGCCGGGATTGATCGGGACGTCGCGGCAGAACTGCTGGAGCAGGCCGTCAAGCCAGATCAGCAACTGGTTGTCCTGGATGCGCTGGACGCCATCGGTGGTGAAGATGATGCGATAGACGTCGGAGTAATAGATGGTGCCGCCGAAGGGCCAGCCGGTGCCGTCGCTGCCGCCGCGCAAAGGATCGAAGAATGTGTCGAGCGCGGCCAAGACGGTGTTCTTGACCTGCGCCAGGTCGAAGCCGGGGTTGACGATGAGTTGGACGTCGATGCGGGTTTTGCGATAGACGGGGCCGACGACGTAGATTTCCGAGGTCAGCAGGCGGTGCGAGTTGAGGTAGGCGCATACGGCCTGCAAGGTGGTGCGGTTCGGCATGGGGTTGGGCGCGAGGGAATCGGGCACCACGATGACGGTGACCACGCCGGGGATCTGACCGTTGGGAAAGTTGGGGTGGTAGAGGGGGAGCGCGAGGGCGCGGCTGACGTTGGCGCCGGGCGCCTGGGTGGCGAGGTATTCGAAATCCTCGGCGGTGACGGCGCGATCGTTGCTCTTGAGCGCGAGGGATGCGCGGAGTTTGGCGTCGGCGACGCTTTCTTCGTCGGTGCCGCCGGTGGCGGGGTCGTAGTTGGTGGCGGAGTCGATGGAGGGGACGAAGGATTGCAGCTGGTTGATGGAGCCGGGGCCGACGTTGCCGGCGCTGCCGCCGCCGGCGCGATACTGGCGGGCGACGACGTTGGCGGTGGGATTGGTCTGGTTGGCGACCGGGATGCGTCCATGCTCGCCGTCGCCGGTGGCGATCGTGCCGAGGTTGCGATCGATGGTGAAGACGCGATCGTTGGGACCGGAGGCAAAGAAGTCGTCGACCTCCTGCCAGACGAAGAAGCCCTGGCCCTCGTCGATCTCCATGCGGACGCTCTTCACCATGACGATGCTGCCGTCGGTGTTCTGGACGCGGAGTGGCGTGGCGAGCACGACGACGGGGACGTTGGCGAGCTGAAAGGTCTGGTTGGGTGTGCCCTGACTGCCGCCGAGCACTTCGTCGGTGAAGGTGATGGCCTGGGTGGCGCTGGTGGTGTTGGTGCGGATGGCGGAGACTTGCGGCGCCGTTTCGTAGGTGGCGTTTTCGACGCGGGCGCGGATCCAATAGAAGGTGCCCTGGACGCTGCCGAGCTGGGCTATGGCGACACCGCTACCGGGGCCGGGGAAGAAGATGTGGCCGTTCTGGGAGAAGGCGCGGGTGTCGTCGCGGTCGAGGCTGATCTGCTGCCATTCGCGGCCGTCCCAATACTCCCAGATGAGCGTGGCGGGGGGCGGAATGGCGCCGCCGCACTGCACGACCGGCCGGGAAAGGCTGTCCTCGAAGAGGGTGACGGCGAGGTTGATCTGGTCCGACGGAAAGGTGACGGGCGAGGAGAAACCGAGCAGGAGGGCGTTGCCGGTTTTTGGGTTTTGGCCGAAGGGGTAGAACCACTGGCCGGCATTGGCGTTCTTGTTCGTCTGGACGGTGTAGCCGGTGCCGTCGTAGCTTTGGAGCGCGGCGAGGGTGGCGCCGATGGCGATCAGGGCGGTGTCGGTCTCAAAGAGGATGGGCGTTCCGGTGGCGCCGGTGGCGGCGATCTGGGTACCCATGGGAACGATGGCGGTGGCGATGTCGGGCCGGGTGAGGGCGAAGGTAAGTTCGGCAACGGCCGGCTGCGCGGGTTCGAGCTCGATGCCGATCAGCTGCAGGAACTTGATGTAGTTGAGGTCCGGCACCTGATTCAGGCGGTAGACGATGATTTCGGTCATCCACGCGAACAGCTCGACCAGCGTGATGCCGGGATCGCTTTCGTTGAAGTTGGTCCATTCCGGCGCGTACCGCGGAATGAGAGTTTTGGCTTCCGCGAGGATGTCGGAGAATTGCCGGTCATCGAGATTGGGCGCTTGGAGTGGCATGGCTATTGACCGGCGCCCTCCGTGATGTAGAAGGGATAGACGAGGTTTCCGAAGCTGTTGTTGGAGCGGATGCGATAGTCGACGCGGATGAGCAGGGTGTTGTCGGCCGGCGCGGTGACATTCACGTCGAGCACGTCGATGCGGGGCTCCCATTCGGTGAGCGCCGTCTTTACCAGGTGCGCTACGTTGCCCTGCGTGGCGGGGTTGTTGGGAGCGAAGACCAGATCGTGAATGCCGCAGCCAAAGGTGGGCAGCATCTGGCGCTCGCCGCGCGCGGTACCGAGAATGATCCAGATGGCTTCCTGGATGTCCTGCTCTCCGGCCTCATAGGTGAGTTGGCCGGTAGGGCTGACCTGGATGGGGAACTTCCATCCGTTTCCGATGTAGACTCTGCTTGGGCTGACGGCCATCGGTGGTTTCTCCTCGGCTACGGCAGTTGATCCGCGACCTGCTGGATCTGGTTCAAGGTGTTGTCCAAATTCTTGAGCGCGGTATCGATGTCCTTGGCGGCGGTGACGTCCTCGAAGGACGGCAGGGAGACCGATACCGGGCCGAGCTGCATAATCGGCTTCAACATATCCATGAGCGGCTCAATGACGGAAAGGGCCTGCATCAACTGAGCCAGAGAAGTGCCGGCGTTGTTCTGCGCGCACGTCAGGGACGCCAGCATGACGGGGTTGCCCTGGGCGGCGTTCAAATCGATCTGCGCCTGAAATTCGAGGACGCTTTCCACGGCGTGGATGAAGCAGCGCAGGTAGGCGATGATGAGGCGCAGGATGTCGCCGATCATCGACGGGATGTTGGTGAAAACGTTGAAACAGCCCAACATCTTGTTGATGGCGGTGGTGAGCTCTCCTAGGCTGCTCAGCGGGTTGGGGCTGGAGGCGAAATCCTGCAGCGCCTTGATGACACCGAGCACGTTGAGAAAGCAGGTCATGCCGCCGAGCGTGGGCATCAGTTGCAGGATGAGGCTGTGGATGAGGGCGCAATCGGTGGGCGGGCCGTCGGCGAAATTGGCGAACGACTGGAGCGCGCCGCCGAACGGCAGGCGGATCTGGAAGGTATGCGCCTCCGGGATCTGGATGCACGGAATGACGGACGGACTGGTTAATGGGCTGCCCAAGATTCTCTCCTCAAATATTTCCCGCGCTGGGGATCACCAGCCGCCCGTTGATGATGACGCTGGGGGCTTCGATCTGAATGGCCGTATCGCTGCGAATCGTGATGCCGCCGTTCGCCAGCTCGACGATGTTGGCCTGTCCGCCGCCGCGCGAATACTGGATGCGGATGAAGCCCGTATCGCCGCCCTCCACCTCGGGATCATAAATGCGAATTTCGTGGCCGTTGAGGGAGCGGATGACGCGCACGTGGACGTCGGTTTCGGGCGGCGTATCCTCGCCGTTCCAGAGATAGCCGATGATGTACGGGTGGCCGACGTCGTCCTGGTTGAAGGCGACGAGCACTTCGTCGCCGGGCAGCGGCATGAACCAGGAGCCGCGCTTTTTGCCCGCCATAAGGGTGGCGACGGGCGCCCAGGTGCTCTGGTTTTCGCCGCCGAGGTAGGGGAAGCTGACCTGCACGCGGCCCTGACCGTCCGGGTCTGCCGTGCTGACCACTTGTCCCGTCACGATTCCTTTCATCTGCCCCATGTGTGTCCCTAGTCCGAACCTTCCCGGCGCACGGAGAAGTCCGTGCGGTACCCGCTGCCGCCGATGGTGTGGGTGGTTTCCTTGACGTAATATTTGCCGTCGAAGTCGATGACTCCGGCGGGGTTAATGGCGGCTTTCGGCGGCGGCCCGAAGCCGGTGATATAGACGTTGCAGCCCGCGCGGAGATCGGGGAGCCCGACGGTGGAGCCGGTGGCTTCGATCAACTGCTTGTCCTGTTCTTCGAGAATGGAGCGGGCGAGCTGCTTGGCCTGCTGCTTGGTGTACACCGGCTTGTCGGTGACCACCTCGGTGCGATTGCCGTAGGCCTGGGCGATCAACGTGCGGCGGGCGATTTCGGTTTGGGAAAGGTTCTGCGCTTTCCACAAATCCTGCAGCGTGAAGGTCTCTTCGATTTTGCTGTTGCTCTTGCGGTCCCAGCCGCGCACGGTGACCTGCGAGACCTGTTTCGCGGTAGAGAGCGTGGGCCGGAAGTTGATGAGGGAGCGTCCCCACTCCAACTCATAGACCGGAGCCGTCGCTTTATTTTCAGAGAGCCCGAAATAGAGATCCTGCACGCCTTTGATGGTTTCGAGATAGACCTCGTAGCCGTGACGCCGCGCGCGCTCGAGGAGAAACACGATGTCGTACTGATTGTTCATGAAGACGACGGGATCGATGGCTTCGTCCGGCGCGGGATTGGTGCGCATGGGGATGCCGAGGCCGGGCTGGCCTTTCTTGACGGGTCTGGAGGCGAGCTCCTGCGCGATCTGCGTGTCGGTTTTGCCGGGGTTGCCCTGCTTGATCATTTCGTCGTTGAGCCAGGAATAGGTGTGCTGCTCGGTGCGGAACTGATGCAGTTCGTTGAGGCCGCGGACGGAGAGGGTGGGGGCGGCGGATTCGGAAAAATTGGGTTCGAGCGAAGTGACCTGGCCGCGCATCATCATGCGCATGTTCTTTTCGTAGCCCATCCAGAGCTCGATGGGAGCGCCGGGGTTGAAGACGCCGACGTAGTCGTTGCTGACGGGCGGCGTGAACTTGAAGACGCGGGCATCGGCGTCCCAATTGTTGATCTCGATCTCGAAGGAGTCGATCTCGTTGATGCTGTCCTTGTAGGTGACTTGGAGGATGTCGTTGATGATGTTGTCTTTCAATTTCTGCCCGCGGATATAGACCTGGACGGCGGGAACATAGAAGGTCTCCTTCTGGTCCGGACTATAGAGCGGGATGGGCGCGGTAGCCATGTTGTTCCTAAGCGGTCAGCGCGGGGATGACGAGCACGGCGCCCGGCTGCAGGACGAGCGGATCGAGGATCTTGTTCTCGGTGGCGATGGCGCGCCACTGGCTCGGGTCGGTATATTCCTGGTTGGCGATCTGCGCCAGGGTTTCGCCTGTCTGGACCACGTGGGTATGGGTGTGGTCAGGCGAACTTTTGTTGAGCTCGTCAACCTGCTCCTTCAGGGTCTTGTATTCCTTGAGGGAAATGGTGAGCGTGGCGCGCAGGGGAACGCCTTGCGGGCTGAAGAGGGTGAAGCGCTGCCGCACGCTTTCCACCACGCATTTGAAGCCGAACCGCTGCTGGGCGCCGGTGCCGAGCCCCTGCAGCGCATAGGCGCGCTGGCCCGGGAAGGTGTTGCCCCAGGAGAAGAAGCAGATGGGCGGCGCGTGCTTCTGACCTTCGATCTTGACGAGTTGGTAGAACTGATCGGTCTTGACGGTGACGGAAACGGCGTTGTCGTCCATGCCGTTTTCGGTGGAATCGAAGAAGAGATCGAGCGACAGGGTTTCGGTCTGGCCGCGCACGAACTGGATGATGGGCGAATCGAGCCCGGGGATGGCGATTTCGGCGATCTGCGCCGCCTTGTTCAGCGTGTACTCGGTCGGATTGAAGCTGACCGCGAGGGGCGGCGTGGTCAGCGTTCCGTCGTCGTTCACTTTCTGAAACGTCGCTTTGAGGGGCAGCGCCATGGGTTTCTGTTCTCCTTCAGCGGTCCGAGGAGACGCCGGAACTGAGGCGGCTCTCCTTGGCGATTCTTTCGTCGCGCTGCAACTCGCGTTTGACGGCGGCGACGCAGACCCGGACGATTTCGCTCATGATGCGGGGATCCATGAGCGCCTCGGAATCGGTTGCGTGCACCCGGCTGTCGACTCGATTGATCCGCAGGTCCATAAGCTTCTCTTCAACTCAGCAGCGTCAGTCCCTCATGCGCGATTTCCAGCTCTTCGATGGCCACCTGGCTTTGCGCGGCGTTGAGGGTGGGGCCGGTCCACTTGACCGGTAGCCCGCGGGTAAATTTCCAGACCTTCACGGGGTTGTGCTCTTCGTCCTGGAGGGCGATGAGGCCGTCGCGGCGCTGCACCTTGCCCTGGGTGAAGCTGTAGTGCCAATTCCACAGGTCGTCCGAGAGCGCCATGCCGCGCTTGAAGCGGAGATTCTGCCATTTGATACGGCTGGGAAACCGCAGCACGGTGCCGTTGTTGCCGCCTTCGCGGTACTCTTCGACGTCGAGGCTGATCTCCAGACCGCTGCACTCGCTGAAGCCGCCCTGGGTGGCCGTGGTGATGGCGCTCATGATGCTGGTCAGCGCCGTCGTGGTGTCGGTGAGGCGGATCAGGAAGTTGAACGAGCGATAGGGATCGACTCGCAATGCGGCTGCCAGAGCGCTCACGGTTGCCTCCTCATTCCGACACCTCCAGGGTGTCCTGGGTAGCGCCGATGCGGAAGATGACGAATTCCGCGGGAATGGTGGGCGCGACGCCGATGTCGACAAAGAGCTGGCCGTTGGCGGCAGTGGCCTGCGAGTTGTTGGTGTCGTCGCAGATGATGTAGAAGGCGTCGGCGGCGGTATTGCCCGCGAGGCCGCCCTGTTTCCAGATGGATTCGAGCAGGCCCGAGATGGAGGCCTTCAGCGAGTGGCGCAGGTAGATGTCATTCGGCTCAAAGACGGCCCACTGAAGGGCGACGAAGAGCGCGTGCTCGATCATGGAGACGAGGCGGCGCACGTTGACGTAGCGCCAACTCGGCTCGCTGCTGAGGGTGCGCGCGCCGTAGACGCGGAGGCCTCGGCCGTTGAAGGAGCGGATGCAATCGACGCCGATCGGGTTGAGGAAGGCCTGCATCGCGGGGGTGACGTCCGAGGTGAGGCTCTGAGCCCACGCGAGCGCGATGTTGGCGGGCGCGTGGAAAACGCCCACGGTGAGGTCGGCATTGGCGTAGACGCCGGCGACATGGCCGCTGGGCGGAACGCGGCGCACCACCTGGTTGCGGAGCTGCAAGGGGTCGCGCACGAAGATCCAGGGAAGATAGAGGGCCGCGTACTTGGTGTCGAAGCGCTGGCGCCAGGACTGCACCTCGCCGAGGTCGACGTGCTCGCGGGGATAGCCGAAATCAGGCGGGTCGAGGACCGCGAAGCGGAATTGCATGGTCTGGCAGTGCTGCACCACGGCCTGCTGGACGAGGAAGACGTCAGCGAGGGAAAACTGCGGCGCGGCTTCCGCCGGGGGCGGAACGGGCGGCGGCGCGGTGGGCAACGCGGGAGCGCCGGGGAGACACGGATTGCGGACGGGCGGCGGCAGCGGAGCGGTGGCGTTCGGCGGGACGGGCTCGATCAGAATATCGGGCGCGGCCACGATGGAAACTTCGTCGACGTCTTCGAGAATGCGCAGGCCTAACTTTTCGGTGCTGCCGGGATCGCCCGTGAAATCGATGGGACGCAGGGCGGCGATGCCGTCACGGCCGCCGGCCAGGTACAACGCGCCGTCCTCGAGTTCGAGGCCGCCGGGATCGGGCAGAGACAACGGAGGCGCGGCGGGGGAAGTGAGGTCCTTCGCGACGATGTACTGCGAGTTGCCGTTGACCGCGGTTTCGACGTAGCGGGGATGGGTGGGAACCAGGGACAAGCCGGTAAAGCTCTCATAGGGAGTGCCGGCGAGGTAGACGGTGAACGCGAATTCGACGGTTTCGAAGGAAATGGACGCGGCTGTGTTGAACTGAGGAACGAGCGGCGTGTCCCATTGGAGCAGGTTCACTGTGGGATCGACGACCTTCACGAAGCGGTAGCCGATGATCGGGGAAGGGGAGTGGGTCTGGTAGACGCGGACCAGCGATAAGACGGGAAAGCCGACCACGGATTGCACGAAAGAGAAGGCGCCGGAGGGCGGCTGGGGCAGGGCAGAGGTGGCGGTGGCGGCCTGATGGGTTTGCGAGACGTGAACGGCGACGGAATCGCCCCAGACGCCGGGAGTGGAGGCGTCGATGCGAATGGTGGGGTTGCCGGCGGCGTCGAGGAAAGTCCCGTGCGCGGGCCAGGCGCCCGACGCGAACTGGATGGGCTGGGTGACGTCGAACGCGGGCTCGAGCGGAGAGGCCCAGGTGAGCTTCTGCAGCGAGGAGTCGACGGTTTGGATGAGCATGTCGGCCTGGTGCGGCGCCGTGAAGTCGATGGGCTTGGTGAGGTCGAAGGCGGAGTCGAGCGGCTGCTGCCAATAGATTCGTTTGGCGGCAGCGTCGACGGCGTGGACTTTGTTCCAGACCTGCACTTGCGGCGGACCCGGTTGCAGGATGCGGACCAGAGATCCTTCGGTGAATCCGGCGACGGTATTCACGATGGAGGACAGCCGGTCCGCGGGCTGTACGCCGGCGGCGGCGGCAGAATCGGTTTGCGTGGCAGTGACCAGCGCGCCGGCGGCGAAGCCGGCGACGGATACCACTATCGAGGCTGAGCCATCCGGCGGCTGCGGGCCGGCGGTTGTGGTTTCGACCTTCGGCGCCGCCACCCTTACGCCGTAGAACTTCTGGCCGCCGTTTTGAAAGAAGGCCTGCGCGGCGTAGGCCATGTAGCCGTTGGGGAGATAGGCGCCGAAGGTGGATTGGAACTGCGCGAAGGTTGTGGCCGCCACCGTCTGCCCCACGGGTCCGCGCTGCGCGATGCCGATGAACGCCGCGATATCGGTGCGCACGGAGGGGATCGGCTGGTCCGACTGGTCGGCCCTCTCGAAATAGACTCCGGGCGTGAGGTGGGTGGACATGCGGCGCGGTAAGGATTAGGTCAGTTGCAGCCCTTCATGGCAGATCTCGATGCTCTCGATCGAGACGTCGTTGCTGGTGGCGTTCAGGCCGGAGCCTTCGTACTTGCAGATGAAGCCGTTTTCGAAGGTCCAGCGGAGGACGTCGTTGTGCTCCTCATCCTGCAGGACGACGGCGCCGTTGCGGCGGTCGGAGACGCCGTTGACGATGTTCTTGTACCAGTTCCAGAGGTCCTTGTTCTTCGTCTGGCCGCGTTTCAGAACGAGGGGGACGTACTTGGTGAGGCAGGTCAGTTTGCGAACGGAAAGGGGCACGTCGGTGCCTTCGCGGTAGTCGACCTGGTCCGTGCTGATGGTCAGGCCGGTGCATTCCCGGAAGGAGGCGACGCTGGTGTTGTCCAGTTCGATGCGGAAGTTAAAACCGCGATACGGATCGACTCGCGTGGTAGCCATTTCTCCTCCTACAACTCCTGTACGCTGGAACCGCCGGCGAACTGGCCGATGCGGATGATGACGAATTCCGCCGGAAATACCGGCGCCACTCCGACGAGCATGATCAGACGCCCGTTCTCAATGTCGTCGGGCGACATGGTGTCGTAGCCGCACTTGACGAAGAAGGCCTGTTCGGGCTTGGCGCCCATCAGCCCGCCTTCGCGCCAGACGGTTGTGAGGAACTGGGACACGCTTTGAATCAGGCGGTCCCAGAGCTTCTGATCATTGGGCTCGAAGACGGCCCACTGGGTGCCCTGGTCCAGCGAAGCCTCGAGAAAGATGAAGAGCCGGCGGACGTTGATGTACTTCCATTCCGTGAGGCTGGTGATGCAGCGGGCGCCGTAGACACGAAGCCCACGGCCCTGGTGCCGGAAATCACGAAGGGCGCAGATGTTCATGGTCTCCGGATTGAGGATGTCCTGATCGCCCTTGCTGAGGCGGATTTCCAGATCGAGGATGCCGTTGATGCCGACATTGGCCGGGGCTTTCCAGACGCCGCGCGAATCGTCGGTCTGGGCGTAGATTCCGGCCATGTGACCGCTGGGCGGGACGATTATGTTGGTGCTGGTGAGCGGATCGAGAACGACGAGGCGCGGATAGTAGAGCGCGGCATATTTCGTGTCGTAGAGACTGCGCTGCGCCTGAATATCCGCCATGCCGGGCGTGCCGCCGGACGAGGTGGGCGCCGGGTCGAGGATGGCGAAACGGTAGCGGAGGCTCTCGCATTGGGTGATCAGCGCCGACTGCGTGGTCTGGTCGGTAATGCCGGGGGCGGCGATGATGCTGATCTGTTCGGCATCAATGAGCGCCGCGATGCCGGTACGATTGCCGGGGCCGTCGTCGTTGCCCTCGACGTCGATGGGGGTGGGCGCGGCGGCGCCGTCGTCGCCACCGGTCATGGTAAGGGTGAGGCCGTCGGTTGCGATGGGCATGGTGGACGGGTCTTGCGTGGCATTGTCCGAGAGGGGAGTGGCGGGGACGGCCAGCAGCGTCGAACCGTTGAGGATGGCGGTGCCGTAGAAGAACGGCGTGGTGTTGTCGAGAGTGAGGCCGCGGAGGCTTTCGCTGACGGTCTGCCAGGACGCGACGAGATCGAATTCGCAGGTCTTGGCGGTGGTGACCGTGCCCAAATCGGGATCCAAGGTGGTGAGGGCAGGGAAGGCGGTGACCATCTGGATACTGCTGGGGTTGACCGCTTTGACCTTGCCGTAGATCTTAGTCTTGCCGCGATTGAATTCCACGATGGCGCCGACGTAGAAGTTGGCGGCGGAGTTCAGCACGACGGTATCGTGGACGCCCGGCGAGCTGTCCTGGATGCTCTGTACCTGGCCCTGGGCGCGCGAACTGGGACGGACCTGGACCAGAACGTTGTTGCCCCAGGCGCCGGGATCGGCCGCGGTAATGCCGAAGTTGCCTGTGTTCGAGACGGGGGTGAACGCGCCGGAGCCCGTGACGGTCACGGCGGTGTACTGGGAGTCGTAGTTGGTGCCGGCGGGGAGCGCCGCGCTGAGGGTAACGGCGCCGGTGGCGTCGTTGTAAGTGGCGACAGTAAGTGCAGCGGAGGTGGTGGTGACTCCGTTTTTGATCTGCGTCAGCGTCAGGGTGGAACCGGCTTCGATGCCGCGCAGGCTCAGGAGCTGCAAGGTGATGGCGCCGCCGGACGCGGTAGTCACCAGCCGGGTGACGATCTCCGGTGTCGCCACGTTGTTTTCGATGTTGGTGGGAGCGGCCGTGGCGGGCTTGTTAGAGCCGGTGGCCGCCACCCGCTTGATGTAGAGGAGCTGCCCTCCGTTATTGAAGAAACCGGCTACGGCGTGCGGCAGCAGGTTGTACCCTGCGGTTCCGAAGCTCGGCGTGAAGTAGCCGCCGAAGGTCCGCTGGAACTCGGGGAAGCTGGTGACCAGCACCGGGGGCAGGGTGTCGAGGGGGCCGCGCTGCGTGACGCCGACAAAGCCGGTGACGCTGGTGCTGACACCCTCTATGGGCTCCGGTCCGGTATCCTGCTCCTCGATGTAGACTCCTGGCGAAAGATATTCGGGCATGTATCGCTCCTAAATTCGAAAATCCACCAAGTTAATTGCGTTCTCGTATTCGAGGTACCAGTCGACGATGGCGGTCGCGCTGGAGTTCACCTGCAGCACGAGGTCCTGGACGCGGCCAATGCCATCCAATGAGTAAAAACCGTTGCTGTCCGTCAACGCCCCGAGTTCGTGATACTCGACGGTAGGGGCGCCGGCGTCCACGGCAAGGGTGACGCCGGAAAACAAAAGGTTGGCGAGCAGCACGCCGTCGCCTGCATCGGCATCCGTGAGCAGAGCGCCCGACGGGCCGGTGGGCGCGGTGGTGAAGAAGTCGGCGGGCGTGCCCGTGGGATAGCTGCGGTTCAACGGGTTGGTCAGAAAGACCTGTCCGGCCGCGGGCGCACCGGGGCCCAAATGATCCACGACGCCGTACTCCACCACGACCCCGGCGGCGCTCGAGAGCCGGACGAGGGCGCCGGGCGCCAGGCTGGCACGGCCGTTCAGGTTCAATACCTGCGTTGCAGCGGGGGCCGCGGAAGCGAGAGTCGAATTGCCGGCGGCGGTCAGCGCTGCCGCCTGGACCGGGGCGGCGGAAGCGTGCGGGAAATAGAGCGGCGAGCGCAGGACCGTGGGGTGGATCGACGGCGCGTGCGGGTTGTCCAGCGAATGGACGAGGGCGCCGGCCACGGGCGTGCGCGGGAGGGTATCGGTGACAACCCGTCCCTGGATGCGCACCGGAAGGCGCCGGAGCGCGAGCGGGCCCGCGGGCACCGGGAAGGTGGCGTTCATCGGAACGGTCACCGGCAGGGTGGCCGGGCGAAATCCGGGCGCGGTAAACCCAAGGGTGAGCGGATAGCTGGTGCTATTCAACTGCGGGAACGCCTGCTCCGGATAGCCGGCGACGACGTACAGTCCGTTCGTGGCCGCCCGCGGATTCAGACCGGGCAGCGACACTGTCACCGTGAACTCCGGTTCGGTGAAATCACCGAAGACTTCGTCGGTGAGGGCTCCTGTAATGATGGCCTGGTAAGAGATCGTGCAGTCATCGACCACCGTATATACGTCGCCATTGGCGCTTACCTGGTGTTGTCCCGCTACGATCACGCCCATGTTAGGTCACCGAAAGAATCTGCGAATAAGTGGTGTCGCGTTCCAGCACCGGAGGGGCTTTCACGGCCTCCCGATCCGAATCGATCTTCACGACCTGTATCAGGTAAGTTACGGACAGCTCGTACGGCTCGCTCAGAGCCTCCCACACGAGGCTGAGTTCTTCGATGGTAAGCGCCTCCAGCGCGACGCGAAGCTGTTCCGTCGTACCTTGTAGGACGCCCTGTAACTTGGAGCCCCGTAGGATGGCGTTGTCGTTGAAGACTTGTAACACTCTGCCGAGGAGCGTATGTTTGGCGAGCGGATCCGCCGAGACGGGGGTGATCAGGTAATGCAGCAGCAGCGGCAGGGGCGTACGGGCGAGTTGGCTGGCGGACGGGCGTTCCGGCGGTTCGTTCAGCATTTCCGCCATGCGCGAAACCTTGTAGAGCCAAACCGACACGCCGGTGGCTTGTCCCGCATCCTCCATTTCTTTGGGGGACAGCAGTTGAATGGGGACGCCGTTCAACTGGGAGTCGCTGCTGAGCGTGATGTTCTGGTTCAGCAACTCCTTCAGGGTGGAGCTTACCGCGCTAATCACGGAGTAATCACTCATGCGGCGTCTCCACGGGGTATGGTGCCGAACGTCTTCTCATAGCGATCGAGGGTCTCCTTCAACAGTTCGAGCAGGTGCTTGGCGTATACCGGCGTCGTAATCATCCGCGTATGCCACAATGGCTCCGGTTGTTCCTCGTAGGCCTGGCCACATTCGACGACAACTTCAAAGGCGTTGAAGCCGACGCTGAACGCATTTACATACCGTGCTTCCAGCATCGGCCGTTGCGGTTGCTCGCCCTCGTCATTTCCCATCAACGCGCCCGTGTCGGCTCCATAGCACGTCAGAGCCCAAAGCGCGCGACGCCTGACACGAGTTCCTAACCTGTTCCGACGGTGTGGTTTGCGGTCTGGTGCGACCGGGAAGTCCATCGCGAGACTGGTTCGGGTTACACCGGTACTGTTACACAGGGGAATACCGCTGGGTCACTTGCAGCGAATAGGATGAGGAGGGGGAAAGCCGTGGGGAATAGGGAGTAATTCGTGGAGAATGGGGTTGTAACAGGAAAATGTAACCGGGTGTCTCAGCGTGTTACCATTCATCGGATGCGGAGGAGGAATTCGTTTATGAGTGCGCCGGAGACTCGATCCGGTACTTGGCGAGTTTCCGGTACAAGGTCATGCGCGACCAGCGCAGCTGCTGCGCGGCCTTACTCTTGTTCCACTGCGCGGCGAACAGCGCGTCGAGCAGACGTAGCCGCTCACTTTGCGAGAAGCGGTCCGTGCCGCTGAGACCTCGCAAGTAAGGCGGCAGGTGCTCAGGCCGGACCTGTGCGGGAGGGGCCCCGAGGAAAAGGGTCTCGATGACGTTCTTGAGTTCGCGGATATTGCCGGGCCAGTCGTATTCCAGCAGGCGGCGTAGACAGTCGTCAGAGATCGCGGGGGCTTTGGCTCCGTTTTGCGTGCTGAACTCCTTCAGGTAGTGGTCGATGAGCGGAGCGATATCCTCTCGCCGTTCGCGCAGGGCGGGCAAGTGGACCCGAGCTACGTTGAGCCGGAAGAAGAGGTCCTTGCGAAATTTCCCTTCGGTCGTCATGGTCTCGAGGTCCTGGTTCGTCGCTGCGACAAAACGGACGTCGAGGGGAATTCGCCGAGTCCCGCCGAGATGGCACACTTCCCGCCTCTCGATAACCCGCAGGATCTTCCCCTGCGCCGTAAGGCTCATATCACCCACCTCGTCCAAAAAGAGGGTGCCCCCGTTTGCCGAGGCGAAAAGGCCCTCGCGCGGATCTTCGGCGCCCGTGAACGCGCCCCTGGCATGACCGAAAAGCTCGCTCTCCAGCAGGCTATCGGGGATGGCGGCGCAGTTCACGGTGACGAATGGCTTGGCGGCCCTACCACTTCGCTGGTGAATGAATTCTGCTGCGAGTTCCTTGCCCGTTCCCGTTTCGCCAGTGATCAACACTGTGGAATTCGAAGCCGCCGCTTTCCGCATGTAGAGGGAGACCTCTTCCATGGAAGCGCTGGCGTAAACGATGGGTGCGCTGAGGTGCGAAGCGGTTCGGGCAGGCAGCATCGGCGGGTTTCCTTTTCGGAAAAGCAGAGTCGAAAGGGGACCGTGTGAATCAGAGTACGCCCATTCGGTCGAAAAGTACCGGAGTTTCTTCCGGGGGTGGGGCTGATTGTGTGTGAATTCGCACTCGACCGTAAGGCCTGAAGGGAAGTTTCCTGGAGGGCCAGTGCGATACGTCTCGTCTGGATCTTGCGAAAGCCGAGGGGCGACTGCTGGGGTAGGCTGCCAAAAATTCTCCTTCGAAATTGCGGCCACGGCACCGGCGTCCAGGACCGCGGGCTTGGCTTCGGGCGCTTAGGGAGTTTCACTTTTCCGTCCGCCATCGGATTCACCGGAATGTGCTCGAGGCGCGCGGCATCGCCGAGGCAGGTGAAGAGTAGCGATGCGGTGGAGTGGACGGTCTTGGCGGCTAGTGGCCGCCGTTGCGGATGAGCATTGGTAGGGACGCCGCCGAGCTGCAGCCAGTTTATGGCTTCCTGGATTGCGCCTGGTCTCAAGTCACGAATCGAAATATGCCCGAGCAGGCGTATCAGATACCCCGCGAGCTGGTGGTATCGTTCAAGCGTCTTCGGCTGGCAGCGCAGCGCCGCATGGTTGTCCAGCCAGTAGTCGAGATATTCGGCCAACATACGAGTATCGCCCTTCCCCGCGACCTCCTTAGCATGCCGGTGCCTCCAGAGTGCTGCGCCCAACGCCTTCGACGCTTCGAACTTCGTGGCGAAGCCCGATTTGCTAGCCTGCCGGCCTTCGGCCTTGTAGTGATATCCCCACGAGATACGGCCGTCTTTCTTTCGGTATTTGGTAATCGTTCCGTTCAATTGTCTTGTTCCTTTTCCGCGTAGTTCCGCTGGTTGTGTCTATTCGGTCAGACAGGACGGGATGCCCACTACTTGTTGCTTTCGGGCGACGTATGGGCCTGGCTATTCTCCGCCTGCGGCGCGCGGATCATTTTCACAAATTCACAACGTCGGAAGGCCTACTACAGGTTCTCTACCTGAACTACAGGAGTATATAAAAGAGGCGCACGTAAAATCCCGCCGAAACGCACGCAAAAACCCGATAAACGCCAATTCATAAGCACGTAAGGTCCCGTGGAAATCTCAGTGTTCCACAGGACTTTTGAACAGCGCACGTAAAGTCCCGTGCCCTCGGAGCGCGCAGTTCGCCCGCTATCTGAACAGGACCGGTGCTGGCGGAGAGAACTGAGAAGGAGCCTGAGCGATGAGCGCATCCACGAAGCCTCGAAGGCCCACTACTCCGCATCGAGGGTGCTACGCGACTGCCCGCATTATAACTGTGCAGTGAGGCCAAAATCCCCAAATAGCGGAATCCGCTCTTCCGATTTTGCCGTGAGGCAGCGATACGTTAGCCACATGAACAGATCGAGTACGGCTGGTGCAGAGCCGAACGTCTTTACGGCTTCGATGTCTGCAGGAATAGGATGCGTAATTACCTCTTTGTAGAATTCGTCACTCAGTACGATGACGTTTTCAAAGCCGCCCGAGACCACTTCCTGGGCGGGGTCACGGTTGTACCAGATTCGGGCCTCACTGAGGAAATTGAACCTGGAGCGTTGGATCACGCGCGCGTGTTTTCGGGTGGACTCCGTGCCGAAGAAGATCGTCGCTCCGAATGTTAGCGGCGGTTTAAACGGGAGCCACTTTGGGCGGTGTGGGGTGGCGCCAGTGGCGCGGTGGCAGCCGAACCGACGCACCTCGGCGCTGGCCGCCTGATCGTGTGCAAAAACAGGCAGTCCTCCGGCCCGGTCATTTGTCCCCCGCTATGATTTGTCAGCCGATAGCCGGCCCTCCCGCGCCGTCAGCAGGAGCAGGAACAGTGGAGTCCGAGGATGTTTCGTGTCCACCTTGACGGACTCCATAACCAGGTACAGTTTCTCCGCGCTGTTCACCTTGCCCGACACGCAGTAGTATTGGTCTAGCGTGATTTGGTTGGCTCTTGTGAAGTCGTACAGGCGGTAGACCCGGCGCGTGGAGTCGTCTCTCATGAGGAACACGACAGAGGAGCGGTATTCCGTCCGGGAGAGCAGGAGCAGGTGGTTGGCGCTGAAGTTGAACATTGGTGGGAGCAGAAGCGGGAACCTAGCTGGCTCCCACCTCATCGGCAGCGCCGTTGAGGGGTTAGCCGGCGGACTCCTCCGGCCCGGGATATCGCCACAGCGCGGCGCTTGCTTGTTGCCGGCGGAACTACTCGGCCGGCGGATTCGGGTTCTTACTCGGTTTACGAACGCTGTCGCCGCCGAGTAGGAAGATCTCGGAGTTCTCTACGAGGCGGTCCGGGATCGCGGTGGCAATCGTGGTGTTGTACAGGATGTTTCCCCACTCAGAGAAGGCTGTGTTCGTTGTAATAATCGTTGAACGCTTGTGACTGTGGAGATCGTGCGCATGTGGCGCTTCACTCGCTCCAACGGCCTCACTGATCGATTTCACAATGAGATGGAGACCATCAATAGGCAGGCATACGGATTCCGCAACTTCGAAAACTACCGACACCGTGTTCAGGTGCTATGTTCTTAGAAAGGTTTGGGATTGGGGTTTGCCCCCGTTGTTGGCGTAGAGCCGTTGAAAAGAATGGAGCGGGAGACGGGACTCGAACCCGCGACGTCCAGCTTGGGAAAATGAGCGTCGATTGTAAATAAAGGACTTAGGCGTTTATGGCGCTGTTTTCTGGTTATATAAGTCGATATTTTTCAATGATCCATTTTCAGGTTCCTGGTTATTGAGGTAAACGAGGTAACACCGTACGATCCCAAAATTAAGTGCCGAATGCCTCGACGCTCTCCTTCTGCTTCCTTCTGAACGACTCTCTTGTGGAAAATTCTGAGTTTTCGCGAACATTGAACTCACACGCAATCTGCTGAAGCCGGGCTCTCGGATTCCCCGGTGCTTAGTTCCGAATCTACCAGACGCTTCATAGCCTACCGAATCCCGCCTGAGGGCGTTGCGCTGGCTCATCTCGTACCGGCGCCCAGCGACCGAGAATTCGCGGCGACACCAGCTTGGCGGAGTGTCGCGTTCTGTCGGAGCGCGGTTGTTGAAAGTAGTCTCTGGAGCTAGGAGCCAGACACCGCAGACCCAATCCCGTACCGACGCGACCACATCAATTCATTCCTCCGGCGACAATTTCTCAGGCGGAGTCAGCAATCTCGGAATTCTTGAAGACCCGGTCCCGTTGGTGTCCCTCTGGCCCTTATGCGCAGACGCCCGCCCCAGGGAGGTAAACGATCTCGGAATTTACGTCACTCGCTTGTTTCGGCCAGAAGGGGACTCTACCTCCGGCACGCTTCCTGCACACACGGGCATCACCGGCTTCGAGTCTTTTGCCAGTCCTGGCTGCCCGCCAGATCAAGAGTGCCGTCAACGAGGCCGTCCGCATGTACGTCAGGCGGCACAGGATGCCAATGGAGCACGCGTCGCAATGCGCGAACACCTCAATATCGCGCTCGCTTCAAAGTGAACTCATTAAACGCCAGGCAGTCTGACGCCGTTCCATCTTGCGCAAAGTGGAGGGTTACCTGATAATCTCACCGGAGGAACCATGGGGAAATTCCGTGAGGCCCACGCCGCGATACCAGCGCTCGTACTGTTTTCCGCTCAACTGCTGGGCGCTCAGAGTGGCTCGGAGGCTACCCTCACCGGCACCGACCTGAGGGTAGAAGCCCGATCCGAAGGTGGACGCCTCGAGGAGCGATACCAAAGCAAGGTGGACAATCAGTGGGTCACCGTGGCAACGAGTTTCGGCGAGTCACAAGGTCCTGTCTCGGTTCGCGGTGTCGCGGGTGAGGTCCTGCCAGGATCTGTGCGGGGCCTGGCCATCGAACGGGGTGCACTGGTCGAGAGTCTCTTCGCAGGATCCTACGAGATCACGCGAACCGTGCGACTCACGGAGCGCCGGGGCTGGCTTCGCGTCGAAACGCGTCTGGAGCCGGAGGATCAAACCCAACTGCACTCCTTCGCGGATAGATTTCGCTTCGAAGGGCAGCCCGATTGGTCCTACTCGCCTTCGGTCGGTGGCTTCAATCCAGACGCCCAGTACAAGGCTCCTCTGATCCTCACGCAGGGGAATCGCCGCGCCTTCGGAATCGTGCCCGATGTCTTGACCCTGAACCGCGAGCTGATTCGTCGCTGCCAGCACTCTCTCGATCTCGACGTCCCCGCCGGTCCCCGGCTCTCCGTCGGCTTCATCCCGGCCAGAACTTACTTCCATTCCGTCTACGTGCACGACCTCGACCGTACCTGGTCTGTTCAACAACCGCTCGTGAATGCGTACTATCTCCTGGTCAACGCCGCCGCAACTCCTCGCGAGGCATTCCGCGACGCCGTCCGGTTGCACTGGGAGAAATTCGGGCGTGCGCAACTGGCCACCGCGGCGCTGGAACAGCGCGGAACCGACTCAGCGTACCAAGCCCTCGGGCTTTGGGACGATTGGCGGAATCAGGTCTGGGAGAAAGAGTCACGGGCACAATGGCTGCACGTCCCTCTGAAAGATGGCTCGACGGGAGGAGCCGTGCGTACCCTGCGATGGGGGCGTCCCGACCCGTCCGTTTATCTATCGGCTTGGTTCAACAGCATGCGCACCGCGGTCGGCATGGCACTCTATGCCCGGCGCAGGGATTCGCGGGAGCTTCTCGATCTGGCGACCGGCACGGTCCGTCTAGCCCTGGCGGCCCCCGGACCCGATGGCGCATTCAAGTGCATCGCGGTTCCCAAAGGCGACCAGGTCGTGTGGGCCGCTGGCGATGGCTCGGGTGCCAGCGTCAAGACCGGCTACCTCGGCTTCGACATGAGCTGGACTGCTTATTGGCTGCTGAAATGGCGCGCCGCAAGCCTTCCTCTCGGTGACGCCATACTCACCCGCTGCCACCGGCTCGCCGCCTTCCTGATCGCGCGGCAGCTCAAAGATGGCATGATTCCCAGCCGGTTCGATGAGTCGGGCGCTCCGCAGCCCGAACTCTCCCGCATGCTGATGGCGGAGACTGGACCTTCGGCGTTGTTCCTCCTTGAACTCTACCAGGCCGACCGCAATCCGAAATACCTTGAGTCCGGCCTGCGCGCCCTCGATTTCCTCGAAAAAGAGGTGATTCCACAGCGCAAGTGGTACGACTTCGAAACATTCTTCAGTTGCAGCCCGCGGTTAGTTTCGTTCGACGCGAAGACCCGGCAATGGCCTGCCAACGACCTCGCGTTGATTCCCTCGGTGGGAGCATTCCTGACCGCTTATCGGACAACCGGCAAACCGGAGTATCTCGCGAAAGGCGAATCGCTCCTCGATTACCTCCTGCTATTCCAGCAATCCTGGACGAATCCCGCGCTTGAGAACCTTTCCGGGCCCTCGATGCTGCTGGGCGGATTCACCACGCAAAATTCGGATGCGGAGTGGTCCGACGCGCGCGAGAGCCAGGCCGGCAACGTCCTGCTCGATTATTATCGCGCGACCGGCAAGCCCGAGTATCTGGAGCGCGGCGTTTCCGCGCTGCGATCTCAGTTTCCGGTCGCACCGTCGGAGAATTGGGCCCACTCCGGATACGGGAAAAAAGCTGGGGTGAGCAGCTTCCATTGGGGCACGGGCAGCGGGATGGCCGGCATCGAACTCGAAGAGGAGTTCCTGCACGACGCCGCAGCCGATATCCGATCCGGACGCGCCGTGGGCGTGAACGGGATTGATATTACGAGGTTCGAGATCTCGGGCGAGAAGATTTCCCTCTCGATGACCAGTCCTTTCCGCTGGCCCCGCGGACCAGTGGTCGTATTTCGCGCGGCGGAGCCGGGACGGCAATACCGGATTGTCGTGAACGGCTCGGATTTGGGCGTTTTCGGAGGCGAGCGGCTCGGCGCGGGGATCGTAGTTCCGCAGCCGGCCGCGAAAGACAGCGCGCCCTTGCCCTAATCCGAGTGGCGGACTCTTTCGCAACCTTGGATCTCGGCGCGCTCCCCGGGAGGGATCAAACCCGGTTGTGGGACCTGCTCCCGCGGAACGAAGGCACTGGACTCTCGGATCTTCAGTTCCGGCTCCAGCCGGATAGCGATCCGTTTGGCCGATTTCACTTTTCCTTGAACGCGCTGGATAAGGAGTTCGGCGGCGGCAGCCCCGATCTCGTAAGCCGGCTGCGCGACCGCTGTAATCTGCGGCCGGAAAATAGTGTGCGGCTGCGGATCGTCGAACGTCGCAAATGCGATGTCTCCTGGGCAGCTTCGACCGGTCTCGTAAAGAGCCCGAAGAAAGCCCATCGTCATCACTCCGTTCGAAAGGAACACCGCGGTCGGCCGCTCCTGCCTTAGTAGGAGTTCCTTGCCGAGCCGGTACCCGGCGGCTTCGCGGAAGTCGCCCTTCAGGATCAGCGCGGGATCGGGCTTGATTCCAGCCTCACGGAGCGCGAGTTCGTAGCCCTGCAAACGCCCCTTCGCGTTCTCGAGGGAAAGCGACCCGGTGATGATCGCGATACGGCGATGGCCCCGCTCGATCAGGTGCCGGACACAGGTCTGCGAGCCCTTCACGTTATCGACCGCGACCGAGTCGAGAGAGATTCCGGAAGGCACGCGATCGATGCAAACGATTGGGATGCCGGTGTCCAAGGTGGTGCGGATATGGGAAGCGTCTCCTCCATTCGGGGCGACCACCAGCAGGATGCCGTCTACGCGCCGCGACCGCAATACCGAAAGAACCTGCCGTTCGCGGTCGAGTTGCTCGTTGGTGTTGATCGTGATCAGCAAGTACTCCTGCTTTAGCGCGTAATCTTCAGCGCCCCGAATCATCTGCGCGAAGAAGGGGTTGGTGATGTCGGTGATGACCATCCCCAGCGTGTTCGTCCGCTTGACGCTCAAGCTGCGCGCGATGTGGCTTGGATTGTAGTTGAGATCTTTTGCCGCGGCCATCACCCGGAAACGGAGTTCCGGGCTTACTGCAATGGCACCTGAGAAGACGTGGGAAACCGTTCCCACCGAAACCCGGGCTTTTCGCGCGACATCTCGAATCGTTGCCATAGCAGGTATTGGTAGTAAGGAAGCGCCGGTAGCGGTCACAACCGTGCCCGCGGGCGGCGTCAATCTACATTTTGCACCTCCCGGCGAAAAAAGTCACTGCCCGGTTTCCTTGAAGCGGTCCAAGAACTTGCCGCCAGTTCTTAGTACAGCCCTTCAAAAAAACCATTGACAGGCGTCGTCACTTGATGGAAAAGAAATTGAACCGGTTCAAAACTAGCGCCTAGTCCATGTATTGATCTTTATCGTGGGATAGCGTTCGATCGTGGGATAGCGTTCGCGCAACCCACCCAGCAGACAGTTTGGAGGCATGAGGACGATGAAGAACTCCGTCTACGTTCTTCTGGCCGTGCTATTTGCAGCCGGCGGCATCCAAGAGGTTGCTTACGCGCAGCTTACCGGTCAGATCACCGGCACGATTACTGATGCAAGTGGCGCGGTGGTGCCCACCGCCGCGATCACACTGGTAAATGAAAGCACCGGTATCAAATGGGACGCCCACACCAACCAGGAGGGGATCTATACATTCCCCCTGCTCCAGCCAGGTAGTTACCGTGTCGAGGTCAAGGCGGAAGGATTTCGGCCTGTCAGCCGCACCGGCGTTCAATTGGTAGTTGCGCAAACGGCTATTTTGGACTTCGCTTTGGAACTAGGGACCGCCTCGGCCGCTATTACCGTGTCCGACACCACTCCGTTACTCGATGCTGGGACAGGCGCGGTGGGCGGCGTCGTAACACCCGAGAAAGTCGAAGATCTCCCGATGCTGGGTCGCAACTCGAACGCGCTGGTCACCCTGGTTCCTGGCGTTCGGGCAACCCGCCAGACCACCGTCAATCCGGTGCTTGAAAGCCACTACCAGTTCTTTTCCATCAACGGCTCGCGTCCCAATCAAAGCCAGTTCATGCTCGACGGTGGCAACAACACCAACCTGACGTTCAATGGTCCGGAATACAGCCCGCAGGTGGAAGAGGTCCAGGAGTTCCGGATTCAGACCAGTAACTTCAGTGCCGAGTTCGCTAATTCCGGCGGCGGTGTGATCAACGTGGTCTCGAAGAGCGGCACTAACCAGGTACACGGCAGCCTCTTCGAGTACTTCCGCAATGACGTCCTGGCCGCCAACGACTTCTTCTCGAACCGCTCGGGCAAAGCCAGGCCGATGCTCCGCTACAACCAGTTTGGCGGAACGGTCGGCGGGCCAATCATCAAGAATCGTACCTTCTTCTACTTTGCCTATGAAGGGCTTAGAGAGGAGATCCCGACCGTAGTGACCACCAGCGTGCCGACCGCGGCACAAGAGGGCGGCGATTTCTCCCATACCCGGGCCAGCAACGGCACGATGATCACCGTCTATGACCCATCGTCGACGATTCTCTCCCCGACCACCGCCGGCCAGTATGTCCGCACGCCCTTCCCGGGGAATGTCATTCCCCAGAACCGGATCGATCCTGTTGCCGCGAAGATCTCAAGCTACTTCCCGGCAGCCACTTCGGCCGGCGACCCCAATACCGGTTTGAACAACTTCTTCTTCACCGGCCCATCAATCCGCGGAACCAACGATTTCTCGGGTCGCGTCGATCACCAATTGAACTCGAAGACGCTGCTGATGGGGCGGTTCTCCCGCGCCAATCTCAGCACCTGGACCAACCCGGCAACCTTTGGACAGACTGATATCGCCAGCCCGGGCTATGTAACTAAGCCCCAGCACCACCCCTATGCCCTGGGCAAGGCCATGGAGACGTTTAGCCCCACATTCTTTGGAGAATTCGTCGTATCCTGGGCGCGCTGGTTCTACCAAAGCTTCGGCCTCTCGAACAACTTCGATCCCACGACGCTTGGCTTCCCGTCTTACCTAGCGTCGCATAGTATCAGCCTCGGCTTCCCCTCGATCGGCACGGGCGAAATGTCGGGGCTCGGCGGATACTACAACGAGTACGACGTCTCTGACCGTTACGAAGGCAAGGCGAACCTGTCGAAGGTTCTCGGAAGGCACACCTTGAAATTCGGCGGCATGTACGGATCGGCCAAGTACACCACCAAGCTCGCCGACAACAGCACCGGATCTTACTCCTCGAGTGCCGCGTTTACTCAGGGGCCGAATCCTCTGGTCAGCAGCACCACCGCAGGATTTGGCTACGCTTCGTTCCTGTTGGGCACCATGTCCAGCGGCACGCACAACGTCACCGAATTACACGGCCATTACTCCGAACCCTATTACGGCGCCTATTTCCAGGATGACTTCAAAGTAACTTCTCGCCTCACTCTGAATCTCGGGATCCGCTGGGAGGACGAGACGCCGCGCGTCGAGGCCAACAACCAAGTCGCGAATTTCAACTTCAAGGGCACCACGACTCTGTCGAACGGCACAGTGATGAACGGAGGCCTCATGTTTCCCGGAATCGGGGGCGTCTCTACCAGCAACTGGGATTCGCACCCCCTGAACTTCGCTCCCCGTTTCGGGTTTGCCTACAACCTGAAGGACGCGACGATGTTCCGCGGCGGCTATGGCATCTTTTACAGCAATAGCTGGGGCAACGGCCGGAACAACAACGCGATGCCGCAAACGGGCTTCACGTGCTCCACGCCTGTAGCGAACACGCTCGACAATGGGCTCACGCCTTACGCGGTGCTCTCGAACCCGTTCCCCACGGGCTTTTGCACAGCCACTGGCAGTTCGGCCGGACTGTTGACTAACCTCGGCCAGTCCCTTTACTTTCTCGACCGCAATGCTCACCAGCCCTACGTCCAGACATGGAACTTCGACATCCAGCGCAAGCTGCCCTGGAACACGGTCGGCGAGGTTGCGTATTCCGGTTCCCATGGCATTCACCTCATGGGCATTCAGGAATGGGATCAACTGGCGCCGCAGTACATGTCACTGGGCTCGCAGTTGAATAGCTCTGTGACCAATCCGTACTACGGAATCATTCAGCAAGGCACGCTCAGCACGCCCACTATCACGCTCGGCCAGTTGCTGCGCCCTTATCCGCAGTTCCTGGGCGTCTCCAGCCGGAATGCCAACTACGGTAACTCGATCTATCACGCCCTGCTGGCGCGGGTGGAGCACCGGATGTCCAACGGCTTGAGCATCATGGCCGCCTACACACTTTCGAAAGAAATCGACGACATGATTCCCAGCGTCAACGGATTCCCGGGTGAATCGTTCTCCGGTGCGCCGCCTCAGAACTTCTACAACCTCCGCGGCGAGCGAGCGCTGGCCTCCTGGGATACACCGCAAACCCTCGTGTTGAGCTACGTCTACGAATTCCCGATCGGTCCCGGCAAGCCACTGCTCAACCAGGGAGGAGTGCTGGGCAAGATGATCGGGGGCTGGCAGATCAACGGCAACACGACCTTCCAGAGCGGATTCCCGCTGCAGATCAACGGCGGCAACGGCAATGGAACTTCCGCCGGCACGGGGCGCCCGAATTGGGACGGCACGAACCCCACGCTGAGCGGCGCCGTTCAGGATCGCCTGCTGAAGTACTTCAACACCGCGGCGTTTACCTTCAACGCGCCCTTCACCTTCGGCAACGCTCCGAGAATGATGCCGGACCTGCGCAGCCCGGGCGTGAACAACTTCGATGTGTCGCTCTTCAAGAACACACGGATTCATGAGCGCTATGAGCTGCAGTTCCGTGCGGAGTCGTTCAACACCTTCAACCGCGTGCAGTTCGGCGTGCCCAATACCAGCATCAACTCCACGGCGTTCGGCGTCATCAGCAGCCAGCAGAACTCGCCCAGGAATCTCCAAATGGCTCTGCGGCTGCTGTTCTAACCATACTCCCAGTGGGGACGGTGCAAGCCGTCCCCGAGGGTCCGAGAGACTACCATGGCTGATACGAAGCAGTCCCCAACCGCGCGCCGTCGCGACTTCTTGAAAACCGTCGCACTGGCGACGAGTGCCACCGAGGTGGAAGCGCAGGTCGCTCCTCCAGGCCCGAAGTCGGCGGAGCCCCCGCCGACGCCTGTTTCCCCCGTACGCGCCGCCGTCGAATACCCGCGGACCTTCACCGGACGGCAACTCGCGATGATCGCGTTTCCCCTGGGTGGGGTAGCCGCCGGCAGTCTCGCCTTGGGGGGCCGCGGCCAGTTGCGCGACTGGGAGATCTTCAACCGACCAGACAAGGGAAGATCTGTCAGCTACGCATTCCCCAGCATCTGGGCGCAGGCCGGCAACGGAAAGCCGGTATCGCGCGTGCTCGAAGCGCGCCTGATGCCGCCGTATGAAGCCGCGAGCGGCCTGAGTCCTAACCAGGTATCCGGATTGACGCGCCTGGAAAGTGCCACTTTTATCGGCGAGTATCCGATGGCGAGGATCGAGTTTCACGATCGCGACCTGCCGGTACGCGTCACGCTCGAAGCGTTCACGCCAATCATTCCGCTGGATGCCGATGCCTCCGGCCTCCCCGTCGCCATCCTGCGGTACACCATCACCAATCCCGGGAAAGAATCCGCCAAGGTCGCCATCGCCTATTCGCTCGACAACCCGGTCGGCGTCGACGTCCGCGGTACAGCGGGCCGGCGCACCTTGCTGATTTCTCGCACTAATGAGTATCGCAGCGAAGGCGCGCTGAACGGCCTCGTCATGACAAACGCCGAGGTCGCGAAGACCGACCCGCTAGCAGGCTCGTTCGTGCTGGGGCTGATCGGCGCGAACGACGGCAAGATCACCTATCTGAGCGGCTGGCCGCGCGCCAAGTGGTGGGCCAGTCCGCTGCTCTTCTGGGACGATTTCACTTCCGACGGCCAACTCGGGCCGGAACCCGATAAGCGGAACGGTGTCGGCTCCCTCTGTCTGCAGCGGGAAATCCGCCCAGGGGCCAAGGCTGAATACACTTTCGTGCTGGCGTGGCACTTTCCCAATCGCACTCCGTCCTGGTGCGGCTGGCAGAGCGGGACCAACACTGCCGACAGCGTGGCGCCGGATGCCAACCGCAACGCCATCATCGGCAACTACTACTCGAAGCGGTTCGGCAGCGCGTGGGAGGCGGCGGTGTACACCGCGGCGAATCTGCCTTCGCTCGAAAAGCGCACACGCCGGTTTCTCGCCGCCATGCGTGAAACCACCTTGCCGGCCGCGGTGAAGGAAGCTGCCATGGCAAACGTCTCGACGCTCGCCACCCCCACCTGTTTCCGCACCGCGGACGGAAAGTTTCGAGGCTTCGAAGGCATCAACGACAACATCGGTTGCTGCCACGGCAACTGCACTCACGTCTGGAACTACGAAACCACCACGCAACATCTGTTTCCCACGCTCGCGCGCTCCATGCGGGAATCGGCCTTCGAACTCGCCGACCGCCTAGATGGAATGCTGCCCATCCGCATGGCCCTCCCCGAAGGCTGGCAGACCGGCGGCACTACCGCCGCCGACGGCACCATGGGGCAGATCATCAAGACCTACATCGACTGGCAGTTGTTAGGCGATCGAGCCTGGCTCGATCAGATCTGGCCGCGGGTCAAGAAAGCCGTCGAGTTCGCCTGGGTCGAGGGAGGATGGGATGGTGATCGGGACGGCGTCATGGAAGGCGTCCAGCACAACACCTACGACGTCGAGTTTTACGGTCCCAACCCGATGTGCGGCGTCTACTATCTGGGTGCGCTTCGTGCCGCCGAGGAAATGGCGAGGGCGGTCGACGACCCTGCATTCGCCGACGAATGCCGGCGCCTGTTCACCAGCGGCAGCAGGTGGATCGACGCCAATCTGTTCAACGGCGAGCATTACGTCCAGAAGATTCGAGGCATTCCGGTAGACCAGATCGCCAAGCCCCTGCGCTCGCGCGGTGGCGCCGAAGATCCCGAACATCCCGATTTCCAATTGGGCGAAGGCTGCCTCACCGATCAACTGATCGGCCAATACCTGGCCGATATCGCCGGACTCGGCCCACTCCTCGACCCGGCGCACATCCAAAAAACCCTGGCCACCATCTACAAGTACAATCACCGCGCGACCCTCGTGCATCACGATTCCGTTGAACGCATATACGCGCTGAACGACGAAGCCGCCACTCTGATCTGCGACTACGCTGAAGGCAAGCGGCCGCGCATTCCTTTCCCCTACGCCTCTGAAGCCTGGACCGGTATCGAATACCTCTTCGCCACGCAATTGATCTACGGCGGGATGGTGGGAGAAGGGGTGCAGTCCTTCCAAGACGTCCGCCGCCGCTTCGACGGTGAGCGGCGCAATCCCTGGGATGAGCCGGAGTGCGGCCACCACTACGCGCGGGCCATGTCGGCCTGGTCCGGAATCGTAGCGTTGAGCGGCTTCCGCTACCGCGGTCAAGAAAAAGCGATCATCGCCGCGCCCCGCACCCATTTGCCCGCCTTCGCTTCGTTCTGGTCCACAGGTACGGGATGGGGTGTCTTCCGCCAGTCTGCCGGCGACCGCGCGCAGTTCACCCTTTCGGTCCAGGAGGGGACGCTGCCATGCCGATCGGTGGAAGTCGCGCTCGTGTTTCCAGCCGGCTCCAAACCGTCGGCCGCGTCAGGCGGAAAGCATCTTCCGCACGATCTTAGCAAGCGCGGCAATCGCTCGATCTTTACCTTGCACGACACAATCGAAATTAGCGCCGGCGACCGCCTGGTTTTGGGAGTTTAGAGACGATGCCGCCAACCAATCCGATCATTGTCCTGGTGGGGGGCTACCTCGGTTCGGGGAAGACCACCCTGTTAGTTCATGCAGCCTCCCGTCTCCGCGATTCCGGCGTTCGCGCCGCCTTGATCACCAACGACCAGGGCGGCGCTCTGGTCGATACCCGCCTGGCGGAGGCCGAGGGTACCCGCACCGCGGAAATTACGGGTGGCTGTTTCTGCTGCCGCCTCTCGGAGTTCTTGGCCACCGCCGACCGCCTTCGTGAGTTCGATCCGGAGGTCATTCTCGCCGAGCCTGTCGGTAGCTGCATCGATATTTCGGCCACCGTCCTCCAGCCGATCAAGCGCTTCTATGGCGATCGCTATCGCCTGGCGCCATTCACTGTCCTGGTCGACGCGCAGCGGGCCCACGAGATGCTCGCGGCAGACTCCGATCCCTATCTCTCCTATCTGTTCCTCAATCAAATCGCCGAAGCCGATCTCGTCTGCTTCAACAAAGCGGATCTATCTTTGGATTATCCGTCGCTGCCTTCGGGCTTCGCCTTGCGCTTGAGCGCGAAAACGGGGCAGGGCGTCCCGGAGTGGCTTGCCGAGGTGCTAGCGGGGACCAGGATCGCCGGCAGCCGCCTCCTCGAGGTCGATTACCAACGCTACGCGGAGGCCGAGGCCTCTCTTGGCTGGCTGAACTGGCAGGCCGAACTCCAACTCGACGAGCCACTCAGTCCCACCATGGTGGTGGGCCCTTTCCTGGATGACCTGGACCAGCGGCTCACGCAGGCCGGTGTGGCCATCGCGCATCTCAAAGTCCTCGATCATGCATCCACGGGTTACATCAAGGCCAGTCTCTGCCGCAATGGCGATGAGCCCACGGTCGACGGCGCATTGACCGCGTCGCCTGATGAGCGGCACGAACTGCTGTTGAACTTGCGGGCGCCTGGCGCCCCGGAGCAGCTGAGGGAGATCGTCGGGCACGCGGCGGGCTCCTTCCCGGGGCGCGTCAATGTGCTACACATCGAATCGTTCCGGCCCTCACCGCCGAAGCCCGAGTGCCGGATTGCGACGATTGCGTGATTTCCGATCTCTGAAAGGGATACTTCACGGATGATACGTCACCTCGTCACGACGGCCTTCTTACTCGCTGGTTGCGCCGCCGCGTACGCACAAGAGAGTTCCTTCGACCCCCTCGCGGGTAGCCTCAGCAGCCTGTACCGGCTCTCCGATGCCAGGACCTTCTCGATCAGTCCCGAGAATCTCACGGGCGAAA
Source organism: Bryobacterales bacterium (assembly GCA_963794265.1). Lineage (GTDB taxonomy): Bacteria > Acidobacteriota > Terriglobia > Bryobacterales > Bryobacteraceae > CAWCDJ01. The sequence goes on from CAWCDJ010000003.1 coordinate 1,669,570, forward strand.
AGGGAAAAGGCGGTATGGCGACCCAGGGAAGCGCGTCGCCGGCCGCGCGCGACCTCGGCCAAGGCTGGAAGGTCAACCCATTTGTCGTGATAGACGCGCACAAGACGTTTACGCTCGCCGAAATCAACGGCCCGGGCGCGATCCAGCACATCTGGATGACGCCAACCGGCAACTGGCGTAATTCCATCATCCGCATGTATTGGGACGAGGAGCCACAGCCCTCCGTCGAAGTCCCCGTCGGCGATTTCTTTGCCATGGGATGGGGCAAGTACGCGCGCATCTCCTCCCTGCCGGTCTGCGTCAATCCCGGCAGTGCCTTCAATTCCTACTGGACGATGCCCTTCCGCAAAAGGGCCCGCATCACGATGGAGAACATCGACGACGAGGCGATGCGCCTCTATTACCAGATCGACTACACCAAAGCCCGCGTGCCGAACGATGCCGCCTACTTCCACGCGCAGTTCCGGCGAGTCAATCCGCTCCCTTATAAAGAGGTCTACACGATCCTCGATAACGTCAAGGGCAGGGGCCAATTTGTCGGAACCTATCTCGCGTGGGGCGTGCACAACAACGGCTGGTGGGGCGAAGGCGAAATCAAATTTTATATCGACGGCGACAAGGATTTTCCGACCATCAACGGGACCGGAACCGAGGATTACTTCTGCGGCTCGTACAATTTTGAGAATCGCGACAAGAAGCAATACGAGACCTTCACCACGCCCTATTCCGGACTTATCCAGGTCATAGAGCCCGATGGGTTGTACGTGTCCCAGCAGCGTTTCGGCCTTTACCGCTGGCACATTCAGGATCCGGTTCGCTTCGACAAAGATCTGCGCATCACCATCCAGGCGCTGGGATGGCGTAGCGGCCGCCGCTATCTGCCGCTGACGGACGATATCGCCTCTGTGGCCTACTGGTATCAAACCGAGCCGCACGCCGCGTTTCCCAAACTGCCGTCTAAGGATGGATTGGAAGTGAACTGAGGTACACCGAAATACTGGGGACGAACAATGACAATCCGGAGAATTCAACTGTTGGCGGTTCTTGGCATGAGCATCGCGATGGATATTCACGCGTCGGTAAAGGTCGAGAAGACCGATTACAAAGGCTGGCCTAACTGCTACCGGGTCAGCAACGGCGAAGTCGAACTGGTGGTCACCGGTGACGTCGGCCCACGAGTGATCCGCTTCGGGTTTATCGGCGGCCAGAACGTCTTCAAAGAGTACACCGAACAGATCGGAAAGAGCGGCGAGGAGCAGTTTCAGTTGCGCGGCGGTGATCGCGTCTGGAAGGCCCCCGAAGATCCCGTGGCGACCTGGGCGCCGGACAACGTCCCGGTCGAGATCCGCACCACAGCGACCGGCCTGATCGCTCGCGAGCCGGTCGAGCCCCTGACGAAGCTACAGAAGGAAATCGAGGTCAGTATGGCGCCCACGGGCACGGTGGTAGTCGTCTCCCACCGCATCACGAACCGCTCCCTGTTCCCGCTGGAGTTCGCCCCGTGGACCCTAACCATGATGGCGCAGGGCGGCATGGCTGTCACCGGCTTTCCCCCTCGCGGCCGCCATCCGATCAACCTCGAAGCCACCAACCCGCTCGTCATGTGGGCGTATACCAACTTCTCCGATCCCCGGTGGAAGTTCACTAAGGAGCACCTGATGCTCCGCCAGGATCCCAACAACAGCGACGCGCAGAAGGTCGGCATGTTCAATCCGGACACCTGGGCGGCGTACCTATTGAACGGCGAAGCCTTCGTCAAGCGTGCCGCGGCCGACGCGTCGAAGACCTACACCGATTTCGGCTGCTCCTTCGAGACCTTCACCAACAACGAGTTTCTGGAGATCGAAACGCTGGGTCCGATGACTAAGGTGCTGCCCGGAAAGACCGTCGAACACGTCGAGCGCTGGGGCCTCTTCCGCAATGTCCATCCCGCGGAACTGACCGATACCGAATTAAACCGCGTACTCAAGCCGCTGCTCGAGGCCACCGGAAACGTGCAGTAGGATGATTGCCGCACCCCACAAGCGCCAGGGCATGTTTACCGGCGAGGATGGCCGTAGCCTGCTGTTCACTTTCATCCTCGTCAGCTCGCTATTCCTGTTGTGGGGCTTCTGCAACGGGATGATCGATGTGATGGACAAGCACTTCCAAGAGGAACTGAGCCTGACCAAATCTCAGTCCGCCTGGGTGCAATTCGCCCACTATCTCGGCTACTTCCTGATGTCCATACCGGCGGGCTGGCTGGCCAGCCGCTTCGGATACAAGGGCGGAATCATTGCCGGTCTGCTCCTCGTTGCCGTGGGCGGATTCTGGTTCATTCCCGCCACGCACATCGGCGAGATGGCCCGCACCGGCAGCGTGTCCGCGACCGCCGGATTCATCGCATTTCTCGCCGGAGTCTGTATCATCGCCAGCGGCCTCACGTTTCTCGAAACCATCGCCAATCCCTACACCACTGTCCTGGGTGACCAGCGTTTTGCCGCCACGCGCATCAATCTCGCCCAGTCGTGCAACGGCGTCGGCTGGATCTTCGGCCCAATCGTCGGCAGCATGTTCTTCTACTCCAAGGACACGCTCGGCCGCAGCACCGGCAGCCAGACGCTGTACATTCCTTATGTCGGTATCGCCGCCGGAGTGCTTGTCCTCGGTGTGATCTTCTGGCTCGTCCCGATGCCTGATATCAAGACCGAGGATGACTACCACCTGGACGATCCGTGCGAGGTCTCCAAGCACTCCATCTGGCGCCATCCGCACTTTGTGCTCGCCGTGGTGGCGCAGTTCCTCTACGTCGCGGCACAGGCCGGAATCTTCAGCTTCTTCATAAACTACATGACCGCTGAAGTTCCGCCGATCCCTGCCGCCTGGAGTGACGCGTTCAACCGGATTGCGCCCCACGCCGGCATCCTGCAGGGTTGGCTCCAGGGCTGGATCGAAATCGATAGCCACGGCCTCTTGGCTTTTAGCAACAAAGGCGCATCTAACTTCGCCTCCCTCGGCTTCCTGTGCTTTCTCATCGGGCGATTCACCGGAGCGGCCTTCTTGAAGCGCTTCAGCGTCCACCGGATGTTGGGGCTCTACGGTGCCTGCAATGTTCTGGTCACCTTGCTGGTCTTCTTCAAGCTGGGCTGGCTTTCGGTCGCGTGTGTCTTCCTCAGTTACTTCTTCATGTCCATCATGTTTCCGACCATCTTTGCGCTGGGGATTCACGGCTTGGGGGCCCGCGCCAAGAAAGCATCCTCTTATATCGTGATGGCCATCATGGGCGGCGCGCTGCTGCCCAAGCTGATGGGATATGTGGCGGACCGTTTTGACATGTCGCGCGGCTTCATCGTGCCGATGTTCTGCTTCGTGTTCGTGGCGTTTTACGGTTTCAACTGGCCGCGCTTCAGCAGAACGAAATTATCGAGCGGTATGGAAACCGGCCATGTCTAGCTTCCGGAAGGGAGAGCTTCTGAAAATGTCCTCGACCGATTCCGACGTCATCTATCTCGTCGCAAGCGGCGATCTGCGCTTGTCGGCGAATCAGATCTGCTGGCCCGTTCAAGACCAGGTGGAAAAAGCAGTCGTTGCGGCCATCGAGGCCGAAGGTCGCAAAGTGCGGCGCGCTCATCCGTACGACCCGGTCCAAAAGCACGGATTCATCGATAGCCAGAAGCACGGCATGCGCATCTTCCGCGACATCCCGCGCACCGCGCCGCTCGTGGTCGTGGAAGCCGTCTGGCAGTATACCCATCACGTGCTCCACGGTCTCTACAGTCATCAGGGGCCGATCCTGCACGTTGCCAACTGGAGCGGCGAATGGCCCGGACTCGTCGGCATGTTAAACCTCAACGGGTCCGCAACCAAGGCCGGTATCCGGTACAGCACTCTCTGGAGCGAGAATTTTACCGACCCGTTTTTCATCGGCGGACTCAGGCAGTGGCTCCAACACGGCCATATCGATCACGACACCTCCCATGTGCAGCCGCTCTCCGCGTTTCCTCCGCCTCCGGAATCCGAACGCGCGGGCAGGGAACTGGCACGTCAGCTCATGCAGGACAAAGCTATCCTGGGGATCTTCGACGAAGGCTGCATGGGGATGTACAATGCCATCATTCCCGACGAACTCCTCCACGCTGCCGGCTGCTTCAAGGAACGCCTGAGCCAATCGGCCCTCTACGCCGCCATGTGCCGCGTCAGCGACGAAGAGGCACAGGGGATTCGCTGCTGGCTCAATCGGAAAGGCATGCGCTTCCACACCGGTCCGAATCCGGAAACCGACCTAACCGACGACCAGATCTTGCAACAGTGCAAGATGTACATCGCCATCCTGAGAATCGCCGATGAATTCGGTTGCGACGCCGTCGGCATCCAGTACCAACAGGGGCTGAAAGACCTGGTGCCGGCATCGGACCTCGCCGAAGGTCTGCTGAACAACGTCGACCGGCCGCCTGTTTACGGAGCCAATGGAAAGGCGCTCTATGAGGGCAATGCGCTGCCCCACTTCAACGAGGCCGACGAGTGCGCAGGCCTCGATGCCTTGGTAACCAATCGCGTCTGGAACCGCTTCGGGTTCGACCCCGAAACCACTCTGCACGATGTCCGCTACGGCGAGGAATACGACGGCCGCTTTGTTTGGGTATATGAAATCTCGGGATCGGTGCCCCCGCGCCACCTCGCGGGTGGTTATGCCGAAGCTGTGAGCGAACGCCAGCCTCCGGTCTATTTCCGTCTCGGCGGCGGTACGGTAAAAGGCGTCTGCAAGCCCGGAGAAATCGTTTGGAGCCGCGTCTTCGTAGAAGGTGGACGGCTCAAAGCGGATCTTGGCAGGGCGGCTGCGGTGGAACTACCTCAGGCCGAGACCGATCGCCGTTGGAATATGACCACCCCGCAATGGCCGATGATGCACGCCGTCCTGTACGGAGTCACGCGCGACCAGTTCATGGCCCGCCACAAGGCCAACCACGTCCAGGTGGCATATGCTCCCGATGGCGAAAGTGCCAACCTCGCCCTTTTCGCCAAGGCCGTAATGTTCCGCGAGATGGGCCTCGAAGTGCATATCTGCGGGCAACTGAACGAATTCGACTAGAGAAGTCGCACATGAATCGCACCCGATCCATGCTTTCCGTTCAAGGCTGCCCAGGCTGGCCCACGCCTACCGCATCCAGGCGCAGTATCCGATCGCCAGAATCGGAGTGCTTGTCATCTTAAGGGAGGTTCGAACTCGCCCGCCGCCCTCTCAAGGCTTGGGTGCGAATTTCAGTTTCGCGATTTCGATCCCCTTCAGGCTGGGAAGCAGGACGGCAATGTATGTCTGCTTGCCGTTTTCGACGATCTCCGGCGCCGCATAGGGAATAGAGCTTACCAGGTATTTGTCATTATCCACGCCGAAATTCGTCGGATCCTTGGAGCGGTAAATGCTAGATTGCCCCTTCTCCCCATAGCGCTGCGTGCGAAACAGGTAATAGTAGCCCGAAGGCTTGTGGTAATAAACAAACGGGCATTCCGCGGAGTAAGGATTCGTGCCCGCCGCCCCGCCGAAAGCGACCTTCTTCGCTGGACTCCAGTGTGTCAGGTCCTTCGAGGTTCTCACGTAGTCCGCGCCCAGCCGGTTCGGGTAAGCCGTGTAATACAGGTGAAAGACGTTCCCGATGAGCAGCACCATCGGGTCTCGCGTATTGTCTCCGATCCCCTCGGTGAACATTCCCGCCTTGCCATCCGCCTGCAATTGGCGCGCGAACGTCTTACCGTCCATACTCTTGGCCAGGCAGATGTGGTCCCAATCGCCGTAGAACATCAGGTACTCGCCCTTATGCTTCATCACGTAGGGTGCCTGCAGCCCTCCCTGCATTTCGCCGAAGTTCGGGTCGGCTTCCATGGCGATACCCATCGGCGTCCAGTCTTTCTCGGTGACCTTGTCCCCCTGCCATCGATAGAATAGCCGGGTCTTCCCGGGCGCCGCAGTCGCTCGGATGCACGACCACAACTGCCACGTCCCGTCCTCGGCTTGCCATACTCCAAAATCCACCGGCTGCTGAGCCGGCTTTGTATACTTCCCGAGGTCCGGGTCGCCCGTCACCTGCCAGAAGTCCCCATCAATCTGAGGCACGAGCACCGGATTCGCTTGTGGAATCGCCAGTACGCTACAGGCCAGCAAGATACTGGCGGTCAGGAAAGCTGTTCGCATCAGTAGTTCTCCGGTGCCATTTTAGATTATTCAAGACGAATTGAATGAATGATGTTGCGCAGTCTTTAGATAAGACCCGCCTGCCGCCTCCCCGTCTTACCGAACGCGCCGGTCGAACTTCGGCATGACGAACGACCGGCCATGGCGCTGGCCGCTGTGCGGTCGGACGCGGGCTGGTTGGGCTCGTTCAACGTAACGTCAACCTTATCCGAAATCATCTGCGAAACCATCTGGTGAAGCGCAGGATTCGCATTCGTGTCCACGAAAGGCGACAGATCCAGGTTCACTGCTGGTACCTTCTGGACCCGCAGCGAACCAAGCCAGTTCTCCACCACACGCCGGCCGGGTGCCGTGGCGAGGGCTGCGGCGATTAGCGCAACCGCGCAAGCTGCAATCCAGTATGGGCGTTTACTGAGAATAGAGACCGGCATTGCATTACAACCTCTGAGTGTCGGAGCGCATCGATTCCGCCAGTACACGCCTCATGCCTGGCTGGCCCTCACGCACGGCGAGGCCTCCAACCGCCGCACGCCACAGGTGTCATGATTCGGGAGCGCGCACATCGCGTTACCCTCAGTCCTTGGTCTCGGTCCCGTCGGCCTTCACCAGAACTTCCGCATGTCTGCCGGTCTTGGTGGTGTATCCGGCCTCGAACATCAATTCGGCGCCAGGCTTCTGAACGGTTTCTACCGTGCGTAGCTTGCCGCTGCCGACTTTCTTCAGGATGGCCGCCTTCGCCGCCGCGGGAATCGCATCGATTGTGGTCTGCTCTTCCACCACCACCAGATTGCCCTTGGTGTCTACATTGAAGTCACGATGCTTGCCGTTCAGCATGGTCTCGACCTCGTACTGGGCAACGCCGTCTTCGGTCTCCTTGCCGATGTTTCTGATTTGACCTCCCTTGAGGTTGTCATGGATTGATTTTTGGACCGCAGGAGGCAGATCTTTCAGTGCGAGGCTCTTCTCGGCGGCCACGCCAGCGCCTGCTAGCGCTGCAATTGTGAAAAGGATCGTCAGTCTGGGGATCATCGGTTTTCCCTCTTGGTAAGACAATAACCGATCAAACTGAAAATTGGCTTAAAGGCGTTTTGAAGTCGCGGGTAGCGGCCCTACCTTAAAATCGCCTGAAAGACTGCGGAATTTTGGACCTCTCGTTCTGCCGTACGCTATACGTAAAGATTGTATGCGGATTCTAGTGGTTGAGGACGATCGCGAGCTTGCCTGCTATGTCGGCCGCACGCTGGAGGAGGAGGGCAACTCGGTAAGCACCTGCTTCGACGGGCGGAGTGGGCTTCGCACAGCGCGATCGTCGCCGTTTGACGTTATCGTTCTGGATGTGATGCTGCCGTTGCTGGATGGCGTCGAGTTCACCCGCCGGCTGCGTGGAGAAGGGATCGCCACGCCCATCCTGATGCTGACAGGGCGGGACGCTCCACAGGATGTCGTACGCGGACTCGACGCGGGGGCGGACGATTATCTCACCAAACCGTTTTCGTTCGACGTGCTACTGGCCCGCCTGCGAGCCCGCACACGGCCTCACGCCGGCGCGGGCCCGGTGCTGCGATACGCAGATCTGAGTGTCAACACGGAGACCCACCAAGTTTGGTGTGGATGTGCGGCGCTCAATCTGACTCCCACGGAGTTTGCGATTTTGGATTGCCTCATGAAGTCCGCGAGCCGGATTGCTACGCGCCGGCGGCTGATTGATACAGTCTGGGGAATCGATCATGACGTGGGCAACAATAATCTCGATGTGTTTATACGACTCCTGCGTACTAAAATCGATGGCCCCGGGCAGCCGAGACTGATTCAAACCAGCCGCGGCGTCGGCTACAGCCTGCGGCAGGAGGCGCCGTGAGCTTCGCGTCCATTCGCTTCCGCCTTACGGCGTGGTACTTTTGCAGCCTTACCGTAATTCTCAGCCTCTTCGCGCTGGCGGTGTGGTACGGCATGGAGAGCAGCATGCTTAAAGCCGTAGACCACGATCTGCGGCTGCGCAGCGAGGACGTGCAGCAGTGCATTATTCGCGAGGTAGCGAGCACCCCAGGCGAACTGGTTGACGACTTCCAGCAGTAAGCCACGCTGGGCCTCGGAGGGGGTCTTTTGGAGGTGCACGACAGCGCCGGGCGCGTTCTGTTTCGCTCCGCACGGCTGGGCAAGGTACAACTGATAGAGGGCGCCGCGGATGCAGCCATCGATTTCACAACGAGGCGCGGCAATCGTTTGAACCTCCGTATTGCCACGTCGACCATAAACATTGGCGGCCAGCGGTTCGCCATCGGGGTGGAGGAATCGTTGCACGAGTTCCAGGAGTCGCGCGAGAGCTTTGAGGGAATTCTCGTGCTGCTAGCCTTGCCATCGCTGCTGCTGGCGGCTTTCGGAGGATTGTGGCTGAGCGGACGAGCGCTTTCGCCGGTAGACCGGATTACCAGCCAGGCGCGGCAAATCAGCATCTCCAACCTCGAAACGCGGTTGCAGCCACCGGCGGCGAAAGACGAATTGCAGCGCCTCGTGGTGACGCTGAACGAGATGCTCGAGCGGATCGAGAGCGCAGTGAAGCGAATGGTGCAGTTCACGGCAGTCGCCTCGCACGAATTGCGCGCGCCCCTCACCCTGATTTACACGGCGGCCGAGTTTTCGCTGCGTCGTGAGCGAACCCGCGAGGAGTTGCTCGACGCGATGCGCAAGATATTGCGCGAGTCCGGACGTACCTCCCATATGGTGGATGACCTGCTGCTGCTCGCGCGCGCCGATTCCGGCAGGGATTCATCGACGCGCGCACCGGTTGATCTATGTGTCTCCGTGCGCAGCGCAGTGGAGCAGGTGATCATTCTGGCGGAGCCTAAAGGCATCAAAGTCAACTCCAGAATTCCGGAAGGTGCCACCTTTGTAGAGGGCGATGAAGCTGCGTTGTCGCGGCTTTGGCTGATCCTGTTGGATAACTCCGTTAAGTACGGCAATCCGGGCGGAGAGATCACTTTCGAAGTCGAGATAGAGAATGCCGAAGTGGTCGTAAGAGTTGCCGACACGGGTGTTGGGATCGCTCCCGAGGAACTCCCCCACATTTTTGACCGGTTCTGGAGGGCCGATAAGGTCCGATCCCGCTCGATGGGCGGCGCCGGCCTGGGCCTTTCGATTGCGCAATGGATTGTCCAGCAACATCGCGGTACGATCACGGTGGTTTCGGAGGTTGGGAAGGGGTCGCAGTTTACGGTGCGGCTGCCGTTGGCCGCCGTTCCGTCTGCGGATACCGTGTCTTCAGGTGAATTTAAGGTTTGAGGTCTACTCTGTAGTTTCCCGGCTGCGATCCATTCACAGTGGGAAGGCGTACAAGGGAGGAGTAGATTCCGCATGCGTAAGACGCCGCGAAGTTCGGTCCCGCCCCCGGAGGCCGCGGCCGCCCGCCCGTCCTCCCCGGCACTTTCGCCCTAATGGTGATCGAGCGGAAGTGATCGCCTTAGTGCTGCCGCACCGGATATGATTGTCTGTGGCCGGTTTGTGGCTCTCACCGCGCACCGGGGTGAAGGAGAGAGGGGATTCATGCAACGCAAATTGGGAATTGTGGTGTTCTGTCTTTGGGCGGCCGTCGGCCTTTGGGCGCAGCCGAAGCGGATGACGACTCCCTGGCTCGGGGCCGGCCCGACACCGTGCGTGGGACGGGACGGCGGAGTGCTACCATGCCCGGCGCCGCGAGTTCCAATTCCCGCGGGCGCCGTTGTGATCGATCTAAGCGGTGCGACGGTGCTGCCGTCCGGCCTCACCGCTGCCGATGGCCAGCGGTAGTAGCCCAAGCGCTGTGACAATTGCCAACCGTCCCCGCCCGTGGCGTCGCGGAGGCACCCGAGGCGGCTGCCAAGGCTGCGCCAAAGCTTGCGGATGCGGCGATGAAAAACGGCCAGAACGTCGCCGGGCACCACACGACCGATACCCCGACCTCGGCGTTTGTGAAACCCGAGTCCGCCTGGCAGAAGATCAAGTCGGCCCTGTGGCTGGAGCCCTATGGTGCGGCGCCGCGATGTAGCGACCTGTAACCACACGGCCGGACGTGACTTACTTTTTGGGCGACACCACGACTATGCCTGCTAGTTGACCGGGCTGCGAATGTGCGAGATACACCGTGCCATCCTTCGTCGCCACTCCGTTGCGGGCACCCGGGCGGGTTTTCACTACGGCGACCAGACTCAGCTTACCTGCCGCGTCGACCCGGGCCACCGTAAGCCGCGCGTCCCTGGCCGCACCCACGTACAACATATGGGTGGCTGGTGAATAGTTGAGGTCATCCACGCCGTCGCCCGTGTCTATGGACGACAACTGCGCTCCGTTGTGACCCGCATCCAAGACCTCTGCCCGCGTGCTGCAGGCAACAAACAGGTAGCCGGTGCCTTGATCCACCGAAAGGCCGTGCGGACCGTCCGGCCCACACGAGGCTTGCCACTTCGCCAAGGTCCTACGCGTCTTCAGATCAATGGCGGTCGTGAGGTCCTTGTCTTCGTAATTCATGTATAACCGGCCGCGCTTTGCATCGACTGCATAACCTTCCGGGCGGCCTTCGAATGTCAGTTTTTCTTTCTGGCTCAAAGTCCGACTGTCCAGAATGCGGACGGAGTTGTCGCCTGGCGCAGTAACCCAGACTTCCTTTGTGGGCGCCACATAGACGACGCCGTCGGGAGTGGAATCGATGTGACCACAGGTCTTGCGTGCGAGGGTCCTTTCATCAAAGGCGCATACACTGGAGTCGGCCCGGTCACCAATGTACACCACGCCGTCTCCAACCGATACACCGCTGGGCCCCTGAGCGCGTTTGCGACCTCGCACCTCCACTTGTTTTGTCGCAAGGCCCGGGATCTCCCGGACGCTGCCATTGCTCGTGTCCACCACATCGACTGAGCCGACGTTTATGGCTGGCACCCAGACATATCCGGTCTTGGGATCGTAAGCGATGTAATCCATTGTGAGGTTTCCCTGGCCGTGATCGGGAAGCGCCAGGGTGCGAACCGTGTACGTCGCGTTTTGCTCGTCGGCAGCCTCCAATCCAACAGCTGTTGCGACGATGGCCATTAAGATGATTAGCAGGAGAGAGATTCGTTTTTCCATAGCAGTAGTCGTAGCCTCACCCAGACTCAAGGCCCTGCGTGGGCCTACTCGTGGCTCCCCAACGTCTTCAACAAGCGACAGGATAGCCGAGAAACCTGAAGAATACCTGAAGATTCGTCGCGATGCTCGGCCACGTAGCGCGTTGGCTTCCACGAGACCGGCGGCCGTGAAGGCGAAACCGGTAGCTGTGTCGCAACTGGCGAACTCTGACGTACACCGCGGCTCTACGGCATCATCGGGCCGCCCTGCGGCGGCAAGCCGCTACGACGTGCTAAAAGGTTCTGACTGGCTGCGTGAGATCAAGGACCGGTTGCGCTCGCCGCCGGAACTCTACCGGGCGCCGGACTTGCCCGCTGTAGGCTGCGCCCGTGTATCGAAGCGGATCTCGATCATCGCGTCCTTGCGGAAGCGGACGTCGGAGCCGCGCGCGAGCAGCGTGGAGTAGAGCGCCCACGCTGCCCCGTAATAACCGAAGGCGGTCCCCACCCAGCGCGAGCTCTGCGCAATGCCCATTCCCAGCAGGCCGAAGCCGAAGCCGCCGCCAATCGTCCGGCCGCCCACGTTCTGGCTTTGGCCGACCACCTGGTGGTCGCTGTTGCGGATGGCGTCGTTATCGCCCGCTGACCGCGCCACCATCAGGGCGGCGGCCGCCGCCAGAAAGCGCGTTTTCGATTCCTGCGCCTGCACGCCGCCTTCCCGGTCCACCTTAAGGTGCGCTTTGCCGCCGCTTTCGGCCGCGGCAAGGGTGGCCTCCGTCCGGGTTATCAGTGCCTTCTGCGCCGACTGCGGGGCCGCCGTGGGCGCTGACGGCGCCGGTGCCGTCTCCTGCAGTTGCAGGGCCTGCTCCGGCAATTCCAGTTTCTGGAACTTGAAGCGGAGTTGGCCGCCGCGGTGGAATTTTCGCGCCCGCCGGGCCACTGCCACGCTTCCCTCCAGCCGGGTCCCCTCTGGCAGAATCAGTTGGTGTTTAGCCGAGAACACCGGCTCGGCCAGCACGGCCTCCACCGGCTGCCCTTGTTTGGCCGTGGCCGAATCGAGCGGCGTAGTCAGACGCGCGCGCCCTACGCCCCCTGGCGGCGGCTGCGTGCCCAACACCGCCAGTGCGCTGGGCTCCACCCTCTCCATGCCGAAGCGCAGCGGCTCTCGCAACTCCGCATCGAAGCGCGTCCGATTGCGCACGTACTGCCAGTGGTATGGCAGCTTCTTGACCAGGTAGTCCTCGATCGCATCCTTCTTGCCCGGCCCGCGCACCACGTCCTCGATGTTGCGCAGCCGGTCCACCTGTGCCGCCACGGCCTCACGCGCCTTGCGCTTCCCCGCCGCCACCACTCCCGTTTGGGGGTCCGCCGGCGGGGGTTGCGGCTTCCGGGGGTGCACGGGCACTATTGAATTCAGCCCCTCGGTCTCCTCGGTGTGGATCGCCAGTCGCATCCCATCCGGCATGACGATCGTATCGAACTCGATCTCCGCATAATGCAGCGGCGTGAAATCGCCGTTCAGGATCGTCATAGCCCGCTGCCTGCCGGAGATCCCCTGAATACGGCTCACCCGTCCCAGCACCTCCGCGCCCGCGGGAATGACCTGCCGGTCGAATGCCCATACTGGGTCGAGCAGCCGGGCCTGGACGGGCGCGCCTAATTTCTTCGGAATCCGTTTCGTTACGTACAGGCGCAGCGGCACGCCCGCCGGCACCAACAGCGGCACCTGCGCCGCAAAACCCATTGATATCAAGACGGGGATACCCAGAAGTCCTCGCATAAGAACTTTCGACGCCCGCGAGGCCCCGAACAGGTACGCCCGACCCCGCCGCGTGCAGTTACTAGCCCGCTCACGAAACTAGCGGATTGCGGACGTCACGGTTTAGACTCTGTACGCGCCGCGCAGGCGGGCGGCATAACGCCACCTAGCATCCAGCCCACGCGGCAATTTTGCGTCATTCGCTGCTGCAGATGGCCCTTTGAAATTCTGGCACTCAGTGCTATAGAATGAATCCAGGCAAACGGTGCGGATCTTCAAGTCCAGGTGGTTTCAGCGCTTCGCAAAAAGGGAAGAAATCGCGGATTCGGATCTGCGCGATGCCGCGAATCGCGCTGACAGAGGCCTGATCGATGCAGACCTTGGTGGTGAAGTCATCAAGCAGCGAATTGCAAGGCCAGGCCACGGAAAATCAAAAGGGTACCGGGCAATTGTCTTGTTCCGGCGGGGAGCCCGGGCGTTCTTTATGTACGGATTTTCTAAAAGCCAGCGGGCGAACATCGATGATCATGAATTGAAGCAGTTCAAGGCGGCTGCAAAACACGTCTTGGCGCTGTCTGAAAGGCAACTCACGGAACTCATAGCGCGCGGAGATTTTATGGAGATTAAACAAGATGGGCAAAAAGTATCGAAGTGAAGCTCTGGCTGCCATCCACGAGACAATGGAGGCCTTGCACGATGTGGGGGCCATCGATAAGCGGACGATGCGTCGTTTCGATGCTGCCTGTCTGACGCCGGTCAAGCCGCTGACGCCTAGGCAGATCAGAGCCATCCGGGAGCGGGAGCATGTCAGCCAAGCCGTCTTTGCCAATTACTTGAATGTGACCAGCAGTTTGGTCAGCAAATGGGAGCGCGGCGAGAAGCGGCCGGCGGGCGCCTCGCTGAAGCTCTTGTCTCTGGTCGAGAAGAACGGATTGGCCGCGGTCGCGTGACGGCGAGCTCGGTGGCGGATATTCCGAGTATCTTTGCCTCCGCCGAGGAGGATCCAGAGAAGAGCCTGTGGGACGGATGGATCCAAGCAAGGCAGCGGACCTGATCTTGAAGGCCGCGCTCGCCCGAGCACCGCGTTCCTGCTACGGTGTGAGTCATGAGACGCGGGGGTCGGCCTGCCGATACCCATAACTGGCGGAGCCACCCCAGCAGCGCCAGGTCAGCCAAGACGGTGCAAGCAAAGAGCTCGACTTGGCCGGCCGTGGGCAAACTTCCCTCTCGGCCGTCCTCCTCGGCGGCTTGTTGTTGCATCGTTGGCCATCACGGCACGTCCTTCCGTCCGACCGGGGCCGCTTTCGCACCCTTGTTCCACCCGTAGAAGGGCGACAAGTCGCCTGCGTTCCAGGCCTCGCGGAGTCCGGGGGTGCTCAGATCCCAGTCCGGGCGGATCTCGCTCGTCACCTCGCGCAGGTCGTGCCAGAGGTCGAAAACGGATGGGCGGCCCCAGAACCAGTAGCCGTTGTAAATGCGGTGAATTACGAGGCCCGGCTGGAGCACGAGCGTGTGCGGGATCATCGGGTTGTGCTCGGAGTCGGTGTACTCCTGAATGTCGAGGTCCTTCTGAACGGTTCGGTCTGCGTCAGAGAGAAAGGTCCACTCCGCGCCAAGCGACGCACGGAACTCCTGGAGCGTGTGGTGGTCATCGGTGGAGATGGTGGCGATCTGGGTGTATGCCACGGCGATCTTGGGTAGAAGGCGGCAAGCTCCAGATGCTGCTGGTGATCCTTCGGGCAGAAATGTCCACGGGCGAGGGTGAGGATCAGAGGGTCAATGCCCTGCAACTCAATGAGCCTGCGAAGTGTGCGCGTGTGATCGGGCAACTCGTAGTCGGGAAAGGCCGCTCCGAACACGATATCTGAGCGCATCGTTGGACTCCTTCGGTGGTAATCGAATGCTGTGTCGCTCACGATGGTCGCTCCCTCCCGTCCCAGTCGCCACTATGTACGCTTAGAACCAGTCGGGCCAATTCGAGTTCGCCGCCGTGCGCCGAGACCATCGAGGTGAAGCGGCCGCCGGCACTCTGGTCCGTAGGGAGTTGCGAACCGGGAAGTTGGTTGATTGTGGGCACGACCGGGTTGGAGCGCAGAGACACGGATTCGAGTCTCACGACCATACTTCGCGCTCGGTGCAGGCCCATTTGTGCATCATAATTGGTTCATAAGAATGCTGCCCGACGCCTAGAACTCCCAATGCCGCCGGTGCTGTCGTCGAAAAGCCGTGGACCTCTGGAGAGATTCGTGCCCTTCTCGTCGGTGTTACACACCGAGTGCACGAGTGCCTCACAAAGACGCAAGAAATCAGCGGACCGATAGAGGCGGCAATGCAATATGGTTCGGAGATTTCGCAGATTAACGTTATCCGCGCTGGCCCTGGGTTGTTTTGCGGGGATCGGTATTGTGATCAGGATTATAAACGTTCCAGGTGCTGCGCAGCAGCGCGCTCCCGGGCAGCAATCAGTATACTCTCCCTATCCACCCGGGCTGCTCCCGTCGACCCTCAAAACGGAAACGGATCGCGTAAATGGCGAAATCGACCGGATCGAGCAGGAGGCGATGTCGCAATGGCGGGCGCTGCCCCGGCTTTACAGGACCGATTTCGGCTCTGAACTCTACCACGGTAGCCTATCCGGACTCGGTACACTATCGCTTTGGAAAACGTAAGCCACAGGGCTACACGTACTCTCCGTACTATCCGGTATTGCACTACGACCAAGCGCAAGGTGATTTCTACGGGGGCAACTTCTGGGATCTGCGCGCGACCGGGTACCGGACCCAGAGCCCCGATGCAGAGCAGGCCCAAGACCCGCCCCAAGACACGCAGGAAATGGGTTTTCCGGATGGGGCGTGTCTCGTCTTCCGGCTTTCCAAGGGAGCCTACGCGAATGTGTTCACGGACGTTTGGGGCGCGCCGGCGTTTGCGATCCGCTGGCCGGGCGACACGGAGAAAGTGTGCAATGCGCCCGCGGGCGCGTTCGGGAACAATGCGAGACCGCTCGCGCTGACGGCGGAAGACCGGGGCAGAGCCGATGCCACGTTCGATGAGTATGCGCTCTCCACCACCGCCTACGAAGCATCGCCGGACATTAGCCCGTTCTCCTCCAAGTTCGATGCGGCGCTGGCTTCCCCCGCAAAGCAGATTCTGACCCCTCACGAATTGGCCGGCTGGAGCCTGTTTCGCGGAAAGGCCAAGTGCAACACCTGCCATTCGGATGGAACCCAGAACACGTTCCAGCTACACGGCTCCGGAACGAACGGAACCGCCGCGGCCGGCAATGCGGCAAACGCGGCGCCGCTATTCACGGATTTCACGTCGTCTAATCTCGGTGTGCCGAGAAATCCGCAGAACCCCATCTACTACCAGAACAAGCCCGATGCGTACGGCTTCACGCCAAATCCATCAGGATTGGGCTTCGTCGCTCTCGGAGTAGGGCTGTTCCTCAGCGGAAAATCCGGAGTTCCGCCGAATTACGAGTGGGCGCGGTATGCCAACCGCTTCAACGGCAAGATGCAGGTTTCGACGTTTCGCAATGTGGACATGCGTCCTGATCCGACGTTCATCAAAGCCTATATGCATAACGGATATCTCAAGAGCCTGAAGGAAGTAGTGCACTTTTATAACACCCGAGACCGTTATAAGGCGCACGGCGGGACATGCCCCACCGGAACCGAAAAGCTGACGTGCTGGCCTCCTCCGGAGGTCTCGGCGAATATGGATACAACAATCGGCAATCTTGGGCTGACCGACAAGGAAGAGGACCAGGTCGTTGCATTTCTGCGGACGCTGACGGATGGCTATACCCGGCCCTATGCGGATGGAAACACCTTTGGGTTGACAGCCGCGCGCGGTCCGGCCAGGCGTTGAGCCACACGCGGGGAGTAATGGATTGACGAAAGGAGATGAGATGAATGTCTCATGGCCCTCTGGTCGGCGGTAAGCTCCGGGAGGCGACTTCCGGAGTAGACAGGTCACAGGCTGTGCATGTTTCTGAGGCATCGGACCTCGTAAAGGAGATTGGTCAGACCTGTGGATTGAACGTCATCGTGAGGCGCGCGAGCGACCTCGAATAGGAGAATGGTGACCGCCGCAAAGTTAGTCTACTCGACCTGGAAGAACCAACAACCAGGAGAGAGGCATGGAGAAGCGATACATCGGCATCGATCTACACCGCAACCGGTTCACGTGTTGCATCCGGCTGGAAAACGAGCGGACGTATGTGACCGGGTGGGAGCTGGAGGATTTGGGGAAGTTCGTCAAGAAGCTGCGGCCCAGCGACGAAGTTGCGGTGGAGATCACAGGCAATACGAGGTTGTTTTACGACGCGGTAGTCGAGCGCGTGGCACGCGTGGTGGTGGTCAACACGAACCAGTTCAAAGTGATCTGCCAGTCGGTGAAGAAGACCGATCCGCACGACGCACGGGCGCTGGCTCTGTATTTGTCCAAGGACATGCTACCGGAGGTGCGCATGAAGGATAAAGAACACGGGCAACTGGCGTCGTTGACCCAGACGCGCGACACGCTGGTGAAGCTGCGCACGGCGCTCAAGAACAAGGTCAACAATATCCTGAGTGCGCGCGGGCTCAACCTGGCTAAAGAAGCGTTGTCCAGCGAGAAGAAGTTGGCTGAAGTGTTGGATCTGCCCTTTGACGAGATCGTTCGCATCGAATTGCGGGTGATTGTCGAACAGATCCGCAGCCTGAACAAGAGTATTGCGGAGTTGGAGAAGACGATTGGCGAAGAAGGCTCCAAGCTGGAGGGGCACAAGGGGCTGTCGAGCATCAAGGGGATCGGCAAGATCACCGGCGCAATTCTGCTGAGCGTGATCGGGGACGTGAACGACTTCGCCGATGAGGGCCACCTGGCGAGCTACTTCGGAATCGTTCCGCGCGTGTCGAACTCGAATGAAACGCAACACAGCGGCCGGATTCACAAGCGGGGAACGAAGTTAGGGCGGACGGCGCTGGTGCAATCGGCCCTGATCGCGGCCAACTACAGCCCCTATCTGAAACGATTCTATGAACAAGTGAAAGCGCGGCGCGGGGCCGGCAAAGCCATCATCGCTCTGGCCCGGAAGTTCTTGAGCATTATTTACCGGACTTTGAAAAATAAGTGGGTCTTCGAGGATTTCCCGAACTTCATCCTCCTCCCGGAGGCTTCATGAAGAGGCTCTGGGACCCACCAACGGAAATCCAGACTTCTGGTTTCCGCTCCGCCGCCCGTCGGGTTTGGGTGATAGCAGAACGGTGCTCGGAGGCAAGGGTTCGCTACGCCGCGGCAAACCCCGCCGCGCCCTTGCCTCCTGCGCGCCGTTCTGCAGACACGAGTAATTGCGACGGGCGGCTCCGACGGAAACCAGAAGTAGCGCAGTTTCTTCGTCTTACGAAAGACGAAAACCAGGTCGTAGTTGACAAAACATCATAGGAGAAACATTTGCCCTATATCCCGGTCGGAAGAGAGAACTCGGCTGACGTCGCGCTCTACTACGAAGATCATGGCTCGGGAGACCCGGTCGTGCTGATTCATGGCTACCCCCTGAACGGCGCGTCGTGGGAAAAGCAAATTCCTCCGCTGTTGTCCGCCGGCCGCCGCGTGATCACCTATGACAGGCGAGGGTTCGGCAAATCCAGCCGGCCCGCAACCGGTTATGACTACGACACGCTTGCGGATGACTTGCATAAGATCGTTACCAAACTGAAGCCCCACAAGTTCGCACTGGCCGGGTTTTCCATGGGCGGCGGTGAAGTGGCTCGGTAAATCGGGAAGTACGGCTCGAAGGATGTTACGAAAGCCGTGATCATCGGAGGCGTCCCACCGTACCTCCTCAAAACCGCTGACAATCCGGAAGGCCTGGATGGCAGCGTGTTTGAAGGAATCGAAAGAGCCGCGACTGCAGATCGTTACGCCTTCTTCACCGGGTTCTTCAAGGATTTCTACAACACGGACGTTTACCTGGGGAAGCGCGTCAGCGAACAGGCGGTCCAAGCCAGTTGGAATGTCGCGGCCAGCGCCTCCGCGATTGCGAGCGTGGCGTGCGTGCCAACCTGGCACGAAGATTTTCGCCGGGACCTCGCCAGCATACAGGTACCAACCCTGGTGATCCACGGCTCCGGCGATCGCATTGTGCCGTTCGCCGCAGCAGGTGCCCGCACGGCGAAATTGATCCCCGGGAAGCCTGAAGCTGGAGGAGATTCCGCGCCTCTCCATTTCCGATAACCAGATCCTTGTACGGGTGCACGATGCGGGCGTAAATCCGATCGATTGGAAAATCCGCCAAAGGCATTTGAAGCAAGCAAGGCCGGCATCATTTCCGCTGACTTTGGGACAGGATTTCGCAGGCGTCGTCGCTGAACGGGGAAACGGGGTTAAGCGCTTCGCCTCCGACGACCGGGTATTCGGTTTTGCACAGGGCGCTTATGCCGAATACGTCGCCGCGCCCGAATCAACTGTCGCGGCAATGCCGGAATCCATGGACTTCGTAACCGCAGCGGCGCTGCCCACGGCGGGGTTGACTGCCCTGCAGGTCATTCGAGACGTCGTGGGAGCCCCGGCCCGGCGTCACAATTCTGATCCACGGCGCCGCCGGAGGAGTCGGCTCATTTGCAACGCAGATTGCCAAACACCTGGGCGCGAAGGTCATCGGCACCGCGTCCGGCGACGACGATATTGCATACCTGAAATCCTTGGGTATCGATAGCATTATCGACTACAAACACGAACATTTCGAACAGCGGGCCACCGGAGTGGATGCGGTCGTAGACTTGGTCGGGGGAGAAACACTGGCACACTCCTATCCGGTCGTGCAACGGGGCGGCATCCTCGCCACGCCTGTCCAACCGATTGACGAATCGGCTGCCAATCGGGCTGGAATTCGGGCCGTCCAGGTAATCATGAAGCGCAATGCGGCGGACCTTGTAGAGCTTGCGGACCTCGCCGTAAAGGGTGCCGTGAAGCCGAGGCTGGCGGGAACCATGTCACTGAACGAGGCCAGGCGCGCGCAGGAACTCAGCGAAACGGGCAAGATCCACGGCAAGCTCATTCTGAAAGTGGCGTAGAACGATACTGCATGACGAAAGGCTGCGCCCGATGGAGAGCCAGACTAGAGTTCCGCCAAAGCGCGATGCACGAGATGAATACTGATGGCGCCTTCTCCCACCGCCGACGCCACTCGCTTTACGTTTCCAGCGCGCACGTCGCCCACCGCAAACACGCCCGGCAGGCTGGTCTCCAGCATTTCGGGCGCACGTTCGAGCGGCCAGCGCGGGTTGCCATTGCCGATGCCAGCCGTATCGAGATCGCGGCCCGTCAGAATGAACCCTTTCGGATCGAGGGCCAGGCAGCCCTTCAGCCATGCGGTCCGCGGGGAAGCGCCCGTCATGATGAACAAGTGCCGGATGGCATGCTCCGACTCGGCGCCGGTCGTCCGGTCGCGCCAGGTAATGTGCTCCAGGTGCTCTGCTCCGTCCAGTCCGGAGATTTCGGTATGAAAATGGAGTTCCACCTTCGGGTTCTCCTCCAGCCGCTGAATGAGGTACCGCGACATTGTGCTGGAGAGCCCCCCTCCCCGCACCAGCATGTGCACCCGGCTCCCGGTCTGGGCTAGGAATGCCGCCGCCTGCCCTGCCGAATTTCCGCCGCCCACTACCGCGATCTCCTCACCCATGCACAACTGCGATTCCATGTAGGTAGCGCCGTAATACACGCCGTTCCCCTCGAACCGTTCCAGGTTCGGCATCGCCGGCTTGTTGTACTGTGCTCCCGTGGCGATCACGATCGTCCGCGTGGCCAGCGTTTCTTCGTCATCCAGCTTGATCACATACGGCCGCCGGTCGCAGTCGAGTCTCAAGACACTGCGCGCGACCACTAGTTGAGCGCCAAACTTCAGGGCCTGCGAGGCGGCGCGCCCTGCGAGTTCCTGCCCCGAAATTCCCGTCGGGAATCCCAGGTAATTCTCGATTTTCGAGCTCGACGCCGCCTGCCCGCCTGGCGAACTCGTTTCGATCACCAGTACATCGAGGCCTTCGGAGGCCGCGTAAACCGCCGCGGCCAGTCCCGCGGGGCCGGCGCCCGCAATAATCACGTTCCGGATTTCTTTGCCGCCGCTGGCTACACTCAACCCGAGGCCGGCCGCGAGATCCCGAACCGAAGGGCTGCGTAGCACCCTCCGCCCAGGGCAAATCACGACCGGCACGTCCGTGGGCTTCAGTTCGAAACGATCCAGCAGTTCCTGGGAGGTCTGATCGCGATCCAGGTCGACATAAGTATAGGGCTGCCCGTTGCGGGTGAGGAATTCCCGGATTTCCAGGGTTCGGGCCGAGTGCTGCGATCCCAAAACGACCAGGGCGCCCCAGCCCCGGCGAATCAACTCCAGCCGGCGCAGAATAAAGGCGCGCATAAGAATTTCGCTTAGTTCCGCATCCCTGGCGACCAGCACCCGCAAATTCTCCGGGCGGAGTTCGAGAAACTCGCCGGCCTCGGTCACGCGGCCGATCACCAGGCAATGTTGGCCGGAAATCATGGTCATTTCCCCAGTGAACTCACCCGGCTCGTGCAGCGCGATCATCCGCTCGCCCTCAAGGGCCGGCTGCACAATCTCCATTCGGCCCGAGAGCAGCACATAGAACGGAACCGCGCTGTCGCCAGGCTTGAACAAAATGTCGCCGCTCCGCACCTGGCGTACGCGCCCCAAGGGGCGAATACGGTCGATCTGTTCCGCGGTTAGTGTCGGGAAAGCCCGCGGGAGTGTTTCCCTCGAACCAATGACGTTTGCCATACTTCGATTCTGCGCCACTTGCGTGCGTGCGTAGACACGTTCCTGGGCGTGAAGATACGAAGCTCTCGCCAGGCCGTCCGAACCGGCCCCCTGGCCCCAGTTGGCCCTTGGGAAACGAGAACTGTGCGATTTAAAATGGCCAGGTAAGGTATGTCAAAGAACCGTGTAGCGATCGTGGGCGCTGGCAGTGTAGGCGCTACGACCGCGTATGCGTTGTTGTTGTCCGGGTTAGCTTCCGACATTACGCTGATCAATCGGAACCGCAAGAAAGCCGAAGGTGAAGCGGAGGACATAAGCCACGCCGAACCGTGGACGCACACCACCATGGTGCGCGCAGGCGGTTTTGAGGATTGTCCGACCGCCAAGGTGATTGTGGTTGCGGTGGGTGCCGGGTTGGCGCCGGGTGAAACGCGCATCGACCTGCTGAAGAAGAATGCGGCGATTTTTCGTGAGGTGATTCCCAGGATCGCGGCTACAAGGCCGACAGGTATTCTGCTGGTTGCCACGAACCCTGTGGATGCGCTCACGCATTACGCACGAAAGCTTTCGGGGTTCGGTCTCAATCGCGTGGTTGGATCGGGCACAATTCTGGACACAGCCCGGCTGCGGGTGCTGCTCGGCGATCATTATGGCGTTGACCCGCAAAGCGTGCACGCGTATATCATCGGCGAGCACGGTGACTCGCAGGTTCCCGCATGGTCCACAGCCACAATTGCCGGATTGACGATCCAGGAGTTCTGCCGTGCCCGTGGCGTTTCCTACGACAAGGCAGCGCTGGATGAGATGGCGCTAAAGACGCGCAACGCCTACTATCGCATCGTAGGAGAGAAGGGCGCGACGGTCTACGGTATCGCGTCCGGACTGGTGCGCGTGGTCGGCAGCATCTTGCGAGACCAGAACACCGTGTTGACGGTGGGCAGCCAAATGCCCGAAGCGCTCGGTCTCGGCGACGTCACATTGAGCTTCCCGACGGTTGTCAACGCGAGAGGTATCGGTGCCGTGGTGCCGCTTCAGTTGGACCCCGCCGAGGGTGAGGCGCTGACGAAATCGGCCGAAGCGATCCGGAACCAGATCGCCGCAATAGAAGGAGCATGAGGATGAAATACCGGAAGTTGGGAAATACCGGGCTCATTGTAAGTGAGGTGGCGCTGGGTACGATGCAGTTCGGCAGCAAGATGAATATGGGCAACCTTGGTCAAGAGGAAACCACGCGGATGGTGAAACTGGCGCTGGACAGGGGCGTCAATTTCATCGACACTGCGGATGTCTACAGCCTGGGTGAGAGCGAGACGCTCTTAGGTAACGCCCTGAAAGGCATCAGAGAAGAAATTGTTGTGGCCACCAAGGTCCGGCTTCCCATGGCGGAAAACTTTAATCACAGTGGCGCTACCCGCGTGAACATCATGCGCGAAGTGGGGGCTAGCCTCAGGCGGCTGCAAACCGATTACATCGACCTCTACCAGGTCCACGGATGGGACAGCATCACTCCTTTGGAGGAAACGCTGCGGACCCTGAACGACCTCGTGCGCCAGGGGAAAGTCCGCTATATCGGACTCTCCAACCTGATGTCGTGGCAGGCTGGGACAGCAGTAATGCTTCAGCAACATCTCGGGCTGGAAAAATATGTGACGGCACAGATGTACTACAGCCTTGTTGGCCGGGAACTTGAGTATGAATTCCAAGCGTTCGCCGAGTATTTTAATATCGGCATTCTGGCCTGGAGCCCACTGGCCGGAGGATTCCTAAGCGGCAAGTATAGCCGCAACAATCCGGTCCCCGCGGGGACACGTTTCGCGGAAGCCGGTCAGTTCGTGCCTTTCGATAAGGAAAAGGGTTACAGAATCGTCGATACGCTGAGGGAAATCGCCAAACGGCACGCCGCCAGCCCGGCTCGTGTGGCCCTCGCATGGGTGCTGGGACGCTCTGCCGTGAGCAGTGTGATCGTCGCTGCCCGGAAACCCGAGCACCTGGAAGACAACATCGCCGCCGTGGACCTTCGACTCTCAGCGGAAGATGTGCGCCTGCTGGACGAGGTCTCGGATCCGGGTGTCCCGTATCCGAAGTGGATGGTCCTTCAACTTGACACGGCAGAGGACCCCCGTCAAAGAGTGCTACACCCCGAGAGCTTTGCGGAGGGTGGACGGTGGAAGGACCTCCGCGGTAGCAGGTGGTCCGGCTGAGATTAGCCGGCTTAGCCGCTTGACTCCGTCGAGTTGTACGTTTATGGTCGTCGAAAATTGGCTTTGCCGAGCCGCATAACGCCGCCTCGCGTGTCCTCGGGCCGTATGGACAGTGTCATTTCCGGATTTCAGGTACTCGTTTCATTACGGGAAAAGCACCAATGCTTGCGCATTTAACCGCGGCAAGCGCGCGATTGCCCCCGTAGATCCGGGCCACCGACAGGAGTTCGCTTGAGTACCTCACGCGCCTACAACGGGACGGACGCGCCGTGAATCAGCCTGGCGTCGTGGCTGCATAGGAAAAGGATCACCCGCGCGATGTCCTGAGGCTTGGGCCACTTGCTGTAATCCGCGCCGGGCATTGGCTTTGCGGTTCGCCTCCGTATCGATAATGCTCTGCAGAACCGAGTTCGCCCGCACGCCCGTCCCGCTCGAATCCGCCGCCATGGAGTCGATCATCCGGCCGTTGTGGGACATGGACGCGAGTGTCCTGCCTCGAATACTCTCGTTGAACTTGATGTCTGGCTTTTGTATTGTGCCGTGCTGTCGTGCCGGAAATGCTGCGGCAGAACCGCGGAGCGATTCTTAACCTTAACGTGGCCTCCATGGCGGCGGTTCATCATGCGGCCTCTTCCGCTGAATACGCCGCGTCGAAGTCGGGGGCCGTGGCGAGGTCGAGACCTATGTGGAACAGGCGGCCAGACAAGGGCGCCGCCGGCGCCGAATGGCGGGACAGGGTTGCAGCCGCGAGCGGGATATCGGATTCGCCGCGAATAATAAAGCGGCGCGCACACACACTTGCTTGCACCGCCTGGTCGACACACAGGCGCCCGAGCTTCCGTGCTGTGACGCAGCGCAGGTTGGAAAGCAGAGCTGTGGCCAGGTCGCAACCGTTGTGTTACCTCCGATTCCTCGCAGGACTCGGCTTGGGCTCGTTCCGCGAAGCCGCCGAACGGTGCAGCCCGTTTGATAACAACACAGCAGCGCTCACCGAGCTTGCGACGGCGAGCCCGGTCGCCAGCCATAACACCAGGCGATAACCATCGATGAATGATTCCTCCACGAGCCGTCGCGCAGCTGCATCATGTGTTTGGATGGCGGCCAGCTTGGAGCGCTGGCTCTCGATGTCGGCCTGTACCGCTGGCGGGAGACGATCCAGTTGCCGATTCAGAGCGGTTTGGAAGACTGCGTTCAGCACCACGCCAAAAACGGCCACAGCAAGCAATGCGGCGATTCGTGAAACCGCATTGTTGATTCCGGAAGCAACTCCGGCGCGGCTTTCATCCACTGGTCCGGCGGGCTTCTCGATCAGTATGGTGCCAAGGCTCCTCTCGTCGTCGGGCCGTTGATCGCAGCTGTCGGATTTGCGTTACTGGCAAGGCCTGGGGTTGGCGGCGCCTACTGGACCACATTTTTACCGGGACTCTTGGTGCTGGGACTCGGGATGGCCGTGAGCGTAGCCCCGCTGACGACAACCGTCATGAACTCGCGACAGCAAGAACATCAACAGAATGAACGGCAGCAACGCCGCACCCGCCTGGGTCGGCGAATAGCCCTGTACCTGAATCAGGTCCAAGGGAAGAAAAAAGAGAACGCCGCCCAGCGCCGAATAGAGAAACAGCGTGAGAAGATTGGCGCCGGTGAAATTACGGGACCGAAAGACCTGGAGTGGAACCATCGGCGTCGGGGCATGGGCTTCCCAATAGGCCATTCCAAGCAGAGCCACCGCACCGATGGCACCTGCGACTGGCACAGATTGAATCAGCGCAAAGACGATTCCACCAAAGGCAAGCGCGGCCAGCAAACCACCGATCCAGTCGGGCCGCGTTCCCTGATTTGCGCCTTTGCTTTCGGGGATCTTCCACAATGCGAACGCCGCCACGATGAGGCCCAGCGGTACATTAATGAAAAATGCCGCTCGCCACGAACCGTGTTCAATGAACCATCCGCCGAGTACGGGACCGATTGCAGCGGTGATCGATGTAAACCCGGACCAGGTGCCAATCGCACGACCGCGCCGTTCTTGCGGGAAGTTGCTGCTGATCAGAGCCAGACTGCCGGGAACCAGCATAGCCCCACCTACTCCTTGTAAGGCTCGGGCCAGAATAAGCTGCCGAATATTGACGGCCAATCCGCACCAGGCCGAGGCTACGCAAAAGAGCGCCACCCCAACAGCGAATATCTTTCGGCGACCGTAGAGATCTCCCAAAGAGCCGCCGATGAGCAACAGCGCCGCGAGAAAAAGCGCATAGGCCTCGATGACCCATTGAACTTGGGAGAGCGTCGCCCCGAGCGCTAACTGCAACGCGGGCAGAGCTACGTTCACCACGGTGCCGTCAATGAAAGCCATGCTGGAGCCGAGAATGGTCGTGGCAAGAACCCAGCCACCGTTCCGCGCAGACGGCTCACCGCATGGCTGAGCGAGAATCAAGGCTTCATCGCAAGGAGGTTTGGCGAAACTGGCCATACTTCATTGTCCGCAAGAAGGGGCGGCGAGGATGGTCGGGGTCACGAAGTCGGTTCGTTCCGCTTCAAGGATCTGGGGGAAGGCCTTAGCCCTTACCCTTTTGCGCTGGCCTACCCGCAAGATGATCACGAGCGCTTTCTCGTGAGCAAATTGAACGCGGCCGGGGGCGCCGTCGAATGGCGATCCCGGTTGACGAGATTTACACAAGATTGAGACGCCGTGCGCGCAACGATTCTGCGCGACGGTCAGGCGGAGGAGGCAGAAGCGTCCTATATATGCGGTTGCGACGGCGCTCGCAGCGCCGTGCGCGAGACGCTGGGCGTCGGGTTCCCGGGCGGGACTTATGACCAGCTCTTTTTCGTCGCCGACGTGAAGATAGACCGTGGCTTCGAGCGCGACCTCTACATCAATCTCGGCGAGCATATCCTCACGCTGATGTTTCCCGTCCGATCCAGCGGCATGCAGCGGCTGATCGGCCTTGTGCCGCCGGAGCTGTCGGAACGCTCCGATCTGACTTTTGAGGTATCCGTGCCAAGGTCGAGAAGCTGCTGGACATAAGAGTGACGGAGGTGAACTGGTTTTCGACCTACCGCGTCCATCACCGCGTTGCGGAACGGTTCCGGACGGGCCGCGCGTTTCTTCTCGGCTATGCCGGACATATCCACAGTCCCGCCGGCGGCCAAGGCATGAATACTGGCATCGGAGACGCGGTAAATTTGGGCTGGAAGCTCGCATACGTCTTGCAAGGCCGGGCCGATCGGTCGCTTCTCGACAGCTATGAGCCCGAACGTATTGCTTCTGCGCGGTCGCTGGTGTCCACGACGGACCGCTCCTTCACGCGGGTGGTCGCAGAAGGGTTCAAGGGCGAGTTGACACGCCGGTTCCTGGCCGCTATTCATAACGGTCGCCACCCACTTCGCGCTGAGCCGCCATGCCATGTTCCGGTTACGTGTGACCTGCTTTCACGATGAACTGCAAGGAATCGGCCGGAGAGGAATCGGCGCGGTTTGCACTATCCGATCTCCACAATCACCATCGAGCGGTCCGACATCCCCGCGTCCCGCTCCATTTGCGCGTAGCGGCAGGCCGTAACGCGCCCGAAGGAGCGGCGTACAAACTGCGTGGTCCAGCCGGAAGCCGTTATAGCGCGCCCGCGCGTCGGGAATACCCAACTGTCGAATCACTGACCATTGGGCTGATGAAGACGGTACACGGCCAGATTTACAGGTCGAGCGGGCATGCGGGGCGCTCATCGGTGTTGGCGTTGGCCGGACCCGCCCCGTGGCGCACCGGGTCTTCCCTTCTGCGCGCTCGACGGCATGAAGAGTTCACCTATCCGTGAAGTGTCTCCCTTCATGAAATATTGGGGGCGGAGTCTGAGGATTCGTCTTAGAATTACCGAGGAGCCGTGTGGAGGGGGCTCCGAGTATGTAGTGCACGTCTGTGGCATTTCTGACGGTTTTTGCTCTGCTCGGCGGGCTTTCAACAAACGTCTTCGCCGCTGACAAGAAGAAGAATCCCAACGATGACCCTGACGCGATCGGAAATGAGATCGCTCTCGGCAAGCAGCGGCTGCATTTTTCACCAAAGAGGGGCGTGGTCTCTCCATGCTGAGTGAGCACCAGCCACTGATTGTCAATGTGATCGGCCATATGTTGGGCGCGATCCTTTTCGGCATTTTTCTGGTACTCGCCCTGCGGGGAGGCGCAGGGCAGCATCCTCAAAATAAACTGCTGTCCGTCGCGTCAGTCTTTCTTGCGTTTTTCTGGAATGCCGGGTCGTTCTCTAGTATCGTGCTGCCCCCCGGCCCGATCCACTGGGTTACGGAGGCGGCCAGTTTCTGCAGCCTGAGCCTGCTGCCGGCGGTACTCCTGCATTTGTCGCTCGATGGCCGTTTCCGGAGGATTGCAGTCGCGGGCTACGTGGTGAGTGGCACCGCTACGGCGATGCATCTCGGCGAAGGACTTGATCCCCTTCTGCCTTTGCACCGATGGGCACTCTGGATGGTGACACTCGGTTTTGCCGCCCTGACCACTATTTACGCATTGCGGGTGCTGCGCGAGGGGAAGGGGAATCGAGATCGGACGTCGCGAATGATTACCTCTATGAGCCTCCTTCTATTTGCCGTGACGCTCTCGCACTTTGGCTCCGGACATCCTCCTGAAGCATGGAAAGAACTGCTGGTGCATCACGCCGGCATTCCCCTGGCTTTAGTGATTCTCCTGCAGGACTATCGGTTTGTTTTCCTGGACACATTCGTTCGCTTCGTTGCCAATGTCATCCTGGCGGGCCTCCTCAGTTATGCGGGCATCAATGTGGCCGCCAATCTCGCACCCGAGACCGGATCACCCCACCCTTTGGCCGACGTCCTCGCTGTGGCAGGCTTGTGCGGACTCCTGATCCTGTTCGCGTATCTCCGCGGAATCGTCCAGCAAATGCTCACGAAAGCTGTTTTCCGCCGGAGCAGCATCGAGGGAATCGTGCATGAATTCCGCTCCAAGGCCAGCGACATGCGCGATGAAGGGCAATATTTAAAGTGGGCTTCGGAGCGGGTGGCCGCCTTGGAAAATACTCCCAGATTCGAACTCCTGAATTCTGCTGCCGCTGCTGAAACATCTTCGCTCTTAGGTGATCCCCAGCGTCCTTTCGTTGCCGATCATGAACCTGACTTGGGTCGCGATCCGCGCTGGAGTTGGGCCGAGGTCATTGTGCCGATCCCGCTTTCGATCGCGGATGTGAAATACCTCCTCCTCGGCCGCCGTCCGGGTGGGCGGCGGTATCTGAGTGAGGACTTGAGGATCTTGAGCTACGTATCCCGCATAATCGTGGATGAGGTGGGGCGCTTCCGCTCAATCGAGATGCAGCGGTTGGCCTCGGAAGCCGAACTCCGCGCATTGCATTCTCAGATCAAGCCCCATTTCCTGTTCAACGCACTGAATACGGTCTACGGGATCATCCCACGGGAAGCGGCCGGCGCCCGGCGCACCATTCTCAATCTGGCGAATATATTCCGCTATGTCCTTCAATCCGATAGGAAGTTGATTCCGCTTTCGGAGGAGATGAAGATCGTGAATGCCTACCTTGAAATTGAGCGGCTGCGGCTTGGTTCCCGCTTACAAACAGTCGTCCAGATCGACAAGGGCGCCGAGCCGATCCTGATTCCCACCCTGACGGTGCAACCGCTGGTGGAGAACGCTATTAAACATGGCCTCTCGAACCAGGCGGATGAGGGGTGGCTCAGACTGAGTGCGAATGTGATCGATGGAAACGTGAAAATTAGCGTGGAGGACTCTGGAGGGGGAACAACAGCCACGTCGACGGAGACGCCGGCTGGGGCCGGCATCGGCCTGGCAAACGTGTCGCGGCGACTGCAACTGTGTTTCGGCCCGGATGCAGTCCTCGACTTCAGACAAGGAGAATTCGGAACCAGAGTCCAGTTCTCCGTGCCGGTGCGCCCGGTGTCTGCATCTTAAAAAGGAAACCCCCGCCTATTCACTAAAACCGGGATTTTCCCTTCCCGCCCGTTGCCAGAGTCATCCCGTTCAATGCCAAATGTCGCCCCGCTCGCAAGTTTTCGCGAGCTTTGCGCCGTCTGTTGGGTATATATCGAACGATGGGGCGTCCGCTGATGAACGCACTGATTGTAGATGATGAGCCGATCGCGCGGCGCGTGCTGCGCGAGGAGCTCGATACATTTCCGGAAGTGCGGGTGGTGGGCGAAGCAGCGGACGGCAGAGACGCCCTAGAGAAGATCGCGAGACTCAAACCGGACGTCATCTTCCTCGACCTTCAGATGCCTGTGATGAGCGGCTTTGAGGTGGTCAGGAACCTCAGCGGGCCGGAACTCCCGGTTATCGTGATTGTCACGGCTTTCGATCAGCATGCGATCGAAGCATTCGAAGCCGGCGCCATCGATTACCTCCTAAAGCCGATTGGTGAAGTACGGTTGAGCGCCGCCCTGCATCGTGTCAGTAAGCTCGTAGGCAAGCCTCACGAAATTGCGGCATCGGTGGAGAAAATCGCCTCCGTCCAGCCATCCGGGGCAACACGGACCAGGAAGATGGTCGGACGCGCCGGCGAGGACTACTTCCTTTTGGATTTGGACGAGGTGCTCGCCCTTCAGGCGGAAGGAGAACTGGTCTGGATCATCACCTCGAAACAGCGATTCCTTGCAGGCCAGAGCCTGCGCGAAATCGAAGACCATCTTCCAGCCTCGATTTTCAGAAGGGTGCACCGCAATGCAATCGTCAACGTCGATCACATTCGCAAGATGAGCGCGCTCAGCAGCCAGCGATGGCTCATTACATTGAGCAACGCTCTGCAACTCGTCGTCAGCAAGCGCCAGGCGCCCAACATTCGCCAGGTTCTGCATTTTTAGCCGGGTAGCTGCTGAAGCCCGCTCATGGATATTTTCAGCCCGCTCCCTCGACCAGTGCACCCGGCGGTCAGAATTCGTTTGGTGGCGCCGGCGTGTTTCCGGATACTGAGGCAATGAAAAGATTTCTCGCTGTCTGTGGTCTGAGTCTGCTATGTTCCGGCGTTCCGATTTTCGCCCAATCGAGCAGCGGCACTTCGGGAACGGTGGGAGGGATCGTTCTCGATGCGTCCGGCGCTGCGGTCGTGGGCGCCGCGGTCGACATCCGGAACCCGGTCTCCGGTTACTCTCGAAGCACCGTAACTGATGGCCAGGGGAAGTTTCAGTTCCCAAACCTTCCGTTTAATCCCTATCACGTGAGCAGCGCGGCTCCGAACTTCGCGCCAAGTGAACAAGACGTCGATGTACAGTCGCCGATACCGATCCAGATCAAGTTCAGCCTGAAAATCGGCGAGGCCTCAACCACCGTGGCCGTTACGGCCGAAGGGCGAGACCTGATCGAACTCGACCCGGTCAGCCATACCGATGTGGACCGCGGGCTCTTCGACAAGCTGCCGCTGGAGAGTCAATCGTCGTCGCTCAGTTCCCTGGTGACGCTTTCGGCACCCGGAACCAGCGCCGATTCCAACGGCCTTTTTCACGGTTTCGGCGACCACGCCTCCAACTCGTTCTCCGTGGACGGCCAGAAGATCACGGATCAACAGAGCAAGGTTTTCTCCAACCAGATCCCGCTCGACTCGGTGCAGTCCATGGAGGTGATTCAGGGCGCCCCTCCCGCTGAGTACGGCGACAAGACCAGCCTGGTGATCGTAGTGACCACCCGTTCCGGTCTCGGCGTGGACCATGCCCACGGCGAGATTACCGGTTCTTACGGCAGTTTCGGCACGGCCAACGGCGGTTTCAACCTGGCATACGGCGGGAAGTCCTGGGGCAACTTTGTCTCTGCCAACGGAATGAATACCCAGCGGTTTCTCGACGGGCCGGAGTTCGCCGTGATGCATGACAATGGCAACCAGGGCAACGTGTTCGACCGCATCGATTTCAAGCCCTCACAGTCGGATACCATCAACATCAACCTGGGCTTCACGCGCTCCTGGTTCCAGACGCCCAATTCATACGACGGCCAATACGCCACAGCGTGGTCGGGAGTGGTCGTCGACAACGGGGGTCTCGGCCCCAACGGCCAGGTCGTGGGCCCACAGGATCAGCGGTCCAAAATCAATACGTTCAACATTGCGCCGACATGGACGCACCTGATCAGCGCCCATACCCTATTCACTGCTCGGCGGCTTTGCGCGGCGGGACCAATTCAACTACTACCCCAGCGCCAACCCTTTCTCCGACCTGACCGGAGACCTGCAAAGCGAGACCGTCGGACAGAATCGCAACCTCACCAATATCGGCGGGCACGCGGATCTCTCTTACGTGAATGGGATCCACAACATCAAGACGGGAATCTCGTATGACCATACGTTTCTGACGGAGAACGATCGCTTCGGGATCGTCGATCCGACACTCAACCCGCCCTGTTTGAACTCCGATGGCAGCCCCTTCACGGACCCGTCGCTGACGGACCCGGCAGGCTGCTCGGGCGGTCTGCAGCCGAATCCCGCCTTCGTGCCACAACTGGGCTGCATCGACTTGACGCGAATTGGAATCTTGCCCGCCAGCGACGGCTGCCCCAATTCGACCGCTGGTCTGTACAACTACTACGGACACGCCGATATCAAGGAACTGGCGCTGTACTTCCAGGACAACATCACGGTCCACAATTGGACTTTCAACCTGGGGCTTCGCGGCGACGTCTACAATGGCATCGCGAGCGCGAACCAGATCGAACCTCGACTCGGCATTGCTTACAACATCAAGCCCACCAACACGGTGTTGCGCGTTTCCTACGCCCGGACCTTGGAAACCCCGTTCAACGAAAATCTGGTGCTCTCCAGCGTGGGATGCAACGATGCGACGGTCAACGCTCTGATGTCCACCATCGGGCCCTGCAACACATCGCCGCTGGGGCCTGGATGGCGCAATGAATTCCATGTCGGCCTGCAGCAGGCCTTTGGGCGGTACCTGGTACTGGACGCCGAATACATCTGGAAATACACGCACCGCGCCTACGATTTCAGCGTTCTTGGCGCCACCCCAATCACGTTTCCCATTGAGTGGGCCAGTTCGAAGATCCCCGGTTATGCCGTCCGCGCCAGCATGCCGAACTTCCACGGGTTGTCGGCGTTCGTGGTCTTCTCTAGCGTGGCGGCGCGCTTCTTCACCCCGCAAGTGAGTGGGATCGGCGCCACCCCGGGCGGCAGTTCGGTGTTCCGCATCGACCACGATGAGACTTTCAACTCGACCGCCCACCTGCAGTACCAGCCAAAGAAGAACAGCCCCTGGTTCGGTTTCAACTGGCGATACGACAGCGGCCTGGTGGCCGGTCCGGTTCCGTGTGCGGGCGGCAATTGCGCCAATGGACCGAGTGGAACCGATTCGATCGTGGACTTCTCCGGCCTCACGCCCGACCAACAGTACCAGGCGGGGCTCTTCTGCGGCGGACTGCACGCCACGCCCACCACGCCGATCAACAGCACCGGGTTGTGCCCTGCATCGCAGTACGGCTCGTCGCTCGTC
Organism: Bryobacterales bacterium; assembly: GCA_963794265.1. Lineage (GTDB taxonomy): Bacteria > Acidobacteriota > Terriglobia > Bryobacterales > Bryobacteraceae > CAWCDJ01. Next base: position 1,702,993 of record CAWCDJ010000003.1, read on the forward strand.
AGCATCCCGGCGGCCGGGACGGAAAATGACGATCACAACCCGCCGCGGATCGCTCCGCGAAATTTGTTCGACATGGCAGTCGGATACGACAACATTTTCCGCACCGACAAGCACCAGTGGAGCGCGCGGCTTACCGTGGTGAATCTGACCAACCGCGTGGCGCTGTACAATTTCCTCTCGACCTTTAGTGGAACGCACTACGTTACTCCGCGCACGTTGACTGCTACCATCACGTTTCACTTTTAAGCCAAGCCCCGGCGACGCCTGAAGGCGGGTGCAGTTGACCGGCGCCCGCCTTCAGGCAACTCCAGCCGCGGTTTTGGCCTCACTCCCGCCCGCACAAATTCCACCTCTCCCGGCACGACAGAGTTCCCGCCCGCTCGCGGCGACATTCAGCCCGCTCACGAGAAAACAGGAGGAAGGCACAGCAGTCTCCCATAAAATCAGTAATCACGGTCTGAAAGTATGCGAATCCTAGCCTTCCTTTCGTTGCTGTTCTGCTTGTCTGGCTCTGTCTATGGCCAGTCACTGGGCACCGCGGGGACTATCCGCGGGAAAGTCACCGATCCGAGCGGCGCTGTAGTTGCCGGCGCGACGGTGACCCTGTCCAACGATCTGACCCTGTATCGCCGGGAGGCCACGACGCAGGCTTCTGGCGAGGTTCAGTTCACGAATATCCCTCCGAACGTCTACCACCTCGAAGTCGATGCCGCCGGATTCCAGCATTACCACCATGATCTGACCGTCCGAAGCGTCGTGCCCCTTAATCTGCAAATTGGTCTGGCAATCGAGACGCAACGCGCGTCCGTGACGGTAGGCGCAGAGCCGCCGCTGATCGAGACGACGCCATCGGCACACGCGGACGTCGACAACACGCTGTTTTCCAAGATGCCGACCTCTTCGATCGCATCCGGGCTCAGCGACATCATTACGCTTTCCACGCCCGCAGTGGTGGCGGACTCGGATGGCTTTTTCCATTCGCTCGGAGATCACGCGCAGATGGCTCTCTCGATCGACAATCAACCCATCACGGATCAGCAGGGCAGCCTCTTTTCCACGCAGATTCCCCTGAATGCCATTCAATCGATCGAAGCTGTCTACGGGGGCACTCCCGCAGAGTACGGCGACAAGACATCGCTGGTCGTGACAACGGTGACGCGATCGGGCCTCGGACAGAAGACGCACGGTGACTTCTCGGCGGAGGATGGGTCCTTTGGGACGGTCAATCAGAAAGCCGACATAGGATTCGGGGGTGCGAAATGGGGCCAGTTCTTCGCCATGAACACGTCCCGCTCAGGCCGCTTCCTGGATACACCCGAATATCGCCCCTTCCACGACATCGGGAACAACATGAACGTCTTCTCACGGTCAGACTACCAGCCGGATAGCTCCAATATGTTCCACCTGAACATACTAGCGGCCCGCGACTGGTTTCAGATTCCCAATACCATCGATCAGCGGGACTCCGGGCAGGATCAGCGGCAAAAGGTGCGGTCGTTTAGCATCGCCCCCGGATGGGTGCATGTATTCGATCCTTCTACTACTTTGGCGGTGAATCCGTTCGTGCGTCAGGATCTGATCAACTACTATCCGAGCGCCGATCCCTTCGCGGATCAACCGGGCACACTTCGTCAGACCAGAACGCTGACCAACCTCGGTCTGAAAACCGACCTCAACTACCTGAATGGACGCCACAATGCGAAGTTCGGAGCGCAGATCACGGACACGATCTTGACGGAGAAGTTCAGTCTCGGGCTGACCGATCCTGCTTTCAACCCGGTCTGTCTCGATGCCGGTGGCGACCCGGTGTTGAATCCGGGATTGATCGATCCCGACAAGTGCCAGGGTGCGGGGTTTCAGGCCAATCCGGGTTTGTTGCCCGGGCTGGTACCGTACGACCTCACCCGGAGCGGTTCCCTGTTCCAGTACTACGGCCATGCCAACATCCGGCAGCAGGCGTTCTATGGACAGGACACCATCAACCTAGGCAAGCTGACGCTCAACCTCGGGTTGCGCGTCGACCGCTACGACGGCCTCAGCCAAGGCACGCAACTACAACCGCGAGTGGGCGTCTCCTACCTGATCGCGCCGACCAAGACTGTCTTGCGGATAGCCTATTCGCACAGTTACGAGACTCCGCTTAACGAGAACCTGGTGTTGTCCAGCGCTACTGGCGCGGGCGGACTGGCGGCGAATGTTTTCGGCGCCTACGAAAGCGTGCCCCTGAAGCCGGGCATTCGGAATATGTACAATGCCGGCCTGGAACAGAATTTTGGCTCGCACTTCGTTTTTGAAGGAGACTATTTCTGGAAGTTCACCCGGAACGCCTTTGACCTGGACAATATTTTCACGACCGCCATTTTCTTCCCCATCGAATGGGACCACGCCAAAATGGATGGCTTCTCGTCGCGGCTATCGCTTCGGCAATACAAAGGCCTGACCGCATACACTACGCTGGGGCATACGCGGGCGCGAGTCTTCGGCCCGGAGAACGGTGGGATTATCTTCGGCAGCCCGGTGGATCGCAGCGTGGTGCGCATTGACCACGATCAGGCATTCCAGAGCTCCACGCACGCGCAGTACCAGGTAGGGAACAACGGCCCATGGGTGGCGCTTACGTGGCGGTTCGACAGCGGCATCGTTTCCGGGGCCGTGCCGGACCTGGATAGCGCTCTCAGCCTGACCGCCGATCAACAGGCTCAGATTGGATTCTATTGCGGCAGCCAGGTAGCTACGCCGTATAGTCCGATCACCTCCTGCAACGTCCCTTATCCGAACTGGGGAGCCAAATTGGTGAAGATCCCGGCGCCCGGCACGGAGAACGACGACACGAATCCGGCGCGCGTGCGTCCCCGCAATCTGTTCGACGCCGCCGTTGGAACCGACAACCTGTTCCATACCGAGCGCGTGCGCTGGACGCTACGCCTGACGGCACTGAACATGACCAACAAAGTGGCGATGTACAACTTCCTATCCACCTGCTCGGGGACACACTTCGTGGCGCCGCGAGCGTATCGGGCAGAACTCGGGATCGCGTTCTAGGCACGCGATCTATTAGCGGTTCCGGCGGCTGCCCCAATCCCACTCAAAACGGCTCTTGAGGACGACCCCAGGGCCACGCCCGGCGAGATCGAATCCGGCGCCAAGGTTGACTTTGAAAACGGGGCTCACCTGCAAGTCGCCACCGCAGAACAGTTGGTGCACTTCCGGTTGGGCGTGGGGCCGTACGTCGATGCTTTCGACCTCTCCGTAGTACTCCAGGGACGGAGAGAATTTCTGGCGTTTCCATCGGAGAAGCAATGCCGGTTCGAAGTTCCATCCATGGGCGGTACCCGGTCCGTGCAACGCACGTTCGAAAACCGGGTTGAAGACAACCTGCCAGCGGTCGAACTCGCGGTCGACGATCGGGCGCAACTCGACGCGGCGCGAATTCTCCTCATACCGGGTTTTCTGAAATGAGAACTCCGACACAAATCCCAGCCTCACTGGGAGATGCCAGGACTCAGGTGCATACACGTGCGGCAGCACCCGCCATCCGGCAAACTGGGGGGAATAGCCTGGCTCCCAAGCATTCAGAAACATGAAGCCAATTGCATAATTTGGCGACAGGCCGAATGTGGGCTCGAGTGTAAGATGAGTCTGACGCTGGGTGGGGATCAGCGTGCCGTCTCGGCTGGCTGTTCCCTGGGGATCCATGTTCAGGTGGGCCTCCAGGCTGTATTGACCGCGGGACAACGGCTCGTATTCATAAACGTGGATTTCGAACGGATCCTGCGCCGCCGCTCTGCCGACGAAAAAGAATAAAGAAAACAGTAGGGACCTACAGCACATCGCACTTCCTCCTTGGTTCCGCAATGATAAGACTCGGGTTAAGCCGGACGTATGTTTAGAAACGCGGAGGTTGATCGGAGGGATTGAGGGATAAGCTGGGAGGAGCCGGATTCCAGTCCGGCTCCAGAAAATCAATCGCCAGAAACATCAGATTCGGATCGGCGGAGCTCACGACGCCGGCAAAATGGCAACAGAAGCAGTAAGAGCAACAGCCGGCATCGTTATCTGAATCACCTTGGGAACCGCTGGAGCCCGCAACCGTCGCTCCGCTCGCATGGGCGGCAAATGCGGTACAGCTCGCCGGGACGAACGTCGTCCGCACCAGGACCAGGCCCATCGCGAGCGCCAGAATTCGGAAGATGGGTGCCTTGGATAGCTGCTGCAAGCTTCCAGCATATCTGATCCGCACCGGCACGGAACAACTCATTTCGGAGTTTTTCAGAGAAGCCTCTCATGGTTGAATTCCAGCCGGTTGTGGCAAGAACAGATCCGTTCATCGCCTCTTGTACTCAGGCGAACTTCCATTCATTGACATCGCTACCGGATGGGGTCGATATTGGGTCGGCGAGTACCCGTTCGACAACATTTGGCAGACTCGAAAAATAGCATCAGCCAAAGCTGATTCGCGTGAGGTTCCGCGATTTCGCAGAGGAGAAGAGCTATCATGACCGGATCATGTAACACTCACGAAGGACATGCCCACGTCCATGGCCCCGATTGTGGCCATATGGCTGTCAGGCATAACGGCCATACCGATTATCTACACGACGGACACCTGCACCATGTGCACGGCGATCACATAGACGAACACAGGCTGGAAGCAGGCAAACCAAACGAGGACCGCTGCACGCCGGAACACAACTGCGGAGCGCACAAACCGGATCATGTCCACGGGCCCAGCTGCGGGCATGAAGCGGTGCCGCATGGAAACCATGTGGATTATCTAGTGCAGGGACACCTGCACCATCCGCATGGAACGCATTGTGACGATCACGGCAGTCTCGAAGCTTCCGCCTAGTCACGGTCGGTCGCAAGGACCGGTTCACTTACCGTGACAACATTGGCTGGCTAGGACGAGAAGTCCGCAGCCAAGTAATCCGGGAGCGGTGGCGCGAATTGCGGCAGCCCGGCCGTGAAGCCGCCACTCCTCCTGCAGCTCGGATCCATCAAAATGGCAGATGTTCTCCGCTCCGAAGCAACCGCGGCAGTGGCTGAGATGCGAAAGCTTGGCCTGCGGATCGTCCTACTCACTGGCGACCGAAAGGAAATCGCCGACGCTATCGCGAGGGAACTCGGCGTGGACGAGGTGGAGTCGGAGATGCTGCCTGATCAGAAGGTGGCTCGGGTCCGTCGGCTACGTGCGGAAGGCCGGGTTGTGGCAATGATTGGCGACGGAGTGAATGACGCTCCAGCCCTCATGGAATCGAATGTTGGGATCGCCATGGGCTCCGGAACTGATGTGGCCCGGGAAAGCGCTTCAGTCGTGTTACTGGGCAATGACCTGGTGCGGTTTACCGAGGTGCTCAAGGTAGCGCGGCGATGCCGTAAGATCATCATGGCCAACTTCGCGGGGACTCTGGGAGTCGATAGCGTAGGCGTTCTGCTGGCTGCGTTCGGCCTTCTGAACCCGGTTCTCGCCGCTTTGATTCATGTCACTTTGGAGTTGCTATTCATACTCAACTCGGCCCGTCTTCTGCCCTCCTCGGGAACGGATATCAATCGATAGGCCATTCGTGAGTAGAGCCCCGGGGCGCGGCACGTGGGATATCCGCTCACCAACGCTTCCAGGCCACTCGTGCTGAATGTGCGCCCACCTGCGAGAATCATCTAGGCGCCGCCGGGTGCTGTCCCGATACTGAAGAGTTATGAGGTGGTTGTCCCGCCTTTCGCGGCCTCGGGTTGTCACGTCCATGCTTCGAAGATCCGGAATTCGGCCGGTCTCTCGCCAAAATGAGACTCGCCGCCGCGATGTTTCGTGGCGCCTTACAGTTCGCGCACTGATTGGGCCGGTGGCCGTGGTTTGCCTGCCAGCTATTGTCGTATTCGTATTGGCTTCAAACCCCTCGGGTCCGGACCTGTTTTATCTCATCCCAGTCGCGTCCCATTCGAATGGTTACCTGGTCCTGGAGTGGGCAAATCTGAGACGTGCCCACAACGCGCTGATCGTCGAGGCAATCCCCTCAGGCAGCCTGATCCGTGCTCTTGGCTACATGATGGATGGCGACCGGCCAATGCGCGACGGCGAACGCGTGCGGCGTTTTGTCTTGCTCCCAGAGGCCGGGGACGCTCTGCATCCGGCGGACCGCTTCGGAGATGAGATGATCGATGTCGAACTCCAAGCCGGCAACGAGGTTTCTTTCTCCGGACGCAGTCTGGTTTGGGTTTGGGGCACTCTGCGCGCTTTGCCGGGCGACTATTCCGGTCATCAAGCACTTTACGTCCTGGAAAATGCACGGACCGAGCCCGCCGAGAAAAGTGATATCCGAAAATACTTTAGGTAGCACTTTGAGAAGCCGGAGCCTTGCTGCCTTTGTTCCGGCGCGGCCGTTTTATGCCTGCCGCTCAGCCGTGGTTTTGAACTGCCCATAAAGGCTCCCCTTCCGCCTTTATGACTTTGGAACTGGGATAACCGGTGAACGTGAAGTTTCGACCGGAACCAATGTTTCTGCGCTGGGGAGATCCGATGTGGCGCAAGGCTCGTACGCAACCATAATCGATGGCCCCAACAAGTAGACCGGCGCGTCAAATGGCCTGTGCGTCGACCTGCGCACTACTCAACTCCACCCTGCTTTCCGGCGCGTTCGGCTCTGCGGTGGTTTTCCTGAGGAGGCGGGAATCCGCTGCACGTCATCGCGCTGACCCCGGGGGCACATCTACAAGTCCCAGCGGCCTGCCACATCGCTTAGAGCCGGGGTTTGGCTGCGGCGACCAGAACGCAGCCAGCCAGTTCCATGCTGAGTCGAACCGGTTCCTCGCTACCCACGCGGACAAGACACGCCGCGCTATTCGTCCGCACGATGCTCACAGTGGCGCCCGGCCGGAGTCCCAACCGTTCGATATCCCGCAACGCGGCGGGACTCCTGTCGGAGACGCTGCTGACCGTCGCGGGCATCCCGGAGGGCCACTCTGTGAGCGCGACCTCGTCCCGGAAAACCCCTGCCTGATGCTTCGCCGGGATCAGATGGCCGTGCGGATCGATCTCCGGATCTCCCAAAATCGCAGCCACCCGGTCTTCGAATCGCTCCGAAATAAAATGCTCCAGGCGTTCCGCTTCCTCATGCACCTCATCCCAGGAATACTTCAGCACGTCGTGGAGAAAAAGCTCCAGCAGCCGATGGTGGCGCACCAGTTCCCAGGCTCTGCGCTTGCCGGCCGCGGTCAGGCGGACTCCCCGGTGCTTCTCATATAGGATCGGCGACGGGCGTTGCGCCGCCAGACGTTGTAGCATTCCCGTTACGGAAGGCGTTCGAACGCCCAGCCTCTCGGCCAAAGCATTGGTGCTGACGCGGGCATCCTCGGCGCCGCCCAGTTCCAGTATGGTCTTCAGATAGTCATCAACCGATTCCGAGGTCGATGCTAAGGATTTAGGATCCACTATGCAATAGTAACGCAGATCACCACCATTGGGAAACCTATTCCAGGCACGAAATCCCCGATGCTTTCACAATAAATTTAGGCTAGACTAATTCTGATGCGGCTTGCGATTCTCCTTCTCCTCTCGTGCGCTCTATGGCTGCCGCCCCGCCTCGGCGCGCAAGGAGAGACCACCAGCGCCATCGTCGGCACGGTAGTCGATCCGAGCGGCGGCGCTGTGCCGGGCGCCGCCATCACGATCACGAATCAACAGACGGGAGCGAGGCGCGCCGCCAATACGGATCAGTCAGGACGGTTCAGCTTCCCCCAGTTGCAGCCTGGTGTTTACGCCGTCAAAGCCGAGGCCGCCGGCTTCGAGCCGCAGACGAACCCCTCCGTCGCCTCCGGACTCGGCCAGAAGCAGACCGTAACTTTCACGCTCCAGGTTGCCGCGGCGACGGGGACCGTAGTCGTGAGCGGCGAAGCTCCCCTGATCAATCCCGACAACCCAAACACCGCCACTACATTGAATGCTCCCAGTCTGGAGAACTTGCCCAATCCCGGCGGCGACATGACTTATCCGCTCCAATTCGCAGCGGGCGCGCTGATCAATACCGCCGGAAGCGGCAACGATTTCGTCGGCGGAACGAACGGCTACGGCAACGTCCAGTTCAACGGTCTGCCTTCCCTTTCGAACGGCTACATCGTCGACGGGCTAGAGACCAACGATCCACTGACAAATCTCAACAGCGGCCTCTCCACCAATCTCGTCCTCGGTCTCAACTCGATTGCCGAAGTGACGGTGAATACGCTCTCCTACACAGTCGATCAGGGGCGATACGGAGCATCGCAGGTCAACTACGTTACCAAGTCCGGTGGGAATAAGTTCCATGGCAACCTGTACGAACTTTGGAACGGGTCCCGCTTCAATGCAGCGGATTTCTTCACCAACGCCACGCCCGGAAACCGCAAGCCGCGTTCGACCGTGAACCACTTCGGCGGCAGCCTGGGCGGGCCGATCCTCCGCAACAGACTCTTCTTCTTCTTCGATAGCGAATGGGTGCGTATCGCGCTGCCGATCGTCTCTGCGACCACCGTCCCCACGCCCGCGTTTCAGGACTACGTGCTCCAGCAACTTCCGCTGGGCGGCGTCGATACGGTCACCGGCTCCCACTATCAGCCTGCGCCGCAACTGACGCCCTTCTACCGCCAGATGTTCCGGCTTTACGGCAACACGGCCGGAACGCCGCTGGCCGTGCTGGGGTGCCCACTGAACCGCGATGGCAGCATGGCGAAAGGCGTGCCGCCGAATGGCGACGGGTGCGCCAACCGGCAAAGCATTTCGCATTCGAGCGACGATCACGAGCAGGTGCAGACCGCCCGCATCGACTACAACCTCGACCCGAAGAACACCGCCTGGTTCCGCCTCCAAACCGACACCGGCGTGCAGGCCGCATACACGGACGCCGTTAACCCTTTGTTCGACTCCATCTCGTCGCAGCCTCTTTACTCAGTCGCCGCCGGCTGGACGCACGTCTTCTCGTCCAGGCTCGTGAACTACTTCAACCCGGCATTCTCCTGGTATGAGAGCCTGTTCGGTCCGGCCGATTTCCAGAAGACGCTGGCGGCCTTCCCCATCGTGCTTCAGGGAAGCGGCGCCAACGCTCCCTTCACCAGCATCGGCGGCCTCGACAACACCTGGGTTCAGGGGCGGCGGGCCGCTCGCTTCTTCCTGAATGACAATCTTGCGTGGACGGTTGGCTCACACGAGCTTCGCTTCGGAACCAATACGCGAATCTTCCGGCTGAACGACTACGACTTCGGCGAGGGCGTGGTTCCCCTGGTGACGTACACTACTCTGCCGCAGTTCATGTATGGGGTTGCGTCCACCGCAACCCGGACGTATCCGTCGGCCAATTCCCAGCCGTACAACTTTCTGAACCTCGATCTGTACGCGCAGGACACCTGGAAGGTGGCGCCCAAGCTCACGTGGACCTTCGGTCTTCGCGCGACCCGGAACTCGAACCCGCTGAATCCGCACGATGCGGTCGCGCGCCTTTCCGGGTCGTTCGCTTCCGTCCCGCACAATGTCAACCAGCCGCTGAACGCGGCGATTCATACCGGCCTCGGGAACATTTTCGAAAGCACTCCGCTGGCGCTCATGCAGCCCCGCACGGCCATCGCGTGGCAGCCGTCGCAGAATACGGTTGTGCGTTCCGGGTTTGGACTTTTCAGCGATCTTCTGCCCGGCAGCGTCGTTGACCTGGTCGGAGTCAACCCGCCCTACTCCCAGACGTTTCAGGGTGGGCTGCTCGGCACCGTGGGCGGCACGCTGCTCGCGCCGGGCGTTCCGGGAAGCGCAGTGGATGCCGCGGACACCGCAAACCGGGTCTTCCGCGCGGGCTTCGCCGGCGGCCAGCTCTCCTGCGCATCACCTCTCGCCAACGCTGCCGGATGTCTTCAACCGGTCGCCTTCACTGCCGTCCCGGACGGGCGGCTGCATGCGCCCTACTTCCTGGAGTGGAGCTTCGCTGTGGAGCGCCAGGTGGGCGCCACGGTCAACCTGCGAGCACAATATGTCGGCACGCGCGCGGTGAACCAGCCGTATACGACTCAGGTGAACGGCTACCAGACGATCTGTCCGGGTTGCTTCGCGCCCTTTCCCTACGGCAGTCCCGCCGACCCGCGCTTCGCCACCGTCACGCAATTAAGCACGGGAGCGAACAGCCACTACAACGGTCTTCAGACCACGGCGGAAAAGCGGCTCGGGCACGGACTCCAAGTTCAGGCGAACTACACATGGAGCCGCTGCATCGATACCGTCTCCAACGGCGGCTTCCTGCCATTCTCCGCCGGCGGAATCCTCTCTCCGATTCCCGGCGACCTCCAGCGCGACCGCGGCCCGTGCGATTGCGACGTCCGGCATAATTTCAGCATCAGCTATCTCTACCAACTCCCGCTCAAGCTGCGCGGCATCGCCGGCCGAATACTGAATGGCTGGCAGATTTCGGGTTCCGTGTTTCGCCATAGCGGGATTCCTTTCTCGGTTCTGAGCGCGCCGTATACGGCCGGCGGCAATGGAATCGTAAACGGCAGCGGTCCCCAGTTCGCCAGTGTGGTTGCGGGCGTTCCGCTATACGCACACGCTCCACTTCCCGGCGTGACCCAGCCCGGCACGATCCCGTGGTTGAATCCGGATGCGTTCGTTTCCACAGTAGATCCGAGCACCGGAGCCTGCGCAGGGGGCGATACGCCGAAAACCTGCCAGTTTGGAAACCTCGGGCGCAATGCTCTGCGCGGCCCTGATTTCACCTGGAGCGACTTCTACCTGACGAAATGGTTCGCGCTCGGCGATCGAGTGAAACTGCGCGTGGACGGCCAGTTCTTTAACGTATTCAATCATTCGAACTTCGGGCTGCCGGTTCTCGGTTATGCCGGGATCCCCGGCAGGCCGGCCACGCAGACCGGCTTTGGCGCTCTGACGATCACGACATCCCCGCCAACCGGACTTCTCGGTGTCGGCTTGGGCGGTGACAGTTCACCCCGGATGATCGCATTCCAGGGGCGGATCGAATTCTGAGCAGTTGTTTACTGGCAAGCCGGCTAAAAACGAGCGGACCAACTTCGGATGCTGGGCAGCTCCGCGTTCAAGTTGACTGGAACGCGCATCTCGTTGGCTGACCGATTCTGGTATTACGACACCACCAGCCCTGGCTGCTGCATCATAGCCGAGTTTTGCAGCCGCCCATTGGTGGAGGGCCAGCGCTGGACCACTGCGACTGGACGAACCCCGGTGTCGCCACCTGGCCGGCCATAGACTGCGCCGCGCCTGGCCTGAGACGTTGAGTTGCAGCGACATCGACCGCTGCTCATCGTTTTTTACTCTCGCCATGATGTCATCCTCCTGGCCGGCATTCGACGGAATTCCAGCGCACGGGTCCACCGCAATACTGAAAGTCCCCGCCGGCAATTTTGTATTGTGCATATCCAGTGCCAGACGGGCCACCCAGCAGTAGCCGAAGTTCTCGCGAGTTTAAGCTACCCGAAGCACGATCTTGCCGAGCACGTGTCCGTGTTCGATTCGCTGATGGGCCTTTGCCGCCTCGGCCAGATTGAATTTGGCGGCTATCGGCACCTGCAGCAGGGATGCTTCCACTGCCACGTTCAGAGCTTCGAACTCGCGAATGCCGGGAACAGCATCATAGGAGGATACGTGACTACTCTGAGCCGGTACGAGTAAGTGGACATCGCAAGCCCGCACATGTCGGCCAGATAATGTTGAAACTCGAGTAGTTCTGTTGAGACCGGAGTCGATGTCGATGGCGGCTTGGCTTCAACAAGCTGCTGCAATAGCAGCAGCAAACGCCGGAGAGCGGCGCCGATTTCAAGACGCCCTCGAAAGCAGGGTTTTGGGCAGGCACAGATGGGCAAATGCAGACCGATGAACTCTCTAACCACTGTCTCGCCGATGTTTGCAGCCGCAAGCGGCCTTGAGCCTGCCCAGTGATTGAAATGCGCCAGTGCGCTCAAATAGTGCCGAATGGTGAGTTCGGAATAGCGTTGGCTTTGCATGGACCCGACATATTGGCGAATGATCGAGCCGAGCGGCCGGGTTGCCAGCCAGTCACGGCGGCTGAGGGAAGCAACGAACTGATCGATAGACGTGGAAAGCCTCCTTTAAGGCTGAAGTCGCTTTAAAGGGAGACCACGATTAGATTAGGTATCGACGTCGATGCGTTGGCCGCGCAACTTCAAGACGACGGTGCCAAGTCGTTCGACAAGTCGTGGAACGACCTGATGGCGGTGATCGCATCTAAGTGCGCCGCCCTCAACCCCAGGCTGAAAGCCGGTGGGTAAGGGGCTTCGTTATGAATGTGCTGGTTGTCGATGTCGGTGGCACACACGTAAAGATTCTGGCCACTGGCCAGGACGAGCCCAGGGAGTTTCCTTCCGGTCCGAGGTTGACGGCCAGGCAGATGGTAGCCGGGGTCCGAAAGTTAGCACAGGGGTGGAAGCATGACGTGGTATCAATTGGCTGTCCAGGGCCGGTCCTCCAGGGCCGGCCGGTTGCAGAACCACAATAACCTGAGCCGCGGATGGGTTCGTTTCGACTTCGAAAAAGCATTCCGGTGCCCCGTCAAGGTTGTCAATGACGCGGCCATGCAAGCGTTGGGAAGCTACAAACGCGGCAAGATGCTCTTTCTGGGCCTGGGGACCGGCCTCGGATCGACCTTGATTGCAGACGGCATCGTGGAACCCATGGAACTCGGCCATCTCCCATACAAGAAGGAGACCTACGAGGATTACGTAGGAGTGCAAGGCTTCAGGAAGTACGGCAAGCGAAAGTGGCGGCGGTATGTTGCGGATGTGGTGAGCCGACTGAGTGCTGCCCTCGAACCCGATGAGGTAGTTCTTGGGGGAGGTAAGGCCAACGAACTGAAAAAGCTGCCCCCGGGTTCCCGCCTGGGCCATAACGCCAACGCGTTCGGCAGGGGGTTCCGGCTTTGGGAAGAGGAACACAATAGCCGGATCCGCCGCTATCGGAAGGTCAAGAAGACGAGATGACGGCTCTCTCGTTTGCATCAGGGAACTGAGGCAATGGGCTTTTTCGGCCAAACCAGTGCAGCGACCGCTCTGGTGGCGCTCACGGTCTCATTTCAGGGCGCTGGGATGGCCGCTCTCATTGAATGGGTAAGAAATGACATTGAACACATGCAAAGATTCAGCCCCTTCCGCTCCGGTGTTCTCATGGTGCGATTCACGAGTGTGATCGTTGGCTTGCATTTGCTGGAGGTTCTGCTGTGGGCTGGATTTTTTCGCTGGAATTGTTTCCCGTCGTGGGGATCTGCATTCTACTTCTCGGCAGCCAATTATTCGACGGTCGGATATGGAGATCTGCTTCTGCCGCGGAAGTGGCGGATCCTGGGTCCAATAGAAAGTGTCACTGGGGTGCTGATGTGCGGGCTCTCCACGGGCTTCCTGTTTGCGATCGTAACCCGGCTAGTTCCGGGCGACGTGCGGTTCGCGCGGGAATTGCCGAGACTGGTCCAAAACCGGCCATCCATGCCGGACGTGTTCGAACGCGAGCCGTCGGAATGAAAAAAGGAAATATACATGCCGCATGACAGAAACAGCGAACGCCCGGAAATTCGGAGCGACGCTTTCAAGATCGTGCCGTCGACTCTCGCGGCGGATTTTGCCCGTTTGGGTGAGCAGGTGGCCGAAGCGGAGCGCGCTGGCGCCGATCGGATGCATATCGACATCATGGACGGCCACTTCGTACCCAACATTTCGATGGGCGCTCCGGTCGTCGCCTCGCTTCGGCGCGTGACAAGCCTGCCACTGGAGACACACATGATGATTACGGCTCCGGACCTGTTTCTCGACGAGTTTGTCGAGGCTGGCTCCGATTCGTTTCTCGTTCACTGGGAAGGCAACGCCAACCTGCATCGCACGCTGCAACGCATAAGAACGCTAGGTAAGCGGGCCGGTGTGGTCTCAACCCGGCTACCCCAGCGGCTGTGCTGGAGGAGGTGTTGCCCGACGTTGATCAAGTATTAGTTATGACGGTCGACCCGGGTTTCGGACAGCATTTCCTCGAGACGACCTTGCCCAAGATCCGGCGCGTCCGCGAGATGATCGCGTGAGCCAAGCCCGTGTGCGATCTGGAAGTGGATGGGGGCATCGATGCGGCAACTGTCGGTCTTGCGGTCCAGGCGGGCGCCAACGTTCTGGTGGCCGGATCGGCCATTTTCGGAGACAGCGAAGGTGTGGCCGCAGGCATGGAGCGTCTGCGAGCTGGCCTTCATCTGGTGGAGCAATAGAGTTCGGAAGGGGTTAGGGATGCAACTGCGAATGGTTGATCTTGGAAGGATGGGCGCTGCCAGCTTGCCGGATCTAGTCAAGAAGCTGGAAGGGCCCCGAGCCGTCCGGCTCCAACCTGCGATCGATGAAGGCGTGCCGGTTCTCTCCAGCGCAGTTTACGAGCGCTTCAGCTTACGCTTGAAATGAGGCCCACCATGAATAATTCACACTCTGACGCCCTGGTCTTCTTCGCGGCTACGGGAGACTTGGCCTACAAGAAAATATTTCCTGCATTGCAGGCAATGTCGAAGCGCGGCCATCTCAATGTACCGGTGATTGGCGTCGCCAAGTCCGTTGGAACCTCGATCAACTTCGGAAGCGCGGGCAGGACAGCGTGGAGAAGCACGGCGGCCTCGACCGGCCGGCCTTCGACAAGCTCTGCAACTTGCTGCGCTACGTGGATGGCGACTACAACGATGCCGCCACCTTTCAGGCAATTCGCAAAAGGCTCGGCTCCGCCGAGCGGCCGGCGCACTATCTTGCTATTCCTCCGGTGCTCTTTGGGACGGACGTGGAAGAGCTCGCCAAGTCGGGTTGTTCCACAAATGCCCGGGTCATCATCGAGAAGCCTTTCGGAACGGACCTCACCTCTGCGCGGGCGCTGAACGGAATTCTGCTCAGAACTTTTCCTGAGTCCTCAATCTTCCGCATTGACCATTACCTCGGGAAGCAGCCGGTCCACAACATTGTGTACTTCCACTTTGCGAACGCGTTCCTTGAGCCGTTTTGGAATCGCAACCAAATCGAGAGCGTCCAGATAACCATGGCGGAAGAATTTGGAGTTCAGGGCCGCGGGGCATTTTACGATCGGGCCGGAGCCATCCGTGACGTCGTCCAGAATCATCTGCTCCAGATTCTGACGACCCTAGCCATGGAGCCGCCGATCCGGCCGGACAGCGAATCCATACGCGGTGAGAAGGTAAAGGTCCTGAAGGCGATTCCGCCCCAGGTCGAGAGCGATGTTGTACGCGGGCAGTTCCGCGGTTACCGGGGCGGAGAAAGGAGTGGCGCCAAACTCGAAGGTGGAAACCTTCGCCGCCTTGCGTCTGCAGGTTAATTCCTGGCGCTGGCAGGGGGTGCCCTTCTATATCCGGGCCGGAAAGTGCCTGCCCGTCACTGCAACGGAAATCCTGATCCGCCTCCGTAAGCCGCCTTCGATGTATCCCTGCGGTTCCCTGACACAGAACCATGTACGGCTGCGCGTCAGTCCAGATGCGACCATTGCCCTCGGCATGATGGTGCTCACTCCGGGAGAGGAAATGGCCGGGCAGGCCACCGAGATGGTCGCCAGCCGATCCCCTTGCGCCAGTGAGATGGATGCGTACGAGCGCGTGCTGGGAGATGCCATGGCGGGAGACCCAACTCTGTTTGCCCGTGAAGATTATGTGGAAGAGGCGTGGCGAATTGTGGATCCTGTCTTAAAGGCCGACACCCCGAGCTATCAATACGAGTAGGGAACCTGGGGGCCTCCCGAAGTCGAACAGAGCGTCGTGCCCCCCGGCGGCTGGCATAATCCGGTCGTCACGACCGAGTCGGCGCGTGGCGGGGTAGAGCAGGCGGCATGAGTAGTGGCCCGCATCCGAGGAAGCTGACATGAAAACCATTCTGATTCTCGGCGGCGGCTTTGCAAGCGCCAAGCCGCTTCGTCAGCGGCAGATAAGGGGGATACGATGCGCGTAGGAATCGCCACCGACCATGGTGGGTTTAGCTTGAAGGAAGAGTTGGTTGTTCATCTACGCGAGGCGGGGCATGAGGTGGTGGAGTACGGTGCTGCTGCGTTGACGCCGGCTGACGATTATCCCGACTTCGTTATTCCGCTGGCTCAGGCAGTCGCTGGAGGGAAGGTAGAACGCGGCGTCGCGATCTGCGGTAGCGGCGTGGGTGCGTCGGTGTGTGCCAACAAGATCCCGGGGGTCCGCTGTAGGACCAGCCGTAGCCTGGGATCGCGTCGAGACTTTCTTAGGCGCCAGGTTTAGTCAAGCCGAGCGGCATCTGCGGCGCCTAAGTAAGGTAGCTTCCCTTGAAGCGCAGCAGATTATCCAACCACAGGAGAGAATCCATGAGCGTAACGCAAAGAATCGAGCCAATGACAGACACGGCACTTGACCAACTGTGTATCAGTACCATCCGAACACTTTCGATCGACCCAGTGCAGCAGGCCAAGTCCGGGCACCCCGGCACGCCGATGGCGCTGGCGCCGCTGGTCTACACCATCTGGAATCGTGTGATGCGATTCGATCCGCAGGACCCGATCTGGCCCAACCGCGACCGGTTCGTTCTCTCAAATGGCCATGCCTCGATGTTGCTCTGGTCCGTGCTCCACCTCACCAGGACACAGGCGGTGGACGCCGATTATGAGATTCTGGGGCGGCCCTGCGTGAGCCTGGACGATATTCGCCATTTCCGCCAACTTGACAGCAAGGCGCCCGGGCACCCCGAGTACCACTGGGTCGCAGGAGTTGAGACCACCACCGGGCCGCTCGGCCAGCCGCCATGGGCGACGATGCCGGTTTCGCTCGGGCGCGCACCGTGCGCGCGCATTATGAGGCGCTACAGGCCAAGCTGGAATATGAGCAGAAATCTGCAGAACTCCTAAACGCCGCTGAGGTGAAGGTCGCAGCACGTCGAGTCGATCAAGACTTTCGTGAGCGCATGTTCCGGATTCCCGATGCGGTGATCGCTCGGCTACAAGCTCACAAAACCGAGCATGGCTCCGCGCCGGATGAACACGCCGCCTATGTGATTCCCACTGAAGAGATCCACGCCGCGCTGGTGGCGTACGCCGACGAGATGACGGCCGGGGCGTAGACGACACCGACCGCGCCTCGGAGCAGTTTCACCCTTCAAAAAGACGGGGCTCAGGGTGAGACAGATCGTCGTGTTTCCCGGTATAAATCCCCAGAGCCAAAGGTATACGCGGCCACAGGATCCCTGAGCCCGAATACAAGAACCGAAAAAGCCATTGGATATCCAGGCAATCGCCGTCGAGGCGTAGGAGCAGAATGAATCCCAAAGAAATCAAACGACTGGCGGAGTCTGCCGAAAAAGAGGATCCGGACTTTCTGATGTCTGTTGCTGAAACACGGGACCTACTCAAAAAGGGGACCCCTTCCACCCCGGCGCGGCGGATGGTTCCGGGCTATGAAGCAGTGCTACCGAAATGCCCATGAAAGCGTGGCCCCCAACGCTGGAAAATACGTTCTAGTGCGCTGTCCCGGTGATACCTACAGCATGATCGCAACGTCTCTATGACGTGGCCGATAATCGAAGATTGCTGCAGGTTGGTTCCGAACAACGGGAAGAGCTGGAGCGCTGGGCACAGTCGCGTGCCCTGCCCGCCGGCGATGTGTTTCGGGCGCGTCTTATCTTGGCGCTGGCCGATGGGCTGAGCTATCGCGAAATCGAGCGGAAGCTTGGGGCGAGTGCACCAACCGTGGCGAAGTGGAAGAGCCGTTTCCAGCAGAGCGGTATCGCCGGTCTTCAGGGACAACATCGGGGAAGTCAGCCCCGCACGGCCACCCCGGCCGTGCAGGCGCGCATTCTGCGCCGGGCACAGCAGAAGCCGTCCGACGGTAGTACGCATTGGTCGTGTCGCAAACTCGCCGAGGAACTGGGGATCAGCAAGTCCACGGTTCAACGAGTATTGACGCAAGCCCAACTCCGGCCCCATCGACTGGACCGTTACATGGCCAGCAACGACCCGGATTTTGAGCGGAAGGCCGCCGACATCATTGGTTTATATCTGAACCCGCCGCAACATGCCGCAGTGTTTTGCGTGGATGAAAAGACCGCCATTCAGGCGTTGGACCGCTTGGACCCGGTGCTGCCACTGTCCCCCGGGAGAGCCGAGCGGCACGGTTTTGAGTATTACCGCCACGGCACTCTGTCGCTCTACGCGGCCCTGAACGTGAAGACCGGGCGGGTGGAAGGGAAGACAGCGAAACGCCATGCCAGCGCCGATTTCATCGCGTTTCTCACCGAGTTGATCGGCAAGGCCAAATGGGCGCGTGAGATTCATATTGTGCTGGACAACCTCTCGGCGCACAAAACGCGGGCCGTGGAGGAGTTTTTGGCGGAGCACCCCAAGGTGCGCTTCCATTTCACCCCGACCTACTCTTCGTGGCTGAATCAGGTGGAGATTTGGTTTGGGAAGATCGAACGCGACGTGATTGCCCGTGGCGTCTTCACATCTGTGGCCGACCTTCGCCGCAAGCTAATGAAGTACATCCGTGCTTACGCCAAGCGTGCGCTGCCCATCCGCTGGACTTATACCGATCTCAAACGCCGGATCTCCGCTAAACCAATCACCGGGACAGTCCACTAGTGGAGGGGTCTGTCTGGTCTTATTCACTGGGGCACATTCCTCATGCGTGGTTCGTCGACCGGCTGCTGTCCGGTCTTGCATTGGATCCCACGCTCGGCCGTTCACTAATCTGCTTTTATTTTGGCATTCCCATCCGGTTCCGCCACGCGGTCGAGCGAGTACTGAGTTCGGGGTACTACGGTCCGGTGCTGGAGGACCCTTCCATCTATGAAGGCACGATGCTGCTGGAAAGTGTCATCGCATTCACTCGTACGCCCGAGGCGCTTTGGCGCTGGCGGCAGCCGAGGAAGACCCTCCCGATCTCGTCCTGTTGGACATCAACATGCCCCGAATTGAAACGGTTTCGTCCTCGGGAGAGTTGTTCCACGATGGTGTGAAAGGCGGCTCGCGGAAGACCTTCGAGACCTTCGTGGTATCGCTGCGCCGGCCGGCCTCCGGATGGGGAGCGGAACATCTGCTCCTCCTCCGGCGACAAGGCTTCCCAGGGTGCGTGCATGCTTCGCATCGCCACCGTACTGCCACGGCTGAAAGCGTTCTTATGTGGCGGAGTGGACTACATTAACGAACTCTGCCTGGCCGACGGCCCATACTTGAGAAACACTCTGCGAGGTGCGGAACCGTTATGAACGTCTCCTTGCGGCAATGGCGGAGTATTTTGCGATAGAACTCCCACCCTGGGTTGCTTGACTACGTGGCGTTATCCAGCAGAGCGCGCCCTTACTATCCCGACTGCCCTTTCCCAGCTTCAGCGTAGATCTTCGAGATGCCTCCGTCGCGGAAGATACTCGACGGCTGGCGGCCGGCGAACGGGTTGAGGATACAGGCCCATCAAATCGATCATTTCTTCGGGGATGTCGGAACGCACTGGGAGTCCGAAAGCCTTCGCGTCCTCGTACGTGATCGGGTGATCATGCGTCCAGGTGCCCGAGGAGAGCAGTCGGGTGAGTTCATCGGCCTTCTCCGCCGGACACTTGCCGGAAAGCAACTCGCGAACGGTTTGGGACAACTGGGACATGGCTTTCTCCGCCTGGTCTGCCAGAATGAGGGTATCGTCCCGGACTCTCTCCACGGGTTTGCGACCGACTGCTTTGAGGATTGATGCTGCGGGATACGTGCCGAGTTGCGGGTCCATGGGGCCGAGCACGGCATATTCGCTCATGACGATCTCGCTCGCAGCGAGGGCAATCAAAGTGCCCCCCGACATCGCATAGTGCGGTACAAACACGGTGACCTGGCCTTTGTGCTTATTGATCGCACGGGCTATCTGCGTGGCGGCCAGCACTAGGCCGCCCGGAGTATGCAGTACGATGTCGAGCGGAACCTCCGGGTCGGTGAGGTGAATGGCCCGCAGCACTTCTTCGGAATCGTTGACGTCAATATACCGGTATACGGGAAACCCGAGCAAGCTCATGGTCTCCTGCCGGTGCACCAACAGGATTACGCGCGACTTCCGCCTGCGCTCGATGGACGCAATCAGACGCTGCCGGGACGATTCGAGCAGACGCTGCTTCAGGACCGGCTGAAGTGCGGTGAAGATGAAAAAGAGCCAAAACAAGTCTCCAGCCGTCATCTGATATGCCTCCAGTGCCTTGCCGGAACCCATGCGCTTTCGATTCCATACTCGTCACGGGAAGGTCGGCGGTAAGCGCCGCGCCGTTTGACGAAAAGAAAGTGCAGCAGGACTCCGGTCCCAAAGCCGCCCACGTGCGCCCACCAAGCGACTCCTCCCGCTACTCCGGCAGCCAGCGAAAGCGTGCCGCTAAAGACCTGAGTGAGAAACCAGACCCCGAGAAAGATCACCGCGGGCAATTCGAAGAAGAACGGAAAAATGAAGAGCGGGATCACCGCGATGACGCGTGCGCGTGGGAAAAGGAAGAGGTAGGCGCCGAGCACACCTGCTATCGCCCCCGACGCGCCGAAGGCCGGCAGCGTCGAATCCGGGTTGGTCAATATGTGCACCAGGCCGGCGCTCAGTCCGCATAGCAGATAGAAGATGACGAAACGCCAGTGGCCCATACGGTCTTCGACGTTGTCACCGAAGATCCACAGGGTCCACATATTTCCGAGGATGTGAAGCCAACCCCCATGCAGGAACATGTTGGTCAGAAAAGGCCAGAAATCTTCTGGTGGAAGTCCCATCACACGCGCCCATGCCGGATTTGTATACCGCGCAGGCACGATTCCGAACAAATAGAAGAGCCGTTGCAGAGTATCGGGCGGCATTCTCAGTTCGAGCAGGAATACGAGCGCATTCACGAATATGAGCAACCACACGGCGATTGGCGGCTGCCGGCGTGGAACAGTGTCTCCGATCGGGAACCCGTCGGCACAGGCCGACGTACGAACGACGGACGCGTAATCCCACTGGATGTCCACGTGGGCGACGAAATCCTTTTTGGCAAGTACTCCGGAACCGATGTAGTCCAGGCGGAGAAGACTATCTGGTGCTCCGCGAGGACGAGGTCCTTGGAATACTGGACGAGAGCGCCGAGGGCAGGAAGGCTGCGTGAGGAACGATCCATGGCAAAGGAAATTCTATTCGACGAAGCCTCGCGCCAGGCGCTCTTGGGTGGAGCCGGTAAACTGGCCGATGCAGTAAGAGTGACGCTGGGTCCGAAGGGCCGCAATGTAGTCGTCGGGAAGAAATTCGGTGGACCGTCGATCACCAAAGACGGCGTGACGGTCGCTAAGGAGTTCGACCTTCCGGATCCGGCAGAGAATGTCGGAGCCCGAATGGTCCGGGAGGTGGCAGGCAAGACCTCAGACGATGCCGGTGATGGTACCACGACCGCAACCATTCTCGCGCAGGCGATTCTCGCCGACGGATCGAAGTCCGTCGTCGCTGGCTCCAACGCGGTCGCAATTAAACGAGGGATCGACCGGGCGGTCGAGATGGTGGTGGGCGAACTACGCCGCAGTAGCCGCCCGGTTTCCGGCGAGGCCATCACTCAGGTTGGCACGGTTTCGGCAAACGGCGACCCGGAGATCGGCAACATCATAGCCGAGGCAATGAAGAAAGTCGGCAAGGACGGCGTTATTACAGTTGAGGAGTCCAGGACGATTACGACCGAACTCGAGACTGTCGAAGGGATGCAGTTCGACCGCGGTTACGTATCTCCCTACTTTGTGACCGACCCGGAACGAATGGAAGTAGTGCTCACCGAACCTCAAGGTCGGGTTCATCCCGCTCGATATCGTGAACGCGGCCATCATCGCCGCCAACGTCATCCAGAACACCACGGAGGGCGGGCGTCCGGATGGCAACACCGCCCCGACCTTGCAGCGCATCAATTCGGCCACGGACAAGGCTCTCCGGCTCACTTGGGCGGCGGCGTCCGTTGCGGAGTTGCAGTTTCCTCCGGTGGCGATGCCTCCGGATCTCGACCCTACGGCACCCGTCGAGGTGCATCTGGTCTGCGGCAAGGACGCGAACGCGAACACGGTCAGGAGATAGCCCACGACCGCTCCCGCAACGCACCCGAATGACGCGGCCGCGACGATGGGAACTCCGAGAGGAGTGAAGATCAGCGGGCCGAACACGATGCCGATCGGGATTCCCACCACCAGCCCCGCGGCTCTCTCGAGGCGATACTTATTCAGTGCAAGGCTCCCCATGGCGAGGTACTCCTCACAATTGCAAGCGCACTTACCTTGCCACCAGGTGGCCCCGGCCTGCTTCATCGGTATCGAAACTGCACCAAAGAGCATGATGCCAGAGGAAAAGCGAAACTCTGAGAGGGTCAAGATCTTCGGGACCGCCGGATCCCCCCTCGGTTACATGATCAGGGACTTCCTCCATCGGAGCGATGTCCCCTTTCAATGGGTTGAGCTTAGGGACGACGAGCAGGCCCGCGCTCTTGCGGGCGTATCCGGAGTGCAGGATAGCCGTCTCCCCGTCTGTGTATTCCCGGACGGAACCCGTCTGGAATGTCCGACGATCCGGCAGATTCTCGAGAAACTGGGTTGGTTCCGCGACCCCTCGCGTTCAGAGTACGACCTGGCGATCTATGGGGCCGGGCCGGCCGGCCTGAGCGCCGCTGTCTACGGGGCATCGGAAGGCCTCGCCACTGTAGTGGTGGAGCGGTGGACCGTGGGCGGGCAAGCCGGGAGCACCACCAGAATCGAGAATTATCTCGGTTTTCCCAGCGGAATCAGCGGTGCGGAACTGGCGGAACGCGCGCGCGAACAGGCTTGCCGTTTCGGAGCCGAACTTCTGATCGGGCGCGAAGGTGTCCGTGGCGAGTTCATGCCCGGAAAGGGAGTCGGGTATCTGGCAGACGGCACCAAGATTGTCGCCAGGGCAACGATCTGTGCGACCGGCGTGGATTACCGGCGGCTCAAGCTTCCGGGTGAAGAACGGCTGCTTGGAGCCGGCGTCTACTATGGCGCTGGAGCCAGCGAGGCAGCGCTTTGCAGGCCAACCGATGAAGTGTTTATTGTCGGCGGCGGCAATTCGGCCGGCCAAGCCGCAATGCACTTTTCGCGTGTGGTGAAAGGTGTGACGATGGTGGTCCGGGGCTCATCTCTGAAGGAGACCATTTCGCAATACCTGGTGGACCGAATCCAAGCGTCGCACAAGGTCCGAGTCCTGACTCACACTGAGGTCACGGCGCTCGAAGGCGATTCCATGCTCGAAGCGATCATCGTTAGGAACCGGCTCACCGGCGAGCAGAAGCGCTTTGCCACTCACTGGCTCTTCGTCTGCATCGGAGGAGTTCCGCGTACGGAATGGGCGGAGGAAGTCGGCATCAAGCGCGATGAAGCCGGCTACCTGATCACCGGGCCCGATCTATCCCAGGGTCAAAATCCGCCCGAGAAGTGGCCGCTGGACCGGCCGCCGTATTACCTGGAGACCAGTATGCCCGGAGTCTTCGCGGCCGGCGATGTGCGCCACGGGTCGATAAAGCGGTGCGCGTCCGCGGTTGGCGAAGGCGCGATGGCGGTGGCCTTCGTGCATAGATACCTGGCGGAGGGATAAAACCATGGCTGTCAAAACAAAAGAGAAGCCGGGCGCTGCGAAAACCGGCGAGCCGCTTCCGGAAACGATGCTGGCAGCGGCGTGCGACCGCTTCGGCGGGCCGGAGGTGCTTTCACCTCGCAAACTGCCGGTACCGGAACTCGGCAGCGGCGAAGTTCTGATCGAGATTGACACCGCGGGCGTCGGAATCTGGGATGCCGAAATGCGGGCCGGAGAGATCCCGCTGGAAGGCATCACATTTCCGCTGATGCCGGGTACCGACGGATCCGGAAGGGTCGTTGCCATGGGTTCGCACATCCGGCGCTTCCAGATTGGAGATTCGGTTTATGCGTACAGCTTTGCCAATCCGAAGGGCGGATTCTACGCGCAGTATGTTGCGGTTGATGCCGATAAGACGGCGGTAATTCCCAAGAACCTGGACCTGCACGCAGCTGGTGCAATCGCCACAACGGGCTTGACCGCACTCCAGGGAATCGACGACGTCCTCAAGCTCCGCAGAGATGAGAGCATTATCATCCATGGCGGCTCGGGTGGTGTTGGAACTTTGGCGATCCAGTTCGCAAAACTGCGGGGCGCGCGGGTGCTGGCCACCGCATCCGGGGAGGATGGTCAGGCTCTCGTGCGGAAGCTTGGTGCGGATGCCGCGGTGGATGGCCATCATGGCGATATCGCACGTGCTTCACGGTCATTTGCTCCCAACGGGATTGATGCCGTTCTGGCGTTTGCCGGCGGCGACAGCCTGGAGCAATGCCTGAATGCGCTCCGGCCGGGAGGTCGGGCCGCGTGGCCGAACGGCGTGGAGCCGGTTCCAGAGAAGCGCAAGGGGATTCACGTGTCGTCCTATGATGCCGTTCCCGGCATTCGCGAGTTCGAAGCTCTGAACGTGGCAGTGGAAGCGTCGCGGCTGCAGGTGCCGATAGCCGCCAAATTCAATCTGGCCGAGGCGGCCAAGGCCCATCAGCGAATCGAACAGGGACACGTGCTCGGCAAGATCGTGCTTCGGGTAGCTTAAGCTCGCGAGAACTTCGGCTACTGGGTGGCCCGTCTGGCACTGGATATGCACTATACAAAATGCCGGGCGGGGGCCTTTCAGTATTGCGGTGGACCCGGGCTCTGAAATTCCGTCGAATGCCGGTTAGGAGGGTAACATCATGGCGAGAGTAAAAAATGATGAGCAGCAGGCGCCAGAACGCGCCGGCGGCTATCCACTTCGAGTGTCGATCGGACCCGCCGACCTTTTGGGTATGGGCCCGTATTCGTTAATGCGCCGAATGTCGGAGGAAATGGACCGCATGCTGGCCCGATCCGCGGGAGCGACCGAAGAGGAACGCATCGCTTGGGTGCCAGTAGTTGAGGTTGCGGAGACCGAGGGCGATTTCATCGTCCGGGCGGAACTGCCAGGCGTAAAGCCCGAAGACGTCAAGCTCGAGGTCACAGGTGAAGCGATCGTATTGCAAGGAGAGCGCAAATTCGAGCAGGAAAAGCAAGGTGAAGGCGGCATTCACGTGACCGAGCGTCGTTACGGGCGGTTCTATCGAAGCATCCCGCTTCCGGAGGGAGCAAACGTAGACCAGGCTAAAGCCAAGTTCGACAACGGTGTTCTCGAGATCAGTGTTCCCCTGGAAAAGAAAGCGCAGCGGCGCGAGATTCCAATTGAGGGCTCTTCGCAACGTGAACAAAGTGCTCAGACCGGGCAGCGGACGCCGGAAAAGGTGGCGTAGTCATGGGAGTTGCATTAGCGAGAAACTGGTGGTCCCTGGTAGTTCGCGGGCTGGTAGGGATCGCCTTCGGCGTAATTACTTTCTTTTGGCCTGGCATTACGCTCATCGCTTTGGTCTTTCTGTTCGCCGGTTATGCGCTGATCGACGGTGTCATGAGCATCGTGGGTGCGTTACGCGCCGCGGCACGGCACGAGCGGTGGGCTACTCTGGTCATCGAAGGTATCGCGGGAATTGGAGCCTGCGCCGTAACCGTGCTCTGGCCTGCCATCACGGTGCTGGGGCTCGTAATCGTCATCGGAGCTTGGGCCATCGTGACCGGCGGCTTTGAAGTCGCCGCGGCGATCCGGCTCAGGGAGTACATTTCCGGCGAGTGGTTGCTGGTCTTGGGCGGGATCGCTTCCATTATATTTGGAGTCCTGATCCTGGCCGTACCGACGGCTGGAGCGGTGGTAATCGCTCTATGGATCGGCGCTTACGCTTTCGTTTTCGGCATTCTGCAGATTGCCCTCGGAATCCGGTTGCGTGAGTTCCGTGGAAACCTGTGGAGCGGACCGACTGTTCCGGCGCCCGCGCACTGATCCCGGCCGGGCACTTCATGAACTACTGTCCTCCGGGGTCCTCGAAGGCCCCCTGGACGAGTTGGGTAACGAGGTTGAACCCGGGCAGACTGGCGAAATAGTACCGCTCCTTCGATGCAATATGGGCTCGGCCGACTTCGACCACGATCACGCCGGAATACAGCGTCGCTGGCGGACGCTCCCTTTCACCAATGCGGCGATCCGCACGGCGCCTGTGGCCCCGCGCCCCTCGCGATAGAGCTTCTGCAGATGGGACACCTGGTTCGCATTGACCATGGGGGCGAGCGCTGACACTCCTGGTGCCCCACCTGGCGGCGCTCCTGTTTAGACTGGTAGCTTCGCTTGAGTGCTGGTTCGGCTATCAAGACCTCGATCAGGCAAAATACCTTCCACAGCATCCTTCGCAGAAAGAAGAACGATGCTGGCTTTTTTTCGCGCCCTTACTCTCCAACCGCGCACACGAAACCCAGTCGCCCGTCTGTCGACCAGGCGGTCTAGTCGCGATTGCTGATGGCGGTTGCCGAGCAGAGCGATCAAATCCGGGCCACATAAGCAATCGCCCACCCAGTGGCCCACCCAAGCGTCGTTCTGAGTTGAGCGGTTCGAGAATTCCCAAGCTGCCTCCACCCGGCATCTTTGATGTATGACAGCCAGCGTGCCTTGCTACCAGTCAGTCGTTCAGGAATCGTGTTTTCAATGAGTTCCTCGACTCTCTTTGCCTCATTTACCGCGAGAAGTGGCTGGCGGGATTCTGGAGACAGCTGGAAATCTTGAAAATATGGACCGAGAGACAGGGCTCGAAACCGCGACGTCCAGCCCGGCAAGCTGGCATTCAATCATTCAAGTGCCTAAAAATCAGAGAGTTCGGTATGCCTCGATACCTCGTTACCTCGGAAAGTTTGTTAGCAAATTTCGGGTCGGGTCCGTCCAACAGAATCCCCGCGATGGACAAATCGCGGAGGATGGCGTTGCATTGACGGAAAAAGTCTTTGTCTGTCAAGCAGTTGCGGCTTAATGAGGTAATCGAGGTAAGGGTTCCTGGAGGCTAAGCTATTGAAAATATGGAGCGGGAGACGGGACTCGAACCCGCGACGTCCAGCTTGGGAATATGAGCGTTCGATTGTAAATAAATGAGTTAGGCGTTTATGGCGCTGTCTTCTGGTGATAAAAGTCGATAGTTTTCAATGATTCATTCTCAGCTTCCTGGTTATTGAGGTAAACGAGGTAATACCGTACGATCCGAAAATTAAGTGCCGAATGCCTCGACGCTCTCCTTCTGCTTCCTTCTGAACGACTCTCTTGTGGAAAATTCTGGGTTTTCGCGAACATTGAACTCACACGCAATCTGCTGAAGCCGGGCTCTCGGATTCCCCGGTGCTTCGTTCCGAATCTACCAGACGCTTCATAGCCTACCGAATCCCGCCTGAGGGCGTTGCGCTGGCTCATCTCGTACCGGCGCCCAGCGACTGAGAATTCGCGGCGACACCAGCTTGGCGGAGTGTCGCGTTCTGTAGGAGCGCGGTTGTTGAAAGCAGTCTCTGGAGCTAGGAGCCAGACACCGCAGACCCAATCCCGTACCGACGCGACACATCAATTCATTTCGCCGCCCGACACTTCTCAGGAGGAGTCAGCAATTCTCGGAATTCTTGAAGACCCGGTCCCGCTGTTGTCCCTCTGGCCCTTATGAGCAGACGCTCGCCCCAGGGAGGTAAACCATCTCGGAATTTACGTCACTCGCTTGGTTGCGGCCAGAAGGGGACTCTACCTCCGGCACGCTTCCTGCACACACGGGCATCACCGGCTTCGAGTCTTTTGCCAGTGCTGGCTGCCTGGACCTCCTGCATTTCCACCTGGGCAGCCAGATCACCAACATCCGCCAGATCAAGGGTGAACAAACGAAGAAATGCCGAACGTCAAGAAAGCGAAATCGAAGAGAACGGTCTTCAAATCTAACCTCCTATAGGCGTTTCTTCCGCCCCAAGGACGAAACGAAGGCCGATAGTAGCGCTTTCATCGCCGATCTGCAAGCGCTTGCGGCCCCTGACCGCCCGCCGCATAAGCTCCATCCAAATTATAGTAGGAGTCGAACCGGCTAAGAAGCACCTGAGAATGCAGCACCCTTTGCGCAAGCCCCGCAAGCGATTACAATAGCTCCTTACCGGGTTTGCAACGGGCGCGCGACCGGTCCCAGCTCACGCTCCGTTTTTCCGCAAGTGCCGGATCGAGATATGGAGGTGTAAGGATATGAAACGAGCATTGGTTCTCCTCGCGTTGACGGCAATCTGGGCGGCGGGAAATTGTCTGGCACAACCGGGCGCGGCCGGGAACGCCCCAGGGCGTCCGGCCAGCCCCCCCGACAATACTCCCCGGACGCTTTCGCCTTATTTCACACCGGCGACGCCGGGCCCCAAAGCGCCGGATGCGGATGGCTTCATTCAACGCTGGCTGCTTCTGGAACCGATCGACAAGCCGAACCGCACGAATACGGTTTTTACGGACACCTACGTGCGGACCACCCTGAATACCGAGTACTTCCCCAACCAGTTCACGGTAATTCCGAACAATGGCGACAAAGTCAAAGTCGGCGACAAGGACTTGGCGTGGCATGCGCTCGATTCCACCGGCTTCAACGTCAAGCTCTTTCGCTTCGCCTATGGCCTGAACAAGACCACCTATGGTGTTATTTTCTGGGCTGTGACCGTGGTCAACAGCCCGCGCGAAATTCAGAACGCCCGCATGGCCGTTGGCGTCAATGGGGCGTCTATCTGGTGGGTTAACGGCAAAGAAGCCGTTGACCTCTTCACCGACCGGCGCATGAAAATGGACGATTGCGTGTCCAAACGGCTCACGCTCAACAAGGGCCGAAACGTGATTCGAGGCGCCGTCATCAATGGACCCGGCATGAGCGATTTCTGCCTCCGATTCATCGATGAAGATGGGGAGCCGATCAAGGATCTCACCGTCAGCCTCGACAGCGCTGGAAAGTGATGGGTCGCCCTGTCTGAGGTCTCAATCCAGTTCTTGGAGCGTTTATGAAATCCTATATTCCAGCAGCAGCGATTGTCCTGGCCGCGGCGGTTCCCGCTCTGTTTGCGCAGGCGCCGGCGCTGAACGGTGAACCCTACATCCACGATCCTTCCACCATCGCCTTCAGTGACGGGAAATATTTCACGTTCGGCACCGGCGGAGGCGGTCTGATCTCGGAAGACGGCTGGACGTGGCACGGCGGAGCCCAGCGCCCCGGTGGCGGAGTCGCCCCCGACGTCATCAAGATCGGGGACCGCTACTACATGTCGTATGCCAGGGGCGGCGGCGGGATGTCCGGCGGTCATGCGAGCAATGTCTACGTCATGTGGACGAAGTCGCTAGACCCCGCTTCCCCTGACTTCAAGTTCAACGACGAAACTCTCGTCGCCTCGACCGACGGGGTGGAAGACTGCGATGCCATCGATCCCGCTTTTCTGCTCGATCCCGCCACAGGCCGGCTGTGGCTGAGTTACGGAACCTATTTCGGCTACATTCGCATCGTTGAGCTCGATCCCAAGACGGGCAAGCGCGTCGCCGGCAACAAGGCGGTGGACGTCGCGATCGACATGGAAGCCACCGATTTGGTGGCTCGCGACGGGTGGTATTACCTGCTGGGCACGCATGGCACCTGTTGCGACGGAGCCAACTCCACTTACAACATTCGTGTGGGCCGCTCCCGGAACGTCCTCGGACCCTACGTGGATCACATGGGCATCCCGCTGCTCAAGGGTGGCGGCAAGCTCGTCGTGGCGGCCAGCGGCCGCTTCGTCGGGCCAGGCCACTTCGGCAGACTGGACTTGGGCGATGGCGTGGAGAAATTCTCGATGCATTACGAAGCCGACCTGGACCGCGGAGGTCGCAGCGTGCTGGATATTCGCCCGCTCCTTTGGAAGGATGGATGGCCGGTGGGCGGCGACAATTTCTGGGGCGGCACCTTTGAGATTCAGTCCGAACGGAGCGGCTTTGCGCTCGAGCTGGCGGTGGATTTCGTGCGCATGGCCGGACGCGGCGGCGGTTTCGGCGGCTTCGGCGGTGGGCGCGGACGCGGCGGCGCCGCTCCTGGCACAGGTCCTGCTCCTGCTCCCGCTGGCCCTCCTGCCCCCCCGGCGGTGCAGCCGGTTCAGGGTCAGCGACTCTACGACGTATTGCACGGCTGGCCGACGGGCAATATCGATTTGCGCATCGGCGACTACATGATACGCCCACACCAGAAGTGGACCATCACGCCGGTCCTCAATGCCGGCGGCTATCCGGGCTCGCCCTACTTCAAGATTCAAATCGCCGACACAGATCGTACGCTGGCGGCAGCGGAAGGCAACGAAGTGGTGACGGTTCCCACCTTTACGGGAGCCCCCGAACAACTCTGGCGTATCGACCAGTTGACGGACGGCACCTACCGAATCATGCCCAAGGCGGTGCCGAATTCCACGGAGACCGTCGCCCTCAACGCAGTAGGCGCCAGCACGCCGACGCTGGCGAAGTTCGACCCGAAGAGTGACAAGGGGCGCTGGACCTTCCGGAAGCCGTAAGGCCGTGGGTTTCCAGCGTGAGATGAAGTAGCCTATCGAACGGGAGGCAGTCTTATGAAGCGATTTCTTTCTCTCGCGGTATTGGCCGTCGGGATTGCGGCCGCACAGACGCCCGCGCGCGTGAAAGTCGAAGGCGGCTTGCTGCAAGGCACTTCCGAAGACGGTCTAACGGTCTACCGGGGCATTCCGTTCGCGGTGCCACCCGTAGGCGAACTACGCTGGCGGGCACCGCAACCCGCGGCAAAATGGGAGGGCGTGAAGCAAGCGGATAAGTTCGGCGCCCGCTGCTACCAGGGTGGCAGCGGGGCTCCGGGCGTCGATACGAGCGAGGACTGCCTCTACTTGAACGTGTGGTCGCCTGCGAAATCGGCCAGCAGCCACATCCCGGTTTTGGTTTGGATCTACGGTGGCGGTTTCAGCGCAGGCGCGACTTCCGAGCCTACCTATAGCGGGGAGAAACTGGCGAAGCGAGGCGTGGTGCTGGTGAGCATCGCCTACCGCGTCGGACAGATGGGCTTCTTCGCGCACCCGGCGTTAAGCGCGGAGAACAGGAACCATGTCTCGGGCAACTACGGACTGCTGGATATGATCTCGGGGCTGCAGTGGGTGCAGCGGAATATCGCGGCGTTCGGCGGCGATCCTCATCACGTGACGATTTTCGGCGAATCGGCAGGCGGCATCGCCGTCAGCATGCTGTGCGCGTCGCCGCTGGCGAAGGGACTGTTCCAGGGCGCGATATCGCAGAGCGGCGGATCGTTCGGCCCTCCACGGCCCAGCGCCACTCAGCCTGGGGAGAACATGAAGAGGCTGACGGATGCGGAATCGTCCGGCGTGGCATACGCCAAGAGCGCGGGCGCCGCGTCCATCGCGGACCTGCGCAAGATCACGGCGGATAAGCTTCCGGCGGGCGGACGCGGCGGCATGTCCTGGCCGATCATCGATGGCTACGTGATCCCGGACGACCAATACAAACTCTACTCAGCGGGCAAGTTCAACGACACGCCGATTCTGGTGGGCTACAACTCGGACGAGGGCCAGACCTTCTCACGGGCGTCGACGCCGGAGGATTATATCGCCTCCGTGAAAGAGCGCTACGGCCCATTTGCCGGCAGGCTCATCAAGGCTTATCCGCCAGGCGAAGGGAAGGTGTCGAAAACCGCGCGCGATCTGGCGCGCGACGCTGCGTTCGGCTGGCACACATGGGTTTGGGCGCGGCTGCAAACGCAGAAAGGAAAGGGCAAGGCCTACCTTTACTGCTTCGATCAGCATCCGGATTATCCGGCCGATTCGCCGCGCGCCGGATACGGCTCGCCGCACGGGCAGGATGTGGCCTACGTGTTCCAGCATCTGAACCCGTCGCAGGCCATGCCGAGCGACCAGGCGATTTCGGACGCCATGGCGGCCTACTGGACGAACTTCGCCAAGTACGGCGATCCGAACGGGCAGGGCGTTCCGCAGTGGCCGGTCTTCCGCGACGCGAATCCCGTGGCGATGTGGTTCCAGCAGACGCCGCACACGGGACCGGTTCCGAGCGCGGACGCGCTGAAGGTCCTGGATGAATACTTCGCCTGGCGGCGGACGCCGGAGGGAGAAGCGTTCGTCAAACCGTAGTCCGGCTCAAAGCCAGGACTGCGTTACCACTCCACGACCGAACCGTCGGGCGCGAAGACGCGGGCCATGGGGCGCGTGCCGGCGAAGGGATACTTGGCGAGGGCGGCCTCGGTGAGATCGAATCCGAGGCCAGGTTTTTCGGGAAGCGGAAAGCGCCCGTTCACCATGCGCATGGCCGGAAATCCGAGCCACTCCTCCCAGATTCTGTCAGTCGCGGACGGGCGCACGCCTCCGCAAATCTCCTGGACCAGGAAATTGGGCATCGCCGCGTCCACGTGCAGAGTGGCCGTGCCGCCGATGGGGCCTTCGCAGGCGTGCGGCGCCATGGAGATACCTGCGGCTTCGGCCATGGCTCCGACCTTCCAGAGCGCCGACACGCCGCCAACATGATTGATGTCGGTCTGCAAAATATCGACCACGCCCATCTCGACGATCTCGCGGACTCCGTAGGATGCCACCAGGCGTTCGCCAGTGGCGATTGGCACCGTCGAACGACGAGCAATACGTGCCATGGCCTTAACGTTTTCCGGTGGGCAAGGCTCCTCGACCCAAAGCAGATTCAACGGCTCGAGTTCCTTGATGATGACCGAGGCGACACTCGGGCTGGTCTTCGCGTGGAAATCGACGGCGATATCGATATCGGGTCCGAGGCCTTCGCGCAGCGCGGCGATCTGCTGCACCGTGCGGCTGATTCTCGCGTGCGTGTCGATCCACTCGTAGTAACCCGACGGGCCGGTTTTAAAGCAGGAGACTCCCTGCTCGATGGCAGTGGCGCGAAGTTGCTTCAATTGATCGGGCGTGCGCACTCCATCGGCGTGATAGTAGCCGCGGATGCCGCGGCTGTCAAACGGACCGCCGAGCAACTTGTACACAGGCATGCCGAGCGCTTTGCCGCGGATGTCCCACAGTGCCTGGTCTATGCCCGATATGGCGGAGCCGATGACGGGACCGGCGCGATAGAAACTGTGGACGTACATGGACTGCCAGATGTGCTCCACTTGCATGGGGTCGGCGCCGATGACGAAATCGCGGAAGTCGTTCATGCAGGCGATGACGGCGCCGGCCTTGCCTTCGAGGGTGCCTTCGCCCCAGCCGATCAGGCCCCCGTTGGTTTCGAGCTTGACGAAGACGTAGGGACGGTCCGACTGGGCGTTGAGCGAAACGCCAAAGACTTTCATACCGGTAACGCGAAGGCGGGAACCGACGCGTTCGAAGGCGGCGGCTCCGGCGGGAGCGGCAGTCTGTGCCTGGAATGCGCAGCCGCAATCGAGCGAGGGGCGGCGCACGGCTCGGGCGCTCCCGGAGAGGAGCGCGGTTGCCGCACCCTGAAGAAGTTGACGGCGGCGCATCACGCCACCTCCTTTCCGAGCAGCGATGCATCGATCTTGAGGCCCAGCCCAGGTTCCGCCGACAGAGCCAGGTAACCGTCGGTTACCGATTCGAGCGCGGCGCCGGCGAGGGCGGCACGGAAGCGGCGATCTTCATCGGCGTCGGGTACGGGGATCTGCTGAGCGAAGAAATTGGGCAGCGATGCCGCGAGATGCAGAGCGGCCGCCGTTCCGACGGGACCGCCGTCATGGTATGGCGCGACCGCGACGTAGTTGGCCTCCGCGAGTGCGGCAAACTTGCGGATCTGGGTGATGCCGTTACGCGCCAGGTCCGGCCGGAACACGTCGATCAAGTCCTCGCGGAGCAAATCCTGAAATCCGGCGGAGGCAGTCAACGTGCGTCCGAAGCCGAGCGGCGTGACGCGCTCGCCAGCAAGCTTGCCAATGGCGGCCAGACTTGTGATCTCGCAGGGTTCGTCCAACCAGAGAGGGTGGAGGCGCTCGAGGGCATCGCTCAGGCTGGCGGCGTCGCCGGGTGTGAGAGCGGCGGCGCAATCGACGACGAAATCCGAATCTTCGCCGAGCGCGCCGCGCAATGTCTCCACCCGTTTGCGGTTTGCAGCGACGAAAGGCCGGCCCGAGTTTCTCGCGCCTGGGGCAACCGCGGGGATCAGGAAGGCGCGAAAGCCGGCTGCCCGCGCACGCTTGCAGGAGGCGAGCACGGCGTCATCGTCCGCGGCTGCCACTACAGCGAGAGCGCGCACTTTGTGGCGCGTCGGGCCGCCAAGCACCTGATAGACCGGAGCCTTGGCGGCCTGGCCGACGATATCCAGCAGGGCCATATTGACCGCGGCCCGAAGATCCGGCAGATCTGCCAACCGGGTATGGAGTGAGGCGTATTCGGTGGCTTGGCGGCCTCGCAGGATAGCCACGGATTGGGCGAGATCTGCGGCGGCAATCGCGCGGGTCTCCCCCCAGCCGACGATCCCGCCGGCGGTTTCCAACCTCAAGATTGCGTACTGGCGCTTGGAGACAGGCTCCCGCACTGTGTACGCCTTGCAGTTCGCGATGGACAGCGGTCCGGCGGCAGGTGCCGCGGCGGCAGCCTGCGCGGCGATCGAGGCTGACAGGCGAGCCCTTCGAACGGTGGCTTCTCTCATTTGGCTCCATCCTACAATCTTGGCGAGGATAAACGCAGACTACTTGAATAGAAGCTGAGCGAAAGCATAGAAGCTCCTTCGCCACGTCTGCCATTCGTGCGTGGTGCCGGGAGACAAATAAATGTAGCTGTTCGTGATGCCGGCAGCGATCAGTTGTTCCTGGTGTCTTTTCAGGCCTTCGGGATTCTCCAGCGGGGGTTCCGTGCCGTAACTCATGAAGAGAACCTTGACCTTCCTGTTGAACTGCGCCGGATCGGCCATCGCGCCGCTGTAGACGGTCTTGAGGTCGAGTGTGGCAGGCGCGGGCGCGGCTGGCGGAGTTGCGCCTGGCGCCGCCCCAGCACGGCCACGGGCGCCGAAGCCAGCTGCGCTGCCGCCGCTGAATAACCCGATGTACGAGAACTTATCGAGGTTGACCATGGTGACGGCTGCAGTGATTCCGCCGCCCATGGAGAGCCCGCCCATCGCTCGGTGGTCCCTATCCGCCATCGTACGGAAGTGGCTGTCGACCCAAGGGATCAGTTCATTGGTCATGAGCTGTCCGTAAGCGCCGCCCCCAGGACCGCCACCGAAGCCAGCTCCGCGGCCGGCGACTGGAGCGGGAGCCGCGCCAGAAGTGCCAGACGCTGCTCCGCGGCCAGCTGCCGCACCCGGTCCCGCGCCACGCCCACCCGCGCCGGCGATGATGCTGGTTTCCGAAACCACGATCATGGGTTTGACTTTACCCGCGGCAAGCAGGTTGTCGAGAACCAGGTTGGTACGGCCCATCTCAAACCAGACGGTTTCGTCTTCGCCGCTGCCGTGCTGCAGATACACAACCGGATAGCGGGTCTTGATGTTCGCCTTGTCGTCATACCCCGGCGGCGTATAGACGAGAATGTGACGCCATGCATTGATCGACTTGGCAAAGTAGTTCGCGGCCTCCAGGTGGCCGTGCGGTACGCTCTTGAGGTCGTACCAGTCCACGCCAGCCTCGGGAATTTCAAAACCGTTGCACATGTGGCTGTAGCCCATGAAGGCCTTGGTAGCGGGGTCCAATACAATCGAGCCATCGACGAGCATCCAGTAGTTGTGATACCCGGGGCTCTGCGGAACGCTGGTGTAGGTCCATACACCATCGGCGCCTTTGACCATGTCGTACGGCAGAGGGCTAAGCGAACCCTGGCCGGAGGTGACCAGGGCAACCTGGACCTTCTGCGCGTTGGGAGCGGCGAAGTGGAACGTCACGCGATTGTCCTCTTCAATCCGCGGATATTGCGCGCCATAGACATTGTACGGGTTGGGATGCGCCGGCACGGCGGGCGCACCCGGACTGGCCACGGGAGCAGGTGACAGCTCCTGGCGCGCGGAAGGCTTGGAGTTATAAGAAGCCTTTTTCGTCTGAGCGAAACAGACTCCGGCGGCCAGAACCGCCGAAAAGCAAGCGAGAAAAATTGCTCGTCTCATGACTGCGACCTCCCCAAGGGCGCGCTGGTGTCCGTCCACACGCCGTCGGGGCCTTTCACCATATCGAACGGAACATTGACAATGGAGAGCTGCACCTTCTGCGCATTGGGGGCGGTGAAGTGAAAGGTCACCCGGTTGTCGGCTTCAATCCGCGGATACTGAACGCCCGCGAAGTAATAAGGGGAAGGATGCGCCGACATGGCAGGGGCGCTGGCGGGAGCCACCGGAGGATCGACCAACTGCTGCCTTGCGCCGGCCTTCGACTCCTTCTTGGTTTGGGCGAAAGTGCAGACGACGGCAATAACGGCGAATAATGCAATGATCCATGCTCGTTTCATAAGCTGCACCCTCCATGGAATTTTGGAATGCGTCGAGATCGGACGACACCCGGGGCCAAACCAAAACCGTCCCGCACTGTGCGCCCTTGCAGAATCGTAAAGAGGCAGTGTATCGCCGATGAGGAGCACGTACAACCGCTTTGCAGAGCCTCCCGCCTAATCGCGTAGTCCATCATCTCCTGTTCCATTGCGCACCCCGCTGCAAGCCACTACAATGCGGGAACGTGGCACTCGTTTACCGCACCTGCGTTTCCGGCGCCCGACATTTCGGTCGGGCCTCCGCGTCCGACCCTTGCCTTGGCGCCGCTCCCGATGCAACATTCCGCACGGAAACCGCACCGCCATCCGAGACGACAGGAAAACATAACGTTCTACCCAAGGAGACCTCATGAACCGGGTACGCTCCCTTCTTCTCGGCGCCACAGTGGCGTTACTGGTTGCATCCGCATTCGCTGCCGACGGCCCGACAGTGCTTCTGCCGCCCGACTCCACGGCGATGCTCAAGCTGAGCGGCGCAGCGGGCGAATCCGCCACCATCACCAACGCGCCTGTTAGCGGCCAGCCGTTCAAAACCGTGCTCCGCATCGAAGTCACCAAGAAGCCCGAACGCCCCAATGACGTCCAGATCTCGACCCCTATCGACGCCACGATGGCCGCCGGCGACGTCCTGATGGTCTCTTTTTATATGCGCTCCGCCGGCAGCGGCCGGGCCACGCTCGACGCTGGATTCCGCACCGCCCCCGGCGCTGCGCCGCAAGGACCAGCCTCGCGTGGCCAAGTCCCGCCGGGAGCCCCCGGCGCAGTCCCCGGCCGTGGCGGCCGCGGCCTTTTCGGCGCCCAGCCGCCTCTGGGCGCCGCGGCCTTCGCCGGCCCCACATGGAAGAAAGTCACCTTTCCGTTCGCCCTTACCCGCGCCTACAACAAAGGCGAGGGCGAGCTTTTCTTCACTCTCGGCCTTCAGCCGCAAACCGTCGAGCTGGGCGGCATCGAACTGGTGGACTACGGCACAACCAGGAAGGTCGCCGACCTGCCCTTTACCAAACTGGGCTACCAGGGCAGCGAAGCTACCGCCGCCTGGCGCAAAGCCGCCGAAGCCCGCATCGATAAGCTCCGCAAAGGCGACCTCACTATCGTTGTCAAGAGCGCCTCGGGCAGGCCCGTCGCCAACGCCGAGGTCGCCATCCACATGCGCAAGCACGCCTTCCTCTGGGGCACCGCCGTAAGCGGCATCGCCTTCACCGGCGGTCGTATGCCGCAGGAAAACCTCGCCCGATACAAAGAGGAAATCAAGAAGAACTTCAACTTCGCCGTCATGGAAAACGAGACCAAATGGCCGCAATGGGCCAACGAAGCCTCTCGGCCCGGTACGCTCGCCACTATCGACTGGCTGCGCGAAAACGGCCTTCAGGTCCGCGGTCACAACCTCGTCTGGCCTTCCTGGCGCAACACCAACGTCAAGGCCGCCACCGACGCCCGCGACAATCCCGCCGCGCTCGCCAAAGTCATCACAGATCATATCGCCGAAACCACCGCCGCCCTCCGCGGACGCCTTCTGGATTGGGACGTCATCAACGAAACCTTCACCAATCACGACTTCATGGACATCCTCGGCCGCCACGCCATGGTCGATTGGTTCCAGGCTGCCCGCGCCGGCGACCCGGGGGCCAAGCTCTACATCAACGACTTCAATATCCTTGAAACCGACGACAAGCCGCATCAGGATGACTACGCTCGAACCATTCAATACCTGATCGATCAAGGCGCCCCCGTCGATGGTATCGGCCTGCAGAGCCACTTCCCCGCTCGCGTCACCGGCATCGATGACCTGCTGAAGCGATTCGATCGGTTCTCGGCATTCGGCAAAGAGCTCGAAATCACCGAGTTCGACATCAACACGCAGGACGAGGCCACTCAGGCCGATTACACGCGCGACTTCCTGACCGTCGCCTTCAGCCAGCCCGCCGTGAAGGCGTTCCTGATGTGGGGCTTCTGGGAGGGTGCGCACTGGCGGCCTACCGGCGCCATGCTCCGGCGCGACTGGTCCGCCAAACCCAACTACGACATCTACCGCAATCTCGTCTTCAACAAGTGGTGGACTAACGCGAGCGGCAAAACCAATCGCACGGGCGCTTACACCACCCGCGGCTTTTTAGGGGAGTACGACATCGAAGTCAAATCCGGAGGCAAAAGTAAAACCGCTCACGCCACGCTTTCGAAAGATGGTTCCCGCGTGGAGTGTGTGATCGAATAGTCCGGGCCGGGCTCGATGCTCCGCGTTCAGATTCAAGGCGATCCGCAGGGCATCAGCCCTTTCGGTAGCCCCGAGCTCATGTCAAGCGTTCCCGACAATCGCGAGCTCAACGGTCCGGTGATATGCTCGAACGCGCGGAACGAACCGCGAATGCCGTTCCACCCTGACGCCCCACCTGGACGGATCATCCACTCGTACCCACGGAGCGGTAGAACAAGCACAAGGTGAATAACCGCCCCTATGGGGTTGTCAGCATGCCCTGAAAGTGGTACGGGCGGACTTCACCATCGAATCAACGCGCGACAGGACGATATAGGGTAGTCCCCAGGAACGCTATTGGCAGGATGCCGCGGCATCCATCACCGCGGGGATGATCTTACACGTCTGCTACGCGTCCGCCGCGAGTGGGCGAGTCGCGTGCCTCGCCGACCTCTCAGCAGTTTTCACGCGACCGGGCCAGACCTTCCGCGAGACTCTGGCCGAGTTAGAGAGCTTTCCACACGATCCCGAACGCGAGCACCGATGGCACACGGCCGATGGCGACCAGACCGTGACACATCCGGTGGTGCGGGAGAAGGTTCGGGAGATGCTCGACAAGGAGGACAAGGATTTCTGGCTCTGAGCAGGAATTCGATAGACGCCAAGCAGGGCGGCTTTTCACAGAGGACGGGATTCCGGTACACTCAGCGGTTTGCGAGACAGCGAACTGACGAAATTACTGGGGTGGCCCGGATATCGGGTTTACCGACACGAGATCAACGAACGCGGCAAGACGCTCAAGCTTTGGGTCCGACGCAAGCGAGGGAATCGGAAGCTGGTTTGCTCTGGCTGCGGACGGAAACTGGAGGCAGCGCACGACGTCAGCGAACGTGAGGTGCGCGATCTGCCCTGCATGGAGTTCCGCACGACCGTGGTGGTCGAGGTATACCGGGTGTGCTGCCCGGATTGCGGAATCAAGATCGAGAAGGTGCCGCAGTTGCCGAGCAAAGCGCCGTTCAGCAAGCGGTTCGAGGACGCGGTGGGCCAAGCCTGCGAAGGTGCGTCGGCGCGGCAGGTGGCACGGCGGTTTGGATTGGCGCCGAGCACGGTTCGCGCGATTGACCTGCGGTACCTGGAACGGTGGGCGGCGATGCGGCGAAAGCCGGCGTTGGTGCAAATGGGGGTGGACGAGATCCATCTGGGGAAGAAGCAGAAGTTCATCACGGTGGTCAGCAACCTGGACAGCGGTGAGCCGCTTTGGTTTGGTCGGGAGCGGAGGAAGGAAACGCTGGACGAGTTCTTCGAAAGCGAACTGAGCCGTGGCCAGCGGATGCGGATTACGGCGGCTTGCGTGGACATGTGGGAACCGTACCGGCTGAGCATCGAACAGCATGCGCCGAACTGCCGGATCGTGTACGACAAGTTCCACGTCATGCAGCACGCCAACCAAGCGGTTGACGAGGTACGTCGGGCCGAATTCTTCCGCAAAGGAGGGCAGATGCGCGATCTGGTGAAGGGCAAGCGGTGGCTGCTGCTCACTCGCTGGGTGAACTTGTCCTCGAGCAAGCGCCAGGAGTTGACTGCGTTGTTCGCTCTCAACCGGAAGGTGTTCAAGGCCTATCTACTGAAAGAGAGTCTGGACCGGCTCTGGACGTATCAATACGAAGGCGCGATGCTGAACTACCTCCAACGGTGGATCGATCAGCTTCGATGGCAGCGGCTGGAACCGTTCCGTAAATTGGCGTTGATGCTCTTGGATCACCTCGACGGGATTCTGAACTACTGCCGGACGAAGGTGCGGCTGGGAGTGGTCGAAGCGATCAACGGCAACATCAAATCGCTGCTTCGACGGGGCCGCGGCTACAAGAATCTACGATATCTGCTGCTGAAGGCGCAGCGCATGGCAGCAACGAGGACCGAATTTGTGGTTTTCAAGAAAGCCGCCTAAATTGCGGGTCCCGTCAGATTCCTGCTCAGAGCCGGATTTCTCAGGGGTGTTGTCGACGGCCAAGACCGCGCTTACGCTCTATAGCGATCCGCTGGTGGCGCGTAACACCTCCGCCAGCGATTTCACTATTAACGACCTCGTGAACCACGAGCACCCAGCTTCGCTGTACCTCGTCGTTCCACCCTCTGACAAGATTC
Source organism: Bryobacterales bacterium (assembly GCA_963794265.1). Taxonomy (GTDB): domain Bacteria; phylum Acidobacteriota; class Terriglobia; order Bryobacterales; family Bryobacteraceae; genus CAWCDJ01. The sequence goes on from CAWCDJ010000003.1 coordinate 1,743,676, forward strand.
GGCTGCGTCCGCTGATCCGCCTGATATTCACGATGATCGTGAATCGGCTGACCGAACGCATGGATTTCGAGGGCGCCGAGCAGAAAAGAAACCGGTACCGTCTCCTCTTCATGGTCGATGAGTTTCCGTCGCTGAAGCGCATGGAAGTCTTCGCTGATGCGCTCTCCTACATGGCTGGATACGGTCTGAAGGCCTACCTCATCACGCAGGACATCCGCCAGATCGTAGACGAGTATGGGCCGAATGAAAGCATCGTCTCGAACTGCCATGTACGCATCGCGTACGCCCCAAACCAGTACGACACGGCCGAACTCCTGTCCAAGATGACGGGCACCAAAACAGTTCAGAAGGCCACGTTCAATTTCTCGGGCTCGCGCCTCGCTCCAATAGCGAATCACATGAGCGCCACCGTGGACCAAGTCGAACGTCCATTGGTCACGCCCGACGAGGTGATGCGTCTTCGACCCCCGACAAAGAGCGGTCACGGAGCCGCCGAACGCATCGCTGCGCCCGGAGACATGCTGATCTTCGTTAGCGGTCATTATCCGATCTACGGCACCCAGATTCTCTACTTCACCGATCCCGTTCTTGCCAGGCGTGCCGACCTTCCGCCCCCATCGAATTTCCTTGCCATCGAAGAGGGCCATGTGATAGCGCAGCGCCGGGCAGACCGCACACGCAATGCGATCAGCGCCGCAGAACCGAGACAGTCGGCTACCTCCAGTTGTCCGGCCGCGGGGAATGCGAGGTCCCCAATGGAAGATGCCTTCTGGAAGGAAATGGGTGGCGACCAGGCCGAAACCGATACCCCCGTGTCGCCGGTATCAGCGGGGTTCACCGAGCAACTCGACCTTGATCTGCACGAGTCCGAGATCTAAGGAAACGCAAACGAGAGGAGTTGAAAAGAAAATGCAAAAGAATCGAATTGAGCTAGCGGGCTATCTTGGCGGCAAGCCATCCGTGCGCTATCTTCCCTCGGGAACGCCGGTTGCGAATGCGCGGATTGCGGAGGGCTACCGCTACACCGACCGCAACAATCAAACACAAGAACACACGAACTGGCACAGCCTGGTCTTTTACGGAGACCTCGCTGACGTCGTGGCATTGTACGAGAAGGGCGACAACATTTTCGTCGAAGGGACACTCCAGACGCGCCAGTTTACACCGAAGGACGGTAGCACTCGAACCGTCCATGAGATCGTCGCCCGATCAGCACACCAGATCTCCAAGCCCAAGGCATCGAAGGAGGCTCCGGCCGATAACGATCCGCAGGCGCAGAACTTTTCAGTCGAGCCGGGAGTTCCGGCGGAGGTGGAAGCCGATGTTGAAGTTTGGCCCTCCTAAAACTGCCACCGTCCCATTGCTGGCCATCGCCTCTTTAGGAGTTGGCCTGCTGGCCGCCACGGCTGCGATTGGCGGAGTCCGTATCAATACCAGCTACAGCCTCCCGCTGGGGATTTACGTTCGGACCCACGATCGCGAGGCACGGCTAATCGAGTTTTGTCCCGCAGAGCCGTTCGCCTCGGAGTCCAGCGAACGAGGATACCGGACCCACGGCACTGCCTGCGCCGACGGCGCGGTGCCGCTGTTGAAGCCCATCGTTGCTGTGGCTGGCGATCGGGTTGTTCTCTCGGTTGAAGGCATGCGCGTCAATGGCCGCTTGCTTCCAAAGACCGCTCCGCTGTTCCGCGATGCGGCCGGGCGCAGCCTCCATCCATGGCCGTTCGGCACCTACGTTGTCGAACAGGGCGTGGTCTGGGTGGCATCCACCTACAATCGCGGCAGCTACGACTCCCGCTACATGGGTACCATCAGGATTGACCTGCCCCGTTTTTCTCGACCAATCGTAATTTGGAAAGAACCCCATTCTACCGGGTCCCTAAGCCATCCCGCCGGAGCCGCCCGTCGCGACACTCTCAACTGCACGGCGGCGCGGAGCGGGCAAGGGCGCGCCGGTTTTGCGCGGCGTAGCGAACCCTTGCCCGCGAGCACCGCCGTGCGATCCCGTGGAGTCGACGGGCGGTTCCGGCGGGATGGCGGCCATCCTGCTGGTGAGCTCTGAGCAGGTTTTTGCGAATTCCTCCGGTGTGCGGTAATCCAGACTGCTGTGCGGACGCTCCCCCGTTGTATTCCATTCTCCAGCGTTCGATCTCCTCTTTTGCATTGACGATGCTCACGAACCAATTGGCGTTCAGGCATTCATCCCGGAAGTGGCCATTGAAGCTCTCCACGTACCCGTTCTGCATCGGCCGTCCAGGCTCAATGTGGACGAGCGTGATGCCCCGCTGCTCGCACCAGCTGAGGAAGTGCCGACTGGTAAACTCCGGGCCGTTGTCACAGCGCAATGCCTTCGGGGCGCCGCGCTCAGCGATGATGCGCTCCAGCACTCGGGTCACCCGCCGGCTGCCGATGCTTACACCCACTTCGATGGCCGGGCATTCCCGCGTATAGCCATCGACCACCGTCAGCATGCGGATACCGCGACCGCTGGCCACTGCATCGCACACAAAATCCAGACCCCATTCCTGGTTTGCCGACGTGAGCATCGCGTTCACGGGCGCCGCCCGTTCCAGCCGTTTGCGTTTCAATCGCCGAACCGCCAAATGCTCCTGCCGATAGAGCCGGTATACGCGCTTGACGTTTACGTCGTGACCGCGCCGGCTCAACACTGCCCATAGACGGCGGTATCCATACCGCGGCTTCTGGCGGGCGAGCGTGAGCAGCGCCTCTCGCAGTTCGCCGTTGTGATCGGGACGAGGTTCGTAGCGATAGCTGCTGCGGTCCACTTCCACGAGCTTGCAAGCCTGGCGTTCGCTGTAGGCAAACTCCGCCATTACGAACGCCGCGTCCCGCCGCGCGCTCACAAGCTCCAGCCGTTTTTTCGGATCACCGCTTTGAGCGCCTCTTTGTCGAGGCTGAGATCGGCGACCATCGTCTTCAGCCGCCGGTTTTCATCCTCCAGCGCCTTGAGCCGCTTGGCGTCACTCACGTCCATGCCGCTGTACTTCGACCTCCAGTTGTACAGCGTCTGGTCCGTGACCCCGAGCTCGCGCGCCAGTTCCTTCGCCGACCGCCCGGCTTCCAGCTGCTTCACCGCGGCGATCATCTCCTCTTCGGTATGCTTCGTCTTCTTCATTCGAAAAGCCCCTTTCCATTACGGGGCTTTCCAAATTATCCCTGGTTGAGATTTCCGGGGGCAGGTCAGGATCTCCCAAATTCGCGCGAGGCTCCGCCCAGTATGGTTGGTTCGGCATTGCTGCCGCCTTAGCAATTCCAGGTTTGTTAATCCAAAAGAACACCAGGCTCATCGCACTGGCATTCGCCAGCGCTGCCAGCATCTTCTTGAACATTCACGCGAAGGGAACAACGATGCCAAGCGGCTGGGTAGGCAAGATGACGCAGATTCACCGGCCCCGGAAAGCCGACGACTTTGCCGATTTTGCCATCGAGGAACAACTGCAGCGCGCCGCCCAGTCTTCACGTGCGAAAGTTCTTGTGTTCCCCGAAGGCGCGGTTCGCCGCTGGACGGATGCAACTGACGCATTCTGGGCCGCGACAGTGTCGCGTTCCGAAAAAACGCTATTGATCGGTGCAGGTGAGCCAATCCCCGGCTCTGCTCGCTACTACAATGCCGTCATTATCGTCGGCGACCACGCTGGTCCCGCTCTCCATCAGCGAATTCCTGTGCCCGGAGGCATGTGGAATCCGTTCCACTCAGAGCGCGGCGTGGCGCTGAATCTCCTCGGCTCCGGAACTGTCAATGTCGGCGGGCAACGCGCAGCCATCCTCATTTGCTACGAACAGCTGCTGACCTGGCCCATGCTGCGTTCCGCCATCGAGAAACCGACGGTTTTAATAGCGATCTCGAATGAGTCCTGGACCTCGTCGACCATCGTGCCACGGGTGCAGCACGCGTGCGTTCGCGCGTGGGCGAGACTCTTCGGGCTTCCCGTAATTTCAGCAATCAATTCATGAGAGGTGATCCTCAAATGCAGGAAGTATCGAAAGACAACCATATTCTTACCATCAACGATATCGCCGCAATCCTACGCTGCTCGAAAACTCACGTATCCCACGTTCTCGCCGGCAAGATCCCCGGCATTCCGAGGCTCACCCACATCGCCATGGGCCGCCGAAAGCTCGTCCGACGGGACTGGCTCGACCAGTGGATGGAGAGCAACAAGCAGCAATGACTTGGTCCGAGTACCGACAGCAGATCGAGCTAAGAGGGGGAATCATGAACGGAGTGGCGTTGGATCAGCAGTTCCAGGGGATTGGAGCCGACCCTGACGAAATCCTAACGGTACAGCAAGCGGCGAGCGTTCTAAAGGTGTCTTACTCGCACATGCTTCGCCTTGTTCGAGGAGAGGTCCACGGCATGCCTCCGGTTCACCACGTACGCGCTGGCCGGAGCCTGAGAGTCCGGCGCGGTGCCCTGACGGACTGGATCCGGGACGTCGAGAAACTGGGAGACGGCGGGGCAGTTCAGCAACGCGCATAACGACGCGACGCGTGCAAACGCAAAGGTCAGAAACAACTCCAGGTGGAGGCGAGGCCTGAGCCGGCCCGGCCGATTCGGGAACGAGGGCGCCGAGCGGTGGTAAACTCGGAGCACTCCAAACCAACACCTGCGGCTCAGGAGAAACTCTTGAAACGCAGAAGATTTCAGAAAGGCAGCCTCCAGCTAAGGAGGCGTGGAAAGGCCAAAAAATGGGTCGTTTTATATCGCGACGATGGCGGGCATCGCCGCTATCACACGCTCGGGGCTGGCAGCATGACCAAGACCGACGCAACTGCCAAACGCGACGAGTTCATGCGAACGGTGAACGGCAGCGGCGAGCCGGGGGTCGGGGGTATTCGGCCGGTGTTGCTGCGGGAGTTCATAGATCAGAAATACCTCCCGTTTCAGCGTGGGAAGTGGAAGAAGTCAACGCAAGGAACATCTGAGAACCGAATCATGCATCATGTTGTAAAGGTCCTTGGGGACAGCGCGCTGAAGGATTTCTCGCTTACCTCGCTCCAAGGCTTCCTCGAAAGCAAAGCCGACGAAAGATTGTCATTTTCCGTGGTGGACCACCTGCGCTGGGATCTGAGCGCCATTTTTGAAATGGCTGTCGCGGAAAAAGTGATTGGGTCAAACCCGGGGACTCGCCTCTACACGCCAAAGCATGCGCCGAAGGGAACCACGCGCGCCATGTCGGTGGAAGAGGTGAACGCCGCACTCGGAGCTGTCGAATTGCGGGAGCAGCTTCTGCTGCACATGGCTATCTTCTCTGGATTTCGGCCGGGTGAAATGCTCGGTCTCCAGCGGCGCCATGTGACGGAGGATGCAACCGTGGTCAAGGTCGAGCAGCGGGTCTACCGCGGTGATATCGACAATCCGAAAACGAACCCCTCCCGACGGGAGGTCGCGATCCCGCCTCGAACAGCCGAACTCCTGTTCAAGTGGATGAACTCAGCCGTTGGGCCGGAGCCGGAAGCCTACGTGTTCGCCGGCGAAAGGGGAAAACCGGTCTGGAGGGACACTCTGCTGTACGATCACATCCGTCCAAAGCTCAAGACTCTAGGGCTGGAATGGGTGAATTTCCAGGTGATGCGGGCCACCCACGCCAGCATTGGGCACCGGCTGAAGCTCGATCCGAAGGTTACGGCTGACCAGCGGGGCCACGGTGTGGGCGTCGCGATCGAGGAGTACACCAAAACTTCGGTGAAAGACAAGGCCGTGGCGGCGAGGAAGTTGAGAGCAAGCAGTTCTAGGAAAGGAGAAGATCGTTAGGATGCCCAGGCGAAAGGCGTCCTAATGGAGTGCAAAGGAGTGCAGCTTTTTCGAGTGTCTGTAACTTGTTGATTTTGGAGCGGGAGACGGGGTTCGAACCCGCGACGTCCAGCTTGGGAAATTGAACGCCGTTTGAAAATACAAGACTTATGCGTCCAGGGCGTTGATTCTTGGCCACGTAACTCACTGATTCCTCGTGCCCGCCTTTTGCCGCCGTCCTTAATGGAGTAAATGGAGTAACGGCGGCCCTGCAATTCATCCCAGGAGCATCTTCCGAACCTGCGGGGTCTTACGCACGATGCCATAGACTGCCGCCAATTGGCGAACCAACTGTTCTTGTTCAAGATCCGGCTCGTCCTGCATGAGCTTTTCATGTACTGCGGCAATCTCCAGGGGCGGGATTTCTTCGAGTGCTCTGGGCCCACGCTCCCGGACATTTACCGCGGGCGAACCAGCGACTCGCACAACCTGGTTGATTTGGCCACCGCGTTTCTGTTCGTCGTTCTGGACGAGACGCCCGAGTTTCACGGCCCTATATATTGCGCGGTTCATGACTTGGACAATCTGCTTGCCCAGCCGCGAGTAGCCGGCCGCCTTATTGTAGAGAGAGTATACTCGCCGGCATACCACTGGCCCCTCGGTATTCACGATCTCAATCAGAACATCGATGAGTTCCGATAGAGATGCAGAGTGGGGATCGGGAACCGGACGTGCCGGCCATTGCGAATACGGCGCAAGAATCAGTGGTGCATCGACTGGCGTGAGGGAAAAGGGCGGGACCTGATCGTCCTCCGGTCCTGCTTCAGCGTATTCGGAGGTGACGTCCGGTTCTGTCTGATGTCGAGACGGTTCATCGTCATCGTGCTCCTCCCCAGCGCCTGGCTCAGCGACCTCGGTCGGTGTAGGTGTCATGGGAGCGGGAGCGGGCTTCGATGCGGGAGACGATCCCGCGACAATGCCGTTGTCTTCCAAAACCTGCCAGAGTGGCTGAAGTGCGGCTGCGGGATCTCTGTAGTACGCACTCCCGCGCACGCGCCAAAATCGCAGTCCGCATCTTTCTAACATCCTCTGGCGATCAACGTCACGGTCCCATTCTTCCACGCCGTGCCACTGGTCCCCATCGCACTCGACCGCTAGGCGGCCCCGCATCCCCTCTATGAGCAGATCAATCCGTTTGCCGGCCAGTTCGTATTGGGGGATAGCGCGAAAACCTCGATCAACGATTTGCAGGAAGACGCTGACTTCGAACCAACTGTCAAACGGCAGGGGCGCCCTGGACTCGGCATATCTTGCTTCGAGCGCCTGTTGGCGTAGTTTCGTGACATCAATACCCTCAACCATCTTCGTCTCGACCTTCGGGTTGAGACAGTATTCCAGCAACTGCCGCCGGAGACACAAGTTGCTCAGGTCCTCAATCGTGACGCTGTGGAACAGCCACATTTGGTCGCGGGCACGGCTAGCACCGACATTAAATCGACGCTTGTCGGATTCCTTGGAGAGAACACCGATGTGACGCCCGTCGTTCGTCGCGGCCACCATCGAGAGGAAGATGACGTCGCGCTCATCGCCCTGAAATGCGTAGGCGTTGCCACACACCAAACCGCGGCTCTGCATCTTCTGCGCCCCAATACGGTCCATGAGCAAGTCGCGGATCAGATTCGCCTGAGCATTACCCTGCAAGCAAATCACTCCGAAGCTCTTGCCCTCGTAGGCTGGATCGGCCAGGCACCTTGCGATCTGGTCAACCACAGCGTCGGCCTCTGGCTGATTGACGATCCGGTCCCCGCTGCCCTTTACGTAGCCATCCGGCACATGGCGGGCAAGGACCGGCGTTAGGCGCTGGCTGCCGTACTGCCGAAGTGGAACCAGTGGCTCCGCCGGGTAACAGAGGGTGTTCGAGAACTGGATGATCTCCGGCATGCACCGGAAGTGCTCTCGAAGCCGAATTCGGCCCGCGAAGCGAATCTGCGCTTGGTCGAAAAAGCTATTGTCCACTCCCATCGCGTCCCAGTGCGGGAGATCCTTGATGTACCTCTGCCGAAGGGCATCGACGGCCGTGCGATCAAGGCCTATCGACTCGGGGCTGATTTGCTGGTCGTCACCGACGACGACGATCTTGCGCGCGACGTATTGAAGGAACAATGCCTCTGGACCCGACTGGCTGGCCTCATCAATGATCGCTACATCGAAAAGGTTGGGGGCTGGCTTGGTTGTTTCGGCCACCCGATAGATTGGCATCACCCAGGCTGGGATGGCTCCGCGACAATAGTCGAGATGGTAGCGCGCCTCCTTTCGGTACTGCGTGGCATACTTACCGGTACCTTTTCCGATCTTCTTGACGGCTAGCCGCCACGCCGTGAGGTGCTCTCTCTGCTCTGGTTTCAGCCGGGCGAGCACGAACTCCCAAGCCTTGCACGCTCCCAATTCCCGAATGCTCTGGCGAATGCGTTGTTGCGCGAGATCGATTTGCTGGCGGATGACGGATTCGCGGTGTGGATCGGCCCGCTGAGTGAGCCACGCACCGGCCCGAGACCAATTCCAGGACTCCATAAAGCGGGACATTCGTTCATCCCACGCGGTGTCGTGCCGGGAGGCTCGCACCTTGTCCACAAAGCCCGGTCTTCCTAGCCGGGCCTCAAGCGCCCTCCGCCGTTGCTGCCTGGTGCGGAGTTCCCACGCTGACGTGATTGCGGTGTAGGTCCTGGAGTAGCGGTCCAGATCTCGATCTTCAACAGCCGCGAGCAATTCCAAACTGAGCGGGTGGGCGTGTGGATCGCGCCTCAGAGAGGCCAACTGCCCGGAGACGGCCGAGATCCCTGCCTGCACGCTCCGGAGTTCGTCTTGTACATTCGCCACGGCGAAAAGGTTCAGAAAGCTGGCCATTGCCTGCCGATCATGGAACGGCAGCGACTGCAGTTCCGGAACGCCCCTGGCTGCGGAAGTTACGGCTTCCGCCTTATCCTTGAGATTCAGTATGCTGCTCAGAAGTTCGGCGCGCCGAACCTGATCGCCGAAGTGAAGCAACATCGGCAAGGTCGAGGGTGGCAGATATGGTGACCACTGTTCATCAACATATTCGACAGCATCGATGACGTCGAGATACTGCAGAAGGGCAGTGGTTTCGTCGTGCCGCTCGCAGGGCCGGCCATTTACCCGGACCTCATCAATCAGGTAGAGGCACGCCTTCAAGTGTCTCGGCGCAAAAGGGTTGTATCGTAGCGAAACGCCAGTTCCCTTGCCTGCGAGAAGGTGGTCGCGAAGCGTTTCAGCGTTTGCGCGAACCTCTGCTCGATTGCGTTGCCCAATCCCGGTGACCTTTAGCTGAGCCGCATGGTTGATATTGTCGTTCAGAAAGTCAAGCTTCGACCTCGTCGCTGCTGACAGGCTATGCCAGGAATGATGCTTCCCCTGAGTGACGTCCTGAATCGCGGTCTTGACCCAAACTTCCGATTCACTGGAAAGCTTGTCGTGCAGCGCTAGGAATTCGCGCAGTGCCGATTCCATGGCGCGGCGAAGGTCAATCGGGGCAGAAGAGAGAACGTGAAGCGGTACCCCCGTGTCCGGTCCGATTGAGTGCAGACGAGCGCCGAGTTCACGTTCTTTCAGAACCATTTGATCGAAACTGCTGGGGCTGGGTATCGATGCCAACTCTGGAAGAACCTTCCTGAAGTCTTCCTCCGCATCGTCACCCAGGTCACGCCAGAATCTCAGGAGTGCGATGGCTTCTTCATTGGTAAGGGGCGGCTCTTCTGCAGCACAAATGTCGATTCCCATCCAGCCATGCAGATCTGCTTCGGTGGCCAAGCGCAGAGCCAGAGCCTGAGGAGTGCCGCGGTACTCACCGAAATTGAGATCGACGACTTCCGCCTCCCCGGATCGGACCGTCTTCAGGCTCGAGTATCCCTCTGCGAGTTCGCGTCTTGAACGATCGATGTCCGCAACGAGTTGGCTGATTCGTGCCTGCTTCCTCACGCTGTCCCATTGATTCAGCTCGCTCAGGATACCCTGGACGGATTCCTCCAATTCCCTCAGGGCAGCCGTGTCGTCCCCGAGCAACGACACGCATAGCGGAGAAAACTCGGGCGGGAAATACTTCTTCAGTACTCGCAGGGCGCGCGCCGTGTGACTTGTCACCAACAGCCGCTTTCCGGTCGCGAGCAGATGACAGATCAGGTTGGCAATCGTGTGTGACTTGCCAGTCCCCGGCGGCCCCTGTACGAGAACTCCCTGCCGGGTGGCGAGGCGCTGTGCGATCTTGCGCTGCTCCTCATTGGCCGGAAGAGGAAAATATGTTTCGTCCGCTTCGCTGGCGGCCGACTCACTCTCCGAATTCTCACCGGAAGCTTGGTGATCATCACGAATGCTGACTAGTTTCTCGACTCCGACCGGAATCAACCCACCCTGATTCATCTGCTCAGCGATTTCGGCAAAGATCCGGACCAGATTACGGTCGCTACGCTGCCGCACAAGCAATGCCGGCGCGAGGTTCATGCGCGGACGAGTCCGGTCGGTTGTACCGTCCTGAGGCTCCAGCGCCATGTCCATGGCGCTCTCGGGGGAGAGTTGCTGAAAATATGCATTCAGCGCCGTCGCCAAGCCGGGTCCCTCCCAGATCCCATCACCGATATCGGAAAACTCCTGCTGGATCCGATTCTGAAGATCCGGCAACGGCCTGTCTTGCGGCTCAAGCATGTCCTGCTCGAGCGAGAGATGGGCTCCGTCGGGTGGCGGACCGACCGTGATTACTCCAGTCTTGGAATCGAATTCGATGATTGCATGGCTGGCCCCGACATGACGCTTGATGTCCGGTCCGTGAGGTGGATGCCAAGTCAAGAGGCCGACTCCTACAACAACCTCGTAGGCTTCACCCATTCGTTCCTGATTCTGGTAGGCGGCGAAGAGTTCGTTGTAGATCGACTGGACCGGCTGCAGCCGCCGTTCCTCAATCGCCCAGGGCCACCAGTGGTTCTCGACGTAGAGCTCCCATTGCCGTAAGATCGCTGGATAGTCTTCCAGCCTTCGGACCACCGTTTCTGATCCTTGGCCGCCAGCGTTTGAACCGATTTCTTCGACAATGCTGTCCCTGAGCTGCGGAGCGTCCTGGGATGCATCGGCGACATCGCGCTCGTTCAGCCAAGGCAGCAAGGCAGCCGGGAGTGTTGGCGGCCGTTTGCGGCGTGGACGTTCTACCCGGAGCCAGTCTTCGTATGCAGGGTCGCGCCCGAGGTCCCAAGCAGCACAGTAGCATTCCTTCTCTCTCGGGATTTCCGCCCACCAGACTACTTGGTCATATTCGTCGCAATTCCGTTTGACGTCAGTCCGGAGTTCAGTCAATTCCTTGAGGTACGTGAAGAGGCGAACGGCCTTGTCACGCACCAGGGTATCGCCGCTGGATGTCTCAACCGAGATGGTGCTCATCGGACGCTTCGCAATCCTCTTCCGCCCGGCTTGCGGTTCCGGTCGGCTTGACCTCGCAAGTACAACTAAAGCTTGAGCATAGTACAAAACGGGGGCGGCAATTGCCATTGAATCTGTCCGCCCCCGAAGTATCTAGGCCTTTCGGATAATGGTGAATGTGTCAAACGCCCTTTTGAAGGCTTTGAACGACGCCGTGATCCGCCGCCTCGCCGGTGCACAGTCCTACCAGCGGGGCCTGGACTACTTTTCCCACGGTCACGTGGAATCGCTGGAAGACGACGGCGACGGCGTCCGCGCGCTGGTGCGGGGGAATCAGGACTACGCGGTATCGTTAACGTCCGACGAGGGCGTCCTCGACTATTCCTGCGATTGTCCAGTCGGAAGCGATGGTGCCTTCTGCAAGCACTGCGTCGCGGCAGCGCTTGCCTGGCTGAACCGCGATACGGCCCCGTTGAAGCCGTCGGCGCGCCGCAAGACCAAGGAACTCACGCTGGCTGATGCCGGCAAGAGGCTGCGGGATGAAGACAAAGAGACGCTGGTGAGGATGATGCTCGATTGGGCAAAGGATGATGAACGCCTCCACGAGCGACTTATTCTCTATGCGGCCCGCCGATCCGGGCCCGACACAGGTGCCGCCGCTGTTCAAAGGGCATTCGAACGAGCTGTTCGCGTTCACGATTTCGTGCATTATCGCGAGGCCGGCGGCTGGGCACGCGGCGTCGACGACGCTATCGATTCCGTTGAGCAGTTGCTGAAGGACGGGCAGGCCGCCGCCGTGATCGAGTTGTCGGAGTCGGCGCTGCAGTCCCTGTTAAGCGCTATCGAGGCGGTGGACGATTCCGACGGCCATTTCGGCATGCTGCGCGACCGCTTACAGGAAATTCACTACCGGGCGTGTCAGGAGGCCCGGCCCGATCCGGTGGACCTTGCGAAACGGCTCTTCAAGTGGGAACTGCACAGCGACTTCGATGTGTTCTACGGAGCCGCGGCGCAGTACGCGAAGATCCTCGGAGCCGAGGGCATGAAGGTCTATCGGGAACTCGCCGAGGCCGAGTGGGCGAAGGTTCCCGCTCGTACCGCGAAACATGAGCGGTCCGAGTTCGGTCAGCACTTCCGTATCACGCACATCATGGAATCGCTGGCGCAGGCGTCGGGCGATATCGAAGAGCTCGTGGCGGTGATGAGCCGGGACCTCTCCAGCGCGTACAGCTACCTGAAGATTGCCGAGGTCTATCGCGAAGCCGGGCAACACGACGGCGCGCTGCTCTGGGCGGAAAAAGGGCTGAAGGCGTTTCCTGAGCGCACGGACGCCCGGCTTCGTGAGTTCGCCGCTGAGGAGTATCACCGCCGCCGCCGTCACGATGACGCCATGAAGCTCATGTGGGCCGAATTCGCGGAGCGGCCGTTTCTGGAGACTTACAAGACTCTGGAGAAGCACGCGAAGAAGGCGGGCGCCTGGCCGGAGTGGCGGGAGCGTGCGCTGGCGGAGATCCGGGTGCGCATTGCGAAGGCCAAGGAACAGGCGCGCGGTCAGTCCCGGCCCCGTTGGCTGCAAGCCGACGACAATCATTCCGTCCTAGTGGAGATCTTCCTGTATGAAGGCAAAGCGGAAGATGCTTGGCGCGAGGCCGGCGTGGGAGGATGCTCGGACAGCCTGTGGCTCCGCCTCGCCGCGAACCGGGAGAAGGAATACCCTGAAGACGCCGCACCCATCTATTTGAGGTATGCCGAGGCCGGCGTCGCCGCCACCAGCAACGGGCGGTACGAGGAGCCCGTCAACCTGCTCGCGAAAGCGGCGGCCGTCATGAAGCGCCTGGACCGTAGCGCGGAATTCGTGCGCCACCTGGAAGCGCTGCGGACGAAGTACAAGATCAAGCGCAACTTCATCAAGCTTGTGGAGCAGAAACGGAAGTCCCTGTATTTCACGTAGCTACGCCGATTCCAGGAGCAGTCCTGGCAGTGAAGGGGCCCACTTCGCCAGTCGGTGAACGAGAGCGTCATACGGAATCCCGCGCGCCTTCGCTTGGCCGCACAGCTTCTCTTCCAGCAACTCCCGGTTGAGATGAAACTGGTGGGCCAGGAATTGGTCAGGCGTGAGCACGTCGATGTCGTATGGCTCCACGGACTTTGCGGGAAAGTGCTTCACGTTCTCCGTGAGGATCGCGTGCGCACCCGCGCGGACAGCGGCCGCGAGCACATGGCGATCCTTCTCGTCGTTGGTCATTGACGCAACCAGGTCAGAGTAGCCGGTAACGCAGGCATCCTCGAATGCAGTCTGCATGGCCGCGATACGCCGCTCCGCCTGGGTGTCGCTGTACTCCATTCTGAGAAGGACGCGGCGCAGTTCGTCGAGGATGCCGACGCTCCACCGTGGCATGTAGAACGCCGGATCCTCGGCCAGCCGCAGGAGCGTGTCGCACAGCGGCATCGGAGCGAGAACGCAGGTATCGAGAACTACGACAAAAGCGTTAGTCTGCGTGATCATCCGGCGGCTCCCGGTCGTAGAGGCCTTCCTCGGCTTCGGCGCGGGTCAAGTCGTCCAGAATCCGGCGTCGCTTGCCGTCGCGTTGCATTTTGTACGCCAGCACGTCACGCACATAGAGACGCCGGTGCGTGCCCACCATGTGGAACGGGATCTCTGCCTTCTCCAGCTGTCCGATGAGAAACTGGCGCGACACGCCGAGCATGCGCGCCGCTTCCACCGTGGTCAACTGCGCGTCATTTTGGACTATGGCGACCGACTGGCCTTCGCAGAGATCGGCGATCAGCGTCACCAGAAACTCATACAAAGAAACCGGCAGGCTCTGACTCTTGCCGTCCGGGCCGACCAGCTTGGCCCGGCTGCGCTGGATTTTCTGGTAGAGATCCAGGACCTGCCTCTGGTCGCTCTCGGATAGAGCGATAGGGGTTTGGATTCGTTCCTCTGGTGGCATGGGGTTCCTCTGGTTGCTATAGACGCAACAGACGCCACAAATGCTACAAGTGGCACAACCAGTATATCGGAAGACCGGTCCTCCTACAATAGGCAGCACGCCCCCGTGACGCCGCGCACGTAAGTTGTTGGATGCGAGCATTATCCTGCCATTGACATTTGGTAGAGATTTCTCTACCATTTTGGAAGAAGGGAAATCGATGGCGGTTCCCAGCCGCTTTACCACTTGGGCAGTCTCACCGGCGATGAACCTGCGCCGAACCAGCATGACCATACCAGCCCACATGATCGCGGAACACCTCAGTCCTTCCATGACGACGGTCAGCGTGCGCGATTCGAACGGGGCGGCCTGCTTCCAAGCGGATCTGGTTCAGCTCGAAGCTCTGATTGTGGCGGGAACGATTGTGGGAAAGGTGCGCGGGAAACGTCTCCGGTATGTTCAACTGCTGGTCCCGCCAGACAAGGCATTCCGTGCTCTCGGCGAGCACCACGGCCGGGCAGCGACGTTTGACCAGTTCAGTTTTACCTACCGCGAGAACCTGAGCACCGGCAAGCTCACGGTGCTGAAGAGATACCATGCCCCGACCGGCGCGTTCGTCTACTGGAGCGGCAACGAAGAATTTGGCGGCAACCGCCATAATCCGTACTCGAACACTGAGAACATCGCGAAAGGCCCGGTGAGGCCCCCAGTCGCGCGGGGAATTGAGGCGGGATAAGCCATGGCCACGACTACGATTAACGACACCTTCTTTCGGGCGCCGCGTTTCCGTGCGCCTCAGGTGATGCGCATCTGCCGGGTCGAGCGGGACAATCTCCTGGACTGGCACCGCCGCGATCTGCTGCCGGAAGCAAGAGAGGTCAAGGGGCGCGGCCATCGGCGTCTCTACTCTGTTCGAGATTTGATCTACGTCAACACGGTTCGGATCTTGGCCGAAGCCGACGCGCCGCTCGACGAAGCGGCGCTGGTGGCGGGCGACATGGTTGACGCGGTGACTGGCCTCCTTCCGCAGCAGGTTGCAGCCGTCCACGCGGGTGGCCACATCGATCTGGTCCCGGACTGCTTCGTCGCGCTGTACAGGTTCGGCGGGGAATGGCGTAGTCAATGGTTCGGCGTGGGAGGCGAAGATCCGATTCCCGCCGGAGGGCTGCCGGCCTGGATGCGCTCGCGCAACCTGGAATCGGCGGTGGTGCTCGACATCAATTCCATCACCATGATGCTGTTTGATCGCATTCTAGACGAACTGGGAGTCACCGCGGACTAACCCTGGGAACAGTTACAACAACACCGGCCCGCACAGCGCAGCAGCGTTGGCGGGCCTTCGTTTTGAAAGGAGAAGAATGATGGCGCCTTACAGCCTTGAAGCTTGGCAGCGTTACCGAGAGGAGCGGGCGGAGCATCCCGAAGCGCATGCCGTTCCGCATGTCCAAGAGCCCGCCGATGGCATCGAGGATGAACTGCTCATGCTCGCCGACGAAGAGGAGGAGGAAGATATCGCCGACATCTACGAGCGTTGGCTGGACCGCAGCGTCGGCTGGAGCTACTGATGGCAGAGCCGAATTCGGGAGACGCGCTTCGATGAGCACGGGGCTGGCGGTACATTCGCATTCCGAACTGTCGCCAGCCGAAGTGTCCCGGTACTATGCGGTCCGTCATCCCGACTTGCCGCAGCGGGGCAGCGAGTGGCGCGCTCGGTGCATCATCCACAACGGAAAGGACCCGAATTTCTCGGTCAACGCCGAGACCGGATTGTGGTGCTGCCACAGCCAATGCAATCGTGGCGGCTCGGTTTACGACCTCGAGATGGCCCTGACCAACGCAGACTTTCCGACAGCCGCGCGCGAGGTCCGGCGGATCGTCGGCAGGCCCGAAAGTCCGCGGTCGGATGACCGTGAGCCCGAGATGAAGTGGGGGCTGCCGAGTTGGTCGCACGAGTACTTGAAACAGCGCATCGAAGACGTCGAGCGCAAACACAAGTGGCGGCACACTGCCGTTTATCCGTACTTCGATGCCGACAACCGGCTTTCGTATGTGAAGGTCCGCTTCCTGGACAAACAGAACGACAAGACTTTCCGCCAATTCGGTGTCTCGAAGAATCTCGGCTGGGTAACGCGCAACAAGGCTGGGGCGAAGCCGATCCTGTACCGCCTGAATACGCTGACGGCGGCCGACGAGATCTTCGTCGTGAATGGCGAGAAGGCCGCGGACCGTGGCGCGGCGGAACTCGGCATCGCCACCACCTGCACCCCGGATGGCGAAGGCAATTGGCTTGGCGACTTCACCAGGCCGCTCATTGGCAAGGCCGTCCGCATCATCATCGACAACGACGAAAAGGGCGCTACGCATGGTGCGGTCGTCTCTGCGGCAATCGTGAGGCACGTGCGGGAAGTCAAAGTGATCCGTCTGCCGGGCCTGCCCCCAAAGGGCGATCTGTGGGACTGGATCGAGGCCGGCGGCAACCGCGAGCGGCTCGACGAAGTCGTCGCCAAAACGCAGGCCGAAGTTGCGGTTGAAGCTCCTGCCGTAGATGAAGCTGATGCCCCAAAGGCGGATGGGCCCAAGGTGGTGGTGATGGAGCGTAGCCGCAGCACGGCGTCGCCGAAGATCAACCTGCTGGCGCAGCTCATGAACGATACGGGCAACGCCGAGCGGCTGATCGCTTTTTGCGGAGACAACATCCGGTACTGTCCCGCTCTCCGCAAGTGGCTTGTTTGGGACGGCATGCGTTGGGCAGTCGATGACAAAGGCGTCGTCCGGAAACTCGCCAAGAAAGCGATGCTCGAGTTCCTCGCGCAGGCGGACGAGGCGCAGGACAAAGACCTCATGAAGTTCGCGTACCACTCCCTTGACGCGCGCCGGATTGCTGCCATGCTGTCGTTGGCCGAGTGCGAGTTGGTCGTGATGCCCCCCGAACTCGACACGCATCCGTTTCTGCTGAATTTTCTGAACGGCACGCTCGATCTCCGGTCGGGTGAGTTGAAACCGCATGATCGTGCCCAGATGCTGACGAAGCTCGTGCATTACAACTACGATCCGGAGGCGCAGTGCCCGCAATTCCTGATGTTCCTCGGCAGGATCATGGGCGGGCATGCTGATGCTTCGGAGCCAGAACTCGACCGCGCCGACCGCATGATCGCTTACCTGCAACGGGCGCTCGGCTACTCGCTCACCGGCACCACCGAGGAGAAGGCCGTCTTCGTGCCGTTCGGCTCCGGCAATAACGGCAAGACGACGCTGCTCGCGACGTTCCTGCAACTGCTCGAAGAGTACGCCGTGCTGCTCCAAGTGGATACGCTGATGGTTCGGCAGGAAAGCAACAACACTCAAGCCGACCTCGCTGACCTTCGCGGCGCACGATTTGTGATGACGTCGGAAACCGAAGAAGGCCAGCGCCTGGCGCAAGGCAAGCTGAAGCGCATCACGCAGGGCATGGGGAAGATCAAGGCGACGCGGAAGTACGAAAACCCGATCGAATTCCCGGAGACGCACAAATTATGGATGGACACGAATTCGAAGCCGCAGATCCGCGCCACCGACGATCAGGCCACGTTCAACCGCCTCCACCCGATTCCGTTCACGGTAACGATCCCGGCCGACGAGATCGACAGAACGCTACCACGCAAACTCCTGGGCGAGGCCGAGGGCATTCTGGCCTGGGCCGCCGAGGGCGCGCAACTCTGGAGGCAGCACGGATTGCAGAAGCCACCCGAGGTCAGTGCCGCGGGCGATGACTGGAAGGAAGAGAACGACCAGCTTGGCCGCTTTATCGCGGACTGCTGTGTGGTCGCCGATTGCCTCAGTGGAAAGGCCAGACCGCTGTACGAAGCCTACCGAACGTGGGCCGAGGGCGCGGGCGAGCATGCTGTCACCGAGACGCTGTTCGGCCGCCGGCTCAAGGACCGCGGCTTCGAGAAGCAGCATGGCCGTTTCGGCTCCGTGTATGCCGGTATCGGCCTGCGCCTGATTGAGCACCGCGAAGGGGAGGCCGTGTGACGGGTTTGCCGGCGGTGACGGGTTGTGACGCGTTCTGTTCAAAACTTTCTCCCTGTACGCGTACATGGGAAAACTTCCCGGAAAAACCCGTCACAACCCGTCACGAGCCCCAAACCCGTCACAGGCATCGGTCCGGTGCAAGGCATGGGTCCTTCCTTCGCGATGCCGCGCGCGGGTTGGAAGGTCGCACGGTTTCGCTTGCGTTTGGCCTCGAAAAGCAGTGGCCAGTGGCCGTGACGTGCGGCAGCAGATCACGCGAGGAGAATGATGCAACCAGTCAGCCAACGGGAATACGCGCGGCGGCGCGGAGTGCGCCATTCCGCCGTCCAGCGCGCAATTTCCGAGGGGCGGATTACGACGTTGCCCGACGGCAGGATCGATCCTGCGCTGGCGGACCGGCAGTGGTCGGAGAACACGATCACTGCGGAGGGCGACGGGGGCAGGTTGCTCAAAGCCCGAACCGTCTACATGGTTTCGAAGGCGCGCCTCGCGGATATGCAGCTCAAGAAGCTCACCGAAGAGCTGCTGCCGGCGGCAGAAGTGAAGGTGGCGGCATTCAACGCAGCGCGGCGCATCCGGGATCACTGCCTGGCGATCCCGTCGCGGTGCTCCGGCGCTATCGCCGCCGAGGCACGGCGGGCCATTGAAGTCGCGGGCGGAACAGCCGCACTCAATCTAGCCGAGGTGGAGAACATCCTCGCAGCCGAGATTCGTACAGTGCTGAGCACTCTGGCAGACGATTTGGAACAGAAAGGACCTTATGAAAACGAAACAAGCAAAACCGGATGAACTCATGACCCCAACAACGACCGCCGCCTGGCGTGCCAGGATCGGCGAGTTGGAACAACAGACCATCGCCGCCGAGCAGGCGCTGGAGGCCACCCGCGCCGAACGGCGGGCGGCCTCGGGCGCGGCACTGGTTTTCGGCACAAACTCGGAATCCGCCGCCGCTCTCGAAGCCGGGGAACGCGAAGCCGAGCGCAAACTCGATTCGCTCCAGTGCGCGGTCGATCTCGCCCGCGCTGAACTGAAAAAGCTCGAAGCTGCTGAGCGGCAGGCCTGGCTCGATGCCCAGCGGGCGCGGCGTGAGGTGGTCGCTGAAGAGATCCGGCAGGCGGCCGCCGCCGTGGACGGATTCTTCTCGCGGGCCGCCCAACATCTGCAGAGTATCGAGGACCTGCTCGGCCGTTACCAGTTCGAGGGCGGCGCGTTCCAGCGTTCGCTCAAAAGCTGCACGACCCGCGCGGCACTGGCGGCCGGTCTGCGCCAGTATCTGGATACCGAATACGTCGGAAGCAGCCACCATTTTCGCCCGCTGTCCGAGCAACTCGGCGCGCTTGCTGTGATGCGCGGTGCCGACGAATGGCCGGCGGCCAACCCGCCCGCCGCATAACAACTACGAAGGAGACGAACCATCATGCAGACGAAGACGTTCAAAGAACTCGAAGCCGAGGCCGTGCGGGATGCACAGGCCCTCAAATTCCGCGGCGCGAGCCTGCCGGGTTTGTACGTGCCCGGCACAAACGCCACACTGACGAAAGAGCAGGCCGTCGCCCGTGCGCTCGAAGCCGACCCGGAGGTGTACGCGCGCTACCGGGCCGAGCACAACGCGCGCACTGTGGTGAACACCTTGAAAGCAGCCGGAGTCCAGATCGTCCAGCGCTGACCAACGCTGGCAACAATGTCGTGGCCGGTCGCTGTCTTCTTCCGTCCAGCGGCTGGGAGGGCGGTCCCGAGGTTACTCCTGCCTCGCACCCGCCCAGATAGGGTGAGAGATGTTGACGGTCTTGAAGGATCTATTCCGTCCCGCAGCCCGGCAACCTGAATTCGATATCAACGATCCGCGGCACCCGGTCAATGCTGGCTGGCAGCGGTCCGATCTGCCTGAAGGCCGCCGGCCGGGTGCGTTTTCGCGTGAGCGTTCCGGACATTCCGAAGGTCGCGCCGCCACGTCCGGGACTCACCAACCGCGAGTACATGGGCGGATTTCGGTGAGATATGCGACCCCACTTGCTTGCGGTGAGATCAGCTTGCGAAGACTCAAGAGCCAAGTCCGAGGATGGAACCGTGTCTTGCGGGCCTTGACGGGCACTTCTTAACGGCTTCAAATAGATCACCCACTCTGAATGCTTTGACAGAGGAGGGCATCGCGCTGGGCCGAAAAAGGCTGATGATGTCCGACAAGTCCCAGCCGAATCCCTCACTGTGAAACAGGAACTCGTGTGGGGCTAGATCGAACGTGCGCCGGTAACCGTCCTCTGGAGTTGCCAGGGAAACACGAAAGTGCTTCTCGGTGGCTTCCAATAGCTCACAGCCGTCATCCCCTGTGATTCCGAGATCATCCTCGAACAACGTGTCAGGTGTGATTGCTATTCGCTTTGGTATTCGCGCCCAATCTCGAATGAAGGCCGCGAACTCTTCGAAGGAAGGAGTCGGGGGTTCGAATTCGTCGGCGTTCTCCATTGCATCAGCCCAATGCCTGCAGAAACGACTATAGCAGCCAGAGTTGCTAAGCGGAACGGAGTCAGTTGCGGAAGGATGCGATGATGGCCGCGGCCGCCGAAATTGAACAACCGCGACTACATGGGCGACCCGCACCAACCGGCCGCCCTGCCGCGCCCGGGTGCGCCGTGTGCGGCCTCCTATGCGGCTGGCCGCTGCGCGGTCCGGGCCCAGGCGTTCCGGAGATGCGGGAACTGCTCGTCGAGCAGCATGCTGGCCTCGTGCGCCGTTTCCAACTGCGGCTCGGCGAGGCTGGCCGTTGCCTCAGCGGGTTGGGCCAAGCGACGTGCGCGTCTGACCATCCCGCTACGGCGGCCGCCGCGCGCGCCAATCGCGCGGCACTGATCGATTGTCTTGCGGTGATACGGGACGCCAAATTCGAGGTTCATGGCACCTCGATTCATTGATCGGGTGGCGCCCCGGTTCAAGTGGAATTCGCATTGAGGGGAGCATGATCAACACGAAGGAACAGACGCCGGTGATGACGCTGAAGCAGGCTGCCGCCTACTTGCAGGTCTCCAAGGCCCACCTTTCGAACGTGATCAACGGCAAGGTCCCCGGTGTGCCCACGCTCCGCTGCTTCCGCGTCGGACGCCGCATTCTCATCAAGCGGGAGTGGGTCGACGAATGGATGGAATCCGCCGACCTGGAGGCTACCGGCGAATGGTAATATCCGGGGTATGCCAAGAGTCAACGCCCTCGGCGCAGGAAAGAGGCAACAAAATGCGTCGAAGGCGTTTCCAGAAAGGCAGCCTTCAATCCCGGAAGCATGGGCGTTATCGGGTGTGGGTCGCCTGCTGGTGGGAGGACGGCAGCCGGCGCTCCAGCGTGCTGGGGCGGTGTTCGCAAATGACGAAGAGCGATGCGGAAGCAGCACTGGCCGACATCCTCAAGCCGATCAACAGTGGCGTGTCGCAAGGTCCGAGACCGGTCTACACCTTCAAGCAGTTCGTGACGGATCAGTACTTGCCGTTCTACCGCAAGGGGTGGAAGGAATCGACCGCGGGCACGTCGGAGCAGATCATCACCACGCACTTGATTCCCGAGTTGGGGGATCGTCTGCTTCAGGTCATCAGCCGCGAAGATTTGCAGAAGGTTCTGGACGGGAAGGCCCGCAAGTGCGTTTGTCAATCGGACGTGGCCCACTTTGATACTCTGATTTGGCCCCCCTGCTAGACCAACAATTCTTCCTTGTTCCCACTTCTTTCTGTTTTCCGTGGCGCCGGCCGGAGCGAAGCCCAGCGCCGCTGCTTTTGCGGCGCGTTTGGGCGAAGCGTAGGCCGGGGCCACGGAAAACAGGCGATCAGAGAACCGGTTCTGGCATCCTAACGTCGGGTTCGAATCCGTGCTCAAATCCGAGCCGTTCGGTGGCCTTGATTTGCCCGAGGGACACATTGAACCCCGCCGGTGCCGCCCCCTTCTCTTCCAGGTACACGATCTCCGCCAACCGATACTCAAACGCCGGATCGCCCCCACGATCAGGGACCATTACGTATTCCTGGCTGTGCCCAATCCGAAGGGCTTCTGCAAATGCTGCCTCACGGCTGTCGCTCTGGAATATGTGCTCCGCTTCTCGCCAGTGATCCAGGCCGTGGCCCTCCTCCATGACTGCCCATCTCAGCCGCGCTTGAAACCATTGCCGTTCGGTGTTCCTCATCGTTTTCCTCCCTTGTTCTTCGCCAGTGTCCGCTGGAGGCGGTACGACTCCTTCCCGGTATCGATGATGTGCGCCTGGTCCGTCAGCCGGTCCACCATTGCCTTGCATAGCCGGGCATTCGGAAACATGGTCGTCCACTCGGAAAATGGCAAGTTCGTGGTGACAATTACGGCCGCACGTTCAGCCCGGCCTGCTATCACTTGGAACAAGAGCTCCGCGGCAGCGTCCGGCATCGCCACATATGCCATCTCATCCAACACGATCAGTTCATACCGCAGCCAACGGTTCACCACCCGGCTGACCTCATTCCTCTGCCGCGCTTCGATCAGATCATTGACCATCTCGGCCGCCGTCGTGAACCGCACCCGACGGCGCTGCCGACACGCCGCCACACCTAGCGCCGTTGCTAAGTGAGTCTTCCCGGTCCCTGTGTCACCGATGAAAACCAGTGGCTCTGTCTTTTCGATGTACTGCCCCTCCGCCAACTTCCGGAGCCCCGTCGCCGGCAGATGGGGAGCGACCTCGAAGTTGAACTCTTCCAGAGTCTTCACCTTGGGAAAGCGTGCCTCCTTCAGCCGCCGCTCCATCACGTTCCGCTCCCGCTCTTCCAACTCCGTCTCCAATAGCATTTCCAGATAAATCAGATGGCTCTGCTTCTCTTTGATGGCCTGTTCGGCCAGGCGCGCGCACTGCGCCGCGATCGTCGGCATGTGCAGCCGTTTGCAGATCTGCTGGATGCCAGCCACTTCGACGGGAATTCTGAGTTCGCTCACTGAATCACCTCCGTGGCGCCAATCGATAGCAAGCCGTCGTATTCATATAAGGTGGGTTGCGGACGCTCGTACCGCGCCAGCCACCCCACATCGAACGCCTCCGCCGGTGCCCGTTTCTCTAATCGTTCCAGCTCCAGTAGGTAGCGGATGGCAGCCACATCCGATACCCCCATCTCCAGGGCCCGCTCAATGACGTCACGCAACCGCTCGAAGCCGTGGTCGCGCCCGAGCAGCAGGACGTCCACCATAGCCCGTGTGCCATCCTGTTTTCCGTGCCGGTGTTCGAGTTTGGCCCAAAAGCGGTCGAAACTCTCCGGCCACCGTCCCTGTGCCCGGCACTGTTCCAGAGGCATGGAGCCCGCCAGTGCCCCAGGTTTCTTGCTCAGCGCATCCAGATAGTGTTCCAGTTGCAAGCGCTTCTGCTGCCGCCCGAAACATCGTTCATGCAGCGCCACACATTTCCCGTCGTGCCAGATCTCTATATAGGCAGCGTGCGCCTTTGCTTCGACTCGGGTCCCCACCGGCAGCGGCGCCGAATAGAAGTTCGTCAGCACGGGCGCGCAGCCGCTTCCGTTCACCTTCGGGAATGAAACTGCTGCCAGGTCGAAGCCCTCGCCGGGTAGCGGCTGCAGGTGATCGCGCTCGATCGCCATCGCCACCCCGATTGTCTGTTCCCGCCCGGCGATGATGCGCTGTTCCTCCTGTCTGCAGGAGGCCTGCAGCAACTCGTTGAGATGCTCCAGATCGCGAGCTTCTGGCAGCGGCACCAGATGGTTCCGTCGGAAATACCCACCCTCCTCTTCCACTCCACCCTTTTCGTTGCCGCGCCCCGGCGTGCAGAACTCGCTCTGGAACCCGCAGTGTGACCGGAAAGCAATGAACCGTTGCGTCTCCTCCCGCTGGTGCCCGCGCAGAATCTTCTGCACCGCACTTTTCAGATTGTCAAAACGCAGTAGCTTGAAGACGCCACCGAAGTGCTGGAATGCCAACTCGTGCGCTTCCAGGAAAGCCTGTTGGCTGGCGTGCGGGTACGCCCGATGGAACGATCCGCCGCTGGCCATCGACCGCATGCAGAACACGTACAGTTTCTGCTTTTCTCCTCCCAGCTCCGCCCATGCCTCATACCAGTCCACCTGGGCTTCGTGGCCCCAATGATAGCTCTGCGGGATAAACGTCTCCCCGCCAGTTAACCCAAGCTCCCTCTTTCGCCTATGTACGAACTGCCGAACCGTGCATTCTGCCACCGTCACTTCCGGCATCTCCTGTCGCAGCCGCATCCAGATACGGCGCGCGGTGTGACGCTGCTTTCGTGGCGCCTTCCGATCAGCCTTCAGAATCTCGTCAATGAACGCAACCGCAGCGCCCAGTTTCGGCCGCCCCCGCGGCGCTCCCTTACGAACTGGCGGATCAGCGTTCGCGATTGCATCCCGCACCATCCGCCGGTGCACCCCGAACTTTCGCGCCACTCCTTTGATTGTCCCGACGCCGTGTTCATACTCGCGCCGGATCTGCTCGAATAACTCCACTTTCTGCCTCCTGTTCAACCGGCCTCCCTTCCAGACCCCTTCAGGTCGGAAACAGAATATCCGGTTTACGTTTTGAACAGGGGGGCCAAATCAGAGTATCGAAGTGGGCCAATTCAGAGTAGCGAAATCACGCAAGCTGTCCTACAGCGCGGTGGCCCACATCCGCTGGTTCATGAACGCAATCTTCAAGCTGGCCCTGTCGGACGGCTGCATCGCGAGCAACCCGGCAGCCGAACTCATCATTCCCAAGATGTGCCAGGCCGGGCGCGACATGCGTCCGTTGACCATAGAGGAGGTGAACACGTACCTGGAGGCCTTCGACCTCCGGGAGAAGTTGATCGCAAGGCTCGCGATCTTCGAGGGCATGCGCCCGGGCGAGATCCTGGCGCTCCGGTGGAAGTCCGTCACCGGGGAGACGGTCAGGGTGGCCGAGCGCGTCTACAAGCGGGTGCTCAACACGCCGAAGAACGGCAAGACCCGCGAGGGCGCGATCTCCGACGGCACGCTCGAGTTGTTGAAAGAGTGGGCCGGGCTGACGCAGGACCCGTCGCCGGATGGGTTCGTGT
This sequence comes from Bryobacterales bacterium, assembly GCA_963794265.1. Taxonomy (GTDB): domain Bacteria; phylum Acidobacteriota; class Terriglobia; order Bryobacterales; family Bryobacteraceae; genus CAWCDJ01. The sequence goes on from CAWCDJ010000003.1 coordinate 1,768,817, forward strand.
TTCCCTCGGAGAAGTTGGTGACGCCGCTGTCGCTGGACAACGTGTGGCGGCGAAACATGTTCCCAACGCTGGACAAGATCGGCTTGGGCTGGGCGACGTTTCAGGTGCTGCGCAAGACCAACGCCAGCCTGTCCAAGAAGGCGGGCGTCGATCCGAAGGTTGCCTCCGACCAGAGGGGGCACGGACTCGGCGTCAGTCTGGAGGTCTACACCAGCTCAGATTTGGAGCAAAAGCGAGCCGCACTCAAGGCACTCGAAGCCGCCGTGCTTCGAGAGCCAAAACAGTCGCCGGAACTGGCGAAGTCGGCTTAATGGAGTAAACGGAGTAACGAGGAATTGGTGGGTTGTCCCAAATGGCACGTAAGTCTATGAAAACATGGAGCGGGAGACGGGACTCGAACCCGCGACGTCCAGCTTGGGAAGCTGGCATTCTACCACTGAATTACTCCCGCGTTCCTCTGTTTTCCGCTACTTAACTGTCCGGTAAGGATTTAGTCGCTTTCGCGGCCAGTCTATACCGTCCCTGCAATCCATCCAGAACCATGGGGTCTGATCGCAAAATGGACAGTAAAACGGACAGTAAATCTTGCCCCGAACTGGGGCGTTGAACCCGCCGCCCGATTTTGCTCTGCCACTTCACGATAACCTCAAGATATCACACCACAGCGGCAACCGGGCTGCCGACACTGGTGCCGATGGTGTGTGTGCGCCGAGGTCCCGGCCCGGACTGGTAATGTGCGCAAAGCACAAGGCCGGACCGCGTGGACCGGCTGTAGGTTGTGGCTTCGGGGACCAATCCTATTTCGATTCGGAGCTGGTTCAGTTCCTGTTCCGCAAACGGATTTCATTGCCAAGAATTCGAAAGAAATCGCTCTCATTGATGATGTCGATACCCGCGTGCCGAGCCGCCCGCAGTTTGCGCGTCGTTTTTCTCCCGCCACGACGATCACCATGGACCAGGCACTCGGCTTTGTTCAAGCCCTCAATCTCAACCACCGTTCCTTCGTATCGCTTAATGGTTGGGTATAGTTTCAATTCCCTCGGCCATCCGGCGATGCCACCGGTAAACGCAAATGCACGCTTTCGGATCCGGGTTGGTACCGCTGTGCTTACGGTGCGGCGCGTCCGAATAGCCTTCGTTTTCTTCTGGAGCCGATCGAGCTTCAACCGCGTTGCTCTCTGCTGTTTCCAAATGTCACGGTAGGCGTCCAGCCAAGACGTGTCGATGTGCCTGGCTCGTCCCCCCTCGAACAACTCGTCGAAGAAAGTTTCGAGTTCGCCTACCGCGCCACCACCATTGAGCAAGACATTGGCCTCCAAGTTGCGGTCGAGACCACCCTGTGTAAGATTTGAAGAGCCAACGACGGCCGATTCTGGTCCAGATCGAAACGAGAAGAGCCAGGCTTTCGGGTGAAAGGTTTGGCTAGCACTACTGGCGTAGCGCCGGACCGTCAACCGGCGTGGGTACTGTTCTTGCAGGTTGAGCAGTGCCTCGATGGCTTCTGGTTCGGTCGCCATATCGGTTCCAAGCAGCACCTGAGCCGCGCCGCCGCGGGCCAGGAGCCCTTCCAGGTCATCCTCTATTAGGCGCAGACCACTGCAGGTAATCAGCGCCAGGGCGGCTCTGATTCGCGTGGCTCTTCGGCAGCACTTGCGAATCTCCAACAGGGTTTCTGCTTCCGATAAGAAGGTTCGCATTTGCACACCTCTAGGACAAGTCAGCCCGGCCTTGAAACGCAGAGGCCTCACTCGTCATTCGTGCTCCCGAATGATCTCGAGCGTGCGGTCAAGATACCTCCCGACCTGCCTCGGATCCACGCTGGTTCTGCAATGCTGCGGAATCCTGCGGAACCACTCGTCCTTCGTCTTCGGCCGCCTCAACATGAATTCCGCCAGGAGGCTCTCGTGCAGCAGACCCTTCTCTGGGGGTGTATCCGGGAAGGCAGTCTTGATTTCCGTTTCCCGTAACGCAATCAAACGGTTTCGCAAGGCCTCCGTGCGCTTCGCCTTTTGCTGCTCCTTGCGGTAGGTGGGATCACTCTCCAAAATCTCTTCGATGCGCCGAAGCAGACGCTTGATCTCGCTCTCCCTGCTCTTGAACCAGTCGGTGGACCAGATGCGGTGAATCTTCCAGCCTAGGTTCTCGAGGATCTCCTGCCGAAGGCGGTCGCGATCTCGGGCGGAGCGGCCAGAGTGATAACTGGCGCCGTCGCATTCGACGCCAAGCAGGAAGGTACCGGCTTTAGTTGGATGCCTGATACCTAGGTCGATGAAGAAACCTGCGACTCCAACCTGCGGCACGACGTCATATCCCTTCTCTTTGAGAACTGCGCCAATCGAACGTTCGAAGTCGTTGGTTGGTTGGTCGGTGGCTTCCTCCGCGTGTTGCAGGACGCCCGTGCGTGCAAAAATCAGATATTGCTTGAGAGCCCGGACACCCCATGGGCTATTGGGGGTCGTCTGGATGCGTTCGGGGTCGAGGGAGCTGAAGACGACCACACGCTTCTTGGCGCGCGTGAAGAGCACATTGAGCCGACGATGACCGTTGGCGCCATTGATGGGGCCGAACCGCTGGAATTGGTTTCCGCGTGCGTCCGGGCCGTAGGTGGTTGAGATGAAGATCACGTCCCGTTCATCACCCTGGACGTTCTCCAGGTTTTTCACGAATAGAGTTTCCTGGCCACCCTTCATCCGCTCCTGAAACGCGATGGCCGCCGGATCGTCTCTGAGTTTCCGGTCGAGGAGCTCCTCGACGAGTTCTCTTTGCTCAAAATTGAGCGTCACCACGCCGAGCGATTCGGTGGGGTGCTGGCGCACGTGCTCCAGCACAGCGTCGACCACCACCGCGGCTTCTCGCGGATTCCGGCTGCTCTCAAAGACTCCATTCGGAACAAAATGATGCCGCACGCCAAGGGAAGGATCGTCGTGGTAGGCGGACGGGAAGATGATGAGATCCCGTTGATAAAACTCGTGATTCGAAAACGCAATGAGACTGTGATGGCGCGATCGGTAGTGCCATCGCAGCCGGCGAACGGGCTGGAATAAGGTACTCGCAACATCGAGAATACTCTCGCCTTCCTCGACTGCGGTGCGCGAATCGCCGGCGTCGTCGTCTTCGGCGTCAAGCGACACGCGCTGAAAAAAGCTCGTGGGCGGAAGCTGTTTGGGATCGCCAACGATGACGACCTGTCCCCCACGCGCGAGCGCACCGATGGCATCTTCAGGTTTGAGCTGAGAAGCCTCATCCATGACGACGAGATCAAATTTGAGCTGGCCCGGGGCGAGATACTGGGCCACCGACAAAGGCCCCATCATGAAGCAGGGCTTGAGAGCCACCAAAGCATTTGCGGAGCGACGGATCAGCTGTCGGATGGGAATGTGTCGCTTCTGCTTGTTGATCTCATTCGTGATGAGTGCCATCTCCGTCCAACTTCGGACGGGCCCGCTCTGGTTGCCATACGGCACGGAGCGCTGATCGATCAGCGCCGCAACGCGCTCACTATAAAGCCGGATGGCTTCTCTGTCAGCGGCGGCAAACTGGCTGCGGATCAATTCCTGCGTGACCCCGGTCACCTGGGATAACTCTGCGTTGTCGGTGAAGATGCTGCGCGCGAGGGTATTGTGAAAGACGAAGCGAAATGCCGGCTCAATTTCGTGGGGCTCCAACACTTGGGCCTCCGCCAAAGCCGTGAGCTTGGCGAGTCCACCTTCCCTACTTTGGGTTTGGAGTCGGAAGAAGTGATTCCACCGCGTCAGTTCTTCCCGGTTCGCCAGCGCGAATTCGGCGAGCGCTTGCAGGCTGCCCCAGGGGCCGTCTGGATTGCCGCTCCAGAGGGCTGCTCCTGAAAGGACTGCCAGTTTCCCTGTTATGGCCCGGATTCTTACGCCGCATTCCTGGACTGTTCCCAGCCAAACGCGGAGTTGCTCGAGGTGAGTTCCGCAATCCTCGCAGAGCAGCCACCGAACCGCCTTCGCTGGTAGGCCGCCGGAGGCGACGGCTTGGGCAAACTGCACCGAATGCTTGACGGCTTCGACATCGGTATTCACTTCACGATAGGCACTGCCGAGCAGCGCAGGCAACTTGCCCGCACCTTGCACCGCGGTCTTTGCACTGAGACATTGGCCGATGGTCTTTACGATGTTAGGAACATTCCGCAGCACAGCGTCGTCATGGAGAGTAACTCGATCAAAGGTCTCCACGACGCCGCCTATTTCTTGAGTGAGCTTCTGCAGGCACTCAAGAATCTCGTCTAGTGATCCTGTCACCATCAGGGAGCGCTGGCTGGGCACCGCGCGGGTGAAGTCCGCAACACGCGACACGATCGAATCAAGCGCGTTGTGGTGTTCCTGGACCCCGCCGAGGCTGGCTTTGATCGCCTTGAGACGGTCGGTTCTCGCGTCGAACATCAGGCGGCGAAATGGCTCAGCCTCCGATTGGTGCTCAGGGAAGGCGACGAACACCTGTTCGTACCAGAGGAGCAACTCGTGCAGGTCCTCCCAGGGAGTGTTCACCCCCTGAAAATGGATTCCGAAGATCTGCCGGTAGGAGGCGTGATTGTCGAACTGTGTCCGGCGCTGAACATATTCGGCGACGCTCCGCAGCCCACGGCTCATCTGCTGGCGTGGGGTCTTCCTCCCCTGTGCGATGCGACGGTGAACTCTGGCTGCGCGCCGGTAGTTGCCGCCAAACCAGCGCTGCCACCAAGAAGCCTCGTCTAGGACCGCAGCGTGTTCGAGCAGTTGCGAGGGCGTGTAGGTCCCCGCACCGAGTGTCAGATCAAAGTTCCGGCTGAGATCCGCCTCGGCATCTCTGAGCGCTGCAGCGTCCTGCCGCGCAGTTTGCAGAATCGGCCAGATCCGTTCGTTCTCGAACGCAGGTTGCCTCAGTTGCAGCTGTTCAAACGGCGCTGTCTGCACGATAACGGTGGTTTGCAGCAAGAAACTGGCACTGGAAAGCGTGGCGGGCGCGTTGCAGCCCACAACGTTGAGCAAGACGCGGAAAGCGGAATGGGCGTCATGCAGGAAGTCTTTCGTGTCCTCACAGTTACTCAGTAGGTCCCGAATCTCGCTGAAGGAGTGCCCTTCCAGTCCCCATCGGCGAAGGCATTCGAACGCTCCGGACAGTCCCGCGGTGGACATGCCGTCGAGCAGAGTGCTGACGTTGTCCACGGATGACGACAATTCCTGGAACCCTCGATGGAACGACTCGACATGTTCCACGAATTCTGCGAGCAAATGGCGGTTTTCGGGGTTCTGGCACGGTTCAAGAAGGTCCTCGGCAACACTGCCCAAGCTCGGCAGCATCCCCCGGGTGGACGCAGCGTCTTCGAGACCGCACACCGTGCGGTGCAGAACGACGCCAGCCGTTTCTTCTAGGTGCCCGCACCACCGATCCGCTTCGTGCATAATGGCGAGGAGCTCCTCCAGGAGTCCAAGGAGTTGTTCCTCTTCCGAAAATCCCAGGGATTTGGCCACCCAAGCCCAGGGATGCTGGTCTATGGCGTTGCATGCCGCCAGCACAGCGGTCAGGTGTCGCGCGTAGACGGACAAGAACTGTTCGGTCTGCGTGAATTGCGTCCGGGTGTACTGCACGACGACCGGCAGGAAGAGCTGGCCAAGACGGTCGCGATGGGCAACCATGACCTGGCCGCAGGTGTCGCGCGCCCAGAGGATCTCGAAGACGGTTGCCTGGAAAGGCTCGATCGTTTTGTTGATGAGCGAAGCGTATTGCGTGAGCAGCTTCTTTTTCTCTTCCACAATCCAAAGGTTCCGGTCGAGATCTTTGGGATCTTTAAACGAACCCCGCATACTGCTCCGCTGCGCCAGATCGTTGAGCAGTGCTCCTTTCTTCGTCTTGTGGCTGTGAACTTCTAGGCAAAATATCCCGAGGCCCGCATCATCCAGGCGACGGCGGACCACCTCCAGAGCGGCGAGCTTCTCGGCCACGAAGAGCACGGTCTTGCCCTTGGCAAGGGCAGCCGCGATGAGGTTCGTAATGGTCTGTGATTTCCCGGTGCCCGGAGGCCCTTCGATGACCAAATTCTGCCCACGAAGTGCGTGGATCAGTGCGCTATGTTGAGAGCTGTCGGCGTCCCGAATCAGATGAGGGACGTCTTTCTTGAGGTCGAGCTCATCGATCGCGTATTCCTCGGCCAGCGTGATATTGGGGCTCTTCGAACCTTCGAACAGTTCACGTACCAGCGGGTGTTTGGCGATACTCTGGCCAGGCGGCCAGGTTTTCGGGTCGAGATCCCGATACATCAGGAGCTTTCCGAAGCTGAGGAGCGCGAGCGTAATCTGCCGCCGTATGGACCAGGATTTCTTGACCTTTAGAATCTCGTCAAACCGTTCAAAGTAGGCTTCCGGAACATCGTCATCTTCGAGGACAGGGATCTCCAGCCCGAAGTCCCGACGCATCTTCTCCACAAGAGAAAGATTGGTCTCTAAGTCCTCACCTGAATATTCGAGCACCGCCTCAACAGCTTTTCCCTTCCCTCCGGAGCGCTCAATCGTCACCGGCACGATGACCAGGGGTGCCAGCCGAGGCTGTTTGGAATCGTCGGATTCGTACCACTCCAGGAAGCCGAACACGAGGTAGAGCATGTTCGTGCCGGATTCCTCGATCGCGGTCCTGGCTGCCGTTGCGATCTTGCGACTCACCGTGTCAAGCTGCTCGTGGTAGTGCAGGACCGGCAAGGCTTGAGCGTTCCCAACCTCGGCCTCTTCGAGATCAAAGCAGGTGTTCCATCCCAGTTCCTCCGCGTAGTCCTTGGCGGTCGTTCCGTCGCCCACGTCGGTGGGCTCCGGCTCAGGAACCGGCAAGAAGGCGAGCTTGTCGTTGTCTCGTAGGCGGGCGAACACGGAATCCAGCGAAACGTCGACCACGCGCAGCGACGACACGTTGGAATGCCTGAAATTCAGGAGCTTATTCCGGTTTGTGAGGTCGAGCAAGCGGGTGCGGATCCGGTCGAGGCCGATCTCCGTGCTTCCCGTTAAGAAATCAGAGCTGATGTTTGGGGCTGGCTGTTCGACCGGTTCTCTGCTCTCGCCGTCTGGCATGGCTCTTCATGACCCGAATCCACATCGCTTGCCGGGTGAAAGACGATCTATATAGCGATTGATCGCAAGTGTATCGCTCCATACAGCATAACCCCTATTGTCCTGAGACTTTGGCTCCTCGGTCAAAGTTGGCACCCGCCGACATATCGCGCTGGACCGTGGGGTTCAGGTCCTGAATGGGAACCTTTGGATCCGGACCCAAGCTTCCCGCGACGTTTGAACCGTACCTGGCTGTTACTCAAACCAGATAGTCTTTATAATCAGTTGTTTAGGAACGTGAGCCGCCGCGTCCAGCCGAAATCTCTTGCATTCCCAATGGATCACTGACAAGATTATGTCAGGATATACGAAGCGATGCGAGCCCCCCAAATCCCGCAGCTGCGAATCGCAGTCAACTCTCGCTGCGGTCGGGCATGTTTTTACTGCCGTCCTTCGGGCGAAGGCATTGCCACGCACGCGGGCAGCTCCCTCGAAGCAGAAACCGTCGTCCAGCTTTGTGCCGTGTTCAAGCAGTGCGGCGTTCGCGATTTCAAGTTGACCGGGGGTGACCCAGCGCTTTGGGAGCCACTCGTAGAGTGCGTGAGCAGGCTCAAGAGCGAGGTTGGCGTGCCCAAGCTGGAGGTGATCTCACGTCATCCGCGTATCGGAGATGCCGCCTGCGCATTGCAGGCCGCCGGCTTGGATCAAATCAATCTAAGTTTGGATACGATAAAGCCGGAATTGCACCGACGCATCACCGGCATCGATGACCTACCGCAATTGCAAAGTGCCCTACGCAAGTGCGTCAGTGCAGGGCTGCCGTGCAAGATCAACACCGTGGTCATGCGCGGCGTGAACGAGGAAGAGATTCCCGCCCTCATAGAGTACTGCGAGAGTGAGGGAGTCGCGCAACTAAAGCTCCTTGACGTGATCCGCGATCTTGAAAACGGCTCCGAGAGTTTCAAGAATCGGCTGGTCCAAATCGGTGCCACCAGCATGCGTGATCTCTACTCCCCCTTGGATTCGATAAAGAATTGGCTGGGAGAGCGAGCCACCAGCAAGACCGTAGTCCTACAAGGTGGGCTCGGACACCCGATGAATGCCTACACGATGCCGTCCGGGTTGGTGGTTATGGTGAAAGACCACCGCGCCGGCGCATGGTATTCCACGGGGTGCGTCTCATGCCCGTATTATCCGTGCCACGACGCGCTCATGGCGATCCGCGTGACTGCCGATCGCCGGATTCAGTACTGTCTTTTGCGTGAAGACATTGCGGACGACCTCGACAGTGCGCTTCGCAGTGGCCCGGAAGACCTGCGGGCCATCATCCAGTCGTCTTTGGGCGTCTACGAAAACGCCACCTTTCATTCGATGCAGGAAGTCCTATGAGAAAGAACCTGATCCTCCTGGCATATCCCAAGATCGACCACGAGAAAGACTACGTGTACTCATGGATGCCTTTCTCGCTCTTGACAATCGCCAGGCCGCTACTGGACCACGGGTTTGAGGTCGTCATCTTCGACGGAAACCAGTCAACAATAGAGGAGTGGGAAGAACTGCTTTGCCGCCATAACGGCGAGGCGGCGACCATTGGCATCAGCATCATGACGGGCGGGGGTCAGATTGGGCACGCGCTGGAACTCGCGCGTCGCGCCAAGGCCCGGGCGGATTGCCCTCCCATCGTGTTCGGCGGGCCGCACGTCAACGTGTTGGCCGACGAAACGCTCCGGCATCCGCTGGTGGATGCCGTGCTGCGCGGACCCGGCCAGAATTCTGTCGTACCTTTCGTGGAGGGGCTAGAGAACACCGGTCTTCGGAGTTTGGTCCCCGGGCTGAGTATGAAAATCCGAGGAGGGGTTCTGCATGGCCAAGAAAACCCACCTCGAACGGAGCAGCTCGGACAATATCCCTGGCAGCTGCTTCCGGTCGAGCGGTATGTCCGCTGCGACCCCGGCATCGCCGACCGCACCCTCAATTACGTCTCGTCTCAGGGGTGTGTGTACAAATGCAAGTTCTGTTATGAGCTGACCTACAACCGCAAGTTCAGCGCGATGCGGGCTGAAGTGCTCTTGGATGACATCGCGGACCTGCAACGCAGGTTCGGCGTGAACGGGATCAAGTTCTATGACGCCGATTTCTTCATCAACCTGCACCGGGCGCACGCCTTTGCCTGCGGACTGGTGGAGGCACGACTAGGCCTCGCGTGGGCGGCATCGATCAATCCCAACGACATCCGCAAGGCACGGCGTTTGCAGCCGGACCTGTTATCGAGCATGGCAGAAAGCGGGTGCTGCAGGCTCCTGATGGGAGTGGAGTCCGGTTCCGACCGCGTCCTCAGCGAGATTATCGAGAAGGAGATCACCGCGAGCCAGGTCGTGGAAGTCGCGGAAGAGATTGCGTCCTACGGCATCCGAGGCTCGTATACGTTCATTGTCGGCTTCCCCGGCGAGACTCCCACAGAGGAAGACGACACGTACCGCCTGATCGACCGCCTGCAAACGTTGACGCCGACACCGGAAACACGTGTGCATCTGTTCGCACCCTATCCCGGCACCCCGCTGTACGCCAAGGCGCTCGCACATGGCTTTCGCCCGCCAAGCAGCCTCGCGGATTGGTCAACGTACGACTACTATCAAGCTCTCACGCCATGGACGAACGATGAGACCGTCAGAAGGGCGCGAGAACATACGCGCATGGTGTTGCATCCGACCAAAGGAACTCACCGGGTCGGTTTTGCGACGCCCAAACGGTGAGGTCCGTAAGCCGATGACAGGCAACGAAACGGTGACGACGCGAACGACACTGAGAGTGCCGGAGGGCGGCTTCAATTTTCATTTCGCCCAGACGCACTACAACATCTACCCGTGGATTGAGACGGACCACGAATTGATGCGGGTTGTGCGCAGTAACCAGCAGATCATAGTGGCATCCATTGCACCACCAGTGCGTGCCAAACGCAGCTTCCTGACGCTCATGGTTCGATCGCTGTGTCCGCTTACCAGGCAGGAACTCGCCGTGGTGCGGAGGCAACTCGAATGGGCCTTGGGCCTCAACGACCCATCCCATCAGGAGTTGGCCCGCCTTGCGAAGGACGACGCCGTGATCGCCGCTGCGCTGGGCGTGAATCAAGGCATTCGGCCAAAGCGGTATTTCGACCTGTTCGAAGCAATCTGCGGCGCCATCTGCGCCCAGAACGTAGATTTTCGCCGGCTGTACCAGATGATGAAGGCGCTCGCCATCGCATTCGGCCCCGCCGTGTGCATTGACGGCGCCGAATACCATGCCTTCCCTCTCGCCGAGGACGTAGCGACGAAAAGCGACCTCGAATTGCGAGCGTGCAAAGTGGGGTATCGGGCAAAACTGATTCTAGGAGCCGCGAAATTTCTCAAGGATCACCCCGCGCACCTGGACCGCCAAGGCCTCGCTTATGGAAGTGGCGACGAGGCGATGGACGTTCTTTGCGCGATTCCCGGTATCGGACCCTACAGCGCCGGCATCGTCCTCGGAGCTGGCGTCGGGAGGACCGACACTTTCCACCTGGATAGTTTCACACGCCACATTCTGCGCACGTTCTACTTCAAGGGTCGAAATGTGGAGGATGAACGCCTTCGCGCTTTCGCCGCAAAACGATGGGCGGGATGTGCAGGCGCGGTGGCGCACCTGCTAACGACCAACACCCAGGTCTGGGCCGAAACCCTTGGCCACGAGGGATTCCGTCCATCCGGGGCGAAGACGAAGAAGGCTTCGGATGAAAGGTGACAGCTTAAGCCCAAGGCTTGGGGAGCAGCAGCCAACGCTCAGTATAGGTAAACTCGTCGCACCGGTGAACACAAACGGTACCCGCACTGGAGCAGCACATGGTGTCGTGATCATCGACGGCCTGTTACCCGGAAGTCTGCCCGCAAGGTTGGACGCGTTCGTCCAAAAGAAATACCAACATTGGCTGGGAGGGTCCCGCCTCACAACGATCGCCCTCTTGAGCATCCCCGCCGAGGACATCCGGGACACTGCACAGGTCATTGCAGGACTGCTCCTCCCGAGAGGCTTCTACGCACACATCGTGTGGGCTGATCGGTTATTCGTGATCTTTCCCAACACCGTGCAGGAGGTCGCGCAGTCCGATGCGAACGGTCTGCGGGCGCTGCGAATAGCCGGAAGCGATTACGGCATTCCGGCCGAGCAGATGCGTTTTGAAGACCTGTTCGGAACCGACCATCCGAACAACCCCACGGAGCCATGCGACGACGCGATAAATACCGTTGAGTACTTCTCTCCGACAGCGCCCACAACTGACGTGCCGTCAAAGCACCTCAGCGAAGCCTGTATTTGCGGTCGTGTTCTGGGCTTGACGGAGAACGGCCTCTCCGCAGAATTGCTGTCGGACGGCGTAACCATCCAGGCGGTATTTCCGCGCATGCCTGGTCCGGCCATCGGAGATATCATCGGCTGCAAGGGCCGACTCCGATACGCCGACGGCAGTTCCAGCTTCGAAGTCAGCCGCTGGGCGACACTGACCGCCACGAGGCGGCCGGAGTTCTTTCAGCAAACTTCCCAGCCGTTGCCGCGGGAGATCGTCCTCATGCGCGATCAGAGTCTGCGCCGCGCCCTGGACATCCGCCGCCAGGTCTTGAAGTCGATTCGGACGTTCCTCGATGAACGGGCATTCGTGGAAATGGAGACACCCATCGTACTACCCTTACGAGACATCGCACCGGTCCCTCATTTCTCGGTATCGCCCTCGCAGAACGGCACGACGGTGTTGCGGATCTGCCCCGAGAACGCGCTCAAACGCCTCATCGTGTCCGGTTTCGACAGGGTTTATGAGATCGCGCGAAATTTCCGGGTCGAAGAAATAACCCATCATCGAAGCTGCGAGTTCACGACGCTTGAGTGCTATCAGGCATACGCGACGTACAACGATACGATGAACCTCTGCCAGGACCTGATTCGCGCGGTCGTTCAGGCGGTGAACGGGAACGCTAACACGCTACGGCATCGTGAAGGGCAGATCGAGTTGACGGCCCCGTGGGCGCGCTGGGACTTTCAAACGGCCGTGCTGCGCGAAACCGGAATCGATCTCGACCGGCTGCGAGACCAGCAAGCACTGCTGGAAGCAATGCAGGCACGGGCTATTGACACTCGGGGACTTCGCAGCCGGCGGGAATGCATCAATAGGCTCGCCGAATTGGTGGAGAACACAATAGTGCAGCCGACATTCCTCGTGGATCATCCCGCCGAGACGATCTGCGTCGCGCAACGACATGGTGGTCCGCGATCTCACCTCCTCGAACGGTTCGAGCTCTTCATCGCCGGCATGGAGATCGCGCACGCATTCTCAGAATTAACCAACCCCATGGAACAACGTGAACGGATGGGGACGCTCATGAAGGAGAAGGTCAACGCCGGCTTGGAGGAGCACGGACTCGATGAAGGCTTTCTGACCGCGCTGGATATCGGGCTGCCGCCGACGGGCGGTCTCGGCATCGGCATTGACCGGCTGGTCATGCTGCTGACCGGCGAGCCAATCAATCGGGTGGTTAGCTTCCCGGTGACGATATAAAGGACGAACTGGTAATGATCACAGACATCATCAAACCGCGGCATCTCGGGAATGGCGCGACGATCGGGGTCGTCACGCCCTCTGAACCCATAAACGATAAGGACTTCGATCGCGCCCTGGCGTTCCTTGAACAACGCGGCTTCAGTCTGCGCGTTGGGCTCCACGCGCGCGCGCGGCAGGGCCACCTGGCTGGGAATGACGAGGAGCGGGCGTCGGACATTATGAGCATGTTCCTCGACAAAACTGTCGACGCGATCTTCTTCGCTGCGGGCGGCGCCAACAGCGGCCGGTTGCTGCCCCTTTTGGACTTCGACGCAATCAAAAAGAACCCGAAGATTTTGCTTGGGATGAGCGACCCGACGGCACTTTTGTGCGCCATTCATGCACGAACGGGAATGGTGACCTTCCACGGCCCGGTCGTGCAGTACAACATGCAAGGGCCGATGCCCGCACTGACACAGCGCTATTTTGATAGCGCTCTCTTCACAACAGAACCCGTCGGCAGCATAAGGGAACTTGGCGCGATCAACGTGTTACGACCTGGAAAGGCGCGCGGCCGACTAATCGGTGGCAACTTGACCACGCTGCAGCAACTCCTGGGCACTCCGTATGAACCAGACTGGGATGCCGCCGTCCTGTTCTGGGAAGATGTGTGCGAGCAGCCCCATGCGCTGGACGCAAAACTCACTCACTTTCGCAACGCGGGCGTTTTTGACCGGATCGCCGGGATGGTCGTTGGACAACTGGAGGAGTGTGAAGAGCGCGACTATGAAGACATGCCCCCGCTCGGCGAAATCATCCTCCAACTTACGAAAAGGGCGAACTTCCCCATCTTGGCCGAGGTGCCTCTGGGACATACGTCCGAGAAGATCACTTTGCCCGTCGGAGCCCTAGCGGAGATCGACACCGGTGGGGCGTGCCTGTCCATCGTCGAAAGCGGTGTCATCTGAGATGAAGAGCAGCCGTTGCAGTGCCGCCGGCCTCCCGGCATATTCGTCGAGTTACACACGGAAATGAGTGTCGGAAAAGAACCAAGAATCGCCCGGCTCCTTGGCATTCTGCTGATGCTCCGTGCCAAGGAGTGGGTGCCGGCTTCGGATCTCTCGAAGCGATTCGTCGTCAGTGTGCGGACGATCTACCGGGATGTCGAGTTCATGCAGGCCCATGGCATCCCGATCCAAGGATCGTCGGGGCCGGATCGCGGCTACCGCCTCGAAAAGGAAAGCCCAATCGACCCACTGCAGTTCGACAGTGACGACGCAATGACCCTCTATCTGCAGGGCGCCACCGGCGCCGGTATGCCGGATTCGTTAACGAAACGAGCCGAAGCGATTTTGGGGGCGCTTTCTCCAGACCATCGGAGTGAGGCATGTCGCGTCTTTGCTCTGGTCAAGCAGCGAGTGTATTTCGATACGACCGAATGGTATTGGCGTGACCAGTCATCTGGCGTGATTCCTCAAGTACGGGAGGGCGTTCTTAGCGAACGCATGCTGCGGATTCGTCATTATCCCCGCGGCAGTGCGGAAGACGTAACGGTGGTCCTCTGCCCGTATGGCCTGGTCTGGAAGGCCGGAGAGTGGTACGTCGTCGGCCAAGCGGAGAAGCGGAGGTCCGTCGAACGCATCCGGCTAGCGAGAATCATCGCGTGTGAAGTCGAGAATCGGAGCTTTGAATATCCGCCGGAGTTTGACGTAAGAAGGTGGTGGGCAGGGGAACTGGAACGGTTCGGAAAAGGGTCTATTAAAGTCCGCTTGCGCGGCGCGAACAGTATTCGCGGTGAGTTGCTCAGCTTGCAGACCAAAGAAACATCCGTGGTTGAGTTCGATGAGAGAGGCGTCCGCCTCACACTATTTGTTGATCGTTGGGAGTGGCTGGTTCCCTTAGTCCTTAGCTACGGCACAAGCATCTGCGTGGACGAACCCCTCGAATTGCGGTGTGCCGTTGCAGAAGAACTCGAACGAGCACTCGCCCAGTACCGCGGAATTTATCATGAACCGAAGAATGTAGGTGTCAACGATGATTCCCGGCGCCGAGCCACACGGGGACGACCACAGGATTAAGGATACGACATGGCCGTTAAGCAGGTTGCGCTTATCACCGGAGCTTCGAGAGGACTTGGTCACCACATTGCCCTGTCGCTGGGGCACGCCGGATGTACCATTGGCGTCGGGTATTGCCACGATAGTGTGGGTGCACGCTCGACGGTGGCGGCACTTGAGCAGGCAAACGTCAGCGCCCTGGCGGTACAAATCGACGTGACCAGTGTCGAGTCGATCCGGGGAGCCGTCGATACTATCGAGTCGCGGCTTGGGGCCATCACGATCCTGGTGAACAATGCTGGAGCCAGAAGGCCCGAGATGCTGGAAGACATAACGACGGAGAGTTGGGACTACATCCTCAACGTGTGCCTTCGCGGCGCATTTCTTTGCAGCCAAGCTGTCGCCCCTCGAATAAGGGCGGCGGGCGGGGGCGCGATCATCAACATTGCTTCGATCGCTGCCCTGCATCCCGAACCGCGCTCACACCACTACGTTGCGGCGAAATCTGGAATTCTCGGCCTTACAAAGGCGCTCGCCCTTAGTCTCGCGCCCCTGGTTTGCGTGAATTGCGTGGCGCCGGGGTACATATCGTCGTCCCGGCATGATGAGGCTATCGGCCATTTCAGAGAGACTGTCGTCAGCCGAATACCGCTTGGACGAACAGCAGACGCAGCCGAGATTGCGGAAGTTGTGTCGTTTCTAGGATTGCGGGCGCCATACATAACCGGTCAGACTATCATTGTCGATGGTGGTCTTTCGTTAACTTAACAAGCCGTACCGGACCGCCTGATTACTTGGAGAACGTATGAACACTCTAGAAAACCCCCAATCGCGCCTGGACCGACTGCGCCAGATGCAAACGAGATCCATCGATCCGTACCCGCCAGACTTCAAGCGAACACACAGATTGCGCGAACTCGCCAACAGCGGGCAGCAAATCGCCTTCGAAGCGCACACCGCAGGCTGGGTGCAGGAATTCCACTCCGAGGGAGACACGGCGCGATTGGTGCTTGAGGATGGTACTGCACGGATTGAACTCATCATTCCCCGCGGGTTGCTTGATGCCGAACGCCGGGTGCTAGAGCTCTTGGATTCGGGTGACATAGTCGGCGTTGGTGTGCACTGCGATCCAGCAAATGACCTCTTCACGGCCAATTCCCTGGCGATGCTGTCGAAAGGCATCAGAACTCGTCCCGAGTTGGCCCAGTGGAACAAGTCTCCGACCAAATACCTAAACCATGAGGTCGGTATGTTCGCCGACCCTGCGCGGCGTGCCACCATTCAGCTACGTTCCCAAATCATCAGTCACGTCCGCCGCTATCTGGAATCGAAGGGCTTCATAGAGGTCGAGACGCCACAAATCGTGCCCCAGCATGTTATGGCCCCGGTTCACGACTATGCCCTAAGTCGCCCGCGCATTGGGCCGGGTGGCTGTCTTAGAACGACGAATACGGATTACATGCGACGCCTGGTGGCGGGCGGATTCGATCGAGTTTTCCAGATCGGCAAGAACTTTCGCGACGAACACTTTCATTCAAGAACTATCCAGAATTCACCATGATGACGTTCGGAATGGCCCATTCCACCTATGATGATGTGATGATGCTGGTAGAGGACCTGGTCCGTTCAATCGTAAGCGTCTAACGAACCCAGGTTGACATCAGCCGCGGGCGGCAGACCATCGCGCCGGTGTGAGGATAGCAACTTGACTCAACGGGCGGCGCTCCAACCCCGGCAATACGTCGGCCAGATACCCCTTCACAGACACGCCAATTCGGCGACACGATTCCACCACGGAGAGGATCGCCGCCACTTTGGGGCCCGCCTTCACACTGCCCACGTGCAGCCAGTTCTTGCGTCCCAATGCCACCGGCCGCATCGAGTTCTCCGCCAGGTTATTGGACAACTCGACTTCTTCGTACTCCAGACAGCGCACCAGTTTCGGCCATTGGTTGAGCGTGTAGGCCGCTGCTTTCCCCAATGCGCTCTTGGGCAGCGCCTGTTTCGATAACGTCAGACACGCTTCCCGAATCTCCTCCACCCAGGGCTGCGCAAGTTCGCGGCGGTGCGCCAGGCGCTCTGCGCCACTCATCGCCTTCTGTCGCGCATCGCGGTCCACCAGAAACAGCGCGTCCATCCGCACCACCATCTTCACCGCTTCGCCATCCTGCGGGTTCACTTTGACCGCATCCACAAACTTCCGTCTTGAATGAGCCCAACATCCCACGTGCACGATCTTCGGCCCGCCTACACCCTCGTAGGCCTGATAGCCGTCAGTCTGCAAAATGCCTTCCCAGAGTTCTAAAAACCGTTTCGGACCTTCACGTCCGCGATGCAGGCAGAAGTCGAAAACCATCTCGCCGCCCGGTTTCCCGTACTGCCACAAATACGCTTCGTGATTGCTGCCACGCCCATCGTGCGTCTGCACCGGGACCGTCGTCTCGTCCGCCTGGAGATACGCCTCACTCAACAGATCCTTGCGCATCGCCTGCACCACCGGAATCAGCATCTCACCCACGCGCATCACCCAGCCATCCAGCGTCGCCCGCCCAATCTCCAGTCCCGCTTCGCGCTCCAGGATCACGGCCTGCCGGTACAGCGGCAAGTGGTCGCAATACTTGGACACCACCGCATCGATCACCACGTTGTCGCTCGCCAAGCCCTTTTCCACGATCCGCGGCGGCAAAGGCGCCATCGTCACCGTGCCTTGCTCACAACCGCGGCAAGCCCGCTTTTCCCGCTTGATCACCTGCACAAAGTAGCGCGCTGGCTCCACATCCAACTGCTCGCTTTCGTCGTAGCCGATGATCGATGTTTCCTGTCCGCAGGTGCGGCAGGCGTGCTCCTCGCAGTGGATCACTTTTTCCACGCGCGGCAGACTCTCGGGCAGTCGCTCCCGGCCGGGGTGCGGCTTACGCTCTCTCGGCGGTTTGTGCGTGATCGGTTCGCGCCGCGCTTCGGCCGCGACTTCATCGCTGGTGGCGCTGGGTTCTTCGTCGGCCAGCAGTTCCAGTTGCAGATTGCTCAGCGTTTCACTCTGCGGCCCCAGCATGCGAATGCGCTGCTGCCGCAGTTTCTCTTCGAGCACTTGGATTTTCAGATGCGCCCACTGCAGTTCGCGCTCCAGTTGCACGATACGGAGTTGGGGATCGAAAACGCTCATGAGGAAGTTCTATACTACGCGAAGCCACTCCTCTATGCCAGCTCTTTTTGGCGTTTTCCACCAATGTTTGCAGGTGTTGCGCGCTCACTACGCACGAAGAGGAAAATGTCTTGATGGGATTCGTGCCGGAAGCGATTCTGCCTGATTGGACCTCAGCCGCGGGATGGTTGCTTTGCCCCGCTATGCGGCTGCCGTGCGCCCCATCCAGTTCTTGCGCGGACGCGCCTGCGTCAGGTCCAAGCCGTTCACCAGCATCGCCAGTTCTTCCGCCCGCATGGTGACGCTGCGCGCTCCGCTGGCCGCGGGCCACCCGAAGCGGCCCCGCTCCAACCGCTTGGCACACACCCACAGTCCACTACCGTCCCAAACCAGTGCTTTCAGGCGTGTTCGCGAGCGGTTCGTGAACAAGAACAGGTACCCACTCTGCGGGTCCTGCCCCAGGTGGTCGCGCACCAACCCGTACAACCCGTCGAAGCCCTTGCGCATGTCCACGGCATCCACGCTGATATAGATCTTGGTCGCGGGCCCCAGACCGAACATGACTACTGGGCCTCAGCGACGCGGATCAGGCGGGCCAGATCGCCATCGGGGAACTGCCAGTTGCTCTCGATTCGCCGCCCGTTGCTCAGCACCAGCACGAATGACGAGCGTGGCTCCATCGCCGCATCCAGGTTCACTCGTACCAGTCGCTGCCCGCCGCTGTGTTGCCGAAGATATCGCCCCAGTGTGCTGAGCGCAATCCCCACCTGCTGACAGTAGGCTATCCGCGTCATCCCACTGGTCCGGTAGCCTTCCAGCAATTCCTCGATCTCTTGCGCTGTCCGTCGCCGACTCATGCAGCCATCTCAGCAGCCTTCTTCCCCTCCCTCAACACGGGTTCGTCAGACGCTTACGTTCAATCAGCACCCATATTCTTCAATCTCGCGAACTGAGATTCCTAAATACGACCATCGACCTCTCGGGACGGTGGCGCCGGCTGCCGATGCGGGACGCAGTGTTGCAGGAGACCGGCGTTGACATCACCAATTGCACCACTGATGAAGGGTTGCGGACGGCGCTCGCCCGGATCGGCATAAGCGCGCGCCCCGACGCGTTAATGGAGGAAATGATCGACCTGATCATTACCAAACACGTCTTTCCCAAGATAACGCAACCCACCTTCATCACGGAGTTCCCGTTCCACTTCGGAGGCCCAGCCAAGGAGGTCCCGTTAAAGCAGGGATTCAAACAACGAGCCGAGTTGTTCGTCAGCGGCGTTGAGCTCATGAATATGTCGACCCATCAGAATGACCCTCTGAAGCTGCGAGCATGGTTCCAGTCGTTGCTAGAGGAGAAAAAAAGGAAGGGTTGGGGCACCCAGAACATGGAGGAAGCCTACTTCGAATGCATGGACTACGGATCTCCACCATGCGCCTCTGGCGGCCTCGGGATTGATCGGCTCGTCATGTTGTGCGCCGGGCTGGACAGGATACAGGATGCGATTCTGTTTCCATGGCGCGTCGATGAATCGAGCTCGTGCGCGCGCGCGGAGGCGAACCTCCAGTGAGGGAGCTAATTCGGCCACGGCGCCTCGCACCTGGCGATACTGTCCTGCTGACGTCAGTGTCGTCTCCGGTGCCGTCAGAGGCTCATTTACAGAGGATGACGCTCTGCCTTCGTTCCTTCGAGCTTGTTGTCAAACACTCTGAGCACATTATGGCGCGCGAAGCGTACGCGGCAGGATCCGCGGAGGTCCGAGCCGAGGACCTTAATCGAGGGTTTGCTGATGATGCTATTCGCGCAGTGTTCTTTGCTTGGGGAGGGAAGAGCGCAAATCAGCTTTTACCTCTCCTCCACTACGACGTGTTTCGGAATCACCCTAAGATCGTCATTGGGCTCAGTGATCCAGTATCGATTCTAAATGCGCTGCACGCTCAAACCGGCGTTGTCACTTTCCACGGCCCCACTGGTGTCAATTTCGCCGATCCAGATGGCCTAGCTTCATATACTGCCGATTCAATGCGCCGTACGCTGTTCGCTGCGGACTCTCCAGGGGCATTACCAGCATATTCACGATGGGAGATCTTGCGCGCCGGATCTGCTCGCGGACGGCTTGTAGGCGGACATCTTTCGACCGTGCAGACCCTACTCGGGACGCCATACGAGCCGGAATGGGACGGAGCGATCTTCTTCTGGGAGGAAGTCGGCCGCCCGCCACGCCAGATCGATCATCTCCTGATGCATTTCAAACTCCGAGGTGTGTTTGAGCGGATCGGCGGAATGATCATCGGACGACCTCTGGCCTGCGAGGACAAGGAGGCAGCGATGGATATTGATTTCCGAAAAATGGTGCTTTCGCTGTGCCGCGAATATAGTTTCCCGATTTTGTTCAATGTCGACTTGGGCCATGCTGATCCCAAGCTCACCATCCCCATAGGTGCGGTAGGCGAATTACAGTTAACGTATGGCCGGATTGCCTTTACGCTGCCGGAGGGAGCGGTACTATGAGCGGTCGTAGTTGTCCGTGGCCGCCGGTATGCGCAGATTGGGCTTCTTCCGCTCCAGCGCCGATGTCGGTAACTTCGATTTGGCTTGCCGGAAGGGAGGCGGCAGTTGGGAATGGTCGTTGACCGATTTGTCCGAGGTCTTGTAATAGACGAGAGTTTCAGCGGAGCCGCCGTGCCTGAGGTGGTCGCACACCACGCGGTACACACCTACCCGTTCTTGCTCAACGGTGCGCCAGTCCATATAACAGTCGTTCGCGTTCCGATGGACAAGTTCCCAGCCGCACTGCTCGGTGTATCGGAAGCAATCGCACCCGAGCGGTACTACGCTCACTTCATCCTCGATGAGATGCTCTACGTCAGTTTTCCAGGCGTGATCTGTTCAATCAGAAAAGGAGACGGGCTGGCGATGCAAACGGCTAAGGCGATTGGAACCATGTTTCGAATACCGATGGAGCAGATGCCGTTTGAGGGGTTGTTCACTGAGGATCATCCGGGGGGAATCTAAACACGACATGGCTACACCTGAGCTCAGGATGCAGGCCCTATTGGCCGAGTACCACCGAATCCAGGCAGAGATATCGCAGCACAAGGCCACCCAGCAATCGGTACTCAACATCATTTTCGTCGTGGTTGGAGTACAGGTGGCAGCCCTTCCACAGATTCGAACGCTTTCCCCCGGATCTCTTGTTGTTCTCTTGCTGTCGCCTGTTCCATTTGCGCTGCTGAGCTTCTATCATTCGGCTTACACAATAAGAATCCATGTCCGGCGTCAACTACTTTTCCTGGTCAGCGACAATTATTCTTCCCTACGGGCGACAACTACACTCTTCACATAGCGGCGTGCCGCTCCTACACTGGTGCTGACCGGGGCAGAGGATAAGGCTCTGCAGGGATGCGAGTGCGCCGGGATAAACCGGCATGTTGTAGGGGATGAAAGAGCCCTACAGAAAAGGAGCAGCGACTCTATTCTGACCTCGAGTCTTGCGTGGTGCGTCGCGAGGCGTACGGCGAAGCGTAGATAGAGGCATCGGTGGGCCGGGCTATTGAGCCCCGAAAACTGACGAACCGCGTGCCGACCCTGTTTGCTTAAGTGGGAAGGCAATATCCGTTGCAGGCGCCAGAATCGCGAGCCGAAGCGGGACGCGGCGTGGTCGAAGACCCTGGCACGTCGAGAAACAACATGCACGAGAACCGGGAGACCTCCAGAGCGTCTGCCAGTTATGGCAGACCGGTCCGCGAAGGCGCAAAGCCACAATGGCGGACATGTACGCACTGGAGGAGTCGGACTGCCGCGTAGTACCGATGAAGCAGCCGAACAAAGAGGGGAAACCTTCGGCGGAGGCGGTGGAGGGAAGGCGGCAGCCCAAGGAGAACGACGCGCAATCCAGCACCCAGTCCGACACAGAGCGGGGAACGGGTGTCCCAGGGATTGAGCGGCGTGCGCCGAGTGGCGCGGGAAAGGAAGCAAGAGCAGTTCACCGCTTTGCTGCATCATGTGACGGTACGATCTGCTGCGGGAGAGTTTTGACGCATTGAAGAAGAATGCGGCTCCCGGGGTGGATGGCGTGACATGGCGCGAGTATGAGACGGGGTTGGAAGATCGGCTCATCGATCTGCACAGCCGCGTTCATCGTGGAACGTACCGGGCACAACCTTCGCGACAGAGTGTACATTCCGAAGGCTGACGGACGGCAGCGTCCGTTGGGCATCGCGGCGCTGGAGGACAAGATTGTTCAACAGGCCGTGGTGACCGTCCTCAATGAAATTTATGAGGCGGACTTCCGGGGCTTCTCGTACGGGTTTCGGCCAGGACGTAACCCGCATCAGGCGCTCGATGCGCTGAATGCGGGGCTGCAAAAGAAGCGAGTGAACTGGATACTCGATGCCGACATCAAGGGATTCTTCGACCACGTGAGTCACGAGTGGATGATGAAGTTCGTCGGGCATCGAGTGGCCGACAACCGAATGCTCCGGCTGATCCAGAAATGGCTGAAGGCGGGTGTTTCGGAAGACGGCGAGTGGTCGGAGACGACGGTGGGTACGCCGCAAGGAGCAGTGGCTTCACCGCTGCTGGCTAACGTGTACCTGCACTATGTCTTCGACCTGTGGGTCGAGGTATGGCGAGAGAAAATGGCGCAAGGGGACATGATTGTTGTCCGCTACGCCGACGATCTCGTCGCCGGATTTCAGCACCAGGCGGACGCTGAGCGGTTTCTGAGAGATTTTCAGGAGCGGTTAGCGAAGTTTGGGCTGGAGATTCATCCGGAGAAGACGCGGCTGATCGAGTTCGGACGCTTTGCGGCGTCTGACTCGGCGAAAGCGGGGCAAAGGGAAACCGGAAACATTCACGTTCCTCGGGTTCACGCACTACTGTGGGACGAACTCGAAAGGCCATTTTGTGGTCTGGCGGCGCACGGCGGCAAAGCGGATGAGGGCGAAGCTCCAAGCCATCAAGCAGGAGTTGCGCCGGAAGATGCATGAGCCAGTGGCGCATGTCGGGGCGTGGCTGAAACGGGTGGTGGACGGCTATTACCGATATCACGCCGTGCCGGGAAACCTGGCTGTGCTTGGGCGTTTCCGAGAGCGGCTTTGCCGCTACTGGCGGCATGTTCTACGCCGTCGCAGTCAGCGGCGGAAGCCCGATTGGGAGCGACTGCGGCCGATCTTTGATCGATGGATTCCTCGACCTCGTACTCTTCATCCCTATCCCGATGTGCGCTTTGACGCTCGTATCCAAGGGAGGAGCCGTATGCGGTAATTCCGCACGTACGGATCTGTGCGGGGGGTGGTCAGCGATGGTCATCCCTACCGCAATCCCGAGCGCTGACTCCGGGGCCGGACAGAGCGGTGGCGGCGAAAGCCGCCCCGCTGGTTTTGATTGGATAGCCTGGGATGGCAGGATCGCGGAAAATCCCGGGGGTCTGGGGGCAGAGCCCCCAGTTTAAGAAAAGACTTCTTCCTTATTGCTTTCATTCGTTCTCCGCCTTCCTCTGCTTGGCGTGTTCCATCCGATAGCTGGAGATGTTCAGCTCGAGGATGACGCTGTGATGGACCAGTCGGTCGATGGCCGAGGCCGTCGTCATCGGGTCTTTGAATATCGCCTCCCATTTCGAGAACGGCAGATTGGAAGTGATCAGCACGCTGCCGCGCTCATAGCGTTCGGCCAGAAGAGTGAACAGCACCTCCATCTCCTCGCGGCTCTGCTGCACATAGCCGATGTCGTCGATCACCAGAGCCTCGTAGTAGGCCAGGTTCTTGATCGCCCGGCTCAACCGCAGGTCCTTCTTGGCCCGCAACAGATCCTGCACCAGCTTTACGCAGGAGCCGAAAGCGACCCGCCGGCCTTGCCGAATGAGTTCCTGCCCCAGGGCGGAGAGCAAATGAGTCTTGCCGCTTCCCGGATTGCCGAAGGCGAGCACGTTTTCGCGGCGGTCCAGAAACGTGCCGTCCAGCAATGCTTTCACCTGACGCGCCGCCTTCACGGGCAAGCGCTTCATCTCGAAGTTCTCGATCGTCTTCTCCAGCGGGAGCCTCGATGCGCGCAGTAGCCGTGCGATCCGATGCTCGCGTCGCTCCTGGCATTCGCGTTCCACCAACTCCAGCAGGTATTGCTCGTAGCCGAGCGTCTCGCGTTCGGCTTGGCGCGCCTTCTCTTCATAGCTGTGGCGGACCGCCGGCAGATGGAGTTCCTTCAGGTACTGATTGAGTTCGTCCTTCCGATCGCGCGCTTGGCTCACTGGGTCACCCCCGTCGGATTACCGCCGAGCAGTTCATCGAAGCTCGCCAGCGCTACTTCGGCGACGGCGACTTCCGTCACCGGAGGCGCCTCGTCCAGCAGGGCCCGGCGGATGGCATTCACGTTCAGCTTGCCCTCGCCGATTTCTCCCTCCTCCAGGACGCGCCGCAGCGCGGCATCGACACGGGCTTCGCCCTCTTGCGCCGCCAGTTGCAGAATTTCCAGATACCGTTTGTTCGCGCGCAGCGGGTCGATCTCCCGCCACGCATCCCACGTCATGCGGAACCGGCTGGTGGGGAACAGTTCTTCGCGATAGCGGTAGTTGGCGAACGCGCCCGGCTTGCGCACCAGCCAGTCGATGATGTGCCGGTAATCCACGCGATGTTTGCCTCGGCCGCGCAACCGCGGCAGTTGCTCCACCTTCTGGCCGGCGTACCAGACCTCCACCGTTTCGGCACTCAACCGCGCTTCCACCTGCTCGCCGATCAAGCGGCTGTGAACCGAGTACACGTTCCGGTCCACGTAGATGACGCTGCCGGAATCCACTCTCACCTTCACCCGCTTACTGCTCTCCAGGCGCCGGTCCGGAAGCGCCCGCAGGTACTGCATCTCCACTTTCACGCGCTCCCGCCGCCCCGCATTCAACTGCGCCAGCAGGAGCCGCAGAAACTGTTTGTAGTCCGCCAACGAAGCGAAATCGCGGCTGCCCCGCAGCATCAACGCCTGGTCGATTGCGCGCTTCAAACGATGGTGCCGCTGTTCAACGTCGCCATTCTCGTTTGCCTTGCCGGCCTGGATCTTCTGCCCGTCCATCCGGTACTGCCGCAGCAGTGCTTCATAGCGCGCGGTGAACTCCTTCTCGTCGCTCATGTTGTTCACCGCCGTCGATAAACGGTCGGTGCGGTGCTCCAACGGCGCACCCCCAAGCTCCCACAATGCGTTCTGTAACCCTTCGCTCAGGCTTTCGAAGCTCTCCGAGTAGCAGACCGTGGCGTCCTCCCAGTTCGAGTACGCCAGCACGAAGTGATAGAGCAGGTGTGGAAAGCTCTGGCCGGCGACTGTGATCGCCAACTCGTTCATGTGCGTGAAGTCGCACTGACCCAGCCGTCCCGGCACATGGCGCTGGGCGAAGAACACCTCGCGTCCCGGCCCTTCCGTGGCGCGCCACTGCTTGATATGCCGTTGCAGCGTCCGCAGTTGCCCATCCGCAAACTCTCCGGGATACTTCCGCTGGAGCGCCTCAAAGATCGTCTTCGCTTCCAACCCGGGGTTGCCATCCAACTGCT
This sequence comes from Bryobacterales bacterium, assembly GCA_963794265.1. Taxonomy (GTDB): domain Bacteria; phylum Acidobacteriota; class Terriglobia; order Bryobacterales; family Bryobacteraceae; genus CAWCDJ01. Next base: position 1,794,124 of record CAWCDJ010000003.1, read on the forward strand.
GCTGAACCTCGCCCCAGACTCGCTCGAATGGATCGCTGCGCGTGCGCCACTCCCGATCCGGTTTATCCTCGCTCGGCAACTTGGCGCTCTTCAGGTACTTCCGCGCCGTCTTCACATCCATGCCGGCCTTGGCAGCCGCCAACTCTTGCGTGTTTTCCGTTTTCGACAACCTCTTCAACCTCCTGACTTGTGCGTCGGTCACCATCTCCGCTGCGCCCGCGGGCGCGATCTTCGATGGTCGTTGATGGTTGTCGCTGGTAGGGAATTTTAATTGTCGTTGGCCGGGAGTTCTAATTGTCGCCGATCAAATCCATAAGCTCGCAGGCTATCTCGATACTGAGGTTCGGGGCAAACTTGAAGAGATGGTAGGACCCGGAACACTGCGCCGCTATTCCTATCACGCCACGAAACGGCCATGGCATTTGATTCGATCACATCCGGATGGAAGACTCGCCTACATCGCTCTCTTGGGGATGAAGGCGCTGCCTCAAGCTGTTCCTCTTGTTGCTTTCTGTGTGGTTCGCCGCGGCATGTGGTCATGGTGGGAATGTATTTGGTTCGGGTCTGATGCCATCCTACTTCTCGTTTCTTCCCTAGGTCAGCACGATTGAATATAACGGCCTGCGGGTTTGTTCAATGGTAAATGTGATTTCGGCTCGCGGTAGGAATTCGTGAGGCCCCGAGTTCACGGTATTCCCGTGGTTGGATCTCTCGGCCCTCACCACGACACTCGGCAGACTCGCGAGGTGAGGACTACCCATCTGCCGCATTTCGAGACTGTCCTGGAGACGGCCCCCGAACTGATGTGAGTTCGAACTCACATCCAGCACACGGGCCAAGGAACTCGCTCAATAGAATGGTATATACTGCGAGGCGATCTTTTATCCTCCCGCGAAATAGGGTCACAACTGCGTGAAGGTCTCTCGGGAGAGAGTACCAATAATAGCTCATTGATAGACGCTGCCTGCGAGCCACACGTGGCGAATTGATGAAGCGTCAAGATCGACTTTGCCGGCCGTCTTCCAATCTACTTCGTACCCTCGAGCCTCAACATAGTACACGGGAAGATCGCGATCAAGCGCCGCCATGAGTGCCCCAATCGCAAGCATCTTGCTGCCGAGCGGTGACAGGATCAACAGCGAACCACCTAAGGCCTCGAAAGCTAGCGTTCGTTCGTCGTCGATCCTCAGGATCGTTCGGTATAGACCCAAAGGATCATTCTCATCCGCAAAGATGATACTGCCCGTATCGACACTCCAAGTGCTTTCCAACTCAGTAAGGTACTCCGCCAGGAGCTGATCGGAGAGCTTAGGCGAAGCTGAAGGGAACGGCAGAATGGGGCATGTGTCGCTCGGCAGGACCTCGTCAAAAATCCTCTGCAATGCGGGACGGCCCAATGGCGCAAGCTGCGGTAGCCAGAGTTTGGCGACGGACGCGGCGCTGTAGAGTTCAGTGACCTTCCTGAAGCCGTGAACATTTGAGGCCCGGTCCGCAAGCTGAGGTTGGATTACATGGTCCAAAGTGGGCCAATCAGAAGCAAACAGATGCACATTTTGGCCGCTTGGCTGGGCACGCTCTAGAACGTATTTAACAATGGGAAAGCTGATCCCAATCGATAGGGCGCTCGAATCGATCACGATGTCAGAATATGGCGAGAAGTCGACGGCATCAAGCTGTCGAAGGACAGATCGTCCACCGACGACCGCTCCGTCGGACGCGAACACGCTCACCCCAAGCACCGCTGAGGTCCTTACGCATGGCTTGAGTAGATCCAGGTTGGCACTAGCCCGCTCCACAAGAACCTTATCTGGATTTGGCCGTTCCTCCTTAATAAAGACAGCATCAGGCAACAATGTGCAGTTCCTTCGCAGAAGCTGGGCGACGGATGTCGCCCGCGGGTCAAAGCCTGCTCCCGCGACCAAGAGGATCTTCGAATCACCGCCGCCGAAGTAACTGACAACAAATTCCTCGACTTCGTCCGGCCGATGGCTTATACATGGCTGCCAACGAATCGGGGCGCTCATGGGAACTCGCCTTCGATCAAGCGAGCAAGATCTTCTGGCGTGCGCTCCAGAAAATTTCCTCGACGAAAGCTAAGGCCGTGTTTGAGAATTGCGACTCCACCGAGTTCGACAAGACACCACGTCACGTGTTTCGTTCCGTGGTCCTGCTTAATGTGGAGGGCATTATAGCCGAACCCATATTTCAGCGTTTCAGCAAGTCGCGGGTGGCTTTTCGGTATCTGCTCAAACGTCTCTTGAGGTATTCCGAATGCGTTCGGGCCCCCACCAAGCGAAGCCGTGGGCTCAAGCGCTTTTGCGATGCATTCTGCGGCAATGCCATCGACGAGAGCATTTACCAGTCTTCGTTCAGGAAATCTCCACTCATCCATCATCTCTGTCGCTTTTTGCCTTAGCTCCTTGTGCTGAAGTGATGCTGGAAGACTTGGCCCGGAACGATTTGCCCGAATAATACGTGTCTCGCAGAGAGAGACTAACCGACCGGCCAGTTGCAGGAAGATCTCAGCATTTTCGGACGCGCCGTCGCATAGCGCATCCATACCGAAGTAATAAGGGCGGCTGTATTCGTGCATCAATTGAATTCGCGCCCCATCCGCGATTCCGGCGTTCGCTATGACCGGACGGGACGGTTCCAGGTCTGACGCTTCGAAAAGTCCCACCTGGGGAGTCCTCTTCGCAAAGCGATGCATCAGTATTCGAAGCATTGCGAGCCGTACGTCGGCTGCACTACCTTCACTGCTCGCACCCTCGAAATAGGCAGCTATCTCCTTTTCGAGATCCCTTCGTATCACCCCTGGGATCTTTAGCTCCTCTTGAGTCTTTAAAACGCGCTTCGCGAGTTCTTTCTCCTTGCCGCTTGGAAGCGATTCGGCTGGGACGTCAAGAATACTGGCTAGACCTGTAATTCCTCCGCGACTGAAAGTCTCCATTAGGCGCAAGTATCGATCGGCCATCTGTCTGGCCATCGACCGAAATTGTGTGCGTTGGGTCCGCCGATCATCTTTGCGCTGCAGCCAAATCGTCGTCACTTCTCTGGCGACCTTCGGGCCCCGCTCCGCCTCTTCGGGTTGTTCGTCCTCGAATGAGTCAAGTAAAGCCGCTTGCGGAGTTTGCGAATCAAGTCGCATGAGGACCCATCTCGAGGACTGCTGTTCGCGCCGCGCGAGCCACCTCAGCAGTTCAGCCAGTTGCTGGGGATGGAGGCTGTGTGCATCATCCAAAATGACGAGGGGCTGGTACTCACGAGCGGAATCGGGACCACTTTGACGCACCGAAAGCTTATCGATAACTTCGAAAGGCGAATATCCTTCGAGTGCCAGTTTGGAAATTGCCTCTAGTTTTGGTGGGACCAAAGCGGATCCGATGCGATAGATCTCTCGCTCCATCTCGCAAGCCCGCGCGTAGACTCCGGGGCCGGAGATGCCGCCAATCTGCTCGATGCGGCCGGGTGAAGGGTCTTTCGGAACGATATCTATCTCTTCCACCGAATGAGCGTTGGCTTCACGAAAGCTCTGAATCCAGGAAATCACCGCGCGTGCTTGCAGAAGAGAGTGCATTAAGCCCGTTTTTACGCTTTCGGGATAAGGTAGCTCCCAGAAATCGCGGTACTCAGATTCGAGCGCTAGTCTGCATCCACATACAACAATCTCTCCGTCCCGCATTGCTCCACAACGGTTCAATGCCTGGACCAATTCTTTGTGATTCTCCATGCCCGTCGTCCGGTGCAGGGCATCCATCGTCTTATACTGCAAAAGAGTCGCAATCGTTGTCTTCCCACTCCCTGGAGTTCCTACGACAACGACAAGCCGATCAAAAAGGACGCCGTCCTTGGCCTTGGGCTCGAAGAACGTAAAGAGAGGAGCGGGGGTTACGACAGACAGAAACGCTTCGTCATCACGAAGGTATTCGGTTGCCCTCTTCTCAAATGGATTACTCATTCGGAGTGCCTCTGACGACGTCGGAACAAGGGTCTCATCGAATGCACTCCCTTCGCCGAATCGCCCGCGGTCTCGGCCCACAACAGTGGGAGGGAGTTATTCGGCGTGTTGTGCTCAAACACTAATGGCAGACCACACTCTTTGTAGCCATACATCATCGACTCTACGCCGCTCACTGCTGAATGGCGATTTTCCAGACTTGGATCATAGTAACCCACTACAAGGTCGCGGAACGGCTCGCTGGACTGTTTTGTCAGCGGCAGATCAGCCGGGAGGACGTATCCAAAGGAGAAAGTCACTCGCTCCAGCCAATCCGCAGTCGAGGTTGACCTCCTCATTTCAAGCAGGCGATCGCTGATGATCGATTCGGCGTAGGCAGATGCTACGTAATGGTGAATGTGAATCTGTGCCGCATCTGCGATGACACTCTCGCCACTAAGCGCTTCTTGCGCTTCTCGAAGCGTATCCCTGAATTTGACCAGCTTCCCCTTCCACGCATGGTCCTCCTCATTGAGGCGCAGCAAAGTTGTGCCCGAAGCAACAAAGTCATCGATGAGGTAAACCTCCTCGAACGTCGCACTCGCGCCTTGATCCTTACGCAGCTCCTTTCGCAAGTCCCTCCACTTCGACCCATCAAGCTGCGTCGCGACCACAATCTGCTCATTCGAGAGGATCCCAACATTCGCACGGCGAAATTCGTCAATTCTGGCGCCATCGCTCAGTGCCATGAATAGCGATTTGCGTCTGAGCGCAACGAGATCATTGACCGCCTCTGGGTTTCTCCATACAAGGTACGGCGGAATCCGACGAGCCGTCGAGACGGCGCGCACGAGTCGACGCTCGATGACTTCCGGATACAGGCGCTCAACGAGCAGTTGCATCTCGGCCGGACCTATATAGACCAACCGATTCTTGACGAACTGATAGGCAGTTTCGCGATGTTGTGACTTGAACTGCTGAAGCCAAACGCTGAGCCGTTCTAGAAACCTCACGCCAGCCCGAAAGTCTTCGTAGCCGTCATATCGAAAGCGCGACATTAGCTTCAACCAGCGGAACTCGTCCCGCGCCTGCTCATCTGACCACTGCATGATCTCTCCGAGGAGCTGAAGGCCGAGTTTTTGATTCATTTCGGAAGGCTGCCCTTCTTAAAGAAGACAGCTCCGGGGCACTTCTTTCGCATCGAAAGTCGGCCAAGATACCAAAGAGTCGCTACCCGGCCCTTGAGCATCGCCGGGGTAAGCCGCCAACACGTTGACGCCTCATCGGACACTTCGTCAACACTGAGTGACGGGCGGTGGGATAGCATCTCAGCGTCATTGCCCGGCGAGCGGCCCCTGTCTCCGATCACCATGATCTCCGAAGGTGATATCGCTCCGGATTCCGCCAAGTGATGAACCACTCTTCTCTTAGAAACACCAGATGCGAGCAGATCGATACTGTGCCCGGAACTCACCAATTGAATACCGAGGGCGTGCAGGGCTGGCATCAATGGTTCGAGGAGAGACTTTAGATGCCACCCAAGGATCTTCGACTTCCATTGCAGGCCGATCTGCGAATGTGATGGGTCAGCAGTCAGGCGACTCCAGATAGCGGGCTGCTCGCGGAGTAGTTCAAGCGCCTTAGCGATCGCTGGGTCAACTGATCCATTTGTCGACTCTGGGATGGTTTCGTCCGCGAGTGGAGCGAGTTCCGCACCATTGTGGTAACCCATGAGAATCTGAGGCCAATATTGGCTTGGGATGACCTCCCTCAGATCTCGTCGGGCCGATCGTCCGCGGCCAGTTGCGATTCCGATCCGAATCCCAGATGCAAGTAACTTAATCAGCGCCTCGGTTACATCCTGCTTTGGCGGCTTGAATCGATCCTGGACGTCAACCAGAGTCCCATCGTAGTCGAAGACAATCCCTCGGATCGGCGTACGATATAGTTCATCTCGGAAACCATCCAACGCCGCTTCCCAGAGCCTATCAAGCCCGGAAGCTCGCAGCGAATTGGGTGTGACGCGGGCCTTTCTGGCAACGATCTGCGTCACAGGTTGGAGTTTCGAGCCAGGCAACGGATTTGAAGAAAGGTTATACAGTCGCCGACCGAACTCCGGAACTCCTGGCCTTCCTGGGTCAATGCCTCGCGCCTCACCTACCCAACCGGCAATTTCCATGGAGAGGAAGATCCCGCCCACCGGTGCTATCACTGGATTGTCAGAAAATTGCAAATGGATCCGAGGAAGCGACCGAGGAAGCAGATCGAGCGACTTCATGGCCACTCTCGCCGTCCCAGGTTGGCTCAGGATGACTACAGCGGAGGTCGATTCGCGCTTCGCGATCCAATGATGCCTCCCGTGGGCGAAATTCCTGATGTCACTAACTTTGATCGATCCCAGGGCGGCTTCGCTGAATCGCGATTCCATATCCGTCGCTATCGGACGACAACCCGGATCGTGGAGGACCAGCCAGTGTTCGCGATCCAACAACGGTGCGAACTTCTTCCGGATGGAACACAAATCACTCGACTGTGGTGCCGCAGCATCTAGCAACTCAGGGAGAGAGCTAGCAAATGTTGTGCCGATAGCCTCTGAGTATGCGCGGGCGAGCAAGAGCAGGAAGGAAGCCAGAGAGTTCGTTGCGAGAAACCCGTCTTTTCCGGCAGGCGGTTCGTACTCCAGAAGATCAATGGCGAGTGGCCCTGCTATCTTTGCAAGAGGGCTGCCGCTTGAAGCACAAAAGATAGCCAGGTGAGCTGGCTCTACCTGGATGGCTTTGCGGGCACTGCGGAGGATATCCACATTCCGCCCGCCTGCTGAAAGTAACCACACGGAAAACTCGTCCATTCGAGCAGTTGAACGAAGAAACTCAAGAGGCGTGTGAGTCGTACTATGATGACCCGCAAGACGTGTGTGAAGCCCCGCCAGGTAATCTGCGGCCGCCATGGAACCGCCAGACCCGATTGCCAAAATCGGACGACATGAAGCGGCGCTCACTGCCCGCGCAATGGGTCCGAGGTCTTGGACGCGAGCCCAATCAAAAGTGCCTGACAGCAGGCTAAGTTCGCTGATGTAGGGCTTTCCCAACGCCACCCCCCGGCCAAAGCGTCGTGCAGACCTGAGCTCCAGCCTGATGCACGTGAGCACCGTTGCTCACGTGGTCGACGGACCCGGGACGGCACACGTCGAGAAGAACCGCGGGACAAACACGCGCCACTTGCGTCGTAGCTTGGTCGACGGTAGATCCGCTCTTGATGATCTCCAGAACCGCCTTTTTCCAGTCGGCCCAGGCAACGCCGTACATCCCGCCTCGCGCTCCCTCGAATTGGCAAGTCCAAGCGGCCATTGCCTGACCAAGTCGCACAGCCGCGAGGGTCTCTTTATCCGTCGCACGCTGCAAACCGTGCATTCCGTCCTGACAAAGCAGGTGTAAGACTCCGGCGGTGCACCAGTCGCCGGCGCCAGAAGTATCAACGGTTCGACGGATAGAAAACGCGTCAACTTCCTTCCAATGCTTTCCGCGCCGCCGATACCGCAATCCCGCCGAGCCGAGTGTCTCAATTTCAATCAACGGTTCCGCCGACCCGCGAACTTCGTGAACGTCCGAAATTCGATCCTGAGAGTACTTGAAAATGTGGCTTAGGCTCATGGCTTCGGCGAATAGCCGCGGATCGCCGATCATTGAGGGTTCAAAGACTACGACGCCACGCGAATCAGCGCACTTTTTCGCAAGATCGAGCGCTGACCGGGACACCCGGTCAAAGAAGAAGACATGCATCTTTGGCAGGCGGTCGGTCACCTCGACGACGCTCTTGGCAAGGACTGGTTTGAAGCTCGGCAGTGGAGCGCCGCACCCGGGGCAGGCCCATGCAAAACTGTGAGTTTTCCCCCCATGTGGCTTTGCGAATACCCTTTGGACGACAACCGGCGGCAGCGCGGTTGGATCGAGGCCGATGAATTCCAAATGGGCGCCCCACAATTTCAAATCGTCCTTTATAATCTGCGCAAGAGGAGAATCACTGTGTCTGGCGATGGGGTAGACGTCCCAACCCAGAAAGGCCAGAATTGCTAGGATATTGCCGCAGGTTCCCCCGGCATAAGCTTGCAGTTTGGACGGATCGTCATCACGATAGACAAGGTCCAGTGGCAGGAACCCCGTCCCAACAACTTTCGCGCCTTGTTTTGCCTTCGCAAGCTTCATTGTTATCACCCTGATCAATACTCCTTTTTTCCGCGCCTCCCGGTCCGTCCCGGCCGGCGTTAATGTTTGCTTACCGCTCACCTAGACCCCAAACTTTCACGCTACCAAAAAGGCGAACAAAAAGCGAATATAAAACAAAACGGCCATTCCCCCAGACTGGCCTTTCTTCGCGGCACCCTACTCATTGTCGTACCTTTCGGTCTATCATGCCAGGCGACAGCCTTTGGGCACACGGAACGCAACATGTTCAGCAGCCCCAACAGTTTACCAGCATTTGATGCACCGATTCGGAACCCAGAGATCCTGGCCGAATCGACCCTTCACCACCGTTGATTCCTGAAGATTTGGCGCTGCTAGTTCCCATCACAATGCGCGCTTTGCCGCGCCAGTCGAAACCAGTGCCGAGAAGAAGGCCTCAAGGCGTTCAGCCATGATCGGTGACCGCACCAGGACCCCGACCTCAATGTTTCGTTCCTGGGCTGCCTCTGTGAAGTTGGCAGACGACACGAATGCTGTCCGTCCGTCAACAACAACGCATTTGGCGTGAAGGACAGCCCTCTGTTTGGCGTCAATCGCAAGGGATCGGGGATCGAAGTAGATCTCCGGCAAAGCTCGATCGCCCGGCCAATGCTGCGTGCGAAAGCGATACGCGAACGCGGCGATGAGCTCACTGTCCAGACTCGTGTCTCCTAGTGGTCGCTTGACGTTCAAGAACATCCGTACGCTCGGGCGCGGTTCCTCCACCATCCGGTCGGCTAGGGTCCGAAAGACAGTGGCAGCCTGATACAGTTCATAGCCTGCGACGAGAATGCTGTGCTCCGCATTTCGAAATAGTTCTTGAACGACCACTTGGGTGTCACGGTTGGTCACAGTGCCGGCCTCTGGACCCGTTGTGACGAGTTCGATCACTTCGTCAATGGAGGGCTGTTGGGCGCGCGCGGCCGCCAACAATTCGAGCGCGGCGACGAGACCCTCGCGGTTGGCTCCGCCGGCGGCCATCCCCTGAAGCGCCGCCGAAACGTCGCCTGATACGGCACGCGGGACGATCCTTTCGATCAGGGTAGGTAGAAACGGCGCAGGGAGGCGCCCAGTTCGGAGAGCCTCCTTCAAGGCGGTGAGGTCCGACGCCGAGAGCGCAAGCAGTCGGTTCATTACCATCCGGCGTCGCCGAACAACTCAGCGCCCAATTCTTCGACCGTCTTCACGACGAGAGCGCGATCGAGGAAATCGTTCTGCTGCTCGCAACTGGTCTCGGCGGTCAGAACGCAGCCGTGGCAAGCCGCTCCGTGCAGGTGGCGATGCTCTTGCCTGCTCTCTGGATCGTGCTGCGCGCAGACCGGGTCGTTCGAGCACAGCAGTCCGAGCTCCAGTGCGCTTCGCACCGAATTGTGGATGCGCCTGCCAACCTGGATCAGGCCGCCCAGCGTTCCTTCGGCATCCGAGCTTCCGGTGTACAGAAGGACGCCGTAACCGATGCTCGGAATCGCGTAAATCCGCTCCCGAATCGAACTGGCCGGATAGCCGCATTCCAGAGCCACCGCCGTGAGTAACAAGTGGGAGAAGCTATGCAGAGCAACGTAAGGCAATCCAGGGAACACCCGCGAACTGCCCTGGCGCTCGGCCTTCCATGCATCAAAACCCTGTTTCAACCGAATACCCTGTTTAAGCACCGCCGGCCTCTGCATCCAGGCATTCAGGTATGCCGAACTGAATTGCAGGAAGATGCCTTCGCCCTTGTTCTCATAGGCGGGCAGCCAAGTCGTCTCCCGAGCCAGCACGGCTCGCTTGACGCCGAGGTCCAACTCGCCCTCAATGTCAGGCGCCGCAGACTCGAAGCGCGTAAAGCCGATCTGTGCCCCCACTTCTCTGAGCCGATGCACCAACACGATTCGATCGATCGGCTTCATCCACGGCCGATCCCAGATCGGCCTCGGCAAGGAACGAGCGTAAAACACTCCTTCTGCCTGATCCGATCCAATCTCTTCCTTCGAGGCTGCGAGCGTTTCCAGTTCCGCCTGCTTGACGGACTTGTCCGGAGTGGGCGCAGCGGTACGCCGAGCCTGAATCTGCGCAAACGCTTCCTCCGGCGAGACACCGTCCAGCGCCTCGCGCACCTTCGGCCGACGCATTTCGCGCTCCAGATCCTCCATGGTCTCGACGATATCAAGATAATCCCAGGCCGCGTCCACTGCCTTCCTTACGGCTTCATTACGATCAGGCAGCGAGATCACGCTCATCGTCTGTGGAAAGTACGCATTCGACGCGCTTCGGATCAACAAGCGGCTCGGTTCGCCGCAGGCCTCCTTCGTAAACGGTCCCAGCCACGGCCTGCTTCCATCGCAGTTGCCGAGCGCGCGGTCCTGAAATCGGGCTGCCTGGGCAACGCTTCGCTCCGCCTTGCCGCATTCACACCGTATGAAGATCTCGGTCAGGTCGCCGCTCGTTCCCCGCTCGTCGATGAATAGTTGGCGCTGCTGCTGGGTGCATTCGGACTTTCCCTGATGAACGAAGGCGTACCAGTCGATATCGCCGATGTGCCCACAACGGCATGCTCTCACGAAGCGAATCGGCACCACCGACCGGCGTTTTTTGTTCCGGTCAATGTAGGCTCCCCGCGTAAGCGCCTTCCGATGTACCAACAGCCGGGTTCGCCCGAACATGGGCGACGAATCGCGCTCGTTGTCTTGAGTGATGAACCATTCCGGAAACTGAAATGCCTCGATGTGCGGGTTCGATCCCAACGGATCGTCATCGGAAGGCGGAGGCGTAACCAGGCGTACGGAAGGTAAGTCCAGGAGCTTTGCGGCCTTCGCCGCCAAACGGGCTTCGAAGATCTCCGTACCGCCACCACTCCAATAGTCCAGTCCTGCGATCAGTACCGAGTGCTTCGGCAGATCGACCATCGAGCCCGGACCGAACGTCATCACCACCTGACTCTGCCGCAGCTCTCCCTGAGGCTTGATGTAGCGCGCGCCGGTCATACTTCGTCTTCCTCCACGGGCTGCAGGTCGATGGTCTTCACCTGGACGGCGACGCTCGGTTCCACATCACGCAACGAGCGGTTCGCCCGGAACTTCATGCGGCGGTGATTGGGTGGCAAGTTCTTCAAATCGGGACTGAGGAAATCGCGTAACAGCGGCTGCGCGCCGCCCGCCTCCGTAGGGTTGTACTGCAAGCCCACGCCGACGTTGGCAAGCTCCATCGCCTCCTTGCTCCACTCATCGAGCAGATCGAGCGTCCGTTCCCGTACCCGCCGCCGCAAGATATCCGCCTCAGCGGGTGGAAGAGTCGAGTGGCCCAGCGCCCGTTCCGCCAGCGTATCGACCACAGAGTCGAGCCGTACCCTCTCGGCCAAAATCTGCGCGGCGCCGCGCGGCGGAGTCATCGGCGGCAGGATGTGCCGCGCCAAACCCACCATCGTCCCCGCCAGACCTTTATCGAGTGCGCGCGGGGAGAACGGCGTCACGCTGGTCACTTCCACACTCCGGTAGAACGTCTCATGGTAGATCTCAAAACGCTCATAGTGGGAGCGGTCGCGCGGCTTGTGGACGTTGTAGATCGTTACCACCAGACCCGGGCGGCTCTCGGCCCGGCCAACGCGGCTCGTGGCCTGGATGTACTCCGCACTCGTTTTCGGCTGGCCGAACACCACCATCAAGCCCAACCGGGTGATGTCGAGACCGACCGAGATCATATTGGTGGCTATCGCGACATGCACGGCTTTGTCCTGCCCAAACGGCAGCGCCAGGCGGCGTTTGGCCTCCGACACCCGGGCCGTGCTCTCGCGGCTGGTCAATTCGACGGGTTCGTAATCGATCTGGCGGTTGGCGAACAACCCCTCGGCCTCGCCTTGCCGTTTCCTTGATGAGTAGCCCACCAACCGGTTGCGGACTTCGTCTTCGATCAACCGCCGCGCTCCACCCAGTTCCCGCAGCGCGTTGTAATAGCCGACCAGCGTCATGTAGGGGTCAGCAGGATTCTCCTGCCCCTTCACCCTCAAGCGGTCGAAGTACTTCTGCGATGCCCCCAACAGCGCCATATACACCCGCAGCATCACCACCTTCGGGCTTCGCCCCTGAGCGGCGATCCCGGCGTACTCCCTGGCGGGACTCTCGCATACCGGCAACGTGCGGGCGAAAAACGAATCGCGGCGATCCGGTCCCGGTGGCGGGAAGATGTCCACCGTCGCGCGATTGAATAGCGCCCGAATCTGACTATCGGCGCGGCGAACCGTCGCGGTCGAGGCGATGATCTTGGGCTTGACGGCCACGCCATCCAGTTGCCGTATGCTGAGGGCTTCCAATGCGGTCTCATAGAGCCCGACCATCGTGCCCAGCGGACCCGAGATCAAGTGCAACTCATCCTGGATGACCAGGTCGGGAGGCAGCAACCGCCCTCCCGGTATGGCGGTGCCCTGTGCCGAGTCGCATGGCCCGAAGAAACCAGCCCTGGCGTCGTACCGATTAACCCGCCCAAAGAACGCGCCCACTTGGCCTACCCACGGCAGCCCCGCGAACTTATCGACCGTCGCGATGATGAAGCAGGGCAGGCGGCGATAAATTGGATCGTCCACCGCCAGAATTGGCAGTGAGAACTCGCGGCCGAACTCGCAACTCCGGTTCACGCAGCGGATTCGCAAGTCGGTCGGCTCATCCGGATTCGGCAACAGCTTGAACGAAAGCGGTTTGAACTTTGTCCCGCACCACGGGCACTCTTCCAGCGGAATCGGCGACGGCTTGCGATCGTCGTTCAGATACGCGACGGTCCGCGCCCGCGCCGATTCGCGGTCGTTGTCGCCTTTCCGTCCCATTCGGTTCGGCGTCGCCGCCCGTCCCACCCATAGGCCGATCTCAAAGGGCCAGTCGCCCAGGAGCTTCGCGTCGTTCTGCCGCTCTAACTCCAAGGCGCAGATCAAGGTCGCCGCGCGTCCCAACTGATCCAGCGTCAGGAGGCGTAGCGTGTAGCGCATCAGAACACTCACGCCAGCACTCGTGATGCCGGGGTTTTGCATCCGTCGCAGGACGAGCGTGCACGCGGCCAGCCCCAGGTAGGCTTCGGTCTTGCCGCCGCCGGTGGGGAAAAACAGCAGGTCCACCACCTTGCGATCTTCCGCCAAGGGGCGTGCGATGCCCGGCAGATTCATCAGCAGGAAGGCCAACTGGAAAGGGCGCCATTCGGGCGTGATCGACGCCAGTGGCTTCCCCTGCATCACGCCCAACCGCCGCCGAGCCGCCGTCGCCATCACCTTGTTGGCGAGCTGGAATGCCGCCAGACACTGCGGATCCTCAAGCAGCGCGATACCTTGCGCGATGCGGTCCGCCGCTACTCTTGCCCTGCTCTGCAAACCGTCGGCGGTTTCTTGGCGCTTTGCAGATAACGTGGGCACGGTTTGCGCGGAGATCCACGAGCGGTATTCGGTGACCAGCGGATTGAGCTTCGCCTGCGCGTCGGCAAAGTCCGCCAACGCTGCCAGGGCGTCCATCTTCAATTCCACTCCAGCGATTGGGGCGGGTGCGACCCGCTCCACCTCGGCCGTCGGCACCCAGCAGGTGCGCACCGCCTGGCAGTGGCCATCGGCCAGAATGGCTTCTGTCGCGACATTGTGGCCGACGGCGTATTCGCCGGTGTCGCGATACTGCAAGTCGGCGATGCGGTCGTCCCAGTCGTCGCTGGCCAGGCCGCGCAGGTCAGGCCGCGCAACCAACGGCACATCGGCACGAATCTCGAGCTGCGCCTGAAAGGCGAATGCTTTGTCCTTCTGTTCATCGGGCGCCGGCTTGCGGCGGTTGACCAGGAAAACAGACACCGTCCGAGTACCAACAGCCAGTCCGGCTTCGAGAGCCGCGGACTCAACCGGACGCACCAGCAGCGCCACTTTCAAACCCTTGCTGTCCGGGACGGCTGTCTCTCGCGTACTGCCGGTTTTCGCCGGCAGGTTTAGCGTCAACAGGTGTTCATGCGGGACGCGGAGCCAGCTTTCAGGACCGCTGCGCGGCTCGTAGTCGCCCCAGGTTACCGTCACTGCGAGCGCCTTGGCTCCCCCGGGGACCAACACGCTCACGCCCATTGAGGAAGCGAAGATGCGATTTCGGGCCGAGCCGCGCTCTGGCGGTTCGTCATCGTCCACGCCCCCCGACTCGGCCGTGTCCAATTCTTCGGTCGCATCTTCGTCGACCTTCTGCGAGGACGCCGCGTCGATCGGGACCAGAAACCCCGTCAGATACCAGCGCGAGGGCGACTGGGACAAAATTTCCTTCGCGTCGCCCAAGCCTGGGCGCGGCCCCACTAAGTCAAGCTCCAGCGACTCTACTAGTTTCGAGCGGACTTCGGCCGAGGTCATAGATCCAATTCTCCCTGATCCTCGTCTGATTCGTCGTCCGCCATGGCCGACCTTCGTCGGCGGGTGCCTCGTGAACCATCGGCTCTGTCGTGCAGCCCTGCCAGGACTTCTTCCTCATACCGCCGCTGATTCAATGCAAGGAGTCGGGCTAGCACTTCGTCACGTATCTCATCCGGCCACCGGTAACGGTAGTGCTTATTCGTGCGAGTAGACTCCTCGCCGCCCTCATCTTCGTCGAACTCGGGGAAGAAGTCGCAGACGGGTCGGAGGTCATACCAGCCGTAAGCATCAAGCACGGTTCGATCCATTGATTCGTGCAAACGTCGCAGTTCGTTGATGTCATCGGACATCTCGCTTGGGTCGTGAAAGCGGTTGTATGTCTTGGTCAGGCCTTCATTGTTCTGGACCATTAGCGTGGCGCGCGCTTGGTAGTAAACTTGGCCCGCCAGCTCGAGCTCCCCAAGAGTCTCGGGAAAAGCGAATGCACCGAGGGCCAGCGATGGTGTGTAGCTGAGATCATCTTTAAGCGTAGTACTGAAAAAGCGCGCCCACGCCTCATGAATCCGCGACTGAAGAACCGCGAAATTGGCAAAGTCACTAAAAGGAAAGACAACGATCTTTTCGTTGGCGACGATTCCGGAAGGCAGAGAAGTGAATGCCAGCGCCTGGCCAATTCTAGAGAGAACAATGCACTTCGGCAGGTCTTTGGTTGCTCGGCGCAAGCCCGGCCTGCGTTCGCCGTACTGCCACCAGAGGCGTTTGTAATTATCCCTGTTGTCGGCCAAGCGACTGGGTCGCACCCGCTGCTCGACAATCGCGAGGAGATCTGGCCAGTCGGTCGCAACGCGTCCAGGATAGTCCGGAGCGACGATCCCTTCTCGCAGTTGCGCTCGCTGCGTCTCCTCATTCAATCCAAACCAACTGTGGCCGCTCTCCTTTCGTCGCAGGGGAAAGTCCTCAAAATTGATCACATAACGGTGGGGTGTGTGCGTGGGGGAGTCATTAACTTCTTCGCCGCCGATGTATGGGAAGATCCGCTCGCCGTTTCTTGCATCTTTCGCGATCAGTCGGTGCATGTCGGCGAGGGGCGAGGCGACGCCCTTGGTATCAGTATCGTCAAAGGTGAATCCCATGCCGAGAACATAGCAGCCGATGAAGCTCTTGTCTTCATTGGCAATTAACCTTTCGGGGTCTTCGCTGCCTCCGGCATTGAACAGATATGCCGTAATGCGGTCAGCCGGGCATCCATCAAGGTAGTATGGCCCTGCGAGCGCGCCTTTGTGCACGTGCACTACGCTGACCACCACTGCCGCCTGCCCCGGCCACTTGTAACGCTTCCGGGCCCGATAGATAACGCCGCCGTTTCTGCAAATCCATCGCAATCCCGTCGATCGCGTGTCGCCCTGCCCGATAGTGTTGGTCGCAATCAACCCAAAAGCGCCACCCGGCTTGAGCAACATAAAAGACCGCCGAAAAAAGTGTGCGGCGAGGTCTGAGGTGCCGAGTGATTCGGCATGGGTTAACTTCAGCCAGTCCAGATAACCGGCGCTATGGCCTTCTATGATTGTGTTCTTGCCAGCGAACGGCGGATTGCCGACGATCACGTCGAAACCACCCAAGCGGAAAACTTCCGGAAACTCGATCTCCCAATGAAAGGGCGTGACGCCCTGAGCACGGATCGCTCGTGCGATGCCCTGGATTTCATCGTCGGCATCGAGATCCGTAATCTTCTCAAGGGCTCTCTTGAGAAGCGCGCCTTTAGCGAGGCGTTCCTTCTCCCGCAGCTTCGGTTTCGACGCCGAGAAAAACGCTGCCACTAGCAGGTCGCCGGTGAGGCGGGCATCCATCAAGTACTCGTCGGCTTTCCGCAATCGCTGCTGCTGAGTCTCGTACGGAATGGTGTCTGGAGAGTTAATAATGATGGCCCGATTTCGAAGAACGAGTTCCAGCCTGTCCTGAAAGCGTTTGCCGAAGATGTCCTGTTGAGGAGTATCCGCCCAGTCAAAATAACTGATCTGGCGAGTGGTGAATCCGACCAACGAATCGCCATCACGCAGCGCGTGGTCGAGGAACGTGAAAGGATGCTCCTTGGCAAGCGTTGCGAGCCAAAGCGAAAGCTTGGCGAGATCGACAGCCATCTTGTTCTTGTCCACACCGTACAGACAGCGCTGCGCGATCACGCGGCGGGCATGGAGCAGTTCTTCCTCGTCCGGAGGAATCGGCGGAAGGGAATCTTCGCGACGCCAGGCTTCGAGCAAGTGCTCGCCCAACTGCCGGCAGGTCTCCACCAAGAAGGCGCCAGAGCCCATTGCGGGGTCACAGACCTTGAGATCGAGAATCTGTTCCGATGTCGGCTCGGGGCCGAGTTGCTGAAGGACCGGAGCCAAGGCGGCTTCGACAATGGGGCTGGTGAGCGACCGCGGAGTATAGTGGGATCCGCTGCGGCGGCGTTCCGGTGACGGCTGGAAGATCATGGAGCCGGCAGGCACCACTGCGGGTGTCAGGTCTTTCTCGATCTTGCGGTCGAGCGCGGCCAACAGGTCGGCGAGCGAAGCGGCGGATTTCAGCGCGGCCGCCGCCTTCGGGGCTAGTTTCTGGCCGGTGGCTTTCTGCAGCCACTCGCCGCGTTTGGCGGGTGCGGCGCGAAGCAGTTCGTCCAGGTTGATGGTGACGGGCGCGCCACCCTTCGCCTTCTTCGGCGACGTGATCGCGATGGCAGGTCCAGTGGCTACCTCAAGGGTGAAGCCCATGACGGCCTCGTAGACGCTGCCGATCTGTTCGACATCGAGGTTGCGGTAGCTGAGCCGCTCGCCGTCGAGGATGAGCAGGTTCTCGAGTACGCGATGGAGTACGCCGTCCGAGATGCGGGGAATGGCGATAGAGTCTTCAGCGCCTTGGCGTCCTTCGAGGAACGCGTAGCGGCTGGGATCGAATAGGTAGCCGCGGCGGGCGGGCAGATCGAACTTGGGCCCGTGGCTGCCGCCGTCATAGATGAGGCGGAACAGCGTGAGGAGTTGCGCCCAGGCGCCGAAGCGCTGATCCATGGTGTCGGGATAGCGGGCTGCGTCGGCGCGGAGCCGCTCGAAGAGACCGCCGATGCCGTAATGGTTGGTGTAGATGGGATCGGTCGAAAGCAGGCCGCGATCCTCGGCAAAGAGGATGAAGACCAGCCGCAGCAGCACCGTGAGCAGGCCTTGGTAGACCTGATGGGGATCGTTCGCCAGGACATCTTTCAGTAACTGGCCCGACGACTGGTCGTGGCCCGCCTGGAAGCCTCGCAGCAGTTCGTACAGCGCGGCCAACACCTGTTCCGCCAGACGTGTCGAGACGACGTTCTGGTATTTGCGGCTGGCGGCAAGGATCGCCGGGAGCTGCTCCTTCCTCTCGACAACGAAGAGGCGGTCGGCGGAGAGCAGCATGTCGAGGGCGGCGAAGAGCGGCCGTCCCGCGACTTGGATCATTTCAGGGACTCGGAAGGTGAGAAAGCCGCTCGATTCCCCGCGGGGAGCGTAGACCAGGCGGATGGCTTGCTGGTTGACCAGCAGTCCGGCCGGCACTTTCGTTTCGCGCAGCAAGCGCTCAAAGCGGGCTTGCGGGCTGGCCTGCCATTGCCGAGTACCGGTGGGAAGGGCGGCATCGAAATCCTGAACACCGGGCAGTTCCTCGATCAGTAGCAGCCAGTCGGAGTCATCGCGGGCCGAGTCGCGCACGGCATAGGTCGGCTGTAGCGTCTCGCCGTAGTCCCGCAGGTAAAACTGAAGTGTGTCGGGCAGGGCCGGGCCTTGCGGCGCTCCGGCGATGTCGGCTTGCGACCAGCCGAGAATGGATTCAGCGAACGGGAGAAAGCCCGGCAGTTCACCGATGGGCTGGCCGGCGCGGTCCTTGGGCAGGAATTCGAGCAGCGCGCGGTGTCGAGGCAGGAAGTTCTGATTGATGTGCGCGCGGGCTTCCAGCAGGGCCGGAATAGAGACGACCAGCCCTTCAGGCTGGATGTAGCCGAGCCACTGTTCATGCGCGAGCTGTTCCGGGGACTTCGCCATGGTGGTTAGTTGGTCACCGGCCACAGATAGACGAGGCCGATGGGTTCGACGCGGCGGGCCTTCACTTCATAAAGGGCACGAATGCGCTCAGGCTCTGTCTCACGTTCGCGATGCACTTCGCCGAGGCGTGTCTCCCAGTAGCGGCGGTCATGCTCTTTCTGGCGGCGTTCGTCATCGTTGAAGTCGAGCAACAACTGAAGGCTCTTGTCGTGAGCGCTGATGGTGGAGAGTAGGTGGGTCTGTTGCAGGTCGAGGATCTCTCGCATGGCTTTGGCCTCAGCGTCCGCGCGTTTGCCGAGAGCGGTGCGGGCGTCCTGTTCGTATTCCCGCGCCCGAGTTTCAAGGTGAGGCAGCAGGTCCTGGATGTCGCGAGTTACCGATTCCAATAGTTGGCGGCGGATGGTGTCGTTGAGACGGTGATCGCGCGGAGCCATCAGTGCATCATCGAGCAGCCGCAAGGTTTCGGTTTCGGCTGTGCGGGCGTAAGGGGTGAGCGGCTCCGTTCGGGTGGACTCGCGCCAGCGGGCCGTCACGGGAATGATCTCTTCGTGAAGGCGGGCGGCCCCGGGGCCATAGAGTGCCAATCGCCCCAGCAGGATCACGCGCGGGATGGCGTCGTTGGTCTGGCTCAAGCAGGCGCGAGACAGATCGTGATGGACGAAGCCCTGGGAGACAAATCGGGATAACAGACGGCGGACAACCGGGTGCTCCAGGTGAAGATGCACCACCTCATCCGTGACGATTCCGGGGTCTTCGAAGACCACGGGCCGGATGGGTGCGTTGCGACGCCACTCCCACAGGCGCTCGCTCCGATCACGTGGCTTGCGCAGGGCGTCGAGCGTGGCGGCCCAGGTTGGATCGGCTCCATCGCGCTGGTCGATCGCGGGGAAAGTGTACTGCGTCGGGCCGTGGGTGGAGGCCGGTGTGTCGCCGGCGGCTTGGGCACCAAGTGGTTCGGACCCCGCGATGCGAAGTCCACAGGAAATGGCGGCGCGGAAATGGTCTTCCTGAAAGGCGACGGCCTGGCGCGAGCGATTGAGCATGCCGCGAAGGCGGTCGATCTGCTCGCGGAGGGCGTCCTGCCGCTCGCGGGCGGCTTCCAGTTCGTCCTGCATCGTCTCGCGGCGTTCCTTCTCGATGTCAGCGTCGCGGATCTGCTGTTCGAGTGTCGAGAGATCGCGGCGGCGGATGCCGTTCTTCATCAGCCTTTCCAGGCGACTTTCGATGACTTGTGAGAGCGATCCAAGTTCCTCCTGGATGCGCTTCGTCTTTTCGACAAGCACCTTCAGGATTCGATCTTCAGGCCGCTGCGTGTAGAAGAAATAATGGCAATAGACGTCGGGGTTGGGCTGTAGCTTGCGGTCGATGCGGCCGTTGCGCTGCTCCATACGCCCGGGGTTCCAGGGAACGTCGAAATGGAAAAGGTTCCAGCAGTGGGCTTGCAGGTTGAGGCCCTCGCGCGCTGCATCGGTGGCGATTAAAATCCGCAGTGGATGCTGCTTCGGATCTGCATTGAAGGCTCTCTTGATGGTCTCGCGCTCTGCGGCCGGGGTCGGGCCGTGATACACCGCGATGCGCTCCTCGGCGCGGTCCGATTGATCGATGAGTGCGTTTAGCTGATTGAGCAGATAGCGTTTGGTGTCGTCGTACTCCGTGAAGATGATGACGCGGATGTCGGTCCAGTGCTTGCCGTCCTTGAGCTGTTCGGTGCGAATCCACTCCGCCAGCTTCTTTACCCTGCCGTCGGGCTGGAACCGGGCCTTGTCGGCAAGCTCCGTCATCTCGTCGAGAAGCTGTTGCTCCCGGTCAAAGAGGGACTTCGATGATTGATCCTCGGTGGGGCCGATGGTCGCCGTGGTGGCGGCCTCCATCTGGGCGTCGGCCTCCGCGGCGAGCGCCTCCTCAGTGAGGGTCGCTCGTTCGTCATCCGCTCCTACTGATTCTGCGAGCAAGTCGAGCGATGTCGCGGCGGCCGGTGCTGGCGGCGCCTGATCCCACTGCTTCTTGACGGTCTTGCGATGGACCGCCAACGTTTTGGCGAAAGCTTCGATGGAAGAGAACAGCCGCTGCTGAAGACCGGTGATCAGCAGGCCGGAAGCACTCTGCATGCGCCTGCTTTCTCCAGCCAGCCGCTCTTCGCGGAGGCCGCGGTACTGGTCGAGCAAGGCGGCAATACGCAGCTCGGGAGAGTCGGCGGGCAGGCCCGAAATATCCACCTGCACGACGTGGCGCTTCGGAAATCCGCCAACGATCTCGCGCAAGTCATCCTTGAGCCGGCGCACCATCACATCATCCAGGTTGCGCTTGACCACCTTGACGCCGCGGCAGAAGCGCTGCGGATCCAGCAGCTCCAGCAGGGCGGTGAAACTGTTCGAATGGCCGTTGTGCGGGGTGGCGGATAGAAACAGTCGGTGTTCGAACCTGGGAGAGAGCCCTTGAATCGCCCGCGTGATTTGCGAGTCGATAGCATAGCGTTGGCCGCTCGAGGGAGCGGCGTGATGCGCCTCGTCGAGGATCAGCAGGGTGCCAGGGCGGAATGTCACCGAGCCAGTTGCGGAGAGGTCCGGCGTAGGTCTCGTCGATCAACAGCCGGTGGGAAATCAGGAAGCGGGAATGGGCCGTCCAGGGGTTGACGCCAAAGCCTCGCTCGCGGCGAATCTGCGCGATAAAGTCTTTGTCGAAGATCTCGAAGAGCAGGCCGAAGCGCTGCTCGAGTTCCTCCTGCCATTGAAGCAGCATCGACGGTGGGCACGCCACCACGATCTCGCGGACCTTCTTGCGCATCAGTAATTCCCGCGCAATCAATCCAGCCTCGATGGTCTTGCCCAGGCCCACGTCATCGGCAATAAACAGATTCACGCGCGGCAGTTGAGCGCCTTCCTCAGTGGTTCGAGCTGATAGGCGTCCAGCCGGATACCAGCACGGAAAGGGGATTGCAGGAGGGTGGCGTCGGTGGAGGTGACACAGTTCCACCGCAGAGTATTGAGATAGGCGGAGAAGTACTCGGCCGAGTCGAAGCCTCGCTGGGCAAGCCGTGCCCACTCCTCACCAGTCAGGACCGCAGCGTCGAGCTCGCGCTCCCACAAAACCGCGAGTTCCTGCCCCTGAGCGTCATCCTCGATGCAGGAGAGTTCGACGAGCGTGGAATCTTGGGGCCGTGGACGCGGGACCAGGCCCTCCACCAAGTACAGGCGTTGGCGGACGCGGACGATCTGGCCGACTTCTGGGATAGCGGCAGTTACGCTCATGATAATGAAATGTTCAGAACAGTAAAGGTTATCGCGTTGCAGCCGGGAATGTCGCGACTTCCGGCCGAGGGCCGAGACGTTGGCTGCACTTGGCTTTACGCGCTGAGTGTCACATCTGCCTTGATGCCGACGGCATCAAGAATCTCCTGGAGCCTGGAGATTGCCACGGTCTGGTACTCACTCTCTTCATAACGGCTGATCACCTGTTTGCTCACGCCTAGACGCCTCGCCAATTCGGTCTGCGAAACGCCCTTCGCAATCCGGATCCTTGTGATGAAGGGGGCTATTTGATCGAGCCGTTCTACGTGCGGCAGAGCCACTTCGCCGGATTTCAGCCGGTCATACTCGCCCAGCTCATCTTCGAGTTGCCGGATCATGCTCTCATAGCTTCCGCGAATCGCGGCGGAGCGCTTGTCAGGCTTGTCCTTGGCGACCTTGGCGAGTGCCTGCCGAAAACCCTCAATTTGGGCCGCTGTTCGTTCTCTCTGCGCGTCGCTCTTGATCATGATTTTTCAGCCTTCACCACCTGAATTAGGCCCCGCGGTTGCCCGTCCCGATCTTTCCGAAAGAACTCCGGAAATCCCAGCTCCGGAGTTGCCTGCATCGCCGGATGAATGAAGAACTCAACCCCATGGTCCCTCCACATACGCCACTTCCACTTCCGAACGGGCGCAACCAAGACCAATTCGAAGTCGATCCAGTAGGGATCGATGCGATCATAGACGCCCTCGTCGGGCTCAACCCAATAGCCGTCGACATCACCGGGATCTGGCTTCTCCGTACAGAAGCTGCCGTCAATGTAGATATCTTGAATACCGACCGCCCAAAAAGCCTCGATGGCGGCGCGGAGCCCCTTCAACAACCATCGACGCCGGGGCGTGAAACCGAAGCGCTTCCCGATCTGCTCCAACGTTGCCTGATGATTTCCCGGTGGCAAGGCGCCAGTATTGGGGTCAAACGCCGGAATCAAAGAGCCACCTCCATCATTTCAGAGACAATCAAAATTGTCAATATTTAAGCTGTCAAAATACAATAACAACATCGAATCACCGTGGCGCGAGGGCCTTTTCGCCGAGCAACATGGCGCCGTTAATCGCATAAAGGGCCAAGTTGTATGCCGCATGTGAAATGGCGGCGGGAGCTGTCGATCCAGAGCGCCACCTAATCCAGCCATAGAGCGTGCCCGTCGACGTGATGCACGCCAATTGTAGCCAACTGACGCCGGGCTGTGCGAGATGCGCAACAGCAAAGACCACCGCCGCGAAAACCACGACCGACCGTCCCCGGCCAGCGTCATTGGCTCCCTTGCTCAACAACCACACGAGGAACGCGAACAGGTAACCACGGAACACGATTTCCTCGAGTACAGGCCCCAGTGTCACTTGGAGGGCGATAAGCTGCCAGTTTTCGCCTAGCCTCATGTTTTGTCCCGAAACTGTCCCGATCACAAAGACAATGCTGCCGGCCAGTACACCAGCCACGGCGGCGAGGACCCAGTCCGCCCGGGCGGCCGATCGCCAGCGCGCGTAATCGAGGCCCAGTCCTCTCAATCGATCGAGATTTGCCCACGCGTACGCCAGGAATGCGGCTGTGCCGACGGTACCGATAATGCCGGTCTGGCTCCCTGGCGATGCCAAAAACTGCCAACTGCCGAGCAGCAACACCCAGAACACGACCTCCCGGCACTCGCCGATGTTGAAGATCATTGATAACCCCGCATTACAGTTCTCCTGGTGTCCCTCCTGCGACGAACGGCGACGTCGTGCCCGCGACTGTGCGTTGGTCGATTTCTCGCTCTTCCACCGAAGCACTGGAGTTGGTACAGTAAAAAAGCTTTGACCACCAGTCCAAGCGGCCTCCCCCAGAAATGAGCCGTGGATGGCGAAAAGAGACACCGCAAACCTCGTTCTCAACGTTCGGCGCGACAGAAAACAAGAAGCACTGCAGGGGGCGCTCCTGGTGCCGTGGCGGCAGTTGGCGGATGGCGCAGCGGCATTCGCGGAATGGCACCTGATCATTTTGTGGGTGCGGGTCATTACTGAAACCGCAGAGCAGCTTCCACAAGTCGTGCGCGCCGCCCTGCAGTCTCGGTGCCCCGGGTTCTTGGAGAGCCAGAGCCGGGAACAAAAGGACAGTCTTCCCGTTTGGAAATCTTTGGAAGAATGGGTCACCACTCACCAATTCGCCAGCGCAAGAGCCGAGGGCTGGTTTGATGCCCTGATGTACTACGCTTACAAGGATCTCCGCACAGAGCAAGCTTGGACGACGTGGGAGCGCACCAAGGCCGATTGGCACCAGACGGCGCCCGTCAGATGGCCGACGCTGGAACACTGGACGTCGGAAGTTCTTGCCACCCGCAGCCTGGCCTGTCCCGGAACCGAGAAGGCCCGGGCTGTCCATGCTCTTGGAGCGGTGGAAGCATCGCGCCTCAACCAAGCCATCACCGCACTGGTCGAATCGCGAGCATTCGCCCTCTGGATCGACGCTGTCTCCAAACCGGGGAAACCCCTTCATGAAGCCGTAGCGAATGAACTGCGAGACCGATGCCCCAGCCTTCTGCCCGCTTCCGGTCCTAGCAGCCCGTGGTAATAGTGAGATCACTGCCCCAAAACATGTGACCTCTGGAATGTTCTGAGCGTCTATAGGACATGGCGATGGGAACCCGGCGGAAGCGTGAGCGGCAGCAGGATCTGTGGATCGCGACCAGCGATGTGGTCGAGACACCAGCGAATGCCTTCTACGACCGGCTGAATCAGATTCTGGATGGGCATAAGTTCGATGCCAAGGTGGAGCGGCTGTGCCGCAAGTTCTACAAGAACAGTCCCTATGGCCGGCCCAGTATGGCGCCGGGCGTGTACTTCCGATCTCTTCTGATCGGGTACTTCGAGGGTCTGGATTCGGAGCGCGGGATCGCCTGGCGGACGGCCGACTCGCTGTCTTTGCGGAAGTTCCTGGGCTACGCGCTGGATGAGGCAACCCCAGACCATTCCACGATTTCGCGCACGCGCCGTTCGTACTGGCTGGAGACGCATAAGGCGGTCTTCCGCTGGGTGCTGAAGATCCTGGGTGAAGAGGGATTGGCCAGTGGGCGGACGGTATCGATTGACGCCACAACCCTGGAAGCCAATGCGGCTCTGAAGAGCATCGTGCGGCGAGATAACGGGCAGAGCTACCACGACTACTTGAGAGAGTTGGCGAAGGCGGCGGGGATGGAGAACCCGACCAAGGAACAGCTGGCACGACTGGATCGGAAGCGGAAGAAGAAGGGCTCCAATCAGGAATGGATGAGCCCCAGCGATCCGGATGCGCGGATTACCAAGATGAAGGACGGTCGTACGCATCTGGCGCACAAAGCCGAGCACGCCGTGGATCTGACGACGGGAGCGCTGTTGGCGATAACGCTGCAACCGGCCGACCAAGGAGATACCACCACCATCCACCAGACACTGGAAGTGGCACAGGCCGCAGCACGCGAAGTCAATGCCCGGGGGGTGGAAGAGGTGGTAGCCGATAAGGGCTATCACAGCGGAGCGGTACTGCAGGAATTGCATCGACGGGAAGCCCGGAGTTACATACCCGAACCGGAGCGAGGACGGCGGAAGTGGCAGGGCGAGGGGAAGGCGGAAGAGCAGAAGCGGACGTATGAGAATCGGCGGCGTGTGCGAGCAGAACGCAACAAGCGATTACAGAAACTGCGCAGCGAACTGACCGAGAGGAGCTTCGCGCATCTGTACGAAACCGGCGGCATGAGGCGAGTTCATTTGCGCGGAAGGGACAACATCCTGAAGCGACTGCTGGTCCACGGAGTGGCGTTCAACCTTTCGCTGATCCTGCGGAAGACTCTGGGAGTGGGCAAGCCCAGGCGGTTACAGGGGCTTTGTTTCGAACTCCTTACGCAATTTACGCGCCTGTTTTTGTGGCTCTGGACGAAACTACCGATGGAGGAGAAACAATCAGGACCCTTTGCGTTGCAAAGTAGCCTATGCGACATCGACGCTCCACTCTCGTTCGGCGCAATTCAAGTGACGCGCCCTCATCTCGCCGCCTGAAAAAGACTGACTACTGCCACGGGCTCCTAGCCCTCTGTGGATCCGATCTCTTTTCTATAGCCTCATTCGTTCCGGCGAGTCGAACTGGCGCGGCGCGGCGCGGTCCGAAGGATGGTACGCGGCACTGCGCTACGAGGTCGTTCACCACCCTCGTTACCAACGGCTCATTCATTACAATCAGCGGTGCCATGATGAGTGGTTCCAAGCCGGTCCGAAGTACTACCCGCCGTTCTCCGAATGGCTTGCAGCTGCCGACGGCTACTGTTTTGTTCGAAGCGCCTAAACCTCATTCGCTGTCCGCTCCGGCCGCTTTCTGCTTGGCCGTGCGGTCCGGGTATCCCATCTCTCGAAGCCAATTCTGCATGTCCACGCTCAGCCTCTCGAATGGAATTTTCTCCGGATGGTCAGAGAGGAACTTCGACACCGAACTATCGGTGATGCGGCCACCTTTGGTAAGGAGAAGCTTTTCGGCGACCCAGTATTGAACCCTGGCAGGTGGAACCGCGAACATGTCGGCGACATCCTTGACTTTGAATCCGCCCAAACTCTCTGCCGTGTAGTCGAGATCCCGAAGCCGCTTCCGGACAGCCGCAACAGTTCGGCCGAGCCGCTCCGCAATCAGTGCCAGCGACGCATTGCTGTCGATGGACCAGAGCAGGTGGCTCTCATCCGCGTCCGTCCAGCGCGGCGCCCTTCGCCGGCACAACTCTAAGTATGCAGCGCGTTTCTTGACCGAATACCAGGACCACTGTGGTCGGTGCTGCCGGATAGCACGCCGCGCGGCGCGCAAGCCTCCGCGAGCCCAGGCGGTCTTTAGAACCTCATCCAACTCCGCATTCCAACGGCAAGTTTTGCCCCTAGGCTTGCCAACCTTCCGGCCCTTCCTCCGGCCTGCCTTCATATTGCTCCCCGCCCGCTGGTGCTGCCTTGTCGTGCTTGATACCCCTCGAACCGCCGCCGAGTTTCGACACTCTCCAGATTGGCCCTCTACTGAAATAAGCAGTTCCCGGCCAGGAAAGTCAGACTTGGATCTGGATCGAACCATGAAATTGATCACACTCACCGCCGCCGTTTGATGAACAGAGATGTCCGTCGCCGGATCGGAAAGCAGCTTGTCATGATTTCACGACTAGCTCCCGTGGGGGACTTCAGGTCGGCTCTCGAAACGGTGACCCTGATCGCTGTTTGGACCTTTTCGACGCCGGGTCGCTGTGCCGTCTGCTGCCAGGGTGCCCAGAGCCGGCATCGGCCTCTTGTTTTCGGCGATAAATCGTACTGGACCGTACGGGATCTCGCCCGATAAACGCTTTGGATCGCTAGATTTCGCAAAAAACTTTCTGACTTTTTGCCCTGCCCATGGCTTATTTAAGTAGAGGGGATGCTCACGTTCGACTTTCATTCATGACCAACCCTCTGCCGACGACTGTTCGCACGGGCCAAAGCGATGGGAGAGGCACAGCGGAGGAAACGGGACCGAGGCTCGGACCGGATACCAGAATTCTGGATCCGGCCGCAGGATAGGTGCGGCAGTCCACTTGATGCACGCCTCCTCGAAGCCTCGCGGAAGCTTTGGCCGTGGGCATATCGACACGTTGAGATCGAGTTGCACGATGGCGCGCGCGCCGCAGAACTCCTGGAGCAAGTCGCGATGGAGGTGTCTGCTCGGCTTCGCGACGAGCCGGATGTGGAACGCAACCTAAGCGGATACCTGATTACGGCGTTCCACCACTGCGTGCGCTCCCAACTCTTGAGAGACAGTCGCTTGGCTTACGAGGGTCTCCTCTACGAACTCGAGGAGAATCACAAGCCCAGAGCGCCGGATTGGGTTGCGGCGATGGAAACGAAGTTGGCTCTGGACTTCCTCGTTTCATATCTTCCTCACCAGATAAAGCACATGCTCAACTTCCGCACGCTAGGATTTTCCTGGAAAGAGACTGCGCGGCTTGCAGGAATCACGGTAGAGCAAGCAAAATCGCGGTTTTACTACGGCGTGAAGAAGGCCTACGAGACGCTCCTTGAGAACCAGGCGAAGCGACGAAACGGTAAGGAGCCGGAATGATAGACGAGAAGGGCGCGGCTAAACAGTTCACCGACCGCGAGGAGAAAAAGCTCCTTGAGCTTGCCTCCGAATACGTCAGGTCGGGCTTTCCGAACCCAGAGCGCCTCGGTTGTCCCGGATCGGAAGCCCTCAAATCAATCGCGGGGCGACATCTGAAGTTCCCTGAGGCGGAGGACATCGTTGACCACATCGCGACGTGTTCACCATGTTTCCTCGAGTACCACGCTATTCGGCGGAGATCACGACGGCGTCTCATCGGCGGAACGGCATTATGTTGCTTGTTGGGCTTACTGCTTACGGGGCTCATTTGGCGCTTTGCGGCGCCCCCGCGGCATCGAAACGAGACCGTTGCAGAACACAACCCGACAGCCCTCAAGGCGGTGCTCGACTTCCGGAACAGGACGGCAGAGAGGTCTGACCGAAAACAGCCGCCTAATGAGGCATTCGCCCCACATCTGAGGCGGGCACAGCTCGATCTCAGCATCGAGCTTCCCGTTGGCGTGGAGGACGGGCTGTACTCGGTGCAGTTCCGAAACCAGGCAGGTCAATCTGTCGTTAACACCGCAGGCACCGCGGCATGGGATGGAGCTGCAGAGACTCTTGCTGTCGCGGTCGATCTCCGCAACTTGCCACCTGGGGATTATGTCTTGGCGATCCGCAGCGGAACCTCCGCCTGGCGCGAGTACGCAGTCGTTTTGGACTAACAAGGAAGGAACGATGGGCTGCCGTTTAATGAGACATCAAATTCGTGGTCATCGAGTGGCAGGGTCGCCTCTCAACCGGCCCACCAAATCACGGGCTTCGCCTCTCCCCGGAGTGAAACGTACGACTGGGATTCATGAAATCGCCAGTCTCGCGATTGCGTTGGTTATCCTCGCTTCGGCGATTGGGAACGCTCATGCCCAGACCGCTGCGGATCTGTTAGCCGAGGCCGACCGCTTGGCTTGGCTGAAGAACTGGTCGAGAGCTGAGCCGCTATTTTCAAGAGCGGAGGAGATGTTTTCCGCGGCCGGCGACGAGCGGAATGCCTTGTACTCCAGGATCAGCGCCATCAGAGGCCGCCTTCCGCAGTTGCCGCTCATTGAGGTCTCGCAAACTCTCTCCGATTATCTCGGTACCCCGATCGTTCAGAACGACACCAAGCTGAAGCTCCGCTGTCTGGTCGTGAAGGGTGACGTGGATATGGACTTCGATGATGGTCTCGCACAGGAGGACTGGACCGAAGCACTGTCGTTGGCGAAATCCCTAAAGGACCCAGATTGGGAAGCACGCGCGACGGGCGAGCTGGGTATCATCAGCTTCCTGCAGGGCGATCACTCCGGCGCAGTCATGAGCATCGGCAACGCGCTGTCCCACGCGCTCAAGAACGGTGATATTGGAGGACAGATTCGATACCTTACATTGATCGGAAGTGGCCTCACGGAGTTCGGACGCCCCGAGCAGGCGCTCGAATATCTGGACCGCGCGCTGAAGGTCGTGGCATCCAGTCCGGATTTAGCGGATCCAGTCATGACATACACAGAGAAGGCGCGCGCCCTGGCGGCTGCTGGCCAGGAGCCGGAAGCAACCAAGATCTTACAGAGCGTGCTGAATGCTGCGGTCGAGCGCCAAAGCTACGGATATCAAGCCGATCTATTGATCCAAATGGCGAGGCTCTCACTAAAGGCCAACCGCCAGAGTACTGCTATTGACCAGCTTCAGCAGGCATTCGATCTAGCCAACAAAGTCGACGCCCGCCGCCTGGTATCGCAGGCTGCCCTGGAGTTGTCGAACATCTATCGGGAGCGTGGCCAGTTGGATGCCGCCGAACAGGCTTTGGCCGGGGGGATTGAGGCAACCCGAAATGCCGGTGATCGCTACACTCTGCCTCGCTATTTGGCGGCCTACGCCGAAATCAAAGCTGCCCGCCGCCAGTATCGTCAAGCTGACGATACATTTCAGGAAGCAACCGATATTGCGAATGGGATGCTCTCGAACGTTTCGAGCACCAGCGCGAAGAGTTCGCTGATTGCCGTCATGGATGATCTCTACGTCGGCCATTTCCTTCTCACGGCGCGCGATCTGAAAAGCGCGACCGAAGCGTTTTCCGTCATTGAAGGCGCTCGCGGCAGGTCGGTGGCAGATCTCTTGAGGCTGGCCCCCACCACAAGCGCGATGCTGGCCAGAGGCACCTCCTCCCTGGCGAGACAAATCTCCACGCTGCAACTGGCGCTCCAGAAAACAACGAACAAACCACAGCGGCAGCAGATCCTCGATCGGATCCTGGTAGCCGAACAGTCCATCTCTCCAGCCGAGGCTGCCAATAGCCGTAAATGGATGCGTACTTCTCAACCGGTCGCGCCGAGCGCGCTACGAGCGCGTCTGCGTCCCGATGAGGTTTTCATCGAATACGTCCTCGCCGAACCTGTTTCGTACTGCTTGGTTGCGACACGTGAAAGCCTGCGCTTGAATGCTCTACCTGGCAAGGCCGTCATCAGCCGTTCCGTTGAAGCTCTCCTGCAGAACATCCGCCAAAACGACTACACGACTCATCTGGCCGCCGAGGCCTACAAGAATCTCCTTGGTAGCGTTCCCGAGATGGGTCTTAAGAAGCGGCTGATCGTGGTACCTGACAGTCCCCTGGCTGGTCTTCCGTTTGAGGTACTCATCGCCCCGTCAGGCCAGAGTTTGTTACAGTCGCACGTCGTTACCTACGCCCCGTCGGGCACCGTCCTCGCTCTACTGCGGGAGACGCCCGCAGTCGATCGCCGTGCAGTTGCTGCGCTGGCCGTCGCCGCCGGCGGTCCTGAACGCGGGGAAGGCTTGTCCACGCAAGCGTCCTTGAGGGTTAAGCGCGGAATCTATGACCTGGATGGAACGGAACTTCCCCCGCTACCCGCGGCCGAGGAAGAGGCCAAGGCCGTTGCCTCGATTGTGGGCGGAGATTCCGTGGTACTCAAGGGAGCCGAAGCAACAGAATTTGCATTCAAGCAGCAGCCATTATCACGATTCCGAATCTTGCATTTTGCCGTCCACGGCCTAATCAGCACTCGATATCCGGACCGATCGGCGCTCGTGTTTCGCACCGATCCACAGGGCCGTGAAGACGGATTGCTGCAGGCCCGCGAAATTGTGACGCTGCCTCTTCAAGCTGACCTTGTCACGCTGTCTGCCTGTGACACCGGAACGGGCAAAATCAACGGTCAAGAAGGATCGGCAACCCTGGTTCGGCCGTTCCTTGTTGCCGGTGCGAAGGCAGTTGTCGCCAATCTCTGGAGTGCCGACGACGACTTTACAAGGACTCTGATGAAGGAGTTTTACAGCCAACTCGATGCTGGTTTGGACGTGGGCTCCGCGCTTACGCAGGCAAAATTGCGAATTACCGGGAGGTATGGGAAGGCTGCTCCTCCGCGGCTGTGGGCTGGTTTCATAGTCGTCGGTGACGGGCTTCGGATCCTATCGAACGCATATGAAGGCAAACACTGAATTAACAAGGGACGACCGCTCGGAGATTCTGGATCGTGTCGCGGATGCTGTCCGTAAACGCTTCTATGACCCTCAACTGAACGGCGTAGACTGGACGAGTCTCGTTAACCAGCGGCGAGAGGCCATCGTCAACGCTGCGCCAGATCAGTTCGAAAAGGCATTGAACGACCTTCTACTGGAGCTGAAAACCAGCCATGTGGGATTCTTTGGCACCCGTTTCAAGGCTGCATCCGCGCGACAAGCCATCAACGCCACGGTCATCAAGGCGGAGACCTCCTTTGGCCCACGTTGGCGCTTCCAGGACGTCCACCGAGGTGGGGCCGCGGAGAAGGCAGGGATCCGTTCGGGCGACATTGTCCTTACACTGAAAGGCCGCGAGGTTTCGACGTCAGAAGCCCCGCAGTTTCCCATGGGCGAGCGAATCGAGGCCGACATCGCGCAAGCCGGCAACAAAGTCGCTCGATTGACAATCGACATCCCCGACCCGCGCTCGAAGAAACAGCCCGTCAATATCCCCGATGTCGTGACCTCGGAGCGGCTCGCCGACTCCATCGGCCTGTTGAAGGTCAGCATGTTCCCCGGGATCGTGGGCATTGACGTGGCTGCGTCGGTGAGCTCGGCGGCTCGCGATCTCGCCTGCGTTCGCCTGATCATCGATCTGCGTGGCAATACCGGCGGCGGCTTGGGGTCGCTGCGTGTTATGAGCCATCTCTGTCCCGACCGCAGAGGTGTGGGCCACAGCGTGACACGATCAAGGGCGGAGAAGGGTTTCGATAAAGAGGCCCTACCCGTATTCGATCGAATCCCGCCTTCGAAGCTCGGCCTCATTCCCCTCATATTCAAGTTTGGTCTTGGCGACAAGTCCGTGGCCGTGAAGACGGAGGGGTTGGGAGACCAGCCCTTTCACGGCAGAATCGTGGTTTTGGTAAATCAGCACTCCGCCAGTGCCAGCGAGATGATTGCGGCTTTTGCAGCCGAGGACAAACTCGCAACAATTGTCGGGGAGAAGACGCCTGGCCGAGTGGTCGGCGCGAATTCGTTCAAAGTCGGCCATGGCTACCGGGTGGCTCTGCCGGTCGTCGAGTATCGGACGTGGGCCGGCACGATTCTTGAAGGGCGAGGGGTCGCCCCAGATGTATCAGAACCCTTTTCGCCGGAGGCGGCGTGGGCGGATGAGGACACCCAGATCGCGAGAGCTATTCAGGTGCTCGCTGCGGCCTGAGTGTTTGTTCGATGCAGGAGCTCGCAACGGCCATCGCGGCGCGGATTCGATGAGGCTGCTGCTACGTTAAAGCGCCGAAGGGCTTTCGAAGCATCAGCGGATCGAACCTAAGACTTCCGGGCACTAATCCGCCGGAGCTTCCCAGGACGCCGTTTCGTCGGGAGCAATCCAAACTGTCGTAACCAACTCTAGGATCGCTTTCCGCATTTCAGACCGAACCAACACGGTTACCTTAAAGGCCATACTGCCGGGAATACGACGCCGCTGTGAGTTCTTTAGCTGAGACAGCCGTCACCAGGCTCGGATCCTTCGGCGAATGGGTGAATGCGCTGGCATGTCTTGCAGTCCTTGAGGAGGACAAGCGGCGTGCGCGGCCGCGGTAGGACACCGAGAAGTTGGATGAGCAGTTCTTCGACGCGGACGCGCTTCGGCGTGTGGGAGTTTGGGGACGGGCGGCGGACGCAGATCGGTCCCCCAGCTCCGCGTATCCCTTCATGGCCACCAGCGACAGCTCCCACGCTCCATACCCAGTGGCCGACCGGCAATCCTGCCGGAATGCGTTTCGCGAGGATGGGGTCTGCCGCGTCGAGCGTCGCGAAGGCTTGGCTGGATGCGTTCCACCATGCGTCGCTGTCTTTTCCGGTTGCCGGCTGGTTCGCGATGATGTCGAGAAAGCTCACGATGTCGAGTCCCAGATCCACATCGCGCCGGAGTTGCTTGTGGAGATCCCGGAGCTTGTCGGGAGAGTCCTTTGCCGATTTGATGACGCCCTCATTCTCGTATGAGCACTTCACTTCGACCCCGACGAGGAGATCCATGGGCGGCGGCCATGCGAGTCCGCCATCCTGTACGAACCGCCGCGTTGCCATCATCTCGACGAATCCCGGCGCGGCTTCGGGCCAACGCGCTGCCTCTTCGGTGTATACGCTACGGTACGCGTCCGGATCGCTAAAGGTGAGCCGTCCGCCGATGATGTCGATTTCACCCGCTTCGTCGAGGCCAAGCGTCGAGAACCGGAGTTCCATGATGAACCACGAGATGCCATGAAAAAGTTGGGTGCGGAGCGGCATTGTCGCAAGCAACCGGTGGGTCGCGACTGACTCTCGTTCCGAACTGTCCTGTTCGATGATGTACGACATCCCGAAAACTCCAGGATACCGTTAACCGCTGCTCTAACCCGTGGCGAGCCCCAAGTGCATTCGGGGACGTCACGGCCATGGGTTTACGGATCGATTTGGTCACATTCCGGTCGCGATGCCGACTTCGGTACTGATCTGCCAGAAGGCCGTTTCCCGAGACTCGGCCTTGGCAAAGGCGTCCTAGTCTCATCTCGGCGTGTAACGATGAAGCATGGCGCACGACCTGAGCAGATGACACTAGGCCCGTGTGAAAATGATCTTGATCCTCCAAAGTCGATGGTAATTGCCTACGCCCCAGATCTGGCCGCCTCTATAGCTGATCTCCGCCAGCGAATAGCAGTGGTACGGCCCCGTGTCGCCGAATGTGTCCGTGTCGCGCCGCGCATCAACGAATTGGCCGACGCGATCCAGCGAGGCGATGTCAACAGGCCCGAGGCTGTTACGATGCAGGCCGAAATCAATGCACTTTGGGCCTCTCTCCCGCCTGTTCGGGAACAAACCACCATTGTGTTGGCGGCGGCTTTCGAATTTCTCGACCGGCTTCCGACCCGATCCGTCGGCCTCCAGGAAATTCGCGCGGAGATTATGCGCACGACCAGCGGTGTACTCCCGGCACCGTTTTTCAAATTTGGAGGAGCCCTCCGAGATCTTCAGATCTTCGAACTTCGCCTTGCGGAAATGTTGAGCGAAATTGACACGCAGTCAACACAGGTTGACCGCCCAGGGCCGGCCGAGATCAACGTGGCGAGCGACAACGAGGTCAGTGCGATGGCATCCCCAGAAACCGGAACGGAAGAAAAGAAATGGCGAATGGTGAAAAACCTCGGAGGCGGCGGCCAAGGACTCATTGAGGTCGTCACGCGTGAAGGCGACCCGACCGAATACGTCCGTAAGCGGCTCAAGAATATCGACAGCCTGGACCGACGAAAGCGGTTTGATGACGAGTTGCGGGCATATCGCGAGCTCTCCCACCCGAACATCGTGACGCTGATTGACTTCGGCACAGAATCATCTGGAAAACAGCGGCCGTTCATTGTGACCGAATACTGCAGTGGCGGATCACTTGAGGATGGCCGCTGGAAGCGCGGAAATATTCGTCAGGTCCTTGAAGATTTTCTTCAAGTCTGTCAGGGCCTCGCGTGTGCGCATGACCGCGGGGTCATCCATAGGGATATCAAGCCGGCGAATGTCTTTCAACGCGCGGACGGCAGTCTGGCCGTCGGGGATTTTGGCCTTTGTCTTTTCGGGAATGACGGTGATCGCATAACGGCGACTGAGGAAGTGGCCGGGTCGCGCTGGTATTGCGCGCCTGAACTCGGTGACGGAAGATTGGACCGGATCGGCCCTTCCTGCGATGTGTATTCGTTGGGAAAGCTGCTCTACTGGATGTTGGCAGGCCGGATATTTGACCGCGAAAAACACCGTGACGAGCCTTGGGTGATCGGACGGGCTGACCTTCCCTTTCCGATTTACGAACTCGTCAATCAGCTTCTTGACCGCATGATCGTTGCCGACCCTTGGAAGCGATACCAGAATTCCGGAGCCGTGGCTGAGTCTGTTCGCGGGTTACTGAGGATCGATGCGGCAGGCGGACACGCGATCGGCTTGGGCATTCCACTGTTGTGCACATTTTGTGCGAACGGGACGTACATCTGGCACGCTGACCCATTCCACAACAAAGACCGGGCGCGCACCCAGGCGAGTAACTTTGGCGTAAGCCAGGTCGGTGATCCGATGTGGATGATCCTCATCTGTCCCACCTGCGCGAACGTGCAGCTGTTCCGCCCTGATCTTGCCCCTGAGGCGAAGAAGGTTTGGCAGCGAAAGCCGTAAATTATGATTCGTCAGAAGAAATCGTGGGTAGACTCCGGTTCGGGGAGCTTGCCAAGTGAGTGATAGAGAGCCAGTTCGAGGACGCGATAGGTCCGAAAACCGTAGGATTTTCTCATGGTCACTTTGGCCTTGTTGTTCAGACCTTCGACGCCGCCGCTGGAGAGCAGTTTTTGAGCCCGGAAATAGTTGAGGATGAGTTCGCGGTGCGTGCGTAGAGAGCGGGCGATTTTCTTCATTGGTTCGATCCGTGATCGCATGGTTTGGCGGCACCATTCATCGAGGAATTTGCCGGCCCAAGCCGGTGAGTTGTAGTCCCAGAGCTGCTGGAAGGCTTCCTTGAGCAGGTAGGCTCGGACAGTCTTGAGGTTGTAGCGGAGGAGATCGCGCAGTCGGAACTGCTGTTCGTCTTTGAGATTCTCACTGCGTTTGAGCAGCAGCCATCGAGATTTCTTGAGGATCGGGTCGCGGCCCTCGCGTTTCATGCGGCCCGTTTCCTCGGCGCGAACCTTGTCGAGCGCCTTGTTCATATTGGAGACGATGTGGAAGCGGTCGAGGATATGCAGAGCCTCGGAGCATTTTTCACGGATGAGCTTCAGGTACGGTTCCCACATATCGGAGCAGACGAAGCAGATCTTGGAAATAACTTCCTGGCCCATGGCGGTAAAGAATCCCTGGAAGGACTCGATGGTCCGTTCCTTGCCTACCCAGAGCAGACGGGTGACGCCGATATCGATTTGGTAAACCAGCGTCAAATACTTGTGGCCCATGGCGTATTGGATTTCGTCAACGCCAATCGCGTCGATCTGGCCGAGCGTGCGGTGCTCCAGTCCCCAAGCGACGACGTGCTCAACCGCATCAAAAACCTTGTCCCACGAGGTACGAAAGGCCTCCGCTGTCTCTTTCCATGACAGCCGACGCGCCCAACGGGCTAGGAAGAGCATATAGGCCTTGGTCAGAGTGCGCTTGCCGTCACACCAGGGAACTTCTTCGACGGCCACCACGCCGCAGCGGCGGCAATCGACACGTCGCATCGCGTACAGCAGGAAGACGAAGAATCCCCACAGAGGGATGAACTCGAAGCGCCGCTCGGCGAGTCGGTCGTATCCGGGCGCGGGCAAATGGCACCGCGAGCAGACCGCGGCTGAAACTTTGCGCGGTCGCAGGACCACTTCGATGCTCCTCCTGTCGGTACTGAAACGAGCGTGCTCATAGACAAAACCTCGGAAACGATGGCAGCGGTTCAGGATCGTGGTCAATTCCATGGCGGCGAAGCCTTCACGATAAATCGTCCCCAATGGGTTGCCCGAAACCCTGAACTTGGGCTAGCCTGTGATCGTTCGCCGGAGGTCCTGCCTTTTGCAAGCTAGGAAGGTGTCGTGAGCAAAACCAAATACGTCGAATATGCGGGCCATGGTTTTTGGGCTTATGACGTCGGGCTGGGTGTTTTCCTCAAGCATCTCATCGATGCCGGTGAGGCGAGCGATCAGGCAGGGACAGCATGGCTATCAGCCGCCGTTTCGTCATGGCGCACTGCGGCTGGCATCCCCGACATTGGGCTAACCCTGGATGCAGGCTGGTCAACTGAGCAGCGGCAGACGTTCGTCGCCCTGGTGGAAGATGCTTGTGCGAGGTTGGCGAAGCGTGTATCGATACCCGCCGAGGAGATCGTTGCCTGGCCGATCCTTGACGATCTGCACATCTTTCCTCGTGGAGCATCGGAAGTGGAGACAACTCCTGTCATCGAACTTGGCCGCGCATTCATTGAATTGGTCTCAGGAGAATTGCCTGAACCACCGGCTGGGAAGATCTGGATCTATGGTACGGAAACTGGTCGTGAAGTCTATCCTCCGGACGTACGGTTCGTGGACTTCCCGGATTAAGGCTGTGTTTCGGTGTGGCGCGACCTTCAGTCCGTCATTCAGGATCGCGGGGGCCGCGTCCAGTACGGCGTTCCGGCCAGTGTGGACTTATCAGTGACCCACAAATTCCTCTGACGAGGCTAAATTATCAGCTAAGTTGCTTGCATGTGCCTACCAAGAGCAACGCTCACCAGGCCTGGCGATCGCTCAAGAACTTCCGCACGTTCAATCGCCGTCGCGATGCCGACTTGTGGGGACCTATTTCCGTGAGCGGCGTTTCACGGAAGCGATCCACGAGCGGCAGGGATGCTGGCGCGGGCACCGCAGGTGAGGCTGACGACCCGCGCGAATGCGCGCCGGATCATCGATAATCGCAATATGCCGCGCAGGCCATACCTGCTTTTCGATAAGTCGTCGCTCGAAAGCCTGAATATTGACGAGGCGGCGTTGCTGGATACTTTTTACGCATGCGTCATCACGCCGGTTTTCTTTGCTGAATGCCTTGCCGATCTCCAAAAGGAGGGCATCCGCAGCAAAAGCACTCCGGAGCAGATCGTCGGCTCTCTCGCTGACAGGACACCACGTTACGAAGCCTGCGTGTCGCTCCATCATCTCGGCGTCCTGCGATGGGAGTTGGTGGGGGAAACCGGCCTCATGAGGCTCAAGTGCGGTCCATTCGTACCCGGTGCGAAACCAGTCCAGCTCGGCGATCAGAAAGGCGTCATTTTCCAGCAGCCCGTGGAGCAGGAGGCGATGGACCGATGGATGAAGCGGGAGTTCCGGAACGTGGAACGTCTCATCGCGAAACGATGGCGACAGTCTCTCACATCAATCGACTTCAATGCCATGGTTGCGAACCTCACGGCGGCGATAGGCACACACTGGCGCAGGCCACAGACCTTGCAAGACGCCAGAACAATGGCCGACATCATCATCGATAACATAGACCAGCAACGGCTTCTCGCATTCGGCATCGACATGCTAGGCCTTTCGGACATCAGGGAAGCAGCCGTTTCGAAATGGGTTGGCAGCCGGCGACGGCCGCTTCGGGAATGCGTGCCCCATTTCATCTTCATGCTGACAGTCAATATTTTCTTCTGCCTCGTGCAGCCCACGCAATTGCTTCGGAACGTAAAACCAAGTCACCTCATTGATCTCGCCTATCTCTATTACCTCCCGTTTTGCTCGATCTTCACCTCGAAGGACAATTTTCACGCGCACGTCGCGCCGCTGTTCCTGACTCCGGAACAGACCTTCGTCAACGGCATCGATCTGAAGGACGATCTGAAGAAACTGGATCAGCATTACTCTGCGCTCGACGCAACACTGTTCAGGGAAGGGACCACATCCTTCGCACGCCATCCTCCCGACGATCAGGCGTTCCTCACAACCCGGCTCTGGGACAAGCATGTGCCCAAATGGCGCGACGAGCCGCCTCCAGTCAAGCTACCCAAACAACTTCAGGACGCTCTCATGCAGATAATGAAAGAAACCAGAGAATCACAAGAGGTTTCTCCTCACAACGTCGCGAGCGTCAGCGAGCTTGGCTACGTACATATGGAAACCACGATCCCTCTGCGCAAGGGTAAATACCGCCGCTACCCCGAGGAGCTTGAACAGCGAATCATCGAGGATGAAGGTGGGTGAGCTGGCAAACTAGCTTGGTTTCGTTTTGCGCTCTAAGGATACTCATCACCGATAATTGACCTATGGCTCAGGGGCCGTCGCTGATTTTTGACAAATCCTCGCTGGAAAGCCTCAATCTCGATGAGGCCGTGATGATGGACAACTTCTATATGTCCACGATCACGCCGCTTTTCTTCGTAGAATGCCTGGCGGATCTGGAAAAGTCGATCCGGAGCAAGAGTACCCCGGAACAGCTCGTTGGCTCACTGGCGAACCGTACGCCGGACGTGCAGGGAAACCCCAACGCGCATCACCTGCACATCCTGCAGGCGGAATTATACCGGCAATTCGACATCACGCAAGTCATGGGCCGGGTGGCGCTCGCGGGTGGCCGAGCCGTGCAACTCGGCGACAAGCAGGGCGTCGTCTACCAGCAGT
The DNA here is from genome assembly GCA_963794265.1 of Bryobacterales bacterium. Classification (GTDB taxonomy): domain Bacteria; phylum Acidobacteriota; class Terriglobia; order Bryobacterales; family Bryobacteraceae; genus CAWCDJ01. Next base: position 1,833,581 of record CAWCDJ010000003.1, read on the forward strand.
CCGAGGAGGCCGACGCATTCATGCGATGGTCGCGCCGCGAATTTCTGGAGGTGGAACGCGATATCGCCAAACGCTGGCGCCGGTCACTGACCGCAATCGATTTCGAAAAGATGGTTACGAGGGTTTCGGAAGAAATCGGTCCTTGGCGGCTTCCGAAGTCCCTCACCGATGCGAAGCAGATCGCCGAAACCGTGATCGACTATCTCGATCCTGAATTCCTGCTCAGCTTCGGCCTCGACCTACTTGGCGTCCCCGAAACCACCGAAGATGTAGTCAACGACTGGAAGCAGAGACGCAAACCCAATTTGCGCGGGCACGTCCCTTATTTCGTATTCCTCCTGACGATCAATATCTTCTTTTGCCTGGTTCTGCCGACGCAATTGTTGCGAAACGTGAAGCCCAGCCATCGGGTCGATCTCGCGTATCTTTACTATCTGCCGTTCTGCTCGGTCTTTACGTCCAAGGACAACTTCCACGCCCAGATCGTTCCCCTTTTCCTTGGTCCGATGCAGGATTTCATCAACGGCATTGACTTCAAGGACGACATGAAGCGGCTCGTGGCGTATTATTCGGCCCTCCCGGAAGAAACGCTCAAAATGGGGCTCAGCAGTTTCGCCGCCTATCCGCCTGAAGATAAGTCCTTCTTTACGACCCGCATGTGGGATAAATACCTGCCGCGCTGGCGTGCTTTCAAGAATGAGCCGAAGAAACCGCGCGATCCCGAGGAAGATAAGCGCACGGTTGAAAGGCTAAAGCAGATGTCGGATTCGCCGGAACTCCGGCCGGGGGACGAAAGCGCACCGATGGACAGCGCCGATTATGTCGCGCTCAAGCGCGAAATTTGGCCGCGGAAAGGCAAATGGCTGCGGTTTTCAGAAGACCAGATTAGGCGTATGCAGGAACGGGACGACCCTGAATAGCTGACGAACCATTCCCTCTCGGACTTCCCGCTAGCGCGCCCAGAGCAGCGCAGCGGCGGTGACGCCGCCGATGGACTCCCCGTAACGGACAAAAGTGGTTTCCGGGAAAATGACCGTCAGTGGCGTTTCGGGAACGTTCACCGGCGGTTCCTCCTAATCGCCCCCACTCGGAGAATGCCGCCAAGCAGGGCGTTCTGAAAGATCACGCACGGGAAGTCCGCATCCCCGGAAGATTACTCCCCAAACGCGCTTGCGACTGGTCTTCAGGCGACACGGTGCCGTGTCGTCGGCGTCTCTTAGAGTGGCCCGCGAAGCGGCTCGCGCCCTGTTCTTACGCGTAACCACGACGTTCACGGATCTTTGGAATCCGTGCTCGGTCTCCCAAGGACACGTAGTGCGCCGCCTACTGAGCAACAGCTTCCGACATGGCGCCCTGCTCAGTGGCCTTGGCGGCAGCCTTCTTCGCCGGTTTCGGCAGAGCGTTTTTCGCAGGTTTCTTGGCAGCGGTCTTTTGTTTTGCAGCTTTCTTGGCGCCGACTGGCTGCTCCTTCGCAGCCTCGGCTCGTTTGAGCGCCCAACGGCGTTTCGTAGCCTCAGAAATGGCGCGCCTGCCAGCGGCACTGATCTTCCGCTTTGGCTTTGCTGGTTCCGGTCTGGCCGCTGGTTCCGGCTTCTGAGATTCCGCCTTTATTGCCGCCCATCTCTTCTTCTGGCCTTCTGCCATACGGCGACGGGCGGCGGCACTGACCTTGCGCTTACGTGTGGGTGCTTCCGGTGTGACGATTCCCTCGGTTCTGCCACCGGACAACATGGCCCGGAGTTCCCCAATCTGTGTATCTATTCGTCTTTTTTGCGACTCGAAACCTTCGATGGCGGCTGCGATGATTTCAGCGTTCAGTTTTGGCGTGGGCATAATTCGTTCTCGATTCCGTTCTGTTGGCCGCAAGGATCATTGTACATCCGGCCAGCTACTCATCCGTGCTCTTGCGACTGGACTGCTTTCAGCCTCGGCCCAACTGAACCACACTTGACGTTAGACATCCCCAAAACTTCCTCAGCGTAGCCGGACGTGGTGCCCTTTTACAAGCGACACTCCCGTGATCGTTTCGCCTCGTGCCAAGGCGTCGGACAGAATCCCTCGTTGCAGGTCCTTCTGCACAGTCTTGCCGTCTGCGGCTCCGACGAGACGGTCCCGAAGCGGACTTGGCGGAAGCGACGCCACGATCTCACGCCACTCCGGCCACGTGAGCTCCACTTTCGCCCGGTAGAAGCCGTCGGGAATGTGCGTAGTCTCCTGAATTGTCAGTGACGGCGCGCTGTTGGCCTGCAGGCTGATCGTATTCAGGGAACCCCGCAACTTCGGCGTGCTCCGCGAGATCATAAGCCAGACGAGCATCTGCTTCAGACGCTTCTCACGGTTCTCTGCGGCCTTGTATCGTGCCTGAAAGCGCTCTGCCTCACGTTGAGCGAGTTCCGCTTCCGCTTTCTGTGCCTTCAAGTAGTTCGCGATTCGATCTACCTTGTATCCGAACGCTTCGGCGTAGGTCGCCAGGGCGGTCTTGATGTCCTCCGAAATCTCACCATTGTTCGCCTCGGCTTCCTGCGCTGCCGCCTCGACCAAGGCCTCCAGCGACTCGTCGATATCGAACATGCTGAGCCCCTTGGCCACGTCTTGGGCCGTGATTGCCATTGGTACTGCGCTCATGCTGCTTTGCCTCCCTCGATTGTTTGCGGTCTATCGCCGGGTTCCGGATGTTCCCCAAATCCGCGGAACAACTGCCGTTCGAGCGACGGGACATACGATGTGAACTCTTCGCCGGCCGGTGCTGAAGCGATCAGCCTGAACACCTGTTCCATTCGCGCGTCCATCAGATCCAGGAGAGAAAGCGCAAAGGCCTCCGGCAGCATCGGTCGCCGCAGCGCGCCTTTGTCCAGGTCGCCGTGATGGCTCACGATGAAGTGTTGAAGGACGGTCTTGAGGTCCAGCGGAAACCCGGCCAAGCGTCCTACATGCTTCTCGAGGATCTCCAGGCCGAGCGTGACGTGCTCGATCAGTTGGCCCCGCGTCGTGTAGGCGAAACGAACACCCGTTAATGCCAGCGTTTCGATCTTCCCAAGGTCGTGAAGAATGGCTCCAGCGATGAGCCAATCCAAGTTGAGGCGGGGATAGTGCGCGGTCAATCCGGCGGCGAGGTTACAGAGCGAAAGGATGTGCTCCAGCAATCCTCCCCGGAACGCGTGATGGATCTTCATCGCCGCCGGCGCTGTCTTGAGCCGCGCGCTGATGGAAACGTCGTTGATGATCGACTCCAGCAGGTTCCGAAGGGGCTCGTCGCGCACCATCGCGACAAACGACTCCAACTCGCCGAACATTTCCTCGGGATCGCGGATTGACGCCGGATAGAAATCAGAGGCGGTATACTCCTGTGGTTCACAGCGTCGAATCCGGCGGACAATCAGCTGCGGCTTATCGTTGTACTGTTCCATCGCGCCCCGAACCTTCACGACGTCGTTGCAGTCGAACAATTGGGTGACGGTCTCGGGGTCGTCCCAGGCTTTGGCGTCTAATTCGCCGCTTCGGTCCGCCAAGCGAACCGATAGGAATGATCCGCCATTTCTCTTCGGCCGCAGTTCCTTTTCGATGACCGCCGCCAGGAAGGTGACCTCGCCAGACTGCGGCAGGTCGTTGATGTAGAAACCCTTATTCTCCATGTGTCGTACCTCGTGAGCTAGCTACGGCGGAGGTGTGCAATCCCTCTTTCTGCCCCCTCCGCGTAGCCTCTTCGTGTTGTGTTCCGGTCAGAACGCCAGCGAGAGCTGGGCGTCGTTGTCATGACGGGGCCTGCGCGCGGCTCTCTGCTCCGATAAGACCAATTGGACGAGAGCGGCCGGCACCGATTCGGGTTGGGGCGGACCCAACTGTGGGTCGCTCTCAGGCTGCATAGGCCCATTCTGCGTCGGCTCTGGCTGCGCTATCGCGACGACGTTCGTGTTTCCAAGCAGACGGGTGTGTTGCTGCTGGATTTCTCTCCAGAGCGCATCGGCTTTTTCCCCGACACCTTTTTCCGTCACCAACTCCCGCGCCATCGCCGTTAGTATGTCGTCATCGTCATCGAGAGCTTGCAGGCCCTGATTTGCGAACTTGCCCTCCATCGCGAGTGAAACCAATAGCTTTTTCCCCATCAGCCGGAGACAGTTCTCCTGCATCGTGCCAGCGTAGGCCAGGAACTTCACCTTCACTGGATGTTCTGTCCAATGCGCCAAGAACGCCGGCTCGCTTGCCGGAGTACATAGATGGAATAGCCGGATTCGTAAAACAGGATGGTCGGCATGCCCAAAAGGTCTAATCCGGTGGCGACAAGCCTGGGATGGGCGATGCACACCTGCATCCCCGCCTTCAGTTGGCGCTCATACCAGGCTTCCCTGGCTTCTGGCGGGACAGCGGTGGTGAGCACTTCGACGCGAATGCCCTCACGGCTCAAGATATTCTTCAGCCGCTGGGTGACGTCGCGCTTCTGCGTGTAGACCGCGAAAATCTGCACCCTCCTCCCCTGGCGAAGCTCGGTCTTGACCTCTTCCAACAGCCGGCGCTCCTTCGCATAGACGTACTCCTGATCCAGATCCGCTGGCTCTGAAATCACAAAGCGCTCGCGCTCGCCGGTTTGTGGATTCGTCGCGTAGCCGTAAAGTGTTCCGAGTCCGAACGGGCGGTCGCCGTAGAGCATTAGCGCATTGAGACCAGTGCTCACGACGGACGAGTTGCCGCGATGTTCTTCGAGCGCCGCCTTGATGTCCTCTTCGAGGCTTTTGTAAGCAGCAGCCAGAGCCGGATCCATCTCGACGCAGATCACCTCCTCTTCATAGGGAGGAAGCGCATCCGAAATATCTTCGAGCGAGACAAAAGCACCGAGCTCCATCAGAAACCGGCCGAAGAGCAAGGGTGAAGCGCCGGGGCGTCGCCGTACTCTTGTAGTTACCTTCGGCTTATCCGAGCAGGCGTTATCGGCCGGACTGATGGTTGTGACTTTCTCGAGAACCCCGTAGGTTTCCGAGAATGCCCGCACACCGGCTTCGCCGTGCGCGAATCCTTCTTCGAGCATCTTCTTCGGGTGGAGCCGAAAGAGGATATTGAACAATTCGTCCGCATATCCGCCGTTCAGAGTGCCGGTGAGAATGATAGTGCGCTTCGCGCATGAAGCCATCGTCCCCAAGGCTGCCCCTTGGGCGGTGTCACCCTTTAGTTCGTGCACCTCGTCAGCGACGCCGTAGTCGAAAAAGCCCTTCATGTGCCGCCCGATCAAGTCCATCGGAGCGCACCGGCGGACCTTAGTCGCATCGGCCTGCCAGAGCGCACTGAATATCGTGCGTCGAGCCTTTGAGGCATTCTTTTGCTCCTCGCCGAGGACGAGCTCACTGTGCTTGGTCTTGCGGAAGTCGGCTCGCCGCAACTGGTCATCGTCAGTCAGAACGGGCCGACCCGTATCCGGGTTGACGATGGACCCGTTGAATGGCCCACTGCGCGGCACTCCGTAGGCATGCCGCCAGAAGTAGCTCAATTTCGCTACCTCGCGGGAGAGCACGAACACCGCCGGACAGTCACACAGCGACTGCCACCGCGCGCGAGCGGATTTGAACTGCTTCCGAAGCCGCAAATCGCTGAGTGTCGTCTGAAGGCCTTCTCGCACGATCCGTCCGTTGCGAAGCCGAACTTCGTTCACCCCCGTGTGTCCGTTGGATCCCACACCGTTGCGGACGCCGTCGATGAGAAATACGCGGACCCGGGGCAAGGTCAGCAGCGTTTCTCTGCACCATTTGATGGTCAGCTGCGGCGGCGCCATTACCAGCGCCGTGAAAGGCCTCCCCTTCGAATTGACGAACATTGCTCCCAGAGAGATGAGCGTCTTTCCAGTACCGCATTCGGCGATCGCGCCGGCGGAGTTCTCGACCTCCCAGCGCTTCGAAATCCCGGCTATCGCGAGAGCCTGCGCGTGGTAGGGCGTTCGGCGGAGTCGCGTCAGTTCTGCGGGGAATGGTTCGCCAGGCTGGTGCAAGGGAGGGAACTGCTGCAAGATTCTCTCCTCGAGTTGGTGTGCGAATTGCCTCAGATAGTTATTGATGTTCGTGGGCACGATGCTCATACAAGTGGCCTCCTCAAAGAGCGTCGAGGCCGGTATAGGAACCGGGACGGCCCTCGACGACATTCGATTGACTGCGCTAGCTGTTGGGAAAAGTGACGCGGGCGTGGAACGCCCGAAGGAATGGAGTCTACTGTGGTTGGTCGGAATTGCGCCGGGGCATTTCCTAGGTGGCGTGCCGAATCGCGCAGACGGACAAGATGAATGTCATGCCGCCACATCTTCCGTCTTCGGCGACCCGGCCGAAAACGAGATCGGTACCTGCCATGCGGCAGGCTGACCTTGTTCTGGAATCTTGATGGCACCGCGCTTCAGCGCGTGGCCCATCCAGCCCAGAAATCGTTTCTTGGTTCCCTTGACTACCACAGGGGTGCAGCCGATTCCGATCAGTGGATCGATCGCGTTCTTGCGCTCGAGCATTTCCCCGAACCACTCACTCCACTCAGGTAGAACCGGCAGGCCGAAACGGACACAGATCCGGTAGAGCAGGAATGCTCGATCGTCATCACACACTATGGTTCGGCGCGCGCTCGGATTGCCGCCTGCGCGCGTCTTTGACAGTTCTTCGGAGATCGCAACCAGGTGGCGAAGCGGTCGCCTTCGGCCCGGAACGTTGATTGAACTGCGAAATACCTCGGCTCCTTCGCCAATCGTGATCATGAGTCGGTTGATCCCCGGCCCGGTGGCATAGAACCGCGCTTCATCTGCAATCGCCGCCGCGATGGCCGCGATTTCCTGGTCGTTGCCGATCACCGACAGCAGATGGCATTGCGCGCTTCGGTTGTCCGCGGCATGTTCGGCAATCATCCGGTCCATTCGCAAGGTGATGTCGATCGTCGTGTCACGTAGCACCTTGGTAAACCGCAAACTACCCATGCGGAGATGTGCGTTTTTCATGGCTCCCTACTCCTCTCGTCGAGAATCGAGGTGGTTCCGTCCGCGTACACAAGAGTGAGAGACTGCGTGAAGCGCTCACGCTCCCGAATGGTGGTTACCTCATTCTCATCGGTCTCTTCAAACCGGTCCGTCACCTTGATCGATTCCCATCGCGCCACGTGAAGATCGGGTCCTTCACCGAAGATTCCATTGAGCAAGCCGGCTGTCGTCAGGAGGCCAATGTGGCCGCCATGTAACGGAGTGAGCGGCCTACCCGTTGCGCGGACTTCAGGTGCAAACAGAATTCGGCCGGCCTGTCGATACGCCGCGGATGCCGGCAGCAGATCCTCAACCGTGTCCAACGGAATGCCGCGATATACCAGTTGAGCAGGCCCGCTCGGCGGCACCACGAACTCCTTATCCGCTTCGTCGGGCAGCACTGGCAATTCATCGTAACTCCGCGCAAGCCCCAACAGCCTCGTTTTGGCCCGCTGTACGTCCGAGTCTTTCAACTGATCGCGTTCGCGCCTCGTTCGGCGCACGCCGAACACGACGATCTGCTTATAGCGGATCGACTCGGGTTCGCTGAGGCGGTAGATCGCTTTGTCCCGAAAGTGGACGGCCAGTATTTCGGCGCAGGTCGATAATCTTTCGCCCGGGACTACAAGTGCCAGAACGCCCCCGGGCTTCAACCACCGATAGGTGTGTTCGAGGAACAGGAATTCCATTCGGCCGTTCCGGTTCTCACCCACCTCAAAATCGTACGGTGGATTTTCGAAAAGCAGCGAAAACGACTCGACAGCGGACTGGACATCAAAGCAGTTGCCCTGAAGGACATGGCCGAGGACCAAACGGGCCTCTGCTGCGCGAAAGGAATCGAGTTCGATTCCGTAGGTTACGGTCTTGGCGCCAGAGGTAAGCGTTGCCATCGCCGCCCCTCCGCCGGCGCAGGGATCGAGCACGCTGCTGGCGACACCGTCTTCACGGAACGACAGGAATCGCCGAATCCGCTCTGCTTCGTTCTGTGGCAAGGGGTAGAACCCGAGTTTTTGCCTCGCAATTCCTCGCATTGAAAATCTCCTTTCGATATCTCGTGCGCACGGAAAAACCCGGGAAGGGATCCAAGTGCCCTTGCAGTCCCGACCAGTTCGGGGTATTACGGCGCGGGTGCAATTCGTCAACAGGGCTCGCTACACAAACCATTTCGAGCGCATAATGTTTTAAGAGGCAAGACAACGTGCGGGGGTGTGCAAGAACCGATCTGGAGGACCGATGGCCGACGATCTGATCCTGGGCCTGGATGCGTTCATCCGCTCCATTGGCATCAACAAGGCTTCCCAACATGCTCTTTTGCTGGGCGCAGGATCGTCAATCAGTTCCGGGATTCCGTCCGCTGCAAGCTGTATCTGGGAGTGGAAACGGGCTATTTTCCTAACCAGAAATCCCGGACTGGAAACGCAATTCGCGGAGTTGTCCTTGCCGGCTGTGCGGTCTAAGATCCAGCTTTGGCTCGACGGTCAACGAACCTACCCGCCGAACGACTCCCCCGAAGAGTATAGCTTCTACATTAAGGCTTGCTACCCCATCGCTGATGACCGCCGGGCGTTCTTTCAGGATAAGGTGCGGCAGGCTGTTCCCCACATCGGGTATCGCCTCACGGTAGCGCTAGCCGAAGCCGGGATTATTCAATCGGTGTGGTCGCCCAACTTCGATGGCCTGTCCGCGAGGGCGGCCTCTCACTCGAAATCTATCACCGCCATCGAGGTAGGAATAGATTGCCAGGAAAGGCTCTTTCGCAGGCCGAAGCGCAACGAGCTAGTCTGTGTCTCCCTGCATGGAGACTATCGGTACGATCCGTTAAAGAATACGGCGGCAGAATTGCAGCAGCAGGAAAAGATGCTGCGCGATGCGCTTGTTGAGCAGTTGAAGGACGTTCCCGTGTTGGTCGTAGGCTACAGCGGGCGGGATGCCTCCTTGATGGCGGCTCTGGAGGAGAGCTACAGCCGTCCGGGCACCGGCGTTTTGTACTGGTGCGGCTTTGGTGACGGAGATATACCGGAAGGCGTCCGTCGACTGCTGGACCGGGCCCGCGCGAGCGGTCGCTCCGCGTATTACATCCAGTCCGGCGGGTTCGATGACTTGATGCTTAGGATCGCCCTGCACTCTCTTGAAGGTGAAGCCGTAGAGGAAGCGCGCGAACTCATGATGGCGCAAGCCTCGACACCCACGGAGGAACGCGTAGACTTCACTCTTCTGGACCTGCCTACGTGCGGCCTGATTAAGAGTAACGCCTTTCCCCTCACACCACCTGCCGAGATTTACGAATTCGACTTGAAGCAGTGGCCAGAAGGGAAAGTCTGGGAGTATTTCGACGCGAGCACCGCCGGAAAGGCCGTTGTTGCAGCTCCGTTCAAAAAAGCATACGCCTTCGGAACGATTGATGAGATCCGTAGCGCCTTTGCCGACCGGATTAGCGATAAGATCGAGCGCGTGCCGATCAACGATATCGACCTGCGCTTCGAGGATGGGGCTATCAGTTCACTCATCCGCCGTGCGTTGGTGCGGGCCATGGCGGCAAGGGCCGGTGTGAATACCGATGATCGAGAATTCCTCTGGGAGAAGAAAGCGCGGGAACGTCGGAAGGAAGGCGGACAGGACTACCTCGTTCACGATGCGGTAGTCGTATATCTGCGGAGAATCGCTGGGAAAAGTTACGTCGTGCTCAAACCGACCGTCCGAATCGAAAGTCCGACCGGGGAAGAAGTGCCGGAAGAGGTTGAACGAAACCTCAAGATGACTATCTTAGGCTGGCAGCACAACAATAAGTTCAATGAAGCGCTGGACTCGTGGCGAACGCGCCTTTTCACGGACGAAACCTTCGAATTCCCTCCGAACTGCGGCTCCCCGTTCAAGTTCCATGTGAAGCGCGCACCCGTACTTGCGAAGATCATGAGTGCTGACAGGAACCGGCAGATCCAAGTACAAGGCAAGTTTCATTCCATCATCACTCACGCCGGCGTAGAGCTCAGGGAGCCAGATCTTGTTTTCTCAAATCAGGCAGGAACCGCTACGGTGTCTGATCCCCATCCCGTGAGGGGAATCGTTCAGAATAGGCCTTTCGATTACGCACTTACAGCCAGAAAGCTAACGTCACCGATTCAACTCGGAGTGGTCTGTCCGGCCAGAGAATCCAGGAAACTAAGCGAATACCTTCAGCGCCTGCAACAATCGATCAATCCAGGCAAATTTGAAGCTGACTACTTGCTTCAATTTGGGGGGTTTCAAAATGCCTTCGCAACGGCACTGCAGGTGCCGGCTCCCGGTGAGAATCTGTGGGTGACCTGTCCCGATATCGACCCGGCGCTGGACGACCAGCGGGGCGCCCTTCAACTGAGCCAGCACATTACGATGTGCCTAAACGCGCTGAAAGCCGCGGCCCTTCCGAGCGTCACCATCATCTTTATACCGACTAGATGGGCACGCTGGCGGTCCTTCGAAACCGAGGATGAGCGGTTCGATCTCCATAATTTCGTGAAGGCATTCTGTGTCCCGCAGGGAATCGCAACTCAGTTTCTCGAAGAAGACACGCTCGAGAATGTACTGCAATGCCGCATTCGCTGGTGGTTGTCGCTGGCACTCTATGTCAAAAGCATGAGAACGCCCTGGGTTCTGTCCGCCCTCGATAACGATTCAGCCTTTGTCGGGCTCGGGATCAGCCTAGACCGCAAGGCCGAGAAGGGGAGCCACGTCATCCTTGGATGCAGCCATCTCTACAACGCCCAGGGACAGGGACTGCAATTCCGCCTCAGTAAGATCGAAAATCCCGTGTTCCGTCACCGGAACGCGTTTATGTCCTACGACGACGCCCGCCGCGTCGGGGAGACCATTCGCCAGCTGTTCTGGGAGTCCCGGTTCCGGCTGCCCGGCCGGGTAGTTATCCACAAATTGACGCCCTTCCTCAATGACGAGCGGAAGGGGCTGCAAGCAGGTCTGAGTGGGGTTAAGGAGGTCGATCTCCTGGAGATTCACGTGGACAGTGCCTTGCGATATCTGTCCTCGGTTCCCCAGGAGAAGGGCTCGCTCAAGGTGGACGGATATCCGGTAAAACGGGGCACGCTGTTGAAGCTCGATAGGGAGTCAGCCCTTCTTTGGGTCCATGGCGTTTCCCGAGCGATCAATCCCCGCTTGAACTACTACCAGGGCAAACGCCGCATTCCGGCGCCGCTCGTCATACGCCGTCACTCTGGCCGCTCGGATTTGATGACGGTGGGCGAGGAGATCCTTGGGCTGTCCAAGATGAACTGGAACAGTTTCGACCTCTACACCAAGCTGCCGGCGACAGTCGAATCATCGAAGCAGATTGCCAGAATTGGGGCGTTGATGGAACGCTTTGGGTCGGGGTCTTACGACTACCGTCTGTTCATGTGATCGCCACGGACCTGCCCCGAGAGCACCCTTACGCTGAGAGAGCAGACGTAGCGAAGCGACTCCATTTTGCCGGCGCCATTTAGCTACCCCCGTCGGCTGAGTTGCGGGGGCTCGCGCTCCAACGCGACGGAACAAAGGCCACCACGAGTTCGACATGATCGTCATGCGCGTAACTCGTTGAAAATAATCCGGAATTCGAAGCTCTGCCCATCTCGATTCGAGACTTTTGCATAAACCCGCTCGTCCGGTTTAGACTGATGCCAGAGTACGATTTGTGCGTTGTTTGGAATGCGGTGCTGAGTTCGACGAATTGAACGAGTCCCAGCCGGTCTGCCCCGGCTGTGGATCCCCACTCGGCATGGGTCTCGATGACCCGGAGATCGGCGCTCTCCTGGACGAGGCGGCTGTCTTTGCCGCGGCCCCGGCCGAGGCACCAGAACCCGATCTTGGGCCTGAACTGGATGAACCGACTGGTCCGTCTCGGATGCCGGAAGACCTGCAGGAGGCGTTGGATGACGCCGAGGCGCTTCTGCTGGCTACAGGACACGCCACTTTCGACTTGCCCGAGGGGTTCAGGATGTTTCCGCTTCCGACTGAGCGGATCATGTAAGGTCAGTTCGCGATGCCATCCGTTGCCACCGGCCCGGCCCCAGCACCAGCGCCCCTCGTGTCCCAACGGATTGCAAAACTGCAGCCGGACGGATCAGCGATCAAGTGCCTGTTTTCTGACGTGGCCTCTCTGACGATTTCCCGTTTCCTTGCTGGTTTTATCCATCTCTCAGACGAGATCGAGTTCGACCCTACGGCCGTCGATCCGAATCGAGAACTTCGCGTCGTTCAAAACACATCCCGTCGCCCAAGGGAACTCTACTTCGCACCGATCGGCTATGTGACGCAGCCAAAGCCTGACAAGCGGGGCGAATACTTCGTGCGCGCGGCGGTCACCGGCAGCCGCCTCAGCATCGGGCATGTTCACCTTCCCAACGCAGCCGTTCGCGACTACTTTTACTTCAGCAATCGAAGACGTCCTGGCTGCGACCAGCAGACTCTTTATGACCTGCTGCGGACCGTTCCCTCGGCCGGACCCGTAGATCTCAGACTTGCTCTCAAGGTGCGACGGCTCGAACTTCAGCCGGATGCTGCGTCCAAAGACCAATTACAGGCCGTCGAACGCGCCTTCAATCTCCTCGCCCGCCCGGATCTCCGATCCTGCTATCAGACCCTACTTCGCGACCCTGACGCGCCCGCGCTGTTCCCTTACGGCGGCTTTGGAGCGCTGCTCGTTGCCGGTGAACTCTCGCCAGACCGGGAGACCTTTTTCGCCAAGAAGATCCTATCGTTCCTTCCGGATCGTCGGGAGTGGCGATTCCGTGCTCCCCTCAGGAAAGTCGAGTTTTTCGATGGCCATGCCGTTTATCGTGACAGCCGGCGAAAAGCGGAAGTGGTCCTGGACCAGATTTCGCTTCCTCTTGCGTTTGACCCGACATGGAACCAGTGGAGGCACCTGATCAGTACGAAGTTCGGCGTTGAGGCGACCTTCGTGAAGAGCGGAAAGTATCTGTTTCGAAACGGCGAGTGGTACCTGGTGCACTGGGAGACGGCCCTGCCTAGTCGCCTCAAAATCACCCTCCCAGGTGATACCCAAGAGGTTCTCGCGAATGCCCGCAAGACGTACCATCGATTCGGCAAATTCTACGACGCGATCCAGAAAATTCGCTTCCGGCTGGAACGTGAACCGATCGAGCGGACGGAATTGGACCGCATCTGCGGCGAACTCCGGATCCCCGCGGATTTCGACATCGCCCAAATATCCTGGAAGCCGGACTACGATTCTTTCTATTACAACCAACTCCGGAAACGTACCCGCAAGCTGTTTCTCTTCCGGGATGAGTACATCTTCGAGCTGGAGCACGCCACCGTGGTGGAAGTTCCACAGCAAGGGCACGCGACCTACGTTTTCTCGCGGCCGCCGAACCTCGATCAATGGGTCCGCGCGTACGCGGGAGCTGCCAAGGACGACATCCGCCAGAATCGGGGGAACGCGGCCGAGCAACTCGGCTTTCTCGGCCGCGTCATGCACGGCCGAAATCCGAGAAACTGGGTGCGCGATCTCCGCGCGAAAATCGGTGAGCCGGTGGACTACTCACTCGCGGTGGATGAGACGCCTTAACGGACTCCCATGCGCCGCGATGGTCGATTCATTTCTGCTTCCGAGATCGGCACCTGGTGCTACTGCAAGAAAGCGTGGCACCTGAGTCTTCCCGCAGCGATGCTGACGCCGAGATGTGATAGGCCGGATCGGGACGGGCCCGTAGCACCCGCACCAAACGCCGATCAGACCGCTGTCGCTCCCTTCGATAGCGTAACTAGTCGGCGGGAGAGGTGGCGCCGCGGTACGTCATGCTGTTGCGGCGGCTGGCGGGGCGTCGTTTGCGGTGCTTCCTGCGGGTTTTGGTGGTGATGCCGGCGGTTTGTACATTCCTTCGTGCTCTTGGCAGTGCTTGCGCACTTGGTGAATCCAGTACTCATACCAGAACCAGCTCCCTTCGACCTCCGTGCCGAACTGGTACTTTGGGTTCTTTGCGTCTCTCTCCTTCCAGAGGTCTGTGTGGTGCTGCATGCCGAAGCGCGTGAACCCTTCCGCTTTCATCTGCTTGACGACGGTGGACGGGCGGTACTTCTTCTTCTCGGTCTCTTTCAGGAACACCTTGTTCGCTTCGATGGCCACGTCGCTACCTGTGGGGAAAACTCGACCACTTTGTCGGCGGCGGCTTTGCTGCCGGTCGTCTTCCGGACAAAGGCGACGCGGTACGAGAAGCGTGGGTCGTCGAATTCTTCCTGGGTGAGGGCATTCTCGAATTGGACGATGTACGAGTGGATGTGCTGCGGTAGGTCTGCTTGTGCGAGGAGTTCCTTCACCGTTTTCTCTGAAATGCCCGAGAATTGGATGGTGAATGCCTGCTCGCGATCGAGGGAGTATTTCTCGCCGAAGAGTTTCTTGATGGCCGTGTTGAAGTTCAGTGCGGCGGCCTGGAATTTCGCGCTGAGCTGGTCGTCGATGCGTCGCGTCATCTGGTGCTCGACTTCGTGGCGGATACCGATGAGGAACTGGAGGTTCTTCTTTACGAGGTCATCGAGGGGGCACTCCTTGAGGTTGAGGCATTCCTCCAGTCCGAGGTGTCGGATAGCGCCGAACTTCGTGCGGAGGAAGTGCCTGTTCTTGACGCCGGGTTTGAATTGGCGGTACTCGATGCGCTTTTTGCGGTAGTATGCGTGGAGCAGGTAGGTCCACGCGATGTTGGTCGTGACGATGAACAGCTCGGCCTTGAAATCGATGTGCGGGTTGTTGAAGATCTGGACTGCCGCCAGCATTGCCTCGCGCGCCTTTTTGACCAGTTCCGCAGCAACTGACCCGACGCTTCGCTTGCGCGTTGCCATTGTCGCCCCCGATTGTAGCTGATGGCGCGGCGCGGTTCTAACTCGGATCGCGACGCAATCCCGGCGTTTACCGTGCTGGTTGTCCTGGGGTGGTGAACTGGCTGAGGAACTCGTCGGTCTTGTCGCAGACCGCGAGTTGCGCGTCAAGGGCTGCGAGGTAGTGCGCGGCCTTGCTCATGGCGTCGGGGTTGTTCTTGTCCACGTAGTTCATGACCTGCCCTTTGAGCCGGTGGATTCCCTGGCGGACGTTGTTGTTCGCCTGGCGTTCCTTGTCCGGGTCGAGGGTATTTCCGTGGCCGGCGACGATGAAGCTGTGGGCAAGGCGCTTGAAGGGAAAGAGCGCGACGAGTTCCCCGTCTTCTTTGACGCAACGGCGGAACATCTCCTGCACGCACGCGTCGGTGGACTCACGCACGTACGCAGTGATGGTTTTGTCGATCTCGACAAATGGCGTCCCGCGTTCGTCTGCTGCTCGCTTGAAGGCGGTAACATGTGCTTCGTTGTGGTAGGCAGCTTGGTAGCCGGACCCGATGACTTGGGTATCCGTGTGGTATATGAGGCCGCGCGTGATGTACCCTCGGCACAGGAGCCCGTGCTGCAACAGGCGGATGACGCACCCCCAGGCGTGATGCACGAGGTTGATGACGCCCGCTGGCGATACCTCGGCGGAGATGATGGCGCAGTCGCTGATTTGGGTGAGGCAGAAATGGAGATCGCGGCGGTGGAAGGTGCTCTGGGGGCAGACGGTCGGCCCGTGCATGGCGAACCGGTCCCGCAGGGCTGATGAGCCGAACTCCTTGAGGAGTTCGAGGAGGCCGTCGAGCCCTTGCTCGCTGTCGCTCTCGGCTGCGGCAACTAATCCCTTAAAGCCAAGGATATCGATGAACGCGGTGAACTTGTCCGTGAACTCCATAACCAACACCTTACGACAACCGCAATCGCGCATTAGTGCTGCTGTCGCCTCCGTTACCGGTTTCCCGTTGCTTCCGGTGTGTTCTCCGGTGCTTCTGTTGGGAGCAGGCTTCGGAACTTCGTGTGTCCTTTCGTGCCGAGTTCGTGGATGAACGCGACGGCGTCTTTTCGGGCGTCGGTGTTCTCGCTCTGGAGGATGGTCGTGAGGGTCTTGGTGACGTGCTGTTCTGCGCCGAGGATGAGCCATGGTGGACCCACTGCCAGGAGGGTGCGGAGGGACTGCATGACCGCAACCGAATAGTCTCTGGCGTTTTTATCACCGCCCGTTAACACGCCGCTTCCCCCTTCTTTGAAGGGCACGCCAAACCGCCGGATCGGCTGCCAGGGGCTGCACGCGACTCCCGGCCACGTTGACGAAAGCGCCATGGTAAGTGATCGAGCCATGCCGGAAGAGTCTCGCCAAGAGCGCCAGCGCATGGTTGGCAAGCGTCGGATTTACGAATGGCTCCTGTCGCTCCAGCGCTTCCACCGCACTGCAACTCGGCAGACCGTCGTTGTCGAGCGACGGATCGACCAGTTCTGGGAACAATTCGGCGACTGTTCTCAGCCGGGTAGCCGAGCGCTTGTTCTCCCAGTTCCAGGGCTGACCAAGGACGAACTGCCCGCCCGTCGCATGATTTCCGAGGTCGAGCCAAAGCGAAACGCCACTTCGCGGCCCCGTCACCTTCTGAGCAATCACCTTCCGGGCCGCGCGGCTATCTACGCAACCGATCAGGATGTCCACTCGGTCCACGCTTGTCTTTGCCGAAAAGTGGTCCGCTACAGCGTGCCACTTCAGGCCCCAGAAGAGATTCATGCGAGAGACAAGCACTACCGCCTTTGAATGTCCGATCTCGGCCTGGCTAAAGGGCTGCCGAACACAGTTCGTGGGCGAGACGACGTCACCGTCCATCAACGTCACCTCGAGTCCGCCAGGGTGGCCGTGAACCAGCATCGCCTGGTGCAAATACGGCAGACCGGCCGTGATTGCACTACCATTTCCGCCACAGCCGACGATCAGCACGTGTACGGGCCGACGGGTCAATTCCGGTGAGAGATGGTGCGGCACGACTCACCTCCGTTCCACGAACTGCCGCAAGGTTTCTCGCGCGTCCGTCAGGTACTCTACAGGGAATGGTTTCCGGCTCCCGACCAAGTGCCGGCACAAATCGAGAAATCCGCCCGGAAAACTCGTTAGGCGTGCGCCTCCGTAGGCGTGCGTGAACTCGCTCTGAAAGAACCCCCGCTCCCATCCTTCCATCGCTTCCACACCCGACGACTCGGGGACGCGCATCGTACCAATACAGATTTGGCCGGCGTCATTTCCGTTCCAAAACGGCGCCGTCTTCAGCTTCGTGATCGCAGTTGGCCGCTCGTTCTTCTCCTGGGCGCGGACCCATAGAGTTCCGCCCGACACCTTGAACACCAGAGGAGGCACTGGGTACCGCTTCCCGCTGAGGCCCTTTCTGGCTTCGCTTTGTTCTCCGAAAAAGAGAGTGCGATATTGAGCCGGTGTCCACCAAACCAACAGCTCTGAGGTTCGGACCAAAACGTTCGCTGGCAAGATCTCCGGCGGAATGTAGGTTCCCAATCCGGCCGCTAACGTCTTCAGGAATTCCGTGGTCAGCGATTCCGCTTCTCCTAGATACGGTGCACCGCCTACTGGACCCGGCTTCGCAGGATGCCACACCGCGAAGGCGTCGGTTCCACCGCGATATACCAAGATTGCTCCGGTCAGTGCCATTTTCTGGCCGCCGCCAATACTTACGTTGACATCCATCGCAGTCCTCCTCCCCTACTCCACGAGTTCCATCATGAGCTTGATGAGACGCACCCCTTCACGGAAGACACTGCACGCTACCTCCAGTGTTTGAAAGGCCGCGTGCACGCTTTCGACGTCGCCCGATAGAAACGGCACGATCAGGTTAGGCTCAGGAGCACACTCGAGCATCCCCTGGGCCTCCTCATCGAAGCAGCCTTCGATGGCGTCGTGTTTCTCAAACACTGCGACCAGAGCCGGCACCGGAGGGTTCGAATCCGCCAATCGCTCCTGGACCGACTCCGTAATCTTGGGCCTCTCCCCTTGCCGCGACGCCGCGCTGAGTGCCAGCACTCCCGCGAGGAGGGCCCGGACCCTTCGGTTTCTCACGGTTCCGAGAAGCTGCTCCACGAACCGCTCTTTGAGTGGATTCCACCTTCGGCGCAAGCACTGTGGGGTGGCGCCGTCCACGTCCGGCAGTTCGACGGTCTCACCCTCCGGATCACCTTCGTACCACTGCCTCAGTTGCTCCACCCGTTCCGCGGCATCGCGGTAGTCATAGACCCGCACCCAACGATTCAAAGCATGGGTAAAAAGATTGAAAAACGTTAGGGGCAATCTTGGGTGAACAACTTCCAACAATCTTAGTGTCGGCCCTAGAACCACGTAACCGGCGCTCTCCGGTTCCACCACGAGGTACATCTCGTTCCCGTCGGCTAGCTCTGCGACACCCGTTCCGCACGGGTCCAGATCGGACACCAACCCGACGCCCAAGAATAAGTCCTTATCGATCTCCTGACCGCCGTGCGCCGCGATCCTATCTTTCAAGGTCTGCTCAATGAACCGGAACGGGTCCCTGCCAGTTCGGAACCACACGTCCGCCTGAGCGACACCACTCGCGACAAGCGATTTCGCCAGTCCGGCAGCGGCATTCAGCCCGCCGAAAAACTGATACTCCGTGGGAACTCCCCGCAGAGCCGGAATACTCCAGTGGCAGCCCGAGGCAATCAGACCATCGGCGGCAACCACCCCGGAGGCGGCGGCAAGCAACTGCCCGGTCCTTTTCGCTGCACACTGTCCAGCGCCCGCGCGAGGATCACGCTCGCGTTTTTCCAGTCCGGACATTGCCTGTACCTCTCTAAGACTGTTTGTTGTGAAGCGTGCCGCCCTTGAGCAAGCAGTTCCAGTTCGGCCAGAACTTCTTCTCTGCGGCATTTTTTTTCATACTGCCTTCTCGGCTTCATCGCGGATGTTCTCCGATGCGCGAGAGCGGACGCAACTTGGCCTTTCCGGCGGTTGCTCCGCTCCCTGCGTCTTTGTCTTTCAGCCCTTCGAGCCAATCGCGCGCTCGAACGTATACTTCATCGTGTCGCCTACGGCTTCCGGCCCACTGATCGCCGCCGTTGCAATCTCCGGGTATTGCATGGAGAGGACACCTCTGACATCCTCTACGGTCATCCTACTGTCCGGGTCGGGCAGCCTAATTCCCAGGAACGAAAATTCACGCCGCATCGCTTTGGCCTGCATGGCTCACCTCCTCTTTTTTTCTTCTTCTCTTCCCGTTGTCGGACGCGGTGCCTCCTCCTCTTGAGCTTGTAGATCGAAGAGGCTCAGCATGGATGGCGGCGGTGCAGGAGCTGGCCTGTCTTCCTGCTTCGGTGCGGGTTCGGCCGGCTTGCCTTTCGCTCCACCGTTCCCCACGGTCTTTTGCTTCTTCTTCAGTTCCTCGCGCGCGGCTTTCTCCGCCTCTTCACGCTCACGTTGGATTTCGGCGAGGTTGGCGCCCAACGCAACGTGACCGGCCACGAATTCACGGACTTGCGTCGGCAGTTCGCGGTCCAGTTCTTCGGGGGTCCCCGTGCAGCAGAACGGCGTCGCCAGCGCCGCGTTCTCGCTGTCTTTCAACCGTTTCGGAATCACGGAAACCGTCAGGTGGTGCTCGTCGGCCTTCGACACGATCATCATCACCGTGCGGTCGGCGAGCATGGGCATCAGTTGGGCGAAAAAGCCGCCCGCAATTGCTGTTGCTGGTGTACTCATGGTCGTTCTCCTTCATGTGCTCGGAGAAGAGCGGCAGTTACCGACCGCTCTTTCTCATCCAATCAGAACGGAACGTCATCCACGCTCTGATTGAAGTCGTCCGCTGGAGCCGACGGCTGTGCCCCCTTAGCCTTTGGTTGGCCGGGAACTGGCCGCTTCTCCTCGCCGTGGTTATTTCCGCGGCCCAGGAAACGGACCTTGGACGCGACCACCTCGACGGAGGTGCGCGCGTTGCCGTCCTTGTCTTCGTATTCGCGGACCTGCAAGCGGCCTTCGACAAACACGCCATCTCCACAGGCCAAGTACTCGGCACATGCCTGCCCAATTCCGTTGAATGCGGCCACCCGCAACCAAGTGGTTCGTTCCTGAGGCTCGCCGTCGCGGTTCTTCCAGCGTTCGTTGACGGCCACCGAGAAGTTGACCACTTGAGATTTGCCGTCGTTCAGAAACTTCATGTCCGGCGTGCCGCCCAAGTTCCCAATGATCTGGACGTTATTCAAACCCAGCATTTTCATTGCTCCTTTCAGTTCTTCGTACACAACGCACCGGCCCGCACGGACACACTGGTCTACACGGGCCGCGGTGCGGCTAGATTGTTGAGGTTGGCCCTACGGGCAGAACGCCCGCGGGTAAAAACAGACGTGGTAGCCTTATGCCGCTTCGGCGGGGACCGGCTCTTCGGATTCTTCGTTGCCTTCCGGCTCACGGGCCGGCGGCTCGATCGACACCCGAAGCGCCGTCACCCGGGTTTGAAGCACATCCAGGCTGGCCTTAAGTTCGGCATTGTCGAGACGCCCGATCACTTCGTCCAGCGTCCCCTCAATACCCTCCAAGACCGCTACGACAAATCCTGTATCGAGCGCCATCGGGTTCTCCTTTCTCCGGATCAGCTATTCCTCGTTGAAGCGGAATTTCCGTCCCGGTTTCTTCACGATCATCGTGTCCAACTCGGCCGCCAGATCCGCCATGCCTTGCTGGACCTTCGCGCGCACGCCGCTGGTCGTCCGGAGGTCATCCGCGCTTACTCCGACGAGCATTTCCCGCGCCTTCTCCACCAACGCTTTCAGCTCTGCGTCGTCAGTGACGTTCCGGAAATCGAAGGTCCCCAGGAACTCCACCAGGTTCGAGACCGTGGTCTCTTTGAACCGCAGCGGCTTGCCTTCGGGGCCGTCCTTCAGCCGATCGCGCATGTGCTTGACCAACTCGCCCATCGCCGTCCGGAGCACCTGTTGGATTTCCCGGCCCGCTTCCGCCATCATCTCCGCCGCCTTCTCCCGTTCGTCGTGCCAGATCTTGGTGGAAATCTCGCGAAGTTGGTCGGGAACGCCAAAGCTGATGTACTGCCAGATGAGAGTGAACTGCTGGGCAACGTACTCCAACGGTGGGTAGTCGGCCGGATTGTAGAGCGAGCGCAGCCGCTTTGCGGCCTCCTGGCACAGCGTCGGGTACGCCGTCAGGAACGTTTCGATCAGATTCCTTTCGCCGTGCCGCGAATTCTCGCAGCTTGCCCTCCATTTGCTCCAGCAGCGCGAGCGGGCAAAGATGAATGCCGGCCTCGAACGGCAGGCAAGTATCGTAGAGGTAGCGCCGGATCTCCCCATCGAAGTTGGCGATCGTGCGCAGCTCTTTGGAATCGAGCAGATGTTTGGAAATCAAAAGCAGACTCTTGTCTGTGTCCACTTCCACCTGCGAATTGCTGACCTTTCGTGTGTTGCCAAGCCGGCCGAGCCGGACCTTGACGCACACCGTCTTTTGGGCCAGGTCCTGGCCCATGCTCTGAACCTCAATCAAATGCATTGGCATAGCTGCCATGTCGTGTTTCTCCTCTCCCGTTCTTTTGGTCACCCGATCCCGCATTGACATCGGGACCAGATCTTGAAATACACGCATCGACCCGCCCAATTCGACGTGTGCCTGCTGTTTCTTCTGGAAGTGGTTCGGGATTCGCGGGCCCAAACTGACCGTTTCCGCGGTTTCGTTTCAGGCAGGAACACCGAGCACGGGGAATCCCGTGAGTACGGATTTTCCACTTTCCTCGATGCTGATTTCGACGAGTTGCGGTCCGAAGTCGCCCTCTTGGTAGCGGCTGCTAAATAGTACGAGCCTTTGATTCCTGCTCGTCCGCAGCGGCGCAATGGACGGCTGGGTCTGGTCGTAACGGCCCATCACCGCGAAGTCCAGAAGCCCCCGAACCGCCCGCCAGAGTTCGCACTTCCGCTCCACAGTTGCACCCAAGCGCGTCACAAACCGCCCGCATGCCAGCTCGCTTTCCGTGTAGCCGGTAAACATCCCGAGGCTCACCGCTGGCGCGGTCCTGCGGAACTTTCTCATCAGTTCCAACAGCGCCTCAGCTTGCTGCATTGGCTCGCCGCCGGAGAAAGTAGCCCCTTCCAAAGACCCGAACCGGCTTGCTTCCTCAAATCGCTGAACCACTTCGAGCACGGGCACTTCAACACCGCGGAACTTGTGTGTAGCCGGGTTCCAGCATTTTTCGCAGTGCAATGAGCATCCCTGAAAATAGACCACCGCGCGTAGCCCTGGTCCATTTGCCCGACTCGCTGGAACGAAAGCATGGAGAAGCATACCAACACCCCTTCATTTCGCAAACTGCGCGGCTGCCGAGCTGCCACGGCCCTGCATGCGTGCCGACTCATGCGTCTCGAAACCGCTGTTTCTTCGTGGCAACGAGACAATCGCTCACTGCCCGTTCTTTAGATGTTGGTTGCGCGAGTCGACGGCCGCGCTATAGAACGCTGCTTTCTTTCGCTGCACTTTCGCGTGATCGTCTCCCTGGAAGTCCTTCAGGACCTTGTCGCAGCCTTGGCCTGCAAAGCCCTCCAGATCCACTGAACTGTCGCCGTTTTGGTCAATGACCACTGTGATCGTCTTCTGCTGCATGGCTCAGCTCCTATCGTGCGACGAACTGCAGCCGGATCTGCGGCCCGTTCGCCGTCTGAATGACTTCCTTGCCGCGAAAGATGTAGCCCTTTGACTTCGCCACAGCCAGCGTCTGGCTTTCTTTGTAGTGCTGGTGCACTTTGCCCAGCCACTGGTTGCCGTAACCGATGCTCCGGTCGTATTCGCTCAAGATCGCCTGGTAGCGGCCGTCTTTCCCGCGGATGAACCCAATGTCGTTGGAGGCGCTGTCCAACTGCGCGCGCCGGATAATGACGTGCGCCTTTTCCCGCCGTTCGTCGCCGTGGTAGCCAACGAGCGCGGCGCCATCGGCGTGCATTTCGACTCTGTAGCCCATCGCCGTAAGACCCTCGACGAGGTACCTCTCTTCACTCATAACAGTCGTGAACTCACCGTAGGCTGACACTTTCTTGCTCCTTTCTGACTCTTCCCGCCGCCCCTGATCCAAAGAGGTGCGATGCAGGGCACTGCTCAGGTCTCCATGCCCCGAAACGCACGTGCCGCCCGCGGCGCCGGTGCGGACTCCTGGAACTGGTATACGCCAGGGTAAGACGCGCTGATGAACTTCCCGGAGGCCTGTTGCCGCAGCACCTTGATCTGGTCCGCCGCCGAACGGGATACCGGAACAAGGTATTCTGCTGATTCCTTCAGCGTCAACTTCAGCCGGTACGCCTTCCGACAACACTCCTTGATCTCCGCACCAGTCCACCCGTCGTCGTCCGGCAACTCGCCCGAAACGCCGTACTTGGCCACGTAGATCTTCCAGATCGCAGCCCGCTCCTCTGGCGACGGGAGATCGAAGAAGAAAGTGCCAAGCGTAAACCGTCGCCGCAGTTCCGGCGGCAGCGTACCGATCGAATTGCAGGTCGCAATCCAAAGGCTCCGCCCGTTCGTCACGGCATCAACGACCTTCAACGCCGCCCGGAGACGTTCCCCCGACGCTCCGACCAGCGCGTTTTGCATCGCGCCCAGATCGAAGGCAATCGTCGGGATTCGCGCCGTGTTTCCGGTAGCTTTGGCCACAAGACTCTTCGCTGCACCGGGAGGGCCGATCAGGATGCACCCGTCAGCATTCCGATCCTGCATCCAGGCCAGGACCGTACCTGTCAGTTCGGTCTTCACTCCGGACAGGTCTGTACCGCTTCCGGCGAAGGCTTTCTCGATCTCATCGAGAAAGACGATTCCTCGGGGCGCCTCTTCGCCCTCGATCACCGCTGTGAGGAAGCGCTTGATATTCCCGCACCCTCCGATGTCGTCGAACGATTCGCCACCGCGCCACACGCTGAGCCCTGGCGCTTGCTCGATCACTTGCCGCTTTCGTTCCCAGAGCTGTTCCAGATCAAGGCCCTTCTTCGACAGCGACATTGCCAGCACCTGCTCTGCCGGGAATGCGGCCAGGCCGAGCAGAGCATCCACCGCCTTTCCGCTTGCGTCCGTTCCGAGTCCCGGAACCTCCGCCGCGGCCATCGTTTCCTCAAGAATGCGGGTCAGGTCGTCGACCGCCGGCAGCGGTTCGTCGAGCACGAGCACATCCTGAGTGAGCTCATCCGGGAGAACCGCGCCGGGGGTCGTCAGTAGCGTCAACGTCCTGCCATTTGCCTTGAAGACGTCACGCAAATTCCAAATCGCCTGCGCCACTTGGGGGTCGGTCCAAAACCGCTGTGCGTTGGCGAATACCAGTACGGCGTCTTCGCCCAACTGGCAAGCAGCCACGAGTGCATCGACGGGGCCGACGCTGGCCGAGTCCCGTTCGCCGAGCACCTTCCCGATCTCCTTCGCGCCGGCGTCATTCACCCGCACAAGCCCGCGCACGATGTCCCATTGCACTATCGCCGACTCTCTTCCCACCGCTTCTTCAATCCGCGCCACCGTCAGTGCGGGGTCCGCGGTCCGTATCGCAACCAACGGCGTCGAAACTCGGCGTGCCGCCAGCAGCGTCTTCACAAACTGTTCCATCGGCCGAATCGTGGATGCCATTTCTCTCCTCCCGTGTTCATCGCCTTCAAGCAGCGTTCGCAGTGATGGGCATCGCCATTCCGCTCCGATGCGCAAAGAATTGTTGGTGAAGCTCCGCCAGGTCCTCACGCAGAACGGCTGCCACCGCGATCGCTTCCGGGTGCTTCAGAATCAGCTCATCCAGGGAGCGTTGCGCGAGCCCGCCCCGGTCATCAGCCTCGATCAGCACGTGGCACAGGTCGCACGCCGCCCAATCCCCGACACTCTCGCCGGCGACGTTCGGCGCGCAGCAAGCGACGAAGCTCCTGGCCGGGTACCGCCATACCGGACCCGGCACTGAACAGAAATCGCATTGAAGACACTCGTTAATCATGAATCTCAACTCCTCTCGCCCTTGCTCTCCAACAACTCGGTCTGGCCGCACTTCTGTCGCAGGAACGCTTCCAAGAAACCCTGCGCCCGCAGATTCCGATCCCACATCTCCGCGAACTGTTCGAGGTCCCGAGTAAGTCTCGGCAGACAGTGCAAGTTCCCGGCCTCGTCGCGGTGCCGGCTCCACTGTTCGACGGCCGCATAATCGTTACGGAAGTAGAATGGCCAGAACTCCGGTTGCCTGCCCCCTTCCTCCACCAGTTCGAACAGCATTTCGGGGTCGCGCATCGGGTCCGAGTTCTGCTCTCCGTAGTGCGCTACGGACACGACGACGTGGCCATCCGGCCCCCGCTCTGGCAAGACTTCAATCACGAGCCGCATCCACGGCTCGTTGTCGATCGAAATACACTCGGCCTTCGGCAATCCGCCGGCCCCTTCGATGATTTGCAGAATTGTCTTCACGTGTTCCTCCCCTACCGCAGCCCTGCGGCGTACTAGCCGCACGCTGCCGGTGCATTGCTTTCTTTGCACTGGCCATGAAGATCGAGTCTCGGCTTCAGCAGGAACAGTCTTGTCCCTTGCTGACGCTGCATAGGTCCACGACCGCGCCCTCCGACGACCACGGTCCAGTTCGTCGTGTCGTCTGCAGACGCATAACCTTCCCTGATCAAGTCAACCTGGCGCCCCGATTCCCGAAGGTACTGTTCACGGCGGCATCGCCAAGCCGCGCACTGTTTCGTTTGCAGCCTCTGCATGTGGCTCTCCTGAAAAACACGAAGCGGCCAACGCCGGGCTTGAGACCGGTGTTCGGCCGCTTTTTCTCGCATGGCAAAGCCCGACTCCGCCTGGGGCCGGGTCACTCTTGTTTCGTTGCGCTATTACCCCGTCGCCTCGCGGGCTCAGACATCGTAATCGGCAGCGTCACCTACTTCTCTTCCTCTGCGAAGCCCAGTTTCTGCTTCGCTCGCGCGACGGCGCGCCAATACTTCCGCACCGCCTGCAGTTGCTTCTTGTCGACGAACCCATTGGCGTCTACCGCCACGCAAGGTCGCGGTTCGTGCACCATGGCATCGACTTCTAGAAAGGTCTTCCCATCGCTCACAATCCTGGCTGCGTCATAGTCGCCACCCGCATCGTGTTGGGCGATGAAGACGTACCCTTTCTCCGCCAGCCCTCGCAGGGAGGAGGAGTTGCCATAATTCGCTTCCTCGTCGACCAGGAATGACACTCCCACCGGTAGCCCCTTCCAATATTCCTGTTCCCCAAAACCCAGTTCCTCGAACGCTGACACGTCGTTGGCGCGGCAGAGGACCTGGGCGTATGCCCGATCTCCCATGTGCCCTCCCAAGAAGCGGAAACAGCCACGAGCGGACTCGCCGCTGTGGCTGTTTCCCGATATCGATGTGTTTCGTTAGTACGCGCCGGTATGGCTCTTAAGACTTGGTCGCTCGTGCAAAGCGTCATTCACGGCAGGTGGTCGGTAGAAATTCATCTCGGCAGTCGTCCGCGGCACGGAAACTGGGATGACGATCTTTCCTGGGCTCGGAATATCCGAGTAGCCGTCACGGCAAACCATCCAGTGCTTGATCGGTAAACGGTGCGCGACCAGCACTAACGACAAGGGGTGATGTATTTCCGGGCACCGATCGGCTCCTTGCGCTCGCGCGAACTCCTGCGGCCCATCCGCGAAATGATGCGCACGCCAAGTCGCTCACTTCCGACAGTTGGTTGGTTGCGGCCAAGGGCGAACTGGCTACTCCGAGATGACAATTTCGCTCGCCGCGATGCCGGGCACAGGCGGTCCGGTCGCGGCCCACCAGGATCAGGACCTCCGGCCTCCACGAGGGCTCAAAGGGCGAAATGGCATCGTGGGCGATTCGGGGCCCGGAATTTGGATGAGCGACTCGAACAGGGCCTGGATGTTGGCTGACGCTATTGTGTCGCGCGCTTAGCCACTGTCCGGGCGCTGTACGGAGGCTACTCAGGCTTCCCTGTGTAGTGTTGTTTGCGGTGGACATCAGCATGGTCTTCTAAGGACTCCAAGTGCGTGATGAGTTCGGCGGGTATCCCCAGCTCGGTCGGCAGACGTTCCTCCAGAATTGTTGCGAGACGGTGCGCCTCGCTGACCGATGTCAGGCTCGGGAACAGCAAGTGCACTTCGATGATCTGGCGGTATCCGGTGGTTCGAAAGCGCACGCCATGGTATTGAATGGCCAGTTCGGAGCAAATCGCATCCAGCTTCTCCCGAATTTGCCTGCCGGCCTTCGGATCGGAATAATCCAGGAGCCCCACCGCCGAACGCCAGACCAAGTGCCCTCCCGACCAGAGGATATTTGCGGCGACAGCGATGGCCACCAGCGGATCGAACGGTGTCCAGTGCGTCAGTAGCACCAGACCTAGTCCTCCCACAACGCCAAAGCTGGTCCAGCTATCGGTCAAGACGTGTTTGCCATTGGCTTCGAGAATGAATGAATTGGTCCGCCGGCCGATCCGCAGGAGATAGTAACCGAGACCCATATTGAGTATTCCAGCCATCAGGATCAGCAATGCGCCTGTTCCCAGGTGCTCTAGATGTAGCCCGGCGATCCACCTCCGGATCGACTCAAAGAGAATTGCGACAGCTGCCACCACGATCATGGCTCCCTCGAATCCAGCGGAGAAAAAGGTGATCCGCTCGTAACCGTAGAGGAATTGAGAGGAAGCTGGTTTTGTGCTGAGCCGAAGGCTGAAAGTAGCAAAGCCTACGGCTATCACGTGGAGGACCGACTCGGCCGCGTCGGAGAAAATGGCAGCCGAATGTGTCATGAAATAGGCTGTAGTCTTACCCATCAGCATTGCCAGGCCAAAACTCAGGGAAAGACGCATGGCGAAGCGGGCATTGCGCAACTCCCGTTCGTCTCCCCCGGTTGCGGAACTAGCCGTGGCTCGCGTAGGCAATGCTCTCTATCCCTGGTTCCGATTTAGAATTCCAGCCGCGCTTGAAAAGCGATCATACGTGGGGAACTGTCGCCGCCCAGACCCACACCAAGTAGTCCCGTCGGTGGCGCCGTGGTGTACGTAAGCGCTCCGAATCCAGTTTGCGTCCCTCGATTGCCGGGGGCTCCTGCGTAGCCCAGAACGGGAAGGCCAAAATTCGGGTGATTGAAGAGGTTGAAGAACTGCCCGTCGATGCGCAACTTCACGCGCTCAGTCACTGCAAACCACTTCGAAAGGTAAAGATCACTGGAAGTAAAGAGAGGCCCGCGCAGTGCGTTACGCCCCAAATTGCCAAACTGGCAGTTCTTGACGCTGTCGCCACCTGCGCAAGCGCCGGTGCTTGGATCAACGGTCGAAACAAACGCGTCCGGATTGAGCCACTGGATCGTCCCCGGTTGCGTCACGCCAGGAATGGTTTGATGTTCATAAAGCGGAACGCCGGAAACAACACTGGCATATTGCGGCCCGCCTCCCTGCACGATCCCGTTTCCGTTGGCCGTGTACGGCGCGCTTAGAACGGAAAAGGGAATCCCGCTGCGCCGGAACACGGACCCGGATATCTGCCAGCCGTTTACAGCGTAGCCGAGCATCTGATTCCGCGCTTTGACTGGTAACTGGTAGACGTACTGCAACGTGAAATTGTGCCGGACGTCGTAGTCGCAGGGGCCGTATTGGCGCCCGAGCCGCCCGGGCAGAGGCGATAGGATACCTCCCGCGGAGAAGGGCAGGAAGCCTCCGTTCGAGACGGTGTCCATGCAACGGCTCCAAGTGTAATTTGCCAGCACCTGCAGCCCGTGAGCGAGCCGCTTGTCACCTGTTAACTGCAAGCCGTTGTAGTGGCTGTTCGCCCCGGTGTTGAGTTGTGTGACCGCGCCAAATCGAGGGTCCTTCGGCTGGCCATAGGGAAACGGCGCAAAGCAGCCTTGGCACACAGTCTGATAGCCGTTCACTTGTGTCTGGTAGGGTTGGTTCACAGCGCGCGTGCCGACATACTGAGCGCGTAGATTCATGGCCGGGCCGATCTGCTGCTCTAGAGCGAAGTTCCATTGCATGTTATACGGCGTGCGCAGTTTGCCATCCGGGACGGCCGTGATGGCAATCGGTTGGAGACAAGTATTCGGGTTTGAAAGCGCGGACGCACAGGAGAGTTGGCCTTGCGCGAAGCCGGAAATGAAGGCCTGATTGGCCGCGATAGTC
Source organism: Bryobacterales bacterium (assembly GCA_963794265.1). Lineage (GTDB taxonomy): Bacteria > Acidobacteriota > Terriglobia > Bryobacterales > Bryobacteraceae > CAWCDJ01. Next base: position 1,862,545 of record CAWCDJ010000003.1, read on the forward strand.
GCGCTCACCGCGCTATTCGGAACTCCCGGAGCAATCCCAGACCCGCCGACGTTGCCAAGTAGACCGCCCTGAAAGGTTTTCGAGTAAGGAGGATTCCCCCCACAAGATCCACAACGCTCCCCGGCAGAATGTCGCTGAACAGTCCAAACCCCGTGCGCAACACCGTCGCCGGCGCCACCTGCCAGGCTATCGCCGTCCTCGGTTGCAGGATGGCCAACGGAGTTGCGGCGAAAACGGCCGCCTGATTCGTGCGGATGGCTTCGCTTAGAGGCTGATTGACGTCATGTTGAATTGCATCAAATGAGCCAGGGAGGCGCGCCAGCGCGCGGTGCGGATTGACTGGGTTGGAATTGTGCGTTGCGCGCACTCCAAACGTCCACGTCAGCGCTCGGGTCGCCTTCCAGGTGTCCTGTGCATAGACGTCCAGGTTGAGGAAGTTATAAGGCTGGGAATTGGCCAGAGGGAACGTTTCGGAAGCTGTGGATGCCACTCCATAAATGAACTGCGGAAGGGTCGTATAGTTAACCACCGGAACTGCGCCCTGCCCGAAGTCATAGTCATTCAGCCGCAAGATTCTGGTGTTGGTCCCAAACCTCAGTTCGTGCGCCCCGATGCTCCAAGCCAGGTTGTCGTTGATGAAAAACCGGGAAGCGCGCCTACCCTGCACCCAAGTGTCATTCAGTCCACCGAGGGTGCTAAAGGGCGCATTCGCCCCGCTGCCCTGCAACACGACAGGAAACGCGTCGAGCGTCTTTTGAAAATCGCTCGGGCCGAATAGACTTTCGTACCAGGAAAACGCCGGATTGAAGTAGTTCACGAGTTTCGGCGAAAACACATGGGTATACCCCGATGCGAACGAGTAAAGAGGTTGGGGCGATATCGCATTGAACAGCGGATTGATTGGGTCAGTGTAGGCAGCCTGCAATCCGCCGTCATGCTGAAAACGGAACCACATTGTGTTGTTCTCGTTGAGATTGTAGTCCATGCGGCCTGTCTGGACCTGTTCGGAGTCGGAACTGGACTGCGAGACGCTCCTGCGGTTCGCGCAGCCATCCCCATTCGCCGGATTGCCAGTTGCAGGGCTACCGTTGCTGTTGAACGGGCACCCCAGAACAGAAAGAGGGGTTCCTGCCGTACTTTTGTAGAGCGCAAACATCTTCTGATAGAGCGGAACCGATTGCGGCGAAGGCTGATATGTGGATCCGGTGACCGAGTCCGTGCCGCCTCGCGGAAGTTGCTGCAAGACGTAATTCTGGAAGGCCAGAGTGGGGACCGTCGTGGCCGAGACGATGGGAAGTGCGATACGAACCCACTCGCTATCGAAGAAGAAGAAGAGCTTGTCGCGCTTGATGGGCCCTCCCAGACTCCCTCCAAAGTGGTTCACCGTTGAGCGCGGCTTGTGACTGCCGGGCGTTGAGTTTGTGAAGAAGTTCGCGGCATTGAACTTCGACCCATTCCAAAGCTCGTAAAGATTCCCATGAAACTGATTCGTGCCGGACTTGGTCACGTAGTTCACCTGAGAGGCGCCGTAGCGTCCCTGGTCCACCGCGTAGGAAAGGGTGTTCACCGTCATCTCCGCGATGGAATTCAAGCCAAGAACGAGGTTCGTAGAAAGCCCGCTATTCAGATTGGTGAGCGGGTCGTTGGTCTCCAAGCCGTCGACAATGTAGCCATTCGACAGCGACGACAGGCCATTGAACTGAACGTTGCCATAGCCGTTGGTGCCTCCGACGAAATCATTCCCGCTCCCCGCCGTATTCATCAGTGCGCCGGCGGCAAACTGGATGGGATAAGTCATGTCACCCCCTGGATTCGGAAGGCTTTCGATGGCGCGCGCATTCAGGGTTGTGGATGTATTCGGGTTCTGTGGATTGAGGAGCGCCGCGTCTTCCGTCACGGTGACGTTCTGGTTCGCCGTTGCGATGTTCAGCGTGAAGTCAACAGTCTGCTTCTGACCGAGTCCGGCCAACACCGAACTATTCTCCTGGGCTTCAAACTGGTCCGCCTCCACCTTCACTGAATACGGACCTGGCTTGAGTTGTGGGAAGTTGAACCGCCCAGAATTGTCGGTCTTCACGGATCGGCTCAGGCCGTTATCCGGGCTTCGAATCGTTACCTTGGCCCCGGCAATCGCGGCACCAGTTGGGTCGCTCACCGAGCCCACAACCGCGCTAGTGGTTTCGCCCTGGGCCCAGAGTGCATCAGGCGACAAGAAGGAAGCGACCAACGCCAGCAACAGTGGCAATCGCACGGCAAGGAAGGCGACTTGAAGTGTCATGAATTAGGTATACCTAAATTAGCAACTTGAACTAGCCTACACCAAATCGTTGGCTGCGTGCAAGCTGGTCGGCTCGGGCCCTTGCTTGCCCTTCAGCAGAAACTTCGGCCGCTTGTGCAACTCTTGCAACGGAACGGCCCCAGCGGTTAGTATTGTTTTAGTGAAAGCTAAACAACGGGCGCCAGCCACTACCGAGTCCGTCGATGATTACCTCAAGGCGATCCTCGAGTTGAGCGGTCCGGACGAACAGCGAGTAACCAGCAATGCCTTGGCCGGCCATTTGGACGTCCGCGCCGCTTCCGTGACCGGAATGCTGCAAAAGTTGGCCAGACAGCGACCATCGTTTATCAAGTACGAGAAACACCATGGCGTTGTCCTCAGCGAGATGGGGAAACGCCGGGCTACAGAGATCTTACGCCATCATCGTCTGCTCGAACGTTTCCTTCATGATGTGCTGGATTTTTCCTGGGATGAAGTTCATGACGAGGCGGAACGTCTTGAGCACTACATCTCGGAACGTTTGGAGGACCGGATCGCGGCCAAGCTTGGCGACCCAGACGTCGATCCGCATGGGCACGTCATCCCGGGAAAAGATGGGGGCTTTGCGGTTCGTGGAGAGGTTGCTCTTTCGAAGTGGCCCTGCGGTGTCCCGGCGGTTATTAGCAGTGTGTCGGACCGAGACCCGACCGCGCTCCGCGAAATGAAGCGTTTGCGGTTGGTCCCAGGAACCGGCTTGATAGTTGATCCTGGAACGCGGAATGCTTCGTTGTTGGTCCGCATTGGCGGAGGGCCACCTTCAAGGTTGAGCCACGAGCTTGCCGCGGATATCCTCGTCGTTAGTGAATTGCCTTCTGGCGAAACGGGGCGCGTCCTTGCAGATCGTAGTGGTGTCACAGAAGGGACTTGAAGCCGGAGACGCCCTGGAGAGTTCGGATCTGGAAAACCTGCGGTGGGGGGCGATTACCCGCGCGTAACGGCGTAGTGTAGAACGAAAGCGCTCATCCAGGGTGATCGGGCACCTCGGAGAGATCTACCGGACGGCTTGCTAATCGTCAGTATCCGCCAAGGCCACTTGCCGAAATGCCGCCGGGATTTCCTCGCAAGCTCGATTCCGTCGTCATCAAGCTGCGTTGCTGTTAGCCACGACGGTCCACGTGTCAGGTCCGCCGCCCTGGTGTTCCACGACCCAACGTCTCGTGTAGCTTTGCAGCCCTTCAAGCCATTGCGCGGGGTGACCCGATTCAAGTTGGATGCGTTCAGCCTCCGTGAACGCCACACAGCCGGCCTGCCGATCTCGCGACTTCGCCATGTACTCGGCAAGCTCGCCCGTCGCTCGGGCCATGGGAAGGTAGAGCCAGCCGGGCGTCATCGCGAACGCGAGTTTGTCGGCATAGCAGAGCTTTGAAACGGTCACGCCGTTCCTCTTAGCCCAGTAGCGCGAGTGTCGAAGGGTGAAGTCGGCCCACCAATCGCCAAAAAGCAAACCCATGATCTTCGCTCCGAGATGGACGTGTTCTTCGCCCTCCGGCCCGTCCATGTTAGGACTGAATAGGTAGCCCAAGTCATGGAGAAAGAACGCCGCCCAAAGCCGCGGATCCCAGGGAAAATGTCCGAGGGCCCACCAGCCAAAAGCAACGAAGAATGGATGGATAAAGAAGCAGTGCGCTCCGAAGAGAACGCTCTTGGTTCCGACTCGCATAAAGCACCTACGATTCCCTACGATTCCCTGTCACGCGATGATGGGCCGCGTGATGGCAGTCCTTTGGAAAGTGAGCCGCGGCTGTAGCTGTGGCCCTGGCGCTTGGCATCGCCTTCGACACAGCCGCTGTGCCATGACCAGGCCTGGGTAGTCCCTGCGGGATACGGGCACCGGAGCGGAATTTGTACTCTACTCTTTCCGGCGCAGAAGCCGTCTTCCCACGCTTTTGGGTCGTGTTTGAGTACGAGTTGTTTCCGAGCCTGCGGGACGACTCTTCTTTCCCCCGGAGCGAGACTGGAAGTGTCTGGGTCCGGCTCTAGTTCGCCTATCCACTGTCGTGATGCGAACCGAACAATCAACGCTTTCAGCGTCACTGTTCATGGCCGTCCCGTCGGCCCCTCCATCCGGAGCACTACCACTTGCTCGGCAGGCCGCGGCATCGGCTCTGCGTGCGCGACGAGTGCCGTCGTGGACCTTTCGGACTCTGGCTTGCTCCGGCTCGGCGCCACGCGGTTAAAGATATGAACCAAAAGTGGTGTCCCGGCGAGTGCGCCGAAAAAAGTGCCCACTTCATTTGCCCGGAAGTAGCTGCTGAAGATCACCAGCAGCACAACGAACAGGCAGAGTACCAAACCTGTATTTTTGAGTCGTTCCATTGCACGCCCCATTTCAAGAACCCTTTCGCAACCGTGACCGATCAAACTGCCACCGCATCCACGCTAGGCGCCAGCTCGCCGGTCGCCACCGGAGTGGCAGCATCGGCCTTCTTCGCCGCCGCTTTCGGAGCCGTCAGATAGTGCTGATGCGTGCACCCGACACAGGTAGCGCCGCGTACGGCGGCTTTTAGCGCCACCACGAACTCCGGCGGGATCTCGACACGTTCCCCAGCCCGGTTGAAGAATTCGGGAACGATTTGGCCCGCCATCCCTTTCTCGTCACCGGTAAGATCCAGCGGCAGGTGTCCCTGGCGGCCACGGAAAAGCACTCTGGCTTCGATCCGGCTGCGCTGGCCCTCCGCCGGTCGCGACACATCGTACTTCGCAATCAACACGTCATAGGTGTTTCGCACGCGGAAGACTTCCATGCTCACCAGCCCAAGCGCAATCACCACCGCGTGGCGACCATTCACTCCGACCGAGTCGATCGGCTGCAGCCAGGCGATTCGCTCCCCCTTCTGGTCGCAGAAGGTCACGTAGCGCCCGATTTCCTTGATCGCGCCCCCCGACTCGACACCACGAAGCACCGAGCGTTTTGCCAACGTCTGATACTGGAGCGACACTTCGGGCTGACACAGGATTCCTGCCTCTTGCAGCCGTCGCTCGATCCGGCGCCGTTCACCGCGCGCTACCAGGCTCGGGGGCCGGGTTCCCGTGTCTCTCCCGTCCGGTTGTTCGGAATTCGGCATCTTCAAAACTCCTTTCTTTTCGGTTTGAGGTTCAGTACTGCGCGGCAAGTGCCTTGAGAAGGCTCGACCCCTTGCCGGTCACGCCAACCTCCGGTCGGAGATCGGCCGGCCCACTGCCGTGCGAATCATCTCCTTCGTGCAGCCCGCCCAGCAGCAGTATTTCCGAGGCTCCTCGACCGCGATCGCCAGGTTATCTCCGCTCCTGTCGTTACCTTGCGCGGCGCACGAAGGGCAGCGAGACACCCAGTTCCTACCGGCTTGCCGCCTCACCTCGACGTATTCCAGAATTCGGAACTCGCCTGGCTTCGACTGGAAATACTTTGGACATTCTGTTCGGCGCGCGTGTTGAGCGAATTCCTGCGGGATCGCCTTTCCAGCAATCATGCGCTGCAGGTGCTCTTGCTTCACTTTCTCGATCCGCTTCAGGTACGCGAGTTGATCCTCCAGCTTGTAGTCGGCGCCGTAGAACCAATATCGCCAGCCCCGACTCTCTCGCGCTCCCAAATGGACCCCCATGGGTCCGCGGATCGCGTTGCCAAACTCCTCCCGCCTCAATTCGTCCTGCTTCGGGAAGATCTCGATTCCATCGGCCAGCCCGCTTCCCTTGACCTGAACATCGAGCTTGCCCGCCACGTGGTAGATGTAGATGCGCGCCTCGCGCGCGAGAACCGGGGTTTCGAAGAAGATCCAGAGATGCCCGCCGCGTCTCGACTTCTCTAGCGCGGCCTCGATCCCGTCGTCCTGCAACTGACGTTGCACCTTGATGAGGTCTTCGAGCGCCGTTTTGTAGTCGGCGTCAATGGCCATCCATTTGCACCTCTGCGTGGCCGGGTTGATGGCATAGATGCCGATCGTGAGTTCCCCGGCCAAGTGCCGGCGCACGGTTTCAACAGTGAGCGCCACCGGCTCTCCGCCATCCTTCGGTTTCGGCCGGTAGTAGTAGTGGCGGCCGCTTTCCGGGTGCGGCCGCATGGATTGAATGGTGTAGGCCCGCCGGTTCACAAACAACTCGCTGAACTCCTGGGCCATTTCGCGCGTCGCTGGTAGCCGGTGGTCCATGGCTGTTTTCTCCCCCTGCTCGTCTATACACTGAAACGCTTTCGATTTTCAAAAGTCGTCTCAATGGGTTCCGGCGAGTGTTCGGGGGTTCTGCGCAAGTGCCTTCAAGCCAAAGGTTTGCGCCATCTGCTCAAACTCATCGAGCCGATACCCGCCGTACCGCCCGGCTTCAGCCAGATCCACCATGAAGAACGTCTGCCGAGCCCGGTCGTAGATGTAAAACATCCCCGATTCGGGTTCCTCGGGTACCATCACGAACAGAAGGGCGCCCTTCGCGTAATCCAGCCACTTCTTGAGTAGCCCTTCTGCCCACCGCGCAAATCCCAGGATCAGCGCATCCTCATCCAGCCGGTCCAGTCCCAGACGTTTTGCGTCGGGGCCATGCACGCGTAGCACTTCGTTCACGATCAAACTATTCATCGCGGTCATCGCAGTTCTCCTTTCGTTTTTCGCAGCCAAGTGGTTTACAGGCACACGGACTCCGCCGCGTCGTGAGAACACACCCCAGCCTTCTGCGTCGGTCGTGTGCCTGTGTGGGGTTTACAACGGAAGCTCGGAGCGCGGACCGGCTCCAAGCCGAAAAGCGGGCGCGTCGATTCCCGCCCGCATATATATAAGGATAGGAGTCAGGCCGCCATGTCCTTGGCCGTCCCTCCCGCCGCTACCGTTCTCGCTGATTCCTTCGCGAGAACATCGCAGCGGTCCTGGTCTCGATCAGATCCGTGGCCTCGGACCCAGCACCACTTCGTTTCGTGCTGGCGGGCCACCGACGCCAACAGTTCCCACAAATCCCGATTCGCAATGGCTTCTCCGCGGCTGTTGCACCAGCCGCAGCTTCGCCAACGCACAAGGTACACCGTCATCCCCTGCTGCAAATACCGGGAATCGGTGATCACCGTGACTCTGCACATTTCAGTCAGGGCTCTCAGGCCGTTGATGGCAGCCACTAGTTCCATCCGGTTGTTCGTTGTATGCGGTTCCACACCCCGGAGGATGCGCTCGTGCTTTCTATGCCGCAGGATGCACGCCCACCCGCCGGGGCCTGGATTGCCCAAGCACGATCCATCCGTGAAGAGTGTCACTTCCTTCAATTCCCTCGCCTCCTTTCTTCCCGGATCACGACATCACCGGCGTCATGCTGGAGTTGTCATCCTTTGAAGCTCCGTGAGGGCGGTCTGCACCTTGCCGATGTCGGCCGCGCCCAGCGTTCTCAAGTTGGCAAACGTGAATGTTCCGTTCGCTGCCTGGTTGATCACCACGGCAAGCGGCCGTCCTGTCGCACCGGAAACCCGGTTCGCCTCGCGAAGCAGCCGACCCCGCAACTCACTCAAGCCCACCGTGTCATGCTGCGATCCGTTTCCCGCCGGGCCGTTGCTCGTACCGTTCGGCGTTCGCCTGGAACCACTTTCAACTTCGAGCGTTTCCACGAGCCGGCGGAGTACCATCCGATCCGGGATGTCATCGATGGACTCGCTCGCCAGGTTCAGTTCGCGGCACAGTGCCGAGTACCGTTGGTCTCCAGCCTTCGCCGCAGCCGCCCGCAGACGTTCGACTCCACGCGCCATGTCCTGCAACTTCTCGAACGCAGCCGTGAGCTTCGCCATGTCTCGAATCTTGTCCGGATCCTCGACCTTAGCGACAGCCAGCAGCACACCCTTGGACAGGCTGAAGCCGACTGTTCCGCAGAGCGCCTTCACGTGCCCGAGCAGTTCTTCCCGGTACAGGCCGCCTCTGCCGTTCTTCGCCCCGCCGCCGGCCTGTGTTTGCGACTGGCCATTGGCCTGGTGTTTGCCGTTTGTACCGTTCTCGCTGCCACGCCGTTGCAGCTTTGGACGTGCCCAATCCGGCAGCCTCGGTGTCTCCAATGGGCGCTTTTTCTCGTCGAGATCCACCCACTGTCCCTCCAAATCGTACAGGTAGCGGCCAAGCCCAAAGCACGAGCATGCGCGCTTGAAGGCCTGGGCCTCCGCTGCCGTGCCGGCGTTGTCGTTCTCCGCCCACTCCTCGCCAAGTCCAGTGTGCGTGCCCAAGCCGTAGATCGTTACCTTGGACGTCACCACGATTTTCGCCGCAATGGTCCTCTCTGTCGCACCGCGTTCCTTCCGTTCGAAGTTCTGGACCATTTGAACGTTGTAGTCCCTGGTCCAGCCAGAAGGCGCGAACAGATCGTTGAGCCGGTCGGTGTACGCGCGCGGATCGGCATACGCCAACATCTGACCTCGGTCGCGAGGACCCTTCGGCCCACCGACCTTGCACGTGTTCGTCACACGCCACTTGATCTCGCTGGGATCGAACGGGTCTTCCAGAGCCGCTACCAGTTTCTGAACCCGCTCTGGTGTAAACGCCGTCGCCGCACTGACCCCATGCGACTGTCCATTCATCGCAACCGCCGACGGCGGCGACGATGATCCATTTGTCATCGTTGTGTCCTGCATACTGCTCTCCTTTCGTTTCGTTCGATTGTTCAGACTGGTATTGCCCACTCCGGGCGCGCGGACGCTTTCAACTGGCGGGGCATACCGGGGGATCTGCTCCGCCAGTTCGCTGACCCATCGCGTATGTCACCGCTTGGCGCACGGGCGGCCTCGGCATCCGCATGCCGTTGACGGTTGCGTGCTGGCGGCGGTGCCGCACTATCTGACCGCGCGCAAAGCAACCACCATAGACCCGATGCGGGCATGGGGTTAGGAGGTCAGCTTGAATCACAAGCCGTGAGTTCGTAGACAACCGCCGAAAACGGAGGATCTATGTTGCAGAGGCCTGCGCCAGCCAAGTTCCCTATGGCCGAACCATCCATGAGTTATCCCGTCAACCCATTTCGAATGAAACTGTTATTAGGAGTTTTCTCCGGCCAACGGTGCGTTAACGGTTATTCCCCCAACCGGCACGTTCCGCAGCTCGTCGAAGAAGTGTGGACTACGAACGAGGACACGCGGAACAGTGGAGATGCTTCGCCCAAAAAGCGGCGTAGCCTGGGAGTGCCGTGGCTAACGCTCCACCAGGTTAGCCAACGCGGTCAGCAAGATACGCCAGATGTCAACGCTTCGGCTGGCAACAGATGCCCAAGCGAATTGGGATTGACCTGTTCAGTTTGGCCCGCTCGCTTGGGCTAAGACCGTTTTCAGGCCTCGGATGCGTCCTCAACTGTCTCGATCATCGAATACCACATGGCTCCCGACCCCTCCACCAGATCAAACCGGGTCACTGTCCGCACCGCATTCGAGTTCAGGGGATCACTCAATACTGCGACCTCAAAATGGGACTCGTGACCGGGGTCGACGAATACGCGGTAAAGCCAGTACCGGCTGCCAAGGCGCTTCGCCGCGCGGTACTCGTTGTCGGTCAACTCAACTTCCCCCGTACGGCTGCTGCGCCCCTTGACCTCGATGTGCCGCACGATGTCTGCTTCAGTAATCGACTGTTCAGCCATCGCCTTATCACGCACAGCTTCGGACGCCACGCTCACCAGGTCGCAACCGAAACTGTCAGCGCCGCGCAGATGGCTGACCTGTATTACAAATCGCCCTGCATCCCGCTCAAAGGCATCGACAACCTTGAATGTCACCGGTTCCGTTGCAAGCGGACCGCCCCGACCCCGACCGCCTCCCCCTGTACCTGTCACTACAAGCTTTCGCCTCCTGACAGCCTTGTGAGCCGGTCCGGGCACAGGCTGAAATGTCGTGGTTGTGCACGCGCCGGTCGAATCGGATGTTTCCGTTTCTGAGTTGCCGCTTGGCGCTGGCGGATTGGGCACCGGTGCTTCCGGGCCAGGCGAAGGTGCCGGCGCAGCCGGTTTCGGAGGCGGGATGGGCTGCTCTGCGTCGTCATCGGCACCGCCCAGTACGTCCTCAAAGCGCGATCGAGCCTCCCACAATTTGGCGTCGGCTGCACTGCCAAGGCGAACACGAACCACCTCGAGCATCTCTGCCGGTGTGCGACACCGCAACACACCGCCTATTTCAGCCGCTTCGTCGCGCCCAAGCAATTGCGCCACCAACTCGGCCACCCGCAGCCAGAAAGTCAGGAAACCCAAACTGCTCTCGCGATACTCACCGATCACGACCAAAGTCGTGTCGACGACGATTCCATCGCCGGGTTGCGTCAGCAGGATTTCCTCGGATGTATCTTCTGGAAGCGTGGCTAATATCCGCGCGCACACGCACACACGCAGCACTGCCTTCTTTAGCAGGTTTAGCTCGCGGCCACTATCATCCAGATTGTCCGCCAGTCGGAGCGCGTAAATGCAGGGCATAGCGAGCCGCAGATGCTGATTCGCATCTTCGCTCGCCGGGTCGTACTCTGTCCCATCCGCCAGGAGGTTCAGTCGAATCTCGTCCGAGGTTAGAGATGCGATTCCAAAGAGCTGCTTCACCAACCCGGTATTCATGCGCATCGGAATATCCACGAGCGCAAGATGGGCCTCAATGGCTTTGGTGATCGTCAGATTGGCGTTGTAGCGAAGCTCTGAAATCGGCAGGTATCCCTCGGAGCCAGCGTGTCGCCCCCACATGTGACCCGTGCGTAGAAACCTATCCCGGTGCGGCGACTCTTCGACACTCACGCTCGACTTAATCAAGGTACGGTAGATTCCGCGGGCTACTTTTCCTTGGGGATCACGTTCGGGAAGGGCGTGGAGCAGTTCATACAGTGACTGGCCACTGAGCGTCTCCAATGAAGTCACCGCACCAAGACGGCTAAGGACGGCATCCATCGCTTCGCGGCCACCACATGCCGCGAGTAAGATGTCTCGCGCATCAACGGCAGGTCGCGAATATACACCTTGCAGAACGCGGACGCCTTGGCTGCTCAACATGATTTCCGACGGTCGATGACGCTTGCCGTCGACCGCAGGCACCCAACCAGTTTCACGCAAAAAGAAGAGTGTCGGATTCAGAATCGGTACAGAAGCATCGGGTCGCATTGAGCGTTCCGTACTGACCGTTGCCATGAACATCGCCTGCGGATCGGTTTCTCCCGCCAGCAAGACCGCCCCGGAGGACAGTAGATATGCAACGACCGCAGCAGCATCGCCCTCCGCCAGCAGCGCGAGCCAACGATCAGGTAGGCGCAAGCCTTCGATTGAATGGTTGCTGACCCATTCGCGCACCTCGGCGGCGCTAGCGCATGACCGATCTCGAATGGTTCGAGGATAGGCCAGACGGTCAACGACCGTGTGGACGAACCTCTGATAGTCGGCTCCCACGCGCAACGGCTCCATGCGGGGCGAGGCATTGACGCCGATAGCGACGAGAAACTCTTCCGCGTCCGGCAACGCCACGCCATCAAAACCGCATGCCTTCGGGGCGGCGGCGAACTCATCAATGCCGAACTGCTGATAGAGACGGCACACCAGCTGGCCTCGTGGATAGTCAGGGCCGAGATAGCAGTTCGTCGCTCGCCGCAGCCCTCCACCGTGCGTGGGCACCTTGATTGACAAGAGTGGCAAGGCTTGGCGCGCGGTGGACGACGCATCGAACAGCCATCGAAGCAATCTCTGCCATCGCTGCAACTTCGCCGCTCCATCTTTCACCACCCCCTCCTCGACTTCGTCAATCAGCGCGCGTGCGACGGTGTCGAACCGGTACTCATCCACGTCGCAATCACAGCGGCTCAGGTCGGAAGCCAGGAAACGCAGCCCTGTTGCCCTCGATCCACGGAGCATCCCAGATTGAAATGCTTCATCAACGAAGCGGATATTGGAGGCCCATGCCGGAAGGGTCGGCAATTTCTCGACAGGCGTGAAGAAACACTTGCCATCAACAACCAGGTTGCCTTCAGTGTCAATCAGCAGGCCCGCCGCGCCCACGGAAACCAGTTGCCCAAACGCCAACAATTGTCCTAGAACTTCGCCGGCTCTACCACGGTCGACAGTCGACAGGTATTGCTTGAGGCGGTCTTTCAGCGCTGTGGGGTCGAACCACGTTAACCCGAACAATGACAGCAGATCGCTCAATACATCGTCCGGCCCGATTGCCAACACCTCAGGAAAAACCTCGCAGTCGAGCTGTGAGAGCCACACTCTGTGTGGCACTTGGCGCACAAGACCTGACGGCTCAAGTGTTCCATCGAGTCTCGGAAAGATCTTCCGTTTCGCACACTCCCGCATCAGCGCGTCGACGAAGCCAAGCGTCTTGAGCTCCGGATCAGCATCTTCCAGGCCCGCGAGAAGTTCGAGTGCCCACCGGGGCTTCGTCGGCCCTGCCTGCTCTTCAAGAATGCCCGCGACATGAGCGGCAAGGTATGCCAGTACCTCCCGATTGGACTCATGTGCCACGAGGCGGTTGCGGTCGTCCGTTGTTTCCAGCGTCGCGTGCATGACGAGAGCGCACGGCAATCGGTCGTGGGTGGGAAAAAAGACGCAGAGATTGCCGCCGGATTTCAACGCGGTAGTATCCGGGACGGCGACTGCGACTTCAAAATCGCGTCGGCTCCCCGAACTCGTTTCGGCCGCTTCAGCGGTGACTCGTCCGCTATGCCGATACACGTTCCACAGTTCGGGTGTGCCGTTCTGCTGCAAAACGACCGTCGCCCTGTCGGCGTTATGGTTCTCGCGCACCAGATCCCACGCTTGCGTCAAGTCCCCAGTGATCTCGACACGCGTCAAATGGCGGCAGAACAACAGGGAACTGGTCGGCAACCCGGACAATTGTTCGAGCATCTCATCATGGACGCCATCACCACGGAGGCCCTCAGGCAGCGGCAGGACGATAACGGTGTCGTACCCTTGTTGGCGGAGGGCGCGTGCCTCGACTACGCGGGCATCAAGATCGCTTGGCACATCGGGAAAGCGCATAACCGCTGCGGGCCACCGACCGGTAACGCCCTTGAAAGGCGTGACCTCCTCGGATACTACCGAGTTTTCCTTCGCCAGCCGCTGGACCGCTTCTGCCGCTCGCGTCCGATCAAAGCACACTTCGTAGGGGCCGCTTGAGATCAGTGGTCTCTCCGTCCAGGTCAGAACCGATCGGAAACCCAGACCCTTGCATCCGATGAACCGGTTGCGGTCGAGTTGTTTGGGGCTGCAATCACTGATGACTAAGGAGGTCAACCCCTTGGGGCTGAAGGCTTTTCCGGTGTTGGCGACAACCAGACGTTGACGGGATAGGGACAGTAATAATGTGCAGCCCGAGGTCGCATCGACGCCTGCATCGTCTGCGTTCTGCAGGAGTTCCAGTAGTTGACGACCGCGATAGCCGTCAAGCGCACTCACCTCGCGGTTGAAATGTCCAACAAGCTCGGCAGGTTGTCGAAGATAGTTCTCGATCTGCGATGCAGCCAATTCCCGGATGCGCGCTTGCGCAGACGCAATCCCCGTTGCGTCGCCCTCAAGCTCGCTGGTGGAAGTGCTAGACACCTGGCGTGGCTCCCTTGCGAAGCGCCCGCTGCGGCAGTGAGAGCTGGATCGCGCTGCAGTGCTGGTTAACCACTGGCACTTCTCCGTCTACACCGCACTGTTGTCGTATTTGACCCCGTGCCGCCGACGCCAAGCAAGGAGAGGGCTTCGTAGTGACCGAGTTTGTCGCTGATAGCAAAGCGGCATGAGTATTGAACAAGTGTATCGCAGTAGGCTAGAAAATGCGCCCAACTCCTGTATAACGCGTCATCCTGAAGTTGCGTGCGGGAGCCCGCGAAAAATCCGTCAGAGCCAGTTCTCCCTGACGCCGAATTGTTTACGCCACCGGCCTCGGACTCATCTGATGTAGACTCAAACTGACGTCGGCGACATCCTCACGACCGCCACGTCCGACGACCTCAACCATGAACCGTTCGCCGATCCGTAAACTCTCGCCTGACCAACCTCGGCCCCGCTCCATGATATTCGCGCCATCAATTCAACTTCCTCTCCGACTCCAGCCCAATGCTGCCACCGCCATCATTCCGCCAACTCGCCTCACCCCGGCCCACTTCCCGGACCGACAATACCTCTCTCCTGCCCGCAAACTAGGCTGACAACTCCACTTCGCCACAGGCACACCGCTGACCAGCAGGTAGTCAATCAATAAACCCAATCATCACAGTGAGTTCAAGCACGGAGGAGGAAGGCGTGAGGAAGTCGCGGGGAAGCCGTCAGGAAGTCTTGGTGCACATTTAGGAGCCGTTTCCATTCAATACTGCGCGCAACGGGAACGAAAGTGTGCGGCGGCTGTCCAGTACTGTCGTGTCGAGTCCGTGCTGCCGAAAGTCTTCCAGCACGCCGAAGTACACGGACTTCGCGCACCGGTCAAAGAATCCCGCCACGTAACTCAGCAGCTCATACGACGGCGTCAAGTAGAGAAAGCACCTGACTTGGCGCTCCTTTTCGATAGCCTGCCGCACCTGCCAATATCGATTGGCCGCCTTCGGCTGTCGTTCGTACTCGAGAGCGAACGTGGAATCTTCCCCATCGGAATGGATCGTGATCACCGCATCGTAGTCCTTGGCGTAGCCAAAGCCCGTCAGTTCATTGAGGCACAAGATTTCCAGCTCGGACTTCCATCGAACCAATTCGCCGCACCGAATCAGCGTCAGGTGAACATCATTGAGATCCAACGAATGCAATACGACGGGATCGTCCAGTTGTTTGAACGCCTTCGACGCTACAAGGGCAGCGCCATTGCCATTGCCGGCCAAATAGGCGGCGCCCGATTCGCTGATCGCGTAGACCCATCCTCGCTTCGCGTACTTCACATTTAATCGCGTAATCAGTCCGTGCTGCACCAGCCGAAGCATCCGCCAGTTGAAGATGCGCCGCCGATTCTCTCGTGCTTTCAGTTGAAAGAACTGCCAGAGCTGGTCGTGCGTGGCGTGGCGCGACCGCAGCACCTGTTCGAGGAGTAGGCCGTCCTGCGTGGAACTGAGGTCGATCGATCCTTTCACGTATCCCATCGCCGTCTCATTCAGCCGCCGATAGCACGAGCCGCGCTTCCCACGGCCTGGCTGCCAGCGGCTCCAGAAAGAACGTTCCGAGCACGCCTCGCACCCAACCATAGGCCGGCATGACAACCATCACTTCCTGGTCAGCGCCACATTCGCTGAACGATATCAAGGTGGTTTCGCGATTCAGCCAATCTCCGCCCTTGATGACGCCGCCAGTCTGTTCCGATTTCACGACCACCAGGTACGCGTCCGGTGTCTCTGGCTTTCGAAGCAGCCTCTTGAACAGGACCTTCTGGTGGCCATTCCAAGCGCACGGCGGCTCGCAGTCGAACACCCTGTACAGCATGCGGTGCCAACATTCGGGCCGGAAGCCGCTATTTCCGTTGAATCGGGCCACGCCATACACGCGAGGCCGATTGCGCAGTTTGCCGCCGACATCGACTCCGGTTGTGTTGTAGTAGGCCAGATCCCGAGGGTCAAACCGTTCCTGTGCCCGCGCTTTTCTCGCGGATCGTAGCGTCCAAATGCTCCCAAAGCCCAATACCGAGATCAGCATGACCGTAGCCTACGCTCCCTTGAGGCGCTCGTTTTCCAGCCGAACGGTCCGCAGCGTCTCTTCCAAACGGTTGATTCTGTCCACAAGGGTGGCGACCTGAACCGAGTTCTCGCCACCCTTGGCGCCATTCCCAGGTCCGTTGCCGCTGCCTATTTTCTTCGTGGCATCATCAACGCGAACCGCTAGGTCCGCAACCACGGTGGATTTTTGCTCCAGATCGTGGCGTAACCGCTTGTTCTCCGAGGTCAGGTTGAGCACCTCGATTCTCATTCCCTCGACCTGCTGTCGTAGTGCGCCAGCTTCGGCTGTGTCACCGGTGGGCAGTCCGCTCTCCCCGGCCTCGATCACACGATTGCATTTCTCGATGTGGGTGTTGTGCTTTCGTGTGGCCTTTTCGGCGCCCGCCTTCCAGTACTGCGCGTAGTTCATGGCGTCGGCTGCTCCCTGGGCCAACTGCTTGAGCCTCTCCGCATGGTTCCACCGCTGCCAGACGATGACCACGAAGGAATAGACCAGCAGCATTGACAGCGCCGCTGTGTACATGAAGTACTTGTTGCCGATCGAGTTCTCCAGGAAGATGCTACGGCGCTGCTCCCAGCTCATACCCCAGTCGACGTTCTTCGGATTCAGCGAACGGAACAGCGCCTCGTACCATGTCAGTTTCTGGCCGCGGTAGCCGCCCTGGGCGGCCAGGGGCGAATACTGCGCCGCTGGCACCGGCTGCGCGGACCGGGATGGATACACATTGGGTACGGGCTGCTGCGCTGCGTTCCGCTGTCCGGCTCCTGGTTGCTGCGGACTGGCTACCTTCGATCCCGCCGGCTGCTGACATTGGGCCGGCGTGAGCCCGATCCAGCCGGTTACGACGCCGATATAAAGGATGCATCTGACTCTTCCTAACATTTGGCTACCTCCTCCCCTGCATTCGCCTGCCAAACGAAGCCGCCAATCCCGGATCTTTGAACCGGAGGTTCGCTCCCTGGACGTCCAGTCTCGACTGGCGCAATCGCGGCGCCAATTCCATTTCAAAGCCCCGCATTTCCACGTCTGGAGGCGTGCGTACGTGCAGGTGCCGGTGCAACGTCCCTTCCGTGTCGTCCGTCATGAGGATCTGCATTTGCCCTTTTGGCAGGTTCTTGATCCTCTCGTCCTCCGCGCGGTATTCCCGCTCCTCCCGTTCCGAACCGCTCGTGCCTCTCTCAAATCGCTCCCAACCGAACACCTGTTCCCTCACCAGCGACACGGTTCGCTTGGTTACGGTGTGCTCGGCCGACGCCCGGATGAAGAACTTGGACGTCTCCTCGTCCTGCGTCCGCATTGCGATCTTCGTGTTTGGCGCGCTGGTGACGTCGTCCTTGAACCCCTTGCCAACCTGAAGAAGCTGCGGCAGGCTTTGCATCGAGAACAGGAAGGCGGTGTTGGTGCCGCGAGCCGTCTGCAAAATCTGGGCGAAATTTCGGTACCCGAATGGTGCAAACTCATCCAGAACCACGCTCAGGATGGGGCGGTTCATCCGTCTCCGCTCCTCTTCGCTTTCGTACCGTTTGCCGACGACAAGCTGCAAGTTCTGCAGCAGCATCTTCCCGAGTGCTCGAACCGGTTCGGTATTCTTGTTGATGTTCAGGGTCACGAACAGGATCAGCTCCTGGTCAATCACGTCGTCGATCGACAGCAGGTCCTCGTAGGGGCCGGTGATGACGGACAACTCGTCGTCCAGAAACGTCATGCACTCGTTGAGCAGACCCTGAATCTTCGGCACCCTCTCCCGGTCATGAAACGATTCGAGCAGGTTCCGCACGGACATCTCGAAGTTCAGCCCGCGCTGCATTGATACTTCACGGTCGGCTTGGATGTGCCTGCGAGCTTTCTCAATCTGTTCGCGGAGGACCTCTTCATCCAGCGCCATAACGATGACGTCGTAGAAATTGAAGGCAACTCCCGTGTAGTGAAGGATGCGGACGATGTCCGCGAGGTAATTCAGTTGGTGCTTGGCGAAGAACTCATCGTGCAGATTGAATGATCCGAAGACCATGTTCACCTGCGCCATGTAGTTCTCGTCGGTCGTGTGGAAAGGGTTGTACAGGCACGAGAGCTCCGGTCGCGCGGGATTGATCAGACGAAGATCCCCGAGTCGCCCGGCCCGGTTGATGTGCGGCAGCAGTTCGTAGAAGAAGTCGAGGTCACCCTTTCCGTCGAAGATGACCATCGGGACCTTGTGCCGGTCTTGTGCAGGCCCGACCCTCCGAGTCAGGTCCTGGGTGATGATGTTTTTCAGAAGTGTGGTCTTGCCGCTGCCCGTCATGCCCACGACGATTCCTTGCATGACCCGCACCTTGTCCGGCCACAACCACGGCGTTCCATGCACGTCGTAACCGAGCACCACGGCGTTTTGCTTCCAAGCCTTCTCGACATGCTTGGCGTCCGCGGCTGGGCTCATCACCAAAGGTGGATACCGTCGCTGGTTTTCCTTCCACTCTCGTCGCTTCATTAAGACCCAGATCGCAATGCCGGGCACGCCGATCCCAAGCAGGAAGTAGACGAAGAACTCAGCCATCTGAAGATCGGTGAAATGGTAGGCTCTGGTGCCGAGGAACCAGAGCGTGAACAGAATCAGTCCCGCGAGTGCAGTGCACACAAAGATCGGAGACGCCGAAAGCGACGGCCGATCGCGGGAAGTGTCCGGATAGGAATCTCGAATCATGGGTTTTCACCTCCAGGGGGAGCTTTCGGGAACTTGTGGGATAACTGTGGTGGGCTTCAATAACGGAGATAGGTGACCAGTGCCAGCTCAAGGCCTGTCAGGGCGGCGACGGATGTTGCCGTCCTGACGCGTTGTTTGACCGACTGAATGGCCTTCTCCCACGATTCCGTGTCGTTTCTCTTTTGCCACAGCTCCCAGAGTCCCCAGCAAATCGAAAACAACAGGCCCGCCAGGATCGTAAGCAGAAGCGTCACTTCGAAGCGCGGCTTCCGGTACCACGGCGGCAGAACAATGAACCCGGATCCCGCGGTCGGCACGTCCGGAATCGGGATTCGATTCAGCCAGCAAACAAAACAGAACTCGACGACGACGAGCAGCGCCGTGGTGAAGTACAGTCCAGCAACCTCCCCTCGGCGCAGTGCTCCGTCAAGGCGAGCTTTCCAGGTGTCGCTCATGGGTATACCTGCAGCCGCGGTGCGGCGAGATTGAAGAACAGGAACGCCGCGACGACAACGGCAACGAGCATTCCGAATATGACGGCTTCCCGCTTCGGCTTGCGTGTTCTCTCGGGCTCGAAGGGATTTCGAGGTTCGAGGAAGACATTCAGCGCCCGGTTCACCACTCCAAGGTCCTGCCGTTGTTCCATCCTGGTTTCGAACGCAGCGAGCACCTTGCCGGCTGTCACCGGATCATCCACTGCCACCTCATCACAGAGCGGACGCCGTCTCCGGACTGCATCCAGCACGTCCTCGGTCGTGACTTGCCTGTAGTCAGCCATGGCTACAGCACCAGAATCGCGCTCACATTGCCGGCCGCGTCCGCCGGGAACGCTAGTTTGACAACCATTCGAACTCCCGGCTCGCTGGCGGTCGGCAGATCGAACGTGGTCACGCCGTGGCCGGTTTGCCCTGGCCGAACGACGGGTGCCTGCAACTCGGTGTGGACCACGGGAACGCGTGCCTCGCCTTTCCACTTGAGCTGGTAGTCGCCGGCAAGCTGGCTGTTTGCCAGCGGAATCAGCGACTGCGGCGCGCGCGGCGAGTTCAGAGTGAATACGTCCGGAGCCGCTGGAAAGTAGACCGTCCGGCCTCCATTGACGATGGCATACCGAAGGTAGACGCGGCCATCCTTCTGGTAAACGTCCTGCATCAAGATCTCCACTTTCTCGTGGTTTCTTGAAGATCCGACCACCTTGACGGGCGAACTCTCCATCAGCATGGCCGGAGGTATCTTGGGTTGTTCGACGACCGGCGGATGTTCGACCGGTTCCGGCCGTTTGGCCTGAACGGTGGATGGGGCCTGGTCGATCGCGAAGTGCATCTGTTCCACGGAGCCCGCGGGCACCAGTTCGTAACTGAGACGGCCGGAGGCGGTCCAGATGAACAGGTTGGTGGTTGCGCCAGGCTCCAGCGGCTGGATGAAAACCTTGTTTTCGCGCCATTCGATCTTGAACGACGAACTGCCGGCGGCGACTTGCGTGACGGGTTCGCCGAGTTCAATCACGCTGAGATGGTCTTGCGTCGTACCCAGGCGCGTAACTCTATTCCGGTCCGGCGTCTGTGTCTCGATCTTCTGGCCGAATACGGTCAGGGTCGCGATTGCGATAAGCATCAAAGTGCGTTTCATGGGCTTTACTCCTTCAGTCAATGCCTTACTTCTCAGAGAAGCCTACAGGGAGGCCGGTTTCCCAGACCTCCCCGAAAGCCACACTACTCGTCCAGCCTCGGCTTCGGAACCTTGGGCTTCTGCCTGGAACCAAGAAGTTCGAGCTTCCCGTCCCTCACTTCCGCCCGCCCGGATTCGAACTCCACGGGATGAATCCGCTGAGTTCGGCCGTGATCGTAGATCAGGTCACCGGTCCTCGTTACTTGCATGAGGAAGGTTTCCCTCTCGATGATCTGTCCCTGGCCGTCGCCGACCTGATCGACGAGGTAAACGTTGCCGTCTTCGTCGATGTATACGTCCCCGTCAACCAGATCAGGAATTGCAACGGTGACTGGACGGCCTCCGGTGCGCTCCGCGATCATGTTGACGAGTTCCTGCGGAAAGGCGTAAAACACGATACTCCCGGTACTCTTGCTCCCCTTGCACGTGATCGCGTAGAGAGCCGCCAACCAGTCGTAGGCGTTCTTCGACTTCCGTTCGGCCCACTTCCGCACCAGGTGGATCATGTTGCGCATCTCCTGGCGGGAGCGTTCCTCATACCAATGCAGCGCTGCCTTGGCCGTATTGCGACGCTTGAATGCCTTCCGCCTTGCTGCCGCGTCGTTCATGTCGCACGCGTTCAGCTCCGCTTGGGCATCGGTCACTTCCTGCTGGTACTTGTCGCGCTTCTTCAAGATCAGCGAAATGTTGACTCCGTAGACCGTGGCGATCTGCCCTGCCTCCTTGTACATTTCACGATCGAATCGCCCGTTGACGATCAGACCGCGAAAGTCCGCCAGAGGCCGGACGTCGCTGAAGAAGTCGTCCAGTTCTTTCCGAAGTACGTTGTACAACCTGCCGATCTTGTCCGTGGGGCTCACGGTCAAGTGCAGCGGCAAGTCGCCTGCGCGCTTCTCGTCCTTAAACCGCAACCATGGAGCGGTGAGGACCTGCTTGCGGACACTGATGATCACGTCCTGGTTCGGTATCGTGCCGTGTTTCAGAGCATCGAGTGCCGCCTGGAGTTCTTTCGCCAGCAGTTCCGCAAGGTCAGAGCGTCCGGCAGCCAGGCAAGACGTCATCAGGTCGGTGATGACCCCAATCCCGTTGCCTTTCGCCGAAACCGCAACCTGGGGCAGGTTCCACCAGGCCGAGCGCCTCTTCTTCCGTTTGTCCTTCTCGTTTGAGAAAGTTTCGCGGTGACTGAAACGGTCCTCGACCCACCGTGGAAAGCGTTGCTCCTCCACCACGCAAACAACGTCGAAGTCGTAGTCGCCTCCGTTCTTCGCCGCCGTTTTCGAGTGCAGGGTGATGGTGTGATCCAGACGGAGTTGCCCGGTGACGATCTGCTGGACGGCCTCTGGCTCAGACATCGAGCTACCTTGCCGCCTCAGGTCGTTCATCAACCGCGCTACCGTATCTGGACCAGTGAGGTTCTTCAGCGGGAGCAGGTCGTCCTTGGCGCGAATGGGATACCGAACTTCGAGGAGGCGCCGGGAGACGAGACTCGTGATGGCGTGATCCTCAGGCATCCAGTCCGAACCGCTGTAGACCCTTCCGTTGTGAGCCACCAGGTAGCCGTCATCAGCCAATGCGAAGGCAGGCAACCGGAAGCCACCTGCGGTGCACAGCTTGTACGCCCACCGGCACAAGATCCGCTGCAGTTGGTTGTTAATGAAGGGGAACTTTACGAGCTGACCACTGCCATCAGCCTTCAGCGCCGCCTCCACCACAGTTCGCTCCGCGGACGTGTACTCTCCGTCTTCCATGGCATCCCCGTCTGCGTGTACTGGGCGTGACGAATTCGAGGTACCCAGGAGCCGGAATAGTTCTTCGAAGTTGTTCTCTTCGACGGTGGTCTTCAGCTTCCGCACTTGCGCGAGCGCATGCGGCAAGACCTCCAGGTCGATCGAGTCTTCGGGAGCGTGAGTCAGCAGCGTATAGCTCGACTCGTATTCCAGTTGCCGCGAGATCTCCCGGATTCCCAACACAGCTGGGCCCCGGAACAACTGCGCGTCGCCGAAACAAAGCCTCACTAGAGCTGACTTTTCCGGTAACGCAGGCTTCATGGAGCTTTTGGGCAGGATGATGTCGGCGCCGAGTGCTTCAGCGACGTCATTCTCCATCACCTTAAAACTGCCCTTGGCCTGAGTCCGGTTGAATGCGAGACGGAACTGGTAGAAGTGACGGGCGGGCAGATCCAGCTTTTCAAACATCGAACGCCGAATCCAACCGCGGCAGTCATTGGTGCCAAGGGCGTGGTCGTCCACTACGAGCACTCGAACGTCCGGCTCCTCGATCCGCACCTTGCAGGGTGAGATCAAGATGCCGAAGTAGGTGATCGCCGCTTCGGGCCATTGCTGGAAACGCTCAGCAATTGGCTTCTCGAACTCCTTGTTGACGGCGTAATACTTGCCGTTCTTCGCCGAGCCCGAGGCGCCGATGAGGCGATACTCCACCCCACCAACACGAAATGTCGCCAGAGCCTGTTCCACCTTGGCACGCCCGTACTCGTCGAGTTCTGTGCCCGGGATTGCGACAGTGGCCACACGGATTCCTGGATACAGCGCGTCCAGGAGCGTGTTTTCGAGCTGTCCTTGCCGGGTCATCTGCATCGACTTCTGAGCTACCGTTCCTTCCTCATCGATTTCCAACGCCAGCACTGGCAATTGGGACCTAACTATCGTTTTCATTGGCCTTCTCCTTATCTGTTTGTGTTGAATGGGCAACAAACAGACAGAAGCGCCGTCTCCGGTGCCATCTCTCTGCCTGCTGCCGTGAACTTGAATCAAGTTCTCGGTGCCAGGCTCGGAGAGCCGTCACCGGGTTGTTGTACTGTTACGCCGCCTTGGTCTTCACGCTGAACTGCCGGAAACGCCGCCATTCCGCGACGCGTTCCTTGAGTTCATCGACAAGACTCGGGAGCGCTTCCACCACTACACCGAACGCAATGCCGCCAATGAACAGCAGACGCTGTTGCCAGGTCATGCCGGCACTGATGAGCATTGCGGAAACGATTGTGAGCAGTGTTGCCATCTTGCTTCTCAACATGGATACTCTCCTTTTCAGTCTGGTTTGCCAGAACAGCAAGGAGACCGCTGGAATGGGTCTCTTTTGCTATCCGTGGCCAGGGTTGTGAGGAACTCTGGCCAGGATTCGCGTGGGAAACCCGACCAGCACTTTCCTGTATCAGAGCTACAGGTCGCTTCAACACTTACGTGCATAAAGCCGTGCTGCCGGTTATGAATGCGCTACCTTCTTCTCGGATTTGACTGCCTCCTTCTTGATGACGGGTACACCCGTCGCGAGATCGACTTGGGCCTTCCACTCCGTAACCACTGCGAAGCTGCCGCCGACGCGAAAAGACTCAACCATCGCCTCGTTCTCTGAAGCGACTTCCTGGCCAAGCTCCACAGTTCCGTTTCCCGACGTTTTGATCAGAAAGAATCGAGCGGTGGACGGTTCGGCCGCCCTCGCGCCGCGTCGGCGCCGCGGAACGGTTCCCGTTTTTCCTGCTGTAGCTTTCGGCTCCGCGATTCTGCCGGTCGCCGCTTCTGTCGTCGCTGTTGCCATCGCCATTGCTCCTTGGTCAAAACTCGCGGCCTGCGCTCCCCGAAAGGTTGCAGGCCGCGTCGCGTCATCTTTCAGACACAGGATTGCCAGGTCAAACCTGGCACGGGTTCCATCAGCGCCGTTCCGGAGAAGGCCATTCTCAGAAAAACGGCGCTGGCGGAACCTATCACCGGTTCCCTAGCAGGGTTGACTCCTGCAAGAGACCGATATCTTTTTCGCCCACCATCTGGTCTTCTCTGTACTCGGCGACTAGGAGGCCACTCGGCACCCGCTCCGTTCGCCGGTCCTGAATCAACCGCACTTGGTATTTGGCGACAATCCGGTCCGTCAACTCGCTCTTGTTGCGAACCCGGTGGACTTCCTTCACGCCAAACGCCTGGTAGGTCCATGGCTGACCGGGAAGCGGATCGATCGACCGGATCTTGAACGACGAGGTGATTTGCTCCTCGTTGATCTTGCCAATCAAATCCTGGTCCCGGAGCAGGTTGAGACTATACATGCGCAGGTTGGCGGTCATCATGTTGAGGGCGTCGGCTAGATTCTTGTCGACCGACGTGGGCGTGTACCGCATGTAACTTTCGAGGAACTTCCTGACGACGGAGCGGCCCTCAATGTCCGTTGGCGCCGCTTCGCCAGCGGGTGCCGCCAGAAAGCTTAGTAGGCCGGCTCTCGTCACCGCCGGCGTGGCCCCGGCGGGCCTTCCGCCGACCACCGTCGCTTCCCCGTCAGCGGAAACGCGAATGACGGTTGGCGGCTGCAATCTGACATAAATCGCAAAACTGAGCGAGACCAAGGCGATTACTCCGAAGAGCCCGGCCATCAACATCGATCGATTGGCATATGCTCGGAGTTGGCCATCGTGCTCGTAGTACTTCGTGTAGCGCACCCTTTCCGGGACAGCCGGGTCACCGCTGGGTTTGTCCTTTAGTTTGAACATCTCTTTTGGCTCCTCTGCGTTTTCCTCGCCCGCATCGTTACTTCTTGGCGATGGGAATGCCCTTGACCGCGCCAAGGGCTGTGCTAACTGTGTGAACTACCGTCATCATCGAGCTGCCGATTTCCCCGGTGACGATTCGCCGCGCAAGAAAGGGGATCAGCGCCACCATGACCGCGAACAGAATGCTCGCCAGCGACATCAGCAGAGCTCCGGTCGCGCCTTGAAACCATCCCCCCAAACTGTTTGCGGCCAGCATCGCGCCCAGGCTCTGAGCATTGATGGCCGTCAGAAGCACGCTGAACAAGGCGTACACGATGCCCCAGGCGTGGAACACGAACACGTTTACCAGGTAGCTGCGTGCCAATTGACCGACACCAAACGCCGGGTAGAGTGCAAGCACCATCGGCCCGACTGTGTACAATACGGCCCCGTACAAACAGTACAGAATTGTGAAGATCAGCAGCGCGATCGGGAAGACGACGGCGGCGACCAACTGCACGAGCACGCTGACCAGGGCCACGATACTGCTGACAACCAGGTTGAACCAATTCGTATTCCCGAGCCCGTTGAAGTACTGATTGACCTGCAGCATCCAGTTGTTCGCCCAATCATTTGGGGAAATCGTCGCCGCAACCTGATTGAATGCTCCGTTGACGTTGCGAAAGATCGTGCTGTAGTTGGAGACGATCAAACCTAGAATCAGGAATTTGGCCGCGGCGATACCGATCATGCGCGCGTCTCCTCCGCGGGCGTATGCCTCGTAAACGGCAAAGAGTGCGCAGAGCAGCAAAATCGCGTTGGCAATGTTGGTGATTGCCCCCATTGGGCCGCCGGCAGCGTCGATGCCGTTCAGCACAGTCTGGAATGTCTGCTCGAAGAAAAACATCGTCTTTCCCCTTTTCACTTCATGAACATGTTCGTGAGATCGCGCCGCGTATCGCTCGCGTGACTCGCGTTGAATTTCAGGGCGGCTCCGGTGTTCGCCATGTCGATGGCTCTAATGCGGAAAAGTTCAGCCGTCGCAGATTGGGTCAGCGCGTGCGCCTTCACCAACATGGCGGCGGATTGCGCCTCAATCATCGGAGCGGTTCCCGGCGCCGCCACCGCGAGCTCAGCCGCCAGTTGATCGGACGCATCCATCAACTGGTCCGCGGCGGCGTCGATGGCGATTGCCTTCTTCAGCGCTGCCTGTGCGGTAGCGTCGGTCATGTCGATCAGATCCCGCATCGGCGCTGGAGCATCAGTCGCCGGCGGTATAGGCTGATAAACGGTGGTGTACCGGTTGGGCACCTGGCCGATGTTTCCCGCATTTCGGGACAGGAGAACCGCTTCAAGCTGACGGGGATTAGCGAGCGTTGCGCTAGCAACATTGAGATTCACCAAACCCCGGATGACGTTGTAAAACCCCTGCACCGCACCGACCACGCCGCGAGCGCGGTTGATCGCGTCCGGCGGGTAGATGGTGTTCTGGAAGAAGTTCTGAATGGCGTTCAAAACCCCGTTGACCGCACCCAAAGCACCACTGATGTCTCGCAATCCGGCGCCGATGACGTTCGTGATCGCGGTATTGATCGCCCCGATCGCCGACACGATTGCAGCGACGTCGATGAATTGACCTTTTGCAGGCTGCGGCACGACCATGGTCATCACCAGGATCAGCACCAGAATCTTGGCGCGCTGCGTCCAGACCCAGTTCGTCAGGCCTTTCACAAACCGAAGAATCTCCGGCATGGCGTTTTCCCCTCCTTACTTCTTGAAGATCGTCTGCATGTCGTTCCGGAATTGTGCGCCAAACATGGCGTTCCGCTTCCGTATCGTGTTGTCGTGAGCCACGCGCGCCGCCTCCTGCCGGATGGCCGCCGCGATCATCCGCTGCATCATGGCCTGGCTCTTTACGGAGGCCGTCATACCTGCTGCCGCCAGGAACGGCGCCTCGCCGGGAGCCATGTTTACACCCTCGTCTTCAATCGCATTTGCGGCCGCCATCATCTGGTCCACCATCGCGTCCGAGGCCTTGAGGGTCTTGAGATTCGCCAGGGCCATAGCATCGTCGATGTCCGCAAGGTCTCGCTCGATGGGGTGGGCGTCCGTCGGTTGGGGAATCGCGCGGTAGGTTTGCCCGAAGGCGTTGGTCAATTGGGCGAAGTCTCCCGTGCCTCGATTGCGCATGATGCTTTCGAGCAGAACGGGATTCGGCAGTTGGGCGCTCGAAACATTCACCCGCATCAGAGCGGTGAGCAGACCGCGGAACTGGGCGATCATTGAACTGACCAGTGCTCGCGCCCGATTGATCAACTGAAGTGGGTACACCACCTGTTCCCAGAGGTTCCGAAACTGACCGAGCACTCCATTGATCGCGCCGACCGTGCCCTGAATGGCGCTCAGCAGAGGCCCGATAACGTTGGTGATCGTTGCCACCACCTGCGCTGCGGCTGCGATGATGGCCGGGATGCCGAGTTGAGCCTTTGCCGGCGGTGCCACGGCGGTAAAGGCGAGCGCCCCGGCCAAGGTCAGAGCCACCACGCGCCGTACGCGGGTCAACATGAAGAAGGCAAGCAGGTTTGTAAACAATAGCGATAGGAGCTTCATAAGACCGTTTCTCCTTACCTCCGCACGGCCGCGCCAGCTACCGCACCCGACAACTCTTCGGGAAGTGGCGGCACGTCCGCGAGTCCGTTCGGGAATCTCTGAGCCAGTTCCTCATACACTTCCAGCGGAGGCTTGGTTGGATTCCTGGTGAAGCAATAGGTTCGATAGATGCGTTCTCGTGGGAAGGTCGTACACACCCAGTACTCCACTGGCGTCGGCACGAGACGAATCGTCTGTGTGGTCTCCGCCTTCTCACCAATGACCAGCAGCACCTCTGCGCTTCGCCCTTTCCGCGGTGCTCCGAAGTGCTTGATCTCGTCCAGAGCCACTTGATTGAGCGCCAGATGGGTCGCTAGCGGGCTCACGTCTCCGGGCTGCCGGCCGATGATCTTCGTGGAGACGTTTCGCACAATGCCGGGTCCGTGGATACGCGGTTGCGTGTCCGTTCCGACGAAGTCCTCCAGCGTTTGCGAAATGCCCCACACGCTCCCGCCGCGTTTGCGCGCCGTCCGGAATAGCTGCACCACTTCGGGCGCCAGGACGTTGGAGTCCAGCAATGACCAGCACTCGTCGAGAACCGTGATGCTGTGCTGGCCAGTTCTGCCGGAGGCCCGCTCCTGCATCGCATGGGCAATCATCATGCTCATGGCGATTTCGAGCTTCGGATCGTCGCTCAGCCTTTCCACGTTGAAGAACAGCCAGTCGGCGTCCGTCTTCAACGTGGTGTGCTGGTCGAACAACCTCGAGTAGACCCCCTTTTCCCCAGTCCATTCGCGGAGTTTGAGAGCTGCCAACTTTGCTTCTTCCACGGTCCGCTCGATCCGCTCTTCATCGCGCCATTGTTGGAGCTCCTCTCGCAGGTCGTTGAATGTCGGTGTCGGGTTGCTGTGCCGGATCGCGCAACGCTTATAGGTGCGGCTGATCGCCTCGCTGAGCAGATTGTCGAGCAGGGCCGTGTCCGAATTCGGGCTGTCCCCGATCATGTGGCGGGTGAGGTTCTTGAGAAAGGCGATTTTGTCCTTACCTGGCGTCGTCGTACCTGGAGCCAGGTCCCACGGATTGAGGGTTATGCTTCCTTCAAGATCCACATCAATGCACCGCCCACCCATCAATTCCACCAGCGGACGGTACGAATCACCGCGCTCCAGAATCGAGATCAGCGGCTTCAGTCTTGCCATCATCAGCAGGAACAGCATCGCCATGAAGGTCTTGCCGCCGCCGGAGGCCGCCATGATCAGCATGTTGGCGTCGGCAAGCGACGAGTCCCACGGAGAGAAGGGCACAAGCTGACGTCGAGGTGTGTCGAGCAAGATTAACGGCAACTGCGGTGTGCCCCGCCAGGAGGTTTCCATGGGCAGGAGGTCGGCCGCATGTACCGTCAGGCAATCATTCTCCCGCTGGTTCTCTTCAGTCATCCCCGGAAGGCCCCCGATGAACAGCCGCCGCTTGGCTAGATCCTCGGGCAGTCCCCTGCTTCCGTTCATTTGCATCACCGTGTAGAGAACCTTCTGGCGCCGATCTGACAGCACCCGTTCCTGTTCGGCGAGGTCACGGTGGCTCTGCACGGGTTGCGAGGTGCGGACACCGATCACGATACTCGTACGACACGTTTTGAGCGAACTTGAAATCAGGTTCTCGAGTGTCTCGATCAACTGGCGCTGGGCCACCTGGGCATCAACGTCGATGCGGTACCCGCCATGCGAGTCCCGCTGCGCGGCCTGCATCTTTTTCAGGCGTCCTTTATACTGCTTGATCATCGCCGCCTGGTCCGGAATCATGACGTCGGTGTTGACCGTGATCGGAAAGTCGAGGCCCACAAGATCACGCAGGATCCCCGGAAAGGTTGCATCGGGAAGATCCTTCAAGGTGATGAACGAGTACAACAGGCCGCCGACGCGGATGTACGTCTCTTCTTCGTGCTCGATATTCGTATTGACAATCTGCTCCCGTGTGGTGCGATGTTGGAGCGAGGACTCCGGCCGACGAAGGGGGATTCGGTCCAACATCAACGGATTCAGAGAACGCTTCACCTCGAGGAAGATCTCTGCGTCTGTCAGCCGCCGCACTCCCATTCCTGTCGCTCTCAGCGTCTGCTCGACACCGGAGAGGATGGACCCAAACTCAGACAGAACATCATCGTGTTCCCGCGCTGTTCGTTGGATGCACCTATTCGCCGACAGGCTCAAGGCATCGAGGTTGAAGCGCTTCGTTACCGCCTTGCCGAAGGCGGCGCCGGGAAGTTCGTGATGAACTGTTGGATTCCAGTGGAAGTAGGCATGCAGAAGCGGCCGTAGATAGTAGCCTTCCTGCTCCTTCTTCCGCCAAGCGTCAATTCTCACCCGATCAAGGGCCAAGAGCGTAGGATTCTGATTCCGAAGTTGTTGCTGGTACCGCTCCCGCAGATCGCCGAGCCCTTCGGCGATCTCGAACCGAACTTGCATTCGCATGGACCGCTCGGGCAGTGAACGGATCAGCGCTTCGAGCGCGAGTTTCGTCCGGTTCCGGCCATCGTCGTTGTGATAGTACGAGTTGATGCCACTGAGCTCGTAGCCCGCCACCAAAGCGCCCGTGGTCCGGATGATCACGTCGTTCAAGATGTCGCGCACAGGCAGCAACTCGGAGAATGCGGGCTGGTGCAAAGACGCCCTATGCTGTTCGATGGTCATTGGCATCGATCTCCTCCTCCTTGAAGTAGTCGAGTTTCATTCCCGAATCCGGCTCGAGCCCACAGTAGATCCGGGGCTTGGTGTGCCAGGCAAGAAAGTCCTTCAGGTAGCCACCAGGTTTTCCGTACTTGAATAGCATCAGAAACGGGATGCTCAGCACCGGGACGATGTACTGCAAAAACACGTTCATTGGTATCCCGAACAACTGACGATCGACCCACCGGCCGAAGATGTTGGTGAGGGCCGCTAAACCGATCACGACGAACCAATCTTCGAACTCCAGGTACAAGAAGCTGACCCGCGTGTGTAGATTGCGGTGAACGGGGCTGATATTCAGTGCCATGACGTTTCTTGTTCCTCCTTCAGCTAATGCCGCCAAGCCCTTGCGCGATGAACCATTCCGCCAACCGCAGCACGCCGGACAAAGCCAGGCACAGTGCGGCGGCGCTGAAGTGCCGCATCCAGGCACCGCCGGCATACATACGATGACCGATACCCGCATACAGCATGAATCCGTGCAACAGTTGCAGTACGGCGTAGACGGGCAGGAAGACATTGCAGGTCCAATTCACCATCCCCCGCATCGTGATCCAGACCAAATCCGGGTTATTCCACGCAGCCTGAGCCGCGAATTTCTCGATCCCGCGCAAGACACCGGAGACCATCAGGCAGAGAAAACCCGCCCAGGGCGCGTAGGTGTGCGCCTGCCCATGCGCATAACGGAGGACGCCAAGCGCGAAGAACAAGGCGGCGAGCGTTGGCATGATGACGTTGCCCATCCAACTCGTCAGATTTGTAATGCCAGTAAGGAAGTTCATGCTGCCTCCAGTGCTACATCATCGAAACGACCAGACGCCAGAGAGCGGAGACCGTCAGGAAAGCCGCGGCGGAGCCGATGAGCCGGATGGCCGGCCGCCCAAATGCGAAGTTCACAACGGCTCCAATAACAGCCAGCCCTGCCGCGATCGGCATGATTCGGCTGGCCGTGTACGTCCAAGCTCCTTCCAAAACCGCGGCGGTCCCAAAACGCGTCCCGTCATTCCAACCCTGGAGAAGAGCCGCGCTCGCGGGGATTGCCAATAGGAACATGGCCCCAAGGATCGAAGCCAACGGAGTGTAGCCCTCACTCCAATCGATCACCGACCGCAATACCATCCAGGCGGCGAGCACCGGCACAAGGCGGCCAATCACGAAAGTGTTCACGAAGATCACGGCATCATTCGCGAACCCTGACATCCATCCATTGCCAATGCCACCGCCGGGAAGCGGCGCTCCGACGCCCCAAAAAGCGAACCACCCGAATACCTGGGGGAGGGTGATCATCACGATGGCCCAGAACATCCACTTCGAGAACCCGCCTCCGCCCACCGAAAACGAAGTTGTTCCCTCGCGTCGCAACGCGATGCCCGCTAAGACAAGCGCCACTAGAGCTGCCGGAGCGGCCAGCGCCAGCAGAAATCGGATTGCGTCGAGTACCAGTTGTGGGACTGCCATTCGTTACTCCCATTTCGGAGTTGGGCGGGCCGGTTCCCCAGCAAACCGGCCTGCCTACTTTGCTGCTGTACTGTGTCGCCCGGGCGTCACGAAATGCCGCCGCCACCCTGAGCGAGCCAGAACTCGATCAACCGGGTGACGCCCGAGATTGCGAGTAGTCCGGCCGCTGTCACCAGCCACCGGAAAACACCCCTTCCCGTGGCATAGCTACCGACAGCGCCCAGTACCGCGACGCCCGCGCCGACCGGAGCGATCACGTTACCGATCCAGTTGACGAAGTTAAGGAACGCGCCTTCCGGCTGCGCTCCCGTTTGGCCCTGCACGGCGACGTTCACCTGCGGGGCGGCTCCTAAGTTCTGTGCGATCGCCACGGTTTGCACGACGACCAGGAAGACTGCAAGCGCGACGACAACCCTCTTCGCGAATTGATTCATGTTGCGGTTAACCTCCACGCGATTGGCATTCCGCCCTGTTTGCCGCCCCTGGACCCCGGTGCGAAAGCTGGATCTGAAAGCGACTACCAGAACGTGAAGGCAGAATAAGGCAAGCGCCCCGGCGTTTTCAAAAGTCTCCAAATCGGGTGGGAGGACGAGCTCGAAACGGCTGGGGAACACTATGTGCGAGGGGAGGTGGGCGAGGGAGTGGGGCTTACTGGACTTGGACCCGCTTCATCGCCTCGGTGAAGTCATTCCAGACGAGCGGAGGCAACTCCTCTGCGGTGTCGGCCATCCGCCTCATCGCCATTCGCTTGGCGCTATTGCAGATGGCGCCCAGGTCGGCCGGAGAGATGCCTCTTACCCGCTCGGCCAGAAGGTCCACAGAGAGCCCCTCGACAAGCTGGACGCCGTCCAAGTGCTTGCTGAGCAACTGCCGATAGCCGCCTTCGTCCGGCGTGCCGAGCTCTATCTTCTCCGAGAAGCGCCCTCCGCGAAGGATGGCGGCGTCAATGCTGCCGAGGTGGTTGGTGGTTCCGATCAGGAAGACGTTGTGTTGCGGTTCCAACTCACTGATCAAGCTGCGCGCTTGCTCTACCAACTGGATATCGTGCTGCGACTGAAAACCGTTGTTGCGGGGCAACAGGCCATCTATCTCGTCTATGAAAATGATCGACGGGCTGTTCTCTTTCGCTCTGGCAAATAGTTCCGCGAGTTTCTTGACCGATGCGCCCGTCGCGCCACCCAGGATGTCGGCGGCCGTGATCGGGTAGAAGCTCCGTTTGGTCTGCGTCGCAATCAACCGAGCGATCGTCGTCTTGCCGGTTCCAGGGGGCCCGATCAACAGCAGGCCGGTAGGCATGGCCAACTTGAGCCGCTCTCCGTACGCGGGGTCCATCAGGCGGCACAGGTTCCGGAGATCTGCCTCTGCATCCGGCGACAGAACGACATCAGTCCAGTGAACTTCCTTCAATGCCGCGCGGTCCTTGCCGCCCGTCTCCGCGAAGGCTCGCGTCAGGTCGCACTCTTCGATACTCCGATGCTGTTCGGCAGCAAAGAAGGCGGCGCGATCCACGAGCGTGCCAATCTTGGCCGCGCTCCAGCCGGGTGTTTTCTTCGCGAACGATTGGAGACCAAACTTTCTCGCTGGCCGCCTTGCCAGCTGTGCGTCAAAGATCCGAGTCCTCTCATCCTCGTTTGGTAGATCGATCCGAATGTGTAGATCGAACCGACCTTCCCGGATCAGAGCTCGATCCAAACCATCGTAGAAGTTCGTGGCGGCGATGAGGATCAGACCGGGATGTTTACGAGCGTCGTCGATACACCCCATTAGCTGGGAGGTCGCGGAGTTATAACCCCGTGCTGCGCCACCCGTGTCGTCACCGTCTCCGAGTTGCTGTCGCTTTGTGCCCAAGGCGTCAATCTCGTCAATGAACAGGACCGCCGGGCTGCTGCTGATGGCCTGCTGGAACAGCGTCTCAATATGACGCTCCGTCTCGCCCACATACTTATGGTGAAGACCGGCCGCCGACGCGCAATAGTATTTGAGCTTGAACTCTCCAGCAACCGCCTCCGCGAGGAATGTCTTACCCGTTCCCCTCGGGCCGTGGAGCAGAATGCCGTTCCTGAGCACTCCGTACTGATCGAACTTCTTCGCGTGCAGGTTCGCCTGGGCTAGCTCTCGAATCTGCTTCTTGGCTTCTTCCAGGCCACCGATGTCGGCAAAGGTGTGGGTTGGCGCCGTAGACTCGCAGTCGCCCGAAGCCAAGTCCCCACCGCCTGCGGCGATCTCCTGCCTCGGTCGCATTGACAGCAATGCCGGGATAACGATGCAGAGCACAACAAACAGCGCCACCGCGATCACTTTAGCCAGAAGCGGATACTCTTTTTCAAGCGGAACCGTTGTTATCAGGCCAGCGCCAATGAAGAGTATGAAACCACACAGGAAATAGCCGGCGAAGAGTGCCAGCCTTCGAAATAGACTTCCTCGGTAGACGATCATCAGCACGCATGCAACCGCAAGAATGACCACGGCCGGATGTAGCTGCGATGCAATCACAATTACCGCCAGCAACGCCAGGACGAGTGCGGCTAAGCTGCTCGTGAAGAGCTTCTTGAAACTGCGTGGGGTATTCGAGGCGATGAGTGCGCGGATCTCCCGGTAGCCGTCGCTAAGGAAGTGCCCGAGCTGAGTAGCCACCCAAAGAAGCGGACTCGTTGCTTGGCGTTCGGAGCGCAAAACCCGACTCCTTGGGGCTAATCTACCGCATCCAAAGTCCGCCCGCCACCGCAGCCCGAGTATGCCTTATACGACTGTGTCCTCCGGCACAATCCGCAGCCGGAGTACCTCAATGCCCGCCGCTCGTAGAGCCGTCTCTTTCCGGCTGATGTAGGCGTCGTCGTACGCCGTTTCGAGCGTCTCGCCCAATTCCTTCAATGGCCCCTCGACGCGCGCCAGCGCTTCGTCGAAAGGAATCTCTCGAAACTCGTTCCGCCCAGCGGCTTCGTAGGCCCGCCCAACGTCATCAAGGAACAAATAGCGCCGGCTGAGGCCGTGTTTGTAGTGGTTGATCCCATTCGAACGACCCATGAACATGAAACCGGCGCACCGGAGTGCGCCGAGCTTCGCCTCGAGTGGTTTCCAGTTCGGTTCCACTGCCACCTCACTGCTGCGGAGGAGGTGGCTCCTGTGCCCGGGTAGCCGCCACCTCTCGATACATCCGGTTGAGTTCATTCTTCAGGTCTACGAGCTCTCGAAGCTCCGCCGCCGTCGGCAGGGCTTGTTGGTCTGCGCTAACGAGGTTCGTCCGAGCGCCGGGTCCCACATTCGGGGCAAGATCGGTTCTGTTGGGCGTCGTAGCTGCTTCCTGAAGGACGATGTAGAACCGCGTGTTGCCTGAGAGCGTGACGACCACGTTCTGGGAATACCCCATCGCCATCAACTCCTGTTCACCTGCGAGTCCGACATTCGATGCGATCCGTTCCCGCAGCAGAACACTCTGATCGATCGGACCCGTCAGCCCACCGTAACCACCGCCACCCACCAGGTACGCCGCCATCGACCCTATGCCAGTCATCGACCGAACCAGGGCGCGCTTTACTCCATTGCGCCCGTTCACGGTTCCTTTCAGGGGACCGTAGTCGAGTGCGACCCCACTGCCTTCAATGCTCTCGGTACTGCCGTCGGGCATTTCCAGAGCCGTAAATCGAAGGCCCACCTGGCCGTTCTGACTCGCCTGCGCCAACTGGCCGATAGCTTTCGTGCCCGCCGGAATGAGAATCTCGCCGCCCTGTTCGTAGTTGTATTCGATCACCGCAATGACTGGCGTCTTCACGGCGCTACTGACGGAGTTCTGCAATCGTGCAACCAGCCGACTGCCGGTCGGCAGCAACGTCGAGACCCCCTTTCGCTCAATGTAGGCAGGCTGAGCCGTCGATGGGCGGGCGTTCGTCGCCGTCTCCGAAGTCGTGTTCCGCACGAACACCAAGGAGGATTTCTTCAGCCCTTCCGACTCGTTACTTGGTTGTGAGGCCGGCAAGACCGCGGGAGCTGCGGGTGGCGGCGGGGGTGGAGGAGTATAGGCGTAGTTGTTTCGCTGCCGGTACGCTTCAAGCACCGGATCATTGACGGGGGGCACTTGGTTTAGCGCATGCTCGTCGGGCGTCTTTGTCGGCGGCTGCTGGTTTCCCATCTGCGCGCGGCGCGAAGTCGCCAGGATATCGTCTGGACTCAGTTGTTCGCTATTCTGATCGCCGGCACCTTGGTCGGCATTGAGAAGCGGAATTGTGGATCCCGGACGGCCCGCCTGTTGTGCTGCGCTCTCCGGTCTCCCTAAACTGGGCTTCGTGCGCCGTTCCTGAACCCGTTTTTCGGCGCCGGAGGTAGAGAACAGCGCGAGAAACGCAAAGCCGCACAAAACGACAGCCGTGCCGAGAACGAGAAACGCCTTGCTCCGGTCCATGTTGTTCTGGCCACGAGTGTTGATCTCAACCCGTTTGGGCCGATTCCGTTCCTCCTTGATTCGCCGCCAGATCTGCTGCACGATTCCGCCAGTAGCGACCGGGGCCTCCGCAGCGGTGGTCTCCGCTGGCTTCGATTCCTCCGCGACGCCACCAGGCCGGCTGACCCGCGTCGTCAGCGTGGGATCGTCCTGTTCGCCCATTTCTCGCTCCAGTCTCTCATCGCGAATGTGGTTATCGGACATCATACGTCACCTCTCGAAAGCTGCTAATTCCAAAACCAATCGGAGCCAAAGCCGGGCGATCCACCGCACCCGACTCAGCCATCTGAAGGAAGAGCGTCTCGGTCGACTGTTTGAACGACGGACGCTGGAAGACCACCACGCCATCTGCCCGCTCACCTGGGCCGAGCCGTCGGCGGCTCATCCGGAAGTCCGTGACGGGCAACTGCTCGGACGTCGACCAGCGTGACTTGCGAATGATCGTCCCGCTCTTCTTCATGCCGCCCAACTGAATCTGCGGGGGCATCAATTCGACGGCATGGTCCTGAACGTTGACGGCTGAGAACAAGACCACCACCGCGCTGCCTTGATCGATCACTTCGCTGACGCCGGTCTTCACCAGTTCCTTGCCCGGTGGCGAGATACCCGGCTTCTGGCCGTAGAGGGCCGGCAATGGCGCAAGTCGTTGACGGTCCAGTAGATCGTCGAGGGCAGTTCTGACCACCGGCGTGGAATTGGCGGCCACCCGCAGTTGCGTGGCCGATTGCTCCTTCGAGACGCCGTAATTGGTCAACGAGGCGGGTGCAACTGGGCCTGGCAGTGCAGCGCCAAACGGTACTCTTACCGTGCTGCCGACCGTTACCGTTTGCGGGATCGCCGCCGATGGGGAGTCCGCGGGCTGGATCAGAAACTGTCCCGCCGGCTTGTACCGCATCAGAAAATCCACCGCGGGTTGTCCCTCCTCCTTCAGTTCACCGCGGCTGACCAGGAGGAGGCTTGTCTGCAGGCCACGAGTCGACGATATGAGCAGGTTGGTCTGTGCCGCCTTCGGCGTGATTGGTTTTACGAACACCAGGTTGGGTTCACGATCCGAATGCTCGGCGGAGAACGAAGACGGGTCGCCCACGACCACCGAGTTAATCGGCTCCGGCATCCGAATCGCCGTTACGTAGCGCGGCGCCAAGAACACTGTCGTCACCTGGCCGTCTCGAATAGACCGGCCGACGACCTGCGGTTGGACCTGAATCTGCACTATTGCTTGTCCATGCGCTCGTCCCACGAATTCGAGTATCGGGACAATGCAAGACATCCACTTCATGACCGTCATAGCTGACTACCTCCTTGCAACGTGTTTGGCGCGCGGACCTCAGTCTGGAGGCGTTTCAAGCGCTTCTCCTGGTACAATCGCGCCACCTTGGCCACATACTTGTAAACCTCAGCGTTTGAGTACTCCAGGCCAGCCCGCAGAATTTGCGTCTCGCCAGTCAGATACGCCGCGGCAACTAAACGTAGGTCCCCGTTGAACAGCTTCAGAAGCCGGGCCAGATACGCCACTCCTCCTCGGATGTTCTGGTCGATCTCGAAGCGGTTCGTGACCCCAAACGTAACCGCCGTGGCGGGCATCAGCTGCATCAGCCCCACCGCGCCTTTGTTCGAAACTGCGTGCGGCTGCCAGCCAGACTCGACCTCGATGATCGAGTGGACCAGTTCGCGAGGCACCTGATAAACAGCCGCATAGTGATCCGCCCATTGCATAGCCGCTGTGCGCTGATCCTGCTGAGCGGCACACACAGCGGCACCTGCAGCAAGCAGATAGATCAGTCTCGCCCGTCTCGTCGCCATAGACTTGGTCCAACTACCGAGCCACCGGCACATCCGACAGTTCCCTCTCCAGTGAATCCTGCGAAACCTCTGCTGCATATTGGTGCGAATCATGCACCAGAGACGCGAAGCCATCCCGTAGCAAAAGCCGTTTCCGATCCGACTCCGTCTTGGCCACCAAGGGCAGCAGAATGTCCCGCATCTCCGGCGTGATGTCGTCGAGCCCCAGGATTTCCAGGGCCTGCGCCAGTTCGAGCATCTCGGCAATTGAAACTGGCTTCTCCATCTGCCATCCGCGTAGTGCATGTGCCAAACCGGCGATGATCCGCCGTAGCCTGGGATTCGTGGTCGTGCTGCGAACCCGCAGGATCTCGGCCTCCCGGTCGACAGGCGGGAACTCCACCCGCAGATAGAAACTGCGGCGCCGCAACGGGTCGCCCAGCCGCCTCACCTCGTTCGAGGTGAGGATCACGAAGGGAATCGCCTTGTGTTTAATCGTCCCCAGCTTGGGTACCGAGATCTGCCATTCCGAAAGGATCTCGAGCAGCAGAGCTTCGAAGCCTTCATCCACCTTGTCGACTTCGTCGATCAGCAGTACGCACGGCCTCTCGTACAACAGTGATCTCAGCAGTGGCCCCTGGACGAAGAAATCTAGGGTGTGCAGATTGCTCCGGATCGCGTCCCAGTCCTTCTGAAGGCGATCTCCCTGTGTTTCAAGGAACAGCTTCTGAAGGGCACCATCGAATTTCCCGATTGCCTTCTCTTCATTGATGCCGGCATAACACTGCAGTCGTTCAATGACGGTATTCCCCGCCGACGCGATCGCCTGGGCCAGAGCGGTCTTGCCGCAGCCAGGCGGTCCTTCCACGATCACCGGCTTCTGCATCCGCGCAGCGAGGTAGACGACCTGAAGAGTAACCTCGTCGATTACATACTTCGCTTTTCCCAATCGCTGGCCGAGATCTTCGATTGACGAGAACACGATTTTCCTCTGGCCCGATTCTATTGGGAAACGCGCTTCGGTCCATACTTGTAAGGCTGCCGAGAATGCGTTCAGATGCTTTGCTTGTCTGATTCACAGCCAGATTCTGCCCGCCCGAAAAATGTTCTTGGACCTATCCGAGCCGCACTTCGCGTTGCGCGGCATTCTGTGAGCCTGAAAAATGTTCCTGGACCTATCCGGAGTTCACGCCACTCGTTGGCGCTCTCACTGCCTACCCGAAAAATGTTCATGGACCTATCTCGTCCGCTTGCCACTTCTCAGTTTCACCAAACTGTGCCAACCTGAAAAATGTTCCTGGACCTATTCGGGGATCGCTCCGCTCGTTGGCCACAGACGATGCACACCGGAAAAATGTTCCAAGACCTATCGGGAATTCACGTCCAAGCCCCTGATTGAATCCTGTCAACCTGAAAAATATTCTTGAAGCTATCCGGAATTGTCTGGGACCGTTGTACGCCTGGGACATTGCAGAGCGGGCGACTGACCCTCACATCTCCCGAGTCTTCAGCGTGCTCACAATCGCATTTGAAGACTAGCGAATTCCGGCAGCACATCAAAGGGAGTCGTCCTCAGCGGCAGTCCTTCCGCGATCAGGTCGATTCGGTCATAAGAGCCATTTCCGAGGAATTGCGCAGCCCGAGCGAGATGCCAGACACGATATGGATCGAGACCCATCAGGCGCGCACACGTGAAATCCGCGGCTACGGGATCGTCGGCAAGGACGATCTTTCCGAGATGCCGGTGGGTTCCGTGCAGCGGCCCGTTGCCCTCCATCGCGATCACCCCATCCGCGATAACGAAGTGCACCGGCGCCGTGGTGCAGATGTCGAGAATGCTGCGATGGATCCCCTTCCAGTGGAGAACGTTTTTCGGCCAGCCATACTTGCTCCCCGGCACAATGCCGAACATGTTCTTCATGCCGAGCGTGACTCCGGCCCAATGGTGCGTTTTGATCTTGGGCATCGACACGACGAAGTCGGACGTAAGCACTGTCCGAGGCAGCCACAGATGATCGAGCCCGGTGTAGTTCGCCCGTGTAGCCACTTTGACCAGTTCGTCGCGATTCAGATCAACGAAGGTGAGCTTCTGGCTGACGTAGCTGGGCTTCGAGTCCGCTCTCAGCGAGTACAAGGTACGTGTCGCGTTGGTGACCCGGCCCCTCCGCGACAATGACGCTGCGCGCACCCAGATTTCGAAATGCTTCCGCAGCGGCACCCACGAGCATCGGATTTGTGTTCACCTCGACGCCGGCGATGTATTCGACATAATTCGGCTTGAGCAAGACCGATTTGTGGCGGAGGTTCAACCCGAATATACTGAGCGCCCTCGTGAGGGAATCGACTAATCCCTCGGAGTACATGACCGCCGAGATGATCGCAACTTTAGATCGCGCGAGCCGGCGATCGCGCAGGAGCATTTCTTCCGGTAGAAGCCGGGCGGTCGTCATTCCGCCCACAACAAGCCCCGCAGCGCTGATCAAGGCTCGCCGTCGATCGACTTCGATCATGCCCGCACCTCGAAAACGTTGTCTCCTTCGGCCGCGTCGAACGCCAACGCGCAAACGGCAAGAGTACATTTGTCGCGGGTTCCGGTCGCGTTCTCGATCAAAGCGGTCAGCTCCATGGCGGCGCGATCCATTGTTTCGTTAACTTCGCTGCTGACGTTTCGATATGACGCTAGCGCGAGGATACCCCACGCCAGGCTATATGGAGATGGACATCCCGGGAGCCGATTCATGAGCCAGGTTAATGAAGTCTGAACATATGGTTCTTTCTCGTGCCCGGCAAGCGCGAGCAGTGCAATGGCCGTGGCATCAATGTAGGCGGCGCACTTCACACCGAACGCAATGCCGTTACCCGCATTCCACCCACCACCCGGGCACATACGGTCGAAGAGCATGCTGACGCCCAGCTCAATCCGCTCAATAACGACAGCCTTCAGGTTGATACCCCGGTTCCTGACTTGCCGTAGTGCGATCACACTGAAAGCCGTCGGGATCGCCCAGCTTGTCGTGCCACCGACCCAACTCCACCCGTACTTCGTCGGGTCGAACTGTACGCTGTGGTCGATGGCCCGGAATCTCCAACGCCAAAGCCAATTCGCCTCCCGCCCTTCTGCGTTGAGTAGCCAGCGGATCGCCGACTTCAAGCGCTCGGTCTCCTGTCCAACCGCCATCAAGCTGAGAACGGCAAGGGATGTAGTCCAGCAACCTTCCGCATCGTCTCCAATGAAGGCCGGCCAGCTTCCGTCCTTGTTCTGCAAATCCTCGATGTCGTGCAACGCTAGTTTGAGGTCGGCGGGTGGGCCGTTTCGGAGCGCTAGAATCGCAAGACAGGACGCCTCAATGGACCGTTGGCCGCGCTCAGCGGTCGGTCCTCGACGTTCCGCCTGCAGGCCCTTCAGCAATACGTGCAATCTCGCCATCGCCTCTCTGGAATCCATTCCTCCCTCCTAGCCCCGCCGTTCAATCTTGTCCGCTCTTCGCACCGACGGAAGCTCCAGAGGTCTTAATGCTTTCAGACCGGAAGAATGTTCCTGGAGCTATTGAGAGTGCTTCCTACATCGGCCCGTTGTGTCGAGACCCGAATCGTCTCAGCGGCAGCTGACGGTGCCGATTCGGGAGCGCTCGCGCATCCCCAGCCCGGGAGGAAGAACCTCGGACTCCATCCATCACCTATCGCCAGGCCGGCGCGCCGGCTCGGGTCGTCGCGGGCCGTGCCTGCTCCGGCACACCAAGACGCGAGCACCCATGATCACGCAGCCAGTTGGCGATATCTCTCGCTCGAAATCGGATGTTCGCCTCAATCTTGTAATAGGGAATCATGTTGCGCTCAACGTAGCTGTATATGGTCTTGGGACTGATCGCCAGCATGCCAGCGAGTTCCTTTGCCGTCAGCAGGCGTTCACATTTTGAGAGTTGATCAAAGATGTCAGAGCGGCATTCCGATGCCGCTGTCGTCGGTGCGGGGGAGGTCGACATAAGATCTCCAGCAGTCCAGAAGGTGTCGTCACGCGACGGCGGCCGGTGACGTTGTCTCACTATTAACCGGTCCTTCGACCTGCGTCAAAAGTCCAGTGACAGTCGGGGCGACGGGAGTTTGTTGTGGCAGCGGTATTGCCGATTACGCACGACTCTGCCTCCGACTGCCTGGCAGCGTTGCTTGGCGCGCTGGGCTCTTCTGTGGCGCCTTTGAACGGCTTATTCCTGGAAGCACGACCAAATCCACTTGATCTTGCACGTTGATTGCCGGCGCCAAATATCGCATCGTGGTTTCTAGCGATTTGTGTCCCATCCAGTGCTGGACAGTTCGCACATCGAAGCCGAACCGTAACATCCTGGTGCAATAGCTTGATCGGAACGTCTTGAGATCGAACTTCGCCGGATCTAGGCCACACCGCTCAGCCACTGCCTTGCATTTCAAAAGCATATTCTGCTCTCTATTTCCGGCCGGTGAGGGAAAGATGAACCGCGCGTCACCCTGATGGGGATGGCACTCAAGGAGTTTGGCGAGTTCAGCATGCAGCGGGACCTCGCGTTCTTCGGATCGTTTCGGAAAGAATCCAAGATCCGCTTTGGCCGTCACTCGAACCGTACGGAGCTGAAAACTTACGTCGCTCCAGAACAGGTACATCACTTCTTGCTCGCGAAAACCCGTTAATAGGAAAGTCGCGAACATAGCCAATTCAGAGGGATCGCAGGCAACGAAAAACTTCGCCAACTCCTGCTCCGTGTATACCTTGGGAAGAGGCAGGATCTGTTCCGGCAATTGCAGCTGTTTGGTAATCCCAGGCCTCCCATTTCTCT
Organism: Bryobacterales bacterium; assembly: GCA_963794265.1. GTDB lineage: Bacteria > Acidobacteriota > Terriglobia > Bryobacterales > Bryobacteraceae > CAWCDJ01. The sequence goes on from CAWCDJ010000003.1 coordinate 1,905,027, forward strand.
TCGAGAACTGCGCGATAATGATCACGTTGTGAAGGACCGTGTTCGCCGACATGCCGCCCTTTTTCAGCTTCACAACGAAGTCGTTCAATTGCTCGACTGTGATGTCGGAGAGTGTTCGTCCACGAAAATGTTCGCCAAAGCGCTGAAGCACGCATTCATATTTCCGAAACGTGTTCGGCTTTTTCAGAGTCTCAACCTGTTCAAGATATCGCTCGATGAGCGCCTGTAATGGTGAGTTGGCTGCATCTTCGCTCGGTTGGGCGACCGATGATCTGATGTTCCAGCGGTGACCTTCAAGGGAATGACGCTTCTTGCGTTGCGCTTCGAGCGCTTGAGAAGCCGTGATGCCGGCGGGTTCGCGCTTCCGTTGGCCGCTGTCACGCCACTCGATGAAGTACGTGCCTTCTGGAAGTGCAGTCCAGTCGTAGGTTCCCGACGGCTTCTTGGGGATTGAGCGTAGAACCCAGTTGCCGTCGATCTTGATCTGCTTGACGATGTTGACTCGCGCCATGGCATACTCCGATTACCATGACGCCAGAGGGGTTTGCAAAAGTGGACAGTAAAGAGGACAGTATGGCAGCTAAACTATTGAGGAATTAGGTCAGCAGGTAGAAGCTGGCATTCTACCAGCTGAATTACTCCCGCTCGCTGATCCGCTCTAAATATCGCAGAATCAACTGGCTCGAAGCAACAGGCAATTTTATTAGTCTGGGAATCCAGATTCTACCACTGGCATTTAACGCCTCTTTGTTTTGCGTAAGCTCGCCGCAACTGCGCTGGGCTTCAGTCCAAAAATGGACAGCAAAAAGCAGCCCTTCCGGCGGTCGGTCCAGCACCGCAAGCAGCCTTCGTTTAGCCTTCACGTCAACTGCGACGTTCGTGACTCGCCCCCGAAACAAACCCGCCATTCGCGCATGTTTGACCGCCTGGTCCCGAACCAGACAGCCCTTGCCATCTCCTTGATTACAGAGCAAATAGTTTCGCAAGAAATTTCATTTTAAGTACTAAAAGTACACTCGTGGGTGGGCAATTGGGTGGGGAGTTTGCACCACCCCTTCGCACAGAAGGCCTCGCTTGCATTTGGATATTGATGCTCATCCACCAGCTAATCGGCTAGGCTCGAGGGCCCGTTGGTGCAAGAACCGATTGACCACGGGCAGCCTCGGAAGAAGTCCGAGCACCGCTCGCATTTGCTGTGCGTCATTATAGAGATCGACGAGGCCTGCCGCTTCTGGGATGCGATTTCGGAAGAGCTTTGGCCTAATAACTAGATTCCTCCTACTTGACATCGTACCCGGAGCCACAAATTCGACCGCAGGAAATGGCGAAATGGCAAGGTCTCCCGCAGACCCAACCGCCGTTACCCGGCAAGCCAGATATAGCCGAGTTCTTCGCTGGTCAGATTCGTCGCAACCAAAATACTTTCGCCCACTGGTACGGCCAGACGCCTTGCTTTCGCAGGAGTTCAAGCTTCGAGGCTGTGTCCTCCATCACGGAATACGAACCGCCACTCGATCCCCGGGATTGCTGTTCGAGGAACGAGCCGCCCGGCCAGCACCCTGCGCCCGAGCGACAACCTTGGCAAGGAATCCAAACACGATCAATGCGGCCGATGTGCCGGCTACTGCTCGCGAATTACAATCTCGGCGGTGTGCTTGCCATCGGTTGCTGCAAAGATGGCAAACCACAGTTCGCCGAGGAGGCCGATAGGTCCCGATCACAGACTCGCTCGAAGGACCGGGAGACGAACCGACAGCATTCGGCAAAGAAGGCATCATAAACTGTGTGCGGTCGAAGCGTTTGCCCGCCGTATCGTATGCTTGCCGCGTAGCCATTCTAGCCAGCCGTTCACACCCTCGCCGTTGAAACAGGAGACTCGAACGATTTCAATGTCGCTGTGAATACGCCGAGCGTTCTCTTCAGCCTCGGCGAGGTTGAACGGAACGTGTACCAACAGGTCCATCTTAGTCAGCACAAGCAGGCTCGACTTGAAGAAGATCGACGGATATTTGAGCGGCTTGTCCTCTCCTTCTGTAACGCTAAGGAGCACGATTTTCTCTTGTTCGCCAAGATCGTAGCTCGACGGACAGACCAAGTTACCGACATTCTCGATTAATAGCAGATCGATCTCTTCCAGAGGCCAGTCCGCGAGTGCCCTTTCGATCATCTGAGCGTCCAAATGACAGGTTCCCCCAGTCGTGATTTGCTTCACGGGAAAGCCGAAACGGGCCAGCCTCTTGGCATCATTTTCCGTTTGGATATCGCCAGTGAGAACGGCGACGCGCTCTGCCGGGGCAAAGCTCTCCAGCGTACGTTCCAAGAGCGTCGTCTTGCCTGAGCCCGGTGAACTAATCAGATTCAGGCAGAGAACGTTGTGTTTGGCAAAACGTATCCGTAACCCGCCCGCAATGCGGTCATTCTCGCTGAGCACCTTACGTTCGAGCGGTATCCGTTGCATCGTCTACCTCCAGGTAGGCAAACTCCAGTTCGTCGCCACCAATCGACAGAGAATCCGCACCGCCGCAAGCCGGACATACGGACTCCTCGCTTGGTCCGTCGAATAAACGGCTACAGTTCAGGCACCGACGCTGGGGCGTTGAAAGTTCGATCTCCAGGATCAGAGGCTCGAACGGCGTCCCGCGGACCAGCGCCTCAAAGCAGAAACCCAGTGAGTCTGGGTTCACACCCGCCATCGCGCCGACCCGCAAGCAGACCTTGCAGATGTGTGCGCTCGCAAAGCGCCTGGCCTCCGTGTGAACTGCCTCAAGGACCGAATTGGCTATTCCCATCTCGTGCATATCGAAGGTTTCCTTGTGCCTGCGCATTCGCAGTGAGCCGGTTCAGTCCCTTCCGAAAATACAGCCACGGCCTTGCCAGCCGATTTGAACCACGTTCCCCGCGTCGACTAACACCGGAATGGTGCAATGACTACCAGCAAGGGAGGACAAGCGTTCGCGAGCCGCGAAGTCTATTTCGATATCGAACGCGATAAACTCGCTTCCTTTCCATTCAAGGTATTCCCGCAGGTCCTGCGTGAAGGGGCATCCTGCCGTGCCGTATAGTTCAAGCATCGTCGCGGTCCAAATGCTCGAGAGTCTCGCAAATGACGTGGTAAATCGAGGCCTGAACCTCTTGTATCCGTGGGATGTAGTCGGACCGGACAACCAACGTGAAATCAGCCAATCCTCGACGCCGGATTTCACCTCCGCCGTCACCGAGGAGGGCGACGGTCAGCATGTGCCTTTTGCGGGCTTCTTCGAGCGCCAGTATGACGTTCCGCGATCCGCCGCTGGTAGAAATGCCGACAGCCACGTCGGCTACTCTCGCCTGAGCGATTAGTTGCCGAAGGAAGATCAACTCAGTCCCGACATCGTTCGCGATGGCGCTGATATTAGCCGGCTCCATCGAGAGAGACAACGCAGGAACTGAACGGCAGCCGGGTGGCGGAGAAACGCAGTCGATGGCCCAGTCGTTAGCATCGGTGGCTGATCCGCCATTGCCGAAGATGATCAATTTGCCGCCACGCTTTATGCGCTCAAACATTGCCAGGGCAGCAGCGCCAATTTGTTGCGCTTCTTCTCGAGCCACTCGCGCGCGAAGTGCGGCGTCGACTGCCACCTTTGACAAAATGGAACTGGCCACCTCGGCGAGCAGGCCGTCTGTCTGGGGCTGGTTGGGGCCAAGAAAGGGATACAGGAATCCAGCGTCGCCCACCTCGTGGCCGAGTTCGCGGTGCTCAAGGAAAACATGAACCGTCTCCCAAAGTGTGTGGTATAGAATCTCGATCAATTCCTGGTGGATGAACGGGTCGGCTGTCGGAAGACTTGCTGCATAGGAACCTAGGCGTCCTGGCAGGGCAAACGTCATGGCCTGTCTGGCGGCCGCCCAATTGAGCGCCGCGGACACTTCGGGATCGCCTTCCGGCGGTCCAAATCCCATAACGATATCGTCCGGAGAAATGATGGATTCCAACCACGGTCTAAAGGCCAGAGACAGGTCCAAAGCCGGTAGGGCGCGTTTGCCGACAATTACCGGGTGAACGAATTCTACGGATACATGTTGTGCGTCGGTGGCGCACGGTCCGCGGCCGAAGGCCAGCAAACGTCCACCGCGCTGAAAGCGATCCGCCATCTCGCGGCTGGCGCAGGCCAGACGATTCGCTTCGCGGGCGAAGAACGATTCGGCGATCTCGTTCCGCGCCATGAGACGCCGTTCCACGAGGGTTGCCGATTCGCACGCATTGACCATGCTTCTTTCTCTCTCGATTCGAACCATTAGCAAATCCGAGGTAAGGGATCGCCGACGAGCATGTCGACAATCCGGCTGCCGCCGTATGAATTAGCCACGAGAACCGATCCTGCCGGCTGCTCCCGTACATCGCCGATGATGCGCGCGTCCTCACCTCCCGGCACCTTGCGGAGTGCCTCGACTGCAGCATCGGCGAGCTCCGGAGCGACTACCGCTAGGAATTGGCCTTCGTTCGCGATGTGTAGCGGGTCCAGGCCTAGCAATTCGCAAGCCCCGCGCACGGCATCGCGCACGGGGATGAGGTCCTCCGATACGACGACGCCGAGGCCACAATCCCTAGCGAGCTCGTTCAGGGCAGTGGCAACTCCGCCACGGGTGGGGTCGCGCATCCAGCGGATGCCAGGCCCGGCGGCAAGCGCGGCAGCCTCGACAAGAGGGAAAACGGAACGCGTGTCGGAGCGGATGTCGCTTTCCAACGCGAGATCGCCGCGCGCCAGCAAGATGGTAACGCCGTGGTCGCCAATCCAGCCGGAAAGCAGGATCTTGTCGCCGGGTCGAACGGATTTCGGTTCGATTTCGACTCCTGGCAGGAAACGGCCCACAGCAGTCGTCGTGATGTACATGCTATCCGCCTTGCCGTGTTCGACGACTTTCGTGTCCCCACCGGCGATCCGGACATCCGCTTTTCGCGCGGCGTCGGCCATCGCCTGAATCTCGGCTTGCAACACTGAAGTGGGAAGCCCCGCTTCAAGTACAAATGTGACCACCATGGCGTCTGCCCTCGCGCCCGAAACCGCAAGGTCGTTTACGGTGCCATTTACAGCAAGTTCCCCGATGGAACCGCCAGGAAAGGTGAGGGGAGTAACGACAAACGCGTCCGTGGTAAGGGCCAGACGCGCACCGTCGATCGTCACGCGCGCCGCGTCCGAGAGCGGCTCGCAGCGCGGACCAAACAACATGGGAGCGAACAGGCCTTCGATCAGGCGGCGGCTCGCGCTGCCCCCAGCACCGTGCGCCATTTCGATTTGCGGGTCGCGAAAGCGGACCCCAGGTGCGGCGCGCTCGCCCCGGTTGTCGCTCGCGCGCCCGCTCAGGCCAGCGTGCAAAGGCTGTTCTCCTTCGGATTCTTCCGCAGTTCGTAGTTGTAGTAGGCGGCGCATGATCCTTCCGAGGACACCATTAGCGATCCAACTGGATTGTCCGGCGTGCATTCCCGGCCAAACAGTTTGCATTGCGATGGCTTCAAGACTCCTTTCAGTACCTCACCGCACTGCGCGGCCTTGGGATCGGTGACGCTGATCCCAGGGACCTGGAAGCGCTGCTCCGCATCCCATTCCGCAAAGGATTCGCGAATGCGCAGCGCCGATTGGGAGATAAAGCCCAGACCCCGCCATTCAAAGTAAGGACGTAACTGAAAGACATCGGCCATCCATCTGAGTGCGGCTCCATTACCTTCCCAGGAAACAACGCGCTTATACTGGTTTTCCACCTTCGCTTCGCCTTTCTGGAGCTGTGCAAGAATCATCGCGATCGATTGCAGAAGGTCGAGGGGTTCGAAGCCGGACACGACAATTGGCTTGCCTTCATTGCGGGCAACCCACTCGTAGGGCCGACAGCCGATCACGGTAGAGACGTGTCCGGGACCGATGAAGCCGTCGATCCGCATGTCGGGGGAATCGAGAATAGCGCGGATGGCGGGGATGATCGTCACATGGTTGCAAAACACAGAGAAATTATGCAGGCGCTCGGCCTTGGCGCGTAACACAGTGAGCGCGGTTGAGGGAGCCGTGGTTTCAAAGCCGATTGCAAAGAACATCACACGCTTGTCGGGGTTCGACTGGGCCAGCTTGATGGCGTCGGACGGTGAATAGATGACCCGCACGTCCATTCCCCGCGCCTTGTGCTCAAGCGGGCTCCCGTGGGTTCCGGGAACCCGCATCATGTCGCCAAAAGCCGCGAAGATAACGTCAGGCTGCGCTGCTATAGCCAAGGCATCGTCGATGCGTCCCATGGGAAGAACGCAGACTGGACAACCCGGTCCATGAATCAGCTCGATATTGGGAGGGAGCAGGTCCTTCAAGCCGAAACGGTAAATGGCATGGGTGTGGCCGCCGCAGACTTCCATCAGCCGGTACTGCCGATTGGGGTCGGCGAGTCGGCAAATCTCGTCAACGGCTTTGGCGATCAGTTGAGGGTTCCGAAATTCGTCCAGATACTTCAAGCCGCCCCCCGTTCCAGCTTCGACTGCTCATCGCGTTGGCAAAGCACTTCAAGCGCATGCAGGTGGCCGATGGCATCGTCTTCGCTGACTCTGCTTAGTGCAAACCCGAAGTGAATCAAGACCCACTCGCCGGGCGCAGGGTTCTCGTCTTGGATGAGCATCAGATCCACTTGGCGCGTCACGCCCCCGACGTCAGCGAGCGCGGAATGGGCGCTCTCCGAGACCTCAATGATCTTCCCAGGAATCGCGGCGCACGTCCGACATGTGTTATCCGACTCCCACATCACTATGAATCCCCGCCGTCAGGTTCCATCTCGTCCTGGAGCATCCCCATTGACTCCAACAGTTTGTAGCTCCGCTCAGCTTCCTCCCGGTCGACGCGGCTGATGGCGAAGCCCACATGCACCAGCACGTAATCCCCGACCGACGCTTCAGGAACGAGATCGAGGCAGGTTTGGCGACTAACGCCCCCGAACTCCACTCGACCTATTCGAATCCCGTTTTGCTCTTCGCTGCTGGCAATCTTCCCGGGAATAGCCAGGCACATGTTTCTAGTCCCCCTCGTATGAAATCGCTATTGCGGATGAACACACTTCAAGGCTGGACTCCGGCGACTCATTCCACAACCTCAACTGCGCCACGGCAGCATCCACCAACCCCGTCAGCGCCGCCTCGACTTCCGAAGACAAAGAGGTACTCCAGTCCGTGTTGGCGGGCTGTACGCCGAGCACAACGATATCCTGGGGTACGGTCGCTATCAGGGCCAGGGCCGCAATCAGATCTGCCACGCCCAGTTGATGAACGCTCAATCCACTCGACGTACCGATTAACTCGCTCCCGGTCATCCGAATGGGTGTTCCGGGCGCGTTTCCCGAGTTCACGGCATCCAGAAACAGCACGCGAGACGCCTCCGAAACATAGGGCATCAATTCGAGGCCGAGCGTGCCACCATCGAGAATCGTCACCCCTGCGGGCACTCTCGGGTCATCCTGCAACAGCCGCGCGGCATGCACGCCGACGCCGTCGTCAGACAGGATGGTGTTGCCAACTCCAACGACCACAGTGTCTGAAGAAAACCAATTGTCCATGGTCCGGACCTCGCTCATGCCTTGGCCCGGCCTTGAATGCGCCCACGCGCGTCGACCACGTGGACGGCGCAGGCTAAACACGGATCGAACGAGTGAATTGTGCGGAGAAGTTCAAGGGGACGCTCCGGATCAGCCACGGGCGTCTTGAGGAGCGCAGCTTCGTACGCACCGCGCTGGCCGTGGGCATCTCGCGGGCCCGCATTCCACGTGGAGGGCACTACCGCCTGGTAATTCTTGATCGCCTGGTTCTCGATCTCCACCCAGTGGCCCAGCGACCCTCGCGGGGCCTCGTAGAAACCGAATCCTCGCGCCGTTTGGGGCCAAGAGGCCGGGTCCCACTTTTGCCCATTGTGAATGGCCAGCTTTCCCGTCGATATGTTCTTCCCAAGTTCCTCGATCCATCCAACTAGGCGATCCGAGAGGAGCAGCGTTTCGAGCGCGCGTGCCGCGATACGGCCGAGAGTCGAAAAGAGCGCGGCGGGTGGAGCTTTCAGCTTCGCCAGCGTGGAGTCGACCAGTGTTTTGACATCTGACTGGCCAGAGGCGTAGGCCACCAGGAACCGCGCCAGCGGGCCCACTTCCATGGCCTGATCCTGATAGCGAGGGGCTTTGAGCCAGGAATACTTCTGATCCACTTCGAGAAACTCATAAGGAGGTTTGGGGCCGGTGTACTTCGGATTCGTTTCCCCTTCATACGGGTGTTTGGCCGTCTGGTTGCCGTCCGAATACTGGTACCACGAATGGGCGACGTACTCCGTAATATTCCCTGGATCCACGGGGTAGACCTTGGAGAGATCACGATTGAGGATGATGCCTCGTGGGAGGAAGAAACTTGCGGGATCTTTAATGCTCCCCTGCGGGTATGCGCCGTAGGACATGAAATTGCCAAGGCCTTCGCCGCGTTCGAACCAATCGGGATAGAAGCTGGCTACCGCCAGTACATCCGGGATCAATACCTGACTCACAAACGTCTGTGCGGACCTCGCGACCTCCAATAAGAAATCCATGCGTTCCAGGTTTACGGTCGCCCCTGGTTCGTTCGGGTCGAGAGAGGTGGCCATGCCTCCGACCAGAAAGGTTTGGAGGTGGGGGTTCTTCCCCCCGAGCACCGCGTGAATCCGGATAAACTGCTTCTGGAATTGGAGTGCCTCCAGGTAGTGCGCGACGGCCATCAGGTTTGCTTCCGGTGGAAGACTATAGGCTGGATGTCCCCAGTAACCAGAGCCAAAGAGGCTCAGTTGGCGGCTCGCTACCAAGGAACTGATGCGGTCCTGAACGCCCTTAAAATACTTAGTGCTCGATAGCGGCCAGTCGGAGATGGACTGTGCCAACGTCGAGGTTTTCGCCGGGTCGGCCTTCAGGGCCGAGACTACATCCACCCAATCCAAGGCGTGCAGGTGATAAAAGTGAACTACGTGGTCTTGAATGGCTTGCGTCGCCGCGATAATGTTACGGACAAGGCGGGCATTGTCGGGAATTTCGATGCCTAGAGCGTCCTCTACTGCGTTGACCGAGGCAAGAGCGTGGACCATCGTGCAGACTCCACAGATCCTCTGTGCCCAGATCCAGGCCTCTCTCGGATCGCGGCCGCGAAGGATCAACTCGATTCCCCGGAACATCGTGCCCGAACTCCAGGCATCGGTTATGACGCCGCCGTCCACCTGGGCCTCAATGCGGAGGTGCCCCTCAATACGCGTCACTGGATCGACTACAATCCGCGCCATGCCGTCCTCCTTATCCTTCCGTACTGCCCAGCGGCTTCACGTTCTCGAATCGGCACCGTCTTCGATCCGATTCTGCCCCAGACCCCGTCTTCGGCCGCATGACGAACCGCCATACAGTCAACCATCCCCATTTCTCCGCAAGATGCCGTCTGCCGAGACGTCCACGGCATCCCGCCATTCCAATGGCAGGCGCCTGGATTGAGGTGACCGGATGCGGGAACCTCGGCTACGCCGCGGTATCTTCTCTTTCCACATCGGCGTGGTCCGGTGGTGCGGGCGGCGCACTCTTGATGACAAAGCTGTCAATCAACACAAGGATTCCAAACATTACGAACCCCCATGCCCCGCGACTGAGGATACCGACGCCGACCGAGATCGACATGAAAGCCACAACCCTCAATGCTCGAGTTCCGTTCATATACACTCCATATGCTGAATCTGTCCTGCTGCTTCTTCCGCGATAGCCATCGCTACTACCTTTCGCCTGCCGTCTATCCACGCGATCACCGATTGCACACACCCTGCGTGACACTGCAATTCCCTACTGTTGCGCGCTTCGCACCACGCGAATTGATACAAGAAACCGATCACATTGACCCTCCTGTATGGCAGGAAGTGCACGATTGAGCCGCCCAGATGCCGCCAATGTCTATCGGGTGAGTGAAAGTCAGTCCCTGTAGCCCTGCCGCGGATTGCATGCTGCCGCTCTTACCCTGTCGCACAATCGTGTGGCAGGTGTCACAATCGGAGCGGATGAGACTTCCGTCCACGCTCTTATGCTGGCCGTCGTGGCAGCGGAAGCACCCGGTAGAGTAGAAATGCGTATCGTTTGTGGCGTACGTGTCCCACCGGACTTTCATCGCCGGAAAGAAATAGCGGTTGTAGATATTCTGTATGGACGCGATAGCGTTGCTGATGGCGTCCTGTTTGCCGGTGTAGATCTGAGGGTAAGTTTTCTGATAGTACCCGCGGAGCGCCTTGTTGATACCTTCCATCGCTTGGTCGCGATCGGCGTAGGTCGCGGCAAGCGCGACCACACCCTGCTGCTTGATGAACGGCAGAGACGCGTCGACGCCTCCACCGGCGATCGCCTCGTCCATGCTTCGGTCGGGCGCTTGGAAGATATGGGTGGGGCGGTTGTGGCAGTCCACGCAATCCATGGCACGCATCTCGCCTGCAGGCGTCGCCGCCGTTCCGTTCGGCTGTGAGGTATACACCTTCGCCTCGCCCGTCAGCGGATTGACAGCACGAACCCACGGGATGTTCTGCTCTTGGGCATCCGTCGCGACATACTCCACCTTACCCGCCACATGCCAGTGAATTCCCATGCGCGACGGGTCCTCCGGCGTCCCGCCGCCGACATGCACCAGCATGTCGATTTCCCACCGGGTATTCTGCTCGTTGGACAGGAAATGGACCCGTTGCACCTCGCGGGACCCGAAGAATTTAGCCGGCCAATGACATTGCTCGCAATTGCTCCGTATCGGCCGCAGCGCTGTTACTGGCACCGGAATCGGCCGAGGATAGTCATTTTGAACCGTCTCCACCAGTTCCACCACGCCGCGGACCTTCGATTCAATGTATCCGGTGACGCCCGCTCCAACATGGCATTGTGCACACGCAACGTGCGCATGCGGCGATAGACGATAGGTAACGTACTCCGGGGTCATGGAGTGGCATGCGGCTCCGCAGAATGACACGGCGTCCGTGTACAGATACGCCTGACTGCCTCCGTAGATCGCCGGAACGCAGAGGACGGCGGAACCGAGAGCAACGGCCAGGAGAGCCTTCCTCTCACTAGGAAGGTTGAGGTCCCATTTGGGGTAGCGCGCGAACGCCAGCGGTTTGTGCATCCGCCAGCGCAGCCATTGAACGTACATGCCGCCCAGAATGACAGCGACGCCGGCGATTACGAATATCGGCGGGACGAAGAATATAACCAGATCGCCATAGGGCTGAGCAAAAGAGCCGCCCCCGATCGTGTGATAGGCCGTCAACACAGCGAACACGAGCACGCCGATGGTGGCAACGCCCGTGCCGGCGTAACTCACCCAGTTGCGAAACAACGCCACCGGGCCGGGGCCGGGGCGGCTCTTGGGCGCCCCAGCAGCGCTCTTCGAACCCGGCGCGATCCGTGGGAGCAACTGGTAGCGCCTGGCGAAGCGCCTGGCCTCCGGAATGGCAGCGATCTCATGCCGGAGCTCGCCCGCAGGCATGAATTTCCACCCCGAGAAGATACTGTCGAGCAGCCCGTTTTCTTCTTCGATCGAAACGAGAACCGAAGCATAAACGTGAAAAATAATAAAGGCGAAAAAAACGAACATCAGGAAGTAGTGGATGAGGCGTAAATAGGCCGGCGCAACGAGATGCGGCAGCCAACTGATGTATTCGGTCAGAACCGGATTCCCCAGCACCTGACTATAGAGAAACAGCCCGGTCAGGATCTCAACCAGAATTAGAAGGTAGATGATGAAGTACGACAGCGCTGCAAGAGGATTGTGGCCTGCGCGGTGGCCCGGGTCGAATCGCATGAACAGGTAGAACTCAAGCATCGAGCCCATGCCCTTCCATTGTTCGCGGCGGATAGGGACATACGCAGACCACCTGGCCCAGAAGTTACCCTTAAAGAACCAATAAACCCGAAGCGCAAATGCCCCAATCAGGACGAAACCGGAGACGACGTGCACGAATCGCATCCTGGCCATCAGGAAGGACGCCCGGTCTCCAGCAAGCAGAAATGGGCGGTGAATATACAGGCCGGTAAACGCAAGCGCTACGAACGCAAAGAAAATCAGCCAGTGGGTGATGCGAACCGGCTTCTCCCAGACATACGTACGGACTAACCCGGTTTTTGGAAGGCGGGACAAGGCCGATGCTGGCGAAGTGCGTTTTGGCATGACGGCTTCCTATCGGGACCTGGCAGCGCGGGCGATCGTGAAACGCGAGCGAAATCGGTTCATGATTTTTCTTCCGGCGGCCCCTCCCGTTCCACCAAGCCGCTTTTGTGGGCGATCTCGGTGGGGCCGCCCCTAGGTTCTTCACCGCGGGGCTGAATCTGCCTTCGCGCGGCACTGGCGATTCCATGTAAGCCCAGAGCTGCCGCCACGCCGCCTGTCAACACGAGGCCAAGTTTCCCGGCGTCGATGTCCACACCGAAGCCCGGCACCGAGGGAAGCCGCTTGTAAAAGGGTGACTTCGTATCCCAGAAACGATGGGAGGCGCAGGCGATACATCCGTGGCCCGATTTTACCGGCCAACTGGTGCCATCGTTCCAGCGGACCGTAGGGCAGTTGTAGGTCGCCTCCGGCCCTTTGCATCCCATCTTATACAGGCAATAGCCTTTGCGGTGACCTTCGTCGCCCCACTCCTCCACATACTGGCCGGCATCGTAGTGGGCGCGGCGCTCGCATTGGTCGTGAATGATATCGCCATAAGCGAACAGCGGCCGGTTGTATTGGTCCAGTGCCGGCATCTCGTGAAAGGTCAGGTAATGCGTCAGAACTGCGGCGGTATTCGCTGGATTGTGCGGGCAGCCACCCAAATTGATGACCTTCAATCCGGGGACGGCTTCTTGCAATCCCACAGCGCCTGTGGGATTTGGGTTTGATCGAACCAAGCCGCCGTCCCACGCGCAAGCTCCAACCGCGATGTTCGCCGCCGAATTGGTACACACGTGTGTTGCAATCTCGAGAGCGGTCTTACCGCCGATTGTGCAATACACCCCGCCGTCTGCCGTTGGGATAGCACCTTCGACTACGGCGATGTACTGACCCTTGTGTTCCTGAACCACTCTTTCGAGTGCTGCTTCTGCCTGTTTCCCAGCGCCGGCCATGATCAGTTCGTGATATTCCCAGGAGAGAAGGTCTAGCACGAACTCAGTGACAGTTGGATTGCTCGTCCGGAGCATCGATTCCGAATTGCCCGCGCAATCCTGAAATTCGAGCCAGACCAGTACGGGACGCGTCGTCTGACTGAGGGCCTTTTCAACAGCAGAGAGATACCGCGGCGGCAGCGCCAGCGTGGCTACCATCAATTTGCAGAACTTCACGAAATCGCGGCGCGACACACCGCGAGTCTTTAAGGCTTGTGGTAGCGGGTTACGCGAGGATGGCATAGTACACCTTTCTGCCGGCGTCCTGGACCTGATCACTGGAGCATGGTAACGGAGCCGTATAAGGATGTCATAAGGAATTCATCAAAAAATCTATAATGCCCGCAGGGCCCGATTGGCAACCTCGCGCGGTTTTCCCAGGCGACATCGGACTATTTCGACGATCGACTTAACCTCGCTTTTCGTTCCTCGAACTCCTCGGTGGAAATTTCCCCGGCGGCGTAACGACGCTCCAGGATATCCAAGGGTCTTTCACTCGGCGGGCCATTACTTGTTGGGGGACGGCGTCGTAGCAGCGCGATCAACAGAACGGCGAGAATCAGAAGCCAAACGATCCACCACGGAAAGGATGCTCCCCACATCCAGCCATGTCCATAGCCCATTTGCTAATCTTCCTCCATTCGGATCCCGTCGATCTGGTAGGTTGGCTCCAAAATCCGAAAACCGGAAGCCGACCCGCTGTGCAAGGCGGAAAGTACCAGTCGCGCGCGCCGTTTCCGCAGTTTAGTCCGTCGGGAGTCGTTCACTGCTACATCCCCGCGTGCACCTGGGTCGCACTGAATTGCGCGCCAGTGCCATGGCAGACATCACAGCTCTCGCCGAACCTGGAGTCTGTGTTTGCACCAGCGTGCGCGAAAGCCGACTGGTTCAGATGGCAGGCCGTGCATGCCGACGTCGTGGTTGGTGCAGGGTTTAAAAGACCCTGCGGATCGGTCACCGGGCTCTTGCCGATAGGGAGCACCGCCTCCGAACCATTCGCGTGGCACACGTAACATTCCGTGGTGTCCTCCACGGATCCGGTGGGCCCCATAGCGGGGAAGCGGACTCCCGTATTAGGGATCGAAGCCGGAACGGAAGCAAACGCGGCGCCAAAGTCGTGGCGGCTTCCACCGTGTCCGACCACAATGTAGTCCTGGCCGAACTGGTCCTCCAGTCTTTGGCCGCTATGGATTTTGTGTACCATCATCGCCATGTTGATGCCTTGCGGCGGCAGGCCCGCATCGGCCGGATTGCTGCCCATGGAACGCGTCTCTTTGTCCGTGTCGCTCGGGTTATGGCACAACACACAATATTCGGTGTCGTTTCGCCGCGCTCCGTGCGCTTGCAGGGACGTGTGGCATTGATTGCAGTTGGCGATGGTCACTACGCTGCGGCGAGGTTGTACAGTAGAGCCATCCACCGAGAAGTACACCACTTGGTTCGGGGTACCGGTTTCGACTGTCATCTGGATGGTTGTCCCACTCAGAACGTTTTCCAGCCGCTCCGATTCCACGGCGATTGCAAAACTGCCGGCAGCTTTGGCCGGTATGGCGTGCTGGAACGTGTACGCGCAGTTGCTGCTGGAGTCACAGGTTGCGACGGTCCCGTCTTCGGTCACGTATCCGGGAGTGGTCACGTCACTCCCTAGGCTGGTGTCGCCATAGTCGGATGTCGGGCCGGCCAAGGTGAAGCTGAGGTCCTCCAGGCTGGACATCGGGAGGGGTTTGCCATTCAGGTCTTTCACCGTGAATGCCACTATGGGCTTCTGTCCGGCGAGAGTACCCGTAACCCCCGTAATCGTTACTTTCACGCTAGCGATGAGTGGATCGGGATTCAGCGGATACGATGCCGTCGTGTCTGACGGAACCAGGTGGGCCCCCATGATGGATGCGTCGAAGGGGAGTTCGCCCTTGACGATGTGGCACTGCGTGCATTGATTGTCGTCAGGTTGCGGACCGCCGGCGTGATTAGCGCCGGTCATCAGGTTCACGTTGTCATGGCAGGAACCACACGCCGCTGCGGTGGGCTCCTTCAGCCACACATTGGTCTGAGCGGCCCCATTCTTGGGATTGTGGCAGGTCTGGCAGCGGCGCACATCGGCGGGATACAACACCGTGGACCAATCGTTCACCGCGTTCCTGAAGCCGACGATCTGGTATGGCTTGCCCGCTTGCACGCTTGGCAGCGAGCTTCCCATGTGAATCTTGTGAATGAATACTTTCATGTCCAGCGAATTACCGGTGTTGGGGTCGGAGGTCTGCGGCTGGTGGCAAATAACACAGAGCTGTACGCTACGGCGCGAACCACCGTGCGCGGCCAACCCCGCCGAGCCGGTGCTTGTGGTCATGCCGTTTGGTAGTCCATGGCACGAGTTGCAATCCGTATTACGCACGATGTCTCGCGGTGCCGGTGTTCCTCCCGCTGGCACAAAATCAAAAGTGGCATCGGCGTAGTTCGTTCCCAGATCCCACTGCGTGAGGTTTCGGGAACCATAAATCCCAATGCGATTCGTGGCGGTGGTGTCGAACCCTGCTGGCGCTTTCGTGCTGTAGGTGTACACATACTCAACAGTGGCGACGGCCGTCGTCGTGCCTCCCGAATCGCCCGTTGCTTGCGTGGCGGTTGCCCCACCGGAGACAGCAGTAGCCATGCGGACGATGTACGACGTGTACTGTTCTTGCCCCTTGGGAATGTACGCCGCTAGGAAGCTCAGCGAGATCGGGCCGGGCGTCACGATTCCCGAATTGTCGAGAGGGGCGCCATTCGGGTCAGTCAACTTGTAATCCACGCTGATAGTGCCGTCCGGTGCGATCTTTGCCGATACGATCGTAATCGTAAGACCGGGCTGGACATATGCCACGACCGAAGGATCTGCATAATAAGCCTTCTCGTTTGGCCTGAAATGGGAATTCTTTTGGGCGCTCAGGAAGATGGAACTTGACAGCAAGACCCCGAGGGCAAGAGCACATCTGCTCGCTGTGGAACTTATAGTTGATAGTCGCATACCTGCTCCTTCAATGTCTAAATACCACCCCTCGGTGAGCCGTCAAATGCTCAGCTTGGATACTCCTCCACAGCACACTACCGGAGTTATATAAGAATGGAATAAGGATCGCATTACAGTTTTCCTTATAAGTCTTTCAGCGGCTATTCGCAGCCGGAGCGGCGTTTCGGCCAGCAGGATCCCTGAATGCTCGAGGTGTGTCACTCATTTACCAGGTTGATCCTCCTGAGTTTCTCCCCTCTCACCAGCACGGTATTCTCTCGCGCTGCGCCCGGTCAGCCAGGAGGGATCCACGGGATAAACATCCGGGTCGAAAATGACTCGATAAAAGTGCCAGGCCGCAATGGCCAGGGCCGCCAGGACGGCTTCGTAGAAATGAATGGAACCTAAGACGTTCAGAACGATTGCTGGCAGCCACGCAAAAATGTATGTGTGCGCCCAAAGCAGGATCCCGGTCACGGCCATTACCATCACGCCCCAGAGCACAGCCCAATATTCAACCTTCTCAATGTAGGAATGACTGGAAATTACGGGTTTCTGCTTCCGAAGGCCGACGTTGTAGGCGAACCCCAACGCGCCTTCTCTGATGTCGCGGACGGTGGGCCGGAGGTGGGTCCAATGCACCCGCAGGGTGCGGCTGACTATCAGAGAGACGGCGTGCGTCACCGCTACCAGTATCAGGACGGCACCGGCAATTCGATGAACCGTTCCCCGCAGATCAAAGCTGGACTGCCGGGCGAACAGGGGAGCTGCCCACCATTGGTTCGGATAGGTCAATGCGAAGCCGCTCCAAACTAACGCGCCGAAAGAGAGGACCAGCAACCCGTGCTCGATGCGCTCGAAGGGGAGCATGCGGATTCCGGTGATCGCCACGCGCCGGACCGGGGTTGGGCGTGCGCGGACAGGGCGAAGCCTCAACCGCATCTGGAATACTTTCCGAACCCAGTCGCCCAGATTGTGCAACATCATCAGTCCAATTACCAACGGGATCAGGGTCACGTAAAATCCCCGAACCCATTGAATGGCCGCTGGTTCCGACTGTCCAGTCCAGTGAACTCTCCCGATGGCGAAGCGGGTCCCGGCACCCGGATGGCATTTGCCGCAAGTTCTCGGAAGGTTCTTCGCGTTGACACTTGAGTTCGGATCGGAGGCGGGGAAGATCCCGTGCACTCCATGACAAGTGGAGCAGTTCGCGACGGTCTGCACGCCTGCCTTCAGAGACAGACCATGAAAGGAGGCCTCGTAACTCACCACGACGCTGCGGGGCATGTCGAACTTTCGGGCCAGAGCGACGTCTCCGTGGCAGCGTCCGCAAGTTTCCGGAACGTGGACCGGATTCACAGGAGAAGTGCTCACAGCCGGCGGTTGGATCTGGTGCTCACCATGGCAGGTAGAGCACACCGGGGCGGCAACAATCCCTCCGGCAACTGCCTTCCCATGAACACTTCTCTCATATTGCTTGTAGATCTGGTTGTGACAGTGGCCACAAATGGATGGGATCGCTTGGTGGAACGCCTCGGTGCCGGTTCGTTGCACCTGATGGATGTCACCGTGGCAACCTGCGCAGTCGGGCGCAGCCTGGTTGCCGGCGACGCGAGTGAGACCGTGTATGCCTAGCCGAACTTGTACAGCTACTTCCTGGTGGCAGCCGGCACAGATCGGTGTCGGAATTCCTTCGGGATGGGGAAATTGGTCATGATTCCGGTGACAAGTCAAGCAGCTGATAGAGGAATGAGCTGTTCCTGCAATTGTATGAGGCTGGTCGTGGCACTGGGCGCAATCCAGCGGCTGCGCACCACCAAGCGGTACGAGGAAGGCGCTCCAAGAAATCCAGACCGTGACGGACCACCAGACCCCGTGCCCATTCATGTGGGCCGACCCTGAAATAATATGGACCAGAACGATGGTGATACGTGGGTGCCGGGATGCATTGGACCCTTTTATCGCCGGTAAGCCACAACCGGAGGAGGTGCATGACACGCCTTGTCGTTTGGCCTGAAATGGAAATTGCTTTGGGCGCTCAGTGATACGGCACTAGCCGGCAACAGAACAAAGTCAAGAGCACAGCGGTTCACTATGGAACGTGTAGTTGATCCTCGCACACTCTCTCCTTATATGTCTGGACGCCGGCTGCCGGCGAGCCGTCACTGCGGGCCTGGCTTAATCCTGAATAGCACCTTACAGGAACTGTATAAAGACGGGATAAGGATCGTATTACGGTTTTCCTTATTGGTAACTCATCACAGGTCCTAAGCCATCGTGAGCGCTTCTCGGCCTGCGCCGCTCGGACTTCCGGGAGTCGCTACTGCAAGTTGTGGAGAGGAAACTTGTGCCTGAGCGTCTTTCCCAAAATACCGATCTCATGTGGATCGAAAATCCGATACGCGGCCAGTTTCACCCGATCATTGACGAAGAACCACGCCAAGGCATAACCCCATACCGCCAATGCCCAGCCCCAGCCGATCGGCGGCATCAACAGGCCGTAAACAGCAATGATCGTGGCCACCGCTTGCGTCCCGAAAACCGCGAGCAGCAAGATCCGGGCGGGACGCGTCGACCAGAACGGGCCGCGCGTGCGCGTGACGAAGATGGTCAGATGCCCCGCCACCGACAGCTTCAGGTACATCAGGGACTGGATCACGGCACGGTCCAGGTGAAACACTCGCTCGCCGAGATAGAACAGCCCGAATGAAGCAATCACCCCGGCGACGCCGAGCACCGTGGCGATTCCCAGAACCAGCCGCATGTTCCAGGACTCCGGCTGGTCGGAGTAGCGTACGTTGTCATATGCGATCGACAGAATCGCTCCATCGTTGAGCAACGCCAGCAACACGATCATGACGGCCGTCACGGGATAGAAGTTGAAAACCAGGATCGACAGGGTCATGAAGAGCAGTACGCGAATCGTCTCGGCAATCCGGTAGGTCGCGTAGCTGTTCATCCGCTGGAAGATCGGCTCTGAGCGAGAATTCGTAAAGAGTGCCATTCTACGCGGCCTTCTCGATTTTGTGAAAAGCGACGTATTGGGTGTTGGTGACGGCCATCCGCCTTACTTTCAAGAGTAGATAACGCATGTTCTTGTAGCCGCGGCCTCGGTTGATTAACATGCGGATGTTGCCATTGATGGCCTCGACGACCCCGAAGCGCACCTTGGTCCGGCAATAGTTCAGGATTCCGTCGAGGTGCTTGAGCAGCATCTCAGCGAGTTTCTGAAACGAGGGCAGGCGCTGCCAGCGCAGTTGATCCATCCACTTCTTCAAATAGTTGAGCATCGCTCCCTCGTAGCGGTAGTCCCACAGTTGTTCCAAGTTCTCTTTGAGCAGATAGGCTTTGAAAACTCGGCGGTTCAACTGGAACAGCCGGTTGAGGACGCCGCGCTGGGTCGGCGCCAGATTCTTCCACCGGCTCAACAGCAGCCACTTCTTTCCTTTGACCACATCGCGCATCTTCCGGCCTTTGCGGAAGAATTCCGCCCGCCGCACCTCGTCCACAGCGTCGTTGGCGTGCTGCATGATGTGGAACTTGTCATACACGATGCGGCATCTTGGAACCCACTCCGCCATACTGAGCCGGAACGGTTCCCACATGTCCACGCAAGCCGCCTCGATGCGCTGGCGCTGGCCGCTTCTCAACTGCGTTCGGAAGTACTCGTCCAGCGTCTCCTTCTTCCGTTCCCTGCCAAACCATAGCGGCTCGCTGGTCTCCAGATTGCTCACTACCGTTAGAAACTTGTCGCTCTTTCCGCGATAAATCTCATCCACCCCCATCTGCCGGAGCGGTGGCTCGCGCCTCGTTGCGGCCCATCGTTCCAGGTAGCGCAGATCGATCGCCCGCACCGTGCTCTCTGCCAGACCAAACCGCCGCGCCACTTGCCGCGCCGATGCGCTTTCACAAGCCTGTCCGACGGCATCTTCGAAGCGCTTGCTGAACGGTGCTTTGCTCGGCAGTAGTGGCACCTTCTCCACCTTGACGCCGCACTCCGGGCATTTCACCCGATACACCTCAATGTATACGGCGGTCTTGAACTCGCTCCATGGCAGGTCACGCACAACTCGTTCTCTGCAATCGTGGGCGTCCATGAACTTGCGCCCGCAGCCCGAGCACTCCAGCTTGCGGCTCCCGCGCTTGCGCCTCACCCATAGCTCAAGGAGTTTGTTCTTCTCGTCGATCTTGTGCCGGTACACGCGGTAACCGGGCCATTGAAGGATTCGCGTGAATTCGTTGTCGCTAGGCAACTTCTGAATTTAACCCAAAACACCGCTTTCTTAGAACCCCCGTTAAATTCAGCGGTTTTACGAATTCTCGCTCAGAGCCGGAAGATCTTGCGGCTCTCCTTGATCGCGTCGATGATTACCGACAGGCCGGGCGTCAGCAAAACGATGTCCGCCGCCGCGCGCGCCGCGTCCGTCGCGCCAGAGACGGCAATGCCCGCGTCCGCCTTCTTCAATGCCGGCGCATCGTTCACCCCGTCACCGGTCATCCCGACGATGTGATTTCCGTGCTGCAATACATCAACGATGTGGAACTTGTGTTCGGGGAACACTTGGGCGAAGCCGTCGGCGTTCTCGATAGACTCCGCCAACTGAGCGGTCTCATGATGGCGTGTATCGCCGAAACCGCTGGCATCGAGTATGTTCGTGCCCAGCCCCAGTTGTCCGGCGGTTTCCCGAGCGATGGCCAACTGATCGCCAGTGACCATCTTCACGTTCACGCCCATCTTCCGAGCGGTAGCGATGGTCGCTTTGGAATCCTCGCGCGGTGGATCGAAGAGCGGGAGGACACCAAGGAACTGCCATTGCCCGTGCGCGTCCAAGCGCGCCACGCCCAGAGAACGGAAGCCGCGTGCTGCGAATTCGTCGATGGCTATCTCGACTGCCGCGTTAACCTGCGCGGCATTGGCCGCCAACTCCAGGATCACCTGCGCCGCGCCCTTCGTCGCCTTAAACGTCCGCCCGTCCGCGCTTTTAATGGTGGCCTCGGTGCGCTTATGCACCGGATCGAATGGCTGGTAGTGCACGACTTGGCAGCTATCCAAAGCTTGATGGTCCTTCAGACCGCTCAGCACAGCCAAGTCGATGGTGTCCTGGTCTTCCGCGCGCGAGGCCAGCCCCGCGCAGAGAATGACTTCCTCGGGCGTGACGCCGTCCACGCAGAACGGCTCTCCCAGCGTCAACCTGTTCTGGGTCAAAGTGCCGGTCTTGTCCGAGCACAACACATCCATGCCCGCGAGTTCCTCGATGGCCGCCAAGCGGCTGACGATCGCCTGCTTCGCCGCGAGCACCCGCGCCCCCACAGCCATCGTTACCGAGAGTACCGTGGGCATCGCCACGGGGATAGCGGCCACCGTCAACACCAACGCGAACTGCAGAGTGGTGGTCATCCGATCCCCGCGGAATAGCGCGACAGCGAGAATCATGATCACCAGAACCACCGCCAGCGCGATCAGGTAGTCGCCGATTTTCAACACGGCCCGTTGGAAATGGCTGACCGTATGCGCTTCCTGCACCAGTTGCGCGGTCTTCCCAAAATAGGTGTTCGGCCCCGTACCGTATACCAGGGCATCCGTCCCGCCCTGACGGACAATCGATCCCGAGTAGACCGTTTCGCCGGTCTTGCGTGTGACGGGCAATGACTCACCGGTCAGTGCAGATTGATCCACTTCCACGGGGTCGCCTTCCAACAGGCAGGCGTCCGCCGGCACGATATCGCCGAGACGAATGCGAATGACGTCTCCGGGCACAAGCTCCCGCGCTGCGACGGCTCCCCACTTCCCATCGCGCCGAATCCGAGCCCGAATCGCGAGCTTGGCCTTCAGCGCGGCTATGGCGTTACCCGCCTGATATTCCTCCCAGAAGCCGACTCCGACGTTGGCCAACAAGAGAACAAGGATGATGAAGAAGTCCGGCCAGTGCCGCACGAGCGCAGAGAGAATCACCGCCGCTTCGATCATCCAGGGGATCGGACCCCAAAAATAGCTGAGAAACTTGAGAAATGGATTGACGCTCTTCTCGGTAATTTCGTTATATCCGTACTGCTCCAACCGGCGTTGTGCCTCGGTCTGGCTGAGACCGTCCGGCGACGATCCCAGTTTCGCCATCAGTTCCGGCAACGGCAAGGACTTCAAATCGTCCGTCGCGTTGGTTCTTGATTCGGAGCCAGTGGGCTGCCCTGCCGTTGATGTTGTCATGGCAATGATTCCCGTGTCTGTTGCTCCGCGGGTTCCACCAACCACGTCCGCGCCGCGGCGGCGTCGGAATGATCGAAGTATCGGATCGTCGCTTTGGTGAACGGTTTGCAAAACGTCGCCATGCCGTTCTGCCACTTCTTCTCCCCGACAATCGCGAGCCGTTCGATGTCGGCAAAGTGCTTGATGTCGAACTTGATGTCCTCCCACAGCGCACTGGCTTCCCAACCGTGGAAACCAGTCATGTCGAACAGCACGCGCAGTCTTCCGTGCTGCTGTAGGAGTCGCTCGAACTCGGGTACAAATTGTTCGTAATCTGCTTTTACAAGCTTTCCGCTGACGTGAACGGCGAGCAATCTCCCGCCGTTTTCTTCATTGAGTTGAATGGACATAATTGAACTCCGTCGATCCGATTCAGGTTGATTCGAGTTCCATGTTCGCTCTTGTCTATCGGGCCGTCATTTTGGTTCCGGCACACTCCACTTCCAATTCCGGATTTCCGGCAGGTCCTCGCCATATTTATCGATGTATTGCTTGTGCTCGATCAACTTGTCCTTGAGCTGCTGCTTCAGGTAAATGCCCTTGCCGCCAGTCTGCGGTAGGCGGTCGATGGTGTCCATCACGAGATGGAAGCGGTCCAGATCGTTCAGCACGGTCATGTCGAAAGGCGTCGTAATGGTGCCTTCTTCCTTGTAGCCGCGAACGTGGATGTTGTCGTGGTTGGTGCGGCGGTAGGTCAGCCGGTGGATTAACCACGGGTACGCATGGAAGGCGAAGATGACCGGCTTGTCCTTTGTGAAGAGCTCGTCGAAATCTGTGTCGCTCAACCCGTGCGGGTGCTCGGTTTGGGGCTGCAGCTTCATAAGATCTACGACGTTGACTACCCGGATTTTCAGATCCCGCAGATGCTCGCGCATAATGGAGACGGCTGCAAGGGTCTCGAGCGTAGGCACGTCGCCACAGCAGGCCATGACTACGTCCGGCGTGACTCCCTGGTCGTTGCTGGCCCACTGCCAGATGCCGATGCCTTCGGTGCAGTGCTTGATGGCGGCGTCCATCGTCAGCCACTGCGGCGCCGGATGCTTGCCCGCGATCACGAGGTTGATGTAGTGGCGGCTACGCAGGCAGTGGTCCATTACCGAAAGCAGACAGTTTGCGTCCGGCGGAAGGTAAACGCGTACCACTTCGGCCTTCTTGTTTACGACATGGTCGATGAAACCCGGATCCTGGTGGGTAAAACCGTTGTGGTCCTGGCGCCAGACATGCGATGCCAGCAGGTAGTTCAGTGAAGCGATCTGCCGCCGCCACGGCAGGTGCGAAGTGACTTTCAGCCACTTGGCGTGCTGGTTGAACATCGAATCGACGATGTGGATGAACGCCTCGTAGCAATTGAACAGCGCATGCCGGCCCGTGAGAAGATAGCCCTCCAGCCAACCCTCGCATTGGTGCTCGCTGAGCATTTCCATCACACGGCCACTAGGCGCGAGGAATTCGTCATTCGCCACGGTCGCGGCATCCCACTGGCGCTTCGTTACTTCAAAAAGAGCTCCCAGACCGTTGGACAGCGTCTCGTCAGGGCCAAAGACCCGAAAATTCCGTTGCTCGCTGTTTAGCGCAGCCACATCGCGCAGGAAGTGCCCGAGCACATGGGTGTCGCCGATACCGCGGACCCCTGGCGACGGCACGTCGACCGCATAGTCGCGGAAATCCGGCATCCGCAAGTCGCGGAGCAGGATGCCGCCGTTGGCGTGGGGATTCGCGCCCATGCGCCGTTCGCCTTTGGGCGCAAGTTCGGCTAGTTCCGGTTTCAGGCGGCCCTGCTCATCAAAGAGCTCCTCCGGCCGGTAGCTCTTCAGCCAGTCTTCCAAAAGCTTAAGGTGATCGGGATGGGTGGCCGGGTCGGAGAGCGGCACCTGGTGTGAACGGAACGTGCCCTCGACCTGTAGACCATCGACCATCTTCGGCCCCGTCCAGCCCTTCGGTGAATTGAGGACGATCATCGGCCAGCGCGGACGCGCGGCGTTGCCGTGAACGCGGGCGTCTTCCTGGATGTGTTTGATCTGCTCGATTGCTTTGTCGAGTGTCGCGGCCATAGCCTCATGCATTAGTTCGGGCTCGTGACCCTCGACGAAGTATGGCGTCCAGCCATAGCCGCGCAGCAACTGCTCCAACTCCTCGTGGGTGATGCGGGCGAGGACGGTCGGATTGGCAATCTTGTAGCCGTTGAGATGGAGGATCGGCAGCACCGCACCGTCCGTGGCCGGATTGAGAAACTTGTTGGAATGCCACGCCGTTGCCAGCGGTCCGGTTTCCGCCTCGCCATCGCCGACGACGCAGGCGACGATGAGATCGGGGTTGTCGAACACGGCCCCGAACGAATGGCTGAGCGAATACCCCAGCTCGCCGCCCTCGTGTATCGAGCCTGGGCATTCCGGCGATGCGTGGCTTGGGATTCCTCCGGGAAACGAAAACTGGACAAAGAGCTTCCGAAGCCCGGCCTCATCCTGGCTGATGTTGGGATAGATCTCGCTGTACGTGCCCTCTAGATAAGTGTTGCCCACGACGGCGGGGCCACCGTGTCCGGGGCCGGAGACATAAATCATGTCGAGATCGTACTTCTTGATGACCCGGTTCAGGTGCACGTAGATGAAGTTCTGCCCTGGGGTCGTGCCCCAGTGCCCCAGGAGCATTCGCTTCACAGTCAGCGAGCGTGAGTGGCCGCTTCAGAAGTGGATTGTCATAGAGATAGATCTGGCCGACCGACAGATAGTTGGCGGCGCGCCAATAGGCATCCATCTTTTGGAGCAGTTCCGAGGAAAGAGTTTCTGTCTTCACCATTCAATTCTCCCTTTCGCAGCCAAGGCCGAGAACGCGGCAGACCGTTTCGGCGATCATGCGCTCTTCGTCCGTGCGAATGACGCGGACCGCAACTCGGCTGGCGGCTGCGGAGATCACGTCCTCATTCGCCAAGTTTCGCTCCATTTCCAGTTCGATTCCAAGGAATCGCAATCCGTCGCAAATGCGGGCGCGGGCCGTAGGCGCATTCTCTCCGATGCCAGCCGGCGAAGACCAGCGTGTCCAGTCCGCCCAACGCCGCCGCGAATGCGCCGATCCATTTCTTGACCTGGTAGCAGAACAAGGCGACCGCCTCAGCCGCCCGCACATCCTGCGCTCACGGTCGAGCAAGTCACGCATGTCGGAACTGGTCTCCGACACCCCAAGCAGCCCGGACTGGAAGTTGACCATCTCGTTGAACCGCTTTGCATCGAGGCCCTCCGTGCGGAACAGATACCAAAACAGTCCGGGATCGAGATCGCCCGAGCGGGTGCTCATCGGCACCCCCGCTGCCGGGGTGAAACTCATGCTGGTGTCCACAGGCTTGCCGTCACGCACCGCTGCTAAACTCGCGCCATTGCCCAGGTGCGCCAGGATTACCCGGCCTTGTGCCGCTTCTGATCCAGCCAGGCGGGCCAATTCGCCCATTAGAAACGCATACGACAATCCGTGAAACCCGTACCGCCGCACCCCTTGCGCCTCGTAGCGGCGCGGGATCGGCAACAACTGCGCTACGCGCGGCAAGTCATGGTGAAACGCCGTGTCGAAACACGCCACCTGGGGCAAATCGGGAAATCGTTGATGAAACGCCTTGGTCAACAGAATCTCTTCCGGCAGGTGATCAGGATCGAATGGACTCAGCCGATGCAACTCCTCCACCATTTCCGATGTGATTCGCTGCGGCTTGCCGTACTTCGGTCCGCCCTGCACCACGCGATGCCCCACTGCGGTCAGTGCATCACGCCCGTTGCGTTCCTCGATCCAGTCCGTCAGAGCGCCCACCGCTACCGTATGGTCAGGCGCCGTCACTGGGCGCGAGAAGTTGTCCGCCGGGTTCAAACCTCTCACCCGCAAACTGGCCTCTGGCAGTCCAATCCGCTCGATCCCACCCTCCAGAACCCGTCGCAGCGAGTCACCAGCCTCGAACACCGCGAACTTGATGCTCGACGAGCCGCCATTGATGGTGAGGATGCGTGCTTTGGCCGCCATTCCTAGGTACCCAGTTCCTGCACTGTGCGCAGAAAGGTGATGACGTCCTCTCGGCTCAGCATGCCGACCACGCGGCTGCCGGTCATCACCGGGAGTTGGTTGACTCCGTCGCGGTCCATCTGTTGGAGGGCGCTCCATAGCCCGCTGTCAGGGTCGGTGTGTTTCAACTGCTGCATGGGAAGCATAACCTGGGCCGCACTTGTCGTGGCCCAGTCAGACCGAGGCACTTCCTTGATCCGGTGGAGGGTCATCAGCCCAACTGCGTCTGCTCCGCGCTGGACGAGGAAACAGCGGCGTCCGCTACCGAGAATGTGTTCGTCCACGAGCTGCTGCAACGTCAGGTCTGTCGGCACGGAGGTGCAGTGACTGTTCATGGCCTGCGCAACGGTGTGGCCCGCTAATAGACCCTGGAATACGACTTGGTGGACCTGCGCCGAGGCGGCATTGTCGAGAAACCAGCCAATGAAAGCGATCCAAAGCCCGCTGCCAAAGTTCCCGCCGAGCATCTGCCAGACGCCGAGCATGATGAACAGGAAGCCAAAGAACCGGCCCGTGTTGGCGGCGATGAGTGTGGCCCGGCGCATGTTCTTCGTAGCGGCCCAAACAGCGGCGCGGAACACACGGCCACCATCCAGCGGGAAGCCTGGAATCAGGTTGAAGAGCACTAATGCGAAGTTGATGTAGGCTAGGTATTTGACCAAACCCCACAAGGGCTCGACGGCAGCAACTGCAGGCTTCAACACCGTGAATAGCACCGCCAGCGCCAGGCTCACGATCGGTCCGGCTATAGCGATGAGGAATTCCGCCCTGGCGCTTGGTGGTTCCGCGCCAATCTGAGCCACGCCACCAAAGATGAACAACGTGATGCTTCGCACGGGAATCTTAAAACGCAGCGCGATTACCGAATGTCCCAGTTCGTGAAGGAGCACGCTCACGAAGAGCATAATTGCGGTGGCCGCGCCCACGAACCAGTAAAGCAGGGGTGGCCAGTTCTTGAACTCGGCGGGATAATAGCTGCCCGCCAGCATCCAAGTGAGCAGCGCAAAGATCAGAAACCAGGAATAATCCAGTCCAATTGGAATTCCCAGCACCTTGCCTAACGGCACATTCTGTCGGGTCATGAGTCTTCTCCATCGACCTTTGTGCAGGATCGCGTCATCGCTGCCACAAGATTCGAGCGACTTCAAAGGGAACGGCGACGCCGGTATGATGAGGTATTACGCGCGCCGTATAGTCACTCGCCGGGCGTATTGCGAGGACCTGTGCGCGATACGCGTAGCCTCCGAACGCCCCTGTTAACTGGCGAACACGTTCCATCTCCTGCCGAACGGGATTCTCCCCGTTGATGCCGTCAGCATAAAGTTCAACTCTCGCGGCACTCGGGTCAAGGTCATTGAGATAGACCTGAACCTCAAAGACGTGGTGCTCTCCGCTGGTCGTCGACCTTCACTTCTCCGAAGCGTAGCGCAGGCCACTCCTTCTCTACCGCTTGCTGCCATTCGATCATCTGCCGCCCGGCCGCACCCTTGTCAGCAGCTCGCTGACGGTAGGCTGCCGCAGCGGGGAGATAGTGTTGCTCGGTGTATTCACGCACTGTGCGGTCAGCGGAGAATCGAGGCGTCAAGCTGGCCATGCTATTTCCGCATGCGCGCCACCCAGGCCGTGGGGACACCCTGCTCGTCGCGAGCATAAAACTCGGGGATCACTTCCCGTTCGAGCAGGTCGTAGAGCGCTTCGGCCTCGGCAGCGTCCCAGGCTGGATCGTCGCCATGTTCCTGGCCGTCCCCCAACGCCCAGCCGACCTCCGGCGTGTAGGCCTCTGCCCACCAGCCGTCCAACTCCGAAAGGTTGACGCCTCCATTGACCAGCACCTTCATGCCGCTCGTCCCGCTCGCTTCCCAAGGTCGCCGTGGCGTGTTGATCCAGACGTCCACGCCTTGCACTAGATGCTCACTCAAAAGCATGTCGTAGTCGCTAAGGAAGATTACATGCGGACGCGCCCCGGCTTCCCGAATGAAATGCATCCACTCCTGGATTAGGGCCTGCCCTGCCTGGTCCGCCGGATGCGCCTTGCCGGCAATGATAAGTTGTACGGGCCGCCGCGGGTCGCTCAAGAGACGAAGCAGCCGCTGCGGGTCGTGCAGCAGCAGGTTCGGCCTTTTGTAGGTCGCGAAGCGGCGCGCGAAGCCCAGCGTGAGTGCGTTGGGATCAAAGTAATGCTTGGCAGCTTCGACCTCTTCGAGCGATGCGCCCGAAGAGGCTACGAGCCGGGATAGTCGTTCGCGGGCGTATTCCACAAGCTGACTTGCTGGCGGCGAGGCGGAATTGCCAGAGTCTGGCGTCAGAGACCCGGCGACATGTCCTGTTCCAGGGTCTCCGTCGTACCCAGCCAGCGGTCCTTTCCACAGGCTTCCGTCCAAAGATCATCGGCGGGAGCCGAGTCCCACGTGGGCATGTGTACCCCGTTGGTCACGTGTCCGATCGGGATCTCGATCTCGGGCCAGCGCGGGAACAAGGGCAGAAAAAGGCGGCGGCTCACCTTCCCATGCAAGCGGCTCACGCCATTCGCCGCTCCGCTGCCGCGGATTGCCAGATACGCCATGTTGAAAGGCTCCGATGAGTCGGTCGGGTTCTGGCGGCCAAGGGCCATCAAATCAAGGAGCGTAATGCCAAGCTTCTTTTCGGCGTATCCCTCAAGGTACTGCCCGATCAGGGCGGGCGCAAAACGGTCAAAACCCGCGGCAACCGCCGTGTGGGTGGTGAAGAGATTACCCGCTCGGGTGACCGCCAGAGCGACTTCGAAGGGCTGCCCCGTTTCTTCCATGAAGTTGCGGGCGCGTTCCAGGACGGCGAACGCCGCGTGCCCTTCATTCAAATGGCAGACCTCCGGTCGGAGCCCGAGCGCGCGGAGCAGCCGCCATCCGCCGATTCCGAGGAGCAGTTCCTGCTTGAGGCGCAACTCCGGTCCGCCCCCATAGAGTTCGCTGGTGATCCCTCGATGAGCGGGGAAGTTTGCTGCGTCATTGCTGTCGAGCAGGTAGAGCTTCACTCTGCCGACCCGGACCTGCCACGCGCGCAGCCAGACCGAGTAACCGGGCAACGCGATCTCCAACCGCAACCATTCGCCGTTCGCCTGGCGCAACGGAGTGATCGGCAGTTGTCCTGGGTCGTTATACGGGTAGAGGGCCTGTTGTGCTCCGTTTTTGTCGATCGTCTGGCGAAAATAGCCTTGCTGGTAGAGCAGCCCCACGCCGACCACCGGGATACCCAGATCGCTGGCGGCTTTGAGTTGATCGCCTGCCACATTACCCAGCCCGCCTGAGTAAATCGGCAGAGCTTCGCTCAGCATGAATTCCATGCTGAAATACGCGGCGCAGGTCAGTGGAGCCACCGTATGATTCCGTTGAAACCACGCGGGCGCTTCCGCCGCCTGCCGGCTGGCTTCGACCAGGCTATCGACGTTTTTCCGGAAGACAGGATCCGCCAGCACACGCTCGATCCGGTCACGCGAGACCGTCTGTAGTACGACCCACGGGTTATGCGTGATCTCCCACAGTTCTGGATCAAGCTGCCGCCATACTTCGTCGGTGGCATGATTCCACGACCAATGCATGTCCAAGGCGAGTTCCGCCAGGGAATCGAACCCTTCGATTTCCGTGGGTAGCAGGTTGAATATCGGGTGGGTGACACGGGTTCGTTTGCTCATGATTCGGCGTTTCTCTGTTCCTCACACGGAGCCGCGAGAGCATCGCTGACGATCACGTGCGCTTCCTCCAGGATGCAGCACTTATGATCCTCTCCACGAATCCTGACAGCGGTTCAGACCTGCCTCCACGGCCTTTCCCGCTTGTTTTTCCGGTTTTGCCATGCCAGTCCGACAACCTTGGCCACCTCCTCTTAACCAGCGGCTTGGAAAGCATATCGCCGTGGCCCAGATTCAGCACCTCAGCCCAACGGGATTCGTCGGCCTGGCGGGATATCACGATCGGCCTAGGCGCATGAGTTCGCCAAGCAGGCTCGCCCAGAACCTGTTTCCAAGCCGCGTCCGGCAGCGTGCGCTCCCAGATTAACACCTGCGGCCCGTTGCACCGCAATTCCGCGGAACCTCCCGCCATGTGGGCGCTCCGTGGAAGCGTCAGGTCCCAGTTCCGAAATATCTCGCGCAACCGTCAGTGGTCCTGCGCGTCAGGGCAGATGGTCACCACACGATCCGGTTGCGCACAGCGCCGATTTGGCTCTGCCGCTCCGCGGAAGGGTCGATGAGACCGCAAACATGACTTGATCTCCCTCCACACGCCGCACTATTTGGGCTGTACAACGACGAAAACGTGGTCGCCTCCGCGATCGATCAGCAACAGAACCGCCTGATTGCCCGCCTGCTGGATAGCACTCCGGAACTGCTGCGTGCTGACAACGGGCTTCCGGTTCACTTCCTGGATCACATCACCGCGACGTAGCCCGGCTTCTTCGGCCGCGCTGGCAGGCTTTACCTCCGTCACGACCACTCCCGTGGTCTGGGCTGGCAGGCCGAGTTGCCGCGCGGTCTGCGGCGTCAGTTGGTCCACTGACATTCCCAATTGCGGACCCTGCGAGCCGCCTTGGGCAGCGCCGCCCGCGGCTTGTGGAGTGGCCGGAAGTTCGGCCAGAGTCACCGGTATGTCCTGCTCCTGACCGTCACGAAACACCTTCAACTTCACGGCCGTGCCGGGCGCCATCATCGACACTTTGAGGCTCAGATCCCGGCTGTCGCTGATCGGCGCGCCGTTTAATTCGAGAATGACGTCTCCCCGTTTGATGCCGGCCCGTTCCGCTGGACTGCCGGCCGTCACGTTGGCCACCAGCGCGCCTCTCGGCTGCCCGGTGAGACCGAACGATTTGGCGAGTTCGGGTGTCATCGGCTGGATCAGCACGCCGATCGAACCCCGCACTACCTTGCCATGCTGCAGAATCTCCTGCATTACGGCTTTTGCCATGTTGATGGGAACCGCAAAGCCGACCCCCTGGTTGCCACCGCCGCCGCCCGAGATGATGGCCGTGTTCAACCCCACCAGTTCACCGCGCACGTTTACGAGCGCTCCTCCGGAGTTCCCGGGGTTGATGGCGGCGTCGGTCTGGAGGAAGTCCTCATAATCCTCAATTCCGAGGCCGCCTCGCCCCGTAGCGCTTATGATTCCCATCGTCACGGTCTGGCCGATGCCGAACGGATTCCCGACGGCCAGCGCGAATTCGCCGACCCGCACCTTGGAGGAATCGCCAAGAGTCAATACCGGCAGGTCCTTACCGTCGATCTTCACAACAGCCACATCCGTTTTGGCGTCTGTACCGACGATGTGCCCTTTGAATTCGCGCTTGTCGCCGAGTGAGACTTTGATGTCGTCAGCCCCGGACACCACGTGATTGTTGGTAAGAACATAGCCATCTGCGTTGACAACCACTCCGGAACCCAAGCTGTGTTCCCGCTGTTCATGCGGCACGCGAAACTGTTGCGAGAACTCATCACCGAAGAACTGCTTGAAGAAAGGATCTGCAAGGAAAGGTGACGATGCCCCCTGGTCCGGCGATCTGACGATCTTCGACGACGCGATATTCACTACCGCCGGGAGCACCTTCTTCGCCACAGGAACGAAGCCATCGAGAAACGAAACCTGTTTCCCAATGGCCTCGCCGTCGGCGCTGGAGACAAACATCGCCACTGGGTCCACATGACCAAACGGCGAGCGACCGCTCCTCGCGGTCGCCCAGGATCCCGCCAGTCCGCCGATGCCGAGCGCCACAACTAACGACCCGATTGCCAACTTGCTGCTCATAACCATCTCCTCTCGATCCTCGAACCAACCCTCACGGCTCGATTCTCAAGTGATTCGTCACCGAGAAAACCCCAGAAACACCATTGGCCTGAATGCCGGCCACATCCTTGTCCCCTTTGCTCGAAACCGAGCCCTCCAGAGTTACGTTGCCGTTCTTGACGATAATGTGGATTGGCGGTACCGCCCGGAGCGCATACCGATTGAGTTGCGCCTGCCCATAGATCGCGCGATACTCGGCCAGCCGGATTCGATCGTCAGTAGATGAAAGAGGCAGGACCTCGATCTGATTGTTTACCTTCTGAACGCCTTCAATCTGCTTGACGACTCCTTCCGCATCGCTTTTCAGAGTCGGTCGAGTTACCTGCCCCAGTAGCGTAACGGTTCCGCCGTCCACCTGGAAGGCGAGGTTGTCGAAAACGCCGTAATAAGGCAACATGACCAGTTCGTGCCGCACCTCTCGCGCGATCCGACTTAGGCCTTGTTCTCCCCCGCCGGCGGCCTGGCCCCGGTTTGCAGGCTTGTCCTGTGCGAATCCGAGTGGTCCCAAGGCCAAGACAGCCCCTGCGGCCAGCAACATCAACTTTCGAGCCATTTCGTTACTCAAGCCGTGCCTCCTTTTAGGATGGGTCGCCCTGTCGCGGCCCTGGGCGTCACTTCGCGAGAGCTTGGAGCGCCCAGTTCGGCATTTAGCTCTTCCGTGAGACTTACTGCCCTGGAGAGAAATGCACATGGCGGTTGCGCTGGTAGCACTCTTCGGTCTGTTCGGTGCATACCGGGCGCTCCTTCCCATAGCTAATGATCTTCAGCCGGTCTACGGGAACCCCGAGTTGGACCAGAAAATCTTTGGCAGCGGTGGCCCGCCGATCGCCGAGACCGAGGTTGTATTCCGCCGACCCGCGCTCGTCACAGTGGCCCTCTACCGTCACCAGGAATCCAGGGTAGTCGGCAAGAATCTGCTTTAAGGCGGGTGCATCCTGCGTCAGAGCGCTTTGCGCATCCGGACGAATGTTGAATTTGTCGAAGTCGAAATACGCGTCTTGCACTTGCGACGCCAAAACCTGAGCCGCGCTAGGGTTCGGGTTCTGCGGCGGCGGGGATGGTGGCGGCGGTGGCGGTGCGACGACGTCCACGGTTACCGAACGGCTATCCGTTCCGCCCGCGCCCCTCGCCGTTAACGTATATGTTGTCGGGTTGGTTGGCGCAACTCGGCGGTTACCGCTGTTCGTGACGGTTCCCACGCCGCCGTCGATGGAGATCTCAGTGGCGTTGCTGACAGACCAACTTAGCGCCGACGTCTGGCCCCGCTCAATGCGGCTTGGCTCCGCTGCAAAACTATTGATGACAGGCTTCGCTGGGGGCGGTGGCGGAGGAGGTGCCGGGGCGGGGGCTGGAGACGCCGGTGGAGGTGCAGGAGCCGGCACCTTCTTGTGGCACCCTGGCCCCATCGTGAGAATTGCGGCGACTAACAGGCTCGCACATATCTTGCCAGCGCTAGCTCCGGACTGGCTGAACCTGAGGCCAAACTGATTCAACGTCGGCATTCTAACTTCCACTTCCCAGTCGACCCAAACGCTTTACGCGGCGGCATTCTTCTGAGCCGTCACGGGCACGGTTCGGCCTTCGTGAGTTTGCTGTGCCTTGGCCGCAACGACTTGCAGCACTCCCTTGTCGACTGTCGCGGCCACCTTGTCGACGTTAATCGCCTCGGGCAGATCAAATCGACGAATCAGCTTCCGGGCGAAGTCGCAAAAATGGACCTTGCCATTCGACTCCTCATGCTTGTGGGAGGCTTCAGCCTCTATCAGCATGGAATCGGGCGTGACCGTGATCTTAATATCGCCAGGCTCGAATCCCGGCGCCTGAACGCGCAGTGTCACGTCCTTATCGTTCTCAGTCATTTCCGCGCCGGGAGACCAGATCAACTCTCGTTCCGCCCGCAGCCAATCATCCAGGTCCTTCCCGAAAACGCCGCCTCGCCCCAGAAAGTGGTCGAACGCCCGACGCCTGATCGCGTCCGCAACTCGTTCCATCTCCGCAAACAAGGACAGTGAGCCAGTCCTCGGCTTACCAACTCTTTCAATGGATACGTTACTCATGGGTCTGATCCTCCAATATCTGTTTAGTTACGCGACTCCCGCCGGCTGCAACTTCTGACCGCCATGGACGTCCATCTCCACCGGGTGCGTCGTCGCGATGATGTCCTTCGCGCGCGCCACCTCCTCTGTGGTGCCATGCGCCACCAGAAGGAACTTGTCGGACTTCAGCGCCACCTCGTATCGGAGAACGCTGTCTTTCGGAATACCGATGCTGTACAGGCCGGCCCCAATCGCGCTAAGCCCGCCTACAACGGCCGCTCCCTCCAGCGCGCCGACGACCCACGAAACCAACGGACCCGCTATCAGCATCGGCCCAAGACCTGGCACAGCAAAGAATGCCGCGCCGAAGAGCAGTCCCCAGACGCCGCCCCAGAATGCGCCCCACTTTCCCCAATACCGCATGCGGTCGCCAGCGTTGTAATAACCGACGACGTGTTCTTCCGTGTGGTAGTCTTTTCCTACAATTGACAGCTTCTTCATGTCAAAACTGGCGCGTTGTAGTTGTTGAATGGCCTCTTCGGCCGCGGTGTGACTGTGGTACACGGCTACGATTGCGTTTTCCTTCGTCATGCGGTTGCGTTCCTCCCGTTTGTGTTTGCGTGCTCTTCAACCGGCGACGGATGACTCCAAACTACGGTTGATACGGTTCCGACGTCTCAGAGATCAATGCGCGTTCTGTCGCCGATGGAGGGAGTGTAAACCTGGGACATTAGGACCAAATAAAGAAAGGCTTATGCTTTTCTTTACGTCGGGTTCTCGTGTTTCAACGCGGAATTGATGCTGATCAACAGCGCCTCGATATTGAGCGGCTTGGTAAGGCTGGCGGTGGCGCCCGACAATAGAGATTCGCTGCTTCGATCACGTGCTGATACAACGATGATGGGCACGTCTGAAAACGCGCGGATGGCGCGGCAGGTTTCCTCACCACCCATCATGGGCATCTGCCAATCCAAGAAGACTAGGTCGAATACCGACGTCCGGATGCGATCCAGGGCTTCGGCTCCGTTCGCGGCTTCGCTGACTTCGTGGCCGTTCACGGTTAGGGCTAACCGAGTGATGCGGCGGAACTGCCGATCGTCGTCGACAATCAAAATTCTGGCCAATGCTCACCCAAATGCCCCGGCCCTCCCCTGCTCATCCGGCCGAGCGTGGCAATTACTGGGGACCATGGTACGGTCACGGCCCTAAAGAAATCGTAAGAGCAACGTTATGGTTTTCTTGATAAATGAGGAAAGGGCGGTGCCGAGAATTGTACGGCGAGGCAATATCGGGCTGTTGTCTCCATGGGGTAGTTGGGTCGGCGGTTGCAGCCGTGTCCTTTTGGCCGACAATGATTTGATGCGTCTGACACGGGAGCCCGTGATTGGGTAGTCTGGCAATTATGGGATCGTGGCTCAAGCTGGCCGGTCCATTCGGGCGGCTGTGTTTTGCGATTTTCCTCTGTTTCCTGGCAACTTGCGCGGTTCGCCGAAACCCGGCGGTCATACCAAGACCTGGTTTCAACCTATTCTCCCGACAGCAGGACATCCAGATTGGGCAGGCCGCAGCCGCGAGGGTTCGCCAACAATACCAGATGGTGTCCAACAGATGGTTGGAAGACTACATTGCAACTCTCGGCAAGCGGCTGGCATCACGCCAGCTCGCCGGCGATTTCCCCTACGCCTTTACCCTCCTTCACGACAAACAGGTTAACGCCTTTGCACTCCCCGGAGGACCGGTGTTCGTTTTCACCGGCCTCCTGACATTTGCGGATAATGAAGCGCAGGTTGCAGGCGTGCTGGCCCACGAAATCTCTCACGTAGCTTTGCGGCACGGTACCAATCAGTTGTCCAAAACGGAGCTATTCCAGTTGCCAGCTCTTTTCGCGGGTGCCGCGCTTGGTAGCGGCTCGCTGGGTCAGATCGTCGATGCCGGTCTGGGCGTGGGCCTGAACGGCCTCTTCCTGCGCTATTCTCGCAACGATGAGAGCGACGCCGACGCGTTCGGCGCTCGAATCATGGCCGCTGCTGGTTACAACCCGATCGAAATGGCTCGGTTCTTCGAGAAGCTGGAGCATCGGCAAAACTCCGATATTCCTGAATTCCTCTCCGATCACCCAAACCCCGGCAATCGCGCCGACGAAGTTGATGCCGTCGTCCAGACTCTTCCGGCCCGCAACTATGGCTACACGACGGGCAAGTTTTCGCGAGCGCAGGCGATCACACGGGATCTGCCGGCCTTCGCCAGACCTTAGGCCCAACTTTCTGGCGCCATCCGCCTCCCAACGTGCTGAGGTGTCTTGTCAGGCGAGGGCACTTTCTTCTCCCGATTCACGCAGGAAGACGCAAGACGCTCGTGTCTCATCCACCATGCGGCGAAGCTGGTTGAAATCGATTTCGTCCGGCATCCCGAAAAGGTTCAGGTCGGCCTGAGGCGCACGCGTCAATTGGTCCGCAAAGTTGCCGTGGTAGACCATAAGCCGAGAACCCTTTGGAAGGCCCGCAAGTTCAACCAAACGGCTCAAGAACTGCCGGCCATTCGAGACCTCGCCCTCGTCTTTGACGACTGTGATCAGGTTCAGCTCCGCGTCCCAGTTTCGCTGAATAAGATAGGCAACCAGGATACTGAGGTCCAGATTGCCTAGTTCCATCGTGATCTGCCACGCCGGGCTCTTGTCGGCCACCCACAGATTGATGGACTTCTCCAAGCCTAAACTTGCCGTGGGATGCCTGCCGAAGAGCATCACGCCGACTTGCCAGTCGCGAGATCCGGAAATGATGCCGAGCACGTCTGCTTCTCTATTGGCATCCTTCGGCAGGGTAAGAAAACAAATGTTCGGCCGCAGAATGGCGCCACGGAGGGCCTGGACACCGCCGACGACACCTTGCATAAAGCTCGCCGTATCCAAAACAGCCCAAGAGGCAAAGATACCTTGCTTGCGGAAGGTGTCAGTCAGAACGGGGAGCCGGTTCCGCAACCGGTCGAGTTCTCCCGAAGTTGCCATGCCCAGAATTTTGATGGACCCTCTTGGCCGGGCCAGCGAATACAGGAACCGGAACGATCCACGCAGTTCGCGCGCGGATTCAACCGGCACGACAAGATTCGGTTGCCAGGCCCGCTCTCGTGCCGCCGGGAGATCGGCGACCTTCCTTGCCGCCCATTCAGCCACAGCTCCAAACAGACCGCTTCGCACGTCTCCGAATGGCGCCCTTAAGCTCCGGCTCAGCAGGACACCGTAGAGAAGCACGACAAACACCACCGCAATCAGGCTGAAGGCTGGATTCTGGAGGAACATGGCATAAAAGCAGCCCACCGCGCCCAGGAAGGGGATCATTCGGGAAACACGAAGTGTGGGGCGGAAGCTGATCAGCCCGAGGTTCTGCTCGATCAGCACCACCACATTAATCATGGCGTAGGTGATCAGAAAGAACATGGTGATGAGCGGGGCGATGACGTTGAGATCGCGCATCAGCAGCGCGCCTAGCACAATCGCGCCGGTAATCAGCATGGCATTGCGGGGCTCGCCGGATTTGCTTCGGCGGGCGAGCCACTCAGATCCGCCGAGAATGTGGTGCTCCCCCAGGGCACAGAGGATCCGGGGCGCTCCGACCAAGGAGGAAAGCGCGGAAGAAAAAGTGGCGCCCACCAACCCGGCCAGCACAGCCGGCCTCCACGCCGCGCGGTCGATCAGGATATTGTAGTTCTGCACCAATTCCCGCGGTGTGGCCGAACGCGCCAGCCAGTAAGCCAGCACCAGGTAGGTCGCGGAACTGACGGCAATTGCGCTCATGGTTCCGATAGGAATGCTCCGGCGCGGGTCCTTCA
Source organism: Bryobacterales bacterium (assembly GCA_963794265.1). GTDB lineage: Bacteria > Acidobacteriota > Terriglobia > Bryobacterales > Bryobacteraceae > CAWCDJ01. Next base: position 1,943,118 of record CAWCDJ010000003.1, read on the forward strand.
GTTCCCCGGACATGTTGACGCCGGACATGATTCCGGTGACGGCCGGAAAGAACACGGCGAAGACGCCCCAAAACCCAGTGCCTGAGAACCTAGTTCCGGAAGAGCCGGGGAACGATCCCCACCACTGGATTGGGTGCTTCATCGATCCTTCGAGGCCCGCCACGAGGACTGACACCAACGAGATCGCGACGACCGCCATAATGACGTATTGAATGCGGAATGCCAGCCTAGCGCTCATTGCGGCGATCACAAAGAGAAGGAAGAAGGCGCTCAAGTCCACCAGAAACGCTGGATGCGCGGGGAAGATGTATTTCCACCCGTCGCGAAATCCGAAGATGTACATTGCCACGGCGAGAGCCTGGCAGAGGTACAGAGGAATACCCAGGCTTCCACCGGCCTCCAGTCCCAGCGACTGAGAAATGATCGAGAAGGCGCCACCCGCCCCGATGCGGATGTTGGTTGTAATGGAGGAAATCGCCAGCCCCGTAAAGGTGGTGATCGAACAAGCCAACAGAATCACCAGCCATGCTCCGACGAGTCCGGCGTTGCCGACCACCCAGCCTTCACGCAAGTACAAGATGACGCCGAGGATGGTCAGCACGCTGGGCGTGAAAACCCCGCTGAACGTGCCGAACCGGTTGCCGCCGAGCGATTGGCCGGCAAGCTTCTCCTGAAGATCGCTAATGCTCTGGTCGCTCATGCGAAGTTGATCGGGCCGCAAAGACTCGGCTCATTGTAGCTGCAACTCCGCTCGATGCTTGGGTTAGGCGGACAGCGGTCGATGGAAACGCTGCGACGGCGCGGGATCGCTCCGGTTATGGGTTCTGCGGAACGCCGCTCGCCGAGCCTGGCCGACGACTGAACCGCTGAACCAGGTGTTCATCGCGATAATCCGTCACGTCACCCGACGCCCGTGTCAGCTATGCGGGTTGTGTCAACGGCAGGGAATCGCCGGGCTCTTGCGGTAGCGAGGCAGACAACAGGATCTGCAGTTCATCGCCTTCCAGCGTTTCCTTGCGCATCAGCTCCACTGCGATTCGGTCCAAGTCCGAGCGGCGTGTCTCGAGGCCAGCCCGGACCCGCGAATAGATGCGGTCAATGATCCCGCGCACCTCTCCGTCGATCTGCTCTGAAGTATGCTCGCTATAATTGCGTTCCTCCGACGCGAAAGGCGTTTTCAGGAACCTAGACTGATGGGCGATCCCGTAGGTCAGATTGCCTAAGGTCTTGCTCATCCCATAGCGCGTCACCATTTGGCGCGCCAGTTCGGAGGCCTTCTCGAGGTCATCGCTCGCTCCGGTCGAAACGACACCGTCAAAAACGGCGTCTTCCGACGCTCTCCCGCCCAACAAAACTGCGATTCGTGCCTCGAGTTCCGGCTGGGTGAGCAGATACTTGTCCCTGGTGGGCAGTTGCAGAGTGTGGCCGAGTGCGCCGATTGATCTCGGAACGATGGAAACTCTTCGCACCGGATCCGCATTGGGAAGAGATAGCGCCGTCAGCGTGTGGCCGAGTTCGTGATAGGCGACCCGTTCCCTTTCTTCACGGCCGATCAGCCGACCTTTCTTCTCGAAACCGAGCGTAACGCGGTCTACGGCCTGGTCCAGGTCGCGCAGCTCGATTTGATTCGCGCCGCGTCGGGCCGCATTCAGAGCGGCTTCATTCACGATGTTTGCCAGATCCGCGCCCACCATCCCTGGGGTCTCGGCCGCAATACTTTCCAGGTTCACGCCAGGTGCGAGCTTGAGCTTGCGTCCGTGCACCTCCAGGATGGCTTGGCGCTCCTTCAAGTCGGGCGAGTCGAGCACCACCTGCCGGTCGAATCGGCCCGGACGCAGCAGCGCCGCGTCCAGCACTTCCGGCGTGTTGGTTGCAGCGATGATGATCACGGCCTTAGAGGAGTCAAAGCCATCCATCTCCACCAGAAGCTGGTTCAGAGTCTGTTCCCGCTCGTCGTTGGAGAAATAAGCCGGACCTGACGCGCGGCTCTTGCCGATCGCGTCCAACTCATCGATGAAAATGATGCACGGGGCGCGTTGCTTGCCTTGCTCGAACAGGTCGCGCACTCGGGAAGCTCCGACCCCAACGAACATCTCGACAAACTCAGAGCCGGAAATGGAAAAAAACGGTACCCCGGCTTCGCCAGCAACCGCGCGCGCCAGCAGCGTCTTGCCCGTCCCGGGCGGCCCGACGAGCAAGACGCCCCGTGGAATTCGCCCGCCGAGTTTTTGATACTTTTCGGGCGTTTTCAGAAAATCGATGATTTCGGCCAGCTCGGCTTTGGCCTCTTCCACGCCTGCGACGTCACTGAATTTGGTGTCGAAACGGTCCGACTCATCGTGGATCTTGGCTTGATTGCGTCCAAAGCTCAACGGCCCTCCGCCTTTCTGCATCCGGCGCATGGCCACAAAATAGATGACGAAGATGAGCAGGAGCGGCCCCCAGGAGATCAGTAGTCCAGTCCACCATGACGTCGTGGGGATCGTACCGGAGAATTTCACTTTCTGCGTCTCGAGCTCCTGCACGATTGGGCCGGCGTCGAGACCCGGAATGCGAGTGCACTGGATCTGCGGGTTTTGCTGGTTCTTCTTGTCTTTGACCGCATCCTTCTTCAGGGTGCCGACCAGTTGCCGCTCCGTGATTCGAACATCTTCGAGATGGCCGGCCTTCAACTCGGCCAGGAAGTCGCTGTAGGACATCTCGCGCGGCTGAGCGGGGGAGACCATCGTGCGAAGGGACCAGATCGCCAGAACAGCCCAAAGAAGGTAGACAAGACTGAACCTCCACTGCTTGGTACTCAGCTTCTTACGCATCGGTGACCCCCTCGAAAACCACTCTCCCACCGGACGCCGCCGTTGACCAGCGCTCCTGCCCGTCGATCGCGCTCCTGGCAGATCATTGGCTCTGGACCTCCCCTCCATGCCCCGCAATCCGTGGCTCGCGAGCACGCGGCGCGGCGACGGGCGACAGCAAGACTGCGATTATTCCGCTCAGAAAAACACCGTCAAAAGTGCCGGCTCCGCCGATCGATGCGATCGGGGCTCCGAGACCTTGAATCCTGCCCAGATTCAGGAGATCCGCTCCGATTAAGGTTCCCAGGCTTCCGGCGATGTACGCAAGCGGCGCCGCCCGTCGCCAGCCAAGAACTATGGCGGCAAACGCCGCGACCAGCGGAGGAATAAAAATGGGTACGCTGATGCCGACTCCGCGGACGGGATACGCCAGTTGGTTCGTCACCAACGCTACCACAGCGACCGCCAGGATACCTCGCATGTACAACCTGTTCTTCATCAGCAGGTAAAGCGAAAGGATAACGGGGATCAACGCGCCCCCGACGTTCACGGCAACGATGGTTCCCGGCCACTCCTGCACAACCGGGACAACGTAGCGAACGCCGAAGAAGTCAACCAACCTTCCGGACACCACCTGTTCCGGCGGTAACTGTGCGAAGGGAATGTTGACGGCGCTTCCCAGTAGCGATAGCAAAAGCACGGCGAATACGTAGCGTGGCGGCACCCCCATCCGCTCGTATGCATATTTCAGAATGCCGAGCTCAACCAATGCGACCACGACAACAAAAAGAAGAGCGAGGGCCAGAAGAAACGGCCACGCCAACGGGAAATAGTGCATGCCTAAACCTCGCATAAGTGCGCTCCTGTTTCACCGAGATACCGATCGGGCCTTTCCGCTGCGTGGAATTTACCGCGAACGTGCCCGACATGTGCGATGGCCTCAGGATAGTTCATTTTCGGTCCTTCAGCGTCATCCGCAGTGACCCGTGCGTCGGTAAAATATAGAAACCACTCGCCGGACAGTTTACCGGCGGGTCTAACGGCGACATTACGTTTGTTGACGGCCAGGGAATTCAATACCGCTTTCCGCTTGCAGAAGTACAGTCGCTGGTCTGCACCTCGGCGGCAGATATTGTGACGCTGCGAACCGGCAAGGCCTATACCGGGCGCTATTCCGGGGCGAACCCAATCCCGTTCCCGGGCCTCCGTCGGGATCGCGCTGGCCCTGGGCGGCCCTTAACTGCTGTCGTTCCCCGACTCCGGCGTACGTATTGTGCCAAGAAAGTTCTCCTTCGGCATTTCGCCAATGGGAGTCTAAACGGGAGACAATTAGGACAGCATAAGGAAGGCCTTATGGTTTTCCTTATACTGGGGCCGCTGACTTTGACCTACGAATCTAACGAGGTTGCTTCCGAGCGTGGTCCAGATTGACGCGATGGTCGGCCCACGATACCGACAACACCCAGCGCGTCGGAACCAGCATAGACCGCCTGTGCAGCCAGTCGCCTGTCTTTACATCGAGATAACCGATATGCCATGAGTCCTCGTCGACAATGAAGTGCTCCAGCCGCGCCATCTCGCCGTCATCAGCCCACACCTCGTAACCGATCATGTCTTCAACGCTCCGCAGGTGTGGGTCGTCGGTGGTATGCACCGGGAATTTCCGGCCGGCTGGAAGCGAAACGGGCGGCAGTTCCAGGCTGATGCCGGTGTCCCAGTAGGCGGGCCATCCATAGTACTCCCTCATTGCGATTTCCTGTTGGCGGGAAACCGGGTGCGTCGTATCGATGTCGGGGCTATTTCGCACCTTCTCTTTGGTCAAGTGCGACTGCAGCGTTTTTCCATCCCAATCGGGCTGGTCGATTGCGCTCACCGAGATGACGACACACTTGCGACTCAGCCAACTTCCTACATCGACGACCAAATAGCGGATCATCCACGATTGATCGTCAAAAAGGAAGTTGCGGATCTGGCCCACCTCGCCATCCATCGCGAAAAAGGAGGACCCGAACAAATCCTGCAGGCTACGGAACATATTCCTCCAAATGAGGCTCAGTATAGAACATTAATCCGCGGTCAAGTGCTCCCCGGTAGTGGCCGCACTCGGCGGACCTTGAATACGTCGAACAGGTCTGAATCAATGGAGAAACTTCCTTGCAGGCCCTTGGAGTTTAGGAAGCGGCGCGGACCCGGATCTTCGATCTGTTTTTGAGAACCTCTCGGGGCGAAATTGCGAGGCGATACCCTGCAGATGGCTCGGTAAGAATGAACGCCGGATTCGCCGGATCAGGCTCCACTTTTTTCCGCAATTGGTTAATGAACACACGCAGGTATTCCACTTCGTCGCCGTAGTCGGGTCCCCACACGGCTTGCAGGATACGACGGTGTGAAATGACTTCACCTGGTTGTGCCGCAAGGCAATGCAGAAGTTTGAATTCCTTAGCTGTGAGATGGACGACTTCCTCCTTCCGCCTCACTTCGTGTGTCTCAAAGTCGACCTCTACATCACCCAGTTCGAGGATCGGCGAGCGCAGCGAGTCGACGCGGCGTTTCACGGCTCTGATCCGCGCGACGAGTTCCTCGATGCCACAAGGCTTGGCGATGTACTGGTCTGCTCCAGCCTCGAACGCCTCGGTTCTGGCTTCCCGAGTATTCCTGGCCGACACCACAATGAGCGGCACCTCTGAAACGGCCCGGATTTCCCGGCAGGCTTGGATTCCACCGATTCCAGGCATCTTCAGATCCATCAGGATTACATCGGGAGATTCTCGACGTAGTTTTTCAACGGCCTCCTCACCCGAGCACGCATCGTTCAATTCGAACCCCTGAGCCACAAGAGCCGTTCGCATAATACGTCGGGCCTGCGGTTCGTCATCGACGACCAGGATTTTTAGCGGCCACATGCTTGGGCTTCCTTTGCCAATGGTAGTGAGAAGTGGAAGGCCGCGCCACCTCCAGGCCGGTTAGCCATCCAAATGTCGCCGCCCTGGGACTCCACCAGATACTTGGCGGATGCCAGTCCCATGCCCGTACCGGGAACGCTGGACCGGTGCTGCGATCCCCTATAATGCTTTTCAAAGATGCGCGCCTGTTCGTGCGCGGGAACGCCTGGTCCGTCGTCCAATACGCTGACCACAACGGTGTTTTCATTCAGACTGGTCGATATTACAATCGGGGTCCCGGAGGGCGAATACTTCAGGGCGTTGTCCAACAGAAGATTGAGCACGCGTTGAGTCAATTCGGGATCGCATTCGGTCAACGGGACAGGTTCCTCAACCAGCAGGTCCACTCGTCGCCCCTGGAGGCGCTGGGCGAGCGGTTCAATGACAGCGCCGACAACCTCGCCCAAGTTCCGGGTCGCGGTGGTCAGTTTCAGATGGCTTGGCTCGGTCCGGCCGATACGGGTGGTATCGTCGATCCATCGGTTTAGTCGTGCGACCTCCTCCCGGATGCCGGTGAGCATCTCCCGCTGCTGCTCAGGGCTGCCAGGATGATGTGAAAGTAAGGTGGTGGCCGCGATATTGATCGAACCCAACGGCCCTTTCGCCTCGTGCGCAAGCGCCTCGAACACTGCAGACTTCAATTCATCTGCCTGGCGGGAAATCTCCGCTTCCCTTAGACTCTCGGTCACGCACGCCCTCGAAAGGGCGGCTCCAATGCGCTCTGCGATGTCTGCAGCGAACAGGGCGGAGCAACCAGTGCCGGCAACCTCGATGCTGCCACACAGTCTGCCGTCCTCCCGGAAAGGCTCCACCAAACGGCGGGACTGCATGTTGTGGAGGCGATTTCCTGTCGCCGCGACCTCACGAAGCTGGCAAGGATCGATGTCTCTCCGGCGAGCGCCGGCCATTGAGACCCGATCATTTGGCCGATAGTAGACCGCGACGAAATCCGCCTGCAGAATTTCGACTAGAGTAGGGGCCACCAAGCCGACGATGGAATCTGCCGTCTCACTGCATGAAAGCGCGTCTGAGAACCGGTGAAGGCACTCTAGTTCCTTCCGGCGCTTGACAGCGTCGGCCTCGTGTCGTCTCGCCCGTGCGGAAAGCTGTCCCGTGGCCAGTGCAGTTGAAATGAAGGCGAAATATGCGACCCAGTGCTCCGGGCGGTCTATCCCGAAGCCGCCTGGCGGCAGAAAGAAGTAATCGAGGCCCAAAGCAGCCACAAACGCTGCGATGAGGGCTTCCAGCCCGCCCCACTTCTGCGCAATGCCGACCACGATCAGTACGAGGGCCAGCGCTACCGTTGTACCGTTGATATGTCGCAATCGGATTGCTCCAGCCAGAAGCAAGCCTATGGCTGACGCCGAAAGGCAGATGCGCAGCGCTCGGGGGACACTAAGCACCGTACGTCTCCTGGCAGGGACCTGGACCGCAGCCTTCGCTCTTGCTTGGCGCGTATTGCCAACGAGCCCCTGGGAAGTTCTAGGATAGAGCCTCGGGCACCGGTGCGGATACTAGGCGGCGACCTAGTAAGCAGCGATCATCGACTGGAAGCTAACGATCCCCCGAAGCCCCGACTCTCGGGCGGGCCGAACTGCGACATCAACCCATCGGTGGGGGCCATGGCATTTCCTCGGAATCGATTGGCCTCCCATAATAGTCATAAAGGCGGACCTCGTATTCGCGGTTGACACCTGCCGCCGGATCGAATTCAGGGCTCTTCTCCACCTGATCGCGACTGAGTTTCAAGCGCGCTGCCTTTTCGGACCACGAGACGCTCCCGATCCATCTGGTACCAACGAGTACGCGCTTACGGAGCCACCACCCGCCGCCGAGTGCGACGACGAGCCAGCGAATCGACCATGACCCATCGTCGGCGATGAAGTCATCCACGGAGCCCACATTTTCCTCTCCACACTGGACGTGATAGCTGCTCACCTCACGCAGACTTCGCAGGTGCGGGTCGCCCTCGACCTTCTGCACCTCGAAGGTCCCTGGAGGCATTGAAATCGGCAGCGGCTCCACGCTCCAGTAGTACGGCCAACCATAATGCGCGCTCATAGAGATTTCCTGCTGCCGTGAGACCGGTTTTTCGGTGTCCACATCCGGGCTATTGCGAACCTGCTCTTGGGTCAGCGAGACAGGGAATACGCGCGCCTGCCAATCGGGCTTCCCCAGCATTGCCGTGGAAAGCAACACGCGGCGTTGATCCAGCCAGGCGCCCGTCTGAACGACCAGGTAGCGAACCGTCCACGTCTGGTCTTCAAGAAAGAAATCGTGGACCTTTCCCAATTCCCCATCGACGGCTTGAATTGTGTAACCAAGAACGGTGCTCAGGCTTCGTAGCATGAATCCTCCGTTGGCCGCATCCGCCAACACAGCTCACATTGTACGCTTGAAACCATGGAGACGCTGCTTGTGAATTGGAGAGATATTCTTTGGTCCCTCGTCATGGTCACGGGTGCAATCCTGTTGGGGCTGGTCGTACATCGGATTTGTTTCGCCATCGCTCGCAGGATTACGGGACGTACCGCGAACCGGATCGATCAGTCCTTCGTGCGACACGCGGACCCACCAGCAAGACTCATCCTCCCTCTCCTCGCGTCACTGCTGGTTTTTCCCGCTCTTCGACTCCCGGAAGCGCTCCTGGCGCCATTCAGACATCTTGTGACCCTCGCGCTCATCGCAGCCGTGGCCTGGTTCGCCGCCCGATTGGTCAACGTCGCGGACGACTTTATCGCCGAGAGGTACCGGCTCGACGTCAGCGATAATCTCAGCGCGCGACGGATACAAACCCAAGTGCACGTACTGAAACGCATCGTCGTCATGACAATCGGAACGATCGCAATTGCGGCCATGCTGATGACGTTTCCAAGTATTTGGAACATCGGCGCCGGCCTATTTGCTTCTGCGGGCGTGGTAGGCATCGTGGTTGGCATGGCAGCTCGACCGACGCTATCGAACCTCCTTGCGGGCGTGCAGATCGCTCTTACCGAGCCAATTCGCATGGATGACGTCGTCATCGTCGAAGGCGAGTGGGGGAGAATCGAGGAAATCGGAACGACCTACATCATCGTGCGGATCTGGGACCTGCGCCGTCTGGTAGTACCGCTTTCCTATTTCATCGATCACCCTTTTCAGAACTGGACGCGGACGTCCGCCGACCTGCTGGGAACGGTCTTTGTGTACGCAGACTACAGCGTCCCTGTCGAAGAAGTTCGTAAGGAACTACGGCGGATCCTCGAGGCGACGGAACTCTGGGATGGCAAGACCTGGGGCTTGCAGGTGACGGATGCCACTGATCGCGTGTTGCAGTTGCGCGCCCTGATGAGCGCTCCTGATTCAGGTAGGGCGTGGGACCTCCGCTGCCACGTTCGAGAGCGGCTGGTCAGCTACCTTCAGGAACATCATCCAGGCAGTTTGCCAAAGTTCCGAGGCGACGTTCGGCAAGCGCACCTGCTACATGACTCTGGCGAGCAGTAATCGAAGGCCGACCGGGTCATGGTTTGGTGCCAGGTTCGCGAATTCTCACCGGAGTCCGGATATTATCGAGTTTGGCAAACATCATGTCCACGACAGCATCACTCGCAAGTGCCGACGAGAGCGGCCGCCTCATGGTGATCTCCAATCGCCTGCCGGTTAAGCTTCAAAACACGGCGAGCGGATGGCGCGCAGAGGTCAGCTCAGGCGGCCTAGCCACCGCTATGAATCCAATTCTGAAGCGGAGTAACGGATTGTGGATCGGCTGGCCCGGAAACTCCGCCGGAATCGGCAATCCCGACCGGCAACAGATTGTCGAAAGCTGGGCCGCCAACGACCGTTTGGTCGCGGTCGATCTGCCGCCCGAGATCGCACGGGATTTCTACGAAGGATACGCCAATCAGATTCTGTGGCCCTTATTTCACTACTTTCCGTCGCGCATGGCATCCGATCCCAAGGGCTGGGCGGCATACGTTGCCGCCAACAATCTCTTCCGCGATGTGGCCGTCAGCAACTACCGGGACGGCGATCAGATCTGGATTCATGACTATCAACTGATGCTCCTCCCTGGCCTGCTCCGCGAAGCGCTGCCCAACGCACCCATCGGATTCTTCCTTCACATCCCTTTCCCCTCCTCCGAGGTTTTCCGGATCGTTCCCCAGCGCGCGCAGTTGCTGGAGGGTCTGTTGGGCGCCGACCTTCTGGCATTTCAGACGTATTCGCATCTGCTGCACTTCCGGTCGTCGCTGCTGCGGATCAGCGGCCGGGAGAGTCGCATCGATCAGGTCGATCTGGGCGGGCGGGCTGTACGCATTGCCGCGATACCGATTGGCATCTCGCCGGAAGGGTTTACCAGCATGTTGGAGAAGCGGGAGACAATCGGTCAGATCGCCGAGTTGGAACGCCGGCACAGCGGGCGGCGGATCTTGCTGGCGGTGGATCGCTTGGACTATTCCAAGGGAATCCCGGATCGCCTCCGCGCGTATCGGCGGCTGCTCGAAAGTGCACCCGACCTGCGCGGGAGAATCGTTCTGATCCAGGTGGCAGTACCTTCGCGCGAGAAGGTCTTCACCTACGAAGCCTTACGCCGGCAGGTGAACGAATTGGTCGGCGAGATCAACGGGCAGTTCGGAACACCGGATTGGACGCCGGTGATCTATATCCGCCGTGGGATTTCCCGCTCGCAACTCGTGGCCTTGTACAGTCAGGCTGATGGCGCTTGGGTGACGCCGTTGCGCGACGGTATGAACCTGGTGTCCAAGGAATACGTCGCCTGCCAGCAGCGGAAGAGCGGCTTTCTCCTGTTGAGCGAATTCGCTGGCGCAGCAGAGGAGATGGGAGAAGCTTTTCTGGTCAATCCTTACGACGAGGATGGCACCGCGAGCGCATTGCGGCGCGCGCTCGAAACTTCAGAGGAGGAACGCGGCGAGCGCCTACGCGCGCTGCGCGAACGGGTCGAGCGAAACAACGTGTTTGCGTGGAGCGAACGCTTTCTTTCCCTACTCCAGCAGGCTGCCGAAACCCGAGCGTCGTTCTCGGACCAGCCCAATCCGCTTGACGTCGAGGCGGTCATCCGAAGTTATCTCCTGGCGGGCCGGCGCCTGTTGCTCTTGGATTACGATGGCACGCTCGTCCCATTTGCTAACCGGCCCGAGGCGGCAGTGCCTTCCGAGAAATTGAAGCATCTTCTTCGGCGTCTCAGCAGCGATCCGCGGAATCTCGCAGCCCTGATCTCGGGACGGTCGCGTGCCGATCTTGAGCGATGGTTCGGCGATGTCCATGGGTTGTGTCTCGTGGCCGAGCATGGCGCTACCATCCGCCATCCTGGCTCTGCCGAGTGGAATCCAATCCGGCAAATTTCTTCCCGCGACTGGATGCAAGGTGTCCGCCCTGTGCTGGAGCACTTCGTCAATCGAACGCCGGGAAGCTTCATCGAAGAAAAGGAGTACGCGCTTGTCTGGCACTACCGCATGTCGGCGCCTGACTTCGGCGAGTGGCTGGCCCGGGAACTCGTTTCAATGTTGGAGGGGATGCTCGCCGAGACGGAACTGCGCGCGATCCGCGGACGAAAGATCGTGGAAGTCAAGCCGCTTTGGATTCACAAAGGCGCCGCGGCCGAACGACTGGCCCGCAACTTCGGACTCGACAGTTTTCAGTTCGCCGTCGGCGACGACCGCACGGATGAAGACACGTTTGAAGTCCTCCCGGGGAACGCGTGGACCGTTCACGTAGGGACAGAACGCTCCCGCGCGCGCTTCTTTGTCTCCAATCCGGACGAGGTGACCGACTTGTTGGAAAGGTTTGCCGCCGGATCATAGCCTGCCTACTCGGACGGCCTCCGCCCGTCTGTCAAGAGCGGAATCGAGGCCGCCACTGAGCGAACGTGAACATCGCGCTGGGGGAACGGTATCTCGATATCGTTTTCCGAAAACACCCGGAAGATTTCGTAGTACAGATTGCTTTTCAGAATCTGCGGCGTGCGCAGACTGTCTTCGGTCCAGACGCGCAGTTCGAAGTCCAGGCTGCTGTCGCCGAAGCCTTGGAAGATCACGTCCGGTGCGGGGTCGCGCAGGATATCGGCCTGCGATTTGGCGACATTCAGAAGAATCGTCCGGACGAGAGCCGGATTACTCGAATACGACACACCCAGCCGGAGCTTGATTCGTACGCGACGGTCGTTGGCAGTCCAGTTAGTGACTCGATTCGAAATAAAGTCTGAATTCGGGACGATGATGACCACATTGTCGTTGGTGCGCACCCACGTACTTCGTGCGGCAATGCGGACAATGTCCCCGGTCAAGTCCCCAATCTCCACCCGGTCCCCTACCTTGATCGGGCGCTCCACCAGCAGAATCAATCCGGAAACGAAGTTATTCACGATGTTCTGAAGCCCGAATCCGACGCCGACTCCGATGATGCCGGTCAGGAAAGCAAGACTCGACAGATTGAGACCGATTGATTGCAGACCAATGATCAGCCCGAACACAAAAACCAGGTAGCCCGTTCCCACCTCCAGGGCGTACTGCAGCCCGGGATCGATCGACGTCCGGGACAAGACGCGGTTTTGCACGAGTTTCCGAGAACCCCGTGAAACTAGAACCAGCAGCACCAGGAAAACCGCGGCTTTCAGGAAGAGTGCGGGGCTGACCTCCAGGCCTCCGACAGTCAACAGCGGTTCGCTAAAGAGCCTCAGGAGGCGGCCGCCATAGGCTCCAAACAACCGTTCGACGTTCTCTTCCTCCAGATACCTGGCAGCCACGATCAGAGCCAGGAGCGCAAGGAGGACTGAAACTGTTTTCAGAACGGGTTTCGTTAGCTTTTCCATGAATTGAACTATAACGCCGGCCCACGTGGAGAGTTCAGGGATCGAAACCCAACGAGGCAGACCTCCGGCAGCGTTGACGTACGGAGCTTCCCTGCCAACCCTGCGCCGAACAGCCCGGTGAGTAGAAGTTTGTTGCGGGCAATGTGGGTTGAGTACGATAAACGTGTGGCGCGCGACCTGCTCTCCCTTGATGGTTTGTGGAATTCGACGCCGGTCGACGGTGAGTTGATCGACCGCGGACGACTGTCCCTGCTCCCGGCGGCCGCCCGCAAATACCTTGGACACGCGATCGCACCTGGGGCGCGATCCGCATGTGCGGTCCGTTTGCAGATGCATGGCCAGATCAAGCTGAAAGGCTGGCTTCCGTTCTCAGCAGAAGAGGTAATCCGGTGGGATCGGGGCATGATCTGGCGGGCGGTGGTGCGAATGCACGGCATACAGATTCGAGGCGGTGACACTTTCGTGGATGGCGAAGGCGCCATGCGATGGAAGCTCTTCGACCTTTTTCCTGTGGTCAACGTGTCCGGTACCGACGTCAGCCGATCCACCGCCGGTCGCGTAAACATCGAATCTATATGGTTACCCTCGGCACTTTGTACGGACGACGTATCCTGGACGTCAACGAACGACCTTCAATGCCACGCAAGTTTTACTGCGCACAACGAACCTGCGGAGGTCGATTACGGTATCGATCAGGACGGACGCCTCAAGACCGTTAGCATGCCGCGTTGGGGCAATCCCGGAGGCGCAGCGTTCCACTACTCAAACTGTGGCGGATTTGTGGAGGCCGAAGGCCAATTCGGCGGCTATACGATACCAACTCGCATGCGCGTGGGGTGGCACTTCGGCGCAGGGAGGTTTGAATCTGAGGGAGAGTTCTTCCGCGTGATCATCGATGACGCGGCGTACCGCTGAACTCTAGAGACGGTATCGCCCATGACTCCGTACCCTACCTGCCGGTCTGCGAATTGGCAGCCGAAGTCAATGGCTTACGGAGCCCTGTTGACAGGACAAGTCTTGGTCCAGTATTAGCAGTTCCTCCACCGGCCGCCCCGGCCAGTACGCGGTCTTGGAAGTGCGGACGCTTGGCCGCAACCACGCGTGCCGCATGGATAACCCCTCTGCGCACGCCGAGCGTCCGCCCGCAGACGCACATCCAAACTGCGCCTTCCGCGACAAGAGTTCCGGAAATCGGTGCGTCCCACTTCTTCCCGCACTCACACAGATAGATCATGTAGTGAGCCTTGGATTCGGCCCCAGGTTCAATAGCTTTGCAAGCCATGTTTTTTCATCCGGTATCGTAATTGGTCCCTGGAGACATCCAGAGCCGCGGCGGCGCGCGTCTGGTTCCCGCTGAACCTCGTGAGCGCTTCGATGATAAGGCACCGCTCATTCCGCGCCAGCGACAAGCCCACTTCAGAATCCGCGACTCGGTGGAATCGTTCGAATCCGCTGATTTCGGGCGGAAGGCTGGTAATCCTCACTTGTGAGGACTCCTCAAGAACCATGGCGCGTTCGATAGCGTTGCGCAATTCACGCACATTGCCCGGCCAGGTATATCGGAGCAAAGCACTGCTGGCGGCGGCAGTGATTCCAATGATGTTTCCATGGAATTTTCGGTTGTACAGGTCCAGGAAAGCCTCGGCCAGTGGCACGATGTCATCGCGCCGATCCCGCAGCGGGGGGATCGTGATTTGGATCACATTGAGCCGATAGAACAGATCCATTCGAAACGAGCCCTCTCGAACCGCAGTTCGCAGATCCTCATTGGTGGCCGCCACAAATCGAATGTCCGTCTCGATATCGACGGTTCCTCCCACTCTGCGAAAACATTGCGTTTCCAGAACCCGTAGCAGCTTCGCTTGAAGCCGGGGCGACATCTGGCTGATCTCGTCGAGAAATAACGTTCCATGGTCGGCTTGCTCCAACAATCCCTGCTTACGGGAGCGGGCGTCGGTGAAAGCTCCGGGTTCGTGGCCGAACAACTCGCTTTCCAGCAGTTCTTCTGGAATTGCCGCGCAATTAATAGGGACGAAGCGGTAAGACGCTCGCGGACCTTCCTCGTGGAGCAATGCGGCAATCACTTCTTTGCCGGCGCCAGTCTCTCCTTGTAAGAGAACCGTGGTCACCTCGCTGGCGGCAACCCGCCGAGCCAGAGCGAGAACATCCAACATTCCCGCAGACACTGCGACTACATTCAGCCGAGACGCCCCGAGCGGGATCGTCCGCCCTCGTGAAATTGTGACGACACTCACTTCGCCCCTCCTGGCGCCACTGCAATTGGCGCGCGGATTGTCGAGTGAAACCATAGTAAACGCTGGACGGCTATCAGCCTACTAGGCGACGGCCTAGTAGGAAGCGTCGCCGGAATTCGGTACGGTGTCTCTAAGCCACCATGCCATAGGAAGCACCATCGGGTTGACGAGTATGTTCCTTCCACAGCAACTGGATTGCGTCAGCGAGATGTTCCACGCATTGCTGGTCAGTCCATTGGAAGACGACCTGCATGCTCTCCGCGAGTTGTGTCCCCAGATGAATTGGAAGTTGGACCTGGCACGGTCCATCGCGGAAGCACGCTCGCGGATGGTGCGCCTCGGTCCACCTCCCATCATCATCTGCGAGCGCGATCTTCCGGATGGCAACTGGAGAATTCTCTTCCAGGAAGCAGAAACACTGCCGCATCCTCCCCGTTTCGTGGTCTGCTCGCGGTTGGCTGATGAGTATCTCTGGGCGGAAGTGCTGAATCTCGGCGGTTTCGACGTGCTGGCTAAACCGTTCGAAGCTCGAGAGGTCAACCACGTAGTAGAGTGTGCTTGCGACTCCTGGCATCGACAGTGGGGGCGGAAACCCGTGCGCGCCTTCCGCAGCGCAGCCCCCGCGAATGCAGTGGCTCGGGCTGCTTCCTAGCCGTTGCCGGTTCAGTTCGTCACTCAAACCCCCGGGTGACAGACGATCGAATTCCAAACTGCTCTATATATACTGCAAGCCACGGTCAAATGAGCGCCAAACGGGAACTGAGTTTTCGTCGTGGCGCCGCATACAATATCAGGTAAGGAGACCTGAATGTTATATTTCCGAGTGACCGAAAAGAGGCGCATTCGCAGCGAGCAAGCCGAAGCGCCGCCAAGGCGTCGGGAGGTCCCATGCCGAGACTGATTGGCTCACCCACGCCTTTGCCAGCGCCCGGCGACGGCGCACTGCACGTTGACGAATTCGTCGGTCTGATTAATACGGGCGACACCGCCATCTCGATCGCGCATACGCGGTGCCCAGCCGGATGGGCGGAACCCGCAAAGTGTCCGAAGTTCGAGGAATTTACGATCGTACTGAAGGGCATGGTCCGCGTCGAACATGCGGACGGGGTCGTCGAGGCCGGCGCTGGCCAGGCAATCCACGTGGGGCGAGACGAGTGGGTCCGCTGCTCGACCCCTGGCGACGGAGGCGCGGAGTTCATTTCCGTCTGCATGCCCGCTTTCTCCCGTTCTGCAATACGCTTTGAGGACTGATCGCGGAACCGACCACTTGTGGTCCGCACAGCATCGCCAAGCCCGCCAGACAATTGAATTCCCGAGGGCGGTCCGCACTTAACCGCCCTCCCGGCTGCCGCCGTGTTCAGGTTGACTGGTCCTGACGATTGCTCATCCGGCACGACTACTGGCCAGCCGAGAAATGCACGTGACGATTGCGCTGGTAACAGTCTTCCGTCTGCTCGGTGCAGACCGGGCGCTCCTTGCCGTAGCTGACAGTCTTTAGGCGCTCCGCTGGGACGCCTAGCTGAACCAGAAAATCCTTTGCTGAGGATGCCCGCCGATCACCCAGGCCGAGGTTGTATTCTGCGGACCCACGCTCGTCGCAGTTGCCTTCAACCATCACGGTGATTCCCGAGTAATCAGCAAGAATCTGCTTCAATGCTGCAGCATCCTGTGTCAGCACTTGTTGCGCATCCGGCCGGATGGCGTGTTTGTCGTAGTCGAAATAGGCGTCGTGGACCTCGGACGCGAGCACTTGAGCGAGGCTGGGACGAGGCTTCTCGACCGGTGGGGGAGGCGGAGGCGGGGGCGGAGTGCTCACCTCCACCGTCACGGAGCGATTGTCGCTTCCGCCTGGACCAGTGGCCGTCAGAGTGTAGGTTGTCGAGTTGTCCGGGGTGACCTGTCGCGTACCACTGGCCTGGACGGTCCCAATCCCTCCATTAATCGAGATTTCAGTTGCATTGCTAACGGACCACTGCAGCGTGGACGACTGGCCGCGCTGAATTCGGCCGGGCTCCGCCGTGAAGTTGCTGATTGCTGGTTTTGCAGGCGGCGGGGGTGGCGGTGCAGGGGCAGGTGTCACGACTGGGGCCGGCGGCGGTGGCGGAACCGGTACCTTCTTGTGGCAGCCCGGGGCGCACAACAGCAGTGCGCCTATCAGAAGGCTCGCACTGGCTCTACCAATCTCAAGCATACGCTCATTCGTCTGGAACATGATTTCCTCCCCGCTCAACTTCCGAGTCGAGCGGAACACGTTGAACAGCGACAATTGGATGCATATTGCGCCGGCAGACCACATCTGGCGGCACTCGCCCGCGTCGGGACCCGTGGCCAGCCGCGGTGAACACCAAGACTGGGTTACTGCACTCGTTACTTTGGGATTCTGGACCCGTGAGAAATCCAATAGTAGAGAATTTGATGCGCCGGAGATACTAGGCGGCGGCCTAGTGGTGCATGCCTGTGCCCTGCACCAGTTCGATCCCGCAGCCTGCGCGACATCCGACGCACCAAATTCAGCACCGGATTCAACGATAGACTTCAGGGGCGATTTGCGCAATCATGGGCCTTTGTTGTAGTCGAGGTAAACATGTCAATCGACGAACGCCTTGACCGCCTGGCCGCTTTCTCACCCACCAGGTTTCCGGTCATTAGCCTGTACCTGAATACTCAGCCGGATCAACACGGCCGCGCAGCCTTTGAATCGTTCATCCGGAAAGAAATCGGCAGGCGTGTAAAAGCCTATCCAGCTCGCTCCCCGGAACGGGAGAGCTTCGAGCATGACGCGGAGAGGATCAACAAATATCTGGACCTGGAGTTGCGCCCGTCCTCGAACGGTGTCGCTCTCTTCGCGTGCTGGGGCGCTGACGGGTTCTTCGAGGACGTCCAATTGGACGCACCGATCCAGAAACACCGCTTGTATGTTTCAAATCAGCCGCATCTCTACGATCTGGCGCGGCTCAACGATCGGTACAGACGGTATGCCGTTCTGGTGGCGGATACGAACTCTGCCCGTTTGTTCGTCTTCGGGATGAGAAAGACTCTGAGTGAAGAGGACGTGGCCAATCCAAAGGTAAGCCGGACCAAGGTTGGCGGTTGGTCTCAGGCGCGTTACCAGCGCCACACCAAGAACTTCCATCTACACCACGCTAAGGACTTGGTAGAAGCTCTCGACCGGACGGTGCGGGAGGATAACATCGACATGATTGTCCTTGCGGGTGACGAGGTGATCATTCCCATTCTCCAAGCGCAGCTTCCCGGCCACCTCGCATCAAAGGTAATCGATGTACTGCGACTGGATATCAAGACTCCGGAACACGAAATCCTGTCCGCGACTCTGGAGGCGATGCGGGAACGGGACGCACAAGACGATATTGATAGAGTCGCCGCGCTGCTGGACGCCTATCGGTCCGGTGGCTTGGCGGTTGTGGGCCCCGAGGACACTCTCGCGGCCTTGGAACACGGCCAAGTGGACGAGTTGCTGCTCAGCGGCTCGTTGCGGCAGTTGGCGACGAAAGATACCGCCCCAGCAGAGCATTCCGAGGAGCGGCGCATTCTCGCAGACGCACTGGTAACCAAGGCCCGTCAGACGGGAGCGCATATCACCTTCATTGAGAAAGAGGATCTGCTCACTGATATCGGCGGAACCGGCGCCCTGCTGAGATACCGTACGTGATTCAGCGGCCCGCGAGAAGTCTTATGGCTAAAAAGAGCAATGTAAACCCCGATCACTACAAGACAGCCGGGCGTGAGCCGCAGGGGCAGGACGCCGTGCACAAAGTACAAAAGCAAGAATTCACCGAGGCAAAGGCCCGGCAGAGAAAACGGTCGGCCGCTGCCGCGCGGAAGAGAAAGCAGCCGTGATCCGCCGAGCGTGACTATGACCGATACCCCTGGAGCGACGCCTTCCACCTTCTTACGGGGCTTGGTTCTTTGGCCATCGGCAGCCGCCAGAGTCCCGGCCAAGTACGCGGGACGATGCGAGTCCGCGGCAGTCCACGCCACGGGGCGCGGCTTGGCAACCGCCGTGAGTAGGAGGCGACATCGTTGCTCGCGCAGATTGGAAGCCTACATTGAGGAGCGAGGTAGATGAATTCCTTCGTCCGCCGTCTAATTGGTGCTGCAAAACTGCGGGCAGCAGTGTACGAGGAGGTGGAGGCGGACGAAGGGGCGTTCACGCAGGCTTTGATCGTTGTCGTCTTATCGAGCGCCGCCATGAGTATCGGAGCGGCCGGCCGGATCAGCATCGCCGAGATGCTAATGGCAGCCGTCGCGGGCTTCATGGGTTGGGCGTTATGGTCTGCACTGACCTACTACATCGGGGCCCAGTTGCTTCCAACGCCTTCTACAGAAGCGAACTGGGGCCAATTGCTTCGTACGACGGGTTTTGCGATGTCCCCGGGCCTGATAGGTGTGCTAGGACTTTTTCCGGCGTTGCGGGGCATGATCGTCTATGTCGCGGTCATTTGGATTCTCATCGCATCGGTAGTAGCGGCGCGTCAAGCGCTCGACTACTCGGGGACTGGTAGGGCGCTTGCGGTCTGCGCCGTCGGATGGACGATCTACGCAGGACTACTGTTAGCTTTGTTCAGCTTGAAATAACCGGTAGTAGAAGGAACGCGAGCAGGTAGGTTCGCGCTCCTTGGAGCCGACGCTTCGCATGCAGAGCGATTGCCTCTGGGTGACGGACTGCTTGGCCGCTGAAATCGGCGTCGGTGCGGCCATCGACAATCGCGAAGCGCCCCAGAGTGTGGTGCACTACGCCGGCGCGGTAGGCCGCTTACCCGGCTGCCGGCGTCTGCGACACGCCTCCGCCGAACGACTGCAGAGCCAGATAACTCAGTCCAAATCGCTTGATGTTCTGGTACTGCTTCTCGTACTGGTCGAAGTGACTTTCTTCGCCCACAACCAACTGCTCGAATAGCTGCTTGGTGGCAGAATCCGCGTTTGTCCCGCATTCGATGGCGGCCTGATTGTAAGTACGGATGCCATCTTCCTCCATAACCATCACTTTCGTCAGTATGGCTTCCGGATCGACGATCTTTTCCACTGGTCCAGCAGGCACCATCTCCACGTCCCCCTTGAGGAAGAGAATGCGTTCCGCGAGTATTTCGACGTGGCCCATCTCCTGGATGGCAATCCTCTTGAACAACTGGGATAGTGGCTCGAAGCCTTGATCATTCAGATGGAAATGAAAATACATGTATTGGTGCACAGCTTGCAGTTCGTCTGCAATGCCTCCGTTCAACAGATCAATGCTCTTCGCCTTTTCCATACCTCAGCCTCCGATTTGATTATCGCACCGGAAACGACCCATCGAGACGATTTCTCAACCTCAGATCCAGATTGCAGAACGCGACAGCCCCAACGCGTCGAAAACGAAATGGGAATATGCGCCGAGGGGGGCGGCCGGCATACTCCGCCGTGCCCTTAAGAAATGCGTGACATCAAACGTGCAGGCCGGGTTCAACTCGGCCGGTGCCTTAGTGGGCGCGGCTGCCATGTTCGATACCGCGTTTTCGGACCGGTTCATGCCACCCGCAGTAACGTCATCACTACGAACGCGCGGAGCGAAGAGCGGGCGTGCTTTATCGAGGAAGTGTGGAGCCGAGGCAAGAGTTGGCGGGCTTAGCGCTTAGATCGCGCACGCGCGATGCTGTCGTCGATCCGCTGGAAATCCTCGCGAGCCATTCCCCCGCCGCCTTGCAGTTCGAGACTGTACTTATCTCCTGAGAACGGCTGAATCTCCAGGCGGTAAGGCCCCTTTTACTTGAGTTCCCGAATATCGGCGAATAGCCATTCGCGCGAGGCGGCGGGGCTGTCCGCTTCGAACGCCAGTCGGTCCGACTTGACTACCAACCGGCCGTTGTCGCCGCCGATGAACTTGTCCCGACGTGCGGAATAGGTCGGGAATTCCTCGGATTCTACGGACGTGCTACGGTCCGCCGTAGCGCTTCCGGAAGGAGCCTGGTTGGACCACGTTCTGAGAGTGTCACGATCCTCCGCCGACATTTGAAACTCTACGCGCATCCTCTCACCTTGCCTGTCTCGGATGGGCTGCTTAAACTGTACGGTCACCGATTCACTTTCGCCGGCGTTGACCTGCTCAATATCGGCGCGGGTTGCGAAGAATGAAGACTGCGGCTGGGCGTCATCCATGAAAATAATGGTGTCGCCCGCGGTAATCAGTCTTCCCTGAATCGGGCTGAACCCGGAGGCGAGCTGGACCCGCAGTTCCCGCACCGGCGACTGCGCATTTAGAATGGGCGAAATGCAAAGCCCGACGAGCAGGACAAGAGATCCGCGGGTTGAGATCATTCGTTTCATTTGTTGTACCTCTTCTGTCGCAGGCATTCGCTACGACTGCCTTGCTAATGCACGGTTGGCGCCGTCTTCGGCGCCGCGACGAGGGCAATCTGACAATCCTTGCAGGCAAGGGGGTAGTGTGTGGAGACTGCCGCAGCGCCCGGATCATCGGCTCTGTCCGGATATCGAGCTGACCGCACGAAATGCAGGTTCTGCCGGGGTAAGTGCAGATTGTGCCGCGTGCTGTCGGCTCTAAATAAATGATCAGACGCTTGCAACTTGACCTATCGACTTGATCGCGGCAAGGAGTGAATTGGGCCTTCGCTGTGAACAACAATCTACGGGTAGAACGTTAGCTTTACCGTGGCCAAACCTCACCTGCTTCCGTTGCCCGCTGGTTACCGCTTCTGGCCCACACGGGCACGTCGCCGTCGTACTCCCGTTCCTCAATATGCAGCCCGCGACGCTCGAGTCCGAGAAGAATGGGATCGGTCAACTGAGGGTCTACCGGTATCTGTACTCCAGTGATGTCCACCTGCTTGTCGAGCAGCAGACGGCAGGCGATGGCGGCGGGATAACTTACGCACCTCGCCATCGCGGATTCATCGCCGGCATCGCCCGTGAGTAGCAGTCGCTTGGTGATGGTTCGAAGAGAGCCGTCCGCCCGGGTCGCGGTGAACCGGTGGAGCAGCACCACCAAATCGTGTTCTCCAGGATCGTATCGCAGCTTGTGCTGCAGCCTGCTGGTAATGATGTCCAGCGGGGATGCATGCGTTTCGGGAATGGGCCGGTCCGAGAGGAGACCGAGCCATTCCAGCCGAGCGATCACGTCGTGGTCTTCATGCACCCCGAGACGCCTGGCAAGGCGCTCCACCACACCGCTTCCCCCGGCGCCGAGATAGTGATTCAGAAACTCTCCGTAGCTCTGGCCGGCCCAGTCCAGGGGCTCGGTGTCCAGCAGTCCGAGGTTTGACAGAGACCGCCAGGTCTCGCACCAGCCGGGATACCTCAGGGTCCCGCGAAAGAAATCACGGACCGCGGCAAGTCCATAAGGCGCAAGATAGCGCAGGCAATCGCGATTCGGGTAAGCCTCCAACCGGCCGATGCCGGCCACCTCCAGCGACTGTGGCGCATCGAAGAGATCCGGAAACGAGCGCTCGACAAGAGTGCCCCCGGCCAAATAGCGCACCGGATTTCGAGCCGCCAGGACGACACCGCGCGGACTCCAGGCGAATTTGTAACCCCACGGATTCGTGTTCGACTCCGGAGATGGCATGCCTCCGCAGAAAGAGGCAAAGGAGACAACCTGGCCGCCTTCGCGGTGAACGCGCCGGATGGCTTGGACTGCGGTTATGTGATCGATGCCCGGATCAAGCCCTGCCTCGTTCAGCAGCAGTATTCCGCCTTGGCGTGCCCTGGAATCCAATGCTCTCATCTCCTCTGAGATGTACGAGGTTGTGACGAGCGGCACGCGAAATCGGAGGCAGGACTCGGCGATGCGCACGTGCTGGTCAGCCGGCAGCAGGCTCACCACCACATTCGCGCTCGCTACTTCTGGACCCAACTGCGTTTCTTCGGCGGCGTTGACTTCGAGGGCTGTCGCATGCCCACGGTCCATTACGAGTTGCCGGGCGCGCTCGATATTCAGCGTCGCCAGGCGGACCTCGACATCCGGCAGACTCAGCAGATCGTCGAGGAGCGGTTTGACCACCAGACCCGCTCCGAGGATCAGGACGCGCTTCATGCGCTGACCGCCTCGTCCAGATATTTCTGCAGATGGCGGTATGACGGTGTGAGTTCGCCGGCGTGCGTAATCACTCCCGCCAGTACTCCGGCCGGCAGGGTCAGGTGCCTGAACGGCACGTCGTAATCGGCCCTGGCAACGTTTGCGAGATAGGGAAACAGCGAGTCGCCGAAGTGTTCGGTTGCATCTCGTGAAACTCCGCCGGCAGATTGTCAACCGCGAGAACGACAGGACCCCGTCCTTCTACTCCAAAACGGACGTTGCCCGATTCTGGTTCGTACACGTAGACCGGATCGTCGGGAGTTGTGGTGCTGACCGTGGCTTCGATGGAGCCGCCGACATCGCATGTGATATCGGCGATGACCCGAAGCCGCGGTTGGGCGCTGTCCCAGATTGACTTGAGGCCCTCGCGTGTCACAAGTCGTGCCTGGCCCGGCTCCCAATAGATCCCGTTTACCAGCATGGTGAGGTGCCGCAAGTGGCGGACGAAATCCGATCGTTGTTCACGGCGAAACACAGCTTTGTACACGGCACGGCGCGAAAGCGACTTGTCCCGCTCAAGCTGCGGAAGATCGTCGGGATCGATTTCGACCATCGGCAGCCGGTCAAAAATCTCCTGCGCACCCAGCGCTACATTGCCGCCGCCTGTGAAACCACAGACAAGCGGATGCAGCGCTGGAGACACTCCTTTCTCGCGGATTTGCCGACCCACCATTTCTGCGACGAACTCCGCAGCTTCTCCCACGTCCCGATAGCGATGAGAAGGTTGCACGTTGGCAAACGCGGTCTCGACGCCTTCGACGCGCATGCGTTGGCCCAGCGCCCAGAGCGCGTCGATCATTCCTGCGTAACCTGCATGGCGGCCAAAGAAGATCAGCCTCTTCCCGAAGCGGTCGACGATGCGCTCGTAGTCGATGAGTGTGCACCGTGTTGCGAGAACGCGCCGCAATAGCGGCATATTGTTTGGCTGGCCTTTTGTGACATGCGGAAAACAGAAGTACGGCTTGGCCGGTATCAATAGCCGGGGCGGGATCTCTTTGACGCACAACATCACCCGGCAGTCTGATAGATCCTCCTGTAGGACCGCTCCGGCAGAACGGTATTCTTCATCGGCGAAGATGCGATTCGGTGACGGCTGGACTGCGACCGATAGTCCGTGCTCGCCGATCAACTCCGCTACGTGTGTTGGCGTGAGAGGGGTACGACGCTCCGACCTGTTCTTGTCCTCCCGACGGATTCCGAAATCGTGCATCTTCCTCCTCCCACGATTATTCTCTTACGCGGCGCAGCAACGTGTTCTATGCTCGACGGCCTCACGATTCGATAACCAGACCCTCTTTGACAGCAAATGCCGCGAGCTTGACGGCCGAATGAATACCGAGTTTGCGCATAATCTGACCGCGGTGGAATTGCACGGTTTTGATCGACACTTTCAGGATCGTGGCGATCTCCTGGTTGCCACGCCCCTCCACGACGAGTTGAAGCACCTGCTTTTGACGGTCGGTGAGGCTGCCCATTGAAACGGGCGATCTGCCCGATGGAGTCTGAATGGCATCCAAAACATCGGGACCCATCGCTGCACTGACGTAGAACTGGCCTTTTAGAACCTTCTGAATCGCGGGCTTCAATTCTTCCGAGGCGGATGTCTTCAGGACGTAACCAGAGCCCCCGGCCCGCATTGCCTCGCGCAGGTACATTTGATTGGCATGCATGGTGAGGAAGAGGAGTTTCACCTCCGGCCAGACCTTCCGTATCTGTTTCGCGGCGTCGATGCCATTGAGGACCGGAATGCCTATGTCCAAAATAACCAGATCGGGCCGCAGTTTGAGGGCAGCTTCAACCAGCGATTTGCCATCGCCGACACACCCAGCCAGCTCAAAGTCCTGTTCGACCACATTGCGGACGCCGGCTAAGACGATGGAGTGATCATCCGCAACTAGAATTCGAGGGCGTCTCATCAAGCTATCCCCTACAGAGGGACCTCCACCAGAACCCGTGTGCCCGTGCCGGGCGCCGATGTGATCGAGAATTTTCCTCCCGCCAACCGCACCCGCTCCTTCATACTCACGATCCCAAGACCGTCCCCGTCGTGGCGCGACGAGGCCGCGAATCCAACGCCTTGATCCTCGACAAGGAGTCGAATCAGCGTCGCGGTTCCTTCCAGCACGACCGTCGCGCTCTGGGCTTTAGCATGCTTCATCACGTTATTCAAGCTCTCCTGGGCTACCCTGTACAGACACGAGGCGATCTCTGCCTTCAGTTCCTCGGGTAGGTCCCGGCTTGTGAACCCGACGTTGATGTCGTGTTCCTGACTGAAACTCTCGCAGTATGCACGGAGAGCGCCTTCCAACCCCAGGTCCTCCACTTCCGATGGGTGCAATTGGTACGCAATGCGACGCGCAACCTCGGCGGCTTCGACCACGCGGCGTTGAATCTCCCGAGTTTCCTTCTCGTGCAGCGGAGCCCGTGCAGGCTTGGGTGCATGCCCTCCCAACTCCATCGCCACGCCGGCGAGGCGCTGCACCAGGTCGTCGTGCAGTTCCCGGGCGATGCGCCGCCGCTCCTCGTCACGCGCCGCCGCCAGACGCGCAATGTCGGAGCGCGCCCGGTCGGTGATGTCTTCGATGGCCAGCAGGATCATCGGAGACCCCCCGGCGGCGCGGCGGATTTGCCGCGCATTGAGGATCATGCGGCGGTAGCCGATTGCCGGGAAGTCGTGCTCCATCTCGAAACCCTCGAAACGCGAGTCGCGCGGCAGAATCTCCTCCAGAAGCGTGCGTAGCTGGGCAATATTCCATTGACCTCCGCCCAATTCGAAGAAGACCTGCCCCTCCGTGTCATCGCGAGAGGCCTCGAATGTTTCGTAGAAACTGCCGGTTGCCCTTACCACTCGAAGTCCCGCATCGAGTACCAGCAACGGCTCGCGAACGGTCTCCACGATCGCTTCGGCGAAGTCGCGCGCTTCGCGGGCCTCATCCAGGCTGCGCTTCACCGCATCGATGTCGAGGAGCGCCACCAGCACACCATCGATCCGCTCTTCACTGGTCTTGTAGGGCCGCATTCGCAACGCATACCAATGACCTTCACGATCCCTCACTTCCCGCTCGACGACCTCCGACCGTTGGATTGCCCGGGACGCCATCTCACTCCAATCGGCGACCTCCAGCGTGGCGGCGATGTCGGTGAGCGGCCGGCCGACGTCGGTTGCGATCAGGTTCAACACCTTCCCTGCCAAGGGGGTGAAGCGGCGGATGCGCAGGCTGATGTCCAGAAAGAGAATCGGAATGTTCACGCCGGTCAACAGATTACTCAAATCGTCCGTCAGGTGGGTAAGTTCGGCATTTCGCTGCTGTAGCTCGTCGTTCAGCGTGGTGAGTTCTTCGTTGGAGGATTCCAGCTCTTCTTTGGCCGTCTCCAGTTCCTCGTTGGTGCTTTGCAGTTCCTCGTTACTGGACAGGACTTCCTCGTTCATCGCCCGCATCTCTTCGTTGGCCGCTTCGTGATCGTGAATCATCGCGCGGAGCTGTTCGCGCATGGATGCCAGTTCGCGATCTCGCAGGGCGATCTCTTCGCTTGCGTGCGCCCGGGCTCGCGATCCCGTCCGTAGGGGTTGCTCGGCGGCATTGGCCGGCTCTGGCGCCGGCATCGTCTGGAAGATCACCAGGAAGTCGGGCGCCTTTCCCCCCTCACCCTTGAGCGGACGCACATGAATGTCGACGGATTCAAAGCCGCCGTTTTGCTTGAGCCGAACGCTTCTGCGAACCTCGGCGTCGTTCTTCCTGGCCTGGTGAATCGCCGTCCGGAGATCTACCACGAGCTCGGGCCGAACCATCCTCAGCAGGTGAAAGCTCGGCTCACCAGTCGCCGGCTGGAGGAAAGGCCTCGTGTTTCCCTGAAAATGGATGATCTGAAGTCTTGGGTCGACCACCAGCCCAGGTGGAGCGTATTGATCGAGAATTACCTGTTCGGCCTCGCGACGTGAGTCATGCATGGCGGTCGAAGAGGCGCCTTTTGCCGTCACCGGTTCCGTTTCAGGACGGATACCCATGGGCGTGCTCAACCGCAGAGGCGAACTGAAGGGCCTGCGGGAGAAGATCTTGTGCCTGGAGTCCTCCGCGGAAAACAGGTGCGAGTACGAACTCAGCGACTCCGACCTTCCCAGCAACAGATGACCTTCCGGTCTGAGCGCATAGTGAAAAGCTTCGGCCACCCGCTTCTGCAATACCGGCCCCATGTAGATCAGCACATTCCTGCAACTGATCAAATCCAGATTGGAAAACGGAGGATCTCTGGCCAGATCGTGGCGGGCGAAGATGCAAATGTCACGGAGTGGCTTGGCGATTTGAAAACCGCCGTCGGTCCGGCCAAAGAATCGCTTTTGGCGCTCCACAGAGACTTCCACCATGCTGGACTCTGCATAGATTCCAGCGCGTGCGTGCTCGATCGCCCGATCGCTGATGTCCGTGCCGAAGATCTGAAGGGTAAACTGGCTCCGCCTGTCGGCTATCTGCTCGACCAACAGCATCGCTATGGTGTACACTTCCTCCCCGGTGGAACAGCCCGGCACCCACACTCGAATGTGTTCGGGCTCCTTTCGCGACAAAATCCTGGCGAAAACCGCCTCCTGCAACGCCTGCATCGTTTCCGGGTCGCGAAAGAAGCCGGTGACGTGAATGAAAATGTCATCGTAGAGAGCGTTCAGCTCGGTGCGGTCGTGGATCAGCAATTGGGCGTACTGTTCCGGTAGTTCCAATTTTCGGAGCGCCATTCGCCGAGCAATTCGCCGGTTAATGGTGGCCGGTTTGTACAACCGGAAATCGACTCCCGATGCGGTCCGCAACAACGTGCAGATCTTGCGGATACCCTCCTCCCCACCCTCCGAAGGCAGTGGGTCTTCGACCGCAGGTGCAGGGCGGAGGTACGGATGACCGTTCAACTGGGCCAGTTCAGTCGCGATGCGCTGTGGAGGCAGGACGAAATCGACGCATCCGGCTGTCACCGCACTGAGAGGCATCGACTTGTGCTGGGCCGATTCCGGATCCTGCGCGAACGCGATTCCGCCCTGCGCCTTAATGGCTCTCAGGCCCTGCGTGCCGTCGGAAGCGGTTCCGGAGAGAATGACGCCGATCGCGCTGCTCCCCAGGTCGTCGGCCAGCGAGCATAGGAAGTGGTCTATGGGGAGGTTTCTGAGGCTATTTGGATTGCGGGGCGCGAGCGCCAACACACCCTTCGAGATCGTCATCAGGGCGTTCGGCGGAATGACATAAACGTGGTTCGCCTCCACGGCCATTCCGTCGACAACTTCCCGGACCGGCATCGCCGTCGCCCTCTGGAGCAGAGCCGTCAGAACGCTCTCGTGCTTGGGGTCCATGTGCTGGATCAGCACGAAGGCCATTCCGGTGTCGGCCGGTAGGGCCTTGAGGAAGGCGTTGAACGCTTCTAGACCCCCAGCGGACGCTCCAATCCCTACGACGGGGAATGACACGGCAGGCTGAGTGGGGACAGCGTCCTTCGAGCCGGCGGGATGGCTTGCGGTCGACGTTGTTTCGCCTGATTGCAGCGTCGGGGACATGGCTTTGTCCTGCCTGGCGTTACCTCGGGCGATACGCTTTTTGCCCGTTTTTGACAATGTGGTCCTCTTCGACACAACGTGTTCCTAAGGCGACCAGGTGTGGCTGCCGCCGAGAATCTGTCAAGCAGAGAATAGCACCACCACGATACTGTGCGAGAGACCGGTTATCGTGGCTTGCGCCTCCCGGTTTTTGTCGTAGCCGGCTTGGGACAGAAATTCCCTCAATCCCATCCATCTTCGTGCGGTGAAGCACGCTGTAGGCGGCGAGCGAGGAGAACCGGAGTCCTCTAATTCCGCAGCCGCAAGGGTTAGCGGGAAGGGCGGCAAACTACTAGGCCGAGGCCTAGTAGTAGTGTGCCTCCGGAGGCCAGTACAATTATCTTTCCCCTCTCTGGAGAGCCCGGAGGAATCCGCGGATGCGTGCTGGAGTTGCCAACCTTCGCAGCGTCTTGGTCATCAGCTCTTGCGCCGATGATCGCGCCTCCTTGCGGACAATCTTCCGTAATTCTCCGTGGCAATTGCGGGAAGCGGTCACTGGGGGCGAGGGCCTGGTCGCCCTGCGCAATGATCCTCAGGGCATTCCCGTTGTGATCTGCGAACATCATCTGCCGGATGGCGACTGGAAATGCCTGCTCGCGGAGGTGGTCGATATGCCCGTTCGGCCACGTCTCATTGTGTCCTCGCGCCTGGCCGACGAGCGGCTATGGGCGGAGGTGCTCAACTTGGGAGCATTCGACCTTTTGCTGGGTAGTCCCTTCGAACCGGAGGAGGTCCTCCGAGTAGCGGAAAGTGCATGGCTGGTCGGTTTCGGAGAAGCCCACACAAGTAGGGCTTCGGCGTAACTTGCAGGAGCTCATTAGGAAAGGAGGTTTGAGGTGTCATCACCATCAACTAAGCGCAATAGTCGCAATACAAAGCCATCGGAGCCGGTCGTTGCACTACCGGTTCAACCCCCGGTCGTTGGGGTAATCGAGACGGGAGACATTCCCGAGCTGAAGACGGAGGAGATCGCCCGTCTTGCACATTCGTATTGGGAGGCTCGCGGCTGCCAAAGCGGCTCAGCCGACGAAGACTGGCTGCGAGCGGAGGAAGAACTCCGCGCCCGAAAATAGGAGCAGGAGTGGCCGGTGGACGCCGGCAAAGGACGGAATATGGCTCTGGTGAAGCAGGAAACTATAGCGGAGCAGAAAGAGAGATTCCCCACCGAGTGGGCGATGTACAGCGAGGACGTACAGAATCGCCCGCATTGGGCTGGTTTATCGGAGGAGCACCGGCCCGCGCGCCGGGCGCCGGCATCGTCGATCGATGAGACTGGTCGCCCGGCGCTTCGTCAGACATTGAGAGCCTCGGGATCCGGCGACGCGGCATAGTCCCGTCGTGATCGAAAGGGAAAGGGTGTTATGCGTTTTGCCGTAACTATTGGCCGCGTACTGGGGCTGACTGTGGCGCTGTTAGCGGCGTCCGGCCTCATTCTTTTGGGACAGGGCAGAGGGAGTGCAGTTCCGAATTATGATCCTGCTACAGAAGCTACCTTCAAGGGCACCGTAGAGCAGGTGAAGGAAGTAGATCACGCCGGATACCGCGGCAAGGGACTGCACGTGACTCTCAAGACCGCCGACGGGACATTCGATGTTCACCTCGGCCCGTCATCGTTCGTTACCAAAGAGATCACCGTTGCCACGGGCGACCAACTGGAGGTCGTAGGATCGAAGGTGAAATCGGATGGCACCGAATCCATCATTGCGCGGACTGTGAAGAAGGGCGACAAAACCGCCACTCTCCGCAACTCCAGGGGGATACCGCTCTGGAGCGGTGGCCGAAGAAAAGGCCAGTGAATCTACGCGGCGTCATAAGCAGGGTGTCCAAAGTGCGGAGTGGCCATGACCAGAGGCGAGATACGTCGATTCAGGAGAGTTTTGGAAGACTTGAAGGCCGAGCTGGTCCAGACTCTGCAGGATAGAATCGACCGGCTCGTGATCTCTCAGGCCGCCGATCCGATGGACCAGATTCGTAATTCCACGGAACAGGAATTGGACTCGCGAAGTATCAGCCTGTTGACGAGACGGTTGCGCAGGATCGAGGACGCTTTGCGAGCGATCCGAGATGGGACGTTCGGGACTTGCACGATTTGCGAGCGTGAGATCCCTCAAAAACGTCTGGAGGCGCTTCCCTGGTCGTTCTATTGCTTGAAGTGTCAAGAAGACATTGAAGCTCGGGGAGCGGGTGACGACCTGGATGAAAGTGTAGGAAGCGGCTATGCCTTGGCCGGGTGACAGGCCGCAAACGACCCGGGCGAGCCAGCCCCAACTCCCGCCGAAACAACCTCTGATTCAGCCTGCCAGCGGCCGCGGTTGCGAAGATTCCAGCCGATCAATAATAGGATTCAGCGAATAACGCCATCCAAATGGCCCACGTATCCCACAAGCTGTCGAACTCGTTTGAAGGCGCGCTGGCAGGCGGCGGCGATCCGGCAACCTCGCCACTTTACGTCTTCGGACCATTCCTAAAGCTGATCGTGGTCGCCGGGGTCGCCGGCGTTACTTTCGGCGCCAGCATCTGGCTGGTGGTCCTTACGGTTGCGATGGTGTCGTCCATGTACCGCCTGGTGATGGCCTGGGTGCTGGATGGCAGCGGCGGCAGCGGCCTCAGCGAAGAAGAGTTCGGCAGTTGGGCCGTGAAGATCAACGCCGGCATCACCTTCGTCGAATACACCCTGACCTTTCTGGTAAGTGTGGCAGCCCTGGTCACGTTCATTTCCGATCGCTATCCGCCGCTGGAGCAGTCGGTTTTCGGCTTGGAATACCGGACTCTGGTCGCCGTTCTCCTGAGCGTTCTCATCGGGTGGTTGGTCAATCGCGGACCCAAGACTGCCGCCCGCGCATTCGGCCCGGCAACGCTGGCGGTGCTCGTATTGCTCTGGACGATGGTGATCTGCACCATCTGGAAACTCGGGTTCCGGCTGCCCAACCTGAATCTGAGCGCCTTTTCGCCCCGATATCTACATTTCACCTTGAGCGGTTATGCTCACATCCTGGCCCTCATGACGGGCATCGAGGTCTTCGCGAACCTGGTCGCTGCCTATCAAGGGGACGGGCCGCAAAAGAGCCGCAAAGCATTTGGCAGTCTTCTGATCATCATGGGTACCACCTGCGCCACGATGCTGATCGTCGGCCCTGCTATTCTGCGATTGTCCGATCCGACGAATGACAAAGTGTCGGTTTTCACTCAGACGATGGACCGCCTGCTTCCTCAGCCCCTGCCTTATCTCGGGACCCTGGTCGGCGTCATAGTGCTTGGGTCCGCCGCTGCCGCCAGCGCGCAAGGCTTACAGAATCTCGCGCTTGGACTGAGTTACCGGCGGTATGTCCCATCGCCCATCGGCCAACGCAACAGGTTCGACGTCGCCGACAAACCGGTCTGGATTGAAGTCGGGATCGGCACCGTGTGTTACCTGGTTTTCGGGACGAAGGAAGAGACGTATCTGGCGATCTACGCCGCGGGCGTGTTTGTTCTGTTGAGCATGACGGGCTGGGCGGCGGCAAAACGCCTGACTCGCGAATTGCGCGCCAAGCCTTCGCCTGCTCACGCCGTCGCGCTGGCTGGCGCCGTTACAGCCGCCGCTCTGACGTCGGGCGCCACGATCATCATCTTCGTGGAACGATTCACGGAAGGGGTCTGGACGTATCTTCTGTTTTTGCCGGTGCTCTACGGCGGCTTCAGCTACTTTCGAAGGCGTTTGGGACCGCCGGTCCCGCTCGAGGATCATCTGGGCCGCATCTTTACCGGTCAATACCTTTTGCCGTTCGAGCGCCAGCCGCGTCGCAGCCACGAAACCGTCTTCGAAGACATAGTCGCTCCGCTCGACGGGTCCATCTTTGCCGAGCAATGCCTGCCAGTCGCCGAGCTGCTGTGCCATTCATACGGTTGCCGCCTGACCCTCATCGCGGTCAAGGAGATTAACGGTAAGGATGGACTTGGCAGCTATCTGGAACAGGTCGCTGAACCGATCCGGCAGACCGGCCTTCATGTCGACTTCGCCACCGGCCATGGTCCGGAAGCCGCCACGATCAACACACTCGCTCGCGATTTGGGAGCGGACCTAATGGTCATGACCACGCACGGCAGGTCCGGCGTCGAACGCTGGTTCGTGGGCGACGTAGCCAACCGTATCTTGCGGCTCAGCAGCAAGCCGATTCTCTTGGTTCGTCCGACCGATAGCTGGAAGAGCAGGCGCACACAATTCAAGCGGCTTCTGGTAAGTCTTGACGGCTCGGTGGGCGCTGAAAGCATCCTGCCCTTCGCTCGATCCTTTGCGAGAAAGTTCGAGAGTGAGGTCGTGCTTCTGTCCGTTCCGGAGGCCGAGCCGGAAGAGACCAGGATTCGGCACTACCTGGACACGGTCGCGGCAGCGTTGAAGCATCGGGGCCTGAATGTCCGGTCGCTCGTTACCGGTTCGGGCCCGGCTCGGACGATCATCGCCGTCAGTGAGTCGGAGGATGCGGACCTGATCATGATGGCCACCCGCGGTCGTGGAGTGGCGGCGGACGGCGTGGTGATCGGCAGCGTTGCTGAACGCGTCGTGCAGGAAACGCAGTGCCCGGTCTTTCTGGTTCCGATCAGGGATGGCCGAGGTTTGCTGGCACGGGGACCAGGCTTGTCCTGATTGACAATGTGAAAGGGTATATGGTTTGAAAGACTGCCGGTGAGGCAGGTGGCGCTGGCGCCGGTGATCTCAATGACACTCAACAGTGATGTCTGGAGCGGTTTCAGCAAGGATTTGAAGGAAAGGACCGTCCATTTCACCGGCGAACTCGCCAGCGGATGGAAGGATCTGTCCGGCCTCATTGAGGTCCAAAGGCAGACTTTCGCGTCGGTCACAGGCCCTGATCGCATGGCGGGACGCCCCCAGGACCTCGAGGCGTTTTTCGCGAATGCCGCGCCAGCGCTTCTGGCAGACCCGCTTGCGGCGTACGGACAGAAGAGGCCGCTGCAGCGTTCCATAGGCGCGATGGAGGAGCACGAGTCGTCAGTCGTCGACCTGTTGCGCCGGCTTCCACGAGTTGACGAACTAACTGGCAAAGAAATCGTCGAGATTACCGGTATCGATCGCCGCTCACCGAGGGGAATCTGGCGATCCCTACGTCAGAAGCGTAAGGCAATTCATCTTCGGGACGTGATCTCGTCACACTTCCAGAGTATGGTCCTGGAACGAGCAGCCCTTGATGGCGCATTTCAACTCGTGCTGGCTGAGACTGCTTTGCACCTTCTTGTGCCTTGGCAAACTTTGCGGCGCGCGTTTCTCTCGGAGATCACTCAATCGGAACACGACAGGACGGACCTGGACGGGGCGCGCAGATGGTGGACCGATGTTGCGGATCGACTCCAGCGGCGGGCGACAGCCCTCCTGACGCGGTACGATACTTGGGCGGAATCGATCTCGCCGGCCGTCGCTAAGGCGTTGGTTCGTAGACCATATCCTACCTCCCAGCGCAGGCGTATCAGTTGGGACAAGGAGCACCAAAGGCATATCAGTTTCTGGTCGCGCCAGCAGCGCGCGGTTCGATCCGTGATCGACCTGGAACTTCACCTTTCGAGCCTGGCACAAATTGCGACTCGCGAGACCATCACAAGCATCGATGCACTGGACCTCGAGCACACGGAACTCATTCAGGAACTGGACGCCGCGATCGGCTGGCTGGAGCAATGGCATGATCGCCCGGATTCCAAGTCATTTCCCCAGCCGAAGGCCAGGCTCCTGTCTTGCGACGAACGGCTGGCGGAGTGGTTGCGGCGAACTTCGGGCGCGGCGCGCCAGGAGCTAGCCGTCGCAATCGAGACCGTAGAACCCA
This sequence comes from Bryobacterales bacterium, assembly GCA_963794265.1. GTDB lineage: Bacteria > Acidobacteriota > Terriglobia > Bryobacterales > Bryobacteraceae > CAWCDJ01. Next base: position 1,977,377 of record CAWCDJ010000003.1, read on the forward strand.
GGACGCCGCTGCCGGGATGGCGCAAGCCCTGGCGCGATCTCGAACCGGCGAGAGTGTTTCTTGCGGCGTTGTCTGCGGCGGGTGCACCGATTATGGAGGCTGGGCTGCGGGAGGCCGAGGCAGTGCACCGCGCGGTGGTCAGGGAGATTGAACGCGCTCGCGAAGTCGTCGAATTCGGGTTTGAAACCGCGCACCTGGAGCGCGGAGCGAGCCAGGCTTTTGCCGGCGAAGCCGTCAGAAATGCTCTGACGCTTCTGACCTTCCAGAAGGGAGTCACGTCTGAGATTCGTCCAGCGGCTGAGAACAGCGCCGCTCACGCGATAGCCGCCGTGCTGCTGGAATGCGGCATCGCTCTGGAGAGAAACCGGATTGGCCTGCTGGCCCACGTCACACGCCGGCGGGGTCGTGAGGCATTCCGTCAGCTTCGTGGGGTTGCAGAGAAGGGCATACAGACCGCGTCACGCCGAGTGTGGGCAGGCGCCAGGCACGCCTATCGATGGGCATTGCTCAAAATCGGGTGGATCGCATCTCCCCGGCAAGCCGCGGTACCGGTAATACGGCGAGCCGACCTCGGTGAGGCCCTGGAGGTCCAGTTTCATGCGCGCAACCTGCCTATGATTTATCGGCGGCTTTTTCGCCTGGCGCCGGTCGAGGATCCCAGATTCCTCGTCGGGCGAGAAGCCGAGATGGCCGGATTCGCGGATGCGCTCCAGTCCTGGCAGGCAGGCAAGGGGGCCTCCGTCATTGTCGTTGGCGCGCGTGGCAGCGGCAAGACCAGTTTGATCAATTGCGCCGCCACAGGAGTGTTTGCCCAGTGTGAGTTGGTCCGAGGACAGTTCTGCGAGAGGCTGCAGACGCAAGAGCAGATGACGGGATTCGTCCGAGCTCTGTTGAAGGTTGCCACCGATGTGGATGTCACTGCTGCGCTGGGCGAACGTCGGCGCGTGGTCCTGGTGGAGGAATTCGAGCGGACCTTCCTGCGCACGGTGAACGGGTTCGCGGCCTTGCGAGTGTTGCTCGACCTGATGTATTCCACCGGGCGCAGTACGCTGTGGGTTTTCAGCGTCAACGAGACTGCCTACCGATATCTAAACGCGGTGGTCGGCCTCGGACGGCACTTCTCTCACCGCATCAACGCCATGTCGGTCAGACAGGAGGATCTGACGAGCGCTATCCTGCAGCGGCACGGCTTGTCCGGACTGCGACTCGAATTTGCGCCTCTCCCGGAGGAAGACCCGAGAGTGAGCGGCGTCCGCCGGTTCTTGGGCTTTGAGCAAGATCCGCAAAGGCTCTTTCTGGATGCGCTCTACGAGCAATCTGAAGGGATTTTCCGCGCGGCGTTCGAACTCTGGCAAGGCTCGATCGAACGCGTCGAGGGAGGCGTCGTTCATATGCGGCAGCCACTCGCGCCGGACTACCTCAGGTTGGCGGCGGAGATGACGCTGGAGGACTGCTTCATGTTGAAGGCCATCCTCCAACACGGCAGTCTCACGGCGGAAGAACTCGCCCACGTATTGGCGACGACCAGGGAGGAGACCGTGCGTCAGTTGGAGCGGCTCAATCTGCTGGAGGTGCTGGAACCAGAGCCGGCAGGCCCTGGCGTGCGAGTGCGCCCCGAGGCCGGGAAGTTGGTGCGCGAAACGCTGAGCCGCCGGAATCTGCTTTAGAAAGGAAGAATGTGTTGATGTATCCCAACTGTTTCGCCATTCTCATGTTGCAGGAGATTCCCCACGTGGATCTGCTCCGGTATTTCACTCTCAACCGGATCGCGGGCGTCCTCCTGATCTTCGCCGTCGCCTGGCTCCTGATCCGTTATGCCACTAGATTCCTCGATCTGCTCAGCCTTCGCGGTCCACGCGCTCGGTTCGCAGTGAAATGGATCGAGCCCGTGCTGCGCATCGGCTTATGGTTTCTGGCCGGATTCATGTCATTCGACATCCTCGCCCCTTCCAGGGAGACGTTCATTGCGGCAGTAGGTTCAGTGGCCATCGCCATTGGTCTCGGAGCGCAGGATCTCATCAAGAACCTCGTCGGCGGACTCGTCGTCGTGGCCGATCGCCCGTATCAGCTAGGCGATCGAGTCCAAATCGGCGGGGCATCCGGCGAGATCGATCACATCGGGCTGCGCAGCACCAAGCTCACCACTTTTGGGGACACGCGGGTTACCATCCCCAACTCGGACATCCTCACCATGGAGGTCTTCAACTCAAATTCAGGTGTGCCGGACTGCCAGGTGGCGACGGACGTATTCCTGCCACCCGATACGGACCCCGCTATCGCGTCACGGATTGGATACGAAGCAGCTTACACCTCTCCGTTCACGTATCTGTCAAAGCCAGTCACCGTGCTGATCATCGACGAGTTCGACCGGTTCCCGTACGTGAGAGTGAAGATCAAGGCTTACGTGTTCGACCATCGATACCAGCCGCAGATGCAGAGCGACATCACTACGCGCGCTAAGACGGAGTTCCTGAGACGGGGGTTGTTGAAGACCTGGACTGGAAGCGAGTCTTCGAAGGCGGACTAGCCGCATCGCTCGGGCAAATGTGCATGCCCGCTTTCCGAGAAATCGTACTCTGAAATGGAACCTCGCCCACGCGGCGGCGTTCATTGAGGGAGAATCGTATGTCTATTGACGACGTTGTTCGGACCTGGTTGTTCAATCCAACAGTGAGCAAGTTGGTAACACTCCTCGTCGGCGTGACGGTGATATTCGCCATTGTGCGGATCAGTCAGCGGTCCGTTGGCCGATACGTCAAGAACTCCGAGGTTCGCTATAGGCTGAAGAAGGGTGTCACTTTCCTGGGCTACCTGGTGGCGATCCTGTTCGCCGGCGCCGTTTTCAATGAACGGCTGGGGCAGTTCACGGTCGCATTCGGCGTGGCCGGCGCGGGAATCGCCTTCGCCCTGCAGGAGGTAATCGCCAGCGTCGCGGGCTGGCTGGCGGTTTCTCTTGGCGGCTTCTACAGCCCCGGAGACCGAATTCAACTCGGCGGCATTCGCGGCGACGTCATTGACATCGGCATCCTGCGCACCACCCTCATGGAATGTGGCGAGTGGGTCCAGGCCGATCAGTACAACGGCAGAATCGTCAGAGTCGCCAACAGTTTCGTCTTTAAGGAGCCGGTATTCAACTACTCCGCCGATTTTCCGTTCCTGTGGGATGAGATCATGATTCCAATCAAGTACGGCAGTGACTATCGCCTCGCTCGTGAGATCATCCAGGGAGTTGCGGAGGAGGTCGTCGGGGAATACGCCGCAGGTGCGGAAGCGGCGTGGAAAAACGTCGTGCGGAAGTACATGATCGAGGATGCCTCGGTACGACCGCGAGTGGCGCTGGTGGCGAACCAGAACTGGCTGGAGTTCACTTTGCGGTTCGTTGTCGATTTTAAGGCGCGACGCGCGACCAAGGATGAGCTCTTCGTTCGGATTCTGGAGGAGATCGACAAGAAGCACGACCGCGTCGGAATCGCCGCATCGACGCTCAATATCGAGAAACTCGCGCCCCTGGAGGTTAGGATGCCCGACGGTTTGAAACTGCATCATAGCGCGGGCACCGTGTTGGGATCCGCGTGACGGGCCGACTTCAGACTCGCGAAAGGCGATGTATCCCCGTGGTCAATTCGATCCAGCCTCGCGATAAGCATTCTCCAGCCTGGACCGAATCCGCTCTATTTCCCGCATCATGCCGCTGGACAGCCGGCGGGCGACCACGGCGCGCTTCACTGACGCGAGCCAGCCGCCCAATCCGTCGGCCCGCGAGCGATTCATGTAGACCATCCAGGAGCCCCGCCCGTCAAAAGGCTCGCCGTCACCGATCAACACGGTCAGCCCCAGTGAACCCTCGAAGTAATGGCTCGCATAAAGCTGTTTTGATGCAATCAACAACCAGTCCCTGCCGTTATGCACCTTCCGCTCAATCGCTACGTGGGTGATGCTGACCACCGGCTTAAGGCCGAATCTTTCCTTTGACCAATAAAAGAGATTCTCCGCTCCCGCTGGCGGTAGTTCCGGATAACTCATTAGATACTCGCGCAGCTCCGGCGCCAGGTCCCTGATCCACGAGAATGCATCGAGGATGCCCTGGAACTCCTCGAGGAGTAGGACTGGAGGGTCTTTGTCGTCGTAACGCATCAGAGCTGGGTTTCCGGCCCTCATGTACTCGGTAACGTACCCGATTAGCAGGTTTCGCAACAGCGACTGGGCCAGTGCCTGATGATCGGGCCGCGTCCAGTCGACCCGGCTGCGCAGACTCTGCATGGCGTCCGACGAGAGTTTCATCGCGCAGTCACCGGTGTGGCACTTCCTCAGGCCATTTACCTCGGCTGCCTCCCATGTTAGCTGCTCCAAGTCAGTGACGTCCGGAGGCCTCCCGAACTGGCCGATCTGTGTGATCTGCGGACTCCGTTTGAAGGTCGCGATGTCCCGATATTGGGTCAGGAAGAACTCCGGAGGAACGTCCAATCGCACCACGCCCACCACCCCCACTTCGCGTTCCGACTTCGATGCCAGAGTCTTCACCAGGACTTTGCCGGCGCGCAGCTTGGCGCAGTCGCTCTTCGCGAGTGGCACGAATTCCTCCATCGGCAGCGCGTCCACAGTGCCCTGCGCCCGTGCTGGTACCACCTCCGAGATGGCCAGCGCCACGGCAAGCAACGTGCGCGGCCCATTGACGAACATTTGAGCCACGAGCGTCAGCTGGTTCGCCGGCTGGAGTATTTGTTTAGCAGCGAAATGAACTCCTTTGCCGCCGCCGGTATCGGCGTGTTCTTGTGGATGATGTCCCGATTGCTCAGCCTCTTGCCGTACAAATCGCGATTGTCGTCCAGATCGGGCCTCAGGGTCGCTCCTTGAAGGGATACACCGGCAAACACTCCGCGCGAGCGCGACCACGAGAGGATTTGCGCGTGCAGAAGCGCATCCGTTTCAGCCTTGGTGGACCGACCCACCGGACCAGCGGCAACCGAGACCCCTGCTCCTAGCGTGAACTTGCTCTTCAGGAGCCGGTCGGCGCCACGGCGGTTCATGACCAACAGGACCACATCCGTTTCCGAGCCGCCTATCTGAAACCCGAAACTGCCGCCTTCGATGCGCACCGTGCCCGGAGCCGTCCAACCGATGCCGTTCTTGTTCCGGCACGATATGTAGCCCTTGCCATATCGCGCACCGACGATGAACGCTGCTTTCTTCACCCCGGGGACCACTACTGCGCATTCCGACCGGTCGAGCAATTCCTGCGGGATCGCCCGGTCGGGCGTTTCCATGATTTCCCGAAGCACCGCCGAGGCGTCATTTAACCGGTCCACATATTCCGGCTGGGCGAACGCCAGCCCCATACTCCATAAAGCAAGCAAAGCAGCTCTTTTCACGCATAGCTCCATTTCAGTGTGCCGGCGAACCCTAAGCCAATTCACGCCTCTTCCAAGAACTGAACATCTCGCGCGCATGTCGCAGTATGTGCGAATTATAGCGGCTATCCGCGGGCCGGTGGGAAGGCCGCCGCCGACAAGAACCAGCCGGACGGTTAGGATCTAGTTCGTGCCCGCGGGATGAGGTGCCGCTGAGACCCAAGCCGGCGATTGGCGCGACACCTCAAACCGCCTTTCCTGATGAGTTCCCGCAAAGTCTCCATCTGGCAGCTGACGTTCGGCAGATCACAACGGAAATGCCTGAGGATCGTTGCGCAGGCGACGAGGCCCTCGCCCCAGCGAAGCCGTTTCCCGCACTTGCGTCGGAGGATTACGAAAGATTGTCCGCAAAGAGGCACGATCATCGGCGCCGGACAGAGGAAGAACTCCGCGCCCGAAAATAGGACCAGGAGTGGCCTGTGGACGCCGGCAAAGGACTCAACATTGCCCCGGCGAAAGAGGAAGCTGTAGCGGAACAGAAAGAGAGATTCCCCACCGAGTAGGCGATGTACTGCGAGGACGTACAGAATCGCGAGCATATGGCTGGTTTGTCGGAGGAGCACCGGCAGCACGCCGGGAGCCGGCATCGTCGATCGATGAGGCTGGTAGCCCAACGCTTCGTCAGACAATTGAGAGCTTCGGGATCCGGCGCGGCATAGTCGGGTTGTGATCGTAAAGGAAAGGGGTGCTATTGCTTCTGCCGTAACCATTGGCCGCTTATTGGAGCTGGCTGTGGCGCTGTTTGCGACGTCCGGCTTCATTCTTTTGGGACAGGGCAGGGAGAGTGCTATTCCGAATCATGATCCTGCGCTAGAAGCTGTCTTCAGTGGCATCATAGAGGAGGTGAACGAAGTGGATTGTTGTCAGTTACCAGAAAACGTAGTTTTCTGAGTCCTCTGCCGTCATAGCGGCCGCCGGCGACATCGTCCGCGCCGAAGCCGTGATCGTCCGTCGATCATCGGCGCCAACTCTCGCCGTTACTCGTTCTTTGGCCCCGCGATGAAACGGAGAGAATTAGCAATCAAGCCAAATCCGGCGCGTTCAATGCTGCGTGCACCGGTCGGCGAGGCTCTTGACCGACTCGACTTTCATCACCGTCTTGTCGTTTTGAGCATAGGTGCGGCCCCGGACTTCGACAAGGTGACCGAGGTAGCGAGCAAAGCGCTCATTTGGAAAACCAACCGGCTCCAGCGCCATCAGAAGTTTCAACTCACGTACTCCTCGTAGGACGTAGCGCTTATCCGGGACTTCGTCAAGGCACCCGGACATGGTGGTTATTTTCGAGAGTTTAGTCGGCTCGGGTGCCTTGGTCCCGGAAACACTGCACGTCTTGGAGACCACCTTGATACTTCTCACATTCAATAGTTGGACGCCATCCTTCGGCTCGCGGCTTCCGGTCAGTTAAACCTTCTGGCCCAAATATTTAGCAAACACCTCAGCTTTGAATCCCACCGGTCTGAGCGCTGCAACCAGACGCAGGTCCTTGGGGTCGCGTAGAACATACTGGGGTCCTGGCTGTTCATCCATGCAACCGATAACGACAGCCGACGTGCTGGCGGACTTCGGCTGAGCGAGCCCAATCCGGGCGCCTATCGACAGAACGGCCAAGCAGCCAATCAACAGCCTCTTGAACGCGAAAAGGCAATTCGCATACCGCCAATTTGATGTGCAGAACATTCTGATTTCTCTCCTCCTCACTCGTCTCGAAACTGTTCAGAACTATTGTACTGACGCCGAAGCGTGGAGTGCTATTCGAGATCCTGGAAATCGTGGGCAGTAGCTAGAGATAACGCTGATTGGTTTTAGTGTGATGACTGCCGCCCGCGACCTCAGTTTTGCTTTTCGATGACGACAAGGGGCTCATCTTCGGGGTGGGCCGAAATGCCGTAGCGGAGATTTAACGATCATGCGTCAGGCGCCTTTTCTCCGGCGAGCTTCGCCTCCGGATTCCCGGCTTGAGCGGCAGCATTTTCGAGAATGGAATTCAATTCTCCGCCGACAAGGATAGCAACGCCAAAAAGATAAAGCCAAATCATCAAAATCATCAGCGCTCCCAGTGATCCATATATCGTGTTGTAGGTATTAAAAAACGAAGGTACAAGCGCAAGCCGGCTGAGGCGATCAACCATAACAGAAAGGCGAACGTGGCGCCAGGCAGGATCCACCTCCAGCGCTGCACGCGGACATTGGGAGCAAACCTGTATATCAAGGCAAGCGCAAGAAGCACAAAGGCAACCAGGACCGGCCATTGCAGAAACGGCCAAGCTGTTTCGAAAAGCGGCTTGACTCCCACATGTGTGGCCACAAATCTGCCGAGTTGGTTGCCGTAGAGAAATATGGCGAGAGCTGATATCGTAAATACGGCGAAGGCAACCGTCAATCCGACCGCAACTGCACGGCGGCGCAGCCAAGTCCTCGCCTCCTTGACGTCATACGACGTATTCAAACCTTCGATCACCGCCACCATACCCGCCGAGGCGGACGCGAGCGCAAACGCAATTCCCAAAGACATGTTCTTGCCGCCGCTGTTGTTAGTGATTTCGCGCAGTGTGTTGGAAATCAGGTCGTAGGCCGACCACGGCAAAGCAGTTCTAAAGTACTGGAGCAGATCACGTTGAATTTCCGCACCCTTCGCCATGCGCCCCAAAATCGACGTTAGGACAATGAGCAGGGGAAAGATAGAGAAGAGAAAGAAATAAGCAAGTTCCGCCGCCCGTCCGAAGACGTTATCGACCTGTATTTTCTTCCAGAGCCGGGCTCCGACCTCGCGAAAGCCAAGTTCGGGTGCGAAGGTCAATGCAAATGTCATCCGCCGCGACACAATAATCTCCTGTCCCGGTTGGACGGCGGTTGGGAGCTTGCACCGAAGATCCACGCCATTCAGGTCTCGATCTTGCCGTCCGGATCCGTAACCGCGGACACCTCACCATGGTATCCCAGGCTCCTTCGGTCGACTGATTCCAGGACCGGCCTCCTTGCCGAATGGGCCCCGAACCAGAACAGACTCGAAGCGGATTCAATATGGGTGACGAAGCATCTTGCCTTGAGAGTCGTTCCCGATCAGCGTTCCTCAACATGACCAGCGTCAACGATGGATCCATCTGTGTTGAAAGAGCGCCAGCCACTTTCGTCGACTTCTGTTCTGGTCAGGTGTAAACGTCCGGCATTTGGCATCCGTCGCGAGAAGTCTCGGGAACCGTTCCCGCCGCCGCAACTCGGCGTTGATTGGTATGCTGTCTTGTGGCAGGGACGAATCAAATGGAGCACCAGAAAGGCGTCTGGCACATGATGTTACCAAGAGGTCCGCACTGCCAAACACATCGGGACGTATTCAACTGCAACACGGTCGGGCGCCCGCGGCAGCGTAGTGGATCGCTTTTAGCTGCCCCTGAGACCCATGGCGAAGGCTTGCCGCTTGGATTACTTCTAGCGAGGTGCTGAACGTTCCATGGCAATCGTTATTCGCGCCCGATGGATTTATCTCGCCGCAGGACTCCTTGCGGTGCTCCTGGCATCGGCTGTGTATCGCCTGTGGCCTCGTCCCCTCGAATCTGCCCCGCGTACGATGATTCCGGTCTGGGAACGAATCGGAAATCGCGATGTGCTTCGCCAACCCGACAGATTCCTAATCGCCGACATCGCGCAATATGACAATGAACTGTTCGCGTTCATGATGTTTACCTATATGCGAGCAAGACCACCACTCGATAATGCAGAGTTCTTCCTGACATATAGGCGGCAGGAACATACGATAACTTATGTGATACAAGCCGAGCTACCGAACGATCTGTTGGCCGCGGTAGAAGAGCTATCAACCGCGGAAGTAGCTGGACTGATTGACCGAGGCTCATGGCGCTTCGTTACCAAAGACTCCGTGGAACGCCTGCGCGAAGAGACCCGCCTGTTTCAGGCGGCGTACAATCTACCGATTCGTCAAAAGCTTGAAGATCTCAGCCGAACTCAGTTGATCGCATATATCCGTCGCTTCGTTCGCTTTAAGTCCATGACCGACCCTCGTATTCGCCGAAAACTCAAGCCCATACCAGAGCCGTTAACGAGCAAAGAGGCGCGCCAACTGGCTGAAGACATCGTTGCGGTTGCCGACTTCTATTCGATCCCGCTGGATTTCTTTCTCGGAATCGGGGCGATGGAAAACAACTACATGAACGTTGAGGGTGACTTGCGCCACGCCATTTGGAAGAGGCGTCTCCAACGAGGAGATGTCGTTCTGAAACGCAAAGGGGGAAGGTTTCTTGTGCTCAATTCCGCTCTCGGAGTGTGGCAGATTACTCGAGAAACACTGCGGTACGCGCATAGACGATACCTGCAGGATCACCGTGACTACTCGCGTTTGCCTGCCCGGCTTCGCCCGCCCAAAGTTTTAAACTTCGATGATATCGAGCCCGAAGTTCTGACTACATATGCCGGACTACTGTTTCGAGATCTACTGGATCGCTGTCAAGGAGATGTTCACACCGCGGTGGGAGCCTACAACGGAGGTATCGGAAATCCAAACGCTCGATACGCAGAGGGCGTAAAAATGGTGGCGGATTATGCGCGCCGCCTAATGGAGCACGCTGCAGTACTGAATGGACCAGTGGCGGAGATGCAGTTCCGGCGGGAGGACACGGGACATTCCCAGCACCCGCGAATCTAACATGTGCCACACTGGAGCCGCCGGGCCTGCTCCCCGTATGCCTGTGCAGCCAATGGATCCGTTAGGAGCCACCAGCCTGGACGCTCGAGACAACTGGCGGAGCCGGTATCCGGTCTGGCGGGTCGACGGGCCTGCCGTAATAGTCGTAGAGGCGAACCTCGTGTTCCCGGTTCACCGCTGCCCACGGATCGAACTCAGGACTCTTTTCCAACTGTTCGCGGCTCAGCTTCAATCGGACCTGGCGGTCAGCCCAGCAGACGCTGCCAATCGAGTTGGGGCCAACCAGCACCCATCGGCGGAGCAACCATGGGCCCAACGCTACCAGCAGCCAGCGAATCGACCAATTTCCGTCGTCCGCGATGAAATCATCAGCGGAGCCCATGTTGTCGTCCCCGCAGTGCACGTGATAACCCAACACCTCCCGTAAACTCCGCAGGTGCATGTCGCGTTCTTCCACCGACTGCGGCTGCACCTCCAGTTCGGGCATCACCAACGGAAGGGGCTGGGTGTTCCAGTAGGATGGCCATCCATAATAGGCGCTCATGGCGGTCTCTTCCAGTCGGGAGACCGGTTTCGCCGTGTCGACATCGGGGCTATTTCGAATCTGCTCCTGTGTGAGCGACACCGGGAATACTCGACACTGCCAGTCAGGCAACCCCAGGGCCGAGGTTGAAACCAGGACATGACGTTGGTTCAGCCACGTGCCAGTCTGGACTATGAGGTAACGGACTGTCCAGGTCTGGTCGTCAAAGAAGAAATCTTGAACTGCTCCCAATTCGCCGTCGACAGAGTGAATCGCGTAACCAAGAATCGTGCTCAGGCTCCGGATCATCGGACCTTCTTTCCGCGGACTTGTCCGCAACACCGAACACATTGTATGCCATGGCACGTTGGATGACATCTACCCGGCCGAGCTATGCCCGGCCCGAGCTCCTACCTCGCGAGATCAACAGAATGGGTCGTCTATTCCGGTGCATCGCTGGCGCGAATGCTGTAACTGAAGATCTCGTTCGCCTGCCACGGCATGAGCGAATCATAGGGCTATCCGCAGGCGCGGCGACACCGCCTAACCAAGAGTCAATCCCCTTCGGCATTGTGAGCTTACTGCAACAGCGGTCGCCGCCATAGTCGGCTGGACGTTAAGATTACAGGTGGCATTATGGACCACACAGAACCGTTCGTCTTTCAAACGGAACGCCGGCTCGTCCGTCTGACGGGCCTGCACGTTACGAACCTGCAGGGGCTTTTGGCTCGCTTGCATGACGTTCCGGGCTCCGCAATCTTCTACCACACGCACCACATGTACCTGGCTCATCACTTCGAGACGCCTACGTTCTCGAACGACTTTGCGCTCTGGGTGGGGCAGGCGCTGCAGAATCAAGAACTCGCAGAAAAGCTGTCGGCTGTCGACCTCCTATCGTTCACCACAATCCGTGACCTGCGCAACGCATTGATCGCGGTCGTCGAAGCTGTCGCCCATGACGACGGTGCGATGCTCAGGGAGTCTCCGGCCGGGGCGGAGTTCCATTTCTGCCGTTCGAAGAGCTTCATGATGCCGACTGGGCTGGTAGCACACGATCCCGACGAATTCTTTGCGTTGCTGCCGGGCGTGTCCAACGCTTCGCTCTTCTATCATTTCTTTGAGGCTCGCCTGCGTTTGGGACGAACGACCAACGACTTTTCCCAGTGGCTGCGTTGGCGCGGAGCCGCTGATTTTGCAGACGCAATCGAGTCCATGGACCCCTATGCTGTCACGCTGGATGAGCTGAGGGATCGGATTGCCGGGTTGAAGGGGGAGGCGCTTCGCGCATAGATATGAATGCCGGTCTGAACGATTACGAGGAAGTTGCCGGAAAAGACGTCATCCAGGAACTCCGGGTGCTGGCGGACCGGGTTCGACATCGGCGCTTGCAGAATATCAACTCCACCGCGGTAGGCGGCGGCGTAGCCGAGATTCTGACCCGCCTGCTTCCCTTGCTCCATGAGCTTGGGGTGGATGCAACCTGGGACGTGATCAAGGGCGACCAGGCGTTTTTCGATGTGACCAAGTCCTTTCACAATGCTCTTCATGGTCGACCCGAAGAGATCACAGGCAAGATGCTGGAGGTCTTCCGGGAGAACACCGCGATGAACCAGCGTGACGTCGACCTGACTGGAGATGTGATTCTCGTTCACGATCCCCAACCTGCGGGACTCGTGGAACGGAAACGGGACATTGGACGCCGGTGGATCTGGCGGTGCCACATTGACATTTCCGCGCCGCAGCCGCAGGTGTGGGATTTTCTGCGACCATACATCGACCAGTACGACGCGGCGATCTTCTCGATGCCGGATTTCGCTCAAAGGCTTTCAATACCGCAGTACATGGTAGCGCCGTCGATCGATCCCTTATGCAACAAGAACAAGGAACTCAGTGCTGGAGAAATCACGCAAGTACTGGAAAAGTACCATCTCGATCCGGACCGGCCCATCGTCACACAGATCTCCAGGTATGACCGGCTGAAGGATCCTCTTGGTGTCATCGCTGCGTACAAAATGGTGAAGAGACGGCACGACTGCCAGCTTGTGCTCGCAGGCGGAGGCGCCTCTGACGATCCGGAAGGCGAAGCGGTCCTGCGCGAAGTCCAGGAGGTTGCGGCAGGAGACCCCGACATCCACGTACTTCTCTTGCCGCCGTTCAGCGACATCGAAATTAACGCTCTCGTCCGAGGCTCGGCTGTAGTCATGCAGAAATCCATCAAGGAAGGGTTCGGCCTGACGGTCGCCGAGGCATTGTGGAAACGCAAGCCCGTGATCGGAGGAGCCGTGGGCGGAATCAAGTTGCAGGTTATCAACGGGGTGACCGGTTACCTGGTGCATTCTCCGGAAGGAGCCGCCAGTCGGCTTGCGCAGCTTCTTGCGGATCCTCAGCTTCGGGCACGACTCGGCGAAAACGGGCACCTGAATGTGAAACAGAACTTCCTGATTACGCGGCACGTCAAGGACTACATGCTCGTGATGCTGGCTCTGGACTACCCGGATGAGGACATTGTCAATCTGAACTGAGCGTGGCGGCCCGGGTGAAGGAAGGGGCGCCCAGAAATTCTCTGGCGCCAGCATAGTCCTCCGGCACGGCTACCAGCCGATTGATCCACTCGATGACGGCGGCATACCCCAGACTTTCAGGGTCGTGTCGCAGGTACCCCTGCACCACGGCAAGCACGTGAAATCCCTGCCCCAATTGAAACGACAGCGTGGGATCCCTAAGCTGACCGGTGACTACGGCGCGGACATACGACTCGGCATCCATCGACGAAGCGTACCTGTGGTAGCCACGCAATCGAGCCCCAGCTCGAATTCGGAGCAACCCGAGGCGCTCGGTCAGTTCACGGCGCGCCCGGTACAGCCTCTTGCCGATGCCGCGGCCCTGCATGGCCGGGTCAACCATGACTTCGGCGCCGTAAAGAGTCCTTCCGTGATCGGGGTCGTGGTTGACGAAGGTGCCCTGGCTCGTAAAATCCCGCCAACTGGTCTCCATGCTGTAGTCGTCCCACAGCACGATCAGGCTGGCCGACATTCCAACAATTCGCCCCGACGAGGAATCGACCGCGACGAATTGACCTTCTGGGAACACGCATAGGTGAGAGCGCAGCAACTCAGGCGTCCATCCGGGAGCGCCTGGGTAAACCCGGGCGCAGACCTGAGCGATGCCGGAAAAATCCTCCGGACCGGTTTGGCGCACCGAAATACTTTGCAGACAGTCCGTCATACGGTGACTATCTCGACATGAGATGCGATTTCGCTCGATCGGCGGCTGTCTATCAAAGGCAGGACGGTGCCATTGGAACGCGTGTCCGCGATCGTCTTCAAGTTCAGTTCGCCGATCACCATCATCTCCTGGTTGGCGTTGCCTTCGGCCAGAATACCATCGCGCGAGAAGGGAAAATCGCTCGGCGTGAGTATGGACGCCTGACCGTAGTTTAAGGAAACCGCGGGCACCATGGGCAGCGAACCGACGGTGCACGAATGAATCACGTACATCTGGTTTTCGATCGCGCGAGCCTGGGCGCAGTAGCGGACGCGCAGGTAACCCTGCCGGTCGTCGGTGCAACTGGGAACCACCAGGATATGAGCGTCGTTCCGGGCGGCCGCGCGTGCGATCTCCGGGAACTCCACGTCATAGCAGATCGCCACGGCAAGGCGGCCGAACGGAGTTTCGAAGACTTTCAATTGCGAACGCGGAGATATCTTCCAGTCTTCTCGCTCGAAGCGCGTCATGTGCATCTTGCCCTGCGACCCGCAGGTTCCCGACGGGCCAAAAAAGAAACTGTCGTTGAAGATGTTCGCGGAGCCCGGCTCGATGACGGGAATCGTGCCCGCTACTATGTACACTCCAAACCGACGAGCCAACGAGCTCATCAGGTCCTGGAATTGCGGCAATTGCGCGGCCAGATCGAGAATCTGCTCGCGAATCGGCCGCTTCACGTTGCCGAGCGTGAGCAGTTGCACGGTGAAGTACTCCGGGAATACGACGAGTTCGCAGTCGTAGTCCGCGGCCGTTTCCACCAGGGATTCGACTTGGTCTCGAAACGAATCGAAGCTCTGGGCCGGTCGGATCAAGAACTGTAGGGCAGCGACGCGAATCCGTTCGGGAGTCATGCTGGTATTATCGCGCCAAGTGCTCCACCAACTCACACAGCACGCGGTCAGCTTGGGACGGATGCTTGACGCGCACTCCAGAGTCATCTCGAATCCCAAGGTTGGAATCAGGCAGGAACAATCTTAACCGGGCCGCACGCTCATGCACGGGGCCTCTGCGACTCCGCTGAAGTCGAGTGCAAGACTCCCTTCCGCCACGACAAGAGCGCTTCGCGGCTGTCGATGGCCTTCCTGCACCGAACGCAGAAGGCAGCCCATGGAACCGAATTCAGGTGGCGTGGGGTAATGGCATTGTGACATAAGAGGCACGTGCCATAGTTCCCGGCTTTGATACGGCCAAGGGCAGCCTCGACCCTCAGCAGCAGTGCGGAATTCGCTCCAAACCGACGAAGGGCCGCCTCATGGCCGGCAGCACTCCTCATGTGGCGAACGCGGCTCCGTAACCCTGCGAGCACACTGGCGCCCCGCTTCTGGGCGATACGATCCGATAGCGCGGCCTCTATAGAATGGAGGTTACCCTTGTATCGAGTGAGCATTGCCGATTCCATCTTCCATCTCCGATCGCCAGACTGGGAATCTAAAGCGACCCCCGTCCGCAGCATACACTACTCTGAAAAAGTGAGCAGAGCCGGCGATGCAAGCCGTCTTGCAACGGGAAGGACGCAAGCGAAGTCCCGACGCCTGCCCACACTGTTGCGTGTCACCTTTTGCGCCCTACAAACATGATCTCTCATCGAATTGCACTGCTCTGGATCGCCGCCGCCGGTCTGCCAGGCCTCTTGGGGGCGGATACCGTATTTCTGAATAATTCCGATCGTCTCTCCGGGGAAATCCAGAAACTCGAGGGCAAGCACTTGTACCTCAAGACCGCCTATGCCGGAATCGTAGAACTCGACTGGACCATGGTGCAAAGCATCAGTTCTGATCGCGAATTGCGTATTTCGATGCAGAACGGGATGATTCTCTCCGGGACCCTTCAGAATACAACCGGCGGAATACTGGTCTCGTCCGTATCCCCGGATACTCCCATTCTGCCGCGCGACGTGAAAGCGATCTCGGCCCCGGTGAAAGAGGAGACTTTCCTGGATCATCTCGATGGCTCCATCGAGTTGGGGTATAGTCTCTCGGGCGGCAATTCCCCATTGAACCAGTCCTCCGTAGCCGCCAGCGCTGAATACCATTCGGAACGTCTGCGCGTGCAAACGGATCTCTCATCGCTCTTCAGCAAACAGGCTCCGGCAGAATCCACAAGTTCGCATTCGGCCTCGGCCCGGGTTGACTGGTACTTGACGCCCGGCGCATTCGTTTTCGCCCTGGGCGGTTTGGACCGTGACAACCGGCAGCTTCTGAACCTGCGCACTACGCTCGGCGCGGGTATGGGCTGGCAAATCGCACACTCGCGCTACCTCCAACTTTCCTTGCTTGGTGGGCTGACGTTCGTTAATGAGAGGTACAGCGGAGGCGATGAGGCCAACCCGGGACGTCCTGAGTCCACTGGCGAAGCGCTTGCCGGCGTGAGCCTGGACAGCTTTCAGTGGGGCCGCTTGCGCTTTACCGGAAAGATGTCCATCTTCCCAAGCATCCTGGACCAAGGACGGGTCCGAGCCGTCATGAATACTGGAGTTCGGATGCCGGTCGTTTCGCGCCTGATCTGGAGCCTGCGGCTGTTTGAGCGATTCGACAGCCGGCCGGTCCTCGCCGTCAAGAAACATGACTATGGCCTGATCAGTAGCTTCGGGTTCTCGTTTTGAGCCGAAATCGTCTGTTCCTCGTCACCTCGGCGCGAGCCTTGCCAGAAACGACGTCGACAGGGCTGGAGTCCAGTCAGCGGGGAGGGCGCTTCAAATCCGCGTGTGCGCTCTTCGCTGCATCCGATCCCGGTAGCTTCGGATGAGCAGCTTGAACTCCTTCACCGCTTGAGTCCGCTTGCCATCCTCTCCAAGGCCCTTCCCTTGAGGTACATGGCGTCCGGCACCTTAACCGCTCTTTGGACAACGCTCCAGCACCAAATCGCAAGCCTCGACGGCCGAATCCGCGTCTCCCTGGGTTAGTCGTTACGTTCGGTTTGCAGAACTCGCAAGGCTTGCCGCCCGTGTCGTGTCCCAGCCTGTGCCACGGCACCGAAGACGGACGCCTGGGTGTCGACCAGGAGGTCCGTCAAAGATTCGGTCGCGGACGTGCTTGTCTGGCCGAGAGATCCGCCAGCCCGACATCGAAGCCACCCACCCAACTGCCCACCCACAAGCCCGAGCTTGATAAAAAGGGCGAACTCACACGGCCGCCGAGGACAGGCGACACTGGCGGATTCGAGCAAAACAGATAGCTCCAAGAACATTTTTCGGGTTGGAGCCGCCCATCTAAAGGACCTGGCCTCTGTTGAATCAATTGTGGCGTCGAACACTTCTTGTGCTGGCGGCGCCTTCCTGCCGAACGGACTTCCTTGGCAGACCTGCGTCTATAGCGACGCTGGGCACGACAACCCGATCAAGCCGGTCGTGAACATCGCTCGCGGGCACGAGATACCGCATCGTGGTTTCCAAAGACTTGTGTCCCATCCAGTGCTGAACCGTTCGCACATCGAATCCGGAACGGAGCATGCGGGTGGCATACGTCGAACGAAATGTCTTTAGATCGAACTTCTCGGAGTTCAGCCCTGCGCGCTCCGCCACTGCTTTGCATTTGAGCAACATGTTGTGTTCCCGATTGCCCGTCGGCGAAGGGAACACGAACCGCTCGCTGTGGAGGTGCGGGCGTTTTTCAAGCAGTCTGGCCAATTCGACAGGGATCGGAATTTCTCTCTCTTCCCAGCGCTTGGGTGAAAACCCGAGATGGGGCTTCGAGGTGACCCTAATCGTTCTGAGCCTAAGATTGATGTCGCTCCAGAAGAGGAACGCCACCTCCTGCTCGCGGAATCCGGTGAGCAGAAAGGTTGAGAAAAGCTCCCTCTCGCGATCGGTGGTGACTTCGAAAAAGGATGCCAGCTCCTCCTCGGTGTACTCCAAAGGCAACGGCGATATTCTCTCGGGGAGATGAAGCAGTCGGGTCAGGCCAGGTCTTCCGTTTCGCTTGCAGAACTGGGCAATGATCACGATGTTGTGGAGAACGGTGTTCGCCGACATCCCGGATTTCATCAATGCGACCACATAGTCGTTGAGCTCCTCCGTCGAAATCGAATCGAGGGTTCGTCGCTCGAAGACCTTGGCGAATCTCGCCAGCACAGCGTCGTACTTCCGGTGGGTGTTGGGTTTTTTCAAAGTCTTAATCTGGTCCAGGTATCGGTCGATCAACTTGCGAATCGTGGGCGGCTCAGCCGCGGCGACGTCCGAGGTTCCATTCCGAGGGGCGAATCCTAGCGCATGCGCTTCGAGTTCGTGGCGCTTTCGCCGCTGTTCCTCCATTGCTTGCGCGGCGGTGTTGCCCGCTGGCTGACGCCGACGGCGCCCGTCCTCGCGCCACTCGACGTAGTAGTCTCCGTCTGGCAAGGCGGCCCAATCGTAATGCCCAGATTTCTTCTTGGGAATCGATCGCAAGGTCCATTTGCCATCGACTTTGACTTGCTTTACGATGTTGACGCGTCCCATGGCACAATCCGAATACCATGGTTCGCAAATGGAAATCAAAAGTCGGACAGTAAACTGGACAGTAAGGAGGGAAAACTATTGATTCTACTGAAGATACTCAGGAAGCTGGCATTCTACCACTGAATTACTCCCGCCCTTCGGCAAATCTTCTAGTTAGCTCATTCTAAAAGAGATCCGGCAGCTCGAAGCCGTCTCTCCAGTCTCTGCTGTCTACCGTTTTCCGCCTGTTCGGACGACAAAACAGACAACAAAACGGACAACACGGACAGGGTGAGAATATGCCCGCCGATGTCTCCGTTTTGCAGCCGCCTCATCATCTCGAACTACATTCTAGCGCAAATAGTGTAGGGCAGATCAGGCTCCGGCCGCCAGCCTTCCGCTCCGTTGCGGGGCCATCGAGTTTTTGGTGAAACCGGCGCACCGTGCCATTGTGAGGAAGTCAGCCCGCGCGCCGCAAAACAACGGCGTTCAATGCAAAACAACGGCGTTCAATAAGGAGCAAACCTAGTGTCAGCCTCCCCCGCAATCGGTCCGGCAGCGCCCGTCAAGGGGCCGGATATCATCGATCATATGAAAAGTTCTGAGCGGCTGATGACCGCCCGTGAACTCGCATCAATCCTTGCGATCAGCCCGAAAACGATCTATAGCTACGCAGAGCGCAACATGATTCCACATTTCAAGATCGAGGCGAGTGTCCGCTTCCGTGGACGCGATGTCGCTGAATGGCTGTACAAGCATGCGAGTCTAAGACGAGTGAAGACATGACCTTAGTCAACAATGCAAAGGGACTGGGTTTCAAAGCACTGGAATGAAATATGAGCACTGTCTATCGAATTGAGATCGATATCCGGATTGACAATCGCACGCGAACGAAAGTGATCCAGACAGCGAGAGAAGACTACCGCAAAAGCCCGTTCGCCTGGACCTTGGAAGACGGCAAGCTCGTGGAAATCTCAGCCGAAGAATTCGTTGTTGATACGAAGACGGCATTCCTAGAACTTGCCGAGTCGGCGTTTCGTTCGGTGCTGCCAGACATCGAACCCGACAGGTTCAGTTGCGGGCTCGCGGAGCCGGAACTCAAAATGAGGGCATACTCCGGCGGACGCGCAAGCCTAATTTCGAGGAGATGCCGAACTCGATCGGGGTGCTAGGATTGCTACGATCCCAGTAACAGGTGCGAGGCCGCGTGCAGACCGCCGACCTGTCACGTCGGAGGTCGCGGGTTCGAGCCCCGTCGTCCCCGCCATTCCTTTCAATCACTTAGCGACGTTTTGGCTACTTCGATTTTGACGTTTTTGGGCCACCGTGAAGTAGGCGTGAACTAGATGCACCGTTTCCGCCCTCGCCGGCTTCCTTCACTACCCCCGCAATCAGATCAACCGTTTTGCGTTTCAGCTCCTCCCGGAGGTGCTGATAACGCCGCAACTCCAGGCTCTTGTGCCCGGTCAGCAGCCCGATGATGTTGTCCTCGATGCCCTCGGCGGTTAGGGTCGAGGCTGCGAAGTGTCGGAGATCATGGCCAAACGCGGCCACTGCACACGCTTAGCTTGCTCCAATGCCCGCCGCTCTGTGGCGTTGCAAAGCCGCGCCACCTGGCCGGTCCGTTTCACGCTCTCCCCCGTCTGGTGTGCCTCGATATCACCCGGTGCCGTGGGCGACCGCCTGGAAAAGTGCACTCCTCGGCCTTTCCACGTTGGGAGCGGCGGCCGGCGGGTTCCGGCTGAAGTCGCGCGAGGCTACCCAACATCTTCACGGCGTCGGGTTTAGGCAGCGCCGTCTCAGCCATTATGAAGTAGTTCAAGTGGAGTCCGCCGCACCGGGCACGCGCGAGATAGTCGTACGCGAAACTATTCATCACGGCAGCAGGGCCCATGGATTCCGCGCTTGGAAAACCGGGGCTGAGTTCCCGCATGGACGATCCAAAAGCACGGTAGCGATGGTGGTGCGCTCATTGGTAGCCGATGTGATGTCCATGAAAGCCAGTTTCTTTCCACGAACGGCTTTCACTTTTCCATCGCGATCCCGGGCCGCTGCGTAGGCGGCCAGGTTCATCAGGTACTGCGGACCAACGACCTTTCGGTCGAATGGGATCGCCTCCCACTTCGCCGCACGACCTTTGCCGCTCACCCAGGCCTTTTGGCTGAAATCGAACTGCCCGATCATGCGGCCCTCGTACAAAGGCAGAGCAACGTCTTCTATGGCGTCCGTGTGGATGGCTCGGCTGCCATCGCGGGACAAAACGAGATCCAGTGCTCGCCGACAAAGCTCAGCCGGGCCGCCGTATGGCTGCCATCCTCCGCGAAGCCAATGTCCGTACTCGTCCGGTTGGTAGCCTTCCTCTTCCCAGGTGGCCCGGTCCCGGAAGAGGCCCTTTCTCGCATCGTTCGTCAGGTCGAACTCGCGGACGTAGTGCGATCCCCAGCTCTCCGGACCCGTGCTGCCGAGCAGGACACTACTTGAGTACAACCCCTGCAAAATACCCAGGTCACGGTCGTTGCGGATCTCCAGCAGGGCCTTCGAGTAAGGGCTGAACTGGACCACACGATCCCGTGGATAGTCCAGGGCGTACTTTTCACCCTCCTCCCAGTCGGCCAGTGATCGGTGCATGAACGCCGTGTGAATCGCCTCGGTCTGTCCGCACTTCCGGACGACGATGGGGGCGAACTTGAACCGGCCGTCGATGTCAAACACCTTTTCGCGGTTCTCGAAACCGAACAGCCACTCCCATCGGCTATGGTCGAGGAACAACGTGCGAAGCGCGGTGGACCCCTTGTCGGAGTATACGCCCGACGGTAGTGAAGCTATTTAGCAACCAGGTCCTTGCCGGTTCCGCTCTCCCCATCCAGCAGGATTGTGGCGGCCTCACTCACCGCTATGCGCCCCACGAACTTGAGAATCTCAAGCATCAGCGCCGATTCGGCAATCACCGTGCACGTTTGCAGTGCTGCTTTGTCCGGGAGTGGTCGGATAGTGGCCACTACGCCCGCTGGTTGGCCAGAGCCTTCGGCGCTCGGTAAGAATGATCCAGTAGCGCTTGATTGAACTGACCCGCCCCGAAAACGGAACTGGGAACAGGAAGGCGCCACGGCGGTCTCATCCACGCCGAAGGCGTGTTCGTTGTTGAGTCGTTTAGGGGCAGGCGATATCATCCAGGCCGAAGGCGTGCGGGTGGTTTTCCATCATCCGCGCCGAAGGCGCGAGCGGGCTGCGGTGCGGCCTACCGGGTTGGGGAGATGCGTTGGAGCTTGTGGCGGAGATGCTGGAAATAGTCCGGGCTGACGCGTAGTTGCTGAGCACTTCCTCGATCACCGGCAGGAAATAGGTCAGGGAACGGATCGTGCCTAGACGGTGGGGCATCGGCAGGCCGCATCAGCCGGCGCGTCGCTGCCAGCACGAAGGCGTTTTCGATCACGCTCACGGGGCACGCCGCGTTGAAGAGTTGCGCC
The DNA here is from genome assembly GCA_963794265.1 of Bryobacterales bacterium. GTDB lineage: Bacteria > Acidobacteriota > Terriglobia > Bryobacterales > Bryobacteraceae > CAWCDJ01. The sequence continues at coordinate 1,999,107 of CAWCDJ010000003.1, forward strand.
GCCAGCAAGCGATCCGGAGCGGCGGACGTGCCCGCCGTACCCGGCGTCCGCCGGTACGCTTCCGAGAACCTGGCGGATATATGTCTTCCCGGTCGCGGGGTCGCCCATGATGGTTGCTCCTCAACCTTGCAGTTCGCGCAGCGACGGGCCGTCGATAGTCACCGTGTGGCAGTAATGCCGCACGCGGCTGAGCAGCGCGTCCACCATCGATTTGTTGCCGAGGAAATTGTGCCACTCGTCATAGACCAAATTGGTTGTAATGATCGTGGAATGGCTGTGGTACCGCTCCTCCATCAGCTTGAAGAAGATGTTGCTCTGCTCGGGCTTCAAGGTCAGATATCCAAATTCGTCGATCAGAAGTACGTCCAGGCGGGCAAGGCGTTTCAGGAGTTGCCGCGTGGAACGGTCGGCCAGCGACGCATACATCTCATCGAACAGATCCTGCGCGCGGATGAACTGGCAGCGATAGCCGTTCTCCAGCGCCTTCAGCAGCAAGCCGCACGCTAGTCCCGTCTTTGCCGACGCCGGTCTTTCCCACCAAAACGATGTTTTCCGCCTTGGCGATGAACTCCAACTCCGCAAACCCGCGAATCTGTTTGCGGTTCACGCCCGGTTGGCGGGCGAAGGGAAACGTCTCCAGCGTCCAGCGTTCGGGCAGATTGGCGCGCCGGATGCGCCATTCCAGCGCGCCCTCCTGCTTCGCCTGCCACTGCGCGCGCACCAGGCGCGTGACGAAGCTCCGAGTAGCTGATGTCGTCCTTTATCGGCGGCGCGCAACTGTTCGTCATAGATCTCCAGGATGCGCCGCAGCTTGAGATTCTTCAGCAGTTGTTCCAGTTCTTCAGTCATCGTGTGAGCCCCCGTCGAGCAGAAAGTATTCGCGCGCCACACGGCGCAGGATCATCCGTTCCAGCCGGTCCAGATCGTAGAGTCCATAGCGGGCGGCTTCGCGTACGGCGCCCAGCAGCGGCTCCCGTGGATACTCCCGCACCAGACGCAACAGTTGCCGCAGGGCAAACGTGACCGCCTTGCGGCTCCGTTGCTTTCAAACCCGCTACATAGTCGGCCAGTTCGGGCGCAGCCGCCACGATGGCCTTCTCTTCGGGATGCGGATCGGGCCGGGCGTCCCCTGTCCGCGCGGCGGCCGATGCTCGGCCAGCATTACTCGCTGGTGCTCGGCTTCAGCGATGCGCCGGTGTGTGACCAGGCGGCGGGCATCGAGTTGAATCTCGATCTTGTCCCTGGTCTCCCGCACCTCTACGCGGCGGCCGATCCAGTCCACCGGGACCGAGTAGCGATTGCTGTTCAGCGCCACATACCCTTCGATATCGACCAGGCGCTGATGCAGCCGGTATACCTCCGGAATCCACGCCAGCAGCGGCTTCAGATGCAGCCGCTCGACAGCAAACAGCTCACGGGGCACCGCGCGGATATGCTTCTTGTAAGTCGAGTTGACCTTATCGCACCACTCCCGCGCCCGCTGATTCAGGTCCTCCCAACTGCTGAAGGTGCGCCCCGCCAGGAAATTCCCCTCGATAAAGCTGAACGGTCTCTCCACTCGCCCCGAGCGGTTCGCATTCCCAATCGCGTGTGCCACGAACTGGAAGCCGAAGCGCTCTCCAAAGGCGGCCATCTCGGGCACCGGCACCATATCGCGTCCGCTGCCGCGCAGCACCACCACGTGCGTGTTATCGATCATGGTCCGGGTTGTCGCGCCGCCGAAGTAGCGTAGCGCCTCGGTGAGAAACACCTTGCAGTCGAAACGTCGAAAGGTGGGATAGCACTGGAAGAACAGCATCCGCGAATAGCACAGCACTGCGGATGCGGTCTGCACCTTGCGTTTCCTGCCACCCAGTTCGAGCTCATGGGGAGACGTGTCATGTTGAATCTCCTCGCCGGGCCCAAAATCATACTGACCCGCCGGCGTTGGCGGCGCGTATCCGATCCCGTGCCGCCGGCAGAACGCCGTCAGTGCCTGATACGACATCTCCGCGCCTGCGGCCACCAACTCCTCATGGACTCGCACGAGATTCCCCTTGCACTTTTCGAAAAGCTCCAGGATCTGTTGCCGGTAGGGTTCGGCCTTTTCGGTTCGGTGCAACTCCGGCAGGGCGGTGGAGTTGGAGCGCAGGACTTTGCGTACCGCCACGCGGGAGATCCCCAGCACCCGCGCGATCTCCCGTTTGCTCACTCCCTGCGTGTTCAGTTCCAGAATCGTGGTGCGTTGCGCTTGGCTCAACATGCGGTCTCTTCTCCGGTAGGATTTCTTCGTCGATGCGGCGGAGTTGTTTTTGAATGCGCTCGATCTGATGCCGTGCGGCTCTGCGATTGCTGGCCATCCAACTCCGTGGCAGCGGCGCCGGCCAGCCGCCGCTTGCGCGCGGTTCACAATCGCCACCACCATCTCCAGATCGCGCAACAGTTCGGCGCCAGCCCCGGCCGGAGCTTTCTCCTCCGCCTGCCGCTGCGTTTTGAAAAACAGCTCGGGATCATCGAGAATGCGTTTGCGGATCGCGGGTGAACCTTTGCGCCACGCGGTATACAGTTGGCCGGCTTCGCGCGTATCGCAGTGATGCTGGGAGAAGATCGCCGCCATCCGCTGGCAATCCTCCAGGCTTTGGCGAGCCACCGGCACCAGAAACTTCAACGCCACCTGCGCCAGGATCTTGCCCTCGCGCACCTGCTGCTGGATGCGCTTCCGGCAGAACCTCCACCAGCGCCAGCCGCCGCGATACCCAGCTCACGCTGCGGTCGAACCGGCGCGCTAACTCGTCGAGCCCGTAGTCGAAGCGCCGCTCCAACTCCGCCAGTAGCCAGCCGACCTCCAGTGCGGTTTCGTGTTCGGATAAACGCAGCGAGCGGTCCAGCAGCACTGCCGCGGCCTCGCTCATCGGCCACACTACCGCTTCCACTGTGTCCCGGCCCAGTTGTCCCAGAGCCGCGATCCGCTTATAGCCGTCGATGACCACGAAACGATGCGGTTGGCCTTCGGCTGCCACCACCACGATGGGCGTTTGCTGCCCGCTCTCTGCCAGCGACGCCAACAACCGCCGCTGCCGCGCCGGATGGCGTACTCGCAAGTGCTCCCAGCGCCGGTCGAGTTGGTGAAACTCCAGTTGCATCAGACAGGCTGAATGTAAGGCCGGCCCTACCGGGGGATCAATATGTCGGGATTAAGTCGCGCGCTTCTTTCCAGTGCCGCTCCCGTTCCCGAACACGCTCCAGGGCGCGCCTGCAGGCGTGCGAACAGAAGCGCTGCAAGAGGACTTCGCCGCGGGCGCACGAACCCTTCGTAGCAGCCCGGCCGGTCGCAGCAATGGTCGAAAAAAATGTTCTGTAGTGATTACCCTCGCGGCGTCGTCAACTGCTTCTGGCTCTGGTGTTTTCCGGCGTTTGACGCGCTCCCGGTAGCGCCGGCTTTGGTCATTCCGTTTTTGTTGGCCCGCCGCCGTCTCCCGATATCTCGCTTGGGCTTTCCGGCGCGACCATTTTCGCGCCGCCTCCCGGCAGCCCTCGCTGCAATAGCGCTGGCGCGCTTGCCGAGGATGAAAGCGCTGCTCGCATCCTTTCAGCAGACAACACCGCATTCGCGGCCGGCACGGCAATTGCCGTCGCCGACCGTCTTGATTTTCGGGATGGCTTGTAGGACTCTCGGGAGGGCCCATGGGAGGTGATGACTCCCAGAAGCTCCTGCCCTGGAGGGGAGCCTACTCCTCTCCAGGGCGCAGCAAACCTCCGGCTCGCCGGCTAGGTAAATACTCTACCTTAAAGCCATTTGCTGGGGATTGTTGCGCCGCCTCGGGCGAAACCAAAACCCTAAAAGATGGTACTTGACACCAGCTAGTTGGTCATACAAACTAGTATCCGTGAGGTGACAACATGACGGATCCGTTGCGCGACATTGCGGCACGCCCCCAGCGCTACGAGAACGTGGACGGTACAACCGAAATGTCCTTTGGCCTGATGATATTCGCCATGACGTTAATGGGCTATCTGACGCCTATCGCTGAGAAGAACGCGATTCTACCCCGCGGTGTTGCCGGCTACCTGCTTGTTCTCGTCGGCACCTTGTTGCCGTTCATCCTTTTCGGAACCGTTCTCACGCGAACGATCAAAAGGCATATTACATACCCCCGGACCGGGTACGTGGCTTATCGGCGAATTACGGGAAAGAACCGCTGGAAAACTGTTTTCTTCGCGGTCGCCCTTTCAGTTGCAGCTGCCATCCTGGCCGCTCTGGTGCCACTCATTCAACGAAACCACGAATCAAGTATGGTCCGCGGCCTGATGATTTTTGGCTTTTTGGGGCCATACGCATTTTTCGCTTTAAATACCAGCAAAGAACACCCATGGAAACGGTACATGGTTTTCGTAATGGCAATCGGCCTACTCACAATTGCTTTCCTGGTCCCTGGGGATACCGAACGGTTATCTCGCCCGGTAATGGTGTTCAGCGCGTCGGCGTGGCTCGTGTCAGGCGCAGCGACTCTGGGAGTCTATATCCGGAATACTCACGCGCCCGCTGCCGGTGACGAATGAACAAGCAGATTCGCACGTTATCCGAACTCGACCGGGTGATCCACGAACCGGGTCGGCTAATCATCGTCGCCCTCCTCTCCGGCCTGGAGGAGTGCGATTACCGGTATCTTGTCCACGAGACTGAGATGAACAAGGGCACGCTGTCGGGCCACCTGGCCCGACTGGAAGAGGCCGGTTACATCCAAATCGAAAAGACGTTTCGCGGCAAAATTCCGCGCACCCTGTTGCGTCTCACGGACAACGGGCGTGCGGCTTTCGCCGATTATCGCAAAAAGCTCAAGCAGTCGCTCTGACGCGGGTTCGACGCGGCTCTGCGGGTTGCGATCCGGGTCAGTTTTGCAAAGCAGGCATGGGTCACTTCCCGCGAGCGCTGAAGGCCAGAGCCGTCCAGTATCTTGCTGGTACGCATCCCTGCCAGGCGATCCACCCCGTTTCCTGTCTTAAGGCGGACGGTCATATGGGTCCTCGTGGGCAGCTTGTCCATTCCCACCAGCACTCCGCACCCCGGCTCGTCCACGGTAGATCGGAAAACCTCCTGGCAGTGCTTCCCTAGCATCTCCTCGGAAGACAGGCCAAAGAGTCTTTCCGCTGAACGATTGACTCCCGTGATCCGGAACTCGGGGTCCCACAGTACCAGAGCATCAGGCAACTGATCGAAGACCGATTCAAGCACGCTGAGTCTCTGCCAATCGGGAGTGAATCTCGAAGCGGCTAGTTTCGCGGCTGAAATTAGGCAAGCCATCGGTCCTCTGAAAGCGTCGCCTTCTGTACCTTCTCCATCGGCACGGCAGGCGCGTACCACTTTCCGTTCACCAGCGATCTATCCAGCTTGACCGACCGCGTCAACTTGCGGTTTGCATGGCCTTCACCACCTTGGCAGGAACTCCTGCTGTTGGCGCCAAAGCGACTGCACCAAGCACGGTGCGGACCAGTTCTGCGCGCTCAAACGGCTTCGCCAGCACATCGTATGCTCCTAGATTCAGAGCCTCGACCCAGAGCTTTTCGTCCGCAAGTCTAGACGTGACGATCAATGGGGGCACAATTCGCAAAAGACTCAATTCTGTCAGTAGTTCGATCCAGGTACCAGGCGACAAATCCTGCTCACAAATAACGACGCTTATGTCCCATCGGCGTATCACCGCCAATGCAGAGACGACGCTGTCGGATTTGTGAAGTTGCCACTTTGAATGGTTGAGAATCGCTTGTAGCGAGACGTAATCCTCGGCGAGGGGGCTCACGGATAAAACGGTCGTGATTCTTGGAACATTCGTCTTCGGTGGCTGTTTCTTCATGGCAAGTTCTCCTGCCCGAACGTGGCCGGAGCGTCTCCGAATGCATCAATCCTGCTGGATCTCGAAAACCTTCTTCGACGATCACGAGCAGTTTTTTGGGCGGCTGTCGGCTTGATCCCCGACACGGCTATCTCCGTAAATCGCCGCCCAATCGACCTCTACGTGCGCGAATCTGTGCTCACGAACGGGCGCTATGACACCAGGAAGTCTCCTACCGTTGTTCGCCTTAGTCTGACATTTCCGAGGTTGCATCCCACTCTTTGATAGGCCCGAAGCCAATCCTCCGCGGGTGACCCGCCTCGGAAAGCTCTAGCCAGCCAGAACTCATACGCCACTGCTGCTATTTTCTGCTGGTTTCGCCCTTCGGCGAGATTCGGCAGAGTTGAGATCATCTTCGTCGCTTGGTTTGCCATATCGCATCCATTCCCTTCGACAAATCAGCAATCTACCTGTCCTGGACGATGGACCTAGGTTGCCCCAGACTTGTCAGGATGGCGATCCAGTGAGCATGTCGAGCACCAGAAACACTAGCCGCTGGTTTGGCCACAAGCCGATCACGTAGCCCCGGGGTGCCGCGCCACCAGCACGGGCACTGACATCCACACGCTGCAAAACGCACCTTCCTGACCAAACCAGCGCGCGCATAAGCCGCCACGGCCAGGAGGGGCACCCGGTCGGAGCTCGCGCGGCCCCCCTTTGCGAGATGGCTAGATACGTGCGGTCAGACGCGGGGGACCTTGCGGCTGAGCGGACCAGTTGTGGCACCATCGATCCGGCGAAGCATGGAACGATCCGGTCACGTGGACCTATTAGCATATGGAATGAGTAGCTTACCGGGCGCAGGAGCCGCGCCTCAACTGCTAAATCCCTATTTGCGGTCTTCAGCGCGCAATTCTGCACCCGTTGCAGTCCGAGTAGACAATACTTTACAGAGTTTCATGCGCCGGCATCGACAACGCTGCTAACCCACCATGGGGCCGCGTTCGGACCTTGACTCTCGGCAAATTCCGCACTTTCAGGTGCAGGCTCTGCATCTCCTGCAGGCTGAATTCCGCGAACTTCACGCCGGCGCAGGGTCTCAGCCTCGGAATCGCCGGATGCTTCCGTCTGGACCGTTCCGTGCTAAGGACGGTAGGCGGCCCGCACGGGCGAAAGGGATGACCATGAAGACAGCACACACAGAGGGTGGGTTCCAAGAGGTTCTTGAACGAAAAGCGGCTGAGCTGGGGCGACTCCTGCGGAAAAGAGATGATATCGCAATCGAAAAGAGCGCGGACCAAATGGATGAGATCAAGTATGCCTCGGAACGAGAGTTGGCCATTCGAAACGTGGACCGCGAGTCCGGTCTACTGCGCGACGTCAAAGCCGCTCTGCGACGGATTCAAGACGGCACATTTGGAACCTGCATGGAGTGTGAATCGGCGATCAGCCCAAGACGCCTGCTCGCCGTGCCGTGGGCGCCTCGTTGTATCCGGTGCCAGGAAGCTACCGATAGGGAGGGTACTGCGGACGTGAGCCAGACCCTCGTCAACGCCGCGTGAGCGACACCTGTGTGCCTGTGCCGAGGACCGCAGGACAGACCGCCCCCTTGGTGCAGGCAAAACACCGAAAGAAAGTGGGTCCAGTCGTGAAAACAGACTCTCGTTGTCGAAATATCGCGTTTCTCGGAGACTATTTGCCGCGTCGCTGCGGAATTGCCACGTTTACTTCCGATCTGCTTGGGGCTGTCGCGGCGCGGCATCCGCAAAGCCGATGCTTCGCGGTGCCCGTCAACGATGTTCAGGGATGTTACCGGTACCCGGCCGTCGTTCGATTTGAAATTGAGGAACAGGACTTGGGGTCTTACAGGCGCGCGGCCGACTTTCTCAACACCAGCGCCGTGGATATTATCTCGCTCCAGCACGAGTTCGGAATTTTCGGTGGGCCGGCCGGCAGCCACCTGTTGGCTCTCCTGTACGGACTGAAAGCGCCCGTCGTCACCACGCTCCACACCGTTTTAATCAAGCCGAACACCGACCAGCACCGAGTGATGCAGGAATTGATCGCGCATTCAGCCCGGCTGGTGGTTATGACGGAGCGGGCACAGACGATCTTGCAGGAAGTCTATCAGGCGCCATTGACCAAGATCGATGTCATTCCGCATGGGATTCCCGACGTATCCTTCGTCGCGCCGGATCATTATAAGCAACAGTTTGGCGTGGGCGGAAAGAAGGTGTTGCTGACGTTCGGCCTGCTCTCACCGAACAAGGGGATCGAGCAGGTACTCCATGCACTTCCCGATATTGTGGCGGAGTTTCCCGACGTCGTCTACATCGTGCTGGGCGCGACGCACCCCCACGAGTTACGGACGCGAGGCGAGTCCTATCGCCTCGGTCTGCAGGCCATTGTCAGGGAAAACAAGCTCGGAAACAACGTCATCTTCCATAACCGGTTTGTCGATCTGAAGGAATTGACCGAGTTCATTGGCGCGGCAGATCTTTACATTACTCCTTATCTGGACGAAGCCCAGATCACGTCGGGAACATTAGCCTATGCGTTTGGCGCGGGCAAAGCCGTCATCTCCACGCCATACTGGCATGCCGCCGAATTGTTGAGGGATCGGCGTGGTGTCCTGGTTCCGTTCGGAGATCATCGCTCGATTGCCTGCGAGGTGAGCGGATTATTGCGCGATGTCAAACGCCGAAAAGCGATGAGTGCCAAGGCCTACAGACTCGGTCGCGCGATGGTGTGGCGCAATACGGCGAGACTCTACATGGATTGCTTCGAACTGGCAGGCGGAAAGCGGATGGCGGGAGGATCAATGAGAGAGACCGTCCCCGCGCGCGTTTGGGCGCAGCGAAGCAGTGTCGCTTGAAGCCGGTCCGGCCGCCGATATCCCGGTTATGAACTCTCGGATCGCACGTCATACCCACCTCGCCTGCAACGGAAACAAAGGATCATGTCGAAAACAATTGACGTAACCGAGCTGATTCTACGCGATGGACACCAAAGTCTAATGGCGACGCGAATGGCGATGGAGGATATGATTCCGGCGTGCGCAGACATCGACCAGGCAGGCTATTGGTCCGTGGAGTGTTGGGGCGGCGCCACATTCGATGCGTGCATCCGGTTTCTCAATGAAGACCCTTGGGAGCGTCTCCGCACCTTCCGAAAGCTGCTGCCTCAGTCGCGTCTACAAATGCTGCTGCGCGGCCAGAATTTGCTCGGCTACCGGCACTACGAAGACACCGTGGTAGATCGATTCGTGGAGAGAGCCGCTGAAAACGGTATGGACGTATTCCGCGTCTTCGATGCGTTGAACGACATCCGCAACCTGCGACGGAGCATCGCCGCTGTGCGGCGCACCGGCAAGCATGCCCAGGGCACAATCTGCTACACCGTCAGCCCTCTGCATACCATCACGCTCTTCGTCGAGATGGCGGAGCGGCTTCTGGAACTGGGTTGCGATTCTATCTGCATCAAGGACATGGCGGCGCTCCTGAAGCCGCAGGCGGCTTACGAGATCGTGAAGGGGATTAAGGAGACTTGCGGCAGCGACGTTCGCCTGCACGTCCACGTGCATGCCACCACGGGTGTGACGATGGTCAGCCTGATGAAGGCCATTGAAGCCGGGGCGGATTGCGTGGACACCAGCATCAGTTCGTTGAGCCTGGGCCCAGGACACAATCCTACCGAGAGCTTGGTGGAAATGCTGGAGGGCACCGGGTTCGACACCAAACTCGATAAGCAGAAACTGCTCGCCATCAAGCGGCATTTCGATACCATCCGGCCGCGCTACAAGGAGTTTCTGTCGAACATCACGGGCGTAGACACGGAGATCTTCGACAGTCAGATTCCGGGTGGCATGATCTCCAATATGGAGGGCCAATTGAAACAGCAGGGAGCGGCTAATCGGCTGCGTGAAGTGTTGGAGGAGGTGCCGCGGGTCCGCAAGGACGCCGGTTACCCGCCGCTGGTCACGCCATCCAGCCAGATCATTGGTTCACAAGCCGTTTTCAATGTCATGATGGGCCGCTACAAGGTGCTGACCGGGGAGTTCGCGGACCTCATGCTGGGATACTACGGCGAAACCATCGGCCGCCGCGACTGGGCCCTGGTGGAGCAGGCTGCGCTGCAGGCCAAGAAGAGCCCGATCAATGTGCGCCCGGCCGACTTGCTGAAACCGGAATGGCAGAGCCTGCGCTCAGCTGCATTGGCGGTAAAGGGAAGCAATGGATCGGATGAGGACGTGCTGACCCATGCGATGTTCCCGCAGGTGGCCACCAAATTCTTTGCGGTCCGCGACCAGGGGCCGAAAAACCTCGGCAAGGATCCCGACGCGCAGCCTGTCTGGGCGCCTGCATCGCCCACCACGACTCATCCGACGGAGAGCGGTAAGGGTCCGCTGCTGACGACGGCTACCTACGACGTCACATTGAACGGCAGAACGCACAAAGTTACGGTCTCGCCGTCTTAGGAGAGACGGCGCGGACGGATTGGGAACAATGGCACAACATACAATGCGGGTCAGAGTCGAGGAGTTGAAGAAGCGGCGCGGCGTGGTCATGCTCGGCGGCGGCGCGGACAAACTGGAGAAGCAGCGTCAGGCGGGCAAACTTACGGCGCGGGAACGGATCGATGCCCTGGTTGACCCGGGAAGTCTCGATGAAACCGGCTTGTTTGCCGAGCACCGGTCCACCATGTTCGGAATGGAAGGAAAGAACCTGCCCGCGGACGGAGTGGTGACGGGCGCCGCCTCGGTGGGCGGCCGGCTGGTGCATGTGGCCAGCCAGGATTTCACGGTATCGGGCGGGTCCGCAGGCGAAGTCCACTCGATCAAGGTGGCGGAGATCATGACCGAGTCGCTGAAGACCGGTTCGCCATTTGTCTTTATCAACGATTCCGGCGGAGCCCGCGTCCAGGAGGGCATCGATTCGCTTTCCGGCTACGGCAAGGTTTTCTATACCAACGTGATGCTCTCCGGGGCGGTGCCGCAAATCTCGCTGATCTGCGGCCCGTGCGCGGGTGGCGCAGCCTACAGCCCGGCCCTCACGGATTTCATTATCCAGACCCGCCAGGCGCAGATGTTCATTACCGGCCCACAGGTAATCAAGAGTGTCACGGGCGAAAACGTGACGGCCGAGGAGTTGGGCGGCGCCGAGGCCCATATGGCCCACTCGGGGGTCGTACACTTTATTGCCGACGATGACCGTCACGCCGTGCTTCTCTGCAAGAAACTGCTGAGCTTTTTGCCGTCTAATAACCTGGAAGATCCGCCGCAGGTGGAGGGTGACCGCAATGTCGACCCCAATCCGGCAATGGACGACGTGGTGCCGACTGACGGCAAGAAGGGGTACGACGTTCGGCAGGTGATTGCGGCCGTGGTGGACTTTAAGGATTTCCTGGAAGTCCAGCCCGGATACGCCACCAATCTCGTAGTGGGGTTCGGCAGGCTCAACGGACGCACCGTGGGGGTGGTCGCCAACCAGCCCAGCTCGCAGGCGGGAGCCCTGGACATCAACGCGTCAAACAAGGGAGCGCGTTTCATCCGGTTTTGCAACGCGTTCAATATTCCGCTTTTGACTTTGGTGGATGTACCCGGCTTCCTGCCCGGAGTGCAGCAGGAGCACGGCGGCATCATCCGGCACGGAGCGAAAATGCTGTTCGCCTACTCCGCAGCCACGGTTCCCAAGATCACGGTGATCTTGCGCAAAAGCTACGGCGGCGCGTATCTCGCAATGTGCGGCAAGGACCTGGGGGCCGATCGCGTATTCGCGTGGCCCACCGCTGAAATCGCAGTGATGGGCGCGGAGGGAGCGGCCGAGATTGTATTTCGCAAGGAGATCCAGGAGGCCCAGGATAAGTCGGCCAAACGCAAGGAGCTGATCGAACGATACCGCGAGGCCTTCTCCAATCCCTACGTCGCGGCAGGCCGGCGCCTGGTGGACGCGGTCATTGAGCCGTCGCTTACCCGTCAGCATGTCGCGCAGGCGCTGGAATATCTGCACACCAAACGGGAACTTCGTCCGGCCAAGAAGCACGGCTTGATGCCGCTGTGAAGGGGGAACTGTGAGCGAAGTGATTTCTAAACTGCCCGAGGCGGTTCCTCAAGCATTGCGGAGCCTGCTGGAAGACATCCGCGCGCAACTGGCGGCGTTGACGGAACGCGTGAATCGCATAGAGAATGGCGCTGCGGCCGCCCCTGTCCAGGCGGTTTCAGCCTCTGCACCCGTGCCTGTGCCGGCCAGGCCGGAAGGCATCTCCGATGAGGAACTGCTGGCCATCTCCGCCGCCTTGGGGGCATACCTGGGCGTTCGGGTTCACATTCGGCAGATCCGTCTGATCGACTCTCGTGCGTGGGCGGCAGAGGGTCGTGTATCGATTCAAGCCTCCCATCGGCTGCACGGCTAGGACACCGGCATGAAGCTAAAGATCACCATCGACGCCAGGACATACGAAGTAGACGTTGAGGCAGCCGAGCCTGAAGCACCGGCTCCGCCGCAAGGAATCCACGTGGAGTCGGCCGCGGTTCGATTGCCGGCCTCCTCGGTCCCGGCTCCCAAGCCGGACACCAACGTCAACGAAGACGAGGTGTGCCGCAGCCCGGTTTCCGGCATCGTAGTGCGGGTTGCGGCACAAATCGGCCAGACGCTTCAGGCCGGCGATATCCTGCTGGTGCTGGAAGCCATGAAAATGGAAACCAACATCACGTCCGCGGTCAGCGGTAAGGTGGCGGCAATCAAGGTCGCGCCCGGCGAAGCGGTGCAAGCTGGCCAGGTGGTTGTGGAGTTCGCGAAATGACTACAGACATCGATCAGGTGCCAGGCTTTCTTTTCTTCGATCACGTCGCAATTTCGGTAAAACCCGGCGAGTTGGAGGCGAACGTCAAGGCGTATCAGGCAATGGGCTTCAAGGAAGTGCACCGCGAGGATGTCCTGGGTTCGGACCAGGTCCGCGAGGTGCTCCTCCAGGTAGGGGATGGCCCTAACCTGGTGCAATTGCTGGAGCCGCTCAACGCCGCGTCGCCGGTCGCCAAAATGTTGGAGAAAAGCGGCGGGCGTGGCGGCCTGGCTCACATTGCGTTACGTGTGGTGGACATTCAGAAGGCCTTCGATTACCTCAAGCAGAACGGCTTCAGAATCATCGATGCCGCTCCCCGCGCCGGTTCCCGCGGGACCACCGTTTTTTTCGTGCACCCCAAGACTACCGAGGGGGCCGCTTTCGGCTACCTGCTGGAAGTGGTGCAGGAGGGCAGGCATGCCTGAGAGCATCGTCGACGGACCCGGCGGCCAACCTCTGAATCTGGAGGAGGATTTTCCGCCGGTAGCCACCGCCACATGGGAGGCGGCCATTCAGAAGGATCTGAAGGGCGTGGATTACGAGAGGAAACTGGTCTGGCGCACCGAAGAAGGCCTCGCCGTGCGCCCCTATTATCGCAGTGGCGACCTGGCGGGACTGGACGGGCTGACGCAATCGAGGCCCGCGCAGTTTCCGTTTTTCCGAGGCAGCGGCAAACCCTGGGAGATAGCAGCGGATATCCCGGCGCGGCCCGGTGCCATCCGCGCGGATGCCTGGCACGAAGCCGGCGCCCATGCTGTGCAGGAGTTGGGGTATGCGCTTGCCGCTGGAGTGGAACGATTGGCCGAACGCGCGGCGGACCAGTCCGTGGACACGGCCGCACGCGAACTGGAATTCGTTTTCGCGTCTGGCCCCACTTACTTTCTGGAAATCGCCAAACTGCGCGCGGCGCGGCTGTTGTGGGCCCAGGCCGTTGCCGCTTTTGGACCGGCTGACCGGAATTCCTGTCTGATGCGCCTAGCGGTCCGGACCTCGCGCCGTAACAAGAGCGTGTACGATTGCAATACCAATCTGTTGCGGGTGACCACGGAGGCCCTGTCGGCAGCAGCCGGCGGCTGCGACCGCCTGATGGTGGAGCCCTTCGGATTCGAACCCCACCTCGCCGTGAACCTGCAACGCATCCTGAAAGAAGAAGCGCACGTGGACGCGGTTTCCGACCCCGCAGGCGGCTCCTACTACATCGAAGCGCTCACGGATGCGCTGGCACGGGAAGCCTGGAAACTCTTCCAGCAGGTGGAGCAGGACGGCGGTTACGGGAAAGCCGTGGCATCGGGCTCTGTCGACAGGGCGATCGGCGTGTCCCGGGCAGCCCGCGAGAAAGCCGTCTCCACGCGCCGCCGGACGCTGGTGGGAGTCAACAACTACCCCAACCTCAAAGAGAAGACCCCTGAAATGACGGCCCCGGAAGATCACCGGCTAGCCGTACCGTTCGAGAGGATCCGGCAGCGCACGGCGCGCCACGCCCGGGTGGCGGGGCGTTATCCCATGGTGCTTTTGCTGAAGCATGGTGACTTGAAAATGCGCATGGCCCGCGCGAATTTCAGCATGAACTTTCTGGGCTGCGCGGGATTCGATATCGTCCAATCGGAAGAGTATGACGGCGTCGCGGCGGACCTGATCGTATTATGCAGCTCCGACGCCGAGTACCTGGTTCTGGCGGAAGAAATCTGCCCGCGGGTTTCGGCTCCGGTATGGGTGGCGGGTAATCCGAAGGATCAGATCGAAACCCTCAAAGCTGCCGGGGTTCGAGGATTCATTCACGTGATGAGCGACGTGATCCAGACGTTGACGGAATGGCAGGACCTGCTGGGAATGGAAGCGTAGCCAATGAAACCCGACTTCTCCAGGATCGAATACAAATCGTCGTGGGCGGCCGCGGCGGCGCCAACTCCGGATCAAGATTCTTCCGTCTGGATGACGGCGGAGCAGATCCCGGTGAAACCTTATTACACCGCCCAGGACCTGGTTGGCATGGACCACCTGGAGTACGCCGCGGGAGTGCCTCCGTTCCTGCGCGGTCCGTACTCCACCATGTATGCGATGCAGCCGTGGACCATCCGCCAGTACGCGGGATTCTCCACCGCCGAGGAGTCCAACGCCTTCTACCGCCGCAACCTGGCGGCCGGGCAGAAGGGCCTCTCGGTGGCCTTCGACCTCGCCACCCATCGCGGCTACGACTCGGACAACGAGCGCGTGACCGGCGACGTCGGCAAGGCCGGCGTGGCGATCGATTCGGTGGAGGACATGAAGATCCTCTTCGACCAGATTCCGCTTGACCAGATGTCGGTATCGATGACTATGAACGGAGCAGTGCTGCCCATCCTGGCCTTCTACATCGTGGCCGGCCAGGAGCAGGGCGTCGCGCCCAACCTGCTCAGCGGAACCATTCAGAACGACATTCTGAAAGAGTTCATGGTCCGCAATACCTACATTTATCC
Organism: Bryobacterales bacterium; assembly: GCA_963794265.1. GTDB lineage: Bacteria > Acidobacteriota > Terriglobia > Bryobacterales > Bryobacteraceae > CAWCDJ01. The sequence goes on from CAWCDJ010000003.1 coordinate 2,014,213, forward strand.
GCCCGCGCCTTCCATGCGCATCGTCGGCGATATCTTCCGCTACTCGTCGCGAAACATGCCGCAGTACAACTGCATCTCGATCAGCGGATACCACATGCAGGAAGCCGGCGCGACAGCGGATATCGAGCTGGGCTACACGCTGGCAGACGGCCTGGAATATGTACGCACGGGCATTCAGGCGGGGTTGGATATCGACGATTTCGCGCCGCGTCTCAGCTTCTTCTGGGGTATTGGCATGAACCACTACATGGAGATCGCCAAGCTGCGCGCGGCGCGAGTGTTATGGGCCAGGCTGGTGAAGAGCTTCCATCCGAACAATCCCAAGAGCATGGCGCTGCGCGCGCATTCGCAGACGTCGGGCTGGAGCCTGGCGGCGCAGGACGTGTTCAACAACGTGCCGCGCACCTGCATCGAGGCGATGGCGGCCGTGCTGGGGCATACGCAATCGCTGCACACCAACGCACTCGATGAAGCCATCGCGCTGCCCACCGATTTCTCGGCGCGAATTGCCCGCAATACCCAGATCTATCTGCAGGAGGAAACCGGCATCACCAAAGTCGTGGATCCGTGGGCCGGCAGCTATTACGTGGAAAGCCTGACCCACCAACTCATGCAGGAGACGTGGCATCACATTCAGGAAGTCGAGAGCCTGGGCGGCATGACCAAGGCGATCGAAACCGGTCTTCCGAAAATGCGGATCGAAGAAGCCGCCGCGCGCCGCCAGGCGCAAATCGATTCCGGCCGAGAGACTATCGTGGGAGTGAATAAGTACCGGCTGGCTCACGAAGAGGAGCTGGACGTTCGGGAAGTGGACAACCAGACCGTGCGCGAATCGCAGGTTCGGCGGCTCGACGAAATCCGCCGAACCAGGGACACGCGGGCGGTGGAGGAGGCGCTCACGGCGCTGACGACTTGCGCGCAAACCGGCAATGGAAATCTGCTCGAGCTTTCGATTAAGGCGGCGCGAGTGCGGGCTACCCTTGGCGAGATCTCGTCCGCCCTGGAAAAGGCGTTTGGCCGGTACCAGGCACTGAACCGCACGATATCCGGGGTTTACTCCGCGGAGAGCGAAAATGACCCCGAATTCCGCAAGGCGCGCCAATTGGCCGACCAGTTTTCGCAGAGCGAGGGACGCCGCCCGCGAATCCTTGTGGCGAAGATGGGGCAAGACGGACACGATCGTGGCGCTAAAGTGATTGCCACCGCCTTTGCCGATCTGGGCTTCGATGTGGATGTCGGCCCCTTGTTCCAAACTCCCCGCGAAGCCGCCCGCATGGCCGTGGAAAACGACGTTCACGTGCTGGGCATTTCCAGTCTGGCGGGCGGGCACAAAACCCTCGTCCCGGAAGTGATCGTCGAACTCAAGAAGTTAGGCCGGGGGGACATCCTGGTTTATACCGGAGGTGTGATCCCGCCGCGGGATTACGACTGTCTGTTGCAGGCCGGAGTATCGGGTGTTTTCGGCCCGGGCACGGTCATCCCGATCTGCGCACAGGAGATTCTGCATGCGCTGATGGGGAGCGTGGGTGCAGTCTAGCCGAGCGCGCTTGAGCCTGCATCAGTACGCGGATGGTGTACTGAGCGGCGATCGAACTATTCTTGCCCGCGCCATTACCCTGATCGAAAGCCATTTGCCGGCCGACGGCGCCTTGTCCAGCCAACTTCTGGACGCCCTTCTTCCGCACACCGGAAACTCGCGGCGGATCGGCATTACGGGTGTTCCCGGCGTGGGCAAAAGCACCTTCATCGAGGCGCTGGGCATCTACCTGGTGCGCGAGTGCGCCGAAAGCGTGGCGGTGCTGAGCGTCGATCCGTCCAGTCCGGTTTCCAGAGGCAGCATCCTGGGAGACAAGACCCGAATGGAGCATTTGGCGGTGGAGGAACGCGCGTTTATCCGGCCTTCACCCTCCCGCGGCCAGTTGGGCGGGGTGGCGCCGCGGACGCGCGAGACCATCCTGCTGTGCGAAGCCGCCGGGTACCGTGACGTTCTGGTGGAAACGGTCGGTGTGGGGCAATCGGAGACGGCCGTCCGCTCCATGACTGATTTTTTCCTTCTCCTGATTTTGCCCGGCGCCGGCGACGAACTGCAAGGCATGAAGCGGGGCATCGTGGAAATGATCGATGGTATAGCCGTCAACAAGGCTGACGGCGACAATCGGCGCAAAGCGGACAGGGCCCGCATCGAGTGTTCGGCTGCCCTGCACCTGTTCCCTGCGCCAGCCGACGGCTGGATACCTCGCGCCGTAACCTGCTCGGCGCTGACCGGAGAAGGCATACGGGAGATTTGGCAAATGGTGCTCCAGCACCAGGAGCAGCTCAGTGGCAGCGGACACATCGCCGCGCGCAGAAGCCAGCAACACCTGGAATGGATGCACGAGTTGGTGGCGCTCGGTCTGGACGAGCTGCTTCGCGGCGACACAGCAGTGGAACGTCGCCTTCCCGGCCTCACGGAAGCGGTTCGCCAAGGCCTGGTGACTCCCTTTGCCGCGAGCCGTGAATTGCTTTCACTCTTTCACTTGAGGCAGAAGTAGAGCCGGCTGGATATTACGAATTTCATCGAAAAACGGCGTGCGCTGCTGCTCCACACACGCGGCAGCGTAGAGGTACATCGCCGCCGACCATGTCTGCCAATCCCGGCCGCTGGGTTGTGCGGTCTGCGCCTTGCTCCACTCATTGAAACCCCACTCCGCCTGGTTCTCGTGCCACGGCTTAACCAGTTTGGTCAGCGCCACCAACTTCCGCTTAGCCAGTTCTATCCGCTCCGCCGCCACGCACGCCGCCACATAGAAGCCACTGACGAAAGGCCAGACGCCTCCATTATGATATTCGCCGGGTCGGTTGAAACGCGCGTATCGGGGCTGCCAATCGGCGTGGTGGGGCAGGATATAGGGAAACAGGCACGGCGGCAGGTCCACCGCCAGTTCGGCGCGATCTCGCATGGCATCGCACTCGGCCTCGACCCATGCCACCAGCTCTCTTCCCCGGTCGGGCGATGCGATGCCGGTCAGGATCGCCAGGCTGTTTCCTAACAGGTCGAAGCGATCGCTGTTATAGAGCTTGTAGGAGTAGAGCGCGTAATAGGGCTTGGATGGGATCACCAGACCTTCGTGCTCATGAGGGTTCTTCGCCTCCCCGCGAATCTCGAAACGGTTCATCAACTCGCGTAGTTGACCGGCGGACTCGAGTTCGCCGTAAAACACAAGGTATGCGTAAACCACCGTATTCACGAACAGCCCAAAGCCCATCACCCACTGCTCGTCACGCCAGTCGCTGGTGGGTAACTGGGAAACCATCACCATGTCGTCAGGGCTCTGGCATCGCATCCACTGCAGTGCCTTCTGCGCCGCGTAGTCCAGGAACTCGGGCTGTCTGGTCGATTTCCGGTACAGGGCCAAACCAAACAGGAACAATGGAGTGGTATCGCTGGTGCCGCGATCGCCGGGATCGTGCGCCAGCGATGGGATGTGGCCGAGCGGCGAACCAGGCGAGTATGCCGATGGCGGGATAAGCCGATGGCGAAGCGCTGGGCGGCGGCGGCCATGCTGGCGACCGAGAAGAATTTCCGTCGCGTCATGGGTCACAAGGATATGTGGGCGCTCAAAGCGATCCTCGATGGGAAAAGCGAGAAAACCGTTGACCGTCGGGAGAAAATTGCATAAGATGCTGTCGCCGCTCAACAACCTTCCACTACAGTTGGGCCACTGCCCCGCCTTCCCTCCACGATCGCATCCAGAATTCGCAGCCCGCTGACTCCTGTGATATCGCTCAGCACACGGTGGACCTGGAGGTTCATTTGATCAAGCGCCTTTTGTATGTGCATGATGTGTTCTGCTGCCATTTCAATGAGGCTCGCTCTGTGCCCCCACAATGAGCGAATGGCGCAAATCGCTCCCGGAGGACGAAAACTGGCCCGCAGTAGACCTACGGAGTGGAGATATTGAATCCATTGACAGTCGGAGACGTCACTTTTCCGGCCGGGGACGTTTTTGAGGTAATGGGCATTGACGAGGAAAACCTCAACGCCGCGGGCCTCAAGAATCTGATACACCGGAATCCAGTAAACGCTCGTGGACTCCATCGCTACGGAGCGAATACCGCAGGACTGGAGCCAATCCGCAAGCTCTTGCAGATCCTTGGTAAAGGTTGGGAAGCTGCGCACGGGTTCTGGATCGCGATCAGCGGGGACTGCTACAAACAGTTCGCTGGCGCCTACATCGATACCCGCAGCATCGGGATGCAACACCGGCAGATCTTGCTCTCTTTTCCTGCGTTTGGCGGCCATAATATCCTCCCGTTTCTGCCGGACGGACGCCCAAGGCGCGAAAGAAAGCAAACTCCCAATCGAGATCGCCGCCGATGGCGACGTCATCACAAAACTGTACGCAACCCTGGACCCATGCTTGTCGTCGGGCTTCAGTACTAAGCACCAATGTCGGCGCGGGCTGTGGCTGTCGTCCGACCGGCTTCTTAATGATGACTGCACCATCGGTTCCTTGCCATTCTGTCTGGCCCACGCCAGTTGCATGCTCGTCGGGAGTAATCCTGCTGTCGCCCGCCGCCCGCCGGGAGTCGCCGCCGTGACGGCCTCTTGGCCAATGTCACGATGGGCGTTTCCCGTCAATGTGACTGCGGCCTACACCCCCGGGACGATGACCGGAAGGCGTTTGCGTCAGTAAACGCTGCGTGACCAGGGAAGAGCTATTTATCCGACACCGGCGCGCCGGTGCCGGATCGCGGAGACGGATAAGGCTGCCTCTCATCTGGTTGCCCGATGTTCCCAATCTAACACGCGCACCATGGGCAATTTGGACCTGATTTGCTGCAAAGTACAGCAGTAAGTTGTACTCACCGGCACATTCAACTTCTCAGTCCGGCTTTGGATGCCTCTCTCCCGCTTGCACGTGTCAAAGAGTCGCTACATAATTGTTCCAGCGTTCAAGGTCTATTATCTCTCGGGCCTTTTGTCGTGGCGTGCAGGTCCGCTTTTCTGCGGTCGTGAACCACCCCCCAGAGTGACATCAAGAGCGTGAGGCTGGACGCAGCAAAGCCTTGAGCTTGCCCTGAGTCGCGCAACGACAGGGCTTCGAAGGAGGTGAACCATGGCAGGGCTAGGAAAGAGAATGGGCTCGGACGCGACGGCCCTCCAAAAGTCGTCGGAGCCCATGCCAACCGACGCAGCAAAGGTGATGCCTGAACGAAGCGCCGTACGGGAAAGTGAATCCGTGAAAACCGCCACAACCGTTAGCCCGAGTGAAAGCGAAATCGCCGAAGTTGCGTATCAATTGTGGCTAGCCGACGGCTGTCCGGTTGGATCGGATCAAGAAGACTGGTTTCGGGCAGAAGCGGCGCTCAAAGACGCACCCGTCGCGAAGTGCGAAGATCTGTTGAGCCGTCCATCGCTCGCCCGCCGTGATACTCGCACCGGGGCCGGAATGGTGGCCGAGTTCGGATGGCGGGGACATTGGGAGGCATGGGAAATGGAATGGGGCGACGCCCGCTGGATCTGGGATGAGTCCACTCCAGGTGTTGGAGTTTCGAATCGAGCAGGTTGAACGGACGCCGTGGCGTAAGTGCCCAACATGACTGCAATGGTTGGGCGTCGCACCCGCGATGGGTGTCGGCCCTATACTCAAGCTATCAGCAGGGTCGCAAGCCGGGCGCTTGCGGCCTGAGCGGGAGGCGACATGTACAAACTGGTGTTGCTGGCCTCGGCGATGTTCGCGGCTGGCCCAGCGACTGCGCAACCGGCGCAGCAGGCCTATCCGGTTGAACTGTCCATGCCGTTCGGAACTGCCGGCGGCAAGCTCGTCACAGCGGGACAATATCTCATTTTCGTCAACGATCCGAACGTGGACAAATCGTTCGTCATTCCGCGCGTCAACGTCCAGAACGTAAACGTTGAGAACGGCATCATGTCCGTCGCGCTAAACCAGCCGATGCCGGGCGAAGCGGGCGAACCGTCGCGGTTGAGTTTTCGGTTTGCCAATCCGGCCGATGCGGATTTCATCGTCCGTTGGTGGAAGACGGCCAGCGCCGACCGAGCCGCGGCGGAGCCGAACATCGGGGAGCCCGTGATCGCCGACCGTCAGTTCAGCTATCAGGTGAAACACAATCATCGGCTGGGATCCTGCACGGGACGGCTGATCGTGACAGCGGAAGGGATCGTCTACGAATCACTCACGGATGTCAACGATTCCCGCCGTTGGTCTATGAAAGACATCAAAGAAGTCGAACATAAGAACCCTTACAACCTGGACATCAAACCGTTTACGGGAAACGATTACAGTTTCGAGTTTTTGGGCGGCGCGATGAAGAACGAGGACTACACGGATTTGACAAAGTCGATTGCGGCGGCGCGGGCCGGGCGGTAAGAGAGAGACTGGAGATCCAAAAGTAGATCCCATCCACCGTGGTCTTCGTGACCACCGTGAGGACGCCGTTCGAAGCGTCATACATCAGGATGCAGGCGACCGCGGCCATGAGAATCTGGTGCATCTCCGCGATCTCATCGGTCTGGAACGTGACCTTCTCCCTGACGCCGTTTACGAATCCATGTTGACGGTTTGTCCCTATGGTGAGATTGGCCGGCGAAGGCGCCGTCGTGAGGCATCATCCAGCCATCCGACCGTCGAATACCGCCGGCGTCCCATCAGCCGGCGCTCAAGATCGGCTGGCACAAGCCGACTTCCCATTCCATCCTGGGAGATTTCCCCGAACGCCGTTTGGGACAAGGCGAGCCCGGAGCCCAGGAGGTTCAGGAATGCCATTGCCCGGGGCCCGCACCGGCCCGCCCCGGTGAGCGCCCTATCAATTACTGGCCGGTGGCGGCTCTTTTTGAACGGCGGAGGATCGTTGCGGCCTCGTCCAGCAATTGCTTGCTGTGCTCGTGCAGCGCGCGATACTTCCCGGACAGCTCGTGGGTTGTATCCTCCAGCAGTTCCCCGCTGCGCTCGTAAAGATCCTCGCACTTCTCGATCAGCTCCTTGCCCGCGTCGATCAGGTAATCCGCAACTTCTTCTCCCTTGCGGACTAGTCTCCGCCGAGTGCGTGCGCCTGACGCCGGTGCCACCAGCAGTACTGCCACGGCGCCGATCCCGGCTCCCAACAGGAAGAATGCTGCTCGGTCTCCCGCTCTTGTTTCCCGCATAGTATCTCCTCAGCCGAAAGAAAGCGCTCTCCATCCGAGCGTAACGCCTCAGTATCGCTGCGTCTACCATCGCGGAAACTTGGCGCGTCGCGAACCAAGAGTCCGCTGCTGGTAAGCTGACCGGAATCTCTCGAGAGGCGGGCTTCGATGAACTCAAACTCATTTAGCCCTACTTCCGTCCCGTGCTCCCCTCCCCTTGACCTCCTGCTGCTGCTTTGGCATCCTGTACTTAAGCATCAGGAGTGGCCCATAGGGGCCCCGCAACCGAGCTGAGACGCCACGGTGCGTTGTGGGCTGATTGTCCACGATGCGCGGAAGGGAGCTTCCGAAACTTCGTCTCCGTTCTCGCCTCCTGGTGCATGTTTCGACGAAAAGGAGCATGCTGTCAATACCGGTTGAAAATTGGTTCTCCCGCAATTGCCGTGCAGGAGTTCAAGGGGCGCCTTGTGGCGTGAGACTGGCTGCGGCAGCGACGTAGGGTAGGACACGACGACGCAGGAGATTGAATTTGGCCCGGCCGTACATCTGCCGCTTCACCAGTTTGAGTCGATGAATTTGGCCTTCGACCTGACCGTTGCTCCAAGGTAAGAGGACAGCGGCGGTGACCGCTTTTTCGTCGCGACGCAGTCCATCACAGAAATGCCTAATTTCCGGCAGGCCCGTTCCTCTTGCTTGATCAAGCCAAGTCTTTAGGGACTCACTTTTCTTTTCGCGGAATACTGTGGCGAAGCCCTGTGTCAGATCGTAGAGGATCGGAATTTCCGGGCAGCACTCGTTCAGTTTGGCGAGTAACTGCTGCTCGTCGGGCCTCAGCTTTTCTGGTCGCCGGGCCAACAGCATCGCCGCCTGCCGGGGAGAAGGCGGCTTGACCTTTTTCTGACGCGCGGCGCGACGTCGTGCGGAAATACGTCGTGCCCGGAATGCGAAGGGTGGCGATGAATTTGGCCATTGTGCTTCGTCCGCCGGTATAGCCTTGGACTTGGATCTCGTGCCACAGTTTGGTCGCATTGTGGCAGCCCTCGGCCCAGCGGCGACGGAGAAAGTCCTGGAATTTGTTGACGCCCGGCGGTCTTCGGTGGAGTGTCGCCCGTTCGGGGAACTGGCCCGCGCGGACGAACCGCCGGACCGTCTTCCGCTGGATGTGCAGAGTGACACTGATGGCTTGCTGACTCATGCCCTTGCGGTGCAGTTCAATCACTTCGTTATACCGGTCAACCCGACGCTGGCGCCGATCCTCACGATCTTGTTCAAGCCGGCTCTTGGCCTTCGGAACCCTATCAGCCGATGGCGGCGGCGGTTCGGCCATCGCGGGCACAACCGCTTGCGCCAGGGTGGTGCGTTTCTGCTCCAGGACCCGCTCCACGGCGGCGGTCAGGTTACAGAGCAGATGAAAACGGTCGGCTACCTGGACAGCCTCAGGGGCGCCACAGGTGGCGCCGTCGGCATAGATCCCTCCCCGATCACGACTTATTACCTCCGCGCCGGGATGCACATGCAGCCAAGTAGCCAGGGTATTGGCGGAACGATCTGGCAATAGGTCAATGGGGGCGTGCGATTCGAGATCGACCAGAATGGTGCCGTAACGTTGCCCTTTGCGCCACGCCCAATCATCGACGCCCAGGGCTCGTGCGCCTCGGACCTCTATGGACGGCCCTACCTTCAGTCTCCGCAGAACGGTATCGGGGCTGGCTGCCATACCCAGCCTCTCCGAGAGCCGAGCCCCCGCCTCACCGCCCAACACATAGCCGATGAGACGGATCGTCTCCGACAATCGACTCGTCTGCCGACCGTACCTCGCCGCGACCATAGGCAGGGTCTCTGCGAAGGTAACGCGGCGGCAGTCCTGGGCCCGGCACCGAAAGCGGCGAACCTCCAGACGGAGTTCGACAGGTGCTCCCTGCCACGGCAGGTCGTGCAAGGCCCGTGAATATCGGCTGTGGAGGGAATGTGAAGGGTGGTGGCATGCCGGACAGTAGGCAACGGAACCGATGGCGGCAGCCGCGATGACAACCGGACCGTCTTCCTGATGCTCAACAGAGTTCAGCTTGAGACAAGAGGGGTCGGGAAGGAGGGCCTGGACATGGCTCGGGGGAGAAGCCATATGCCCATAACGATAGAACATTTATGGCATTTCATGTTTTGGGGGCCGGGTTGGGGTCATTTAGAGCGATCAAACCTGCACGGAGATTGCGGGAGAACCTGAAAATTCCTCATTATTCCGGTCCAAAATTCCCCAGCCCTGGCCAGGTGGTGGTTTACAGTTTCGGCTGGTGAATGGTAAATAGAATCCAGCCGGTGAAGACATCTGAGAGAGTCCGTCAAGAGGGATTCGCAGATAATCTTTGAAACCCGGCACTCGACTGCCACTCGATCCCGGTGGCCTTGAGCAAGCCGGCCAGCGGCGAGTTTCTCTTCCGCAGGGCGGCGACGTAGGCCTGTTCGTCATAGGCTTTGCCATCCTTCCAGCAACGGAACATGATCCGGATCCACTTGAAGGCGAGTGCGCGAACCGCGGCCTGGTGGCTTTTGTGCGCCTCAATCTGCGAGTCGTAGTATGCGCGCGCCCATGCCGACTTTACAATAGAGTGCGCCGCGTACTCGTGGAACGTCTGACGGAGGAAGTGGGAGCACGCCCAGCGGAAATGCACCCACTGCTGTTTGCCGCTACGCTCGGTCACCGGCGCTATGCCGCTCAGTGATTGCACGTCACCAGCCGTATCATATCGGTCCCGCTGTGTACCGAAAGCCGCAATCAGGCGCGGGACCAACACGGGGCCTGCACTGGGAAATGAAGCGAATAAATTTTGCTCGGGATGATTCTCGACCACCTCCTGAATGCGTTTATCGAAGAGGGTAATCTGGTTACGCAGCGTCGTCAGCAACGCGACCAGACTGCGGGCCCGGAGCGACTCGGCTTCCACGACGGCCTCATCCCGGACCGCCGGCACGGCGGCGGCGATAGCGGTGATGCGCTCCTGGATGCGCTCCTCGTTCCGGCAATTGTGCTCGTGAAAAAAGCGCCGTAGCGTGCCCGGATGAGCCCGTTGCAGTTCCGGCAAAGTAGGCCATCTTTCCAGTAAGGCTCCCGCCACCGGGGACCCGATGTCGTCAAACCAGCGTAGGAGTTGCGGAAAATAGATTTTCAAGCAGCTCGTCAGGCGGTTTTTCTGGCGAGTGGCTTCGTCCACCAGACGCCGGCGGTATTCGGTCAAGTGCTGCAACAGACGGGTCTGCGGCGTATCGGGCCGCAGTTCCCGCAACTGGTGCCTGTGACGGAGCAACAGATCCAGTAGCCAGGCGGCATCGGCGGGATCGCTCTTGGCGCCGGAAGGACAGAATGTCTCCCGGTACTGGGCCGCCGTCTTCGGGTGCACCGGGAAGATCACCAGATGTGCGTACTTGGCCAGCATATAAACCAGAGCGCCGCGTTTCTGTTCCAGACAGACCGCAATCGGGCGGCCGGAGAAACGCACGTTCAACTCCGCAGCCCAGGCTTCGACGGCTTCCGGCGTGGCATCCAACTCGCCGCGCTCGACCTCTTCGGAAGCGGTTGGGGTAAGCGCCCAGAAGTGCTTCTGGTCGGCCCAATCGATGGCCACAAAGGCGGCCCATTCGGTCGGCGCTACGGAAGAGGATAAATTCGTCATCGGTCTTAACAACCTCCCTGTCGCGGGCTGACCTGGTCCCTTCGAAAGGCTTATAGTGGAGTCTGGATCCAGACAACATCTGAGAATTCGTCCTGGGATCAGGCGCATCCCGCTGCTCGAAACTCTTCACAAAGCTTCGAGGGCTGGCGGAGACAATTCGTAGCAGCGAGATGCCCGCTCCAACATTCTTCGTATCAAATGTTTTGAGCGGAGAAAAGCGTGTACACGTCCTACCAGTGCACACCTTCCAAACACCTTCGAAATCAAATCGAAATCATGGCCCGGACTTACTATAAGCGGAGGCAGGCAATGCAGGAGTGCAACCTGCCAAGGAATAGCTGGCAGCAAACTCATCAAGACGATGAGCCCCGAGGCGGAGCCCGCGACGGCTTCGCCTCGGGCGTTTAAAGAACAGCACATCGGATTGATAGATTTGCCCATGCCTTAGAAAACTCAAACCGTCCGTTTGCCGCGACCGCTCGGGGCGCCAGCCCGAGTCTCCTCCTGCGACGGTTCGGGCAGTGGAAGCAAACCGGCTTTGCGGCGTTCCTTGAGCCGGTAGCTCTCGCCGCGGATGTTGACCGTCGTGGAATGATGCAACAGGCGATCGAGGATCGCCGTCGCAATGATCGGGTCGCCGAAGATCGTGCCCCATTCGCCGTAGCTTTTGTGGGAGGTCAGAATGATGCTGCCCCTTTCGTAGCGCGCGCTGACTAGGTCTTTGACCGCGTGAAAGATTGGCATTTGTAGCCGAACTTGCGGCGAGCGGCTCGGCGGTCGAATTTCCAATCGATTTTGACACGGTCCCGATTCATGCGGCGGTTCCAGGCTCTGGCCTCTGCTTTTAGGATCTTCAGACTGGGGATGCGCCGTTTCCCCAGGCACTGCCGTGAGAACAGCCCGATTTCAATCTCCGCTTGATTCAGCCAACTGCCGTGGGTCGGCGTGTAGTGGACTGTAAACCGATCCCAGACTTGTGCCGTCATTTCCGCACCGAAGACGTCCGCGAGCGCTTTCTGACGATGGATGTTGAGGTTGTCCATTACCAAGTGGATAGTTCTCGCTTCCGGGTATGCCAGTGCCAGCTCGACCGTCACCCGGGCGAATTCGAAGCCTGAACGATCTGGCGTGGGGAAGGTGAAATGCCGCCCGGCCTTTGGCTCTACGGCGCAGAAGACATTGGCGGTCCCGCGGCGTTCATATTCGTTATCCCGGCGCGCTTCCCGTCCGGGTGTTGCCGGCGACGCGGGCCGCACATCGGCGTGCAGGGTGATCGGCTTCTCATCCAGACAGACCACCGGTTCTTGCTGGTCATAAGGCCGTTCGTATACTTCCAAGACGTCTTCCATCTTGGTGATGTATTCTTCATCGAGGTCGGCCACTACCCACATTTTTTTCCCGCCACGGTTTGAGATCGTGGCTCAGCAGGAGAATGCGAACGGTTTCCCTTCCTACACGGGGAACCAATTTGCGTTTGACGGCTTCTTCCGCTACCAGGCGGACGGTCCAACGGGCGCGGCCTTCCGGCGGATTGCTGCATACCATTGCAATCAAACGTTGCTTCTGGCTGTCATCGAGCACTTCCGCCGCTCCAGGTCGCTGCTTCTCGTACAGCGCGCGCTCCAAGCCGCCTTGCTGGTAACGGCGGCCGATACTGCGTATGGCCTCGGCAGTGAGCGGGACAACGTTGGCGATTTGCGGTGCGCTGGCGCCCTTTGCCAGTTGCAACAAAGCCAAGGCGCGCAGGACGACCCGAACCTGCTGGACGCCGCCGCTCAACAGCTTGGCAAGCTCTCTTTGATGCTTCGGCGCGATATCAAAGCTCAGAGGTGGACGACCCATACCTCGAGTATGCGCCAAAACAATTCTACATAAAAATGGTTTTTACCAGATCTTCACGCGGTCAGAGACCTAGTTGAAAGAAGATTGTCGCGCCGAGTTCATCCAGCGGCAGATACCCCATCTCATCGACAAATGTTCAGCTGAACATTTTGCAGAGCATTTTTAGCCCGGCGGAGCGGCGCGACGACAGCTTCAGGGACGTGCGAATTCTGATCGCCGCGACGGTGGGCTAAAAATGGATTGGACTAAACCGCTACACCGAGCCCGCCCTATGGGTGTTGAATGGGTGGCAGAGCTTTCGCAGAAGGCGGAGAGCGAGCGGCAGAGGCGCGAATTGCCGGGTTTTCGGATGGGCAGCGACGATTTTGCGGGACGAAGGGCTGGACAGCAAGGATGGTGCCCGGTCAAATTGAGATCCGACATGGCGGAGGACAGAGCTTGCCGGGGCGTTGGCGGGACCAAGTTCGTGAGGGCCGAGATCTGGCGGACAGGACGACGCTGGTCATGAGGTGTCTTTGGATGCCGACGCTCTGGTGAGGCGTCAGCGTCTCAACGATTATCATGCGGCCGCGGTGGCAGAGCGGACACTCGCGTAGCGAGGATCCCGGTGAGTTCTTCGTGCGGTCGCGGTAATCCTCGCGGTGCCGGAGGCGTCTACGCGGAGGTGCCATGCCCAGTAATTGGCGGCAGCGGGCCAGCTTCTCGTTGCCGGTAGCGATTGCCGAGGAGACCGTAATAGCGAATGCGCTGGAACCCATCTGGCAAGGCGTGAAGGAGAAAACGGCGGATGAATTCCTCGGCTGAGAGTGTCATCGTTTTCTGCTGGCTGTTGTCCCGGTAGTCTTTCCACTGGAAGCGTACTTGACCGTCTTCGATATCCAGCAGGCGATTGTTGGAGATGGCGACACGGTGGGTGTAGCGGCCGACATAGTCGAGCACCTGCTGGGGGCCCAGCAAAGGGCGGCTTGGCATAGACGACCCATTCGGCTTTTCGGAGCGGCGCCAGGTAACGAGCAAACTGCGCGGCGCTCGCGGAGATTTTCCAGAGCGGTGAAGAACTGCAGTTTGCCGGCATCGAAGGCGTTCTGGAGATGCTCCAGAAAGAAGCGGCGGAACAGGCGCGACAACACGCGCACGGGCAAGAAGAAGCCGGGCTTGCAGGAGATCCAGCGGGTACCGTCGGGTGAGAGGCCGCCGCCGGGGACTACGCAATGCAGGTGCGGGTGATGCAGCAGGTTCGACCCCCAGCTGTGGAGCACGGCGAAGAAGCCGATCTCGGCACCCAGGTGTTTGGGGTCGGCAGCAATGGTCCGTAAGGTTTCGGCCGTGGCCCGGAAGAGAATGCCGTAGACCACCTCCTTGTTCTGGTAGGCGATCGCGGCAATCTCTTCCGGCACCGTGAAGACAACGTGGAAGTACTCGCAATCGAGAAGTTCGGCGTGGCGGCGTTGGATCCACTCGGCGCGAGCCAGCGATTGACACTTTGGGCAATGGCGATTTCGGCAGGAGCGGTAACAAATGCGTTGGTGGCCGCACTGATCGCACTGTTCGATCTGTCCTCCGAGAGCCGCATGTCCGGCACACCTCGATGGCGGTCATGACGCGTCGCTGTGCCGTGGACATCGACGCGCCATGTTTCTCTCGATAGGCTTCGCCGTAACGGCGGAAGATATCCGCCACTTCCAGCTTCGGGCGCTCCATGGGCCCGACGCTCAGAAGTGCTGGGGTGGGGCGGGTTTCGGCTCAACGGAAATGGGATGCGGGAGCAGGTCGAGCGGACTGGATGTGGAACACACCTTAGCTGGTGGCGATCCGCAGGTATCGCGCGGTAGTCGCTAGGCTGCGGTGGCCGAGCAGCAGCTGAATCGTGCGGACATCGGTGCCGGACTCCAGCAAATGAACCGCGAATGCGTGGCGAAGAGAATGGGGCGTAATGGGCTTACGGATTCCAGCGAGTCGGCGAGCCTTCTGGCAAGCCTGTTCGACCGAACTTCTGTTGATGGGCTGGCCGGCTCACATCACCCTCGAACAACCAAACCTGCGGCCGCACGACCCGAAAGTAGCTCCGCAGCGTCTCCAGCAACTTGGGAGACAGCATCACGTAACGATCCTTCTGGCCCTTTCCCTGATCCACACGGATGACCATGCGTTGACTGTCGATATCAGTGGGCATCAAATGAATGGCCTCGGAGATGCGTAGTCCCGCGGCGTAGCAAGTCGTCAGAATCGCCCGATGCTTGGTGTTGCCCACGCAACTCAGAAAGTGGAGGACCTCCTCCGGGCTCAACACGACCGGCAGTCTCTGCGGCTTCTTCGGCGCGGGGATGACGTCCTCAAGACTCCAGTCCTTTTTGAGGGAAACCTTGTAGAGGAATCGCAACGCGGCGACGGCGATCAGGACGGAGCCAGTCGCCAGTTTCTTTTCATTGGTCAGGTAAACCTGGTAGGCTCGGATGTCTTCGGGCCCCAATAGTTCCGGTGATTTGTCGAAGTGCCGCGCGAACAGGGACACCTGTTGCACATAGCAGGTTTGGGTGTTCAGGGCGAGATTCCGCACCTGCATGCCTTCGGTCATGCGTTGCCGAAGGGCTGTCATAGAAAGCTCCTTTACGAACTGGAATGTGCTGCAAGCAGCTCATCCATGCTTTCGCGTGGGAGTTTTCAGTGGAAGGTGGGTCGAATTCGATAGGCGGGCCAAAATTGCGTTCAAGGGTCGTGCTACGCGATTACCGCGAAGCGGTTTAGTCCAGAAAGTCAAATGTTGAGCTCAACATTTGGTGTTGTCGTACAGAATGACCCTGGGCGCCCCCGACCGGGCCTGGAAGGCGCGCACATGGCCCCGCAGAAAGTTCCCCATGGTCTGATCGAAGAAGAACTCCAGGTACAACGCCCGCGACCAGGACAAGGTCATCACGAAGCAGGACAACTGGCGGCGAGCCCGGCCTACCAGGACCGATCCGAAGTATGCCCAGTCCACTTGGCCCTGCTCCGCCGGAAAAACCTGCAACTGCAGGAAGGCTTCCCGGGGCTGCGGGCGCAACCGCGCCACCACGCGCCGCAATTGCTCCACGCTCCCGGTGTAGCCGCGATCCCGGATCATGCGGTAGAGGCGCGTGGCGCGCAACCGGGGATGCTGCTCCAGGGTCTCGCGCAAAAACGGTAGATACGGATCGACAATGGACGGTCGCAGCGGCTCGGCATGTTGGAAGCGCTCCACCTCAATCGCGCCCCGCACCGTGTCGGGATGGACGTTCAGGGCTTCTGCGATCGTGCCGATCTTCCAATGCTCGGCGTAAAAATAGCGGCGAATCTGTACGCGGGTTTCGGGAGGAATCATCCCAGCTCACCTTCGTCGTGGAATGCGGGGGAAAGGATCGACGAACTGGCCTGAGCGGCCACAGATCGAGCAGTGCAGCCACAGACCAGCCCGCTTTTCCAGCCGGCCCGGAGACCGAACTCGCAGTTCAGCTGCTGTCGGCGTCGCGATCGTTTCTCCACAGCCGAATGGTGCCGGAGAAATGACCGAATGGGAAGATTGATCCGTCACGCGGGGCCGGCAGCGCCGTTCGCGGTAGGCACGTTGCCCGTCCCGGTGATCGAGCCGGCCTTCGGGACTCCGCTGATGACGACGGTTGGCAGCACGGCATTGCTGGCGCCTGGTTTCGGCGCGGCAAGCCGCACAGCAATAGCGCTGCCCTCGATCACAGTGCGTGCAAATCCAGAACACCGTCTGGCACCTCTGGCTGCGGCAAACGCGCTGCCGGAGAACCACTTCTCCATGAGCCTCCATCCGCCCACGCAGGCGGACTTTGACAATGGCAACGGTTCATGCCAGGGTGGGACCAGCTTCGATGGTGGCCTTCTCATGAAGGTTGCCGAGCCAGAACCCCGCTGCTTCGAACGGCGGGGTTCTTTACCGCCTCCCAAGCCACAATACAAGCTTTCACTGGAATGTTTTGAATCTGATGATTGACGGATGATCGCGCCTTCGGCGCGGATGATGTCGCTGGTACCCTCTATGCCGGCGAAAGACTCAGAAAACTACGTTTTCTGATGGACTGACAACACCGTTCTCTTGAGCCGTCATGGTCCTGAGAAAATATCCGCGAACGAGCTGTTGGGTGATCGTCGATCCGCCCTGCGGGATAATTGCGGCGTTGTTCGCGACGTCTCGCTTTCCCATTCGCGCCAGGCGGCCCATCAGATCGCCGAGCCTGATCTTGCTCAGCACGCGCGCAAACGACGAGTAGTCTATACCGGAGTGGGAGAAGAAGTTTTTGTCTTCTGCGGCGACGATGGCGTCGCGGACAATCGGCGGGATCTCTTCGTAGTGGGTGATCTGGCGGGCCTCGGATGCCAACTCCTTGAGTGGCTGGCCGTTGGCATCGTAGATGTATCCGATGGTCGGAAACTCAAACCGGGTGAAACCACCTAAATCAAGCAGATCGTTGCGATCGAAGTAAGAGTAGTAAAGACCGGCGGCGGTGAGAAGGCCCACAAACGCTGCGTTGCAAACGAGCAGACGAACGAGGCCGCGCTTCCAATGGACCCTCCCCAGCCTGGACGCACGCACTTTCCGGACCGCAGCGCCGGCGCGCACTTGCAGAAGCTGAAATCCGATCCGAACGAACATCACGCCGGACGATCGTGGAGGTGGTTTCGTGATGCTCATCGGGAGGTCACTTTCGCCGGCCGGTTC
Organism: Bryobacterales bacterium; assembly: GCA_963794265.1. GTDB lineage: Bacteria > Acidobacteriota > Terriglobia > Bryobacterales > Bryobacteraceae > CAWCDJ01. Next base: position 2,031,548 of record CAWCDJ010000003.1, read on the forward strand.
ATCGTGGCGATGCGGGATTGGGAGTCTCGGCCTTCCGCCGGATGGATCGTCCTTGCGTTGGCCGGAACGCAGCTATACCGGCTGTAGTGAACTCGCTGCTCGAAACGAAAAATCTTTAGCAGCCCCAAGCGAGCCGACGCCACTACCTGGAGGCGATCCGGCAGCCAGACTCCATCGCTGACGCGTGTCAGCTCCAGGGTCGCGCGTGATCCCTTCGCGACGCGCACCAGGAATAGGCCCATCCAAATGGTATCGATGACTTCCGCTTCCACTTTCACGATCCGCTGGTCTCGTTGGTCCACCCAGAATCTGGCCTTGATGGAGCGAAACAACTTGGCAGTGCGGGATCGAGGCTGGTATCCCTCGCGCGGCGTCGCCTCGATGAGGAAGATGGGGGCGTTATCCAGTCTCCCCTCTCCGGCCAACCTGAAGTCGAACGCATCCGCCAACTCGTGCCAGGCCTCACGCTGCCAATCCGGGCGCTCCTCATAAGCCGACAGGCGCTTCGTTCGCTCCGCCGTGGTCTCTTGCCGTCGTTCGGCGATGCTCTTTGCGAAACTCACCTGCTCTCGCCTCTCTTCAGTGGCGGGCAACGTGCGGTCGTCTTTTTGCACGAGTTGCCGGTAGGGCGTGCCTTCTTGCAACGTGATGTCGTACGTCTTCACCTCGGATGACTTCAACCCACCCTGGGAGTCCAGGCGGCGGAGTTCGACCCGTTGCAGAAACCCGTAGTTCCGGGCGATCTTCCAGTTGCGTTCGTCGGCGGCAACAGAATTACGGATGATCTCGCGGGCATCTACCTGGCCAAGAAGGTCAGTCGTAGAGGCCAACACCAGCAGGACCATGCGCAGATAGCCCGGGTTCTTCATCCAGTCTTCGGTAGATGCAAGCCAGGCACCAAACCACATCAGCGTGGAGACTCGGACCAGCGATCACAATCTGGTGGAAGGCCCCAGGCAAAAGCTGCACTTTCCGTAGCCGGCCTTGCACCTATCATCTACGGGGCTTCACCTTCCGTCGCACGTGAGGCGCGGCCACCATTGCACCCGGGTCGGTCTGTAGGGCCAGGATTTCCCTGCCGCCACTGACCAGAAATCCACGCATCGCCATGGTCGACAGTTCGGCGGCCTTCCAGTCCTGAGCCGGGAGCGTCGATCCGAACCGTACCGAGCAGTCGCTCTCTACGCGAAGACTGCCATTCTCGGCTATGTCGACCGTCCCCCTGGCGGAAACCCCGCGCGGAACTTCGCCGGTCTGCATCGGCGTGGTGCTGCCGGATACCTTGAAGTCGTATTTCTTTTGGAGATCTGCCGCCGAGCATGCGTCGGACGTTATCTGCATGATGCCGTGCTGAGCGCCGCCTGGGTCCGTTTGTTTGAACTGCACGCTGGTTCCGTCCCTTGAAAGAGTTCCACTGAAGTTCTGGAAGCCGCCGGAATCGTCCTGCAACTTCCAAAACACCGAGCAATCCGATTTTGCCTCGTAGCTCCCCGTCACCGAGTTGCCCAGAAGGAGTCCGCTAAAGGTCGCAGACGCCGTTCCGCTCAGGCCCCCGCGCCCATTAAAGGCTATCCGGCCCAGTCTGGCAGTCGGCCTCGGCGTCCCGCCAATGTCTGTCGAGCCCGATGACTGGAACGCATAAGGCCCAAGCAGATCCGCAGGATTGCAGACGTCAGCTGCCTGCGCGGCCAAGCCCGGAACCAAAACCAGGAGCAACAGCCCATTCGTCCGCATACTATCCTTCAAGAGCACATCGGGAGCCAACTCGGCGCAAAGCTTGTGAATCCCCACTACGCAGGGTTGGATGCACGGATCTCGCTAAAGAACGGGGTGCACTGCTGCTGAACGCACTCGGCAGCGTGGAGGTACATCGCCGCCGGCCAGGTCTGCTAGTCGCGCCGGCTGGGTTTACCGGTCTGCCCCTTCATACACTCGTTGAAACCTCAATCCGCTTCGTTTTCGTGCCATGGCTTGACCAGTTCGGTCAACGCCAGGAGCTTCCGCCGCGCCAGCCCCATTCGCCCGGCCCCAACGCATGCTGCCACATAGAAGCCGCAAACAAACGGCCAGACGCCTCCATTGCGATACTCGCCGGGCCGATTCAATCGCTCGTATCGTGGGCGCCAGTCGGCGTTATGCGGCAGGATATATGGAAACAGGCAGGGCGGCAAATCCACGGCCAGTTCTCCGCGATCCCTCATCGCCTCGCACTCAGCCTCGACCCACACCACCAGATTCCACGCGCGTTGAGGCGAAGCACTCCCAGTCAGAATCGCCAGGCTTTCGCCCAGCAGGTCGAAACGGTCGCTGTGAAAGAGCTTGTAGGAGTATAGGGCGTAATAGGGCTTGGCCGGCACCACGAGTCCTTCGTGCTCGTGGGGGTTCTTCGCCTCACCAAGGACCTCCAGGCGGTTCATCAACCCGGTCGGCGGACTCGTGCTCGCCATAACGAACAAGATAGGCGTGAACCAGCACATTCACGTACAACACATAACCCATCACCCACTGCTCGTCACGCCATTCGCTGGTCGGTAATTGGAGACCATCACCGTGTCGTCAGGGCTCTGATACCGCATCCACTCGAATGCCCTTCGCGCGGCCTCGTCAAGGAACTCCGGCTGGTTGGCCGATTTCCTATACAGTGCAGACCAAAGAGGAAAAGGGGCGTCGTATTGCTCGCGCCACGGTCAGCCGGATCGTGCGCGAGTGAAGGAATGTGGCCAAGCGGCGTCTGATTCGTCGCCATCGCCAGCAGTGTACGCCGCAGCGCGTCAGAAGCCGCATCCGGAGATGGGGTATCGCTCGGCGCTGGACGTCATCTCGTTGAGCCGCAAGTATGGGCCGGAACGCGTGGAAGCGGCTTGCACGCGCGCTGTGAGAATGAAGGCCCATCGCTATCAGAGCGTCAAGTCAATCCTGGCCTCCGGGCTGGATCAGCAACCGCTGCCGCAGCTGATCACAATACCGTCGGTGGAACACGCCAACATCCGCGGCGCCAGCTACTACAGCGATAGCGCCAAACCCGCCCAGGGGGTTTCCGGATGCTGAATCAGCAAACTCTGGAGAAGCTGCACGCGTTGCACCTCAACGGCATGGCGGACGCCTACTGCCGGCAAATGGAAGATGCCGGCGCGGCGAACCTCAGTTTCGAGGAACGGTTCGGCCTCCTGGGGGATCACCACTGGAGCTGGCGTGAGAACCAGGCGATGGCACGGCGACTGAAGAAATCCAAGCTGGACGCGGAGCCCTGCGTGGAGGATTTCGACTACCGTCATCCGCGTGGTTTGGACCGGCAATTCATGCGCAGCCTGGTTGGGTCCCAGTGGGTGGCCCAACGTCTTTCCGTCCTGCTGACGGGCCCGACCGGAATTGGGAAGTCGTGGCTGCCCCAGGCGCTGGCGCAGAAGGCGTGCCGCGATGGTTACACGCAACTTTCACGGTGTCTGTAAGCGTGCCGTCGATGTCAAACATGACTAAGGGGTTTGCTCGACGAGCAACAGCGTCGTTTGTTTGCCGGGCTGGAATCCATCAAGCTGGGGCACGGTGGCGATAGCGTTCTTGGCGGAATTCCTCGGCTTGGACCCGCACACCGTCGCTCGCGGGCGCCAACAACTGCTCGATCAGAATGTGATCGACGGGACGCACCCGCCGTTCCGGCGGCGGACGCAAACCGGTCGAAAAAAAACCGCCGACATCGTCACACTGATCGAGTTCCTGCTCGAATACGACACCGCCGGCGATCCCATCACCGGGCTGAAGTGGTCTCGACGCACTACCGAGAAGATTGCCATGGCGTTGGGCGACTTCGGTGTCAGTCGTTAGCCCTAACACCGTCGCTCGTCTTCTCCACCAGATGGGCTATTCCCTGCGCGTCAATCACAAGAAACTCTCCACCGACTTCAGCCCCGACCGCAATGATCAGTTCCTCTATCTGAGCGATCTTCGTCAGACGCTTCCAACGCCGTGGCCTACCCATCATTAGCGTGGATACCAAGAAGCGCGAACTGGTCGGCAATTTCAAGAATCCCGGCTCGCGTTGGGATCTGTCTCCCCGCCTGGTCAACGACCACGATTTCCGCTCGGATTCCACCGGTGTCGCCATCCCGTACGGCATCTACGATCTCCTCGCCAATCGGGGATCGGTCATGGTTGGCGTCTCGCATGACACATCCGCCTTTGCGGCTCACGCCATCGCTCATTGGTGGCGACCAAGAAGGGTCGACTCCGCTATCCGCGCTCCCGACAACTCCTCATCCTCAGCGACACCGGTGGCAGCAATGGCGCTCGTCGCCGTACCTGGAAAACCGAACTCCAATCTCAACTCGGCCGACTCCCTCGGCCTGACTCTCACCGTGGCCCACTACCCCACGGGCGCTTCCAAATGGAACCCCATCGAACATCGTCTCTTTTCAGAGATCTCCAAGAACTGGGCAGGCGAACCACTCGACAGCTACCAGAAGATCCTCAACTTCATTCGCTCCACCAGAACGGAAACCGGCTTGTCGGTCACCGCTCAACTCGACCGTCGCAACTATCCCACCGGTACCGAACCGACACCCGAACAGCTTCAATCCCTTCGCATGAAGCCCCACGCAGATCCTACCGAAGTGGAACTACACCATCTCACCCAATCTGTGAAGTTGTTTTTGCGACAGCCCTAAGCGCATGGCGTGCGGGCTAACGTAGCTGAGCCACCGCCGACCCGCGACGTAAACCGCGACAGCGGAACGGAAAACGCCAACAGCGGTTGGCTCCGGCGACACGGTTATCAGCCTTGGACATGCTTCTCGATAAGCAGACCAATGGCCGATTTACTCGCGCCACCGTAGGAACCCACCGACTCCACCGATCGATTCGAGTAAAGCCCCGTCTTCAATAAACGTCACGGTTGCGCCAGTTTGCTTGGCTTTCGTCACCAGTAGATCGGGCACCGAAGCTGGCCTTGGCTCTTTGCTCTTTGTTCTCCACTCTGAATCGGGAATCTCCGGCGCGAGGATGGCTTGCACTTCCTCCCGCTTGGGAGGGCTCTTCTCAAGCCCGCCGCTGATAAGCAGTTCTTCCACTTGTCCCTTGGCCAGCGCTTCAAGCGTCTCCTGCGGCCCGGCTACGGCTAATCCGCGACCGCGGTATTGCTGCATCAGTCGCTCCACCTTTTCCGCGCCAGTTCTGGCTTCCTGCCCCTGTAGCTTTGCGAGTGTGGCGGTCAGGACGTCCTGTTCGGAAGCGTGAATATCGAGTTTGATTACCTGCACCATGGAAGCCAAATCCCGAGGCAGTTGCTCTTCCAGGAGCGGAATCACAACCGAATCTCCGGCGAGGATGATGTGGGTAATTGTGTCTTCGCGGACAATCTGAGCCAGGCGTTCGATAACGTCTTTGGCGTGCTCCAGGTGCGCGTTCCCCACGCGCCGCTGGTAGCGGGCCTGCGACCATCCACCCACCTTGACTCGATGAACTTTCTTGCCATTCACCTCCTCCGCTCCAATGACGTGGTCAAGCCCGAAGACAAAGAGACGCGCCGTGTTCATGTCCGTAAGCACCGCGGCGTACCGCGGATATTGTCCATCGAGATGTACCAGGTGATACAGATGAGGCTGGTTGGTGGCATAGACGCGATTATCGCTGACAGGGGTGGTTAACTGGATTGCCTCAAAGAATTCTTGCGTGCCCCAACACGCGAATAGGGCGACCCCGTTTGCCGCTGGGTCGATTTTGTCAGCGACATAAGAAACGATTCGCTCCACGTCTCGATCGAAGCTGTGACGCTCGGCGGAGCCCGGCGCCCAGGTCCTGGCCAGAGCTTTGAATTCGCGATGAAGAAATGGCCCCGCGTCGGGTGTGCGGCCATGCTGATCCGGCTGAGTGTTCAGGTAGACGCTCAACACCGGCAACGTGGTGGGCTCGAAAGCCACAAGCCGTTCGAGAGGCTCTTCCATAGTGGTCGCAAGTGGCTCTGTGCTCGTGGAGGACATGGCACAGCATGAGCACGCCGCGGGCCATACAGACGAGGATTAGGTTCCCGGACGATACCAAAATCAGCAGCGACGCCGGCGCCCTTGCGGTACCATCTGGCCACGTCAGGTCAGTCGACCGGGGAGTAGTCAACTGCCGGACGCGCTCACAAAACAACGATCCCCTCTGCCACAGTCTTATGGTTTTGGCGTTTTGTTCTTCGTAGAGTCGATGACCGTTTGCCCGCCACCTGATTTGATGCCGACCTTCACCGCGCCCTCCATTGGATCTTTGAGGGGCACCTCGATTCGGAGCAGTCCGTGCTCATAGGTTGCTTCGGCTTTGCCAGGTTTAACCGGCCAGCCTAAAGCCAGCGCCGCGGCATATTCGATTTCTCTTGCCGGCGCTGTCAGGTAGACGCTGTCTTCCAGCATCTTCACATCGATGGTCTCGGTTGGAGCACCCGGGATGGCAAACTCCACTACGAGCTTGTGATTCTCTACGTACGCCACGGTATTGGGCGCAACGCGAATCCGATCCATCGGTACGTTAGCAGCTTCGTGCGCTCTTTCATCACCTTTTTGTTTCACTATTTCAGCTGTCATCATGGTTTTTCTCGATTCCTTTTCAATAACTTCTATCTTCGATTCCGGTCCGTCGCCGACCGTCATTAGAGGCCGCGCTCGCAATTCCTTCACTTAAGTTCGTGGACCGACATTCGGCCCGCTAGACAGAGCGGAGCAGCCGAAACTCGCGCCATGACAAGAGCAACTGAAGGTCCAAGCGATCCAGCGTCAGTAGTGACGTGTTTGCGCACAGCGATTTTCTTGCGCCGGTAGTTTGGCAGGGTACCTTCCGCTGCAAGCAGATGGGCGGCGCAGAACACCGCCCGCATCGGGAAGGACGAGAAATAGGAGCGTTGATGGATTCCGATTCAGTCGGGCGTGCATTCACTTCTGGAGAACTTCGCTGCGGGCCCGCAATTCTCGTGCGGCATGGAACCAGTCTTCCTCCGGTGATCCGTCCGGACCCCCTCTACCTTGCCACAGCGTATAGGCCAGTGTCGCGATATCCTCGTGCCCAAAGATCGCGATGCCGTGTTCATTCACCACACTCCGATGGACCTGCCCGGTCTGCTCAAAGGCCGCTTGGGAGTGTTCCAGAGCTTGCCTGGAGAGCTCTTGCCCGGTTTGGTGATCTTGCTTCTCGTGGGCTTCCGCGGCACTACGATGAGCGTGGGCGGTATTGTCGTGCAACTCAGCAGCCCTTTGATGATTCTCGTAATGCGATCCGTGGCTATTGCGTGTAGACATTAAAAAGCTCCTATCTTTCCGGACTTGTTGTGGGCTTCCTTTGCAAGCTCGTAAGCGTGATCCGAGTATTCCAGGGCCCGTTCCGAATGCCAGACTGCCACTTCGGGATCCCCTTTGTCGTAGTATTCGGCAGCTGTGCGATGGGCGTGTGCCGCGAGTTCGTGCTGCTCGGCGGCTCTTCTGTGCGACTCGTGCATCTGTTTCCTCCTGTGGGGTGGTGGTTAAGCTCTTCCTCTCACTGTGCACGAGGTGCACCAATCTCTCATGGAGTTGAAAGAGCCGCTTGCGCTCTGACTGCGGGCCTCCCGATTGCGTACTCTGCATGCGCAACGGCAGATTCTGCATCTTCTCGGCATTGCGGTCCGGCAACAAGGGCACAAACCCCGGTACCCTATTGTGGATATCGGGGCGTCGGCGGGAGGCTTCGAGGCGTTGGTCAAGGCTTCGCCTTCGCACAAGGGCCTGGCGTTAGTCTTCGTGCAGCATCTCGATCCCGGCTGTGCAGGACGCCGTCCGACTGGATCGTTCACACCCTGCGGATGAGCCAAACGATTAACACAACCACGATGATGGTTCCGACTAATCCCAAACCGAGCATTTCACTTCTCCTTCGAAAAAAACGTCTCCACTGACCTGCACCCGTCCATGGCAGCTTGGATGCCATTCGCCTGAACTCCATAGAGGTCGCGGTCGACATGCGCGGCGCTTGGTGCGCCAAACAAAGGAAGAAGTGGCCTGCGCCGAAGATGGCTACCACAGCTCTTTGCCGTTGTGGGACACAACTGTAAGCTTAACCTTACCCTTCTGGACATAAAAAGTGGCGTTCGCGGGATGCCGGATTCCGCACCAAGGGCGCAGCCGCCCTGAGCAGTTTCCCCACTTCGGCCGCGGAGAATATGTACGGCTTGAGCCGTTGATGGTAGGGCGGAAAGAAACCTGGGTTCGGAACGAAGCACTTCGGTTCGGTCCGGCGGCGATACAAGCAGAAGCTCCGAACCTCCAGCATGCGAACTCGTCGAACCCCCGAAGTAACGTGTTCGTGAGTGTGACACCACGCCTGAAACGCGGCGGCATTCAGTTCCGGGTACTTTGTGCTTTGGTCGCAAAGGAACCGATCCAGGGATTGCAGCGTGCGGGCTGGAAGATCGAAACGCCGCCCCAAAGCCCGCTTCAGATCCACATACCGAGCGAAGGAGGGCGCCAAGCGAGACGAAAACACCGGGGTGAACGACGAAGTTCCTTTCATCACTGCCCCTCCTATGATGTTTTGTCTACTGCACACTGGTTCTCGTCTTTCGTAAGACGAAGAAACTGCTCTGCTTCTGGTTTCCGTCGGAGCCGCCCGTCGCGGCCGTTGACCTCTGCAGAACGGCGCACAGGAGGCAAGGGCGCGGCGGTGTTTGCCGCGGCGAAGCGAACCCCTTGCCTCCGAGCACCGTTCTGCTATCCACCCGAAACGACGGGCGGCGGAGCGGAAATCAGAAGCCTGGATTTCCGTTGGTGGGTCCCAGAGCCTCTTCATGACGCCTCCGCCAAAACGAAATTCGGAAAGTCCTCGAAGACCCATTTGTTTTTCAAGGTCCGGTAGATGATGCCAAGGAACTTCCGGGCCAAGGCGATGATGGCCTTGCCGGCGCCCCGCCGCGCTTTGACTTGTTCATAGAACCGCTTCAGGTACGGGCTGTAGTTGGCGGCGATCAACGCCGATTGCACCAGCGCCGTCCGCCCCAGCTTCGTTCCTCGTTTGTGAATCCGGCCGCTGTGCTCGGTTTCATTCGAGTTCGATACGCGGGGCACGATCCCGAAGTAGCTCGCCAGACGGCCCTCATCGGCGAAGTCGTTCACGTCCCCGATCACGCTCAACAGAATCGCGCCGGTGATTTTGCCGATCCCCTTGATGCTTGACAGACCCTTGTGACCTTCCAGCTTCGAGCCTTCCTCGCCGATCGTCTTTTCCAGTTCCGCGATACTCTTGTTCAGGCTGCGGATCTGCTCCACAATCACCCGCAACTCGATCCGCACGATCTCGTCAAAGGGCAGTTCCACCACTTCGTTGAGCTTCTTCTCGCTGGATAGCGCTTCTTTGGCCAGGTTCAGCCCGCGCGCGCTCAGGATATTGTTGATCTTGTTCTTCAGCGCCGTGCGCAGCTTCACCAGCGTGTCGCGCGTCTGCGTCAGACTCGCCAGTTGCCCGTGCTCTTTATCCTTCATACGCACCTCCGGCAGCATGTTTTTCGATAAGTACAGCGCCAGCGCTCGCGCGTCGTGCGGATCGGTTTTCTTCACTGATTGACGGATCACTTTGAACTGGTTCGTGTTCACTACCACCACGCGCGCCACATGTGGGGCCACCGCGTCGAAGAACAACCTTGTGTTGCCCGTGATTTCCACCGCGATTTCGTCGCTTGGCCGCAGCTTCTTCACGAACTTCCCCAGATCCTCCAGCTCCCACTCGGTCACGTACGTGCGTTCGTTCTCCAGCCGGATGCAGCACGTGAACCGGTTGCGGTGTAGGTCGATGCCGATAAATCGCTTTTCCATTCCTCTCTCCTGGTAGGTAGATCTTCCAGGTCGAGTAGACTAACTTTGCGGCGGTCACCATACTCCTATTCGAGGTCGTTCGCACGCCTCACGATGACGTTCAATCCACAGGTCTGACCAATCTCCTTTACGGGGTCTGCGCCCCACCAAAACGATACAGCCTGTGACCTGTCTACTCCGGAAGTCGCCTCCCGGAGCTTACCGCCGACCGTAGGGCCATGAGACATTCATCTCATCTCCTTTCCGGCGCGCGCGCCCGGAACTGCAAGAGCCACCTCACGCAGATCCCCAGTGGCCAATCGCAGGTACATGCACGTGGCCTCTGCGGTACGATACCCGAGGATGTCACCGATGGTCTTAAGCGGAGTTCCAGTTTTGAGGAGACGCAGGGCGTACGCGTGGCGCATGCAATGTGGGCCCTGGTAGGAAACGCTGAGCCCGCTTTTGCGAACCAGCGCCTGAAAGGCCTCCGTGACAGCGGTCGGTTTCAGCACGCCCATGGGAGCGCGCATTCGCAGGAAGACTCTCCGATATGGCGCCGGTGGTGGCGTTCGTTTCAGATGCTTCACCAGCGCGGACAGAACCTCATTGGTGAGCGGCAGTTCCAAAGGCGAGGAGGTTTTGCGCTGGTGGATTCGCAGGATGCCTTGTCTCCAATGGATGTCGTCGAGAGTGATGGCCACCACCTCGCTGGCACGCAATCCGTAGGTAGCGATCAACAGGAACATCGCGTAATCACGCAGGCCCATGGGCGATGCCTTGTCCACGGATTGCAGAAGTGTGCGTACTGTTTCCCACGGTAGGGCGCGAGGGAGTCGCTCCAGGCGGTAGAGTCGCGGTGCACTTCTTCGGCTATAAACGGCGGAGCAATAATAGACCACGAAGCGCCGCGTGAGCGGCGGTTCGTGGCGGTCCAAAAGTAGACCACCACACTTTTCGTTCCAGAACATTACATCGGGCGAACTTTCGGTAGACATCCGGTAGTCGGGAAGATGCTACCACCGACCCCTCACTACCGCCTGAGTTTGCGCCGGCCGCAGACGTAGGGGGGTACGAAAGCTCCCGATATCACGCCATAACGCCAGCTCGGCACGGCCGGCAACCGGAGGTAGCAGCTGCCATTCGCCACACCATCGGGCAGACGTATCTCGATCTTGGGCTCGAGCCGCTTTGGAGCCGGCGCCCGATGAGCCGATTTCTGCGCGAATTCCCCCGACTGCCAGCCGATCGAGCTGTGCGTCGCAGCAAGGGGCGGGCGCGCAGGCAGAGCTACGTCCGCAGGTTCGCTAGTGCTCGATTTTGAAGCCGACCTTGATGGTCACCTGGAATTCCTGCACTTTGCCGTTGACGATCCGGCCGCTCTGTTTCACTATGTCGAACCAGTCCATGTGTCGCACGGTATGCGCCGATTCCTCTACGGCGGTTTTGACCGCCTCGGCAAAGCTAACAGGAGAAGTACCGACGAGCTCAATCATCTTGTACGTTCCGGGCATGGGATGCTCCTACCTCCATTGTGAGCTTTTGCGGTCGTGGTTGGCATGCTGAAATTCGGGGCATGGGGACCCCGAATCTCGCGTGGAAGCGGGACGCGGTTTTCGACGGTAGTGGAAGGCTCTTCAGCAGGTCACGTGCAGGATGGCGCTTGTCTCCTTGGAATTCTTTTTCAGCTCCTCGATGGCCTCTGTTGTCGGAAGAATCAGAAGCTTGATCTTGCGCCGCTTGGCTTCGCGTTTCACTGCCTCCATAACCGGCAGGGCGCCGCCTCCCGTGCCGATGACGAGACGCCGGCATTTCCACGGGATCTCCTCTTCGAGAGAAAGCGGCGTGTGTCCGAAATCGTTGCGGAACCTCTTGGATGGCTTCTTTTTGCGCTTGCGGACCTCGCCCCGGTCGATCACGACATCGTGCTCGTAGGTAACCCCGTCGATGCGGATAGAGCCGAAAGAGAATGCTTCGAAGCGCATGAGGCACCTCCGCGCTCATTATATTCCCTGCCTTGCCCTGCGAAATGCAAGGGACGTGTACATTTCGCCCTCCCGGGAATCAGGAAGCGAGAATGTTGTGCAGTATCTCTATCCTTGCTCTGCCCATCGGCTTCGTCTGCGAAGGCGGCCATTGATAAGCATTTCCGTGACCGGAATGCATACTTCTCGGCAAACCCAATGCGGCCGGACGTAGGATCTGGTCAGAGGAGCGGGTTCCGAGTGAGTTCCACGAAGGCCAAAACTGCAAAGATCCGAGATATCGATAAGGGCCACCTGGGCCTGAAGGGCCGCAGATTCGTCGGACCGACTCAGCCAGTCTTGGCAGAGATAGAAGCGCTTTTCGATTGCGATGACCCCTTACGGGAAGGGGATCGTCTCGTGGTAGAAAGACTTCCAGTTGAGGATCCAACCCGCCGGCGATCCTTCGCGGGCGAATTCGATTAAGTAGATGTTGCCGTTGTCATCGGTCCCGAAAATCACCGGAGTCGTCGTGCCAGCGGGATGCAGCGAACTCAACTCCTCAACGTGTTCTTCCGGGAGTTTTCGATACTGCTTTTTCGACTTGAAAAATGGCTTTACCACGGTCGGCCGCTCTCCGAGTGCGATCTTTTCTCCGGGCCGCACGCGGAAATGTCTTGAATTGATTTTCATCTTCGTCTAACCTTTTCGAATCTCGCGCTCCGCTTTAAGCCAGTCTTGCTCTGCCTGGCCATCGCAGCGGCCTCGCTGCTCATAGAGCTAATAGGCCCGTGCGGCGATCCGCGGTGTAAGATCGAGCCGCTTTCTGGCCAACAATGGGGCTACAGTGGGGGTCAAAAACCCGATAGGCTAGCAGTTTCACGCGGTCATTCAGCAGGAACCACACTAGAGCATAGCCCCACACGAAGGCTGCCCAGCCCCAGCCGAGGGGAGTCATGTACAGCCCATAAACCGCAATCAGAGTCGCTATCGCTTGGGTGCCGACCACTGCTGCCCATAGAATCCGCGCCGGGCGTATGGACCAGAACGGGCCGCGCGTGCGCGTCAGGAAAATGGTCAGATGGCCCGCCACGGAGAGCTTCAAATACATCAGCGTCTGGATGTGCGCACGATCGAAATGAAAGACGCGTTCACCGAGATAAAACAAAAGGAAGGCGGAGACGACCCCGATTACGCCCAGCACGGTCGAAATTCCCAGCACCAGCCGCATGTTCCAGGCCTCGGGCTTATCCTTGTAATGAACGTTGTCGTAGGCAATGGAGAGGATGGCTCCGTCGTTGAGCAAAGCCAGTATGACGATCATCACGGCCGTCAATGGATAGAAGTTGAACACCAGAATCGCCAGCGTCATGAACAACAGCACCCGCAGCGTCTCGGCGATGCGGTAGATCGCGTAGCTGTTCATCCGCTGGAAAGTCTTCCGGCTCTCCTTGATCGCGTCGATAATCACCGCCAGGCCGGGCGTCATCAGCACGATGGACGCCGCTGCGCGCGCCGCGTCCGTCGCACCAGAGACGGCAATGCCGCAGTCGGCTTTTTTCAACGCGGGTGCGTCGTTCACTCCGTCGCCGGTCATACCGACGATGTGGCCGTGCTGCTGCAGTACATCCACGATATGAAACTTATGTTCGGGGAATACCTGCGCGAAACCGTCGGCCTTTTCGATGGACTCCGCCGCTTGAGCAGTCTCGTGATGCTTAACGTCGCCCAGACCGCGGGCGTCGAGAATTGCGGTGCCCATCCCCAATTTCTTGGCTGTTTCCTGGGCGATGGCCAGTTGATCTCCGGTAACCATCTTGACCTTCACGCCCATGTGGCCCGCGGTCGCGATGGTTGGCTCGGCATCTTCCCGTGGCGGGTCGAACAGGGGCAACACACCAAGAAACTGCCACTGGCCTTCTCCCTCGGCCCGCGCCACGCCCAACGAACGAAAGCCTCGCGCCGCGAATTCATTGACCGCCTTCTCGACTGCGGGCCTTACCTGCCCGGCATTAGCCGACAGATCCAGAATCACCTGCGGCGCGCCCTTCGTCACCTTGAACGTGCTTCCGTCAGCAGCTTTGACAGCGGATTCCGTGCGTTTATGCACCGGGTCGAACGGCTGGAAATGGAGCACCTGATAGCCATTCAATTCCTGATCGGCTCTCATGCCACCTAAGACGGCCAGATCAATAGTGTCGTTATTGTCAGCACGCGACGCCAGCGCGGCGTTCAAGATGACTTGATCGGCGGGGATATTATTCACACTGAACGGATCGCCAAGCGTCAGCTTGTTCTGGGTCAGGGTGCCGGTCTTGTCCGCGCATAGCACGTCCACACCAGCTAATTCTTCGATAGCGGCCAACCGGGTTACGATCGCTTCTTTCTTCGCTAGCAGACGCGCCCCGACCGCCATCGTCACGGACAACACCGTCGGCATCGCCACGGGAATCGCGGCCACCGTCAGCACCAGGGCGAACTGCAGTGTAGTGAAGATCGGGTCTCCGCGGAAGAGCGCGACAATAATAATCACCGCCACCAGAGCCACCGCGAGGAGGATCAGGTAATCGCCAATCTTCAGCACGGCGCGCTGGAAATGGCTGACGGTGTGCGCCTCCTGCACCAGTTGCGCCGTCTTGCCGAAGTACGTGTTCGCGCCTGTGGCATATACCAGTGCGCCGATTTCGCCCTGGCGGATGATCGACCCGGAGAATACAGCCTCGCCCGCTTGGCGCTCGGCGGGCAGAGATTCGCCGGTCAACGCGGACTGGTCGACCTCCACCGGGTCGCCGTCCAGCAAGCGCGCATCCGCCGGAACGATGTCGCCCAAGCGCAGGCGAATGACGTCGCCCGGCACCACCTCACGCGCCGCCGGGGTGATCCACTTTCCATCACGTCTCACACGGGCCTTGATCGCCAGCTTGGCCTTCAGCGCAGCGATGGCGTTGCCCGCCTGGCGTTCCTCCCAGAATCCGACGACGGCGTTGGAAATCAGGAGAAGAACGATGATGAAAAAATCCGGCCAGTGGCCGAACGGCGCCTGACAAAATCACCGCCACTTCGATCATCCACGGGATGGGACCCCAAAAATAGGTAAGGAATTTCAGGAACGGATTGGTTTTCTTTTCTTCAATTTCGTTAGGTCCATATTGTGTCAGCCGTTTCTGCGCCTCGGCTTGACTGAGACCGTCCGGCGACGACCCTAACTTTGCCTGCAGTTCCAGCATGGGAAGGGTCTTCAGATCGTCCTTTGCCGTGGGCCTATCCGCATTCGGTTTCACGATGACTAACTCCTGAACGCCTTACACCTTTGCTTCTGGCGGGTCTGCAACTCCTCCCGCCGGCACGAAATCCGGCACGTCAAGGCGTGCCACACCAATCCGGTTGTCGGCCATCCCGTAATACACGTCGAAGCGGTCCGGTGAGCCAAGATCGTCGCGGTGGTCGATGCCGGTGGGAAACACGACGTTGGCAACGGTACCGCTTCGTTCCTGCGGCAACGCCGGAGTCAGCACAGGCGCCGGTGAACGATAGCGGATCACGCGCGGATGCTCCTTTGAAAGCACCATCACCCCGGCCGAATAGCATAGTTTGCGGGCGGTGCTGCCCGGCTCCATCGTTTCGCTCACGCCGTGGTAGACGATTAGCCAGCCGTGCCGGGTCAAGATGGGCGGAGTGCCGCCTCCGATTTTGAGCCTCTCCCAGGAAGACGCGGGAGTCGCCAGCCGGTGATGGGAAGTAAACTTGCCGACGCAACACAGTTCACGGCCCTCCGGAGGCGCCGGGCAGTAGGAAATCCAGATGCTTTCCCGCTCCAGATCCACCTCACGGGACGCGGGGTGGCGAGCGGTTTCCTCGGGACGAGTGCCGGGGAAAAGCGGCCGGTGGAGGATGGCCATTTCCGGGTGCCCGGATGGATTGGGAATGGCGACGGGAAAGAGACTGGCGTCTTTGTCATCCACGTCGGCGAATTCGATGCCCTGATACGAGCCGAAGTTCGCGAGCCCCAGGCGCTTCCAGTGGAAGAGGTTTTCCGATACGGCCAGAGCGATCCGCGGGCCTCGAACCGAAAATGCCGTGTAAGTCATCAGGTAGCGCCGCAGTGGTTCCACGAACGTGATCCGCGGATCCTCGCACCCGCCCTTACCGCCGGGCTGCAACTCATAGTCGGCTTCGGGTTGCAACGCCACGCCGAGCCGATCCACGCCTGACGGATCGCCGGCTTCATTGAACCGCACTCGCGCGATGCCGATGCGTGAGTAGTTCCCCTCCGCCACCAGCCGCGGGAAAAGGTAGAGCTTGCCATCGGGCCCGCGGGCGGCGGCGGGATTCAAGACTCCTTCAACCTCCTGGGGATTGCCCGGTTCCGGCTCCATTATCATTCCCAGGCGCTGCAACTTAAATCCACCCATCAGAGTTTCCTCATAGCTTCAACGCTTCCTGACCGCGATCCGATAAACAATAGATGATTGCTTCGACAACCCGCTTCGTCTCGTGGGGACCTTGCACCGGAATCGAAACGACACCCGCCTGTTCAGCCGGGTAGTCATTCCCTCCCGCGAACAGGGCGTCACCTATGAAAATCATTTCCTTCAATGGAATGCCAAGAACATCTCTTAGTTTTCTGACTCCGTAGGCTTTGTCTATGCCCGGTTTGGTGACGTCGATGGACGTCGCCCCACCGAGGCGGACGGAAAATTCGGGGATCAACTTGTCGAGAATCGATTTGATCTTCTTCCGCTTGGCAAAATCGGAATCCCATTTCTTCTTTTCTTCCAAGGGCGCCTGCTGGCCGAGTGCCGAGAACGTGATCTGGCTACCGCGGTCTTCAATCGCCTCCCCCCAGACCTTTTCGGCTCGGAATCCCGCCTCCGCGATTGCCCTCTTGAGAGAACTGACGATCTTCTCTTTCTCCTTTGTGGTGAAGTCTTCCGAATAGATCTTTTTCCAGTCGGATGCGTAGCGGAAGAACTGTGTCCCACATGTAGGAAGCAGGGACAGATTCACCAGGCTGTCGTCATGGGGGAGACGGGACAGTACTTGCTTTTCAAATTGCGCCCAACCTCCTCCCGATATCACGGCCACTTTGACAATGCCGACAAGGTCGCCGAGCAGCCGCGACATTTCGGCATCGAGAGATGACTTACTTTCGGCCAGTGTGCCGTCCAGGTCAAACACGATCAGCTTTTTCATCTCGGCACCTCGATTTCCAGGACGCTCACAGCGTTGCACGGCCGAAAAGTACACGGTCCGATGACCGCCGGTAACAGAAACACGTCGCCTTTTCCGACAACATGAATGGCGCCGCCGTGCTCGAGTTGGCCGGTGCCTTCGATGCATACCAGCACTCTCGGCACACCCGCGGCACCGACGGTAAATGGTGAGTCTCCGTGGAGTCGCGAAAGCCAGAACTGTTCACAGTGAAAGAGTCGCTCACGTTTCACGGGCTTCGCGGCCTCCACCACGGGCGCCAGCAGACCGCCAGCACACTCCCCAAAGTCGACGCAGGCGAGCGCTTGATTCACCTGGAGGGCGCGTGACTTGCCCGTCTTTGCATCCACATGGTCCCAGTCGTACAGGCGAAACGTTACATCGCTGTTCTGCTGGACTTCGAACACCACCACGTCGCCGCCCAAAGAATGAACCGTCCCAGCCGGCAGGAAGACAGCGTCCCCGGGCTTCGGAGTGAAGCATGCGAGGCAGTCCGCCACTCCTCCGTTCGTGAGCGCCCGGCGCAAACCGACTTCCGTGGTCCCCGGCTTCAGGCCCGCATAGATGCGGCTGTCCGGCCCCGCCTCGAGCACGACCCAGGCTTCGGTCTTGCCGGTCTCGCCGGGCGGCAACAGGTCCGTGTGCGTATCCGCCGGATGAACCTGGACCGAGAGCATTTCCCGTGCGTCCAGGAACTTCAACAGCAGCGGGAATCGGCGGAATCGGCCGGCCAGCGTTCCCATCACCTGTTCTGGAAACTGTTCCAGCAGTTGAGCGATGGTTCGCCCTCTGAGGGGTCCATTGGCAATACGGCTGGGATGGTCTCCGCGGTCGCTCAGCACCCACGCCTCGCCGATAGGGCCGTCGCCCGGAAGCGGTGCGGTGAGCAGGTCGGCCAAACGCCGGCCACCCCAGAGCCGATACTGATAGATCGGCTCGAATCGCAGCGGATAGAAAGCTACTTGCCCTATGGGCTGCGTGATTCTTCCGTAACTCCTGACGGCGGCTGGCCGCACTTTGGTGTCGCTCATGACTGGTCTCTCAGGTTCGGCCACGGAAGGCGCCAGTCAGCCGCGGCTCTCTTGAGCGCGCAGCCTCCCGAGAATGTTCTCGATCGATCTGGCCAACTTATCGGCAGCACCGGAGACGGCTTGGTCCAGGGTTGGAGCCTCGTGAGTGACCGCGATGGGCTGGCGCCCTTCCAGGCGGGCTTCCATCATACAGCGCTTGTCGTCGTGGCCGTTCTTAGCACTGTTCTCGTCGCTCAGGTG